>JBNIDP010000004.1:0-79966 GCA_050108115.1 Bathyarchaeia archaeon | reverse complement strand
CATAGTAGGCATACTGATACTGAAAAAGAAACAATAAAAACACAAAAAAACCCACTACTTTTTTATTTTTTTTAGACTATTTTACATAGAGGTATTTTTCAGTTTTAGCATCGAAAAATATGCGTATCTTTCGCCGCAGAAGCTTTTATTTACCAAAAAGATGGCACTCAGCAAAATTGGCTTCAAAAAAATTGATAAACGCTTTAGGCATGAATCCTGAATAGCTATACTAACGCGAGAAGCACTAACCAAAGGCAACATAACCGAACCAACCATTGAAGGTCACCAAGTCAACGTGATGACTGAAGAGTTAAAGTTAATCCACCAATCGGCGGACAGTACAAATGCTCATTGGGAGTGGTGCTACGGGCAGGATGCACGACACCAGACGAACATTCGTACTGCTTCATCCCCCTCTTTTTTTAATCAAACGGTCTCTTCATTCTCAAATTCTTTCCTAAAACTAGTTTTCTACTGTATGGATTGCGTCTTTTGGTGTGGGCGCTGCACCGAACCCAGTATGCAGGGCAAAAAAGCCATTGGTCGTATAGCGTCAAGTGAAGCTTGCTCTAAATTTCGAGGAAGCCCCGTGCAGGAGGCTCATGTTTGAGGCGATACCGGACATGGGCATGCCTAAACGCTGAAGGCAAAGCCTTTTTCGGCGACATTTTCCCAGACGGTGAAGTACCAATCCAGAGCATTATGCCTCAGCATGCAAAGTTGGAAGGCGTCAACGGAATCGATAAGGTGTTTCTTGTAGATTGGAAGGAACTCTCCGCTCAGCAGCAAGACGCCCTTCTTGAGAAGATAATCAAGAAATTTGGTGCCAGCAAAGAAACAATCCTCAAAGACATCCTCAAAGTGGGTTTGCCGCTGCGTGAAAAGCTCACTGAGGGCGGCGGAACAATTAGGCTGGAGCTTTTCGGTTAGGAGGTTAACTTTCTGGCGGATGATAAGAATGGAAGTCAAAATTTTTCCAATTCAAAGTCAAAAGTCAAATTTGACTTTACTACCGTCCGCACACGCATCATACCAATACTCAAACGAGTCCAAGTCGGAGACTACCCCGCCAAAATCGGGCGCACGTATGGCTGGAGCAAACAGCACGTATCCTACTACCTTAACAAGCTGCAAAAGGCAGGCTTGATATGCCGAAAGAAACGGAGCGCCGCAGTGTTTTATGAGTTGACGCTTAGAGGTCAAAATTTTCTCGGGTCATGTGAGGGCGTCCTCTTTGGGTCGGGTGTGTTCCGTTTGGAGAAGGTTCAGTATCGGTATCCGATTGTGGCTGAGGGTTTGCTTCCTTCGGATTTTCGGCGGGTTGAAATGCAGAATTGGACGGCTCTTTTAGGTTTAGAGCAGGGCGTGAAGGTTAGGCATACTTCAAGGAGCTGGATTGTGCATGTGGAGACGCTGTATGGTCGCAGCCCGGGAGAATTGTTTACGCTGTCTAAGAATTTAGCTGACCGAGTAGCTAAGGGGTTGATGGTTAAGTATGGTTGTCGACTCTCTGAGGGTGAAATTTGCAAGGGGCATGAAGTGGCCATCGATGACCCTGTGGCTCAGCTGCTCAGCCGATATTTCACGGTGAGTATTCCTGGGAAGGCTCGGATGGATCACAGCCCCGGAGAACTCGAAGGCGAGATTGATTTTACGCAAAGAGACATGGCAATAGAGTATTTGTTGATGCCTGAGCGGGTTAAGAAGCTGGAAGGTCAGCTTGCCGCTTTGAATTGTGATTTGGAAAGAATCAGCGGCTGTTTAGATAAGCTGACGACTGTTTTGGGCAAGCTGTGTGAGGGGCAAGCTGAAAGCGAAACTGATAGCAGCGCTCCTAAAAGTGGTGGAGGAAACGAGTATGTGTCTTAGAGAAAGCTTGTTAATGGCAGTAGAAACCTGTTCAAAAGCCCTTTTAGCCCTATGCCGAGGGCATGGGAAAAGTCCATGCTTTTTACAAGTTGCTTTTCTATGGTTGCTTGGTGTAGATTGCCGAGTGCTAAAAGCCACGTGCGTTCATGGAGCGAAAACCTTGGAGTGTGCATTTTGACATGGAAGCAAGCGATGAACCTGTTCAAAACACGGCAATTTCAGCCCAAAAAGCAGCAAAAGCTAAGCGTAGCCAAGCTGACAAGGTTGGTAAGCTCAAGTATCTACTAGCCAAGGACAAGAAACTCGACCGCGACGTCGCCGAGATAAAACTACTGCTCAGAGTAATCTTTGCTGGCCTGAAGGACTCCTTGCACTTTGAGAAGTCGCTTATTGAAGAGGCAGCTTGCGAAGACGAAATTGACAAAGCGATTCTTCAGGTGCTGTTTGAAGCAGGTGCTCCCGGATTGCTACCTAAAGACATAGCCGCCAAATTGGCTGAATTCAAGATTGCCCGACATCAGGTTACTCGACGGATTGTTCGCATGAATAAGCGGCTGGCTAAGGAGCTGGATTCGGCGGTTGTTGAGCGGCGGGGTTGGTGCTGGGCCATGACAAGCTTTGGCGTAGACGCCTACAGGGTATCGGAGAAGGATTTGCAAGCTGAAGGCGTGAACTTGCATAGCGCTTCTGAGGAGGAGACTTGATTATGGTGTTGACTGAGCGGGAGAAAGCGATTTTGCGTTTGAAGGCTGAGGGATTGTCCGATTATAGAATTGCTCGCAAACTAAAAATGGAAACGCCCAACGTTACCCGTTCCAGAAAAAATGCGGTAAAAAAGCTTGAGCATGCAAAGGCTGATTTAGAGTTTATCGATAAACTGAAATCGGTTAGAGATTTGCTGAAGTGAAACAGAGTGGTCTCGGGCTTACGTTCGTCTAAATTACGAATACAAAAGCATAGCAAACAGTATCGGTTATAAAAAAAATAAAAATTTATGTGATTATTTGCTGCCCATTAGCTTTACGACAAGAAATCTAAAAGGGCCATCTCCAGTGTTTTTCAACAAATGAGGAATACCTTTGGGGCTATCGATAATGGTGTCTTTTTCTACCTCTTGTGTTTCGTCACCGATTTCTACTATGCCTCTGCCTTCAAGAATGTAGAAGAATACATCAACTGGAGTTGTGTGCCTCTTAAGCGATTGACCCGCGCTTAAAGCCATATGAATCACTTCCGAGTTTTGGCTGTTATAAATTTTTTTTGCCTCAACATTGTGTGCATTTTCAAATGTTTCTGTTTCAGAAATTTTAACAACTTTCATTCAAATCGCTTCCGATTTTAGTGGATTTAGAGTGCTGCGCTATATGCGCTAAGAAACAGCACTATTATTCCCATAATTACATTTACTATTACTAATAGCAATCTTGTTTTCTCAGGGATTCTCTTAGACCTAACGATAGTTAAGGTTCTAGTTACTGCAATCAGAGTCATAATTATTACGAATATGTGTTTGATTGCTATTATCATAGTGTAAGTGTTTGTGAAACTCAAAAACCCTTCAAATGCTGTGTTATAGTTAGACATTGCTATTCCAGTAAGCCAAAGACCGATTATGCTGACTAAGACGGCAATATTGAGCCTTTTTTGAATGCTGTCTAATAGTGATTTGTTTTGTGGTGTTTGCTGTTTTCTGAATGATGGCAGAATGGCAATCAATAAAATGATTAAACCGCCAATCCAAATTACTGTAAACAGCTCATGCAACGTGTTAATTAGTATGAACTGTATGGGTGCTGACATTTTGAACTCTCCTTTAAGCATACTATGCATAGTAAAGTATTAATGCTATACAGTATGTAGTGAGATACTATTGATAGTATAGTGGCGAATAGTATGGAGAATTCTAAAATAGAAACATGCCCACTCAAAGGAATTATAGATGTTATCGGCAGAAAATGGGCTCTACTTATTATTAACGCGATAGGCACCAATAAAACAGCCCGGTTTAACCAGTTAATGGAAAGCCTTCAAATCGTTAGCCCCAAAACATTATCTGACACTTTAAAGCAACTACAAGAAGAAGGATTGATTAAAAGAGAATCCTTCTCCGAGATACCTCCAAGAGTTGAGTACTCTCTTACTCCTGATGGCGTAGGACTATGGTGTGCAATAATACCGCTTCTAAAGTGGACTTCATCTAGAAGCAGTCAAGATGGTTTTAGTTGCTCACAATTCTGTAAATTAAAAGAGAGTTTAAACAAACCGCAAAACACAAGCCAATAGACTATTTTTACTTTTATCCTGCACCCTTTAATGCAGTAAATCGATTATTTGCTTGTATCTTTTATCAGTAAAATTTTGGTTAAAAGTAAGAAAGCTTGCCATCATATTCTGCCGTTCTGCTTCAGAAAAATATTCCATGCACGGATAAAAGAAACGGGTGTCCTCTTTTTTGATATGCTCAGGGTAAAGTTTTACAAGCGCTTTCAAGGATTCAAGTAACTCTTTCAAGGCTTCTTTTTTACCCAGAAAATAATTTTCCTTTGCAGTCTCAAGGGCTTTTACCGTTCGCCTAGCAAATGCATGCTCCATAACCAACTCTGTCATTACCTGATGATCCTGCTCGGATAATTTCTTTTGTGAAAGTCCTTTGAAAAGGATTCCTTCTTCCTTTCCGTGGTGGAACCTGTCTGCGTAGGTTCTTAAGAAATCGACAGTTGTAGAAACAACATTTTGGTCGACAACTGCTTGGGTTTCTATTCGGGTTATTTCTTTGTCGATAATCGAGATAGCTTGGATTATTAACTTGTGCTCTTCGATTAATACATCAACAGGTAATGGCATGATATCATTAATGGAACAATTAATTTTAATACTTTTTTACTTTTATTAAAAATATAAAAAGAGAAATGGGATTTCTCAAAGGGTCTCTTTGAAAAACTAAGCTTTGATTTTCTTTGCTAGCTCTTCCCCAATTGCTTTGATTTGGTTTATGTCGTTATCGCTTGGAGGTCCATTTATTTCCATGGCGCCGACAACTTCTAAGCCGGTGGGGCCTAACAGTTCAACTGCATGAGCTAATGCGCCTTTTCCCCATCCATAACTGGTGAGTACCACGCCTAGTTTAGCTGGAGGCTTTAACACTTTAACCAAGTGAGAGGCGTAAACTGCTAATGGATGCATCTTTCCCAGAACGGTTGGGGTGCCTAACACTATTGCTTTAGAATCAACTAGGTCTTTGGCGATGTCACCTATGTCAGCATTAGCTAAATTATGCAGGCTTACCTGTATGCCTTCTTGGAGTAAAACCTCAGTCAGTTGGTTAATCATTTTTTCTGTAGCTTTCCACATGGACACGTATACGATGATTGCTTTCTTTTGGGTTTCATCTTTAGTCCATGCAGTATAGTACTCGAGGATTTTTTTCGGGTTTCTGTGTATTGGTCCGTGACTTGGCGCTATCATTTCAATTTCTAAGTTTTTGATTTTTTCAATACCCCGTAAACCTGAGCTTCTGTAGGGCATCATTATTTCGCCAAAGTATCTTTGTGCAAAACTTTTGAGCTCTTCTACGTCATCGTCGTAGAGACCGTAGGCTGTGTGCATTCCGAAAAAGTCACATGTAAAGAGGACTTTATCTTGAACCAGAAAAGTAAACATGGTTTCGGGCCAGTGAAGCATTGGGGCGTCAATGAATTTTAAAGTCTTGTCGCCTAACTCCAAAACATCGTTATCTTTCACTACAATAATGCGTTCCTCTGGAACTTTGAAGTAAATTTTTGCTGCTTGGGCACCCATTTTGGTGGTTACAAGTTTAGCTTTCTTGTTTACTTCTAAAAGATACGGCATGGCTCCTGCATGGTCAGGCTCTGCGTGATTCATTATGATGTAGTCGATTTGGTCTATGGCCGCTACGTTGTTTATTTTTGCTTCAAGCTCTGCTTCAAACCCGGGGTTAACTGTGTCTATTAACGCGGTTTTTTCTTTGCCTTTTATTAGGTATGCGTTGTAGGTTGTTCCTTGTGGTAGGGGGATTAAGGCGTCAAATAAACGTCTGTTCCAGTCTTTAACGCCAACATAGAAAACGTCTTGTTTTATTTCGGGCGTATAGAGTACCTTCATAATTATCCTCTTCTAACTAACTCAATTGTTGCTGTCATTGATATTTAACTATCTTTCTAAGACCTTGTGGTTACATAATTTCTAATCAAAGTGAGGAATGCAAATGTTTCGCTAATTCACTTAAAGGTAAAATGTCTTGTATTTCCTGTTTAGATATTATCTTGTTTAAGCTCTCAAGCCATTAATCTATTGTTAGGGCGTTTTACGGTTTAGTTATGTTTTGGTTGTTTTTATCAACCTTGTAAATAGTGGAAGAACTACTATCATTGAACCGATAACTACAATCGCTGTTAATGTTAAGAAGTCCGTGCCCACAAATCCCCTTGCTACGCCTTCGTAGGCAATAATAAATGACATTTCGGCTCTTACTGCTAGCCCAATTGTTACTGTCCATAATGTTTTGCCGTTGAACCCTGCTAATCGACCGCCAATCAATCCTCCGCTAAATCTCGCTGCGAGCGCTACTGCAAGGATAATTAGACCGACTGGTAGTGCTACAAATAAACCTGCTGGACTAATGACTAAGCCTATACTGGTGAAGAATACGGCTGCGAAAATCTCCTTCATCATAAATAATCTATCGGCTAGTTTTTCACCAACCTTCGTATGGGGAATAATTGCGCCCATTATGAATGCGCCGGTTACGGCAGCCAATCCAACTTGTGTGGCGACAAAAGCCAGAATTAAGCCTAAACCTAGAAGCACTGCAAAAATTACCTCGTCTGATAAGGCACGCTCAAACTTTTTAATCATTAGCGGAAGAACTTTGCTGCCTATGTAAATTGATGCAAGGATAAAGAGAGTTGCGACTACGCCAACCCTAAGCAGACTCGTCGCTGAAAAGGTGCTTTCTGTGATAACGCCTAAGACTACCGTTAGAATCAAAATTCCCTCAATATCGTCAAGTATAACTGCGGTCAATAGAGTTGAGCCCAATTTTGAGCTAACGATGTTTTCAGAACTAAGCACCGCGGCTATAACACTGGTTCCACTGGGCGCTAAAACGGCGCCTAGAAGGATGGCGGCCTGCCATGACCAACCAAGCGCAACTCCAATGCCATAACCGAATATTACTGAAAGAATTACTCCAATCGTGGTAAGCAAAAACGCCTTGCTGCCCACTTTCCAAAAAGCCGCTGCATCAAACTCCAAGCCAGTCACAAATAGAATAAGGATTGAACCTAAGACTGCCAGTATGTTAATTACAGTTAAGTCAGTGACGAGGCCAAGTCCGCCTGGACCGCCTATGAAGAGACCGACTAAAATAGCACCGATTACGCCCGGTAGTCTAAATCTTTTAAATACCCCTGAAACAAGTGAAGAAACAACAATCAATAACCCAACTTCGAACAAAATGAAGATCGTTGGGTCGGTTGCCATATGGTAGGGAGCGTAGATTATGCTTAATATTTCTTGCTCTTTACTTTGAAAGGATGTTATTGTTTCAGAATCTGCGTTCTATATCTTATAAAAAACGAATCGTAAATCTTTCAATAGCTTTTGGTCTCCGTTAATTATCGACTTGTAGTTAGTCTACTATCTTAAGCCTTAGAAAAGCAAGAAAAGCCAGACATCCGATAATCAGTGCAAAATGCTACATTATCCTGTTTTTGATATTATCGTGTTTAGGCTCTCAAGCCATTAATCTTTAGTTACGGCTTATTTTTGCGATTAGTTATGTCTCAGGATGGCGTTGGGTGTAAAGAATGCACGCGGCTTAGAGAGCATGTAGCTTCGCTTTTGCCTTTCACAGTTCTTGAAGCTCTGTCCGGCAAACCCTTGAGTATTCGAGGAGTAGCCATGTGCAGTGGCATGAGCCGAAACCACAACATCTACACTTCCGAGGAGCTGCAAGTCTTCACAAATAAGCTGGCTAATGCACCTGTTTACATCGAACATGTTGCCGTTCCCAACGCAATCGGTAAAGTCACAAAGACCGACTGGGATGGTCACAACCTTTGGTATGAAGCGGAAATCTATGATGAGGCAACCGCTGAGAAAATCCGCAAAGGCCTAATCCAGCACGTCAGCGTCGGCGCAGACTACGAAGCCGTCGATCTCGTCGATGGCAAAGTCCCGCATGGATTGCACAATGCTGAGTTAAGCCTTGTAGCAGTACCAGGTATCCCAGAAACTAACGTGCAAGTTTTAGAAAAACTTACTCAAACAGAGGGCAGGTTAACTGAGGCGCAAAAGACCATCGAAGACCTACGCAAACAAGTCCCGGGTTGCGGCTTGCTCAAGAATCCGCCTAAAATGATAGCCGTTTCTGAAGCAGCCAAAATGGTTGAAGCCGTATTGCCCTCAACAATGGTTCAGCGAAGCTGGAGTCTTGGACCTCAACGCATGTGCCAAGAACTAAGAAGAGTAGTTCAGCAGCTAGAACAGAAAGCGGGAGGTTGCTAGCTGTGTTTATGCTCATTTCTATGAGGGAGAGTACCAAAGGACGAACTTTGGGAAATTCAAAACAGAGAATCGAATTGATTAGATGACTGATAAAACAGGCAAAGCTTGGATGGCTGCAGGAGAAACCGACGACCCAAACGCCATCATCGAATCATTTGAAGCCGCCGCAGGAATCACCAAGGGATCGCCCGTCTATTTGAGCGCCGACGATAAAGTTTCGGCTAGCCCAGGCGGAGACGATGCGATAGGAGTAGCAACCAAAACGGTGCTGTCAGCGGAGATGTGTCCGGTGCTTAAACGTGGAAGAGTAAAAGTCACAGCAAACGGAGCCATAACACGAGGAAAAGCAGTCTGCGCAGCCGGAAGCAACAAAGTAGCCCCACTGGTTGACCAAGCAGTCAACGAAGGCGGAGCCGCAACCTACACCATATTCTACAACCGCAAACTCGGCACCGCCCTTGAATCGACCACAACCGATGGCGACCTACTATTCATCGACGTGGAGAAGTGATAGGCATTGAAACCTCGACTTTTTGAAGCCCTAATGGCAAAGCAAAACGACCAACGCGAAGTATATGAGAAACTCAAGCAGAAAGCCGACCACCCATTCCTTAAACGCTATGCTCAGATGGGAGTCAAAGAAGGCTTCTTTAGCGACATGGCAAGCGCTCTTGGCAGAATGCATGACACCATGGTTGATGCTGCATGGCCTGAACTGATTGGCAGAAACATAATTACCGTCATGCCAACCAGCGAAGCGATGGAGCGTTTTCCACTTGACGCAGGCGCAGTTGGCTACCGCTATGCAGAAGGCGCAGTAACAAGGCTAAGCTCAAAGAAACCCTCCACAGTAGACATCTACACTAACCAGCTAGCCGAATCCTCCGATGAGTGGACCCGCGAATACCTTGAAGATGCCACTTGGAACGTTATGAGCAAAGCAGTCGACAACGTGGGCAGAGCACTAGGACAAAACGAAACAGAAGTTATACTCGCATTGTACGCTGCTGTTCTGGCGGCTGATTTGGCAACTGGTGCAGAGTTGGCAGGCGGTGGCGCTGTGGCTAGTTGGGCTTCGCTTTTGAGTTTGCATGAAGCAATCCGAAGAGAAAACTGGCGTCCCAACGTTTTGGCGATTAACGAGATGCAACTGCACCAGCTCCTCAACGATGACAAATTCGTGAAATCCGTCTATCTGCCCAGTAGTGAAACCGACATTGCACAAGGCACTATCGGTAGCGTACTTGGCATGACCGTGCAGTCAAGCACCCTTGTGCCTAACGGAACAATGTATGCAATCGATACCCGTGTAGCTTCAGTGATGCTTTTGCGCAGAGACGTTACTGTGGACGACTGGGAAGACGTCAAAACAGGCAAATACGGCGTCCGCGGAACCACACGATTTGGCGCAGGCATTCTTCGCTCCAAAGCTATCGCCCGCATGACCAACGTTAAGCAAACCATGACCTAAACCCCATGGCAAACAGTCCAACTATTTTCCCTCTTTTTTGGGCTAAACAAAACTTGAAGGTAAAAACGTCATGAGTAAAGTCATCAAGAAAATCCGTGAAGTCCTGTCCTATGCACCTGCTTCGGGCGTAGCATCCCCAAAAGGCAGAGTGTTCTTTGACACATCATGCATCCCACTAGCCGACGTGATGAAGCTTTACGACCGTGACCCAACCTGCAAAAGCAGCATAGACCTGCTGGCGGCTTCCACGGTCGGCATGGGCTTCTACACCACGGCAGACGAAAAATACGAGAAAGCCGCCGAAGCCAAAGCAGCCGTGGACAAATTCTGTGAAGACATCAACTTAGACGGCTTGCTCAACGAAATGGCTAAGCCGTTGATTGGCTGTGGAAACGATTTCTGGCTCAAACTCACACCCGAAAGGCTAACTGATACTCTTCGCATGCCAATCGACGCAGTCCAACGCATCGGTTTAAGCACTGTTCCTAACCTAAAAATCCCTTACAAAGTTACGGGTTACCAGCTTTCAGGCACTTATGGCGGTAACGCTGGAAACGAGCTTAAACCCGAAGCGGTTATCCATTGGCGTCTTAATGGTGATGTGCCGTCTGGTTTTGGCGTCGGTTTATTGCAAGTTCTTTTGCACACCTTAACCGTTGACACCGATAAGCGCCCGTCCTTCGCTTGGATGAAAGCTAAGATAGAGAAGATTTTGCCCAACATATTCACCAAGTATGCTGGACCGGACGTTGTCGTGCAACTGGAAGGGCAGAAAGAGGACACCATCAAAAAGTATGAAAGTGCAATAAAAAATCGCCCTGAAGAAGGCCAGTGGCTTTTTAGTGGTGCCAAGTCTGTCGGCGTTTTTCCAGTCACGATTGACCCGAGGGCACGTTTTGAGTATTACATCGACCACATGGTTAACCAGTTCTATTTGGGCTGCGAAACCCCTCTGCCACGACTGTTTAGCACTCCAGGCTTCACGGAAGCAAGTGCAAGGGCAGCCTTAGACCTTCAGGACATGCTCATAAAACCAGTCCAGCGCTACATCAAACGTCAAGTCGAAAAAGAAATTTTTGCCGTAACAGTTGCCCAAGCAGGACTTGACCCAGTTAAAGCAAAGGTCAGGTTGAATTTTGGCAGCCCCGAAACCCCTGAGCTAAACCCAGCCGACCTCATCAAAGCCGCCGAGCTTGGCTTGATTCGAGCGGAAGAATTCCGCAAAAACGCAGTCAAATTCGGCTGGCAACTCTGGGATGACACCACACAGCAACCAAGTCAAGGTAACAGTTCAGACACCAAAAAAGTTGGAGGTGATTAATTTGGCAAATCTATCCAACAACGAAGAGGGATTCATTTTGGGAATCGCTGAAGCCAGCGGAGCAGGCGCCGCATTTCTTGCAACCCAGCCCATAGACGCAACGCTCAAAGTGGCAGCATGCGGGATTTTGGGCTTTATCAGTGTGACACTCAACGCTTTCTGGTTCAAATACGTCAAACCAACCTCCGCTTGACCGTTTTTGGCTTGACTCAGCTCACTTGTGGGGCTGGGCAAGAATCCAATGGAGGCGCAAGTTGGTTGACAAATGAACAAGATGTCGCGTATGGCAGTTACAGCGAAGCGTACAGGGCAATTCATAGTGCATTGTCCACTTTGACCGCTCCGCCGATGGGTCACAGAATCACCAAGCTATCTTTTACTTGGAGTTTATCGGGTGAGCTTGAGACTTTGAAAGCCTATGACGGCGCTGATTTGCTGTTTACGTTGACATTCACATGGAACCCAGACGACACGCTTAGCGAGGTTGTGAGGTCGTAGCTATGCCGTTTATGGATTTTTGGAGCGTTAACCTGCCAAAAGTTGACGTTGCACAGGGAACACCCGCTAATTATGCGCTAAATCCTGTTGTTGTCGCTAATTTACCATCCAACGCAGTTATCTCAAGGGTGGTTGCTGCCCTTCAAGTGGACTATCAACTGAACCAGTCAGCCATGACAGGAACTCTCAGCGGACGTTTATCGGTTGATGCTGATTCGGGATTTGTCAGCACCCTTGAGGCATTGAGCATCCCGTCTGGTTCCTTCTATACGTCTCCGCTGGATTTGGGTTCGCCCTCTTTGTTGCTGGAGGGAAATGCTGATGTAAAATCGGAAGTTACGGGTAACGGAACCTACTATTTCAGGTTGGAAAACGCGGTGGCGGTATCATCAGGGGCCATGAATTTGTACGGCGTTTCCGTTCGCCTCAGAGTTTACTTTGATGTGCCCGTTGAGTTTATGGATTTCTGGGGCACGTCACAGGCGAATCTTACAATCCCATCAACAGAAGGGAATGTAGCACTGGGAAACGTTGTTGTCAGCGGAATACCGTCTGGGACGTCAATTCAGCGTGCAGTGTTAATGGTTAAGGCGTCAATCATAGAGGCTAACGAGGGCAATTTTGAGCAGTTAGGCGCGGCTTCAGCTTCAACCGTTGTGGTTGTTGCCGATAACGCCGAGTTCACTGGGAAATTATCAGGCATATCCATCATGACGTCTAATGATCCCAGACTGGGTCAATTGTACGTTGAAGTGATCTCTTGCTCTTATCGACAGGGTGGTGCATTCTTCGTCGGCGACGTTGACGTTTCATCAATTGTTGCGGGTGATGGAACGTACTATTTGCGTTTTGAGAATATCAAGGCGCGTTTTGACGGCTTGATTCTTTACGAGGTCCAGTTTGGCATTAGAGTCTACTATCAACAGCCAAGCACCAGTGGCGCGGCAGTCGCGGTTAATGTGGATGGGTCATTGTCAATTAATCTGTGTCCAAAAAGTCGAGTGCCTGTTAATTTGGTGATATAGGAGGGTGAATTGATTGGTCGAAGTAAAAGCTGAGGATGTTTGGGATGTCCTAAATGTTGGCGATTCAGACATCGCTGAGGCTAAAGTTCTCAAAATGATTAAGCGGGCTGAAGTGACCCTTGAACTTGAACTCAACATAGCAATCGACTATGCTGACTGCTCGGATGCCCAAAAAGAAGCCATCACCGTTCTAGCTGCAATCTATGCATTATGCTACTTAACTGGCGGCTCAGCAGTGGGCTTAAACTTTAGCGTCGGCGACTTAAGCAGTTCTAACTCGTCACTGCCCAGCCTAACAGTTCTGCAAAACGAATTCGAGCGCATTCTTGCCAGCCTAAAAGAGCCTTACGTGGGGAGCGCTTAGACATGGGAACCGTACCTGAAACCTACTACCAATTCATCATGGACTACGCGCCCAACGTTTACGTTATCCCGCCCAGCACACCAGACCCCGCCTTTGGCAAAGGTGTTTTAGCGGCTAGCTTCGCCCTCGACTTCTTATGTGAAGCCTACTCTGCCCCACAATTCGAAGACAGAAAAGCAGCTATCTACACCAAAATCGTGAGCTTAACCGATTGGGTTCTAACCCAGCAGTGCACCGACCCCGCACGTAAGGCATATGGCGGATTCCAAAGTGCGGAAGTCAGCACCTACTATTACAGTGTAGACGCCTGCCGAGTCATTCCTTCATTGCTAAGAGCCTATGAACTCACGGGTGATTCCCAGTATTTGGATGCGGCTAAGCTGGCGGGTGGAACATTCCTTAAAACCATGCAGGACCAGCAGGCCTACGGCGGCTTTGCAAGAGCCGTCACGATTGGCGATGCATGGCTTCTGCAACTGGACGTTGAATGCCTCTATGGCTTAATCGGCTTAAAGCTGCTAGCCGAAAAACACGATGTCGAAAACGCCTCAGTCTATCAGGGCATCATGGGTAAAGCAATAGGCTTTCTTAGAGTTGGCTTTGAGAATCTCTGGTTAGACTTCGACCCCGCAGATGGCAAATGGCACCGCGTCGGCTTAAGTGAGAATGAGGTTTACGATGACCCGTTCGCCTACGCCTTGCTGGGTCTGTATGAGGTTGAGGGCTGGAGTGTTAGTTGCCAGAAAGTCTACAATGCCCTAAACACTATCAGAGCAAGCGCCAAGTATCCAGCCTATGAACCTGCGGTTTGCTGGGCTGGCTACATAGACGTGCTTAGCCGATTCTCCGCATGCGACTACTACGACGCTGTCACAAGCGGGATCCTTTGGAAAATACGCACCAACCACGACAAGCCAAGCCTCAAACTCAGCATGGAAGTAATCAGTAAACATGCAGCGGAATTCATGTTCTGGGGCGCCAAACACACAGACTACTGCTATGTCGAAAACAAACAGGCAATGGTTACCGTTTGCTGGCTAGCCGAACTTTTCCTCCACTATGAGGAACCAGTTACCCAATTCACAAAGATGCTGAAGAGCAAAGGCGAGATGGTCACGTTTTATCCTGTTCGGGAAGCCGCTGCAACAGTGACTTATGGTGAACCTTTGGATTTGCTAGCCGTTGTTTCGTCAATCAAAGCCGAGCAAGTGATGCTAGAAGCGGGCTACTACCTCAACGACTACGTGGCGTTTTACACGTTCCTTCCCGTCCGAGTACATGACAAAATCAGGCGTCAAGGGGAAGACTACGAAATCCAAACAGTAACCCCGTTCACGTTTGCCAATCAGAGGTTCTACTTCAAAAGCATCGCAAGGAGGCTAATCGCAAGTTGAGCGAAGCAGAGAACCCCGTAATAACAATTCTGCGCCTAATCGAATCTCGACTCAGAGTCGTCAAAGACGACGGCGGCTTAGCCAATGTGCTCTGCTCTCAGGCAAACTATGACCGGGAACTGCTAAAAGACTACGACGCCCAAATCACAGTTTCCAAAACAACTGACCCCTGCCAACAGCAAAAACATACCTTGGACGGCAAGCTTAGACGGCGAATTTACTCTCTTAGAGCAACCATAACAACCACAGACAAGCCAGCGCCAAACACTGATACGGGCAAGGTCATGCGGGATAAAGTCCTTGAGCAACTTTTGTTAATCATCCCAGAAAACCGCAACCTACCCTACCGAACCGCATACAACTTTTACCCACTAGACGCAACCTCAACAACCCACAAAGCCTATGATGCAGCAGCCACACGCGAATTGGAGCCTTCTAACGCTTCGTGGGCAGAATTGACAAGTGCGGAATATGCAAACCTCTGGGGCAGCGACGATGCTACGCACTCTAAAAGCGCAAACAGCAACGGCGAATACCCATTTATACTGTTCCGCTTCAAAATAGGTGCCAAATCAGGAGAAATTTGCAATGAAGCCAGAAAACAATGTTTAAAGCGTGTAGTTTTGGCATTTGAAGGCTTTGGGACTGCACCACAAGGAAACGGTGTAACCTTCAAGATTTGGGATAATGCGGCTGGTGCTTGGAGCAATCGGATAACTGGTTCTTCAGGCGCAGATGAAAATCTAACCCTTACCTTAACCTCTGACCTTGCAAACTACGTCAACAGCGACGGCTTTCTCTACATGATGGCAAGAACAACCAACCCGTCAGACGGCGTTTCTTCTGCCGTTTTGAACTGCGATTTTATCCAAGCAACAATTGACGTGCAAGGCATCACGTTTTGCGATGTTCACAGTTACAAAGACGTTGACGTGGTCGATGTCAAACCCTTCCTGTTCAAAGAAGAAATCCAAATCGTGACCTGGCTCTTCGAGTCAGTCGCCATATCATAGGTGAAACCAAATGGTTGACACATACCATAGCGACCAAGAAAAATTCTATTACGTGACCGAAGGCTCTTTCGGCGCTGTTCCAGCTAGCCCAGCGATGCTGGGGCACTCCTGCAGCAACCTAGACCCCGACATAAACCCAAACAACATCAAAGTAGCAGGCACTGGCTCAGTTGACGTGGTCTCTCTAAAACGTGGATTAAGACAACCGCTGCTAAAGCTCAAATACCCAATCCCATCCGACGCACCCATCAACCTGCTACAGTACGTCAAACAAGAACTCAACACCAGCCTTTCCTTGCAGGTGCTCTACTACAAAGACATCTTCATCACAGCAACCGACATCATAAGCCTGCTCTACAAAGGCGCCCGATTCAACAAAGCCACCCTAACATGCGACATAGACGGCATTTTAGAATGTGAAGCCGAATTTCCAAGCCAAGACGTTGAGGTTACAACTGCCAAGATTGCAAACGCAACCTACACTGAGTATGCAGGCGCAGTTTCAGGCAGCGAGAGCTACGTCAAAATCGGCGGCGTAGCTTGTGAGCGGATTACTTCTTGGAAACTGCAAATCGACAATTCATGCAAAGCTGTTCCGGTCATACGGTCAACAAACGGGCACTTAGCCAAGTACCTAACGTGGGGCAAGCGGCTTTTGACTGGAGAACTCAGCTTCGAGTTTGAAAGCAAACAAGAAGCCGACGACATCTTAGCAGATGCAGAGCAATCCAGCCTTGAATTTGGGCTGGGCGGTGCTAACAAGGTTAGTGTTGAGCATACCAAATGGGATGATTTTTCGTTGAGCGGCAAATCTGAGGACCTAATCTATGCCAAGGTTCCTTTCACGGCTAGAGGACCGCTCAGCATCTTATAGTCACGGAGGCAAAAAAGTGAAAACAGAAAAATTAGAAATCGATGGACGCTTCGGCGAAGAGTACCAGGGCACCTACGCCTTTGCCGAGATAACATGGGCTAAGAGAAACCGCATTATCCAAAAGCACACCAAATACAACAAGCTATCTGGCGACGTGGAGAGCAGCGATTTCATCGCCATACAAGCAGAAACCATCATAGCCAGCATGCACGGGCAACCCCAAAGCCACCCCATAACCCTTGAGAAGCTTTTAGGCGAGGAGAACGGTGTTCCGATTGAACTCGGGGAGCTTTTCTCTAAAGTAGTCAACAAGCTAAACGGCATGTCGCGGGAGGATTTGCGTTTTTTACTAGAGCAGTTAGACGAGGAAAGCCGCACAGCTCTCTTGTCGAGTTTAGGCTATGCCAAACCTTCGGATGGACACCCACAGAGCTCGCAAAGCAGCCAGCCCGAACAGTGCAGGAGTTCTGCCACATCCTAAACGTGATGGACGAAATGGCAGAGCAAGAAAAGAAAAAAGCGGAGCGTGAAGCAAAACGGCATTAGAAGTAACCTGCGACATCGACGGCATAGAAGAATTCAAAGCGACTATGCAGCGGTTTGATTCAGAGATTCAACGTGAGGTCCATAGCTTTTTGGCTAGCTGGGCAGCCGACGTCAAAGCCCAAGCAGTCAAGAATGCGCCGATGGTTACAGGTTATCTTCGCAGTACTATCTATGCCAAAATCAGGGAATGGGTCGCTGAAATCGGTGCCGATGCGACTTATGCCCTTTTTGTTGAGTTTGGTACCAAGTACATGCAGGCACAACCCTATCTTTACCCAGCAATCCAGCAGTATCTTCCCGAACTTGAATCCGTCATAGTCTCAGCGATTGAACAAGCCAAAGTGGAGGCTGGGCTGTGAGCTTTCGAGAAATCGCTGTCACCATAAGAGCGGTCAATCGTGCCAGCAATGAGTTTTCAAGGGTTCAAACAGACGCCGAAACATTGGCGACACGTGTTAAGAGTTTGGGTTCCACTCTTGCGGGTTTGGGCGCTGCAGGCACCGCCATAGGCTACGTCGCCAACCAGTTTGGTTTGCTCAATGATTCGGAGACGAAGGTTTTCAATTCTGCCATGATGGTTGTCTCAGTCATGGGTATGTTTTTGCGCACCAGCACCGGCTTAGCTGTAGCTCAGAAGGTGTATTCGGCGGCTTGCTGGGTAGCAACGGCGGCGCAAAACGCCCTAAACATCAGCTATGGAACCTTCCTTGCCTTAACGGGTGTGGGGATTGCGGTTATTGTTGCGGCTGCCGCCGCCATGGCATATTTCGCCAGTAGCATGAACACTGCCACGGCTAGCGTGCAGAACTTCAACAGCGCCACCGCAGAAACATCCACCCATACGCGCAGCATTCAAAGGGCGGGAGAATCGGCTGCTACTTCTCGGTCTGGCAGCAGTTCATCTGAAGCCTCTTTTTATCGGAGGGGTGTTGAGCAGTGAGCGTTAGTCCACCTGCTTTGACTATTGCTTTGGGTTCAGTAGGCATCCCACAAGTGGACGTTATAGAAGCCCTCGTGCATTTGGGCGCCACAAAAGAGGTTAGCAGTTGGGAGCTTCACCTGCAGAACTGGAACAGCAAATACAGCCCAAACGGCACCTACCCGCTAAACGTGGGGCAAGACGGCTATATCTGCATAGGCAGAGGCGCTAACGTTCCTCAACTCATAACCACAAGAACGGAAAGCGTCAAATTCCAGTCAAGCCCAACCGAAAACTATGCCATTGTGGCTGGGCGATGCTGGGGCGAGAAGCTCTTCAGGCAAACCGTAACCAAAGACTACTCAGGGTTCAAGGGCGAGGACATAGTCAAGAACCTCTTGGACTACTATTCAGGATTAAGCCATGTTCGAGTTAGCACGGAGCTTGTCGAGAACACCGACACAACCTTCACCGACCTAAAAGTGCAGGACACCCAAGTCTGGGATTTGCTCCAAAAAATCGCTTCAGAAAGCGACAAGAACGGCGTCATAGGCTACGATTTTCGGATGGCACCTGATGGCAAGTTCGAGTTTTTCCCCCGAGGCACCAAAACCAGTTCCGTCAGCCTCACCGATAAGATAGAGTCCTACGAGTACTGGAAAGAAATAATCGCCATCCGAAACAAAGTCACCATTTACGGGGCTGCCGACAAAAGTTCTCCCTTAGATAAAACCGAGACCGTTGAAAGTCTAACGCCTCCAAGCGGCACATGGACAAAGTACGCTGGCACATCAATGACGCTTGATGCAACCAAAACCTACGGCGAAGCCACCAGCAGCATAAAACTTGTCTCTGGCTCAAACTACTACGGCGCACTCTATCTTACTTTCAGCATACCACAAAACCTCAACACCTACCCAAAACTCTACCTAGCCCTGCTACGGGATGCACATATCCGAGCAGACGGATTCAGCGTTGAACTCTTTGACACCTCATACAGGGCAGCTGGGCAAGTTCTCAGCAACGTTAACGAAAATGACCCATCAGCATTTGCCCTCGATGTCGGCGGAGCGTTTGCAGCTAACTGGAGTCCACAGACAGGTTTTGACTGGACACAAGTCAGCGTTGTGCGAATTGACGGCTGGTTAGTTGACACCTTAACGTCTGGGACAATCTGGGTAATGCAACTGTTTTTCGGCGGCGCACGCTACAGCAGCATACAGCAAGATCCGGCTAGCCAAGCATCTTATGGTCTTCGGGAGCTTGTGGACGTTGACGAGGAACTTTGGAGCGACACCGAATGCCTACTCCATGCACGAGCGATTCTGGCGAACATGAAAGACCCCGCCGAATACCTCACCCTAAAGAGCACAGTCATCGATTACGGGAACACTCCGCTTTTTGCCGCTGACATGATTCCAGTAACGCTTCCCAATGAGAACGTTAGTGGCAATTTCCGCATTCTAAGCGCCGAATATCACGTCAAGTCCGAAAGCGGCGAACTGGAAATCACTTTGGAGCTTGGCAGAGAAAAATCGCTTCTGGCAGATTATGTGTACGCTTTGCGGTCCAAGGTTGATCACGTTAACAGATACAAGGTTGCGAAAAAATGAGTAAACAAATCCTAAAACAAATGGAAAACGTTAAGCCCGGTGACTTAATCGCTGTTGACTGGTGCGATGCCTCGGTCGGCAAAAGCAGCGGTTCAGGCATGACCATCGATGTTCCCGTGAAAAGTTGGGGCATATTTGTTGGGTTAATCGGCGACCGCGTTAAGCACATCGTGATTGCTCAGAACAGTTTTCGTTATGCCGATGGCATGTTCGATTTAGACTACACCGCCATACCTGTCGGTTGGGCGTTAGGCGTTACTGTTTTGATTAAAGAGCATATTCCAGCCGAGTCGGCTAGCAGGCTTGTTAATAGTTTCATGTTGGGCGGGCACCGTTCAATGAATCGCCCAAGAACTTTTCGAAGAGCACTTGCGCAGCGGAGGTTGAGCATCGATGGCAGACCCCATTAAACGTGCCTTGACTCGCAGACGCTTTGAACGGGGGCGTCTTATCGTTGAGGAACCTACTGCTAAGCTTCTGTTAGGCGTCAAATTCGCTATTGGCATGACCGCTTTTATGTCCGCTTTGGAACTTGCGCATCTGGCGTTTTTGCACTCTTGGAATGCTGAAATATTCGCGTCCATCACTGGGCTAAGCGGCACGGTCATTGGTTTGTTTGTGGGGCAGAAGACATGACCAAAGGCAAACCATGGCCAGCAGATGATGAAAAGAGACTCAAAGACTGGTACACAACGGGAACCACGGACTTTAGAGTTTTAGCTTTCAGTTTTGATGGGCGATATACTGAGGAGGCTATTCGCCAAAAGCTGATAAAATTCGGTGTACTGAAAGAACAACAACAGCAAAAAAATTCCAATTGTTGTTGTTCTACCCAACTTGAACTCCCCGAGGAATTGCCCAGTATTGAGGAGACGCTGAAGATGTTGGCTGCTGCGTTGGAGGCTCTAAAGACGCCTGGATTGGATAAAGCTGAGGTTTTGCGGCTGCGCGGAATAATTGCGGGCGCTAAGGTGTACCAAGAGCGTTTTGCAGAGTATGTTCACTATCGGGAACTTGAAGAGGAATTAATGGAGGCTCGAAAAAAGATTGCGGAACTTATCAAAAAGTCCCAGAGCAATGCACAAAAATAGACTATTCGAAGAATGGGAAGGATTTCGCCAAGATATGGTTACTGTTGAAGAGTTAGGAGAGCGCAAAGTCCAAAGCCTACAAGGCGATGTTAAGAGTTTCTTTGAGCAAATCTTTGGCTTTTCACCTTACCAATATCAGGTAGAGCTTGCAGAGTTGTTTGAGAAGAACCAGTTTTTGGCAGTGCGTTGGCCAAGGCAAACAGGTAAGAGCTTTTCAGTTTCAGCCCTGCTTCTAAAGTATGCTTGGGAGCATCCGAACAGCTACATTGCCATTGTTGGTCCAAGCTGGCGGCAAACCAAACTAAACATCAGGCGCATGGGTGGGTTCTGTCGCAAGCTTCCGCAGCGGGGATTGCATGTGCAGAAAACCCGAATATCGTTGCCAAACGACAGTGTACTCGAGGCGTTCCCAAACAACCCTGACACCATCAGAGGTCCAACTTTTTCGATTATTTGGTGGGAAGAATGCAACTTCACACCCAACGACGAGGACTTGTATGATGCCATCTTGTTTACGCTGGGAACAACCAACGGCAAACTGATTGCGACTAGCACGCCGTTTAGTACGGATTCGATGTTTTGGAAAATGTGTAACCACAAAGACTACGCAGACTTTGCCCGACACCACTTCACATGGGATAAGGCAATTGAGCCTAATGGCCCGCTTAAGCCTGCGATTATTGAGAAGATTAAGCGCCAGTTCGGCGATGACCCGGCCCGTTGGCGAAGGGAAATGGAAGCCGAATGGGCAGAAGACGAGGACGTTTGGCTGGCTCAAAGCCTAATCGTTGCATGCGTGGGCACAGTGAAGAACTGTGGTGCGGACTTGCAAGAATACAACCCCGACGTTGAATGTGAAGGTGACTTTTTTGTTGGGCTGGATTTGGCTCAAACCCGCGACTACTGTGTTCTCTCGGTAGTGGAAAGGTTAAACGATAGGCTGTTCCTTCGGCACCTAAAGATTTTCCAGCAACCCACTCTCTATGCTCAGGTTTTGGGTTATCTTAAGGCGTTGCAGGACAGGTGGGGCGGATTCCAAAAAATCAGGGTTGACTTCACACGGGAAGGGCCATCCATCATTGCTGACATGGGAACCGCTGGGATAGAAAACGCTGAAGGCGTAAACTTTAGCGTGCCAAGGAAAAGTGAGATGGCAAGTCTGCTTAAGCAGCGCATGATGAATAAGCAGTTTTTCTATCCGCTCCTAAATTGGGAGCGCCCGTACCGTGGCGACATTTGCACAGAGTTAAACGTGGAGCGCTATGATTTGCGCAAGGATGGAGCCATAGGCTACTCGCATCCAAACGGCACCCACGATGACGTCTTTTGGAGCATAGCTCTAGCCGTGTTTGCGACCGTGCAAATGGAGCCTGAACCATTCTTAACAGTTATTCCAAGGTGACCGAGAAATGACAAGACGAAGAAATGAACCCTTCCGTATGACCCAGTTCCGAAGAATCTACAACCGAGAAGAAGGCAAATTCACCTTCAACATAAGTTACGAAACTCATACCAAAATAACGCCCAGAAGCCTAGTTGTGGCTGAAGCCTTCGGGTTAGGTATCGATGAAGCCCAGACATTCAAGGTTTTAGATGCTGAACTAAAGATTGGACCTAACGACATTGTTTACATTACTGGCGATAGCGGTAGCGGTAAAAGCGTTTTGCTAAGGTCAATCAGGGCTGATCTAGGTGATGAAGCTATTGATTTGTCAGAGGTTGCAGTGGACTCGGATAAGCCTTTGATTGAAACAGTCGGTGCCACGGTCGAGGAAGGTTTAGAGTTGCTAAGCAAAGTTGGGTTAAACGATGCTTTCCTTTTTCTGCGTACCTACAGCCAGCTTAGTGACGGGCAGAAATATCGTTACCGTATCGCCAAACTCATCGAAAGCGGCAAGCAATGGTGGCTTATGGATGAATTCGCCGCGTGCTTAGACCGAGACACAGCCAAAATCATCGCCTACAACCTGCAAAAGATTGCTCGGCAACAGGAAAAAGCGGTCATAGCCGCCACAACTCACAGCGACCTTCAAGAGGACCTCAAACCCAGCGTGCTTGTGAGGAAACGTTTTGGCGAAGAAATCCAAATCAATTATTACCCAAATGAGCCAGCCGCTGAGTGCAGTCTAATTCAAGAAATGCGGGTTGAAGAAGGCACTAGAGAGGACTGGCAAAAACTTTGCAGTTTTCATTACCGAGGACACAAGTTTGCAGTTGCCAGAAAAATCTTCCGCTTAATGCGAAAAGATGAGCTCTGTGGAGTCATAGTGTACAGCTACCCACCACCCGCTTGTTATGGACGGCGTCTAGTGCTTCCAAGAATGCCAATACAAGAACTAAACAAAAAACTAAGCATTATCAATAGAGTGGTTATTCATCCGAAATATCGGGCAATAGGTTTAGGTGCTAAGCTGATTAATGAGACACTCCCTACAGCGGGGACGCCTTATGTAGAAATGATTGCGGTAATGGCTAAGTATAACCCGTTTGCAGAAAAGGCAAGCATGCAAAAAATAGCTGAACAGCAATCAGTGGAAAGCGTTGCCTCTATTTCTAAAATGCTCTTAGAATTGAGTTTTGATTTACAGTTTATAGGTAGCGAAAGATATGTCCGTAAAAAACTGGAAAATCTAAAGCCTGAACAGGTAAATAGACTCAAGGATGCGTTTATCAAAAGCAATCACCCTCGATTCAAAAAAGAGTTCGCAATAAGCCGCCATCAGCCGTTTGGGAAAACCTCCGATTACACGTTGGCACTAAAAAACGCTGACTGCGAGAAAATAGCTAAACTGATAAAACTTGTTGGGCTGCTACTTCAGACAAAAGTTTACCTGTTCTGGAAAAGAAAAAGCGTTTAACTGCAATGGTCAGTTCTATTTTGCATTTATCCTCAATTAGCCGAGCATCCCGCAAATCTCTTTTTGTCACTCCTTTTTGATGAATGGTTGAAATGCTAAACTACTCAGGCATATTCTGCCCTTCTCTCGTAAAACGTATCAGATTCTAAGTGGTCGCGTCTATTCCGCATATAATCCTTATCCTGCTCGATGCATACAGTGTCTTTTGTATCGATAAGGTTTCAGTTACAGTTTGTTGTTTAACGATACTATTAAATGTGTTAATACCCTTTCTCCTTAGACTAACGATGCTTTGGTACACTTTTCTCGTTCTTTGTGCAGGGCTTGCCATTGTGGTTTATGGCGCAGATGAAGCCATAAAGCGAATTACGAATTTATCAAAGTTCTTTCGTCTTTCTGCTTTTGTCACCGGTGTCGTAATAGCGGGTACCCTTGCTGTTCTTCCTGAACTATCTATTGGTATTCTGGCAGCTCTTGATGGGACATCCACATTCGGGTTAGGTGTTATTTTTGGTGCAAATGTTGCTGATTTAACACTAGTTATTGGAATCGTAGTGTTACTTACAGGAAGCCAGAAAATGACTTCAGGTATGTTACGAAGTTTAAAATTTTCTCTCATAGCGGTTCTTCTTCCTGTATTCTTGCTTTTAGATGGAGAAATATCTCGTATAGACGGACTTATTCTGGTGTCTGGTTTTATAGTCTATGTCATTTGGTTACTTATTACTGGGCGCAGTAAAAAAGAAGCTACCGAGCGCACACGGTTGACAAAAAGAGTCATTCGACTGGGCGTTACTGGATTCCTTTTAATTATTGGGATAACTGTTTTGTTTATAGGCAGTGAACTAGTAACTGAATCATCACAAGAATTGAGTGCAGCATTTGGCTTACCCCTGTTTTTGATGGGTCTTGTTGTCGCTATTGGAACTTGCTTGCCTGAGATGGCTTTTGCAGTTCGTGCAGCCGAAAACAAGGATGGTGAGATTGGTATAGGCAACATTTTAGGTAACGTTCTTGCAGACTCAATGTTGGCAATAGGTATAATTGCGCTTGTACAACCCATCAGAGTATCCAACCTAATTTCTCCGTTAACAGCTGGTATATTCGTGGCAGTATCAACAATATTTGTGTACTTACGCTCAAGAGATGGCGACATAAATAAGAGCGATGCGGCATTGTTGATTGGGCTGTACGGTTTTTTTGTCGCAATTCAATATTTATTTGAAATACTTCAAATTTGATTTCAGATGACAATGAAAAAAATAAAAATCACAAAAGAAGGTGTAAAAAATAAGCGTTCCGAACCTTGAAAAGATTAGAAAAAACATCGAGACATGGCTTAAAATGAACTTTGAGAAAGCAGTAACCCGTTCTCATGAAAATCAAGAATTTAAGTTTAAACAATTATCAAAAATTACAAAGGTTTGGAAAAAAGAGAATTACTGGGTTGTGGATGCTTTTGTTGAGTATTCATTCCCAAATCAAAAAGTAAAAACGTTTACTTTTCAAGTAAACAGCGACAGCGAGATTATTGGATTTGATCTTAAAGAGCAACATACTATAATTACTCCAATTTAGAAAAACGGCTGCTCGGATTGAACTCAAAACTATGTAATTTGGAACTTTACACTAACTGTTGATTTTATTCTCGAAAAAACATTCAAGGTATTAACCTGACATCACCTTACGAATAAGGCATTTCGAGCACCTTTGATAGTCTTAAAATCTGTAGCTAACGTACGGATAAACGATTGTTTCGATTTGTTAGTCACAACTAATATATGCGTTGAATCCGTCTAGTTGGCACTACGTGAGGCTTTATAATTGGGGGATAATATGAGTGAAAGCCACTTACAGCACCAACAACAAAGAGACAGTAGACCGTTTGCCCCCCAACAGGGTACTTAGCCCAGAAGAAATAGTAAACCTCCCAATTAATCAAATTTTTGAAAGGTTAGAGACCTCCCAACAAGGACTAACATCCGAGGAAGCAAACAGCCGCCTTGAAACTTATGGTTATAACGAATTAACGCATAGAAAGAAAAAAACCATACGATACGAGCTACTGCATCACCTAAGCAATCCTCTAATAGTTATACTCTTAATCGCAGGATTAATTTCGGGCATTCTCGGTGAAACAATTAACGCTATACTCATACTCTCAATAATCATACTTAGCATCGGTCTTGATTTACTCCAAGAATCCAAAGCTGAAAAAGCTGCCGAATTACTACAAGCAAAAGTAGCTACCACCGCAACAGCACTCAGAAACGGAGTTAAAACCGAAGTAAAACTAGTCGAAATCGCTCCAGGCGATGTTATTCTTCTTTCTGCAGGGGACATAGTGCCTGCTGATTCCAGAGTAATTAGCGCAAAAGACCTATTTCTAAACCAATCGGCATTAACTGGAGAGTCCTACCCCGTAGAAAAGTTAGCCAATCCTACAGAAAAAATAGGTACCGCAATCACAGGCTGGACTAACTACCTATTTATGGGCACTTCAGTCGTCAGTGGGACGGCAACAGCAGTAGTAGTAAAAAGTGGAAATAAAACCGAATTTGGAAAAATCGCAAAAAAACTAGTTGAAAGAACGCCTGAAACCGAATTCAATAAAGGACTACGAAAATTCGGTTTTCTACTATTACAAGTCATTTTCATTTTAGTATTGTTTGTTTTTTTCATAAACGCACTCTACCAACGAGACGTACTTGAATCCTTACTTTTCGCAGTAGCCCTAGCCGTAGGCATGTCACCTGGACTTTTGCCCATGGTCTTATCAATAAACCTCTCAAGGGGTGCCCTTGCTATGTCAAAAAAAGGCGTCATAGTCAAACGCTTACCAGCAATCCAGAATTTCGGAAGCATGGACATTTTATGCACAGACAAGACAGGGACTCTCACAGAAAACAAAATTGCCCTTGTATTGCATATCAATAGCGGCGGCAAAAGTAGCGAAAAAGTACTGCTATACTCCTTCCTAAACAGCTACTACCAAACAGGTCTTAAAAGCCCTCTTGATGAGGCTATACTTTCATATAGGATTATAGATGTCAAAGACTATCAAAAAATCGACGAAATACCCTTCGATTTCAATAGAAAACGCCTCTCAGTTGTTGTTGAAAAAACAAAAGAACGGTTCATAATCACCAAAGGTGCACCAGAAGAAATCAGCAAAATATGCACATTTTTCGATGCTGAAGATAGAATAATTGATTTAACCGAAGAGTTACAGAAAGGCATAGGCAACAAATATCTTGAGTTAAGTCGTGAAGGTTTTAGAGTTTTAGCAGTGGCATATAAGAAACTCAAAGAAGAAAAGATAGTTTACTCGGTAGCTGACGAATCTAACATGGTTTTTCTGGGCTTCGTCGCATTTATCGATCCACCTAAAGAAAGCACCAAAGAAGCACTACAGCTACTTAACAAAGCCGGAGTCGAATTAAAAATTCTTACGGGGGATAACGAGCAGGTCACTAGAAAAACATGTGAGCGAATAGGCCTGCAAGTTAAAGGCGTTGTGCTTGGCAGCGAAATGCTCCAAATGGACGATGATGCATTAACCAAAATAACTGAAAAAGCAAACGTATTTGCAAGAGTTTCCCCCGCCCAAAAAGACAGGATAATGATTGCGCTAAAAAGCAGGGGTCATGTTGTCGGTTTTCTTGGCGACGGTATTAATGATGCTCCTTCTTTGAAAACAGCCGATGTTGGCATCTCTGTTGATAATGCCGTAGACGTAGCAAAAGAAGCAGCGGATATAATACTTCTTGAAAAAGACCTGACTGTACTAGATAGAGGTATTTTAGAAGGGCGAAAAACATTCGGCAACACAATGAAATATCTCATAATGGGGACAAGTTCAAACTTTGGTGGAATGCTTAGCGTAGCAATAGGCTCGCTGTTCCTACCGTTCTTGCCCATGTTGCCCATTCAAATACTCCTAAATAATCTACTATATGATGTTTCACAGGCATGTATCCCTACGGATAATGTGGATTCAGAATACATTGAAAAACCTAAAAAACTGAATGTTTCCTACATTCGAAAATTCATGATGCTATTTGGACCAATAAGTTCACTCTTTGATTTCTTGACATTCTTTATTATGCTCTCTATATTTAATGCAAACGCGCCCCTGTTTCAGACTGCATGGTTTATAGAATCCCTGACGACACAAACGCTGATAATCTTTGTCATAAGAACAAACAAAACGCCTTTCTGGAAGAGCAAACCAAGCCAGCTTCTATTCTTCGGTACCATAGGGGTAGTAGGTTTAAACCTGCTTCTGCCGTTTACTCCAATAGGCAAACTGTTTGGCTTTGTATCGCCACCATTATTGTTTTACCTGGTGCTTGCAGTTATAGTAGCTTCTTACTTGCTATCTGCCGAACTGATCAAAAAATACTTCTATAAACGGTATCCGCTGCAATAAAAAATGGTTAAAGTAAATAAAAATAGGTTCTTGCTCCAATTTCTGCTTGTTGCAGTCTTCAGATGCTCACATTTCTTCCATAAGAGTAAGCGCTGATTTCTCTGGAATCCCGACTTGTTTGCCATTTGGCAGCTTGAATTTGACGTTTCCGCTGATATTACTGATGAATGTCGCGGTCATACCTTTAGGAATTTTTCCAAACGCGGGGTCGGGGAAGTCTTGCTTGAATCGGTATTTGCTGTTGCGTATGAACTTCATGTTGTCACCCCCTCTAGTTGAAAAGCGTGCGTAAATTCAGCTAGCGTTTATAGTTTGGGCGCTTCGTGCAATGATTTGCATCAACATTTTCTCGAGAAACGATGCAGAATTGTGTAACGCCTTACAAACTTCTATCTCAGGCAAACCGTTATTTATTACTACATTAGAAAGCATTTTCTTTGCTCTGCTAGGTTGTCAACGGTTTTCTTTTCTTCCATTTGCTCCAGACACCTACCGCATCGGAGCCCACGACAGAAATCCCCGATTCCTTCTTTTCAGTGTCATTCTTTACATGCTCCTGAGAAGGGCAGTTTTTTTGAGAAATGCCTTCATTGCAGCGGGGAAGTGTGTTTTTTGTGGAGCAATTATTATCTATTTTGCGATGCATTGTCCTGTGATACTAACTTCGGAGTGAACCTTTCGGTCAATGCGAATTTTTCTATTCTTGATTGATCTCTTTATTTTGGGTAATTTTTCAGTCATGACAACTTCACTTTAACAGCCTGACAATAGGTTTCCTGCACACTTATATATTTTCTTTTAAAAAAATACAATGCTGCATAGGAGTAACTTTATAAACAATAAATCCAAATTTTGTGCATAAGATTTGGAGTGAAATTTTGTCTTCAGAGGAACTCAAATTTGCCGGAAAAGATGCATTGAATTTGGTTAAGGGGTTATCTTCAATAACAAGCTTTAAAATTCTGCAGTTGCTCTCAAAGGAAAATCTGGATATTTCATCGATTGCGCGTAAAATGAAATTGAGTGAAGCTCACATAAGCGGAGAAATCAGCCGCCTAGAAGACCTGCAACTGGTAAAAATAAGTTACGCACCGGGAAAACGAGGAATCAGAAAAGTATGTACACTATCTGTAAAGCAAATTTTAATTATGCTATGAACGGCCTTTTCGACAGCATTTAATGGATTGAGTGCGCAAAAACACTTGTGTGCCACGTGGAAAATCAGAGAGATTAAAAAGCTTGACTGTGTTAAGGAAATATTGCTCTATTATTTTTATTTGGCGACCACAACTGCGCTCGAATTCCGAGTAAAGCAACGCATTCTTGCAATAGCATCGGATTAGCAGAAAAAAGCTATGGCAGTAAAGGCAAAGGCAAAGCAACCCAACGGTGGCATGTTTTACGGACACAGCCAGTCTTCCTCGCTCGCAGTAGCTTTTTGTAGCTTGCAAATTAGAGATAAAAGGTCGTATCGTAAGTTACAAACTTCTATCTCTAAATCAGCGGGTAAGCAATTGCTCTTTACTATTTTAGCAAGAACTTTTGTCGTGTTTTTTAGGGTGGTAACGGTTTCCGGCTCTTCCAAGTCTGCCAGACCTCCATATCTTTTAAATCCACTGCGGAAATGTTGTTTTCTTTTTTGCATTTTTCTCGAAGCTTGCATCTCGTATGCCATATGCAATCGTCACAATGTATGATAGCGTTTTTGGTTTGGCAATCCGCGATTATTTGTCGGTCCATGCTCCATCAGCCCCGACGAAATTTTGATTTTTACCTCTGGCTGTGTTATCTACCATCCTCTTTTCACATATCGCTTTTTGATTAAGACTCATCATTAGTCCACATCTCCAAACGACTACTTTCCTCAATACTTATAAATATTCTTTTTTAAGAAAAAATTTGCTCAATAAATTATATTTATATTTGACGAAGCATATAATGGAGGCAAACTTGGAGGGCGAAATTGTTATCCGAGGAATTAAAAATAACGGGAAAAGAAGCCTTGAAGTTAATTCAGGGGCTATCATCGATAACCAGCTTCAAGATACTGCAACTTCTTTCAAGAGGGGAATTAGACATATCCACAATTGCCCGGAGAATGAAATTGAGTGAAGCTCACATAAGCGGAGAAATCAGCCGCCTAGAAGACCTGCAGTTGGTTAAAGTTACCTACGCGCCAGGAAAACGAGGAATCAGAAAGATATGCACGCTTGCTGTACGGCAAATTTGCATAACAATATAATAAAACACCATTAACCTGAAAATGAAAATAGATAAACTCTTTAAAAAAAAGGATACTAACCCGTTCTTTAAGAAAAAACTTGAACCTATCGAGGTAAACAAGAACAAAACCGTTTCTCAACTTCTCGATGAAATGTCAAAAACTGGTTTTCAAGGGAGAAAACTTGGCGAAGCAGCAGACGCTTGGAACAATATGCTCAAAGAGAAAGAGCTGACCATAATTCTGGGATTAACAGGGTCCATGAGCACAACTGGACAGTGGAAAATAATCAATTGGCTGATAGAAAATCGTTTCATCGATGTACTGGTCTCAAGCGGAGCAAACATTTCAGAAGATATTTTAGAAGCAATGGGTGGGACATATTGGCAAGGTTCCCACACAGTTGACGACCTTAAGTTATTGAAGCATAAAATTGACCGCTTTTACGATGTCTTTGCAGACGAAATGGAATACAGACAAATGGAATCGTTAATTGCAGAGTTCATGAACTGCCTGCAACCCAGCCATAGCTATTCTTCTGCAGAATTTTTGTATCTGCTTGGAAAAGAACTCTCCAGTAAAGGAATAAACAGTATAGTTGCAAAGGCCTATGAAGCAAAAATCCCAATATTTTGTCCAGCAATCGTTGATAGTGCATACGGAATTGCCTATCTGCTAAACCGGAAGGCAAACAAGAATACAGGCATAAATATAGACGAGATGAAAGGATTTGAACAGATTGTTAAAATAAAATCACTATCAAAGAACACAGGAGCAATCTTTATCGGCGGTGGCGTTCCCAAAGATTTCATTCAACTAACAACAGTAGCCAGAAGTCTAACTGAATCAAGACGTTATGAACGGATTTACCCGCATAAATACGCAATACAGATCACAACAGATTCGGCACAATGGGGCGGATTATCAGGATGCACCTTTGATGAAGCAATAAGCTGGGGCAAAACATCAAATGACGGCGTAAACGTACAGTGCCACTGCGACGCCACAATCGCATTACCCATTATAGTGCATGCATTAGCTGAAAGAGTAGACCGTAGAATCAACTATCCCGATTTTTCATGGTTCCTCAAAGAATAGGCGGTCGCATATGGTCAGTGACATATTCCAAAACGATGGCGGTCTAAGAGATAAAACAATTGTCCGCGCACGTGCAGCGATTTTGAGTAGAGAAAAATGTCTTGAATGTGGAGGGCATAATTTAATTCACGATCCAGATACCGGAGAAACCATATGTGGCGACTGTGGTCTAGTTCTTTATGAGCAACTGATGGATAAAGGACCTGAATGGCGTGCTTTCACTAAAGAAGAAAAAGCTTCACGCAGCAGAGTTGGTGGCCCCTCCTCTTACGCAGTCTATGATAAGGGATTATCTACAACTATTAGCCAAATCGATAGAGATGCTCTTGGAAGAAAACTGCCCCTCTCCACAAGGATACAAATGTGGCGACTTCGTAAATGGCAAATACGAAGCAGAGTTCACTCATCAGCAGACCGAAACCTTGCTCAAGCAATGTCTGAACTAGACAGATTATCTGACAAAGCATACATTTCACCAGCGGTTAAAGAAAAAGCCGCAGTAATGTATAGAAAAGCCCTCGATAAAGGCTTAGTGAGGGGGCGATCTATAGTCATCATTATTACGTCGTCACTTTATGCCGCCTGCCGAGAAAGCGGAACACCCAGATCGCTACGTGAAATTGCCGAGGTAAGCTTAGTTAATAAAAAAGACGTTGCCAGATGCTACCGATTACTTTTGCGAGAACTTAACGTAAACATGCCGATCGCTGACCCACTGACCTATGTCTCAAAGATTGCCCTCAAAGCGGAGGTTTCGGGAAAAACACAGGGCGAGGCGGTCTTAATTCTCAGAAGCGCCAGACAAAAGCGTATAGCTACTGGCAAAGACCCTCTAGGCATAGCCGCAGCTGTATTATATATTGCATGCCTCCGAAACAAAGAAACTAAAACCCAAAAAGAGATTGCAGAGGCTGCAGGCGTAACAGAAGTTACAGTAAGAAATCGGTATAAAGCACTTTTAAAGGAATTAAAAATAGAGTTACCCAAAAAAGAATCTGGTTTCTGAATTGACTATCCTTTGAAAAATGTATTTCTGTTTTAACTCGTTTTTATTGTTTTTTGTCAATTACATAAATTATTTTGAAAGCCCTTAATCGATTATATTCTGTATATTTGTTGTGCTATTAGTTACAAAACAAATTTTTCAGCTAGTTATTTATTTGTTAATTTCCCATAGGACTATTCATGCAAAATATGGGTGTATGCCGTGGAGAGGCGGGGAGCAATTGTATGGTTAGCAATAGCCTTCTTTCTTGCCTGTCTTGTGTTACTCCACACCTTAAATCGATTGCATAATTTTACCACAGACTTTACTATATGTTTCGACCATGCAGTTAAGCATCCGCTCATAGCGTCTTACCCGTATTTCATTTTAGGAACTAAAAGATATTCTTCAGTAAATTTTGCTTCAAACAAACAATCTAAGTCGAAAGGAACAGAGAACAAGAACACCAAAATCGCTGTTTTTACAGGTCGAGGGGCAAACAAAAACCGCGCCATTTTTATGATATTGGATGCTAAAGGACCGCTGCCTATTAGTGATCTTCAAAAATTGCTGAACAAGCAGAGCGGACTGGAAATTACCTACTACGCAAGTCTTAACAAAAGGATACATGCATTAGAAAAAGGCGGTTACATCGCACAGGTACACCAATCTGTACCAAGCCAAAAAGGGTTCAAAGCAGCACAGTATGAAGTTCTTGCCAAATTTTACTTGGCATATTTCCTCGATAGCAATAGCCACGAAAAAATTCTCTGTAAACTGACAGACGCACATGCCGTAATCATATTAGCAGAACTTGTTAATGCTGCTCTAGAAACCACCGAAAAATAGCCTCAACCTTCTGGTTATCTCAAAATTGCAAGTAATGGTTAAACTTCGTTCATTAAAACTGGCTCATGAAGATTAGTTTTTGACCCTTTTGAATAGTTTCCTTGAGAGGGGGTTCTAAGGAAACTCCTTGGAGAGGGGTTGTTAGGAGTTTCCTTGCAAGCGGCAGATTCCTTTTAACTGTTTGGAGTGACATAGTTTTAGGTGAGATGGTTGGTTAATCTTGTTGAGGAATGGGCGGTTTTTGAGGAGTACGCTGGGGAAAAGCGGGGCTTCTACCAAATCCTCGGTGTTGACGGAAACTTTGAAGTCCGGGTGCAAACCGCAAGAGTTGGCTTCATAAAACAATTCAAACGAGCCGACGACCCCAAATTAACAAAAATTTTGGATTTCTGCAAAAAACACCACTACATCCAAATTAGCCAACGCCTCCGAGGAGAAAAATTCTTCAAATAAACGATGAGGGAGAGAGAATGGCTGAGCTTACGTCCAAGACGAGGGAGCTAATTTTTGTTCGTTACCTTGACCATGTCTTGTACAATCGAAGCTCTGCCATAGCCATGAAACCTCAAAAAAGAGAAGCAGTGGGCTGGCTAATCTATGATTGCGACTTGTACCTAATTTTAAGCTGGGATAGAGACGCTGAACCACCCACACTGCATGGAGGCGACCCTAAAGCTTCGGGGCTTGTCCTGTTAAAAGCAGATGTTTTAGAACTGCGAAGGCTGCCCGCAATTTTTGAGTTGAATTTAAATTGCAAACAGCCTAAACAAGAAGGTGAGTATGCGTTCCGACAATCGGAGCGAAAAACTCAAAGTGAAGGAGTCAAGAAAAAATGAGCACTATCAGACTATCACAGCCTATCATCCGCAAACAGCAACTAACCGTTGACGACCTCAAAGACCTCAAGCTGCCAATCGAAATTTTAAGCGACAGAATCATCATCAGCCGAAGCCTAAGAAGCTGGAAACTACGGCAGCCAGTCACACTGGACCTGAACAAAGTCTTAGACGCCAAAGAAAAAGGACTCGTAAACTATATCATCACCAGCTTCATCAGCGACCGACCCGCACTTCTACCATTTGTCTTTGACAATCAGAGCCTAATCAAAATGGCCAGACACCTCTTACGCCACTACAGTGGAAGCTACAAAAGCTGCCTCATCTACACCGTCAACGTCTACAAATACTCCAGCTGGATGGGTTACACACCCGACCAAATCATAGCAGACCTTAAACCAGTCGGAAACATCCCCGACCCACTAAGAGTACAAAACCACACTGGATACCTCAACGACTACTTAGCACAGCTGCAAGATGACGGACTTAAACCAGGTGGCGTGGAGAACTACATCAAAGCCGTAAAAACCTTCTACCGTGTTAACGGCGTAAAAATCGAACTCACCGAACCGCTGAGCCGAAGAGTTGTCTACAAAGACCGAGCGCCCAAACCTGAAGAACTCGCAACGATGATGGATTTAACCGATCTACGCGGCAAAGTCATCGTCTCATGTTTTGCCCTAGGCGGTTTCCGAGAAGAAACCTTTTCAAAACTTCTCTACCGACACGTCAAAGAAGACTTAGAAGCAGGCACAATCCCCATCCACATACACGTAGAAACCGACATAACTAAAGGCAAATACCACGACTACGACACATTCCTAGGCGCCGAAGCCACTTACTACCTAAAACTCTACCTAGACCAACGCAGAAAAGGCACAAAGAAACTTCCGCCCGAAACAATAACCGACGACTCACCCTTAATCCGCGATGAAACCCACCGAACCCCAAAAAGCATAAGCACCAAACAACTCCGCAAAATCGTACACGACCTCTATGTAAAAGCAGGCTTCATCAAGCCCAACAAGACAGGCGGAATGTATGACCTGCGAGTTCATAGCATCCGCAAATACTTCAAAACCCAACTAATCGCATTAGGCGTCCAAGAAGACTACGCTGACTATTTCATGGGCCACACAGTCGACACCTACCACGATATCCAAAGTCTTGGCATCGACAAACTACGCTCCATCTACGCCGCAGCGGGCTTAGCTATACGCAAAAAGACAGCACTCAGCAAAATCGACACCATAAAAGAAATGATACGCGCATTAGGCGAAAACCCAGAGCAGCTACTGACACGAGAAGCCTTGTCCAGAGGCAACATAACCGAGCCAAACATCGAGGATCACCAAGTGGGCGTGCTTACTGAAGAGTTACGGAAGTTGATCCGCCAATCAGCGGACAGTACAAATGCTCATCGGGAATGGTGCTACGGGCAGGATTCGAACCTGCGAACCCCTGCGGGAAAGGATTTCCCATCAGAGCGCCTTGTGTCAAAGCGGTCTTTAGATCTTGAGTCCTTCACCTTTGACCTGGCTTGGTTACCGTAGCCCAAAACGGTTTAAGCAAAAACAAAAGGTAAACTTCTCCTTATTATATTATTTCCCCCAAACAACCCTTTAATGTTTAACTCATTTTACTCTTAACATAAACAGTTGCCCAAGTTTTTACCAAAAAGGATTAAGCAATAACCACCCACAATAATGTCAAGATAAATCTTGCAGACCCAACACAAAATAATTATAGGCAACAGTCAGAGCATGCCTGAAATCGCAGATGCCACTGTTCACCTAATGCTCACCTCGCCACCGTACCCTATGATTCAAATGTGGGACGCTCAGTTCTGTCAAACTGATAAAAAAATTGGGCAACTCTGGAAAAAGCTGTCTTCACCAACGTCTTCGGAGATTGTTGGGCAAATTTATGATTTGATGCATGAAAACTTGTCAAAAACATGGCAAGAAACCTATCGTGTGCTCGTTGAAGGAGGCATTGCAGCTATTAACATTGGCGATGCAACCCGACGCTTAGATGACAAATTCCAGCTTTTCCCAAATCACAGCCGCATAATTGAAGAATGCGAAAAAATCGGCTTCACAACGCTGCCCTACATCTTATGGAAAAAACCCACCACCAAACCCCACTACAAAGGCAAAGGCGCCTTTCTTGGCTCTGGTTTTCTGCCACCAAACGCCTACGTCACGTTGGATTGCGAATTTATTTTGCTTTTCAGAAAGGGGTGTCTGCGCAAGTTTCCACCGCACGATAATTTGAGGTACGAAAGCAAGTTTACCAAGGTACAGCGTGATGAATGGTTCAGCCAAATCTGGACGCTGAAAGGCACACGCCAAACAGTTGACGAACTGGAACGCCGAACAGCTGCTTACCCAGACGAAATCGCTGAGAGGCTAATCAAAATGTTCAGCATCAAAGGCGATACAGTGCTTGACCCGTTCTTGGGTTCAGGAACAACAATGAAAATGGCAATCAAAAACCAACGAAACTGCATCGGGTACGAGGCTGAAGAAAACCTGCTGTCAATTATAACCCAAAAAACAGCCACTAAAGCAGATGAATCGTCGGAAGTGCAAATAATTAAACGCTAAAACTCCTTTATCTGATTAGGGTGCTTTCATGAATTCTGTTGTAATTTATTCGACCCATCGAGGAAACACTGAAAAAGTAGCCATAGCAATAGCCGACGCCGCCAACTGCAAAATAGTAAAACTGACCCAAGACTTTGACGCTTCCGTTTTGGCTTTGGATGGTTATGATTTGGTTTTTCTTGGTACAGGCATACGGGGTGGCGAACCCTATGTGGAGTTGTTAAATTTTCTTAAAGCGGCAGATTTTGGGGTGGGCAAAAGGTTTTTGTTGTTTATGACTTGGGGGGGTGGAGGTGCAAGCAACAAACTTGCCTATGAAGGTGTGAAAAAAGCTCTTGAAGTAAAAGGGCAGCGTTTAGAACAGGATTATTTTGTTTGTTTGGGGCAAACGTTTGGTTTTACAAGGCGTGGGCATCCAAACATGGCTGATTTAGCAAAAGCCAAAGCGTGGGCTACAGAAAAGTTAAAGTAAACATGAGAAGCAAATTAAGAAAGGTTCACACAATTGCCCAAAAATTCAGCTGACAAGAGACCATACGGGTTTGGAAACACTAACAGGCGTTTTGCTGAACCAGCCCGAAAAAAGGCGGGTAACCTTGCGCGTGACCGTTTCGCGTTTGACCAAGCAATGAAAGGCAACGACTGCACCAAAATACGGCGGGGCGGCGACTTTGTAGTTCAGGAACGGGACTTTTTTGGCAACGAAATTGGCAAGCCCAAAGTTTATCAAGTAAAAACTGGCAACTCCAAAGTTACGGAAGCTGAGGAGAAGCGTCGGCGGCAACTGGGTAGAGACAAATACAAAGTTGTTAGGTATTAGTGGTTTTAAAAGGGCTTTTTTGTTTGGTTTTTTGTTTGCCAAAATTGCTTATATGGGCTTTGTGGGTTGTGTCTTGTAGGCGGTAAACTCCAGTTTAAGGGTCATGCTAGAGCTGGAATGTATTGTGCTTTGCAACGCTTTCAATGCTTTACTTTTCATATCAACCTATTAGCCTCCAAATAGAAACTCATTGCAGAAACCTATAGGGGGCCTACCATTTCAAAGAGGGGTAGGCTCTATCAAGTTTAAAGCTGCAAATCACTAAGGGGGGTAGGTCGTATTGGTTGAAAAATCGGTCATTAACATGTTGAAAAAGGGTCTTTATCATTTCTAAGCTGTTTACCCTTGCATATGTGGCTAAAAAGCCTGCCGCAAACGGTTTGTTGCCTAAAAAAACGTTTCCTGTGCTGTTTGTGTCGTCTTTGCCTTTGTGTTGTGCCTGTTTGTTGATTTCTGTTGTTTTTTGTTGATGCGCGCGGTTTTTAATGTTTCACGCATGCCAAAAGAGTTATTTTCATGTATTGACTCTATGAAGGTTTAGTCAACCCACAGTTTAGACGCAACCACGATAACAACATTTATAAGCAAGCTATGTAGCATGTGTTTGTGCTCTCAGAATACGTAGGAGAACCTTTTTCACGTGAGAAAGACTGGTTTAGCAAGGTTTCACCCTCACCCGTATAAACTGGAGAATGTTTAGAATGACCGAAATACAGAAAGAAGATATACACTTATTATTGAAGGCATTTTTCAACGACAAAGGCCTAGTAAGGCAACACCTCGACAGCTACAACGAATTCATTGACCACGGACTCCAAGAAGTTGTAGACGAGGTAGCTGAAATCCCAATCGAAGTCCCAGATAACCCCTACAAAGTAAAACTAGGACAAATCTGGGTAATCGACCCACAAAGCAGAATCACAGGCCCCTACGTAACCGAGGTAGATGGAACAAAACACGAAATCTACCCAATGGAAGGCCGTCTAAGAAACCTGGCCTACAGCGCGCCAGTAGCGCTTGAAATGACTCCAATCGTAGACGGACGTGAACAAGACACAGAGCTCGTCTACATCGGAAACATCCCAGTCATGCTGAAAAGCAAACTTTGCTTCCTCAGCCAACTTTCACGTGAAGAATTAATTGCAGCAGGCGAAGACCCAGACGACCCTGGAGGATACTTCGTCGTAAACGGCTCCGAACGCGTCATCGTAGCCATGGAAGACCTCGCACCAAACCGTGTAATCGTCGACATAGACGACAAAGGAACCAGCCCAGTATACCAAGCAAAAATCTTCTCAACAACCGTTGGTTTCCGCGCAAGAATCGAACTTAAACTAAAATCAGACGACGCAATCTACGTAACAATGCCCGGTGTACCCACAGAAATCCCATTCGTAGTCATCATGCGCGCATTAAACATGGAAAAAGACAAAGATATCGCAGAAGCAGTAAGCCTTGACAAAGACTTACAAGCACAACTTGCAGCTTCTTTCGAGAAAGCAGTCGGCGTCGACACACCATCAGACGCAATCCTTTTCATCGGCAACCGCGTCGCCCACGGACAAGTTGAAGAATACCGACTTCAAAAAGCCGAAACAGCCCTAGACAAAAACTTTTTACCCCACTTGGGCAGAAGCGAAGCAAACCGCAAAGAAAAAGCCATCTTTTTAGGCGAAATGGCATACCGAGTTATCCAACTAAAAATGGGCATACGCCAACAAGACGACAAAGACCACTTTAAAAACAAACGTCTGCGCCTTGGTGGTCCACTGCTTGCAGACCTTTTCCGTGTCTCATTTAGAAACTTGACCCGCGACATCAAGTATCAGCTTGAACGCATAGGCGTTAAAGGCCCAATAATCACCGTATCAGCAGCCGTAAGACCTGGCATTATCACAGAAAGATTCCAACACGCTCTGGCAACAGGAAACTGGGGCAGAGGCAGAGTCGGCATCACACAACTACTTGACCGAACAAACTACATTTCAACCCTTAGTCACCTTAGACGTCTCCAGTCACCTTTGAGCAGAAGTCAACCAAACTTCGAAGCCAGAGACTTACACCCAACTCACTGGGGTAGGCTCTGTCCAAACGAAACTCCTGAAGGCTCCAACTGTGGTCTTGTTAAAAACTTGGCATTATCAGCAACAATCGCAGTCGGCGTTAACCCTGACCGAATAAAACAAATCTTATTCGAAATGGGCACAATCCCCGCTGCAGAAGCAACAATCGAGCAGCGGATGTCAGGCGCCAAAGTTTTCGTTGACGGAAACATTATCGGTTACCACAATTCGTCACAAGCAATGGTTAAAAACTTCCGTGAAAAACGACGCGCAGGCGAAATCTCAACAGAAGTAAACATTACCTACTTCAACAAGTCACAAACTTCAACCGAGGAAGTCCACGCAAACTCCGACGAAGGACGCGTCAGACGCCCATTAATAATCGTCGAAAACGGCGTACCAAAACTCCAGCCAAAACACATCGAAAAAATTGGGCTCGGCGAATGGGCGTGGGAAGACATCATCAAAGCAGGCTACATTGAATACTTAGACGCTGAAGAAGAAGAAAACGCGTTCATCGCAATATCCTACGATGACATTAAACCAGAAACAACACACCTTGAAATAGCCACATACACAATTCTCGGCATCTGCGCTTCAACGATCCCATATCCAGAACATAACCAGTCACCACGTAACTCTTACCAAGCAGCAATGGCCAAACAAGCCCTAGGAGTTTACGGAACAAACTTCCACAACAGAACCGACTCACGCAGCCACATACTACACTATCCACAAGTACCACTTGTCCAAACAGAAAACATGGAAGTCATGGGCTACAAACAACGCCCAACAGGTCAAAACTGCATCGTCGCTGTGCTCAGCTTCGAAGGCTACAACATGGAAGACGCCATCATCTTCAACCAAGCCTCAATCCAACGTGGACTATTCAGGTCAACATTCTACCGCATTTACGAGGCAGAATGCCGCCAATACCTTGGTGGATTAAAAGACAAATTCACCGTCCCCGAAGCTGGAACACGCGGCTACAGAGGCGAACAATACTACCGCCTGCTTGAACCAGACGGAATCATCAGCCTTGAATCCCAAGTAGTCGGCGGAGACGTCCTAATCGGCAGAATCAGCCCACCACGATTCCTTGAAGAATACAAAGAATTTGAAGTAAAAGGTCCATCAATGCGTGACACCAGCGTAGACATGCGTCCAAGCGAAACAGGAATCGTCGACGGCATATTCATCACTGAATCCGGTGAAGGAAGCCAACTCGTCAAAGTTCGCGTAAGAGACCAAAGAATTCCTGAACTCGGCGACAAATTCGCAAGCCGCCACGGACAAAAAGGAGTCATCGGACTTATTGTTCCACCCGAAAACTTGCCCTTCACAGACGAAGGCATAGTACCTGACTTAATCATTAACCCGCACGCTATTCCCTCAAGAATGACCATCGGCCAGTTCATCGAATCCTTAACAGGCAAAGCAGCCGCAGCCAGAGGCAAACCAGGCGACGGCACACCCTTCGCAAACGAAGGCCCCACTGAGGTTCGCAACAGCTTAATAAAACTGGGTTTCAGCCACACAGGAGGCGAAGTATTCTACAATGGCACAACAGGCGAAAAATTCGTAGCAGATATTTTCGTAGGTGTCGTCTATTACCAGAAACTTCACCACATGGTTGCAGACAAAATCCATGCAAGAGCCAGAGGTCAAGTCCAAATGCTCACTCGCCAGCCAACTGAAGGTCGCGCTAGAGGTGGTGGTCTCAGATTCGGAGAAATGGAACGAGACTGCCTCATCGGTCATGGTGCAGCTATGTTACTAAGAGACAGGTTACTTGAGGAATCTGACAAGTACACCCTGTTTATTTGCGAAAACTGTGGACAAATCGCCTTCTTCGACATGAAGCAGAGGCGTTATGTCTGCAAGATTTGCGATGAAAAAGCAAAGATTGCACCTGTTACTGTGTCTTACGCTTTCAAACTATTACTGCAGGAACTGCAGAGCCTCTGTATTACACCAAAATTAAGACTTAAGGAGAAAGCATAATCATGGCATCGGAAGAATTAATTCATAAAGTAGTAGATGAGATTTCATTCGGTTTAATCTCACCAAAAGACCTAAGAAAACAATCAGTCGTTGAAATCCAAACACCAGACACCTACGACGAAGACGGCGCACCAATCACAGCAGGCCTCATGGACGGACGCTTAGGAACACTTGAGCCAAGACAACGCTGTAAAACCTGCGGAAACACCGCCATCCGATGCCCCGGACACTTCGGTCACATAGAACTTGCTGTACCAATAGTACACATCGAATTCACCAAAATCATTTTCGACCTTCTAAAATCAACATGCCGCAGTTGCGGACGCATCTTACTCTCTGAAGAAGCAACTAAAAAAGCACGCCAAAGAATTGAAAGATTCAACGAACTGCTCGGAACAATCCCCGATGAAGTATACAAAGAAATCATGACTGACATCAAAGCAAAACAATGCCCCTACTGTGCCTCAGTCCAGTACAAAATAACCTTTGAGAAGCCAACCAAATTTGTTGAAGCAACCGAATCAGGTTCCGAGCCACTAACTCCAAGCATGATCAGGGAACGTCTTGAACGTATCAGCGACGAAGACCTTGAGGTTCTTGGATTTAACCCTAAAGTTGCACGTCCAGAATGGATGGTTCTGCAAGTTTTGCCAGTTCCACCAGTGTATGTGCGTCCATCAATTACTTTAGAGTCAGGTATCCGCTCTGAAGACGACTTAACTCACAAACTCGTAGACATTATCAGAATTAACCAACGTCTAAAAGAAAACATGGAAGCAGGCGCACCAACCCTTATCATCCAAGACCTCAGCGAACTGCTACAATACCACGTTACAACATACTTTAACAACGAAGCCTCAGGCATTCCACCTGCAAGACACAGAAGCGGCAGAGCACTAAAAACACTCAGCCAACGTCTAAAAGGAAAAGAAGGCCGATTCAGAAGCAACCTATCAGGCAAACGTGTCGACTTCTCCGCGCGTACTGTCATTTCACCAGACCCTAACTTGGACATTAACGAAGTCGGTGTACCCCAAGACGTAGCAATGCGTCTCTCTGTTCCAGAAAAAGTTACAGCTTGGAACATTGAAGAAATGAAAAAATTCGTAATCAACGGTCCAGAAAACTATCCAGGTGCACTCTACATTATCCGTCCAGACGGAAAACGTATCCGCCTTGAATTCGTTGTTGACCGCACAAAAATTGCTGATGCAGTTGAAACTGGCTTTGTAATTGAACGCCACCTTAAGAACGGTGACATTGCAATCTTTAACCGACAGCCATCACTTCACCGCATGTCAATTATGGCTCATTTCGTCAGGGTTTTGCCATACAAAACCTTCCGTATGCACCTTTGCGTTTGTCCACCATATAACGCAGACTTTGACGGCGACGAAATGAACCTTCACGTACCACAAAGCGAAGAAGCACGAACCGAATCCTTGCTGCTTATGCAGGTGCAAGACCAGATTCTTTCACCCAGATTCGGTGGTCCAATCATTGGTGCAATCAGAGACTTCGTCACAAGCGCATACTACTTTACGCGAACAGGCAACTACATTAACCGTGAACAAGTAGACCGCCTATTAACCACTACTGGTTACACAGGCGAGTTACCAGAACCTGAAATAAAAGAACCACAACCAATGTGGTCAGGCAAACAAATCTTCAGCCTATTCTTACCAAAAACACTCAACTACGTGCTTAAAGCAAACATTTGCCAAGGTTGCACTAAATGCGAAGAAGAAGCATGTAAACACGACGCATACGTCGTTGTTCGCAATGGTCAACTGGTTTCAGGTGTTATCGACAGAAGAAGCATCGGTTCAGAACAATCAGAAAGCTTGCTTCACAGAATCATCAAAGATTACGGTACACAAGCAGGCCGAGCATTCCTTAACAATGTAACTCACCTGTTGAAGCTGTTCATTTCAATGAGAGGCTTCAGCTACACCTATGACCAACTAGTACTTTCACCAAGAGCACGCAACCGCATGGCAAAAACCATGGACCGTACACAAAAGAAAATCGATGAACACATAGCCAACTACCAAAACGGTACTCTGCCCCGGTTACCAGGTCAAACTTTAGAAGAATCATTCGAAATCTACGTTATGCACGAACTTTCAACGGCCAGAGATGAATCAGGTAAGATTGCAGACGAAGACTTCACCTTAGAAAACGCGGGCATTGTCATGACTCGTACTGGTGCAAGAGGCTCAAGCCTTAACATCGGTCAGATGGCAGCTTGTGTTGGTCAACAGTCAGTCCGTGGTAAACGTATCCTTAGAGGCTATGCAGGACGTGCGTTGCCCCACTTCAAAGAAAACGACCCTCGTCCAAAAGCAAGAGGCTTTGTTTACAACTCTTACCAGACAGGTCTTGACGCAATCGAGTTCTTCTTCCACGCTATGGGTGGCAGAGAAGGTCTAGTCGACACTGCCGTGCGTACTCAACAAAGTGGTTACATGCAGCGTAGGCTCATTAACGCACTTGAACATATCCGTTTAGAATACGACAGCACTGTACGCGATTCAGCTGGTGACATTATCCAGTTCCGTTACGGTGAAGACGGTGTAGACCCAGCAAAAAGCGACCATGGCAAAGCAGTCAACGTTAGCCGACTCATCGAACAAATTAAAATCGGTGAAGGAAAAGGTGAACCTGCACCTGCAGACTTCATTAAGAAGCAACTTAAAGGCGTTGAAGACCAACTTACCCCAATCTTGCTTGACCAGCTGAAAAGTACTCTTTCAAAGAGCAAGTTAAGCAAGAAAGGCGTAGAGAAAGCAGCAACCTTAACCGCAGAACAATACAAACGCGCTTTAATGGAACCCGGAGAAGCAGTAGGCATTGTTGCAGCGCAATCAATCGGTGAACCTGGCACACAGATGACTCTTAGAACTTTCCACTATGCAGGTGTCAAAGAACAAAACGTCACCTTAGGTTTACCAAGACTAATCGAAATCGTTGACGCACGCAGAATCCCATCAACACCAATTATGACCATCTACCTATTGCCTGAGCACGCAAAAAGCAAAGAAGGCGCAGTCGCTGTAGCAAGAGACATCATTTACACTTCACTTGAAAACTTGGCATCGGCAATCTACGAAGACCCAGTAAAAGAAGTCATCGTTGTCGAACTCAACCGCACAATGATGAATGACCGTAGTATTACAATGGATGAAGCCAAAACACGACTAGAAACATTGAACGCTACAGTAACAGTGATAGACGATTCACTTGAAATAAAACCCAAGAAGTCTGAAGCACTAAAACGTATGCTAACCAAATTACCTGCAGCACACATCAAAGGTGTTCCAGACATTAAACGTGTACTAGTTACAGAGGAAAGCGGCGAATGGGTAATTCGCACTGATGGCTCAAACCTTGCAAAAGTATTAGAAATCGACGGTGTAGACACCTCACGAACAACTACAAACAACATTCATGAAATCGCAAAAACTTTAGGCGTTGAAGCAGCAAGAAACGCGCTAGTCAATGAAGCAAAAGGCGTACTGGAAGATCAAGGCTTAGACGTCGACGTAAGACACGTCATGCTTGTAGCAGACATGATGACAACAACAGGCGATGTACAGCAAATCGGCAGACACGGCATCAGCGGCAAGAAGGCAAGCGTCTTAGCGCGCGCCGCATTCGAAATCACCGTTCCCAACATTGTTGAAGCGGCAGTTAAAGGTGAAAGTGATCCTTTAGCTGGAGTAACAGAAAACGTTATAGTAGGGCAGTCAATACCAATCGGCACAGGCCTAGTTGAATTGTACATGTCCACATTCGAGAACCAAGAAAAAGATGGAGGAAAAACTGAAGCATGATAAATATAGATAAGGCAATTGCGTCCGCCGTCAAGACTGGCAAAGTTTCTTTCGGAGCCAACGCGGCATTGCAAAACGCAAAAACTGGCAAGGCTAAAATGATTCTTTTAGCCTCTAACTGTCCAAAAGACATAAAAGACAATATAGAATACTATGGTAAAATCTCTAAAGTCCCCGTGATAACCTACAAAGGCACATCAATGGATTTAGCTGAAGTCGCAGGCAAACTGTTCATCATCTCTGCATTAAGTATCCGGGAATCAGGAGACTCAGATATTCTCAAAGTAATAGAAACACCCGAAATTGAAGAGGCAATTGGAGGAGAGCAATGACAACCGGCATAAAAATCACATGCGACGAAATGCGTTATATCGCATTGTTTGAAAGCATAAGCGGCGCAAGCGTGAAAGACTGCATAATTGATGAAGAGCAAGAACGAGCAATTTTCATCGTCAACCAAGGTCAAGTGGGCGTAGCCATCGGCAAAGGTGGAAGAAACATCCACACACTTGAACGAATGACTGGGAAAAAACACGAAATCATCGAGTACAGTGAAGACCCAGTTCAATTCATGAAGAACGCCCTTAAACCTGCAACAGTACGCGAAATTCGCGTCACCGAACGCACCGACGGCAAAAAAATGGCAGTCATCACCGTAAACCCAAAAGACAAGGGCGTCGCGATAGGCAAAAACGGCAAAAACGCCGAACGTTTGCGCTTTTTAGCAAAACGATATTTCGACATTCAAAACGTCAGCATCACCTAAGTTCAGTCCGCGAATAACGGCTGACTAGGCGATGAAACGTCGCTTGGATAATTGTTATTTTTAGTCTTGTTAGTGGAAACGTCCCTAACTTGTCTATGCTTTACCTTTTATGGTAACTCTAGAGTGTTGAATAGTATTTGACTTGAGCCTTCATTGATGCTGGTTATCGTAAAAAGTCGATTTCGTTTTTGGCTTATTTTCCATACTAAGTTGGTTGCTTTTTCTTATTTTTGGTCTTTTTTAATGAAAACTTATAGCTTAAAGGTGGCACTTCATACTGGGGTAAAGGATGGCAAGTACTCCTGAAGACGAAATATACTCGATAATGTTCAGTTCACTCAAGCATCCGATAAGACGCAAGATTCTACGTATGCTAGGCTCCAAACCAATGACTTTCATGGAACTTGTTGAAGAACTAGGCATATCAACACCAAACTTGACTTATCACTTAGAAAGCCTTGGCGAGCTAATCACAAAAATGGAAAACGGCCAATACAAACTGTCAACTTTTGGTCAAGCAAGCGTTAGCGCAATGAAAGGCGTAGAAGACATACATGGCGCTGAACCTAAACGCCGCTTATCCGCTTTAAAGGAACGAGCCGTTTTAGGTGTACTGCTGATTGCAATCGTGCTATTAGCAAGTTTTTCTGCGATTCAATACGTCCAAAACGGTCAATTATTAGAATCTCAGCAAGCGCTTGCTATGGAAAATCAGCAGTTGCTATCTTGGGGATTAGGCACAGATAAAATTAACACTTTCTTACGTAACGTAACTCATATTGATACCCGTAATTACACGGTTACTCTGCTTAAGAATACAGTGAATTGGCGAACCGACCTTGAAGGTGTTTCTGAAGAAGAATCTCAGTACTCACTTACGAGTAGTACCAGCGACCTTAACGTACTATTCCGTTACAGAAACGGTCATTTCTCCTATTACGAGCTAACAATGATTGAAAGTTCCCCAATCTTCACCCAAAATGAACCAAATAATCTAATCCTTAACGCGCACGGAATCCTATCAAGGTACAGGCAAATTTCAGGCGACGCATACCTAACAGACATGCTAAACATTTTAGGTAAAGTTAACTCGTCACGAAGTATGACAGTATCCGAGGGTGACATGAAACTTCGCATTTCCGTTTCTGGTGCTTCTGCCGAGTTACTTTGGATGTACACTGAAAACGACATAGATTATCAAGCAAAAGGCCTAAAGATGACTTTCCAAAATAACATTCTGCTCACAATGAGTGACGGCTATTACTTGTACAAGATAGGTAGCAACGATATCTCTGTTAACGAAGACGAAGCAGTTGAAATCGCACAAAATTACGTGAAAACATTAAGCTGGACCATTGACGGTAAACAGGTATCAAACTTCAAAACCGTAAGTCCACCTTTATCTGTACAACTTGTTCCTCACACACGAGGCAACTCGCTGGAATTGATCCCATACTGGTATATCGAATTAGGTTTTGACCAGATTTACAGTGGCGGCATAAACAAAGTTGGCATCGGCATTTACGCTGACACTGGACAAGTGGCAAACGTGCAAATGCTAACTGGAACAATAGAAATCCAGTAACCCATTTTTAATGGGTTTACCCTTTCTTTTTTGAGCATTGATGAGTAGTTTCAACGTGCAATGCTAATTTTTCTTTTGTTGTGAAGGTTTTGCCACAATGTTGGCATGAAAATTTGGTTACTGTTTGGACTTCAATTGGTGATGGTGGCGGAGGTTGAGTTGGGGACGGAGTAATATTTGGTGGGTAATGGACGTAAGCGTTTTCCGCTGTTTCTTCTGGTCTGGGTTTTTTAGTATATGGACTATTAGGTTCACTCGAACTGATTCACCCGCCTGTTCTGAGATGATGACTGCAAAACCAACCACTCTTGTTAGTTACTGCTGAAACAATCAATGACAGTGAAGTTAATTGTGTCTGCACTGTTTTTTCCTTCTCCTTTCTATTAATTACAAAAGTAAGGCTGCATGTAACTTGGTTATCCAAAAGCCACAATATTCCTGCAATAGTTTTGTTGGCTTTGAAGTTGCCAGTTTAGCGTTTGTGCGCGAACACTTTATATTATTCAAAAATAGAATTCATATCAGGATTATTTAGGAGTGTTATGAATTGAGTCAACCTTTTCATGTAACAGACGCCAATTTTGAAGAAACCGTAAAAACCAATAAACTTGTTTTCATTGATTTCTGGGCGACTTGGTGTGGTCCCTGCAGAGCCTTAGCACCCACAATCGAGGAAGTAGCACAGGAATATGCTGGAAAAGCTTTAATCGGCAAACTTGACGTTGACGAAAACCCTTCTATCGCTGAAAAATTCCAAGTCTTCAGCATCCCAACCATGATTGTGTTCAAGAATGGTCAAGAAGTTGAACGGATAGTAGGGTTATGCGCTAAAAAGAATATAACAACCCTCATTGACAAGCATTCACAGTAAAACAGTTTTTTTAACTTTTCATTTTTTCATACATTTTTTCCAGTGTCCAACGGATGCTTGACTTTAACTCTTTCAAGCGTTCATCATCAACGTTGTGTATGACTATTTCCCTGATAAGGTCCACTTCCTTTACAACGTCAAAAGTGAAGGCGTTGTTTTCAGGTAACTGGTGATTGCGTACAAGTTCAGCATCTTTTTCCTTCATTTTTGCAAGTACTTTTTCTACCAAAAAATTTTGGAAAGGTGGCGTGTTTGCACTAAAATGTTTGCTTTCATCAGGCAGTACATGCATTACTTCTTTTTCAAAACAGATTAACGCTAATGGTTCATCATTCATTGTTTTTAATGGAAATACGTTTTCCCTGTCTTGAACTGTCAGAGATGCCGAGGGGACTGGAGCCGGAGTGGGGTGTGTGTCGATTGGGTTATCGTATGTTTGTTCTTGTTTTGGTATTACTACTTCTTTTGGCAAATTTGGCGGTGGAGCCTCTTTTAGGTCTCCACGTTTGAAGCCCTTTTCAAGCAGCATAGTGTTAACCATGTCCAAGGCTGCTTGGGTCTCTTTTGTTTCAACATTTAAAGTTTCCAGCCTGTCTTCTAAACGTTTTTTGAACGCAATAATCGTCTTCATCTTTTCTTGGTCTAAAGACACAAAGGTTCCCTCGCTTACGGTACTCTTTAGCGTTTGAAGCTTATCAGTTTTTAGATTCTCTCTGTAAATCTTTTTAGAAGTTGTTGCCGTAAATTTTCTATGCACAACAACAACCATTACCTTTTTGCTTAACAACGCGTTTTTTGTTTGGTTTGCTTTTTGGTTTTAGTGCAGGTTGTGGCGTTTTCTGCAAGTAGACATGTCGCGAATTGTCTTAGTCAAGAAAGTTTGATGAAAAAGTATTTAACTAAACCTGAATCAGAGTTAAAATAGGGATTATGCTCAAATGGATAAAAAAAGAGCTTCCGCTTTAACGCTTATAGTGACGCTCTCAATAATAGTGGTTACACCGATAGCATTCACTAACATGGCGAATGCTAATTTTTGTTTTCCGCCATCAAACCCTGATATTACTTTTAATTCGCCGGTCAATACAACTTACGCTACGAATGACGTTTTTTTGAATGTGACTATTGACACGTATCTTACTGGGTGGTTTGGTGGTCCCACAGATGAATCATACACGCGATTAGAATACTCTGTTGATGGCAACAATTTTCAACCCCTGACAATTGTAAGTTCTATTACTCAAGGGAATCCTGGCAATCCAGCTCAATTTAATTGTTCAATTAGTCTGCATCAGCTTAGTAACGGAAACCATACGTTAATGGTGAAAGCAGTTTTTGATTATTATGAGCATCTCAACGAAAAATTGCGCCATACTGAATCTGTAGCAAACGCTTATCTCATAATAGATGCTGTCCCAGATAACATGCCAACCTCAATTTCCACAAGCAGTCCCAAAGAAGACATTCATTTTTCGCCTTCAGAACTTGTTATCTCAGCAATTGCAATAATGGTCCTTATGGCGGTTGCTGTATCCGTGTATTATGTGCGAATAAAACGTTAATATGTTCTTATACTCGCCTATTTTTAAAATAGTGCCTGCCCCTTTATTTCGTAAATTCAGATGTCCTTATTTGTATAGCCCTTTTTGGAGTGATCCAGCATTGTTGATATTTTTACAAAAAATACAACTCTTTTCTTTTTAATACTAAATATAGACAAAATAATACCCTTTTACTCTCCCTTCTTCAGAAACAGAGTTTGACTCTTAATGCTATTGAATTAGGGGCATATCATCGGCTATTTTTCTAAGCCACAAAAAACCTGCCCCTATAGTTTTTTGCATGTATATCCAAATAGCTTTCTAATAGACGGCAAATAGGCTGGTTCGGTGTAACAGAAAAATTAAGGATGATGCTAACCCAAAGTGTTTTGCTTGTTTAGGATTGGCTTATTTGCTTAAGCTGATTCTGATACATTTCCACGATTTCTTTTGATGTGGTTGAATCTTGTGGGCTTTTGTCGGTGCGGTATTTTCCTGTGAATCTTGGGAAACGAATTGCTAAGCCGCTGTCTTTACGGATTGAATCCATAGCGCACATGTGGATAGGGCTTAAAGTTACTTCGGCGCCTAAAACTTCAAGGACAATGAACGGTTCAAACCAGACGTCTGCTTCTAAAGTTGAAGAAACCCGTGGATGCTTACGGGGTATAACGTGTTTTTGAAGCATCCCGTGAAGGTCTGCTATGTCCTTGTCGGTAAATCCTGTGCCGCATTTGGTTACGGTTTCAAACAGGTCTTTTTCTGGGTTATATGTGGCTAATAGTAATGCACCGTATGCTCCTTTTCGTTTGCCTCTGCCGTGAAAAGCGCCCACAACGACCAAGTCAACTGTGTCTGTCATTTCGCTTTTGTAGTCACGTTTGTATTTTATCCATAACCATCCTCTGTTTCCTGCTTGGTAAACGGAGTCTTTGGTGATGGATTTGCACATTAAGCCTTCGCAGCCTTCTTCTATGGCTTCTTCAAAGAAGTCTTCAAGCTCCTTAGGGTTGTTAATGACTTTCTGAGTGGCCAATTTGAGCCGTTCATTCTTGTTTAGCGCCTGTTCTAAGGCTGTACGTCTTGCTGTGAGAGGTTCACGGGTTAAGTCCTCGCCGTCAACAAATAGCAAGTCAAACGTAAACAGCGAAATTGGGTACTGCTCGATTGCGGATTCTATGCCGTATTTTCGTCTGCGATGCATCAGTTCCTGAAATGGCCGCATGTCACCAGTTTCTATGTCAACCGCGACACATTCAGCCTCAAAAATGGCTTCTTGAGCATTTACCTGCTTTTTTATTAAATCAACAACGTCTGGATATTGGCTGGAAATGTTCTCAAGTCTTCTTGAATAAAGAATAACGTCGTTACCTTGCTTGTGCGCTTGAATGCGTTCACCATCATACTTGTATTCCGCAAGACATTTACCGTTAAGCTTCTCCAAAATCTCCTCAGGCGAAGGCAACCTTTCTGCCAGCATAGGTCTGATTGGTTCAAAAACCATCACCTGCATCCTTTTTACGGCGTCTATGCCATCGCGGACAAGAATGTCTGAGACCCTGCCAAGGTCAGAACAAATATTGTATGCGCGTTCAATTGGCACTCGGGCTTCTTTACCCCCACCGTACGCAATCGCTAAAGATTCCAGCACCGTCATGTCCGCAATTCCTAAACGCAAATTGCCCGTGACTGTACGGATTAGATATTTTGCTTCTTTTGGTGAAGCGTCAGAAAGTAGGCCCGCGAAAACTGCCATTTTCGTGTCCACGGCGCCTGAACCTGTGGTTTTTGCCATTTTGTCAAGCGTTTCATAAACATGTTCAACGGTCAAGGTTTTGCTGAAGAAGGTGGATTGTTTCTTTTTTGCGAGTTGAATTTCTGCGGCTTCTCCTAAGTCGCCTGTTTTTTGCAGGTCAGAGAGGAACTCGCTTTCTTTTCTTCCTGAAGCGCGTACAAGCGCTTTTATGGCAAGTTTTTCTGCTATGCCGATTTCGATTCCCATAAAGTCAGGGTACAGTTTGCCTTGTGTAAGGTAGACAACTTTGGATATGACTTCTTTAGGCGTCTTTTTTAGGAGTTCTACAAGCAGGTCTGTCATTTCGAGGCGTTTTGTGGTTGCCTCAATTTTCTCGTAAGCATCAGCGATAACTGCGTAATCCATATTTTTCGGCTCTAGTCAAATACTGTTTAGGTGCACTATTTTAAATTAACACCTTACTCTATAGTGGAAGATTTTATTAGGTAAGTCAGTGATAACTCGATTTATGAACATTGGCATATTCTGTTTTTCAAGAACTGGCAACACCAAACGGTTCGCACAAGCAATAGCTGACACAACAAAGGCGCCGCTATACGACATGGCATCAGCACAGCCTTCAGAAACTCAACAATTTGACCTTATCTTCATTGGAACCCCTGTCGAAGGAGCAAGCCCAACAAAAGAAGCCTTAGCTTTTGTACAAGCTATGCCAAACGTAAGCGGCAAAAAAGCAATTCTGTTTGTAACCTACCGCTTATTTGGAAACAAGCGGACAATGAAAACACTTGAGAAACAGTTAACCGAAAAAGGCTACAAAACAGTCCTAATGGTGTCTAAGAAAGGCATGAAACCTGAAAATCCTGATGTTGATTTCTCAGAAGCGTTGGCTGAAATAAAAGCTGCTTTGGAAAAAATTTAAAAATAAAGAAAAATCGCTAATTACTTAACTTAGCTGTTTTTTAATTTTTAAAATTGGGTTTTTGTTTAGAATCCATCTATTAGATGGGCTGTTCCGTCTGGACAGTAGACTTTATCGCCTTTGTAAGCGACAACAAAGCGTCTACCGCATGCGTTCATTTGTGAGCAACCATCGCAATCGCGTGATAACATTTCCTATTTTTTCCTCCTATTGATTATCCTAAACTTGCAAGAAGCAACTACGTTTTGAACGGTTCCAAACTGTTCTTACATGTGCTGCTTGCTTATTGGAAGTCACTTCTTAGTGCAGAGGGCTCTTTTAAAGATTATGCTGAAAACAAATGTACACCTAAATAAATTAATAGTTTAACTAAACGGTTGGTGTCTTCTTTTGGCTTTACCTGCGAACAATACCTTCGCTTTATTGCAGTCTGATTAGTTCCTGTTTGCTTATTTTTGCCCTTGCCACCATGTTGCTTGCGTCATGATGTTTGGCGTTGTGCAGTTTTATGTGGTCTTCGTTGTCTTGGTCGCCAAAGGGTGTTTTGATGGTCCAACCACATTTTAGGCACGTGAATGTTTTCATTTCATTGCTCAATCTTTCATCTCCTCAGTGTAGTCTGAACTATTGACTCTGAAAGATGTTCGCGTGCCCTTTTATGGATTAGCCTCCTTATCGTTTGTTTGAACATTTGTCCCTAAAATATCAATGGTGATTTTAACTTGAGAATTAGGTTTTAAAATTTTTCTAAGTTGTTTGGGGATTGAAAGACGGTAGTCTAAACCTACCGTACCCTCCAAGATTATTGTTTTCCCATTTGCTTGTAGGATAGATACTTCTCTTTTCGGCATACTTTTTACACCTAAGGTGCTGTACTATTGGTTGTTTGATCTACTGGGAGGAGTAAGAATGGGGCTGTGCTGTTGCCCGATGACCAATAAATCGGCAGTTTACCATCCCATCCTATAGCGTAAAGGTACTGTATGTATTCAGGGGTTAACTGAGCCTGAATTATTTCAACGGCTTGAGCGGTTGCATTAGCTGAGATTATTGTTGCATTCGCGTCAGCTTGTGCGATAGTGATTATTGCGGTAGCGTTTGCTGATGCTTGGATGACTTGTTGTTGAGCCTCATATTGAACAACGGCTAACTGGTTTTGTGCGGCTAAAGCGTTTTGTTCAGCGGTTACTTTTGCGTCAATTGCTTTTCGGAAGTTTTCGCTAAACTGGAAATCCGTTATTGCTACGCTTACTACGTTAATGTGGTATTGTGTAAGCTTGGTCTGGAGCACGTTTTGGAATGTGTTTTTGGCTGTTTCTCGGTCTGTTACTAGTTGGCTTGCTTGAAATTTAGCTGTAGCGGCTTTTAATGCGTCTTGCATTGCTGGTACTATGACTCTGGATTCGTATTGGTCGCGGAGGTTTGTGTAAACGTCTTGGGCGTAGTCTGAGTCTATTTGGTAGTTTACTGTTACTGATGTTGTTACTTCTTGAAGGTCTGAGGATGCTGCTGACTCTTGCGCTGACACTTTTTGGACTTGAACGTTTACTAATTCTATGTCTTCAGCTATAGGAGTGATAAAGTTGAGTCCTGCGCCAACTGTTCGTACAGGATTGCCCCAAGCTAATACTACTCCTTCGTAACCTGTTGGTACTGTTTGGTATGCGTTTGTGATTAGTGCTACTGAAACTAGTGCTATCATAACGATTATTATGACAGCTAATATTTTTTTTAAGAATGATTCCATTGTTTTTTATTCCTCCTCGTTTTTTGGTTCTGCTTTTTTTGGTTTAAAGAGGTCTTCCCAGAAGATGGCTAAGATTGCGCCGAAAGCGATTATGATTATGGCTAGGGTTTCGAAGATGTAGTTTCTGACTGAAGTGCCGAATATTACTAGTATTGCTCCGATTATCCAGCAGGTGATTACTTCTTTGGTTATTTTCGTTGTTGTTGCCTCTTGCAGTGTTTTTATGCCTATTTATTGGCATATAAATGGTATATGTATGCCGAAGATTTAAGGATTGTTATGCACATACCCTAACTTGATAACTAAAAACCCCAATCAAAAACAAGCCCAAAAAACACTTCTTACAACCAATCACAGCATCAACCAATAAGAAAACAAAAAAATTAAACCAAAAATTTCCCTAAATTGCGACAAACTTATACAATTTAGTTAAATAAGAGACTTTTCAACTACTATTTCCTCGATTTAAAGAAGGCAATCCAGTCCTAATGCTTATCCAAGAAGTTATACTTGAAAATTTCATGAGCTACGAATACGCCCGCGTACCCTTCAAACAAGGCGTAAACATAATAGGCGGACCAAACGGCGCAGGCAAATCCTCACTTCTTCTTGCAATATCCGTTGGGTTAGGTCAAACTTACACAGAACGCTCCCGCAAACTTAGCGATTTAATACGTTGGGGCAGCGACCAAGCCCGCGTCACCCTAATTCTGGACAACAGCAAACAAGGCGGCAGACGTCCAGTGCCAAAATACGTCAAAGACCAACTTTTCCTAACCCGCATTCTTCGTAGGGATGGTAAATACTGGTTTGAACTGGAGAACCGTTCCGCATCAAAACAAGACGTAGAACGCTTACTGGGAAGGTTTGGCGTTGACCCTGATAACATGCTAATTATCATGCATCAAAACATGGTTGAACAATTCAGCGTACTTTCCAACATTGAAAAACTGCACATGGTAGAAGCCGCTGTCGGTTTAGAACCTTTTCGTGAAAATGTACTTGCAGCCAAAGAAAAACTAACAAAAATCTTAAGCCAAGAAGAATCCGTTACAAAACTGCTTGAATCCGCAGAACAAACCCTCAACTATTGGCGTGAACAGTATGAAAAGTTCCAAGAGAAAAAGCAGCTGGAGCTTAAACGCCGCTTCCTAGACCGTGAACTCGCGTGGGCAGAAGTTGAACGACGGGAAAACATGGTTAAATCTCTGGAGGCAAATCATACTAAGCATCAAGACAGTTTAGGCAAGATTGAAAAAGAAAAGCAAACTTTCAATGACCAACTTTGCGAACAGCAGAACAGTGTTGCAAGTCTTAAGGATGAAGAAAAGGCGGTTTTTAACCAGCGCATAATTTTAGAGCGGGAGATTGCGGAAAAAGAATCCACAATTGCTTTTGTTGGTGAGTTGCTTAAGGAGGCTAAAATTCTTGAAGCAACTGTTGCTAATACGGCTCAGTTTAAGCTGTTGCGCAGTGAAAATCTTCAGGCACTGGTGCAGGATTCTAAACAGCAAATTGTTGCTTTGTCTGAGCAGGTTAAAGGTGTAAAGGAAAAACTTTTAGATTTGGAGCAAGCCCAAGAGAAAGTCAAAGGCTCTGAATTGGATAAGCGTGTGCATTTGGCGCTTTTAGAGTTTAAACGGGCAAACGCTGTTGTCAGCCTAAAAGAAATTGAAGCTTCTCTTGCTGAAGCTCAAGCAAACCTTAAAACTGCAGAAGCTAACGCGCGAGCATACGGGGAACGCATAGAATCAGATAAAAGCGCTTCTGAAATTCAAGACGAAATCCGCTTAACTGAGGGACATTTGGCGGCTTTGGCAAACGTTTCTGAAGATATCGAAAAAATGTACGAATCCTACTCAAAGCTTTACCTTGAATTAAAAGAGAAAGCGCAGGTTGTAGCTGAAAATCGGGAAAAAACTCTTGAAGAACTTAAAGCCCGCATGGGTGCTTGGCGTAACGTTATGGAGCAGCTGCTTGAACGCGTTAATGTTGAGTATCAACGGATTATGGCGCAGACTTTGGCAACTGGGGAAGTGCAGTTGTCTAACATGCAGGACATCGAAACCGCTGGTATCGAAATTTTTGTAGGCTTTAAAGGCAGCAAACCTGTAACGTTGAACGCTTTTACCCAGAGCGGAGGCGAACGTACCACTGCAACCATGGCGTTTTTGCTTGCGCTTCAGCAGCATGTGAGGTCACCTTTCCGTGCGGTTGACGAATATGACATTCATATGGACCCCAAAAACCGTGAAATGATAGCAAAAGTCCTAGTTGCAATGATAAAAGACGCTGCGGCCCAGTACATCGTTATTACGCCTAGTCAAATCACTTTTGCCCAACAAGACGCCAACGTAATCACTGTGCAGAATCTTGAGGGCAAATCAATCGTAAAAGAGGTCATCAAATAATGCCCGGTCAAGAACACAAACGCCTAGGCAAAGAGAAACTGCAACGCATAATCGAAATGTGCATCGCAATTGAAAACCACACCGTTGACCCTTTCACTCTTAATGTGGAAGAAATAATTAGCGTAGTGAAAGAGTATTTTCCAGATTGGACTCAAGCTGACGAGTTAAACCTTGACGCCCAAGCAATTCACCACTTGGCCACTGTAATTAAGATGCAGAGTGAATGGGTAAAACAGCGTTCAACGTCTTTGTATGCTGACCCGTTTGTTTTGGAAGAAAAAATCCGAAAAACCAGCCGCAACGGCATGGTCGACGTCTTCCTTGGCGCATGGCATCCCATAGTTGCGCTTGAAAAACTGAACCTGCGCACGTTGGCAGATGGTTTACTGTATTGGGAGGCTTTGGCGCCGCTTAATGAACGCTGGAAAGACTTCAACGTGGAACAAGTCGCTACCGGCACAACCAGCTACGCCGACCTTGTAAAAGCTCGCGTTTTGGGTGACAAAGAGTTTTCTGAAGAACTCGAATGTTACTGGCGCGAACTCAAAAACCATGCAACTGAAAAAGGCGTTGACGGAAAAATCGATTACTGGAACTTTATTGGCGCTGACACTTACCAAGAAACTGTCCAGCGAGCGTTCATGGTTAGTTTTCTTGTGACTTACGGGTTTGCTACCTTGCATATTGACCGTCTTGAAGAAATAACCCTGATTGAACCGTTTGATGAACCAAGAACTACGGCTATACGTCAGCAGGGTGCATCAGTGCCGATTGCGGTAAGTGTTGATGATTGGCAGAAATGGAAAAGAGGCGAACTAAACTGACCAAGAAAGGTGTTTACGAAAGCAAAATTAAACGTGCAACCCAAATGCTGCTTTACAAGCGCCATCAGAAACCAGGCGTAAAAGGTTGGGAACTGCGAAAAGCCTTAGGCTCTGATTATCCTAAGGTGCTTGAAGTTTTGGATGACCATTTGGAAGCGCTGGATTTAGAAGTTAAAACCGTTTACGAAGAAGACATCAAACCCTCCCAGAAACCTGCAGAGGAAGAACTTGACAAAGCCCGCTACTACATTACCCTACGCGGGGACGCTAACCCAAAAGAGAAAATGATTGGCTGGCGCATTGACGACCTCGCAGGCCTATCCATAACTATCAGTTACATCGTAGCCAACAAAGGGCAAGCATCCCGCAAAGACGTAGAAAAACTCCTCTCTGAAAAGATGCCAAACTGGAAAATCGGCTTAAACCTTGACCGCTACATCCGCTACGGCTACCTAATGCAAGACGACAAAGGCCTGCTGTTTCTGGATTGGCGAACCCGCGCTGAAGTTGACGAAAAAGCCCTGCTTAACATGCTGCTAAACGCCAAAGAAGGCGCCGAAACCGAAGTATCGCAGGAACCAGAAAGAGAAGAATCAGAAGAGCAATAACTACTGATTTTCAACATACTTTTGGCGTGTTTTTGAGCCATTAGCATACCTACCCCTTATAAGTTTTTACATAGACCCTCTGATAGCATCCTAATAGGCGTTAAATAGGTTTCTTATAGGGGTATATTGTCACTTTAGTTTACGTAGAAAGGTCTTATATTGAAAGGTCGCTGAAAACACTTCTAAAATTAATGTTTGTTTACGGGATAATCATGGTACTCCAAAAGAAGGATTCACCCAACGTTTTACTTTTAAAAATCTTGTTTTTGTTTTTTGGCGGTTTAGTTCTCTTTGCCTCTGGCGGATACATTTTTTATTGGTTGCTCTATAATTTGCTTTATTGGGGTGTTTCTGTAAATCAATTCCCTGATTTTTTGGTATATACTTTTGTGAGCTTTGTGTTTTTGTCTCTTGGATTTTGGATGTTTACCAGAAAGATTGAGGGTTTAGTCACAAAACCTACTGTATTAAAAAAGTTGGTTGGCGTGTTGATTTATGTTTTTTCGTTTAGCTTGGGCGCTTTTTTTCTTTTGTCGCCTTTGTATTCGATAATCTTTGGTCCAGTGGTTCCTCCGCCTTCTGGTATAGATAAGCTTCCTTGGGTAGCTTGGGTCCAACAATTTGTTTTTTATGGTTTTGCACTCATAGGCATAGCCGTAGCTACTTTTGTTAATACCAATAACCTGCAAACAAAAGGTAAGGCGACTTACCAAGAAGCGAAAATTCCCAATTCTTAGGCTCCAATCAGTTTGAGTAGTATTGCTTTGGCTGAGTATAGCCTGTTTTCTGCTTGCTCGTAAATGACGCTTTTTGGGTTTTCGATGGCGTCGTCGGTGATTTCGTAGCCGCGGTGAATTGGCATGTCATGCATAACATAGGCGTCTGCGCCTTTGAGCAGGTCAGTGTTGATTTGGTAGGGCATCATTAATTTTATGCGGTCTTCTTTTTCTTGCGCGTATTTGGGGTCAGTGAAGAATTCCATGTCTACCCAAGTGTCTGTATAAACAAAATCTGCGTCTGAAACCGCCTTTTTCAGGTCCAAAGTGGATTCCCAGAGCCCCGTTTTTTCTGCTGTTTTTAGCAGTTCGTCATCTCTTGAGGCTTCATTGAAAATGGGACAAACTGTTGTGATTTTTGCTCCTGTCTTGGTGCATGCCTCAATAAGTGAGTTGGCGACGTTGTTGTGTACGCCGACGTAAACCAGTTTTGTTCCTTTTAGGGTGCCTTTTTTTTCTTTCATTGTGATTAGGTCTGCTATGGCTTGGCTGGGGTGATATTTATCGTCGCAACCATTGATGACTGGTACGCGGGAGGCTTTTGCTATTTTGTTTAGGTCTGAATTGTAAAGAAGCCGTGCCATGATGCAGTCAACGTTGCGTGACAGGTACCCTATTTCGTCAGCTGGGTCTGCCATTGTAAAGTTGGTGGCTCTCCAATCCATAAACAGGCCGTGTCCGCCAAGTTGTGTCATTGCAACCTCAAATGAGACTCGTGTGCGTGTGGAGGTTTTTTGGAACATTAAGGCTACGGTTTTGCTTTCTAAGGTTTTTGCGTATTTTTTTGGGTAATTTTTGATTTCGATTGCTGTGTCGACTAGTTGTGTGAGTTCTTGATTGGGTAATTCTTTAAAGTTAAGTAGATGCATCCTTTAGCCTCCTATATCCATCACTGCGTAATCAGCTTAGCAATTATAAGGGTTATGCAAAAATTTTTTCTCATTTATGTCAAGTTTAGGTTAAAAAGAGTGGTTTTTTTTGGATTTGGGGATAAGTTTTTCTGTAAGCGTTTGCTTATTTCCAATTGTTATTTTTAAGGTTTGAGCGTATGCTTACCCGTGAACTCTTTTATTCCCAATTATCCAAAAGAAACCTTCGGTTATCACCTAAAGAGTTAGGTGACCTTCAATTCAAAAAAACAAAAAGCCTTCTCAAGTTCGCTTACAATTATGTCCCTTTATATCATAAAAAATTCATAAAAGCCCACATACACCCAGACGACATACGAACCCTATCTGATTACCCCAAAATTCCTACCTTAACAAAAACAGAAATACAATCAAACCCAACATGTGACCTTATCTGTCAAGGTGTACCTGAAAAACGGCTTGTTTGGCGAACCACAAGCGGGTCAACTGGAATGCCGTTAAAAATTGGATTAACCCAGAAAACTTTGGAACTTGAAGGCGCAATCTGGCATAGAGCCTTATCAGAAAACAGCCTAAAAATATTTGATAAAAGAACCACAATAAGTGACCCTCGAGGTTTTCCTAAAAAACGGCACATTTTTGAAGACATGGGTTTAATCAAGCGCCAACGCATTTCAATTTTTGACGACGCAGAAACCCAACTTACTCAGTTAGAACAATTCGGACCTGATATAATCAAGGCTTATCCTTCAAGTTTGACTATTTTGGCAGATTATAACCGCCAAAGAACCCGCGCTCTTAAACCCCGCATTATTTTTACCAACTCAGAAATCTTAGACAAGCACAGCAAAAACTACATCAATATCGGTTTTGGAACAGAAGTTTTTGATAACTATTCTTGTACAGAGTTTGCTCTTTTAGCATGGGAATGCAAACAGCACAATGGTTACCATATTAACGCTGACAGTGTCCTGCTAGAATTTATCGAAGACGGCAAACCCGTAGATTATGGAGAACGCGGCGAAATAGTCTGCACTGGCTTACTAAATTCTGCTATGCCGTTGATACGTTACGAAATCGGAGACGTAGGCGTACCCATAAAAAATAGTTGTCCTTGCGGCATAACGCTTCCTTTGATGCAAATGGTGGAAGGTCGCGCAGACGATTTTTTAGTAGCTACCGACGGCAAAACCATTTCTCCTACCGTATTTTTCCCATACCCATTCCGCGATTATGAAGCGATTCAACAGTTCAGAGTAATTCAACAACAAAAAGACCAAATACTCATCCAAGTTATCCCTCATAAAAGCATACAAGATAAACAGCAAATCTTCCAAGACGCCGAAACCAACATTAAACGCCTTTTCGGCGAATCCATGCAAGTAGAATTCCAAACACTTGATAAACTCACACGCGACCCCACAGGAAAACTGCGAAAAATCGTATCCAACATCCACAGCAGCCACACCTGCAGATGCAGACATTAACTAATCTTCAAAACACACATTAACTGTGGAAACCTTTTTCAACAAAAAACCTGCACCATCAAATGATTAATCATGATACTGCTGGTTTCTTCAAACAAAGACCCTGCAAGCCTAAACATTGCAGACCAAATCCTGCAACATTATCCGTTCCAAAAAACCGCCGAAACATTTCAAAACAACCCCATTTACACTGCAAACCTTAACCAAAAAACAGTAAATTTCATCAGACTGAACGAGGAATCAGTGAACGCACAAAACCTTCCCCAAAACTTTCCAGAAGCCAAACTTATAGTTTTCATTTCTCGACACAGCAGCCAAAGCGGAACCCCAACTTTGACTGTTCACGCTCCTGGAAACTTTGCAGATGCCGCTCTGGGCGGTTTACCCCGAACAGTTTCTGTTTCTCCTGCCACAGCCATGAGAGACGCACTAAAAACGCTTGCTTTTAATCAGCAGAAACTTGAATTGTCAGAATATGACGTATCTTTCGAAGTTACCCATCATGGGCCATCGTTGAATGTGCCAACAATGTTTGTAGAACTGGGTAGTTCAATGTCTCAATGGTGTGATTCTAAAGCAGCCCGCGCTGTTGCCTGCGCCGCAGTTTCTGCAATAGAAAACTTTGTGCCTAACCCAACTGAAAAAGCTGTCATCGGCATAGGCGGTACCCATTACAACAAGAAATTTACCCAGATGGCTTTGGCGGGTGAAGCAGTTTTTGGTCACATGATTCCTAAGTATGCTGTCGCTAACGTGGATGTTTACATGCTTAAACAGTGTGCTCAACGGTGCTTGGAACAGGTTTCTGAAGTGTTGCTAGACTGGCGAGGTATAAAAAGTGAGGATAAACCCAATTTAATGGCGGCTTTGAACGCGTCTGGGCTTGCTTACCGCAAAATTTAACTTTAAACCTGAAAGTTTAATAACCTATTTGCTGTTAAGGTTTCAACTCTTAAAAGTTACAGCAACATTTATTATTCCAGAAAGAAATCATGAGTGTGCGGTAAATATGGGTATAAAATCATTCCTTGCACAATGCGCGAGAACTTTGAAATTAGCAGTGAAACCTGGACGAGAAGAACTTTGGCTTTCAATTAAAATCAGTGTATTAGGTATAGGTGTAATTGGCTTAATTGGCTTCGTTATAAAGTACATTGCCTTTGCAATAAACCCATAAGGAGAAAAAACGGGGAACTTTTAAATGCAGAAAAAAGAAGAGCAGCAACCAACCAAAATTTTCGTGGTCAAAACAACCACTGGACAAGAACGTAACGTTGCCCGATTAATCACTGCAAAAGTTGAAATGACCCATATTCCCCTGAAAGCTCTTCTAATACCTGACACACTAAAAGGTTACGTGTTCATCGAAGCAGATGGACCCCACCTTGTAGAAGAAGCAATTGCCGGCGTAAGGCATGTTCGCTCCAGAATACCCGGTTTAGTTAGCTTTAGTGAAATTGAACGTTATATTGTACGTAAACCAGTTATGGAAGACCTTGGCGAAGATGATGTCGTAGAAATCACTGGCGGTCCATTCAAGGGTATGCGTGCAAAAATTACTCGACTTGACAAGTCAAAAGGCGAAGTTACCCTTGAGCTTCTCGAGGCAACATTCACTTTGCCAATCACAGTACATTCAGACTATGTAAAACTTGTAGAAAAAGCAAAAGCATAAGGTGAAACAAAATGGCAGACAAAAAAGTTGTAGAATTAATCGTCAGCGGCGGTCAAGCTAATGCAGGTCCTCCACTTGGTCCAGCTCTTGGCCCATTAGGCGTCAACATCGTGGCTGTTGTAAACAAAATTAACGAAGTCACAAAAGAATACGCTGGAATGAAAGTTCCAGTAAAGGTAAGTGTTGACACTGAGGACAAAACCTTCGAAGTATCCGTTGGTACTCCAACAGCATCCGCATTAATTGTTGCTGAACTAAAAATCGAGAAAGGCTCAGGCACACCCAACAGCGTTAAAGTTGGTGACCTGTCCATGGAGCAAATGGTGCGCATAGCAAAAATTAAGGCTCCACAACTGTTAGCAACAAACACCAAAGATGCTACTAAAGAGTTGCTCGGCACCTGTGTCAGCATAGGTGTAACCGTTGAAGGCAAAGATCCACGTGACGTACAGAAGGAAATTGATGCTGGCACATATGAACAGTTATTTGGTAGCGAATAATGTTAGGCGAATATTTTTATAAGTGGGTTCCAATCCCTCATTGGTTCGAGGCTTAAAAATGCCCTTAGATAACAAGACAATATTAGAAGCAGTAAAACAGGCAAAGACGAAGTCTGGCGGCAAAAAATTCAACCAGACGGTAGACATGATCCTGGACATTCAAGAAATCGACATGAAAGCCCCAGAAGGTAAAATCCAGGAGGTTGTTGAGCTTCCAAAGCCAACTGGTAAGCCAAACAAAGTCTGTATTGTTGCTTCTGGCGAGTTTGCGCTCAAAGCACGCAACGCTCAAGCTGATTTCGTTTTAGAAAAAGCTGACCTTGAAGGGTTAGCCGGTAAAAAGAAGGAATTACGTAAGTTAGCGACAGACTATGATATATTTGTTGCTGAGGCACCTTTGATGCCTTTGGTCGGTAGAATTTTGGGTCCAGTTTTGGGTCCAAGAGGCAAAATGCCAATTCCAGTTCCACCAAACGCTGACGTTAACGCAATTCTTGCAAGAAACCGTAAAACGGTTGTTGTCCGTATGCGTGCTCAACCGATTATTCAGGTTTCCTTTGGCACCGAACAAATGACTGATGAAGAGCTTGTTGAAAATGCTCAAGCTATCCTTCGTGTCTTGGATGTAAAACTGAAACGTGGTCTTAAGAACGTTAAGTACATGTTCGTTAAGACATCCATGGGCGAACCTGTTAAAATTAAACCATAAAACTGAGGAAAACAAAAATGCCGTCACAACAAGTGTTACAACAAAAATCGTCTGAAGTAGAAGAAATAGTTGATGTACTGAAGGACTGCAAGTCAATCGGCATCGCCAGTTTACGAAAGGTACGCGCTTCACAACTACAAGAACTTAAAAAGAGCATGAAAGGTCAAGTTACCTTTAAAGTTCTAAAGAACACACTGGTAAAACTTGCTCTTGAAGACATGAAAAAAGAAGAGTTAAAGCCGCTTGAAGACTACCTTGAAGGTCCAAACGTTTTCCTGTTCACTGAACTAAACCCGTTCAAACTGGCACTTTTGCTTGAAAAAGGCAAAGTAAAAACGTTTGCCAAAGCAGGCGACGTAGCCGCAACCGACGTTGTGGTTCCATCAAGCAACACAGGTCAACCACCAGGACCAGTCATCAGTCAATTAAACGCTGTAGGTCTGCCAACAAGAATCGAAAACGGTAGCGTCTGGGTTAGCAAAGATACCCTCGTTGTTCGCAGAGGCGAAGTCATCAACGACCGTCTTGCTGGTGTTCTTTCTAAACTTGGCATAAAATCCGTAGAATTAGGCATGTCTATGCGTGCAGTCTATGACAACGGTTTAATCATAACTGGTAACCAACTTGTCGTTGACGTTCCAGCTACAAAGAGGACTGTTGAAACAAGCCACCAAGAAGCATTCGCATTGGCACTTGAAATCGGTTATGCAAGCAAAGACACAATTAAACCATTGCTGCAAAGAGCTCACCAGAAAGCAGTTGCATTATCAGTCGGCGCAGCAGTTCCAACTAAAGAAACCATCGGCGACCTCATCCGCAAAGCCAACGCAGAAATGACCAGCCTAAACAGTGCAGTTGAAAAAGCTGCTCCAAAAGCCTAACTCTTTTTCCTTTTTTAGTAAATTTTATTTTTTCGTGTTTTTCGCGTTCTTTTGATTTATTGTGTTTGTTTGTAAGTGGCTTTCTGTTCTTTTCGATGTTTGGATGCACGCCAGAGTCTGCCTATTGATGCTGTTATTAAGGCTGCAATCATGAACGTTAATCCCGTTAGCAGTAGGTCTCCTTCTGTTAGTATTCCTACTGTGATGGCTGCAACTGCTGCGATGGGAAAAGCAAACAAAAAACCCAGCACGACAATTGCGATTAAACCAATAATCAACAGAACAATAAGTAACCATAAAAGCTGTACAGGATCCGTTGGAACAGCTACCTGTAAAGCTGTTAAAAAAGTTGACAATAACTTTGCCTCTAACTAGACACCGAAGTTTAAGGTATATATAAACAATTGTAGTAGCGGTTTTCTGGTAGTTTCCGTTGACTGGTAACCTGTTTTTGTATTAACTTACTTTAACTGACCCCTCCCCTGAACTGCATGGTCGCTTTAACCTTCAGCTTTTATTTATAATCCGCCAAAAAGCCTGTCAAGTGTACATAATGACTAAAAGCAAAACTCAAATCGCTCTCAAAGAAGACTTGCATGTGGATTTAACCTTTCACGACTTCTCCGCAAGCCTACTCAAAGAGTTTGCTGAACACATCGTAAAACCCTACTTTAAAGGCAACACTACCCAGGCGGTTCAGACTCTAATGGAGAAAGCTCTCTCGGAAGAAACATTGTTTAGCCAAGCTTTAAAACAGTAAAAACTGGGTTCTAACATGCTTTTGGCTTGTTTTTGCGCCATTAGCACCTGCCCCCCTTAGTGATTGTATTAAAACAAGGCGGGTAGAGCCTACCCCTGCTCGGAAAGGTGGATCCTCTATGGTTTCTGTATACTATTTCTAATAGCGTCCAAATAGGCACCAAATAAGTTGGCAAAGCGACTGCTTGGGTGGTTTGTGATTTTGGGTGTAACGTTAATTAATCAGTATTACTATTTTTAAAAATAGTGTTACTAAGCTAGGGTGCTGTCCATGGAAAACGAAAACACACAACTCCCCAAAAACCAATTCAAAAACCGCGAATTCACCCGAATATTCCAAGAAATAGACGACGAAATAACAATACTAACAGCAACAGCAAAATTCAACCACACAACTTGCAAAACAGACAAAAACACCCTAAACCTAACACTCGCCTACATAGACGACACAAAAAAACTAGTAACCCTGCTAAAAAACCGCATGAACCTACTGATGCAAACCACCCTCTGAGCACTATTTTCTAAACTTAGCCGCACGATTAGCAATCAACGTAGCCACCGCACCCGCAGCAACACCCGAATCAATATTCACAACCGCCAACCCCAACGAACAAGACTGCAACATCGCCATAAGCGTGCTTACACCTTTTTCACCAAAACCATAACTGTTAGACGTAGGCACTGCAATCACAGGCACATTAATCATGCCAGCCACAACCGAAACCAACGCACCCTCCCTACCAGCAACCACAACAATAACATCAACATCTTTAATGATTAAATCCTTAAGCGGCTCAAGCAACCTGTGAATCCCAGCAACACCCAAATCATACCCCGTATAAACAGTGCAACCCATTTCTTCCGCAATGACCTTTGCTTCTTCAGCAACAGGAATATCAGACGTTCCCGCCGTTATCAACCCAATCTTGCCTCCAGTGCTTGCCACAGTGAAATCCTTCTTTTTCATAATGACCATGCGTGCTTTTTGGTTAATTTGATAAATTGCATCTTTTGGTACAGCCGCGCTTAAAGCTTCAATATGCTGCATTGTACATCGGCTTACTATTACCCTGCCGTTAGCTTCAAGCATTTTATGGGAAATTTCAACAGTGTCCTGTACAGTTTTGTTTTCAGCCAAAATAACTTCTGGCACGCCTTTGCGGTGTTCACGGTTGCAGTCAATTTTTGCTATCCCTTCCAGTTCCGCAATAGCCTGCAAACGCACCAGTTTCTCTGCTTCCTCTACTGTCAATTCAGAACAAGCGGTTTTCTCCAAAATTTCCTTTATCGTAAACATGCAGGTCTTTCCTACTGGCTCAAGAACCACAATCAATATATCGTTTTTGCCTTTTTTTAAATAATGCCTGGTGTTGAAACTTTAATGACCGAATTCTCCTCAATCGTAATTATTGATTGTCAAACTGCCGGAGTCGCCGGCGACATGATTTTAGGTGCACTTTTAGATTTAGGCGCAAACCAAGACAAAGTTACAAACGCCATTAAAACCTTAGAATCCACCGAGTACGGTTACTCAAACATCAAAATAGACATCAAACAAGTAATGTGCAAAGGTTTCCGTGCCACAAAAGCCTCTGTTACATCCGACAAACAAAGCCACGACCCCAATCATCATGACCACAATCATAAAGACGGCAAACAACTAATAGAGCTCATAGAAAAAACTGCAGACCACCTTAACCTCTCTATAAAAGCCAAACAGTTCGCCTCAAACGTGATTCATTCACTTGTAAACGCTGAAGCGAGCTTACACGGTGGACACCTGCATGATGTTCACTTGCACGAAGTTGGCTTGGTAGACACAGCCGCAGAAATCATCGGTTCCGCCGTCGCTTTGGAAGACCTTGGCTTATTTGACGCTAAAATCTATGCAACCCCTGCTTCTGTAGGCGGCGGCACATTCAAGTTTTCACATGGCATAACCTCGAGTCCTTCACCAGCAGCCTTGGCCATTTTTCAATCAAAAAATTTCCCAATAAAAGGCGGACCTGTAGAATCAGAACTTGCAACCCCAACTGGCGCCGCAATACTTGTCAATTTAGTCTCTGAGGCTACACGTTTCTATCCTGAAATGGCTCCATTAAAAGTAGGCTATGGTGCAGGTGACAAAGAGTTCCCTGAAATGCCAAACATTTTGAGAATTACCTTGGGCAAACCTTTGGAAAATCCTTTGCTAAATGACCCAATAGTTGTTTTAGAAACTAACGTTGATGATGTTGCAGGCGAAATTGTAGGGTACACTGTTGACCGCCTATTTTTAGAGGGCGCAAAAGACGTGAGCGTCACACCGATGTTTACAAAAAAGAATCGCCCCGGCCAAATAATAAAGGTAATAGCCGACCAAAAAGACGCTCAACGCCTTTCTAAAGTGTTGATTGATGAAACAGGCACTTTAGGTGTACGAGTATATTACTGTCAAAGGCACGTAGTTGCTCGAGAAGTTTCAACAGTTGAGCTTACTTTGGGTGGGCAAAAAGAAACTGTAAAAATAAAAATTTCAAAAAGCAGTCAAGGCAAAATAATGCGTCTAAAGCCTGAATTTGATGACCTAAAACGGTTAGCAGAAAAAACCAGTTTGCCCCTAAGAGAGCTTTCAGAATTAGCAACCGCTAAAGCTAAAGAAACCCTTGCTACCGGGCAGTGACTATTATGGAACTGTTAAATCAGAAACTTGAACGCCTTGAAGGCTACATTGCTGAAGTGGGCAAAGACGGGGTTGTTATTGCTTTTTCGGGCGGTGTAGACAGCGCCACTTTAGCCGCCATAACCTACACTGTTTTAGGAGAAAAAGCCGTAGCCGTAATTGCGCAGTCCCCTACTTACACGACAGAGGAGTTGCAAGACGCCAAAAAAGTCGCCACTGAAATAGGCATAAAACTATACACAATCCAAACTGACGAGTTATCAAACCCAAATTTTAATGCCAATCCTGAAAACAGGTGCTATTACTGTAAAAAAGAACTTCTCACAAACCTAAAACAATTCGCTGACCAGTTGGGGTTTAAAGCAGTTTTTGAAGGCACAAACTACAGCGACCTTAACGATCATCGTCCAGGCTTTAAAGCCGTGCAAGAGACCCCCAACGTTTACAGTCCATGGGTAACAAACAAGTTTACCAAAAACGAAATACGACAAGTAGCCCAACAGTTGAAACTTAGCATATACAACAAACCCGCGCTTGCATGTCTTGCCTCAAGAATTCCGTATAACCAAAAAATCACAAAAGAAAAACTGATCCGAATCAGCCAAGCTGAACAGGCAGTCAATGCTATTTCTGGTGCACGGCAAGTTAGGGTGCGAGACCATGATGGGTTAGCAAGAATCGAAGTTTCAAAACCAGACTTGCCACTTTTATGCAACTTAGAGGTCTGGGACAAAATATCAGAGACCCTTTTAAGTTTAGGTTTTACTTATGTCTCCTTGGATCTGCAGGGTTACAGGTCCGGTAGTATGCTTAAAACACTCAAAAATTAACGGGTTTCTTTAAACTCTGTTCTACAACTGTCACAAGTGTAATTTTCAATAGTGAAAAAGCTGTTTTGAAATTTTTTGTTAGGATTGCTCAGCGTTTTCCCGCATATTGGACATATGGCCATGCAAAAACTGCTCCTTTTTAAAGAAAAATTGTGCAAGGCTACATAAAAGAGTGTGTTGTAACCTAAGTGATACAACAAATTTCAATTCTAAGATTGCCCGATTTTTTGGGGTATGTAGCTGTTTAACTTCAACCACAAACTTATAACTTAAACTCTTTAACATCCTAATGTGGATGGATTTTTATGGCACACAATCAGTCTCGTAACGCCTGCACAGACATTTTAGGCACACTGCCTTTTGAGGAAGGCTTCCATTTCTGCCTCGAAGGCGGCAACTATACTGGCATAACAGCAACTAGCATACACGAATTCACAGAAAAACTTCGAACAATCGACCAAAACTCCATAGACTTCCACATGCAAAGAAAAGACTTCCAAAAATGGATTCAAAACGAATTCTGCAACAAAGATTTGCCAAAAAAAATTGACCAAATCAACCAAGAAAAAATCGCCGAAGAACAGGTGCGACAAGAACTACTTGAAACCATAAACGCCTACATCAAAAAATGGCAAAACCGCTAATTCTCGGTTTTCATGTTTGGTTTAGTTTTAACCTTTTTCTTGGGAGAGGGTGGCATAAATGGCGCAAAGACGTGGCAAACTTGTGTCTAAAATTTTTTGTCGCCAAAATTCGTTGTTTGCGCGCGTTTTTCATAGGTTTTTTTGTTAAGTTTTCGCCCCCGCGTTTTTTCATGAAATCCATGGACTTTTCAAAAATGCGGTGGGCATCATTAGAGTGTGCGGGCGGCTTTTCTTTTACGTGCAAAAAACTGGTTAAAAATAGTTTGCAGATGAGGACATTTGGGCACTCATGTTGTTAAAACATGTTGGTATGGTTGAAATTTAATGTTTTTAAGACAGTTATTGCATATACTTTGTTGTCTGTAGTTATAGCTGAACTTTGGCGATGGTTTCCATCAAAAAAGGCGGAATTTACAGCATTTACCATCAATAAAGGGAAATGTTTATATTCAATATTGTGGCTTCTGATAGAATTCAGCTATAATCGCGCCCCGCAATTAAAACATATGGCGGCGGCTCAACCCCTACCGAAACGGCGATTGCCTTGCAGGAATGACGGAGTTGGCCTCCAATTGCGGGGACATGTATGTGGACTTGACTAATTGCTCAGTTAGGTCTGAATTGGGATTTAGACGTATAGAGTGGAATGTTTCTCCCTCCAAATCCAGTTAAGCACAATAGTGCGAGAGAGAATGTAGTGCATATATCAATATTCGTACCACACAAAAAACATATTTGTTCCGACAGAACAAACTGGAGTGTCACAACTCCGGTTGATCCTGCCGGACCCCACTGCTATCGGGATAGGACTAAGACATGCTAGTCGTGCGCTTCAGCTAAAACGAGGCGCGGCATACAGCTCAGTAACACGTGGCTAATCTGCCCTTGGGACGAGAACAACCCCGGGAAACTGGGGCTAATTCTCGATAGGTGAAGAACTCTGGAATGAGTCTTCGCTCAAAAAGCTTCACGTTATGCTCGTGAATTCGCCCAAGGATGAGGCCGCGACCGATCAGGTTGTTGGTGAGGTAATGGCTCACCAAGCCTTTTACCGGTGCGGGCCGTGAGAGCGGGAGCCCGGAGATGGGCACTGAGACAAGGGCCCAGGCCCTACGGGGCGCAGCAGTCGCGAAAACTTTGCAATACACGAAAGTGTGACAGGGCTATCCCGAGTGCCATCCGCTGAGGAAGGCTTTTACCCAGTATAGATCGCTGGGGGAATAAGGAGAGGGCAAGTCTGGTGTCAGCCGCCGCGGTAATACCAGCTCTCCGAGTGGTGTGGATGTTTATTGGGCCTAAAGCATCCGTAGCTGGCTAAGTTAGTCCCTTGTTAAATCCACCGAATTAATCGTTGGATTGCGGGGGATACTGCTTGGCTAGGGGACGAGAGAGGCAGACGGTATTTTCGGGGTAGGGGTGAAATCCTATAATCCCGGGAAGACCACCAGTGGCGAAGGCTGTCTGCTAGAACGCGCCCGACGGTGAGGGATGAAAGCTGGGGGAGCGAACCGGATTAGATACCCGGGTAGTCCCAGCTGTAAACGATGCAGGCTAGGTGTTTGGACGGCCACGTGCCGTTCTAGTGCCGCAGGGAAGCTGTTAAGCCTGCCGCCTGGGGAGTACGATCGCAAGATTGAAACTTAAAGGAATTGGCGGGGGAGCACCACAAGGGGTGAAGCTTGCGGTTTAATTGGAGTCAACGCCGGAAATCTCACCGGGAGCGACAGCAGTGTGAAAGCCAGATTAAAGGTCTTGCTAGACGAGCTGAGAGGAGGTGCATGGCCGTCGCCAGTTCGTGCCGTGAGGTGTCCTGTTAAGTCAGGCAACGATCGAGACCCGCATCCTCTGTTGCAACCAGTTTTGAGCTGGGCACACTGAGGAGACCGCCACTGATAAAGTGGAGGAAGGAGCGGGCCACGGCAGGTCAGTATGCCCCGAATCTCCCGGGCCACACGCGAGCTGCAATGGCAGGTACAATGGGTTCCGACCTCGAAAGGGGAAGGCAATCTCGAAAACCTGCCGTAGTTGGGATTGAGGGTTGAAACCCACCCTCATGAACATGGAATCCCTAGTAATCGCGTGTCACTAGCGCGCGGTGAATACGTCCCTGCTCCTTGCACACACCGCCCGTCGTTCCACCCGAGCGACTCTTGGGTGAGGTGCCGTCTTTGATGGCGGTATCGAATCTAAGTTTCGTGAGGGGGGAAAAGTCGTAACAAGGTGGCCGTAGGGGAACCTGCGGCCGGATCACCTCCTAAGTAAAAATCTCAAGCAGTAAAAGCTTGATTGGAGGAGCAAGGAGAACATCTAAAGGCTCTATACGTCTAAATCCCAATTCTTAACACAACAAAAAGTGCGCAATAGCTAAAGTAATAGTTACTTTTCTTCTTCTGTTTTTAATTATGTTTTTTGTAAAAAATGGTGCTTTTTTTATTCTGTTTGTAGCACATACAACTTTTTCTTCTATAATTCAAATGCGGGTTTGAAGTGTGCACTTTACAGACTGTTTTATAAGCTGAATTGGACTACCTTTTTTTGACCAGAAATGAAGAAAGGGCTGTCTGCAGTGGCTCTAAGTTTTATCCTTCTATTCGTATTTGAGCTTCAAACCCATAATTTGGCTACAGCGAATTTTCACTCTGAATTTCCACTGCCTGATCCAGCGTTTACTATCAAAAGCGATGGAAGCGTAGACCCTTCAACGGCGCCTATCCGCAGAAACGGCGACATCTACACTCTCACCGACAATATCACTGGATATACCATTACAATTAAACGAGATAATATAACGCTTGATGGAGGAGGCTACACACTTCAAGGCACAGGCATTAAAGCCAAAAATTATGGGATGGAGCTCCTAAACGCAGGCGTTTATCTCCAAAATAGGCAGGGAGTAACAGTGAGGAACATGAGGATTAGCGGGTTCAATGTGGGTATTTACATGGGCACTCTCTTTGGAGATTCGAGCAATAACCATTTTGAAAATAATCTGTTAACCGAGAATTATTATGGCATTAGCGTGGGTGGTTCAAGTTGCGTGTTTAGAAATAACGTTATGGAAAATAATACTCGTAACTTTAACGGGGGTGTTAAGGTTGACCCTCGACCTCTTGACCTTTTTGTTAATGATATTGACACCTCGAACACGGTTGATGGGAAACCAATTATTTACTGGGTTAACAAGCATGGTTTAACTGTTCCTTTTGATGCTGGCTGCGTTATTCTTGTGAACTGTTCAGACATGACGGTACAAGACCTGGAATTATCAAATAATGGACATGGGATAGCGTTGTTTTCCACCACAAACTCTCTTATAACAAAAAATAACGTTACCAACTCGGATTCGGGCATGTATATCTTTGATTCCTCAAACCTTGTCATCTCTGAAAACAATCTAAACAGCAATGACAATGGCATAGAAGCCCGAGATTCTTCAAACAACAATATCACCTCAAACAGTTTCACTGGTAACGAGTGTGGCGCCAGCTTTGCAGGGTCACAGAACAATATCATTTATGAAAATAGATTTGCCGCCAGCACAAGGGTAGCTGTACGGTCGAACGGCTTATTTAACTCTACTTTTGCCCAAAATAATATTGCAGGCGGCAATGAGAGCGGCATCGAGTTGCTTTATTCAGGCAGCAATATTATCACAGAAAACAGGATAACAGGCAGTGGTGTAGGGATTAGGCTTACGGAAAATTCAAGCCTGAACATGGTTTCAAAGAATTTGATTGAAGATAACAAGAATGGCGTCTTGGTTAGAGATTCAGCAAATAACAGTATCGTTGGGAACATGATTGCCAAAAACAGCGGCTGGGGCATTCAACTTACATCAAATTACTTGCGTTCTATGAACAATCTAATTTATCATAACAATTTTGTTGAAAACAACAATCATGGTATTCAAGCAAACGTTACTGCCAACCCTGATATGCAAGGCTCTAATTATTGGGATAATGGCGTAGAGGGTAACTATTGGAGTGACCATAACGGCGGGACGCCTTATTTTATAGTTGAGGGAAACAAAGACATTTTTCCACTACTTGCCCCTTTGGAATTTAATGTCCCTGCCGTTCCCATGATGGAAATAGAAAGAACGTCAAGTGAACCTTTATCAATTTTTGTTGCATCTGCGGTTGCTTTGATTGCTGTATTTGTCATAGCTATTATAGCAGTAAAGAAAAACAGAAAATAGCAATTTCGCCTATTTTTTCTTCCTTGCTTATTTTTAGAAAGAATATTAAGCTTTAACAGCCCTATCATTTTTGTGGGATTGTATGAATGTTTTTGAGGCAGTTCAAGCACGCCGTTCAATACGTTCTTACCTTGACAAGCCCGTTTCTGAAGAAAAACTGGAACGGATTTTAGAAGCAGCACGTCTTGCTCCATCAGCAAGAAACGCAGAACCCTGGCACTTCATAACAGTAACTGATGCTGAAAAACGCAAAATCCTCTCAAAAGGCTTGTATGCAAAATTTGTTGCCCAAGCTCCCTTAGTTATTGTTGCTTGCGCAAACAAGAAAGCATCCCCTGACTGGTATGCAGTTGACACGGCTTTGGCGGTTGAGAACTTGATTTTGGCAGCAGTCGGTGAAGGTTTAGGCACCTGTTGTGTAGATACTTTTGACCAAAAAGAAGTTGCTGAACTGCTCATAGTTCCTGATGAATTTGAAGTTTTGTTACTGGTAACTGTTGGTTATCCAAGTGAAAAATGTGATTTAACAAGTAAGCTTGATCATTTGGTGCGTCCAAGAAAACTGCTTAGTGAAATTGCTAGTGTTGAAGAGTTTGGCAGAAAATTTATCCCTGAAAAGATTGAGCTTTAAAGCAAGGTTTTCTGTTTTTCATATGAGACCAAACTAGAAACTCGAACGCCGATAAGTCGCACTTTACGGTCAACCCGCAAGTTCGCCAGTAGCATTTCTTTTGCGGTTTTTTCGAGGTCACGCAGTCGGCAAGTTAAAAACGGCAGAGTTTTGCTTCGAGTGTGCGTTTCAAAGTTTTCATAGCGTATCTTTAGGGTTACGGTTTTGAAAAGCAGGTGCTGTGTTTCTGCTTCTTTTTGCACTTCTACACAAAGTGCAAGCAGCGCTTTTAAAACCATGTCGGCATCTGAGGTGTCCTCCTCAAACGTGGTTTCATGGCTTACACTTTTAACGCCGCTTCTGCTTTCAACTTCACTTTTGTCTATGCCTTTTGCGTTTAAGTGCATCTGCAAACCCATAACCCCAAAATGTGCCGTTAAAATTGTAGGGTCAAAACTTGCTAAGTCTCCAATTGTGTTGATTCCAAGTTCTTTGAGTTTTGTTTCAGTTTTACGTCCGACCCATAGCAGCTTTCGAACGGGCAAGGGCGCCAAAAACTTTTCAGCATCAGCCTCGCTGACTATGGTTAAGCCGTCAGGTTTTTGATAGTCGCTGGCAACCTTGGCGATAAGCTTGTTTGGACCAACCCCTATTGAACATGTCAAGAATGTTTTCTTTTTGATTTCTTGTTTGATTTGTTTGGCTAACGGTTCTGCTTCTGCTGGACTTTGGGCTTTTTTGCTTACGTCCAAAAATGCTTCATCAATGCCCCACTGCTCGAACTTGTCAGCGTATTTGCGGGCAATTTGCATGATTTCATCTGAAACCTTGATGTACAAGGGAAAATTTGGTGGCAGAAACACAGCGGTTGAGCAAAGTTTCCACGCGTGACTGATAGGTAATCCTGAGCGGATGCCTATTTTTCTTGCTTCATAATTGCTGGTGCTTACAACTCCTCTGCCTTTGCCCTGTTTTGGGTCTGAGCCTACTACAACGGGTTTGCCTTTAATTTCGGGGCGTTCCCGTTCTTCGACGGCTGTGTAAAAATGATCCATGTCAAGGTGAAATATGACGCGTTTTTCTGGCATAAGGCTCAAAGAATCTAATGCGTTTGAGAATTTAGTCTTTTTTTTACATGTAAATGTAGTTGTTGTCTATATTTTTGTTTCATAAGTGCTTAAAACAAACACGGTTCAAGTATTATTTAGGAGAAAAATTAGGTTGCCTCAGGTTTCAAAAGAGTCAGCAGGACAAGTTGTAGTTGCCTACTTAAAGAAGCAAAAGAAGACAGACCAGATTGACGTTGCCATGGTTGAAGAAAATAACGGCGGTTACATTGTTCGCGGTATCACGCCGATTAATCTTGAAGGTCACAACTGGGCAGAAAGATTTACCGTAAAAGTTGACAATAAAGGTAAAGTGCAATACGCAGATTACGCCCTGCTTTAATTTTTTCAACATCTTTAACCTAAACCGCTTAATAATTGCGCGTTATTGCATCAAACTTAATGTAATTTGTTTCAACAAACCTGTTTTTTGCGCAAACCCATAAATACCAAGACTGGGGCATTAAGGCTTATTTGTCTTATAGGAGAAAAAAATTGTATGGTTTCATTAAGAGCATTAGCCCCCTCCTTAACCAGAATTACAGTTGCAGGCGCAGTAGGCGCAGCATATCACGTTGGTCAAGGCGACTGTGACTTAATTGATGCAAAAGCCGTGGAATTTTCAAGAGCAGTTCTAAATCAAAGCGACATTGCAGGCGAAGTCATCTGCTGTGAAGGCCCCAAAGACCATGCTCCAGCGTTTGAACGCCGAGAAAAAGTCGGAACCGGTGATGGTCCAGCCCTTGAATTTGTCGTCGACCCCGTTGACGGAACAACTGCTGCTAGTAAAGGCAGAAAAGACGCTATCTCAGCACTTGCCTGTGCACCTAAAGGCTGCTTCCAAGTTCTTCCAGATGATGGTTACTACTTCAAATTAGCAACTGATTATCACAGCAAAGGCTTGCTATCCATGAACATGACCACCGAAGAAATCGTTCGCACAATCGCAAAAGCCAAAAACATTCCAATCGAAAAGTTCACCGTTATCATGCTTGACCGTGACAGACACAACGACATACTAAAAGCGCTCAGACAGATGGGCGTAAGAATTATCCTTATCCCTGACGGTGACATTGCAGGTGCAGTTGTTGCCGCAACTTCTGATTCAGGTGTTGACTTGCTCATCGGTGCAGGTGCTGGTCCAGAAGCAACGATTGCAGCTACAGCCGTTAAATGTCTCGGTGGCACAATGCTTGTTAAAGTTTGGAACCCAACCCATGACGATGCCCGCATGGAACGCTTAACTAAAGCAGGTGTAGACGTAGAAAAAACCTACAACGAAGATGAACTGGCAAAAGGTAACCAATTGGTTTTTGTCGCTTCAGGTGTAACCAAGGGCGAGCTTCTTGATGGTGTACGCTTAAGACCTGACGGTGCAACCGTGTGCTCAATTTGTATGCGTTTGCCAAGCGGAACCATTGAAAAGTCAGAGACAACTCTGCGGTTCAGGGAACACCCAGTCTACAAACAGTTTGTATCAACAAACTAACTTTTTATTTTTTTAGAGCATCATGAACATTGATTTTACTTGTTGAATTCCATGCATGCCTCGTAGACGGTTTATCAGGTTTAGAATTCGGTTGTTATTGCCTTGAGCTATAAAGATTTCTAGACAATATTTTTCGCCTATGTGTCGGTGAACGTTTTCGATGACTACGTCGTCGTATTCGTGGCGTAGTTCGGTCATTTTTAGGTCTACGTCTTTTCTTTGGTAATCGCTGGTTACCATTATTGTGGCTGCTACGTTTTCGGTTTGGGTTGCGGCTAATTCGGTTTCGTTGATTAGGCCTCGGACGGCGTCTCGGAAGGCTTCTGAGCGGCTATAGTAGCCTTTTGCGGTTATGAAGTCTTCAAATTTTCGCAGTAGGTCAGGGGGTAAGGTTATGCTTATGACTGTCATTGTCAGGTTCACCATTAACTTTTTATTAATTAACCAGTTAGTTGTTAATAGCAGATTAATATTTTTCTATAGCTTTTTAGCACTAAGTTAATATTAATTAGCTTTGCCTTGAAATTAACGGACCGACAAAACAATGGCAATCAATACTGCAGCACCCGAAAAACCCGAAACAGAAATAATCAGCGAAGAAGAACACCACAAAAAAGCCTTAACCATCTTTGCAGTTTGGCTAGCTCTAACCATTCTTATTGCAAGCATACTTGACTACTTTTTCGGTGGTGTCCCTCTTGGTTTAATCCTGCCGATTCTAAACTTGAACATAACAGTCTCTCTAATTCTCTATTATACTTCCGTGTTAACAGTTGCCATATACATTGGCGTAGTTGGATTAAAAGAATTAGTTATTGAAAAACGCTTCAGCGTAGAATTCCTCATGGCAGTCGCCGGACTTGGCGCACTGTACCTGGATTACCGTTTTGAAGCCGCAACTGTGCTAATGCTTTATTGTATTGCTGAATATTTTGAAGGCTACATTCAAGAAAGAGCAAGAAAAACAGTTGAGAAACTTTCCCAATTTATGCCTGAAGTTGCTCACGTAGTTTTTGAAAATCAGGTAAAGGATGCTTTTGTTAATTCGGTGGAGCCTGGAACGGTTCTGCTTGTTCGCCCCGGCGAAAGAATTCCCTTGGATGGTAGTGTGATTGATGGTTTTTCTCATGTTGACCAAGCGCTGGTTACGGGAGAATCGGTGCCTGTTCCCAAAAAAGTTAACGATGTTGTTTATGCTGGCACGTTAAACCTGACTGGTGTGTTACGGGTTTCTGTAACTAAAAAAGCCAGTGAAACACTTGTGTCCCGAATTGTACAGTTGGTTATTGAGTCAGCAAAGCATAAAGCTTCAATTGAGCGTCTTGTTGACCGGTTTGCGCGTTTCTATGTTCCCATAGTTATTGGGTTAGCGATTTTCACTGCGGTAGGATTACCTTTAATCTTTGGCGGTTCTTTTGATACTTGGTTTTATCGTTCTCTTATTCTGCTTGTTGTGTCCTGTCCTAGCGCTTTCATTATTTCTGTTCCAGCAACCATTTTTGTCGCTATTACAGTTGCAGCTAAAAAAGGTGTAATCATAAAAGGAGGCGTTTTTGTGGAAAAGCTTGCCAAGGTCAAACGTGTCGTGTTTGACAAAACAGGCACACTTACACTGGGCAGACCAACTGTTCATCAAATCCGCAGAGTAGACGACACCAAATCTGAAATAGAAGCCCTCGGATACGCCGCCGCGCTTGACCAATACTCTAACCATCCTGTTGCACAAGCAATCACGCGTCGAGCCCTAAACAAAGGCGTTGATTTAACGAAATTCAAAGTTACTGACGTTCTCGAGGTTCCCGGTAAAGGCATTGTTGGCATAGTGAATGGTCAACATGTTGCAGTAGGAAATGTTGAACTTATGCGAGAATTCGGTTGTGACTGCACTGAAGCTTTTGAAATAATTGCTGGCGATATTCACACTGCAGTCTGTGTTTCTGTGGGTAAAGCTGGTTTGGCTGCCGTTTGTGTAACTGATGAAGTGCGGGAAGACGCTTTGCGTGCTGTGCATTCACTAAAAAAAGTTGGTATTATGACTGCTATGTTGACTGGGGATAAATTTGATATTGCTAAAGAAACCGCTTCAAATTTAGGTATTGATGAGGTTCACGCTGGGCTGTTTCCTGAGGATAAGCTGCGTCTTGTTGAAGAACTTAAACGTAAAGATGCAGGTTTGGTGGCAATGGTTGGTGACGGCGTTAATGATGCTCCAGCTCTTGCAATTTCAGACGTTGGCATAGCAATGGGTGCGAAAGGTGTTGATGTGGCTTTGGAGTCAGCAGATGTGGTGTTGGTTAATGATGAGTTGTCTCAGATTCCGTATCTTATTAGGCTTAGCCAGAAAGCAATGATTGTTGCTAAACAAAATATTGCCGCCTCGCTTGCGATAAAATTTGTTTTGGGCGGGCTTGGAATGTTAGGGTTGTTGCCTTTGTGGTTTACTGTTGCTGCAGGCGACGATGGATTAACTATGTTGCTTTTGTTGAATACTTTAAGGCTTGAAAAACTCAAGTAAAAATTCAATCTAAACATTGAACAAAAAAAGAAGGTGGGTTTTTTTGTGTTTTTATTGTTTCTTTTTCAGTATCAGTATGCCTACTATG
>JBNIDP010000003.1:0-511707 GCA_050108115.1 Bathyarchaeia archaeon | reverse complement strand
GTGGGTTTTTTTGTGTTTTTATTGTTTCTTTTTCAGTATCAGTATGCCTACTATGGCTATTGCTACAATGATAGCTACGCCCATGCCTAACGTGTACATTTCATACGGAGGCATTGCTACTTCATTTGTGCCTGCAGGTGTTGCCGCTACCGCTTCAATCGCTAAACCCGTCTCTGCCCAAGAACCCCAATACGAATCACTGCCATCAAAAGTCGCCGTTATCTTATACGTATCAGCCTGGCCTGGTGTCCATTTGAAGCTGTAGTGACCGCTTGAATCAGACATCACTGTTCCAATCAACGTAGGATTGCCATCAGAACCTATTGCAAGAATTCTAACAGCAACACCCTCAGGCGAAGGCGGACTGTTAAGCAAAGTAGCATTCTGCCCATAAAGATAATCCATCCATTCACTCATGTCAGCATCAGAAACCGCCGGTACACCAGGCATGCCAGGTGACATGTCAAGAACAGTACCCTGAATCAACACGCCAGTCCCAGCAGCAACCGCCACCGTCGGAGCAGTAATAGACGTCTCAGTCTTACCCTTACCAATACAGTATTGTATGCCGTTTTCACCATCAGTAGCAACAAGATACCCATTAGCTATCGAGCGTGGTTTAGCACCGATTGGCAGTTTCCATAGAAAGTCACCAGTAGTCTCATTAATTGCAACTAGGGCGTGGAATCTTGTTCTAGGCATCAGTTGATACACGGTGTCTGTTGAAATGTACAGTATTCCGTCTGCTCCTACCATGCGTCCGTTGAAAGGTTGAGTACCATATAATGATTCGTCTTCGTCTCCGTAATAGTCGCTTTGCCATACCAGGTTGCCATTATCCAAGTTGTACGCGTAAACGTGCCCATCGTAACTGCCAGTGTAGAATGTGCCGTTATGGATACAGTAACAGTAATCTGGAACCATGCCCCAGGGCAATTCACCCATAGAAGCACGCCACTGCTCCTGACCAGTCTTAACATTATACGCTACGAATTCAGCAGTTGATCCGTCAATTAGTATTATTGGCCCGTTTGGTCCACCGTCTGCATCATTAACTCCGATGTCTAGGACGGTGGCGTTGTTTCTCCATAAGAATTCGCCTGTAGTGTAGTCGTAGCCTTCCATTATTTGCATTGCGTTATGGGTTCTGATGACTATGGTGTTTGCTTCAACAAATGGCCAAGCACGAACACCGTAAAAGCCGTTGTCACCAACGTTCACTTCTCCTTTGTAAATGTCGAGTGATGGATCTATTGTTGAAACATTCCAAACTATGCCTGTCTTCCAATCGTTGTTAGTGACTTTGCTCATGTCCCATTTGATCAGGTACGTGTAATCATAACCCATAGGTCGTGTGTTGTTGAATGCTGGGTTTGTGCCTCCCATGTTTATTCCGGGACTTTGTGTGATAATTACGTAGGGGTTGCCGTCTTGGAATGCTACAGTATCAAGGTCTGTTGGTGCGTTGTTGATTGTTTGCAGTAAATCGCCGTCGTATGGGTCGTATTTTTTCCAGCTTGAGCCTGATGCTTGCCATAAAGCTACGCTGATTGCGCCTTCGTTTGCTTGTGATGCTGTTTGGAAGAATGGGTCTAAACGGTGCGCAAGTGTTGGGCTGCCTGGCGCTGTCCACAAGGTTTCACCAGTTAACTGATCAACACACTCAAAATACCCAGATTTGCTACTGGACTGGTAGATTTTTCCTTCCAAAATAATGTTCGCATCACCGCCGCCGCCACCATAAGGCAAACTGCCCCATTCACCACCAATCAAACCGCCTAGGCTTACTTGGTTTGCCCAAAGTATATGATCTGTCATTGGTGCTGTACTGTATTCGTTGTAGGAGCTGATGTATTGTTGTACCAATATGTTGCCCATTACCCAATCGCCTGAAATTGCGGCCCATTCACGATTATCTGTTTGCACGGGGTTTTGCCAGTAATCATTTGGCAAAGGTGACCATGGGTAACCGTTAAGTATGCCTGCTAGCACTGGGTCTTCCTGTACTGAGAAGGTTGTTGCTTGTTTAGTGCTTGAGGGTTTGTAGTAGACGCTTAAGTTAAGGTCTTTGTAAGAGTTGTCGGTGGTGTATGTTTTGCCTGGGAAGCTTGCTGTTACGCTGTAGTTGCCTACTTGGTCTGGGTAATAGTAGAACATTAGTGCGCCTACGATTTCTGCTTGTCCTGGAACGTTTATGCCTGCGGCTTTTAGTGTTTCGTCTACTGGCATGTATGTGTCTGTGGTGCCGTCTGGTTTGGTTATGGATACGGTGATGTTGCTAAAGCCTCCTAATAGTCCTGCGGTTACGTCTTGTGCATAGTTTGTTGGTCCTGCAGGTGCAGGGTACGTTAAGATTTGTATGATGACTTGTTGTCCTTTACCAACATGGGTGGGACTAATACCAACAGTAGTACCAGTTTCACGGTCAGGAACAGAAGTATAAGCGGATGCAGTGGGCATGATTGCAATCATTGAAGACATAGAAAGCAACAGAATTATTGCGATTGTTACGAAAGTGGTTTTGATATTTTTGAATAATGAATATTTTTTCACTATGTTTTCTCCATTTTTTAAATGCTCTTTCAAGGCGCGTTTTTAACTAATATAATAGTGCAGATGGTGAGTCCCACCACTAAAAAACAGAAAACAGAATTCAAACAGGTCAAACAAAAAATTGGCGTCCTAAAAAAGAAATGAAATAGTTTTGGTCTTTTAATCGATTTTTTTAGGTGGCTTGTGCTTTTTCCCAGAGCGAAAAAAAAGTGACCTTAGTCATGTTAATTAATGAAGGGTAATTCGTCATAATCAAAGGCTCTAAATAAAACCGCTCCGAAGAGGACCATATTGCTGAATGCTTTTCATCATACAAAGCAAAAATTGTTTCTGGAATAAATGATGTATATCGATATTCAAAATTTTCATGACGAATTATTTTACCGGGATATTTAAGGCTAAAAGACAATTCGTTTATCAAGGGTCCATTTTTAGGTCGGTCAAGAAGCACTTTGTATTTTACTCCCCTCTTGAGAGCAAGGTACATTTCTTTCCAAATCAATTCATACTTTAAACTATTAGCAAGATGAACAAAATTCGTATAAGTAGTCGTAAACAAGACAGAATTTTTAGTATATCTAGTAAAAGTATCATCAGCCGCATTAGATTTAGAGTGAAACTTTATTGTATATTCACCAAAATTTTTTCCATAATTACTAAATTTTTCATCAAATTTTTCTAAAAAACTATCAGACTCTTCACGCAATTCTGACAATTCTTCTTTTTTGATTCGTAACAGTACCGATACACCCTCCTTAAAAGGAAGCGCCTCAAATAATTCAGGAAAACAAATCCATTTGGTAATTAACCCTTTTTCTTGCAAAGACGGCAACGCACGATAAACATCTTCTCTTGCAATTTTTGAAATACTTGAAATAACTTTAGCAGTTGACGGCCCAGACTGCAGATTTGCCAAATAAATTTTAGCCTGACAACTTGTTAAACCAATTTTCAGCAACAATTGCATAGTCTCATCATTGTATTTCAGCAAGTAGAACAGCCCCCGGCAAAATTCTGACAACTAACTATTTATAATTTTTTCATAATGCACCATAAACAAAAGTTTAACAATTTTAAATTTTAAAAATAATGGTAAAAAGAAGTTCTTTGAAAAATTCTAAATCCGCACGGTTTTTTATTTTAAAAAACGAACAAAATCTTCAATGTCCTCAATATAACGGAAATTTAATACTTTTCTTGTGCTTTGCATTGTAACAAAATCTTTGAGCATCCAAAACACGTGCTCCCGAACTTCCTGAGAAGAACCACGAGTCTCAAACTCATTGTATAGTTCAATGAAACGCAAAATCTGCCCTCTTATGCCCTCGTTATCAATTTGTCTTTTTTCTGGGTCAAAAATCCACGGTGCATCCCTAGCGCCTCTGCCAATCATGACAAAGTCGCAACCAGTGCGCTCTAAAAGGCTAACGCCCTCATCGTAACTGGTCACGTCACCGTTAGCCATCACGGGAATAGCAAGTTTTTCTTTAGTCTGCTTCATTATAGTCCAGTTCACTTTCTTTGCAAGTTTTTGCTGAACAGTCCTCCCATGAATGCACACAGCGGCTGCCCCAGCGTTCTGCAGCATTTGGGCGACTTTTACGGCGTTAATGTTTTGAGCATCCATGCCTATCCGTATTTTTGCTGTAACAGGCTTTTGGGTGGCTTTGACCATTTTTGTTACAAGCGTCTCAAGCAAAGGAAGGTTGGACAGCAAAAAGGCGCCGTAGCCTTGCTCTAAGATTTCTTTTTCACTGCAGCCAACGTTGAAATCGATGATGTCAGCGAATTCTTCGACCTGTTTAACGCTTTTAACCAAAGCGTCCTCGTTGTTGCCTATTAACTGCACACTTACGGGTCTTTCGGGCTCCTGTATGTTAAGGAGTTCTTTTACTTCGCGCCTGTTCTTGTTTTTTACTAGTTCGACGTCGAACATTTGGGTGTAGACTAGGCTTGCATGGTTTTCTTTGCAAAGCATACGGAAAGCGGTGCAGTTTACGGCTGCCATGGGAGCAAGAACAAATTGCCCGTTAATATCGACGTTTCCTATTTTCATGCAGAATCTTCTTTGCACAAATATGTAGAGACATTTTTAACAGTATAGCTAAAAAATCCAAAAAGGGTAAGCGTAAAATAACTTTAGCACAGCTACTGCACCGTTACTCAACCAGCTTATATTGAAAAGTTTCTAAACTCAAAAGGTTCCCCATGACCAGGATAGATAATGTTAATTTCTAGTTGCCGAAGCTTTTTGAGGCTATTGTCAAACCCTGCTTTGTCTGGCAACAAGGAACCTTTGGCGGGTTCTTTTTTATTTTCTAGTAGGTCACCGCAGAATAGGTTGCCCTCGCTTGTGAGGATGCCGATTGAGCCTGTGGAGTGTCCGGTAATGTGGATGATTTTGGCGTCTAATCCGTAAGCGGATAAGTCTGTGTTTTCGTTTATTGTGAAGTCGGGGGTGAATCGGTCGGCTTCTGTTAGGCGGGTGTTAAGAAGGACAAGGATTAGTTTTCCCATTGCTTTCATTAGCCAGTTGGCTTTTCTGCTGTAGAAGAGGTCGCCGTTTTCAACCATGCCAACGTCGGCTGGGTGCATAGCGATTTTTGCGCCGTATTTTTGGCGTAGGTATGCGGCGTTGCCGGTGTGGTCAAAGTCGCCGTGGGTTAGAAGTATAAGTTGGAGATTTTCGGTTGTGCAACCAACTCTTTGCAGGTCAGTTTCTATTGCTGGGCGTTTTTTAGAGAAACCAGTGTCTATTAGGAAGAAGCCGTTGCTGGTTTTTATTAGGTAACAGTTTACGCCGCCGTGATTGACTGTGATAATTTCTTGCATGCCGTTTCGAATTGAAATCATGTAGGTGGGCAGTATAAAGATTGTTAAGTAAGACCATAGAAAAGCGGGTTGTTTGTTACTGCGTTGTGCCTACAACAAGGGCTTCTATGGGAAACATAGGGGTGTCCAAAAAAGGCGTATTTACCGATTTATAGAATCAGAAATGAGCTATTTGTGTTTTTAAGCGTTAGTTAAAGCGAGTTAGCGGTTTGTTGCCTATTTTCAGGAGTTAAAACCCATGTAAACAAAGAAAATTGCCGAAAATTCTGGGAGGTTGACTGGGTTTGTGTGTGTCTTAGTCAACAAATATGGTTTTGCCTATTCACTCTGACCAAGAGAGAGGGAATAACATAACATGAGCAATTTAGTAAACCCGCTTGAGGTTTTGAAAACAATCTCTGACGCAACCAGCCTGCTGATAAGCAAAACAGCCAAATCCGTTGTCAGCGTTAGAGCCCAAATGTCACGGGGCACAGGCGTAGTTGTCTCAAAAGACGGCTACATCGTTACATGCAACCACGTTCTCGCTGGCTGCAGCAGCGTAAAGGTTGGTCAAGGAGAAAAATCTTTTAGCGCCAAAATTGTAGGCACAGACCCATATAACGACGTTGCTCTTCTCAAAGCAGACGGGGAATGGACCCCAATTGAGATGGGAGATTCAGAAAAACTAAACGTAGGTCAATACGTTTTTGCATTGGCTAACCCGTTTAACCGTCCACAACCCACCGCAACCACCGGCATAGTAACCAACACAAACAGCACAATCCGCGGCTGGCGCGCAACACAACTTGAAAACGTAATCGCCACTGATGCGCAGCTTAACCCCGGCTTTAGCGGAGGACCACTCATCGATGTTGACGGCAAAGTCATCGGCATAAACACTGCTTACGTGTGGCAAAGAGGCATAGCAATCCCAATAAACAAGGTTCGAACCATTGCTGACCGTTTAATGACTGGAAAAACTCAAGAACGCGCTTATTTAGGCATAATCGCCAATACAGTAGCCATTCCAGCGGAAATCGCTGAGCAAGCAGGACTTGAACAGGAAACAGGCGTCATGATTTTCAGCGTTGAAGCTGATTCGCCAGCCCGAAAAGCAGGACTATCCATGGGTGATGTGCTTGTGAAGTTCAACGGCAAACCAGTAACTGAATTCTACGATTTGCCACGACTACTCGCCGAAGACGTAGCTGGAAAAGAAGTAGGTCTCACAATTATCCGTCGAGAAAAGCTTCTTGAAGGAACAATCATTCCAACAACAACAACACAGGAGGGTAGAATGGATTGAGCAGACAATTAGAACTTGACCCGCCCGAACACCTGCCAGCGCCACCACTGCGACGCAGCCCAACCGCAACCATACAATTCTTTGACAATCTACCAGTAAACGGTCACAGCGACCGCCCATCACTGAGGCTCTTTATCAGAAACGACTGGAACTAAACCAGCCGCCTCACCATTTATTATTTCTCCATTTTTAGATTCTTATTCCTGTTTTTTGAGAATTCTGTTTAGGCTAAACTTAATTACAGCTCAAACAAAATGCATATGAACACTTATGCCAACAAAACCGGTAACAATCGGCGAGCATCTTTTAAATGAAATTAAAAGTTTGGGCACAAAAAGAGTTTATGGTATTCCAGGTGACATGGTTATCAAGTTTTTCAAACTCTTAGAAGATGACGCTGAGATTGAGATTTGTACTTTTTCGCATGAAGCCGGCGCTGGTTTTGCGGCAGTTGCAGAAGCAAGAGCTTTACGCAAGCCATCAGTTGCAGTGGTAACGTACGGTCCAGGAGTTCTTAATGTGGTAAATGCTGTTGCATGTGCATATGCGGAAAAGACGCCGCTTGTTTTGATTGCGGGTGGTCCACCTTTGAGTGCCCGAAATGGCGACTTCTTTTTGCATCACACAGTAAAAAGCTGCACCTCGATGCTTAAAGCGGTCTCTCAAATAACGGCGGCATCGGTACTGCTGGATAACTCAGAAAAGGCTCAAGCCAAAATTGCAGAGGCATTAACAGTTTGTCAGGAGCAAATGCTTCCTGTTTACATTGAAATCCCAGCAGACATGATTAACCAAAAAATAAGCCTACACGAAACGTTAACCTACAAAACAAAAGTTAACGAAGGCAACCTTAAACAAGCCATAACCTTGATTACCCAAAACTTGCTTCAAGCAGAAAAACCAGTTATAATGATGGGTATTGAAGCTGAACGTTTCAATTTAAAGTCGCAGATTTTAGATTGGGCAAAAAAGCTTGGCTTGCCTGTTGTTTCAACTGTGCTTGCACGTGACCACATGCCTAATAATGACAGGAACTTTTTTGGCACTTACTTGGGAGCAGCAGGAACCCCAATTGCTGAAAAGCTTGTTGCTGAGTCCGATTTTGTTCTGATTTTGGGTGAAATGCTCTCGGACGTGAATTTAGGGGCAAAACTGGCTGCAACTAAACAGGGCAAAATTATTGGATGCTTTGCCCAAGAAGTCTACACTCAAGACAAAAGCTTGGCACATGTGCCCCTTTCAAGCCTTGTTTTTGAAATAGAAAAAACCAGCATTGAAAAGAAGTGGGCAGCTTTACCCAGCAAAACGCCAGTGCAAGTTAACAGAACCTGTAAAGCTACTGCGCAACCGCTCAGGATGGGGGAAATAATTGATGCTGTTAACTGGCTTTTTGGTGAACATAAAGAAATGCCCGTTATTGTGGATACTGGTGGCGCTCTTTTCGCGACGCTTAGCATTCAGGCTTCCGTGGTTTTGGCTCCTTCGTTTTATGGCACCATGGGTTTTGCGGTTCCTGCAGCCATCGGATACCAGCTTGCAACCCAGAAGCGCCCATTGGTGCTTGTTGGTGACGGCGGCTTCCAAATGACTGGACAAGAAATCTGCCATTGTCCAAGATACAAAATCAACCCCATCTTCATAGTAATCAACAATAAGCGCTGGGGTATGGAGCAACTGTTCCATCCAGAAGCAGGATTCAATGAACTAGTTGATTGGCCTTACGCGGAGCTGGCGGAGCTTTGGGGTGGCAAAGGCTACCGAGCCGAAAACTGCCAACAACTCTACGAGGCGCTTAAGGATACCCAGAAACAGCGGTGCTTTACGCTTATTGAAGCCGTTACTAAGCGGGATGAGTTGTCTAAAGAGTTAATGGCTTGGATTACAGAACAAAAATAGGCGCGGGTTAGGCAGTTTTTACTGCTTCAACTGTGTGTTTTAAGACGAGTGAGGCGGCGTCTTGGTTTGGCCAGCTGCCTAAACCACAATCAGGACCAGTAAAAGTCAGTAGTTCACCATACGTTTCTTTGGCAAACAAGTAACGTTTCCTTATTGCCTCAACTGGTTCGACGAGTTGTTCGTTTGTTGGTTTTTCAAAGCCTTTCTCGTTTTGTTCAGACCAAATTGTGTCTATGTCTGTTCGGGCGATGCCGACGCGAATCTGTTTATCTGCTTCTTGGAGCATGCTTTTAGACACGTCGTTTATGTTTCTTGGGGAAGCAGCATACTCAAAGGACAGCACATCTAAACCTTTTACGTTTAGCAGGTTACGTATGCCTGATGTGAAGTGTAGGTGGATTTGCCGTGTGGGGCCTTGGAAATCGTAGGCTTTCTCGAGTGTTTCAACAATCAATTCTGGCGTGGCAGTCAGGTTAGTGTGACCATAGCTTGGTTCATCAATGGAAATTACCCGTGTTTCAATGTATTTGTTGTTTAATATGGCGTTTTTTGCGTAACGGTTGATTGTTTGTGCAAACCCGTCAAGCACGTCAGGGTAAGCTACAGCGCCCACTTCATGCAGGTACTGCTCAAGTGGACCAAAAATCGAAACCCGTAACAGGATTTTTTTGCCAAATTCTTCGCTAAGCTCTTTGGCGTACTTGTTTAGAACATAAACTTCAGGCAACACAGCCGTGTTTTGGTCAACAACAAAGGAACCCTTGGCCATTGCTTCATGCACGGCGTCGCCGACTTGCCTTAAACCGCTAAACTGCTGTGGAAAATTTATAACATCAAGTCCGCATTGGAGTTTTTTGCGGAAAGAATCAACTACAGGTTGGCAAAAGTTTTTTTGGGTAAATTCGTCGGCGGTGGGGTCTTGACCGTTTATGATTGCAGCTCTTGTTTTCAAGTAAGCGTCCGCGAAGGTGTTGCGGTTAACGCCTGTTGGAAGGGGAAAACTGCCGACATCGTCAATTAATGGTTGCATGAACAAGAAGGATGATGGAATTCTATTAAAGTTAATGCAACAATTAACCACAGCAAAAAAGTGACTTAGACCAGCAACGCAGGCTTAAGTTTTATATCGCCGCCTCATTAACCCTTCTGTAAGGTGACAATATTAATGAAAGAATGGGTTAGCGTACTAGTTGGTCATCACAATGATGTAGGTCCAACAATTATGAATTGGGAACAGCAGGGATGGCACTTGTTTTCTTACTCAACAGCAGGCATGGGCGGGTCACTAAATTACACGGTAAACCATTACCTGCTTTTCTTCAGGGGCGAATAATTCCAACATGCTTTTGACTTGAAAAAGTGTCAATAGAACCTACCCCTCTTAGGTTTCTGCAATGAGTTTCTAATATGATCCAAATAGACGGCAAATAGGCAGGTTTACACTTGCAACAGGTACTAAAAACTCTTAAGCTGAGGGCATAAAATTGGTTTTGCCGTAGTATGAGGATGAGTGTTTTGCAGCTTTCGAGGTCTGATAAAGTTTGCTGATGTTGTTCATTAGCTGGTAAGCAGCTTTAAGTGCCAAGTTCAAGTTGTTGCTTGTTAAGAATTTAGCGTCAATGTTAAGTTGGGCGCCCTGAATATCTGCGGCTATTTGGATGCCGCCGTCGTCAGTTACCCATTTAAGCGTGACGCCCCGACTGGTTTCTGACATGCCAAGCCAACGCAACAAGCCGAACCAGCGACCTTTTAGGTCGTCAATAACTTGTTGGGTCATTAGGTCTGATGGCAGGTAGGTTTGTAGTAGTGTGGAAGTGTGTTCTTCTTTGGGTGCATTGTGGTTTAGTTTGAGTTTTGTTATTTTTGGGGTTACGCTATAGCCTTGGGAGCTTTTTTTGATGATACCTTCGTCTTCCAGACGGGTAAGTATGCGTGACAATGTTTCTGGGTGAATGCCGCCTCGTCGTTTGAGCCCATCGAAAGTGAACAGGGTCAAATCTTCTTTTTCGATGAGCGAAAGCACGTCGGTGTCTCGGTCACTGAAAGGGTAGCCTGTGGGCAGAAATTGCCAATCGACATTTAGGATTGGTATCATTGAGTTATTTATGTGGGCATATTGAGTCTTTTGAATGTTATCCTAATGCACCTGCATTTCCTATGGAAAAACCTCAACACAGTTTTTTTGAAATAATAGAAAAGCTAAAGAGCCCAACCATACATTAGATAATTAACCCAGGAAGGGAAAGGCTGGGGTAACCTGATTGTTCTTTAAACTAAAAATTAAAAATTATGCAGTTTAATCTGGAGAGAGAGAGCGAAAAGTAGAATGAAAAATACTGACACGCTCATAATAAAAGAGCAGGCTGGTAACAGGGGTTTTAAAAAAATCAGTCAACTGTTTAATCAAACAGGCATAGTTGCGTCATACAATCAACTTGTCTGCCTAAAAGACGGACAACCAGTAGATTACATTATATTAAATGTAAATCAAGCATTTGAAAAATTAGTAGGCATTAACAAAAACGCACTTGTTGGCAGACGATTCTCCGAAGTAATTCCACAACAGCCCGACGACAGGGTAACTGACCGAATAGACATCCTTGCAAACGTAGCCTTAACAGGTATACCAGCCGAAGCAGAAAGATACATCACAATTTTCCAAAAATGGTTCCACATTCATTTTTACAGTCCAGAGGAAGGTTTCTTTTTAGAATTAATGCAAGACATAACTGAAAGAAAACGTTTTGAATCAACATTAGGCTTAAACACACAAAACATTAAACAGTTAACTGCCTCAGAAAATGGGTTATGGATTCTTGACACTAAGGGCGTTACCACTTTTGTAAATTCAAAAATGGCAAACATGCTTGGCTACAGTGTTGGTGAAATTATCGGAAAGAGTTTTTTTAATTTTTTAGATGAACACGCTAAATTGATTGCACACGAAGCGGGATTGCCATTTAAGATAATAAAGAAAAAACAGTTAGAACTTGAATTTCTACACATTGTTGGCACACCAGTGTATGCTTTAGTTGAAGCATCTGAAGTACTGAGCGCATATGGAGAATTCAAAGGGTTAATTCTAAATATCACTGACATTTCTAAGCGAAAACGTGTAGAAAGAGCATTATCAAAAAGTCAAAAAAAGTACAGTAGATTATTTCAGCATTTAAACGAGGGGTTTGCCTGTTACCAAATTCTTTTTGACAAAAACGGAACACCAGTAGATTGTAGCGTCTCGGACGTTAATAACGCGTTTCGCCTCTTAACAGGTATTCAGGATAAGCCTATTCTTGGAAAAAGATTAAGTGAAGTATTTCCATCATTAAACCAGTTGTTTCCCGACATTCAAAAGATTTACCAAAAAGTAGGTGTTAAAGAAAAAACAATAAACCTTGAAAAATACATACGCCCACTTAACAAATGGTTTGCAATTCAATTATACTGCCCAGAAAAAGGCTATTTAGCAGTTATAATTCAAGACATCACGCAACGCAGACAAGATGTATCAGCCTTAAAACAAAGCGAAAAAAAATACAAGAAACTTGCAAACAGCATTACGGACCTGTTTTTTGCGGTTGATTCTTCTTTAAAAGTAACATACTGGAACAGTGCAAGCCAACGCTTTACAGACGTAAACTCAAATGAAGCTGTTGGTAGAAGAGTTTACGAAGTTTTTGGCAGAACAAAAATTACAAGACGTTTGGTAAAAGCGTTTCTTGAAGTCATGCGTACACACAGAGCACAAACTTTCATTGACCAATTGCCTAAAGGCGACCAAAACTGTGTGTTTGAAATGCGTGTTTACCCTACAGGGAATGGAATTTCAGTGTTTGCCCGAGACATAACTGAACGGTTAAAACTTCAGCAAACCTTAGAACAGTACACGATGCATCTTGAAGAACTGGTTAAAATTCGCACTGAAAAATTAAAAGGCGTTGAGCGATTGGCAGCTATCGGCGAAACCGCAGGCATGATAGGCCACGACATTCGTAACCCGTTGCAATCAATCATCGGCGAAGTTTATTTGGCTAAAGAAGAAATGAAACAGTTACCTAAAGATTCTATCAAAAGCAATCTTGAAGAAAGCATTAACTCTATCGAGAATCAGACAAACTACATAAACAAGATTGTAACTGACCTGCAAGATTACGCTAAACCACTTGAGCCTCTGTTTCAAGAAGTTGATTTAGAAGCAGAAATCCAAGATGTACTTTCAAGTCTAGAAATGCCTGAAACAGTAATGACGTCATATTTTGTTGAGCAACCTTTTCGAAAATTAAAGACTGATGCGTCTTTCATTAAACGTATATTGACTAATTTAGCTCTTAACGGGTTGCAGGCTATGCCTAATGGTGGAAAACTATCGATTTACGCGTTCCTAAGAGCTAACAGGGTAATTATTGCAGTTTCAGACACAGGAGTTGGAATACCTGAAGATGTAATGGACAAAATTTTCAAGCCGCTGTTTACCACAAAATCCAAAGGACAAGGCTTCGGGTTAGCTGTAGTGAAAAAACTAGTTGAAGCCTTAAACGGTTACATTAGTTTTGAAACAAAACCAGAAAAGGGAACCACCTTTATTTTGGAGATTCCCCTTTGGCTAAACTAAAAAAGGTTTAGCGTAGGCTGGTTTTTTCTCCAGTTACGATATACATGATAGATTCACAAACGTAAACTGCGTGGTCAGCTATACGTTCAAGGTACCGAGTCATAAGTGCACTTGAAATTACGCATTTGCTGTTAGTTTGCTCTTCATTGATTAAGCGTTGCAAGTGATTAAGGTACATTTTGTCTACTTCCCGTTCAGTTACCGAAATGGTTTTAGCTAAAACAATATCGTGCCTTCTTAAAGCGTCTATGCTGGTTTTTACCATTTGCAATACTTTTTCGCCCATTTCTTCGATGTAAGCTTTTGTTGCTTGATCGCATTCTTTTAAACCATTTATTTGGTCGTTAATGTACGAAATGTCAAGGGCGTACCTTCCATAACGTGCAAAGTCGTAACCGATTTTCATGTATGACTTAATCGTGCGTAGGTCTGTAGCGACGGGTTGAAAACGGGCAATAAGTTCAAACGTGCGGTCTTCAACTTTGTCAGCCATAAGCATTAACCGGTCGGACATTTCACGGACTTGCCCTTGAACTGTTACACCGTCAATGTAACCTTTTATAGATATTGACAGTGTTTGATAAGTCAATTCGCCCATTCTTGTCAGTAATACAGATTGTTCTTCTAACCCGATGTCAATAAGTCTGTTCAACTTTTTTTGCTCTCCTCTTTTTAACCGAATTCTCCTGTGATATATTTCTCAGTTAACTCATTTTTGGGGTTTTCGAAAATTTGCTTTGTATCACCAAACTCAACGAGTTCACCCAAATACATGAAAGCAGTGAAATCTGAAACTCGTGAAGCCTGCTGCATATTGTGAGTAACAATTACAACTGCGTAATCTCGTTTAAGCTCGATAACCAACTTTTCAATTTTTGCTGTAGCAATGGGGTCTAAAGCGGAGCACGGTTCATCCATCAATATAACTTCAGGCTGCAACGCTATAGCTCTAGCAATGCAAAGTCTTTGCTGTTGCCCTCCAGAAATGCTGGTGCCAGGTTTTTTAAGGTCATCTTTGACTTCTTCCCATAGTGTAGCTTGCTCTAGACTGCGTCGTACTACTGCGTCAAGATTTTTGCCTTTTTTTGTCCCAGTAAGTCTTAAACCTGCCGCGACATTGTCGTAGATGCTCATTGTTGGGAAAGGGTTAGGTTTCTGGAAAACCATGCCGACGCGTCTTCGAATTTGCACGGGGTCAATTTGGCGGTCGTAAATGTTTTGTCCATCCAGTAGAATTTGACCAGTCATTTTGGCGTTAGGTACTAGTTCGTGCATGCGGTTGAAGCATCGTAGGAACGTGGATTTACCGCATCCTGAGGGACCAATGATAGCTGTGACTGAGTTGGGTTTTACGGTCAAGTTTACAGTTTTTAAGACCTGTTTTTGTCCAAACCAAGCATCAACGTCTATACCTTGCATTTTAGCAGTAGGGTCTACCGTGTGTGATGGCTGGCCTGGTTTTAGTTTTGAAGTGTTTTCTTGAGGTATTGTCATTAGGATTTCATTCTACTCCTGCTGGCTAATCTTACAGCAATATTTATGCTTAACACAATTAGGATCAAAATCAAGGCAGCCCCCCAACCTTGAGCCTGCAAATTTGCATAAGGCTGCAAGGAGTCTCGCCAAATTTCAAGGGGCAAAGCGGCCATTGGTTTATCTAAGCCTTGGAAGAAGTAACGGTTTCCAAGAATAGTTAAAATTAAAGGTGCTGTTTCGCCGGCGATTCTGGCTACTGCTAAAAGTACACCAGTTATTAGGCCTCCTTTAGCTGTTGGAAGTACAACAGATAGAGTTGTTCGCCATTTGTGTGCGCCAAGTGCAAGGGATGCTTCCCGAACGCTGTTGGGTACAAGTTTTAGGGATTCTTCGGTGGTTCTGGCTACGATAGGTATCAATATGAAGGCTAAAGCTACTGCGCCTGCAACTGCAGAAAAAGAGCCAATGATTGCGATTACTATTAGCCCATATGCAGTAATGCCTACCACGATTGAGGGGAATTCTGTCAAGATGTCGTTAATTGTCCTCATTGACTGCGCGTAACGGTTGTTTCCGAACTCTGAGAGATAAACACCGGATAGTACACCAATAGGGATACCGATAAGGCTTGTGAACCCAATTAATATTAGCGTACCTTGAATAGCGGGACCTATCCCGTTTGGTGTAGTAGCAGTTAAAAATGTTAAACTTAATTGTGGTGCGCCTCTAATTATGACTTCAATTAGTATGCTAATTAAAGGAACCACTGCAAGTACAACACAAATGGCGCATATTATGAAGAATAGGCGGTTTTTGAATTTCCTAAAACCGTAACTGTTAATCATTCTATTGCGCCTCCTTTAACTTTGAACAAGCGGGTAGAAACAATATGTGCTCCCACGTTAATCAGCAAGCTTACTAGCAAAAGTATCAAGCCTACGCCAATGTAGGCAGAACTTAGTAAACTGCCTGGAGATGATTCCAAGAAGCCGTTAGCGATTAGCGACGCCATTGTTTGACCAGACTGGAAAAGTGAGGTAGGCATTGCTGCAGGACCAGTAGCGTTGCCGATAAGCATTGCAACAGCCATTGTTTCACCGACAGCTCGTCCTAGTCCAAGAATTATCGCACCAAAAATGCCTGAGCGTCCGTAACTTAAAACCCAGTGCCATATTACTTCCCATTTTGTTGCGCCAATGCTATAGGCGCCTTCACGGATTGAGTTGGGCACTGCAGTGATTACTTCTTTTGAAATTGAAGCAACCGTGGGAATAATCATAATTGCTAAGATGAGTCCTGCTGATAAAAAGTCTAAACCTTTGGGTGAACCGCTGAAAAGTGGAATCCACCCTAAATAAGTGTTTAATGGAATTTCAATGTAGTTTAGAATCCAAAAACGGAAAACGAATAGGCCCCAAAGTCCATAGATTACGCTTGGGACAGCCGCAAGCAATTCTACAAGGTAACTGATTGGAACACGAAATGATTTAGGGGCCATTTCTACTAGGAAAATCGCGATGCCAAGACTTAACGGTACACCAACAATTAATGCGATTCCCGACGTAACAAATGTACCTAAAACATATGGTAATGCGCCGAACACTTGTTTGCCGGTGTCACTTGGATTCCATTGTTGACCAAAAAAGAAACTTAAACCAAATTCTTGCAGTACAGGCACTGAACCTTCTGCTAAAGTATAACCTGTTAACACTAAAATTACAATTGCTGATGCCGCAATAACAGCGGCAATAATTTTGAAAACATTATCTCCAGTTAATCTAAAGTTTTTAAGATTTGAAAAAAAAGTTTGGTTGTTGGGCAGGTTCACTTTTTCCACCTTAGGATACTGACAGTGATTGCCCGTTGAAAGTTATTGATTGAATAGTTGCTTCGTCAATTGCTACAACGTTCGATGGCAGTGGTGCATATTCAAGTGCAGGAGCCAAGTCTTGTCCATCATGTATTACATACCAGAGGAACTGAACCAAAGCTGTTGCACGAGACTCTGTCATTCCAGGAATTACGTTAAGCTCTTTGTACGATAGCAGGTAAGTAAAACTGACTATCGGGTAAGCATCTGGATCGTCAGCGTTAAGCAAATCAACATTTGACCAACTTGCATCACCAGCAGGCAACCCTAAAGAGGCAACCGCTTGAGCCGCAGCAGTAGTAGAGTCTAAAGTTGGCATAATATAGTCACCTGAAGGATTCTCAACAGCAGCAACAGTCATACCATTCTCTAAAGCGTATGCTAATTCAACATAGCCGATTGAGTTTGAAGTGCTGTTTACAAACGATGCAACACCAGTGTTACCATTTTGACCAGAACCAACCGGCCAAGCAACAGACTTACCTTGACCAATATCAGTTTCCCAAGAAGCACTAACCGCACTCAAGTATCCAGTGAAAATAAAAGTTGTTCCAGAACCATCAGAACGGTGAACCACATTAATAGCTGAAGCGGGCAATGTAACTCCTGAGTTCAAATTTTTAATTGCAGCGTCATTCCACATGGTAATTTTACCCTGGAAAATGTCAGCAATAACTTGTCCTGTGAGTTTGAGTCCAGATGAGACTCCTTCAATATTATAAGCTACTGTTACTGCGCCAATTGTTTCGGGGATGTGTAGCGCGTTTGGTACATTTTCTGCTTCGGAAGTGGATAGGGGCGCATCGGAGCCTGCGAAATCTACGGTTTTGGATTGTAGTGCTGAGATGCCTCCGCCGCTGCCGATTGCTTGATAGTTAACTTGTACGTTTGGTTTAATGTTTTGATATTCGGTTATCATACTGTTGATAAGTGGATATGGGAAGCTTGCGCCTGAACCGTTTAGTATTACTGTTTCGGTTGCGGGGTTTGAAAGGTATGTGTATGCTATGACTGAACCTGCAATTATGGCGATTGCAACTATTGCAATTATTACGGTATATTTAGAGTTCATATTTTCATTCCTTGTTTTTGTCTAACTAAAAAAAGCCAATAGGTTATATAGCCAATCTCCATAAACTTTATAGTCTATATAGATATACCTAATATAATGACAAACCCCAAAGAAAGTAATTTGGAGTCAAAATTGACAAGTAAAGCGGTCGAAAAACTAAACGAAGAACAAAGAAAACTTCAAGTTACAGGCGGGTCCACGTTTATTCTGTCACTCCCAAAAGACTGGGCAACCAGAAATGACCTAAAACGCGGCAGCGCCATGGTTCTAAGAGAAGAAGACGACGGCACGCTATCAATCTCACCAACAAAGTTTGAAAAGAAAGAAAAAAGAGACGAAGCATACATCAAAACAGGCCCAAACGACAACCCCGACGGCATAATGCGAACCGCAATTTCAGCTTACCTAAATGGTTACAACATTTTGCACATACGTTCCCAAGGCCAAAAAGTCCTAAGTACAAAAACACGCAATCACTTAAAGAATTTTGCCCGAAACTACCTTGTTGGAACAGAAATCGTTATCGACACCCAAACCGAATTAACGCTTCAGGTACTGCTGAATTATCCAGAATTAACAGTACATAATGCACTCAGCCGCATGTCCATTATTGCATCATCCATGCAAAAAGAAGCTTTATCAGCCCTAAACAACCTGGATTATCAAAGCGCCAAAGCAGTAATAGAAACCGATCGAGAAGTAAACCGGTTTGGCCTCTACATTGTAAGACTACTAAAACTAGCTGTTTCAAACCCAAGAGTCGTAAAAGACATCGGATTAAACACCCAACGAGAATGCATAGGCTACCGACTTATTGCAAAATCAGTTGAACGCACCGCAGACCACGCAACAAAAATGGCAGAAAACACTCTGCTCTTAAAAGAACCAGTAAACGCCGACCTTTTAGAAAAAGTCAGTCAACTAAGCATTTTAGCTAACACCATGTTTGAAAACGCAATGGAAGCCCTGTTTAAACACGAATTTAATTTAGCCGAAAGCGTTATTGAGAAGCTCGTTCAAGCACACAAATTTGAAAAAGAAGCAATTCTTCTAACGCAGGGTCTTAAAAGCGAAGAAATGGTAGACATCAGATTACTTATTGAAAGCGTACGCCGCATAGCAGAATATGCCAGCGACATCTCAGAAGTAGTTTTGAACATGACAGTTGAATCCGTCCTAAGCTAAACAACCAATTTTTTGTTTAAAAATCAAATAAACTATTTACAATTCGAAAAACTTTTGTTCATCAGCTAAAAGCATGAAGTTTACTGTTACAACTTTTTTGTTTTTACAAAAAAATAAAGTTGGGGGTTTGTTTAGATCAACGTTTGACCGTTAAAGGTTATTGATCGCAGTGTTGCTTCGTTAAGTGCTACAACATTTGATGGTAGTGGTGCATATTCAAGTGCAGGAGCCAAGTCTTGTCCATCGTGGACGATGTACCAAAGGAATTGTACAACTGCTGTTGCTTTGTCTTGTGTCATGCCTGGGATTACGTTAAGTTCTTTGTATGATAGCAGGTAGCTGAAGCTGACTATTGGGTATGCGTCTGGATCGTCAGCGTTAAGCAAGTTAACATTTGACCAGCTTGCATCACCAGCAGGAAGACCTGATGAGGCAACTGCTTGAGCTGCGGCGGTTGTTGATGCAAGAGTTGGCATAATATAGTCACCTGAAGGATTCTCAACAGCAGCAACAGTCATACCATTCTCTAAAGCGTATGCTAATTCAACATAGCCGATTGAGTTTGAAGTGCTGTTTACAAACGATGCAACACCAGTGTTACCATTTTGACCTGAACCAACTGGCCATGCGACTGATTTTCCTTGACCAATATCAGTTTGCCAAGAAGCACTAACTGCGCTCAGGTATCCTGTGAAAATGAAAGTTGTTCCAGAACCATCAGAACGATGAACCACATTAATTGCTGATGAGGGTAATGTAACTCCTGGGTTCAAGTTTTGGATTGCTGCATTGTTCCAGGTTGTGATTTTGCCTTGGAAGATGTCTGCAATAACTTGTCCTGTGAGGTTGAGTCCGTTTGGTACTCCTTGAATGTTGTAGGCGATTGTTACTGCTCCGATTGTTTCTGGAATGTGTAATGCATTTGGAATGTTGGTCATTTCGGTTGCGCTAAGTGGTGCGTCTGAGGCTGCGAAGTCGACTGTTTTTGATTGCATTGCTGAGATGCCTCCGCCGCTACCGATTGATTGGTAGTTAACGGTTATTGTTGAGTGATCGTTGGTGTATGCGGTTATTATGTCGTTAAGCAGTGGGTATGGGAATGATGCACCTGCACCGGTTAAATCTGCTGAGATTGGTGAGACTGTTGGTGTCGGGGTTGGAGTTGCTGTTGTTGTGGGTGTTGGGGTTGGTGAAGTTGAGGTTGTTGGTGTTGGTGTGGTTGTTGTGGGTGTTGGGGTTGTGCTTGTAGAAGCAGTTGGGGTTGATGTTGGTGTGGCTGTTGGTTGGGGTGTTGATTCAGCAGGTTGTGAAAGGTAAATGTAACTTACTGCTGCTGCAACAATGATTACGATTGCGATTATCCCTACGATCATTTTTTGGTTATTGTCCATTTATTGTTTTCCTCTGGTTCGCATTATAGAAAAGCAAGTAATATACGGAGCCATCATAAACTAAATAGCCAAACATAAACTATGTAGTTAGCAATAAAAATATAGCAAAAACGTTTTAAAAGTAAAAAATTATCAAATAAAAAGACTTAATCACAAATGCTGTTGAAATTAAAACAAAAAACAGGTTGTTTATTGGAACGCTTCTAGATGAATAAGATACAAGTCTGGAACATATTGACTTGCGTCATCAACTAAATGTGCCGTTCCATCGGGGCAGTACACTTTGTCGCCTTTATTGGCTTTAGTGAAGCGCCTGCTGCAAACTTTGAATTGACCGCAACCATCACAATCTCTTGAAAGCATATTTTATCTTTTCACCTCTAACTTTCAAAACATAATTGAACCATTAAGGCTATAGAGCTATTCTTGATAAAATATATAGAATAAATATTAAGAGATAGTAAGGAAAAAAGGGTTTTTAATCCAGAACGTTTTTTAAACCAGCAAAAGAAACATTTTTCGATAGAGTCTACGGCTTATGCGCGAAAACAAGTTCAAAACCAAATGCATCTACTTAGACCTTGACGGAACAATAGTTGACTCACGCCAAGCATACCTTGAAGCAGCACAAATCGGCTTTCAAGCAATAGGACAAGAACCACCAGAAATGAAAATTGCACTCGAAATTCCCAAACGCATGGAGCAAGGCTTAGACATTAAAGATTTAATTCACTGCGACCCCAAAACTTTCATAACCCCATACCTAAAAGCCTATCAATCACTCACCGAAGAGAAAACAAGGCTCTTACCAGACGTTTCCCAAGCAATAGAGATGCTTTCCTTTAAAGCAAAACTTGCGTTAATAACAATGAGGCACGTGCCAAGTCAAGCTATTGTTAAAGAACTGAACTATTTTGGCATAGGCAAATACTTTTCAAGCGTGATGACAGCGCTTGATACAGAAAAACCTAAACCTTCACCTGAAGCCATATTCAAATGCGTTAAAAATTTTGACGTTAACATTATTGATTGTCTGATGGCTGGCGACTCAGTTAATGATATTAAAGCGGGTAAAGCGGCAGGGGTAAAAACGGTGGGTTTTCTTTCAGGCTTGTATTATCATGAGGAACTTGCCAAGGAAGGTCCAGACATGATTTTACCGGATTTGACAAAGCTTCCTGAAGTTATAAGTTGATTTTTGGGTATTTCGGTTTTTGACATATTGCGTAATCCTGCCTAAGCCTGTTATATGGGGAAGTCCTAACAAAGTTTAATTAAAACCTCAAACTAACAGACTAATGGAGAGGGCTTAGAGCGGGATCAGTATGAATTTCGTAGAGATTATGCTAGGGGAGAAATTAAAAGAAGCAGACTCAGCGTTAGACATTATGGGTTCTGACCGCAAAGTTCTGCAAGTAGCATGCCAAGATTTTACAAACTACCTCAAGTTTCACTGGAACTTGATTGGAAAAGAAGCCAGCCAATGCGAACTTGTAGAGAAACTTGAAAAACAATTCCATGAAAACCCAGCAGAACTTGAAGCATTTTTAACCATATGGACTGCCATGTGGCTAAAGAAATGGAAGGAACGCGTCAAACTGCTAATCGGCGACCAAAACCAAACCAAATGGAGCAAAGTTTCTAAAACCTTAAGCAGCGCTGAACCATACTGGAGAAAAATTGAACGCAAACAAGAATTAACCGAAATAGTCGTTGGCACACTACTCAAAAACGGAGAAATCTGCGGCACCGAAATCCTTGCAGAAAACTTGCTCAAACTGGAACTTGGAGAGAAACGTGCACAAAACCTTGAAGACAAAGAACGCATTTTCACAATCGTAAACAGTGCATTACGAAAAGCTCGCGAGATGTCTCAAAGCAGAGGACCATTAATCTTTGTAAAAATTGACAAGGGCTACTACAGCACAGAATAAAAATAAAAATCAAAAGTAACTCCCTTTCTTAATTTTAAACAATTTATCAAAGCCTCAAATAGCCAATTTTAGCTTAAAGTTTGTTTATGGGTTTTTTTCTTTAATCTCAAAACGGCAACAAACGCTAATGCCACACCTATAACTGTGATTGTTAAAATGGTGGTTGTTTGCTTGAGGTTTTCAGGCGTTTCCAATGGGGTTTGGTTTTGCACTGCAGAAGATGGCTGCAGGGTTATTGTTGGGGCAGTAGTTGGTGTTGAGCCAAAAGCGTAAAGTGTTCCGTCTTTTGAGCCTATATACACGTTGCCGTCGGCAATTGCAGGTGAAGACTCAACCCAGTTGCCTACAGGATACTTCCAAACCAATGAGCCATCCAAAGCGTCTAAACAGTAGAAATTGCGGTCGTTTGAACCTACATAGAGTTTACCGTTGGCTGTTGCGGGACATGAATTCACGGAGGCGCCGGTTGTGTAGTTCCAGCTTAAAGCACCAGTTAAAGCGTTTAACGCGTAAACGTTATGGTCACATGACCCAAAATAGACTAAACCTTCAGCAACATTAGGTGACCCATAAATGCTGCTACCTGTCGGGTGATTCCAAATTTTTTCGCCTGACAAAGCATCAAGGCAGTAAAGGTTACCATCACCATAAGAACCCACAAAAATGCAACCGTTATTAAATGTTGGAACTGTTTTTGCGGTGCAATTAATAAATAAACTCCAAACAGGGGAGCCATCATAGGCGTTTAAACAGTAAATGTCACCGTTATTTGAACATACAAAAACTTTTTCATCTACAACAACAGGGGAACCTACAGCACCGCTTGTTTTGTAACTCCAAAGAGTATGATTAGTGTCTGGTGCAGTTTCCGTTGAATATCCAGTGTGTGCTGAGTCATGCTGAAAGGTTGGCCAGTCATCAACAACTAAAGCGGCATTGACACAAGTTGTTGCAATAAAAAGAAAAATTATGATTATGACTACGGAGATTGTCTTGTTTTTCACAGTATCGCCAACGCTAAAATGACAAACAGTTTTGTTTTTAGTTCTATTTGGGGAACAAGACGTTCCAAAGTTGGAACAGCAAACTACAAAAATTCAACATGCAATGGGCTTGTTTCCAACCAATAGCACCTACCCCCCTTAGTAAATTGCACTCTATGTTGATAGAGTCTACTGTAGCCCTATCTGAAAAGGTAGACCCCCTATAGGTTACTGCATAGAACATCTAATAGCATCCAAATAGAAGTGAACACAAACTACCCTTTAATAGACTGCACAATAGGGCTAAAAAGTGTTAAGACAAAATTTTTTAAAAGTTAAGAAGGGTGGTGGCTTTAGACGACTCTAACGCGGTTGAGAGTCTTTCTTTGCCAGTTGTAATGACGAATGGTTGTGGTTGCACCATAACCGCATGCGCCACAACGCTTCTTGCGTACGTGGTAAGCTCTTCTACCACAGCGTCTACATTTTATGTGGACAACGCGACCTGTGCGTTTGCCCATTGATGGCGTTCCTTTTCCCATTTAAATCACCGTGGTGGAGGCGAAATAAGGACTACGTTGTCTCCGCGAACGATAATTAGTCCCAGTTTTCGTTGATTTTCTACGACTGTGGTGTCTTCTGTTTCTTCTAGAACCAGATTTAAGTGTTGATCGAAACCCTTCAGTCTTCCTCGGAGGCTTTTTCCACCTTTTAATCGCACAAGTACGATTTTGCTGAGGTTCTGTTCAAGGATTTCAGTTGTCATTTCGCTCATATGGAATCCTCAAGTATCTTTATCTCTTTCTATACTTTATCTCTCTCAATTTAAACCTATCTCATTCACTCTTCGAAAAGATAGCTAACTTTACATTCACACATCTACAATAAGAGCAAATAATCATTATACATTCGGAAACGACTTTATAAAATTTAATGATGACTTTGATAACATTTTTAGTTAGCAAATAACCGCGCCCACAGCCTAACAGATACAGGGAAATTCAACAGCCTAATGAGGCATTCCGCAGGTTGTTTAGCAAACACACATTACAGGTTTCAAGAAGCTAACGAGAACGCCTCAATAGTACAAACACTCCAACAGAAATAGCAGCAATCAAAGCAACAACCAAAATAATCCACAATCCATCTTGAACTGAATCATTAGCAGTATCGTCCACAGAAGTGCTTGAATTGTTTGTACTTGTAGGTGCATGAGTTTGTTCTGGCTGCGGCGTGTCGGAAGTCGTTGATGTTTGGCCTGTGTCAGAGGTGGTGGAGGGTTCTAATGTTGCGGGGGTTGGAATAGGTGTTACTTGAGGTGTTTGCTCTAGGGTTTCTGTTTTTACCAAGAAAATGTCTTGATGTGTTTCGCTTCCAAACAGGGTTGAACCGACCATTGCGTAAGCGCCGTCATTTGTTCGAATCATAGAGTAAGCTTGGTCTAAACTGTAGGTGTTAGATGTTGAGTCTTCTTTTGCGCTGTAAATTTTTATCCAAGATGTTGCGCCTGAGGAGTCAGTGCGTATTAAGCCCATTGTACTTGTGGTGTATGTGGTACTTTGCGGAGTCCAAGTGCCAGCTATGGCATAACCGCCGTCTTCAAGTTGAACCAAACCACAAGGATTGTCAGCGTTCTGGTCGCCATAAATTTTGCTCCATTCAAACTGGTTTGATGAGGTAATTTTGAAGAGGCAAAAATCGTTGTTTTGTGTTCCAGCTATTGCATATCCGCCATCGTTGGTTTGGATGATGGTTGTTTTGAAACCGTTTAGATTTAACAAGTCGTACCCTTTATTCCATATTTGGTTGCCTTTTGAGTCGGTTTTGACTACCCAAGTGGAATAGGTTAACGAAGAAGTGCTTGAACTAAACAGGGAGGCGCTACCTGCTAATGCGTAACCCCCATCGCTTGTTTGTATTACACATGTTGCTACATCGTCTCGGGGATTAGAGTAACCGCCAGAATCAGTGTACGAACCGCTATTGTAAGTGTGATTCCATTGAGCAACGCCTTGGGAACTTGTTTTTATTAACCAATAATCTTGACCACCATCATAAGTGTAAACTGAGCCAGCCAAGGCAAAACCGCCATCGTTTGTTTGAATCATAGAATTAAGCGCTCCATTTCCTGAGGACTCATCTAACAGGTACGTTTTGGTCCAAAGAACTGTGCCTAACGAATCAATTTTAATCAGCCAAAAAGAACTGGTGCCTCCGGCGATTACGTAGCCTTGGTCGAAAGTTTGAATAATAGAGTAATGTTCAGCATAAGCGTTAATTGAAGGCGTCTCATGGTTTGGATCATCTACTGTTTGGTAACTTTTTTTCCATTGTACAACACCGTTTGCATCTGTTTTTAATATTTGCAGTTCATATGACGTTGAAATATGACCTTCAAAACCTACATCGTCAACGCGTCTAAGAGTTGCAGATACAGCCATAATGTATCCACCATCCATAGTTTGGGCAACAGAAGATGGCGTTAGAACATCCATTTCTTCGCCTTGAATCGTTTTTTTCCATTCTGATGAAGCCATGGTTACTGGAGAAACTACCAAAATTATCAATATTAACGAGGTTAATTCTAAAGCTTGAAGTGCGCGCCTTCTCATTACTCCCTTCTCCTTAAGCGCTATTTAACTACAAGTTCTATTTAAGTCATAAAAAAGTGTTTTTGAGTAATATTATACCTTGCACTTATTAATGGGAAAATTACCTTGTGTTAAGAAGAGGAAAGTGAACCCAAAATGTTGCCACTAATTGAATTTATAATCGTTTTCTTAGTGTCCGTTGGGTTTAACCTTATACCATTCGCTGGCCCATCAAACTTGTTCATTGCCTCAACCGCAGCATTAGCCCTAGGAAATACAGACCCGGCATCACTAATAATTGTTGGAATACTTGTCGCATTAGGCGCAACACTTGCAAAAGGTAGCCATTACGGAGTTACTTTTTTCATAGGTAAGCACCTTAACGAGAAAAGACGCGTAAAACTTGATGCTGATGCAGAAAAAATCAAAAAATGGGCGTTTATACTTCTTTATGTAGCTGCCGCATCACCAATCCCAGATGAACCAATCGTTATTCCACTAGGATTGATGAAGTACAGCATAACAAAATTTTTTACAGCTTACTTCTTAGGCAAACTAACAATTGCTATTCCAGGCGCATTCTTGGCAGGTGCAATAGCAAACAGATTTTCAGGAGAAATCAGCATTAACGTAATGGTTGTTGCTTCAATAATTTTAACAATCGTTGTAACGATTATTCTGCTTAAGGTTGATTTAGGCGAACTTGCCAAACGTTTCATGCGAAAAAAAACACCTCAGACCATCAGCGAAGAAAATGTGGAAAAAATTAATTAAGCAACAAACTTTACGCATAAGGCAGGTTTATTTATGCCATCAAAACAACGACGTTATTCCTTAAAATCTAAAGAAGCAAAACAAATCTTAAGCGAAGCTTCCCAACGGTTCAAACTTGACCTGGAAAAGTTGTTTGGCAGTAAAGCAAACATTGAGGTTGTTGAATCCGAAGTAGGCAAAATTTACCTAATCAACGCCAAACCCCTAATGTTCAAAGCCGACACGGTTCTGCCTCTTTTAGGCTTTAACGAATTCATATCTGCAGCACCAAAAATTACTGTTGACATGGGAGCAGTACCGTACGTGTGCAAAGGCGCAAACGTGATGGCGCCTGGAATCCGCAAAGTTGAAGGAGAATTCGCCACTGGTGACCTGGTAGTGGTTGTTGATGAGAAGTATGGTAAAGCTTTGGCTTTAGGTGAAAGCATGTTTGATGCTGAAGTTTTGAGGGAAACAAAAAAGGGGCCAGTAATTAAGACGCTGCATCATGTCAGCGACAAATACTGGGATGCCACCAAACTGCTATCTGAATAAGCTATTGTTTGGCAAGGATTTCTTCTCGTTTAAAGATTTTAACGCCCATGTAGAATATGGCGACGTCAACAGCGGCAAGTAAGCCTATGAGAGCAGTAAGCACTAGTGGACCAAGTACCAGAAAGCCTGAGATTTGTGCAAAGACCAAGCCCAGCACGGGCAGTAGCAGTACGACGCTGATTTGTTGTGCTTCGCGGAAACCTTTGACTTTTGAAGATATCATGACGGTTAAGCCTATACTACAAAGCGCGATTGCGGGGGTTACGCCAAACATCATTATTAGCCAGTTTACGTTTGGAAGCAACAGCATGCCAAAGGTGCCATATGTAATTATGTCAACGATTGCCATGTAAATGCTGTAAGAGACAAAAGTTATTATCATAGCAGGGATGAAGCTTACGAGGATTTTTCCCAGCAACAGTTCACTGTCAGATATGGGTGTAGCTAAGAGTGCTTCAATTGTTTTTCTTTCTCTTTCACCTGCAAAGCTGTCCGAGCCAATTACGCTTGAAGCCATTACTGGAATGATAAGGAAGAATGGCGCAAAGAAGTACACCACCATTATGTACGTCATTGATTGGTTAGCAGTAAAGTTTGCAAGCATGCTTTGAACGTCTGCAGGCAGGTTTGGAATTAAGGCTTGGAAGTCTTGGTTGCTATCCATACCCGTAGTGGGAGCGCTTGCTATACCGCCGATTATTACTGGAAATATCACAGAAAATACAATGGGAACAATAAGGATGGGCATCAACACTTGCCAGTTTCGTTTGATTTCAAGCCAATCTTTCTTGAACACTAACCATGCATTATGAAAGTTCATTGAGCTTCGCCTCCTTTTATAAGTTTAAGATAAGCTTCTTCAAGCGAAGCACGGAACATGTTTACACCAAGAATTTGTCCATCAGCCTCAACTATTGCCCGAACAATTTCAGGAGTAGCCGAGCGCGTATCCTCAACGTCAATTAGCAGGCTGGATTCTTCAGCTTTTGTGTTAACTGCTTTTACTTTGCTGTTTGCTTTTAGAGCAGACAGGATTTTGCTGGTTACCTGTGTTAAGTCAATTTGTATGACTGGGTGAGTTGTGATTCTTTCCCGCAGTTCGTCAGGTTTGCCAATTAACAAGCAGCGGCCTTTGTTCATCATCATTACTCGATTGCACAGTTTTTCAGCATCCTCAAGATGATGCGTGCTTAGCAGTATAGTGCATTTTTCACGTTTGCTCAGTTGTGCCATGAGGTCACGGATTTCTTTGGCTGATTCAGGGTCTAAACCTGAGGTTGGTTCATCCAAAAACAGAACAGGAGGGTTATGCACTGTGGCACGAATGATAGCCATTTTTTGCTTCATACCCTTGCTGAAAGTTCCTACCTTGTCGTTTCTGCGTTCCCACAGGTTAAAGAATTCCAGCAGTTCTTGAATCCGTTTTTGGCGTTCAGTTTGGTCTGCTACGCCGTAGGCTTGGGCAAAGAAGTCCATGTTTTCGTATGCTGTTAGGCGTTCGTATAGGCTGGGGTTTTCGGTGAGTATGCCTACTGATTGGCGGACTTTCAGGGGGTTTTGTTGGATGTTGTATCCTGCAACTGTGGCTGTGCCTTTGGTTGGTGAGATTAGGCAGGCCAGCATGCGGATGGTTGTGGTTTTTCCGGCGCCGTTTGGGCCTAGGAAACCAAATACTTCCCCTTTTTCTATTTTTAAGTTGACGTTGTCGACAGCGGTTAGGGTGCCGTATTGTCGAGTTAGGTTTTCCGTTTCTATCATGGGTTTTGCATCCCCTTGGTTTCCTTCATTATAGTAGCAATAACTATTTAAGTTAGGTGAAACCGTTTTCGTTTTATGAAACTGGTTAAGCTGCTTGACCAAGAAGGAAACAAAATTGTTTCAGACCCCTTCAACCAAGCCATACTAAAAGAACTAGTAGACAAAGAACAATCAACCTCAGAACTCTCCGAAAAACTAAACATGCCAACCCTAAAACTCTGGCGAAGAATACAAAAACTTCTCAAAGCAGACCTAATAGAACTAGTCGCCACAGAAAAAGTTGGAAACCTCGAAAAAAAACTCTACCGCTCAACCGCAACATGGTTTGCACCACAACAATACTTTAGCTACCAACCAAAAGATGCCAGCCTCAAAGCAGCTTTCGAAATATACGCTGACATCCAAAAAAAGTTGATGTTTGAAATATCAACTTTGGGTGAAGTCCCCAAAACAGCAGACCCAACCGACTACTCAATATATGCCAACATACAAGCGTTTGCTCGAGTGTGTGGAAAACCAGAAATTCAAACAAAAATTGTGGAATTGCAAAAGGAACTTGAAAAATTCGAAGAAAAAACCGCACACAAATAAGACAACTATTTACCAACTGGTTTTTTGGGGTTCAACCAATTAACCAGCCCCAGATTCTTTAAGAGAAAGACTATTTAGTTAAACCAAAAGTATAGTATTTGTGTAAGCTAGTACAATCGGGCTCGATAAGTTTTTATTCGCGTTTGAAACTTAAACTTGCCCGTTAATCTAAAGGATGATTCAAGAATGACCTTTCAAAAGGGAGATTTCATACTAATCAATTATACCGGAAAAGTCAAGGAAACAAACGAAGTTTTTGACACAACATATGAAGAAGTAGCAAAAAAAGAACACCTTCACAAAGAAGGAGAATTATACGAGCCTAAACTTGTAGTTATAGGCGAAGGCTGGGTTCTAAAAGCATTAGACGATGCACTTTTAGACATGGAACCCGAAAAAGAATCAGTAGTAGAGATTCCAGCCGACAAAGGATTCGGCCAAAGAGACCCAGAAAAAATCAAACGGGTACCTCTACGTCAATTATTAGCAAAAGAAATTAACCCAATCATTGGCGCACGCATCGAATATCAAGGCAAAATGGCAAGCGTACGCTCCATCGGCGCAGGAAGAGTCCTACTTGACTTCAACCCACCACTCGCAGGAAGAACACTCATTTACGATGTAACAGCCCAAAAGAAACTTGACAGCAGCGAAGAAAAAATCCTTTCACTCGTACACAGACGTGTTCCAGTAGTTGACCAAGAAAAATTCCAAATCACAATCCAAAACCAAAACCTAACAATTGACATGCCAGAAGACACATTTTACGTTGAAGGCATACAAATCGCAAAACGCGGCATCGCAATGGACATACAGAAATACCTACCAGACCTTGCACAAACACAATTCATTGAAACATTCAAGGCAGAACCAAAACCAGCCGCAGTCGCACCAGCGCCAACCCCAGCAGCAGAACCAGAACCAACACCTGCACCTGAAGCAGAAGCCCCAGCTGAACCAGCGCCAGAAGCGGCTCCAGCAGAAGAAAAGAAAGAATAAACGCTCAAATAGCGTTTAACCAATTTATTTTTTTTAATTTTTTTGTTGCCATTATTTTGTTAAATTTGTACTATTTTTGCTTCTTTCAAGCAATCAAGTTATCATTAGTGTATATACAAAGTTTTTATTCACAAAAAATAACCTGCACACTTAGGGTGAGAAGTCTTGAAGCATAAAATGCTCATTCCTTTAGAGAAAAACATTGAACATTACGCAGGCGAAGAAACATGCCAAAAAGTTATGGCAGGTAGCGAAAAAATTACAGAAACATCAAATCGCGAAAAAAGAGCATTATGGGTAAAAGACGCAATAGACCGTTTAGACGCAACTGTTGATGAAGAAAAAAGAATCCAAATCATGCATAATTGCGGTTCAAACTGTGCGGACATTAACAAGCGGGTGATCCAAAAAGCTGTTGAGAGATGTAAAAAGTTCAAAACTTTTGAAGAGTTTCTTGAAGCAGAAATCAAAAAGCCCCCTAACGGCACACGTTTTGAGCAAGATGGCAATCGGCTGGTTCAGGTTTACACTCCGCAGACGTTTAGTTACCTGATGCGTTGTTACTGCGGTTTAATCCGTTACCTGCCAAGCGACGTTAACATGTCTAAAACTTTTTGCCACTGTTCAGAAGGCTTCATCAAAAAATATTGGGAAACCATAACCGGCAAACCAGTAAACGTCAAACTACTGGAAAGCGCTGTTTCTGGCTCCTCGGAATGCAAATTTGCAATCGAATTTTAGCCGTAACAGCCTTTTTCTTGTTGAGTGCTTTTGTAGTTAAATAAAATAAAGATTAAATCCGCCATTTCGCTTATAATATAATATAATATCATTATTTTCTGATTTACTCTAAACAAGTAAGCAATTCAAGTTGGAGGTGAAGAGAAGCAAAATGGATCATACATTAATTCATTTTGAAATACCAGCAGATGATGTTGAAAAACTTAAACAGTTTTATGAACAGGTTTTCGGCTGGAAAATCATCCAGTACCCGGGACCGCTTGATTACTGGATTATCCAAACTGTTCCAACTGACGAGAAGGGAAAACTACAACGCCCCGGTGTAAACGGTGGAATGTACAAAAAACTTCAACCAGACATCAAACCCATCAATTACTTCTCGGTAGAATCAATCACTGACTTCTTAACTCAAATAGAAAAGCTCGGCGGAAAAGTCATTTCACCAAAACAAGAAATACCCAATGTTGGATGGGCAGCAGCCGCAGCTGACCCTGAAGGCAACCAGTTCGCACTCATTGAATTTATAAAAAAGTCTAATCAATAACTTTTGTTGCTTTAGCAACTGTTTGACACGCTTCAAAATTAAGTCCCAGTTTGTGCAATATGGTGTATCGTTCAGGACGAATAGTTGTAGCCAACTCTAATGCTTCTATTACCGCTTCATCTTTTACGCCTAACTCTTTAGCGGTTGTAGGTGCCCCAATCCGTTTAAGGGTGCCTTTAATTCGTTGCCAGTTTGTTCCATGAAGAAACGCCGTCAAAATTGAACCAATACCAACTTGTTCCCCATGCATAGCGTGACTGGGACTAACTATGTCTAAAGCATGACTAAATAAGTGCTCAGAACCACTACAAGGACGACTGCTTCCAGCAATACTCATAGCTACACCGCAACTAATCAAAGCCTCCAACAAAACACGCAAGCCCCCAACGTTTCCAGGCTCAATTAAAGAAGCATTTTCTGTTATCAGTTTGGCACTCATCAATGCTAAGCTTGCAGCGTATTCACCGTAGTACTCGTTTTTTTCTATGTGTGCAAGCTTCCAGTCTTTTACGGCTGTGTATTTTGCTATTACGTCGCCGCAGCCGCTTATGACTGAACGCCAAGGTGCCTGAGATATTATGTCTGTGTCTGCAATTATTGCCAATGGTGCTTGAGCCATAATTGAGTAGGGTTTATCTGCTCCTTTAATTGAAGCAAGAGGACTTGCGATTCCGTCATGAGAAACCGTTGTTGGAATACTGATAAAAGGAATGTTTTGTTTGCCACTGCTTACTTTAGTAGCATCAATTATTGTTCCGCCGCCAACACCGAATAATGCTTGAGGTTTAAGGTTTATGATTTGCTCCTCAATTAACGCAATGTCTTTCATTGTTATAGTTTCAACAAGCAAACCGTAAGGGTCCATTCCTGCTTGCTCAAGAAGATCATAAACTTGTTTTCCCGCTACCTCGTAGCTTCTTGTGCCAGAAATTATTAACGCAACGCCTTTGAGGTTTAACCGTTGTGTAACTTCGGTAACCCTGTTTAGGACGCCGTTTCCGACAATTACTTCTCTGGGAAGCTGCATGTAATGATAAGGTAACGTCAAGATTTGCTCACTTTAAGTTGTAAGGCATTATAAAATCGGGTTTTTACTGTTTAAACTTTTTTGATTTAAAGGTAAAATTCAACAAATTATCATCTTTATGGTTATTTTCAGGTTACCGTAATATTAATTAGGCTCACAGAACGATATCATCTTGCTACTTCCTATGGGATGATATCCACCATTCCACAATTAAATCAATTTTAGGGAGAAGATAAAATATATGTCATCACAAAATAACGCTGCTAGCGAACTAGTCCTTAAAGGAACAACAACAATAGGTGTCGTCTGCACCGACGGAGTAATTCTTGCATCTGACACCAGAGTAACCATGGGGTATTATGTCGCCCACAAATTCGGCAAAAAAGTCTACAAAGTTGACGACCACCTTGGAATGACCATCGCGGGAACAGTCGCCGATGCACAAAGAGTAGTAGATATTTTAACAGCTAACGCAAAACTTTACAAAATAAACATGAACCGCCCAATGCCAGTCATTTCTGCAGCACGCCTAGTTGCAAACATTCTATTTAACAACAGATACGTTCCACTTTCAACACAAGTCTTAGTCGGCGGCATTGACGAAACTGGACCACACGTGTTCAATCTTGACCCTTACGGCAGCTTGATGGAAGAAAAATCAGTTTCAACAGGTTCAGGTTCACCTGTCGCGTACGGCATACTTGAAGACAAGTACCGTGAAGGTTTAACAATTAAAGAAGTGTTGCCAACAATTGCCAAAGCAGTAAACGCTGCTATGAAACGCGACGTTGCAAGCGGCAACAGTTACAACATCACAGTAATCGATGCTAACGGATACAAGGAGCTTTCAGAGCAAGAAAAGCGTGAGCTCCTTTCAAACACGGGAAGTTAAAAAAGTTGGCGAGAACACAAGAGAAAGACAAAGACAAGTTAGAAATAACTCATTATATTTTGCAACATGTTCCAAGAGAAGCAGAAGTCACTCGAATTGAATACGAGGGACCTATGCTTTCAGTTTATACAAAAAAACCAGAAATACTGGTTGACCAAAGTAGCGTAATTGCCGAAATAGTTGGTGTTATCCGAAAAAGAATCGTTGTCAGGCCAGACCCCTCTGTGCGGTTGCCTGAAACTGAAGCAGAAAAAATTACAAGAGAATTAATTTCTCCAGAAGCAGAAATCACCGACATCAATTTTGACCCAAGCCTTGGCGAAATAATTATTGAAACCAAAAAACCAGGCTTAGTCATCGGTAGAAACGGCGCTGTACTTCAAGAAATCATTAAAAAAACCAAATGGCGCCCACATGTTCTGCGAAGTCCACCAATCAAATCAAAAATTGTCACTCACATGCGTCACTACTTGCATTCAGAAAGCAAAGAAAGAGAAAGAATTCTTCGCACTGTTGGTGAACGCATTTTCCGACCAAAAACCTATGAAGTCGGCGACATCCGCATGACAGTTCTTGGCGGCGCACAAGAAGTCGGACGCTCAGCATTCTTAATCAAAACACGCGAAAGCAGTGTACTTTTAGACTGCGGCATCAACCCAGGCTCCAACAGGCCATTTGAGTCTTTCCCACGTTTTGATTCACCAGAATTCCAAATTGACAACCTTGACGCTGTTGTTATCAGCCACGCTCACCTTGACCACTGTGGTCTTGTGCCTTTCCTTTACAAGTACGGCTACGACGGTCCACTGTACTGTTCAGCACCAACATCAAACTTGATGACCATGCTGCAAATGGACTATTTAGATGTAGCAAGCAAACAGGGAATCACACCCTTCTATGACCAAAAAGATGTACGAGAATGTGTCCTTCACACTATCCCATTACGTTTTGGTGTTGTCACCGACATTGCACCAGACATCCGTTTAACACTGCACAATTCAGGTCACATTTTAGGCGCTTCAATGCTACACTTACACATCGGCGAAGGCTTACACAACATAGTTTACACTGGCGACTACAAATTCGGAAGAACAATGCTCCTTGAAGCAGCAACAACAGAGTTTCCACGCATCGAAACAGTCATCACTGAATCAACTTACGGTGGCGCAGACGATTTCATGCCGTCACGCGTAGAAGCAGAAGAACACATAACCAAAATTATCAACCAAACCTTAGAACGCAAAGGCAAAGTCCTAATTCCAGTTCCCGCCGTAGGCAGAGCACAAGAAGTTATGCTAATCATCGACGGTTACATGAAACGAGGCATGATGAAAGAAGCCCCAGTATTCATTGAAGGCATGATTAGCGAAGCAACAGCCATTCACACTGCTTACCCAGAATACCTCGGCAGAGAAGTACGCCACAGCATACTGCATGAAGAAGTTAACCCGTTCCAGTCTGACTACTTCACAATCGTGGAACATCCAAGCGTGCGTCAAAGCATCTTTGATGGTGAACCATGCATTGTTCTTGCTACTTCAGGTATGCTTGAAGGCGGACCAGTAATTGAATACTTCAAAAACTGGGCAAACGATGAACGCAACACAATAATCTTTGTCAGCTACCAAATCGAAGGAACCATGGGCAGACGTGTACAAAAAGGCGTAAGTGAAGTTACAATGATGGACAACGAAGGCAAAATGGCTGCGTTACAAGTAAAAATGCAAACCGAAACAATTGACGGTTTCTCAGGACACTCAGACAGACGACAACTAGTAAACTACTTGACACATCTTAATCCAAAACCAGAACGCATATTTGTAGTGCACGGCGAAAAACAGAAGACCATTAGCTTTGCGAATTTCCTAGCAAACAAAGCAAACATTAGCACTACTGTACCTGCATCAATGGAAACATTTAGGCTGCTGTAGAAGCTGCCTCATTTTTTATTGGCGCTTTTTCACGCCAAATTCTAATATTTTTCGGGCAAATAACAACACGTTCTTCACCCAAACGGGCAATGTCTCCACCGATAGATTCAGTGAAAGAATAAAGCTCGTTTACTGCACTTTTTACGGATTCAATACTTTTGCTTGCAAGAGGTGTGATACGTAAAATTAGTATGTTACCGTTTTGGACTTCAGTTTTTATGCCTTCAATATCAGACAAGTCGCGAAGCGGCATTGCTTTAAGGTATGCTTTGCAAGAGACTTGTTGGGCAGAAACGTCGGGTTCAGGAGGTGCAACAGCAACTTCAGACTCGACCGTAACGGGGCTTTCTGGGGCCGCTTCAGTTTCGTTATGCTGTGTTTCTTCAACTGGAGTCTCTGGGGCAGTTTCTGTTTGTTCTGTTTCAGTTTCGGGTTCAGGCATATTTTCAGCTGTTTGCTCTGGTTGGTCAGGATTTTTTTGCTTGCGGAATAGTCCAAAGGATGGCATTATCTCGTCTCACCCAAATAGTATTTAAGTTGCAACAGTTAAGCGTTTCTTAATTTCAGGGCTGAAAAAACAAGGCAAATATGCATTAAATGAACAAATATCAAGACAACACTAACAAGTTTGAAAACTTGAGTTTCAAAAACTGAATTTCACCCAGCCCGAAAAAAGCAAAAAAAGAATAGTTTCGCAGATTTGTTCAGAGAAATGCGGTTCTTAACTTGCTGAGTTGACTGCACCTACTGAAAGAGGAGTATTTCTCTGTTGAAACAGCGGTTTAAGCTTCAAAGGCATTGTGTCAGCTACTTTTTTCATTTCTCCCTCGCCAATCTTGTTTAAAAGAGTGTTAATAACGCCAAAAGTTGCTTCTTGGCCACTAATTATGTCACGCTGTTGAGCGTCATAATGACATTGTACTTGTGTGTAGAAGTCTTCTACTGTTTTGATTTCTTTGTTTTGTTCAGGGTCGTAACTGTCAAAAAGCATGCCCTTAAACACCATAGGCAAGTTTGAGGAAAAATGAAACAGTTCCCCCGGAGGTAACCGGTCACGAATGGTTTGCAGAACCGCTTTTGTAGCTTTATACACTACTTCTCTATCATCCCAATGTAACTCATCCTGCACATCATTTAACCACAGCACCGCGTTTTGAACTGCTCTATCTAAAGAAGAAATGTTTGTTGCCAAAACATAAAACCACTTAACCAATAAATTTGCTGTTTTTCAAACTTTTGTGATTACCAAATGCATCAACAAAAACAAGTTTAGAATAATATTTAACACTCTAACGGCATATTATTTATTGCAGGTTCTTACGGAGGAAAAAATGTGCCAGTTTTTTCAAACCGCATTGATGCGGGACAACGATTGGCTGACGCCCTTAAAACACACACTTTTGCGGACGGTTTGGTTTTAGCTATACCACGAGGCGGAGTAGTAGTTGGTTTTGAGGTTGCAGAAGCTTTGGGTTTTCCTTTGGACGTGATTATTCCAAGAAAAATCGGTGCACCGGGAAATCCAGAGTTAGCCATAGGCGCTATGACAGAGGATGGCATAGCGATTTTGGATGAAAACTTGATGTCGTACCTAAATGTTCCCGATGATTATGTTGAACGTGAAAGTGAAACTCAGAAACTGGAAATTCAAAGACGAATGCAACTATACCGCCAAAATGAGCCTTACCCGAACCTTAAAGGCAGAGACGTAATTGTGGTAGATGACGGTATAGCAACAGGGGCAACCATGAAGGCTGCGTTGGCTTCTGTAAAAAATAAAGGTGCAAAATCGGTGACCGCTGCAGTTCCAGTTGGTCCACCGTCAACAATTGAAGAGTTAAAACGTCAAGCTGACCTTGTAGTTTGCTTGTTTATGCCTGAATCTTTCTATGCTATCGGCGAGTTTTATGATGATTTTGGTCAAACAAGCGATTATGAAGTAATGGATTTGTTAAGAAAGAACAGGCAGAACCATGTTTTGAAGCCTGAGCAGAGGTGAAAAGAAATGTTTGAAACTACAATTTCCCCAATTAGAATCCCTGTTACACGTAACTCAGCAATAGAGGGCAACTTGACACTTCCACCAAACGCGACAGCAATAGTAACTTTTGCCCATGGAAGCGGCAGTAGCAGGTTTAGCCCCAGAAACCAGTATGTCGCAAAAACCTTCAATGATAACGGGTTAGCCACGTTACTTATTGATTTGCTAACCAGCACAGAAGAAGAGATTGACATGTCCACTGCAGAATACCGCTTCAACATTGACTTGCTTGCTGAACGATTAATTGCAGCAACAGAATGGCTAAAACTGGATCCATCAACACAAAACATGTCCTTTGGCTATTTTGGAGCAAGCACTGGCGCAGCGGCAGCATTGATTGCGGCAACCAAACTTCCAAGCGACATTAAAGCAGTTGTTTCACGCGGTGGTAGACCTGACCTTGCAGCAGAATTTCTTGGACATGTTAGGGCTCCTACACTTTTGCTGGTCGGAGGCGACGACCCAGAAGTTATAGAGTTAAACCAGCAAGCCTTAGAGGCAATAGCAACGGAAAAACAGCTAATCATTATTCCAGGGGCAACGCACTTGTTTGAGGAGCCTGGAAAACTCGATGAAGTTGCAGAGTTTTCGGTTGACTGGTTTAAACGACACCTTCAATAGTGCTGTAGGCTATCTTTCGGCGAGTCGTTACTGAACTCCTTTTAGTCGTGCTTCTGAAAGGTAATATTTACCGTTTACTTCAACAAAAATGCCTGTTCGTCCAAGGCGTCGGTGCATTGCTTCTTCGAAGCGTGGTGGAAGTCCAAGTTCTTGGCTTGTTAGCGCTTTTTCTGGGGATGTTGCGCCTTTTTGTCGGAACTTTTCTATAGCGGCGGTTAGTTGTTGCCTGATTTCTTCTCTTCGGCGTCTAAACAAGACTTGTCACCTTATATGGGGATTGTCAAGGGGTTTATACGATTTTTGCTATGAATGGCGGGTCTTCGTTTGTTTTGTTTTTAGTTGTTGTCATGATGTGTTTAGTGAGTTTTTGAGGGTGTTAAGGTTTTTGCGTTAAAAATAAATACTTGTAAATATAATGTTATTTACATGAAGCGGTTACAATGGTAAACACATGCTCCCTCTCAACACCCCTAAGTCAACAACAAAAAATCGTCTGGCAACTCCTCAGCAAAGGTCTCTCCATAAACGCCATTGCAGAAAAACTAAAAACCACCCGCCAATTCATCAACCAAACCAAACTCGCCGCCGAAGCAAAACTAGCCACAACCCTGCTTGAAGTTGCCCAAACAAACGACCTTCAAATCACACACTTATACGCCAAAGAAGCCATCCTACTCGGATACCACCCAGCCCTAAAACGCAAAGCAATCGTCACCTACACCACTAGCCACGGCATAAAAGTCTGGTACTGGCACGACAACCCAGAAGAAGTCACAGACCCAACATTCCTAAACCAAACAAGACAATACCTAATCGACATTGCCCGCGAGAGAGGCATCGAAGTTGAGGGCATGGAAAAAATTCACCCCGCCAAGTTGGCGCATACAATTTTTTGCCAGTTAATTCCGGAGTTGAAAACATGAAAAATAAAAGTATAGAAGAACAGACTAGAGGTTGGCTCCCAAAAGACCCAGTACTGTTCACCCCTAATAGAGCAAGATATGGTAGAAAACTCGGAAAGTGGATTGCAAATCCGTTCTCTACATTGGGTGGTTTGATGATTGTTGCTTCACTTTTGTCAGCAGTTTTTGGAGGAGGTCTTGTATCCGTTTATCTTACACTTCTATTTGGACAGGAAGGTACCATCTACTATGCAGGTCTTTACATTGGAATAATTGGCTTAGCATCTTTTGCTTTAGGCTTATACTCGGGGATATTGTTGCTAACAGAAAAACACATCAACCGAGCAGTAACTGCAACAGCGATAATACTGTGTTGTGGAATTGTAACTTTATTGTTGCCTATGCTTGAGGGTCAACCAGTTCAAAGTGGTTTGATAGTTGCTTCACCAATGCTATTCTCGACGCTTACAACGTTAACCATCACTTTACTAAACAAGCGAAATCAAAAAATTAAGCCGATAATTCCAACCAAACAATTAACCGCACGTGAGCAGGTGTTTGCAGGGTTAGGAGTTGCAGGCGGTGGACTCACAGTTGTGGGGATAGTTTTGCATTTTATACCCATGCACTTAGGTCATTTAGATGAGGCAGGGCTGTTCATTGGTGTTCCTTTGCTTGTGGCGGCAGTTCTGGTAAGGATAACATACAAACACTAAGAGGCATAAGGGGAGACAAATAATGGAAATGAAAAAAACCTTAAAAAAACTAAGAGGTTGGTTCCCCCAAGAACCACTTCAAAACAGATACAGCAAAGTAAATGCAAAGCCAATATCAAAAGCAGAGTTTGACAAAAAACTGTTCAGAACATCAATGATTGCTAACTTGATTATGCTAAACGTGTTTTTGGGCACAAATTTTCTGCTTATTAGCCCACGCTATAATAGTATTGAAGTGAGCATTTTACAGTGGAGCATATTTTTGTCAGCATTGATAGGCGTGAATGTGCTGATTTATCTTTACTATAAGCGTCGTCTACTGTCTAAAGGAGCGTTTTAATTTGGGTGTAAAGAAGCGTTCAAAAAATTTCTTCAAAGTTTGGTTTCCACAGGAGCCCGCTTGCACAAACTCGTTCTCTGCCCAAGCAAACCCATCAAAAAGAAAAGAATACGCTGGATACTCCATTATTTTTGTCGGAGTATTCGCTTCAGTTTTTCTAACAATGTTAGTAACTCATGGATCAGGTTTGGAAAACAGCAACGCGCCTTTTATGGCGACAACATCAGGAGTTGTAGCAGCCATAATTATCAGCATCATGTTACGTAAAAAACCTGATCAAAACAAGCCTTTAACTATAGAAGGCAAAAAAATAGCCAAAAAGATAGCCCTAGTGAATGCAGGCATTGTTTGCATTTTTTTAGGAACCTATTTTTTAGTTAACCCTATTATTCCGGTCATTGAGGCAACTATTGGTTTGTGGATTGGTCTTTTGTTCTTGACGTTTTTAGTTAACAATTTTTTGTTTAGGCATCTCAAGAGCCAAACGGGTTTAATGGAGTGTGCAAGATGAATTTAAAAAAAGATTTACAGAATCGACTTAGAGGTTGGTTTCCCGCTGACTTTAAACCCGTACAAGCCAAAGAAAGCCGTCACCGAAGCATTTTTCGGTTAGACAGGACAAACATTGGTTTCATATCGGTTTTAGCAATTTCCATATTCATGTCGGTAAACCATTTTTTGCTGGGTGATGCAATTTATGCACTTTTTGTATGGTTTGCTTGCATAGTTGGGTTCAGTTTGCTACTTAACTTCTTGGCAGCCAAAGACGCACAATTGAACACAAAACTGATGCTAGTTGCATGGTTTATAGTTCTTAGTTTAGGTGGAATATTGGTTAACGTTTACCTGTTTTTGGTGCCTACAGGTTTTTTTACACAGGTGTTTTCGTTAACACTGTTTGCTATTCTTCACGTGCCGTTTATTGTTGGGTTAACTGCATATTTTGTGGGCAAAAAAGAGGTTTACGGAAAAATACTAAACTGGTTCCAAGGAGCATAATAAAATGGCTAAAATGAAGCGTTTTGGAAAAATTCGCGGCTGGTTCCCAAAAGAGCCTTACACTGTGTATCCTGTTATGCAAACAAAAAGCTCGGAATTATTTTCCAAGAAGTTCTGGCAAATCTATGTAATCTCTTACAGCTCTTTTCTACTCGCGATAGCTTTGCTTCATTTTTTTAATGTTTTACCTTTTGATTTTTTGGTTCGCGGTCTGGGCGCAATAGTTTTTGGCATGGTTATTACAGGTGTAGTGTGGCTTCTGTACAGACTTGACCCCCAAGTGCGTCTGAAAGTTGGATACGTTTTCGTGGGGGCTTGGTTAGGCTACGCGATTGTTTTCTTAGCAGGATTGCCACTGTTAAGAGGCGCAGACTTCTCCGTTATCCTTCTGCTGTTTATCACAATCCCAACTATAGGCGGCTTGATTGGGTATTGGTTACAAAAAAGAAAATTCTCTACAGTTGCCACCGAGGAGATGAAAAATTGAACAGTAAAAAAAGTTTGTCAAACCGAATTCGAGGCTGGATTCCCGCTGAACCCACAATGCCAACTAAATTTGACATCAACACAAAAGATAACAAGTTCCAATTTGACAAACGCTTCTATGTCAGCTTAGCCATATCTTACGCGCTTTTTGTGCTGTTGGTAGTAGTGCCTTTTCTGTTTGGGTACGTTGATAGCAAAATTTTGGGTTATGGGCTTACGGGAATTGCATATAGCTTTTGTTTAATGATTATGGTTTACCTGCTTAATCGTCGACCAGACTTAAGACCAAGAATAGCCTATGTGGCGGTTGGTACTTGGCTGGGACTTGCTGTCGGCGTTGTTGGCTGCATGATACTATTTGGGCACCAAATAATCGCAGTCATTGGAAGCTGGGGGCTTTTCGCTTTAATGATTATAATTTTGCCAACAGCAGGTGGTTTGATCGGGTACTGGATGCAAAAGAAAAAATTTACAACAGGTAAACCTGTAATTCAGGGGCGCTGAAGAAATTGACCCACAACTGTATGCAAAACAGATTTGCGATTTGCTGTGCGCTAATGCGAGTAAGGCAAAAATTTGATAACTCATATAAGGAGGCAAAAATATCCCCCTAAGAGAACGCCTAAAAAACGGTTTTTATGGCTGGCTACCAAAGGAGCCTGTACTTCACAGCAGCCAAAGGGTGCGATGGGCAGATTATTTTGTTAAATCTACTCTGCTTCGTCTTGTTTACGGTGTAATGCTTGCGGTTTTGATAGTTACACCTTTTGGAGTGTATCATTCACTTGTTGAACCGTATGTAACAGGTGCTCTTTGGGGTTACCAGTTCCCTGTTGGGTACGTGGGACTTCTGCTTGGCATAACTGCCATTCTGTGCCCAGTTAAACTTAGGAGCCGAAGGTTCAGCCTGCTGTTAGCCTTCAGTGGATTAATACTTTTGGGCACAGCCGTGTTTGCACCCAAAGAGTACTTCATCAACCTGTTTAACAACACAAGTTTCAGCCCCAACCAAATAGACATTGACTTTTCCCTCGGCAACTTGGCAGTTCTGGGATTATCCCTAACAAGCATATTTTCTGGTATTATTTCACTTGTATTTTCCCATCCGAATAAAACAATCAACCAAACACGTGGCTGGTTTCCAAAAGACCCCATCATCAAGATGAGTACCCACGTAAAGCCCCGCTGGAAAAAGCCTCAATTGATTGCTTTAACCGTTGTTGCAACGGTTGCTCTGACTTTTATTGCCTATTCAGGCGTGCAAACCGTTCTACGTTGGAGCGACCCCCATTTGGATGTGACGGCGAGCTATTTTGAAAAGAGCATGAACGCAACTTCGGTTCATGTTGGCGATTCTGTTGAGGTAACTTTGCGTGTTGGTTGGCATGGACGGGTTCTTCCCGAGTTTATGCGGGATGTAAAAGTTGTTGATGCCTTGCCTGATAATGTTGTGTTGGTTAATGGACAAAATGTTTTTGAGTATAGCGGTAGCGGTGGAAGTGACCAGTATGTTTACACTGTAAAGATTACGGGGCAAACAGGTGTGATAGAGTTGCCTAAGCCGGAGCTTTTTCTTGATGGAACCGAGATTGCTCTTGACGGTACAACCTCCACCATAGAAATTTTATCTTAAGACTTCTGGTTATGGCAAAACTTTTATCCGTAGTTGGTTTTTCTTAACCTGTGAATACTTATGCCATCAGTTAAGGACATTATGACCAAGAAGGTTATTACAATTGAAGCTGACAAATGCGTTTTTGATGCAGCAAAACTTATGGCTGAAAAAAGCCTCGGTTGCTTGCCAGTTGTAATTAAAGGGTATCCTGTTGGAATTATCACTGAACGTGACATTGTCAGACGAATTGTGGCAAAAGGTGCATCTCCAGATGCCAAACTTACGGAAGTTATGACTAAAGAACTCATAACTGTTGACCCCGACACATCGCTTAGAGAAGCCGCGCGTATAATGTCAAAAAACAAGATACGACGTTTGCCAGTTTTGAAAAATAACCAGTTAGTTGGTATTGTGGTTGCGTCGGACTTTGTGCGCAATGTCGGCAAAAAGACTACTACTGAAGAGATTCTGGACGCGTTGGGTCGGTATCCTGCGGGTCCTGGAATCTAATTTTTTTCTTATTTTTGTTTTTTAGCGTTTTTTTGTGCTTAGAAAACTGTTTTTCTTCCCGAAATAATTATATATCCAGTTTTTTAGTTTTTTTCAGCATAAACGTGGAGGAAAGTACGTGACACTTAGACGAATGTTAACATTTAAATCGAAACATAAAACGTTTGTCTGTTTCAAACATGAAAAGTGTCACTCTGCAAAACCAAAGGAGGCACAACCACGAAACTAATAACCGTCGCAGGCCCACCCTCCTCAGGCAAAACATCAATCATACTACAACTCGCATCAGCACTAAAAGAAAAAAACATCAAAATAGGAGTAGTCAAATTTGACTGCCTCACCAGCTTTGACCAATTCCGCTACCAAGAAGCAAAAATCCCCATCCAAGTAGGCTTTTCAGGCAAAGTATGCCCCGACCATTTTTTCATAAGCAACATTGCAGAAGCAGTAGACTGGGGCAAAAAAGAAGGCTTAGACATCCTTATAACAGAAAGCGCAGGGCTTTGCAACCGTTGCTCACCACACATCAACCGTGTGCTGGCAGTCTGCGTGATAGATAACCTTTCAGGCATTCACACTCCAAGAAAAATTGGACCTATGCTAAAACTTGCAGACATAGTAGTAATAACTAAAGGCGACATTGTGTCTCAAGCAGAACGGGAAGTTTTCAGTTTTAACGTACGCCAAGTCAACAGTAGAGCACACATAATGTTTGTAAACGGAATCACCGGACAAGGAGCATTTCTGCTCAGTAAACACGCACTAAACGCCTATGAAATCAACTCGTTAAGTAACATGCGCCTCCGGTTCACAACACCTGCATCCATTTGCTCCTACTGTACAGGAGAAACAAGAATCGGCGAAAACTACCAGATGGGCATGCTTAAAAAAATCGAGTTTGCATCACAATGACAGAAACTAAACAGCTCACAGAAACAAAAACAATCAAACAAATAGTAGAGCTGTATCCGCTTGCAAACGATTTTTTTGTAAACTTTAACCTGCAAGATTTACCTCAGGACACGTCAATTGAGAAGGCACTTGAAAAACTCGATGACGACCGTCTGTTGGAGTTCGGGTTTTCACGAGAAGAACTTACAGAGCAGTTCACATCATTTCTAGAAACCATCCTGAAAAACACGAATGAAACCGAAAAAATACAGTCTATAACTATCATCGGAGGACGCAACAAGGTCGGCGCTCCCGAAAACGTAAACCTCACAATCCATGCAGGCGAAGTCGTAAGCATTGTTGGCCCAACAGGTTCAGGCAAAAGCCAACTTTTAAGCGACATAGAATGCATAGCACAAAAAGACACGCCAACCAAACGCCAAATACTAATCAACCAAAAAACACTCAACGACGAAGAACGCTTCTCAATGGACGGCAAACTTGTCGCTCAGCTTTCGCAAAACATGAATTTCGTTATGGATCTAACTGTTGGCGAGTTTTTGGAAATGCACACAAAAAGCCGGCAGTGCAAAGACCCTGAAGTCACAATTGAGCAATGCTTTAACTGTGCAAACGAGTTAGCAGGTGAAGCTTTTGCGTTAACAACTAAGGTTACCCAGCTTTCCGGAGGTCAATCCAGAGCGCTTATGATTGCAGGAACAGCCTACATTAGTTCGTCACCCATCGTGTTGATTGATGAGATTGAAAATGCAGGCGTTGACCGAAAACAAGCAATCCAGTTACTGGCAAAAAAAGAAAAAATCGTCCTAATTTCCACTCATGACCCGCTTTTAGCGTTAACAGCAGACAAACGCATTGTAATAAAAAACGGGGGAATACACAAAATTTTAAAAACTTCCGAAGCTGAACGAAAAAATCTTTCAGTAATTGAAGCAATGGACAACACTCTGCAAAATGTCCGAAATGACTTACGAAGGGGCAATGAAATTGTTTTAAAAGGTTTGGAGGCGATTAGAAGTAACTGATTCAGGTAAATGGAGTCTTTATGATGCTTTAATTGAGGGAATACCTGACTCGTGTACGGCAGACGAAATTGTTTGCGGTCCATACCACGCTTATGTACGTTCAGGCGAAGGACATGGTTTTGGCGCTGTAGTAACAGACGATACACGACACCCAACGTTAATTGAAAAAACGGTCGGTATGCCGCTTAAGAAGCTTGCAGAAGGCATCAAATCCTGGAATTACGTTGAAGCAAGCATTGGTAACGCCGCGATTAATGCGTATTATAACGCTGTAGAGGTTGCAAGAAAAAACGGTGTTAACGTGTCCAGCAGCAGATTCACTGAAGACCGAGTATATGACCCATTTATCACTTACCAGAAAATCATTAGAGACAAAAAGGTAGGTGTCATCGAGCATTTTCCGTATGTTGAACAGTTGTTTCGGCCAGTTTGTGACCTTTCAGTTATATCACGGTGGCCTGAAGAAGACGATTATCCGTACTCTGCTACAGAATACATTCTACCTGAATGCGACTACGTTTTTATCACATGCGGTTCTCTGATTGACAAGTCATTGCCACGGTTTCTTAAACTTTCCAAGCATGCTTACGTTACTTTGGTTGGACCCAGTACACCAATAGCGCCAGTTTTAGCCCAATTTGGCGTTGATGACCTATCAGCTTTTGTAATAAAAGACGGCGAAAGAGCCCGACGCATCTGCATTGGCCAAGCAAACTACTCAATATATTCTTCTGGACAAAAAGTAAGTTTAAGATTCAACCCACCACAAAGCACTTAAGACCAGCCAGAAAAAGATTCTTCAGATGCCTTTTCAATACAATTAAAAAGTACTCCACTTTCTACAAATTTTTTTGTGGATTGAGTTATCAAAACTGATATATTTTGCGGTGAGACGTTTTATTTTTGGTGGTTTTTTGATTAGTGTTGATTCAATTATTGGATTGAATGTCGTTGGTTCTGACGGAATTATCGTTGGGGAAATCAAAAGTGCAGAAATAGACGCGGAAAAATGGCAAGTAACGCATATTCAGGTTAAACTTTCCAGTCAAGCGTCAGAGGATCTGGGTTTTAAGAAGCGCTTCAAAAGTTCAGTTGTTTGTGTGCCTGTCTCGTTGGTTACTTCAGTTGGCGACGTGATACTGCTTGGAAGAAACATTAAAGAACTAAGTGAAAACAAAGAGATTTACGAATGCAAATAAGAAGCTAAAGTAAAAAGAGAAGAAAAAGAAAGTGCGGCTATCTTTCCTCGATGGGAACAAATGGTTTCCCAAATTCGCCCACGTAAATTGTTGAAGGTCTCAATAAAACTGCATCTTCATACTGTTCAAGTATATGTGCAGCCCAACCCGATATTCTGCTTGAAGCAAAGAAGGGCGTAAAGAATTCTGAAGGAACCCCAAGAGTGTTAAGGGTTACAGCTGCGTAAAAGTCAACGTTAGGGAAAATATTTTTCTTTTCGTGAACAACATTTTCGATTTTTCGTGACAACTTGTATGTTTTCAGGGTGTTCTTGTTGTGACATAATTCTTCTGCGAGTCCTCTAAGATGTTTTGTTCGAGGGTCCTCAGTTTTGTATATGCGGTGACCAAAACCCATGATTTTTTTCTGGTCATCAAGCATTCCTTGAATGTAAGCCTCAACTTCTTCCTCAGTGTTTATGTCATCAAGCATGTACATTACTTTCTCGCTAGCGCCGCCGTGCAACGGTCCCTTAAGGGCGCCAATCGCGGAGGTCACAGCCGAGTACATATCTGAATTAGTGCTTGCCGTAACTCGAGCAGCAAATGTTGAAGCATTAAAGTCATGGTCAGCATGAAGAGTCATAAAACGGTCTATTGCCCGTTTTTCTTCTGTATCTGCTTGGATTCCACGGAACATGTAAAGGAAGTTTTCCGCGATTCCAAACTCGGTTTTTGGAGCAAGAGGATGTTCATTATTGCGTACCCTGTATATTGCAGCCACTAACGTGGGAAATTTTGCCATTAAATGTTCGGCACGTTTTTTGTTTGACTGCTCTGAAAGGTCATTGTTGTAAGCGTCAAATTGGCTAAGGCGGGAAAATTCAGTGCGCAAAACCTCCATGGGATGACAATGTTTTGGGGTGGACTCTAGACTTTTTAGAGTTAAATCTGGCAGTGTCATTTCAGATATGAGTCGTGACTTGAAGTCAGTTAACTCTTGCTTAGTAGGCAGTTTTTTATAAATCAGCAGGTAGGCTACTTCTTCATAGCAAACATGTTCCACTAAGTCGTCAATGTTGTATCCTAGGTAGTATAGTGCGCCGTTTGGATCTACGAAACTGATTTTTGTTTCTGCTGCATGGACGTTTCTAAGCCCACGAACAACCATTTTCTCTGAATTCATTGGATTATTCCCCCACAAACCCTTCATGTATTGAAGGTTAGAAACATTCTTAGACGCAACTATATTTTAGCGTAGTGGTTAACAAAGGTTTTTTCCACGCACAGTTGAGCAAGTAATGAAATCGATTGGTTTGTTTTTAACGTCAGAGGCTTAGAGAATATTTTTGCAGGTGAATTAAGCCGAAAACCGAGAGACAATCAGGCACAAACCGTGAATGGTGTTAACAACAATTCAACGTTTACTAAAAGTAATTTTGGGATTTAATAATTTTAAAATATTTATTGAATTTTATACAAAATTGTTCAAAAATATGCAATTTTTATAATAATAAGAAAAATTCGTAAAAAAGTTAATAAACTGTGCTTACACATTAACCAAAAACGGAAGTAAGAGAGTTAAGGATGATTTTTCAGAACAAAACAGTGGAGGGCGCCATATTTGACATGGATGGAACCATGTTTGACACAGAAAGATTACGGTTCAAAATGATTAAACAGGCGTCAAAAGAAATTTTCGGAACCGAAATCTCAGATAAAATACTTTATGACTCTCTTGGAGTAAGCGCGGTAACAGCCGAAAACTTTGCAAAAACATGTTACGGCGAAAAATATCCATACAAGAAAATTAGAGAAAGGGCAGACGAACTCGAAAGAAATTACGTTAGGGAACACGGTGTCCCAGTAAAAGAAGGCCTTTACAATTTACTTGAACGTTTAAAGAAAAACGGGGTTCTACTCGCTTTGGCAACTTCAAGCCGAAGAGAAATAGCTGAAGAATACCTGCTTAACGCAAGGGTACTACGCTTTTTCGACGTAGTAGTATGCGGAGACGAAGTAGAAAAAGGAAAACCCAACCCAGAAATATTCCTTAAAGCAGCAAGCGAACTAAACTGTGAACTTGGCAACTGCTTCATTTTTGAAGACTCACATAACGGACTATTAGCTGCCAGCGCTGCAGGCGGAATGCCAATATTCTTCAAAGACATAAAAGAAATAGTTCCAGAAGTCAAAGCACTTGCTTTTAGGGCATACGATAAAATGACAGATTTTCTGGATGAACTTATTACTGAAATGCCAAAAATGCCCATGCCAAGCCTTAACGAACATTTTCCGCAAAGTAGAGGCTACATAATTGCAGGCATACACGGGTTTGGTGCGATAGGCGGCGGTTACCTTGCACAAATTTTCTGTCACTGGGATGGATACACTAGACCACGACAGATTATTGGAGTAACAAACGATAATTTGATACGTCAACTTGTAAACGCATTAGGCAAGTACAGGGTAAAGTATGAAAGCCTCGCATATTTCCAGCAAATATCAAATCCTACAATTGTAGACATGGATGACGAGCCTAACGTTATTGAGATGTACAAGAAAGCACACATTATTGGTCTAGCGCTTCCTGAACAGGCAATAAAATCTCAAGCTAAATTGATAGCTAAAGGCTTAATTGAAAGATACAACAACAGCGGCGAAGGCGTCACCTTGCTTGTTGTAATGAACAAAATTAATTCCGCAAGATACGTTAGAACCCACGTAGAAAACGCAGCCAAACAACTAGTTGGCGAAGAACAGGCTAAAAAAATAGTGAAAGCATCCTACTTCACTGAAACAGTAGTTAACCGTATGGTTGCAAGATTACCTGACGAGACGATTCTTTCAAACGTCCAGAACGAACTTTACAAGATGCACAAAAGCATTCTGGATTATTCCGGAAAAATGAAAGAAATCATAGAAATGTCTCAAAATTACTTTGCAGAAATAAACTCTGCACCAAAAAGAAAAAGGTCAGCAGAAATTGAAAATAAAACAGTCGTTGAAACAATACACATCGCAGATAACATTTCACATGTAACACAGTTTGCTGACGAATTATCAAAACTCAATGTCACTTTATTTAGCAGTGAACCAGACATGCCACTTTACGCCAGCAAAGGAAGCCCACTTCTAGAACGTTTACGACAAATAGTAACTGTTGATGACATTAAGACGATGCAGGAAATAAAAAACAAGCTGTCAAACGGTCCTCACGCAATTATTGCTTGGTACTCAGCGCTTTTAGGCTACAAAACTATTGGTCAAGGAATGGGTGACCCAAGAGTTTCAAAACTTGCTGAAAAAGTAATAAAAAACGAAATCAAACCAGCATTACTACTTGAGAACCCAAATTCTAAACAGTACATTAACTCTTTTACACAAAGCTTCCTAAAACGTTGCCGAGCATCATTCAAAGATTCCTGTTCAAGAGTTGGAAGAGACCCCATGAGAAAACTTCAAGCCGGCGAAAGAGTAATAGGCGCAATTAAACTTTCACAAAAACACAATTTAACCACAAAAGGACTCGAGTTCGGAGCAGCCTGCGCAATCATGTACTCACTTTTACTAACAAACGAAAATGATGATGAAACACAAAAAATAAAAGAAATCTACCAAAAACGCCACTCCATTGAAGACGTCTTAACTTACAACGGAGAATACAACAAGTCAAAATATGCAGGACTCAACCCAAACGATGACCATGAATTAATAACTCGAATAAAAGAAAACTTTGAAACACTCAAAAAAGAGTTAAACCAAAACGATATCTAACCAACAACTCTTTCTTCATTTTTGAAAATCATTCTTTAAGCAACGCAAGCAGTTCATTTTGGTTTTTAACAAATGTGGCACCGTACCCTTTGAGTTGCTGCATCAAACTGGTTGCTTTTCCATGCGTAAAGTCCCGACTTTCTATCGAGCTTTCCTCCACAACATAAGTGGGAATGCCGCATTTGGCTGCTTCTATTGCTGCCTCCAAATTTTTGAGGTTACCTAAACCAAAAGGAACAGCAGTCAAAATAACCATGTTTGCGTTTTTGACCATTGCCAAGTTAGCTTCATGAGCCTTGTTTGTAATGGCTGAAAACGGCGGGTCAGAAACTGAAGACACCTTTAACAGTTCACAAGTTTCAAGGTCAGTGTCTGCAATATTCAAAACGCCAGATGAAACATTGTAACCTTTATCGCTAAATATTTTCAGAAGCGATGTTCCCGTTCCAGCCCCACAAATCAGGTGAACTGTGCATTTTTTATTTTCAAAAGGTTTCTTAGGTGAAAGCGGTATAACATACGGAGTGTTTGTTACTAGATTTTTGCGAACAATTGAGTCAACACCAAACACGCTTTGGATGTTCTCGCTTGTTAAAACTTCTTCAACTGGACCCAGCGCAAACACTTTGCCGTCTTTAAGCATTAAAATTTTATCACAGTAACGGCTAGCCATGTTTAAATCGTGAATAACTGCAAGCACAATTAACTCATTTTTAATGCAGAGGGTTTTTACTAAGTCCATGATTTCTATTTGGTTAATTATGTCAAGGTGACTTATGGGTTCATCAAGGAGAAGGATTTTTGGTTCTTGTGCAATGGCGCGTGCAATAATTACACGTTGTTGCTCGCCACCGCTTAATTCGTTGATGCGTCTTGATGCTAATTTCCAAGTGTTAGTCAACACCATAGCTTTTTTGGCGATTTCTACGTCTTGAGAGTTTTCCATCTGAAACGTTCCCATATGAGGGTTGCGACCCATCAAGACAACATCCATAACTGAAAAGTTGAAGCCGACATTGTTAAATTGTGGAACTACAGCCATTTGTTTAGCTACTTGCACAGGTTTTAACGCATATATGTCTTCTTTGTCAATTAAAATTGAGCCGCCGTGCGGTTTAAGAACGCGGCTTATACTTTTTAGGAGAGTTGTTTTTCCAGAGCCATTAGGACCCAGAATGCCAAGGAAAGAGCCAGGTTTAACTTCTAGGCTGATGTCAGATAGAACTTCAACGGAGCCGTAACGGCATTCTACACCATTCACATTTAGTGTAACCATGTGTTTCATCTACATACGGTAATTCAGTTTTTTACGCAGCAGGAAGATGAAGAAGAGTCCACCTACAGCTGCCGTTATGATTCCAACTTGTATTCCGATTACTCTGGCTAAAGTGTCACAAACTACAAGGTAAATTGCACCAACAATAACAGATGCAGGAATAAGAAGACGGTGATCGGGTCCAAAAATTATTCTAGTTATATGAGGTATCATTAAACCTACAAAACCGATTAAGCCGCTTACTGAAACAGCTGCGGCTGTTATCATAGAGCCCAACGCGAGTAGTATTTTTTTGGTTCGTTCAGTGTTCACTCCAAGGTGCTGAGCTGTTTCTTCACCCATAGTAATCATGTTTAGATCCCGAGAATAGAAATAAGATATAATGATACCAATGAATATGAATGGAAAAATGGACCACCAGACAGTCCAATTAATTTCGGATATGCCACCGATTGTAAAGTTGACTAACACGTGAAGGTGATAATTGCTGGCAAGGACCTCCAAAGCTGAATAAATAGCTGAAAGAAAAATGCTCATTGCTATTCCTGTAAGAAGAAGAGTCATTTCTGGAACACGGCTGCCTACTCTGGATATATTATATACCACAAAGATTTCGATTAAAGCTGCAAAGAAAGCTGCCGTTGGAACAATAGGAAAACCAAAAAAGCTCAGGCCACCAGCTAATAAAGTTGCAAGTCCTGCGCCAACTGCTGCACCTGCTGAAACACCTAACACGAAGGGGTCAGCCATTGGGTTTTTGAAAACACCTTGATACAACACGCCGGCTGCTGCTAAACCGCCGCCAATAATTACGCCTGCAAAGATGCGGGGCAAACGGCTTTGTATAATTATTGCTTCCACATTTACTGTTGTAAGCAGGCTAGGGTCAATAGTGTTATTTAGAAAAGGTATTTGTCTTCCTAAAACAGCTAGAAGTTCAACAAAAGAAACAGGCGCCCAACCAATGTTTAAGGATACAACGATCGTGACAATTAAGGCTACTATAAGCCCAAGTAGGATTAGTTTCCATCTTTTTGAACGCTTAGCATAGTTCGCTTGAATATCGACGTTAGTGTCAGTTGTCACTTAATTTTCCTCTAAAAAAATTAAGAGGGAGAGTTAAAAAGTTGCGGGTACAAACACTCTGCAACTGCTTGGACTTGGTCTGCAACTCTAGCACCTGGCTCGCCAAATACGTTTTGGTCTATTACGTATATGCGGTCATTTTGGATTGCGTCAATTGCATTCCAGCCGGGTCTTGCTTTGACGTCATCTACGCTACCGTAGAAGGGTGTTCCTGTACCCATGTTGGAGGGCAGCAGTATTACGGTTGGGTTTTTGTAGAGAATTTCTTCTGAGTTAGTGTTGGGGTATTCTTGGGAATTATCTGCAAAGATGTTTACTCCACCGGCTGCTGAAATTACATCGTTAATCCATGAGCCTGAACCTGCACTCATAATGCCTGTTGTGTCGTACCATATTTCATAGTAAACTTTTGGTTTGTCTTCAATGTTGGCTGCAGCAATTGTTTGGGTTACTTCACTTATTTGGTTCTTTAATGAGTCAACTAGTGTGTTGGCGTTGTTTTCTGCTCCTGTGGCTTTGCCGATTAGGTTAATTGTGTCGTAGATGCCTTGGATGCTGGTTGGTCCTACAACGATGACTTTGAAGCCAAGGTCACGCCAGTTAGATAGTGATGGGTCATTAATGTTAGTGGTAAATATTACGTCTGGGTCTACGTTAATTATGGCTTCATTGTTTGGTGTTGAAAATCCGCCCATGTTAGTCATGTTGCCAGCTTCGAACCAGGCAGAGAAATCATACGGGTAATCGTCATATTCTGTTACACCTACGACTTTGTCGCCTACGCCGATTTCATATAAGATTGGTGTAACGCTTGGGGCTAAAGAGACTATTCGTTGTGGAACGCTGGTGAGGGTTGTTTGGTAGCCTTCGCTGTCTGTAATGGTTATGCCTTCTGATTGTTGAGAGGGATTCTGGGTTGAATAAACAACATATATTGCGGATACCGCAAGGATTGCGATTAAAGCGATTACTATTATGAGGGTATTCTTTTTCATTTTTTGGTTCTCTCTTTCTCTCTTGTTATACTCGCGCTTTCCTTTGTTTTTGCTAAACACACTTATTAATTTTGATTAACTTAGGTTAAATAACGGTTGAATTCAATCCTTTGCAAACATACACCAGCAGACTACCAGATTTCAAAGGAAAGCACTACAAGGACTTTTTCAGCCTAATTTATTATTTAAATATTTATTAAAATTATCAAAACACGAAAAATATTCAACCTGAGTTGAACAACAAAAGCACTGCATCAAATCTAAAAAGGCAACGCAACCAAACGATAAGATTTCAATAGGACGCAACAATAAAATACTAACAACCCAAGAGCAGACAACAAATGACAAACGCCACACCAACGTTTAAAGAAAAAAAGATACCCCTCGAATTAGCCGAAATAGAAGCAAAAATCATTTACCACACATACCAAGGCATGAAAACTAACACTTTGCTTGTCACTTTCACAGAAAAAAGAAATGTTCTTTCAACCGTAGATGGCTACCGAAAAGTCAGTTACGTAGCTAACACTCACATTTCACCAGAAATGGAAGAACATGTAATGACAATCAAAGATTACAAACGATACGAAAAACAACTGCCTCAAACGTTGGGAATCAAACCAAACCAAGTCACTTTTATGAGCACTGGTGTAGACATGGACAAGCTTGCAGTAAGCACAAAAACCTTCAGAAACCTCAAAGTTTGCGCTATAGCTACTGGCGGCGCCAAAAACAACGCTTTACGTATGGGCGTAGACTCAGGAAACTGGGTAGAAACCAAAGATAATTTCGAATTATCAACCGGCACAATAAACGTAATTCTGCTTACAAACGCAGTCTTAACTATGGGTGCCATGGCACGCTCAATAATTACTGCAACAGAAGCAAAAACCGCTGCACTTCAAGACTTAAGCTACATGAGCACGCCTTCACCGCAGCTTCAAGCAACAGGCACAGGAACAGACACCATGATTGTTGTTTCAGGAACAGACAAAGAAAACACCATACGTCATACTGGCGGACACACAAAAATAGGTGAACTAATCGCAAAAGCAACCAAAGAAGCAGTGACACAGGCATTAATCAAATTTGACGGAAAAAAATAGGTCTCTGTTTAGAAAAAATTCTTATGGCTAAATCGAGAAGTAAGGGTTATGAACAGAGCCCAAAAAGTTCTGATTCTAATTGCCGCTTTATCTTACGCCGTTTATGGTTTTTACTGGCTTGTTAAGGGATCATTTTGGTTTCTGGAAACAGCGCTTTTTGGCTATCAATTTCCAGCTACTGGAATCCTACGCGTTAACGCAACTAGTTTGTTTGCAGCCTATTTGATGGATTATGCCGCGTTTTTTGGGTTAATTGCACGTGCAGTTGGAGGATTGTTTGCGGTTTTGGTCGTTTATCAGATTTTTAGAACACAAAGCGACCACTATTTAGCTGTAAAAGGCTATATCTTAAAAGTGCTAATTTGTGAGTCAATCTACTTTTTGGCCTTCATTCCATCGATAATATTTTTAATATCCTTTTCAGCGTTGACTTCATTATCGATTTTCTACTTAGCCACCCAATTAACTGTTCAAATCTTGTTTATTGTACCCTGCCTTGTCATGTTGGCAACAAAAATAAAGAAACCAAACCCCTCAGGCGCATTAAAGTGGACAACTATATTGTTTCTAAACTACATTTTTGCGCTCTGGTTATCGTACCAGCTAAAATGGCTTGAACTCTTTAACGGTGCTCAAGTAAACTTTTCAACATGTTTAGGGTGGCTCATAGAAAACGCTAGACTGTTAAGTTTTCTAAATTCAACAGTAATTTTTAGTGCGGCGCTAGTTTTTGCATTCATAGCAACAAAGTATGTGCTTGCTTCAAGACGTGTTAAAGCAGTTAGAATGTGGAGTTTATCAGCGCTTTTTGTGGGCTTGTTTTTTGTTTTCTATGTCCTCTACTGCATTTACCTTGGCGTTTATTGGGTGATACCATTTGGAGAAATATGGCTAATACCCTTACTGTTTGTAGGCAGCTACTTTTTAATCCATAAACCAAAATTCAAGCCGAAAAAGAGTTGATAAGTGAAATACGGGTCGTGAGGGATTTGAACCCTCGACTTCCAGCTTAGAAGGCTGGCGCTCTATCCGTGCTGAGCTAACAACCCACACGTCGGAGATAAAAATAACCTTTCACGTTTTAAGCGTTACTGTCAAATAAAAGATTAAAGTTACGTTTTCCAGTCAGGTCCAGCTTTTTTACCCAACAACAGCACTTGAACATGCCCAATAACAATTATAATCATCCATATTGATGAGTAAAAAAAGTAATACGCGAAAAATTCATGCAACTTAAGCTCCCTAAAACCAAGTTTGCGGGAGAACCCGTAGAATACAGCAGCAGTGATTCCAAAACTTGCCAACGAAATCGCGGCTATTTTAAGAACATCAGCCATTGCCAAAGAAACAAGAAAAATCGGCAAAATAATGTTAAACCTAACTGAAAGAAACATTGAGAACACAAGCAGTGAATTGTACATCCAAAGACTTGGCACAAGAGCGCTTAACAAGAAAACAGTTACAGACGGGTACAGAAAGAACAAGCCAGGCAGGAAAACTTGGGGTTTCCTTGCGAATTTTTTGGCCAATTCGACAAACCAGGTTTTTAGCCATAACGCTTGACCAATTGCCCATCTTTGACGTTGGCTAAACCATTTCTTCCAGTCAGAATGCACCACGTTTTTCACTTCAACATCTGAAGTGTAAGCAAAACTGCTGTTAGCTAAAAACGCCCTAGTCGCTATGTCAATATCTTCAGCAACAACTTTGTTGAAGCCGCCTATTTTTTCAAATATTTCTCGCTTTATAGCAAAAGCTGCTCCATTTACTGCGGGACACTTATGCATGAAGTAGTCGGCAATCCATGAACTCACGTTAAAGGTGAAGTATTCATAGTACGCCATTTTGGAAAGGAAAGATTTGCCTTTAATTACCCGTTTTTTTATATCTAAAACGTCAGAACGTTGTAAATCCATGATGATTTTTTTCAGGAAATCAGGGTCATCTGAAACCATGACGTCTGAATCTAAAAACAGCAAAGCCTTGCCAGTTGAGTATTTCACGGTTTCATTTAACGCATTTGCCTTTCCAATGCGTTGCTCATTAAAGATGAATTTGACTTTGTCAGCATACCGTTTTGATTCTTCTATGAAGCGGGGGGTTGCTTCGTCAACTGTTACAAAAATTTCTTTTTCAACATCCTGAGCAAGCAGATTATCCAGGGTGTAGCCTAACTCGGTTGATTCCTTGTAGACAGGAATGAAGATACTTATGTCAGGCAAGCGGTGTCATCCTCTCGAATAGCTTAGGGTTTTGTCAGCCTGTATTATCATTTAACCTTATTAATTATTCTAGAAAAAAATTACAAGCGTTAACCAGATTAACATTTGACATATGATTTGCAGGCATTGGAAACTGTTTTGCATTTGTTTAAGAACACAAATATTGAGACAAAAATAACCTTAATGTTTCGCCCGTTTTTATCGGTACATTATTATCTTCCGCTCAAGAAAGCTATTGCACAATGACTCACGTTAAAGCCATTTCACTATTTTCTGGCGGCTTAGACAGCATTCTTGCAACAAAACTCATCTTAAACCAAAACATAGAAGTTATTGCGTTTAACGTGAAAACACCTTTTGGCATACCTAAAAAAGATGGCGTAAGCGAAGCAGAAGCAGCCATAAAACAACTAAACATTCCCCTAAAAATCGTCACTGTCGACAAAGATTACATACGCATGCTTAGAAACCCCAAACATGGCTACGGCAAAAACATCAACCCATGCATCGACTGCAAAATCTTCATCCTAAAACAAGCAATCAAATACGCTAAAGAAATCAGGGTAGACTTTCTTTTCACTGGTGAAGTGCTCGGTGAACGACCAATGTCCCAGCATGGTCCAGCATTAAGAACAATTGAGGAAGAAGCAGGATTAAAAGGCAAATTGTTGCGCCCGTTATCCGCAAGGCTGCTGCCTGAAACAGTGGCAGAACGTAAAGGGTTAGTTGACCGAAACAGGCTTTTGGCGATATCAGGGCGTGGACGTAAACCTCAACTTCAGCTTGCTAAAGAATTCGGCATTACAACTTATTGTTCCCCCGCGGGCGGTTGCCTGCTAACTTGTGAAGAGTACTCCAAGAAATTGCGGGACCTTTTTGAGCACAAGAAAACCGTCTCAAGCGCTGATGCAGAGTTGTTACGGTTTGGCAGACATTTCCGGTTGGGCGAAAATAAAATCATTGTTGGACGCAACCAAGCTGAAAACAAGTTCTTGACGTCTAGGAAGTCTAAGGGTGAATTCTATTTTGAACTCCCAGACATTGTTGGGCCAGTTACTATATTGCAGGGTGCTAAAACTAAGAAAGCAATTAAAACGGCTGCCCAGTTGACCGCGTTTTATTCTGATGCTAAACTGGATAAAGTCAAAGTTAACTACGGCAAAGATGCCCTTGACAAGTCAATAGTGGTTGAGATTCCAGAAAGGGCAGAAGTTGATAAACTGCGAATCGGCAGCAACATCTAACGCTAACACGTTATGATTTGCTTAAAAAATAAAAAAAGAAAAAATTGGTATTCTTTTTATTGAATTATTGCTTTCCCGTTTTGGGTTAAAGAATATTTTTCGCCAGCTTCTTCTACAAATCCAGCGTTTTTTAATTCTCTAAGCCCACTCCTAACACGAAAAAGGGGTTGACCTGTCTTGCCTGAAACTTCTTCAGGTGACAGGCTGCCGTCTTTTAGTGCTTTGAGCGTGTTTAGTCCAGTTGCGGTTGGTTTTCCATCTGGAGAAACGCATGGCATGCTAGCTCAGCTCGGTAGTTTTTTCTTGCAGAGATACCAGTCTTTGCATTCATAGCCTTCTTCTTTGAGGCGCTCGTCAACTTGCTCTATTGTAGTGGGTGCTGGAACTACGACTGGTTCACCTGGTTTCCAGTTGGCGGGTGTTGCTACTTTGTATTTGTCTGTTGTTTGTAATGCGTCAACTATGCGAAGGATTTCTTGCATGTTTCTGCCTGTTGTTAATGGGTAGTAGAGCATTGTGCGGATTTTGCTTTCGGGGTCAATTATGAAGACGCAGCGGACGGTTTCGGTTTTGCTTTGTTCGGGGTGTAGCATTCCGAATTTTTTGGCTATGTCCTTGTTTAGGTCTGCAATTATTGGGAAGGGGATTTTTATGCCCATTTTTTCTTCTACGTTTCTTATCCAAGCGATGTGTGATGAGACGCTGTCGACACTTAAACCTAAAAGTTCAACGTTTCGTTTTTTGAGGTCTTCATAGATTTCTGAGAATGCTATGAATTCGGTTGTGCAGACGGGGGTAAAATCTGCTGGGTGCGAGAACAAAATAAGCCAGGTGCCTTTGTAATCAGAAAGCCTAAGTGTTCCTTGAGTTGTTAATGCCTCAAAATCTGGAGCTTTTTGTCCCAAAACGGGAAAACTAATAGTCTCTTCTTTTTGAATTTCTGCCATTTATTTCACCTTAACAAAAATGTATAGTAAAATAAAATCAAAAACATTATTTAAGAATTATTATTACCTAATACCGACATGCTGAAAGGCAACAAAACAGACATCGTCATTATTCAGGCACTTCGAAGCAAAGGCTACAAAGCCACTCCACAAAGAATAGCAGTCTGCAGAACTGCATTAAACACCAAAGAACACCCAAACGTAGAAAAAGTCTACAATGAAGTAAAGAAAACCTACCCAACAGTAAGCTTAGCCACAGTCTACAAAACCCTGCACATACTAAAAGAAAACCAGTTAATCCAAGAACTAAACATGCCTCAAGGCGAAACACGCTTTGACCCCAACACTACACCGCACGTCAACTTGGTCTGCAAAAAATGTGGAAAAATCCAAGATTTCTCTCATATAGACTTAAAAACGCACATAAAAAACGTAATTGCAGACACTAAATTTTGTGCAGACACCGTAAGAGTAGACGTTTACGGCTTATGTGAAAGCTGTGCTAAAAAACATTCAAACCCTTGATAATTATTATAGGGACTTTAGTACAATGTATCGCATTGGTAATGATTGCTAAGTATTCTTTAAAATTACTGAACCACAGACAACCTCAACGGTTACATCGTCAAGCGCTGGAACCACATATTCTGCCCCCGAAACCCAACAAACAAAATACTGCTCATACTGTGGAGCAGAAAACAGTTCAGACGCTTTATACTGTGTACGGTGTGGAAAAAAGCAGTAAGTTTCACCGCTAAATCAGTTTTTCTAAGTCAGCGATGAAACGTTCGAACACTTTTAAGCCGCCATTCCAGAAATCTGGTGCTTTTGGGTTTAAGCCCACGGTTTGCCCGATTTCTAAAGGCGACAAACTGCTTCCAGCAGATAATGCCTTTTTGAGTTTTGGCACAAACGTTTTGCCTTCCCGCAAGTACTGTTCATACAGGGAGTACACGAACATTTGGGCATACACGTATGGGTAGTTGTAGAAACGGTAGTTTGCCATGTAATAATGCGGTTTCATGGTCCATTCGGCGTCCATCTCGGGGAACCATGTGACGGCGTCTCCGAAAATGCGGTCACGAGCTTTAATCCAATGGTTGCAGATTGTTTGGTACTCTAAAAACTCGTCTTTTTCAATAGAACTGTAAAGTGCTTGCTCGAACCATACGCGTGCGGTAACTTGGAATGCTGTCATGCCTGCCTCGTCCAATATAAGGCACAATATGGCTTTACGTTCAGCATCTGATTTTGCTTCAGCCAAAAGCAGGTCAGTTAAGAGTAGCTCGCCAAAAATTGATGCTGTTTCAGCTACAATCGAGGGCGCGCTTGCGTTTATGGGTGTTTGGCTGCGTGCCATGTACCAGTCGTGAGTTGCGTGTCCTAACTCGTGGGCAAGGGTGAAGACGTCGCTTAGGGTGCCGTTGAAGCTTTGTAGTATGTATGCGGATTTGCCGTTGTAGTAGTTTGCACAGAAAGCGCCGTTTCTTTTGCCAAAGCGTGGTGTGGGGTCAATATGTTGTTTTGCAAACATTTCCTTAACTGCCTCAGCATAGTCAGGGTCAAAACGGCTGTAAGCTCTAACAATTAAGTCTTGAGCTTGTTGATAAGTAAATTTAAGTTCAGGCGCATCAGGCAAGGGTGCAACAAGGTCATGGTTACCCAACACGGGCAGATTCATCAGTTTAGCCTTCATTTTTAGGTAACGCCGATACGTTTTTGAGCCTTCCTCGATACTGACAAGCAAATTATCAATTATCGTTTGTTCTGTGTCATTGTTGATAAGGCTGGCTTCCATAGGTGTAGCGTATTTTCTGCGTTTAGAAACTATTACCCAATCATTACAAATGCTCCGTAAAGCAGCTGAGAACACTTCGCCATCTTTGCCTAAAAGTCCGTAGATGGAACGGTTTGCGGATTCGCGTGTTGCACGGTCCGGATGTGGAAGTAACCCGTTGGCTTCGCCGTAGCTGAGAGTTTTTTTCTCGCCAAGCACGGTGACTTCAAACGTGCGGGTGTTTAGCCATTTGCTTTGAAGTTCTTCCCAAGCGTTAACTCCGAACTGGTCTTTTTCAATAATTAGTTGTTCTTCAACTTCGGAAAGTTGGTGTTCAACACGGCGGTAAACCTTCTCCAGCATGTGCCTGTAATTAGCTAAAACTGGGTCACGGATAAACTCGGGCTTGCTTTTCAAAAGTGCACCTAATTCAAGACGATAAAACGCGAGCTGTTTGCTTATTTTGGCGTCAAGCTTGTTTATTTTGTCATTTAACGCCTGCGTCTCAGGCAAAGTCATGTTGGCAGCAAACACCAAACCCGAATACAGGCCAACATCGCTGAATTTTTGGTTAAACGCCTCAACTTCTTGTATGCAACTAAGTAAGCCGTCAGGGGTTAAGCTTGTGACTTTTCCTCGGTACTTTTTTTCAAAATCTGCAGCCATTGCGGTGGCTTCTGTTATTGCTTGACCAATTTTGGGGTCAGTTATGCCAATAAAAAGTTCAGATAAATTCCACGTTTCTTGCTGAATGCTCAAAGTCTAATGTTCCTCCTATGGCATATGTGTATGGGGTTATTTTGGATTTATGCTCCGCTAAAAAAGGTCAGATTGTAAGCTGACAAAAAAGTTAAAAACGAAAAGTCTTGTTACCCATAAAAAGGGCTAAACGTGTTTAGGCAAGAACTGCTGGTTCTTGGCTTTTTTGGCTTTCGCTAAAGGTTTGAAGCGTTAGCTTGTTGCCTTTTTTGACTGTAATGCAGTTGGTTCCGCAAACTGGGCAGGGAACAAACTCGTATTCCCCGACAAAGTCAAACTCGAATCGCTCACGACATTGTGGGCAACGGAACAGAATCGAAGCTGAATTTTTCATTAAGTGTCCTCCTTGATTTATTTTTAAATACAATTTAGCATGTAACGTTAGTTTTTTTTGAACTATTAGAGAAACAGCTCACTTGTACTAGTAAATTATTTAGCAGTACAACATATTAACCTTTCTACAACACAACCAAGCAAATAATTAAAAGCAAGGGCAAAATGAGAGACAAAATTCGCAAAGTAAACAAGCTTAAGCACGGTTTGTGTTTAGGAGCACTTTTTCGCCATTAAATTTCTATAAGACCATCTCTTTGAGTTTTGTTGAAGTTTTGTTATGCGAAAAAGTTGACGGAAGATGAAGTGAAAGGTAAAGGAGAACAAATCAAAGGCAAGACGAACGAAACTGCAGGCAAAATACTGGACATAAAGGTAAGCAGGTTAAGGGTAAAATGGAGCAGACTGGCGGTAAAATAAAATATTTGGATAAATTGAAGAAAAAAATTGTCGGCTAAAACTCAAGGTTCAAACACTTTTCAAAAAACTTTTTTGCTAAAAGAACAAATCACGTGTAGCTTTTCATTTTTTTACTATTTACATTTTGTAGTTTAACCATAAAGTTTAAGGGCGAAATGTTTGTTTAAGGTTCGAGTATTTCACTTTGAGGGTTTGTGGTTTGAGCACTAAAGTCCTAACAATCGAAGAACGTAAAGCGGAAGTTCTTATTAAATTAAGAAAGTACAAACTTGTAGAAAAAGAGCCATTTGAAGGCGCTTATGCATACATTATTGATATTCCACAAGACAAGGAACGCGCAATTGTCTGGTGTATCCTTGGAGAAGCCACCGTCGGTATAGCAGCAATGAACACGCTATACAAAATCATGAAAGAAAAAGAACTTGAACGCGCCATCGTCGTAACCGAAGGACGATACACTCACGCAGTCAAATTAGGCGCTAAAAAGAAGAATGTTGAGCTTTTGCCAAAATCTTTCCCAGTGTTTGACATTTTCGAACACGGCTTAGTACCTTTCCATGAGATTTTGAGCGAAAAAGAAAAGAATCAACTTCTCGCACAATTTAAAGTTCAACCATACCAAATGCCACAAATCAGGTCAGGCGACCCAGCAGTCAAAGTAATCGGCGCAAAACCAGGCGACGTGCTAAAAATTACAAGAAGAAGCACAACAGCCGGCGAACACATAACTTACCGGTATGTAGTAGAATAAAAAAGCAAGATAGGCTTTTTTGCCTATTTAGCAATCATTATTTCTGTTGATTTAACGATTGCCGCGACTTCGTCGCCTACTTTTATATCTAATTCTTCCACTGAGTCTTTTGTTATTACTGCAGTTATTGTTGCGGGTACCATAACTTCAACTGTAACTTTTGCGGTAATAACACCTTTTTCAACTGCAACAACTTTTCCTGTTAATTGGTTTCGTGCACTTAATTTCACTATTTCACCTCCAGCTCGAAGCAAACAAAATAACAACTGAATACCGCTCAGCTTAACGATACTACAAAACAAAATGAGTTCACCTGCTTAGTTAACTTTACGCTTCAACTGCAAGCTTTCCACCCAAAAAAAAGATTTCATAAGGAAAAACTAAGTCGTTACTTTTGCTCATCAGCCAACTCGTCTAGTATGACAAGCGCTTCACCAAGGGGCATATTAAGCCGTTGAGCAAGCTCTTCAGCTGTGACATCAGGTGTTTCTGGAAGCACTTTTTCCCTTGTGTAAGCTTTATGAGTAGGATACATAACAGATGCACGAGCAGCTTCTACAAGTAACTGCCAAATTTTTTCTTTGCTATAATTATCCAAATTCAAAGGCATCAACCCTAAATATGCTCTAAACCAGAAACACAACAAACAATATACACATTATTACACGGCACAACAAACAAGCAACCACTTAAACACACAAAACAACCTATTTGGATCCTATTAGAAACTCTATGCAGAAACCTAAGAGGGGTAGGTCAAAATCAACCGTAAGGCTACAATTCACTAAGGAGGTAGGTCGTATTGGTTGAAAAAGCGTTCATTAACATGTTGAAAGATAACAGATATGTACCGGCGTTTAAGACCAAAAAGTATATTTTTGTTAGAGAAACTCTAAGACCCAAAACCGTAAAACTCGCAACGGAGCCTACAGTATTATGGTCATCGAAGCTGTAATTTTCGATTTAGACGGAACATTAGCCACTTTTAACCTTGACTACAAAACACTCCGCGTAGAAGTAAGAAATTATCTGCGAACAAGAGGAGTACCAGCATCTGTGCTTTCACCAAAAGAAAGCATGTTTGAAATGCTAGAGAAAGCAGAAGTCTTCTTCAGAAACGCTACCAAAAACGACCAAGTCTTCGATGAAATCAAAAAAGAGGCTTCAGCAATAGCAGAAAAGTTTGAGATTGAAGCCGCAGCCTCAACCAGTTTAATGCCGGGCGCGTACGATGCATTAAAAATGTTAAAGCAGATGAACGTACGAATTGGATTATGCACAATAAATAGTCAAAAAGCTACTAAGAACATTTTGCAAAGGTTCCAAATTGCAGACTTCTTTAGTGCAGTAGTTTCAAGAGACAGCGTTAAACGGGTCAAACCTAATCCTGAACATTTTGAAGCTGCCCTAAAAGCATTACAGGCCAACCCTAAAACTACACTTGTTATTGGCGATAGCATTGTTGACATGCAAAGCGCCAAAGACATCAAAGCAATCGCAGTCGGCATCCCCACGGGAACCGCAAAAATGGAACAACTAACAAGCAGTGGAGCAAACTATATTATAACAGCAATTTCTGATTTACCGATATTAATACAAAAAATAAACAAGGAAGAAGAAAACTAAGCCAAAGTTATAACGCCATCTTTAGTGGCTAGTTTTCTTTCCCGTACAAGACGCTTTAGAATTTCGTTGAAGTACTCTTTTGATTTGTCGGTTGAATGGTTTAAGCCAAAGACTTTAGCGGTTTCAGCTACCAAAGACTCGTCACTTATGCCAAGGGCATATTGAGCGATAAGTTTCATGGCGTCTTCCACTTCTTCAGGCGGAATATGTTCCAGCTTACGTTTGGTTTCAGGTATGCCTTCAACAGGAATGCGGATTTGCACGTCTTTAAGGGTAGGTGGCCATAGGAAGCTGCCTTTGATTGTGACTTTTTGGTCTCTAATCAAATTATTGAGAGCTTCCTGCACAGCATGGTTGACTTTTGGTGTTACCCGTTTAATTCCCCAAGCGTCCGCAAGGCGTTCAACAGCGTAATCAAAATGGATGGGCCCTTCCTTTTCCACCAGTTCACCTAGCAGGCGGGTTTGGATTTCGCGGTTTTCAGGATAATGGAACTCGTTTTTCTGTTTCGAAGTATGTGTTGCTTTCTCAGTTGGCACCTTAATGTAGGGATTAAACGCGGCTTTAAGCGGGTAAATCTTGTAGGGTACACCAATTTTTTCGATACCTGCAAACTTTACTTTTCGAACTTCAGCCTCAACTAAACCGTCATCTTTTGCGTCAACAGCAGGCTTTAGCACTTCTTTGTCAAGCTGCAGTTTCTGTGCCTGTTCAAGAGCTTCCTTTAAGCGTTTAACTTCGGAATCACGGCGGGCAACCCAAGAAGGCGACCAGACACGGTGGATACGCCAACCTAACCCTTTGAGAACTTGTTCGCGCAGACGGTCACGGTCTCTGGCGCTGTTGCTTGACTTGTAGGTAGTTCCGTCACATTCAACACCTAAAAGGTAACAGCCAGGATTAACTGGGTCGATAACGCCGATGTCAATCTTGTAACCGCTACAACCCACTTGAGGAACAACTTCGTAACCGAGTTTTTGAATTTCTGAAGCAATGTCCTCATCAAGTGGCGACTCAAAAGTTCCCGTTTTCTGATGGGGCGTATCAAGAATGTCAGGTCCTTTTTCAGCATATTCAAGATAGTTGCGCAGAGTTTGGACGCCTTGAGCTTTGGCGGCAGGGTCAATGTCGGCAGCTTTAATGGATGTTACAATAACAACTTTCTCGCGGGCACGAGTTACTGCAACGTTTAAGCGGCGTTCTCCACCAGGCTTGTTTAATGGACCAAAATTCATAGCCATCTGCCCGTTTTGGTCATAACCGTATCCTACACTGAAGAATATGACGTCGCGTTCGTCACCTTGTACGTTTTCAAGGTTTTTAACAAAGAAACCTTCAAGACGGTCTTCTTTAAAGAACATGTCAAATTCAGGTTGCTCTTTTAGTTGGCGGTCAATAGCTTCTTCGATTGCCTCCATCTGTGCAATGCTGAAAGTAACAATGCCCAATGTTTTCTTTGGATATTTAGTGAAATGTTCAAAGACAAGATTGGCAATTTTTTCAGCTTCGTTTGGGTTGTCACGTTTTCCGCCTCTGTCATAGAGACCATTTGGAACGTAAACCATTTTTACGCCTAAACTGTCGTGACGGGCTTTAGCGGCTGGGAAAGTGATAAGTGTGTCATCATAGAACTGGTGGTTTGAAAACGCGATTAAATCTTCGTGTTTGCTGCGGTAGTGCCATCTCAAGGTTTTTACTGGTAACCCAATGCCGAGGCATTCATCAAGTATGCTATCAAAGACTTCAAAGTCTTCTTCACTGATTTGGTCCCAATCAAGGTCGTCGATTAAGGATTTTTGGAAGAAACTGGTCGGTGGCAACTGCTTGTTATCGCCAGCAACAACTATGGTTTTGCCTCGGTAAATGGAGCCGATTGCATCTTCAGGAACGATTTGAGAAGCTTCATCGAATAATATAAGGTCGAATTTGGCTGTTTCAGGCGAGAGGAACTGGCTTACACTGATTGGACTCATAAGTAGGCAGGGCTTTAGTTTGACAAGTAAGTTGGGGATTTTTTGCAGTAGCGCTCGTATGGGCATTAGGCGACGTTTTTTAGCGGCTTCCTTCATAAGAATGGCTGCTTCTGAGTCGTTAGCTTGTATTAGGATGTCTTGGGGTTTGCGGCTGTTTGCTGCTTCAATAACCATACTCGAGGTTAGATGAATGAGTTCTTTGTCAAGTTTCTTAAAGTCACTGATAAGTTGTTCATGGTTTTCACGGCGGAACCTGCCCAAACGTGGGTCTTCTGTGTAAAGGTTGTTTATCCATTCCTGATACGTGCCTCTGCGGAAAACGTCAATCAATTGGCTATGCGATGTTTTCTGTTCAACCAACCTTTCAAAGAAACCGCCTAAACCGCGAAGCGAGAAACGATTTCGCAGGTCTTTGAAGTCTATCCAAACTTGCAGTTCATCAACACGCTCACGTAAAGCTTTCAAGCGCTCATAAACAACGTAAAGGTCCAAGTTACGCAGCTTCTGATTTTGATATTTCAATTCAGTCTCGAACCGCGCTTCAAAAGCGGCAATGGACAACAAAGTATTCTCATAGAACCTTGCTAATTTAGCGTCTGAGGGCGCTTTAGATGACCCAGCAACAGCGAGAAGAGCAAAGGTTTCAGGAACCGCAACATCACCAAATGCTGCTTGAACTCCTTTTACCCATTCCAACACACTTATGATGTCTAGCCAATTTGTTTCAAGCTCTTTGAAACGTGAACCATATTTAATTTGAAGCTGGAATTTTTCGCCTGTTATTGTGGCTTCTTTTCTGCGTACTTCCTCAGCGTTGGCGAGGTCTTCAAGGAGTTGTTTATAGGTTTTTGGCAGAATTTCGGCGGTGGACAGGGTTTCTTTTGTTAACATGTTTAAGGGTGCAAGCTGTTTTTCAACGTCAGCGGTCCATTCTTCAAGTTGGGGCAGAGCAGTCTGAACTAATGAGGCGCCTGAATATGGTAGATATTGAGGAATAAGTTCTGCAACTTCTTTGGCTTGTTGCTCCCATTTAGCTATTGAATCCTCAAGCTCACCGCCCAAATGCTTAATCATCGGCGAGGGACTGGAGGTGCTTGTTACCAGCTTAACCAAGCTTTCTGGAAACGGATTTGCCCATGTAACCTGCTTAAGCTCATTAAGCATGCTGATAGCTTTCTCTACACGTAGAAAATCCGTGTCGTAACCTTGATAGAAACGACCTATAAGGTTTTTGACGTTTTCAGCCTGTGCATCAATCTCCACGTGTAAAGCTTTGACTTTGCGGGCATCAATCAAATCGCCCAGAATAGTTTTTGGAACTTGTCCATCAACGCTGACACGGGCAATTTGTTTTTGGTCGTTGCGGAAACCGGGGCTAAGCATTCTGGTAAAGCTTTGGTAACTGCCGTTGTAGCGGGCGATTAATTCGTCAAGGTTTAACTCGTAAATGCCTTTTGTGTAAGATTTGCTTAAACGTTCCCGTAACAGGTTATGCTGCTGGTAAGCATCTTTTGCTTTTGAAACAGTGTTTTGTACTTGCTGAAAAACTTCGGAGTCAAACCATTGTGGTTCAGGTTTGTCCTCAGTAAAGCAGAACGAAGCCATTTTGGAAAGCTGCTTAGCATTCTGCATGTTAAGATTTTCAGTAGGTAAACCACAGATGTCAGCAAGAGCTCTAGAGTTTTCGCGCCATTTTTTAGCAGCCTGCTGGGTACTTCGAATGTAAGCTAAAAGTTTTTCCTGTTTGCCTAAGAATTCAGCTTCTTGCAAATCTATGCCTGGAAACAGTTTTTCCAAAATAAGTAGATTCTTTTTTAGTTCATTTGACCTGTCAAAGGCAAGGTCAAACAGTGTCGTGTTGTAGCGTTCAAGAAGGCTTTTTCTTGTTGCTTTTATCCATTGGCAGGTTTCATGGTAGCCTTTAGCTTCAGCTATTAAGGTGCCAACGTTTCGGTTGGTTAACCATTGTGCTTCAGGCTTGGGGCTTTCATAAAGCAGTTTGCCTATGCTGATTAACCATTTTATGCGTTCAAGATTTGCAGGTGGACTTAATCCGAGTTGTCCCGAAAAGTTTGCGCATTCCAGTTGCAGGTCTTCAACGGTTTGAGCAAGAACCTCAATGGTTGTTAACAGTTCGGAGCGCACTTCAAGGTTGTAGATGCTTGCCCGGTAACCTGCCCAGGGAAAATCTGGTTCCTCGATTACATGCCAAACTTTGCTTAATTCAGAGGTTAACCCTTCAATTTCACTTATTTTTTGAGGTGTTAAACTGCTTAAACCAGTTAAGCCCACAGCAACATACGGAACACGTTCAAGGCTGGCAATGATGCTTAAGACTTCATAAGCACTTTTTTGCATGTACGAACGTTTCTCATGTAGCGCGGTAACGTAACCGTTTAGGTTGTCACGGTAAGCTTTCATGGTTTCAAATTCATGCGCTGAAGGTAACTTACGAGGAACCAAATGCTCATCAAGACTGCGTTTTAGTTCAGCCACAACCTCTTGCTTGTTAGCTTTGCTACTGTGAAGTTCCAAACAGAAATGCGCCAAACCAACCTCACTAAGCCGCTTGTAAACAACTTCAAGAGCAGCCATTTTGTCGCTTACAAAAAGCACGCTTTTGCCGTGGGCAATACATTCGGCGATTATGTTTGCGATTGTTTGGCTTTTTCCAGTGCCAGGTGGTCCCTGCATTACAAAGCTTTGTCCACGCAATGCATATTCAATGCTGACGCGTTGGCTGCTGTCTGCGTCTAGTACTTGGTAAGTTGTTTCAGGTAACTGTATTTTGTCTACGTCTTTTTCGTCGGGAAGCTGGTTTAGCAAAAGTTCTTCATCTTTTATGCCTACAATCGCCCGTATTATTGGGTGCTGCGTGACAAGGTCCGCATTTGATTCAAGGTCTTTGTAAATGACAAGCTTATGGAACGAGAATAAGCCTAAATCCACGGTGGATTCAACAGTCCAACCCATTTGCGCAACTGCTTGCCGCACAGCGTTAAAGTATTCTGCAAGGGTTTCTGTTTCCCAATCTTCAGGAGGCGCGGGCAAGTCAATTTTGAACTCAGTTTTCAATTTAACCTGCAATGCAGGATTTATTACTGCTTCATCTTCAACTGGCGGAACATAAACCTCAAAAGGTTTACGGATTGTTTCTCTTGTCAACTCCAAGGGCACTAAAACAAGCGGTGAATGCACAGTTTCTTTAGTTTCCGTGTCAACCCAGTTCAGTCGACCAATAGCAACGTAAAGGATTCTAACGCCACGTTCGCGGTAATCAAGTAGGGAACGTCTTTGCAAGTTTTTAAGGATCCGTTCAAGGTCAACACGTTTTAGGTTCTCATTGACAAGCTGGTTTGGACCTGGCTTTTTAGGCTCTTCTACGGTTGCTTTGTTCTGTTTGCCTGTTTGCTCTTCCTCTTCAGGTGGCATCCAGAATTCAAGATGCTTCTTTTTTATTATTAACTCTTTGAATATGGTTTCTGCGTCGGGTCTGTTTATAGGCAGGTTTCCACGTTTGGTAGCATTAAAATAAAGCAGGTTATTTCTGCGAGTTAAATCTATTAGACGTGATTTCCAGTCTTCGACACGTCGCATTGATGGAGAAGAGTTTGTTTGTGCCAATGAGTCCACCCTTGAACAAGCGTTTTGTTTGTTTTATTGTTTGTTTACTTCTTTAATATTTACGGTTGGGCTTGTTATGCTGAAAAACGAAAATGGGCTTATTGCTCCATCAAAAAACGTGCAAGAGCCTTAAGGGCTGGATTAAAAAAATCCAAATTGGCTGTTATCTTTCAAATTTGTAGAGAAAAAATGAGAAAAAATCATAAAAAAACGCAATAATGACAATAATAGGCAAATGTTTTGGATGAAAAAACGCTTGTTTAGTATATATTAAGGTTCAATTATCGGTCACAGGTTTAGGCAGACGCCTCTAAAGCGGTTTATCTATTTTTTCAATAGCTTCCAAAACCACTAAACAAACGTTTTCAGCACCGATTTTGCGGGTTTCAAGAATTTTAACGCCCATGCCTAACTCTTCAAGTTCCCGCCTGCATTTCTCCGCATTACCAACGGTGTCCAAAATCACAAAGCCTTCAACACCACTAAACATTTTCTTGAAGGTCTCCTCATCCACACCCTGCTTAAGCAATTGCGGTCTCATGTCTCTAAAAAAGTCAATCATGCCAGGACCCATAAACATCAACTTATGCGCAGGGTCAACAGTTTCAGACTTGCCTTTTCCACCAAGTTGGCAGTCAATACAGTTTAACGCGTCAATTTTAGGTACACCGTATTCGTCTGCGAGGCGTTTCATTTCATTATCTTGCCCCATGCAGAGGTCGCCGTAAACAAGTACAACCCTGCCGGAGTAACGTTTCAGTGTGTGCTCCAAAACCTTGCGAACATTCTGCTCGACAAGTCCGTAGTCAACATGGAAGTTTTTGCTGACAAAAACAAGGTCGGCATCAAGTTTTCCTTCTTTGACAAGTTTTTGAAGTTCAGGTTTAAGAACACTGCAGGAAACTAGGCAAACTTTTTGTTTTTCGGTCATTTTGAAGCCTACCTTGAGCTACAGGTAGTGTTCAATAAATGTCTTTTTAAAAATAAAGAAATGAAGAAAAAATTAGGGTTTGAGGCAGTATTTGGGCCATTGTGGCCAGTTTTGTGGTGTGCTGCAAGTGCTAAAGTCCACTGTTAGAGGCATGCCAATTTTAAGTTGTTCTTGAGGTATGTCTTGTATCATGCCCGGAATTTTTAAGCCATTTTCTAATTCGATGATACCTATTGCGTAGGGTGCCAAGTTTTGGAATGCTGCCGGTGCTACATGGATAACTGTGTAAGTTAACAGTTTGCCTTTACCTGAAACCTGCAACCATTCAAATTCAGTGCCGTAACAGTTGTCGCATAATGGGCGTGGTGGAAGATGGATTTTACCACATTTAAGACATTTGCCAGCCATTAGTTTACCTTGAGAGAGGAACTTGTAGAACTGCTCAATAGTGAATGGTTCTTGTGTACTCATTTATTGTGCACTCCTGTAAATGTGAACTGCCGCTGTTGCGCCTGAACCGCCAACGTTGTGGGTTAAACCAATTTTGGCGTCTTTAACCTGCCTGCGGTCAGCTTGACCTGTTAGTTGCAGGAAAATTTCGTATGCTTGGGCGGTGCCTGTTGCGCCGACGGGGTGACCTTTGGCTTTTAAACCGCCGCTTGTGTTAACTGGAATACGCCCCCCGAGGCGGGTTTCGTTATTTTCGATTAGTTTTCCACTTTCGCCGGGTTTGCAGAATCCTAAATCCTCATAAGCTATTAGTTCTGCACTGGTGAAGCAGTCGTGAACTTCTGCTAAGTTAACGTCTTGAGGTGTTAACTGCGACATTTCGTAAGCGGATTTAGCTGCAGTTTTGGTTGCGGCAAGTGAGGTTAAACTTTGGCGTTCATAAAGTCCTATTGAATCGCTTGCTTGTCCACTGCCGACAATGTGCACGGGGTTATCAGTGTATTTGGGTGCAAGTTCGGGTTTTGTTAGAATTAGGCAACTTGCGCCGTCGGTTACTATGGAGCAGTCATAAAGTTTGAGTGGCCAAGCAACATACCGTGATTTCATTGCTGTTTCAAGGGTGATTTCTTTTTGCATGTGTGCTTTTGGGTTAAGGCTTGCATGATGATGATTCTTAACCGCTGCCATAGCAAATTGCTCTTCTTTTGTGCCGTAAGCGTGCATGTGAGCTGTTGCCATTAACGCGTATAACCCGGGGAATGTGATGCCGTGGTATTGTTCGAACGGGTAATCTGAAGCCATTGCAAGATACTCTGTGACTTCTGCGGTTGTGCGGTGAGTCATTTTTTCAACGCCTCCAACCATTACGACATCGGCGAGACCTGACAGTACTGCGTAGATGCCAGCGCGAAGTGCGGCGCCTGATGAACCGCAGGCTGCTTCACATCTAGTGGCGGGGATTCCGAGAAGACCTGTCCAGTCTGCAAGGATAGAGCCCATGTGTCCTTGGTGCTCGTAGGCTTCGCCCATGTGTCCGATGAACATGGTTTTTATGTCGCGTTTTGGCTCCAGTTTTGGGCAACGCGTAAATGCTTCTTGGACAGCTTGAGTGAAGATTTCTCTTGCAAGTAATCCTTCGTGTTTTTGGAATTTAGACATTCCAGCGCTAACTATGCTGACAAGTGGTTTTCCATTCAACCCTTCTTTCCTCACTAAATATCATACAATATTTTCATGCATCAATAAAAACCCATACAACAAAAAGGAAAAAAACACCTGAAATTAAAGCCTAAAAAAGTAAACAAGTTACTCAGCTTAGCGCTCAATAGAAATTTTGCTAATTCCCGCTTCCTTCTCCAAAGTGACAACGTGCTCTGCCTTGTCTGCAAAAGCCTCACTGTGAGTGACAGCAATAATTTGCTCGATAGCTTTGAAACGGCTAATTGCTTCAGCTAAACGTTCAATGCTACCGTCTTCACTGCCAAGGTTCTCGGTAGGTTCATCAAGCATCAACACACCCAAACCATGACCTGTCCGTGACTGCATAATCAACTGCCCCAAACCAAGCCGGTAAGCAAACGCCAAAAGAGTACGTTCACCGCCTGAAAGGTTGCTAACCTCACGGTCAACACCTGACTCGCTTTTTACGTACGGCGTGTAGGTTTCATCTATGACAACGTTTAGCATGGGGGTTTCCCCGCCTACTAAACTATCAAGAACCTGCTGGATAAAGTTGCGCAAAACTTTTACGAATTCACTTCGAAGTTTAGGTTGGATGCTGCGGTATGCTTCTCTGATGGCGCCAAGGATTTCAAGAGTGCGTTTAAGTTTTTCTACTTTTTCGGCTTTTACTTGTGCGAGGTCAATACGGGTTTTGGCTTCATCAATACGTCGTAGGACATCTTTTTTTCGGTTCTCTTTAATTCGTAAGTCTGAGTCTAAGGCGTAGTATTGCTTAAACGCCTGTTCTCTACGAGTTCGTGCCGTGTCCAAGTCTGAAAGGTCGAATTTTCCGATTTCAGCATGCACTGTGGCATACTGGGTTTTCTGTTCAACTTCAAGGCTCTGCTGGTTTTCCAACTCGCAAGTTAGTATTTTGAGGTTGCTCTCTTCTTCGCCGATGCGTGCTTTCAAATCGGTTTCGCGGGCTAAACAAGTTTGAAGCCCAGAAAAAGCTTCTGAAGCTAAAGTTTTTGCTTTCTGTAAATCAGCAACTTCAAGACGCAAATGATTGATGATTCTTTGACGTTCAACATTCTCTTGTTCAATTCGTTGCAGCAAATCTGTTTTGTATTGACCAGTTAACGGTTGGATACATAAGGGGCATTTGTCTTCCTGTGCAAGTTGGCTTGTTCTTTTTTGGTCTGTTTGTATACCTTTAGCTGCTGCTTCCTGTTCTCCGCGAAGACTACTGATTTTGTCGTCAAAAGACGCTAAACACTGCCCCAACTGGTCTAAAGGCTGACTTGTCGGAAGCCCAGCTTGTTCCAGTTTGGTTAAGCACAACTTTTTTTGGGAATCCATAGAAGTCTGGCGTTGCTGCAAATTATCAACGAGTGTTTTTTTGTCCTCTACTCTCTGTGTAAAAGAAGCAACATTATTTGTGGTGCCTTGAAGACCTGCGTGTAAACGGGCTTCTTCACGTTTAAGTTCCTCAACAAGTAGCTTTTTCTCTTCAAGGGCTTTTAGCTTTTGTTCAGCTTCTTCAAGAGTGCGCTTTGAAATGGTCAGTTTTTGGGTTGCATTTTCAAGGTCCATTTCTAAAAGTGTGAATTCTTCGCTGGCTCGGTTGTAGTCGTTGCTGAGTTTTTCAAGACTGTTAACGTCGGGGTCTTTTTCGTAAATTCGTTTTTCTGTTTCGTAGTCTCTTTGGTATTGGGCTATGTTGCTCCATGCTAATTCATAATCTGATAAGCCGAAGAGTTCGTCAAGGCGTTTTTGCCTGTCACGCGGCGCCGCATCCAACAACTCCTTTAGGTGTTCTTGGCGGAACCAGACTATTTCGCGGTAAAGGTCACGGTCTAAACCAGTTATGGCTTTGATTTGTTCGGCTATTGCGTCGTTTTTTAAGCTTGCAATAAGCGTTTCTTCCTCGTAGAGGCGTAGTTGGTCAAAGTCTTGGCTTATTCCTTTGCCTTTGCGTTTTAGTCCACGGGTAATTTTGTAAGTGTTGCCGTTCTGGGAAAACTGCACCGCCACTTTACCGTAGTCAGCGCCTTCCCTAAGCAGGTACTCAAAGCTTCGAGCAATCGAATCCCCAAACAATGCAAAGTCTACAGCATACATAACGCTGGATTTTCCGCAGCCTACCCCACCTACAACACAATTAAACCCACGAGTGAAAGGGACTGTTGATTTAACGTGGCTACGGATGTTTTCTAGTTGGACAACTTCAATTTTCATTGCTGCAGCCCCTCAATTGTTTGTTTAACCTTTTCGTCCTGTTTGCGTGCAAGCGGTTCAATCAACGCTAACGCTGACTTTGCGATTCTTTCAGCTTCCTCTTTGCTGTAGCGTCCGCTGAAAATCTCCATGAAATATTCAAACGCTTTTGTTTTTAGGTCTTTAAAGTTGCCTTCAAAGATGCTTCGGACAACTTCATCTGAAACGGCTGTTTCCTTCAAAAGCACGACAGGGTGCACTAGGAGTGCCTTTTCGCCAGCAGCACGAATTTTGGCGATGTCTATTTCTGTTCGGCTTGCCTCAGCTGGCAGAGTGCCTTTCAAGACTGGAATTAAGACTGCACCTTCCATGTCAGCGTCTTTAACCATTTGAGTGGCGATTTCGGTGATTTTGGCTGAAGCCATACCTGAAAAATCTGTTTCATCTAAAATTATAAATTGCCTTGGCAAGGATAACTCCATTTGTTCAATTTGGATTTCCCCGTTTGCATCAACTTGCACGTAATTGAAGCCTTTAGGATACTTGGCTTCATCGTAACCTGCCGTTTCAGTGCATCCACTGTAAACCAAGTAGCCATCTTTGAATCTGGTGCTGAAGCGTTCATGAATATGCCCAGCCGCGTAGTAACAGAAACCTGAAGGCAGCATTTCAGGTGACAACTCAGCCTCTATGTAAGGCGGCTTTACGCCCTGCAAATCCACTGCTCCGTGCAAGACAAAAATGTTAGCAACATCTTCTTCTGGTGTTGGAGGTTTTTCTGCCATAAATTTGGGTAGTGCGTCTTGGGTTTTGTGGCGGCTGTGATAGTTCGGGATACCATAAACGTAGCAGCAACCCTCTTTGTGCCATGAGGCTCCTTCGTGTCGGGGTAAGTGGTAGATTAAGCCAGCACTGTCAAGGGGATAAAGGATTGTGCCTGTTATAGTGTTGGGTGCTGAATCGTGGGAGCCGTCAACAGTGAGCACTGGGATTCCTGCGTCTTTTAGACGTTTGAAACTGCGAATCGTGTTTTCCAACGTAACATTTGATGGGCGCGGCTGATGAAACAAGTCACCAGCGATAATCATGAAGTCAGGTTTAAGTTCAATAGTTCTATCCACCAGTTCCGAGAATGCGTTATCGAAATCTTGGCGTCTTGCTTCAAGCCCGTACTGAGCGTAACCCAAATGTAAGTCGGATGCGTGGACAAAACTGAAAGCTTTCAAACTGTTCTTTCCCCAAATATAGTTAGAAATTTAGGGTTGTAGGTTTTAAGGCTTTACCATATCAACTGGTGAATATATCAAAAAGCATTAACACGGTTTGCGACATACTTTGTGGTATGCCTTTTACTGCTTTGCATTTGGGTCCAGCTTTAGTAGTTGGTTTACCGTTCAGGAAATGGATGCATTTGCCTACATTCTTATTGGCTAATGTTGTTTTAGACATTGAGCCATTGATTGTTTTGTTGTTTGGACTTAACTACCCTGTACATGGTTATCTGCACACGTTTCTTTCCGCTACAATAATAGGGTTTTTGCTTGGTTTTGCCATGTTTAATCTTGAACAGCCAATGAGGGGTATCTATTTAAAAACGCAGCTAGAAACAAAAAAGGTCTTGCCGTTGAGGGCATTTTTGATAGCAGGCATAGGGGGTACTGCTCTTCACGTGCTGTTTGATGCCTTAATTTATGTTGAAATGAATCCTTTTTCACCTTTGGTTGGAAACCCATTTTTGAGCTTTCACTTGTCAAGTTTAAGCGTTTATCTGCTATGCTTTTGGCTGTGCATCTTTGGAGTAGCGTGTTACTTTTTACTGATTGCATATTCAAAACTTAAACGCAAAGTAACACTGAAAACTCAGTCTCCACCCGAAGTATAGGGTAATTTTGGGGAAAAATATAAACCAGTAAACACGAATTCATTTTTAAAAAAAGGCTAAACTTATGAGATGCCAAATATGCGAAACCGAAGTCACAATGCCTTACATGTGCCCTTACTGCGGAGGACAATTCTGCAGTCAACACCGCCTACCAGAAAACCATGCTTGCCCACAAATCAGTAGAGCACGTGCACAAAGACAAAACACTGTAGAAACAGTAATGAACCAAACTGGCGGCGGCTACAATTACAGTTTCAACTTTAATCCACAACCAATCAGGCACCCGCGACACATAGCCTTTAGCCCTAAAGAATTAAAACACATAGGCATTGCAGCCTTGCTTGTAATCGGCATAGGCTTCTCAATTGGCTTTTACAATAACTATTTTGGCGGTTTCAGTTTTGCATGGACACTGGATATGATGGCAATTTTTGCTGTCTGCATGACCGCGTCATTTCTGGTGCATGAAATCGCTCACAAAGTAATGGCTCAAAAACAGGGATTATGGGCTGAATTCCGCCTAACCATGTGGGGTGCAGCTTTGACATTTATTTCAGTATTTATGCCAGGATTCAAAATGATAGCGCCAGGAGCAATGATGATTGGCGGCACTTCAGACAGAAAAGGAATACTAAAAATCTCTGTTGCGGGACCCGTCACAAACATCATATTCGCAGTAGTATTCTTGGTCATCGGATTTGCTTTACCGAACACGTTAATACTTTACACGGTAATCCTTGTCTACGCAGCATACATTAACGCATTCATGGCTACATTTAACCTGATACCTTTTGGCATACTTGACGGCTACAAAATCTTTAGCGTTGACAAAAAAGTTTGGGCAGCAGCATTCATTCCAAGCGTAATACTTGCAATCTTTTGCTATCTGCTACTTTAGTTTAAACAAACTCTTTTTTTAACATACTAATGGCGCATTTTTCAACCATTAGCACCTACCCCCCTTAGGATTTCTAAAAGCCCAGTTTAAGAAGGGTTTTTAAAAATCTGCTAATGTTTTGTTTTCAGGAGAAAAATCCACAACACCCAACATATAGGAGGGATGCTTCTCCAACTCTACCTCACTTGTGTAAGGTGTTTTTGTGAAACGCAGTATGCTACCTGCTTTTGCAGTTGTGATTTCTTGCAAGGTACTTTTCCGTTGGTTGCTTTCGTGGGGTGGACAGGTTGCAACAATTATTATTTCGTGCTGTCTTGCAAAGTTTGAGAGGTAATTCATTATTTGGTTGTAGGCTGTTCTTGCTTCTTGGTCATCTACGCTGTCGTTTAGGAATGGACACATTATGTCAGATATTATGACAAGTTTTGCATTTGTAACTTTTATTGTCTGCTCTAATTTCTCCATTACAAGAGAATGCAGTCGGTAGGCTGTGTAGGCTCTGAAAGTTTTTACTTGTCCCATTACGGTTTGGGGGTCAAGTTGTTGAAGCTCTGCAGCCTGCAAAATGCTGGACATAGATGAGCTGGTTGCTGCATCAATAAAGACGGCTTGGCTTTCTAAGCCGCCAAGTTTAGTGGGTAAATGTGCTCGAACGCAAAGTTGAGACATTAAAGAAGTAACGTATTGAGAACCATAAATGACGGCGAAGTCTCCTGTGTGTAATCCTGGAAAAAGCTCGTCTAGTTCGGGCACGTTGAAGGTTAACTGTAGATTAGTTGTTGTTTGTGCCATTTGTGGTTTGAGTATTAGTTTTTGCATCGTTACTTCACAAAAGCCAGTTACCGCGTTTTTGCCTATTTAAGGCATCGAAGAAACAACAAACCAGAACAGGGGAGGGGTCAGTGAAAGTAAAAGTAAAATAAAGTAAAAGTGAAAGTAAAACAATTAAGATTCAAACGCTTAAAATTATTATGAGTTTTGGGTGAAACATGTCTGCTTCATTTAAAGCCCTTTCTGAAGTGCTAGAAAAAGTTGAAAATACAAAGAAACGTCTCGAAATAATTGGGCAAGTAGCAGACTTCTTAAAAACGTTAAACGCAGAGGAAATCGAGCCAGCAGTCAACTTGATGGTTGCGCGAGCTTTCCCAAAATACAGCCAAAAAACTCTTGATATAAACTGGTCCACTATAGTACGAATTCTGCAGAGCATTTCAAGCGTTGATTGGAAACTTTTCCAGAGTGCTATGGCATCAACAGGTGATGTTGGTTCAGCCACGAAAACGCTGTTGGAAAACTCTAAAACCAAAAAGCAAACCCAACTTTTGCAGCATCCACTTACGATTACGGAGGTTAGACGCACTTTTGAAGCTGTTGCGCAGGCAAATGGTTTAGGCGCACGGCAAAGAAAGGAACGCTTAATCACCACGCTGCTAAGTCAAGCTTCACCGTTAGAAGCCAAGTATTTAGTTAAAGTGTTCACTGGTGAAATGCGTACAGGGCTACATGAAGGGTTGATGGAGCAAGCCGTTGCCAGCGCCTTTAACGTGCCCTTGCAGGAGGTGCAGCATGCCAGCATGGTTTTAGGAGACATTGACGAAGTGGCAGCAATGCTCAAAAATAAAGGTGTTAAAGGTTTGGAGACTGTGGGTTTTGAGGTTTTCAGGCCAGTGCAGTTGATGCTTGCTCAAACCGTGGATAGCGTTCAGGAAGCGTTGATGGAGCAGGGTGGGGTTTCAGCGTTAGAGTACAAGTATGATGGCGCCAGAGTGCAGATTCATGTTAACTCGGGAGACGTTCGGGTTTTTAGTCGCCGTTTAACAGACGTAACAGGCAGCCTTCCCGAAGTGGTTGAAACAGTGAAACGTAACATTTCGGCGCGGTCAGCCATTGTTGAAGGCGAAATAATATCGCTTGACGCCGCTGGATACCCTATTGCGTTTCAGCATCTAATGCGCCGCTTCAAACGCCTCAAAAACGTAGCAGACGCTAAAGAGAAAATTCCCTTAACCCTTGTCCTATTTGACAGCCTGTACCTAAACGGTGAGAGTTTAATCAATAACACGTATCTTAAACGCAGACAAATCCTTGCAGAAACCTCAAGGCAAATACCGTTAAGCCACCAAATTCTAACAGACAACCCAATTCGCGCCCAAGAATTTCTCCAAGAAGCACTTAAAGCAGGGCATGAGGGTTTGATGGCTAAAAAACTGGATAGCCGCTACACTCCAGGGCGCAGGGGGAAGCGTTGGTTAAAAATTAAGCCTGTGCTTGAACCGTTGGATTTAGTTAAAACTGCAGCCGAGTTTGGGTACGGCAGGCGTAAAGGTTGGCTTTCGGATTATTATTTGGCAGCGCGTGACCCTGAATCAGGCGAGTTTTTGGAGGTAGGTAAAACTTTCAAGGGTTTAACGGACTTAGAAATCGTTGATTTGACCGCGCGATTGAAGGAGTATGCTGTTAGTCAGGATGGTCACCGCGTTATTGTCATGCCTAAAATCGTAGTGGAAGTAGCTTACAACGAAATTCAGCAGAGCCCCAAATACAAAAGCCAGATGGCATTAAGGTTTGCTCGAATTACCCGCATAAGAGACGACAAATCGCCAGAGCAAGCCAGCACAATTGGGCAAGTCCAAGAGATTTATGAGCGGCAGTTCAGCAAAAAAGGCAAATATAAAGCGGACTAACAACACAACATTGGCAGGCACAAAGCATGGACAACGCAGACAAGACAGGTTTTGCTAAAGAGTTTTACAGCCGCCAAATTGCCCTTAAAGAGCTGGGCGAAGTTGGGCAGCAAAAGTTATCTAAATCACGGGTTGCGGTGGTTGGCGTAGGCGGTTTAGGCACTGTTTCCTCACTTTACCTTGCACTTGTAGGAGTTGGTTACATTCGTGTAATCGACCAAGACACAATCGAGCCGCATAACCTGCATCGGCAAATCCTCTACGCCCCAGACGACCTGCATTACCCTAAAGCTGAAGCGGCGGCTAAACGCCTAAAGCAAGTTAACCCACTGATTACCGTTGAAGCTGCATCAGAAAACGTGGACGCTGAAAACGTGGAGCGTCTGCTTGATGACGTTGATTGCGTAGTTGATGGCTTGGACAACATGCGTACCCGTTACATTGTTAATCGTGCCTGCGTCAAAGCACAGGTACCTTATGTTTTTGGCGCCGCCATCGGCATCGAAGGGAACCTTTCAGTTTTTGCACCACCTGAAACGGGCTGCTTAGAATGTTTGATGCCGAATCTTTCAGATGAACAAATTCAAACGTGCAACACCCGAGGCGTCGTAGGCGCAACCCCCGGAATCATCGGCAGCATGCAAGCCATGGAAACCATCAAGCTTCTAACAGGAATTGGCTCAACCCTAAAAGGCAAACTAATGGTCTGCGACTTCACCGACATGGATTTTACCACAATCGACATAGCCAAAAACACTCGTTGCCCTGCCTGTCAAGGCGAGATTTCAGAAGTTGCAGGTAGTGAGCGGCTGGTTTGGTTATGCGGCAGAGACACCGCCAACATAAACCCAGAAAGCCCAATTAAACTGAATCTTGACGAGGTTTATCCAGCGGTGAATCGACTGTTTAGTGTAGAGTTGAAGTCACAGTTGGCGTTGATGTTTCGTTACGGCAGCTTTCAAGTCAGCCTTTTCAACGGGGGACGCATGCTAATCAAAGGCGTAACAGATGAAAAAAAGGCTTTAATGATTTATCGAGAAATCCTGAAAACAATAAAAACCAGCTAAAAGATTAAGAATAAATTGATGCCTCTTGAACGCTTAATCATCAAAAAGAGGGTACCAAAAAAATTGATACAGCTATGACGGAGGCTGCATCCATAAAGGGTCTCTTGTAATGTTCGAAATCATTCAAATGCTCGAGTATAAAAATGAGCAAACCTAAAACAGGGTTTTTTACCGTTTTTCAACATGCTAATGGCTAAAAAAACTGCCAATAGCACCTACCCCCCTTAGGTTTCTGCATAGAGTTGCTAATAGGATCCAAATATGTTGGTAGAAACAAAAAATGAGTGGGCAAAAAAGCCTAATTGGATTTTATTCTTTCTTTTGTTTGTCTGGGCGTAGTGAACGCACAGTTGCGCCTGCGCGCCATAGTTCGCTGTTGCCCATGGCTTTTAGTTCATCTGCAAGTTTTTGTTTGTAGTTTTCTTCTTTGCTACGTTCCAAGACGATGCGTGATTCTTCGCCTGCTGCTGTTAATTCGTATAGTGATTCAAAGACTGGTTTTGTTGCGCTACGGAAGCGTTCTTTCCATCGCAGAGCGCCGATGCGTGCTGTTTCGCTGCAGTTGTTGTACATCCAGTCCATGCCGTTTTCGTCGACTAGGCGGATGAGGCTTTGGGTTAGTTCTTCGACTGTTTCGTTGAATGCTTCGCTTGGGCTGTGTCCGTGTTCGCGTAGGGTGCTGTATTGTGCTTCGATGATGCCTGCAAGTGCACCCATGAGGGTTCCGCGTTCGCCGGTTAAGTCGCTGTAAGTTTCTTTTTCAAACGTGGTTGGGAAGAGGTAGCCGCTGCCGATGGCGATGCCCATGGCTTTTGCGCGTTCTTCTGCTCTGCCTGTTGAGTCTTGGAAGATTGCAAAGCTGCTGTTGATGCCGCTGCCGTTGACAAAGTTGCGTCTAACGCTTGTGCCGCTGCCTTTTGGTGCAACCAGTATGACGTCGATGTCTGCTGGTGGGATAACGCCTGTTTGTTCTTTGAAGACGACGCTGAAGCCGTGGCTGACGTATAGGGCGTCGCCTTTCTTGAATGAGTCTTTGATTTTTGGCCATTCTTCTTTTTGGCCTGCGTCGGTTAAGAGGAACATTTTGATTGTTCCACGTTTTGCTGCTTCTTCAACTGTGAAGAGGTTTTCGCCTGGAACCCATCCGTCTTTAACTGCAAGGTCCCATGTTTTTGAGCCTTGTCTTTGGCCCACAATTACTTTGATTCCTTGGTCGCGCATGTTTAATGCTTGCGAGCGCCCCTGGATACCGTAGCCGAGGGTTGCGACAACTTCGTTATTTAGGATTTTTTGTGCTTGTTCAACTGTGAACTCTTTTCGTGTGACAACGTTTTCTTTAACGCCGCCAAAATCCAATTCGACCATTAATAGTTCCTTCTGTTATCTTTTTCTTTAATTTTGAAGAAATCGCAGTAAATAAGAATTGTCCTTAAAAAAACTGGACAGGCTCTTGCTTACTCTTTAAGTTGTAGCCACAAATTAATTAGCCATTCTTGTGGGTCGGCTTGCTGTTGCCAGTTGATTATTTCTTCAAACCCAGCGTTAACCCAACCGTAAACACGCCTGATAACACCTACCTGCTTGTAACCAGCTGATTCTACCATGCTAAACAGTGCTTTCCAGCCTGCAGGAATTTCAGAGACGCCTTTAACGCGTAAAGTTGCATACAGCCCCTCGGGAATGTTTCTTACAACTATTTCCCTTGAGGGTTTAACGTCTTCTTCAATGGTTAGATAATATTCGTAACCGTGAGGTTCAGGTTGGCTTGCAGGATAAAAGTTTCTTCCAAACAAACGCACATCGTGTTTAGTTGTTAAATTATTGTTTTTGGCGAATTCTAAAATTTTTTCTAATGCATCTTCTTCTGGATTGCCAGTTTGAGATTGAACGTTTGCTGTCCGCATTGTTTTGAAACGTTCCATCTTTAATTCTACACTAACCAAACCAAGTTTCCCCACGAACAATAGAAAAGTCTGCATAATATGTAAATAAATTTTATTCCAAATCAAGTCTTATGCTACAAAAAAGCTAATTAGCACTTTGCAGTCAATACAAAACATGACCTGCAACCCATTTACAGTTGACCTGATTGCGCCTTGCGGCATGAACTGTGGAATCTGCAAAGCATACCTTGCCTATTCGCGGAGGGTTCCAAAAAAGAAAGGCGCAGTTTCGCATTGTACTGGCTGTATTGCAAGAGACAAAAAATGTGCGTTTATCAAAAGGGACTGCGAAAAAATTCGCAACAAACAGTACCGTTTCTGCTTTGAATGCCCTGATATGCCCTGCGAGAATTTGAAAAGATTAGACAGGCTCTATAGCGCCCGTTATGGGATGAGCATGGTTGAAAACCAGAAAATAATTAAAGAAAAGGGCATGGACGAGTTCCTTAATAGTCAAGAAGAAAAATACAGGTGTCCTAAGTGTGGCGATGTGGTATCGGTTCATGATGGCAAATGTTATGCATGCGGTTTTCAAGGTGAAAAATTTAAAGGGTCAAATCCTAAATACCGCTGGACACCAAGCAGTAAGAAAACAAAAAAATAACGCAAAGCATTTTCCCTATAGCTGGTTGATATAAAAGCTTTTTAGCTTATTAACGCTATTTTAGGTTTGACCAACAATGTCTAAAATTGTCCGTGTGGGTGTAACGTTTCCTCCTGATTTGCTTAAGGATTTTGATGAAATCATAAACACGATGGGTTATGAAAGCCGAAGCAAAGCCATCCAGGATTCAGTGAGGCTGTTTGTTTCTGAACGTAAATGGTTAAAAGAAGAAGACGCCAACCAAACCGGCGTAATCCTAATGGTTTACGACCATGACGTTCGCAATTTAGAAAGCGACTTAACGGACGCCCAGCACCACCACAGCGACCTCATCTCATCCACAATGCACATCCACCTTGGAGAACACGACTGCCTTGAAGTTATTGCAGTAAAAGGAAAAGGTTCAGAAATCAGGCATTTAAGCGACGAACTTGCAACAAGAAGAGGCGTAAAAATCCTCAAAGCAATGATAGTAAACGTTTAAGATTAAAAGCGTCTTGAAGCAGTATTCATGGACAAGGTAAAGTTTACCCGTAAAAGGGCAGTTTTAGTTGCGGCAGTCTTGTTAGTCTTAATACTGCTTGAGGCTTATGCTCATACCTATGTTCAACCGGGCTCTTTCAACACAATACCACAAAATGAAGCCATTTTATTTTCAAATATTTCTGACACGGGTAACTGCACGTTTATGCAAGGCAACAGTTTGTGGCTTGTTAAATGGTATATAGGAAACACAAGCACTTTCACGCCTGTTACTATCGCAATTTTTAAAATAAGCGAAAACTGTAGCTTGCTTAATCCGGCAACAGGCATTATAATTTCTAACTTACAAGTAGACTACGATTCAGGTGTTTTGTCTCTGTTTAGAACATATGGAACTACAAACTATGGAAGCGACCGTGTTGACTTACGGGACGTTTTAATTTTTCCCTCAAACGGAACCTATAATTTCACGTATAATTTGAACATAAAATTTTATCAAAACTCCATCTTAGGATTAATTCCAAACGGAGAAACAACAATCCCATTAAACATACAATATACAACTACTGTTAGGGATTAACCTCTAAAAGGGAGAAGCCAATAGTTGGCAACCTAACTTTTTACTTCAAACATCCTTTCCAGTGAAAGCCTAGCCTTCTTAGCAACTGGTTCTGGAATCTTTACAAGATGTTTTTCCTCTTTTAATGAAGCATAAATCCGCTCAAGCGTTGTCAACTTCATGTTAGGACAAATTGCACCGTCATATGCTATGATGAATTCTTTGTCAGGATTTTCCTTTCTAAGGCGATGCATAATACCGTCTTCAGTGCCGACTATGAATTTTTTGGCATTTGATTCTTTGACGTACTTGCACATTTTTGAGGTACTACCGATAAAGTCAGCAACTTTGCGTGTTTCACTGCTACATTCTGGATGTACAATCACAACGGCGTCGGGGTGCTTCATTTTTAAGACAGCAATATCTTCGGGTTGGAATAGCAGGTGTGTTGGGCAGAAACCCCATTCAGGGAGTGGAATGATTCTTTTGCCGGTTTTTTCGGCAACGTACTCGCCCAGGTTGCGGTCTGGACCAAACAGGACAGTGTCAGAATTAAGAGATTCAACAACCTGAACTGCATTAGCAGAAGTGCAGCATATGTCACTGCAGGCTTTTGCGGCAGCCAAAGTATTAACGTAAACTACTACAGGCGCATTTGGATACAGAACTTTGACGCGTTTTATTTCGTCAACGGTTAGCATTTGAGCCATTGGGCAACGTGCACCAGTACAAGGCAAAAGAACCTTTTTTTGTGGATTTAGAATCGCGGCTGATTCAGCCATGAAATCCACTGCGGAGAAAACAATAATTTCTGCTTCTTGTTCCTGCATTGCTTTACGGCTTAACTCTATGCTGTCACCAACGTAATCTGCTATATCTTGGACTTCTGGACGCTCGTAGTTGTGTGCAAGAATTATTGCTTTCTTCTCTTTTTTAAGCTCAAGGATTTTCTGCGTTAAATCCATGTTGTGCGCCTTATAACCTAATGATAAAAAAATACAAAATTTACTTAACAGATATAATCTTTACCCTATCAAATGCCGTTTTTAATATAATACTCAAAAAAACGGCTTAAGCAACCCCTAACAGATGGCAAAACGCCGCAAATTCGTAACGGAGACTATAAACGCCGCAAAAAGACTTTTTTTAAGCAATAAGATTTTAAATGTTAAAGCAGGTGTTGATTTTTAGGAATTAAGCAAGATGCAGATTAAAGCCGTATTGTTTGACATGTTTGATACTTTGGTGCTTATTAACGGCAATTACGAGTTTTACAATCACGCAATAGTTAGGATGCACAACTACATCGCTGGCCAAGGGGTGAACATTGCTTTTGAACCGTTCCGTGAAGCATACATAAAAGCACGCGACGAACTCTACGCAGACGCAGACAAAAACCTGGAAGAACCTCATTTTAACATGCGAATCAAAAATGCACTGCAACTTTTAGGTTACAACTTTAATGATAAAAACCCTGTGATAACAGGAGCTACATGGGAGTTCTGTCAAGAATTTCTTAATCACGTAAAAATTGACGATAACACAAAACCAGTTTTGCAGAGCTTACATGGCAACTACAAATTGGGTGTAATCTCGAATTTTGCAATCCCCGAAGGCGTTCACAGTCTGCTGAAAACTAACGGTTTAAACGGTTTATTTGATACTGTTGTTGTTTCCGGTGAAGTGAACAGGCGTAAGCCTAGCCCAGACATTTTTAAAAGTACACTTGAGACTTTGGGGCTCTCTTCTAGTGAAGCTGTTTTTGTTGGTGACACAGCAGATGCTGATGTTGCGGGGGCTCACGCGGTTGGCATGAAAGCTGTGTATATTAAGCGCCGTTTTGAGCAAACACTTGAAAGGTTTAAGCCTGACGCGATTATCGAGAGCTTGGCTGAGTTGCCGTCTGTGCTTAAAGGCATTTAGCTACAACAGTGGTTTAGCGTATACTTGTTGTATTTGTCAACTACAACGGCAACACTTATATTACGATTTAATATAAGATTTGGCAAACATAAGAAGGCTCAAGATGGAAAACAAAACAGAAATCCAATTTCAAATAGTAAAGGCTATGCTTGAAGAGTTCCCAGAGTTAAAACAGAAAGTAAAAGATTACATGAACTAAAATTGGTTAGTTTTTGCGCATAAAGAACTTATGTGGGAGTTTAACGCCGTTTTTGCCTGTTTCGCAGCCATTGATTAACTCGACAAGTTCGCTGTGTCTTTCAAGAAAGTTAAGGCCTTTTTTGGTTGCACCGTAAACTTCTCTGCCTGATGCATCACATTTTTCAAGTAATTCGGTGTTTGACATGAATGCTAGGTAGTCTCCAAGTTGGGTGAAGCTAAGGTTTGCTTTGTACATGATTTGTGTTTTTAATGCGCCTTCTTTGGCAATGTCGATTATTTCTGCGATTATACTTAGTTTGTCTCTTCTTTTACTTTTATCTTCAATTGATGATGTGAATGAGTTCATTTTGTGTTCGCCTCTTTCAGATTATTGTTCTATACGTCTCCTCCACACAGACAATATTAAGTCCTGTTTCACACGACAAAATATTCCTAAATCGGAATAACCCCACAAAAAAACATAACAAAAAACTTAACTTCCCCCAAAACAACAAAAACAAAGCGAAAAACAATGCTAATCGGCATAATCTCAGACACACACGACAACCTACCACAAATAGAAAAAGCCATAAACCACCTAAACACCACCAGCGTCCAGCTGGTCCTACACGCAGGCGACTACTGCGCACCCTTCACCATAACCAAATTCAAAGCATTAAACTGCAAACTAATCGGCGTCTTCGGCAACAACGACGGCGACCACGAACTACTCAAAAAACGCTTCAGCGAAACCCAAAACTGCGAAGCCCACGGCAGATTCGCCCAAATAAACGCAGACGGCTACAAAATTGCACTTCTACACGGAGACGAACCCGAACTACTGTTTGCATTAATTGGCAGCCAAAGCTTCAACGCAGTCGTACATGGACACACCCACAACAAAGGCATAGAACAACGCGGAAACACCCTAATAATCAACCCCGGCGAACTATGCGGCTACTTAACAGGCAAATCCACACTTGCCCTACTAGACACAGAAAAAAATGAAGCAAAAATAGCAGAACTTTAAACGCTTACCGTTTTGTGCTTGGCTGCTGCTGCGAGATGCAGTGAATTGTTCCAAAACCGTTGACCAAGTCTTGGCAGTTTATGCCGACAACTTTTCTGGTTGGAAATAGTTTCTGCAAAAACTCAAGTGCAACCGTGTCGTTTTTGTGGTTAAAGATTGGTACGAGCACTTTTGTGTTGCCGATGTAAAAGTTTGTGTAGCTTGCGGGTAATCGGCAGTCGCATCCGGTGACTTTTCCAGGCATAGGTAGTTTGACTATGTTGAGGTAGTTGCCGTCTTGGTCGGTTGCTTCTGTAAGGAGTTCATAGTTGGCGTTTAGGGCGGCGTAGTTTTCGTCGTTTGGGTCTTCTTCATATGCGCAAACAATTGTTGTAGGGTTTACGAAACGTGCTAGGTCGTCTATGTGTCCGTCGGTGTCATCTCCGCAGATTCCGTTTTTCAGCCAGATAAAGTCGGTAATGCCAAGGTGGTCTTTTAGGTACTTTTCAATGTCCGCACGGGTCATGTCTGGGTTTCTGTTTGGATTAAGTAGACACTGCTCGGTAGTGAGTAGGGTGCCTTTGCCGTTAACATCAATCGAGCCCCCTTCCATCACAAAACGCGGCTTAAAACAGGGCAACTGCAAAGCCTTGTTGATAACTTGAGGGATATCTTTGTCTTTTAGCAAAGTATCGTACTTGTCACCCCAAGTATTAAAAATCCAGTTAACCATCGCCAACTCCCGCTTGTCGTTAATGACAAAAGTTGGCCCGTAATCACGGAACCAAACATCAGCGTATTCAAATATGAAGAAGCGAACTTTGCTAAAATCTACTCCAGCCTCTTGAAGCAGGCATGTGACTTTTTGTTTCATTTCTTCATCTTTGACAAACAGGTTTACGTTTTCGCTTGTGTGGATTTCTTTGATTATTTGGACATATGTTTCTTCTACTTTTTCAACGCAATCTGGGAAGGTAACGGGGTCGTGTGGCCAGCTTAGCCATATTGCATCGTGTTTTTCCCATTCTGCTGGCATACGGTAGCCTTGCTCAACGGGGGTCTTAAATGAAGTTGGGTCGGTGAGGGGCTTGTAAGTGTCGGGTCGCCTGTTTCTAAGAAAACCCCATCCGTCACGAATCCGCTTGTTAAAGCCAAGGTCTACTTTAGACATTATTGTTTCTTCTTTGTTCCCTGCTTCTGCAAGAATTTCCCCAAAAGCGTTACAAACAAAGCTGCCACCCCAAAATTCAAGTTCACCTTCTTCGCCGACACGGTTAACAGCGGCTACATGGACTCCGTTTGTGATGGCGTGTCCACGCTGAACGGTTTTCCAAGCGTCATGCCAGTTGCCGTCGGCAGAGGTGTGGTCTTTAATGTAACCTATTGCAGTCGGGTAAAAGATGATATCGGCGCCTTTTAGGGTACAAATTCTTGCGGCTTCAGGGAACCATTGGTCATAGCATATAAGTACAGCGATTTTAGCGTAAGCTGTATCATAAATTTTGTAACCTAAATCGCCAAGTTCGAAATAGTTTTGTTCATAAAACAGGGGGTCTTGCGGAACGTGAATTTTGTGGTAAGTTTCAAGCAGGTTTCCGTCTGCGTTTATAACGACGGCAGAATTGTAGAATTTACCGTTTAGGCACTCGAATAGGGGCACGATTATTACGACTTTGTACTTTTTTGCCAGTTCAGCAAATGCGGTTGTGGATTCGCCGGGAATTGTTTCAGCGTATTTAGCTACGTCTTGGCATTCTTCTTGAGGGAAATAGATTGTGCGGTAAAGTTCTTGCAGGCAAATGATTTGGGCGCCTTTTTGTGCGGCTTCTTCAACCTTGGCAATTGTCTTCTTCAGGTTAGCGTTCAGGTCTTCTGAAACGGCTGTTTGAATAAGCCCAACTGTAACGGTTTTAGGGTTATTTTCTGCTATTTTGTATTCCTGCCTTAACTTTTCATCATATAATAGTGTAGAGGGAAAAACCTTTCTGAAACACAAAAACAAAACCACGGGCTATGACCCCCAGCAAAACTTGCAGCAGGGACTATATTGATTTATTAGGCGTAGCATTCTAAACAGTAAAAGCAACAATCCACACTTACAGGAGGTAGTTTACCGTGATGTCTCATCAAAGCGTATTCAAAGATGAATCAAAACTTGACATAAACTATCTTCCAACCCGCATGCCCCACAGAGACCACGAACACCGCCTCCTAATGGAATTCTTCAGTTTCCTAACCCGCTACCCTGACCGCATGTCACAACGCGTCATCGTTACAGGCGAAGTAGGCACAGGAAAAACCGCGCTATGCCAAACTTTTGGCAAAAACATCAGCATCGAAGTTGGCAAAAAAGGCATCAAATTTCGTTACATCCACGTTAACTGCCGCGAATACCGCGGGAACCTCGCCCAGATTCTGCATCAAGCCGTCACTGTTTTTCAACCGAACTTTCCAGCCCGCGGTTACTCAGCTGGAGAAATTCTCAAAACCCTCCTACAGGTGCTTGAGGAGGAGCAGACGTTTGTGATTTTAGCTTTGGACGAGTTTGACAGCCTAATCGAAAAAGAAGGCTCAGACGCTGTCTACAAGCTAACTCGGTTGCAGGAGATGCAGCAGGGCAAACCGCAACGGATTTCGTTCATCTTTATTCAACGGGACCTTTCACCACTCAAAACGTTAGATGACAGCGCCAGAAGCACACTGCAACGTAACATTGTCAGTCTTGAAAGGTACGGAAAAGACCCGTTAACTGACATTTTGAATGATCGTGTAAAGTTGGCTTTTGAGCTTTATGCTGTTCCCGAAGATGTAATAGGGTTAATTGCTGAACTGGCAGCTACCGAAACGGGGAACGCACGTTTTGGCATTGAACTGCTCTGGCGGTCTGGCAAGTACGCTGACGCCCACGACTCAGAACGAGTTGAACCGGAATTTGTTAGGCAAGCAGTCTCCGCTATCATACCTACTGTTAAACGCAGCGAACTGGGCAATTTAGGCATGCACGAAAAAATGTTGATGCTCGCAGTCGCACGCTTCTTCAAAGAGAACAAGGAAGCCTTTGCCACGCTCGCGGAGGTCGAGGAAGCCTACGGCGTCATATGTGAAGAATACGAAGAAAAACCGTATAGTCATACGCAACTGTGGAAGTACTTGCAACGTTTCACCCAAATCGGCATCGTTAAAACTGAGGTGGGAGCGGCGTCTTCGCGGGGACGCTCAACGATGGTTTCTTTGCCAGCGGTTCCAGCGGTTGAACTTGAACATGAACTGTGCACGTTACTTGCGATGGAGCGGTGTAGGTGACTTAGAATGGAGCTTGAGGAAGTTTTCTCATCAAAACCGCGCATGAAAATCCTAAAACTGCTTGACAAGCTTGGTCAACTCAATGTTTCAGATATAGCGCGACGCATCAAAATGAATTACACAGTAACGGATGGGCACCTTCGGCTTTTAGAATCTGAAGGCATCTTAAAACAGTACACGTATGGCAGAATTCGCCTGTACCGTTTTAATGAAACATCAGAAAAAGCAAAAGCAGTGCAAAACCTAATACAAGTGTGGGAACAAAATAAACAATAGAGGCACCATTTATGGCGATGATTGATGTTTCTGGAAAAGCTGAAGTTTTAAGAGAAGCAAATGCTTCAGGCATAATAATTCTCAAACCTGAAACCATAAAACGCATAAGCGAAGGCAAAATCGCTAAAGGCGATCCACTGTACACAGCTAAAATCGCCGCGATATTAGCAGCCAAAAAAACCAGCGAATTAATCCCACTATGCCATCCGATACCGCTAACTAACGTAGAGATTTTCCCAAAAATCCTAAACGAAACAACCGTAGAAGTTACAGCAACAGTTAAAACCCGTGCACAAACAGGCGTAGAAATGGAGGCGCTTTCAGCAGTTTCAATGGCACTTCTCACTGTTTGGGACATGACTAAACAATACGAAAAAGACGCTGACGGTCAATACCCCTCAACAGCTATCCAAAACATTCATGTAATCCGCAAATACAAGCAGGCTTGACTTTATGAGTGAAACCTCAAAACAACACAAAGAACACGCCCCAAAAAAACTCAACTATGCTATTTACATTTGTAGCAGTTCACGCTACCATCAAATGGAAAAAGGCGAAAACGTTACTGACTTAGGCGGAGATACCATCCAAAATATGGTTCAATCAGCCGGAAATAAGGTGCTGTATAAAAAAATTATTGCAGATGATAAAGAAATGATTATCAAAGCTTTCAAGGACTGCTTAACCACTACCGACTTGGATGTTGCCATATTTTCAGGCGGCACAGGCATAACACCTACAGACGTTACGATTGAGGCTGTTTCACCACTTCTAGAGAAGACCTTACCGGGTTTTGGCGAATTTTTTAGACGCATAAGTTTTGACGAAGTAGGTCCAGCTGCTGTATTGTCCAGAGCAGTTGCAGGCGTCGCCGGCGGCAAAGCATTTTTCTGCATTCCAGGTTCACCTAACGCTGTGAAAACTGCGGTGGAAAAACTTATTTTGCCCGAGTCGCCTCACATCGTCAAACATGCACGTGAAACGCGATGAGACTATGCGATAACTTCGAAAGGCCTCTTCTCAACCTGAGAATCTCAGTTACACAAAGATGCAATTACCACTGCACATACTGCCACAGAGAAGGCGAAGTTGAACACGCAAACACCACTGAAGAAATAATGACAGTAAAAGAAATTGTCCGTATTGCCAAAATCGCTGTTGACTTGGGAATTGCACGGATTAAGCTTACAGGCGGTGAACCCTTAATGCGCAGTGACATAGACCAAATTGTAAAGGGCATCTCAGGCATTGAGGGGTTAAGAGACCTTTCCTTGACAACTAACGGTTTAATGCTACCCGAAATGGCAAAAAAATTGCGCGTTGCAGGTTTGGGCAGAATAAACATCAGTTTATCCTCACTTAACAAAGACACCTACAGCAAACTAACTGGAGGCAACCTTGACAAGGCACTATCAGGCATTAAAGCAGCTGTTGAAGCAGGATTTAATCCAGTAAAGCTAAACATGGTTATCCTCAAAGGCGTTAACGAACGTGATGTTCCAGACATGATTGCTTACTCAGAGAAAATGGGCGTCATTTTACAATTAATCGAGCTTGACCCAGTAAACGTCAGCGACACATATTATTCAACACATCATCGAGGGCTAGATGACCAAGAAAAAATGTTACGCCAAAAGGCCCTTCGAGTAGAGCAACGCCGTTTTATGCATAACCGCCTAATCTACCATTTACCAAACGTTACAGTAGAGGTTGTGCATCCGATTGAAAACACTGATTTCTGCATGCACTGCACCAGACTGCGAGTTACAAGCGACGGAAAACTAAAGCCATGTCTTATGCGAAATGACAATTTAACAGACATCTTAACGCCCATACGACAGGGAGCCAACGATGAAGAACTCAAACAACTATTTATGCAAGCTAACAAGCTACGAGAACCATTCAACAAGGCTGTTAGCTAAGTTTTAAAGGAGTAAAAGGCCTTTCATTTGAAAGGCTGATTGGGTTTAGATTGAAGATTAGGAAAGGTTGTTTATGCCTTTCCAGTTTTTTCTGCGTGTTTTGCTTTCTTTGCCTTGTTTTTCTTTTCTAGCGATGGCATGATTTTTCACCTTAAACTACATTGGAAAAGATTATATGTGCCCTAAAAACTTGCCTATCCAAAAAAAGAGGACAACACAGCATTTCCTAAAAAACAAACAAAACCACAAAAAATTACTATTGATCAACCTATTGGCTCCAAATAGAGGTTCTATGCAGAAAACTATAAAGGACCTACCTTTCCAAATAAAGACCAAGGTTAACTCAGATGAGATTCTAAAAACCATAATCTAAAATAAAGGAACAAACATAACGAAAAAATAACGTAACGAAAAAAGTACAAAAGATAATTTTAGAATCCTGTGACAGTAAAACCATGCACAGGTCAACAATTGATCAACACTTCACAACTTGCGGAGAGCAAATTTAGGTTTCACGCAAATATCGCTCAAACACTACCATTGATTGACAACTTAGGCGATTGGTGGCCGCAGGCTGAGCTAGTCGACCGAAGTCTTCTAGCTTACACCCCGGCTCCATCAAACCCATCTTTTATGGGTGCCTTCGTCCAGTGAAACTGGAATGGCTGCCTCTTTTCGGGAGAGGCTTCGAGCTTAGATGCTTTCAGCTCTTATCCACAACAGCGTGGCTGCCCGGCGACTGCCTTATCAGACAACCGGTTAACTAGAGGCTACAGCGTCCCGTTCCTCTCGTACTAGGGACCCTTTCCCCTCAGGCAGCCAACACTCCCAGCAGATAAAGTCCGACCTGTCTCACGACGGTCTAAACCCAGCTCACGTTCCCTTTTAATAGGCGAGCAGCCTCACCCTTGGCCCCTTATGCAGGGCCAGGATAGGAAGAGCCGACATCGAGGTACCAAGCCGCGGGGTCGATGGGGACTCTCGCCCGCGACGAGCCTGTTATCCCTAGGGTAATTTTTCTGACACATCCAGCCCCCACCAAAGGGGAGCATGGATGATCGCTAAGCCCGGATTTCTCCTCTGCATCCCTTACTGTTTGGGATACAGTCAGGCTGGCTTTTGCCCTTGCACTCTACGGAGGGTTTCTGTCCCCCCTGAGCCAACCTTAGGGCGCCCTTGATATCTTTTCAAGGGCGTGCCGCCCCAGCCGAACTGCCCACCTACCGTTGTTCCAGCCCACAAGGGGCCGGTGAGAAACACGGTTACAGAAAGTCGGTGTTCCATTGTTGCCTCCCCCACGTCCCGGAGAACGCAGGATCGACGGCTCCCGACTACACTCTGCATCCGCAACCGTATTCCAGCGGCAGGCTGCAGTAAAACTCCACAGGGACTTCTTTTCCCGCTGGGAGATCGTGGACTGTTCGTCCACGTTATGTGGTTTCACCGGGTACTACGCGGGGACAGTGGGGCCCTCGTTGATCCATTCATGCACGTCGGAACTTACCCGACAAGGCATTTGGCTACCTTGAGAGAGTCAGAGTTACTCCCGGCGTTTGCAGGCCCTTAGCCCAGTTGGACCCAGGTTTCAGGTACCTGTACTGGCCAGGATTCAGAAGCCGTTCACAAGCTTTCGCTCTTGCGGCTTCCTGTGTTTTTATTAAACAGTCGAGACCCCTTTGACACTGCGACCTGCTCTCAAAGCCGAAGCTGAAAGAGCAGGCACCCCTTATACCAAAGGTACGGGGCTAATTTGCCGAGTTCCCTCGCATTAGTGTATACCCGACACGCCTTAGGTTTCTCGCCTAGGGACACCTGTGTCGGTTCTAGGTACGATCATAGAGGATCCTTCTTAGTGTGTTTTTCAGTGGCTCCAGAGATCAACTGAACCTCCCTAAAACGGGTGGCTATTCCCGAGTTCGCCTGGTTCTCGCCATTACGGCACTCCCCAGGTTTATACAGTTAAACAAGGCGAAGACCTTGCTCAGTCTACCCCGAAACGTCAACACTAAGCTTGCGTTACCGCGCGTACCTCTATGGTTCCGGAATTTTAGCCGGATTCCCTTTTTCGACATAATCGGTTAAGTTATGCCTTAGGATCGACTTACCCCCGGCTGACGATCGTTGCCGGGGAACCCTGGCCCCTTCGGCGGAGAAGATTCTCACTTCTCTTTGCTGTTACTACCACCGGGATTCGCAATCCTAATCGGTCCACTGGACCTCACAGCCCAGCTTCTGCCCAACTAGGACGCCTTCCTACCAGCGCAGCCAAAGCTGCGTTCTAAGGTATCGGTAGCTGGCTTAGCCCCGTCAATTTTCGGGGCCGTCAGCCTCGGCGGGTGAGCTGTTACGCTTTCTTTGAAGGATGGCTGCTTCTAAGCCTACCTCCCCGCTGTCTGAGGCTGACGACGCCCTTTGGTTTGACATTTAGCCAGCATTTGGGGACCTTAACCTTAGTCTGGGTTGTCCCCCTCTCGGTCGTGGAGCTTACCCCCACTAACCCGTCTCCCGAGGTCTTAAGTGCGGGTGGATTCGTAGTTTGAAAGGAAAGTGGACCCTTTCGGGTCCTTGTTTCCCAATCAGTGCTCTACCCCACCAGCTACCTCGCTCGGGACTGGGCTCAGGCCCACTTCGGAAGGAACTAGCTATCACCAGACTAGATTGGTCTTTAGCCCCTAGCCCCAGGTCTGGGGAACGAATTGCACGTCAGAACCCTTTCGAGCCTCCACTAGGCTTTCGCCTAGCTTCGCCCTGCCCAGGGCTAGATCGTCTGGTTTCTAGTATGTATCGCTATGACTCCAGGCATTTTCAGACCTTGCGCCTCACTCCTTGCGAAGTTGCGCGCATATCGGTTTCCCTATGCTTACGGACTTTAAGTCCTTAGGCTTGCCATAGCAATAAACTCCCCGGCCCGTGTTTCTAGACGGAACGTGTGACCCTGATCGCCTCTCCTCGTACTGCCGCTTTACAACGGTCTCCTTTGGAAAGGGTCTACTCTTCTGGGCCACACACGTCTGTTACTGTCTGGTTTCAGGCACTTTTCACCCCCATTCCGGGGTACTTTTCAGTTTTCCGTCACCGTACTAGTGCACTATCGGTCTTGAGGCGTATTTAGTCTTGGAAGTTGGTGACTCCCAACTTTCTGCACCCAAGCCAGGGTACAGTAGTCTGGGTATCTGAGCATAATTCATTCTGGTTTGCGTTTACGGGGCTATCACCCTCTATGGCAGGTCTTTTCAAACCATTTCAACTTCGCCAGGGAAGAAGAACTCAGACCCTTAACTCTACATCTCCCACAAGTTTCCCTGCGGGATTCGGTTTGGACTATTCCCATTTCGCTCGCTGCTACTAAGGGAATCCCGTGTTGGTTTCTTTTCCTTCCCCTACTAAGATGCTTCCGTTCGGGGAGTTCCCGTTCCGTAAAGGAACATTACTAGGAAGTCCCATTCAGGTATCCTCGGTTCTAAAGCTGCTTGCGCTTACCCGAGGCGGTATCGCGGCTTGCCGCGCCCTTCTTCGGCTCTCAAGCCGAGCCATCCTCCAGACAGCGTAACATGTTCAGGCCAATGGTAGTGTTTGTTTGGCGTTTGGTGAAAACCTAATTGTTTTCTCCACATACTTACTACTATTAATTGTTGTGTTGCGCGTCGTATTGTTGACCTATGCATGGTGTCATTGTGAGCGTGCACATGTTCGACATATGTGGGCTCTCGTCACACCCTTCACTCCACACGAGTTAGGTGGGGAGTTGCATCTATTGATTCTCGATTCGCAATTTGATGGTTCGCCCATAATTGCTGAATTGCATTAGAAGCGACTATCTGCAATATAAGTGTATCGTTTCAGATATCTATGTTTCTTGACGAAACACTACATGCCCTCCAAAGCTTCGATAACCACCGCTAACGAACGGTTTGCATCGTTTTCAATGGAAAGTCGTTCTTGCTGAATTATATAACGACTGAATCAATAGATAAAAGGATTACGCATAAGAAATAAATGCCCACCTGAAAAGCCATTTTTACACTTTTTTTGGCTCCAGAACAGGTTTTTGTGTGGTGCACCCTGCCGAATTCATCAAGCGTTTCTGATTTTTTCTCAAAAAACCGCGCAAATACTGCGCGAGCGGCAAAAAACAACAAAAAACCCAGAGAGCCCATCTCACCTGGCACTTTTTCTCATCCCGACTCAATTTTGTAATTAGCCTCAAAAAAATGGGCACATCCGCCATCTTCTAAACCACCCAAAAAAGCCGTGCACACACAATTCACCACACCACATACAGAGCAGGCACAACCCACACAGCAGTTGCCTCACTGAAAAATGCATCACCCATAGAAAAGCATACATTAAGCATGACCAAGGGATTAAATCATGAGTAAACAGCAGTAACTTTTATTTGGGTAGGTTTTTATTTGAGGATGTAAAAATGATTTGCATTGCCTCGATAGCTCAGCCCGGTAGAGCGGCTGCCTTGTAAGCAGCAGGCCGCGGGATCAAGGCCCGCTCGAGGCTCTCAAAAAATTTTTTTAATTAAAAAATAAATTAATTTATTCTTCTTCGGTTTCTTTTGGCTCAGCTTTTCCCTTGTCTTTGGCTTTTCCAGATGGAACCTTGTCGGTTAACAGTTTGTATTTTCTTGCGTTTGTGTCAACCATTTCGTTTTCGAAAAGCTTTCGTAATGATTTGAAGACCTTTTTGGATGGTTGACCTGATTTGTCAGTTATTTCTTGAAGAGTTAACTCTTTACCTTCAGCTTTTAATGTTTTAACTACTGCTTCGTCAGTTTTGTTTAATTTCATCATTAACCACTGCCACTATTGTTTTCTTTTCTCTATGGACATAAGGGTTTTTCAATTTTGTGGTGAAAATGATGTTTAAAAAAGAAAAACGAAATGAGAGATATCCACTAAAACAATTCATTTTTTTATTTTTTAGGGCTTAACTAGGCAACGGATGCAACATCAAACCATTTTTAACACCAAACCTTGACCGCACCAAAAACTGCCCCTCCGAAATAACTATGTATTTTTGTTTGCCATGCATTGTTTAATTCTTTCGCCCTCAAACCGCCTTCTTATTACAGCATCGCTTACTCACCAAACAGTATTAAATTAAAAATAGGTACATAGTTTTGTTTGAAAATTAACAAAGATTCCAGAAAAAAGATTTTTGAAAAAATGAACTGCTTTAAAAGCAACAAAAACATTTACTGATGCTAATTGAGGAAAATTGACCCGCGAATTCATACTGTTCTCACGCATAGGCCAAACTGACCCAAATTTTAGCAGTCTGCATGATGCAGGAAGACTAGATATCGCACATGAATGCATCGTAAGCAGTCTGTTTCTATCCCATGGGTTACGCAGAGACGTTACTTTTCACGCAATCCTAAATGGTCCACCGAATCCGCCTGTTCATATTAAAATTGATGGTGAAACTCTTTATGATGTACGCACTGACATGGAAACGTGGCAGGGCATCATTAAAAAAACGCTTGCGGGCAAGCATCATCCCGGAATTAGTAAGGATAAAACCAGTTTTGAAGCCCTTTTAAAGTCTAAAGCCGATAGCCACAGCATTTATGTGCTTGAAGAAGGTGGAAAAGACTTAAAAGATGTGGAGTTTGGGGAAAAACCATTGTTTGTTTTAGGTGACCATGTGGGAATGCCAAAAAAAACTGAGATATTCGCTTTACGGTTTGGCGAAAAAATCAGTTTGGGCAAAACGCCCTATTTGGCGGCGTCATGTATAACAGTAATCAATTATATGCTGGATCAAAAGGCTAAAGCTGAGCCTTAAAATGTTCATACCCGCGAGGTTCAATGCGTTGTTTTTCACCGTTGACCAGTTGGGTTACTTGTTTTTCTGCTGTAGCTTTGCCGATGGGAATTAATTTACCGCCGACGGCTTCAACAGCAGTTTTTGCCATTGCCCATTTTTGCGGATTAACTGTTAAAACAAGCTCGTATTCTTCCCCGCCATGCAAAGCCAATTCATTTGCGTCTAAACCGTTTTGCTCTGCAAACGCCAGTGCTTCCACTGCAACAGGCACCGTTTCAACAGCAAAACCTACGCCACTATTTTGCATCAATTCATGCAAACTCCACGCTAAGCCGTCACTGCTATCCATTGATGCAGAAACAGCGCCAGTTTGGGCAAGCGTCAAGCCCTCTGTCAATCGAGCATGAGGAGTAAAAACCGCATCTTCCAACACCAAACGCACCTCATTAGGAGCCGTACAATCCTCGTCAAGCAGAAGTCGCAAACCAGCCGCAGAATTTCCAAACTTGCCTGTAACAGCCAAAATATCCCCCACTTTTGCGCCGCCGCGCAGCATTAAACGGTCCTGTTTAGCTTTGCCGTACAAAGAAATTGAAATAATCAGGTCGCTTGCTTCGCCTGTGTCGCCGCCTACAATGTATGCTCCATATTCTTGTGTAGCCGAGTTTAAGCCGTCGGCAATTTCAGTTACTGCTTTTTTGTTAGCTAAATTTTTTGGTAGTCCAAGTGCGACCATGACGGCTTGGGGTTGTACACCTTTTGAGGCAAAATCGCTTACGTTCATTATGATTGCTTTTCGTGCTGCTTGGTATAGGGTCATTTTTGTTGGGATGTCGGTTTTGGCGACTAGCATGTCGGTTTTTAGAACTGCTACTTCGCCGTTGCCGATTGGGACAGCTGAAATGTCGTCGCCGAAGGGGACAGGCATGTTTGGCATTAGTGTTAAGCGTTGGTGGAGTATGTTGATGATGTCGTGTTCAGCTAAACTGTCAGATGTAACCATAAAGGGAGCCTTCTGTATGCAAAAAAAGGGTTATTCAAACAGATAAACACGCCTAAAAAACCCACACAACCAATAATCAACATTTAAAAACCTTTAAAGCCACTGCAATATTCTCAGTATAGACTGGGTGCCCCGATAGCTCAGCCCAGCAGAGCGGCTGCCTCGTAAGCAGCAGGCCGCGGGAGCAAAGCCCGCTCGAGGCTCCACATTACTTTTGAGTCAAAGCGTGTCCTGCCACTTTGTCATCTTTTGCTTGAGGTCAAGTACTGTGCCGTCAACTACAAACGTGCCATCACCTTTAGCGTGAAACGTCTGCCGCTCTTTTCGTGTAGAATCAACCCAAGCTTGGACTCCTCGCAAGATGAAAAAGTCGTATTTGTCTACTATTATTGTGTCTATTACTTTACATTCGATGTTTGCTAGGCATTCAGCGATAAGTGGTGCTCCAACGGTTTTGGCTGGCAACGGGGTCAGGTTAAAGGTTTTGAATTTGTCTGTGTCCTTGCCTGAGCAGTTGCCGATGTCTACTACTTTGCTTGCTAAATCAACTGTGGGAATGCTGATTACGCATTCTTTGGTTTCTTTTAATGCCCTGAAACTGTAATCCCAAGGACCTACGATGCAGCCGATTAAGGGCGTAAAATCCATCACTAAATGCCAACTCATTGTCATAACGTTGAATTTTCCCTTGTCTGCGGTAGTTAAAAGGACAACTGGTCCAGGCTCTAAAAATTGGAAGGCTTTTGATATGGGAAATTCATCCATAACTATTCCAATATTTTCAGAAATTCAACAGATATATAAATTTGCTCATGCTGTAAAAATCAACATCTATACAAGGCAAGCACTTTTTTTGTAAGCAGAAAACTGCCCAAGGCAAGCGTGCACAAGCGTTTTGACTTTTTAAATTAAATGATTTTATGAATAAAAAAAGAAAAAGGTTGATGGGCTTATGGGGTTATGAAGGTGTAGCTGTCTTCGATTATTGTGCCTTTTTGCCATGTTCCTGTCCACATGACTTGGTATGGGGATAGGACGCCGGTTTGTGTGTAGTTGGCGCTTATGGTGTATATCGGGTTAGGGACTACAGGGTATTGAAGTGTCATAGTCCAACCTGCAGAGCCCGGAGCGCCAGTTAGGGTGGTGTAGTTGTATTTTTCAGAGCCTACAAGCATGCCTTGGTCTACTTTGCCACCGGTCCAAGCTAAATCTTGTATGAATTGGGCGGTTTGGTTGTGGTTTATTTTGATGTAGCCCATTATTGAGTCACGTATTTGTTCGATTGTTACAGGTATGTTTGAACTGTAGCCTGTTTCGGTGATTACGCCGTCTTGCCATGTTCCGTTCCAGTAAACGTTGTAAGGTGTTTGTACGCCTGTTTGTGTGTAATTAACCATTATTGTGTAGGTTGGGTTTGGTATTACGGGGTTGTTGATTTCAACGGTCCACCATGCACCACCTAAGGCTCCATGGGTAGTTGTGTAAACGTACTGTACTGAACCTACAAGGCCTGTTTCTATTAATCCGCCATTCCAATTGAAGTCTTGCATGAACTGAGAGGTTTCTACGTGGACTACCTGTATGTAGTTTATTGTGTCGTTTCGCACTTGTTCTTGAACTGGACGTGTAATTTCGTTGATGTTGGATATGTAGTTGGTTTCTGTGATTGTTCCGTTTTGCCAGGTGCCGTTCCATGAAATGTTTATGGGGGTCTGTACACCTGTTTGGGTGTAATCAACAGATATAGTGTACAAAGGGTTAGGTACCACGGGGTAGCTGAAGGTTACTGTCCAGCCTGCACTTCCAAGTGCGTTTGTAAGTGTAGTGTAAACGTATTTTTCTGCACCTAACGAGCCCGTGTCTATTCTGCCGCCTGACCATTCAAGGTTTACCATGTAATCCAAGGTTTCAGGGTGGTTTTCTGAAATGTATGCCATTGTTTCGTTTCGGATTTGCCTTTGGGTTTGGTCTGTTACTTCAGTGGGAGATGGCGTTGCGGTGGGCGTTGGTGCAGGAGTTGCGGTTGCAGAGGGAGAAGGTGAAGGGGTTGGAGCAACAGGATTAAGAAGTGTGTAGCCAGCAAAACTGCCTATTACAATTATTGCTATGACTGCTATAATTATTCCATACATTAATGGTTCGTTAAGGAATTTTGCCATGTGTGTTCACCAATTATCTGTTTTCTTAATAGTTCCTTTTTTCGCAGATAGTATTTAAATTGAAGCTTTAGACGCTTGAAGAATTTTTGTGTAGAACAAAAAGGATAAAATGCCAGTACAATTGACAGACCCAGTAACAGTGAATACAGAAATTATAACGGTTTTTTCTCATAAAAGTTTAGGCACAGGCCTAAATTTAGCGTCTAATGCCATAAATTAACAAAAAGCCGCATTGCTTTTTTAGTTACTGGTTCCCAAACCGATCAAATACAGGCAATCCATACTTTTTGGTGTGTAGTAGTGTTGTTCGTGTAGGCGAAAAGATTTATTAAATCTTACAGGTTCCGATAGTTTCAGGAGTTAAGATGCATGCGCTTATTCAACAGACAAAGAAACGACAATGACGACGTAGGAAAACTGAAATGCCCCTACAAAGGTTGCGAAAAAACCTTCAGCAAACCCACAATAATAACAGACGCTTCCACCATTCCACGACAAACACATTACGCATGCCCGCACTGCATGTCAAAACTGGAAATAATCACTGAAAACATGAAAATCGTCAACATAAAAGCCATGGATTACCCAACAGTTTTTGATTCTCCTGCCAAATGTGCTCATTTTAGCGGCGGATTGGGCGGAGGTTACTTTTCAGCAGGCGCGTTACCTGATGAATGTTTAGTTTGTCCAAAAGCGTTGCAGTGTAGCCAGCGAAGAAAATAAACACTGTTTTTTAACATGTTAATGGCTTGTTTTTGTGTCAATAGCACCTACCCCCCTTAGGTTTCTGCATAGAGTTTCTAATAGGATCCAAATAGGTTGGTGAAATAACGAAAAAGGGGTTGAGAATTGTGGGGTTTTTGTGGGTTTTGCGTGGCTGGTTGGAATAGGTTTTTATTGCGCATGTGAAATTATCTTTTCAGCATTAAGCTATTGGGGCTCTCGGCTAGCTTGGTCTAGGCTTGTAGACTTGGGCTCTATAGACTCCGGTTCGAATCCGGGGAGCCCCACCATCAAAATTTTAACTGAAAATTTCTTAATTTTTTTTTGAAACTGCCCCGATTTTGTGTGGTTGTTCGTATATTGACTTATATAGTTCAGTTGAGGGTTAATGGGAATAAATCACGGTATGACCATTGAATAAGCTCAAATCGTTCTGGCCACAAAACATTGAAACAGTATCCTTGGACTGCGAAGTAATTCACGATTATTTGGCGAGTTTTTAATGAATGTTCTTTGTTTATCGCTCGAAGAACTGGCCCAATTAAGCTTAAACAACCTGCTACGTTATGAAACACTCCAACGCGCCTGCAAATCAAGCATTTACAAAGAAAAATGGGCAGGAATTAACGTAGACAACATCATAACCTATGAAGACTTCTCTCAGCTTCCTTACACCACAGCCAATGAAGTCAGACAAGCCATGTATGAGCAGCCTATTGACCAAGTTTTGTGTGGAAAAGTGGTCCATTGGTTTTCAACTACAGGCACAACAGGGCTTTCGAAGTGGCTGCCGTACGGGCGTAGAGACCTTGAAGTTTTTATGAAAATCCGCGACAGGCTCTATAGCATGCTACCTACAGAGGGCGAGCTTCGTTTGCTAACCGTTACTGCTCCGCCACCTTACAGTGAAGATGGTTTAACAATCCTCAACGCGCTTCGGGGCATGGAGAAGAATAACACGCTTCAAGGTATCACAATTGCTTTGACACAGACAGATGATGAGGAAATATTCAACTTTACTTTTGACACTAAACCCAACGTTATGCTTGCTTTTCCCAGTTTGGCAGCACGGCTTGGAGAAATTATCGAGGAAACGGCGCCTGATGCCATAAAGAAACAGTTTAGTGAACATAAAACCCTCAAGAATCTGATGTTGTACCTGATTACCCGTGTTGAGAAGGTTCATCCAAAAGACCTTTCCAAGTTCAGGTGGGGATTGTTCAGCGGCGAACCATTAGATCCTTACCGTGAAGTATTAACCAAAATGTACGGTCTAGAACCTTACGAAATGTACACTTTCACCGAATTCATGCCGCCTGCAGTTGAGTGCCGTATGCATCAAGGCATGCATATATGGCTGGATATTTGTTTGCCAGAAATCATTCCAGAAGAAGAACTAAAAAAAGAACAAGCAGACAGCACTTATGTGCCTAAAGCGCTACCGCTTTGGAAAGCAAAAAACGGTCAACGAGGCGAATACGTGCTTACAACCTTTGGTGAGGCCCTTCCTTTGGTGCGTTACAGGCTTGGTGACCTAATAGAAATAGTTGGCATGGAACCGTGCAGTTGCGGAATTACCCATCCACGCATAAAAGTGCCCAGACAAGCAGATATATCGATTGTCAGTTTAGGCGCAATACGGTTTCCATTCAAACAACTGGAAGAAAAAGCCCTTTCAAAAACCAGCCATGGACAGGCTAAACGTTGGCAACTGGAAATCAGACGTGAAGGTCACCGCCCCCAACTTACAATTCGACTTGAACCTGACTTGGAAATAAGCAGCCGCGAATTGTTCACGGAAGAAATAGCTCGCAAAGTGCAAGAAATTGATGTAATTAAAACGGGGCTTGAAAACAAAATCCTTGCAAAACCTCGCGTTATTGTTGAGGGATTACTGCTTAAGGGCAAACAGGCAACTTGTAATGGCTTCATAATTTTTGAAGGCGAATAAACATGACAATACTTGAAACTGAAAATGCAGAGAAATGGCAGCAATTCACAGCAGAAGAAGCATTAGAACAAGAAGTAACACTTAAAGAAACACTTATCAAAGCGGCACATTCACCACTTTACAAAAACCTGTGGAAAACAGTCCACTTCAAGCCTGAAGAATTCAGTTGCACAAATGACCTAAACAAGATACCATACCTAACCAGAAAAAGTCTTTTTGAAGCCACTCGCACAAAAACAAGCAGCATCACAATTGGACCCGTTGGGCACTGGTTTTTAGGTCATGACAGTTTTAAGGTTCACGAATGGTTTCCTTTTAGCAATAAAGACTTTTTAGGCATTGCACCCGCGCTTTCACGATTAAACAGCGCTGTAGGTTTACATGCTGGCGATGTTGTGCTTGTTGTCGTTGATATGCCGCAAAGAATTTCATCGTTTATTCCGTTTCTTTGGACTTACGCGGAGGAGCCGAAGAGTTGTGGTCTAGAATTCATTAATGGCTCCTTAGAATGGTGCGGTTCATTAGGCATGTCATGGATAACCTTCATCCAAAAAAGGCGTCCAACCGCGCTTTTAGCTTCAAAAAAGAACGCGGCAGAGTTTGCGGAAAAACTGCAGACGATGGGCACGTCAATCGAAGAGGTTTTGCCAGAATTGCGTTTGGGAGTCTTCTTTGGGGAAGGGTCAAAATATCAACTAAAACATTACGAGCCTGTGGAAACGTTTGAGGTTTACTCGCCTGTTGAGCATATGGCGTTCTGGTCAGAATGCAAAAGACACGACGGAATCCATGCATGGCTGGACAGCGCAATTCCTGAAGTGCTACCTGATGGCGAAAAAGAGGCACAACTCCTAAGTGAATCCTCAGAAGGCGTGGAAGGAGAGTTAGTAATAACGAATTTTTCAGAGGCATTACCCTTGATTAGGTACAGGACAGGCAAGCACATCCGCGTTGAAGGCATCGGCAAATGCATCTGTGGCGCAGAGCACCCAAGAATCAGTTTTTTAACAAAATAGAACCTTTTTTTAAACTAAACCAACAACTAACTGTATATTATGTATAAATATATCAGTCACTGATTATTTGCCAATTAAAGGCGACATATTTGAAGTATACGAGCGTTTACTCTGACCAAAACGGCATAAGTCACTTTAAAGATGTAACAGTAGAATTCAACCAAGCAAACCTTCCACATGCACCCACAGCAGAAGTGTCAAAAGGCATGCCTGCAACACAGATGTTCTTTGCCAAAATCCCCCAAGAATCGCCAACCAGCCTGCATCCAGCAGATAAAAAACAGTTCTTCTGCATCATAGAAGGAAAAATAGAAATCACTGTTGGCGATGGCGAAATACGCGTTTTTGGTCAAGGCGACGTACTACTTATTGAAGACACAGAAGGCAAGGGTCATCAGGGCATAATAGTTGGAGACACAGATTTTATAGCAGCCACAATTAACGTAATTTAAAAAATAAAAGGGTATGTTTCCGTCTAAACTTTTGTTTATCGTTTTTGTTTGATTATTTCTTGAATTTGTTCAACGGTTTTTGTGCTGTAGTACTTGTTGAAACTCATGTTTTGTGGGTTGCTTAGGTAGGCTTCGATTAGGTTGGCTATGACGTATTTTATTTGTTCAGCGTTTATTGACCGTTGAACCAGTTTTCCAAAGGTTGGAGTTTCACCGTGCTCTTCTCGTAGGTACAGGTTGTAGGCTGGAACGTTTTTACCCTCAACATTCACGGCGGTACCCTGCAAACCAACGTCAGAAAGCAAATGACGCGCACAACCGTTTAGGCACCCGCTAAAACCGATGCTTAACGGCAGGTTTGCCAGTTTCTGCCCAAAGCGCTGTTCAAGGTAGTAGATGGCTTCTTTGGCACGGTTTTTTGGGTGGTCAAGAGTTTTTCCGCAGAAATTACCAGCACAGGCAATGGTTGTCCAACGAAGCGGAGAAACATCCAAACTAAAACCGACATTGCTCAACTGGCATAACGCTTTGTCTATTGACTGTTCAGGTATGTTGATTATGATAACATTTTGAAAAGGAGTCAAACACATGGTTCCATCGCCGAAATCTTCTGCCACTTGCGCCAACTCCAACATTTTTTCAGCAGACAATACGCCGCCAATTATAGGGACATTAATGAAGGAGCACCCTGCTTGTTTTTGAGTTTGAACACCTACGTGTTCGCCCTTGTGTGTAGGCAGGTATTTGGGTTGGAAAGTCTCAAGCGGATGAGCCAGTTTTTCTTCAATAAGCTGGCGAAGTTTTTCTGTGCCCAACGCATCAACCAACCACCTAAATCGGGCTTTTGCCTTCACTTCACGGCTACCCATGTCGCGGAAAATCTCTGCAACAGCGCGGGCAACATCCAAAACTTCACCCGATGAAACGATTACGTTTAGAGGACGAGCAAGCTGCGGTGAAGTCGCAACTGTTCCTCCTACGAAAACAGCAAAACCCACAGCGCCTGATTCACGTTTTACCGCAACAAATGAGAGGTCTTGCATTTCGTGGTTGCCGCAGTTTAGGCTGCAGCCGTTTAGGGATATTTTTAGTTTTCTGGGCATGTCAAGGAAGGCGGTGTTGCCGTCGAAGTAGGCGTCTAACTGCTTTACGAGGGGCATTGTGTCGATTATTGCATCTTTATCTACGTCTGCTATTGGGCAGCTTGCGATGGCGCGTACGTCGCCTTTTTGGGCCACGGGAACGCCTTGTCCGCCGTGGTCAGTGGAAAAACCAATCTCGTCAAGCCTGTTGAATATTGTTTGAGCGTTTTGTGGGTCTATCCAGTGTAGTTGGATGTTTTGGCGGTCAGTTATTTCAGCGTAGCCTTTGACGTAGGTTTCTGACAAAGCAGCTATCGCGCGGAACTGTTTTGAGGTTAAGCGTCCGTTTGGGATTTTTATTCTTAAAAAGTGGGTTGAACCCTCTAGTTTGTCTTTGCCTAACACATATCGGTCAGCAAAAAGATGTGACTGAGAATTTGAGACTAAAATAGTCAACTCCTTGAACTGAAATAGCTTACTGTGGCTCAAGGAGGCTAATTAAAGTTACTTAAAAAGTTAAAGATTAAGAAAATTTTAAGAAAATGAGGCTTTGAGATTTTTTATGTAACCGCATAGTGTGAATTCGTCCAAGTTGCGTGGACGGTACTTGATTTTTGGGGTTTTGCTGTGCAGCAACTGGATGATGTTTAGTTCCACAAGCAGAGAGGATTCGCCAAACATGTCTTTTAAGGCAGCTACAAAAGCGTCAGGGTTGTCTGGAATTGACTTTGGAGAAATGGCGTATTTTGTTTCTAATTCGAGGTAAATGTTTTGTTTGCAACCTAACTGTGAGAAGGTTTCGTCTACTACTTGTGTAAGAATGGTTTCAAATGAAGCAGTGTTTTCTTTGTGGGTTTTGGCTCCTATTGTGATTATGCATGCTGGTTCTCGGCTTGTTTGTGTGATGCTTTGTTTTGGCTTCATAGTGAACCTACTCGGACACATCATTTAATCGTAAATCTTAATATAATAATTGTTTTTAGTTTCGATATATGACCAAGAAAAGACACATGCCCAAGCAGCCATTTTAGGCCACTTGACGGGCAGCGCCAACAAATTTAGAGTTGCAGACAGACCGTATTTCTACTGCACCTTTGGCTGTGTTCTCAACTGACTGAAGTGTTCTACAAATTAGGCCTAACGAGTTTTCTGTAAATTTAAGCATCGTTTGACCTGCAGTCGTAATTGTAAAGACCTTACGTGGTTTTTCTGAATCCATATTCCATTCGCTTTTTAGATAGCCTTTCTTTTCCAGATTCGCTAAAAGTGGATAAATGGTGCTTGGACCAAAATAGATACCGAAAGTTTTGCGGATTTTGGTAATTACCTGGTAACCGTGCATTGGCTGCTGGTCAATGAGTTGCAACACTATCATGTCAAGTAAGCCTTTTGCAAGTTTTGTCTGAATTTCTTTTTGGCAGTTGTTTGTCATTTTATTTTTCGCCGACTTTTTCTTTTTTCGATAAACACTTTTCAGGCGCCTATCGCGTATACCTCTAATCCCTAAACAAGCATATAAAACCTCAGACATAACCCAAGCATATCAAAACACGTTTAAACTGTAGTTCACATCTACAGAAAGACGCCATCAACATACCAAATCTACAACAAAGCACTCAAAAGAGTCAAGCAAGCAACTTGTACAACAGTACAACACTAAACAGAAATATTCCCATACTCACAACATGCAAAAAAAGAGTTATGTTGCGGCGGGCGCTAAAACCCTTCTCAAAAACAAATCAGCCTATAAAAAAAATAAATAAGGTTGTAGATTTTAGGCGGCCATTTTTTTAAGCGAATGTAGACTCCAGTAGAACGCCACAACTGCAATGACGCCTGTTATGATATATCCTTCAAGTATGCCTATACTTTGGAAGTTACCAACAAACAGGTCACGTGTAGCATTCACACCGTACGAGAACGGGTTGACTTTTGCAAGGTACTGAAGCCATAGCGGTGCAAGCGCTAAAGGCAAAAAGATGCCTGACAGCAACGCAACAGGCAAGGTGATGGTGTTCATTGTTGGGGCAAGCGAATCTTCAACCTTGTAGATTAGGGCAAACGAGTAGGAAATACAAGACATGATGACACCTATCAAAGCATATATTACCAGAGACAACAGAAAACCTGCAATGTTTATGGTTAACCCAAACGGAATCGCAGCCACCGTTATCAGTATGCATTGTGCAAGCAGGACAGCAACGTCACGCAAGACTTTACCCAGCATAATTGCTGAACGACTCACAGGAGTAACAAGGTAGCGTTGAATTACACCAGAACGGATATCATCAATTAAGGGAAAACCAACGAAAGCACAGCCAAAAATTGCTTGCATAACCAAAAGGCCTGGAATGAAAACGTTTGCAGTATTGCTGTCTGTAAACCCTGGAACACTGCCTAAACCGCCAAGCAGAGGCATGTACAAAATAAGATACATTAACGGTTGAAACAGGTTAACGAAGATAAAGACGGGGCTTTTAAGAGTGTGCTTTAGGTTGCTTATGAACATTAAACGTATGTCGTGAAGTAGTTTCATTGTGGTTTACCGTCCTCGCGCAGTGAACGCCCAGTATATTTTAGGAAAACGTCATCTAAGCTGGGTCGTGAAAGCGTTACACCTTGAGCCTGCATACCTGAACCGTCAAGCAAACGCAGTAAATCCGGCAAGGTACGTTCACCATCCTTAATTGTTAGATAAACAGAACTGTTGGTAACTTGAAGGCGCTCCAGCTTTACATGCTCATTAAGCAGGGCTTCAGCTTTGCGGGCAACATCTGAAGAAACAAAACTAAAAACAATCGTGTCCCCACCTACAGAGCTTTTTAACTCGTCAGGGGTTCCTTGAACAATTATTTGACCATGATCAATAATTGCGATTGTGTCACACAGTTTGTCAGCTTCATCCATGTACTGAGTAGTCAAAAAAATGGTGACCCCGTCGGTTTTTAGTTTCTCGATTTCAACCCAAAGGTAAGCGCGGCTTTGAGGATCAAGACCCGTAGTAGGCTCATCAAGCAGAAGAAGCTGCGGATGATGAATCATGCCAAGCGCAATATCTAAACGCCGTTTTTGTCCACCTGAATAGGTTGATGCTGACCGTCCTATGTAGCTTGTCATTTGGAAACGTTGGGAGAATTCTTCAGCGGATTTTTTAGCGGTTTCAAGGTCTATACCGAAAAGTTGTGCTTGAAGAATCAGGTTTTCTGTGCCCGTAGCAGCTAAATCTGCGCCGCCTGCTTGGCTTACAAAACCAACGTTTTGCCTAATTTTAGCTTGTTGCGCTACTAAATCGTAACCTAAAACTTTTGCTTCACCACTGCTTGGACGCATAAGGGTGGAAAGCATTTTTTGCGTGGTTGATTTTCCAGCCCCGTTTGGACCAAGGAAACCAAAAATTTGACCTCGTGAGACGGCTAAATCGACGCCTTTTACGGCTTCAAGGGTCTTTTTTTCGCCGTGTTCTTTTGAAACAAACGTTTTGCGTAACTGTTTTGTTTCAATGATTAAATTATTATTCATATCGACTGCCAATTGCTGGGCAGTATTTAAGATTTCGCGGGTTTTGTTTGGTTTTTGTTTGCCGATTATGCCTGTTCGCGTGTTAATCTGTATACTTCAAATATTGGCTCGTAGATGATTCCTTCATTTAGGCAGTCTCTAAGAAGTTGCTCAGTTTCATGCGGTGAAGTTTTTGCTTCTTTTAGGATGTAAATCTTTTTGGCGCCTGATTCACGGCTGGAATGATATTTGCGGATAATACGAATTATGTCACGGTACTTGATGTTTAACGCCGCCAAATGTTTTTTGCTGGTTATTTTTGTAGCAAGCAAGTCCTCCCAGACTTCGTAAACATAATTAAAGTTCCATTCAAAAAAGTCCTTAAACACTTTAGAGGTTAAGTCTGGTCCGGCAACGTGGATGTCGTTTGCTCGAGAATACGCAAGGGATTGCCGCAGCACAGACTGGGGTTTGGCGTTGTAGTTAGCGCTTAAAAAACCGTACTTGCTTAAGTGAGCAGGGTCAAGTCCATAGCTGTCGACTAGTTTTTCTAAGCCATTAACAATCTGCTCCTGAGAAGACGCTAAATCGTTCAGTACAGGGGTTTTCATGTGGTTGACAATCATGAATTTTAAGGCGTCAAACTGGTCAATTACGGGTCTTTTACGATTGACACTTGCATCTTCGGGAAGCACCGTTGGAACATCGCTAAGGCTGCATTGTGGGTCCTCAATGGATACAGGCTGGCTGTTTTTGCTAAACAGAGACATTGACAGTTCAGTACCAGAAGGAAGTCTAGAGCCTTTATGATTTAGCAAGTCAGCAACCTGCGGCGTTAGGGGTTTGTCTGCGTCTTCAGAAACAAAAGCATACTTGTAACGTAATTGAAACCTGCCATAGGGTGTTTCAATTCGCTGCATAGTACCCATATCTTGAGGAATAATGGCTTTTAGTTCACGTATGACTTTTGCGGGCAGATTTGCTTTGGCAGAATCGTACATAGTCATGTTTAAGCCGCCTAGGCTTTCAAGAAAAGCGGGTGAACTGATTGCGGAGAAAGCAATGAAGTCACGGATTTGAGGCTCTAAACCTTCTACGCGGGAGGTTAAGCCTTGGCGGAAGTTTCGGTAATCAAAAGCAAGTTGCGGCAGCTCAAGGGCAGGTTTATCGTTTGCCCAATTGTATACTTCAATAATTAAGTCACTGTTAAAACGGCGCGAACGTGCTGACACTGGGCGGTAATTTGCAAGTTTTGCAAGTCCCGAGACAGTAATGTACTCGTTTTCTGTGGGACAAGACTCTGAATAGTTAACACAAGTCAGGTAAATTTGATTGGAAAAAGGGGTAGGCACCAAAACATATACTGAGCTTTCAACCCATTTTACGTATCCGCTTACAGTAACGTGCTGGTTGGGTTTTACATTTGAGTACTCTTTGATTCTTTCACTCTCAAAGGGCAGCCAAAGCGCACCTGATTCGCGTTGCCAAAGCTTTAAGCGGAAATACTTCGAAGACGAATTTGACATGGGTTGACTATCCACTATCCAACTCGATTTTAGAAGACAAGTATAAGAAGTGAACGTTTAAAGATTTTTAGATAGTCTAACACGCAAAAACCAGCCTTTAAATGATAAAAAATGAAAAATAAACAAAAATGCTTAAGAAAATCGCATGAAAGCCGAATCAGGCTAAATTAGACTGATTCAACTGCTTCGATTTCTGGCACGCGCTCTTTTACGTAGGCTTCAATGCCGTTCTTAAGCGTCAATTGTGCCATAGGGCAACCTACACAGTGACCGACAAGGCGAACCTTCACAATGTTGCCTTCAACCGCAACTAGTTCTACGTCTCCCCCGTCACCTTGAATTTGTGGCCTAATGACATCGAGTGCTTCTTGTACACGTTTTTTTATTGATTCAGCCATAAAACTTCACTTTCCACTTTAAAAACAGAAAATGGCTAATAAAACATTCCTGTCACAACCACCAATTTTACAGGCAAAAACCCCACCTGAATCCAGAGTCTAAAGCAAAATCTAATAATCAGCAATCCCAGTGTTAATTGTGAGCAGTTTTGCCTCATGTTGTTTTAAACGGTAAAATTTCGGTAGAAGAAATTTTTGAAAAACTAAACCCGCTTTTCATTCGACACGAATACATTATTCTAAGAACAAAGGAGACATATCTTGAAAAGAACAAAAAAGACATTCTTATTGATTCATTGGCTATTGAGAAAGGCAAGAAAACTGTGTTTTTAGCGTTGATTTCGGGCAGAGATGATGGTGTGGTTGTTAGGCTTTATCCCCAGGTTGAAGTGGAAAAAACTGATAGCGTAAAAACTGTACTGGCTGAGTTAGCAAAACAGGTAATGCAGACGTTTCCTGAAATGCAAGTTGGAGAAACAAATCTACAAGACTTTCTTAAATAACGCTATAAAAGTCAAAAATTAGAGCAGATATTAACAATTAAGAACAAAAATAGACAAAAAATGATTATCAGCGAACGATAGACAGCGGGTAATACTTTGCATTGTGGTCTTTGCCTTAGGCTTATCACTTATTTTTGTTAATCAGATTGTTTATGTGTCCATATATGTAGCTTACACTGAAGCAATTACAAATTGGCTGCATAACAGGGCACTAAATATGACAGACACAACACCGCCAGCTTTTGAAGCATACGGAATAGGCACAAACGATAGAATAATTTCAGGTTCACTTGAAGGAGCAATGATTTATTATGGCATTTATTGGCCTAATACCCCGTTGTTTAGCTATCTATTATAGCAATGAAAAAAGTCGAAGCCGAAAATAAATACAAGCAAAAAGACGGTTGGATGGTCATTTCAATCAGCGGCATCAAACGAGTTGATAACGCGCTAATTGCCCAGCGACTTCTTTGAGCCTGAACTGCACAATCTCCTTAATCAAGTCCAAGGGCAAGGGTTTGCCGTAAGGAAACTGGATTGCACCCTTACTTGTCTTGTACGGGGCGAGTTTTTCTTTGAATTCTATAATGGCGGAAGTTTTGGGGTAAAAGCCTAAGTGGCTTTTAAAAGCTGCATACCACACGAGGATTTCGCCTTGTTTGAAGGCGGGCATTTGATAACTGATTACTTCTTCAGCGTTGGGCGCAACCTCTTTGATAGAGTGCCTGACTTGTTGTAAAAGAGTTTGAATGTCGGCTGATTGAGTAGCAATATATTCATTTACATTTCTGAAGGTACGCTTAGAATTCATAACGTCACATTCACATTATTAGTCAAGACGAGTTTTCAGCTTTACGTTTTCTCAACCAAAAAATTAACCATAGAAAACAAAAAAGTCAGTAAAACAAATTAAACCCGCAACGTTTCAATGAACAGGTCACAACATGAATAAGCAAGTGTTTATTTCAGGCCCAATTCTTGGCATGGAAAACAATCAAGATTATTATCGAAACACAATTACAGAAATCAGCCACAAACTCGGCTTTGAAGTAATTGACCCGTGGAAACGTGAAAAATGCATTTACAAAGGAGATGAACAATGCTGGTGGAACACTTACGAAAAATACGATTTTGTACAACGTGACCTTGACGATGCAGATCGATGCGACATAATGGTTGTTTATTTACCTAAACTCAGTGCAGGCGCCTGTATGGAAATGTTTTATGCTAAACGTAAAGGCAAAACGGTTATTGTTGTTTCAGACATGGAGCACCTTAGCCCATGGATAAAAGTCCATTCAGACGTAATAATCAAAGGTTTTGACGTTTTAGAAGAGGTACTTAACAGATTCAAATAAGCCTGCTTTTAAGCGGTTTTTTAAAAAACCAGCCAAAACGCGGTGGACTTAACAATTATGCGTTTAATTAAAAATACGGCATCAGGGCTTAGTACACCTTTTCGAATTGAACATCCAAGACACTAAACTTATATGAGTTAGGGTAATTTGTGCGCTCCACATGAGTAAATACAGCGACGGCGTTCAATACTACCTTTTGGTGGCTGGAGTCGGTTTAATTGCAGCGTCTGTTTCAATTGGTTTTTATCTGCTGTACCAAGAAATTTGGAGTTTAACACAGCAAGCATTAGGCTACTCCATCTTTATCATAGTGCCGTTATCTTTCTTAGCCATCGGGTTACCGTTCATCATCGTTAAACGCTTCGCTAAAACCAAAACAACTGGTTCAGGTACTCACACAGTGCTTGAAGCATACCATTTAACAAACGGCGAAATCAGCCTCAGAGACACCATCATTAAACCCATCGCAGGCATGCTTACGATAGGGTTAGGGGGAAGCGCAGGACCAGAAGGCCCCAGTTTACTTGCAGGCGGCGGTGTTGCCTCAGCTATATCTAAACGTTTTCATATTCACGCTGACTTACGGCGGCGCCTATTTGTTGCAGGAGCAGCAGCCGGTTTAGCCGCAACTTTCCGCACCCCTTTAACAGGTATTCTTTTTGCGTTAGAAATTCCTTACAAAAACGATTTAGACCGAGAAACATTCATTGAAGCAGTCGTTGCTTCAGTGCCAGCTTATCTGCTTTCAATAACTGTACTTGGCAGTGAACCACTTTTTGGCATAACATTAAACGCAAACATTTCATGGACAGAAATTGCCCTATCAATGCTACTGGGCTTAATCTGCGGATTGTACTCAATCTTTTTCACCAAACTGTTCAATTGGACAGGAAAAATGGCAATCAAAATCAATCAAAAATATGGAACCAAAGCAGTCATAACTACAGCGGCACTCTTATTGAGTCTCTCAGGCGCTATTTCTCTTTACACTATCGGCATAGGCTTAACCTTTACAAGCGCAATCATCCAAACAACATCATTTAGCTTAACCGTGCTAGTTGCAGTTGTCCTGCTAAAAACTGTCCTAACTGCTGTAACCTTGAATTTTGGAGGAAGCGGCGGCTTATTTTTCCCCTCAATTGTCATCGGCGCAGGCATAGGCTGCATTTTCGCGCAAGTCTTCCACGCTAACTACCCAGTAATGTTCATCGCCGTAGGCATGGCAGCCCTTTTAGGCGGAACACACAAAATACTGCTAACACCTATCGCGTTCATTATGGAAACCTTAGGAGGCTTATTTGCCATTCCAGCACTTTTAGCCAACAGCGTCAGCTACCTCATTTCAGGAAGATTCTCATTCTATTCCCTGCAACCCAGAACACGGCTAAAGGCTGAAGAATTAGCACTTGAAAGATTCTTTATTAAAGCAGAAAGACAAGCCCCCGAAAAATTGCAGTCAACATTTGCTTCAGACGTTATGACAAGAAACCCAGTTACTTTACATAAAGGCGCAAGCGTAAAGGAAGCCTTAGAATTGTTTGAAGGCACCAAATTCAGAGTATTTCCAGTTATTGATGAAGCAAACCATGTTGTGGGAGCAGTTAACCTTGAAGATTTAGGATACGTTGACGTTTACAGGCAATCATTGACTCTATCAGACACAGTTATGCATAAGCCTACATTGGTTCAGCCTCAGATTAGCCTGAAAAATGTGGCGCAATTGATGATGGAAAAACAGGCAGACCACATTTTCGTTGTCGACCAAGACCTAAAACTTGTCGGAGTTATTTCAGGAATTGACGTAAACAAGAAAATGATTGAATTGCTGGCAATTTAACAAAAACGTCAACCTTAAAACTTTTTTGCAACCAAAATTATTCAACAATGCTTTTAAGCTCTAAATCATAAAACAAAAGCTACAGGTAAACTGCAAATGAAGCAAAGAATTCTAAAGCTTACACCTGAAGAGCTAATACGGGCAATCCAAAGCAATGCAACCCAACATAATCTGCCCAAAGACTTGGAACTCGTAGACATAAAATATGACGCTTTTAACAAGCAAGTAGCGGCAGTAGTTAGAAGTGACACTTTTGAAGATGTAGCTGAAAACATGCCAACACCAGAACTTGCAGTTGACGTGACTCCACCGCCTGTTCAGAAACAGGACTCTGCTCCAACGCCGGCACCAGTTGAACTGCCAAAAACGCCAGCGCCAACCCAACCAGCGCCTGCATCGCCACAAAGGTCCCTACTTCAATCCTTAATCACTTCAAACCAGCCAACTTCCTCACCAAGCATAGGCACAGGAGTAAAAACACTTGGACCCAAACCTGAAGCAAACCAAGACACAGGCGGCTTTGAAGAAGAATTTACCAAAGACCAACGTAAATTGCTCCGTTTTACTTCTGATGGTGATTACGTCATTGTTAAACCAATCCAGTTTTTAAAAACTGAATGGGACGATATCAATGACACTGTGAAGAGCATCGGCGGCAAATGGATGAAAGGTTCAATTATTGATTATTGGGTTATTCCGAAAAACCAGAAAAAAGATGAATAAGCTCACAAAGAGCCTGGCATCATTTTTATACGAAAAGGTTGAGGAGGTGGAAGGTTAAGCCTCCGATTAGGAATGCTGTGCCGATGTTTGCCAGCGATATTACTGCGGCTGCTTTCCAACCGAATTCTTTGCCAAGTATCGCCATTGTTGAAACACATGGAATATAGAGCATTGCAACTAAAGCCATCACAACCAGTTGCACTGGAGTGAAACCGACTAACAAGTTAGTTGTGCCAAGTATTGCCACGGCGCCAACTATAATGAGCTCCTTGCGCACAACTCCAAGTAGTAGCAGTACACCAGCAAAGGCAGGCAGACCAAGCCACACTACAGTTAGAGGGTAAAGTGCATTGCTTATTGGAGTTAATACATCATAAACATATAATGCTTGAATGAGTGCGCTACCAACGATGTATATTGGGAAGACAATGTAAATAATTGATTTAGTGCGTGTCCATGTTTGTTTTAGAACAACCTTCATTGAGGGTCGTTTGAAGGTGCTCATTTCCATAATTAATCCAGTGGATTTTCCGGGAACGGCTTTCATTGCAATTCGACCCATAGCAAAAATGATGGCTATGTTAACAACGTAGAGCAATAGTGCCCATTGTACTCCAACAAATAAGCCGACCATGCCGAAAAGCACTATTGTTCGGGCTGAACATGGCGCGAATGTTATGGCAAATGCGGCAAGGAGGCGTTCACGTCGGGTTTCCATGATTTTGCAACTGTGAATAGCGGGTACGCTACAGCCGTAGCCTAGGATTATTGGGATTAAGGCTTTGCCGTGTAAACCGATTTTGTGCATAGCGCTGTCCATCATGAAAGCTACACGAGTCAATAGACCTGAATCTTCAATGAGTCCCAACAACAGGTAAAATGGGATAACGAATGGTATAATTAACGTTAAGCCTGCAGTTAATCCGCCCCAGAAACCATTAAGAATAATGCTTAGAAGCGGAGCAGAAGCGGATAATTCGGGGTCTACGGGTTGAATCATGTTTAACCCATCTGCAATTAAACCAGAAAGCCAGTTACCAACAAAAAACGTCCAAAGAAGCAAACCGCCAATTACGCCAATAGCAGTCACGTAACCAAATACACGATGAGTGGTAAACCAGTCCAACTTGTCAGTGAATGGATGCCAGATTTCGTCCTGCTGCAGTGCTGAAGCCACAACAGAACTCGCGAGCGCGTACCGTTCAGAAGCAATTACTGAGAAACATTTTTCTTGACAGCTTTTCTCAAGTTCCGCTGATACCAGCTTTGATTGCAAGATAACGGATTTTGATTTTTCAGCGACAAGCTTGTTTATTTCAGTATCGCCTTCAAGCAGTTTAATTGCTAACCAACGTGAAGGATACTTCAACTCAAGGTTTTCTTTTTCGATAACGTATTGGAGTTTTTCGATTTGCTCTTCAAGGTCTTTTCGGTATTTTAGGTGTTTGGGTTTAGGCTTGTTAATAGCTACGTTTACGGCTTCTTTAACTGCTTCATAGACACCTTCGCCGCGGGTGGCTGTAGCAAAAACAACTGGAACATCCAATATTTCTGAAAGTTTGTCTTTATCGATTAGTATGCCTTTGTTTTTTGCGACATCTACCTGATTTAGAACCAGTACAAGCGGAGCATTCATCTCCAAAAGCTGCAAAGTAAAAAACAGGTTACGTTCTAAAACTGAAGCATCAACCACGTTAATGACTGCATCAGGCTTTTCTAAAGCAACGTAGTCACGGGAAACAATTTCCTCCATAGAAAATGTGGAAAACGAGTAAATTCCAGGCAAGTCAATTACTTTTATTTCGTAGCCTTCAAAGCTTAGGGTACCTTCTGCGCGGTCAACGGTTTTTCCTGGCCAATTGCCGATTATCTGGTTAGAACCTGTCAGCTGGTTAAAGATTACGCTTTTTCCGACGTTTGCGTTTCCTGCAAGAGCAAAAGTCAGGTGCTTGCCATTCTTAGCGGATGCTGACTGGTTAACTGTAGATTGTTCACTGTTTGGAACAGGTTTTGTTTTAATTGACATAAATTTAGCCTCCGTTTACTCTGCAGTTGGCTCAACTTCCACGAACACATTGCAGGCTATATCTTGCCCTAAAGCCAGTTTTGAGCCTCTAACGGCAACTTCAACTGGTCCATCCATTGGAGCAACTTTAACAACACGAATACGGGTTCCAGGTGTAAGCCCCATATCTAAAAGTCGCTGAAGCACTTTATGCTCGCCGCGAATGAAACTTATTTTGCCGTATTTGCCATCTTTTAAGTCTCGAATTGAAGTTAGGTTTTTGTCTCGTCGCCCAACTTGCTCTAAACCAAGCTTGTGCAGTTTTATGCATTCTTCGCAACTTGAAAAAGGCAAGTCGCAAGCGGGGATTGTTTTGCCGTCATCAGGACAGGTGTCTGGGTGTTTTAGGAAACGGCACAGGGATTCTTCTGCCTCGTCGGAGAGGGCATGTTCAAGTTGGCAGGCTTCTACGTGGACTTTGTCTTTTCCTATGTTTAGCACGTTTGATAGGAAGCTTTCTAGTAGTCGGTGTTTTCGGGTTATTTTTTGTGCTTCTTTTATGCCTTTGTCTGTGAGTGCGCTTCCATGGTAGGGTGAATATTTTATGTAGCCTTCTTCGGAGAGTTTTTTGAGCATTTCTGTTACGCTGGCTGGGGATATGGATAGTTTTTGTGCTATGTCTGTGTTGTTTACTAGGTCACCGTTTTTGGATAGGCTGTAAACAACTTTTAGGTAGTCTTGTGTTGATTTTTGCGTTTGTTTTCCCCTCTTTGCACTTTGATTTTTAGGTACACCTAAAAGTTTTGTTTTTGCACACATATAAACATTTAGGAATACCTAAAAAAGTTCGTTCAACAAAACATTTTAATATTCACCAAACAACCAGAAATCACCCAAACCAAACCTTTTGAACACCCCACACCCCCCAGTAACGGCTAAATACTGCAAACCCCCATCCGTTGGGTAATCAGCGTGGGAACCAAACAATGAAAGACCTGCCCAACATAGTCCATGACCTAATAGAAGCAACAAAAAAACATGAACAATACCGCGACAAAGAATGCATAAACATGATCGCCAGCGAAGGAATCAAATCACCCGCCGTAAGCCAAATGCTCGACATGTCACATGACCTTGCCACACGTTACGCAGAAGGCGAAAACGACAGAGAAGGCCACGTAAAAAAACGCTTCTACCAAGGCCAAAAGTACATGTCCCAAATTGAAGATTACGCAACAGACGCCGTAAAAAGCCTTTTTGGCGCCACATGGGCAGACGTCCGATTAATCTCTGGCACTCACGCAAACACGGCAACCTTCAAAGGTTTATCCTTAGCTTCAAAAAACAACAAAATGGTTGTCACACCACTAAGCTGCGGCGCCCACATAAGCCACGACTACACCGGTTTAGCAGGCAGCATCTTAGGCATTGACAACATAAACCACGTTTACGACATAAACGAGTTCAACATTGACCCAGACAAATCCGCCTATGTCATCAGGGCAGCAAAACCCGGCATCGTAACCTTCGGCGGTAGCCTATTTTTGTTTCCACATCCAATTAAAGAATTAAAAGAAGTCTGTGACGAAGTAGGCGCATACGTAGCTTATGATGCAGCCCACGTGTTAGGTTTAATTGCAGGCGGCCAATTCCAAGACCCACTCCGCGAAGGCGCAGACTTTATCACCGCATCCACCCACAAAACTTTCCCAGGCCCCCAAGGCGGTGTTATAATGGGTGTTCCTGACACTCCAGCAAAAGAGAAAGCTGTTAGAAAAATCCAGTACTCTGTTTTTCCATTAACTGCTTCAAGCACTCACCTTGGCAGGTTACCTGCGTTAGGCATTGCTTGCTTTGAAATGAAGGTTTTTGGTCAGCAATTAGCAGCTCAAATTGTTAAAAACGCGCAAACTGCAGGCCAATACCTATTTGAGAACGGCGTCAAAGTTGTTGCAGAACACAAAGGCTTCACACGTTCACACCAAATCGCGCTGGACGTTAGAGGTTTTGGCGGCGGCAACAAAATTGCTCAAGAACTTGAAGATGCAAACATTATCCTCAACAAGAACTTGTTGCCTTATGATGACCAAAGTGACAAAGAGAACCCAGCTGGCTTGCGTGTTGGCTTCCAAGATGTTACACGCCATGGTATGGGTGAAGGCGACATTAAGCATCTTTGCGACTTAATGCTTGACATAATCAAAGGCAAACGCACTCCAGAACAGGTTAAAGTTGATGTTATGGCTCTCAAGAAAGAGTTTAGCCAAGTAAAATATGGCTTCCAAAGCGTTGAAGAAGCCCTAAAATACGTTATAGCTTAACAGCCCAGCTTTTCTTTATTTATTTTTCAAGTTTCAAATTGTTTTGTATCCTAAACATTAATATTCTTAGAAATTGTTTTCTGATGCTGAAAATTCATGGACACTATTTACATTCTGATGCCAGTCGTGGTGATTGGTTTTGTTATCCTCTTTATATTGCTTCCACGATACGGTCCACATTACAAGTCAAGGCTTGTTTGCCCTAACTGCAAAAAAGTGTTTAATTTTCATTGGATTCCAGGAGCCACATTAACTTCTCTTCGGTATGGAAACCGCAGGCGGCTTAAATGTCCTTACTGCCATCAAGTTAACACTTTTGACATTGCCAAAACAAGAGTTAGCCAACCTAAAAACAAACCTAAAGCATAAAACCCCAAGTTTGTTTTCAGAGAACTTTATTAATCAACAGTTACAATCAACCTTCTGTTAACTCTTCAAAGGAGAACTCTTGCAGTGAAAGTACTCTTAAATGACGGTTTAGAACCAGAAGGCCTAAAAGTTTTCCAGGAAGCTGGAATTGAAACAGACACAAAAAAACGCGATTTAAACGGATTAATCGCTGAAATAGGCCAATTTGACGCTTTAGTAGTAAGAAGCGCCACCAAAGTTACACGTGAAGTTATTGAAGCAGGTGCAAAAGGGAAACTCAAAATTATTGGACGCGCAGGAGTCGGCTTTGATAACATTGACGCAGCAACAGCTTCAGAAAACGGTATTGTCGTAAAGATTGCGCCTTACGGGAGCACTAACGCGGTTGCAGAGTTAGCAATTGATTTAATGCTCTCTATTTCACGTAACACTCCTCAAGCGCACCACTCACTTAAGAATGGTGTTTGGATTAAAAAGAAGCTTGAAGGCACTGAGCTTGCCTACAAAACCTTAGGCATTATCGGTTGCGGCAGAATTGGACAAAAACTTGCTCAAATCGCAAAACGCGGTTTTGACATGGAAGTCATCGGTTACGACATTTGCCCCAACCAAGAAAGCGGAATTAAATTCATGAAAAAAGAAGAAGTCCTCTCCAAAGCAGACTATCTAAGCATTCACACAGGCGGCAAAAACATCATCATTGGCGCAGCCGAACTTGCCATGATGAAGCCAACCGCTTTTATCGTGAACACTTCAAGAGGCAACAACATTGACCAAGAAGCCCTTTACATGGCGCTTAAAGAGAAGAAGCTTGGCGGTTACGCAACAGATGTTTACAAAGAAGAACCCAAAGCTGAAAACGATCCATTCAACGACAAACTAAAAGAACTTGACAACGTCGTCTTAAGCAGCCACCTTGGAGCATCAACTGTTGAAGCTCAAGTAGCAACTTCCACTGAAATTGCCCGCGTCTTATCAGCATACCTTCAAGGTGGAGACTTCACCAACGCCGTAAACGCAGGCGAAAGCATCGAAGTAGAAGAAAAACAAGTCTTCACACTCTTCATTCACCACAAAGACATCCCAGGCGTTTTCGCAAACATCGACAAAGTATTAGGCGACAACAACATTAACATCCGCGCAAACTATAGCCGCCAAATCAACACAGGCTACGCCATAAGCGTATACGTAATGCATCAACAAGTCACGCCAGAAATCGTAGCTCAACTAAAAGCAGTACCAAACGTCTGCAACGTCAAATTCTAAGGGACTTTTTTCCCTTCTTTTAGTTTTTTGCAGGTTTATCGTAAAGCTTCTCTTCAGTGCCATACTTTTTGGCTAAGCTTTTCCAGCCGCGGTTTCCAGCAAAAATGTAAAGCGATTTGGGGATAGCAGGTTTAGCCATCAACTTTACTGCTTCCTCTGAAACATCGGCGCCTATGAGCAGGTTTTCTGCGGCTAAATTAAGCGCTTTTAGGGCGTTTCTTGCCATGAAACCAGCTTTTTCAAGTGGAGCTCCACTTATGATGCCTCCTCCGCCAAGGCTTAAGCCGCCAGCCCAAGTGAAGCCTGTTTCTATAGCAAATTCGTGGCAGATTGCTATTGCAGTGGAGTTTTGGGATGCTTCAGGAAAGCCGTTGTTGACTATTGCAATTAATTTTTGGGATTTTGTTGGCAGGGCTGTTTTGCGTTGTTCTGAAATTTTTTCTAAAGCTGCAATCAATGGTGCGGGTAAGCAATCGATGTAAAGTGGGAATGCTATAATTAGAAGGTCGCAACCTGCTATGGCGTTGAGCATTTCTGTTTCCATTTCGGGTTTATGGAGAGCGATTTGGACGTGGTATTTGTTTGTGGTGTAGCCGCCTTGTTGGAGTTTGTCAAGCAGGTAGGAACCCAGTGAATGTGAGGTGCTGTAGAAGCCTCGGGGGCTTGCCACTAAAAGCACAGCGGACGGGTTCAAGCTTTAACCTCCACTTCGGCGAGTAATGAAAGGATTTTTTCATGTATCTGCGGGCGGGTGTCTTTCTCGTATACGATTGCGGTTGCGTGGTGTGAGGCTTGTTTGTTTAATGAATTGCGGTAAAGCAATGTTTTAAAGATTTTTTCACTTTCAACATTGGGTTTAGGTGAAATGCCGATTGCTACAAGTTTGCCAATTTTCTCGTAGCGTTGAGGGTGGTGCAGTTCACCGTTAACTTTTTTGAAAAACGGCAAAATACCGCTGATTTGGCGGTCTAAAACTTTTTTGAGTTCATAAGAGTAGCCGCCGAAAACAACTGGTGAAACGTACACAATTAGGTCGCTTAAGGGCATTTTTTGAATTATTTCTGCTGCATCATCGTCTATTACGCAGTTTCCGGGAGTCTTTATCCAGCAGCCAAAACAACCTAAACAATCACCTACATTGAGGTCACGCAGCCTGTAAACCGAAACCTGCTCTGCACTCTGAAGTGTTGACTGCAAAATTTCAGCCACTGCATCAACTGTTGTGTCTTTAGCTCTTGCCCCGTTTAACACGACGATTTTCAAAGAAAAACAGACCCACAGAAACTATTGAAAACCATAAGTAAATAAGATTACCCTACAGGTTCTATGCAAATTGGGTTTTTAGCTAAATAGAAGGCGGTTTTTCAACATACTAATGAGCGGTTTTTCAGCCCATACGACCTACCCCCCCCTTAGTGTTTTACAGCTTTAGGTTGAAAAAATGTTAGGTAGAGCCTACCCCTTCTTGTTTCTACCTACCCCCTATAGGTTTCTGCATAGAGTTTCTAATAGCATCCAAATAGGTCAGTATGAAAAGTAAAGCATCAAACCAGCGCTTAAATAGAATATAAACAAGGCACCACTGTAAAGAAAGTGTCAGGTTGTTTGGTTCCAGTAATACACGTTGGCGTATCTGCCTGCAACCGGGTACGCTGGGTCATCGTAGACAATGTCAAGTTTTAACCCGTACTGGTCGAGCCTTTGTTGTAGTTGGTTCCAGATTAGTGTTGAAGTGCTGTTTGGATTCCACATGCCCCAGATGGTGTCGTCGGGTCTGCGCATGCCCCAACCGTAATTGTAGGGTAAAACCAATACTGCTTCAGCTTTGATGCCACCATGCGTTACCGAGGGGTTTTGGACTACCTCATTCCAGAAGCGCTTTAATGCTTGGAAATGCTGCTCTTGCAAAGTACCGTCAGGTCCAGACATGTCGGAGGCATAATTGAATAGTATGACGTATTGGGCTCCGTTTTCGTAGGAAGTTTTCATTTGGTTAAATATTTCGTTTCCGTCTGCAAGGTAAGGTGCATGAGTGTACTTCCAAGTCAGGATTGTGCCCCAACTTTTGCCCTGCAATTCCGCTGCTCCACGCACAAGCCCTATTTCTTGGGCAACAGAATTGTTCCAGCCAAGCTCGGCAAGTACCATGTCATAGCCGCTATTGTAATCCCACCAGTACAATCCATAATCAGCAGTAAAAACAGGAAAATCGCCTTCACGGATGTTCCATTTATTCTTTAAATCGGCTACGGATGTGCTGGTTTTGTTTACAAAGAGGTTTGTGGCGCCGTCAAAGTTAGTTAGGGGGTTTTTGCTTGCCACCTGTTGATAAGTTTCTTCTTGGGCAATACGGTTTGAGCCATTTTCCATTGTATAGAAATCATCTTTTAGTGTTTCAATTGAATACCCTGCATTATAATGGCCAGAGAGAGAACTGCCCGTGTATACTTTAGTTGTTGAGTTTACGATTCTTTCGCCTACTGTTATTGTACCGTTTGGTTTGTATGTAGTCGTATTTGTGTTTCTCAACGTGCTCGATATTGTCAAGGATGAATTAGTTGGGTCTACGCTGGAAGATGAAGTTTCATTCACTCTTTGAACTTTGATTGACCCGTCAAGATAAAATGTTGCCAAATAATCGTTTCCGTCACGATAGTCCACTAACCCATTTTGATATTTAGTTACCGTAATTCGGGGTACTTCAACATAAAAAATCTCGACAACGCCATCAACAAGAGCCTCTGTTGGAGTTTTATCGGATGTAAGTGTGAAAATAGGAGACCCATCAAGCATTTTGCCTCCGGGTTCATCACCCAAATAGACGCCAGCAAACATGTCACCCCAACGTTCCGTGGCAGTGCCTACCCACTTAGCTTTATCGGCAGAGGTTAAAACATCAAAATAAGCGGCAAAATGCAGTCCTTTAGCCACTGCGTAGTCGCCTACCTCGTTTACTGCTGGGGGATTATTTTTTAAACTGCCTGATTGCAGTACAAACAGGTTTGTGTAGCTTGAGACTTTGTCAATTAGGGTTTTGGCTTCTTGGGTGCTGTTTCCGCCGTAGGTTACTCCTACAAGAAACTGTTTTTGTTTTTCGTCCTCCCCAAAGCTTGTTGTGCCTATGAATATTAGGGCGCTTGCAAGGAGGAGACAAATGATGGCGGCTGAGAGTGCTTCTTTTCGGTTCATATTTGGTCGCTTCTAAGCTGAATCCTTCACCTGTCGAGATTTATTTATTTTTCCAAAATCTGCCAGTTGTGGGCAAAATCTTTATTGAAGCAAAAACAAAATTGCCACAAATTTTAATTTTTTGGCTTGTTTTTTAACCATTATCACCTACCCCTCTATAGGTTTCAACCTAGAACCACTATTATGACCCAAATAAGTTGGTTTACTTTTTAAAGCAAAAACAGCAACAAAAGCACTAATCAGCGCAACACAAGCAGACATTCGCATGACCACTCACCGTGCTTTCTGCACAAAGTGTCTATATACCTATATTAGAACAATTATAGAAAACGATTTAACAGCATCTAAACCAAGGTTTGAACGGGGTAAGTATGAATAAGAAGATAGCTGCGGTCTTTACTGCAATTATTGTCATTTTATCTGTAGCTTCAATTGTCATGTACAGCCAAGTTAGTGAGTTACAAGCAAGGGTAAGCCATCTTGAAACTCAAAACGTTGAATTGCAAACCCAGAACAGTACCCTGCAAACGCAGCTAAACGAGCTCCAACTGCAAAACCAAGAGCAACAGGACCGTTTAAGCGACCTTACTTATCAGTTGGCGCTTGGAAGACATCTTAAGGTAGAAATTATTCAGGCACACTGCAGCCTTGGATGGAGTCCTATAGGTGGCGTAACAGTTAGTCACCCAACAAACGTGACAGTAGTGAATAATGATTCCATGCCGCTTTTTGGATTAACTGCGACATTCAGTTTTGTTGATAAAAATAGTGGAGCTCAAATTGGACGTGAAATGTCCATGGAAATTCAGCGGCTTAATGTTGGGGAAAGCCAAGTTGTTAACGGTGGTGTTTTGGTTGAACTTAACGTTAATTTAGATAACGCTGTCTGCAAAATCACCCTCTCTAAAGGAAGCATAGTTTTAGATGAATGGACAGGAAACCTAACATAGAGACATACTGAAAAAAGTGTATATTTGGGTTTGTCTGTTAACGGATTGCAATGAAGCTTGGTGTGTTGTTTTCAGGTGGCAAGGATTCTACGCTTGCCTTGCATTTGGCGGCAGAAAAAGAGCAGGTAGTTTGCCTAATTACGGTGGTTTCGGTGAATAAGGAGAGTTACATGTTTCACACGCCCAACGTTGATATGACACAGCTTCAGGCGCAGGCTTTGGGTTTGCCACTGGTTTCGGTTGAGACGGCTGGACGTAAAGAGGAGGAGTTGTTGGACTTGGAGCGGGCGATTATGCAAGCCAAAAACCAGTATGGGATTGAGGGCGTGGTTACGGGTGCGGTTGAGTCGGTTTATCAAGCTTCGAGGGTGCAGCGGATTTGTAACAGGCTGGATTTGTGGTGTTTTAACCCTCTTTGGAAGCACAACCAAAAAGCGCTGCTGGAAACGCTGCTGGAACGCCGTTTTGAGGTGGTTGTTTCTGGAGTGTTTGCTTATCCTCTTGATGCGTCTTGGCTGGGCAAAGTGTTAGACCGCGCCATGATTAAGCAGCTTTGTGAGCTTTCAGATAAGTATGGCATCAGCGTTACAGGCGAGGGCGGCGAAATTGAAACCACTGTGTTGGATGCGCCTTTGTTTAAACAGAAAATTGAAGTAGTTGATTCAGACGTTATTTGGAATTATACGTCGGGAATTTTTGTGATTAAAAAGGCGCGGTTGATCCAGAAATGATTCTCATCGTTGACATGAACTGGAAAGCTGAGTCTTTAGCGTTTAACGAGTTTGTAAAAGCCATAGCCACTGTGGTTTCGCCGCTTGAAGAATGCATCATTAAACATTACCTTGAATTAGACCCAACAGAACTAAAGCAATTTAGCAAAATCATACTTAGCGGAAACACCCTAAAAGACCACCAAACATTAAAACACCTCGACAAGTTTAGCTGGATAAAAACTTTAGACCGCCCAATTCTTGGCATCTGTGCTGGAATGCAAACCATCAGCCTCGTCTACGGCGTGTCCTTGGTGCCTTGTTTGCAGATTGGAATGACAGAAATTCAAACCGTTAAAGCAAACCCGATTTTTGAAGGCAACTTTGACGTTTACACTCTGCACAATTATTCAGTTTCGCCTTCTGAAACTTTTGAAGTCTTAGCGCAGTCTGGCAGATGTATTCAAGCTGTAAAACATAAGCAAAAAAGCGTTTTTGGTGTGCTTTTTCATCCTGAAGTTAGAAACCCAGAGGTTCTAAACCGCTTTTTAAAACTGTAAAGCAGGTGACTCAACCTGTTTTTTCTATAGTTAGCGGGTAAGTTAAAACATAAAAGGGTCAGTTCGTGATATTTTATTTTGAAGGAGTTTTACGTTTTGGTTACGCAAGTACCAATCGATAAACTACGCAACGCTTGTGACCCTAAACTGTTACAATGTGAATCAACCAGAGACCTGAAACCTTTAGCTGAAATTGTTGGACAAGAAAGAGCAATTAGAGCTTTAAAGTTTGGTTTAGGCATAAAAAATCACGGTTTTAACATTTACGTTTCCGGCTACCCCGGCACTGGAAAAAGAACAGCAGTAAAAAGTTTTGTTGACCAAACCGCCCAAACCCAGCCGATTCCCCCTGACTGGTGTTACGTTAACAATTTCAATAACCAGTATGAACCTAAAGCCATACAGTTACCAGCTGGAAAAGGAAAAGAATTCCAAAAAGACATGAAACATTTTATTGAAAACATCAAATCCGTGCTGCCTAAAGCCTTTGAAAGCGAAGATTACGTTAGACGACGAGAAGCAACCCTTAGTGGCCTGGAAAATTCGCGCAAAAAAATTGTTGACGAATTAAGTGTTAAAGCTCAAAATGAAGGATTCATAATTCAAAGCTCCCCTGTTGGATTGATACTTATTCCAGTTTTAAACAGCAAACCGTTAACAGAAGATGAGATACTTGCGCTTCCACAAAAAGTCAAAGAAAGCCTTCAAGAAAAGCATGACAAACTGGAATCTGAACTGCAAAACACTATGCGCCAACTTATTGACATGGAAAGGCAAATTCGCGATGCCGTAAAAAAACTGAACCGTGAAGTTGCACTGTACGCGACTGGTTCCCAGATTGATAGTTTGCTTGAGAAATACCATGACATATCAGGAGTGACAGGTTATCTTAAAGAGGTTCAGAATGACATTTTAGACAATTTAAACCAGTTTACACGGCGTAGAGGCGTCGAGCAACAACCTTTACCGTTTCCGTTACCTTGGGCACGAGAAGAACCCTTCAAAAAATACCAAGTAAACGTTATCGTAGACAACTCAAGCACCAAAGGGGCTCCAGTAGTGATGGAGGTTAACCCCACTTATCATAATCTTTTTGGCAGAACAGAAAAAGAAGCCCAATTCGGCGCTTTAACCACCGATTTCACCATGATACGCGCAGGAGCCCTGCATAAAGCAAACGGCGGCTACTTAATTGTGCAGGTTGAAGACTTACTTAGAAACCCCTTCTCTTATGACGGCTTAAAACGCAGCATAAGGGACCAAAACATCGTAATTGAAGAACCAGAAGAACGCTATGGTTTTATCAGCATAAAAACCATAAAACCACAACCAATCCCGTTAACCGCTAAAATCATGGTAATTGGAACGCCGTACCTGTATCAGTTAATGTTTTCAATGGATACAGATTTTCGGGAACTATTCAAAGTTAAAGCCGAATTTGACACAACCATGAACCGCAACGATGAAAACGTCAAACAATACGCCGCTTTTATCTGCATGCTGTGCATTAAAGAAAACCTCAAACATTTTGACACTACAGCATTGGCAAAAATGATAGAGTACAGTTCACGGCTTGCAGAAGACCAATACAAGCTTTCCACACAGTTCGCACTTATCAGCGATTTAGCCAGGGAAGCCAGCTTTTATGCGGCTGAAGAAAACGTGAACTTTGTAACTAGTGAGCATGTGAAGAAGGCTATTGAAGAAAAAATTTATCGTTCAAAGCTTGTGCAGGAAAAAATTCAAGAAATGATTCAACGTGGCTTCTTTTTGATTGACACTGTTGAGCAGCGGGTTGGTCAAACTAACGGTTTATCTGTAGCTGGTTTGGGGGATTTTGCGTTTGGAATGCCGTCACGTGTAACTGCAAGTATCGGGCTTGGCAGAGAAGGCGTCGTGGATATTGAACGCGAAGCAAAAATGGGCGGTCCAATCCACACTAAAGGCGTTTTGATTCTAAGCGGATACATCAACGACAAATACGCCCGCGACAAACCGTTAAGCCTCTCTGCAAGGCTGGTTTTTGAACAGAACTATGAAGGCGTTGAAGGCGACAGCGCATCAAGCACAGAGCTTTACACGATTCTTTCCGCGCTTTCAGGGCTACCGATTAAGCAGAACATTGCTGTTACAGGTTCAGTGAATCAGAAAGGTGAGGTTCAAGCTATCGGCGGGGTTAACGAGAAGATTGAGGGTTTCTTTGAAGTGTGCAAACTCAAAGGCTTAACAGGACAACAAGCCGTGATGATTCCGCAGAGTAATGTGCAGAATTTGATGCTTAAAGAAGAGGTTGTTGAGGCGGTTAAAGAGGGCAAATTCAACATTTACTCGGTTAAATCTGTTGATGAGGGTATTGAGCTTTTGACTGGTAGAAATGCTGGCGTGCGTCGTGAGGATGGGTCTTTTGAGGAGGGCACGGTGAATTATTTGGTTGATAAACAACTAAAGGTTATGGCGGATAGGCTTAAGCAGTACGTGATGTTTGGCGAGGAAAAACACGGCTAACCCTAAGTTGTCAACTTTTTGGTGTCTTGTGTACTTTGAGTTAAGATTTTAAGCTAGCAATCCTTATCTTATTATAGGAAGAAAAGGGGTTAGCAGGTTTGAAGTTGAAAGCGTTAAACAGGGTCAAACGAAATAAGCCGTTGATGATTTTGCTTCTTCCACTGGTTGTTTGCCTATTTGCAATAGGATGGATAATGTACGTAACAGGCCAAGTCAGGTCAACAGCACCCCAAAAAGCAGAACAGACAAAACAAAAAGAAGACTACCTTACTATAGGCGCTATTCCGTTTGAAGAAAAACAAGAAATCTATGCAAATTAGGGTTAAAAACTAAACGGTACCCCTTATTTTTGATGCACATACAATAGAGCTTACATGCTTGTTGTTGCACCGACACAACCACAACTCCATTTATACCCGCAAAATAGATGTTTAATTGCGAGAGAAATAGCCATCCAAGAGATACACCCACGCTTGGCAGGTCAGCTGTTACGCAAGCCGCAAGACCGGTGGACCTAACTGCTCGGGGCTTTTTTTGGTCTGCGGATTGGTACGAGGGGCGACTTGTCCAAGCCTCCTTTTAGTAACAAGTGCATCACCCGTTTTTCAACAGCTTTGTTGATTGTTTATTAAGGATATGTTACACATGCATCCGTTGGTAGTTAACGGTGAGTTACAAAGAACGCATGCATCCAAAAGTCAGCAAAGGCGAAATCAGCGTTTTTTCAGCCTTAAGCGCAGAAGGATTAACCACAGGCATGGTAACACAGCAACCCATCATCCTAAAAGCAACTATTCCCGATTTTTGTTGGCTTAACCTCAAAAAAGTTGTTTATCTTGACGGCAGGCAGGTTCACAAGAAAGATAAGCAACTGCAAAAAGACGAGGAAATCGTTGAGCTACTTGAACTGCAAGGATGGGAAGTTCTACGCATCCCCTATGACCCGCCATTAACGCCTAAAGAAGTTAAAGAAATCGTTGACACCATAAGACGCTTCATCGGCAAAGAAGTGGAAGAGTAAGCGGCAACATTTTTCTTGCCTTTTGCTGTTAATGGTTTTGTGCAGTTTATGCCTCAATCTGAAGTTTATAGGCAACTCAAAGACTGGCTAAGCAACGCAAGCCGAGTGGTTATTGCTGGCATAGGCAACCCCATACGCAGCGACGACTTTGTGGGAACTAAAATAGTCCAACAACTTCAAGACAAACTCCCCGTTGAAGTACAGCTAATAGAATGCGAAACCATACCCGAAAGCTACATTCTTGAAATTGAAGAATTCAAACCCTCACATGTACTGCTGATTGACGCTGCAATGCTGGAACTTGCACCGGGTGAGGCGCGGCTGGTTTTTCCGGAGCAGGTTGCGGGGTTTTCAGCGTTTAGCACTCATGTTTTGCCTCTGCGGGTGTTTAGTGATTATCTTAAGGAAGCTACGGGCGCCAAGATTGCTTTGCTTTTGATTCAGCCTAAAAATGTAGAGTTCGGTGAAGGCTTATCAGAGGAGTTGGCGGCGGCATCAAAGCAGGTTGAGTCTTGGCTTATGGAGTTGCTTTTGACGCTTTAGCATAAAGTAGTGCACTTAGTTTTTATTTTCACTTAGGCTACAGAAAGTTGGAGCGTTCAAGTTATTGAGCACAAAGATTGATTTAAAGAAGGAACTTAAGCAGTTGTATAACCCTTCAGCTAAAGAAGTTAGCACGGTTGATGTTCCAGAAATGAATTTTTTGATGGTTAACGGCGAAGGCGCGCCTTCAAGCCCGCAGTATATGCAGTCTATTGAAGCACTTTTCACGGTGTCTTATACGCTAAAGTTTATGGTTAAAAAAGCTAAAAGCATCGATTATGCGGTTATGCCGCTGGAAGGCTTGTGGTGGATGGATAACATGGCAGAATTTAGTACTGAACGCAAGGACGAGTGGAAATGGACAAGCATGATAATGCAACCCAAATATGTCGAGAAAGCTGACGTGAAAGCCGCTATTGAGCAGGCACGCAAAAAGAAAGACTTGCCAGCAATTGACAAAGTCAAATTTGAACCCTTCAAAGAGGGCTTGGCAGCGCAAATCTTTTACGTTGGACCGTACTCGAAAGAGGGACCAACCATTGCTAAAATTCATGAGTACATCCGTAAAAGCGGTCATGAACTTAGCGGCAAACACCACGAAATCTACCTAAACAACGCAGCCAAAGTTGCACCCGAAAAACTCAAGACAGTCATACGGCAACCAATGAAATAAAAGCGGGTTTCTACAGGTTAATGGCTTAATTTTCAAGCATTAGCACCTACCCCCTATAGGTTTTCTGTATAGATTAACTATTAGGAGCCAATAGATGACGAATTTTTCCAAATTTAACTACACTAATACAAACAACACCTATCATAGCTACAATGATAATGCTTGCGGCTAAAGCAGTAATGGAAAAAGGCGGTTCCTCGTCTACAATCCCAAATGGCGAGGTAGTTGATGTTTTTTGGGAGGGCAAAACGGAAGAATCCATTTGACTAAGTATGTTGCTTGCCCAATCAGGCAGTTCTGTTGTTACAGTTGAAACATTAAAGGGCGTCATAAGCGGATAACGATCAGTAATGTTGTTGTTTACGTGGAAAGGTACATCGCCTATTCCATCACCATTATAATCAGGACCTATGTAGCTTTGCCAATAGTTGCCTTCTTTCCCGTTATCCCAGTAATAAGAAACAAGGTCTTGGTCTTCTCTAAACGTTATGTCACAATCAAAATTGTTATGGTAAAATTGGTTATTTACGCTATTACGCCAGACAATCGGGTAAACCAGCGAAAAATTGTTTGCATAAAAAACGCTGTTTGAGCACCATATTGTCAGTCCTTGCGTAACCTTGTTTCCGTAAACGGTATTATTTGAACCTAAAACAATTAGAGAGGTCAAGTTGTTTTTTGCTATAATACACTCGGTGCCGTCTAAATCTAAGCCATCAACAAAATTCAGCGTGTTCTTAAACACAATATTGGAGTAACCTTCAACATAGAAACTTGTGGAGCCCGTTGCGTTGTTTCCAACTATAATGTTGTATGATCCTTCAACGGAGACGGAAGGAGACTGGGAAGCGATTATTGTATTTTCTCTTAAGGTATTATTTGAACCTATTAACGTGAATTTTCCACCTTGTATAATGTTGTCTGCGATAGTTGAGCATGAAACAGCAAGGTTAAGCCCTGTTGAAAAACTGTTGTTAACTAGCTCTATTTTGTTACCTGTAAATGAAGCAATGCCGCCTAGTCCTGCAATTGAAGAGATGGCATCTGGACAATAGAAGGTGAAATTGGTTAGGGTAACGTTGTCAGCGTTTACTTTTATTGAATTATCAGTCATCTGAAAAGGAACAGAAAAAACAGTCACATTAAGTACTGGAGGATTGAAGTAAACTATGGTGTTGTTGGCTTCTTCACCGATAAGGGATATTGACTTATTGACCACTAACATACTTTCATGATAAACCCCACTTTTAACAAAGACCAAATCACCATCCGCCGCGTTGTCGACAGCTTCAGCTATTGTTGGATAGTCATCAGGAACCATGATTGTTTTTGAATCAGCCTTGCCCGTGTGAACCATTACCAAACACGCAAATAACAAGCAAAGAAGAAAAATAGAAACACCATGCTTATTCATATTTAGCGATTAATCCAAACAATACTGAAAAGCTTTTTTGTTAATACTTCTGAATCAAAGTTCAGTCAAATTTTGCAGACTAACCTATAAGAACACGTCAAGTAGCTTCAACGCATTTAAGATTCATTAATCTGCTTTGCAAGCTGCCCAATTTGTCCACGGAATTTTTCTCGCATTTTTGTGAACCGCATAGCTGCTGAAGGATGTACAATCTCAAAATATTCGATTCCTTCAACGCGAGGGGTTTCTTTTGCGCTTGCCCCAAGTAGCACGATAATTTTTGGTTTAATTAATGCGATTTGCTGGTTTAGATATGGTAGGCATGCGGTGACTTCGTCAGAGTAGGGTTTGCGGTTTTCCGGTGAAGTATGTTTGACAATGTTAGTTATGTAAACGTCTTCACGTTTTATGCCGAACTCGGCAAGTGTTTTTGTTAAGAATTTGCCTGCTCTACCAACAAACGGACGCCCTGTTTGGTCTTCTTCGGCACCGGGATTTTGCCCGACAAACATGATTTTAGCATCTGAAGGGCCTTCGCCGGGAACACCATGCTTAGCAGTTTGCCACAAACGGCATTTTTTGCATTCTTGAACCTGAACGCTGATTTCCTGTAGAGACATAAACATAAATTACCAACCGTCTTGTAATTGTATATTCACAGTCACACACCCTTAAAAAATTCGCGCCCTCAACTAGTTTTGATTTTGCAAGCTAGTTTCTCAACTTTTAAACGCTGAGTTTGCGGCATCATGAGGTTGCAGGTTTGGTTGAAGAGTCAGTTTCTGAGTCTCTAATGGAAAGCGCAACACGAGTTTTGTTTCGAATAGTCTTGGTGTTTGAACCCTTAGCGCCTACTGCAATCACGCTTTACCTTAACCAACGACTGCATCGTTACAAGGAGTCAGGAGCCCTCTGCAACTACAAAGCACATACAAAACGGCTTGGCAAATTCCATTACCGAATCCAAATGGATTTAGATTTGACAGAAAAACAAGCGATTCGGCTTGTGGGTAACATTTTTCCAAATCAGCTAAAACGGTTAAGGAGGTGGTTTAATGACTGAAACAGCAATGCCAGCGAAAAGTGGAAAACTAAAACTTACTGTTGAAATGGAAGTTAACGATGAATTAATGGATGTAGTTAAAGAGGCAATGTCTAAAGCGGGTTCCAAGATTCCTGAAATGATGAAAGGCAACGAAAAGAAAGAGTAAACATCAAAAGAAAATTCAGTACTCGGACACTTTTTTCATAAACATTTTATATTAAACAAACTTAGTCTAAAAGGGTGCTTGCTACTTGAAATTCTTGATTATTCAAAAAGTTAAACGTGATGTGCCCATCGAGAAATGGTCACGCTTGTTACCGTTGCAATTCAAATATTTTGATGCTTTAGAAAAAGCCAAAACAGTAGAGGCTTGTTATCATTTGATTGGGCAACAGGGCAGCATGCTAATTGTCAACGCTGAATCAGATGAGGCTCTCTCAAAAGTTATTGGGCAAGACCCACTGTTTTTTGAATGCGAACGTGAAGTTTATCCATTAACAACCAGACAAACCCACGAAAAGCAAATTAAGGAAATGTTCGGACAACAATAAAGAGGTATCAATATGGTTTGTCATGGTGGATTCAGCTTAGATGAGGCTAAACGACGTTCATGGTACAACCCAGACGACATACTGCAAGCATGCGAGTTAGAAGAAGGCATGACCTTTGCAGACATCGGCTGCGGCGACGGCTACTTCACCTTTTTAGCAGCAAAAATCGTAGGAGAAAAAGGCAAAGTTTACGCAGTCGACATAGACCCAGCGTCAATTGAGAAAATTCAAAAAAGAGCCAAAGAAGAAGGCTTCAAAAACATAACCGCAGTAGCAGGCAAAGCAGAAGAAACAGTTTTCTGCAAAAACTGTGCAGACGTCGTTTTCTTCAGTATGGATTTGCACGATTTTGATTACCCAGAAAAAGTTTTGTCTAACGCGCGGGATATGGCAAAAATGGACGGGTTAATCGCTGATTTAGACTGGAAAAAAGAAGAAATACCTTTTGGTCCACCGTTGGACATTAAGTTCAGCGAAGAAACCGTGACTAACATGATGCGGGCTCAAGGATTAATGGTTCAATGCAGCTTTGACGTTGGACCTTACCATTACCTGATTTTAGCAAGAAAGGGCCTTTAAATTTCGGCCCTTATATAAAGCTCCAGCAGGTCACGATTGAAACGGTCAGGTTCATCCTTATAAGCTGAATGCTTAGCGCCTTGGTAGATTAACAATTTGGAATTTGGCAACTTATCAGCTAAGGTTCGCATGTCTTCACTTGCAATAATTGAGTCCTCAGAACCCCAAATAATAGTTGAAGGAAACTTGAAGTTGCTATAAGCGTGCACTAAGCTTTCTTCAAGCGCTCGTGCAGGACCAACCAGTACAAGACCTTTTACTGGAAACATAGTTGCAAAATGGAGCGCCATGTTACCGCCTATGCTGGCTCCAACCAAAACAGGAGAAACTGGCCCGCCGAAAACGTTTTCAATAGCATCATAAACGAAGGTTACGTTTTTTTCTGGGTCACGGGTTTTGGGTTTGCATTGGCTTTTTTCGCCGTACGGCATATCTAAAGCAAGATAGGGCACGTTTTTTTCGTCAAGCAAATCGGTTATGCCTATGCGGTTCCAGATTTCAATGTTGTAGGATAATCCGTGTAAGAAAACTATCGGAACACCAGGCACCTTATTTGTAAGTGCAGGGCATTTGTAACCGTTAAGGTTTAACTTTTTTTCCATAAAGGATCTGCCTGAGTGTTGATTAACACTGATGAGGCTTAAAAACCCTATTTTCAACATTCTGCGAAAAAGAATATAGCTGACGCAGGGTTCTTGTTTGTGGCGAAAAATTTTCACAACAAGCAAATAGATTTTGACTTCAAAAAAGCAGCCACAAAAAAGAAACGCCAAATAAACAAACGAGGAACCTTGCAACTTGCTAAACATTTACAACACCCTAACAGGCAAAATTGAGCCCTTCCAGCCCAAAGAGAACAAACAGGTAAAAATGTTCACGTGTGGACCATCAACGTATCAGCCAGCTCACTTAGGCAATTACCGCACGTTTCTTTTCGAAGATATCCTGCAAAGATACCTTGAATATTTAGGTTACAAAGTTAAGCGTTTAATGGCGTTAACCGACGTAGAAGATAAAGCAATAGAGCAAGCTAAAAAAGAAAACCTAACAGTCAAAGAATTATCCAGTAAAAACGAAAAAACGTTTTTTGATGATTTTAAGCTGTTGAGAATTAAAAAGCCAGATTATGCTGTTAGGGCATCAACGGCGGTAGATCAAGCTTCAGTGCTGATTTCTAAACTGGTTGATTGCGGCGTCGCTTACCATTACCGTTATAAGGGTGAAGAAAACGTGTATTTTGACCCACTCAAGTTTGAGGGGTTTGGCAAGCTGTCGCATCTGGACATGAGCAAATGGCCCAATAAACATCGCCGTTTCCATAAAGACACGTATCCGGGTACACCTTGGAATATGGGGGATTTTATTCTTTGGCATGGCTGCTCACAAAGTGATATCTGCTACAAAACAGAGGTCGGCATTGGCAGACCAGCGTGGAACATTCAGGATCCAGCGATTGTAACTAAATTTTTGGGTTTTGAGATTGATGTTGCCTGTGGGGGCGTTGACAATTTGGTTAGGCATCACGATTACACTATTGCAGTTGTGGAGTCGGTTTCTGGACGACAGTTTGCGCGTTACTGGCTTCACGGTGCCCACTTGTATGTTGATGGAAAAAAGATGTCTAAAAGCAAAGGCAACGTGTATTACCCCAAAGACCTGCAAACGAAAGGTTACAGTGGACAGCAGATAAGGTTCTTTTTGATTTACGGTTGTTATCAGGAAACGTTGGATTTTACTTATGAAACATTCGCTACAGCCAGCAAAAAACTGGAAACTTTGAAAGCAACCATTAAGGAGCTGCAGAAAGTACAGCCAAAAACAGAAGCCAAATCCAGCCAAACCAAGGCGCTCTTAGAAAGGATAGTTTTAGGTTTTGAAGCAGCTATGAATAACAATTTAGACGTAAAAACAGCGTTTGACAGTCTATACGAAACTGTGTCTGAACTCGAGAAGCTTAAAGAGCAAATTAGTGTTGAAGATAAAAAGAAAATTGCAGAAAATTTGCGGCAAGTTGACAGTGTACTGCAGCTTGATTTAGGATTCTAATTCGCCGACGTATTTTACGCGTTCAACGTTTTCTGGACCGTGAGGCGCCATATCCATGTCTTCGGTTAAGTCTTTGCCAGCTTGATGCATGCCCATGTGTTCGCCATCCATCCACATTGCACTGTCAGTTGCTTCGTAAACTTTTCCTTTGTAAGCAAAATATGCTGGTTTTCCGTCTTTTCCATTATTTTCTTCTAACTCTTGTTTAGAGATTTTTCGTTCTGACAAAAAAATGCACCTTCACTATTGTTATTAAACAAAGCATGCTTTAAACATTCAGGCGCAAAAACGTTAAACTCTAAGGGTAGGCTCAATGCTTGTTTGGTAAGTTGCGTTTAAGTTAATGTTGCCTATATCCGTGTTAAAGTTCATGTTTATGTTGCTTGTGGAAGGATAATTGTTTGATTGAATAGATGACTGGTTACCGTTAAAATGTTTAACGTCCAGTTGGATTTGACCAAGACCCGTGTTTGACTGAATCTTTGCGGCAACTTCACCATCTATTAAGAGTTTGTCAAGGTTTACGTTTCCTGTTCCAACCCGACCATTGATTTGCAGGTTGCCGTTAAACGTCTGGGTCTGGGTAACATTCAGGTTTACATCACCAGTGCTTGAACTAATATCGAAAGTAAAGTTACCGTTAATATCCGCCTCATTCATACTAAACCATGCACTACCTGTGTCCGTTTTAAGCGTTAAACCACCATTAACAGTGACACCTTTCTGTAGATTCAAAAATACGATTCCAGTAACTGTTGAAAACTGTAAAGAAGAGATTTTTGTGTTTGAATCAGCAACCATGTGCACTTCGCCCACATCCGATTTCACGTTAAGCGTCAAATCAGCCTCTGGGTTAACGTAAATGTTGCAAACCACCTTTAGATTTTCTGAGAATGGAAAACTAGTTAATGAAGAAACATTAGCATTAACAATTTGAGTGCCATTAGCGGTGATGTTTTGAACCATAAAAGTCACAGGCTCATCTGAAGAAAAAAGGCTGGTTCCACCAGTCGCTGAAACATCCATAAGCACCATACCCTCTGTAAGGTTAGTGTACACGTAAATGTCACCAACATTAGCATGAAAATCCAAGTTTAGCCTGTTTTGTCCTGTCTGCTCGATTCGGTTTTGCTCGCTGAAATTGACAGGATTAAGCGGCGCTGACGCTACAACTGCTATTACCAAAGCGGAAATTGTTATGGCAATTATAACCATGACAGGAATAAAGAGGGGATTTTTGCGTATTGGCACGTTGGGTTTTTTCGGAGTTTCATGAGGAGTTTGTGGCTGTGCCGGTTGAGCGGAGTTTACGAATGGGGCGCCGCATTTGTAGCAGTATTTTGCGTCATCAGCCAGTTTGGTTCCGCATTTTCGGCAGTAAGGCATAAAGTTTGACCTAATGTATTGTATTTTTGATTCTGGATTTAAGCGTTGCCAAACAAGAGCTTAATTTAACTCTAAAGAGGATTTTTGGTTGGATAACAATTTTAATAAGGTGGGCATTTAACGATTTGTTGGAGACACACAGTTTGCCAGATAAAGTTTTAGTTACTTCAGCTTGGCCTTATATTAACGTGACACCGCACCTTGGAAACCTAACGGGTTCTGTTCTTTCAGCAGATGTCACAGCACGCTATTACCGCCTAAAAGGCGACGACGTCCTGTTTGTCAGCGGTTCAGACGAACACGGCACACCAATCGAAGTAGAAGCCATTAAACAGGGCATAACCCCAAAGGAACTCACGGAACGCAACCACGCCAAAGTCTCCGAGTTATTCCACCGATGGGGAGCCTCGTTTGACAATTACACATGCACAGAAAGCCCAATCCATAAAGAGTTCGTGCAAAAAACACTTCTTGAAATCCAAAAGAACGGGTACATTTTCGAACAGGAAACCCAGATGCTTTACTGTGAGCATGACGAACGGTTTTTGCCTGACCGTTTTGTTGAAGGTAAATGTCCCTACTGCGGCGCTGAGAAAGCCCGTGGCGACCAATGTGACATTTGCGGCAAACTTTTAGAGCCAAACTTGCTTGTGGAGCCGTATTGTACCATCTGCAAAAACAAGCCTATCGTAAAAACGACTAAGCACTGGTACATTGACCTTTCCAAACTAACAGACCCCCTAATCAAATATTTAGAAAACAATAAGCAGTTACCTGCTAACGTCAAAAACTTTAGTTTAAACTGGATAAAAGAAGGCCTTAAACCACGTGCGGTAACCCGTGATGTTGAATGGGGTATCCCCGCACCGTTTGCTGGCGCTGAGGGTAAAACTATCTATGTTTGGGTGGAAGCTGTTATGGGTTATATCTCAGCAACCATAGAGCAAAGCAGACGAATGGAGCAGCCAGAGAAGTGGCGGGAATTTTGGTTAAACAAAGACGCCAAAACCCTCTATTTCGTAGGCAAAGACAACATTCCGTTCCATACTATCATTCTACCCGCGCTTTTGTTAGCGTCAAATCAAGGCTACAATTTGCCATGGAACGTTTCCGCCACCGAATTTTTACAATTCAAAGGACAAAAATACTCAAAAAGCCAACGCGTAGGCATCTGGATAGACGAAGCCTTAGAAATGTTCCCTGTAGATTACTGGCGTTTCTTTCTCATGGCAACCCGCCCTGAAAGCAAAGACACCAACTTCACTTGGAGCGCATTTTCAGACAAAATCAATTCAGACCTAAACGACACATTTGGCAACTTTATCCACCGCACACTCTCCTTCGTAAACAGCAAATTTGAAGGCACCATTCCAGCACCAACCAAACTCGATAGTGACGACCAAGCAGTCCTTGACACGGTTAAAGAAAAAGTTGCACAGGCAGCCAAAGAGTTTGAAGACGGATGGCTACAATCAGCAGCAACCACACTAATCAGCATCAGCCGCGTCGGCAACCAGTATCTAAACACCAAAGAACCATGGAACCTCATGAAAACCGACAAAGAAAAAGCAGGCACAATCTTCTACGTCGCCGCCCAAGTAGTCAAAGCATGCACCGTCGTATCCGCACCGTTCATGCCGCAAACCGCCGAGCAACTATGGCAAACCCTGCAGTTACCTGGAACAGTCTCACGTTGGAGCGAAGCCACAGTGCCAATTGAATCAGGTCACAAAATCGCTAAACCCAAACCGCTCTTCCACAAAATTGAAACCGACGAAACAAAATTTGATGAGCAGTTAGCGCAAGTCCGCGAGAAAATGGGAACCCAGCCTAAGTGAGGCTCAAAGGATGCAAATCCGCGCTGACCTTCATGTACATACGACTTACTCAAGCGATTCATTAATCACGCCAAAGGAACTCATTTACTACGCTAAACAGAATGGTCTTAACGCGGTTGCAGTTACTGATCACAATTACCTTGACGGCGCATTGAAAATCGCTAAAGAAACCAAAGATTTTCTGGTAATTCCAGGTATGGAGGTTTCTAGCAGCGAGGGACACATAGTAGCTTTAAACGTCAACAAAGCTGTTCCCAGAGGATTAACCGCTGTTGAAACAGTGGAACGCATTCATGAAGCTGGCGGGGTCGCGATTGCTTGTCACCCATACGTGTACTTCAAAGGTTGCCTAAACAATGCCGTCTGCAGCGCGTTTGATGCTATCGAAGTCATTAATGCAAGGGCGTTCCCGTTTGGCAGAAGCGTTCGAAAAGCTGCTGAAGCTGCTGAAAAATACAAGCTTTCCAAGGTAGGGGGTACTGATGCGCATTATGGTCCACAAATCGGTTACGGCTACACCATCATCAATGCAAAACAAGCCACAGTTGAAGCTGTCGCTGAAGCAATTGTTGAGGGGCATTGTGAACCTTATGGGCGGCAAGTGCCAATTGTGGTTAATTTGCAACAGCAGATTCAAAGACTAAAACGTATGGTGAAAAAAGCAAGCAGCACAAAACATCAAGACCTTGTTTAAAAGAAAAGGAAAAGCAATAGTTACGTTTTGTTTTGGTTTTCAGCTACTTGTTTTAGAATATTTGAAGGGTCTACTCTGAGGTCTTTGAAAGCTAAATCTTCGGGGTTCATTCCTAAAGCTAACCCAAGCAGTTGCGGGTAATGCAACACTGGAATACCGTAAACTTCATTGAACATTTTCTCTATGCGCAACTCGTTGGTGTCATACATTATGTGGCAGAAGGGACAAATGGTAATTAACGCTTGGGCTTGAACGTCTTTTATGTGGCTCAGTTTGTCTCTTGCAAGCGACAAAGCAACCTTGTCACTTACACCAACACTTGGTGCGCCGCAACATTCGGTTTCGTCAACGTAATCAAGACATGTAGCACCGGTTGCTTCTACAAGCATTTTCAGCGTTTCAGGGTCTTCAGGGTCATCAAACCCGATGAACTGTTTTGGACGCAAAAGATGACAACCATTATGTTCAGCAACTTTCAGGCCAGTAAGCGGTTTGGTAACGGCTGCTTTTATTTTCTCTATACCTACATTTTCTTTTAAGAACTGCAGCAGATGCTTTGTTTCAACTGTGCCTTTGAATTCTAAACCGGCTTCTTTTAGGTGCTCATTAATTTGCTGCTTTAAAGCGGGGTCTTCTTTTAAGATTTTGTTAACCTTCTTAAGCGTTCCAGCACAACCAGGGCATAACGTGAGAATGTTTAGGCCTTCCCGTTCGGCGAGAGCCAAGTTTTTTGCAGCCAAAACAAGCATAGCTTCATGACTAACAGGGTCAAGTGGGAGCCCACAACAGTTGAATTCAGGCATCTCAACCAACTCAACCCCAAGTTTAGCAAGAACCTTTCGGGAAGAAATTTCGTAACTGGAAACACGATAAGGAATCGCACATCCCAAAAAAATCAAGTACTTATTGTTGGTCGCTGACATTTTCGGTTTCTCCTTTTTTGAATTTGTCAACTAACTTTATGCCTTTGAGAACTTTGCAGACGCTTTCTGCATCGCCTTTTGGCAAGGGTGGAAGCCCTTGTGATTCACGCTTTTTTATGCGTAGTTCGGGGATTTTGTAAGCGTAACCTGACTCAAGAACAGACCTGAGTTGGTCTTTGAAGACTTGTGGTATGCAACCGTTTTCTACTGCCAAGTTTCGAAATACACGGATTACGCTTGCCACTTCTACGTCTTGTGGGCAACGGTCGGTGCAGGTAAAGCAGGCGGCGCATAACCAGAGGGTGTCGCTTTTTAGCACACGGTCTTTTAAGCCAAGAGTTGCCATGTGAATTAGTGTTCTTGGTCGGTAACTGTCACTGTATCGGGCAACGGGGCAATCGCTGGTACAGGTGCCACATTGGAAGCATTTTAGGATTTTTTCGCTTCCATGCATCTTTACAAGTTGATACTTAAACTTGGGGTCCAACTCCGACGCTTTTATCGGCTGTTCCCCACTAGAAGTTTGAGTTGCTGGCGTCTCAGTCATAAAGTTTTCACCCAACCAGTTTAGATTAGTGTAAACTGTGCGTGCTTAGTTACAACTCAAAGCAAAACAAACTAATTAAAGTTAATCAGAAAATCTAAAGAAAAATCTTGACAACAATCCAATTGTTAAGGCTGTTTCTTTTGGGTTTTAGGGTCGCGCAAATTCTGAATTGGCGAATCATCCGTGTAACCCTGCTCTTGCTGAACTTTCTGGCTTGTTTTTGTTTCAGAAATTTTGGCTTTGCATTCTTTGCTGCTAAACTCAACACTGTTGCCGAGCTTGTAAATAGTTCTGCCAAGCCTACGTTCACCAATAGTCTTAGTGCATCTACCCATTTTTGCTCACAAATTTTAGTTGACTATTCTAAGATTTAGATGTTTGGACGAAAAATCTTGACAGTTCGGGTTAAAGCTTTAGCTTCAAAACTGGTTCGGTAACCGTAAACGCCATCCCAACGGTGGACAACTTTTTCCACAAGATAATTCATGTTAAACTTTCCAGATAAACCTGTTAGAGCTAAAATTACGCCCGGTTTTATGTCAGGTAAACCAACACTTGTGGCAACACAACACAGATTACCAGCGGTTAAGGTTGCGGTGAAATCTAACAATGTTTTTCCGTATTCAAGCCCAAAAACTGTCTGTGACACGTTGGATTCAAGGAGTTTGCTTTCTCCAAAAATCTCAATTTTGGATGCACTACTGGATGAAAAAACTGTTTTTATAGTGGTTACTTCACCAGACAGGACGACTTCAAGCGTGTTACCGTAACCCAAGTGGATTTGGATTGGTTTGTTTGGTTCAAATATTGGTGTGTTTACCCATTGGGCTTGTGTGTCATCAATGGTAAAACTGAATTTGGACGTTGAACTTTGGGTTAACTCAACGGTTAGAATAGTGGCGGTTAAGCCGTATTTTTGTTGCAAGTTTTCTTGATTTAGGAGGATTTGGTTTTTTGGCGCTATAAAGGAAGAGTACTTTTTTGACAGGTCTACGGTTGCCAACACGGTTGCCTCAGGATAGTTAGCATTATGCGTAATAAGAATAAAAGGTCGTCGAAGAAGCAGCAGAGTTGGCGGTTATTTTGCGTAGGCTTCTACTAGGTCGCGTGCAGTTATTATTCCAGCAAGCTGGTCATCTTTCATAATTGGCAAACGTCGTATCTGTTTCATTGTCATAGTGGTTGCGGCTTTGTGAACACTTGTTCCTGAAGGAATAGTGATTAACTCTGTTGTTGCTCGTTTACCAACGCTTGATTCTAAACCGTCGACCTCGCTAAGAAAAGTGTTAAGCAAGTCACGTTCCGTAAATATACCTGACAACTTTTCTTTTTTTGTAACAATTACGCTTCCAACACGTTTTTCACCCATGGTCATAGCGATAACACGTATGGGAGTGGATTCGTCAGCGGTAATTACTTCTTTAGTCATGAAATCGTCAACTAACGCTTCAGTTTCAGGAATATCAGGCAGGCTCCTAATCAAATCAGAAGCAGTCACTATCCCCCTCATTCTGCCACAGTCAAAAACGCCCAAACGACACTTTTTCTTTATCATCATCTGCGCAGCCTCCTTAATCTTTGCACTGTAACAGATAGTTTCAAGCGGATAAGACATGTGGTCTTCCACTATTTCTTGAGTTGGCTCTTTGTTTTGGGCGAAAACTTTAGTCAGCAAGTCCCTCTCAGTTACGATACCTACGGGGGTATCGTATTTTTTGACTATCAAGCTGCCGATGTGTTTGCTGCCCATTATTCTTGCGGCTTTATACATTGACTCTTCAGGCGCTATAGTAAAAACCTTAGGAGTCATGATTTCTTCTACAAGCTTGTAACGTTCCAAATCACGCTTGTATTGTTCATATGCACTGTCGAGGACGCTTGGGAACTTGGAGTTTTTACTTATCCCCATAAGAATCTTCCTCAATAATGTACTTCACACATTACTTAATTAAGATTATATCAAACAATACATTTATAAAATAAACGCCAGCAAACAAGAAGTATAAAACCAAATAAGAAAGGGCGTTTTATGAAATTACAAGTAACAACTATCAAACAAACAGTAATCATACCAGCAACGCCAAAACAGGTCTACGACGCGTATGTTGACCCGAAAATTCACAGCATTTTCACAGAAGCCAAAGCCACAGGCAAACCAGCAATTGGCAGTAAATTTTCAGCTTGGGATGGATACATTTTTGGAAAATACCGTGAATTAGAAGATGGAAAACGTGTTGTTCAAGAATGGATGACTACCGATTGGGAAGAAGGATACGGAGCGTCAACACTGGAATTAACGTTCAAGGCAGTTCCTGAAGGAACAGAAGTCACTTTAGTCCACTCAGATGTTCCTGAAGCTCAAGAATATGAAATAGCGGAAGGCTGGACAGAATTTTACTGGAATCCATTAAAAGAATACTTTAGCAGAAAAGCAAAATGAGTGAATTTGGGTTTTGGAAACCCTTAAATCACTACGAAACCTCATTTCTTTTGAGGAATTTTTGTGGCAATCTATATTGTTTTGTCAACCCTCACTTCTGAAGGCAGAAAAACCATCAAAGAACGCCCCGACCGCATCAAAGAAGTAAACAAAGAGATTGAAGAAAAACTCGGCGCCAAGGTTTTAGAACAGTACGCAACTATCGGCAGATACGATTTTGTCAGTCTAGTTGAAGCCCCAGACAATGACGCCATTACACGCGTCTCCATTGAGCTGGGTTCAAGAGGAACAGTACACATAATGACTATGCCAGCAAAACCGATTGACGACTTCCTAAAAATGCTCAAAAAATAAAACACACTACATGTTTTCGTCTTGATTTAAAAAAATAGGTAACGTCATAGAAAAGGATTAATCAAACACTAACCTAATAGAGCGTGGTGTAATCAATTGCTTAACGATAGAGTTGCTTTAACGATGGGATCAATAACTTTCACGTTAGGTATCCTTTTTAGCCAGTTTTTGCATTTTGGATTGCCAAATTTTGCGGTTACAGATTTTTTGGCGGGGCTTTTTCTTGGCTTATCTGCAGTTATGAACCTAAAATATTTAGTTTCAAGAAGAACAGCAAACAGAAAAAGCAGCATAACAATTAACTAAAGCCACCTTTAGCAAATTTTAAACTGGTTAAATTATCCAGCCTATCAAGAAACTAATCAAGGGCGCCAAAACCCAGCCAGCAACAATAACTAAGAAAGGTTTTAACGACATAAATTTGGCTTTGTAGGAAAGCCCTGTTCCAAGAACCGCTGCAGCTGTTGTCTGCGTGTTAGATAAGGGAATGTTCAAGAAAGCAGCTATCTCAACTAAGATTGTTGAAGTAGCAAGAGTAACTACAGCGTTTGAATACCGCATTAAGTAAAATTCTTGAGACATTCTACGGATGGAACCTTCTGCAAGATAAAATGTACCGACAAAAATTGCGCCTACAGCCACAGCTACAGTAACCAAGCTAAAGCCGGCGGTGGCTACAATTAAGCCTAACGTGTTAGCGCCCAACCCAAAGGCAGTAGTGAAAGAAAGCACAATCAGCAGAACCTTGTAGAAGCGAATTCTGCGCCAAATGTCAGATACTGCACGTTTGTTTAGGATTTGTATCATGTAAAACGAGACAAGCGCGGCTACAGCGGGCGCAATAAACCACATTGAAGCAACCTGAGAAAGGTAAGTTAAACTGGTTGTGATTCCTTGGGAAAAAGATAAACCTGCAAGTAAACCAACAAGTGACATACTCAAAGACAAAGGAACCCTAGCTAGATTTGCAACACCAAAGATAGCAGTAGCTGCCAGCAACGCTGCAACTTGAAGTTCAATTGTTGGATTAGGCAAAAAAACAGCCACAGAATGAGCCATACCCGAGCCTTGCACAATTAAGCCTGCTGAAAAGCCAGCAAGACCCAGCAATGCACCTGTACGTTTTGAAATTATTCTTGCACCAACAGCGGGTCCAACGCAAGCAGAAAGGTTGTTTCCAGCCACTAACGCAACGGCAAGAAAAACCAAAACGACAAGCGACACTTCAAGAATCAAAGCATGCTCACTTCAAAATGGATGTTATAACTGACAGAATCAAGTCTGAAAGGTCTTCGCAACCATCAAGAATGTCATCAAATTTGTGCAGTAATTCACTGTAATGGTAGAATTGCAGGTAATGCATTCTTGGGGCTTCATGGTAGAGCCAGTCAAAGCCTTTGTCTTTTATATCATCACCCTGCTGCTCTAACGCTTCAATTTCCTTTCGAAGCTTCAAAATCTCAGACAAATCAGACAACGACAGGGTTGTTTTTACTTTCGCCAGAGCTTGACCTGCTAAATCCAGCATTGCCTTGAAAAGTGCAATCCATTGTGTTTCTTGTGGTGCATCAGAATAAGGAAATTTGGCTTTACACATTCTGCAAAGTTGACGACTTTGATAGTAATAGTTGTCAACTATGTCATCTGCTACACTTACACATTCCAATAAATGGTCAAGAATGTTTGGGCTTACCGCACCAGTTGTTATATCCTCATTAACTTTGAATGCTATATCGTCAGATTGTTTTTCAAGCATTCTAACCGCTTGCATGTTAAGATCAAGGGTTTTCTCGTTTTGGCAGTCACCAAGCATTTCGTACAGTATCTTGTTTGTTTCTTCGGCGATGGTTATTATTTGGGCTATTTCGCCAAAAATGTTTTTTTCGCCAACTACGAGGATGTTCTTGAAACTTTTCACGTGAAATCACCCAGTTTATAGGCAGTTTTTACGCATGAACCAATCTAATAAAACTATTGATACCTACATAGGCGTATGTAAGTTTTTGCCATTAATATATGCCGCACAAACAACCTTTAAAACAAGAACTTTCAACATCAAGCAAACATAATTCTAACTCTAAAACAACTCAAAAGACACCAATAAACCCACTATTTGTTACAATAGCCGACGAATTTACGCTACAAACCTTAAATAGCAAATAATCAACCAATTGCCTCTTTTTTTGTTTTTTAACATGTTTTATTAAGTAGCAGTTTTTAACCAAATTACGAATTTTTTGTTAAAATTTAATAAAAACTCTGACCGTTACATCGCAAAATGAGATAAAACTTAAAACTTGATTTAATCGAAAAGATACAGAGGGAGAAACAAAAAATGCAATTAATTTTTAGAAAAAAAGAAATTTCAGCAATATTTTCACTGGCGCTCATAGCTACAATGATGACTTCAATGCTTTTCACACCAAACTTTGCAACCGCAGAGGCTGGAGACATAGCAACTTACCCTTTTGTTGAAGCAGTACCGAACCCTGTAGGCGTAAACCAAAGAACACTCATTAATTTGGGTCTAATAAACTTCTTAGCACTTGACGGTGACGGCTGGAACGTAACCTTAATCATTACTGACCCTAACGGTGACTCAGAAACAATTGGACCACTGAAAACTTGGTCGACAGGAACAGTTGGTTATGGCTTTACACCAGACACAGTAGGAACCTATACGTTACAATGCAAATTTGACCGCGTGTACTACAATTCATCAGCGTCCAGAGTGCCAAGCGGATGGTATGCAACTAGCGAAACTGAACCATATGAATTGGTTGTTCAAGAAGAAGCAGTACCTTCATTTCCAGGACACTATTTACCTGCTGAATACTGGACACGTCCAATTGATTCACAACTTCGAGAGTGGTGGTCGATTTCTGGGAGCTGGTTACAAGCACCTAATAATTTGTATGCTCCATACAATGATGCTCCAGAAAGCGCACACATACTATGGACAATGCCAATCGGAGACACCATGGGCGGCCTAATCGGCGGAGACACAGAAATGGGCTACCAAAACGGAGACGCATACGAAGGCAAATTCGCAAACTCAATCATAATCAGCGGAGTACTATACTACAACAGATATGTAGCTGCACGTTACTCAACACCACCAACACAAGAAGTAGTAGCAGTTGACTTGCACACAGGCGAAGTTCTCTGGGAAAAAGTCTTAGACAGCAACGGCAGAATAGCTTTTGGACAAATCCTAAAATGGGACTGCCTAAACAACAGAGGCGGCTTCTCATACGTTTATGTAGCAAGCGGAACTAACCTTTACGCTTTTGAAGCTTTAACAGGTGACTGGCTATTTAACTTCACCAATGTTCCATCAGGCACAGTGTATTATGGACCTAATGGAGAACTGCTCAAATACTCAATCCAAAACCTTGGCAATGCTTCAAACCCAGACTACAGGCTGCTTAGATGGAACTCCAGTTATCTTGTTATCCAAGGGAGAACAGGCATGATGGAAAGCTGGGGTTCAGCAATGCAGAATACACAATGGAACGGCACAACAGGATATGACCTAAACGTTTCAGTCACAAACACTCTGCCAAGCACAAGCATTTTAATAGCGTTCCCAGGTGACAGAATTATCGGCGGAAACTATACTATAGGAAGCAACACTACCAACGGTGTAACCCTTTGGGGCTTAAGCTTAGAACCAGGCAGTGAAGGTCAACTGTTATTCAGCAAAACATGGACAGGCCCAACAAGTTGGAAAGACCTTACTGTCGGAATGCAATCCAACTTTATGGTTTTCAGCCAAGAAGATTACGTTGGAACATTCTGGGCTAAAGAAGAAAGAATCAATTACGGTTTTAGTCTTGAAACAGGAGATTACCTGTGGCAGACAGAACCACAAATATACGCTGATGCATGGACAGATTCCCCCAGATATGAAAGAGGCATTGCCTACCATAAGTTGTACTCTGCTAGCTGCGGCGGTGTAGTCTACTGCTTTGACATAACCAACGGAGAAACACTATGGACATACAACGCGTCTGACCCGTACACAGAATCATACATCACAAACAACTGGTGGCTGATTATGACGTTTATTTCTGATGACAAAATCTACCTTGGACACATGGAACACTCAGCTCAGGAGCCTAAACCAAGAGGAGCACCCTTCATATGTCTTAACGCAACTGATGGCACATTAATCTGGGAAATAGACGGCGCATTCAGACAAACACGCTGGGGCGGACGAGCAATCATCGGCGACAGCATAATTGCAACAATGGATACTTACGACCAACAAATTTACGCAATAGGCAAAGGACCCAGCAAAACAACAGTTAACCCAATAACATCTGCCATCACGCAAGGTTCAACAGCAGTAATCTCAGGGACAGTAACAGACGTTTCATCAGGCACAGAAGACACAGCGATTCAGATGCGTTTTCCCACGGGTGTTCCAGCAGTTTCAGACGCAAGCATGAGCGACTGGATGCTTTATGTGTACAAACAATTTGAGCAGCCAACTGCTACGGGTGTTCCAGTGTCAATTGACGCAGTTGACCCCAACGGCAACTACATTCACTTAGCTGACGCAACAACTGACATGTCAGGCACATACAGTGCAATGGTCAAACCAGACACTGCAGGTCAATACATCGTTTACGTCACTTTTGGAGGTTCAAGCGGATACTATGGATCATATGCAACAACAGGCCTTGGAGTTGAACAGGGACCAGAATCGACACCTCAACCATCAACAGCAATGTCAATGACAGACCAATACTTCTTACCAATAGCAGGCATCATAATTGTGATTGCCATAATCGGCGTTATACTTAGTCTTCTTGCCCTAAGAAGACACCCATAAAAACAACCTTTTTTCTTTTTTAACTTCTCAATGCTGAAGAGGCGGAAATATTTGAGTGAAATCGCAGTATAGCTGCAAATCCTCCAAGAGCATTAAGTTGGGCTTTTTCTTCTGAACCAGTAAAAACTACTTCGACTCTGGCTTTGGTTTGGGCTGCAACGTCTTCTAAAACGTCGATTATGTCTTTTTCAGCTAACTCGTAATTTGTTGAGTTGCATCTCGTGCAGGGTGTTGATAGAAATTCTTGCAGTTGTTGGTGACTGGATTTCTTAAGTAGCTCAGTTTTTGTTAAGCCACATTTTTTGCATGTTGCACCTGCGTCTATTAAATCTGTGGAGTCAGTAACAAGTGCCACTTCAACTTGACCTGTTTTAAGACCTGCAAGCACAGGGTCTAAACCAGCTATAGCTAACCCGTTATCCTTGTTAAGCTCAACCATTAAGTGTTGCATCATTTTTCGTTCCATAGGCAAGCACACATTTTGGAGAGCCTCAAAGGATTTTTCACAGATTTCCTGCACTCCACTGGAGCTAGCCGATTGCGTGTCAAACACGCCAAAAAGAGCGTCATTTAACATATAATGCAAGTACGCCCCTTTTAGAAAATCATGTTTTGTCTGTCCAGGTCCACCGATTATGAGTAGCGTAATGTTGTGATTTTCAAGAAAGTCTTTCGCTGCATGCTCGGCGATTCTATGAAAAAAGTACCCCAAGGACATATCGCGTTCTCTTTCGTAGCGTCTTTGGCTTTGACCGCCCTTGCCAGTTTTTCCCATAACACCAGAATTAATGGTTTCCAGCAACTGTAAATAGTCGCCTACGAGTAATCCAAAACTTGCCTGCTTAGCATCTAACGCTATAAGACCGATGACACGTTCGTCACGCAACATTTGTCTAAGCGGTTCTAACTCGAACTGGTTATCTGCCTTGCAAAGATACGCTGTAACAGGTTGAGGCGGAATAAGCTCTTCAACGTTAAGAACCGGTTTTTGTTGATTATTACCAACGTAAGTTCCTGCAAAAATGGCTAACCCAGTTTCAGAGAGGGCAGTTTTTGCTTTGAGGTGTTGGAGCACGTTTTTTGCTGCTTCTTGTAGGCGGTCTGTAGAGTTTTTGGTATCAAGTGTAGTGGATTCAGCATCTTTTTTGATTCTTGCAACTACTTGGTCGATTGACATTTGCGGGGGGATGTAAAGGGATATGAATTCTTTGTCTATAGCTTCTTTGTCGGAAAGCCAAGCGATTAGTTTGCTTAATTTGTGTTGTTTTGCTGAATGAGTAGTGGTTAATTGGCAACCGTAAAAACGAGTAACCTTTTCAGTAACCAAATATCGGCACCTTTGAATGTAACCGCAGAACTAAATTTATCAGTTTCCCAAAAACTGGTTAAGCTGAAAGAAGGTTAATTTGCTTTCTTTACGCTTACTTTTTTGTGCAAATATCACCAATAAAGAATGGAAAACTATCAACGGGGGTCTGGCAAACAAAGGGCAATGTTTCTTAATTATGCGTTGTTGCAGTATTCTTCAATCTTTTCTGACACTTTTTTAGCAAAAGCAACAGCTTCAATAACCGTTTTGGGGCCTGTAACGACGTCGCCAGCTGCAAATACGCCTGACTCAGATGTTCTGCCAAACTCGTCAGCCTGTAAAAGGCCCCTCTGAGTTACTTTTGCGCTACCAACGCTGACTACTTCTGCACCAGGACCTTGACCAATTGCGATGATAACTGAGTCAGCAGGCACCTCAAAGGCGGATTGAAAATCCTCTTCAAAACGTACAGACCCATCTTCCCCAATAATTTTTTGTACCTTTACACATTTGACGAAATTATCTGCAATTCGAACAGCTTGGCAGTTGTGGAGCATTTTTACGCCGTCAATTAACGCCATTTCCACTTCTGATTTGTCTGCCCTCATATCTTCGGCACACATGCAATTAAGGACAGTTACCTCGGAATGCTCTTTTCGGATGGCGGTTCTGGCCGCATCAATAGCGACGTTTCCTGCACCAACAATGGCAACGTTCCTACCCAACTTGTAGGCTTCAGGTGACTTCAAATAGTCAATAGCAAAATGCACGTGCCCTAATGTTTCACCTAAAAGACCTAAACGGTTAGGTCTGCCAGTTCCAGTACAGATAAAGATAGCATCATAACCGTCTAGAAACATATCTGCTGTGGAAATGTTTGTGCCTATTCTGGTGTTTGGGCGGAATTTTACTTCAAGTGAGTCAAGGATTTTTTTGTACAAGTCAAGCACGTTTTTAGGCAGTCTAAACTCTGGAATACCATACCGAAGGGTACCGCCTATGCTGTCCATTGCTTCAAATAAGGTAATGGAATAACCTTTCAATGCAAGAATTATACTCATAGTGATTCCTGCAGGGCCTGCTCCTACAACACCGACTTTTTTACCGTTTTTTTGGATAAGAGGCGGCTGAAAAGTTTCCAAGTAGAAGCGAGAAACATATTGTTCTATTTTATAGAATTCAACTGGTTGACCTTTTTTGCCCATTATGCAGTGTCCTTTGCAGTTTCGGTCATGAGGACAGATGACAGACGTTACAGCGGACAGGGGATTATTGTTAAAAAGAAGTTCTCCGGCTTCTCGCAGTTTGCCCTCTAAAAATAAAGTCATAACTTGAGGAATCGGAGTTGAAACGGGACAACCCTTGGAACACTGGGGCACTTTACATTTTAGGCAGCGTTCAGCTTCAGACTTTATACTTGACATTATAGTTCGCCAGTTATCGTTTTTGTCACTTATTTAGGGCTTGCAGAGCTTCCTGTTGAGAAGCAAATACCTGGAAAATCTGTGTAAACCCAGAAACTTGAAACACTTCATAAACGTAAGGCTTCATTGAAAACATTAAAATTTGACCGCCAGACTTTTGCAGACTTTTAGCTGAAGACAGAAGAACCCTTAAACCAGCACTGGCTACGTATTCGGTTTGGGAAAAATCACAAACAATTTTCCTTGCACCTTTTGCAATTAAATCTTTTAGGGCTGTCTCAACATCGTTAGCGGTAAACGCATCGAATCTGGGCACTATTACTACTATGTTTGTATCTCCTTCTGTCTTTATTTCCATGTATTTCACGCCATTTTAGATTATTTTTCTATATACTTAGCTAATGTTAATAAATTCGCATCATCGCTACGAACGTAGGTTATTTCATTCATAAATTTGCGCATAAAAAAAACGCCCAAACCGCCTACTTTACGTTGCTTCAAATCGCTTTCAGTATCAGGTTCAGGCAGAACAGTTGGGTCAAAAGGCACCCCCCAATCTGTAATGTTTACAATAAATTTTTGATTTTCAGAGAAAACACAACAGATTGCAATCTCACCCTTGTTTTTACTGGAATAAGCATGCTTGATAATGTTTGTGCACGCCTCATCAACTGACAATTGGACTGCATAAACATCTCTTAAACTTTCAATATTACATTGACGCATCGTTTCATCTATGAACGCGCTAATTTTAGGAAGACTTTCCAGCTTTCCCTCTATTTTAAGTTCAAACTTTGCCACAGTTGTTTCCTTTTTTGTTGCGTTTTCGTCTGACATAAGTTGCATCAGGTCCCCTTGATAATAAGCAGTGTGATGTCATCAAACTGTGGCACATCCCCAGCACACGCTTTCACGCTTGACAAAATTTGTTCAAGAATCGCCTGTGCCGAAAGGTGAGCATTTTTTTGAATATTTTCGATTAGGCGTTTTTCCCCAAACATTTCTCCCCGTGAATTTATGGACTCTGTTACGCCGTCGGTAAACATGACAACTATATCGTCTTTCTCAATTTTTACGCTTCTGGCTTTATACTCCATATTTTCAACTGCGCCAAGTACAATTCCTGTTGGCAGTAGCTTCTCAACGGTTCCGTCACGGCTTCGAAACATAAAAGGGGGGTTGTGACCAGCATTAACATAAGTAAGGGTTCTGTCGGTCTCGTTTAGCAGGCCGAAGAAAAGTGTTACAAACATGCCAGATTTTGAATCTTGAGTAATAGTGTTGTTTGAACTGTAAATCACTTTAGCAGGGTCATGATGCCAAAGCGCATTCACACGAACGACAATCCTTGATAAAGCCATAAAAAGAGCAGCAGGAACACCTTTTCCTGAAACATCCGCAACCAGCAACCCATGCAGGTCCTTATCAAGAGGCATTACTTCATAAGGAATTACGTCAAAGAAGTCACCGCCAACCTCCTTTGCCATAACGGTACGAGCTGCAATATCAACTCCTGCTATCTGGGGGATTGTCTCAGGTAGAAAGCTTTTCTGTATTTCAGCAGCAATCTGTAGCTCAGCATTTGAACGAGCAAGACGCCCCTCCATTTCGCGACGTTCAGTTATGTCTCGGATAGTTTCTATAGCGCCAACAACATTTCCACTGTTTGGGTCATAAAGAGGACTTGCCTTAGCCCAAAAATAAGCGCCGCCCTCTCTAAAATCAGGAATAAAAACGTCAACCACAAGCGTGTCCATATTTCGCTCTACAGCAGAGTAGTTTTTTTTTAATTCGGTTTCAGGCATGAAAACCAAATCTGCCAACATTGGTCTGCGGTTCTTGTAAAAAGGAATAGAGTATTCAAAGTTGCCTTTTCCAAGCATCGAATCAGCTGGTATGCTGGTTAACATTTCCATTGCACTATTCCACGCAATAACCTTGCCCTCTAAATCAATGACAAAGGTTGCATCAGGAAGAAAACTCAATATGTCTGCAAGGCTGCGGCGTGACCGAAGAATTTCCTCTTCTGCACGTTTTTGGTTGGTAATATCTCGGATGGTTTCTATTGCACCCACTATTTCACCTTGTGAATCGTACAGCGGACTTGCCTTTGCCCAAAGGTATACACCGCCTGGTTGAAAATCTTCAATAAAGAGCTCAACAACAAGAGCATCGCCAACACGCTCAACCTTGTCATATTTTTGGTCTATCTCGGCTTCAGGCATAAAAATTAGGTTTGCCAGCATTGGCCTGCGTTCTTTGTAGAATGGGAGTGCATATTCGTAATTGGCTTTACCTAGCATGTCGTTTCGTGGTATGCTTGTTAACAGTTCCATGGCACTATTCCAAGCAATGACCTTTCCTTCCAAGTCGATTACAAATGTGGCGTCTGGTAAGAATTCGATTATTGCATCGCGGTATCTTTTGCCGTCAGCGTTCATGTTTTCTCATCCGAGGGACAGTTAATCAATGAAGACAACTATGATATCCTCTTATATAATATTTAAAAAATCAATTCTAACGGAAAAAACCATATTAAAAATTCAAATTTCAGCAACTAAGACAACTAAAGCAATAACAAGGGGTTGCAACAATGAGACTATTTTTTGCCAATGTAAAATTATTATTCACATGAAGAATATCAAGTATAACCTTCAATGAAGGTTGAGCAGTTAAGACTGTATGGGTACATTGGCGTGTCTAAATTAAGGTTCGGAATGATTACTTCTACATGATCGATTAAGTCATCGGGCAATGTTGGTTCATCATAATAAGCGACTATATGACTTCCAATAAATAGATGGGTCAAAGCTCCTGTCTCATCATATGTGCGGTCATCTACTCTGGTGTACATGACTAAGTGTATGTTGCTTAGAGATTTTACAGCGTCTTGCTCGGATGCTATCCAACTGACTGTACCATTGAGAAACATACGTGCGTAAGTGCTGTTAGAATAACCGCTTTGACCATTAATGGTTACATTAACATAGGGCGTTAATGAGTCATCAACTGCTGAACTTATGGGGTAACCAGTTCCTTTCGCTTTATAGGAATATGCAGTCGAAGATGAAAGGTGCGTTAGAACATAACAGCAACCGCAGATAACAACAATCAATACAAGAGAAAACAGGATTACGCGAAGCAGTAACTTGTTCATCATATCACCATTAACTACAATATTGGTTGCTATTTGTTGAAATAAGACCTTACCAATTTAAGGTCATTTATACACACTTTGGGTTTATTAAAAATCCATGTTCCGTCTCATCGTAGTGCTTGCCTGACATGTACTTCCATTTTTAGAGACTATAACAAATATTATATTTCTAAGCATACAATAGGATGTTAACATGAAAAGCATTAAAGTCTTAATTTTGTTGCTTGTCATGATGTTCGTATTTGTATCAGTTACGAATCCCAATATGGTTGTGAGGGCTGACACAAATGTTATAATTCTCTCACAAAATGCTTTTAGGGAAAATTACTATTACGGCGGGGTGTATCACGTTTTTGGGGAAGTTCAAAACGTTGGAACCCAATCTGTACGCTATAATGTCACCGCCACTTTTTACAACGTGAACAATGAAGTTGTTGTTATTTCATATCTCTCAGATTCACAATGGTACGACAGCAATATTGGTTATGGAGACAGCCGCGCATTTTCTTATCTAACTGTTCTGGATCCTGGCGAAAAATCTCCATTTGAGTTGGCTTTACCTAACGGTTGGGTAGACATCAACAGCATAGACCACTATACTTTAGACGTCCAAAGTTACCCCATCGAACAGTTTTACCACGGACTGATAATTGTTTCTCATAGTTTAAATGATGCGACCGGTGACTTACAGATAGATGGCATACTCAAGAACGTAGGCAACAGTGGAATGGACGAAGTAAAAGTTATAGCAACTTTCTATAACAAAGGTGGCGAAATTATCGCTGCGGGTTCTGTTGGAACTGGTTTCTTAACAAACGAAAACAATGAACCAGGCTTTAGTGTTAATGACACATATCCTTTCAATTTGAAATTGTCCTCAGGAATTTATGCTACAGTTTATTCGTTTATTGACCATTACGAGTTGACTGCAGAAGGCTACTCTTACGCTGATGATGCAACTTACGGCATTGGCTATCCGTCAATACCTCAACCCACTCAAAATCCAGAGCCCCAAACAATTCCAATTTGGCTAATCGCAATTATTGCAGTCACCACTATCAGCGTTGCAAGCGCATTAATTGTTTCTGGCAGAAAATCAAAAACAAAGCTTCAAGGGCTTTCTTAAAATTGCATTAAACAATTCCTGACCATTATTCGTAATCTACAGTACCGCCAACCCATAACTCTTCTAATTGTGCCGTTAAGCCGAATAGAAGCGTCTGCGGCAAACTCATCACAACCGCAGAAAGATAACTAGCACTAGCTTGCTGAATTCTTAAAATCGCCACTACCTCAACCTCCAACCACTGACGAAATCAACTACTAAAAGAGGGCTTAATTCCGATTTAGTTAAACAGCATAGTTTTTTCATTTTCTCATACCCCGTTATTGTTCATTTTTTGGAACTTTCCTGATCGCCTATGCCAAACTAATACAACTGCAGCTATGATAATCACCGCTGTTACGCCAGCTATAATTGGAAAAAAAACACTGTTTAAGAAGTCAGGCGGGTTTTCTGGGGTGGTTGCTGTTTCAGGAGCAAACTTTACAAGCCAAACAGTACTATTAAAAGCACCAGTAGCAGCATAACCCCCATCCGAAGTTGCAATTACCGACCGAACAAAGCAATCTTGGTCGCCATTCTGATCTGAGCAGTCAATGGTTTGGTCCCACAATAAATCTCCTACAGAATTGAATACAGCAAACCAAGCCCCAGTATTGCCAGGAAATTCAAATCTCCCCGCACCAAAATACTCTTCTCCACTTATATCCTCAGCAATTGAACTTAAAGCAGTATTGTCTGCATAGGGACGGTTCCACTCCATTACTCCTTCAGAGTTAGTTTTTATAAGAAACGCTCGATCACCATTCCACCCTCCAAGAACATATCCACCATCGGATGAACAAGCAATACATGTAACACGATAAAACCATACCTCATCGTTGTCATACTTGAAATCAAAAGTTCTATTCCAAAGAAGATTACCATTCGTATCCAACTTAGCAAACCAACAATCATTTCTCCAATTCCCAGCAACAAGATAATTACCATCAAAAGCTTGAGCAACAACCCGTGCATCAACATAAATAGTTGAACTAGGAATGGTGACCCCAAAAGTTTGATCCCAAAGCACATTTCCCACCGAATCTAACTTTAATACCCAACCATGACTATTCGACCCATCTTCAGGAACATTTGCTCCTGCAAGTAAATAGTTTCCATCAGAAGTTTGAATACCAGTATACACCAAAGTGTAACCGAACAACTCCACAGAAACATTCCATTGAACGTTTCCCTTAGAATCCGTTTTTACTAACAAGAGATTGTTTTTCTGAAAACCAAAAAGTGCAAATCCGTTGTCGCTGGTTTGAATTACAGGCCCTGTAGCGCCTCCTCTTTCGAAGGTAAGCCCAATGTATGCTTTTTCCCACTCCAAATTGCCGTTTTTATCAGTCTTTATTAGTAGTGCTGTCTTGTTTATCCAGCCGCCAGTGGTGTGTAGTCCACCCGGTTGATAGATTGCTTGCTCTCCAACAACGGCATATCCTCCATCAAAAGTTTGAGCTACCAAATACCCATCATACGGCCCAAACGTTCTCTGCCACTCAACAGGGACTACTTGAGAAGTTACAATACTAGGCGCAACAGAGACCAACACCAATAACAACACTATACTAACTACAACATAACCTCTACAGAAGAACATAAAGTGTAACTATTTCTCTCTAAGTTATTTAGCGCTTATCACAATAAAATATTTAGTAAACAACCAGAACAACTATTCCAAATAATTTGGAGCTGGGGATGGGAATTGAATCTCCTATCTCTAGCCAGCTAAACCCTCATACACACGAGTGGCGATGTCATCGTTTCTTCGCAGCGAGGTGTGTTGATGAATTGAAATAATCGACACATTTAATACTTTGAAAAACAAAGTAATATACAAAGTTAGGTAATGGTTTAGGTAATGACAGAAGACGAAATCCAGAAACTGCTGGAGCTTTCCGATAAACTTAGCGGCAAAACAGTCACTTTAGCCAGATGCCTCATTCTTGGATTGCTGGCATACTTTGCAGACGGCATTCAATATCGAGAACTAAAAAATGCCCTAAAAATGTCAGATGGAAAGCTTATCGCTAATCTAAATGAGCTAAAAACGATGGGTTACATCGGCAAGTCGGAAGTGAAGGTAGACCAAAGAACGATTGACGTTTACTCTTTAACAGAAAAAGGAAGAAATGAATTGAATAAAATAATCGAATGGATGAAAAACATAGAGAAAATAGCAAATGAAGGAGATGGAAAGAAATGTCAAGTAGCATTGACAAAATAATTGCTTGCCTCAAATATCTGGAAATATCACCCAAAATCAAAGAAAAAAACAAGGACTACCAGGGGCGATTTTTCACTCAAAAAACTGCCTTTTTAGCGAAGGCATTGGGTATGAACCTGCCCTATTCATTCACTCCTTATGTTTCAGGTCCCTATTCACATGATCTAGCGTGTGACTATTATGCAAATGCCGACAAACTAGAGTCGCTTGATTCCAGCTATAAATTATCAAATCAGGAAGTCGAAATCCTTGACAAGATAAAGAGTTGTTCTGGAATTTATGAAAGCATGACGCTCATGGAATCCACAGCCACCACTGTATATCTTAAACAGCAAACGCCGCAAATGTCAGATGACGACCTATTTGTAGAATTAAAACGGCTTAAGCCACACCTCACTGACTCTGATAAGCTGATTGGCATAACAAAGTCCAAAGTATTGCTCTTCAAAGACGAGTATCTAACTGACGAGATAAAGAAAGAAAGGGTAGCATGGGATAATATAGATTAAGCTGGTTACCGATGCCTAAGCTTCAACCTAAAGAAATCTGGAAAGTCGCTCTACCCGATACACAAGCACATGAACAAATGGGAGACCGCCCTGCCATCGTGATTGCGGTTCACCCCGAAACAGGAACAACAATGGTTACCCCCTTAACCAAAAACCAAGACTCCATACGCTTTCCATACTCATATCTAGTCAAGAAGTCAAATGCAAACGGGCTCATTCTGGATTCAGTAGCACTAATTTTCCAAATGCGATGCCTGGGCAATTCGCCATCAAGGTTCCTATACAAAATGGGAACAAATGAAGAGGCATATCTCAAGCAAATTAAAACTCTAATCAAGGACTATCTAACTATAGTGTAAGTCAACACTGCAAAGCTCAGTTATTGAGGGGTTCGTAGTTTAGGCTGGATTTGAGGGGTAGCGGCAAGTACACGCTTTTCTCGCAAGCCTGCTTGCGTCAGGATCGCAACATTATTTGCGTGTTAGAGGTTACCGTTACCCTTTCTCACCTCCTCAGACAAGTCTTATTAGCGTTTGAAACCCTAGGGTTTTTCGGTGTGGACCTGAAAATGTCTCATAAGAAAGTTTATAGGGCTCTTCGTGCTTTCGAAGAAATTGATCTTGAAGCAACTCATGCCAAACTGAAAGCAGATGCTGATATTACGATTTTAAGCCCCTCTGGTGGAGGACGAGGCAGATATGATAATGACTGCGGAAATTTATGTTTCCAATGTGCCAGTCTACCTGAAGCCAAATTCCAAGTTACGGAAAGGAAATGTTCAAGTATGGTTCCCTGAGCCTGTCCTGATTAAGTATCTTCCGGCTGATTTGGATAAGAAATTGTTTGAAATTTTGGTCTCAGTTAAAGGACAAGCCGTTCTACTGACTGAAGTGGAGGATACTTGTACAGTTAGTGAACCGTTACCTGCCTTCTACGATAGAAAAGAGCCAGGATATCTTGGTAAACAGCATTTATCTGAGCGGGAAAGGCAAATAGATTTTTACACCAATATGTTGCTTGATCTAGAAGATGACGTTGGTTTTGTTAAGCGGATTTTAGAAGTTTTACACTCTGGAAAGAAAGGAGTTGCTTTGGATGGGCTTCCTAATTTTGGAGCACTGCTGAGGCATAAAGGGAATATGCTCTTCCTTGGCGAGTGGACCAAAGAAGAGAAAAAGCAATTCTATGACAATTACTCCAAAAAATACCCTGATTATCCAGTGGGTGATTATGAGCTAGTGATGTCCGAATGAGTTAAAAAGCTGGATTCTCTGGCCTTTTTGATTCGCCAGTTTTGTTTTCAACCCATCTCCCTGTAAGACAGGACGGGGCTTTTCTGGGAGGTCTGTTCTATACAGTGACCTGAACCCGTAAGCTACCGCAAGCTCTTTGTTAGCTGTTCAAAGCTTTGCAGACAAATTGGTTTGAACATTTATGTTGATGAAAAACACCCCTTTTTCTAATCATATCAGCGTAGGGTTTAAGCATCTGACACAAGACTAAGGGATTCTATTTAGTTTTTTCTTAGAAATCTCTTTTTGTCGTATCCTTTCTTGATGAAGGCTTGAAATGACAAATGCATTATTTCCTCTTTGCCCTTCTTAGGCTTGTTACCGTTCAGACCGTATTTTGTCCAGTAGTAGTCCAAAACGATATGGCCGCAGGCAACTCTAACAAAGTCGCAGTAGTTGTGTCCCCATGCATCTCCGAAGATGCTATCCCAAAAAGAATCATGCCCACCTGCAACCCATTCTCTGATTCCTTTTTCAGAGTGATGCGGCGTCTGCCTTGAATGGTTGCCTTCCCCATAATCCATTTTCTGATGAACTTGATCGCAGTCATATTCCCCCAGTTTTATTATTCCCTTTTCCCTTAAGATGCTATCAAATTCTAAGTGGTCACTTCTATTCCCCATAATTAACCCCTTTTCTCGATATACCGATATATCGCTTGTAGATAAATTATCTCATAGTCAACATTGCATTATTCAGTTTTGGTTTTTTGTTAGCAGTCAACCAGAGAAAAAATCTAGTTTAAACAAAAAATAAAATAATGGCTTTTAGGGTATCAAAAAAGGATACTCTTTTTTGATTTTTCTTATAGCTTTTTCTTTAAATTCAAGCTCCTTTGCTGTTGCAGTCAACTTTCCTGTTCTAATTCTCCAAAAACGGACAAGCCTTCTTGTCTTATCACGTTTCTCGGTTATCCATTGTTTTTCAGGATTATTTTCAAAAAGAGGCAGTATTATCTTCTGATAAATTCGCTCTCTCGCCATTTGACCTACAACTCCAGAGGGATTCTGAATTCCGTCTGCAATCGTATCCAAAACTCTATCGCCAAATTCTGTGCTAACAAGCTTTGGGTTTATTGCATATAGTATTTGATTCTCCCTTAAGTTAACTTCAAAGACTTCTAGCATATCTTCAGGAAAGCCAACTTTTCTCGCCTCAACTAACAGTCCTTCTAACATGGCAGAAATAAGCCCTGGAAATACAAAAACTACCTTATCGATAAGGCCTGGACATAGAGAAGTTACCCTCTGTATTTTTGTTAATTTTTCATTCAACTCTTTACTATTTGTTGTCCTTTCAACTTCTACCCAAAGCTTTTGCCCATTTTTAAGTATAACATATAAGTCCGCTCTCTTTGATGCTTCTTTCCAAATGTCTTTGTCGTTTTTTCCTTGAGCTATTTTTTCGAGAACTTCCTTGATTTGTGAGTATTCTTCCACAAAGGAGTCAATTCCACCTCGATAATCATCAAAATACTGAAGAACTACCTCGCGCATTAAATAATGCTCCATTGTTTCGCCCCTTTGCTTTGCCATTTTTTGCCCATTTAACTCAAAGGTAAAGAGCTTGTTTGCAACAAGATCAAGTTCTTTTTTCATAGCTTCAAATGTTTCATTAAGCGCGATAAGGTAGTTACCTTTAACTTTGTTCCACCTGAAATATCTCTCACGGGTTTTGGTATACAGTAAAAAAGCTTTTAGTAATGTCTCTCTTGCTTGTTTTTCAGCAAGAAAGTCCTTTTCGTCAATAATTTGTTTGGCTACCCATTGCTGGCTTTCATCTGTGAAGTTTGTTCCGTTTTCATTTATGATTTTCTCAAACTCTTCATAATAGTCGCTGGAACCAATGTTATTGTAACAGTCGAACTCAACAGGCTGGATCAAGCTTCCATCTATCGTCCATAGATACCATAATACTTTCGCATTAGCAAGCTATTGCTAACTGTTAGCGCTTTTGCACCTTAGTTGTAGATATAATTTTCTTCTTTTCAAATTATTCATGATACTGCTGAGAAGACCATTTAGATTTTGCTGGCTAAATCTAGTACTTTGTAGGTACCTGCAGACGCATTAAACTCTGTAACCTTTAGATATCAGTTGGCGTTGGCTGCTCCACCTTGTTGATGAGTTTTTCAGCGGCTTCAGTGCAGACGCCGCCTTCTTGTAGTAAGTCAACGATTAACTGGGGAATGCTCACAACCGTTAGGTTTTGGCGTTTAAATGCTCCGTAGAATACATGTTCGTCTGCTATGAGGAGTCTTAGGTTTCCTTTGCCGACTAACCCTTCAGCAGTCACTGCTTCATGCCACTTGTCCATGTCTTCTTTTTTTATGTATAAGTCGATGCGGGAGGGGAAGAGGTAGTGTTGGACAAGGTTTTCTGCCTGATATGTTGTGAGGGCATACGGAAGCTTACTTGTTTGGATTAGGTCTATGGGGTTTTTGTGCATGTAATCTCTTTTTTCTGGTTTGGTTTTTATTTGTAGCCAGTAGTTGATGAGCCCCACATAGTCCGTGACTTGGGTGTCTTTGACCAGTTTTTGGGCTTGGAGTTTGTTGAGGAATTCATGTGTCCATGGGAAAGAGGCTTCTGCCATCTTGGCGAGTTTGTACTTTGTGAGCGTGCCGTTTGGCTCCACAAGTAGAGTTCTGATTATGCGTTCGCGGAGTGTTCCTCGATTTTTTCTGCGTCCCCGTGTATCGGTAAATGTTGTTGTCACGAAACGTTACCGATATATCGGTAATCAACGTTATTTAAATACCTTACCGATACACAAAAAATGACCCAACCAGAACCGCTTATGCGCTTAAACTCCAGGAGCACCGCCTCTTTAGGCAAGAAAAAGACGCCAATAAACTCTTGCTTTGCAACCAAGCCCTATTTTATTTTGACAGCGTTCACGTTGGAGGAGCCTTTTCGATAACACGCTTTTTAGCAAAGCCGCAGATTGCTCAAACTAACCGCAGAAACTTGGCTATGTCTGCGCTTACTTTTTTGCTCTGCCTATACCTGAAAACAAAAAGATTACAGCTGACGCGACAATCAGAAGTGTCAAAGATGAAAATAGTCCAGTGTAAGCGGCTACGGTTGCGAGTATTATACCGCTTACTATTGGACCCAGAGTTTGCCCTACATCCATTACGGTGCTTAAGAAACCCATTGATGTCCCCATCAAATTTGAAGGTGTCAAGTCACACATTAAAGGTGAAGTGGATGAAATGACCATGGAAAAGCCCAGAGCATATCCGATGGATATAGCAAGCAAGGGCACAAATTGAGTCGTGAATGGAACAACGAAAATAAGAACCCCGCTTATTAGGCAGCCCAAAACGATTGGCAGGCGTCTACTGTATCTGTCGGATAATCTTCCAAGTAAGGGTCTAGAAATAATCAGAGAAACAACCTGCATCCCCATCACCACTGAAACCTCTAACGCATTGAGCTTTGCTACTTCTGTCATGAATTGAACAAGATAAAACTCCATAACACCATACCCGTAGTATTGACATGCCTGAACAAAACTAACGGTGAGTGTGCCTTTGTTACGGGCAATTTCACGCCAGCCTCTTAGCATCTTTCCAGTGGAAACCTTTGCTTTTGCCGGCTTAGTGACCTCAGATGTAGTTTGCCGCATTAGCAGTAACGCTATTACAAGAGCGGTTACGCCTGCTACACTGACGGCTAGATATAAAGTATGAAAACCATAACTGGTAACAAAGAGTATAGAGCCACCTAAGAATGGTGCAGTTCCACGACCGACATAAGTCGCCGAGTTAAAAGCGGAGATGCGTTCACCCCTTTTATCTGGGAACTGCTCGGCCACCAGGGCTTCAGCTACGGGAACAAAAATTGCGGTAGCGAACCCATGATAGAAACGCACAAGTGCCAACTGCCACCAAGCTGTTACAAGAAGATAAAGAAAGGGTGCAGACGCAAAAATGAATGCAGAAAATATAAGCATTTTCTTCCTGCCGAAAAAGTCAGAGAGAGAAGCTACTGGAAGACTGACCAGTATTCCCGGAATCGTCGAGGCTGCAGCTATTATTCCCATGAGGTCTGTTGGTGTTCCCAAACTAACAGCAAAAGGGTTGAGAACTGGATTTTTCGCCATCGTTGAACTGAGGATGGCAAGTGCGCCCATCACACATAGCATTAAAAAGTAGCTGTTGGTTAGAGACACAACTTTCTTTAAATGCATATACTCAGTCCTTTGCCGAATTGTACATTTGCGTATTTAGAGAATTTTTTTCTGGTGTTTCTTTGTTTTTTCTTGAAAAGAGGGCAGATGTTGATTTAACAATTTGAGGAACACCCAATAAGTCCTCAAGGATCAACAACATCCTAGAAATCAAAGCAAAGGCTGTTGCTGATGCTAAAGCAGTACTCAAAGGTATACCGCCAGCCGTTAACACTGCAGTTATAACCGCCACGATTGCACCCTCTTGGAATCCTATGCCTGAGGGTGTTATGGGCACAAATCCCAGCGCAGTCACCAATGGGTGCAGTAGGAAAAAGCCCAACCACCCTATCTGACCGATACCCAATGCTAAGCCTAAGAAATACCATTCAAAGCCCTTCAATAGCCAACACAGCATTGTCAAGCCAGCAATCTCAGGAATAGACTTTCGCGTGTGGTTCGCGCTTTGCTTGTATTCCTCCAATTTACCCATCAAGCCACCAGTAAATCTGGCAAGAAATTTTGAGTTAAATATTCGGTTGAAAAGACGAAGTACACGATCAGACCAGCTAAGCAGCGCCAATAGCACTGCGCCCACAAGCATTAGCACAACACCCAGTACGCTTATCCAAAGCAAAGTTCCGCTCAATTGTATTGTCTCGATTAAAAATACTACCGCTAGGATGCCGCCGAACACCTTAAACAAAAACTCGACTGTTTGTATACCTAAAATGCCTGACAAGCTAACAGACGTAGGAACATTTTGGTCTCTTAGGTAAACGGGGGTTAAGAAATAGCCAGAGCGACCCGGAGTTACATCACTTGTTAGCATTCCAGCATATTGTGCAAAAAGTGTTTTTCTTAAACTCAATTTGGCGCCTTCTCTTTTAAGCACCCGCTTGAGACGCAGAGCAAAAAGTACATTTATGCCAAAGTACGCCAGAAACGCCAACGGCAAATATTCCAACTTCATCTGGCTTAGCGTATTAATCAGCGAGTCTATTCCAACGTACCACAGTAAAGCGCCAATTATGGCTACCATCACGATTACTTGCAAGAGAATTTTAACGGCTTGTTTCAAAGTATCAACCCCAGCCAATGAGTTCGGCTACGCAATTTGATAGAGCAGGCTATATGTAATAATTACTCACTCGGAAGGAGTTTCACTTATATCTCGAAATACAAGTATTTTTTACACAAAAACCAGTATTATCAGAAATGTGCTAAACTGAGACGCAAGCGTGAAAGTATGTTTACTGAAGACCAGGTTGCCTTAAAAGTTTCAGAATTAATGGAGGCTCTTGACCATATCAAAAAGTATAAGGCGATAGCTAAGTCCATAAAAAAGTTCATAATAATCGTTGGTAGTTCAATAGCAGTATTCTTAGCATTGGTTACTTTGTTTGAAGTCTACGAACTGGAGTTTCTCCACAGTGGCACAATATTTTTTGTTGCTGCGTTTTTGTCGCTACTTATCCCAATTGCGGGGCTACTTATCGGTATACATTTCATGCGAAAACAAATCAGTTCAGTCAAAGAAGGCGAGTGGAAATCGGAAATTTCTAAGGGTTTTTCCTCTACGCTGAAATTATTGACCGAAATGGACTGGGAAAAAACCCTTGAAGACGTATCTATTGGAAAACTTGGCTATGCTGTTTATGCACTTCTTAAAGCTGGAACATACGTAGTTGTCTCAGTATCAGCCTTTGAGCTCTTATGGAATGGTTTAACCCTGATTTTTCTGCATACGTTTATAGAGGCAGGCGTTATATTCTGGGGTTTTATCGCTGTTTTAGTTGTAGCTATAGCGCTCAGTAATGATCTTTTGGAGCGTTATAAAGAATTGCACGCTTTAGATATGCTGGTTTGGGAGTTGCGGTGGTTTAGCGTTGAGTTCGGGAGAGCAGAGTTCCAAGCTTGACCTCTACGTCATCGCCCGAATAATCGAGGCGCTGAAAGAGAAAAAGAACCTCAACAGAACAGCGCTGGCCACAGTTACGGGGCTGTCGTATGATCGCTTAGTTAAGTATCTCACGTGGATGTCTGGTAAAGGTTTTGTCAAGTTAGACGACGAAGGCATTGTTTACTTGACCCCTGAGGGTGTCCAAGCTTATGATGAGTTTGTTCGTTGGATACTAAAATACATCGGGCAACTAAGGTTCGGCAGACTAGGACCAAGAACATAAGCCTGCAAGAGTTCGCGGTTTGTTTTAGACTCCTTCTGAGTGAGCACGCCTTTTATTTTATGCATAGATGAAAATGACAGGCGTTTCCAAAGTGAAGAGTTCTCCCACACTCGAATTAATGAGCGACAACAAAAAATATTTAGCCGTTTGCTTAGCCAGTCTTGCTGCTTTTTTTCTTGTCTTACTTTTTAGAGACCATTTGAGAGCATTTGACCTCGCAGTCAACAGTTGGGTACCCACGATACAGCTCGGATGGTCAACGACCACGGCCATTGGAATTTCATATGCCTTTGACACTTACAGTTTACTTGTTGTGAGTTTAGTTATTGCAAGTTACCTCTTTTACAAGAACTATAGGCTTCAAAGTCTCTTGCTGCTAGGCGCTATGGGCGGCGACGCTGTCCTTGTTGCCAGCTTCAAATCATTGGTTCAATCCCCCCGTCCCCTAAACGGCTTGATTATTGATTCAGGTTATTCCTTTCCAAGTGGCCATATCATCGGAAGCATAGTCTTCTGCGGTTTACTTGCTTACTTTGCTTGGCAACATTGGAAAACCCATAGAACCAGAGCAGTGATTATTACTTTAGCCGTTTCAATCGCTTCAGTGGTAGGTTTTGACAGGATATATCTTAACGTTCACTGGTTCAGCGATGTTTTAGGCGGATGTTTGCTTGGACTTCTCTGGCTTACTCTCTCTATCCTAATCTTTAAACTTCTAACCACTGATGAAAAGCCGCCGACGGAAAGGTTCAATAAAATATCCAGATTACTTTTTTGTGTGGGCGTAATAGTTTCGATATGCTTACTGATTTTACAGTTGTTCCCAATTCATTTATGGGGTTTTCAAGGGTTTCTAAATTCAGTAGTGGCTACTTGTAAGGGTTGGATGGCAGTTTATGGACCCATTGGCTTATTTTCCGCGATGATTATTTCTTCTGTGCTGTCGCCAATTCCAAATGAGGTTTTCTTAGCGTTCGCTGGAATGACGATGAATCCGTTTAGTGTTGCTTTCTTTGGGGCTTTAGGGTCAACGGTGGGTGCCGTAATCTGCTTCTATATCGCACGATTGGGTGGGCAACCTTTGGTAAAACGCTTTGTTAAAGAGAGCACTTTAGCGCCTATGAACCAATGGTTTAACAAGTGGGGTTCTTGGGCAATTTTGCTTGGAAGAATTATTCCCTTAGTGCCCTTCGATGCAGTCTCATATCTGTCCGGTTTGGCTAAGACTAAAGTTACCAAGTTCTCTGTGCTCACGTTCATCGGTGCGGTACCAAGGTGCCTACTCTACGCATACATCGGAGAATTAATTGCACAATACAACTTACCCGCGCTGATATTATTGGCTATTATTGCAGTGGTTATTTTCCTAATCTGGAAATTTAAAAGAGACAGTCTGGGCCATCATTTTCAAAAATGATTCATCAGGTATCGCAAAGATGGTTAAGACCCGATGTCATCCAAACTCAGCGATAGCTCTCCAAACCCGTCAGGCATCATAAAGATAGATGTTTATCGAGCATTTTTGAACAGGCCTACAAAACAGTACAACCATTAAGTGGTTAGCAGCCAAAAGACTAAGCCGTCCGCTTTTTCTCTTTTTTACTTTTTGATTTAGCATTTTTGTCCTACAGAACCTGAAAACTCCTTCTGAAGGAGTTCACCTTTACGTTAGATCAGCAAAAAATAGCTAAGCTAATTACTTGCAACTTTTTGAGATTTAAGGGCATTCAGCCTGTTTCATAGTATTTTGGTCGCTAATTTTTTGGGGGGGTAGACATGAGCGGCACACAAGCGAGGCAAAGGCACTGCACTTAGGGTGCTAAGTGGTCGAGAGGCTAAGCTGAACCGTGTCATTTTTGTTATTCTTAATTCAAAGGGTCATTTGACAAGTTATGATGTGTATTTAGAGATTAGACGAATTAAGGGTTTTAGGATACTAAACGGCAAAGTGTGGATAGGCGTATGAAGGTGCTGTATGCACAAGGTTGGATAGTGAACATGGCGTAAGACCAGCAAAAGTACATTTTCTTTCGCCGCTTTACGCTTTGAGTATCAGAGCTCAGGCTACCTTTGCTTTAAACAAGACAGACCTAAACGTTTTCGTTCAAATTGCCAAAGAAATCGAGTTAGAAATTATTGTTGATGTACTTTCAATATAGCTTTAAAAGATACGTCACTTTGCGGTATCCTTCAAAGTGATGAGCACTTTGCGGGGACAGATAGTTTTTATGATGAGCCTGAGAGTAAGTCAAGGTGAAAAGGGCTTGGTTAAACCTCAAAAAGTGACAGCGCAAGAAATCATTGCTGACATCGGAGCCATCCTAAAAAAGATCAAATTTGTGCTAAACTACCACGAACAAAGACTACAACTTATCGAAGAATTGGACCTAAAGCTTGAGCTTGAACTGCTGCGAGCAAGAATTCTATCGATTGCTGACCAAAAAAACAGACAGCAGCATTGCAGGCACTCAAGAATCTGTGCGATAAGCTTGGAATTTCTGATTTAGAATCTGTCAAATCATAGGACGCTGGGTGGGAGGGAATGGCTGAACTTACACCAAACGCAACACCACCCCCAGACTGCGTATTTGGCACCACCAAAGCCGGTCTAAAAAAAGGTAAGTCGGAGTCTGCAGACGGCTCCGCCGACATCAGCCCCTATGCCCACGATGCGGCAACAAAAAACTCTGGCGAGACGGCAACAACTACACAATCTTTAAAGAAAAAATCCAACGCTGGCTAGCCGGGGACGCAGCTACCGATTCTCTGACAGAAAAGACCTTCAAAAAGCGAAGGCACCCTTCCAAGCTGTTGAAACTGTTGATAGGAAGTCATTAAAAAGCCAACCCAACATAGTAGTAACCAGCCAAATCTGCGTCACGGAGACGAAACACTTGGCAGCAGAACCCCAAACAATCGACGTTCTGCGAAGAAACGACCCAGCTACCATCAAAGGCAAAATCGTAGAATACGAATTCTACCTACTAAAACAAGGCTACGCAAAATCCACCATCGAAGGCCGCATAAAAGTAATGAAACGCCTAATCAAACTCCAAGCAGACCTAGCCGACCCCGAATCAATCAAAGAAGTCATCACAAAACAAACCTGGAGCAACGGCAGAAAAGAATACGTCGTCGAAGCATACAGCAGCTTCTTATCCTTCATAGGCGGAAAATGGGATCCACCAAAATACAGCCGAATCGAAAAAATCCCTTTCATACCGATGGAGCAAGAAATCGACCAGCTCATCGCGGGATGCGGAGAAAAAACAGCAGCCCTACTTCAAGCACTCAAAGAAACTGGCATGAGAATCGGCGAAGCATGGAACCTCAAATGGACCGACATAGACTTCATAAACGCGACACTCAGCGTCACACCAGAGAAAGGCAGCCACGCCCGCATGTTCAAAGTAACCAACAAACTGCTATCCATGATAAACACCATACCTAAGAAATCAGACAAAATCTTCGGCACGTACGAACTACGAGGCTACAGAGGCTCATATGTTAGACAACGCAAAAGAACCGCCAACAAACTCCAAAACCCAAGAATCAACCGCATAACCTTCCACACCTTCCGACACTGGAAAGCAACCATGGAATACCACCGAACCAAAGACATCCTCCACGTCATGCGAATACTCGGCCACAAAAACATCAAAAACACCCTAATCTACACGCAGCTTGTAACTTTCGAGAACGAGGACTTCATCTGTAAAGCCGCCGCAAACATCAAGGAAGCAACCGAGCTCATCGAGTCAGGGTTTGACTACGTCTGCGAAATGAATAATGTAAAACTATTCAGGAAGCGAAAATAAAATGAAAACAAAATTTATCTCCTTGGAGCTGGGGATGGGAATTGAACCCTTAATCATTGGCGAGAACAAAGAAATCATCGCCACTTCGTCCTTAAGCAGTTCTATCTCCTTTTTTCTTCTTCGATAGCACGTCTGGCAGGAGCTAAAATAATGAGTCCCAAAGTAATGAACTGCCCGCACTGCGGTAGGATATTGCCAGAAGAGTTTTGGCATGAAAAAAAGGTGGATAAGCCAATAGTAATTTGTCCAAAATGCGGTGGAACTAAGACCTGGAAGGATGCAAAGCGGTACACACCTGCTGGAGCAATTCAGCGCTATTACTGCCGAATTTGTGGGCACAGATTCTCAAAGGTGTGAGTCCCACGGCACCACCACTCTGGTGGTGAATATGACCTTTTTTCTTGTTTTTTGTTTAACGATAGCTTTCACTTCAGGAAAGCATAAATAGAGTTTTTGGAAATCGATTTTTTGATGACCTATGTCTCTTGCTGATGAATGGTGTGTTGCCGTCTTCAAATGTAACCCAAAAGAAATCAGAACAGCATTGCCAGACCTCTACCATTATGTAGAGAGTCTTAATGGCGTTAAAAGCATCCATTTTCTCGTTAAGGATAGAGTTGATGATGAAACAGTTTTCAGCGTAAGAATAATGGTTGACCCAAAGCAAAAACACATTATCAAGAGCAAGGTCTCTTACAAGCTGGGGACATTATTTTCAAGCTGCAATTCTGCAGTAGAGCCATCTTCGGACAATTCGCTAAGCCAATATTCTGGTTGGGAACCTGAAAAAAAGGTGGCTGAATGCGGACTTAAGAAGTTCGATGACTTCACCGACTTTCTTCACGGTGCGAGCAAATTAACAATAGAGTTGATAGAAAAAGATTACTTTGGCTCAAACGAGAGGGTTGAATTAACCCGAACAATGGCTGCAATGTTTGGGTGTGCGGAGTATGGCAGCCTGAGCTCTAAGTCAATGGAAATAGGATATTACGACAGGATAGCCGACAAGTACTTACAGCATATGAAAGAAGACTTCCAGCCGACCGCTTAAGGAAAAGTTTTGCTAAGCTTGAGTTGAAATTCATTCTGGGGTTTTTCCGCCTTCTTTCACTCCTGCTTCTTTTTTCTGTTATGCATCGATATCTAGTACGCTGAACTGTACGAGGTATCTCTCAAAATTGATTATACATGTTCTCGATTTTGTTTTTCATTTTGACCGTTGATATATTTTGTTAAGTATTGCTTTAGGTTTTCGTGTAATCGAATTGCAGGTTGGCGTATGCTTTCTGTGAATTCTGGGCTTGGCTGGAAATAGCCATGCTCTGTTAAATAGAACATGGCGCTTGAGTAATCTCCTGCCAGAGCACAATCTACTTTTCTTATGCCTGATTCTTTGTAAGCGTAAAACCGGTGGTGACCATCCAAAACTGCGTACGTATCCTTGCGAGGATGCTTAACTACAATTAGAGGTCGTAGCTTTTCTTTGTTGGCGATTTTTTGCTTGTAAAACTCCACTCCCTGCCGAGAAACCTTGGAATCGGCTCTTAATTTACTAATTGGCAAGCATACTGAGTATTTCCAAGGTTGAATGAAGACATCGGCATTAACACAGCTCTTCTTTGATAGTATGTCTGAAACGTCAGCCGTCACAGTCGAGAATAAGTCGGTAACAAGCATAAGAAGCACCTAACTCAAACAGTTACTCCATTTTAACTAACTCTATAAATCATGGCTGTCTAACCCTTGAGTTTAAGTGTTTAGCTGTGACAGACTTGGATGTTCGTGTTTTAATTTTGTGAGGATTTCTCTGACAAGCGATTCTCTAAGATTCAAAGTTTGTGAAATCTTCTCAACGCTTTCAGTTTGCTCGTCAAGAATAAAATGTAGTATTCTGCGTTCGTCATGAGTTGCTTTTCCCGAGCGTAAGACTGCGTTTGCTTGTTTCATTGCAAGATTTCTTATGTAAAGAAGTACGGCTTTTTCGTCTTCTAGAGTTGCCATTTTTTCCTCAATGTCTGATATTAGGTCAGCTAAGGATTCGATGCTATTGGACGTTTTCTTTTCTTTTATTTTAGCAATTCTGCCAAGAAAGTCAACGGCGTCTTGTGATAGTTTATTTGGCAATGCTTCAAAGGTGAAGTATTTTTCGTCATAGAGGTAAGGACCAAAACTTACGGTTAAGTATGCCGATTGCTTTAATGAGTAGAGCCGCCGGTTAGGGCCTAGTGGGCTGGATTCCATGGTTGATTGTACAAAGCCGTCACGTTCCATTAACGCGAGGTGTGTTGTAACGACTTGTTGTCCAACACCGATTTCTTTAGCGATTTCGAGAGGGTAGCTTGTCTCTTGGCTTAGTCGCCTAAGTATCTTCCGCCTGATCGGGTTCTCTAACATTGTTAATAGTGTATCTATTCCTATTTGAGATTTCTCGCTCATACACTTCGCCAATTTATCGCTTTAAGAAAAAAGAAGGGGTGGAGGTTGGTTTATTTGAGTTCCACTTTTCGTGGTCTCTCTTCGGGTTTGGGTTCTTTCTTTGGAACCTTTAACTCCAGCACGCCCTCTTTCATGGAGCCTTCAACTTTGTCTGGGTTTACCTCCTCGGGGAACGCAATGAACCGCTGCATTGAGGAGTAAGCTCTTTCTCTGTGCAGGTAGTTTTTGCGTTTCCCTTCTTTTTCCTCTTTGCATTCAGCCTGGATTGAGAGGCCGTCTTTGTTTATTTGTACGTCTACTTGGTCTTTGGTAAAGCCTGGAAGCTCGGCAGTTACCGTGTAGGAGTCGCCGTTATCGACTAGGTCAACTGCAGCGTATCTTGTTGGTAGTGTCATGGCTTGCTCTATGTCGGTGGTCCATGGGAAGAATGGACGCATTAGGTCATCAAAGGATCGGCGAAATTCGTCGAACATGCTATCGATTCCTCTTGACAGGTCTGTTCTTTCTGAGCGTCTTGCTAAAGAGGTCCCAGGCGATGCTGGAGATACGGGTGTTTTTCTTTTTGTTTTTTCTTCTGCCATCGTTTACCACCTGACCTTTACAAGTCAGTGATGTATAGTTGACTATTGCTTCCATAAAAATTTTTCGGAAACCAATCCACATAAAGTTTAAAGAAAAAATTCGAATTATTGTCTATGACACAATCAAGCGGGGATCATCTAAAATTAATTGGTGCAATGTAGTCTCCGAATTTGCTTTGAGCCTCACGCAACCTTTCCCGTTGTAAGTATAAGATGCCAAAAAGTTCTAGTGGCGTATCGGTGACATTTTCTTGGTAGAAGCGCTGTACACGTTCAATCTTTGCCAAGTTTTCTGGTACTCGAACAGTGAACTGTTTTTCGTATGTTTCCTCTGTATAGTCTTTGTCCAAAATCTGCTTGAATAGCCGGCGCAGGTCATCATATTTCGGAATCCAACCAGTCGGACATTTTATCGCTTCAACATCATTGTGTACACGAAGCTCCATCCATTTTATCCACACATGCTTGTCCTGCCGACTATTAACAAAGTTGCCTTCTCTATCTCGTAAAAAGTAATTAACTCCAAAGATAAGGGGCGCCTTTTTGAGTTTCTTTCCAAAATTCAGATTATTGCGGACGTTTTGGCCTAAGGGAATAGAAATGAAATCCTGAATACTCATCATGTTAATCTCTGGCATACCCTCTTTGCCAACAGTGGCAAATGTGGTTTCTGTTTCGAGTGACGCGCCATAAGCGATTATGCCGTGTTCCCAGCTGAAACTCTGCTGGACAGGCACATAAGCCTTCGCGTCACGGCCACCGTACATAATGCCACTTAACTCTACACCTTGTGGGTTGTCCAATTCAGGGTCACAGTTTTCCAGTGCTTTGAGGGCGACAGCGTAACGCGCGTTTTTGTGCGCGGGTGGAATCTCGTTACCGTTTTCGTCTTTTTTGCCTTCAAACCAAGAGCCAGAAAAGTTGATGCCTTCCCTGGGGAGTTCTTTGCCCATGCCCAGCCAGTAAGGTTTGCCATCTTTAACCAGCACATTTGAGAATATCACTTCTCCAGGGCTAGTAAGCACTTTGAAAATTAAAGCATCGTCTTTAGGGTTAACATCCTGTATTATTCCAAATATGCCTGATTCCACGTTGACTGCGCGAGCCGCAGAATCAATGTCGCGGATGTAGGCTATGTCGTCTCCAAGTATGGTTTCTCCTGGGAGCATAGCGGTGGAAGTCTTGCCGCAGGCGCTCGGAAACGCGCCAGCGAAATAGGTTTTTCGTTTGTTTGGACCATACACGCCCATGAGTAGCATGTGCTCGGCCAGCCATCCTTCGCTGCTTGCTTTGCGTATGGCTAGGCGGAAGGCTAATTTTTTGAAGCCAACGGAGTTACCCGCGTACTGAGTGTTGACGCTGTAAATGGTGTTATCCATATGGTCAATGTAGACCCGCTTTTTATCGTGCTCAGTACTAATCATATCCTCGTTTAGCTTTCCAGCTGAATGCAAGACTTTCAAAAAGTCGCTTTTCGGACCCGCCTTCAGAAATTGATCATATCCAGCACGATAAAGTAAGCTCTCGGAGTGGGCAACGTACCAAGAGTCAGTACATTGCAAACCAAGAATTGTAAACACAGAATCCCTAGGCCCCAAAGAGACAAAACGGACAATCATCGTTTTGTCCTGCATCGAATCTCTAAGAAGACCTCGAACTTCAGCTAGACCCTCTTGACGGTCTATTTGATTGAGAGCCTTGCTTAACGTAATCCCTTTAGGAACAAGATACCTCGTGGCTTGTCTGTCTCGCCCTTGGTCTTGCTCGCCATCAAAGTGAACTGTATGCCCTTGGAGAGTCAAAATTGCTTTCTCTTCGCCAACGATAATTGCCTGCTTTCTGACATGTTCGATGTCCTCTGGGGAGTCATTGCAAATGAAAACTTGCTTAGCGTGACAAAGGTCACTGCATTTTGCGATGAATTCATGAACATTAGGATTGTCGATTGCACTTAATTTGCTAAAATTGGTCTGGTCAAGTTTGGGTTGCAGTGCTTCTATGTAAGGGTTCAACTTGTTCACTTACTCGATTCGGCTGTTTTCCAAAAAACATCAAAAAATTAAAGTTTTTTGGTCAGCAGTAAGAAGTCATTTTTATACCAGAAGTCTCTTGCCGTCAATGATTTCTTGAAGCCCTGTTTTAGGTAGATGGCGATTGTGTCACGGTACTGGTAGGGTATCCACATGAAGGCAAGGTGGCAACCTTTTTCGTTGCAGGTTTGGAGGAACCTTTGGAAGAGGCTATGTCTGATTTTTTCCCGCTGTATTTCATCCAACTCTTTTCTGGTCTGGATGGCTCCTAGCTGTCCCACGCCGCCTTGGATTGAGAAATGCATTGCACCGACAAGTGTCTCATTGTTCTTTGCTGCATAGAAGTATTCCTGCTTGTCAAAGTTTTCAGCTGCAAACTTTGCCATTTCCACTGGGAAGAACTCTCGAAAATCACTTATCGAGGAATGAGCAAAAAACTCCTCGACTTCTTTGGCTTCCGTGCTCGGAACGACGTTTATTTTCAGCCCCATGCTATCTCACTCTCTCTAATAGTGTTTTCAAGCATCTGTTGCCTTTCCTTTGGAACCTTTCGCGCGCTAAATTGTTTTAGGTTTATGCCCATCTTGTCTTTCAGGAATTCTTCAAATTGTCTAAAGACTTTGCTGTCCGTACCGTTTACAGGTAAGCATTCAAGAGCCTCTGCATTTGATTTATGGAAGAAGTATAGTGCTGTTTTTTTGGCTAACTGCAGGTTTTTAGCGATTGCTTGCACCAATTCCTTTTGCATATGTTCGGAAATTTCGGGTAGAAGCCAAGCAGTATAGGCAGCATCAGCGACGCGGTATGAGCCTCCTTCTATGACTAGGCATTTTGAGCGTTCAGCAATTTTCATTAGCGAATAGATGTTTACTGAGGGGCGTGTGCAGAACAATGCATGGTATCCGTCGTCTGCCTTGACCCATTCCTCAGTCTCGGAGGCTTGCCAGCCCTTTGTTTGGCATTCTGTTTTGAAGAGTCGGAGAAGCTCGGAAAGCTCACTTAAATTGTAGGATTCTGGTTTAAGTGTTCTGTTCAAGGATAGGTTTGACTTATTTTCCGTCGAATAAGTCATGCTGATCCTCCGCGTTTTGTGCAGTATGTATTGACTCTCAAAATTATATTTAAGGTTTACGTATTCAATTAATTATCAACAGGAAGACTTAAATTTGCCAACACTTAAAAGTGTTTACATGTCCTCGTTTGAAGAATCCTTGGCTGAATACGTTCTATTATCGGTAAGGAAACCCTCAACGGCAGAATACGTAGCAGACCTCGAATGGTTCTGCCGAACTTTTGGTTTTCTGGAATCTAGAGACAAACAAAAAACCGCATACCTGATTTTTAAGGCGCTCCTCGAATCTGCCGTACAAAATAACGGGTTAACGAGCGATGAGCTTGCAGAAAAACTCAACCTAACTAGAGGAACCATGATTCATCACCTCAACAAGATGATGAAAAGCGGTTTAGTCATTTTCCATGGGGGCAAATTTAAACTTAGGGAAAAAAGTCTCAAAAGTACTGTTGAAGAAATTCAAAGGGACATAAATCGCCTTTTTCAAAACGTTATTGGAGTTTCTGAAAATATCGATCACACTTTAGGCTTGGTTTCAAGATAAAAGTTAGCCGCTGCCCATTAGGGGTGGAAATAGGCGTGAGTACCCGTGTGAACCTTGAGGAATATTCTAAGGAGAAACTTTGGCAGTTGCTCGTTGAAGCCGTGCACGCTTCGGTTATGTTTCCGAGCCGTAAAGCTTACACACGTGACACTATTCTACCCCAACAACCAGACATTTCTGCACTGGAGCTCGCGGGACGGCTGGGGATGCCGCTTGGAGAAGCAATCGTTATTTTGACCGAGTTGAGGACAGAAAAGACGACCTAATTTTTCACAATTTATAGTTGTTGAACATGTCAACTATTAGTCAACAAGAAGGCTTAAATAAAAGCCTCCATACCAAAAAAAACCATGACTAACCATGTGACTAAAACAGGGAGGCGTGCAAGTGGCTGGTCAACTTGGAGCTTCAAATAATCAATTCAAGATAGTTCTAACAACTGCCATTATCTCTTGTTTACTTTTAGGTGGCACCCTCGGCTACGTTATGAGTTCTTTTTCGAATTCAGGTAAAATAATCGGTCTAGAAGGCCAACTTGCAAACCTCCAAAATCAGCTATCGACCACCAAAGAGGATATTGAAAACCTCCAAAAAAATGTGCGCCCCCTAAACATAGCAACCGACCAAAACTCAACAGTGGCTTCTCAAAACATAACAGTCGCCATTAATTATTTACAGCAACAACTCTCTGACCTACAAACTCGACTTAACAGTATGCAAGCACAACTTTCAGGCGCAAATCAAAATGCAACGGCGTTCCAAGAACAGCTTATATCAATGAATAATCAACTTTTAACGCTACAACAGCAGATCAGCCGTCTTCAAGAAGCTCTTAATTCAACACCTGCTACCAGCGTAACGTATCAGAATATAACTTATGTGACCGGAGAAAATGTTTCGCTTAGCGCATTGTTTGAACGCGTCAAGGAGTCTGTGGTCGTAGTTCAAGGGTTAGTGCGCCAAGTCGATTTCTTCGGACGTATTTACTATTCAAGTGTTCAAGGCTCAGGATTTGTATACGACTACGGTGGGCGGATGTTGATCCTTACAAACAACCACGTAATAAGCGGTACAATAAACATTACAGTCACATTCACGACTGGAGAAGTCTACGCTGCCATGTTAGTCGGGGCAAACCCAAACAACGATTTTGCAGTCTTATCCATAAACGAATCAAGGAATAGCTACAAACCTCTTGAGATCATCAGTTCATCCACGTTAAAAGTAGGTGACCCAGTCGTGGTTGTAGGTACACCTTACGGTTTAGCAGGCTCTATGAGCAACGGAATAGTGAGCGCATTGAATAGAACATTGACGACATCAACTCAAAGTACTATAGGTGGAGTTATTCAGACGACTGCACCCTTAAACCCCGGCAACTCGGGAGGGCCACTCATGAACTACCAAGGGCAGGTAGTAGGAATAGCTACTGCCATAGCTCAAGAATCACAAGGGATAGGCTTTGCCATTCCCTCTGATACAATGTTAGAAGACCTTAGTCACATAGTGACTATCTGAAGCATTACGATTACTCGCAAAAACCTGCCAGTAACTTAGCTGAATAGCCTTGCGAATTAGATAGGATAATTGGCGTCTCCTCGCAAGCAGCGTACTCGGGAATTGCCGCCAAAAGCTTCAGTCAGAAACGATTGTACAGCATTAACATAAGATGGGCTAATCGCTCGGGGTGAGTGGAACGGATGTACACTCACTCTTGAGCTTCACTTGGGCGTCCCCAGAGGTCGGCACAGTTTAAAGACGTTAAAGCGCGAGCGTCCTCGCGATATTCATCCAATGGGTGCCTTGCCCAAGAGTTATCTGTGCTCCGTTCCGCTCATCTTGGGCTTCAGAGGGGGGAATGCTTTGCGTAAATAATATTGGAGTTTTTTCCATTTAAGGTTTACTATTAATGAACATGTCGATAATTAGTTAACAAGAAGGCTTATATTTTAGTTGTAGAATAATGGAAAAATGCTATGGTTAAAGATCAAGAAGGTGATTTAACATGGCAGCAATATCTCAACAAGGAAACATACCTGTATTGGTTTTGAAAGAAGGAACAGGAAGAACAACCGGAAAAGACGCACAGAAAAACAACATTCAAGCAGCCAAGATTGTGGCTGAAACCGTTAAAACAACCCTTGGACCACGTGGAATGGATAAAATGCTCGTCAGCAGCATCGGCGACGTAACCATAACCAACGACGGTGCAACCATCCTAAAAGAATTGGATGTTCAGCACCCAGCCGCCAAGATGCTTGTTGAAGTGGCGAAAACGCAGGATAACGAAGTCGGAGACGGCACAACATCGTCAGTGATTCTTGCAGGCGAACTCTTGTCCAAAGCAGAAAATCTGATTGACGAAAACATCCATCCAACCGTAATCATCGACGGCTACAAGAAAGCCAGCGACAAAGCCCAAGAAGTCCTCAACAGCATGGCAACGCCCGTCAACATAAACGACGAAAAAGCGTTGCTAAATGTGGCATTGACTTCGATGGGCAGCAAAGGCATCACCGGAGCCAAAGAACACTTCGCGCGATTAGCTGTTGACGCAGTAAAACAGGTGACTGAAGAACGTGACGGCAAACTCAAAGCTGACATAGACTTAATCAAAGTCATTAAAAAACACGGCAAAAGCCTAGAGGACACAGAACTAGTCAAAGGCATGGTTATCGACAAAGAAGTTGCCAGCAGCCAAATGCCAAAAGACATACACGACGCCAAAATCGCCCTGCTCAACGCCAAGCTAGAGATCGATAAAACTGAATTTGACGCCAAAATCAACATCGAACGCCCTGAACAGATGAAGATGTTCCTTGACGAAGAGGAACGCATGCTAAAAGAAATGGTTGACCAAGTGCGCAGCACAGGTGCCAACGTATTATTCTGTGAAAAAGGCATCGATGATGTAGCTCTGCACTTTTTGGCGAAAGCTGGCATTCTAGCCGTTAAAAGCGTAAGCAGTAGCGACATGGAAAAACTAGGTCGGGCGACAGGTGCAAAAATCATCGCCAGCTATAAAGACCTTACAGCAGACGCCTTAGGCTCCGCGAAAGCGGTGGAAGAAGTGAAAATTGGCGACGACAAACTCCTGTACGTTCGGGAGTGTAAGAACCCCAAAGCCGTAACAGTCGTTATTCGAGGCGGCGCAGAACATATCGTTGGTGAGGCAGAACGTTCGCTTCACGACGCCCTATGCGTTGTGAGAAACGCAGTTGAAGACGGTAAAATTGTGCCAGGCGGCGGTGCGCCAGAAGCGGAAATTTCAAGGCAACTTCGTAGCTACGCTGTCAAAGTTGGCGGACGTGAACAACTAGCTATAGAAGCATATGCGAATGCTGTTGAAGCAATTCCCCTTATGCTGGCTGAGAACGCAGGCTTAGACCCTATCGATATCATGGTTGCATTGCGAGCGGAACATGAGAGCAATCACAGCCCGTACTTTGGCGTTGACGTGTTCTCCGGCAAAATCAAGAACATGCTAGAACTAAACGTTGTTGAGCCGATGCGTGTTAAGCAGCAAGTTGTTAAGTCAGCAACTGAAGCCGCAAACATGATTCTGAAAATCGACGACTTAATCGCAGCTAAAGGCATGGATAAAGGACCGAAGGGGCCAAAGTCTCCTGAAATGCCAAGCTACGACTAACCACCTTTTTCCTTTTTTTGGAGGTGAATGTTATGTTTAGGGATGAAGATGAAGACGACTGGATGCCCAGTTGGTTTAACCGAAAACGTTACCCGTTTCTTAGCCGAAGCTTCTTTGATGACTTTGAGGAGCAATTCAGGCGCATGCATGAACGTATGCAGCGTCAAATAGAAGAGATAGCCAAAGGGGCTCCGCAGGACCTGCATAAAACCCGTTTGCTCCCTGACGGCACTAAAGTTGAGGAGTGGGGGCCATTTGTCTATGGCTACTCTATGAAGATTGGCTCTGACGGTAAGCCAGAAATCCGCGAATTCGGCAACATCAAACGCCAACCCCAACTTGGCAAAGCCACCATAAACGTGAAGAAAGAAAGAGAGCCCCTAGTTGACGTTGAAGTTATAGGCAATGACGTTAAGGTGGTTGCTGAGCTTCCAGGCGTAGACAAAAGCGACATAAAACTCCACGGTACCGAGGACAGCTTGACGATTTCTGTAGACAAGCCCGAACGTAGCTACTATAAAGAAATTGAGTTGCCCAAACAAGTGGATGTTAGAAAAGCACATTCCACCTTCAAAAACGGAGTACTAGAAGTTACTTTACCAACGCTGCACAACCAGCCCCAAGGCGAATCCATAAAAATCGACTAAACACCAAAAAGCCCCCTTTTATTTCAATAGTACTTATTTGGCAAAAAATTTTAGGAAGAATTAACAAATACTTATTGGGGCATGAAATATGGCTGTGATTGAATGTCCTTTCTGCCACCATGACCTCGAGATCAAACCGCCCGATAAGCTTCACATAGCATTCTCTTTAGAGAAGCCCATACCCCAAAGCTACTATGACAATCTCCTGAAGAAAGATGCTGTGTGCCAAAACTGCAAGAGAGCAATCACAGTATTTTGGTATTCACCGCTCGAATACTTCAGCAAGTTATAAGATAGTTTGCTCTTCTGTTCTTCTTCTCTACGATATATTCATTGAGGAATTTTTGCTTAGACTAACTTAACCAATCGATAGTTTTTTAAGCATAAATCTATATCTACTGCGCTGAAAATTTGGGCGAGCGCTAGCTTTCGGATGGCTTCTTAAGTTTCGCCCCCTTCATCCAAAAGCTGGGAGTGCGGTTTTCTAAATTGACACATAAACGCGGTAGACGAAGTGCTAAATCAGAAGAGATTCGTAACCAATGGCAGGCAGCACGCAAATATGTGCAGGATCAAGCCTTCTACGACCGCCTCAAAGGAGAATCAGTTTGCCGTTCTACACCCAACGACGTCGCCAAGCATTTAGCCAAAACGTTTGAGGCGCCGATTTCAGAGGCAGTACCCAATGTTGACCATGGTTCTGTTCTCACTGACTCCAGAGGGGAGGGCGCTTTCCAACTTCAGGTTACATGCCCAATAACCGCTAATTAAAAGGTGAGCTCTTGGAGAAAAAAGAAGAGGAAATCTGCTCTGACGCCTACAAGAACCCCACTTGCCCTTACATTGCTGATATTCATGCAAATACTCTGAAGGTTAGCCGCATAGAAAAAGCCCTTGTCGGCGACGATTTGCAGTCAGGGCTGGTTGCTAAGGTGCATCAGCTTGAGGTCACCCAGAAAATTCTAGTAGCGTTAGGCAGCGCCAGTCTGGCGGGTTTGATTGGCCTTGCCATATTCCTGTTTGAGAGGTTAGTTGCAAGCTAATGTCGATTGTTATTCCAGCCGCTGAAACCGTAAAACTCTGCGAGCTTAAAGTTGACGGGGAAAACCCTAACAGGATGAGCAAAGAGCAGCTGGAACGCCTCAAGGCTTCAATTAAGAACTGGGGCTTTATCGTACCAATTATCACAAATAAGGACCTCCTAATTGCAGATGGCGAGCAACGCTATACCGCTGCAAAAGCGCTGGGCATGACTGAAGTCTCAGTTATTCGTCTGCCCGTAGAAGACGTAGATCGTCGGCTGCTGAGGCAGGTTCTAAACAAGCTTAAGGGTAAACATGAGAAAGAACTTGACCGAGCCGAGTGCGAGCGTATAATCCAGGCGGGTAAAGAAGAGGACCTCAAGTACCTGCTCATGCTTTCGGATGACAAACTCAGTGGCTTCTTGAATGAGGATGAGGAAGGGGTTGCCTTTGATGAGTATTTTGAGGTTATAGTCGAATGCAAAGATGAAACTCACCAGGAAGCCGTCTATAACAAGCTACTTAGCGAGGGTTACAAGTGCCGAGTTTTGACTTTATGAAAACTTGGAACAAACCCAGCAGCTTCAGGGCTCAGTCAGTCATTGGCAGCTTTACCCTTGTTGACTGCAAAATGGAAAAACGGTTCACAGGGCAACTCCCAATCGAAAATGAACCATGGCAAATCGGTGTTATCGTCGGTCGCAGCGGCACTGGTAAAACAAGCATCGCCAAAACGCTTTTCCCTGACAGCTACATCAGAGCCTTCGTCTACACGCATGAGTCAATATTGGATGATTTTCCCGAAGGCATGCAAGTTAACGAAATAACCAAGAACCTGTGCAGCGTCGGATTTGCCTCTCCTCCAGATTGGCTCAAAAGCTACGAGGCGCTCAGCCAAGGCGAAAAGATGCGGGTAGACATTGCAAGGGCTTTAAGCTTAGACCAGCCGCTAATCGTCTTTGACGAGTTCACAAGCGTGGTCGATAGAGAGGTCGCAAAGGTAAGCGCGTACGCCATAAGCAAAGCCATCCGAAGAACCACAAAGAAGTTCATTGCTGTAACTTGCCACTATGACGTGGTGGATTGGCTTGATCCTGACTGGGTTTTCTGCACTGACACTATGGAGTTTAGCCGAAAAAAAGAAGTCGGCCGCCCGTTGAACTCTCGGTTTATCGGTGCGGCACTGCCATGTGGCAAACCTTTAGGCAATATCACTATCTAAACGGTAGCTTAGGTGCAGGTGTCCGGTGCTATGTCGCTGTCTACCAGTTTAAGCCCGTTGCATTCATTGCCGTTGCCCATGTACATATGAGGTCTCATTATTACCGTGTTAGCCGTCTTGTGGTGTTGCCTGATTATCAGGGCATAGGCATCGGCAAACGCCTGTTAAATTTCATAGCTGACCTCTACACTTCCCAAACAAAGCTGCCGTTTTACTTGGTAACAAGCAACCCCCAGCTGGTTCGGGGCGACTCGGGTAACTGGGTTATCAAGCGTGTTGGGCATGGTAGCCACGGAAAAGGCGACACAAGAATAAACCGAGAACTGGTAAAGTCGAACAGTCGAGGGCGCTTAACTGTGTCTCTCAAGTATGTGCCTAAACGGTAGTTTTCCAGAAAACTTGGAAAGTGGGTGTTATTTTTGAATGCTAATACGCTTGAAAGACGCTTAGAATTGCTAAAGGACGAAGGAAATGGCTTAAACAAGCGTGAAATCGTCCAAGATTTAGCCCAAAAGTTTCGTTGTTCAGACAGCACCGTCTATAATGATTTTGCCACTCGATCCACTTGGCAGCCGCTTGTGCAGGAAATCACGGCTTCTCTGTTTAAGATACAGAACCGCCATGAGCAGCTCTACCGCAAAGCCAGCTTCATGTATTCTCAGGCTAAGAGCGACCGCGCACGGATTGCTGCTTTGAATCTTATGCGACAAATCAATGTGGAACTCGCCGAGCTTAGCGGGGCTAAACCGACCGAGAAGGTGGCAACTGAAGAAATTCGCATCCGATGGGAAGACCCTGAAGTATGCAAAAAACAATACTCATCCGATACAAGCCCCATCCAGGACAGCTCCAGTTCCACTTCTGCCCCGCCCGTTTCCGAGTGCTTAACTGTGGAAGGCGCTGGGGCAAAACCGTCTGCGGCGCCAACGAATTCTTAAGGCAGATGTGGCTACAAGGCGAGGGCAGAGAAAAGTCAGGTATCGTAGGTTTTGCTGTTGCTCCGACTTATTGGCATACGCAGCGGCAATGGAGCGAGTTCTTCAACTACTGCCCAGCCGAACTAATCGAGGAAATCCACAGAGCCGACCGCCATGTCATTCTCAGGGGCAACCGCAACATCTGGTTTAAAAGCGCAGACAACCCAGACTCGCTTCGAAGCCAAGGCATAAAAGTTCTGTGGGTTGACGAGGGTGCACAGATTGCTGAGGAGGCGTGGACTTTGGCGCTTAGGCCTGCGCTGATGGATGAGAAAGGCATCGCGTTCTTCACCGGCACCCCGCGGGGACACAACTGGTACTTCCAACTCTGGACACGCGGACAAGACCGTTCGCAGAGGGATTATAAGAGCTGGAGCTTCCCAAGCAGCAGCAACCCGTATTTGGACCCTGCTGAGATTGCTTCTTTCGCGCGGGACATGCCTGAGTTGGCTTATCGGCAAGAGGTTCTCGCCGAGTTCCTCGAAGATGTCGGCTCAGTTTTTCGAGGCGTTGACCGCATAGTGAAGGGCAGCTTTGAGGCGCCTAACCGCTTTAAGCAGTATGTTATGGGCGTTGACCTTGCGAAGCTCGAGGACTTCACCGTCCTTGTCGTCTTGGATGCTGAGGGGCGTTTGGTGGCTTTTGACCGCTTCAGCGAATTGGACTGGGTTTTCCAGCGCAAACGCATGGTTCAACTTGCCCAACGCTATGACGCACGGCTGCTGATTGACAGCAGCGGAGTCGGCGACCCCGTCTGCGACGAACTCTACCGAGAAAACGTTCGAGTTGAAGGCTACAAGTTCACTAACGCAACCAAGAAAGACCTCATCGAAAACCTCAGCATAATGATAGAGAACCAGCAGCTAACCATCCCCAACATCCCCGAATTAATCAACGAACTAAAACTCTATGGCTACAAGACCACTGCAAGCGGCAACGTGCAGTATGGAGCGCCCGAAGGTTACCATGACGACTGCGTCGTGGCTTTGGCTCTGGCTGCTTGGCAACTCAAACGATCCCCGCCTCCGGGAATAGGCGCTGGTTTTGTTCCGCACTAATTATGGTGACAATATGAGCGAAGAAACAATCCTAACAGCAACAGACCAGACTTCGCCTCAAGTCAAAGCATTAGGCTTAGCGCTCAACTGCAAAGCTGCTGATTTGCACGTCTACTTGGACGGCGTCGACATAACCAAGAACGTGGTTTGGGGCGAGTTGAAAGTTACCTTCGAGAAAAAGCAGTAGCTTTGTTGGTTTTGGTTTATGCCTCATAGAAGCCTTGTCAGTAGCCCTTTGCTGGCTAACCGTGAAGTCCCCGCAGACCTCAGTCTAAAGCAGATGCGGCAGGAGATTCCTTACAACTGGAAAGACGACGACGTCCTCTGGGGCTACATGAACCAGTTCAAAATCGGCGCCAGCGGAGCAGGCTTCATCTCGCCGCCTTACATGGCGTTTTGGGATCGCATCTGGGGCGCAACCCCCGTCGAGGACCTACCCAAATACAAGGATCTCTACAATTTCACGCCTTACATCAAAGCCAGCATCGACGTAACCGTGAATCTAACTCTAAGCAACGGCTTCGAATTAGAAGGCAGTACACCGGAAATTCGGCAATGGCTGTTTAACTGGCTTGACGAGCACGATTTCCTTTTAACCGCCAGAATTACTCTGACTGATGAGTTGGTGTTTGGGAACGGCGAATTTGAAATTTGCCGAGACAAAGACCAAAACGGCAACATCATTACGCCGCCTGAGGAGTGGTGGCTCAAAAGCCTCGACCCCGTCCACATCCGCGTAAGACGCGACCAATACGGCAACATCTTCGGATACATTCAGTTGCTGACTTTTCCGCCTGTGGCTTTTCCAGCCCAAGACATTGTGCACTACAAGTATGGTGCTAAGAGTTGGTGGTATGAATACAGCTACGGCACAAGCCTGCTGCGTCCCCTGCTTCTGATTCAAGCTTACATCGACAGTTTCCAGCGGGACATGGCAACCATAATGGCCGTCTACACAAAGCCCATGCTGGTAATCAAAGCAGGCACGCCAGAACGCCCCTTCACCGACCCCCAGCGGGAAGCCCTTCAAGAAACCTTCGCCAAGCGTGGACCTGCAACAGATGTGGTTGTCAGAGGCGACATCGACGTTAGCAGCATGCAGAGCATGACCCGCCAAATTAATGTTGACTGGTGGATTAAGTACCTGCATGATCAGCGCCAAGCCGTTTTAGGTGTCCCAAAAATCTTCTTAGGGGAAAGCGAAGGCACCAACCGCGCTACCGCCGACATAGTCATGCAAGAATACGTCTCCCGCCTGCGGATGCTGCAGGAGAATTTTGGGGACACAACAGAAACCCGTCTCTTCAAAGAATTAGTTGACGCCAAATTTGGGAAGGGCAAAGAAATCCCACACATAAAGTGGCGCCCCATATGGGAACCAAGCTTGGCGGAAAAAGCTAAACTGCTCACTGACTTGGCAGGCAGAAACATTATCGCTAGGAGTGAGGCGAGAGCGCAACTAGGTTTTGCTGAGGCTTTACCCGCAGATTTGAAGGATACCCAAGCTACCGCCTCATCTTCATTAACGGAGGAGAAACCATGATTGGATTTTCTGAAACACAAGACAGCATAAGATTCACAGTACTAGAGAGCAGCAGAGAACTTGAACGAAGCAAACTCAAACCCTTAGTTGCAGGCGTTCAGGTGATGTTTTGCCGCTTTCGGGGTTCAAGCCGCTGGGAAATTCAGGCCTTCTTCTTCGACAAAGCGGTCTTCAAGAGTCGAGCTCAGGCTAAAGCCTTCTTGGATAGGCACTTCAAGAGCGAAATCTCCAGCTTACTCGACTACAGCGCGTTTAACGAGAAAAGAAGACGCCTCTTAAACGCTTGGATGAAGGCAAGTGAGTTAAAACAGAATTGAGGTAGCAAGATGACTTTTCAACTGAAGTATTATGTGCCATTTAAGGCAGCGGAAGGCATAAACGCCGACCTAGCGCTGAAAGAGGGTATTCTGCCCATCGAAGGCACAGCTATTGATACTTCAGTTAATGCTAACAAGTGGCAAGTGCCAGCGGAGGATTTAGATTTCTTTACTGCCTCGCTTAAAGGGGCACAGCTAAGGATTGACCACGCCGAATCAGTTCTAAGCATTATCGGCAAAGTTCCTGAAGCTATCCGCAGCGGAAACCAAGTTTTCTTCAAAGCGGAAGTCGGCGAGGCTTCAGTCATCCCAAAGATATTGCGAGGTTACGTTAACCACGTTAGTGTTCAAGTTGACAGCGACGACACTCAATGCAGCGCCTGTGGCAAGCAAACTCGCATTGAGGGCATTTTAACTCATCTATGTGCTGGGGCTTGGGAGATTGTCCATAAACCCCGCGTCCGAGAGCTAAGCATAGTTGCCAGCCCAGCCTACAAGAACACGTCTTTTCACCCTGTGGGTTTTGCTGCGGCTATGGCTCTTTCACAGTTATCGAGAGGTAACAGAGATGTGGGTTCTAAGGGAGACCTGCAAGAACCTGAAAACAAACCAGAAAGCAAAGACGACAAGGTGAAGCAAATGTCTCAAGCACAAAACGCTGAGCCAAGTGCTTCGTCTGTTCAAGCGCAAACACAAGCTAACGCTCAGGGTCTAGTTGCTGGCAAGAAAGCAGGCGACCTGTCCTATCAAGAGCTTATGGATCAGATGCAGAGCCTAAACAAGCAAGTGGAATCAGCAAGCGACGCTGAAATTGAAGGCATCAAGAGCAAAATTGCTGAGATCGACGCCGAAGTCGGCAAACGTGCGACTAAGAAGGCGTTAACTCAGAAGCTCAACGAGTTGTCCCGTAAACTCAGCGAATCCACGGAAGACACAGAAGACGCGTGCAACAAGCCAGCTGCATCCAAGCATGCTCCGAAGGGCCAAGGGATAATCGCAATGCAGGAGCCAGTTCAAGGCGCTAATTTAGGCTGGTTCCAAGACCTGCTCAAAGCTAACAGCAAACTCAAAGGCATGCAATAGGTGACCCAACATGAGTTTAGAAGGAACAACCGCACTCATTAGCGACCGCTACCTCATCACCGCAGAAGTCGATTCTGGAGCAACAGTCACTTCAGGAAACGTTGTCTACATTAGCGCCGCAGGATATGTCCCCAAAGTTAAGCCAACTGACGGCGTCCGAAAAGATGTTATCGGCGTATCTTTGACAAGCGGAACTGCTGGCAAAAAAATAACTGTCATCTGCAGAGGCTTAGTTCGAGTTACTGTCTCTGGCGCTGTTTCCGCAGGCCAACGAATCACAAGTTGGGCAAACGGCGCAGTAGCTGGAATCGCCGCCATGACTGCACCCGCATCTTACGTTCAAGCTACCGTACAGACTGAATTCGACAAGACTGAGCAGTGGATCGGCAGAGCATTAACTTCAGGGACTGACACGGTCATCTACGCTTTGCTCAGCTGCCTTCCCTAGGTGATTTTTATGTCTATGATTAGAGACGCTTTCACTTGGGTAGACAGCGGAGCTGTTGCGTATCCGCAGCTTCACGCCAAAATCCTGGAGCTCACAATGCCCGCCCTCGTAGTCAAGAACCTGTTCCCCGAGTTTCCACTGGTTCAGGGCAAAACTGCCAGCTTTGTTAAGCAGAAAGGCAGCCGCAGTGCCGCCATAGGTGAAGTTGCTGAAGGCGCAGAAATGCCCCTTGACTTCACACCATACGACTACGCCACAGTAACACCCTACAAGAAGGCACTGCGAGAACGCATCACACGGGAAAACATTGAAGACCTCTACATACCAGTCATCGAAGACCAACTCCGCAGATTAGCAAGACGTATGGCTTTCACCATCGACAGCGACTGCCTCTCAGTAATAGCGGCGTCTGCAGGATTCACTGTTGCAGCGACTGGCAAAACAATGGGTGCCACGGGCACCGAAATAACAATCGCAAACACTGTCGGAAGCAAAGATGTCCTTGCAGCTGAAACCAAGATCAAAAGCGCCAACTTTGTCCCTGACGGCATGCTGATGAACCCGATTAACACTCGGGATCTCAAGTATCTACCAACCTTCACTCTGTATAGCCAATATGGCGATGCGGTAGTGCAGAACGGCAGCATGGGCAAAGTCTTCGGATATGACATCTACGAATCCAATGTTGTCCCAGCAGGCACTGCCTATATGGTCAGCACAGGCAAAAACTTGAGTGCCGCTTACGCACCTATGGGATATTTTGTTATCAAAAGACCTTTGGCAAGCGACACAGAGCTTAAGAAAGAATTTGATTCAGTTGATGTTCTGCTCAGCACAAGGTATGCGCCAATTGTCTTGAACGGCGAATGCATCTGCTCAATAACAGGACTTGCAACAAGCTAAACAATCATCGATCCTGTTTCATTCTCCCATTTTTTGATTCTCTAACTAACAAGGGGTTAAATCATGTCAACAGTTTACGTTACAGTAGGAGACGTTCAAGGGCACTTGAATGCTTCAGGTGCCGATTCAAGTGGTAACTTTACCGTTTTTGGTTTAGCCGTCTCACAAACATCACTCCAAGCACACGTTGACTATGCTAACCTCTACGTTAACTCGATAGTAGGTCAGAGCCTCACTGAGGCGGATGAGCGCTTTAACTGGGCAAAAATGGTTGCGCTCAACCTTGCCTGCCTCCGAGTCTTAGCGGCTGCGAGTGGCGGTCAACTCTTGGGCGGCTTTGACTACCGCTTAGGCGACCTATTTATCACGAAATCTTCAGCTGGGCGATTAGCTTTTGAAACAGCGGTTCAAGCCCTCCGAAGTGACCTTCTTAGGGCTATGATGAACTTTATGTCGCCAGGTAAGGGCTTTGATTCCACAAGATGTGTGCCTCATTATAGAGGGCCATCACTTGAACCTTAGAATCATTTGTTCCAGAGTTCCAACTGTTCCAGACTTTCACCGCGTCAGAGAGAAAATTGCTGAAAGTTAGCCCTAAGAATAACGCCCCTTTTCCGAAAAGGGGCTTAATTTACATAACCAGAAACGCGGAAAATCTGCTCAGGCGCTCTGTAACTTTGGAACGTCTGGAACTTTGGAACAGACAACTTGGCAAGGTGCAACTCTTGAAAAACCGTAAACTTAGGCTTCTGTTACTTCCAGTAGCCGTGCCGTTGTTTTTGGTTGGCTGGCTATTGTACTGTTCGGATAGAAGGACTAAGTCTCAATCTCGCACTAAACCGAAAAAACAATTGCTGAAAGGAAGTCGCTAACTTGGGAACTGTACCGCAAGCCTACTATGATTTCATTATACAATTTGCCCCCTACCTATACGTTATCCCGCCTGATATTCCTGACCCAGCGTATGGGCGAGGTGTCATGTCGGCTGCCTTCGCCATAAACTTCCTATCCCAAGCCTACACCTCAAACCAATATGCCAACAAACAGTTGGAAATCCGCAATAAAATCGTGGAACTGGCCGATTGGACTCTGACCCAGCAATGCCTTGACTCTGATAAGGATGCTTATGGTGGATTTAAGAGCGGAGAAACCAGCACATACTACTACAGCGTAGATTCTGGGCGATGTATCCCTGCACTCTTAGAAGCCTACCAAATCACGGGCAACACAGCGTATTTGGATGCGGCTAAGCTTGCTGGCGGAACCTTCCTTAAAATTATGCAGGACCAACAACCCTTTGGCGGCTTTGCTAGAGCGGTATCGATTGACGATGCTTGGCTTTTGGAACTGGATGTTGAATGCCTCTACTGCCTAATTGGACTCAAAATGCTAACAGACATCGACGCCGAAAACGCCTCGCTTTATCAGGGCATCGCAGACAAAGCTATTGCCTTCTTGCGAGACGGTTTTGAGAACCTTTGGCTATACTACGAACCTGCCGATAGTCAATGGCACCGAGTTGGCTTAAGCGAGAACGAAATTTACGATGACTCGTTTAGCTTCGCCTTGCTTGGGCTTTTCATTTATGAGGGCTGGAGCGACAGCTGCAAAACCGTTTACGCCAACCTTCAAGGCATTAAGGCACCCGCTGAGTACCCAGCTTATAATCCTGCAATCTGTTGGCCGGGATACATTGATGTCAAAAACCGCTATCCAGCATGCACATACTACGACGGCATAACAAGTGGAATTTTATGGCGAATCAGGGCAGCCCATGACAAGCCCAGCCTTGCGTTTAGCATGCAAATCCTCGTGAAGTACCAGAGCGAGTTCATGAATTGGGGACCAATCTTTACCGATTATAGCCCCATCACGCCTGCCAAAGCGATGGCGAATATTAGTTGGCTTGCCCAGCTATTCCTAAACTACGCTGACCCAGTAACAGATTTCACTCGGGTTTTAGCCCTCAATGGAGAAAACCTAACACTCTACCCTTTGTTGAATATTGGGGACAGAACAACTTATGCTGACGACTTAACGGTGAAGGCACTGGTTGCCATGGGTACCGCTGGAGAACTCGTGTTCGAAGTCGGCTACGCCATGCAAGACTACATTACGGTCTACAGTTTTGTGCCACTGCGCACGCATGACAAGCTCAGGCGATCAGGCGTTGACTATGAGGTGCAAACTGTGCAGCCTTTCGCCGTCAATGGAGATGTAGAATATTTCAAGAGTGTCTGCAGGAGACTTCTAAGCGGATGAGCAGCGTAGACATTGTCGAGGCACTGGTGACTTTTTTGCAGACCAATATTCGGCTAGTAAAGGCTGACGAGTCACTGGGCAAGGTCTCGGTAACTAGGGAGTGGTTCGATCGGGAACTCCTCAAAACCTATGACGCACAAGTCACAGTCAGTTTAGGCAGTGTTGTGGATCGCAAGCTGGGGCTTTCGGCATCTCAGAGGCTTATCGTGGGCTCGCCAAAAGTCAACGTTTGGGTAACTGAGAAGGGCAGTGGGGAGTCGGGTCAGAGCATTCGCCAAAGGATGCGCTTGGAAATCAATCGTGTTATCCGAGAAAACCGAACCAAGGTTTCAGGCTTAGCGTATGTTGATGTGGTTTCTTTCCGTGACATCGACAAGGTGGATGTGAAGCCTTTTGTTTGGCGAACCGAGTTTACCCTGAAAACTTGGTTTTTCGAGTATGTCGCAGTCACTTAAGTGACGTAGAGGTGAAAAGAATGTCTTATGGAGCGCATGAAACCAAAATCTACTATGTGCAAGAATCAAACTATGGCGTAACTCCGACAAATCCCCTTATGCTGGGATTGGCTACGGCAGATAATGTTGAGCCTTCCTTAGACCCGGGGCTGATTAAGGTTCGAGGTGTTGGCTCAAGAGACCCTGCTACGCTTCGCAAGGGTTTGCGCAAAGTTGGGCTAAAAGTATCTTATGCTCTTCCCGCCGATGCACCCATTAACTTTTTGCAGTTAATATCCACGCTGAATTCCGCCAGCATCGAAGTCATCTACTACAAAGGCGTGTTCTCTTCTCCGACCAGTGTCATTGACTTGCTGCATACTGGCTGCAGAATGGACAAAATAATCGTTGAATGCTCAATCGAAGATGTCATTAAAGCTACCGTTGACTTAATCGGGCAGAACGTGACTCCTGGAACCGCAAAAGTCAGCGGTGCAACATACGCCGACTACGCGAGCGCTGTACCCTTCTACGAGAGCTTTGTGCAGAAAGGAGCGGCAGACGGTACAAGCCTTGTATCTATAGACCGCATAACCGACTGGAAATTCACCATTGAAAACAACCTCAAAGCATTGCCAGTCATCGGAACTACGGGGTATTTGCTGAAGTATCTGCAGGAAAAACACAGAGGCCTTTCAGGAGAATTAGTCTTCGAGTTCGAGAGCAAACAAGAATACGACGACATAGTCAACGACAGCGAGTTTAGCCTCAAATTCGGCTTAGGCGCAACCAACAGCGCCCTCTTCAAATACTGCAAATGGAGCAAGACCAGCATTCCCGCAAAAGTCGAGGACCTTGTAAGCTTGAAGGCTTCCTTTACCGCTCGTGATCTCATCATAAGCTAGGCGAGGTGAAAACGTGAAAACCGAAGTTTTAGATGTTAACGAACGCTTTGGAAAAGAATTCGCTGGAAAATACACCTTCACAGAGCTATCCTGGGCAAAGCGCAGCCGCATCATCCAGAAACACACCAAATATCACCCCTTAACAGGGCAGGTTGTCAGCAGCGACTTTATCGCCATCCAAGCAGAAACCATCTGGGCAAGCCTCAAAGAGCAACCCCAAACCAACCCCATTACGCTGGAAAAACTGCTAAGCGAACATGAAGATGGAATTCCCATCGCACTCGGAGAACTGCTCAGCAAAGTCGTGAATAGACTTAACGTTGTCTCGCTTGAGGAAACAAAAAATTGTTAAGGGCGATGAGACGCGGCAAGCCACACCCTTCAATCACTGATTTTCGTTTTTGCAAGGAGTTCGGTTGGACTCCTCGTCAACTCGCCCAGCAGCCAGCTAAGAAACTGCAGGAGTTTCTTGTTATCCTTGGCGAAGTAGATAAGCAAACGAAAGAAGAGTTAGAGAAGGCCAAGCGTCAGGGCAGTTTTAATTTAGTTACGGCTTAAAATTGGTTCCCAAGACGCATCCTATCTATTGCCCGATAATTTCTTGATTTTTGTTTTCCGAATCTTTGAGGAGATTTATCGTTTAGTGTTGGGGAAATCTTTACTATTGGCTCCTTAAGCGGGTTTATGGTTGCACCGCATTGAGGGCAATGGACGTCTAAACCATAGGCGCTGTCCTCGTAATCGAGGTCGATGGCTTCTTGTTTGTCTTGTTTTGGGAAAGCGTACCCACATTGTTTACAAATGTAGTAGGCACCCAAGAAGAGTTCCCTCCACTTTTCCCCTTTGTTAATTTCACTCATAAATTTTACTGTGAAGGTGTTTTGTTTGAGCCTTGATTTCACCTTAGAAATTGACGTAGAAGACTTCTGTGCCAGCATAGAAAAGCTGGACAAGGCTACGCAAGACTATGTCCAAGAAGCCTTGGTGCAAGTAGTCCAAGCTGTCGCCCTTCGCGCTCGACAACTGGCGCCCGTTCGGACAGGACAATTAATGCAGAGCATCTACGCCATCGGAGCAGGACAGTGGGCAGTCAAATTCGGCGCTTATGCCCCCTACGCGCTTTTTCAGGAATTCGGCACCAGCCACAATCAACCGCGCTACTTTTTGACCAGGGCACTGCAGGAGAGTGCACCGCAGCTTCTCTCAGCTATTAGCATAGCGGTTCAACGTGCCGTTGAGGAGGCGTCCCAATGAGTTTAGGCGAAATAAGCGGAACAGTCCGCATGGTTAACAAGGCATCACCAACCTTCGAGAACATCAGCACAGACGCCGCCAGCATGGGCGAATCTATCAGGGCTACATCGACAGGCGCAGCCATGAGCTTCAACCAAGTTGGCGTAGCTGCGACTGAAATGGGCAGCAACGTTCGGAATGCAAGCTCAAACTTCATGGACATGCAGACGCATGCGGAGGCAACAACCGTTAGCCTGACAAAGGTTGCGAGTGGCATCAGGGAAACAGCCCTCATGGGTAGCCAGTTAACTTCGCTTGCTCAGGATTTCGGCGTGCTTGATTCACAGTCCAGCAAGTACATCCGCACTGTTCTGCTTATGGTTCAAGTCGTCTCTAGCTGCGCCAAAATGTACAACTTCTTAACGGTGATGACTACCGGACAGACGGCGGCAGTTGCGATCCAAGGAGCAACTGAGACCGCTGCGGCTGGCGCTGTCACGGCTTCTGGTAGCGCACTTGGTATTAAATCGGCTATTACGTCAGTGGCAACTGGGATCCAAAATGCCCTAAACATCAGCCAAGCTACTTTTCTGGCGCTGACTGGTGTTGGCATTGGCGTGATCATTGCCGCCGCGGCTGCAATGGCTTACTTTGCTTCGCAGATGAACAAGGCAACCGACAGCGTCAACGCCTACAACTCCGCCGCCGCTCAGACGCCAACCCAAACAAAGAGCATCATTCGAGCTGGGGAACAATCCCTGTACCGCAGAGGTGTAGAGTAGGATGGCTGCTCCAAGTGTTGGCATCCCAAAGGTGACTGTTGCCCTCGGCTCGGTCGGGGTTCCCCAAGCTGACGTGGTTGATTGCACAGTGCATCTGGGCGCAACCAAAGAGGTCAGCAGCTGGGAGATGACCTTGCAGAATTTTGACGGCAAATACAGCCCAAGCGGAGCTTACCCGCTCAGTGTGGGGCAAGACGGCTACATCTGCATCGGCAGAGGCAGCAACGTTCCCCAAATCATCACCACTCGAACGGAGAGCGTAAGCTACCAGGTTACGCCTACCGAAAGCTATGTTAAAGTTTCGGGTAGATGCTGGGGTGAAAGGCTTTTCCGCCGAGTCGTCACCAAAACCTACAGCGCCCAAAAAGGAGAAGCCATCGTTAAGGACTTGCTGGACTACTTTGCAGGCATAAGCCATGTCCGCGGAAGCCTAGAGCTGGTTGAAAACACCGATACCACATATACGCTCTTAGAATACACGGATTCGCCTGTCTGGGACAGCCTCAAATACATCGCTCAAAGCGCCGACAAAGCAGGCGTCATCGGGTACGATTTTCGAGTGGCACCAGATGGCAGGTTCGAGTTTTTCCCTATGTACAGCAAAACCAACCCAACTGATCTGACCGATAGGATCGAGCAGATTGAGGATCGCACTGACATAACCCGCGTTAGAAATAAAATTACGATTTATGGGTTAGCCGACAAAAGCGTGCCCTCGGATAAGGTCTCTTGGACTCGCAGTCTCACGCCTTCGGATGGTGTTTGGCAGCGAGACACGGGCACGCTCTCAGTAGATGCTACAGGTGCACCGGATGGCGGTGCATGCATAAAAAATTCTGTAGGCTCAAACTATTGGGGCGGCTGCTACTTCCAGCTTAACGCAGGCAAAGAGGTAAACTGTGAACTATACCCGCTCTTAGACTTCCAATCAAAACTCGCAGACACATACTCAGGAACAGGCCTTGTCATTCTGTTCGATACAGCTAGTCGTTCAGCAAGCAAGAAAATCTCCATCTCACCTGGAGACGGGCAATTCCACGGTGTAGAGGTGGGCGTCGGCTCAGCTTATGCTAACCAATGGGACTACGTTCAATCAGGTTTTGATTGGACGCAGGTTAAAACTATCCGCTTTACTTGGTATTTTTCTCAAGGTGTTGGCAGTGGGGACTTTTGGTTGCATGGACTGTACTTTGGTGGGCGCAGATATTCCGCAGTCTTAGAAGACACGGCTAGTCAAGCAGCCTTTGGTTTACGTGAGTATAGCGAGACCGACGAGGAGCTGTGGAGTGACAACGAATGCAACTTAAGAGCAAGGGCGCTTCTTGCCTACCTCAAATCGCCCGCCGTTTACCTGACCGTTACAAGCACACTTATCGACTACGGCAACACGCCTATTCTAGCCGCAGATAAGCTCTTTGTGCCGTTCCTGAACGCTTACTTCCGTGTGGACAGCATAGAGTACAAAGTGGACGCAGCGACTCAGACGCTTCAGTTAACCATCAACTTCGAAAAAGAGCCGCCTCAACTAGCCGACTATCTCTATGGCTTGCGAACTTTCACGGTTAACGTTGAGAAGCTCAGTCGAACCAAACTTGGCAAACGGGGCATCCCCATTTCTACGGGAGGCGGTGGAGGCTCAGGTAGCAGCATCTTCGCCAGCAACGTGGAAATCGACAAGACCTCTCCATGCCTAAACCTGCTGACGTCGCGAACGCTGAAAGCTGCGTTTGGCTTCGACGGCGCCAACGTCTTTGTCGTTACCTACGCTGGCGACTTAATCCTGTACTCAGCCAACCATCTTATTCGCCCCATAACAGACGGCAGCGACGACTTAGGTAACGGCACTTTCCGCTTTGGCTCAGCCTACCTCAAAAACAACCTCTACGTGGCGGGCTGGGAAGTAGTCGCAAACACGGGCAGAATAAACCTGTCCTCAATGCCCCGCGACAGTGCAGGCTTAGTTTTGGAAGCTCAGGGCACAGATAATTATCCCATGTATGTTAACCCCAACGGCAGATATGCGCCTGCAGCTCATAACCACGCAAACCTGTACCCCGCTGGAGGCAGCAACACCGGGGCATGCGGCGACACCTCAAACTATTGGCATGTAGTCGCCGGAGACAGCGTCTGGTACAATGCATTGGGACACATGGATTACATGGATGACTTAGCCGTAATCAAGGGCATCAGATTGAGCGAGAAAGTCGACAGATTAGGCGTGCCTTTAATCGATAACAAAAGCTTACCTGAAGCTGTCCGCTCCAAAGAAGGCTTAGTTCACGGCGGACACGTTTTGGGTTTAGCTCTCGGCGCCATAAAACAGTTGACTGCCAAAGTTGAGGCGCTGGAAAAAGAGTTAGCGAAAATCCAAAGACACTAATTCGTAATCTGAGGAGGTGAAAATGCGTGGATTTACAGGTTTTGCTTGGCCCATTTTTCCCCTATGTCGTCAGCGTCACAATCACATTGATGTATGCCGCGTTGGGCAAGACGTCCAGCGGGGAACCGTTTGACGCAGAAAAGTTCCTCACCACATTGGCTGTTCAGACTGCTGCTATGGTCAGCATCAGCTTTGCAGGCGAACCAACCATAACGGCGTTAGCGCCCTCAGTCTTCACGGTGCTATTCATGAAAGCCTACAGCGTAATCAAAAAGCAAAAAATACGCACAGCAGCGGCTTCCCAGACTCAAAAGACTGCTTCTTAGCAGCGCCCTTCTTTTTCTATTCGGGTTTGATGGTTGCGGAGATATCAAAGTGTATCCGCTCCAAGTCGCCCTCTGTGAGCAGGTCCTCTTTCGTGCGTACAGTGATTGCGTCTTCAGCCATATCCATAAGGAGACACTCGCAGACTACACAGCGGTAAATGCCTTTTAGTGCATCTCTAAATAACTCAGTTTTAGCCGGAACCATAACGGCGCCGTCCTTGTCGGCGGCTAAGCGGGGGATTTCGGGGCTCAGCTTTTCAAGAAGGGCTTTTACTTCAGGCTCAGTTCTACGGCATACCCAACATTCTTTTTCTTTACTCAAATTTGCATTTCACCTAAACATTCAGTATCCTATTTTTCTTTATTTCTCTTTGGCAATTAAGCAGTTCTCTATCTACGAAAGACGCTTGGCGCTTCCACAGATGCCCATTCAAGAATTAAACAAGCAGCTAAGCATCATCAACCGAGTAGTTATTCATCCAAAATACCGCACTGTAGGCTTAGGTGCCAAACTCATTCGTGAAACAATGCCGTTGGTCGGCACCCGATACGTCGAGTTGATAGCCGTTATGGCAAAGTACAGCCCATTCGCTGAGAAGGCGGGCATGCAGAAAGTAGCTGAGCATCAATCAGTGCAGAGCATTTCTCGCGTTGCACGTGCGCTTTCTGACTTTGGGTTTGATCTTCACCTATTGGGTAGCGAACGTTACGTTCTGGGCAAGTTTGAAGGCTTGAGCACTGAACAGTTGTGCAAGCTCAAAGACATATTCATCAGGAATAAGCATCCTATGTTCAAAAGGGAATTTTCAGGTTTAGTGATTTTTCTCGGCTACCGAGAAGTTATCTTCCTTTCTGATTGTGTAGATTGTGTCAGCGACGTCTTCAATTTCTAAATGATGAGTAATTATGAGCATTTGAGGTATTATTCTGCCGCCTTCTCTGAAAAATGAGCTCAGGATGTTTACTAGCTCTTTTCTTCTTTGTTCATCCAGGTGGGTTGTGGGTTCATCCATTATGATGGTCTCAATTTTTCCTGACAAGACCTGGGCGATAGCTAATCTGAGGGCTATGGCTAATGCGACACGTTCGCCTCCGCTAATCTGGTCAATATCTTGTTCGCCTGCGGGGCCTATTACGCTGATGTTGTAGTCTTCATCAATCTTTACGTCTGAATAGGCCAAATTGAAGCGTTCAAACAGATCTCTGGTAGCTTTCTCAAGCAGCGGTTTGGCTCTAGCCCGAATCATCTTTTGAATGCCATCTTTCCCATAGGCATCTCGGATCCTGTTTAGAACGGCAATGTATTTGTCTAGTAGCTTCTTTTCGGAGGCCTTCTCTCCGAGAGCATCCAACTCCAAAGAATACTTTTGAACATCGTTTTCGGCTCCCGTCTTATCGGCCTCTATTCCTGCAATTACTTTGCCCAGCTCAACAGCAGCCTTATTTTCAGAATCAAAGTTGCGTTGCACCTCATCATGCAAACCCGAGTCATAGCTTAATTCTTCTATTCTTCGGATAAGATCCGACCATTTTTTCTTGTTTTCAGAAATCTCTTGATCAGTTGCCAAAACCAGAGACTCATATTCACCTCTTCTTTGGGCAGTCGGCAAATTCTGGTCAAATTCTTCTTTTCGTTTTTGCAGCACCTTAAGCTCTGATGAAGCATCCTCAGGCTGATAACCCAAAGTATTAATGTAGCCTTTAAGCGAACTATCAATCTCTTTAAGGCCTGATTCCACCGGGGCTGCCTCTGCTTCTAGGCTATCCTTGGACGGCAGGCTATCTATTCGCCGCTTTGCAGCGTCATGCTCCTTAGCAGCCTCTTCTAAAGCACTTTTTTCTTCCTCAAGCTGATCCAATTCCAAAGTAAGTCTGCACAAAGAATCAGCGTTCTTTTCTAAATCTACTAATTCACTTTCTTGGCTGCTCACCTGAGCTTTAGCTTCCTCCACTTCTAATGCTAACTGATGAACTGTTTCAGAACTGATAGCGCTGACTTGTCTTAGTTTTCTATCAGCCTCGCGTCGAGCTTCTTGAGTTTTCTTTAAATCACTATTTATGTCACTCAGATCTGTTTGTGCTGTTGTCTTTGCTGAGGCGTATTTGGTAAGCAATTGTGAAACTCGTTCAGTTCCTAGTTCTGTTTCGCATGTTGGGCAAACTTTTGCTTCAGTGGTACTTGATAATTTGGAGATGTTTTCTTCTAATTCTAAAATCCGTTGCTCTAAACCACCTTTCGCAGAGGTCATCTCATCAATTTTAGAATCAAGGTTTTTCAGCGTATCTTTAAGGAACTTTTCTACTTTATCAGCAACACTTTCGATTGTTTCAACAGAAACAACCTCTCCTAAAGAAGCGGAACACTTTTCCAGTTCTTTTGCTAAGAGGCTCTCTCTCTTTTTTGCCTCTTCTCGGAGTTTTCCAAGCTGGCGTTTAGCAGCGGATAATGCCGTATCAGCGCCCTCGTAAAGTCTTCGTTCTTTAGTCTTGTCAGCTACCTGCTTTTGCTTCTCCAAGTAAGCCGCGTGTTTTTCCGAGTTCGATTTTATTGTTTTCTCCAATTCGGCAATCTCGTCAAGTTTTTGCTTCAAGTTCTGCTGCTTAAGTTCAAGCTTTTCTTTCTCCTGAAGACCAGCTACATAAGCCTCGATAATTGGCAATTTTTTGACGTCTTCTTCAAGGTCTTTGATTCTTTTTTCTGCTGCAAGCGCCTTGCTTAACTCCTCTTTCTCTGTCTTTAGTCTGCTCTCTAAGCCTTTTAAGCTCTGGTCAAGAAGCCCTTTTTCCCTATCCAGCAAATCAAATTGGCGCTTCTTATCCTTCAACTCATCTAACGTTTGTTGCAGGCTCTTCAAATCTGCCTCAACTTTAGCAAGTTCAGCGTTTTTCGAGGCAAGCAACTTGCCCAGTTCTCTTAACCTCTCAAGAGCCTTATCTTTCTCTTCTTCAACAGCTGGCTTTCTTCGCAATTCAGCGTCAAGCGCAATTCCCCTATCTTTGTAAACATCAATCACATCTTTTATTGAGTTCCAAGCACGATCCAGCTCATCAACCCCAAGCAATCTCGAGATCAAAGCTTTACGAGCACTAGGCAAAGCAGTAACTAATTCCTCAATTTCACCCTGACGCACATACACCGACTGCAAAAACATGCTCTTGTCGATACCCAAAACCTTCTCAATCTCTGAAACGACAATCCGCTCTCCGCCCTTTACTTGAAGAAACTTTTCTGTTTCCGATAAACGAGAAAGGCTACCTTTTGCTGAACTACGACGCTCTAATGACCATTTTGCCTCGTAGTGTACTCCTGCTTCAGTAAACTCTAAACTAATACTGCATCGGTTAGATTTAGAGTTGATGATATTCTCTTTCTTGCCTCGACAAGTATCATTAAACAACGCAAAGCTTATTCCATCAAGAATCGAGGTCTTGCCTGCACCATTGGGTCCCACGATAACATTTATGCCATAATCCAGATCGATCTCTGTTTTTTTATGCGAGACGAAATCCTCAAGGCATATTTTGTTTAAAATCATGCCTTAGTCACCCGTGGATAAAACTCCTCAGCCACTTTCTTAGCTTCATTTGCATCTCCATAACGAAGATGCTTCCAAAGCTCCAACGCCAATTCAGCTTCAAGTTCATCTTTAAAGTACTCTGAAATAACCTTATCAATATGGAACGACCCAGACTTCAGATCTGGAAGCTGCAACTCCGACCTATCCACAAACTCTTGCCTAAAACTCAAAGTCACCTCTTCCAAAGAATCAGTCAACAACTGATGTACCGATTGTCTATCCACGTTCTTGCCTTCAACACAAACATGAACAAGAGGCAACTCTTTGAGCTCTTTAACACTCTTCACTAAACCTGCAAGTTCTTCCTCTAAATGAGCATAACTCAAAGTAGCTTCTATCTGAGGCCTGATACACTGTAAATTAACATCCTGAACATCAACGCCGTCAGAGTTTATGTCTACTATGTAGAAACCTTTCCCCTGTTTTTGCCAGCCACTTATCTCTGTTCGACTAATAATCTCAGATGATCCAGGATAAGCCAACTCGCCCCTGCCAAGTGAAGCTCTAATTCTGCCATGTAGGTGACCCATCGCTACGTAATCAAAATTGCGAGGGACCTCACTCATATACAACTCGAACGCGCCTTCATAAGGTAAAAACTTGTCAACGGCTTCATGCAGCAAGAGAATTCCCTTTTTTCCAGAGACCCGCAAAGCGGAAAGTTTCTTCAATTCCTCTAAAAGCAAAACCCTATATCCGCGACTTAGATTGGACAGACCTGCCACCAGAAGTTCCTGACCATCAACATTCAAAACCTGGTGCTCCGCGCAACCATTAACACCCAAAACTTGAATCTGGTCCTCAAAGATAATTTGAGGCGCAATCCCCTTACTCTTAGGTCGATCATGATCGCCTAACACCGCAAAAAACTTCACCTTACCATCCAATTTTGTCAAGAATCTCTTAAACGCTCGATAAGCTTGGGGTGTAGGCCTTGGAGAATCAAAAAGATCCCCACAATGCACAACAATGTCAACGCGCTCTTCAAGAATCTTATCTCCGATCTCATCTAATGCGCGGTAAATATCTTGCTCTCGCTCATCCAAATTATACTGCCTATAACCAAGATGAGTATCAGAAAAATGTGCAACCCTAACCATTCAACATAACCTCAGCTGGTTAACTCATCAAATCCTTCATTTCTTTACGCAAACGGTCACTCTCATTATCCAAATTTTCCTCTTTTGACTTTTCAATCGCAGCTTTCATCTTAGCAACAATATTAATATCGCTTCCACCTTCCAAAGTTCTCCTGCGCTTAACCTTCATCATAACTGGTGCTCTAGTCATCTCGCCAACAACCACGGCCTCTCCAGTGTTAAGCCCAGGCAGATCTCCCAAAAGCGCCTCCCCTAACCGCTCAGAACTTTTGGCAATCGCCTGCTGATCGTCAGGATTAGTAATTCGCATAACAATTTGACTATTGCATTGACTCAGTGCATCTGGATGTATTTTGGAAGGTCGTTGAGTAATTATAACAAGAAACACCCCAAACTTTCTGCCTTCTGCAGCAATCTTCTTTATGATCCGACTAGATCGAGTGTTGCCTTGATATGGAATAAAGCGATGAGCTTCTTCCACAAAAACAAAAACAGGGTATGGGAAATCGCCACTGGATACTTTTTCGTAAATATCGGAAAGCAACCTGAAAGCTATGTAATCGGCAACCTGATCGCTTAGGCCTGAAAGATCAATATCAGACAGATATCTGGGTCTGAGCAGAGCGTCAATACTTGTTGAAGTAGAAGTGAAAACGTTCATCTTAACAATTTGTTTGATATATTTCTGAGCAGCTTTGGCACCTCTAATCTTACTTGGCTCAATTCCCCTCTCTTTCCAACCTTCAGCCTTCAACTCATTCAGCAAATCCTCAGGCTGAAAAACATCCTTCTCTGCCTTTAGGTGCTCAAGCGCCTCCTCTAAGCCATCCTGAATATTTGTCATGCCTTTACCAATATTTGCAATCATGCATATCTCGCTGATGTCCAAGTCTGAAAAGCAGATCTCGTAAGGCTCAACCTTGCCCACTTCGCCCTCAGAATACCTGCCTGTGCTCGCAGGATTTCTAAAAATAGTAATTCGATCTGAAAGCTCATGTCTCTTGCCATCAACATTTCTCCCTAAGAATACGTAATCTGCATGTGGATCTAACATTACCAAGGTACCGCCCAAAGCCAGCAATTCATCAGCCAAAATCCCAGCGAGATACGTTTTCCCTGAACCTGTCTGCGCCAAAAGCGCTAAGTGTCTCCTGAAACCCTTAACTGAAAGAGCCACTGGGACTTCACTTCGAGTGATAAGACTACCTACCCGGATTGCCTCATCATTGGAATAAGAATAAAACTTCTCAAGCAACTCTGAAGGAGCTATGTAAACAGGTTTTCCCGGAGTGATAGCTTTCTTGGGCAACTGAAGTTCTCCACGCTCCGTCAAGAACCCAAGAACCCTTGCTCGCCCCCACACCTTGCTATCAGCCAAACCTGACTCGATAATCTTTTTAATTATGTCAAAATTCAACTCTTTAGTCAATGCCTGACTAGCCGACATAACTCGCTCAATTTGAGCAACCACCTGAACCTGCTTCAGTTCCCCATCTTGTTCTTCTTCAGAATTAATCATCAGATACTCCCAACGAGAAGGCATCTCACTGGGTTTCGACGAAAAATCGAATGAAACTGAACCGGCTTCGCCAATTATTATTCCAACTTCTTTAAGGGAACCTGACACGTCTATAACTCCTCCCACGAATTATTTTCTCTCCGAACAGTTTTTCCATGTACGGGACATAGATATCATCAACAGTTTTCTTCTTAAGCCTAACCCGCTCATCAACATTCTTCAACCAAAGATTATGGCAATCCAGTCCGCAGTATCCAGTAGCCAAAACCTTCAGAATGCTATCGACATCCAAATTAACCGGCTTGTGCCAGCCAACATCGATTAGTTTTCGCTCCCAGTATGGGACATCAATTCTAATTGGCGAGTCACGCCTATCAAACAAAACATAAAAAGACGCAATAGCTGGAAACTCTGGGATCCCTGCAACAACCTGAGCCGCATCATAAACAAACGCATCCCCAAGCTCTCTAAGCGCATTGGGAAAATTCTTCTTAACATAAGCTCTAGCATTTGAGCCCGATTCCCTCAATCGCCTTTCCAAACGAGGAGAAAGACCAAGAAGCAAGGGCTTAGTATAACCAACCGACCCAGAAAAATTCATAACCACCTGATAATCAGGCCTGGAACGTGCCAACTCATCAAAAACTAAACCGATTGTTTCCAACTTATTTCCGTACTTCTGCTTAAACCGTTCAAACTTTCGCAATCCTTCAGTTGAATTGTCGACAACCTCCAAAAAAAGAGGTTTTAATATCCTAGCATCATTATCATCAAGCTCAACCTTTGATAGCTCGTCTCTAAAAATTAGATTCAATAAATAATCTCTAAAAGAAGTTGATCGGCTCTCCTTAGCAACACCGAGCAAGAGAACATTTTTCTCTTTGCAAAGATTAAGCAACTCTTGATAAACTCTAAAGTAATCCAAAAGTACTAAACGTTCCCCTTCTATTTTCGATTCAAGCGGAACATGCACTAAACGACCAAAAAGTGAACCATCAATCAAAATCATACTACAAGCAAGTCCACTCTTCAGTGCATCTATAGCAACCTGAAACTCCAACATCTCCATCTTAACCGATATGAACTCTTTTTCAGGGATGGAACCGCCTTTGGAGAAAAACACATCACTCTCAAGTCGTTTATACTCTAACTCCCGACAAGCAGCCAAAGACCGAACAACATAAAATACGCCGCCAGTGGAAAGCAAATTCGAATAAACACTAGAATCAACAGCCATAACACTTAATTCAGATATTCCCACACCAAGTTTAGCTGGGTCACCAATATCAACCCAAAAAGAAGGAAACTTTTCTTTAATATGGTCTGCCAAAGGATTTGGCGTACCCTTCAGCACCTTATCTTTTACTGCATCTTTCTTGGGCGCCAAAGATGCGGCAAACTCGTCAAGAAACTCGGGCATCAACATACCTACTTTAATTCAGTACACATCAGAAACAAGTTATAGCCTATTGAATTTAAGATTATAGCTCAGTTAACTACTTCTAACCAATTTTGTCTAAAACAATAATTAGAATTTATGGCTAACTATTATATGCCTTCATCATCAAAAAAGAGGTCTTCTGAATCTTTGTTATCGCCAGAGTCGCCGAGGTCATCATCACGTAAGGCCCCGCAGTTCTCACAAATGTTTGCGTCTTCGTCATTCTCATGCCCACAGTACTGGCAAGGCCACATGATAGTGCCTCACATTAGCTCATCGAACATGGTGTCGGTTTCTTCTGTTATCCGATCGCCCCAGCATTCCCAGCACATGCCTTCGTAGTCTTCGTGTTCTTCTTTGGAGATTTCTCTCCCACACACAGCGCACTCATACTTTTTGGGAGAACTCAACACGGCATCCCCAATTTTTTATTTGAGCACAGGTTCCTAATTGATTTTGCGGAAAACAAAAAATGCACCCGTTTAGACCACTATGCCTTGGCTTTGTCTTTTTGTGATATTAAGTATTCTATGATGTCGTTGAAAGTTTGGGTTTTTCCTGTTTTAGCCATTCGTTCGCCCAAAAGCCGCGTAAGTTTACGGTGAACCTCCTCTGAAACCCGAACAGTCTTCAAGCCCCAAACCACCCTTTGATAAGAAGTTATCAATCAAGCTATATTTTTTTCACTTTTTACCTTAACTCCGAACTCAACCTAAGTGTTTATGCGTAAAATGGATGGTACAGGAAACGGCAAGCTCAACATCGGCGGATTTTAATGTTGACAGATACGTTTGTGAAATTTTTAAACCAAAGAGCCGCTCTATTGGTTAGGTCGGATGTCTGGTTGGAGGCTGTGGGTGTGGTTAGGTTTCAGAGGCGATGGGCAAGTAAACATTACAAGGGTAAGCGGTGTCGCTACCCGATTTACTCGGTGAATTTTCCAGCTGAACTGAATGGAAAAGTGGAAGCTAAACGCCAAAAAGACTACGACCTCAAATGGGCAGAGCAGGAAACAGACAAGCAGGAAGTAATCACGCTGACCTTCACACGAAACAAACAGCCCTAAACCAGTAGTCGCCCGCCGCAAAAGCGTCCTCAGCCATCCGCCTGTTTTGTTTCGGCTAGAAATGCCCTCGGAAAAACGTTTCTAGCGCTAGAAAAACCCTCAGAAAAACCCGACAAAAAACCAACAAAAACCTGCACCTTCAACTAATTTTTTACATAAACCTGTCGATTCTGGCAACATATGCCGTTCCACCGAGTTTTCCCCCAAGGCATTTCTAGCGCTAGAACAATTTTGCGACAGCTCAAAGCAGCCTAAACAGCCTGCGTTAATGTGATAAGCTTCTTCGCTGCAGACAAGTTTGCTTTCTTTGCTTGGAGGGCAAAACATAGGCGATGGCGAAGAACCATTCAGGGCTTGACGTCTTCAAAGGTCAAGAGAGAAGGCTAAACCTTGCCATATTCTTAGTTCTATCCCTCTCAGGGCCGATGCCTGCGCTTAAAATATACAAACAGATTATCGCACAGAAAAAACTAAGTGGAACCCACCAAGGCAGCCTATACAAAAGACTAGACAACCTAGCCGAAGAAGGCTATCTTAGAATACTACCGCCCCAGCCAGGCTCAAAAGCAAAAATTTACGAGTTAACAAACAAAGCTTACTTGGCCATTGTTTTAGATGATGTTAGCAAACAGGAACTTGTTGACAAAGCAAACGAGATAGACTCTGCGCTTCTTGTTTTTGAAGTGCTAAAAATCATCCAAAATAACCCCTCTGTTAACAACCAGAAAAAGCGTTCCCAAGAAGAGTAAACCTTGCTTTTGACGTTATTTGCGAAAAAACCATGATAAGGTTTACAGCTTATCGGTTGGATTTAACACTTTTAGTTAGTCTCCTTGTGAGGGCCAGTTAGGAGAGTCCTTAGCAGACTTCGTTGGGAGTCTCTACACAGGTGCCAATATTCCTTTATTTTTTTGGCGCGACACAGTTTTAGGTGTAACAAATTGGTTAACTTGATTGAGGACTGGGAGGTCCTCGAAGAATACGCTGGCGAAAAACTGGGGTTCTACCAGATTCTCGCCATCGACGGATCCTTTGAGATCCGTGTCATGACCGGACGACTAGGTTTTAAAAGAGAGTTTAAAGACGGCAACGACCCGCTGCTAAACCGCATCCTCGACTTCTGCAAGAAACATCGCTTCATACAAGTCAGCAACCACCTCCGAGACGAAGACTTCTTCAAATAACGAGGCAAAACCATGAGTCTCACACTCCAACAACCCATAACCGCAATCACGCCTGCCTCCGTTAAAGGTCCATACAAGAAACGTCGGAAGCCCTGCATCATCTGCCACAAACCATCCACGGGAGTAACCAGCTTTGTCTTCATGGCCGACGGAAGAAATAAAATAGGCGTCCCCTTCTGCCAGCAACACCTCGACAACCGCGAAGCCTACGCCACGCCAGTGTTTGAAAACCACGACGCACTTGAACGATACAAAAAGGAACATCCAACACTCTACAACCGCACCGTCAAAGGAAAAACCATTCTCTTTCTAAACCAGCCAAGAACCAGCCAGGAGGAGCAGCCGCGTGTCTGATTCAATCACCCTGGAAAGAAAAGAGCTGATTCGCCTAATCCGGTCTCAAGCCCAAGAGGTAGCCTACGAAGTCATAGACGAACACTTGGACGACTACGAGCACACGCCCAAGAAAGCAGAGGAAACAGGAACCGAGGGATAAGCCATGGACAAGCAAGTCGAATTCTTGGTTAAACTAAGAGATGCCTTCCTCATGGCTTCCGAAGCTACAAACGAATACATAGACTCACTAGCCCCACCCGAAATCAAAGCAGAGAAAAAACAAGCAGCCGCAGTATTAGAGCTAAATTTCACTACCCTGAAGTTTGAAGCTCAACAAGGCGCAAAACTAGGCGAATACGAAATCGCATTCAAACAGAACAACCTTCAAGATAAGTGGCAAAGCGCCTACAACATCCTAAGAAACAGCAACGCAAAAATCAAAGACCGCTACCACGGCGAAGGTTACCAATACAGCTACTGGCTCTATGGTGAAGAGAAAATCTACCGCCAAAAACTCAAGTCCAAAACCTAAGGAGCACGAGACAAATGGTTAATTCTGAAGACAGCGAAGAATATTCTGAAGGCTATGAAGAAGCTTTAGCCGAATGCACAGTTCTCGCCGCTCGGCTGCTAAAGGTGGCATTACAGCATCATCAGGAGGCGCCCTCATAAGTGTCTTGGGCTTACTTGAACTCAGAAGGCAAACAGCACTGGGGCGACATCTTCCCCGACGGCAAAGTACCCATCCAGAGCATCATTGAGATACCCGCCAAACTCAAGGGCATAAGACCAATTCAAAAAGTCTACATGGTAGACTGGCAAAAGCTAACCACTGAGCAACAGCTGGCGACACTTGAGAAGCTAACTAAATTAAGCGGCACACCGAAGGCAGAAATTTTTCAAGAAATCCAAACAGTCGGTTTGCCCCTGCGCGAAAAATACACCGATGGCTGTGCCACTAGTCGAATGGAACTTTTCTTCTAAGGAGCTACAAAGATGGCGGAGAGGGGAAAGGGTAAGAAGTGCAGAGATTGCGCAAACTGGAAGGTGAAAGGCAGCCACTGCACATACTACGACGCCATCATGCGTGGCATAGTTTTTGAAACGGACCCTGCATGCGAAGACTTCTACCCGAAAGGCAAAGAAAAACCCAAACCGCACAAGTCAAGCGGCTACGCTGAGCAGGGATATTACGAGGCAGTCTACGTCAAGGGAAAGCCCTTTTTCCTCACCTTTAAAGACGACAGGTTCGAATTGTACGACGAGGTTACGGTTGAAGGGGAAATTTTCCTTCCCAAGGAGTACCCAAACGAGTTTCCGTATGAACCCTATGGCTACTTTGAAGGCAACGTGCCCACCATCGAGGAGCTGTACTGGAAAGTCAGAGAGGAATTTGGTCTCTTCTTAGATTTAGAGCCGATTTGGAAGGATTACCTAGCGGCTTGTGTATTGCTAAGTTATCAGCAGGAGAAGCTGCGGACAGTTCCATATGTCTACTTTGTTGGGGACAATGAGAGTGGCAAAACTGTCGCCCTAAACCTGCTTAACTGGCTATGCTACCGTCCCATGCTGGGCGTAACAATCCCATCTGCTGATGTTTACGGCTACTTGGACGATTCTGACGTGCCTGGAACAATCTTAGAGGACGAAGCTCAAGGGTTATACAAGGACTTGGATAAAGCCAAAATCTACAAGGCAGGCTACAAGAAAGGCGCCGTCGTCCCCAGAACAATGCTAACCCAGAACAAGCGCTTCATCAAATACTTCCGCGTCTTCTGCTTCAAAGCCTGCGCAGCCGAGGAAATGCCTCATGTCAAAGGGCTGCTTGAACGCTTCATTTTTATTCCGATGACCGAAGGCTATCCAACAAAAGACTGGGCAGACATAAACAAAGACGACGAGCAACGCCTCAGAGAACTTAGGAATATTCTGTTAAAATGGCGCCTAGCAACAATAGAAGCAGAACTCCCCGAAGTAGACTTACCAGTAAAAGGCAGACTAAAAGAGCTATGGAAGCCAATCATCCAAGTAACTGCTGGCTTAACCATCGAAAAAGACCTTCGGGCACAGCTTGAGCAACTGCAGAAAGATCGGCTGAGCGAGAAAATCAACACCTTAGAAGGCCATCTCGTCAAGGTGGTGTGCGAGCTTTACTCTCCAGAGACGCCTCTTTCTAACGCTGACATCTGGGACGCCCTTGTCAAAGACTTGGAGGGAAAAATCGACGACAAGAAACCCAACAAGATGGACACCCCCGAGTTCGGAGAAGTCACCAAACAAAAGATAGGCTATAGGCTTAGAGAAGTGTTAAGCGGCAAAAAAACCAAAGCCCGACTGTCTGATGGTCCAGCGTGGGTTTACAGTTTTAACCAAGAAAAACTCAAACGCATCGCAAAGAAATACGGCTGCCAGCTTGTTCCAAAGTTCCAAACGTTCCAAAGTCTCACAGAGACTACATCATCAAAGCCAGATGCCAAAGTCGAAGGAGAGAACACCGTTGCGGAAAACAAGCCCGTCTCAGAACCTCAAAAAAACGAACAAACAGTGGCGACTCCTGCTAAGGTTGTGCAACTTGGAAACAATGGAACATACACCTTAGACGAGTTGGCCCTGAAAACTAAGAGCATCTATCGGTTAACAATGGATTTTGGGATAGAGACCTGCGTATGCTGTGGCGTTAAGGAGCGTCCTGACTGGCAAGTTACGGAATTTGACGATTCATGGGGTTTCCTGTGCGGTCCATGCGGGCTAAAGCTTTCTGAGAAACTGAGCAACCGAGAGTAGGAGGGGAGGGAATGGCTGGACTTACACCGGAAGACAGCATATTTGGCAACAAAGCCAGACCAAACAACGGTAAGTCGGACAGCCCCCAGTCCGCTGGCTCCAGCCCCCTATGCCCCAAATGCCACTCCCGAAAAGTATGGCGAGACGCCAAACGATACACTCCTAATGGCTTTGAGATTCAACGATGGTCCTGCAGAGACTGCGGTCTGCGCTTCTCAGACCCAAACGACGCTAAAAGAGCCAAAGAAGCGGCTAGAACCGTTGAAACAATTGATACGAAGTCATTAAAAAGCAAAGCAGGCATACTTACTACTCGCCAAATATGCGTAACGGAGACGAAAAACTTGGCAGCAGAACAACAGAAAACTGAAGTTCTGCTTAGGAACGAAGCAGCGACAGCCAACGGAAAAATCGTCGAATATGAATTCTGGCTACTGAAACGCGGATACGCCCAAAGCACCATCGAAGGCAGAGTAAAAATCATGAAGCGCCTAGTCAAGCTCGGAGCAAGCCTGTTTGATCCAGAGTCGATAAAAGATGTTCTAGCAAAACAGACATGGAGCGATGGCAGAAAAGAGTACGTCACAGAAGCCTATACGAACTTTCTGATAATGATAGGAGGCAAATGGGATCCACCGAAATACTGCAGAGTTGAAAAGATACCTTTCATTCCTACTGAGCAAGAAATTGACCAACTTATCGCTGGATGCGGAGGAAAAACAGCTATCGTTCTTCAGATACTAAAAGAAACAGCAATGCGGATAGGCGAAGCCTGGAAACTAAAATGGGTAGACATAGACTTCGTTAACTCAACCATACGCGTCACACCAGAAAAAGGCAGCCACGCTCGAATGTTCAAAATATCCAGCAAATTGCTGGCTATGATATCAGCGCTCCCAAGAAAAACAGACAAGCTATTCGGTACTTATGACCTAAGAGGATTCAGAAGCTCCTTCATCAAGCAACGAAAAAGAACAGCCAACAAACTTGGAAACCCACGGATGATACAGATAACCTTTCACACATTCCGCCACTGGAAAGCAACAATGGAATACCACAAAACCAAAGACATCCTTCACGTCATGCGACTGCTAGGCCACAAGAACATCAAAAACACCCTCATCTATACCCAGCTCGTAACCTTCGAGGATGACGAATACATCTGCAAAACAGCCGAGAGCGTCAAAGAAGCCAAAGAACTCATCGAAGCAGGCTACCAATACGTCTGCGACATGGACAGCCTAAAACTCTTTAGAAAACGCAAATGAGCCAAAAGTATATGGGTTTGTCCGTGGAGCTGGGGATGGGAATTGAACCCATATAAAGCAGCTCTGCAGGCTACCGCCTCAGCGATTCGGCCACCCCAGCACCGCAAACAGCGACAAGCTTACATAAAAATATTTGCGGAGCTTAATTACTTTTGTGGGTAAAACAAGTTAAGGCTTGCCAGTCAAGCAGATTTTTTGTAAGCAATGCCTGAAAAGAAAGCGACAGTTTTTTCGCCACATTTTACACTTACCTGATATAATCCTGTGGTTTTGCCGTCTGAAACCCGTGTTGCTTCAGCAGTTAAGATGTCGCCTGCTTGGGTTGGACGCAAAAAATTGATGTTAGCCTGAAGCGCAACCGCAACGTTGTCGCCGTAATTGCAGGCTTCCGCAAAAGCATAATCAGCCAAAGTAAAGATTGCGCCGCCATTTGTGAATCCGTGTGCGTTTGTGTGGCTTTTTTGAATGGTCATTGAGACTTTGGCGTAACCGTCTTTTGCGTCGTGGATTTGGATGCCAAGGGTTTCAGCGAAAAGGTCTTTACCTTTCATTAATGTTCACTTCAATACGCTTTGTCTGCCAAGTTCAAAAGCTTTCAGGTTAATTTGAAGATATTTCTCTTTTAATCTACTTGCCATTGCGGTTTCAAAAGATTCCCGCTTAATCGGCATGTTAGGCAACGCAGACAAGGCCCCAAGCAGAACCGTGTTAACAACCAAGTTGTTGCCAACCTGTTTTGCTATGCCTGAACCGTCAACTTGATGAACCATTTTAGAGTGGCTTTTGATTAGGTCAAGCAGTTCCTGTATCGTTTTTGGTTTGACAGCTCTGGAGAAGCTGCTTGGCGCAATGTATTTGGTGTTTACGATTACTGTGCCGTCCGGTTTTAGCATGGGCAGTGACCTTGCGGTTTCAAGAACTTCAAACCCAACAATTGCATCTGCTTTGCCTGTTTCAATCAAGGGGGATTCAACCTTTTCGCTTAACCGTGCAAAAGCTACAATGGAACCGCCACGCTGCGCCATGCCGTGAATCTCCGCTTTAGCCACATCAAACCCGTCAAACATTGCAGCTTCGCAAAAAATGTCGCTTAAAACAACTACGCCTTGACCGCCAACGCCTGTAAAGACAACGTCAATTTTCATTAAGGCTTCCTCCGTATGGCTTCATGTGGACAGATGGATTCGCATACGCCACAGCCGTTGCATAGGGTTGGGTCAATTTCTGCTCTGACACCGTTTTGGCTGATTGCGGGGCAACCAAAGTTTGTGGTGCATATGCCGCAGTTGCCGCATTTGTCTGTGACTTCCCGTGGTACGCCACGTTCAGACAGAAGAGGGCAGGGGCGTTGTGAAACGATAACACACGGACCATCATATGCCATTACTTCTCGGATGGCTTTTGTTGTGGCTTTAATGTCGTATGGGTCAACAGTTATGACTTTGTCTATTCCGACGCTTTTGGCGATTTCTTGGATACTTACCATTTTGGCGTCATCACCCATAGCGGTTTTTCCTGAAGCAGGCGTCGGCTGATGCCCCGTCATAGCCACAATATGATTATCTGAGACTATAACGCAGATGTTAGCTTTGTTGTAGGCAATGTTAAGCAGTCCCGGCATGCCTGCATGGAAAAACGTGGAGTCACCCAGAACAGCGAAGACTTTGTCTTTGACGCCTGCGTGAATCATTCCTGCGGCTTGCGAGATACCGCCACCCATACAAAGGCAGGTTTGAACAGTACTTAAGGGAGGCAAAACCCCAAGAGTATAGCAGCCAATATCGCCCGTAACGATTTTATCGTTTGATTTACCGACCAAAGTTAAAGCGTGTTCTGGGCAGTATTTGACGCACATTGGGTCGCCGTCACAGGTGTCGCATATGATGACTTTTCTTTTGCTTGGGTCCAAAGTTACGGCGCCGTACTGGCAAGATTCAATGCACCAACCGCAACCTGTGCATTTAGTTTCGTCAACAAAAATGGTGCCTGTCTTTACGGACTTGGAAAGTGCGCCGTGAGGACATGAAGCTACACAGGGAGCATCCAGACAGGCGCGGCATGTTGTTGCTGTGTTGTTAATTTGGTTGATTCGGATTACGCGGATTCTTGATTTTAACGGGTTGAAGGCTTGTTCTTTTTCAAATGAGCAAATGTATTCGCAGATGCCACAGCCGACGCATTTGTTGTTGTCACAGGCTACGTGTTGGTTTATTGAGTTAAGGGCGTAATAGAAAGCGCGGTGTGTACAGCCGGGACAAAGGTTTGGAGGACGTGGCGGCAAATCTAAAACGGCTGGAACGCAGACTTTTTCGGTTAAACCCAACTTTGCAAATGCCTCTCTTACGCCGTCGGGTGTGTATTCGCCGATTTCGCCTAATCCAAGCAGGGTTTTGCCTGTTACGTCAAGTTTTAGCCGTTGAAGATTCTCTTCTATATAGGGACGCAGTTCCTCGATTATTATTAGTTGTTTGACTTTTAAAGCAAACTTTTTCACAATTTCCGCTGGAAAAGGATGAACAAAACCAAGTTTAAGCCAAGAAAACTTTTTGGTATCAAGCACACTTCGAGCGTAATAGTAACCTACGCCGCTGCCGACTATGCCGATTTCGGAGTTATTGTCTTCTATTTTGTTGAAATGAGAGTTTTCGGCAACTTGTTTTGCTTCAACTAGGCGTTCCTCTAAAACTCGGTGCTGACGAATAGCGTTTGCAGGCACCATTACCCATTTGGAGCCGTTTTTGTCAAAAGAAATATTGCGTTTAAGTTTTTGAAAGTCACCAAAACGAACTTTGGCTTTACCGTGTGCTACACGGGTTGTTAAACGCAAAATTATTGGAAGATGCAGATACTCGCTTATGTGAAAAGCTTCACGCGCCATGTCTAAGGCTTCTTGAGGGTTCCCTGCATCAAGTAATGGCAGTTTTGAGTGCACCGCAAAATAGCGTGTGTCTTGCTCATTTTGGCTACTGTGTAACGCTGGGTCATCACAGACCACAATTACTAAGCCGCCTTCAACCCCAGTGTAGGCAAGGGTCATAACAGCGTCTGAGGCAACATTTAAGCCAACATGTTTCATGGCGACAAGTGCTCTTACTCCGGCCATTGACGCTCCAGCGGCTACTTCTGCGGAAACAATTTCGTTAACGCTCCATTCAGCGTAAAAACCCAAAGTTTTGGCAGCTTGAGAGAGGGTTTCCAAGATTTCAGTAGACGGCGTACCGGGATAGGCGGCTGCAACTTTAAGGCCAGCTTCAACTGCGCCACGTGCAACTGCTTCATCACCGTTAAGCAAGGCAAAACTGCCGGGCTTATCTACTGCAATCTTTGAAGTCATAAGCGTAATCCTTTTACATTTTGCCTTTACGTTGGTCTAGCACTCTTTTTGCTTTTCCTTCTGTTCGCGGCAGTTCGTTTGGTTTAACAACTTCAATGTCTGCTGATAGGCCAGTTATGATGTGGATTCTTTGCTGTATGTTGCGTTTAAGAGCGTTTAAGTCCAGTTGAGGATTCTTTGAAGATTGCTCGGTTAATTCAACTTTAACAAGGAAAGTATCAAGCGCACCCGGACGATCAAGAACAATTAGGTATTGAGCCGCAAGTTCAGGAAACTGCATTACAGCGTACTCAATCTGTGACGGGAACACGTTTACGCCTCGAACAATTAGCATGTCGTCTGATCTGCCTGTGACACGCTGCATTCTTGCGTGGGTGCGTCCGCAAGGGCATTTTTCGCGGTTAACTTTTGAAATGTCACGGGTTCTATAGCGTAGAATCGGTAAGCCTGTTTTGCCTAAAGCTGTGAAGACTAATTCACCTTCTTGGCCGTCCGGCAAGGATTCACCTGTGTCTGGGTCGATGGTTTCAACTATGAATTGGTCTTCCCAAATGTGCAAACCGTCATGTTCAGGGCACTCTACGGAGACACCTGGACCGCAAAGTTCGGTTAATCCGTAAATGTCAAAAGCTTCGATACCGAGTTCTTTTTCTATTCTTTTTCTGATTTGATTAGACCATGGTTCAGCGCCAAAAATGCCTCGTTTAAGTTTGAGGTCTTTTTGTGGAACTACACCTTCTTGCATCATGGTTTCTGCAAGGTAAACAGCAAAGCTTGGAGTGCAAGCCAAAATTGTTACGTCAAGGTCTTTCATAAGTTTAATTTGGCGTTGTGTCATACCTCCGCTTGCTGGAACAATGCGGGCGCCAAGTTTTTGGGCGCCGTAATGGAAACCTAATCCTCCAGTGAACAAGCCATACCCATAGGCAATGTGGATTACGTCTTCGGGTCGTCCTCCGGCAGTGTAGATGGAGCGGGCCATTAGGTCTTGCCAAACATCCATGTCGTTTCGTGTGTAGGCTCCCACGATTGGGTTGCCAGTTGTTCCGCTTGAAGCGTGAATTTCAACAATTTCATTTGGCTTGGCGGCGACCATGCCGTATGGATAATTTTCTTTTAAATCAGCTTTTATTGTGAACGGAATTTTTTTGAGGTCGTCAAGTGACTTTATGTCTTCAGGTTTTAGTCCGACGCTGTCAAATTTTTTGTGGTAAAAAACACTGTTAATGTAACAGTATTTTACTTGTTCTTTGAGTTTTTGCAACTGTTGCTTTTTTATTTCTTCGGTTGGCAGGGTTTCGATTTTTTCGTTCCAGTATTTACCGTTAACCACTTTATGCCCCTCTCAGTTGATGAAGCTATTTACACTTGTGTTATGTGACTATTAGATAAGAGTTCCCCACTATTTCCAGTAGAGAACATCTACGAATTGTCATACACACATTATGGGATTAGGTTTTTAATTTTTGCAGTAGTTTGAATTTGCTTTTCCAGTTAAAACTAGGCGCTTATCACCCATCACCTTTGAACTAGCAGACAGAAGTTTTCGTGTTTTTTTCAATATTTTACTTCAAAACAGTAAACCTTTGATACATAACCTTTAATTTACTCTAAACCATCAGAAACCCTTGAATCAGAGGGTCGAAATGGTTACATTAAATCTTGACAAGATTTTTAATCCAAAAAGCGTAGCCATAATTGGCGCCAGTGACACAGAAGGCTCAGTTGGGTATGCTATAGTGAAAAACTTTACACAACTGGGTTACACCGGCAAAGTGTATTTTGTTAACATAAAAAAGCCCGAAATAATGGGAGTCAAAACTTACAAGAGCGTTGATCAGATTCCCGAACCAATCGATTTAGCAATGATTGCTACTCCAGCAAAAAATGTGCCAGACGTAATGGAAGAATGCGGTAAAGCACATGTTAAAGGAGTAATCATTGTTTCTGCCGGTTTCAAAGAAATTGGCCCTGAAGGCAAAGCTTTAGAAGATAAAATCGCGGAAGTAGCAAAAAAATACAAAATCAGAATAATAGGACCAAACTGCATTGGAATAATCCGGCCAAGAAACGCGTTAAACGCCACTTTTTTGGATAAAATGCCAAAATCTGGAAAAATCGCGTTTATTTCTCAAAGTGGCGCGTTAGGTTCAGCAATTCTTGACTGGGCAATCAGTGAAAACATTGGTTTTAGCAACTTCGTTTCTGTCGGTTCCATGCTTGACGTTGATTTCGGAGACTTAATTGACTACTTCGGAAGCGACCCTAAAACAAAAAGCATCCTAATGTACGTGGAAGGCATAACTCAAGCCCGCAAATTCATGAGTGCCGCCCGCCACTTCGCCAGAACAAAACCAATCATAGTTGTAAAATCAGGTAAATTTACAGAAAGCGCAAAAGCTGCAGCTTCCCATACAGGTTCACTTTCAGGTCAAGACGACATTTATGACGCCGCATTTAAACGAGCAGGTGTTGTGCGTGTGGATGAAATTGCTGACTTGTTTAATGCAGCTGAAGTCTTGGGCACTCAACCACTTCCAAAAGGCAAACGCTTAGCGATCATTACAAACGCTGGAGGACCCGGAGTTATGACAACTGATGCGTTAATTGCGCAGGGTGGACAACTTGCTCAGCTTAGCAAGAAGACAATTGAGAGTCTTAACGCTGTTCTGCCGCCTTTCTGGAGCCACGGCAACCCGGTTGACGTTTTAGGAGACGCAAAGTCTGACCGTTACAAAGCAGCGCTTGAAGCGTGCCTTAACGATGAAAATGTAGACGGAATAGCAATTGTGTTTACTCAGCAAGCAGTTTCAGACGCTATTGGAATAGCTAAAAGCATTGCTGAACTGGTTCACAACAAAACGTATCAAACCAAAACTATAGTAACCTCGTTTATGGGTTCAGGCGCGGTGTTGGAAGCCAACAATATTTTAAACGCCAACAATATTCCAACCTATTCGACTCCTGAGCAAGCCGTTAAAACTTACATGACAATGTATCATTACCAACGCAACGTTGACCTGCTGTATGAAACTCCTGAAGAATATCCAGGTGACGCTACACCTCCACAGCGTCCTGTTAGAGTGATTCTTAAGAATGCGGCAATGGAAGACCGCGAAGTCCTAACTGAAGATGAAGCTAAAAAGATTCTGAAATACTACAATTTCCCAGTTGTAAGAACTGAAGTAGCAAACACCGTTGACGAAGCAGTTGCTTACTCTCAACAAATGGGTTTCCCAGTAGTGCTAAAAATTCTTTCACCTCAAATCATACATAAAAGCGACGTCGGCGGAGTTATCCTAAACATTCATTCTGAAATAGAAGTCCGTGAAGCTTTTGACTTGCTAATTCAAAGAGCAACAGCACACAATCCTTCTGCACACATTATCGGCGTTACAGTTCAGCCCATGGTTGAAAAGAAAGGTTACGAAATCATTATCGGCGGTAAAACAGACCCAGTCTTTGGTCCAACAGTGCTGTTCGGAATGGGAGGAGTCGGCGTTGAATTATTCAAAGACTACTCAATTGGACTACCACCATTAAACTCCACGTTGATTCGCCGTATGCTTGAAGAAACCAAAGTATACCAACTACTCAAAGGCTACAGAGGCGCCCCACCAGCAGACATAAAGAAACTTGAAGAAACCCTTTTGACATTCTCTCAGTTGCTTGTTGATTTCCCGCAAATCAAAGAAATTGACATCAACCCAATGCTGATTACCGAAAAAGATGTTTGCATACTTGACGCAAGAATTCTTGTTGATAAAAATCAAGTCTGCAAAAAACATGAACCGCATGAGCACATTGTAATAAGTCCGTACCCAAAAAAATACGAACTGCTTTGGACCCTGAAAAACGGTCAAGAAGTCCTATTACGACCGATAAAACCGGAAGACGAACCCCTGTGGCTTGAATGGTTCCAAAGCTTATCAGAAGAGTCAATCCGCTACCGTTTCTTCCAAATGCTAAAAGACACGCCACACGAGGTTCGAGTCCGCTACTGCAACATTGACTATGACCGTGAAATCGCTTTGGTAGCAGAAATCGTTGAAGATGGAAAAAGAAAAATGCTTGGAGTAAGCCGCGTCAGCATTGAAACAGATGGCAAACACGGCGAAATGGCCTTTATCGTTAGCGACCAATGGCAAGGTTTAGGTTTAGGCACTAAAATGGTCGATTACACCTTAGACATTGCAAAAGAAAAAGGCGTAGAAAACATTTACGCCATCATGCTACCTGACAATTACCGTGCTTTGAGCTTAACTAAAAAGATGGGCTTTTCAATTGATTACCTAGAAGACGGCACAATCAAAGCATCACTTAACCTAAAAGAAGAAGACATTGACGTCCGCTGCATACGAATTGAAAAGCAACCAACCATAGCACCTGAAACGGCATCTTCGTCTGTAATTAAAAATGTGGCTGAAATAAAGAGTTCATCCAAACAGGTTTCAGACAAAGCCTCAGCATAACCTCTTTTTCCCAAATTTTCATTTTTGTTTTCCGAACTTCAAAACTTTTTCAGGGTTTTCTGCGCCCATTGGACATTGTTACAGAATTCTTACATGAATAAGTATTATTGACATAAATTGGTTGGTAAATGTTGACTCTTGCTCCCTCTAAACTTTTATACCAGTTGCAATGTTTGCCTAATAGTACCGAAATTGTTTATTGGAGGTTAAAACTGTTTGGCTACAAGCGACAATCGGCGAATACTGCTTGAAAAAGTTTTAAAAGAACACGATTATCAAGAAAGCGCACTCCTAGAAATTTTGCACCGTGCCCAAGAAATTTACGGTTATCTTGACCGAAACCTGCTAATGGATATTGCGGGTTCTCTAAACTTGCCTCCAAGCCACGTTTACGGAGTAACCACATTCTACAGTTTCTTTAAAATGAGGAAACCAGGCGAACACATAGTTACCGCGTGTTTAGGAACAGCATGCTACGTAAAAGGCGTAGAACAAATAGTAACTGCCATAGAAAAAGAGTTCAGCCTCAAAAGAGGCGGTTCAACAGCCGATGGCAAACTGTCCCTGCTGTTCACTCGATGCATTGGAGCTTGCGCAATGGCACCAAACATTGTCATAGATGACCAAGTCATTGGTAAAGCAACCAAGGAAATAGTAATTAGGAAAATCAAAAACGCACTTGGAGGCATAATAGACGAAACTGTCTGATATACAAAAAATAGCTGAACAAGAAAACGAATTCCAAAGAGCCTACAAGTACCGCATTAACGTTTGCTGCTCAAGCGGCTGTGTACCGTTTGGCGCACTTAAAGTGCTTAAAGCCTTCGAAGATGCAGTAAAAGAGTTCGGTGTGGAAAACATTTGCAAAGTCGCCAGAACAGGGTGCCCCGGCACTTGCTCTGTTGGTCCAGCAGTACTTGTCGAACCAGGTGACCACTTGTATCAAAGTGTAAAACCTGAAAATGTTAGAGAAATAGTTCGAGACCACATCGTTTTAGGATTACCAGTTAAAAAAATGCTTTACAATAACGACGGCTACATCCAAAAACAACACCGCCTCGTACTTAGAAATGCAGGAAAAATTGACCCAACCAGAATCCAAGATTACATTTCAGTCGGCGGCTATGCTGCTCTTGCAAAATGTCTTGCAACAATGACGCCGCAAGGGGTAATTTATGAAGTTACAAGTAGCGGTTTACGAGGCAGAGGCGGCGCAGGTTTCCCAACAGGACAAAAATGGGGTTTAGTCGCAAGGGCACACGACACACCAAAATATATTGTAGCCAACCTTGACGAAGGCGACCCAGGTGTCTTTGCTAACCGCACTTTAGCAGAAGCTGACCCTCACGCAATCATTGAAGGCATGCTTATTGCAGCCTACGCGATTGGCGCACAAAAAGGTTACATTTACATCCGTTCAGAATACCCACTTGCAATTCAAACCCTGCAAAAAGCCATCGCTCAAGCAAAATCCATGAACTTGCTAGGCGATAACATCCTTGAAACCCAGTTCAAATTTGACCTTGAATTACGTTTCGGTGCAGGCGCTTTCGTTGCAGGTGAAGAAACAGCCATTTTAGCCTCAGTTGAAGGCCGCAGAGCACAACCACGTCCCCGACCACCATATCCAGCAAACCAAGGCTTATGGAAAAAACCCACACTGATTCAAAACGTTGAAACCTTAGCTAACACACCACTTATCGTCTTAAACGGTTGGGCATGGTTCAAAAGCTTTGGTTTACCCAACTGCACAGGCACCAAATGCTTCTCTTTAACAGGCGAAATTAACAACCCAGGCTTAATCGAAGTCCCAATGGGCATAACCCTACGCGAAATAGTCTACGACATAGGCGGCGGTATTCCAAACGGCAAAAAATTCAAATCCGTTCTAGTCGGTGGCCCATCAGGCGGTTGCTTACCTGAAACCTTGCTTGAAGCATCCATCGATTATGACTCACTAAAGAAGGTAGGCGCGATTATGGGTTCAGGCGGCATCGTAGTGCTAAACGAGGACTCATGCATGGTGGATACAGCTCGCTACTTTACAGATTTCTGTATAGAGGAATCCTGTGGCAAATGTACACCCTGCAGAGCTGGACTTGCACGTGTTAAAGAGATTTTTGATAAAATCATTGCAGGCAATGGCGAATTAACTGACATTGAAATCTTGGAAAAGTCAAGTGATTACATCAGCAACGCCAGCCTTTGTGGTTTAGGACAGACAGCACCTAACCCAATTCTTACGACGCTTCGGTATTTCCGAGAAGAATACTTGGAACATATTGTGGATAAAAAATGCAGGGCAGGCGTCTGCTTCAAAGATAAAAAGGCAGAGGAATAAAAATGACCTTAAACCCTATGGTTACCCTAAAAATTGACGGCATTCAAGTTTCAGTTCCTGAAGGCACAACCATCTTAAAGGCAGCTAAAGACAACGGCATCTTAATTCCTACACTTTGCAATCTGGAAGGTTTAACCCCGTATGGTGGCTGCAGGCTTTGCCTTGTTGAAGTTACAGGCACCCCAAAACTGTTCCCCGCATGCACCACACCAGTAGGTCCCGGAATGGAAGTTACCACAAACTCGGACCGCCTAAAAGACTACCGCAAGATGGCAATTCAAATGCTCATGGCTGAACGTGTACACATATGTTCAGTCTGCGTTGCAAACGACCACTGTGAACTACAAGCCCTAGCTAACCAGTTGGGCGTTGACCACGTAATGTTTGAACGCAACTTTACCCGCGACCCAATAGATTCATCACATGACTTTATGGTTATTGACAGAAACCGCTGCATACTTTGTACACGTTGCATCCGTATATGCGACCAAATCGAAGGCGTTCACACTCTTGACTTAAAACTGCGCGGTAAAGACACAGAAGTCATTATGGATTTAGATGAATCCTGGGGCAACTCTTGCAGTTGTACAAGTTGCCGCAAATGCGCCAAAGTTTGTCCTGTAGGAGCCATCTATATTGAAGGTGAACCAATCACTCAAACCAAAAATCGTGACGTAGCCGAATTTATCACTGAACGGAGGAACCGTAAATGAGCACAAAACCCAGAGTTGCAACAGTATGGCTTAGCGGCTGTTCAGGATGCCACATGTCTTTTCTTGACCAAGACGAAAGATTAGTTGAATTAGCAAGACTCATACAGGTAGTCTATAGCCCAATTGCAGACGTTAAAGAATTTCCTGAAAAGGTTGACGTTACCCTCATTGAAGGTGCAGTTGCAAATGAGGAACAGCTTGAAATGCTAAAGAAAGTGCGTGCAAGAACACGTATACTTATCTCGCTTGGCGACTGCGCGGTTTCAGGCAACGTTACAGCACTTAGAAATTCTTGGGATAACAGTGATGAAGCAGTTCTGGAACGTGCATACAAAACACCAGAGGATTTGAACGCTTCAATACCAAACATGGTTCCTAAACTGCTTATCAAAGCAAGACCATTGCATGAAATTGTTAAAGTTGATTTCTACATTCCAGGATGTCCACCATCAGCAGACCTGATACATTACGTAATAACTGAGCTACTGTCAGGCAGGACACCCAGCATGGAGGGCAGAGCAAGATATGGATAAAACAGCAGAAAAGAAAATTGTAATCAGCCCAGTAACACGTATCGAAGGGCACGCACAAGTAAACATATCCTTAAACCCAGATGACACAGTAAAAGATGCACAATTCAAAGTCATAGACTTTCGAGGCTTTGAAAAATTCACAGAAGGCAGACCATACTATGAAATGCCAGCAATAACCAGCAGGTCATGCGGAATCTGCCCAGTAAGCCACCTCATCGCATCAGCCAAAGCCTGCGACGCAATTGTAGGTGTAACTCCACCGAAAACAACCATCATGCTTAGACGCCTAATGCACATGGGACAACTAATACAGTCACACGCACTAAACTTCTTCCACCTGTCTTCACCAGACTTACTGCTTGGCTTTGACTCTGACCCTGCAAAAAGAAACATTTTTGGGTTAATCGAAAAACAGCCCGAAATAGCAATGCAAGGCATAAAACTACGCCGTTTCGGTCAAGAAATCATTGAAAAAGTTGCAGGCAAACGCATCCATTCAAGCGACTGGATCCAGCCTGGAGGTGCCAAATGGCCTTTAACAAAAGAACGTGCAGATTACCTGCTAAGCCAGTTGCCAGAAGCTTTAGAGACAACCCAGAAAACACTGAAAATGTACAAAAAGATGCTTGATGGCTTTGAAGAGGAAGTTGAAAACTTTGGTAACTTCCCAACGTACTATATGGGTTTAGTTACTCCTGAAGGCGGCTTAGAACATTATGACGGCAAACTACGTATAATGGACAAAGACGGCAACGTAGCAGCCGAATGTGTTGACCCCTTGCGGTATCAAGAATTCATCGGAGAAGGCGTGGAACCATGGACCTTTATGAAGTTCCCCTACTTCAAAGCAATCGGTTACCCCGAAGGCGCATACCGTGTCGGGCCATTAGCAAGGCTTAATGTTGCTTCACGATGCGGAACGCCCTTGGCTGATGAAGAATTTGAAGATTTCATGAAACTTGGCAATAATGGAATAGTTCAAAGCACATTCCATTATCACTACGCAAGACTCATTGAGACACTATTCTGCATTGAAACAGCCCAAAAACTGCTTGAAGACCCAGAAATCCTTTCCGAACACGTCGCGTCAAGAGCAATGGTTAACAATTATGAAGGCGTCGGAGTTGCAGAAGCACCAAGAGGAACATTAATTCACCACTACAAAGTTGACCCACAAGGCAGAATCACATGGAACAACATGATAATCGCAACAGAACACAACAACATAGCATACAACATGGCAGTAACACAGGTAGCTAAAAAATACGTTAAAGCACAAAAACTCCAAGAAGGCATGCTTAACCGTGTTGAAGCAGTTATCCGAGCGTTTGACCCATGCTTAAGCTGCGCAACTCACGCAGTCGGCCAAATGGCACTTGACGTCAAACTTTTTGATGCAAACGGAAACCTACTAGACCGCCAAGTTAGATAACCCATTTTTTGGGTTTTCACCTATTTTTAATTATAAAAATTTGTTGTTTTGTTTTGAAACAAGCATTTAGCAGCAGTTCTATCTATGTGATTGTTGCTAGTAAACCACACATTTTTATGCACTTGAAAAGAATAGTTTACGTGAGGGATAACATGTCTGTTTCTTGGAGTCGTTCTGATGCGGCTGAATGGAATTATCGTGTAACAGATCGAAGACTGGTAATTGTTAAAGCCAAAAACGTTAACGTTCATAAAATGGCGGTTATGGATGTTTTAACCAATTTACCGTTTACCATTGAAGTTAAAGAAAGAGATGTCCTAGAAAGTTTATCAACAGAAAAAGAGTATCTGGTTGACCTGAAAATTTACACCTCCACAAACATTGAAGAAGTGGACAATGAATTTACAAACTTTTTTGAAGTTCTAGATGTTGACCAAAAAATTGAAGACTTCATCAACGCGTTTTGGATTTATCCAACAAAAATCCGGTTTGAACTCGCCGACATAGAAGAACCATAACCGAAATCTTGTTCTTCACGTTAGGAACTTCAGTTGTATGGAAAGCAATTTTTACTAATTCAAAGATTTCAGCGTAACCGTTTGGGATTTCTTGTCTGATAATCAAAAAAGGTTTACCGTATAAAAAGAAGGTTTAGCGGAGTATCATTTTGACGAATTTTTCTGGGTCAAAAATCTCCAAATCCTTATACGCTTGACCTACCCCAATGAACAAGATTGGTTTCTGTGTGACATAGGTTACGCTCAACGAGGAGCCGCCTTTTACGTCAGCGTCAACTTTGGTCAAAATTGTTGCATCAATACCAATCGCTTTGTTGAATTCTTCTGCTTGCATTACCGCATCGTTGCCAATCAATGAGTCAACAGTGAAAATCACCAAGTCAGGCTTAACGACACGTTTTACCTTGATAAGTTCGTTCATAAGGTTCTGGTTAGTTTGCATTCTGCCAGCAGTGTCGATTAATACGACGTTTATTCCGTGTGCTTTAGCGTGGCTTATTGTGTCAAAAGCTACAGCTGCGGGGTCAGCACCGTAAGTGTGCTTAATAACGCGTATGCCGAGGCGTCTGCCGTGTTCTTCAAGCTGCTCAATAGAGCCTGCACGGTAAGTATCCGCGCCAGCTAAAACTACTGAGTAGCCTTTTTCGCGGAGAAACTGGGCGGTTTTGGCGATTGTTGTGGTTTTGCCTGTGCCGTTGATTCCGACAAACATTAAAGCGAAAGGTTCAGCCTTTTTGCGTTTTGCATCAATCATTTCTAGCAAATCAATACGGTTGTCAGTTTCTAAAACATCCAGCAGTACCTGCCGCAGGTTGTCTTCTACAAGTTTTTTGCGGTCGTCTAACCGTTTAATTGAGACACCTGTAAGACGCTTTTCTAGTTCATCACAGATTTTATCTGCAACTGGAAAAGCCACGTCGTTTTCGGCTAAACTCATTTTAAAGTCGGATAAAATAGGGTTAAGGTTATCTGCTTTAAGCTCAGTCGTTGTTACTTTTGAAACTAGACCTTTAAAGCCAGACTTGAGCTTCTCAAACATATACTCAAGCGTTCCCTTGTCTTACGTTGGCAAGTAAACCTTCCATTCTGCCCCGGCTTGAGTTTATGCGTTCAGCAACTTGGCTAAACTGTGTCTGAGCAGACTGTAAAGTTTTTTCAAGCTCATCCAACCGTTCTTTCATAGTTGCTTTTGCGTCAACCAAAGATTTCTCTACGGAAACACCAGCGCCTAATCCAACAATTACTTTGTCAGGGTTTGCGAGTTTAACTTTAACGTAGGAGCTTCCGCCGATTGGTACGAGCATTTCAGCGTTTTCTTTTTCTTGCTCTATGCCTTCAAGGGTTAAGTTTGCATATGTTAAATCAGTTAATGCAGCATTTATCATGCTGATTCGCTGTTGTAGAGTCTCTGCTGTCTGTTCCAGATAGCGCATTTCTACGCTTAATCTTCGAAGTTCTTCTTCTTGACTGCTTCTAACGGCCAAAACGTTTACTCCCCAAGAACTATTTTCTTAAGGACTTCGTTTTCAATTTCGTCTGCTGGAACTTCAGTTGAAGCTGCAATTTTTATTTGGTACCTTTTTACCCGGTGTTTGCTGCCTATCTCTGTGTATACTTTCTCTACTGCGTGCTCGCTTTTTTCTGCTAAGACTTCTTTAGCGAACGGTGTTGCTAAGTTAGGCTTATTGATTTCGCCGGTTACTCTGAAAACCTTCATTATTTTTTCTACTTCCTGCACAACATCCAATGCATTCCCAATTATAAATGTAACCGTAACGGGTTTGTTTTCTGTAGTAGTTGTTGTTGAAAATTCTCTTAGCACAACAACAACCAACAGCTTGTGTGTTTTACTGCTTTTTTTATGTCTGTATGTGCTATGTTGCATTCTAGTTTTGCAAGTTACTGCATATGTGGTAAGAAACGTTGGCACCAAAAAGAGAAGTATGTATGAGTCATACCAGATGTTTTCTTGCATTTAGATTAAGGCATTTTTTAAAGCCCAAAAATGTTATCTATTAAAATAGGTTTAACTAGAAAAGAAGAGGAATTAGCCCGAAATACGTTTAGGCTTTATTCTACAATTTGCTTTTAAGCTCAACATTCTCTTTCTGCAAGAGATCGTTTGAATCTATCAATGTTTTTAGAACAGCATTAAGCTGTGTGTACATATCATTCAAACGCAAATTAAGCAAACTCACTTGTTGCATAACTGGATCAGCAGTTGGTTGCTCTTGATTCATTATTTTGCTGGATCCTTAGTTTTTTAGGGGAGCGTAAAGATTTTCCGCAGCATTCCCTTCTTTTGAATTTGTTGCCGAAACCTGACAAAAAATAAAATTAAAATGATTACGGTTATAATTAAAAGGGGCAAAAAGTGTTGATTTGGATCGGTCTTTGGGTCTATCGGTTGATAGATATTTTGAAAATCTGCCAAGCTTCCAGTGTAAGGGTAGCCATCAGTCGTTATTGAGTGCCTGTCTTCGGCGCCCCCCAATGCATCTATGGCAAAGGTTAAGCTGTTGTCTATTCCGTTTTCTGAAGAATTTGATGGTGCCGCCCAGTTTATAGAGGCATAATTTGTTAAGTACCTGTCTGGAGTCTGGTCAGTGTAGTTGACGAATGATACAACTATCTGATCTATTCTTGCAACTCTAAACTCTGTGTTGCTATACCATTCTATTCTTTGGTTGTTGTATGGTGATGTGAAGTCTATGCTATACGCAGGGGTTCCCTGCGAGTAAGCTGTTTTAAACCAATCAACTGTATCAGAGCAGGTCAGTATCGGGTAAGGTCTTGTTTGAACAGCGTTTATTATTGTTGCAAATTGGTCGGTTACACCTTCCCTGTATGCCCAGTCCCATTCAAACTGAATCATTTGATACCCAAAAGGCTCGGATGCTTGCATGCTCCTGTCTAACAATTGTATAAAATAGCTTTGCGCATATTCGGTGTTTCCGTTGTAAATGCGGTCTATAACATTCACGGGGTGAAGCTGCAGGTTATGTGTTACCGTAAATGATGCAGACCAATCCCATGACGCATGAGGTAAAATTACTATGCCTGTTGTGTTGTTACTGGGTATATTAACATGTTGGCTGCTTGCGTAATAGGGCATCTGTAAACCGCCACGCATTGACATATAATCAATTTTCCATTGGTCAAAACAGTAACCCTGATAGTATGTTATGCCCTGAGTTACTAAATAGTTTGCTGTGTAAGTATCGGGGATAAAATCAAAAACGCCCTTTATGGTTGTGTTTAAGGCTCTGTTAAACTCTGATATTATCGAAACTACTGTGTTTATTCGGCTATCTGGTACTTGTGTTTGAATATCTGCTATACGGGGGATTATTTCTCCGTGAGCTTTTAAAATATTTATTCGTGTTTGATTGCTTAGTATTGCATCTTTAGATTGCTCTTGAATTACAAATGTGAAGTTTTGAGCATTGACGGTGGTCAGCCATGTTACTAATTGCTCAAAATGATCAGGATAGTCGATTATTACTGAAATATTTAAGATTTGGGTTTTCTGTGGTAGTGCTTGTGTTGCTGAAATAAGCATTGTTGCCACAAGTAAAAAACAGAAAAAAGAAAAGAGGACTTTTTTAGGTTTTTTCAATTTTTTCCCCGAATTTTTAACAACTGCTATATTGCTTAACGATTTACAGACCGTGTTAAGAGAAACACATCGTTAAAGATGTGATAGTGTTCGTTTTTAGGTATACCATATTTCACAGTTTACATTGTTTATAAAATATTAATCTGTTCCAATGTAGCTATCAAACAGTAAGCCCCATGTTCCCGAACCCCTATTTTTATAGTAGATTTCTTTTGCAATGCCACCCGTAACTTGTATCATATCATATTTGTATTGGTGATATCCAACAAAACTGCACTATTTTTTTCAACATTGTAAGTACCCTCCAAATGGGTTGGGACATAGCTTAATTAAAGGATTATCGCAAAAAGCAAAACAAACGGTTACAAGCTAAATATTGTTTAGATTATAGGACTAACTCTATTTTAAAAAAAGTGCTATAGAGTGCCCAAGGCATGTTCAATTATAAACATCTCGGGTCCAGTTGTCATAGAACCAGCAACAGCTGCATTACTATTTGCAATTAAACCTGTTCCAACATAGGGAATACCACAGTTTATTGTTCCAACGTCAATGGGTACTTTGAAAGCTTGCTCAAGAATTTTGCGTTCCTCATCTTTTAGCAATGGATGAGCCAAAACGCCTTTGCTTGTTACAGCCGCTAAAGAACCTACATACGGCAAACCAGCAATTTCAGTCTGCAACACTTCTACGCCAAGGGTTTCAGAGATTTTCTGGATTTCTGCCTCTTTTAGGCGTGGATCTGCTACTGCACCTTTGTCGCTTACCAAAATGAGGTTACCGTAAGCGGTTTTTTTGGTTTCCATGATAGTTATTGTTCCGTCATAGACGCTTTGTATTTCTGTTAGTTCTTCTTCGCGCACCGATTTTGGAAGCAGCATTCCGTTAGAGTTGGCGCATGCAAGAGCACCTGTCAGCACGGAGCCTGCTATGCTGGTATATGCCAGTTTCACTTTTAACCAGTCAGCGTATTCTTGGGCCTTCTTTTTTGGCACCATACGTGGAATCATTACTATGCTTTCTGTTGCCAGCGAGTACACGCCTATGCTGGGGCTTCCAACTATGCTTGATAAGTAAACGGTCAAGATTAATCAATCCTTAAACTACTTTAGCGTAAACCATGCAAAGCATCACACAATTTTTAGACTTGTATAGACTTTGCAAATTTTTTACCGCCTTTACACTTCGAACTGTAAATTTCCAGCTTCACACATTTAAATCTTCGCGGATACTCAAAGCATTTTTAGGTTTAACCTATAAAAGACCCACAAGGTTACGGGTTTAGCGGCAGCTGAATAAAAACCATGCAGACCAAATTGATGTTGCCTTGATGAATTTGGCTAACAAAAAGCTGTACCTTCACGTTGGAACCGTCTTTTGCGTCTAAAACCAGTTTATGCTGTTGAGCCAAATTATCTTGGCGGCTTTTTTCCATCAGCATGTTTAGGTCATCAAGACTGTTAGGATTTATGTGCGTTTGAATTTTTTTGCCAACAATTGTTTCAGCTTTGTCGTTTATCATTTCTGCAAAGGCTTTGTTACAGTACAGAATTGTGTCATCATCTGAAAGCAGTACTGCACCCTGAAGCATATTTTCAATAAAGAGCCTGTAGGTTTGCTCTTCAGTTTTTAAGGTGAAAATTTTGTCGCCGTCAATTGTAGAAACAATAATTGAATCGGCTGTACCTCCGCAGACGCTGGCCATTGTTTCCTCTAATTCTTGAACCCTTGCCTGCAAATTCTCAATTTCCAGCTTCAACCTGTGAATTTGGTCTGCATTTAGCATGCTTTTCAGCCTCTGTGAAGATATATTTTGTTATTTATGTTTAAACCGCAAAGTATACGTTCTTCACCTGTTATGTCTCCTGCAATTCTCAGTTTGGGCAAAGGCGTTTTTTTGATTAATGTTGGAGTAGTCATGATTTGTTCTTGATTTGTCTGCACTGGATTTTTGAATATGTCATAAATTTGCAAACTGTAACTGTTGGGTAAATGGTTGTCCAACACAGTTTTTACAGCTTTTATTGTCCGAAGCGACTTTTTTGTCATGCCACATACAAACAATTCAAAAGCATACTTACCGCTAACTGGCGTGAGATTGCATTCGGAAGGTAAACTTTGGCGTTTGTTGTCCAATGAAATCAACTTGCACTAAATTGAACAAAAGCGAAATATAGCGTTTGCCAAAAAATTAAACTAAAATTTGAAAAGAAAATTTTAGAGAGCCGTTTATTCGGCTTCTGCCAAGTGAACAGTGACGTTGCCGTCTTTGTCCTTGGTTACACGGACACGGATTTTGCGTGGTGGCTTCTCGATGCCTCTGCCCCAGATTTTCTCGTTAACCTCTTGGGTTACGATTAATTGTGGCAGTTCTTCTTCTTCCTCGTCCTCTGAAACTGTTACAGCCATCTTCATGTGTTTTGTTACGAAGATTTTAACCAACTGCATTGCGCGTGGAGCACGTTTCTTTGGTGGACGAATTGAGGCTTTTTGAAGTGGAATAGTGTATATTCTTTCTTCAACGATTTCTTCGTCTTTCTTTTTCTTTTTTTGTTTTTCAATCTTTGCTGTTGCTTCTTCAGGTTTTTGTTCTGCTTCCGCTGGCATGACTTCTTGTGTGGTTTCTAGTTCTTCTGGTTCTTCTAGTAATTCTTCGGTTTCTTGAACTGTTTGCTGTTCTTCTTTAGCGTTAACCATTAATTGTCAATTCTCCTATGCCTTTATTTTTCTTGTACGCCAGTTCCGTCTCTGTTTAGGGGTAACTCTGACTTTACCGTCAGTTCTAGCGACTACCCATGTTGGAACAGACGATGATTCCTTTGATGCTTTAGATAATCGGCGTTTTTTCGCTGTTGGTTTAACTCTTGCCATTCTCTCATATCCTTGTAATTTTAGTTTCTCGCTTGCGAGATTGAAGCTGCAACAGGATTTGTTTTAGCTGAGCATCAGACAGTGGTATAGGCAACTTGCCCATTTGAGCCATCTGAATCAACTGCAGTTCAATTTGCTCTGCGAATTCGGCTCGAACCATTTTCAGGTTGTTAAGCCGCATTCTTGCTTCAGGGGACAGGATTTGCCGCAGCAACGCCTGCTTCTGAGCTTCAATTTTATCTTCAGCTTGAGCTTGCCTTTGCTCATCGCTTACGCGATTCTGCATAGACAAAAGTTTTCGTTTCCGAATATTCTCAAGCTCGTCATCTGACATCTTACTTATTCGCCTTGATACTTCTTGAGCTCTGGGACAGTTTTTACCATTTCTTTATGCAGGTCACCAGCAACTTCTTGCATTAGTTTGCGTCCTTTTGGAGACATTTTTCTGCCTTCTGGACGGCTGGTAACGATTAATTCTGCTGCCTCGAGCTGTTGGAGAACTTTACGGATGCTGCTTCCGCCAGCTTTCTTTACACGGTCAGGTTTACTGCCGCGATTCTTTCTTCCACCATAATCAGACCTTAAATCTTCAAGGCCGATTGGACCGTGAACGTATACTTTACGCAGAACAGATGCGCTGCGAACATACCACCAGTCTGAATTCTGTGGTTGTTTTTCAACGTGCATGCCTGTTTTAGCTACGCTTGTCCATGACAATGGTTGAACTTCATCGACATTTTCCTTTAAATATTTTGCTAACCGGTCGATGAACACGGATGCGGGTACGTCATGAGGAGTTGTCAAGATGCTCTTGTCCCTTTTAGTTTTTCCTTGCAGTAAAACAGTGAAGCCTAATATAAATATTCTCTGAACAACTAGTAAACTATTGTGCAGTTTTTCAAACTATAGCACGCTCAGCATCAGCCTTACCGCCAAACAAGGGCGAATAATTGAGGCGAAACCGCTCACACTGCTTAAAAGAAGCATATATCAAACGGGGTATAAAGGGGTTTTCCAAAAAGTTTTCGGCACTGGTTTACAGGCGAAACTCTGGGGAGTCATCAAACAGTTCACGGTAAGCCTTGTTGAAAAACGCAATAAACTGTCCCGCCTGCTCTGTTGCCTTAAACATCCTTGCACCGTTAACTTCCACTTCCGCAAGCAGACCCCGCTGTTTAAGAAAGTCAAGGTGGGTTTGCCCAATCTTAGAGTTCAAGTTACAACGGTTAATTATGCTTGTGAATGATTTAGGATGCTTGCAATAAGTAAGGATTTCCCAGAAAATCTCGTAATGCGTCCGCTTCATTTAGGCGTCCCCGAATTGCCGTTTAAGTGTCTCTTCTGCTTTGGCCGCCCCATCCAACCGTTTATCCCATATAGCTCGGTACTTGTCAAAAAAATGGGGAATAATAAAGCAGGCAACAGCTATTGCCGAACTTATTCCCAGATTAACCGTCATGGTTACGGTGGTCCAAAGCGTTACTCCAGAGAAAGCACCCATTATTATCGTCACCAACGTGTACAGGGCACTTAACGCGAAACATACACCTGCGATTTTGCTGATTTTCGTCATCAACTTAAGGGTGGGCTTGTTTTCTCGGTAAGTGGCAGTCATTTTCACAATTAACCCTGTTAGGGCGTCATCGTCAAGAGTGCTGTTTTTCTTGTGTTCCTTTAAGGATTCGCTGATGTTTGAGCCGGCATCTATCATTTCGGCACATGAAACAAGCCAGCGAATCCCAGCAACAAAAGCAATCAAACCCAAAATGACAAGACCAATCTGGCTGATTTCTACAGTCATCGTGGTTGCTATTGTGATTAAGGTTGGCATGGCAAAGTAGGCGCCAAACGCCAAAGCCATCGCGGCTGCAACCATGTTAATTATCGTTAACCCTTGAAGACTGTTTAGTTCATGCTGAAGTTTCTGAGCCGTGTTTGCGGACACTTGTTTTTCACCAATTAACCAGTAAGGCTTGATTTTGCATATAAACAGCCACGAAACAACGTTACGTACCAAAGATGCACAATAAATTTCAACACAAGCAGGTTAAAACAAGACAGCAAACATGCATCATTTTTATTAAAAACAGCATCTGGAAAAAATAGATATATCAAAACAAGCCAACACTTCAAAATAGAAGCGATCAATTTGAACCGCAAAGAAGCACTCTCAGCAGCCATCATTTGCATCATCTTTGGAAGCTCAATAGCCTTAATCGGAAACTTGAGCTTTAGCAAGGGCATCCAAGAGCAAAACCCATTTCTTGTGGGCGTGACTTATTGTGGATACAATGTGCAAGATGCCGAACTGCTAATTGACAAGGTATCAAATTATACTAACTTGTTTGTGGTGCAATCAGGATACACCTTAATAGGAAATAATAGCGCCATAAATGAAATAGGCGATTACGCAACCTCCAAAGGCTTGCACTTTGCTGCGGCTTCAGCCCATGGCATTACAGATGCAACGTGGCTAAGCAATGCTAAGCAACGATGGGGCAACATGTTTGCAGGAGTCTATTTTGATGATGAACCAGGCGGCAAAATGCTTGATGGCTACGCTAACTGGTTAGTTTCATGCGGTGATGAAGACATGTTTGTTACTAAATATCAAGACGGCAGAGTCACTACAGAGGAAACAGGTATTTCGAGACAATTTTATTCAAATGGCACAATAACAGTATCTAAAACAAACTATACTAGCTCTACAGTATTTTCTAATAATAACGACCCCTCGTTTATCGCTACATATAGTGTAGTAAGCAATACGACCACATACAAGTCAGACAATATAATAACAATGAGTGAAATAATCGAGAAAAAAACAGTCAAAGGGGGTTTAGGCATCGTTTCTTCTGAAATAGATAGTTTCAATCGATACACAATGGAAAATGGTTCAGACATCATCGCTCAAGTAGAAACCTATCAACAAGCGAAAGACAAAAACCCCTTACGTGACTACAACTCCGCAGCAAAACTCTATGTTGACCAAACCGCCAGTTTTGTTAAAGGGTTAATCAAACAGCGCAATATAGATGACAGGTCTTTCCCAATTTTTACGTCCGATTACGGTTTGTACTGGTGGGACTACCAAAGCGGATACGACATGATTCTTGCAGAGCTTGGATGGAACAACTCTGTAACTCAAGAAATCGCATTAATACGCGGAGCAGCAAACTTACAAGACAAGAGGTGGGGTACAATTTTAACTTGGAAGTACACTCATGCACCCTACTTAACAGACGGGCCTGAAATGTTTGAGCAAATGAAAACGGCGTATAAAGCAGGAGCGGAATATGTAATTGTTTTTAATTATTCCGAAGACATGTCTGGTCCTTACGGCATTCTGCAAGAAGAGCATTTTCAGGCTCTTGAACGCTTCTGGAACGAAGCAGTCCAAAACCCCGCTGAAGTGCACGGAGATGATAATGCCGAAACATTGTTGGTTTTACCCGAAAATTATGGTTGGGGCATGCGAAACCCAAATGACGTTATCTGGGGCATATGGGAACCAAACGCAACATCAAACCAAATCTGGACCCAGGTACAAAACAAGCTCGACCATTACGGCTCTAAACTTGACATAGTCTACGAAGACCCAAAACTTACAGTTGCAGGCAAGTATGATGACATTTACTTCTGGGACAAATCGTAACCAAGCACTTTTTCTTTTGCTTTGACGAAAATTTACCGCAAATAAGCAGGTTTTGGAAAAGATAAATAAACCTCCAGTTACGAAATGCTCAATCTTAGAAGCGATTGACTATGAAAAGAAAAAATGTGCTCCCAGCAACGATTATTTTTCTATTATTAGCAGGATTAATTGCTTACTTTGGTTACACAGGCTTGGGCGAAAACAGCCAAGAAGAAAAACCCTTCTACGTCGGCGTAACCTACGGTGGAAACAACACCCAAGACGCAAAAACCCTCATCGACAAAGTCAAAGACTACACCAACCTATTTGTGCTCCAATCAGGCACACTAATGAAAAACGAAACAGCAGTTATGGAGGTAGGCGACTACGCGATAGATGCGGGATTGGAAGTCATGGTTTTCTTTGGAAGTGACAGCGCATATTACATGAAGGAATGGCTCGAAGCATATGATGGACATTGGGGCAATCATTTAGCAGGCATATATTTTAGCGATGAACCTGCAGGAAAAATGTTAGATGGCGAAACTCCGTTCTTTCAAGACGGAAAAGGGTCTTTCAGAAAAATGGCTGACCGTAGAGTTACAGGCGTCTACTTTGAAGGCATTACACTTGATTATTATCCTGACGGAAAAATAGTAGCCCACCAAACATTAGACTCAAATGGTTCATCAATTGAGAGCCTAGATGAAAGGCAAACCGCCGAAATCGCTTATCACCCCAACGGAACAACTGTTACCACAATATATCCCCTAATGGGTGGTCCCGCAATTTCCGTTCAAGAAGGCACAGACCTTCCATACACATACGAAGAATTATGGAACGCCCGACCCCTGCAAACTATCGATGAGACTACAGAAGCCTACGTTAACCAGTGCAGTCAACTAATTAACCGTGCAAAAGAGTACAGCCCACAATTCAACTTTACCAATTTTCTTACTGCTGACTACGCACTTTACTGGTTTGATTTCAAAGGTGGATATGACACTGTGCTGGCAGAGCTTGGCTGGAACAATTCTGTTGCCCAAGAAATAGGGCTTGTGCGTGGAGCAGCGGAATTGCAGGGCAAAAGTTGGGGCACAATCCTGACTTGGAAGTACACTCATGCGCCATACTTGACCGATGGAAACGAGATGTATGAGCAAATGAAAACTTCATACCAAGCAGGCGCACAATACGTCATAGTTTTCAACTATGCTGAAGACATGAGTGGCCCCTACGGAACGCTACAAGAGGAGCATTTCCAAGCATTGGAACGTTTCTGGAACGACGTGGTCCAAAACCCCAACGTTGTCCACGGCGGCATCAAAGCTGAGGCAGCATTGGTTTTACCCAACAATTACGGATGGGGCATGCGTAGACCCGACGACACCGTTTGGGGCTTATGGGATGCAAATGATACTTCAACGCAAATCTGGAGCCAACTGCAGAGCAAACTTGGCCAGTACGGGTTAAAACTTGACATTGTCTACGACGACCCAGCATACCCTACAGCAGGCAGGTACGATACCGTTTACTATTGGAATCAAACAACTTAACCATTTTTTATGGTTAAAGGGCTTTAGCGTGTATTTGGATGCTATTAGAGGTTGTATGCAAAAACCTAAGAGGGGTAGGTTCGTTTTGATGTTTAAACAGCCAAAACCTACGAAACGGCATCAGTTATTGTTGGTTTTTTGGAGGCAGTATTTCGGCTTGTTCACTGTTTATGCCGTGCCAAGCTATTTTGTAGCCAAGATGGGTTAATACGCGTGATGTATCGTTTACGCCTTTGGCTTCAATTAGTTGTGTTGCTTGGGTAAGGGCTAGTTTTCCTGACTGTTTTAGGGCTTCATCAAGTACCACACGAATTTGTTGGAGTAACTCTTTGCTTACTAAGCTGTTAGCAGTTTGCAGGTAACCTAATGGCGGATTAGCATTGAGCGCTGTTTGTACTGCTTCAACTGAAATTCCGATTCTATCTGCAAATTCAGCGTAATCAACTATGGGCTCTGTGAATTTTACACGTAAATTTTCTAACAACTCTATTTCTTTTGTTTTAACCTCTTCAAAAGCGTTCTGCAAATAACGCAAAATCGGCGCTAACGAGATTTTATCATGATAATAAATAAAATGCAGTTGCGGTCGCTTCTCTAAAAGTACAAGTTTCTCACAAGCTAATGCGTCATTGACAAGAAGAAGCATGTTAACAGTTACTTTTTGAAGCTTTTCAGCTTTACGAAACAAGTAGTCTTCAGTCCAAAAGCCTACAATTTCTAAATAAATTTTAAGACCCGCTTTTTCAAGCGAAAAATCAGGTACAATAACTTGGTTGCCGGCTAGAACAGGTTCGGGTTCTCTTTTCAGTGTCCAGCCAGAAGCTACGGCTTTGAATTGACTGGCAAAACGCTCTTCAACTATACTATCGTAAGTTTCCAGCGGCATTTTTTGTTTGCGAAACAGTGAACTATGTTTTGTGCTTTCCATGCTGAAACTGCAGATTTCGTTTGTATACTTCCACAGTATCTTAGCATTAAACGCCCATTGTTGATTTGAAATGATTACGGGAATAAGTTTTGCAATATTTATGCCGTACCGCTTTGTTAATTTGAAAAGGCTGGCTGGGCCATCTATTTTTACCCAAAAATCGCCGTTACAAGAAACATCATAAATAAGCCCAAGTTTTTTAACAGAATAAAACAGTCTTTGCCAGTTACCTGAAACATTGAAGCTTAACTCTGTACAGTTAAAAAGAAGTGTCTGCACCAAGCTAAGATTGTACTGTTGAAGCAAATCCAACGCTGTTGGTGGGTCAAACTTTTCAAGAAGCAGTTCAGAGTCTAAATCAGCATACAGTTGTGCCTCAATACATTGAATTGTTAAGGCTGTTTCACAAGCAACACAATTAAGGATCTGCTGTCTCTTTTCAAGTGTTGTAGCTAACCCATATTTTTCGGTTGCTTGAAAGATTTTCATTCTTAACTCAGCAGGGTTAATTTTGCTGTCACACACAAAAGAGCCTCTTCGGTCAAGCAACAAAGATAGCGCTCGAACAAAACGGTAATCACAACCCTGATTCTCCAGTTCCGTAACAAAAAGATTGAGAACTTTTTTCTTTTCTCCAACATGACTTTTGTATGCTTCGATAAGGCGGCTGGCAACTTCAAGGTTTTCAGCAGTGAACTTTGCATAACGTGGCTGAATTACACCTTTGCGCTTGTACACTGCAAGTAAACTACTTGGAAGCACCCATTAGGTCTCTCCCGTGTTTAGATGCCTTCTGCGGCTGATGCCAACTTCCACAGTTTCCTTTGAAATAATTTCTACCAACTTGGCGTTTTTGCCTTCCTTTTTTCTAAGAAGCCGCCCCAAACGTTGGACATACTCTCTTTTACTGCCAGTTCCGCCAAGCACTAAACCAACTGACGCATCAGGAACATCAATACCTTCATCTAAAACTTGAGATGTAACAATCACTTTGTAGGCACCGTTTCCAAAGTTAGAAAGGATTTGGCGGCGCTCTTCTCGGGGTGTTTGATGCGTAATGGCAGGTATCAGAAAACGTCGACTAACCGTGTAAACCAAGTCATTATAAAGTGTAAAAATAAGTATCTTTTTATCACTGTATTCTTCAAGTTCCTCTGCTAACAATTCCAGTTTTGCCTCAGAATTAACCGCAATTTTAATAGCCCTGTTTCTTGCAAGAAGCGCCTCCCGCGCCTGAGGGTCTCTGCCCGTTGTCATTATGAAACGTTGAAAATCAAGCGGAGACTTCAGGACAAGTCGTCGTTCAGCAAGAAACCTCCTGAAAACCGTCATCTCAGTATCATACGTTTTTTGCTCCTCAGGAGTTAATTCAACAGTTAATTTCTCATATGTATAGTTTGAAAGATGTTTTCCAGCCGTAAGTTCCTCAACAGAAACAGAATAAACTGGGTCACCTACCAGCAGAGGTAAAAGCGTATGACGTTGGTCACTTCTTTCATAAGTAGCCGTTAATCCCATACGGTAAGGCGCAATGCACATTTCAGCAATCTGCATGTAACCCGGAGAAGCCAAATGATGCACTTCATCAAAAATCAGAAACAAAAACTTGTTCCCCAAAAAAGGCGCCTGAGAATACGCTGAATCATAAGTTGCAACCGTAACCATACGCACATCACTTTCGCCGCCGCCAACAACGCCAACATCCAAACCAAGAGATTCTTTTACACGTTTTTTCCATTGATCCATCAAATCTAACGTGGGAACAACAATCAAAGTTTGCGTCTTTACCAGTTCAATCGCTTTTAAGGCAATGAACGTTTTTCCTGCAGCAGTAGGTAAAACCAGCACGCCCCTCTTACCAGCCGCTATCCACCTGTCCAATGCTTCATTCTGGTAAGACCGTAACTTAACGTTACCCTTCAACTGCTCCAAAGGAGGCATGTTAGAAGCAGCGTCTTCAACACAAAGATTACTTTCTCTAAAATAATCCATTACATCTCTGTAGTGACAAGCTTTAATTCGATAACAGTTACTTCGTGGATCCCATTTACCATACGGAGTCCCAACTGCACCATTCAACAGCAAAGTACCCTTATCAAACCACAAACGAGACATAACAACCAATAAACAACCAAACAATCAATTAAACTTCACTCGAAACAAAAAACCCAACCAACCTATTTGGATGCTATTAGAAACTATATGCAGAAACCTATAGGGGGTCTACAAAATTGAAGAGGGGTAGGCTCTAACTGCTTTTTGGGCTCTGAAAATGCAAAATGCTAAGGGGTAGGTGCTATTGGCTAAAAAAACACCCAAAAGCATGTTAAAATCAGTAAAAAAGACACTAACCCCAAAACCCTGTTAAGGGCTGGGTTGAACACTTGGGTCTACTTGTCTGCGTTTTCTGAACAGTATGAAAACGTGTCCACGCACTTCAACAAGTGCAGCTTCAACTTGCTCTGCCGTTTTTTCGGCAATGCTTTGCGCTGTGTTGTCGCCTGTTAGGGCGGCTGGGAGAATCCTGATTTTTACCATTTTATTTTTTTGAAGCTGCTTTTCAATTTCAGCAGCCAAAGGCGCAGTTAGACCTTCCTTGCCAATCCAGATGGTTGGATTCTCATCTTTTAGGACATGTCTAACGTGACGCTTCATGCGAGTCGTTATTGGTTTGCTCAATTTTTACGCTTTCCTTTTTCTTTCTAAGCATTATACGTGAATTATAACCGCAGTTTAAACATGTTACTACGACGTGTGGCTCTCTTTTTTGTTGAATACGTACGCGGCAATTAAAACCTACAACCAGAAGGGTACCGCAATGCTTGCAGATGCGGCGCTTGTATTGGGGGGGCAACGGAAAACGTGCAGACATAGCTACCTTCTGAGCGTTTCTTACGTACTCCGCGGCAAGCTTTGGGTGAGTTTTGCTTACAGCTTCCGCTTGTTCAAAAAGGATTGCGATGCGTTGATGGGCAATCTGTTTTAAACTCAAAGGTTTAATGGAGCCTTTCAAGAATCATCAGTACCTACAGTTGACGTAAATCTATTTCAACTTAAACATAATGTTTTTGTTCACCAACAGACAATAACGTATGAGGCTTAACAAATGAGTCCCAATAGCTTTACCAATAATCAATGGCTAAGCCGCATATTACTCATAGCCATCATAATCTTTTCAGCCGTAATAATGTACGCAGTTAACGGAATAGACCAAATAGTCAACGTACAACTTTACGAGTACCAGTTACAACCCAACGATAATTGGTTAAACCCATACCACAGCTTTGCTTACCTCATTTACGCAGGTCTTGGCGCATCAATACTCATAAGCGGAATCTTGCTGCTTTTAGGTTTCGTCAAAAACAAAGAACCAACACCGACCCCAATGGATTTTAAAACAGAAATACCAGACACAAAGCCAGCAACCCAACCAGTTCAAACAGAACCCAAACCAGTCATCACAAAACCAAAAACCCAACCAACGCCACCACCAACACCAAAAATAGAAAACACACAACCCACAGAACCTAAACTCAAACCAACACCAACTTCAACACCAAAAATAGCAACAGTACAACCAAAACCAGAACCCAAACCCGAAACTATAACACCAACAATTACAGAAGAAAAGAAAACAAAAACAATAGACAAGCCAGAAAAAACCAAAACTTCAGCAAACGCTTGCCCAAGCTGCAAGAAAACATTCACCCAACCGTTAGTAATGCTTGACTTTGAAGGCGGAAAATCAAAACTCGTCAACGTATGCCCATACTGCAACCAAGTATTAGGCGACACAGAACAAACAAGTCAATAAACACACTGTTCCTTTCTTCAAGGAACACCCATTTCTTTCTTTAAAGACGTCAATGCAGAAGTTAACTCCAAAGGTTTAACATGCAACAGGCGTTGGGCTTTAGAAACGTCAAGAGACGAATCCATGGGACGCCGCGCAGACCAATTTAAACTTGAAGCTAAAACAGGCTCAATCAAACTGGCGTCCAAACTAAACATTTTAGCCAAAGCCAAAGCAAAATCGTAACGGCTAACCCGTGAAGCACCACACAAATGAAGCACTCCGCTCAAACGTTGCTGCACAATATCCAAAACCATATCAGCCAAACTAGAATTTAACGTTGGAGAAACCCACTGGTCAGTAACAATCCGCAGTTTTTCCCCGTTTTTTAGCTTGTTAAGAAGCCAAAGTGCAAAATTGATTTTTCCCGCCGCTGGAGTTGCACCATAAATCACGCTTGTACGGGCAATACAGCAATTGGGCAGTATTTGGAGTGAGGCTTCTTCAGCTTTAAGCTTAGTTAAACCATAATAGTTAATTGGATCAGGCAAATCGGTTTCTTTGTAGCAACCTTTTTTGCCGCTAAAAACGTAATCAGTTGAAACATACACCAGAAAAGAACCATTTTTTGCGGCAGATTCAGCAATGATTTTGGCACCGTCAACATTAATTTTCCAAGCAAGCGCCCTGTTAAGCTCACATTTATCAACATCTGTTAAAGAAGCAGCGTGCACCACAACATCAGGCCTAGCAAAATCAAAAGCTTGTTCTACCTGCTCTTTGTTTGATACATCAAACAAGACAGGAACCCCACAAACGGGAACATCCGTGATGTATCCTGAGTAAACCGCTATACCTTGTGCAGACGCAGTTTTTACCAGTTTAGAACCGAAAAGTCCACTGGCGCCTGTGATTAGAAGCCTCAATGAGAACCACTAATCTTCCAAGGAGTAGGATGAAGAATCACGTCAGTCGCAAAAGGCGTCCACCAATGCTCATTCTCCAAGTACCATTTAACAGTAGATTCAAGTGACGCCTCAAAGTCGTAGGCGGGTCTCCAGCCTAACTCTGTTTGAGTTTTTGTTGAATCCAAACTGTACCTTGTATCGTGGCCTGGACGGTCTTCAACAAAAGTTATTAAGCTTTCAGGCTTACCAAGCTGAGCAATAATTTTTTTAACAATATCAATATTTGGCACTTCATTGCCCGCAGAAACGTTATAAATTTCGCCGGAAACGCCTTTTTCAAGCACAGTATCAATCGCTGAACAATGGTCCTGCACGTATATCCAGTCGCGCACGTTTTTACCTGAACCATAAACAGGAATCGGCAGGTCACGCAGGGCACGGATAACAGTTTTTGGAATCAACTTTTCAGGCAGTTGATAAGGACCAAAATTGTTGGTGCATCTTGTTATGGAAACGTTTAAGCCGTAAGTTTTGTGATAAGCAAGAACAAACATGTCACCAGCAGCTTTTGAGGCAGAATAAGGATTAGAAGGTTTAGGCGGACTAGTTTCTGTAAATGAACCTTCAAGGGCTTCACCGTAAACTTCGTCAGTTGAAACTTGCAGTAAACGAGCTTTATGATTGTGACGTCTTAAGGCTTCCAAAATCGTAAAAGTACCCAACGTATTGTTTTGCAGAAAAACATTTGGGTCACATATGCTGCGGTCAACATGCGTTTCCGCGGCGATGTTAACCACTGCGTCAACCTGATGAATCAGCCGATTCATAAGCTGAGGATTACAAATGTCGCCTTTAATGAAAGTGTAACGTTTATCGTTTTCAACATCATGCAGATTAGCAGGGTTAGCACCAATGCCGATTTTATCGACATTAATCAATTCGCAATCTGGATGCTTCGCTAATATGTACCTGCAAAAGTTGCTTCCTATGAAACCTAAACCGCCAGTAACTAACAACTTCATATTTTTCACACTACTTGTTTGGGGAAAGATTCCAATCCCAAGGTTTACCTACACGAGGATCATTGGTTTTACCGTTTACTATTTTAGGGATAATTGTTGGGTCATTCCAGTCTCTGCGTTCTTCGTCAGGGTTAGATGGGTCATAAAGGTTGGTTGTGAAATAAACTAGCAGAACTGGTTCATTGCCTACCGCTTTGAATCCATGCCAGTACAAGCCAGGTACGCGAACCACTTGAAGCTTCATGCCGCTTGTAACTATTTCGTCAAGCTCGCATGATTCATCATCGTATACGCCGATTTTTATAGCACCTTTTAAGGCTAAAAAGTAATCAACTTGACCCCTTAGATGTCTATGCCAAGCCCTTATAACGTTGGGATATGTAAATGAATGGTTTATTTGGACTATTGTGTCTTCTGCAAACAGGTCGGTCCAGTCTTTACGCATTAATTCAGTGAAGTAGCCTCTCTCGTCAATAAAGCGGTCTATCGTTTTGACTCTTATCCCTTTAAGCACGGTAATCAACCAAGTTTATGTATTATTAAAGTTATATTTATAAAATATTTATAATAGTTGTTGTGTTTCAACCGAGTTAGACTTCTATTTCCGAGTAGTCTCCCATGTGAACTTTGATTGTACGGTTCCTCTGGTTCTTAGTTACCTTGGCGTTTTTTCCAATCAGGCTGTCTTCTAATCGTTCGATATCTTTGACGGTAACGTTTTCTTGTATTACACAGTATTCAACATTTGAATTAACAATACAAGAGTTATCACCAATGCTTGTGTAAGGTCCAATGAAGGAGTTTTCTATCAGAACATTTCTGCCTATTATGCAGGGTCCACGGATTGTACTATTTACTATTTTTGCTGAGGAGTCAACTTTTACTCTGCCGTCAATCGTGCTACAAGTCAAAGTACCCTTAACGTCAAGATGAATGTATTCGTCAAGAATGCGTGCATTAGCGGATAAAATATCATCTTTTTTACCTGTGTCAAGCCACCAAGAATTCAGAATTTCAGCCTTAACCGTAAAACCCATGTTAATCATTTCTTGAATGGCATCAGTAATTTCTAATTCTCCACGCCATGAAGGCTTTATTTTTTCGATAGCCTGATGAACTTTATTAGAAAAAAGGTAAGTACCAATAATTGCCAAGTTGCCCATGGGCGTTTTAGGCTTCTCAACCAAACGGACGATATTGCCCTCTTTGTCAAGTTGGGCAATGCCGAAAGCGGATGGATTTTCAACTTCTTTAAGGATAATTAGGGCATCAAGTTTTTCAGCTTTAAATTTTTTAACAAAAGAGTTCAAGCCTTGACCAGTGACGTTGTCGCCAAGACACATAACAAAAGAGTCTTGACCTAAAAATCGTTTAGCAGTTTTAACTGCATGTGCTAAACCTAAGGGTTCTTGAGGTATGTATTGAACGTTAAGGTTCCAGTTTGACCCGTCAGCAACATAATCTTTGACGTATTGCCCTGTTTCTGGAGCAGTAATTATACCTGCATTTTTAATGTTGGCGGATGCTACTTGGTCAAGAACGTAACCCAAAATCGGTTTATTTGCTACAGGAATAAGTTGTTTTGCACAGGTAAAAGTTAAAGGTCTAAGTCTTGTTCCTTTACCACCGCTTAAGACAAGAGCCTTCATCGTTAAATCAACCTTTAACTTGAATAGTATGAATCACTAAGTTATAGACCTTTCAAAGCACCCAAAACAGTAGCGCTTGACTTAATAAAAAATAAAACTGCACAACCCAAAAACTCAGTCAACCGAACAGGCTTTTTTAAAATCTCAATAAAAGTCAAAACTGAATGATTAATCATAACAGAAAAACCTTGACCACTACTTCGCTGTCTAAAAGCAGACATAGAATCGCCATAACGGAGATTTTTAAGCAAAAATTGCCTAAGGGAAACAGCTTCAAAATGATATAAAACTGAACTGCAAACTGCCTCCTTAACACCTTGAAGCTTAAGGCGCATATACAGGTCATAATCTTCCCCCCACAATAAAGATTCATCAAACAAACCAACCAGTTCCAAGTCTACACGGCTGAAAAAACGTGGTTTGCCATGAACTAAACCTAAATGGTCGCCATAAAGGGCTTCAACTTTGTCATAATTATTTCTCCAAACAGCAGAACAATTACTCCAAAAACTGTTACCTACAAAAACTTCAGGAACCCTGACCATGCCAACCACATTCTTCGAACAGAGGTTAAGGCAGTCTTCAATAACCGTTTTAGACAGAGATTGGTCTGAATCTAAAAAGAGTACAAATTCGCCTGTAGAGTTTTTTACGCCTATGTTTCGGGCTTTTGACTGAAAACCTTTTGTTTGCATGAGTTTGGCTTGATTTTTTTCGGCTATATTTGGGGTTTGGTCATTGCTAAACGCGTCTACCACAATCACTTCAAATTGCCTAAAAGTTTGGCTGTTTATGCTTTGTAGGCACTTGTTTAGTGTTTTTGCAGAGTTTTTTGTTGGAATTATAACGGAAACTCGTGGGGGTTCGGTGTTTGTTTTCATACTGTTCAATGGTTTAACGTGCCTTAAGGTTTGATTGTGGAGTTTGAGGTTACTACTATGTTGTCTATTTGAGCAACGTTTTGAATACCATCAAAGTCATAGTTTAACATGTTCAAAGTTAGCGTGGAAGGAATCGGTGCTCCATAAGAGCTTTGCCATAACTGGCTTATATTTATGTTAAATGAGCCGCTACTGCTTTGTAGTGTTGTAGTGTTTGAATAGTTTTGGAAAATGCTGTTGGGGGTAGCTATTACTATGGCTTGGCTTTGGTTAAGGTTTGAAATAATAAACGCGAATGCATCGTTTCCGTGGAAACCGTTTGTTGCATCCAAATCGAAGGAAAACGTTACTTGTGAAGAATTTTCAACATAGATTTCTCGAGTTACCCAGTAGGTGAAGCGTGGTTCAAACTGGTTAACTAATGGAACAGCCTGAGAGGTAATCACTAACGCTTTTGATCCAAACATGCCAGTCTTCGTCAGGGTTACGTTTCCTTGACCCCAACCAGCTTCACTGTTTGACCAGCCAGTTTGGTACCAAACAGGATATTGGAAATCGTCAACAAAGTTAACGCTTGAATCATACCCAACAATTTTGAATAAATAGGAATCTCCAAAGTTTTTCACAACTTCAAAGTTGGGGTTTCCCAGAAACAAGGTTGGTTCCCATTTTAAGGTGGGCGGTTCAGCTACAACATTTGAACCAACAAAAATGTAGGAAACATTCAAGTTACGCATTATCTGGTAAGCTTGAGCGTTAAGGGTTTTATTTTCAAGTAAACTTACCAGCGTCAAGTATGAAAGACTCATAGCACTGCCAGTATAAGGATAAATCACTTTATTGCTAGACACTGAAGGAACAAACAAGCCAGAACTGTACGGATGTACCAAAATTAAGGCGTCTGGAGAAGTCAAGTTTGCTTTCATCCACTGCATTAACTCGTAATCGTTAGGTGTCGTAACAGCGTAAACGTCGTATGCACCTCGAAGTGTTTTTGAATCATCAACAAAACGATAATACAAGAAAGGCGCCGTAATCAAAGACAGAACAATAATTATGATAATAAATACGGCTTTCGAATTCGGGGGAAACAGATTAGATAAGGGTTTAAACCTGCCAGTGTGCAACACCTCAACAAACTTGAGATAAGAGGCAATAATCAAAATACTTATAGGAATTGAAAGAATGATGCCCTGATGTCCCCACGATATAATGTTGAAGTCGCCTGGAAGGAAAAAGGAAAGAAAAGACAGGAAAACAACGGGGGCAAAAATGGCCAAAGCGAAACGGCTGATTGAGGTTATTTTGTCGTTTGGATTTTCATAATCTTTTGTTATAAGCAAAATTATTGCAAAGCTTCCAATAAGGAGCATCATTAAAATTTTTGGAAGAAAATAAGGTGATAGATTGTTAAATGCCCAGTCTATTGCTTGGTTAAAGTATCCTTGCTGACTTGCCCAAGAAGTTATGTCTGAGGGTAAACCAATATTGTGACCAGGGTAAGGATAAAGTGTTATAAACTGATACAAGAAGGGAGCCAACGGTATCAAACTTACAAATAAAACTGTAATCAACGCGGTTAAACTGTTTACGATTTTTTGGCGGCTTTCAAGGATGTAATAAATGAAAAGCAAAGAAGTAATCATAAGTAATGCTTCAAGGTAAGACAGGATAATTGCGCCAGTAAAACCGAACATTAAGCCAGCAACAATTAAACCTGCAGTGTCATGTTTGCGGTAAAGATTGAAAAGCAGACCTAAACAAACAAGAAAGAAAGGAAAACCAATCAGAAAAGGGTTAGCGCCCCAAGTAACGTTCAGGGGCCAACTGGAAATAAAAGCCGTTACAAAACTTAAGGCAAGACCGTAGTATAGGTTGTTGCCGAGTTTTTTTCCTAAGAAGTAAGCGCCAAAAATAGAAAGAGACTTGAACAGTACTGAGACATAAAGAACGACCCATGGAATATCCAGGTTTAAGATGTATGTTGAGTAAGCAAAGATTACGTGTGCTACTTGTGGATATATTACGCCTTCAGGCAAGTATGGTTGTAGGGTTCCGGTTAAAGCATGGTTTTGAATTATAACTTGAGTATAAAGGGAATGAATGGATTCATCTCGGACGCTTCCAAAGATTAAACCGTTTAACGATGAAAGATTAATAGAGAGAAAAATTACGAAAATTATAACAACAGCGAGGAAAACGTAAATTTGTTTTTTGTGATAATCCACAAAAGCAGTTAAAGCGTTTAGATTAAAGAGGCCTATTACTTGTTTTCTGTTTAGAAAAACGCTTAAAATTATACTGAAAACAGTGTACCCAAGCAGAATAGGCAAACTAAAAAGTCCAAAAGGCAAAAGAGCTAACAAGTAAAGAAGCATTGCACCAAAGAAAATGTCCAAGATACCGTTTTGAAGTAAGTCTAAACCTTGAAAAATCTCAAGTTTCTTTAAAGCTAAAGCTCTCAACGGTTCCCCGAGGAAAACAAAAAGCACTGTGAGGAACAATAGTTGAAAGAGCACTTCTATCACAAGGTCACCTTAAATAATAGGTTGTATTTGTTGAGCCTTTAAAAATATAACTACTGATTCCTTGCCAGCAAATTAGTATAGTAAACGGTTAACCTATGCACGTATGTTTCCCAATCGAGAAAATTCTTAGAATTAGAAGAAATTCGATTGTAAGTGCCATTAAGAGCTTTGATTATTGCATCTGAAATAGATTGAGGAGTCAACGAATAGACACCTTCCGCAAAACCGTCAGAAACCAAACCGCCTAAAGCACCAAAATTGTAAACTACAACAGGAATACCGATAAAAAGAGCATCATAAACAACACGGCTGAAACTTTCAAGTTGAGAAAGCATAACAAAAACACTTGCCTTAGCATATTCTTCAAGCAATTCTGCCCTCGTCAAACCCTGCTTCCATTCAATCAAGTTTTCAAGTCCAAGAGAAAACGCCAAACGGGTAAGCACAGAACGTTCAGGACCATCACCGACAATAACTAAACGATAATCAGTTTTACCGTCACGAGTCAACAAAGCAAACCCTTCAAGCAACTTATGCACATTTTTATAACGTTTCAGAACTCCAACAAAAAGTATCCTTTTAGGCACAACAGGCGCATAAAGAACATTTCTTGTCTCAGTAGTGTCCAAGCCTTCAGGAAGAAGGACGATGCCTTTGGCGTTTGGAAAATCTTCATGCAAAACCTGTGCTTCATGAGCTGAATTTGCAAGAATTAGGCTTGTTTTTGAAAAAAGTAGTCCATAGAAAGCTTTTTGGTACAGTTTGAAAAGTGAATCACGAAATGGAGTTTGACCATAACGGTGATAATGAGGCTGCAATACAAATTGCTGATTTTGCGGCTTGTTTACTGCAGCAATTAACTGTGGAAAAGTGTGAACATTATGAGCATGAATAATGTCAGCTTGCTCTTTACGCAAGTTTGAAGAAAACTTTGGTTCAGGAAGATATAGAGGGTCACCGAAAAGTGGTTTAAAACGTTTTACCGTTACACCATTTATGGTTTCTACTGCGGGTAAGTTATCACGTTTGTCAACGGAATAAATAATTACATCATGACCCTTGGCTGCAAGTAATTCGCTGATTGTCTGTACAAAGATTTCAACTCCGCCAATAGTAGGATAATAACGTGGCGTAACCTGTATGATCCGCATACCATTCAAACCTAACAGTTATCCTGTTTAGTTATTGAAATCTTTGTACTTTTTATCGGCTCCCACATGTATGGAACCTTTTTGTTTCTTGCAAGCCGCGCCTGAGAATAAGCAATAACCTCTAAAATGCCACCCAAAAAAGCAAAAAACACCTCACTTACTGACAGATCTGGAAGTGCATAAAGGATATTTTTGAAACTCGACGTTGAAACATCAAAACCAGTAGCCTGTTTAAGCTACATGTGACCAATCCAAATACGTTTACGCTGCTTTAACAAATCAGACAAATTAGTCGGACAACGAATTCTTACAACAGCCTCAGGCAGATAACCAATCTTATAGCCCTGTTGTCGAATTATAAGTTCAATGTAGGGTTCATCAGTAGCGATTTCGTCAGGTATAGGTTGAAGACAAACAGTTCGAATAGCACAGAGTTCCCCAGAAAGTTTGGGACTGCTTTTTAAAGAAATCAAATGATGCAATCGCCAAATCACTTTGACAATGTGATAACTCAAACCTGAACCTTCAACCGGTACAGGTCTTGCAAAAACTACGCCATCATCACTTGAGGCAAGCGCAGTAATCAGTTTATTTATGCTTCCGGGTTCAGGGAATGCGTCAGCGTTAACTAAAATCAATATGTCATCGGATTTAGCTTCATTGAAGATTTTGTTTAAGGCGTTTGCTTTTCCGCTTCGAGTTTCTTCAACAATAGGGTGAATTCGTTTATCTAAAGATTGAAATTCTTTTACTACATCAGCTGTTCCATCAGTACACCCTGAACAAACAACAAGTATCCTACAAGCGTCAGGTAAAGGCTCGACAGCAAGACGCTCTAAAAGCCTGCGAATGTTATGCTCCTCGTTGAAGGCACATACGCCAATCGCTGTTTTAAGGGCAAGCATGAAACTCTAATTGACAACTATGTTACTTTTTGCCTTTAAGTTTTTTGAGATAATCACAAAAGCACAAATAGAGAAAAAAGACCATAACAGCAAAAAACTGGCAATTATTTTCGTGAAACTAAGACATTAAAGGTGTAAGATAAAAACTCCTTAATCTCTTTTTCAGTAAGCTTAGATTTGCCCTTCTTGCGGTTAACAAAAATCATGGGAACCTCTTTAACATCAAACCCCTTGATGCTGGCTTGCCTGATTGTTTCTTCTTGAATCTCATAGGTTTCGCTATGTAAATCATTTATCATGTTTTGAACAAGATCAGTTGAGTAACATCGAAAACCACTGGTATAATCATGAATGTTTGTTGCAATTAATGCTGATGACATGAGATTTGCTACTCTGCTTATCAACAACCGTGCAATGCTCCAGTTAACTGCTCCACCACCAGGGCAGTATCTACTTCCAATAACTATTCCGTTAGCAGTTTTTGCCATTGAAACTAAACGAATTATGTCCTTTGGACTATGAGAGTAATCAGCATCCATTGTGATAATATACTTTGGCGGATTTTTTATCGAAAGAAAAATTTTGAAGCCATCAGTAATTGCGGTGCCTAAACCAGATTTTCTAGGTCTAACACAAATCAGAATATTGTTGTACTTGCTTTGCAAAGACCGCACAAAGTCAGCTGTATTGTCGGGACTTGAATCATCAATTAACAAAATTGAAAGGTTAAGGTCCAAACCTTCAATTTCATCAATAAGCTTAGCAATATTTTCCGCCTCACAATACGTTGGAAGAATCACACCAACATCAGATTCACAGTCAATGTTGCCTTCTACTGAAGGTAAAGTCATTTCCTTGGCGGTCACCTTTTTCTGTACCGTTGAATTATCGGATAAACTATATAAGCTCTACCCATTAAGCGCTTGTCAGAGGCAGTATTTATAATAACGCTACAAACTCATAACAAAAAGAAAAAACTTGAAATAATCTGTAAATTTAAAAAATTTATTTTGAAAATGTTTGAAATTGAATCTAACACAAGTTAAATTTAATCATCACCTTTTCCATGGTGTTTAGAATAAAACTCACTATCTTGCTAATTGGTCCAAGCCCTGTTGTCATGGCACGTAAACTGTTCAGGTCAGCTACATAAAGCGTTTTAGTAAACATTAAAACTACAATCAAAACGGCGACATAAAAAACTGCACCCAACAACAATTCAATAATGCTTGCAAAACCTGTAAAACTCACAAACAAATATGTCAATGTTGCAGTAATTGCAGAAGATGCAAGAATCTTAGCTGAAGAAACCCAGTCAACCGATAAGTCAAAGTGCTTTTTGACCCAAATTAAAGATAAAATTAAACTTGGAATAGGAGCACATATTGTCGTGAAGATTAATCCAAAAACTCCATAGTTCATAATTAGAAGGTAACCCATTGGAAAACCAATTGCTGCAGTGAGAAGTATGAATTTCAAGTTTACTTTGGTGTGCCCTTGACTATTTATTATGTTACCAATACTCAAGTTTCCTGTTGCACAAAATAGGTAATTAATAGCCATCAACGCAAGGAAAAGAGGTGCTGAACCGTAAGAGTTGCCAAAAAGAGTAGTAACTGCCTGAGTTGACAAGCACATAACTAACGCAGCCACGGGAACAACTATCACGGAGGAATATTTTACGGAGAATTGAAAGATGTTTTTAAGTGAAGCTCGTTCCTTTTTTATATCTAGTTTTGAGAATGCTGGAAAAAGCATGGTAGTTATAGGAAGAGAAAAAAAGCCTATTAAGATAACAAAATTTTGGGCAGCATAATAATTCCCGATTAACGAATTATCTGTAAAAAAATATGGCAGAAGCACAACATAAAATTGCGCAAGAAAACCAGATATTATTGTAGATAAAGAAATAGGTATACTGTATGTAAGCATTTCCTTGGTGTATGCCCTTATTTCTAACTTATGAGAAAATGGTTTAGGCATTCTGTGGTATAAAATCGCTGTAAATGTCAACCCTATAAGACCTGCAACCATGGAGGCAATAGTGAAACCTATTATTGCACCAGAGGTCCCTAAACCAGCTATGACTAAACCAATTATCAGAAAAGTTTTTACAAATGATTGGCATATCATCATGATGCTATTGTATTTGGTTTCTTCAGTTCCAGTAAACACGGCCGTTGCAGCATTAGTAAGTCCACTTGCCAATACGGAAAAAGAAGCTATCTGAATGAGTGAAGTAATTTCAGGGCGGTTATAAATGTCAACCGCAAGATACCCTGAAATAAGGAAAGACACTATCGATAAAAGAAGACCAAAAACTATTTCAAAAAGTATCCCTGAAACAAAAATGCTCCTTATTTCTGCCACACGGTTTTCTGCACGATATTGAGCAGTGTAACGCACCATTGCAGAATTAATGCCCCAGTCTCGAAAAAGCATTATTAAAGTAGGTACAGTAAGGGCAATTCCATACAAACCATAAGCGTCTGAGCCCAGCAGGTTAGCAACAAAAATGGTACCTAATGAGGAAATGACTGTTGAGATTACAAGACCCCAAAGGTAATTGAAACTAGCTTTTGTAGATGTTTTAGCCAAATCTGCTGCTTTACTCATTTTTCCCAACACTTTAAAGTTAGATGTTGTTAGTATGGCAAGGTTTATGGATTATGGTTATTTAAAATCATATTCTAATACCGTATGAATGCCTATTCAATAATTATTTTTGAGAATTAAGCGGTCACGTTTGTACAGTCACAACTACATATGATGATACAAAACTACAGTATGAAACAAGAAAGAAAAATAAGCCAAGCTTTGGCAAACCATTACAAACAAAAAGCAAGCGACCCCTCTCTCTTATTTTTTGCTTGCAAGAGATGTTTTTTACTGGTTTGCCAACTTTCTTTCCGCGCGCATTTAAGTGTTAGTAAGATGGAAGATAAAGGTATGCTTGCTTTTGCGCTTTTACCAGATTTTTTCTGTTTTTGGTTTAAAACGCGGTTTTTTGTATAAAGCAACACTAGTAAATATTATATATTATTATACACTACGTTGACAGGAAAAACAAATGGTTCCCTAATTGATCAGCAGCCAATATTAAAAGGAGAAAAGGTTCAAAAAATGTCAAATGATAAGCCAAATAAATTCGATTCCATGCTGCTGGAAGCAATCGATGAAGCGTTAAACACGTTAGGTGATAGTGTAAAAAGATCGGTTTATTTCCATCTTGAAACAACATACAAAATAAAAAGACAAAAAATTCCTCAAAAAATCGATGAATTCTCAAACTCTTTAGATAAAATGTTCGGTTTAGGGGCAAGATATATAGAGATACTAATAATGAAAAAATTTTACCCAAAAATCCAAATAGCCTGCGATTGGCAGGAACCTGAATTCATAATTCCCGAGTTATCATTCAAAGATTACATAGAATTAATGAAAAAAGAGCACAACAAAACTAGAAAAAAGGACCAAATGGAGTTCTTCATCAATGACACAACCCAAGAATATGTTTCAACCAACAGAAAGCATATTCCAAACAATCTTTGAAACCTTACCAACAGCCGCCGTATTAACAGATACTGACGGAAAAATAATAAAATGTAATCAAGCAGTGTTAAACCTTTACGAAAAAGACACTTCATACGCTTCAAGCGATAACAAATGTGAAGGATTAACCTGTCTGACAGGACACCCCAGATATTTAGAGCTTGTAAAAAAAATATTACAAAAAGGTGTTCTAAAAAATATAGAGCTGGACATGGTGTCTGCAAAAGGCAATGAATTCACGGCAACTGTATCAGCCGAATTAGTAAAAAAAGAGGACACCCCAAAGGGAATAATTTTTGCAATTAAAGACATAACCGACTTAAAAAAGAAAGAAGAAGCCTTAAAACACAGGTTCAAATTGGAAAAAATTGTCGCATCAATATCGACACAACTAATCGTTGAATCAGATCTAAACAAAGTTATTAATAACTCACTTGCAAAAATAGGCAATCTAAACCACGCCAACAGAGGATACATTTTTCTCATTAACGAAGAAAGCAAAACAATCAGCAACACACATGAATGGTGCAAAGACGGGTTAAATCCACAAATAGAGCTACTTCAAAACCTGCCACTTTCAGATTTTCCGTGGTGGATCAAAACACTTCAGAAAGGCGAAATAATTCACATTAAAGACACTTCTAAAATGCCTAAAAAAGCTGGAACAGAAAAGCAGCTTCTTATAAAGCAGGACATCAAATCATTGCTTATTTTGCCACTATTTTTGTCAAAGAAACTTGAAGGTTTTGTGGCTTTTGATAATGTTGAAGAGGATGAAAAATGGACAGACGAAAACATTGCACTTCTCAAAATTTACGGCGACATTATTGGAAAGGCCATTGGAAACAAAAATGCAACAGACTCATTAGTGAAAAGTGAAAAACGTTTTAGTGATATTTCATACAGCACAGGCGACTGGATTTGGGAAATTGACATTAATGGATATTACACTTACTCAAACATTGCAGTTGAAGAAGTCATCGGATATAGAATCGAAGAAGTTATTGGCAGACCTTTTTACGAATTTTATAGTCCAGAAGAACAAGAAAAACTGAAAAAAGAAGGCTTTGAGAAGTTCTGGGCTAAAAAAGAAATAAAAGGCTACGTCACCAAACGACGCCACAAAAACGGCTCCACAGTATTTCTTGAAACAAGTGCTACACCAATTTTCGGACCCAACGGTTTTGAAGGTTTCAGAGGCACAAATCACGACATAACTGAAAGTAAAAATATTGAAAATATACTCAGGCAGGAACATCACAAACTTGAAACAGTTACAGAAAACGTCGGCGTAGGGTTTGCAATAATCGATAGAAATTACAGAGTAGTATGGCAAAATAAGTACCTAAAAAAAATTGCAGGCGAGTTTGAAGGACAACTTTGTTACAAGTCAAAATTCAATTGTGAAGGAAATGCCTGTGAAAACTGCGGGGTTAAAAAAATCTTTACCGAAGGAATAAATTTTGACTCACATGTTTTTCAAAAAACTTTTGCTAAAGGAAAAAAAAGATGGATAGAAATTATTGCAACACCGGTTTTTGATGAAAGCGGGAATATTGTTTCGGCTATAGAAATGGCTGTTGATATAACAGAGAAAAAAGAGTTGGAAAAACAGCTTGCAGATTACTCAGTTGGGCTTGAAAAACTTGTTAAAGATAGAACTAAACAATTAAAGGAAGCTCAAGCTAAACTTGTTAAGTCGGAACGGCTTGCTGCTATTGGTGAGCTAGCAGGCATGGTCGGTCACGACATTCGAAACCCGTTGACAAGCATAAAAAACGCGGCATATTACCTTGAAAGTAAAGGCGACGCGATCACTGACGAAAAAAGAAACACAATGTTATCCATAATTAACAAGTCAATTAATCAAGCAAATAAAATAGTAAATGATTTGCTAGATTATTCTAGAGAAATCATTCTTGAATTAGTTGAGACCACACCTAAAGCTATTCTTCAAAATGCGCTCGAAAACATGTTAATTCCTGATCGCATTCAAATTCGGGACTGCACAAAAAAAGAACAAATAACTGTTGATTCAGCAAAACTTGAGAGAGTTTTTGTCAACCTTATAAATAACGCAATTGACGCAATACCAGAAAAAGGAACAATAACAATAACTAGCAAAATTTACAATCAAACAATGATAATAAGTTTCAAAGACTCAGGAAATGGAATATCAAAAGAAAACGTTCAAAAAATGTTTACACCACTGTTTACAACAAAAGCCAAAGGCATGGGTTTAGGATTAGCCATCTGTAAAAGAATAATAGAAGCACATAATGGAAAAATCACTGTAAAAAGTAAACAAGGCTATGGAACCACTTTTACCCTTAGATTACCTTTAAAACCGAAAAAAAGTTTTGGAGACGAAAACATTTGGGTTTTACCACCAGAATTCGTTTTAACAAAGACCAAAACATAAAAGAAAAATTTTAAGCATTTACCTTGCAGATTTGCCAAATTTATAAAAAAGAAAAACGTTTCAATGAATTAAAAGCGAATATTTCACCTAAACAGTTCGGGAAAAGCTTTAGAGAAATAGTCAAATTTTTAACATAAAAAAAGAGTTGGGTTGTTAGTTAAGCAAGGTTTTAACGCTTTCTTAACAACAAAACACCGACTATTACAATCACAAGGACTATTATTATTCCAAGTATGGCAACGTTTGTAAATACTAAGCTGTTTATTGCATCCAAAGTTAAAGCTGAAGATGTTGGTGTTGTTTCTGCACCTTGTTTTATTGACAAGGCTGTTTCGTCCCATGATCCGTAGTATGATTCGCTTCCGTCAAATGTTGCAGTAATTTTGTACAGATCTGCTTTTTGGGGTGCCCATTCTATTGCATATTTGCCGCTGCTGTCGCTTGTTGTGGCGCCAATTTCAGTTACTGAGCCGTCTGAACTGATTGCATATAATCTTACTTCTACGCCTTTAGGTGATGGAGGACTATTGATTAAAGTAGCGTTTTGACCGTACAAGTAATCCATCCATACGCTCATGTCTTCATCTGCTACTGCAGGAGTGTTAGGGCTACCAGGTGACTGATCTAAGACCGATCCTTGAATCAACACGCTTGTGCCCAAGGTTATGCCTGTGGTGGGTGCTGTTACCGATGTTGTTGTTTGGCCTTTTCCTATAACGTATTGCATTCCGTTATCGCTGTCTCGACCTACAAGGTATCCATCTGCTATTGCGGTTGGTTGGATTCCAATTGGAAGTTTCCATATAAATTCGCCTGTTGTTTCATTGATGCAAACTGTTGTGTGGAATCTTGTTCTTGGCATTGCCCGGTAAGTTGTGTCTGTTGAATAGTAGAGTTTACCGTCTGCACCGGCAGCTCTTCCGTTAAATGGTTGGTTGTTGTATACCGACTCAAATTCTTGTCCTATGTAGTCGCTTTGCCAAACTAGACTGCCATCGTGAGTGTTGTATGCATAAACGTGTCCATCATAGCTACCCATAAAGTGAACGCCGTCGTGGTAGACAAAGGTGTAAGCTGGAAGCATACCCCAAGGATCTTCCCCAGTTGAAGCGCGCCAAATTTCTTTGCCTGTTTTAACGTCGTAGGCTACAAAGTTTCCTGAACCGCCATCACATTTGATTACTGGACCATTTGAACTTGTTGCTATGCCTTCAATTTGTACGTCTATGTCAAATACAGTATTGTTGTTTTTCCATAATAATGCGCCTGTGTCCATGTCGAATGCTTCCATTTGTTGCATTGCATTAGGTGTTCTTACAACTACTACGCCAGCTTCCCAGTATGGAATACATGTTGGACCGCGGAAGTTGTTGTCACCTACATCAACTAGATCTCCAACCTGTGTTGTTACGTTCCATTCGATACCTTTTCGCCAATCATTGCTGGTTATTTGTGCATAGCCAACAGTATCGACTAGTTTGCTGTAGTTCCATTTGATCAAGTTTGCGTATGAGAGTTTGAGGGGTTGTGATGTGTTGTAAGTGTTTAGGTTTGCTTGGTTGATCCAAACTATTGGGCTACCATCGTCGACTTTAATTGATGTTATGTCTCTTGGCACGTTGGTAATGTTCTGAAGAATTGATCCATCCCATGGACTGTAACGTATCCAGAATGGGCTTGCACCACCAGTTCTTGATTCAGTCATGTAACCCCATATCCATTCGTCAATTGCGCCTTCATTTTGCTGCGTTGCTGTTTGATATGCAGGGTCTAAGCGTTGCGCTTTGTTTATGCTGCCAGGGGCTGACCACAAAAGTTCGCCTGTTCTTAAATCAATGCAGTCAAAATAACCTGATTTTGCACTTTGCTGGTAAATTTTGCCGTCAAGAACTATACCGCCTGCACCCGCTACGCCGCTTGCATATGGTAAGCTTCCCCAGTCGCCGCCTATCAAGCCTGAACTCCAAACTTGATTGGCCCAGAGTATGTGCGGTGAATTTGGTGCTGTACTGTATGGGTTGTAGTTTGTACCGATTACGTTGTAACGGTCTTGTACCCAGTCGCCTGAGATTGCATACCATTCGCGGTTGTTTGTGGAGACGGGGTTCTCCCAGTAATCGTTAGGTAACGGTGACCATGGGTAACCATTGAGTTGCCCAGCTAACACTATTTCCTCTTGAACTGCGAAAGTGGTATCAAAAGTTGAGCTTGAGGGTTTATAGTAAACTTTGGCTTTTATGACGGGGCTTTGATTGTCAGTAGTGTATGTTTCTCCAGGAAAACTGGCTGATAAACTGTAGTTGCCAACAGCGGTTGGTTTGTAGCGGAATTGTAAGTGTCCAACGATTTGGGCTTGACCCGGTATACTGATCCCACATTGTTCGAGTGTTTCGTCTATGGGCATGAATGTTTCTTTAGTGCCATCGGGATGTGTTATAGTTATAGTGATGTTCGAGAAGCCTCCTGTCAAACCAGGAACTAAGCTTTGAGCTTCATATGTTGGACCGTTAGGAGCGGGGTAAGTCATTATGTTAATAAGCACTTCTTGTCCAAGTCCAACCAAGGTTGGAGTTACAGCTACTTCGGTTTTTGTCACGCGATCGGGCATTTGTATGTAATCGTCTTGTGCTGATACTGTAGAATTTAGGGTTGTCATGCAAGATGCTGCTAACAGAAAAATAAAGACAATCGTTGAAAGTTTTCGTCCATTGCTATTCTTTTTTAAATTCAATATTTTATTTTTCTCTCCTTAACCCAAGAAATGCTCCGTTAAAAAATATAATATATAGTAGCTGAATGATACACATACAGCACTACTATGAATTCAATTTAACAATTGCCAAATTATTTTTCTGGAGCAAATCCAGAAGTCCATGCAGTCTCAAAAAATGTTTTCCCTAAACCCATAAGTACCCTGTTATTAGACCAAAGCTGAGGAAGCAACACATGTGGACCCTGATGGGTCTCAATAAACATTATATTGTCATCGAAAACTGCAATTAAAGCAGAATGCTTGCTTGAAACGTACCTATACTCAAAATTAGGGTGAGAAACAACTCTTTTTGACAAAGAATAAAAAAGCTTAGACAAAGGAATTGCTTTATTATCCGCAGGTTCATCCAGTACAGCCCTTATCTTTACTCCACGCTGCAAAGCCTTAAGCATTTCTTTGACTTGCTCTTTCTTTTCAGGCATATTCTGCCGCATAATAAACCGTTCATACCCAGAAGTGAACACGCACAACCGATTTGCATCTTTATAAGCTTGAACTAACATGCGCACTGCTTTGTCAATGTTTGTAATCATTATAAAAGAATCATTTTCTTCCGATTTAGCTTTAACTCGAGGGCAATTAGCGACAAATTGAGCTGCTTTTGTTTTAAGCTCTGAAAGCTCGCTAGATTTGTTGCCAACCAAAATAGACATAGCTTCATGCGATTCTATCGGTTCGTACTCAGTTGGAGAACCAATACGCTTTTTTATAAGACCAAAATTCTGAAGAGACGGCAAAACACGATAAACTTCTTCACGACCAATATGAGCATTTTGCGCAAGCACTTTAGCAGTAGCACAACCAATCCTTAAACTTGTAAGATACAATTTTGCTTGGTTAACAGTAAGACCAAAACGAATCAGCGTTTGAAACTGGTTTTCTTCAAATGTGCTCAATGAAAATCCATTTTCATTTAACTACCATTTTTTATAAAATTTTCCTATTTTCAGGTTTACCTAATATAAGAAAATTATTTTAATTAATTTAACCCAATTAGCTTTTTTAATGAAAACACAAGAACGCGAAGAAAACAAGCCAAAAAATATAGAGTTGAAAGAAAAAGCATTCCTAAGTTCGTTAACGCTTGCTAATTTTTCAACTAACATGATGGATTTTCTTATGAGCGTTTTCCTTATCGACATAGCCATTACATTTCTAGGCACATCAAGCAACGCTAACGTAGCGACCATGAGCAGGCTGGTAACAGTATCAAACATGGTGTCACTTGCCGCTGGCTTAATTCTCGGGGTGCTTTGTTTAAAAATTAAGCACAAATATTTGCTTATGACAGGCTTATCATGTATTGCAATTGGTGCAGTGGGCTGCTTTTTTGCAACCAACATGTGGACTTTACAAATCTTTTACCTGTTTGATGGCATCGGCACAGTCCTAATAAGCTCAATGGCCTACACGTTAATCGGTGAATACCTACCCAATAGCAAGAGAGGTACAGCTTTAGGATATGTTATGGCAGGAGCACCAATCTCTGGACTTATTGGATCATTTATGATAAGCCTCTTTTTTGGAGCAGAAACAGGCTGGAGAACCTTCATGATAGCATATGTTTTCCCAATTGCAATCATAGCATTAATCGTTGCTTTTTTCAAAATCCCACAACATCCAAAACAAGCAGTTTCAACAAACAGTTACAGTTCAATAACACAAACTGTCAACACCCCGACAATCCCAAAGAAAAACGTTTTTGCCTGCCTAATAGGAAACCTGTTTAGGTACATGGCATCAGCATGGCAAGTGTTTGCAATATCTTTTGTACGAACAAAATTTGACTTAACCGCTGGAAGCGGCGCAATAATGATTCTAATCGGAAATATTGGACTAATCTTAGGCATGTTAACCGCGGGCAAACTAGCTAACAAATTTGGAAGAAAAAAAGTAGTAGTCATGAGCACTTTTTGTTTGGCCTTTATTTTTATCGCTTACACAATTGCGGAAAGTTTCCCAATAGCTACTGCCGTTTGGATGGTGTCTGGAATTGTTGGTGGCTTAAGTTTTAGCTCAGACATTAATTTCACCCTTGGACAAATGCCAAAAGCCCGAGGCACTCTTATGTCAATAAACAGCGGATTTATTTACTTAGGATTTGCCGTGGGAAGCGCCATTGGAGGCGTTATTCTAGCGAGTTATGGCTATCAAATCACTGGATTCATATTTGCATCGTTTCTTTTTGCAGCTTCAACAATATTTCTAGTTTCTGCAAAAGAACCCAAATTAATAGAATAACGTAAATTAGCAAAATTGAATGAGCAACGTTTTAAAATAATGTTTAGGCAACCAAATGGGTAGCAAATTGGTTTTTTCAACCAAATATTTTAAGTAATTTTTTGAATTGTTGCATTTTTAATTTTATGAAGAGAAAACATTGATTTTTAGTGAGCATTTAAAAAATAATTGACTTAGTATGCGCATTTTGAAAACAATCTATTTATCCAAGACAAATGTTGTGCGCAAAAAAAATAGCGCCACTCCCTTTTTTGAAAAGTTTTTTGAGTTGTTTTTGGAAAATTTAAACTCAACTTTATAATGAAATAGTCGTTAAAGTCCTAAATCGGAAGCTAACTTTTGCCCTTTACAAAAAAGCAACTTTCATGACAAAACTGCAAAAAGGCAACCGCATACAAGTACCCAACTGATTAGATAGCAATTCAAGCTTAAAACCAGCCAAGTGATTCAACAGCGTCAAACCAATAAACAAATGGACCAAACGACAAATTTTCTACGCAAAAATAAACACATACAGACGCAAATGATTCCAATACTGGCACGGGCAATGTTGCTGGAGAAAAGCAAAGTCCTGAAGGCTACATTATGGATATCTCGCTTGAACCAGATATGTCTTATTTAAATTTTGGAATTTTGGTTTTGTTGGTGTTTCACAGGCTTTTTAGTAGAATAATTAGGAAGAACCAAAATGTAGAAAATCGCATTAACAATATAATTTATATGATTTGAATGTGTGGGAGTAACAATAGGCAGGAAAGGTTTAATGGATCATTGTGAGGAAAGCGATTATTTACCAACAGAACTCTATAACCAAATAACAAAGTGCTTACCGATAGTGTCTGTTGAAGCGGTAATAGTGATTGATAATGCGTTATTGCTTTTAAAAAGAAATAATGAGCCAGCTAAAAATAAATGGTGGTTCCCAGGCGGCAGAATAAGAAGAAATGAATCCCTTAAAGAAGCTTTGCGAAGGGAAATCAAAGAAGAAACAGGACTGGAAATTTCGCAATATAAACTAATTGATGTCTATTCAAGAGTTTTCCCAGAAAGACACGATATAACTATAGCTTATTTATGCAGGTGCAAAGATGGAAAAATTACACTTGACGATGAGCATTCTGAATACACCTTTTTTGACTACACAAATATGGATCTTCATCCATATCTTGTGGAAGTAATTGAAAAATGTAAAGCAGATAATATCGAAGGTTTATTTGCGAGGCATTATATTGAATAATCATCTGTAGATTCTTTTGAGTCATCTTCAACTACATCTACAGAAATAAAACCTTTTTTGAAAACAAAAGCAAAAGCAATTAAAATCAAAATTATTGCAGGGATTATAAAAACTTCATTTGGAAAAGTGCTTGTTTGCCTTGACGAATTTTGAGTAGGTGTTGGAGTTGGAGCCTCAACAGAATAAGGGGTTAAAGTAGGAGTGGGTGTCGGGTTTGAGGTCTGGTCAGGCTTTTGAGGGTAAGCAACCGTGGTTTTTATTGAGTATATTTTTGTCTCAGTCCACAAGTTCCGAGAATTATTTGCAAATACAATGAAACTAACGGTTGCTCCTATAGCACTGTTCAAAACTAAAGTTGCATTTGCCAGATTTGAATTAAAAGGAATCCAAGTTGAGTTAATCCATTGACCAGTGTTATTGGTACTTAAGATATAGCCACCTCCAAACAAACCTTGGTTGTCACTCCAGACTACTGAAAACAGTGTTGTGTTACCTGCAGATGTTGTTGTTGTCTGAATATTTGAATAAGAAGGTGGGGTTCCCAAGTTCCAGTTAAGTTCAGCGACAGAAAAAGCATCAAACACCAAAGTGGTAGTAAAATTGAAATCATTCCAAAGCCCTGTTGTGAAAATGGGTTTCCCAAGATTAGTCCATATGTTTAACGTCACATTCCCATTTGCCTCAAAATTTAATTTGTTGTCATTGAAAAAATTTGTACATTTTACAAGGGTAGGAGTAGAGTCATTACTGAGTGAACTTTCTAAATAAACTATCATTACGTTATTAGTTACAGAATCAACAAAACTAAAGTAATTTACGAAAGACGCAGGGTCTGGTTGTGAATTAAGAGCAAGGACATCAGTATCTGTCAAGGTCCTATTGTACACTCTAACTTCATCGATATCACCTTTAAAATACTGATCAAGATTTTCTGAAGCCCTTCCTATTACAAATACTTTATTACTGCTAAAATCGTTTACGTTATCAGCAGATGTTTCAGCATTTAAAAGGCCATCGATATAAAGCGAAACAAGTTTTGAAGTACTGTTAAAGGTAACGGTAATTGTTGTCCATTCCCCAGCAGGAAGGACATTTTTTGAGAAAAGTGAATAACTATTTGCTGGTTCGGGGTTATCTCTGATAGTGAATTCTATTTTATTTAAAGGTGTAATTCGTAAACAGTAAAAAGGATTGTATCCTGTATTTCCCTTTCGTATAATTGTGCGAAAAGTTCCATTGCCTGAGTCATCAAGTTTTATTATAGCTGACAGGGAAAAATCAGTTGAGTTTAAACGTAAGTTCTGGGAATCATTAACCAGAATAGCACTAGCCCCGTCGAAATACCGCGCATTTCCGTATTTACCTTCTGAAATGTTTGTACCTATAATTAAACCATCATTACCGTTTCCTGCGAGGTCAACTACAGTTGTCTCCGAATCCTCATTCATTGCCCAATAAGCAACCAAAGAATTGTCATACAATCCACCTATTTTAGGAATACCCTCAAAGCTGGTATCTTCTCCAAAGCTCAAGTAACAATTATTACCAAATCCCCAAGAATCAGATACTGCAGAAGTATACGGAAGCACACCCAATGCGTCGAAAGGACTTATTAATAACAAAGAAATAAGCAGACAAATGCAGGCTTTAACAAACATTTGCAACCTAAACAGCACCTTACATACTCAACTAATTCTTTTTTTGCCCATAACCAACACCATAATAAGCAAATCCCGCAATTAGTGCTTTTTTGGGTTCGAGAAGTCTTTTGGCATCTATAATTGAGGGATTCTTGTTCATACTATTCTTAATCAGTAACAAATCTAGCTTTTTAAATTCGTCGTGGTCAGTCATAATTATCAAACAATCCGAACTATTAGATGATTCAATCAACGATTCCGCTTGTTTGGCGCCAAATGTTTCTACACAATATGGATCATAAACAACCACATTTGCAGATTCCACGAGTAATTGTCGAATTATTGGCTGAGCGGGGCTAAATCGAGAATCATCAACATTTGCTTTGTATGCGGTGCCTAGTATTGTTATTTTGCTATCTTTCAAAATTTTCCCGCTACACCTTAAACTTTCCTTAAGTAAATCAACAATATGAAGCGGCATATAGTCATTAATTTCACGGGCAGTTTCAACCAGATTTTTACTGTTAATCGCGGCTCCGTTGATCAGCAGATAAGGATCTTTTGTAAGACAAGGTCCACCAACACCTGGACCCGGTTGGAGTATTTTTACACGCGGATGGGTATTAGCTAAAGCGATTACTTTTATGATATCTGCTTGATGCTGCTCACAGATCAAGGCTAACTGATTAGCAAAAGCAATGTTGATGTCTCTATAGGTATTCTCAGCAGTTTTCGAAATTTCAGCTGTTGAAGCATCAGTCTCCAGCAGGTTTTTACAGACAAATTTGAAGACAGCTAAGGCAGTTCGAGTACTTTTTGGACCTATTCCCCCTACAAGTCTAGGACTTTCAACGAATTCTTTCAGAGCGGCGCCTGGAGCGATCCGTTCCGGCACATATGCTAAGTAGAAATCCTCCTCAGGGATTAAACCACTTAATTTTGACAAAAGGGGCTTAATTTTGCCGTGCACCGTTCCAGGAGGAACAGTGCTACAAAGGGCAACTAGTGCTCCTTTTTGAAGTTCTGGACCTATCTTTAGAACAGCATTAAAAAGGAATGACAAATCAGGCTTTTTATCCTTCCCTATAGGAGTTTGAACCGTAATAATAATTACATTTTTATCGCGAAAAACGTTTTCAGTAAACAATTCAGCTTTCAATTGCCCCGATTTGACAGTCTTCGAAATTATTGTTTCCAAGCCAGGTTCTTCTATTGGGCTTTGCCCTTTTCGTATACTTTCAATAATAGATTCGCGTATATCTAAAGCGGTAACATTAAAACCGGCTTGGGCAAACAAAGCAGCAGTTGGAAGACCCACATAACCAGAACCCACAACAACCAAATCACATTTTTGATTAGACAAATAATTTAAGTCTACTGACACTGTGTGCGCTAATTTTTCAACCATTGTACTCTCTTTAAAAGGGAGCAACCGCCTATTAAGCATAACGCAGACCAACTAAGAAAACTTTTAAGAAAAATCCAATTGACTTTCTTCTGAATGCGTTAAAAACACGAGGTAGAAAAGCGTTCGTAAGCTTTGTTTGAAGCAGTTAGACAACATGATTTTTCAGATACCGAGCAAAAACTGAACTGCTATTATCGAATCAAAAACAACACAAAATATTGTATAAAAATAACGATTCAAGCTTTGAAAAAGTTTTATTCAATCTCCGAAGCTCTTGTTTCAAATTTCGGGATTTTTATTTCTATCCTACTTTTAAGTGAAAAAAGTGATTTAAATAACACAGTTCCAAGTAGTGATTGATCAGCAACTTTACGAATATAAGTTTGAATCTTTTTTCGCTCAGACATGGTCTCGCGAAGGTTAATTAAATTCCAACAAACGGCTTTAAGATAAACTACAGAATATTGAGGTTTTTTAGCAGTTACCATTTTGTGGAGCGTTAAAACACCGTAGACTACAAGAAACAATGGCAAATATTTCAAGAGATTACTTGAAGAATAGTTTTTTATCAACATACGAATATTATTTCTAATAAAGTAAAATTCCATTGTAAGATTAGGAACTGACCGATTTATTATTGCAGAACCATGATGATATACAATCGCCATTGGAACAGCCAATATAATATAACCACATAATTGAACCCGCCAACAAAGATCAACCTCGTCACGCCAAAGGAAGAAACTATCATCAAACCCGTTTATTTTCTCAAATAAGGTTTTTCTAACAAGTAATGCAGCACCCTTCGCATAAAAAACTCTGATTGGATAGGAATAATTGATGTCTTTTTCACCGCCGCCAACATTATGAACAGTACCTATTATGTCTAATAAAGCACCCATGGAATCAATACGATTACGATCTTGATCCAACAAAAGCTTCGGTTGTGCAGCACCAATATTAGAATTGAGTTCAAGATTTTTTACAAGTTCCCTTAAGAAACTAGGAGTAACTTCAGTGTCAACATTTAGAAAAAGGAGATATTTTGATTGCTCACGAGCATACCGTGCACCAATGTTATTACCGGAAGGGAAACCAACGTTTTTTTCTGTCTGGATTATCTTTATTTTTGTTGAAAATTCTTGACATATGCTCATACTATCATCAGTTGAACAATTATCAACAAAAATTACATCAAAATTTGGATAGTTAATTTTTAGAACAGCACCCAAACATCTTTGAATGTATTTAGCACCGTTATAATTTAAGATCACTATCGTCACTAAAGGGGAAAATTCAGCAACATCTTCTGAAACATTGTTCACCATAATTAAACCTCACATCAATCATTAGAAAATACCAAGTTTACATTATTTAGCGAGAAGTCAATTAAACCACCCTTACTGCCTGCACCAACTGCTATAGATTTCATAGCAAAGTCGTCAGCAAGTAAGCCCATTCTGCCGAAATATGCCGTAAAAGCATCATTGATGTCTATAGTAATTGTTTGCGCACCTAATGAAACATTTTTTGTTAAGTACAACACTGTTGTACTATTTTCGCTAATTCCTGTAATCGTTTTATTTGCATAAAGAAGTATAATATTCAACGAATTAGAATCACTATTTTCCACTTCTATTGCAACGCGTAACGTTGCCTCAGGGTCCTGTCTTTCAATTTCAACAGTAACCTCTAAGACTGGTGAATTAGATAAATTAGTCCACTTAGTATTCAAATATTGCATTAACCCTACATTGGTCCATTGAGTATTAAATGCTTTAAAAGAGAAGTCAAGTTGATCAACTCGATCTAAATCAAGAGAATAAGGGGCATTATTTGCACCAACAAAATATGTTTTCCAAACTGAACTGTAATTTCCTTCTAGCGCAGTCAAATGAGTAAAAGTTGGGTCCGCAAGTGTTATAGCATCATTAAACTTGTAAATAGCAAAATTTTTACTTTCCTCTGCACCCGAATAATTAGTGTTCACTATTTTGATCCAAGGCAAATCAAAAGTAGCACTAGAAAGAACCAGTTGAGGATATAAAAATACAAAGTAAGAACCGCCAAATTTTTCCTTATTTTGAAGTATATTCTCATAAGTAGTAATAGACCATTGGCTACCAAAGCCACATTCTCCAATTGAGATTATTGTATAATCATATTTTGCTAAAACAGCCTTTAGTTGAAGGTTGTTATCGAGGTCAACATATAAAGTTGACCCTTGGGGGATATTATTTGTTACAAAATCCGCTGCCGCCATAGTCGCTGCGCCACTGGTCCATTCGCTTACAAAAATCGTCTTCATAACGGTTGGAATCTCAGGTGGTTCTAAAGAATTGAAATTATTAACATAATCAACCGATTGATACAGTGGCCAAAATAAAAACAGCACCATCAATATTATTAAAATCATTGAACTTACCGATATACTAACGCCTTTGTGCTTTGATAGACTCACTATAATTCGTTTATTAAAGCGAATCCTGAGCTTTTCATACAACATATTTATTGAAAGAGCAGCAAACAAAGCAAATAGCGGAGTAATAATCAAAACTCGTCTGGGATAGTAACCAATCCAGAAACTAGCTATAGCAGTAATAAGCATAGCAAAAACAACCGGGAGATACTTTCTTTTTAAAATAGCAATTGAAATACCAGGCATGGAAAGACAAAAAATAGGGAATGAGACTAGTATTAGCAAATAAGTCGTCACCCAGTTTATACTCCAGAAAGAGGAGGATAAACTGCTCCAACCAAATAAACGTTCCCAACCCTTCTCAGGTGCCTCAGTCACAATTAAATTAAGTAGATAATTAAGCGAACCAAGATAAAATAAAACTAAAAGTGCAAGTAAAACAATAGCGAATACTACAATGACTAGTTTTTTATTGATACGACCAATCACATGCCCAAGGTGCTTACGCTGGAACCATAAAATAGACGAATAAATGAAGAAAAAAGAAAAAAGATACGGGATCAACCACATTAATAATGTAGGATCTAATTGTAAGCTTGTTAGGGTAATAATACTAATTATCAGTATAAGCAACGTTTTTTTTGTAACCGAAGCCTTCAAAAACTTGAAAGTTAAAAAAACAATTCCAATGAAAATCAACATACGAAATGAATAGAATAAACCTATCCGCGAGTAAAAAACATGATATGGCATTATAGACAACAAGATGCCAGCAATAAAGCCCACTCTTAAATTATACATGTCCTTAAAGAGTTTATAAGTTAATAAAACGGAAAAAACACCACATATAGCGTCAAAAATTCGCAAATAAACATAACTATAGTCATTTCTGATATAAAATATTAGAGAAAGAATCGTTGAAAAACCCTTATGCTGAAATGTTGCCAAAGAAAATATTTGACCAGTCTGATAAATATCCAATGCTCTATTAAAATAAGCTGCTTCATCCACAAATAAAGGTAACCAATTATCGAGAGATATAAACCTCAACAAGCTTGCAACTATCAACAGAATAGTAAAACAAATAAAAGATTTACCCAAATGTTTTCTCAAAAAACATTTTACATAATTAGAACTATATTTTTTTCTGCTTAATTCAGCATTTTCACCGGTTTTAATGCAATTACACCATTTTTTAATAATTAAAAGCATCATTTTTTCGCCATGGAGGATATTTTAGTTAAAATATTTTGGAATATTAAAGCTACCTTTTGCCAGTCATAATACTTGACAAATTCAAAGAGATTTATGCTCAAGCAATTTCGGAGTGATTTGTCCATACTTAACATGACTATTTTTTGGGCAAGATCGACTGAATCCTCAGGAGTATACATAACAACATCCACATTATCTGTCAACATTTCTTCGATTAGTCTAGTTCGAGCTATTATTATGGGTCTTCTGGATGCACCTGCTTCGAAAAGTTTTAATGGAAGCACTAATTCGGTGCTACTAAGTCTTCTTCTAGGAATTATAATAATGTCCATTCGTGACATGTATGTTGGAACTTCATTATGAGGTACACTTTCAATTTTAACAAGAGACGAAAGGTTTTGTGCAAAGATGTCTTTTTTAAGGTTACTTGAATCATCTCGTGTTAATATCAAAAGTTTTGTTTTTACAGTTGAATTTACAACCTTGAGAGCCTTAAGTAAGGTACTAAGATCATTAAGGGGTATTAGTGAACCAACATATCCTATAGTAAAAGTAGAACCGCTTGAAGAAACATCATCCTTTGCATTGTCAAAAAAATTTAAGTCTACACCAACGCCAAGCGTAGATATTTTTGACTCAAGAACGTTAAATTTGCATATAAGTTCTTTTTTAAAGAGTAAGCTTGGAGCAATTATTGCCTGAGAACTCAAAGTCGCAACTTTTTCTAGTTGAAACAGAAAATAACGGATACATTCATGCAAGATTGTTTTTGATTCACACATAAAGTATTCGTCAGACCTAAAACTCATTAATTTTAGAACTACAGGTACACCATGAAGTTTTTTCAAAAAGGAAAAACCAATTGCTTCTGAAGCACTTCGGACATAAATTACATCATATCTGTCACCGCCCATCAACCTATGAAAAACAAGCGATAATGAAAGAAGCATTGCGAAGAAAATATCAAAGATAAATGCAGGTTTTGCCCATCTGCTAAAAGGAATTATTTTTGTTCGTTTCCGACAAACGGGCATTAATTCAGAAAGAGATACCGTTTTGTTTTCTCGATTAACAGTGAAAACTAATGAAAAAGCGTTACTTGTTAAATGTTCTAATAATTTTCGTTCATTAACTCCAGAACCACCGGATGATAGATAACTTGGCAGATAAGCAAAGACTTTCATTGACTATTTAAACTCCGGCATCAAATTGGTTTTGTGTATAACATCCACAAGATATACTAACCTTGCTGTCTGAAAAGCTTTGAATCAAAGGCACTTTTTAATACTGCCAAATATTCTTTAACATACTCTTCAACTGAGAAATAGTTTTGACAAATAGAAATTATTTTATTCGCAGAATATTTACGCTTATCGTAAGCTACAAGAATTTTTGCCAAATTCTCGAGATTCCCAGCAGGAAAAACTAGAGCTTCATCGATCCTTTTCACCATTTCAGGAATTCCTCCTGTGTCGGATCCTATAACTGGGGTACCTACAGAAAACGCTTCCATGATGACTGTTGGGCATGGGTCATGGTTGAGGGAAGGCACAATTAACGCTGAAGCATCTTTGTAAAGAGACCATAAAAGACTCTTATCAACGAACCCTAAAAGTATAACCTTGTCTTGTAATGAGTGTTCTCGGATAAAATTATCGATTGCTACCTGCAAAGGACCTCTCCCAACGATAATTAATTTTTCTTTTATCTCTGAGTATTTGTTAAAAACCTCGAGTAAATCAAAAATTCCTTTATGTACATCAAAAGTACCGGCATACAGAAAAAAATTAGAATATCCTGAGGGCGAAATAAATTGTTTTGTATCTGGAACGAAATGAGGAACACATTCAATCTTATTGTCTAGCTGAGTTGAGAGGATTTCTTTAACTTTCAAACTAGGCGTTAAAATCAAATCAACTGATTTAACGGCTCTTTTAAAAGTGAAGGAATAATATCCGAATTGAGGCGGTCGTCCAGAACGGAGAGCACAGTAAAGACAATTTTTTTGTTTCTTACAGGGTTCTTTGGCTTTTTTTAATAAGTATGCTCTTTGGCAAATAAACCAATAATCATGAGCAGTATAAACAGAGAGATAGTTACCTTTTTTATAGAGAATTTTGTGACCAAAAAACATAGGTGCGTGAAAATGCACAACATCGGGTTTTATTTCTTTTACTAATTGATGCAGTTTATGGTTTGAATAAGCTGAAGAACCAAACAGATAGGCAAAGTAGGAATCAACCGTCTTGAACGGTGAGGTTATTGTGTGAATTTGCAAGCCTATATGAGCTTTTTCAAAGTTGAGGCAAACGGCCTTGAATTCGGAGGAACAGTTCTTCAATTTTTTTGAGGACGCATCAAGACAATTCATTATGTGTACCTCATGACCTTTTTTAGTTAATTCTATGGCAGTTGAGTTGATTAAATCGCTAACGCACGCTATGTCAAGTTGTGGATAGTAGTTAGGGATAACAAACAAAAATTTCAATGTATCAACACTCAAAATCAAGCAGTTGCCTCATCGAATATCCGAGCAAGCTTCTGGTTTCTTACATATATCGAAAATTTTCCTTTTTCGACTTCAAAACGCCCCGTGGCACCCATTTTTCGCCGAAGATGCTCATTCTCGATGAGGATTTTGATTTTTTCTACGAGTTCATTGATGGAAACTATGTCGGGGTGACGGATATCTTTCATAAACTGAGGATTCCCCCATTGAGGCATGTAATAACCATCGTAATACTGCACTTTAGATGAAGGATTAATCAAAAAGCCCGTTTTACCTGGAGTTACTAGTTCATAGTTTCCCCAAACATTTGTTGCTACCACGGGCAACTCGTAACTCATTGCATCAAGTATTGCCATCCCAGGGGTCGAGTGCCCAGGGAAAAGAAAAATATCAGCATTTTTGAATTCAGCATCAAGCTGCTCCCATGAAAGGAACATATCAAGTATTCGTATACCGTCAAAATTTCCAAATTTTTTCTTGATCTCATGAGGAACGGAAGAGCGAACAACTAACTCCAAATTTGGGTAATGAGGTTTAAGCAATTCAAAAGCCTTGAAAACTTCATTACCACCTTTAATTGCGAAGCTGTCGCCTATGTTTACGCGATTGGCAGTTCCGACAAAAAGTAAGGTTATTTTTGGTTTATCGAATTTTTTGGTGAAAATTTTTGGGTGAACCGCGAGATTAACTACTTCAATTTTTTCTTCAATTTTTTTACAGTTAAAACTAGCCATAAGCGTTTTCTTGCCCATTTCTGACCATGGAAGAATCTTTTTACAGTACTTTGAGTTAAGGTAGTATTCAATGTATTTTTTCAATACAAGAGTTCGACCATACACTACCAAAGAGCCGGCGTGTTCTAGATCAACTACCCACGGTTTCTTCTTCATTACTATATGCTGTGAAGCATATATTAGGTTGTAATCAGTTACTGGTGTCCGATCATGAGATAATTTATAGAAATAGTAAGCTAAGGGTCTGAAAAAGTCATAAAGACTCTTTGTCCAATTGCTTGCTACAAAATACTTGTTCAATGAATGTAGAGCATTTTGAGAGCCAACTTCTTGGCGGTCGTTGGGAACAATGAATTTGTAACCTTCAGGCGGGTAACTAAGGAGCTCTTTGTATAGCGAATGCAATTCCCAACCGTTTAAGCGACCTTCAAAAAAAACTTGTTTCATGATCTGACTAACTCCTTATGGATAGACTGTTTGGTCGACAAATCGAGTAGATTGCTGAGGTTTTCATGGCTACATCGGTCCATAACATGCCGTCGGCTCGTCTTTTAAGGTTATTGGAGAAACGATCCCTGAGGTCCCCATCATCAGCTAACTTGGCCATGGCATTAGCGAAGCCATTTACGTCCCTAGGAGATAAAAGAAGACCATCCTGCATATCAGTTATTTCCTCAGATAAGTGACCGACATTTGTTCCAACCACGGGTAAACCATGTTGTATAGCAAAAGATAGAGGACCACTGGGACCTTCAAAGCCATAAAGGTATGGAAAAACGATGAATTCTGAAAGGTTATAGAGTACATGAATTTCAGCGTCTTCAACAAAGCCTAGAAATAGGGTTTTATTAGAAATATTCAGATCGTTACTGAGATTTTTAAGATGGTCACTATATCCTTTATAATCGGATGAATCTTTTCCAGCTATAACTAAAAGGTAGTTGTCATGTTTTTTGTTAAAGATTGCAAATGCCCGAATCAGGGTTTCAATATCTTTTCGTGGACTAATGTTACCGAAAAATAGAACCAATTTTTTGCAACTTGTCGCTTTCCGCCACTTTTCAAGTAATGCGCTATTTACACTAGGTTCTGCATCAACACCGTATGGAATCACGTGGATTTTATCAGCACGTGCTTTGTAGGAATTGATCAAGGTTTTTTTGTACCATTTTCCATGTACAACAAGTTGGTCAGATAACGATACTGTGGTACCATAAATATATACAAGAAATGCCTTGAAAAGGATTTGTCCAAACAGCCCTTTTGGAAATTGGGGCAAAAGTTGCTTCATTAATTGCTTATCAATTATTGCTTTAGGTATGACGGAGTGCACAGTAACAACAGTTTTTACGCCTGTTAATTTAATTGTTAGCAGTAGAAGGGGAAAAAATATATTGGTCCAGAATTTTCCGAAAGTGGTGAATTCGTACTGAATGTGAACTACAGCAGGTTTGTCTTTTAATAGTTGATTAAAAATTTGAAGGGGAAACAAAGAGCTGGTCCATACAGGTTTTGCATTTGGAAGATCTGAGAGATTTTCAGCTGCCCAACCATACAATAAAAGTCGTGTATTACTTTTTGATTGTTTAAAGCCTTTGTTAAGCAGGCGGGAATAATTGGTTTTAGGGGTTAGACGATGAACAATAGCAACACTAAGACAACGGCTCATTCAAAAAACCAAGCGTTAAACAAGTTTTTGGTAGAGACCAAAGAGTATCTCAGCTGTTTTGTAATAATTAAGCTCCTTGCTAACAAGGTCAAGTCCTCGTTGTCCATATTCATTTATCAAATCAGGATTCTGGAGTAACTCTACAATTCCATCTGCGTAAGCACTTGGGGAACTATCCACGACTAAACCAACTTTGTTTTTCTTAATTATATTTGTCCAAGCGCCAATGTCATTAGCAACAATAGGCATGCCAATTGAGAGATAATCATATAATTTTGCAGGATAAGCCATTTTACGTGCAATATGACCTGTAGAAGATATTACGCCCACATCGCAGGTTCTCATAAAGTTAGAAAACTCCGTACCTTTACTGAACCAGAAAAAGTTCGGATTAACCCCTAAAGAAGCGGATAGTGCCATCATTTTTTCAAGTTTATCACCTTTTCGGGTAAGGTAAAATTCTGCTGATGGAAACTTTTTCAAAACATACGGCATTGAATTGATGAATAAATCAACATTCTCCCAAGGATGCAAGGTACCGGAATGTAGAACTTTTTTAGGAGCGTCTACTGTCCTTGCAGAAGTTAATTGGGGAAAAGTTGCGTTTGGGATTAAAGCAACCTTATTTGATGGAATATCGAAAGATTTCTGGATATAGTCGCCCATTTCTTCGCTTACAACGCTAACAACATCAGCACCTATAGCGATCTCTTTTTCTAACTCAAAAAGGGTACGATAATATTTATCATCATAACTTACAAGATTTGAAGCAACCATTTCTTCAGCCCAAACTCCATGGAAATCGCTTATGATTGGTACATCGACCTCATTTTTTAAGTTAATACAGGCAATTGAGGCAACAGGCTGTTCTGCTTGTATCACATCTAAGCCAAGTTTCTCAATGATTTTCTTAATCCCTGCACTTAAAGAGCACGAGTTTTTGGTAAACAAAGTCTTATTACAAATTATTTTACGGAACAAAAAAGGGTCTTTGTTAAGTCGTTTTGTTATTGAATAGGTTAAATTCATTAAATGCAAGGAGGAGCTTAATGAAGGGATAACATGGACAGATATGTTCTTTGCTTTAGGTAAATTGGCAATCTCGGCGTATGGCGTGATAACGTGTAGATCAACATCTAAAACACTCAGACCTTTAAGCAGTCCATTTATTCTGACGTCAGTTCCTATACTTTTTCCGTACGGTTGCGAGAGAACAATACCGACTTTCAATTTTTTAAATCACTACGCAAAGCTAAAAATTTACTAAGACCGTTTATGAAGCTCGTGGGTGTGATAGCAAATGTCTTTTTCATTAAAGTTGTGTCAGCTCGAGTATGTTCAAAGTAACGTATAGGTTTTGGCACGAATTCTGGTTTAATGTCTTTGCCTAAAAGGTGATTTATTATTTCTGCAACTTCTTTGAAAGTGTGAGATTCGCCACTTCCAACATTGACTGCACCAGTAAAGTTGGTTTCGATAGCAGACAAGACCACATGAACTATATCATCAATATAGACAAAGTCTCTGGTTTGTGTTCCATCACCAAAAATAATTGGTCTTTGTTCTTCAGCAATTGATTCAAAAAAAAGGTTAACGATACTAGCAATTTTGCCTTTAGGTGCTTCTCCAGGACCATATCCCGCGAAAATTCGCAATGCAACACTTGGAACAACATCAGTATATAGTGCTGATAAGTGCTCGCAGGTCAATTTAGCCACACCATAGAGGTTTGTTGGTTGTGTTAAGGTAGTTTCTGATTGGGGTAATGGGGTGTTACCATAAACACTGCTACTTGAGGGAAAGATTACTTTTTTTACACCTGTTTTAACCGCATATTCGAAGGTATTTCTAAGACCGATAATAGTATCAGAAACGCATTTTTCAGGGTTAATGTTGAATAGTATTACCGACGAAGGAGCACCAAAATGTAAGATATAATCCACGTTTTTGACACTTTCAAGGGGCGTATAGTCTGTTATTGCACCTTTTATTACCTCACATTGAGAAGGCAAATTCTCGTTACGACCGGTAGAAAAGTCGTCATATATTACGAGATGCACGTTTTCCTCACTTAGTTTGTGCGCTAATGCAGAGCCTATGAACCCTGCTCCGCCAGTAATTAAAATTTTCTTTTTTGAAAAATTCATTTTTTCACCTGATAATTATTAACATACCAATTAATTGTTTCTTTAAGACCATCAACAAAAGAGGTTCTTGCTGAGAAACCAAATTTAGAAGCTTTACTAGTATCTAAGCACCGTCTAGGTTGCCCATCGGGTTTTGATGTATCCCACACAATATTGCCTTTGTATCCTATCAAGTTCGCAATAAGAGTTACAAGCTGTTTTATTGTAATTTCTCTCCCGCTACCAAGGTTAACTGGTTCTGGCGCATCATATTTTTCAGTAGCAAGTATTATTCCTTCAGCAGCATCTTTTACGTATAAAAATTCTCTTGACGCATTACCGGTTCCCCAAACAATAACTTCAGCAACACCATTTTGTTTTGCATCAGCAATTTTCTTAATCAGAGCAGGAATAACATGCGAACTAGCAGGGTTGAAATTATCCTTAGGACCGTAAAGGTTGACCGGCAGCAAATAAACTGCGTTGAATCCATATTGAACGCGATACGCTTGAGCTTGAACAAGCATTGCTTTTTTAGCGATACCATAAGGCGCATTAGTTTCTTCAGGGTAACCGCTCCATATATCCTCTTCCTTGAAAGGAACAGAAGTGAATTTCGGATAAGCGCAAACTGTTCCAAGAGCAACAAATTTTTTTACACCTGCTTGCCTAGCCGCTTCCATAAGTTGGATGCCCATGATGGCATTATCGTAAAAAAGAGCTGCAGGATTTTTTTGGTTAAACCCTATTCCGCCAACTTTAGCAGCTAAATGAATAATCACGTCTATGTCTTTAACGGCTTTTTGACAATTTGCCCATTTCCGCAAATCATAATCTTTGCTTCGTGGGACACGTATTTTTTCGGGATTAACACCTTTCTCTGTTACAAGTTCTTCGATAATGAAAGAACCTAAAAAACCTGCACCGCCCGTAACTAAAATTTGCTTATCTGACCAATAATTCAAATTAATCTATTCTCCACCATTTATTAGGAAACTTTTCTCTAATGATAGCATTTCCCTCACCGATTGGCTCTATACCTGCTTTTTGCATATCAGCGTCAATCATTATTTTAACTAGTTGATTGAAAGTGATTTTTGGAACCCAATTGAGCACTTTTCTTGCTTTTGCAGAGTTAGCGATTAACTCGCAAACTTCTGTCGGTCTAAAGTATTTAGCGTCTGTTTTCACATAATCTTGAGGGGTTAAGTTAACGTATGAGAAAGCAACTTCTAAAAATTCTCGAACAGTATGACCTTCACCAGTACCTATAACAAAATCTTGCGCAACGTCATTCTGCAAAATATGCCACATACATTCAACATATTCTGGCGCATAACCCCAATCTCTTTTTGCATCAAGATTTCCTAAATACAAGAATTTTTGTCTACCAGCCAATATATTTGCTATTGCTTGCGTTATTTTTCTAGTAACGAAAATTTCGCCTCTACGAGGCGACTCATGATTGAAAAGAATACCGTTACATGCAAACATATTGTACCCTTCCCGGAAGTTAACGGTTGACCAATAGGCATAAAGTTTAGCTATGGCGTAAGGACTTCGGGGTTGAAAATTGGTAGTTTCACTCTGGGGAGGTAATGAGCTACCGTAAAGTTCGCTACTAGAAGCTTGATAAAATTTAATGTGATTCCCACTTCGACGAATGGCATCAAGGACACGAATTGTTCCCAAAGCAGTAACATCTCCTGTATATTCAGGTATGTCAAAACTGACACGAACATGACTTTGCGCGCCAAGATGATAGACTTCATCGGGTTTAATATTATAAATAATGTTGGTAATCTGTCCTGCATCTGATAAATCACCATAATGAAGGAAAAACTTTGCGTTAGGTTCGTGAGGGTCAATGTATATATGGTCTATTCTCGCTGTGTTGAAAGTGCTTGCCCTTCGGATTATTCCATGCACTTCATAACCTTTAGAAAGCAGAAACTCTGCTAAATATGACCCATCTTGACCAGTTATTCCGGTAATTAACGCCTTTTTCATTTTATCATTTCCCATTAAATTAGTCTTGTTTACCTATTTTGCTTGCTATTCTTGTTATTGCGTACAGGGTTATTGCTGTTGATATCATGAAGAAGCCTATTACAGCGAAACCGAGTGTTGCAATAGCAATGTTTGTAACAATAGAGTGGGTTTCTGCATAGATTTGCAACAACCAAACTCCAAAGAATATTCCAGCAGTAAGGCAAAGTATTCCAGGTATGCCCAGACATGTCAATGGTCGTCCCTCAACTACAAGGCGAACTATTGACATTATAACACCTATGCCGTGGGTTACAGGGTTTTCTGTTGAAGTTGAAACGTCGCCATTTTCGTATTTGCATGTACTTGGTACTTCACTAATTCGCAAATCTTGCTTGCTTGCTTCGAGCAGGATTTGTATGCTTGCACCCATGCCCACCTCAGAAACACAGAGCCGTTCAAGTGCTTGGCGGTTGTAGGCTCTGAAGCCGCTTTGTGAATCTTTGACGCCTGTTTGGGAGGAGCCGTTTACAAGCTTTGTTATTACTTGGGCTCCGAGGCGCCTGTAGAAGGGCATTTCTTCTGTGCCTTTGTCATCGATAAATCTGCTACCTATTACGATGTCTGCCGAGTCGTTGATGATGGGTTTTATGACCTGGGGAATTTCTAATGCGTTATGTTGTCCGTCGCCGTCAAGGGTGACAAGTATGTCTGCGCCAAAGTCTAAGGCTCGTTGGAAGAGGGTTTTGATTGCTGCTCCGTAACCCATATTTTGGGGGTGTCTTGCCACGTCTGCGCCTAATCGTTCAGCTATAGTGGCAGTTAGGTCTGATGAACCGTCATCACAAACTATTACTGCATCTGCATATTTTTGTGCTTCAATGACTATGTGTGCTATTGAGTGTTCTTCATTAAATGCGGGAATGCCCACGACCACAAATGATCGCTCGTTTAATGCTGTATTGTTTAGCAATATAGGGTTTTCTTGGGCTTCTACCATTGTGTTATGCCTCTGTATAACTGTAAACGGATATTCTACCAAAGTTAGCGATACTTACAAAATCAGTGGGAACGGGGGTTTCATTCCAGCCGATTGGCGTGTTCCACCAAACGTAATAAAAAGTGTTGAATCCTAATTCAGAAGCTTTGCTGACTGCTTGATCAATATCTATTTCGTAATGAATTATGGACTTGGAATTTGAAACAAAAAGTTTGCCATATTGCAGAAAATGGTGCTGCAGAATAATACAGGAATTTGGATGTGCATTCAAGTTTATCCAGTCCATGGCTAAGATAACGTTTTGTTCATCCTGATAGGGAACTGCTGGGTCAGTTGAGAAATAAACTTGAGTACCAGTTACGTTCGGAACGCTTTTGTTTGCATACATCATGGTCAAAGGGGTAAATAGGTAGGCGACACCTAAACATACAGTTAACAGTATCATACCGGAGGCTTTTTTGTTAGAAAAGAAGGCGGACAAAAAAGTTTTTCCAGCTAGAGACTTTCCAACCATTCTTGCGAATCCATTTATAGCATAGAAAGTGAATGGGTAAACCAACATGAACATCCAACGATGCCAGTACTCCAGTGCAAAGAAAGGGGTCACTAAACAGCCAAAAGCGCCGATTAAAAGCAAAATTGTCCATGCTGTCAGGATGCTGTTTTTGAAGTAGCCGCTTTTTACTAGGTAAATATAAGGCACGAACAAAATGACGAATAGCACTATTACGTTTAAAGCAAGCGTCCAATAGCTTGAATAGTAATCCATAGAGTTTTGTACTTGAAGGTAGTCTGTTAGGAAGAATAGACCCGATGTACCAGTTACCACGTCACCTGCAGGAATAATATTTGATGTTGTACCATAATGCAAGGGGTTTATTCTCAGGAAGATTCCGACAATGAATATTGAGGCCGAAGGCAATAGACCTAAAGTCAATGCTTTGTAATTGTAAGTTGTTTGTTTTTTGAATAATTTCAATACAAACAAGCAACCAACTGTGAAAAGCAGAATCACCACAGCGTATTCATGCGCAAAAACGGTCAGTAGAGAAAAAACAGTGAAGAGTGCGAACCCACGTCTGGTGTTGACTTCTTTAACATAAGAAAGCGCAAACAAGAGAACACCTAAACCCAACGTATTACGCAGTAAGTCCCAGCTTATTCTAAGTGATGCGAGTTGGAGTGCAAAGAAGATGCCAGCGGATAGGCTCATGAGTGGGCTCCATTTGAGCATTTTTCGGCTGAACCAGTAGACACCTGCAACGTTTAATCCGTATAGCAGGGGTCCTGTGATTTTTAGTATTAGGAAGGGGTCACCGTGAATTAGGTTGTAGACGGGCACGATTAAAGCATATAGTAACCATGTGGAAGTGAAAAAGCTATTTATACTTGGAATAATTATGCCAGCCTTCATAATCCATGCATAATGGATTGTGTCAAAACCTATTGGTGTCCAGTAAGCCAACATTTCAGGAACCAGCCGGATTAAGAAACCAATGCTTAAGCATAAGCCCAGTAACTTGTAGTCTCCAAGCTTGTTGATGCTTAAAGAGGGGCTAAAGCTAAAGTTCAACTTGTTTACTTTACCTATTGCGTGTTTAGATTGTTGGCAGTGAGCAGTTCTTGCAGGCCTGTGCTTAGCTGTATTGTCGGTTGGTAGTTAAGTTGGTTTTTGGCTTTGGTAATGTTTGCATAACTGTGTTTGATGTCTCCTTCCCTGACTGTCGTGTGACTGATAGGGATTGATACGCCGGAAAGCTGGATAAGGATTTTTGCAAGTTCTTCTATGCTTGTAGGGTTTCCTGTGCCTATGTTAAATATTTGACCATCAGCGTTTGGGTTTTCAAGACAAGCCATTAGTGCGTCTACAATGTTTGAGACGTGTACGAAGTCGCGGGTTTGGGTGCCGTCGCCGTAGATTGTTAGGAGCTGGTTTTGTTTTATTCGGTCGATGAATTTTGTTATGACACCGCTGTAATCGTTTAAACCTTGTCGAAGACCATAAACGTTAAAGAAGCGCAAGGCAACGGTTTTTAATAGTTTGTTTTGATGGAAACCCATTGTATAGTATTCGCCTAACAGTTTTGTTTCGGCGTAGGGTGAAATTGGGTTGGTTGCGGTTTTCTCGTCTGTAGGGAGATTTTGTGGGTCACCATAAACTGCACAGGATGAAACAAAAATGAATTGACCCTCAGGGTTTTGGTTAGCTAAAGATGAGAGTAAATTTATCGTTCCTGAAACGTTTATTTCATAAGTGAATTGGGGATTCTTTACGGATAAAGGCACGCTGACTTGGGCGGCTAAATGAAACACTATATCAATTTCGTTTGTGCAGGTTTTGACGTGTTCAAGGTTTGTTATGTCGCCTTTAAAGAAGTTGATTTTGCCGTTGTCAATATGGCTTTGTATGTTGGATAGTTTGCCTGTGGAAAGGTTATCGAGTACTTTAACGTGGTAGCCATTGTTTACTAGCCGATCTACTAGGTGGCTTCCGATAAATCCGGCTCCGCCAGTGACTAACACGTTTGTTTTTTGGTGCATAATGGTTCTTCCACGATGAAAGTGGGGTCTGAAATGTTGCCGCTTTTTTCAGTTCTGATCCAATTTGTGGGTCTTCGTAACAAATTGAGTATTCCAGCGTACAGTGCTATGAAGCCTTGTATGAACCAGTAGCCGAAAACGAAAGGCAGCCAGAGTAGGTTGCTTGCCTTATGGGGTTTTGAGACGAAGATTAAAGCAAAGCCGCAAAGCAGAACGGTAGCGGTCATTGCGAATAGTGAGAAGTATGTGAAGGCTGTCCAGATTACGTTATAGGGATATTCTGTTAGGAAGCTGCCAAAAGCCATTAAGTATGAGATTAATGAAGCAATGAGTATAAAGGGACCAAACAGGGTCATTTCTGCGTCCAAGTTTACCTTGTTTAGTTTTGTTAGCAGTTTACCGTATTTTACTGCAACAGACATAGTTCCTCTGAACCAGCGGGTTCTTTGTTTAAAGAGCCCTTGTAAGTTTGATGGGCTTTCTTGCCAGGTGCACACGTCACCTGCATACTTTATTTTGTAATTTTTTTCTGCTAGGCGAGCGGATAATTCCATGTCTTCTGAGAGAATGGTTTCTTGAAAACCGCCAAGTTTTCTTAAAATCTTGCCACGGATGAATTGACAACTGCCTTTTAGGTGAACAAATAGACCAAGGGCGTCTTTGCCTCTTAGGTATGCTTCGCACCATACTGCTTCTTCGTATGAAATAAATTGGGTTAACATGTTTTCTTTAGAGTTTATTGATTGGGTTCTGCCTTGGACTGCTGCAACTGTTGGGTTTTGGAAATATTTTATAGCGTTTGTTAGAGCGTCTTTGGCTGGAACGTTATCAGCATCGAAAACCGCGATAAGTTCACCTTGAGATTGTTTTAAAGCAAAATTTAAGGCGGAAGGTTTGCCGTTGGATTCTGTTTTTTGAAGAACTTGGATGTTGCTATATTTCTGGGCATATTGTTGACAAATTTCAAGAGTGGCGTCAGTTGACCCGTCTTCTACAATGATTATTTCCATTTTATCTGCAGGATAGCACATGTGTGTTAGGGACTCAAGCAGTCTACCGATTGTTTTTGCTTCATTTTTTGCAGCCACAAGTATAGAATAAAAGGGCAATTGCGAATCTATGACAGACGGAACATCTTTTTTCTTGGTTGAACGTAAATTTCTTACACCGACTGCTAAGATTGGAACATTATAAAATACCCAAACGTAAATGATTGCAAAAACACTAAGTAAAAATATGTTTACGACCAATGACAAAACTGATTATCCAACATTAAAAAGGCTATGTGATATGGCTATTGTTTAGTTTTAAAGCCGCCAAAAACTTTGCAAACGCGTAATCGTTGCTCCAAGCAGAGGCGTCGTTGTTGCCCCAGCTTTGGGCGATGCTGCTTATTTTGCAGGATTGGGGTAAACCATATTCTCTTATTGTTTTGGTTAATTTGTTTTCAAGAAAGTTTTCGATTTTCGTGGTTACAGATAGCAGTTGGTTTAGCAGTGATTTGCTTTTGATTTTGGTTTTTGTGACCTTTATTGTTAAATCTACAAGTACACGGTCAATTCTGTTTAGAGCTCTGAACCATACACCGCTACGCATAGCTTTTAAGCGTAGCTTCACTAGACTAATTTTTTCCACGAAATTGGATTTTCCATCTTGAGCGAAACTTTTTTTCACTATTTAGAGAACCTTCACTAAGGCTAAATCGTTTTTTCTACAACAAACTTACTAAATAATTTTATGTGGACTCATGTAGTAAAACCTTACCCTAAATAGGCAATCGAATTGACCATGAAAAAGGCAACAAATTAGAAGCCGCCAAGCAACAAGAGTATAAAACATGCAAGAAAAATGCCAATTATTAAGAGAAAACAGTACAGGATAAACAGATTTATCTAAAAAAAGTTTATGGTTCATCAATAAACACGATAAATTCTTCGACTGTGCGAGGCTTTAAAGTGTAGTTTTGCAATCGTTCATCGCCAATAGTAGATGACTTCTTGACCCCATAATCATGTCCCGGATAAACCTCAACCCAATCATCAAGGGCCATAAGCCTGTTAAACAAGCTATCATACATGCTTCGAGAGTTGCCGCCTGCAAAATCCGTCCTGCCACATTCACCAACAAACAAGGTGTCACCTGTTAACACTTTTTTACCATCAACCAGTAAACTGATGCCGTCGGTTGTGTGTCCAGGAGTATAAATCACTTTGATTGGAATACTACCGACTTGCAGCATTTCACCGTCTTCAACTGGTATGTCGTAACGCGCTCGTGAATTAGAATGGGCGACGATTTTTGCGCCAAAAGTGGAGTGCAGTTCATAGTTACCCGCAGTGTGGTCCGAGTGCCCATGCGTGTTAATGATGTATTTTAAGGCAAACCCATGTTCTTTTAGTTCCCGTGTTATTTCAGCTGCGTTAAAACTGGAATCAACCACCACCGCTTCTTTAGCAGTTTCATCTGCTATAATGTAAGAAAAATTGTCGCCGTGCTGCTGGATTTGTTTGAAAAACATTTCTAAATCGAACCCTCACGTTGTTAGGGATTCTTGGGTAAACAAGATAAAAAATTTATCCCTCAACAAGACAATAAATTTTAAACTGGAAATTTAAAATTTTTCTATAAAGTAATCTTTAAGATTTTCAAAAACTTTTGCTTCTGCAACAATTTTTGCTTCTGATTCCACTCGGGTTTGGCTCCAAGTGTCTTTTAGAAATGCTGCTACGCGACCTATCCAAAGCACACGCAATGCATCAACGAGTTTTGCTCTGCCGTATGGAGGAGTTTTGTGGTAAGCGGCAATGAAGGAGTAAACGGTTTTTGCCCAAACCTCAGAAGAGAACACAACTGGTTTGGTTTCTAATTGTTTTAACGCTTCAAAATTGTTAATTATGTTGCCATTCAAGATAGCTTGGTAAACATCAATGAAACTGTTATAATTGGCGTTATATGTGTCTATTGTTGCTTTAAATGAAACTTCAACGGTTTCTGGAATTTCACTATAGTTTGCTTCTCCAACAAAACCTGTTTTGGTTACGCCATAAATATTTTTCCAGACTGGCTCATAATGCTCTATGCAAGCAAACATTGTGCTCATTACTTGTCTAAACATGGAAGCCAACTGGCTTGAAGGGTCCTTGGCGTCATGATTTTTAACGCCTAAAAGTGCCTGTTTAATGTTGAAGCCGTTAGCTAAGGCCGTGCATGTTTCAAAAATGTCAATTCCGAAACGGCACACATCGGCATCTTTGTTCCAAAGTGGAGACTCTAAGAGTTTTTCAACTAGTCCAATGGATAAGCCAAAGTCGCCACCAATGGGTTGCCGAATGTCTTTTCCGAACAGGCTACGCATTACTGGGTAACATAAAAAGTTGGTTATGGTTCCGTCGTATTTTCGGCGGTTGTAGTATGGAGCAACAAAGTCAGTGCCGTTTAAGGTAGGAGTGATTAACATGTCCATCCAGTCAGGGGTAATGCTGCGCAGGTCAGAGTCAACTAATGCTACGCTTTTGACTTTTAGGTATCTTGCTGCTTCAAAAATGGCTCGAACTGCACTGCCTTTGCCTGATGTTCCAATGTAAATTGCTGGAATCAGCTTTACTTCTGAAGGCAAATTGATTTTTTTGACCGAGTTTAAAGTGTCATCTTTAGAGTTTCCGTCTGAAACAAAAACTACTGAACGAAGGTGCGGAAAATAGGTGTCTAAGCCTTTGGTTACTTGACTTATTACATAACTGGCGGTTAGCACATTGTTAAAGCTAGGGATACCAACAATGATATCAGCACTTTCTATATTGTGAAGGTAAACTTTAGCGTCTAAAGATAAAGCAGACTCAATTGTAATTTTAATCAGCTTCCCGAACTAATAGTATATTAAGTTAGAGATAATAAAAAACATTTGATAACTAAACAGCTTTCAGTTTCAGTTTAAGAGTTTATTGCGTGTTTGATTCAACTATATTTTGAATTTCCAGCCAAACATGCTTAATCATGGTTGGATTGCGTATGAAAAAGGACTTATCAACAGCGTCAAGCATGGTCAAGTCATTTTCGCCGTCACCTACACCCACAGTGAAAAGGTCGTTGAACTGTTTCAAGTACAACTCCTTAAGAACAGTCACGGCTTCGCCTTTATCAACACATCCTGAAGCAGTCAAATACCTGCCACCCATACTGGTGCAAAGTCCAGCCGCCCACAATGCCTGCAGTACCTGCGCTTTATCGCCATTTTCGATTTTAAAGGGTTCACTGTACTCGCGCTGTTTTGCTAACACTGCTAAATTTAAAGGTAAAGAAGTGTCTGTTGCTACCTCTTCAACGGTTAAATCGCCGAAACCAACAATGCTTGCGCCAGTTTGGTTTTTTACGCATGACAGCCTTTCGCGGATGAGTCGGTAGGGTATGCCTAGTTCAATTAGACCCTCTGTAGCTGTTTGTTTTGAAAAGTTTGGTTCTTGCTTGAAGTATTGTTTGGGAATAACAATTAATGACCCATTCTCTGCAATGTAGGGGTCAAAAATTTGAAGTTCTTTCTGGTAGTATGCAAGTTCAGCTTTGGTTTTGCTGCTGGCCAGAACCACCGAAGCCTTCAAAGATAGAATTTGCCTTAAAATTGGAAGGATTCCGGCGTATTCGTACCTGCTGTTAAGTAGGCTGCCGTCTACATCTGAAAAGATTATGATTTTTTTATTGTTCAATGGCTTTTTCCCTTAGTTTTTCTCTTATGTTTGGCATTGCGGCCATTGTGCGTAGCCAGTCAGGCAACTGGGCTCTTACAGGGTTTTCCAAATATTTTTTGCCGCCGCTTTGAATCACTGTGGAAAGAGCATCCAAATTTACTTCTTCCTCGTGACGGTCAAAAACAAGCCTGTTACAGGTTGCATCTGCATGGTATTGTCGTATCTTGTCTTGCCCAAGACGTCTGTATGACACTTGCAGGCTGGTAAGGAAAGATTCAGAAATGTCAACGTTTTCAGTTTCAGTTAAGGTTCTAAGCAATGTTATGAGTGTGTCTTCAGCAGTTTTTAGAAGCCCATCGTGAGAAATTTCTTTATGGCGGTGGTCATAAAAGCCTAAGTCAACTTGGCATATTCGACCGTAGGAAGCGTTTCGGTAGACTTCTGAGAGAAGCCCAAGCTCTAATCCCCAATCGCTTGGCATCCGCAGATGTGTTGCTAAATCGCAGTACAGGGCAATTTCTCCTGCAAGGGGATAACTAAACGATTGCAAATACGTTAAGAATTTTGAGTAATGCAGTTTTTCCTGCAACACTTCAAGAAGAGGATTGATAAAGAGCCGTTGTATTCTTCCGTACAGTTTTCTATTGTCCTCATTAATTCGGGCGTAATATCCTTTTGAAAAGAAAAAATCAAGTTTTGGTTCAATAAGCGGATAAAGCATTCTGGTAGGCATCATCTTGGTGTAAGAAACGATATCTGCATCGTGAACTGCAAAAGCAAAAAGGTCTAAAGAAGCAATTCCCATAGCTATCCAGACGTCTTTACCTTTGCCGTATGACTTTGTAACGTCTAAGCCTTTGGCTTTTAATTCTTCAAAAACGGCTGAAACTTCAGGTTTATTGCACCATACCACATCACAGGGAACTTTGAACGCACGACTTATCCGTAAGGCTTCTTCATAGTCTTCAGGGGTTTGAGAGGAAAGCGCGATAAAGATTTTACTTAGGTAAGTGCATTGGTTGATTTCGCTTATAATTTTGGTAAAACCTGGACTTTTTATGTCGTTTCCGTAAACTGGTATGATTAAGCCAGATGGGAAATTGTCTTTTAATGCTAAAAGCTGGTTTGACATTTCATCGAAGTCAGAGTAAAAACTGTGAATATTAGCGATTTTGCGCTGGTCAATATCCATAACTATCGCCAGTAATAATCAAATGTTACCTGATTTTAAGTGTTTCAGAAAACCAATTTGTAAAAAGATGGACAGTTTTTGGTCAACAATATTTTATTGTGCTAAACAATTTTCTTGCTGAGGGCTTGCATAGATTGATGTTTTTGTGTAGTTAGTTTTTTACTTGTTTGGCTGAAATTGTTTTTGGTTAATTTTTTAGTGTTTTTTTGAAAACTGCAGAATGTTAATTACACTAAAAATTCCAGTGGAAGTGTTCACTCGTACTTCACATAAACAATAACACTTATGTGGTGTAAAAAGGCGTTAGTGCCCGAAAGTGAGCAGATATGAACACAACCAATCCTAAAATTTTAATTATTGGCCTTGGCGAAATTGGCTATCACAACGCTGAATACATAAGCCAAACAGGATTAAACGTAGAAGGATACGACATCAACCCCAAAGCAATCCAACGAGCACTAAACGACAAAGTGATAACCAAAGAAAGCCAATCCTTCCAAAACTACGACTGCTACATGATCTGCGTATCCACCCATAACCCACAAAACATGTTTGTTCCATACTTTGACGGTTTACTCTCGGTAGCTGAACGTCTTGCAGTTGAAGGAAAAGAAGGCGCAATAGTAACAATTGAAAGCACCATCCCCAGAGGAATGACCGACAAAATATGCGACATCCTAAAACACAGGCTTCATGTCGCTCATGTGCCACATCGGTACTTTGGAGAAGAAAAAAAGGAGCACGGAGTAAACCAACTCAGAGTTTTAGGTGGCTGTAATGCTTGCTGTATTTTTGAAGCCACAGAATTCTACAGAGACCTATTAGGAATCCCAATCAAACCTGTAACCTCACCCCAAATTGCCGAACTCACAAAAGTTCTTGAAAACACTCACAGATTCTTAGAAATCGCATTCGCCGAAGAACTAAAAATGTTCTGTGAAGAGCAAGGACTAGATTTTGAGGAGCTAAGGGCATCAGTTAATTCCAAATGGAACGAGAATATACTTGAAGCCCGCGACGGAATAGGTGGACACTGTTTACCCAAAGACACAAAAATGTTCTTTGAACTGTCAAAACACCTTTTGCCTAACTCAACAATTGCAGCAGCAATACAATCAGACGAATTATACAAGAAAATATCGAAAAAAGAATTTTTTGTCTGTTCACTTGAAAAGGTCACAGTTGGCAGCATTAAGAAAAGTGAAGCATAAAGGAGGCTTCATTTTTTGAATTTACGGCTTGCTGCAACAATTGCAACAGTGTTAATTGTTGCTTTGGGCTTAATCATTATTAGTCCTCTTTTTATTCAACCTGCAGCTCCAGAAACCAAACAGAAAGTAATGCTTTTCTTTGACATCGCAGAAGGCAACAACCTACCCGAATGGACAAGTAATCTTGCAAGCATCCTTAACGAAAAGAGTTTACCTGCCACGGTTTTTGTGCTTGGTAAAATAGCCCAAGAAAACCCACAAACTGTCTTAGCCTTTAACAGTAAAGTTGACGTTGGATGCAAAACCTATGATAACGTAAACATTTCAACGGTTGAGGATTATTCTCTTAGGCTTTTGCAGGTAAAAGAAGGCAAAACAGCTGTTGATAGTGCAGGAAACCTGAAAACGGCAGCCTTCAGAGGCAACGTTGGAATTAATGACCAAGACATTTTTTCGCTACTAAGCAGAAATGACGTTTTTGCAGATTTTTCTTTTAGTGACCATTATAACGTTTATGAAAACAATCAATTTGTTAGATACAACGCTCAAGTTTTTGAAGCAAATCGTTATTCAGCAGACTACTTTTTGAGCAGGACAAAAACGTCTGAACCAGTCATCATCATTTTTGACAGCAACACCTCCATACAGAGCATAGATGCTTTTTTGTTGAAACTTCAAACTGGCGATTTCCAGTTTGTTAACGCCTCTGAATTGACAGGACTTTCTTTGACAGTCAGAGGTGCCAGTTAAACGTGACTGAACAGACCTACCAGTTTGAAGCCTACGTTGAGCTGGAACAAGATGAAAAAGATAACCTGGATAGTCATTGCAAGCAACGTATTTCTAAAAGCGGCAGAATATTAGTTAGCAAAAAAGCTTGGATGGTACGAGCAGGGCTAATTGTAGGCATGATACTGTTTATGCTTTACAACATAAACGTGGCATTAACAATTGGTGACCCCTTAATTGTGTACTCCACAATTATGCCTATTCACGCAATAATTGTTCTAATTGTTGGCTGGGTTTTCTTTAAGAATCGAGCAACAGGCGAAACTCCTGATGATTTGGTTTCAGTTATTATTCCAGTTTATAATCAGGAAAAACTGATTGGCAACGTAATTGAGGCAATCTGCAATTCAAGTTATCCTAATTTGGAAATTGTAACTGTTAACGATGGCAGCAAAGACGGCACAGGCAAAATATTAGACGAAATAGGCAAAGAAAACCCCAAAGTTAAAGTAATACACCAAAAAAACGGCGGCAAAAGAACCGCGGTCGCCAACGGCTTTTACGCTGCAAAAGGAGACTACCTAGTACTAATTGATTCAGACAGCATAGTTGACAAGTACGCAATAGAGCAATTTATGAAAGTATTTAGCGCTAACCCGAAAGTAGGCGGTATAGTTGGGAACGGAAAAGTTCTAAACGCCGACAAAAACCTGCTAACAAAATGTCAAGACGTATGGTACGATTACGCATTTAACATTCACAAAACCACTGAAAGCACGTTTGGAACAGTACTATGCCTATCAGGATGCTTGGCAGCTTATCGACGAGAAACAATCAAAGACTTTGTCTCGTTATGGGCTAAAGACAAAGTGCAGTACGGTGATGACCGAAACCTAACCACTTACGCTATAGGCACATCGTGGTCAAGAAAACAAATGGCACCAATAAAAAACAGGCTCCTCGAAGGCATGGCAAGTTATGATGACGCTGAAGACAGAGGCTTAACTTCGCATGCAATCAATGAGTGGGAAACCGTTTATGCTCCAACAGCGGTGGTTCACACTGAAGTTCCAGACAATTTTAGACAATACTTTAGGCAACAAATACGTTGGAAGAAAGGTTACTTGCGTTCAACTTTTTACATGAGCGCATTCTTTTGGAGAAAAAACCCGGTCATGGCGTTGCTGTTCTACTTGGAATTCATGTCGACATTCATTTCGCCGCTGATTTTGGTCTCTATATTCTTTTATGGACCAATAGTTTACGGGGCATACTGGTTTGCCATAGCATACCTTGCAGGACAATGCATTATTGGAATAATCGAAGGCTTAGACTACAAATTCAGAGACAACACATCAAAACATTGGATGTACAAACCAGTAATGAACATGATTTCAGCACTTGTACTGCCGTGGGTACTTTTCCCAGCGATTCGAGGTTTTAAGAAAAACGGTTGGCTAACCCGATAAACAAACCCACTTTCTTTTTTAAAAAACAATACTTCTCTAACCTATTTGCCGTCTATTAGGATGCTATTAGAAAGTCTATGCAGAAACCTATAGGGGGTAGGGTAAAACTATAGGGGTAGGCTCTACCTGTCCTTGTCAGCCAAAAATACTAAGGCGGGTAGGTGCTGATGGCGCAGAAACAAGCCAAAAAAATTGAAAACACAAAAACAAGCCTACAAGAGAGTTTTCTGGTAACCAACACCCAAATCCTCCAGGAAACGTCGAGCATCTAAAGGTGGAAAACCAGAATAGAACTTGCCGAAATATCCAAACATCCCAACTCCACGCGCTTTGAAAGGCGCGAGTTTCTCTGCCCACGCTTTAATGTCAACTGAACGGTCAACTTCAACTTTTCCAAGCAAACCATTCACATTGCCACGGTCACCCTCTAAACGTAAATAAACAAAATCGGCAGTCAACTCAAGAGTCTGCGGCATCAAGGGGCTGTCAACCCATGCAAGCGCAATTTTGTTGCTTTTCAACACGTCAATAAGGCGTTCACTTAACAGGTTTTGGTTTCGCACTTCAACTACAAACCGCAAGTCGCGGGGCAATCCATCCAAAAAAGCTGCTAAATCAGAAAAATGCGTCTCTCCAAAACTTGGTGGAAACTGCAGTAACATTGGACCCAATTTTTCGCCAAGTAACATGGCGCGTTCAAGGAAAAGGTTGGTTTCTCTTTGGCAGTCTTTGAGCATTTTTATATGGGTGATTAGGTTTGGGAATTTTAGGGAGAAAATAAAGTTTGGTGGGGTTTGTTGTTTCCAGTTTAGGATGGTTTGTGGGTTTGGGATGCGGTAAAAGGTGTTGTCGATTTCAACTGTGGGGAATTGGGTTGCGTAATAAGAGAGGAGTTTGGCGCTAGGCAGTTTAGCGGGGTAGAAGGGGCCTTTCCAAAAAGGGTAGCTCCAACCAATAGTGCCTGCGTAAACCGTCATGGCTATTCTTTTCCTTTAAGCATCAACCAGTTTTTAGCGTCACCACGTTTTAGCCGCACTAACACATAGCGACCCTTGAGATGTTGACCATCAAGAATAACCTCAATTTTGTCCTGTTCCCACACTTTAACGGTGTAGTGACCCTTGTCCCAAATGATTACTGTTCCAGCCCCATACTGACCTTTAGGAATAGTGCCTGCAAAGTTAGCATACTCCAACGGGTGGTCCTCGGTTTCTACTGCCAAACGCCGCTGTTTTGTATCTTCAGGAATACCTTTTGGAACCGCCCAACTTTTCAAAACACCACCGCTTTCCAGCCTAAAATCATAATGAAGATGGCTTGCGTGGTGCTCTTGAACAACAAAAATTGGTGTACCACCTGAATCTTTAATGTCGGCTTGAGGTTCACTTGTTAAAGTGAAGTCTCGTTTTGACTTGTACTCAGAAAGCTTTTCACCATTGTCCTGTTTAGGTGTGGGTTTGCCTTCTAGGAATTGGTCAATTGTGCAGTCTTCAGGGGCTTTGTCTGCGCGCAGGTTATGGAAGCGTGCCATGCGCAGTTTGAAATCATTCGTTAAAACTTGGTAGCCTACTTCACAAACCAACTGGGGTTCCAACCATGTAACCAAGTCACCTACGTCGGGCTTAAACGGTTCCTTGCCGGTTTTAATTTTTTCAAACTTATCCATCAAGTTTCCAAGTGTTTGTTCACTAAAGCCTGTTCCAACCTTTCCAAGATACATGGGTTTTCCCTCTTTACCATAAACTCCAAGCAGCAAAGCCCCAAAAGTTTTGCCCCGCACTCCACCGCCCAAGGTGTAGCCGAAGATGATGCAGTCGCAGGTTTTAATCTGCTTAATTTTCAGCCAACTACCAGTCCGCATGCCTTCCTCGTATGGGCTGTCTTTACGTTTAGCTATGATGCCTTCTAAGCCTTTTTCCAACACAAGCCGATAATAGGCTTCACCGTTCTCTTCAATAAAATCCGAAACCAACACGTTTGAACCCTCCACAAGCGACTCCTTTAAAACACGTTTACGCTCCAACAAAGAAAGCCCAGTCAAACTTTTACCGCCCTTTTCCAACACATCAAAAACGATGTAAACCGCTGGCGAGCGCTGCATCTGCCTTTCAATCTCCCCTTGTGAAACAGCTTGCCCACGCTCAAGCAAAGCTTGAAAATCAGGTTTACCGTTTTTCATGACAACAATTTCTCCATCAACTACAAGACCATGCGCCAGATGCTTAAGCTGTTCAAGTTCAGGAAAGTTTTGTTTAAGCTCTTTCTGGTTACGACTTTTAATGCTAAAAGGCTCCTCAACATAGGCGATCGAACGAAACCCGTCCCATTTAATTTCAAAAACCCAATCCTTGCCAGAAAAGGGTTTCTCGGCATCTTTTGCAAGCATTGGCTTGAAGAGGTGACGGCTCATTTCTGATTTTCCAGCTGCTTAAGAGTTTCACGCAACGCAACCATAAGCCCTTTGGCTTCTTCTTCAGGCGGTTTTTCAACCCTGATTTTTTCGCCCTTAAGCTTCTGTGCGACAAGGGCTTCCACCTTTTTCTGATAAGTGTCCTCAAACTCGGTTATGTCAAACTCGCCTGAAAGGTCAGAGATAATTTTTATTGCCAAGTCAAGTTCACCTTTTTGAGGTTCTTTGAGCTTGTGAATTTCCTCAAAATCCTGCGGATTCACCACATCATAAGCATAACGCAGAGTTGTTAGGACAAGAGCACCCTTGTAAGAATGCAGCAGAGCAGGGTATTCTTTGGTTCGCAAAGTTATGCGACCAGCGCCTGCTTTATTTTTCTTTTCAAGCGCCGTTAAGAGCAGGTTGTAGGCGTCTTTGCTTTTGTCAGGCATCAACGCGTAAGTGCGGTCAAAATAGATTGGGTCAACACTGAAGTAATCAACAAACTTGCTGATTCGGATTCGTTTGTCTGATTCAGGTTTAACGGCGTCAAGCTCTTTCTTGTCAAAAAGAATGTATTCATCCTTAGAAACCTCAAAACCCCGAACAACTTCGTTCCAAGGCACAATTTTTTCTTCTTTAGTACACATTTTCACGTACTTAAGAGGTTGACCATCAGTTTTGTGCAAAAAATGAAAAGTAACACCCTTATCATAAATCATCGAATACAACTTCACTGGAACATTAACAAGACCAATGGTAATGCTTCCCGACCAAATAGAACGTCTTGGAACGCTAGCACTAACCTGCTTGGCATCAGTTTCTTCACTTGTTTGTTCTTCTAAACCCAAAAACTGCACCTCAAAACTGCAACTTCAATCTTCTTGACAATTAAATTAGTTGTTCACGCATGTTTTAATGCTTTCTAAAAAGAAAAGAAGACAAAGAAAGGTCAGGTTTTGGCGTCCTATTTTTGGCTGCCAAGCGCTTTAGAAACTTTCTTTAACTGTTCTGGAATATCGATGTGCTGGGGGCAATGTGTCATGCATTGTTTACAGTCTTTGCATAGTGAAGCGTCAGAAGGTGCATTACCAAGACCGCCCATCAGAACTAAGGCATACAAACCTCGAGACTGTTCTTCGTCATTGAACATACAGTAATCGTTGTAAATGCTAAAGTTGCGGGGGATGTTTACTCCTTGTGGGCAGGGCATACAGTATTGGCAGCCTGTGCATGGAATTTGCATAAGACGCCTGTATGCAGTTTCAACGTTTTTAATTACAGCTAAATGGTCTGATGTCAAGCTGTTTGGCAACGCAGCGTTTGCGATTTTGATGTTTTCAGTTACTTGTGCTTCATCGTTCATGCCGCTAAGTGCTAAAGTAACTTCAGGATGATTATAGACCCAACGCAGCGCCCATTCCGCAGCAGACCAATTAACTTTTGAATTTTCATAAAGTTGCTGAACTTGAACAGGAACATTACAGGCTAATACACCACCATGAAGCGGCTCCATAACCACAACTGCAAGATTCTTTGAAGCAGCATAATGTAGCCCTTCTGTTCCAGCTTGGTAGTGTTCATCTAAAAAGTTGTATTGAATCTGGCACATCACCCAATCATAAGCATCAACAATCTCTTTGAAAGTATCAAGCGTTCCATGGAAAGAGAAGCACATGTTAACGATTTTTCCGTCAGCTTTAGCTTTCTCCAAAAACTTGAGCACATTAAAACTCTGCATTTTACGCCAAGAATCCTCATCCAACGCATGCACCAAATAATAGTCAATACAGTTGGTTTGGAGTTTTTGAAGCTGCAAGTCAAGCATTTTCTGCATGTCTTCAGGCTTGTTAATCATGAAGTGTGTAAGTTTGGTTGCGACTTTGACTTTTTCTCTGTAACCATCAAGCAAGGCTTTACCTAGGACTTTTTCGCTTTCGCCATCGTGATAGGGCGGTGCAGAGTCAACATAGTTTACCCCGTTATCTATGGCAAGACGAATTTGTTTAATTGCACGCGGCTCATCAATGGCTTGACCGTTTAATGGCAGACGCATGCAGCCAAATCCAAGCGCGGATAATTTGTCACCATTTTTTGGAACAACACGATACTGCAAGTTAACACTTCCAGAAACATTATAATTATTATTAATTAGCAAATTTTGGTGGAACTTAAGGTTTATCCTAAAAAATCATGTTATGGCAGTTTTGCTTTTTTCTCAAGAATACCCTGCCAAGGCTCACACGTGCGTTCAGGGACAGTTTTTATTGTGAAAGCTTCAGCGGTCAGGTCTGGTTTAACTTCAGCCCACTCGAGTGGCGCAGAAACTGTCGCTGTTTCTGTTGGACGCAAACTGTAAGGAATCACCATTGTGCGACCTTGAGAATTCTGAAGATAATCAACAAACACTTTACCTGGTTTCTTGGTATCCTTAAATTCTGAAACCACCAACGCATCTTCTTTAGCTAATTCAACACCAATTTTGTGCACAAACATGCGAGCCTGCTCAAACGTGTAACCGTCAACAATCGGGACAATAACGTGCAGTCCCTTCTTGCCAGAAGTTTTAACAAACGGTTCAAGCCCCATGCTACAAAGTTTGTCTTTAAGCAAAAGCGCAACTTTTGCGGCGTCACCAATAGTTGCTGGAGGTTCAGGGTCAACATCAAAAAACAAAAAATCAGGCATCTCTCTACTTACGGCTTTGGAGAAGGGCATATGAATTTCTAGGGCAGCAAGATTTGCCAACCAAATTAACGTATCCAAATCGTTGCATATGATGTAGTAAACTAAACGTTTGCGGGTTTCTGAATATACGGGCACTGTTTTTACCCAGCTAGGCTTGCCGTCTGGAGCGTTTTTTTCAAAAAAACGTTCATTGCCCCGAATGCCGTCAGGGTATCGTGTCAAAACCAAGGGTCGGTTAGCTATTAAGGGCAAAATTTTTGGCGCCAAACGTATGTAATACTCGATTACGTGTGCTTTGGTGATGCCTGCCTTGGGATAAAGCATTTTGTCAAGATTAGAAAACTTTACTTTAGTTAGGCTTTCAAGTTTTTCAGGATTGTCCAAGCAGAAGTCTCCAAAACATCTCTTGAAAATATAATGGTGAGTCTTTTTGTGTTTTTTGGAAAAAACATGGTTTCAGCTAATGTTTATTAGCTTACAGTTTGCTCTATTTTCAAGACGCCCTTTGGAACACTTAGTAAAACAATGTAAAGGCTACTGTTTTATTCTTGTCTTAACATTACTTGCAGGAGCCTTTTTCTGCCCCATCGCCTTAAACGCAAAAGAAACCATAACAGTGGATACTATTGTAGGTTTTAACGGCACACCTGACCCTGAATTGGTTTCAAGTTTTGGCGGCAGTGTGCTTGAGGTTTACAGTATCATACCAGCAGTCCACGCCCTTTTACCCCAAACCATTGTTGCACAGTTAAAAGAAAACCCTAAAGTTGCATACGTAACCGAAAATAGTCAGATACAAGCTACTGGCACAATACGTTGGGCTATAGAAAATATCGGTGCACCAGAAGCGTGGAATCAAAGCACCGGTACAGGGGTTAAAGTTGCAGTTTTAGATTCAGGCGTCGGCCCAATTAATGATGTAACTGTTTATGGCGGCTACAATTTCATTAACAACAACATAGACACGCATGATGTTTATGGTCACGGTACAATGGTTGCGGGAATAATTGCTGCGTCTGCCAGTTCCGCTTTAGGCGTAGCTGGAGTTGCTCCAAACGCACAGATTTACGCTGTGAAAGTGTTAAATGATGAAGGCGTCGGCAACTTAAATCAAGCAATCTCGGGTATCCAGTGGGCAGTAGACCATGACATGCAAATCATATCGATGAGTTGGAATCTTATCGATGAAAACAACGCATTAAAACAAGCAGTTGACAATGCCTACAGCAGGGGCATTTTGCTGGTTGGCGCAGCAGGAAACGCTGGCGAAATCATGTCGGGAGTTGGATGCCCAGCCTGCTATGATTCAGTAATTGCTGTGTCAGCTGTTACAGAAAATAATCGTCACCTTCAAGATTCATGTTGCGGTCAAGAAATCGAGTTGTCAGCGCCAGGCGAGGTAGTGTATTCAACTCGTTATGATAACACGACTGGTTGGGGCACTGGAACATCGTACTCAACAGGTTACGTTACAGGCACAGCGGCACTAATTTGGGCTAAAAACCCTTCATTAACAAACATTCAAGTTAGAAACATTTTAGACATTACGGCAACTGATTTGCAACCCGCAGACGGTTCGGACAGAGATATATTTTTTGGTTACGGTTTAGTTAACGCTTCAGCAGCAGTTTTTGCTACACCAAACAATTTTGATGCAGCTTTCTCATGGACACCTAACACTGTCTATGTTGGAGGAAGCATAAAGTTTGATGCATCTGCGAGTTTTGGCGGAGTCAACGGATTTACGGTATACACTTGGGACTTCGGCGATGACACAACAACCGTAACCACTGAAGATTCAGCAGTTGAACACATTTTCATTTCAGAAGGAACCTACAATGTCAGGCTCACAGTAAGTGACGACTTTGGTTTTCAAGACAGCATAAGCAAAACAGTCACAGTAACACGCGATACTCAAGCACCAGTAACCAAAGATAATTTTGACAGCAAAATACACACTTCAGCGTTTATTATAAATTTGACAGCAACTGACGACTTAAGCGGCGTAGCTGAAATATACTACAAAATTAATGACTCAGACACCCAAAGCGTATCTGCAAACGGGCAGCCATACATCAGTTTTGAAGGAACAAACAAGCTGGAATACTGGAGCAAAGACGCCGCAGGCAACCAAGAAACACCCCACAAAACCATAAACAACATAATTATCGACAGCAACCAAAGCACTGAACCCTCATCATCAAACCCAACGCCAACAAGCACCCCAGACGGAAACTTGCCATTATATGAGCAAACAAACTTTTTGGTTATAATAGGCGTTATTTTAGTTTTGGCGGTTGCAGCAGTTTGGGTGCTTTTTTGGCATAAGAAAAAATAGGCACTAAATAGAAACTCAACTTGTCGCTTTTGCTTACAATAGAAAAGAAGCAAATATTCTAACAGTAAACAAGAAACAAGTGCTAAGAAGTTAAAGTTAACAAAAAAAATAAAAAGAGAAAGGGGTTTTGTTTGGTTTTAGTTTTTTAGACGTTTTTAGCTAGCGATTTTTCGTCGCAGTGTGATTGCAACGAATGCTGCAAGCAAACCAACGATCAAAGCAACAACTGCTAGACCGACTGCGGTTGCTGGCATCATTGGACCGCCAACTACACCTTCAGCATCAGAGCCTGCTGGACCTGCTGGACCTGTGGCACCTGCTGGACCTGCTACGCCAGTTGGACCTGCTGGACCTGTGGCACCTGTAGCGCCAGTAGAACCTGAGGAACCTGCTGGACCTGCTGGACCTGCTGGACCTGCTGGACCTGCTACGCCTGCGACTGTACCGTTAGTAACTGCGAACATGCCTGTGATGGTTATATCATCTTCACCGAAGATTGCTGTCCATGTCCATTCGCCCATCTTTGCGTCTGATGGAAGCTGGAACATTGTTCCGCCGAGTATACCATAGCCGTTAGCTGGGTAGATGTAATTGCCTGTGGAAACTGCTTGTTTAGCATTTAGTGTGTCTTCAAGTTGGAAGTCTGTTGGTCTCCAGTTTTCGCTGTAAATGGCAATTATGTTAAAGAGGTTTCCGTCTGCGTCATAGATTGCGATTTGTCCGTTTGGCATCATTGTGCTTGTTAGTTGGAAGCTACCGATTGTACCTTGTTGGTATGATTCTGCGCCTGTTGCCGCTGTTACGTCAAGTGTTGTTATTGATAATGTTACTTCGTCTGTTAATCCTGCTGCGTCGGTGACGTTAACGAGGTAGTTACCAAGTTTGTAGTTAGCTGGGACATCGAATGTTGTCTTGAAGTAGCCTGTTCCGTTTGTAACAGTGTTGAAGCTATTAACTACACTGCGTGTTGTTGCATTGATGATTTTAATGTAGACAGTTGTGTCCTCAACTGCTCTGAAGTTAAGACCTGAAATTGTTATTGTTGATGTTCTTGCTGCGCTTGCTGGACTAACGGTGACTGTGGAGGTTTTGGTTATGGTTATGGTTGTTTGAGCAGATAGACCGTTTTCGGTTACAACTGTAACAACGTATGTACCTGTTGGAAGTGATGGTAGAATAATGTTAACTCCTGAAGTTAAGGCTGTAACTGAAATGCCTTCATCAATAAGGAGGTCGCCGATAGTGATGTTGGCGTCAGTCATTCCAAAGCCGTCAAAACCATAGCCGCGAACAAGTAAGTTCATACCTGTGGCAAGTTTGTTTGATGGTGTTACGGTAATTGCAGTTACTGCAATTCTGAAGTTGGCAATAGCGTAGGATAGATCATATTCGTCAGTTGCACTTAAGACATATGTTCCAGCTGGTCTGCTTGGAATTTCGAAGGTTCCAGTAAATGCACCTGTGGCATCAACTGAGAATGTTCCGACTGTGTAGTCATCAAGTTTTACTGTTACTTCTGTGCCTGCAATTGCTGTAAAGTTTTCACCAGATATTTGAATCATGTCACCTGGTGCGCCTGAGACTGGGTTAACAGTGATTTTAGTTGTTCCAGTTACAGTGATACGTGCTACTGCTGGGTCTTTTACGCCATCGTCTGCAGTTACTGCAATGTTTGTGCCGGTAGCGATTGTTGGAACAATAACTTGAGCTGTGAATGTACCGCCGTCGCTAGTTTCAATTGCCTCACCGTCAACTGTCAGAGCATCCACTCCACCAACCAAGATTGTTACTTCTGTTCCAGCTGTAAAGCCGCGACCTTGGATTGTCAGGACTGTACCTGTTGGACCAGATGTTGGTGTTACAGTGATTGCTGCACCGATTGTGAAGGGTGTTTCAGCTGTGTTTGCTGCGCCGTCATTTGCCTTTACTGTGTATAAGCCATCTGCTAGGTCAGGTACAACAAAAGTTGCTGTAAATGAACCGTTTGTGTTGCTACTTAATGCTGATGGTGATGTTGTAATAAGTTCATCGTTAAAGTAGACATCGATTTCGCGTTGTGCTGCTGTTCCGCCAGAGAAACCAGTACCAGTGATAGTAATAACATCATCGGGAATGCCTGATGATGAACTCAGAGAAATTTTAGGCAGGACTGTAAAGAGTGCGCCTTTATTTCCTGAGCTGTCTGTAACAATGATATAGTGGTCACCTTTTGTTGCTGCAGGTATTGTTACGTTCTTTCCGTAAGTGCCAACACCGCTTGCAAACACTGTAGTTAACAAGTTGCTCTCAGTTACGGTATCCCAATAGATATACACTTGGGTACCAGCGGATGCGTCAGTACCATAAACATAGACTACGTCACCGACGTTACCACTTGTAAGAACTGGACCAGAGGTATTGTGATAGTACAGCGTTGGTGCAGATATTGCGTTTGCCATTGGCACTACTGCTAGCGCCGTAGAAGCAATTAGTAGCATTGCTGTGATTGCTGCTAATAGTTTGTTTTTTGATTTGATTGTATTCATTTTTTGAATTCTTCCTATTTCTATAACTTATTAGTGCTTCTTTAGTTAGCGGTTTGAGTACTTATACCTACTGTAAACACAGTTTGGCAGTTAACAACAAATGTGCACGTTTTATTACACGTGTAAGGAAATGTGTACAAACACTTATCAGATTAAGCAGGTAAAACAGCGCAAAAAAGGCTTTAAAGAGAGAAAAACAGCCAAAAATAGCAACAACCCAAAAATTTCACAATAATCATTTACTTATAAATTCTTGAATAATCATACCCTTTAAGACATCATTTTTCTGTATTTGATAACCAATCCCTTGCATGATACCCTCAATAAACCGTGCAAGCAAATAGGTCGCCTCAGCAGAAAGTACCGTAGAAACACACCGTACCCTTGCGGTCATACCGAAACGTTTCACTTCAACTTCGCTTAAATCCCAACGGCTTGCTTCTAAGAAGCTTTCAAGTGACTGAACAGGGTCATCAAAGCGTTCTTTTAGGTACTTGCCGTGCCATTTTCCGCTTTCAAACCACACATTTGCAAGACCATCTTTTCCATCCTTGCAGGCAGCTTCAGTGAGAAAATTTAGCACATCCAAGGGTACAAAAGCTCCGCCGAGGATTCTTTGGGCATACATTACTTCAAAGAATTGGCCCAGTTGTTTAATGTCATAACCTGCTGTTGTGACTCTTACCGCTTGGGTTAAAGCTTCTTCTAAGAATTTAGTGATTGTTTCCCCGCGGTTTCTTGACGCCTTTGCAACATCTTCAAGCAGGTCATAGTTAACGTAAACTAGTTTCTTGTCTTTACGCTGTACCATTTACATTCTTCCTTACTGCATCTAAACGAATTACGCCACGGGAAATTTCTTTACCAACAGGTTCATACCCAAACTTTCCTAGTGCACCATCCAAAAATGAAGCGAAAAGAAAAGTGTAAGCCTCTGTGAATCGGGGGCTTGTTACTTTTACGGATGCTTTGTTACCTGTCAGTTCAAGCTCAAACTCAGGGGCGTTCCAAGTAAAAGATGACAGGTCACTTTTGAATTGATCCAGAACTGGAGATTGAACATCATTAGTAAGGTAGCGTGTTGCGAACCAGACGCCTGAGTCAAACCAGCTTTTTAATGCAGTACGCTTGTCTTTTTTATAGGCCATATCCGCCATTTCATACCACAAGCTTTCCAATCCTAGAATAAAACCTGAACCTTTCGCCATTTCTAAAGTTTTGCGTTCATCAACTACCCGTTTTAAACTAAAATTCAAATCTTCCGAATCTATGGCTAACTGGAAAATGTCATTAACTAATTCAAACAGGCTACAGCCTTGTGCTTTTGCAACCTCGACTAGACGGTTTAGCAAGTCCTCTCGCGCAACAAAAGTTTTTCTGCGAATATTTGTTTTCTTCACTACATACCATCCTATAACTAAAGTTCAGACTTACTACTGCCTAGACACTTGCCATATTATCGCTGGAAACAATGATTGTAATCTTACGCTTAAGAATTTTATCTTTGAACACACTGTACTAAAAAATAGACATATAAAAGCAAGGCTAAACCTTAGGAAAAAGCAAAAAACTTAACACTGAAATGAAATAAGAAAGTAAATAAAGTAAGTTATCAGTGCGGGTAATAGTAGTATTGATAGGCTAAATTGAAGAGAGTTTGGTCTATGTTGTCTACATCCAAGTCATGGTCGTAATCTACATCAGGATTAAGAATTCCACAGTTTTCATAGTTAATAAATCCAGTAAAAAAGACAGCTATGTCTGCTGAGTTAACCACATAGTTACCGTTTAAATCTCCTGCCCACGTTACTAAAAGGTTGCTACCAGTACAGTTGCTACCAAATACACCACCGTCAACATCAGTAACGCAAGCTAACGCGCTTAGGGTATAATTTCCGCGTGTGAAGTTTGTGCTGTTACAAGTACAGGCTATGTTTGAAAAACTGTTTTCTGGAGCAGTTATATTAAGCGTTTCGCCACGAGCAAAGACCTGCTTATTAAGCAACAACTCATTAAAAGGCGGGTCCGCAGAAAACTGCTCGTCTGCTCCTGCTCATTACAGGCAAAAACATACCAACTAACAAAATAAACACTAATACAACAGACGTAACTGAACTTTTCAAATTATTATCCCTTTGATGTAAAAGGTATTAACTGGCTTACGATAAAATAATTATCAACATAGAAATAATAGACTAGATGGAATTATAGAGCAAAATCAAGCGTTATAATATTTGCCGTTAACTTATTTTTTGCTTGATGTTAAAGTATTGCTTTATTTTTTGTGTTTGAAAGTATGCAATACAACCAATACTGTATACGAATGGAAAAATGATTAACCAAGATTGCCCCCATGTATTTCCAAAAGCAGAAGCCTGTGTTATAACTAAATAAAGCAAAAATAAAAGAAAAGAAACCCAATACAAGTTAGCTAAAAACCAAACATAAATTTTGTTCGAAAAAAGAAAAACTATCAAGAAAAGACCCATCAAACCTAGCACAAACCAGAACCATCCTGCAAATGGAACAGCAATAAATTTAGACAAAAACATAAAAAGCCCAACAATCAATACAGAACCAACTGAAAACAAAAATGTCACCAATTGAACAAAACTTAAAACTATTGGCTTCTTAACAGATTCAGTCATTTTTCGATAGCTCTCTGCTTACTGTGCAAACCAACGTATCGCAAGTTGACTTTTAAAATTTTGCCATATAGACCATAAATTATTTTTTGTGTTCTGTGAGTTGATTTATGTATTTATTATTGGTTTTTTATAGCTGAAAATTGTTTATTTAGGTTGGTTTTGTTGCTTGTTTTGTTTAGGGCAACTAAAGAACACTTGATGGGGTCATGCAAGTTGTCCGATTGGACTGCATTCCGCTTTTCAATGCTTTACTTTTCATATCAACCTATTAGGCACCAAATAGAAACTCATTGCAGTAACCTATAGGGGGTAGGTAAAATTGAGTAGGGGTAGACTCTACCTAACACTTTTTCCAGCCTAAAGCTACAAAACACTAAGGGGGTAGGTGCTATTGGTTGAAAACACGCTCATTAGTATGTTGAAAAACAGTGACTAAACTTTTTGGTTAAGAAATCAGGGTTTATTTCTTGAAAAGTACGGAAGCGTACCCGACTACGCTTGAATAATCCCCTGATGTGTCGCCGCTGTTATGGTAACTTAGCAGTTTCGCTTTAGCATTTACACCTTGGGCATAAGTTATTAGGGCAGTTATTGGGGCATAACCACATGCAGTTATATTTTGGGTTTCGACGGTTTCGTAAAAGCGGCGGGCATCCAAAGCAGTCACTGCATCCAAAGCTAACTGGTCTTTCTTTTCAGCTTGTTTCGCAGATTCATAATGCGTCATGTCAGAGGATGCAATTACCACAGCGTTGCGGGCATCCAAAGCTTCAATTAAAGCTCTGCCAACCTCTACTGCTGAATCGTAATCCTGCATTAAGAAACATATTGGAACAATCTTGAACCTGTCACTGTAAAGGTACTGCAGAAAAGGCAGTTGTACCTCAATCGAATGCTCAAAGCGGTGGGCAGTTTCGTCAACGTCAACTAGGCTTGTTTCAGAAAGAATCATGTCCACAAGTTCAGTGTCAATTTGAACTTCGCCAAGCGGGGTTTGCCATGTGCCTTCACGCATCAAAGACAAGCCGCTTCCATAACCAGTATGGTTAGGACCTAAAACAATTACAGTGTCAGGTAAACCGTCTTTTGCTAATTCAAAAAAGCCAGATGCCGCAATAGCGCCAGAATAAATGTAGCCAGCGTGGGGACAAACAAGCCCAACGATTTCACGAGGATGAGAATGAAGATTAACTTCAGGAAGCTTTCCTGGACCAAGACTGCTTAAAAAACAAGATTTAATTTGAAGCCTAAGCGCTTCGGCGTCGCCCTCATAAAATTGACCGGCAACTACTGGACGCCGAAACGGAGGCAAACTTTTAGGTTTCCTCCTCCTCGTCGCGGGTGACTTTGGCTTCAAAGTCTTCAATTGTTGCTTTGGGGTCTTGGTCTGGAGCGATTTCTCCGCGTTCTCGCAGAATTTGTCTTGCAAGTAACCAGAAAATTACTGCTAAGGCGCGTCTGCCTTTGTTGTTTGTTGGAATAACTAAGTCTACACCTGAAAATTCGTTGTCAGTGCTACATAAGGCAACGATGGGTATGCCTACTTTGCTTGCTTCTTTGACTGCTTGTGCGTCTGCACGTGGGTCTGAGACTACGATGATTTCTGGGTCAATTCTGCTGCTGTATTGTGGATTTGATAGTTGACCTGGAATAAATCTGCCAATAATTGGAGTTGAACCTGTTACTTCACAGAATTTTTTAACGGGTTCATGAGCGTATAGTCTTGTTGCTGCAACTGCAACTTTGGATTTTTCGTATCTTGCAAGGAATTTAGCAGCAATTCTGATACGGTCATCTGTCTTTTTAACGTCTAAAACAAATAAGCCGTCAGGGCGTACACGGTAAATAAATGGCTCCATATCCAGAGTTTTCATTCTGGTTCCGATGTGAATACCTGCTGAAAGCAGTGTATCTCTTGGAAGCAGCAGCTCTTCGGTTGGGGGTGATTCTTGCTTTTCAGCTTCTTCAGCTGGCTCTTCTTCCTCTTCGGGCTGCTCTATTTCAGCTTCCGCTTCTGCAGTTTCTTCTGCTTCTGGTTCTTCTGTGCTGGTTTCTTCTACATTACTTTCAGCTAGAGTTTCCTCTTCTTCCTCTGGTTGATTTTCAACTGGTTGATTTTCTTTAACTTGGTCTTCTGCCAATTTTTATTCCTCTATTTATCGTATTTTTAGGTCTGCCATTTTAGCCCTGTTTCCAAGGAACTGCTCAATTCTTATGAGCTCATTAAGCTTTGCGATTCTTGCACCCTCCACCACACCTGTCTTGATGATTGGGCACTTGTAAGCTACAGCCAAATGGGCTATATGCCAATCGCAGGTATCTCCAGATCGGTGGGACACGACAGGGTCATAACCGTGCCTCTGAGCAGTCTCGATTGTTTCAACTGCGTCGCTCAGTGTTCCTATCTGGTTAACTTTAATGATGATTGCGTTTCCAGCGTTAATCTTTATTCCATTATTTAACCTTTCAGTATTAGTTGTGAACAAATCGTCTCCACAAATCAAGCAATTTTTAGTTTTACGAGTTAACTCAGCAAAACTTTGGAAATCCTCCTCATGGAACGGATCTTCCACGTAAGTGAGACGGTACTTTTCAATCAACTCTTTCATAAATTCAAGTTGCTCGCCAGAATCACGTTTTATGCCTTCATTAGTGTAAACGTATTTGCCCTCTTTCTCATTCCAGAAAGAAGAAGCTGCCACATCAACACCAAAACCGCATTCAAAATCAAGCTCGTTACCAACTTCCTCGCAGGCTTTTGCTATAACATCAAAAGCATCAACGGTATCAATGTTGGCAATCCATGCACCTTCATCACTTTTGCCTCCGTTAAAAGTGCTGCTTTTCTTTTTCAGGGAGTCACCGATTTTTTTATGAATCTGGGAGTTAGCGGTGACTGCTTCAAGAAACGTTTCAGCACCATGAGGCAATGCCAAATATTCTTGGATGTCAGGTGATTTTCCTCGTGCATGTTGACCGCCGCTTATGCAGTTTCCAAGCGGATATGGCATGCTTGTTGCGGCATTTCCTCCAAGAAATTGGAACAGAAGCAAGCCATGAGAGTTTGCTGCTGCTTCAGCGTTAGCTAATGAGATGGCAAACGCGGTGTTTCCACCAATGTTTTTAAAGTTTGAACTGCCATCAATTTCGTGAAGTGTTTCATCTATTTCTTCTTGGAAGTCAGCGTTTAATCCTGCAAGTTCAGGAGCAATTAGTTCATCAATTTTTTTTACTGCTGCGTCAACGCCGCCTTGTGGATAATACGTTACTTCGGCTTTTCCGCGGCTTTTTCCAGCGGGAGCAGATGCTCTTCCAAAACCAGAAGTGGTTATTACGTCAACTTCAATGGTTTCTTCTCCGCGATTATTGAAAACTTTGCGTGCAATTAAATCTTCAATGATAGATGACACGACTGGTATCCTCAAGTCGCTATAACTCTTGTTATCCGCTTATTTTAGGTTTCGGAACAAGCAAACATGCCGTTGCTAAAAAAACCAAATTCGCGAACAACAATTTAACTAGTAGATACTGAAAATTAAAAACGTATCTCAAAAAGGGCTTAACTGTAAAGAAAACCTACGTAACCATAAAAGGGTTGGAAAAGGAAAGGTTTATTTTGATTTTTTCTTTGTTGCCTCGTCTTTTTTGTCGTCTTCTGTCTTTACAATTTTGGTGTAATAGTATTCGCCGATACTCTTTTGGAATTCATCCATCTGCGAGCCTTCCTTGTTCACACGGGGACGTAAAGTTGTTGGGTCACGACGGAAAGTTATGTTCATTTCTTTAAGGAACAAGTTCATACCTTGACGCAGTGACGTAGGCGTATTTGCAGTACCGTTTGAGCCGGGGTCACCGTTGAAAACCATTAAACGGTCAGCAATAAAGTCCTGAGTTACAACGTCATGTTCAACCACAAAAGCAGGAATGCCATGGGCTTCAACGACGCGTCTTAGGGTTTTTGCTACGTTTAGGCGTTCTTCAACATCTAAGTATGCGCTGGGTTCGTCAAGCAGGTATAAGTCAGTTTTACGGCTAAGGCAAGCGGCGATTGCAACTTTTTGAAGTTCACCACCGCTGAGTTCCATAACGTTTCTGTCCATAAGTAGTTGAAGACGCAATGGTTGTGCAATTTCGGTTTTGTACCAGCTTGAAGTAAAGTTTTCTTTAGCCACACTCATCAGCAGTTCCTGAACTGTGCCAGGGTAATCTGGAGCTATGTATTGCGGTTTGTAGCTGACGGCTAATTCACCAAATTTGCGTTTATCATCAGTTTCGTCAATTCCAGCAAGGATTTTAACAAAGGTTGTTTTGCCGATACCGTTTGGCCCCAAAATGCCTACGATTTCGCCGCTACGGATTTCCCCTGGTTCAGCTTTTAGTTTGAAGCCTTGGAAGGTTTTCTCAAACTTGTCCCATTTGAGCAGTGGCGCGTTGATGTTCATGCCTGCAGTGGGCGGTCTTTCTTGGAAGACGATTGATTCTTTGCGGAATTTGATGTTTTCGTCTGGAATGTAACCTTGCAGGTAAATGTTGATACCTGTACGTACGCCATGCACGTGTGAAACTACACCGTAAACTCCGGGTTCACCGTAAAAGACACAGATTTGGTCAGAAAGATAATCAATAATTGCCAAGTCGTGTTCAGCTACAATTATTGTTTTTTGCTGTTCCTTTAGGCTACGTATAGCACGTGCAACGGTTAGGCGTTGTTTAACGTCAAGATAACTAGACGGTTCATCAAAAAGGTAAACATCTGCATCCCGACTTAATGAGGCTGCAACTGCAACCCGTTGAAGTTCACCACCACTTAAAACGTCAAGCGGTCTATCCCAAATTTTACGCAGTTCTAACTCGTCGGCAAGTTGGTCAAGGATTTTGCGTTCATCAACCTTTTCCAGCAAGTCGCCAGCTTTTCCTGTAACTGCTTTAGGAATCTTGTCAACGTATTGGGGTTTGTTGCTTACTTTGATTTTTTTCTCATATATTTTTTGGAAGTAATCTTGAAGGCTTGAACCACGATAATACTGGATGATTTCATTCCATTCGGGGGGGTCATCAAATCTGCCAAGGTTCGGTTTTATGTCACCTGAAAACACTTTCAGCGTTGTACTTTTCCCTATGCCGTTCTGTCCCAACAAGCCAAGAACTGTACCTGGAGAGGGCATTGGCAACCTGAAAAGTTTAAAGCTGTTCTCACTAAAGCGGTGACTACAATCATTTTCTAACTCGTCAGGCAAATTAACGATACTGATGGCTTTAAAAGGACATTTTTTGACGCATATTCCACAGCCGCTACATAATGCTTCTGAGATGACGGCTTTGTTTCCTTCTACGCGTATGGCTTCAACTTTGCTTCTAACCATTGGGCAGAAGTTTACGCATAGTTGGTTGCATTTTTTGACTTTGCATCTGTCTTGGTCTAGAACGGCTATTCTTGTCATGGCAAAAATAGAAAGTCAAACGGACAGTTATAAACTTAAACCTTAACAGGTACCATAAGTTACTTGTGTTTTAGGTATTGCAAAACTTTTTTTGCTACAAGCCAGCCATAAAAGGGTTTTAAAAGAAAAGAATTTCAAAAATTAAGGCTTTAACAACTAGTTTACCATTCTTCTTCTTCCCACTCTTCATCTTCGCCTTCTTCCCACTCTTCATCCTCTTCAATTCTGTACATCAACATTCTCTTTTTCACCTCCACCATAAACGCAATTAAGTATCCACTACTTGCAGGTAATTTTAAAGATTTAGTTACGTCAAGTGTCGTTAGATTTCGCCAAGCTTCACGGAGCAGCAGGGTTTTTCTGCACCATTTTTTCTCTGTTTCAACCTGAATAACCATGCAAAACCATTAAATTTGCCAAGAACTCATCAAGTGATGTGGGATGATGTGAGGCGACGGCTTCGAGCCCAGTAAGCTGTGAGAAATCGTCATTTATCGCTGACCCAACACCACCGAAAAACGTTGAAGCAGTCTTTTAGATTATCTATCGCGGTTTAGGGGGATGTTTTGGTTCGGTTATAGTTGGGTCTTGTTAAATTATTTGATAGATTAATCAAAAAGAATCATTTTCACTTTAACTTACCCCTCACCAGCACCTAAACGTAGTTTCAATGATACCTTAAATAGTCAAAAAACCGCAAATGCTTCCAAAAGAAAGGTACGCGAAAATGATGACTCAAAACATCCTCATGAAATCAGCAATAACAACAACACAGCAACACCCAACATGCCTAACGCTAAACATGTCAGACATCGACCAGCTTTTCCCAGGCTTCAAACTAGGAGACTTTGCAGTCCTCTACGGTTCATCATCATTAATCTCACTAGCCGCAAGAATATGCGTACGAGCACAAATACCAACACACCTTGGAGGCTTAGCAAGCAACGTAATGTTCATAGACGGCGGAAACACCTTTAGACTTTACAAAACAGCAAAAATAGCACAACTACACGAACTTGACCCCCGCAAGGTACTTGAGCACATCTTCATTTCACGAGCATTTACCGCTTACCAGTTAACCTCGCTTATAATGGAAAAATTAGAAGATACCGTAAAAAAGTACAACACCAAAGTTGTAGTAATCTCAGACATTGCCGGATTTTTCCTTGACGAAGATATCCCAGAAGAGGAAGCACAGAAAGTTTACAGTCAAATCCTCAACTACTTAGCAAGCTTTGCAAAAAAACATCAAATAATTCTAATTGCAACCTACTTGCCGCATAATAACACCAAAAGAAACACTAAACTCAAAGAGACAACCCTTACAAAAGCTAATGTTGTACTATCATTCAGCAAAACAATCTATACCAGCGAAATTGAACTTGAAAAGCATCCAACATACATGTTAGGCGTCGCTGATTATCCATTTGAAAACACTACATTAATGAATTTCATAGATAACCAATAACAAATCAATGTGGTTTATGTCGGTTAACGGCAGTAGCTTAAGCGTATATCCAAAAAAATAAAGAACCAAAACCACAAGCATAAAAATAAGGAAAAGAAAAATAGTGTTTAAGTCGGGTTAACGTTTCTTAACGGGTCGCTTTTTTACTTCAACAGGCTCGGAGGGTTTTCCTCGACGTGACACTAGCAAAGCTGCAGCTACTGCAATAACTACGCCTGCAATTATGAGTATGTAAAGTAGGTTTTGGTTGGATGAAGCATCAGTTGCATCATTTTGTTGCTGGTCAGTTACGGATGAGGATCCTGTTGCTTGTGGTGTTACGGCTGGAGAGTCTCCGTCAATTACGGGGGATACTGCTTGAGCGAACAGGGAATAACTGGTGATTTTTCTATTGCTAGATTCAGAGGTTTGGTTAGTGTCAAATGCACCTACTTTGAAGGTGACAGTTTCAGATGGACTCACGTTGCTAGGGGTTAAATAGTCAGTGTGTCCTACTGCCACTACGTCGCCTGATGAATTGTAAAAAGTGGCTGCGACAGCAAGTTTAGTAGCGGTTTGGGAGCCAACGTTTTTAATAGAGCCGCTAACCCAGTAGGTTCCTTTATCATCTACACTTGAACTAACACCTGCGGAGCTAATTGATACTTCAAAGTCTGAATATAAATGGCTGCTGACTTCATTGGCATTGTTTACTGAAACATCAATTTTTGAAACACCAGCAGTGTTCCAGTCAGTATAATTTGTAGGTGTTTTAAAATCAACTAGGAAAGGCGCTTTTTGTTGGGGCGCCATATAGGAAACCCAAGCGGCTGTTGAGAAGCTTCCTTGACGGGTTCCATCGGAACCAAAAACAGTTACAAAAAGAATTACCTGTTCTATAGTGTCAGTTCCTGTGTTCTGGATTTCGCCTATAACATCTAAATATCCAAGGTTGTCGATGTAGTAGCTATAGCTTAAAACTTTGATGTCCTGTGTTTTGCTTGACACATTTTGTGATGTAAAAGTTAAACATAAAGTGGAAAGTAACAGTACGATGGCTATTCCGGTTAGTGTTTTTTTCAATCGAGGTCTCCTTCTTAGCTCTAAACGTTTCAAGCAAAGTACTATAAATTACTTTTTCAAAATTACCACCAAAAGATAGGCGCTTTGACCAGAATTAATGACAATAAAAGTTGATAACAAGCACTTGAGGAATGAGAACGTTTAACATTTAAGAATAACTTCTTGTAGAAGGAACAAAATTGCGGTTAAGCAAATTACAAAGCCAAAACACATCAAAAGAACAAAAGGAAGCATACCGCAGGTTTTACCTTAAAACAAACATTAACCAAGCAAAATGGGGCATACTTCTTTTTATAACACCGATGGTTAGCTTCATTGTTAACGATTACTTACTTTTTGGGGTCTCTATACAACTTGCGGGTCTTGCAAGCTTAAGAGCTTTCATGTTAATAATCTCACTTTTAGAGTTCTTTTATATAAGAAAAGTAACAGATCCAGCGGCCTATGATTTGACGCTTTTTGGTTTCTTTTTGGCTTTGGCGATGTGCGGAGGAGTTATCAATTTTTTTAGGCCAGAAAATTTTGTTGTTCAAGCAATCTTGACAAGCATATCAGTTTTTGTTATTTACATAGTTGTACCGTTCCGTTTTAAGTATCAATGCATTGTGGGCACCATTGTCACGGTGGGGGAATCAGCGATAGTATTGTTAATCGCAAACCCCACAAGTACAGCAATGGTGTTCACCATAATTTTTAGTCTTCAATATTCAAATTTGATTGCAGCAGTTAGTGCATGGCAATTGCAAGCATACCGCAGAAAAGCATTTAGTGAATACCAAAAAAGAATAAAAATTCAGGAAGACCTGGAAAAAAACAATTTACACTTAGAGGAATTAATTGAGGAAAAAACTAAAGAACTTAAGAAAACAGAACGGTTAGCCGCTATTGGCTCAACCGCCAGCATGGTTGGTCACGATTTAAGAAATCCTTTAACTGCAATTTCAAGCGCAACTTATTATCTAAAAAAGAATTATAACGAACAGATGAAGCCCAAAGGCAAAGAAATGCTTGAGTTGATCCAAAACAATGTACAATTTTCTGATAAAATAATTAATGATTTGCTTGATTATTCACGAGAGATTCATTTAGAAAACAAAAAAACAAGCCCCAGCAAGATTATACAGGAAGCATTAACAATAGTCAATATTCCCTTAAACGTACAAGTTATTTATGATACAGATGAAACCCAAGAAGTCAATGTTGATTTTGACAAGATGAAAAGAGTTTTTGTTAACTTAATTAAAAACGCCGTTGATGCAATGCCTAACGGGGGCATACTAACTATCAAAACTGAGTTCAATGAAGATGGAACACGAATCAGTTTTGCAGATAACGGTGCAGGGATTGCAGAGGAAAATCAAAAAAACCTTTTCCAGCCACTTTTCACAACCAAAGCCAAAGGCATGGGTTTTGGCTTAGCCATTTGCCAAAGAATCATTGAAGCTCACAACGGCAAAATCTCAATACAAAGCACACCTAACAAAGGAACCACAGTAACCATCCAGTTACCACAGATGCTACTTGCTTACAAATAACTTTTCACTGGATTATTTGGCCAACAGCATTTTTTTCGGTTACTTGAGTTATTCTAATTTTTACGTAGTCACGGGGTTTAGCTTTAGGCACCAGTATAGTGTAACCACGAATACTTACTCGTCCATCGCCGCTTGGAGCCAAGTCTATTATAGTCACATCTAATTCTTGCCCTAACTCGATTGGACAAGGCTTAGGGTCATAATTCATTTTAAATTTTCCACCGCGAACTCTACGATGAACCATGCTAAGGTTTCTCCTCATTTTTGCTATTGTCTGCTCTGAACTCGATTTTGCCGCATTTTGGACATAAATAAACTACTACAGGCAGAATTTGGTCAGCCGCTAAGGCAGGCTTTGGTCCACGCCAAGCATCTACAGTAAATTTGGTTCTAGCCCAAGCCATCTCCACATTGCATGAAAAACAAAACGCTCCAGTTGCATTTTCAAACTGTGAAGCCTCAACTTCAAGGTCTTTGTCAACTATGGCGGTGGGCTGTGTTTCGGTTTTTGGCGCTGTATAGTTTTCATATTGCCCTAGATACTTGCAGCTTATGGTACATTGTGGTCTAAACGTGCATAGGTAGCAGCAAACATTTTTTTCGTCGTTTCGGCATTTAAGTTGTCTACTAGCTTGCGCTTTAGGGTTATCATTAAAGGCATTACATGTTTTGTCAATGTTTAGGTACTCGCAACTGTTAGCCAAATCCGACATGAGTTTCATCCCACGCCCAGTTTATTGGGGTTTTTGCCTAAGTGTGTTTTGGTCAATAAACAGGTAAATGGCGAACAGAACAGATTGTTTTGCCTCTTAGCTATGAGACACAACCACTGCGTATTACGTTAGTAATACTGAGGGGTGATTTTAAAAGTAATGAAAAAATCAAACTCTTAACAGTTGTAGGCAGCCATTATGAAAGCACTCTTACTTGAAGAAATAAAAAAGATACACATAGACAACATCAAAACCCCTGAAGAAAACGATGACGAAACAATACTCAAAGTAATTTGTTGCTCAGTATGCCGAACTGACGCAAAAATGTGGTCTCAAGGACAAAGAGACCTAATTTTACCAAGAGTGTTAGGCCACGAAATCTGCGGACAAAAACTTGATTCAGATGAACACTTTATAGTCTGGCCAGCAAGCGCCTGCAATAACTGTTACTACTGCAAAAGTGGTGCAGAAAATCTTTGCAGTAGCATTCAGGTAATTGGTTTTCATCGTGATGGCGGATTTGCACAATACATAAAGGTACCAAAAGAAAGCCTCATAAAAATTCCCCGAAATTTTCCGCCTGAAATTGCATGTATTGCGGAGTTATTATCCTCGGGGATTAATGCATTAGAGCAAGTTAAGTTAAAAGAAAAACAAAAGGTGCTCATTTACGGCGGGGGACCTGCGGGACTTCTGTTGGGATTAGCTTGCAAATATTTTGGAGCGGAGCCTTTTGTTGTCGAAACTAACGCTAAAAAACTTGAACTTGTGACACAATTCTGTAAAAAAGCAGACATCCAAATCTCTGATGTGTGTACCTCAGATAATTTTGATGTTGTAATAAATGCTGCTCCAGACCCAGCCACATTATTAGCTGGAGTTTTAAAGTTAAAATCAGGCGGCAAATTTTGCATTTATAGCGGATTTACAAAAAACGTTAGCATCCCAACCGATTTGTTAAATGAATTGCACTACAGGCAGTTAACTGTTGTTGGTGCATATGGAAGCACAAAACGGCAAATGGAAACAGCCCTAAAAATTTTGGAAAACAACCTTGAAACTGTAAGGCTGCTGATTCATAAAATAATAACTCTTGAAGATGTTCTCTCAGTGTTGCCTGAAATTCTGAGTGGTCAAGCTCTGAAATATGTTGTAAACTTGCAAAAATGTGATGGTGATACCTTTGGTAACTGAAGAAAAACTAAGAGAATTCGGTCAGCTTATCTGTAAAGTAGCAGCCGGCAAAACTATGACTCGAGAAGAATCCTGTGAAGCCTACCGGCAAGTCATCTTAAACGAGCAGCCTGAACTTCAACAGGGAGCTTTTTTGATGGCGCATATTACCCGTAAACCAACCACTGAAGAATTGTCCGGCGCTTGGGATGCGTTAGACAAGTATGATACGGAGAAATTCAAAGCTGATGTTAAAGGCGTTATCTGCGATATCGTAGGAACAGGTTCAGATGCTATGAAAACAGTGAATGCTTCCTCGCCTGCCTCACTTATTGCTTCAGCTTGCGGCGTCCCCGTCGCTAAAAAGGGCGCCAAAAAAGTAACCGGCGTCTCTGGTGCGTCTGAAATCTTTGAAATCTTAGGCGTCAACCTGTCAAGTCCCATGAGTAAAGCTAAACAAAGCTTGGAAAAACACAACATATGCTATATGCCCGGTGAAGCGTTTCTAAAATCGGGTTGGGCACGACTTATTCAATCTATGCGTTTTACTTCAGCATTCAACATTGTAGGTCCGTTAACGATGCCATGTGAAAACACCAGTTGTATCGTGATTGGAGCTTATGCGCCTCAAGTGTGTGACCAGCTTGTTGCAATTTTGAAAGAAATCGGAATCAACCGTGCGGTAGCGCCTTATGGAACGGTTAAAGGCATTGATGAAGCTCGGGGTATTGACGAGTTTTCGCCATGTGGTCCAACAAGAGTAGTTGAGCTAAAAGACGGCGAAATTCAAACTTACACTGTGCAGCCAGAAGATTTTGGCATAAAAACGCATGCCGCTTTCGATGTGGCGTCTCTTAACAAGGCATATGATAATGCTTTAGCCATAAAACGGGTGCTTTCAGGCGAATATAATAGTCCATTGGCTGACTTGTTCTGTATGAACGCTGCCGCGGCGTTGTATGTATCAGGGGCTAGCAGTTCCTACAAGGACGGCATGGAAAGGGCACAAGAAGCATTAAGGTCAGGCAAGGCGTTGATGCAGCTAAACCATCTTGTCAATCAACAAGCATAACCACACCCATCTATTTTGTAACTGAAAAGTGTCGCATTCACAAAGAGTATGCTTAAGACAAAAGCAAGAATACCCTAAAAGGGTGGTTTAGAGTATTTCGAAGACTTTTTCGGGTATCGCGTATTTTTTGTTGCATTTTGTACAGATTACTTCGTTTTTCTTTGATACAATTAGTTGTGTGTTTTTGCAATGTGGACATTCTATCTCAATGGAACATACTCTGCCTATAGGCGATTTTGGGGTAACATAGTTTGGGTTAGCTTTTTTTCTGCAATCCTCAGCCTTATCAAACAGTTCTAACTCTTCATACAACAAAGCGGCATCTTCATAACGTTCAGACTTCAAATATGACTCTATCAATTGCTCCTCAGTAACAATTTCTTTACTGCCGCAACTTGGACACATTTCAGGATTGCGTTGAATGAAATCATAACCGCACTTTGCACATCTCATGTTCTATGGCTAAAAAGTTAAGTGATTTATAGTTTATGAGCATGTTTTTTACATTGTCCCTTAAAAAAAGCCGATTCTGACCAAAATAGCGGGCGTGTATAGATCTAAAACCCATTTTTAAATTCTAGTGTAATACCGTTTAATCCGTCAAGGTTGTCGATGGGGGAACAGGATGATTGCTACCATTGCAATCAAACTAGCGCATATACATAACAGACGATTTTCACTTAGCAAATCCAAGAAATCAAAACTACTCGGCTGCAAAACTAGTTTATCACCGTCGATACAACAATAACTAAGATAGCCCAGATATAAGCTGTAAACATTGACGGAACTATCGACCTGCCACACGTTGGACCCTTTAGGATTAGTCAGTGTACTTGGAAAAACCTTATATGGTTAAACATGACAAGCTTACTTTGTAAGCTGTTTGTGGCTTACGGGATTGAACAAAAATTGGCTCTAATCGTCGGATACCTAACGCCTAAGCAAAAAATCATCTGGGACCTTAAAAGCAGCGGTTTACAGGAAGTCGCCATCGCAAAAAAACTAAGCATCACCCGCCAAACCGTCCACAAATCTCTAGATACAGCCAACCTGAAGATAGGCGACGCTTTACAAGAAGTCGCCAAAATCAATAAAATCGATATCGAAACAGTCAATGCTCAAAAGGGTTTCCTCAAAGGATACAGCAACCATTTTAAAACTTCAGCGTTTGTCACTTTCTCCGCCAAAAACGGTGTCCAAGTCTGGTACAAGCATGAAGGCAACTGCGAAAAATGCAAGAAAATAGAAACATGCAGAAACACTTTGCTGGCAGAAGCCAAAGACCGCAACTTCCTGCTACTAGATGAGACCAGCAAGATTCTGCCCTCCAAACTAGCCGAAGCACTTTTCGCGAAAATAGCAGGTGAACAAAATGAACATACGGAAGAAAATTAAAGGCCTCAAAGATTACTGCCCGCAGCCCTCAATGCCCTTAACGGCAAGACTGAAACGTCATGCTCTGCCAATTGCTGTGGCAGTTACAGCCATACTTTTTCTTTCAGTTACCTTCTCAATATTTTACTTAGGTCTTGCATCATACGCATCCCCGCCCCCAATCATTAATGATTCAAACTTTTGGTTATCAATATACGATGGCTCAGTCTATGAGTCAGCATATGCCAAGGCAACAAGTGAGCAAAAAGTAGAACTGGACAGAATTATTGCAGACAAGAGCATTGGTTTGCCGGGGGAATGGATACGACCCGTTCTTATCGCCATTGGAGAGTTACCGAAAGGTCAGCCCAGATTGAGTGCTGAACAGGCAGCAGAACTATATGACAGCAAAGAAATAAGCGCTTTAGCAGGCGAAGTTAAGAACAGAGCTTTAGTATCCGAATTCAACAAAATCGCTGGAGCACCGGACTTTTTTGGCGGCAGCGGAATTGAACGGGCTATTTACTTCCTAAACGACGATAGATCAGAAGCCATCTTTCTATTTTTCCCCGGCGATGTATCTCACGTAGTATTTAATGACGATGGAACTCAAACAACATTGCCCTTAGGCAATCAGGAGCTTCCTGCAAATCCAAGCCCAACCACGTATCGATGAAGACGGCAATTTTAAGTTCTAAATCGGAAGCTGATAGCGGGCGGGAGGGGTTTGAACCCTCTATGTCAGAGCGACTTTTTTCACGCAGAGCAAACCAGCATAACTTTGCGGGTGACTACATTATTGCTTTTTGTAGTCACCTATTTGAGGAGCTGTTTAAGTGCCTTGTATTCTTTTAGCATGAGTTCCAACATTGGACGAATGTTGTTTTCTTTTTCGTACGCTTGCAGCGCCAAATAGTACTGGGTGCGATTCTTTAGTTCAATGTTTAAGGGCGGCAAATCATGCTTCAACAAAATGTTATTTAGTAGCAGGCGTCCCACTCTGCCGTTCCCATCCTGAAACGGATTAACAACCTCAAACTGATTATGTACTACAGCAGCTAAAACCATCGGTTGGCACTTCGTCTTGTTCTGGTTATACCAATGAACTATTTCGTTAAGAAGCCCCTCAATTTGTTGTGAAGGAGCCCCTCGGTGAACAACAACTCCATAAACGTCAGCCACAACCACTTCTACGCCTTTAGGATGAAAAACTCCCGCGAAAGACTTTGAGTTTTTGAAAACTATATTGTGCAGTTTTTTGATGAGTTCTAAGGAAACGTGCTCGTCTACTGTTCGAATGTAATCCACTGCTTCGGCGACTCCCAAAGTTTCAGCGATGTCTTCCTTACTTTTGTCTTGTGGCCACCCTTGGTTTTCAAGTATATTTTGGACTTCTGAAGCGTTAATACGTGAACCTTCAATGGCGTTTGTGTTGCAAGTAAAGGTTTCTTTGAATTTGGTCCAGTCTGCCTCTGAAAGGTGGCGAACATGCAGTTCTCCGCGAGCTTCCAGTGTCTTAAGTTCCTTTAACTCAACAGGCGAAAGCACAGTAAGGAAAGGGTCTCGAATCACTTTTGCTTCTTCTACTCTTTTCTGAAGCTCTGTTTCTGCTTTTTTTGCCCGCTCTTTTAAAGCTTCCTCGGTTAAGTCTCTGCCCAGAAAAACTCGAACCTTCTTGACACTGCGGCCATCTCTAAAAGATTGGGCTAAATAGTATTTTTTGGAGCCATCTTTTTCTCTGGTTTCAATATGCACAAAAACTAATAGGTGACTACAAAATTTAAAATTTGCGACTCAGGTGACTACCAATGAGCGATAAACACAGAAAAACGCCCGAGGCAACTTGGGTAATTGCTAAAATTGGATTTTGGCGGGCGGGGAGGGATTTGAACCCTCGACCCCCAACTTAGGAGGCTGGTGCTCTATCCGTACTGAGCTACTCGCCCACTTCTCGGGTTCCGCACCTCACTAAGTCCGTTGGGCGTTATAACTTTAACGTTCAAGTAAATCACAAATAGGCTTGCTCTTTGAAAGGGGTTTTAGAATTTTTTGGGGTATGCTTGATTAAGGTCTAAACGCATTTAGGCTGAAAAAGCTGGCAAAAACATGATTGAAATACGGCGAACCCTCGACGGCAACACATTTATTTTATCCTCTGTTTCCGAATTCTGCGGCGCGATGGGCTACTGCGAAGTGCGTGTAAAACATTTCCTTAACGGGATAAAACCGCCCCAAACAAAAATTGTCCTAGACGGCATAGAGTCGCATGAGAAAGAAGAAGCATACGAGAGGGAGCATTTCAAGTTTGAACCTGTGACTAAAGAGGAGCTTGCAGATTTTACAAAAGACATAGAGTTTGCTCGTGAAGGTCTTTACACGCGGTTTGTGCGGAATCTTGTTTTCGGGGAAGAAACCTTGCAGGTGCTGGTTTATGGTCGCGCTGACAAAGTAATGCGAAGTCAAGGAACCCTAATTGTTGAAGACTCCAAGTACCCAGCCAGCCGTGATAAGTACCAAGACAAGTTTGAACCGTTTGATGACCAAAAACTTCAAACCCTGCTTTACCTAAACTCGAGCTTTAGTGAAAAAGGCTCCTTGCAACAAGAGGACTGTTTTGATATTGGCTGTGAAAAACGGGCTTGGATAATTAACATTAAAGACAAGTCAACTCTTGAAAGCATCAAGGTTTTTCAGGGCTATCAAACTAGGCAGGCAGAAGATTTCCTTGACAAGAAGCTGTTCAAGTTTGTTTTGCTGGTTTTAGGAAAAGTAGAACCTAAACTTCACAGGAACGCTCGCAAATGTCGGAGTTGCCGTTTTGACAATTGTGAATTTAGAACAAAATAACTGTGCGGTTGTTTAGGAAGCAGGGTTTGCTTGTTTTGCAATGGCTATTTTGCATGCTCTGCGAGCCACAGTAGGCAATTCAGTAATTTTGGCTTCTTAAGTAAGGATTTAAGACCAAAATTCTACACCTAAAAGCATGAAAAGTAATAAAGCGTTTAAGCAAATCGAGGCATTGTTTGAGGCATACACTGAATTGTCACTGGTGCTGTTTGGCGTTCTTTCGATTTTGGTTGTGCTTGCTTTTCCCTTGCGTATGGATATCCGGTTGCTTTTGGGCGGTTTTGGCTTTTTTATGGTCGCTACAGGTTTTGTAGCTAAACTGATTTCACGAGAAAGTTAAAAATTTTTTAAACGGGTTTGTTGCAGTTTTTATTGGTGTCTTTTGGTTACAACATATTGTTATATCCAATGCAGAGAAAATGTTAATTGTGCCAAGTTGAGGAACACGCTCTACGGTGGCTTAGTGACGAGTTTCAAGAAATGCTATATGACAAGTTTAGCGATAGTATCAAAGAAGGAGTCAATAGTAAAGTAAAGAAGCAAAGTCTTGCCTGCTGTGGGGTTTAGGCTTAACTTGGCATTTATTTTTATGTAAAATTGTTGGCAGTGAAGTTGGATAGGAAAAGTAAGCGCCTTCTCCTTACGCTTACTCTTCCTTTTTGTTAGGAAACTTCTCCTTTCTCCTTGAAACACTATTAGGCGATTTTTATTTAAAAGCGATATTTCCCAACCCGTAATATTTCACAATAGCAGATATTACAAGGAAAAAAGAGTTAGCAAATGCTCTACAAACTGCAGACTTTGCGATTTTGTAGCCACCATTTTGGAGCTCGTAACGGAAGAAAAAATGTTAAGCAGGTGTTTTTGGGTATTGTTCAAGCCAAATCTGTTTGTCAGCTTTAAGTAACCGTGCAACTTCATCGCTGTATTTTTCGAAATTGTGCACTTCGACATGCCGAACGGACTTGTTTTTTTCTTTTATACCGTGGCTTTTCAGAAGCATGGAAGCCAGTGAGACACCGTTAGCGAATTCAACATCAACGTGACCGTTTGCTTGAGTTAACCAAACAAAATTTTTGCCATCAAGAACATAAGTGATGCTACCGTGACGAATAATTTCGGTTGCTTCTGGAATAATACTTTTGATTAGGTTTTGAAGGCTCTGGGTTGTTTGCCGCTGTTTTTCGTCAAGACTGTTTAAAACTTCTTCAAGGGTTCTTTTTTCATTATTTCCCATAACTAAGGTTTATGATGCAAGTTCATATTAGTTTTGGAAAAAATATTCAACATGTTTTTGGCGCATTTTTGAGCCATTAGGAACCTACCCCCCTTAGTGATTTGCAGTTCTGAGTCAGAAAGCCTCGGGTAGAGCCTACCCCTACTGGAACGACCTACCCCCTATAGGTTACTGCATAGAGTTTCTATTTGGCGCCTAATAGGTTGATATGAAAAGTAAGGCAACAGTCAGCGATGACACAGGGGAAAGCAAAAATAAGCTGCAGATTATTTTTCATTGACGATACTTATGCTTAAAGACTTTAACCTGTTAGCATCTACAGCTCGCGGAAACGAACGCGCCATGATTAACGAAATTCTTTTTCTGCTAAAAGATCAACTTGGCGACCAAGAAGCAGCAGCAGTTAAAACAGCTGTTCGCGGCATGATTGTTGCAAAAACCAGCTTGGACCCTTACGTAGCTGTTGAGAAACTGCACAACTTACTTAGTGAGCGACCTTACGAGTTCCGCTTTGCCTTGCGCATTATCCCTATTGAGCGTGTTGTACCAACGGATATTGAAGCAATAAAACAGGCCGCAACAGCGCTTGCCGAACGCATCGGTGAAAATGAAACCTATCGAATCACAATAGAGAAAAGGTTCACCACACTTCACTCGACCGACATCATCTCGGCGGTTGCTCCACAAATTCAACGAAAAGCAGAAATGAAGACGCCAGACAAGATTTTGCTCATTGAAATAATGGGTGCAGTAACGGGGCTTTCATTGGTTAAACCTAATGAGATTATTTCAGTTTTGAAGGAAAAGATGCTTTAGAGCGATGTAGCTAACAAAGCAACTTGCTCTATAACCAAGTCTACAAGAGCCAAATCTTCCCCTCTGCCTTTTGCTGCCACCGCAATCATTGACGGAGTTATGTTGAAGGCTTCTTTGATTTGTCTTGACTTTTTAGACGTTAAACCCAAAACTTCATCGCAGGGTTCAGTTTGCAGGTAATCTGACAGGTCTTTAAGAGCAGCCTTAACTATTTCAGCCGACTCACCAATTATTGACACCGCCATCTCCGACATGCCAGGTTTTAAACCGATTACCTGAATTGCCTTTTGTATCTGCCGCTGTGAGGAAGCGTAAAGCATTGTTTCCATTGCTAAACTTTTTGAAAGATTAGTTTTGTCTCTAAAAGCTGTAAGCGCGTTAAGAACGGCAAAGTAAAGGTGTTCTTGAGTGGCTATTAAGTCAGAGTTGAAGAATTGAATCCAAACCGTTTGTGGTTGAGCTTTACGGTTAGCTTTAAGATAAGCGTCTGCCTGCTCAAAAGTGACGCCTCTATACCCGGTAATTTCTGCATAAAAATGGAATTTTTCAAAAAAGTGCAACATCAGGGTTGAGACTCCTGAAGAGTATTAAGAATTCTTTGCGTTAACTGTTTTGGCATGCCAGCTTTTACCAGTTTAGCAAGTTCCTGGTTTTGGGCTCGTTTTCCTTGCTGTCTTTGAAGGATACTTCGCAAAGTTTCTTTTATTTCCCATGGAAAAACTATCCAGCGTTCAGCAGTTTTTTCAACATAGTCAGGCATTGTTTGGGTGGTTGATTTAGCATACAAAGTGGCGATTTTTGTTTCTGCAGCGCCTTTTTCGAGGAGGTGTTGTTTTGCAGTTTTTAGGCTTTGTCCTGAATCAGATATGTCGTCGACTATGAGGATTTTTTTGCCGTTTACTGGAGTGTTTAGTGGCTGCTTGAGTATGGGTTGTATGCTTGGTTGTTTGATGTCTGCATAGAATTCGATACGTATGGTGGCGACTTGGGGGGTTTCAAGTAGGTCGGTTAGGATGCGTGCTGGAACTAATCCGCCTCTGGCGATTCCAACGATTATGTCAGGTAGAAAGTGGCTTTTGCAAATTTTTTCTGATTGTTCTAGTAGCATTTCGTAGGTTTGGTTCCATGTAGGTACTTCGTATTCAATGGAGTCTGGCACAGGTTTGCCTCATATGTGGATGTCTTGGCTGATTATAAAAGGATGTCTTGCCGATTATTTTTCAGGTTTGACCGAAGGTAGTGTGTTGACTTTTAAAATGACAGCTTAAAGTGTACCGGGGTCGTTAGCATTTGAATAAAAATTTATCACTTCATTCAGGAAAAATTTTATTCATAAAAAAAACCGCTTTTTCTGCATTTTGTTTGCATGTTTATAAAGGGGAAGTTAATATTTCATTGACTGGATGAAGGCGCCTCCAGATATGTGTCGTAAATCGTAATATAGTCTTAAATTGGTCAAAGAAGATACATATAGTAACAACAAAACAGGTAGTGAATTAAAGACATGAAGAATAATGGAGAAGAGGAGAAGGTAAAGCGTGTCCTAACCGACCATAGGCTTTCAGCAATCAAAGCTATGCTTGAAAAGGACCACGCTATAGACTGTCTGCTACTACTTTACATGGACAGAGGAAAATGGAAAGATGCTAAAGACTTTATGAAGCAAAACAAGCTTACATTGAGTGATGGCACTTTTAGAGCCCGAATGATTGAGATTGAAGATTTGGGTTTAGCTAAAAGCGAACGCATTGACCCGTTAAAGAAGTATTACATTAAAACTGAACAAGGCGAGAAAGTCGCAAAACTTCTACTTGAATTCTTTGATGAAGTAGAAGCTTAGCTTTTTTTATTGTTTTTTCGCGCTACTGTTCCACAGTTTCTTTTTTGTTCATGGCTTTTGGGTTTGTTTTTTGTTTTTGATGGTGTTTTTTGCAGTTTTGTTCTACATATATATAATATGATGTATTAAGTCATAATACTTAAATTACACTACAGAACACTCTACCTTAAAAGATAAAATAAGGAGGATAAAAAACAAATGAAATATACACAAAAAATTCAAAAACTAAAACAAAACTCAAAAGCACTCAGCCCAGTGGTCGCATCAATCATCCTAATCGCAGTCACAGTAGCAGTCAGCATCGCAGTAGCCGCATGGATGGGAGGACTAGCAGGAACCTTCATGGAAACAGACCAACTTAAGGTCAACACACCAGTTTTCGAAGTTGCTCAAGCAGGTCAAATTAATGTTACAGTCACAAATACAGGAACATCTCCAGTAACCATTTCTGAAGTTAGAATAAACGGTGCTACAGCTACAGATGTTGATTATTACCCGAAAACCAGCACTACATTAGCTCCAAACGCACAAGTAATAGTAACAGTTAACCAAGAAGTAGTAGCAGGCAACAACTACCAAGTGTCAATCATCACAAACAAAAACAATGCATTCACTTCAACAGGAATTGCATACTAAAATTTCTCAAATTTAAAAAAATAGAGTATAGAGTGCCTTTAGCACTCTTCAACTTTCCTTTTCTCTATGGTTTCCTCTTTGGAGGTGCAAAAAAATTATGGTAGTTGAAATTAAAGAATATAAATCAGCACAAGAAATTGCAGATACACTTGATAAAGAAATTGCTGACACAAAAAGCACGCTTGGCGAATATCTGCGCAGACTCGACGAAATTCGTTCTTTAGCGGAAAAGTCAAAAAAGCTACACGAAATCGTCTTAAGACTTGCGGGCAAAAAAACCAGCACTGATAATACAGGTGAAATAGCGTTAGGAACATTAAATGTTGTCTTGGATGCTAACCCGTTTCATGAGTTAACAGCCATAGAATCTGTTGTCCGTAGCCATCAAGAACGCCTTTTTGTTTTACAGAAGGCACGTGAAGCATTAAAATGGCTTGACCAGTTAGGCGACACAGACGGGCTAAAGTACCTGGTTGTTGAAACTGAGGGTATCCCTGAACGCATTTTATTCAAAATTTATTAATCATTTTTTCATTTATGGAGCATATCAAATTGACTTCAAATTATTCACTTGCATTAAAAACGGCAATAGATGAAATCAGAAACGTCAACCCTGAAGTATCAGACGCGTTTATTTTTCAAAACGACGGCGAAATAATAGCTCACGATGACAACACAAACGTGCAAACTATTCAGCAAGCCATTGATTTTTTTAATGAAATTACAAGCAGATCAGACGCCGTTGGAGGATTTGAAAACCTAACGATTAGAGGAAGTAAGGGGCACATTAACTTTGCAGTTTGTACTGAGGATTTTTACTTGGCCACTGTTTCATCTAAAATGTTTGACGAAAAAACCTTGTTTACATTAAACCACCTGTTAGTGCCTGTAGTTATAAAAATCGTGAAGCAATTATCACAAAACAACCAAGCTAAAGCAGTCCAGACAGGCATTGAAGAACCAAAACAAAAACAAACCATGGAAACGGTAAAACCTGAAGCCATAACAGTTCTGCCTAAAAAATTTGAGCCACTGCTTCCTAAAGCACCCGTGCATCAATTTATGGTTGAAAAAATAGGTGGATTACTTATCGCAGCAGACACTGTTCGCATAGATAACGAAATCATAACAAACTGGAACCAACTTTACGACGGCAAAATAATTGAAAAAGTCGAAATTGAATCCTTAAGATTGAAAACAATCACTTGCAAGTTTAAGGCTATTAAAGAATCCAAAAACACAGCAAAAGGCATAGTGCAACTTCCTGAAAAAATCATGCAATCTCTTGAGGTATCAAAAGGCGAGTTAGTCATGATTAAACCAGTCATCTAAAAAGGAGAAAACAAAAATGAGCAAAAACAGCAGTAAAACTGAAACTTCAACCACCGTTTTTATTGAAGATACAAACAGTAAACCGGTTGAGGAAGAAAACTTTGAGTATACAAACTTGAACGATGCTTTGGTTGAAATAAGAAAAACCCCTGGAGTGACAGGCTACATTCTTAAGAGTCAAACTTCAGCAACAATTGACCTCAATGACGCAAACAAGTTGGTTGACTATTCGCTTTTAACCTCTGCAGTATTGGATTCAAGCCAAATGGCACAAAAACTTTTTGATATTGGAAAAGTTGAAAGCGTTACAGTTGAGGGCAAAACAGTCAAGGCACTCTGCATTATTAAAGGCGAAAATGGTGCAAGCATTTTTATGGAAAAAACCGTTGACGACACTGCCGTGCTTAAACAAGTAGAAAACCAATTGTCGGCACCCAAAACAGCACCTTAAATTTGTTTTTAACTTGTTTGCATCATCAATTTTCTAAAATCAGAAGTTATCTTCACTTTTAATCCTACATCATCAATAGTTATAAAGTTGTATTCAGACAAAAATGTTACAAGCTCAATTATCTCAAAAGAACTGAAATCAATGCTTTTGCGAATAGCATCGATTGAGTGCCAATGTCCATCATATATAAAATCTAAAGCCCACTGTATCTTAGTCATTTTCTGTTTCCCCTATAAATCTGGCAAAATGACTTTTAAAAGAGTTTTGAGCTTTAGTTTTAGAATAAAATTATAGAAAAAACCCCAAAAGATCTGTTTTAAAACCTAAAACGTAAAAATCCTTTTAGCACACCATTTTTGTTATTAAATGTAGCATAAAACCTTATATTTTGAGTTTGAGCCTTCCTTGCTTTAGAGGAATCTGCCAATGCACAAGAAACTTCTAATTCCTGGACCAACAGAGGTTAGTAAAGAAATTTTAGAAGAACAAGCCCGACCGCTTATAGGTCACCGAGAAAAAGAATTCTCAACCCTATACGGAGGAATCACGGACAAATTAACCAGTTTCTTCCAGTTAACACCAGACATCAAACCAACTGTCACAACCGGATCAGGCACACTATGGTTTGACATTGTTGCTAGAAGCGTAGTAAACAAAAAAGCCCTCGCATGCGTAAACGGTGCCTTCTCACAAAGAGCCGCTACAACCCTAAAATCATGCGGAAAAGAAGCCGACATACTTGAAGTTGAAATGGGCAAAGCAATAAAGCCAGACATGGTTGCAGAAAAACTTGAAAACGGCGGATATGACACCGTGACCGTTTGCCACAACGAAACATCAACTGGCGTTCGCAACCCAATTAAAGAAATCGCACAAATGATACGCAAAGACTACCCAGACGTGATTCTGGCAGTTGACGCGGTTTCATCACTTGCAGGCGACAAACTTATCCCGTCAGAAATCGGTTGCGACATCATCTTTGGTTCCACCCAAAAATGCTTCGCGTTGCCTCCAGGCTTAGCAGTTGCCTTGGTAAATGACCGTGCTGTTGAAAGGGCAAAAACAGTTCCAAACCGCGGCGGCTACACTGACATGGTCGAAATTTTCGAGTTTGAGAAGAAACACCAAACGCCATTTACGCCAAACGTTAGCATGCTGTATGCTTTGGATAAACGCATGGACCTGCTTCTTGCTGAAACCTACGACAAAGTTTACCAACGTCACCTTGACATGGCAAACTACACTCAAGCTTGGGCAAAAAAGAACTTTAGCATGTTCCCAGAACCCGGCTATGAATCAATCACAGTTAGCTGCATAAACAGCAACGGCAAAGACGTCAACGCATTGAACACGAAGCTTGCTGAACGCGGCTACTTAATCTCTGCAGGCTATGGTAAACTAAAAGATAAAACCTTCCGCATTGGCCACATGGGTGAATGGAACCTTGACGGCATAAAGCAGGTTATCAGCCTGATTGACGAGATTTGGGGAATTGGTAAGTGACCATTAAAATCCTCATAAGCGACAAAATCTCTGATGACGGAATAAAAATATTGCAAGAAAAAGGCTACCAAGTCACTAAGGCTTGGGATAAGCCTAAAGGTGAACTCCCAAAAATAATCGCTGACTATGACGTTTTAATTGTCAGGTCAGCAACCAAAGTCAAAGGCGAACTTCTTTCTAACGCAAAAAAACTAAAAATCATAGCCCGAGCAGGAGAAGGTCTTGATAATGTTGACTTTCAAAAAGCTAACGAAATGGGCATAAAAGTTGTTAACACACCGCACGTAAGCTACATGAGCGTTGCGGAATTAACGCTGGGTTACATTATTGCCCTTGCAAGAAACATTGTACAGGGCACAATCAGCATGCGTGAAGGTAAATGGGAAAAAGAACAACTCATGGGCACCGAAATAAACGGAAAAACTCTCGGCATAATTGGCTGCGGCTACATTGGCAGAACAGTGGAACGTTTTGCTATTCAAATGGGCATGAAAGTAATGGCAGTTGAAGAATGTGTACGTGACCGTTTTGTGCCCTTAGATGAAATGTTGCCTAAAGCAGATTTTATAACAATTCATGTTCCGCTTTGCCCGTTAACTAAGCACATGATTTCTACTAAAGAGTTTGAAAAAATGAAAACAGGAGTCATGATTGTTGACTGCTCTCGCGGTGGAGTAATAGATCAAGAAGCCCTGTACCAAGCGTTAGTGTCGGGCAAAGTTAAAGCTGCCGCGTTGGATGTTTTTGAAGAGGAGCCGCCAAAGAACAGTAAACTGCTTACGTTGCCAAATGTTATCGCTACGCCCCATATGGGTGCTCAAACTGAAGAGGCACAGTTAAAGGCTAGTGTGCAGATAGCTAACCGAGTTATTGAAGTCTTAGAAAAACAGTGAGCGGATACCGTTTGGTTGACATTAGACCGTTTAAAGCTATAAAGTACACACCTAAAGCTGGCAACCCGGAAACGTTGGTTACTCAGCCTTACGACAAGATTGATTCTGAAATGCAAAAAAAATATTATGAAAAGTCACCCTACAACTACTGCCGCCTAATTTTGCCAATTGAAACCGACAAGTATCACGTTGCACAGCAACGCATTGAGCAGTGGCTAAAAGACGGCGTAATGGAACGCACTGTACAACCTGCCATTTTTGTTTCACGCCAAGAATACAGTATTCACGGCAAAAAGCTTGCCCGAACAGGCTTGATTGCTGCACTGCGTTTGTACCCTTACAGCGAAAACATGGTTTTTCCACACGAGTTTACTCATTCAGCACCAAAAGCAGACCGCTTAAACATGCTACGAACAGTACAAAAAGACCTCGAACAAGTTTTCCTGATGTACCCAGACCCAGAAAACAAAACGATAGACTTCTTTAAAGAAATAGCAAAAACAGCCCCGTTAGCCCAAGTTACCGACCCAGATGGAGTAGAACATACCGTTTGGCAAGTTACTGATTCAGAAAAAATCAGGTTCATTCAGCAAGTGCTAAGCGAAAAGAAAATGGTCATAAACGATGGTCACCACAGGTATGAAAGCGCGCTTGCTTACCGAGATGAAATGCGCGCCAAAGGCGACTGGAATGAAGATTCAGCGTTTAACTTCCACATGTGCTACATGGTGCCAGTGCAGGATGAAGGCTTGGTGGTTAGGCCAACCCATAGGCTGCTGAAAAACGTCAAGATTACACCTGCAGTTATGGAGGAAATCAAACGTTATTTCACAATAACCGATATAACGCCAAACGTTGAAGCTATAGACAAATATCTTGCAAACCACATTAACGAACATGCCTTCTGTGTTTACGACGGCAAAAACGCTTACGGCTTAACAATGAAACATGAAGAAAACGTGTACCAATTCGTTAAAGCCCACACATCTAAAGAAACTAAAATCTTTGACGTCGTAATTTTACGTGACATAGTTTTTGCGATTATTCTGAAAACTGGTGAACTTAAAATCGACGAAAACATTCTCTATGAAAGGTGGGCAAAAGACGCCATGGAAAAAGTTAACCAAGGCAAAGCCAGCGTTGCGTTTCTTGTAAACCCAATCAGCGCCAAAGCCGTAGCAGAACTCGCCCTGCAGCATGAGCGTTTGCCAGAAAAAAGTACAGACTTTTACCCGAAACCGTTGTCAGGCTTTATGATGATGGATATTTCTGCGTCTGAAAAGCTTTAATTTTATCAATTTTTTAGTTTATTTTTTTCAAATGATAGAAAGATTATTTAGGCACTTACAATTCAGAAATGTTAAAGGAGACTATTCAACGGGTGACTGATAAGAAAGCTGAAGCCATGCCGTCCACTGTTAAAGCTTCAAAGAAATATGTTGCTGAATTAATCGGCACCTTAATACTTGTTTTGTCAGGTTGTGGCACCGCCGTTATTGCAGGCAGTTCTACCTACGTTGGCACTTTAGGCGTAGCTTTTGCGTTTGGTCTTTCAGTATTAGTAATGGTTTACGCTATAGGCAGCATTTCAGGTTGCCACATTAATCCAGCCATATCAATTTCCATGTTAGCCGCCGGAAAATTAAGCGTAAAAGACACCGTATTCTACGTTATTTTCCAGTGTGCAGGCGCAATAATAGGTTCAGGCATACTTTACGCGATTGCAACAGGAATCCCTTCCTACAATATCGCCATAAACGGTTTAGCTCAAAACGGTTACGGAGTTGCTTCACCCGCAGGTTACTCACTTACCGCCGCAATTATTGCAGAAATAGCTTTCAGCTTCATTTTCATCCTAGTTGTACACGGTGCATTAAGCGAAAAAGCACCTAAAGCATTCGCAGGAGTAGCAATAGGACTTGCTTTAACGTTAGCGCACCTTGTTTTAATACCAATAACAAACGCCAGTGTTAACCCCGCCAGAAGCTTAGGTCCAGCCCTATTCGCGGGTGGTTTAGCACTAGAACAGTTGTGGTTATTCTGGGTTGCTCCAATAATCGGAGGATTACTTGCAGCTACCGTATGGAAAATGATTAAGCAATAAACAAGAAAGTTAGATAGCGCCAAAACTTTTCTTTTTTATCGGGTTATAAAATTATTTTGTGTATTTTAATGGTTGGCGTTTGAATTTTTTCTTACAGGTGATGCTACAAAAATGGTAAGTTTCGCCTTCGTAAGTTATTTTAAATTTGGCTGTGTTCTCGTCTAGAACCATGCCGCAGACTGGGTCTCTAAATGACATTCTCTGGGTTAAACCTCAGTGAAGATTATACTTGCAACCATTTATGGTTAGTGGTAAAAGCAGAAGAAATGTTAATTGTTATTTTTTGTTTAGAAGTTGTTGAGAAAAGTTGCTTAGAACAATAACAATCAAAACGTTTAGCAGTTGTTTGTTTATTGTTTTTTGGTTGTGAATTGTGTTGTTGTTTGGTTGTGGCTGTTTCTGCAAGTTAACCTTTCGACTGTAAGACAGATTTCAACTTTGTACTTTTCAATTTACTTGAACCTGCAATTTTGTAGGGAATCAAAAGCGGAAAAGTAAGACTGGCTCAAAAGACGGCGGAGGTTCTGAAGTGTTTTTAGGTTTTCTTCTGCGTATAAGTAAAACCACTACTAACCCAACTACAATCACAACCACAACAATGCCTAATACGGTAATCAAAATGCCCATATAACCTGTAGTGTCTGACCCTGACGGTGCTGTAGTGACTTGAGCGTTAGGGTTTATTGGAACATTTATGCTGTCAAGTAAAGAGTTTACTTGGGATGTAGCATTAGGATCAAATGATGCCAAAATATTGATGTAGTAACCGTTGGCTGTAAACACTATTGAATATTTTTCCTGATTCTGTGTTGAATCATATCCTTGAGCTAAACCTGCAAAATAAGCTCCAACTGTAACGGGTTCTGATTTGTTAACTGAAGTTGACAGGTAAGCGTTGAAAGTTCGTACGGCTTCGTTGACCAAGTCAACGCTTGTATATGAATTGCCCAAATCTTTTTCATAATAAATTGACACGTAACCCACAGAACTATTGTATTTTAGAAGTCCAGCCCCTGAATCATGCTCACCAGTTGATTGAGGGTACGAAATATTCTCAGCCAATGTCCATCCAGCAGGCGGATTAACTGTAGGTGGTGCAAGAGTTGTTTCTGCTGTTTCTGCATTTACACTTAAAAAGCACAAAGGAAAAAGTGCCAATACGACCAAGAGAAAACTGGTCATAACTGCTTGTTTATACATTCAAAATCACAAGCCAAAAAATATGAAAGCTTGAACAAAAATAAGCCTTTGGTGTAGTAAGATAATGACAACACTTTTACAATTAAAAACAGTTTAGTATGACCTCGATACATTACTATAATTTGAGGAGATATCCTTGGAAACAAGGAGTTCTCAAATTGAATCTTCTTTAGAAAAAATTAACACTGCTTTTGAAGAGTTCACCAGTTTTTACGGTAGCCTCATCGAAAAAGGAATAGCTCAAACAGAATACGGAAAAACCTTTAGCGAAGTCGCACAGGCTTTTCAAACAATTTATTCTGAAGCCAAAGCAAACTACGACGCGTTAATGTTAAATCGAACACAGTTTATTGAAGGAAGACTTGAAAGAGACGCCTATGAGCGTTCCTTAATGCGTAACGAAAAATCGATTATTTCAGCAGATTTTGATTTGCATCTCAAAGTGTTGCCGTACCTAAAAAAAGTCGAAAAAGAAATTCTGCAGGCACAACTAAAAACAATCGAAAAAATAGATTTTCCAGAACAAGTTAACACTGAACTAAAAGAAGACGCTGCACAAATAGAAACATCAATGATACAGATAGAAAAACAGCAAACATTTGACCAGCTAAAAAATTATGTAAGCACAGGTCATAAAATAAACGATTTTGGAAAGAAAATCTGGAAATACCTCCGCTCCGCCGCCAAAGAAGTTTTACCCATCGCCTTGCCTGCAATTATTCGAGTATTGGGTACTCCTTAAGGTGAAAAATTTTGAGTTCAGAAATTGAGAAAACCGCGCGTCAAATTGAGGAAGCTTGCGACAAATTTTTCAACATGAGAGCGCGCATGTTGGACTTGATGGAGAAAGGAAAAAATCTTGATGCTAAACTGTCCGAAGTCAGTGAAGAAATTGGCAAAGGTCTCAAAGATTTGCGTGGAAAATCTGAAGCAATTGAAGAAGCTTGGCGGTTAAACGCTCACGAGTATGAGTCAGGCCGAATTGAAAGAGATGGTTACGAAAGGCGTCTTCGGCAGTTGACGGAAGAAATGAGTGAACTTGGTTTTTCTTTTAGAGCACGTGTATGTTTAGACCTTAACACTCTTGACAGGCAGCTTGATTTGTTGTTGGCACAGATAGGTGTACCCTCTAACCTGCCTAATCTTGGAGAAGAAGTAAAGGTTAAAACAACTGCAGAAGAAACAAAAAAAATTGAGACAATAGAAGAAGTATTAGAAGAAACTCGGGAGAAATTCAAGGATTCAGCGGTTGAAGAAAAAATTAATCCTGAATCTTACCGGAGACTTGGCGTTTTTTATGCTCAAGAAAAAAACTGGAAGAAAGCAGAGGAACAGTTTGCTAAAGCCATTAACGCCGATAACGTAGACCCATTGGCTTGGCGTGGATTAGGTTATGCTCATTTCCAACAAGGCAATTACGCTCAAGCTGTAACCAGTTACAAAACAGCCCTTAGTTTACTGCCTAACGATGGCGTTTTATGGTATAACCTTGGAACCGCTTATTTTGGCCAACGCCAATTCGATGACGCAATGACCTGTTTTATAAAAGCATCCGAGATAATGCCGAATTATGCGCCTATTTGGAGCAACATAGGTGCAACGTACCGCGACATGGGAAACTACAGGGGCGCCATTGACAGCTACATTAAAGCAGTAAAAATGATGCCGAACTCCAAACAAGTTTGGTTCAATCTTGCTTATGCTTACGAAAAACTTGGCTATAATGATGCTGCTAAAAAATGCGTTAAAAAAGCAAAAAGTATAGCTGCATCTTAACAGCTAACAAAAAGAGCTTCTTTAGTAGAAGCTTTGAATTGCGTTATCTTCCTGTTCAGCTTTGGCTTTTGCAGAAGTGATTTCTTCGATGCGCGTTTTGGTTAGGGCTTTGATGTTGTGGAAGTTGCTTAATTCGCCATAGCTGACAAGTGTGATTGCGGTGCCTTCTGTGCCTTTGCGTGCGGTTCTGCCGATGCGGTGGAAATAGACTGGAGGGTCGTTTGGTACGTCATAGTTGATGATGTGTGTGATGCCTTGAATGTCTAAGCCTCTTGCTGCTACGTCAGTTGCGACAAGTAAGCTAAGTCTGCCAGAGCGGAAGTCGTTGATTGCACGGTCACGTTGTGCCTGTGTAAAGCCGGCGTGTAATGCTTGAACGCGGAAGCCTTTACGGTGCATTTGCTCGGAGACTTTGCTGGTGTCTCGGCGTGTTCTGCAGAAAATGATGGCTTTTTCTACTCCGTCTTGACGTAGAATGCTGCACAGGGTTTCAAATTTGCCGCTTTGGTTAACGACTGTGTAGAATTGTTTCATTTGGGTAACTGCGATTTCGTCTTTGCTTACTAGGATTTGTTCAGGGTTTTTCATGTATTTGTTGCAGACGCGCATGACTTGGTTGTCGATTGTTGCGCTGAAAAGGCTTGTTTGTCTGTCACGTGGTGTTCTGGAAAGGATGAATTCTACATCTTCCATAAAACCCATGTCAAGCATTCGGTCGGCTTCGTCTAATACAACAATTCGGACTGAGGATAAGTTAAGTACACGACGTTCCATTAAGTCGATTACTCTGCCGGGGGTTCCTACAACGATTTGGATGTTGCCCTTTAAAGCGTGTATTTGTTTGTTGATGGATTCTCCACCGTAAACTGCCAAAACGCGGATTTTTGCGTATTTGCCGAATTTTGCAATGTTTTCGGCGACTTGGACTGCTAATTCGCGTGTTGGAGCCAAAACTAAGCCTTGGACGCCTTTAACGTTGGGGTCCAGTCGCTGAATCATTGGTACACCGAAAGCGGCTGTTTTGCCTGTTCCGGTTTGTGCTTGCCCAATAACGTCTTTGCCTTCAAGCAAGGGCATTATCGCTTGGGCTTGAATTGGAAAAAGAGTATCAAACCCTAATTCGTTTAAACTTTTCAAAACTTCCCTACTTAAAGGTAAGTCTTTAAATGATTGTGCTTGCAAATCTATTTTTTCTCCTGCCACAGAATCGTTCATGCCATAATTTTTGAAAGCTCAGGAGCTTTTAGTTGTACATGAGTTAATGTGACACTTTCACTGACTTTGTAGTGAGGAATATAAAAAGATTTGTAGGTTCAAAACAGATACGGAACGTGAAATAACCAAGATTTCGGGTTCAATTGCCTATTAAAACCGCTAAACTGCCCAGTATCCAAACAATTCTTAGCAGTTTGTGATTGTAAAGATACAGTCACAAATCTAAATTTAGGTTTAATCCTCAAAAATAAGCAATCAGTTGGTTACATACAAAAATTGAAGGAAGGAAAACAAAATGACCAAAAAAGTAAGACAAAAAGTTCCTCCGCCCTACTTTTACAGTGGCGAACACGAAGCTAAAAATGAAAACAAACCGGAAGAAGAAACTATAGACGCTTATGACAAGGACCAAAGAGAACAAATGCTTGAAGATGACGAAATGACGGCGGCTGAAGCAGGTTTCATGAGAGGCAGAGACCAAGAGCCAAGCAAAAAAGTAACCCGACGCAACGCTATAAGTCATGATGACTCAACGTCGGTGGAGTTGGCTAAAGAAGACAGTGAAGATGACTAAGCACTTCAACTAATGTTGAATCTGCGTTTATCAATTTAGATAGCGTAAACCCTGAAAATTAGAAATCCATAAAAACGCATCAAACAATGTTCTTTTCATGCTTGAGGTCAAAGGAACCATTGGCAATACATTGCAACGCATAATCAGGTTTGCAAGCAAAAGCACAATAAAAAACCTCATAATCATCACTTTATGTGTGGTAATGTTTTTTGTGCAGATTTTCTTTCCTTACAATTTTTACGCCTCAGCAAACAGAAACGGAGATACCTCTTTTCAGGTGGGCGTTCACTACGTTTACGAGCAAGACCAGTTAGACCAGATTGCTGGGCAAGTTGCGAGAATTAAAAACCTCGGCATCGACGTTATCCGAATAACTTTAGAATGCAACCCTGATGACCTTTACGGCAACGACCCGACTAACCAGAAAAATAACGCGTTGTTTGCTGCAACTGACCAGTATGATTTGGATGTTGCACTGGTTATTCCTAACCATGAAGACTTGAAAAACGTAAACTATTACCTAGACCATTGGGGCAACCACTTAGAATACATCCAAGTGCTTAACGAACCAGAATTATCAGCTTCTTGGGATGCAGGTGCACTGTTTACGGATGATGAAATAGTAAGCAACTTTGAAAAAGTTTACCAAGTAGTTGAATCATACAATTTGCCTGCGAAACTGTACACAAACTTTGGCCCAGGCTACGTGCTACGAAGCAATGTACCAATGGAGTTAAGCAAACAGCTCGACTTTGTCGGCTTAGACATTTACATGGAAGCATTTCTTGTTTTGTCGCCTCATTTTGTAGGAAATCTACGCGCATTAACCGACAAAGAAATTGTAATCACTGAATTCGGCATGTCAACAAGTAACAGTCTTGCCCAAAGCGACTTTTTAATCCAAGGGCTTGACCTATTTAAAAGCATGGGGCTTAAAGGTTGCTGGATAGCCTATTGGAACAGCGCTTATGACTATTATGGAATACGTGACAGACCAGCAGAACAAGCAGTAGGTGAATGGATTGCAAAAAATGCTAACTAACATAACAAAAACTCAACAATTCAACAGGCTCATGAAACTGCTAATCCACGGAGCATTGATTGTTTGCGGCTTAATCATAATCCAAACAGTTTTAGACAGCGCCAAAGATAGTTTCATGATGTTTCTGCCGCCTCTTGGGTTTGCATTCTTCTACATAACCTCCTACATCTTGGGACCTTTAGTTATCGGCGCAGTAAACGTAATAATAATTCACCGACTAAACAAGTTAAAAGGATGGCAAGTAGGTTTTTGGTTAAACGGGCTCTTTCTGATGCTATCTTTTTCTACAGTTAATCTTGTACTGCAGACAGTGCTGGATTTGCCGTTTGCACCTTACGTTGCGTTGATTGACTTGTTCCTGCTTTCATTGCCATTTGGAATAATCGCAAGGTACAGCAATGGTGGATGGAAAAAACCAATCGACTAAAACCCTTGCAAGTAGCCGACTGTAATAAGTTATTTTTACTTCAAAAATATTTTATTCAGTTAGAAATCAACTGTTGGTGTCAACCGTTGAAGAAGACCGTTACAGCCATTTTATCTGTCATCCTAATTTTGATTATAGTTTTTGCAGCCGCAGTTTACTTTCTTAACCCCCTTGCGCCAGTTAAAGGAACACGGGATTTTTATTTGGGAGTTTCTTTCAACGGCAACACTACGGAAGAAGCTAAACTGCTTATAGACAGAGTCAAACCGTACACTAACCTGTTTGTAATCCAATCAGGACCTGTAAGCATAAACGAAACCGCAATGAACGAAATAGTAGATTACGCCGTCAATTCAGGTTTAGATGTAATTGTCTATTTTGGTTTTTTTAACCCTGACTATCCATGGCAGCTACCATGGCTGGACCACGCAAAACAGCACTGGGGCAACCATTTCTTAGGAGTCTACCTAAATGATGAACCCGGAGGATACCTTGTTGACCTTAACTGGACAGGCTACTTTACCCAAACAAGAATCCGCAACTCTTCAGACTATTACTTGCATGCACCAGCAGTTGATCTTGCACTTAACGGTTCCTTGCCAAGGGATTACGCACAGGCAGCAGCTCATTTTAACGATGAAATCTGGTACAACCTTAGCGTAAATGAACTAAAAAATCGTTCAATCACTGCTTTCACGTCTGATTACGCACTTTACTGGTTTGACTATCTTGGCGGCTACGATGTTGTATTTGCTGAAATTGGTTCAAACAGCAGTCTCACTCAAAACATCGCTTTGAACCGTGGAGCAGCCCGAATGCAAAACAAAACGTGGGGAATAATTATAACTTGGACGTATGACCACCCACCGTATCTTGCCAACGGCAGCGTAATTTACCAGCAAATGCTTAATTCATACTTGGCAGGCGCAGAATATATTGTAATTTTTAATTATCCACAACTTCCAGAAAACCCTTACGGCGTGTTAACTGATGAACATTTTGAAGCTATTGAAAAAATCTGGACAGTAACTGGGTCGGTTGAGCCTGACAATCGCCAGAAGGATGATGCCGTGCTTGTTTTGCCTGAGAATTATGGTTGGGGCATGCGACGTGAGGATGACCGCATATGGGGTGTTTGGGGTCCAGACGATAAATCAGAGCAAATATGGAATATCAGCCGCGAATTGCTCGCAAAATACGATTTCAGGCTTGACATTATTTATGATAATCCTGCTTTCCCTGTTGACAACTGGTATGCAAAGGTCTACTATTGGAATCAAACAGTAGATTGAATTGTTAAAGGGGTTTTTGGTTTCTCCATTTTGTCATCAATACTCCTGCAACTATTAACCCAACTATTACCGTTGTTGCTACAAAGAGGTATTCTACGGGTAATTCGGCACCAGTAACAGGCACGGATGTACTTGCAGGTTTGGCATTGTTTTCTGAAGACTGATCTGCTGAAGACGGCAAAGTTAACTGGAAATCAGCAAAAATCATTGTTAAATCTGGAAGCGAAACGGTTTCCATTAAGGGATAGTTATCTTGATTGTTTTCATACAAGTAATACGCTTTGTCAGCTATTCCGTCTCTGTTCAGGTCAGACCCTTGATAATCTATCCAGTAATTGCCTTTGGAACCGTTGTCCCAACTGTTAACTGAAAGCGGTGGAGGCGGCATAAAATTGACTGTTTCTGTTTTGGCACTAAGGATTTTAAAAGAGCCTACTGGGCTGTTGCTTGTTTTTTGTGGTGTTACATAAGTGCTGTTTGCACCGCCATCCCTAATTTGGCAGTCGTTTTGAAGAAAATTGTTCAGATAAATGCTGTTGTCTGAGGAACCTCCAAAATAAAGTACCTCTTCATTGTTTACAAAGGTGTTTTGGGTTATTGTGCTGTCCTTGCCTGAAACCATTATTGCATGCTTGTTGCCGTCAAAAATGTTGCCTATTATTTGCATGTGTCCTTGCAGGCTTATTGCGTAATCGTTTTCTGTAAAATTGTTTAAGGCTACAAGGTTGCTGTTTGAAGGCGTATCTTGGAAGGGTGCTATTGCGTAGGTGTTGTTTGTTATTTGGTTTTGAATGATGATGTTGTTAACTGCGTTATTAAGGTTAATTCCACGCGATGTATGGTCTGAAATAACATTTCCTTTAATTAGGTTGTTTGAGGAATTGTCAAGCGCAATACCAATTGTATGGCCCTTTAGAATATTGTCAAGAATGTTGATGCCCGAACTATTCAAAAGCTCAATACTACCACCTGTATCGGTTATTGTTACTTTGCGTATTGTACTGTTAGTCGTTGACAGAACACTGATACTTCGTGTACCAAGGTTTTCAACTGTGATGTTGTAGCAGCCTACAAGCACAATATACGATGCATCCGCTGGAACAGTTTTGTCTTTTACGTTAATCCAGTAAATAATGGGTTTACCATCAACAGTGTTCGAGGTGTCCAAATCGTTATTGTACTGATAAGTAGAGTAAGCACGTACTGAGAAACTGCAATTATTTAGACGATTATTTCTTAGAAAACAGTCAGTTGTATCCATAATATCTATGCCTGTTAGGCCGTCAGTTAAAGTATTACCAGTTATAACAAGGTCGCTGGACCCGTTGAGAGAAAAAGCGGTTCCAAAATTCGTAACTGTGTTATCCTTAATTGTAATATTTTTAGACTGAAGAAAGTTTATGCCAATAGGACCGATCAATTTAGCATCAGGAAAAACAGCATCAAGCTCAGGAGTACCAACAAGAGTGTTTCCCACAATTATACAATTAGAAGCCTGTCGTAGGTCAATCACGTAACCGCCATTAAGAGTTATACGAGTGTTCTTCAAAGTTACGCCGCTTCGGTTTTCAAGAACAATTCCTCGTGCTCTGTTACTTGTCAGAGTGTAACCTTGACCGTCGATAACGATGTTGTCTTTTTTAACTACAAGTGCTCCAATAACGTCACCAGTAAAGGTGTACTGGTTTCCATCATGTTTTATGTTGCTAGTACCTTGAACAGTTCCATCTTCTAGGATGCAAGCGTTAACATAAGAGGGGGATGTTTGACTGGAAACTGGAATAACAGTGCATACAGTAGATAAAAACAAAAGCATCACAAAGGTAGCTATTGCAACGGGTTTGTTCATAATTTGGTTTCAATCATTTTTTTATAAAAATGTTCCCGTCAAAGTTTCTTGACTAAATCTTTTTAAAGTTAAGCAAAAATTGGTGAGTCAGTTACCTACTATAACGGCTAAAAAAAGCACACCCGTTTAAAGGAAGAGGGAGCAAATAACTGCTTAATAGGCTCGCGCCTCAAAAGCCAAAAGCATTAATTTAATTAATTTAAACCTAAATGTCTGGCAGTTCTTGAAAAAAAGAAAAAAGGGTGATTAGGTGACTTCTTTCTGCATTCGTTTTGCTAACCCGTAAACAATCGGTATCAAGATGATTGCAAGTGCAATAGCAAACGCCCAAGCGATTGTAGCTATGATTCCTGTTACTCCTGAGAATGTTGAGAAGATTGCCCCGGTTCCGATCAGTAAGAATACGCTGTAGAGGATGAATTTGGCGTAACCAGCAATGGATCCAAATTCTGGGTGGTCGTCTGTGATGGATTTGATTAAGCCGTCAGTTAGGATTATGCCAACGCCGATTATAACAAACCCAATGATTAAAGAGTAAACCAAGCCGCCTGCAGTGAAGAGCAGCAAGTCAAAAGCGATGTTTAAAATTATAGCAACTAAACCGATAAAGAGCAGGTTCTTTAGCATGTCAGCGATTTCAGTTTTAGTCTTAAACATGGGTCGGATGACGTTACCAACCAGCATAGCCAAGTAATCTACAAGAACAATGCCTAAAACTATGACAAGTATGCCGCCTAAAAGCCTTGGAAGATACGCAGCTATTTGAGCAATTAAAGCGCCAGCTTCACCAGGAATGTTTAGCATTGCAACAGCTATTGCGATAGCAACAATTATTATGAAGGCATAGATGATTCCGCCTACAAAATTGGATAGGTCAAAGCCGCTGTTACGGAAAATTTTGCCGATTTCACTTTTATCAAAGCTTTTCTCTACGGTTGCGTTGATTACTCGGTTGACGATTTTTCCAACGAACCAGCCTACGACTACACCGATGATTATTACGATTATGGCGCCGATTATCCCTGGTAGGGCTAATGCAATCGTGTTGACAAAATTGTTAAAGGCTTCTTCCAAAGTTAGCAGTGCTACCAATAAAAAAAGCATGAAAAAGCACCAAACATTTTATGGTTTAACTCACTTTAAAATGTTTTTATGTAAAAAATACAAAAAAGTTAACGCTAAATTGAATTATAAATAAGTATTAAACCGCAAAAATTAATAAGCTAACAAGCCTCAAAACAGCAACCAAACAACCAAAAAAAGGTTACTCAGTTATCGAATGATACCAACTAATAATGTACTCAGGCAAATTCAAACCCCGTTCCGCAAGACGCTCAGCCAATTTAACAGGCAAAGGACTCAAAACATAAGCCGCCCGAGTATAGAACCGCCTAGGCACACCCGGAGTTAAGTCCTCAGGAATAACAATTTGTAAATCAGCTTTTTTAGCCAACGTTGAGTCTTTACAGCCAGTTATTGCGAGCACAGAGCCACTGTATTTTTTAAGAGCATCACACCAGAGCAAAACAGGTTTTGCCTCACCCGTGTAGGAAATTAAGATTTCAACGTCCCCAGCTCGGGGTCTTGGAGTGTTCACCCCTCGTGCCATGAACACGTTATCGCCAAGAAAACTTTTGATGTGAAATAGGCGTATGCCAGTCATTTTGGCGACTTCTTTAGCGGTTCCTTTTCCACCCAAGAAAACATTAGTGCCTTTTTCAAGTATATCTATCAATTGAGCATAAGTTTCTGAACCAACGTTAGCATCAATCAGGTTGCCGATGATTTCAAATTCTTCCTCACATAACTTGAAAACATCTTCAACGCCTAAGCCGCGGGAAATTGATTCAATCATCATATTCAACAATTCAAGAGTTCCCAGTTCAAAGATGTCACCCATCATTCCAGTGTCACTATAAACACTGGCTGGTGTAGCTTGCCCCCGCCCTTCAATCTGGACGGCACAACCGTATTTGTTTGCGATTTCTGCCAAAGGAGACTTCAAATTAGAAGTTAACAAACCCATGTTGAAACGGTCAGACTTTTTCTCATCAATATACCGAGCCAAGTCTTGAGCCATTAGCAATGGGTCGTTAGATTGCCCGCTTCCTGAGTTCATGAGCAGAAGTGTTTTCTTGTATCGTTTTTCAAAAAATGGTGCCGCAAAAAGCATGTTTCTTCCAGGAAAACCAGGGTCATCAGCAGTGTAAACTACCTTGTTGGCGAATTCTGCATCGTTTAGAGCCATTAAGCTCATTGCTGCGTTAAGTGAGTAAAGTGAACGCCCCGAGCCGCTACAGATTACGCAGTCAGCTTCTTTTAGGTCCTCGAATAATGGTTCAAGACTGCTTTTGCTTATTGCAAGGATGTTATCGCGGATTTTGTTTGCGAATCCTACATTGCAGATTTTGCTTTTCACAGCCAATACTCCTGTTTTTTGCAGACGTTTTTCTGTCAAGCAACAGAGCGTAAACGGCATATAAGGATTTGTAAAACAAAAAATGCGTTAATCAGAAAAGGGGAAAAGTTAGTTAGCTGAGTACTTGAGCAGTTCTTCAATTTTGTGAATTTCAATAGAGTTGCTTGCGTGACTCATAACAGTTCGTTCACCTGCAGTAAACAATGCGGTCTCTTTATCGGCTAACAAATGCATAGCATACAACTTGTTTGCAACAGCAGATATCTTGTCCTTCTCTTGAAGATAATCAATATGAACAGGTTGAACACCAAAAGTTAATTCCAACTTCTTTTTCACTTTAAGGTCTGGCGTAACAGCAATAATTGGTTGAGCTATTTTGAAGCGGGCAATCATTCGTGCAGTGTAACCAGTTTTTGTTAAGGTTATAACCTTATCAAGTGGCATAGTTTGACATATCCTGTAAATTGCTCTGCTAACAGTGTCTGAAATATTCACAAACGGTGTGTCTTCAACCTTGCTTTTTACAGCTGTTTCGGCTTCATTGGCTATCCGTGTCATCATTTCCACAGCATCTGCAGGGTACTGGCCAACGGCAGTTTCACCAGAAAGCATAACAGCATCTGAACCATCCAAAATCGCGTTAGCCACATCGCTAACTTCAGCTCTTGTAGGCTGAGGCTGATGAACCATTGACTCCAACATTTCTGTAGCTGTCACCACTAGTTTGCCTCGTTGATTACAGCGTTTAATAATCGATTTTTGTACAAGAGGAACCTTTTCAGGTTCAATCTCAACACCCAAGTCACCTCTTGCAACCATTATGCCGTTAGCTGCCTCTAAAATCGAGTCAACATTCTGGACGCCCTCAAAGTTTTCTATTTTAGCAATTATGCCGCCTTTGTAAATTTTAGCAAGGTCTTCAACGTCGCATGCGTTTCGGGTGAAAGAAAGAGCAATATATTCAACGTCAGATTTTCTGGCGAAATCTACAATTTCTAAATCATAATCGGTAAGTGTAGAAACTGATAGACGCTTATTGGGCAGGTTAACTCCTTTACCGTCTTCGATTGTGCCGCCAATTAAGACAAGTAAACGCAGTTTTTCGTCAGATTTTTCGGCAACAATGGTTCGTATTTTGCCGTTATCGATTAAGATTATGTCGCCGATTGTTGCGGTGTCGTAAAAGTTGTGGTTGAAACTTACTTCTTCCCCATTAAATCCGACTTCTAAGAGTTCACCTTTGTTTAAAACCTTTTTTTGTGCAGCTTTAAGCCTGATTTCAGGCCCTTTAAGGTCAATAATTATTGGAATATCTGCAATTTTTCGCACGGTTTCAATTGTGGCTTGATACTGGGCAGTGTTTCCGTAGGCAGTGTTAATTCTTGCCCCGTTCATCCCTGCATGCACCATTCGTTTGATTGTTTCTTTACTGCTGCTGGCTGGACCAATTGTAGCGATGATTTTTGTCTTCTTCATAAGCATCCGCAATATTGAGACGTAATTCAAAATTAAAGCATGACGGTGCAAGTATCCATATTACTAAAGTACCTAAATAGCAATCACACAATAAACTAAATGCTTGATAGTTGACTAGGTTTCCATGTGCCGTTTTAGGCTTGTTTCAAAGGTGTCAATTAGGTTGTTTAGGCTGTCGGTGATTTCTTTTACGCGTTCTTTTGCGTGTGCTTTGATTTTGTCTGGTTCAACCATTGTGTATGCGTGGTAGTATCCTCCGCCTTTGAGTGTTTTTGATTGTTTTATTACTAGGTTTGCGGTTACGAGTTTGGCTAGGCATCGGTGTACGGAGCTTCGGTCTCGTTGCACTGTTGTGGCGATTTGGTCTAGGGTTGTTTGGGGGTTTTTGGCTACGGCTGAGAGGATTTCGAGGTCTATGGGTTTTAGGTTGTAGAGGCATGTTAGGAGGTCTTGGCAGGTGGCGTCTTTTTTTGATAATAGTTGTATGCTGTCCATGTGTGTGTATGTGTTGGTTCCAATATTTAAGTATTGCACGGTATTGACAATACCGTAACATATATCTGAGCCGCCCACCAATACATAACCATAAAGGAAGTGCAAAAAACATGCAAAACCTTGAATGCCCATACGGCATACCAGACGACCAATGTTGCCAACGAGACACCTGTAAAACATACGTATTAAGAAAAAAAGCTCAAAAACAAGCTTAAACAGGTAATACACTTGACAACATACGAAAAAGTCCAAGCAATCAAATCCCAACTCTTAGGTGGAAACCTGCTCGCCTTAGCATGGATTCTACTGGGAACTTTTGGCTGCTGGCTAATTAACCCCCTGTACGGATGGCTTTTCTTAGGATTCTCCGCTTTTGTCACCTATGGCATCCTACGCAGAATGACCTGCACCTCATGCTACTACTGCAAATCATGCACCAAAGGAATGGCCAAACTATCCCTACTGTTTCTTGGCGCAACACACATCCCCGGAATAGGCAAAGCAACCATTGCAGCAATGGACATTACTGTTTACGTGATTTTAACATTAATTCCAGGATGGCTGCTTGCATCTTCGCTGATGGCAGAGTATAGCTTGCTGAAACTGTTGGTTCTCGGCGGATTAATTGCAGTATCTATTGTTGCAGCAACAGGTTTACTATACCATCTTGCCGTAAAACCTAAAGCTAAAATGTGAACCTAATGTACAAAGCCTACATTGACCCAAACAAATGCATACGTTGCCCAACCTGTGGAGCGGCAAGAGCATGCCCTCCCAAAGCTATTTTTCGCATAGACACAAACGACCCAAATGTTGTTGAAGTTGCTTTGTGTCATGGATGTGGTGACTGCACGTCAAAGTGCCCTGGCAACGCGATAGAACTAAAAAAATCAACTTAGCGGCTATTAACCAATTTTTTTGGCGCAAGTTTTTGAAGGCTCCATGCCACAGCATCTGTTCCTACAGCTGTTAAAAGCCTAAAAAGGTTCCATAACTTTTTAACAGTTAAATCCTGTGAGAAAGCCACTACAAATCTTTTTAGCATAAGTGAATTGGCTGGTTCACTTAACCATTTCAGATCAACTCCAAGATTAATAGTTGAATCTGCTTGCTTGCCTTTTATAACACGTATGTATTCAACACTTGTTTTACTTGTTTTAAATACAAAACTGGCTGTTAAATCATTCATCCACAAAGAACATTGAATTGTTTGCGGACCCAATAATCGTAGAAAACGCCTCATTTCCAAAATGTTATGCACACCAACCTGTCGGGTGTACGCTTCCACTCGGGGGTCAATGTATGCTTCAAGAAATGTTGCAATGTGCTTTTCAAAATTATCCTTCTGCAATGTTGTACCATTATTAGTCATGAAACCAAGGTTGATTATTCGTTCTTGAGCAAAATCTACCAGTGTCTTTTTTTGTTTTGTTTTTGCCTGAACAACTTGTTCGTGGTCAAAAAACGTGTCAATATTCCAGAATTTCGCCATACAGTAGGTGGCCATTTCTTCAATTTTTTCTTTTGACAAATATTTTGTTGTGTAAACTGAATGCATTTCATCAAAATTTTCCCAGTTAGTCTCAAAAATTAGCCCTTGCGCATCCAGCTCTTTATAGAATTCTGTAGCAGGAAAAGGCGTTGCAATACCAAAAGCGGCACCTGTTAAACCAATCTCTTTAGCGTACACTGGAAACATTCTAATTTCTTCTTCAGTTTGGTCGGGCAAACCAATAACAAAAGTTCCACCCGCTCTGCCGCCGTTTTCGCGTATATTCTTAACTGCTTGACCATGAACCTTACTGGTTATGCCTTTCTTGGTTGACTTTAAATCTTTAGCATTCGGGCTTTCTATACCCATTTCAAAGCGGCGTATGCCAACTTTGCACATCTTCTTAACAATTTCGGGATATGCCGCCATCATGTCAGCCCGAACAAGTGCACAAAACTCCATATTTAGATCATGTTCCGTCATCAAATCGCAGAGGAGATTTACTTGTTTGGGGTTACCCATAAAGTGTGGGTCGGCAAACATGACGTTTACGCGTTTTCTCTTGTGATATTCGGACATTTCTAATAGTTCTTGCATAACGTTCTCAGGTGACCTGGTTCTAAGGCAGCCTTGACTCATGCTTGGTTCGCAACAGAAACTGCACAGCCCGTTGCAGCCTCTGTACATTGTTATTACGTCGCAGTCTGTCACTCGGTCTTGACTTTTGTAGGGATATAGTCTCAAATTTCTAGCTGGAAAAGGAAGAGCATCCAAGTTTTCAAGTGGCTTTCTATCTTGATTGTGAATTATTTTCCCGTTCTGCTGATAAGATAAACCTGAAACATTTTCGAAAGTGCCTTTTTCAACAATCTCTTTCATTGTAGCTTCGCCTTCGCCGCGGACAACCGCATCAATTTGAGGGTGCGACAGCATTAGTTCGGGAAGGGCTGTTGGGTGATATCCACCGACTATTGTGGGTAAATTGTTTTGTTTAGCAATTTTTGTGAGATGTAAGCCTTGGTTGTGTTCAGTGGCAGATAATGTAAAGCCTACAAGGTCAGGTTTGTAAACATCTAGGATATTTTGAAATTTCCTATTGTCAAGTTCAAGGTCAACAATGTTGACTTGGTCCACTGCGTCTTTAATGTAAGCTGCAATATACTCCAAACCGATAGGTATCAAATCAAAAGAAAAACTCAAGCCTTTTCTTCCAGCAGGTTTCACCAGCAAGATTCTTTTGAACGCCAACATGAAACACCAAAGAATAACTCCTCGACAACGTCAACAATACATAAAAATCAATCGTAACCTGACACTTTTTAGCAATGGAGAATACACCCACTTGAAAGATTAAATGGCTTCTAAAAATCCTAAAAGATTGCTTGAGAGCTATTTGGGCACAGATTAAATATCTTAAGCGCGTTACGTTTTGTTTATGGGGTATCAGCCTCGAACGCGAACGCCTAAACGGGCAATTCGTGAATTCAAAAAAGCTTTTCGAGAAAAAGGCAAAACGGCCAAACGAGCAAACAGGCATGCCTCTAAACAAATCTGGGAAGAAAAAACAGTTCAATCTGAGCAACAAGTTTTTGAAGCAACGTTCAAACGGCTGCACACTTTGGGCAACCAAAAATTTGGGTCATCCCCCTTTAGCGAGCATTTTGACCGTTGGCTACTAAACGTAGAGGCAGTTCTTGACGAGTTTGAAGCACAGCCAGAAATGAAAGTTGATGAGCAATTTGTAAGAGAACGCAACTCAGCACTGGTAGCCATTAAGCTGCAGCTTGAAAACCGGCGAAAAAGAGAAGCACAGCTTGAAGAGCAAATAAACAGCTTATCAAACGCTAAGAATCGTCTTCAACAATTAAATAATGAATACTTAACCAAGGTAACTGCTCTTAAAGGCAAAAAAAACGCGGCAGTCAAACGGTTAAACAGGGAAATATCTGATTTGAAAAAGGAGCAAGACCGCATAATTCAGTTGAAAACTGGGTTTTTTAGAGGCATTTCCAAAAAAGAGAGGGAAGAAAAAGAGGTTGATGTGGTGCAGAGGTTAAGTGATAAGCAGCAGGAATTGGAGGTTACGGTTTTGGATTTTCGTGAGCGACAAAAACGTTTTAGAGAAGAGTTTGACAGGAAACGTGAACCCGCATTGGAGGATGTTAAGGTTTTTCAGAAACGACTCAGAGACTCTGAGGAGGATGGTTCATTGGAGGAACGTTGGTTTGCCTGTGAATCCCTTATTGATGTTATTAACAATTTTTATCAAAGAAAAACAAGTCCAGCAACATGGCGTATATAAAAAAGTAAAAAAGGAAAGTTTTTCCTTTAATCACATCTTGAGTTTAGCATTGACAGGTTATGTACTAGTGTTTAGGTAGTTCAGTGTTCCGTCTGGTTGGAAGTTAGCTATGAAAACACTATGCCCCCTAGAGTTGTTTTGGTATGAACCTATGAGTTGTAGTGTCATTCCTTGGTATGTTGCGTAGTTATCCCATTGGATAGATACTTGTAACGCATTTATTTCTGGAGTTGTTCCTGTTTTGTTCTGGTAAGCCTCGACTGCATGATTGTAATACCAATTTAACCCTAAAGTGTCAATCTGTTTAAGGGTATCATCTGGTGTCTGTTGTTGAGGATACATCTGCGAAAGAGGTGTTCCACCCCATGGAGCAACAGATGCATGGTATGAGCGACCGTTACTAGATGCAAAGGTAATGCATAGATTTGACGAGTCTTGGTAAAGTAGCACATGGATTCTTCCGCCGCTAAATGTGGCATCTAATGCTATAGTTTCTATTGTGACTTCGCCAGGATGTTCTATCATTATAAGGTTAAAGGTAGGTGTGCTCTTCACACTTTGCACTATCTCGGTTAAGGACATGTTTAGTATGTTAGTGTATGAAACTGTTACATCAGACTGTGAAGACCCAGCTGTTGGAGGATAACCAGCATTCCAAAATAAGTAACCTTCTAACCCTGAAAAGAGTATTGTAAAAACCATCACAGCCAGTATCAAGTACTTAAAGACCCGTTTTAACAAGCCATGTGAAACTAACCAAGCAATACCACTAATAACAATTAAAACTATAACAAATAATTTTATCCATGAATTGCCAAGGAAAACCGCAGCAGAGAAAAGACCCACAGCGATTAATATGCCAGCAAATATGCTTTTGCTGATAGCGTATTTTTCAGTTGCCATTTTTTTCAACACTTCATAGTTACCTATTTTTTACTGTTATGAGAGGTTAGATTTAGTGTATTTCTTTTGAACGAATGTACAAGTTTTTTGTACAGTTAAACCAATTTTTGTTTCCATATGCGAACACATTCATAAGTCATTATTAACAAGGCAGTTAAACCCAAAAGAACTGCAGAAATACCGTTTATATCAAAATCAAGGGAATTATCAAGCCAACCAGAAACTAGGTAGGCAACAAACAGGGTTGAGACTAGTGCAACGTAGAAAACGTATCTTGGCAAAAGCAAAGAGCCAAACTTTACCACCTGAGCTAGTGCACCTATTTTTACTTCGTTAACTAACACGTAACCTTTGGCTGTTTTCTCTATAAGGCGCAAGTCTTCAAGTTTATCTAAATGGTAAGCTGCAAGTGAAGGGCTTGAAAACTCTAGTTTCTTCTGTACGTCTCTTACACCCATAGGATGCTCAGCTTTGACTAGGCACAGGTAAACCTTTAAGGTGTTGCCGCGTAACTCGCTAAAAGCCTTCAACTCAATTTCTGTACTCAAAGCACTAACCCTTTTAATGAGATTTGTAATTCAAAGCATTATTGGGAAATGTTTTGGAAAGTTAATAGTCATTGTTTTAGTCATCAAATGATATAAACGTGTTAACAGCTTCAGAGGCGTAAAAGAATAACAACGCATTTTTACGGTTCTGTTTTTATTTTTTGGAAACAACAATATTTCACCTGCCAAGCATAAAGCACTCAAAATATTTATTGAAATATTTTTGAACAAGCGTACAAAACTGTTGAACAAGCTTTTCTGAAAAAACAAATGCCCGGTGAAGAGTATGCTAAACTTTTTTTGGCGCGCCTTTATTGACCTATTTTTTTTAACCAGATAGTACACTCAATGAAACATACTTTTTCAAAATCATTCTATAAGTTAAACATCAAATCAGAAGCTATTGAAGGCTCTGTTGTTTTACAGATTTGAGTGAGATTTGGGTATAATCCTGTAAAATCTATTTAATCTATATAGCCCAAAATTTTTTAAAAACCAAATGGTTGATTCACAATGGTAGATTCCCAGCAAATAATCACAGATTTCCTAACCCCTTCAGGAACATACGCAACCCTGACAGTTGACCGAGTTATCATAGCCTTAGTCATGTCTTTTGCAATAAACATGCTCATCTTTTACATTTACCGCAAAACATTCAAAGGAGTAATCTACAACCGACAATTCAACATCGGCTTAGTCCTAACAGGCCTAGTAGTAACTCTTGTCGTTTTGCCAATCAGCTCCAACGTAGCCTTATCTTTAGGCATGGTTGGCGCTTTAAGCATAATTCGCTTCCGAACCGCCATCAAAGACCCAAAAGACATCGTCTTCACGTTTTGGACCATAGCAGTCGGCATCATCTGCGGTGCAGGTCTTTACATGATAGCATTAGTTGGAGTACCAATAATTGCTGTCATGCTTATAATGCTAGAACACACCCGTTTCCGAGGACCAGAACCCTACCTTATGGTTGTTCACTATAAAAGTGAAGCCGAGGCCGCGGTGCAAGCTGCCTTGCCAAAACATAAAATCCGTTCAAGAACTGTGAACCTTGACGGCGTCGAATTAATGGGTGAAGTACGAATGAACCCAAACGATGTACCAAAGGTGGATGCATTGCTGAAAATCGACGGCGTTAAAGACGCCTCCATTGTAAGCTACACGTCTGAATCAGCCTAACCCTTTCTTTTTGGAGGAAAATATAGTATGTCAGTTAAACGTCGGGAACTAAAGTATTCAATAAACCCTTTGGAATACCAAGTTTTAAAGAGCAAAGTAGCTTACGTGCTTAAACCTGACCCACACATGGTAACAGGCGCAAGCTACCAAATAAGAAACGTATACTTTGACGATTACAAAGATACCGCTTACTGGGAAAAAGAAGCAGGCACCTATCAAAGAAAAAAGTACAGGATACGCATCTACAACAACGACGACGCAGTAATAAAGTTTGAACGCAAAAGCAAAATCGGCGGCTACGTCTTCAAAAAAACAACTCTAATAACACGTCAACAAGCAGAACAGTTGATAAATGGAAACTTTGATTTTATTGCTGATTCTGACAATAAACTGTTAAAAGAATTTTATTTCGAATCTCGTCGCGTTTTAATGAAGCCAATAGTTATTGTGGAGTATAACCGTGAAGCCTACGTTCAACCCATCGGCAACGTCAGAGTAACCTTTGATAGCAACCTAAGAACAGGACCCAGCGTAACAGAATTTTTTAACAAAAACGCCTCTGTAACAAGCACACTTGCGCAGCAAGAAATGGTTTTAGAAGTAAAATACACAGACTTTTTACCAGTCTATGTTAAAGGCTTGTTTCCTAACACCATTAAACTGCCCGAAGCCATCGGCAAATTCTCGATATGCAGAAGCCAGCAAATGCTTCAAACAGGCGCACAATAACCGCCGTTTCTTTTTTTAAAAAAAAGGCAAACTTTAGAGTATATAACCAGTTTTTGTTTGGAAAAGCAATTTTGTTAAGTTTTTAAAGAAAGAAAATAAGGGGCTTGAAGAAACGGCTACCTTACCGTTGTGACTGTGCTGCTGATGGTGAAGCTTGTGTATTTTGTGCCTGCAGTGTATGTACCGCCAGAGTATATGCCGTCTTGAAGTGTTCCTGTTGAGCTACCGCCGAGGTAAACATCGTATGTTGTGCCTTTCTGCAAAGATGGTGAACACACAACTATAGATTGAGATATTTTGGATGTTTTGAAAGTTACTATATCCTCGCCGGTGCTGCTTTGAATGTGAATTAGTGTTCCTGCCTGATTTGTGCTTCTGAAGTTGATAAGCACCGAGTACTGCGTGGAAGTTGTGCTTAATGATTGGGCCATTCCTGAACTGCCTACTGCAACTAGGTATCCGCCAGTCATCTTAAAGGAGCTAAAATCTAAAGCGCCGTTAGCGTTGTCTGTTGGACCGTTAACGATGACTATCCCAGCCGTCATAGTTACTGCACCGTTTATGTCTATGCCGTCTCCGCCGGCGTCAACAATCACATAACCACCGTTGACGTATAGGGCGCAGTTGCCAGAGTTCATAAAGTTGTCTTGACCTGGACCACCCATACCGCCACCGCCCCAGCCGGGACCGAGGTTCATTCCTGACTGGTCGGTGCCGCCTGCGCCGTTGATGCCGTCATCGCTTGCTTTTAGGTTGATGTTTCCGCCGTTGATGGTGATTGTTACGCTTTCTATGCCTTCGTAGGATTTGGCTATGTTGATTGTTCCGCCGTTAATGGTTATTGATGAGTCGGCGTGTATTCCGTCGTCTCCTGATTGAATTGCAAATGTTCCTGCGCTGATAGTTATGGTTCCGTTTGAGTGTAATGCGTCGTCGGCTGAGTTTAAATTGAAAGTTCCGCCCGTGATGATGACCGAGGAGAGCCCTTTAATTGCTTTAGCAGATATTGTGGTTGTGCTGCTTGCGCCGCCAGCTGTTGTTGCAGTTATTTGTCCGCCAGTTACGGTTACATCTGTTTTTGCTGAAATGGCATCTCCGCCTGTGGTGATGCTTATGGTTCCTGCTTCAATTGTTATGTAGCCTCTTGTTGCGTTTTCTGTGTTATCTGAGAGTAAACCGTTTTCTCCCGCGGTTACAGTGATTTGGCCGTCTTTTACTATTAGGTAGTCTTTGCCTCTTATGCCGTCGTCTGCCGCGTTTACAGTAATTGTGCCGCTTTTGATTATTAGGCCGTCTTTGCTGGTTATGCCGTCATTGTTTCCATTAACTGCAAGTGTGCCTGTGCCGTAGAGGGTTAGGTCGCTGGTGCTGTAGATTACTGCGTTAATGTCTTCAATTATGGCGGTTCTTGTGTCTTTTAGCGTGTTTGTGGTGCCGTCTTCAAGTATGATTACGACTTTTTTGGCGTCCTCAACGTAAATTGGTGCGTTATTGGAGCATGTGATGTCAGTGTTGCTTAGGATAAGTTGTACTGTGCCTTTGTCGGTGCTGTTAACGATTATTTGTCCGTTTGTAAGAGCGCCTGTAACTCTGTATGTTCCTGACGCTGTAATGGTTACTGTGCTACCGTCAACAGTTGCAGTGGATGAATCAGTTGTTATCGAGTTGGAGTTTAATGTGATGTTTGCGATTTGGCTATCGTCATAAGTGTAGTCAGCTGCGTCTTCATGGTCCTGTTCATGAGTTGTTATGTCTGTGTCTGTGCCTGTGTCGTCTGTTCCTGTAGAAGGTGTAGGCGTGGCTGTAGGTGTACTGGTTGCAGAAGGACTGTTGGTGCTTGTAGGCGTGGGTGACTGGGTTTGGCTGCCATCAGTAGTGTCAGTGTCATCTGTTTGACCTGCGTTGTTAGCTGTTAAAGTGATTACTTCGTAAACTGCAATAGAAAGCACTAAGCATGCGCATATGGCAACCAATGCCAATCTTGTTTTGTTCATTTGACTCATCTATGGAGGGGTGGCTTGAAAAATATATTAGGATTTTACAGGATTATACCCAAATTTGTACAGGATTAAAACCAAGTCTAAAGGCAACTAAAATTTGTCTTTTCCTATTCGATACAAGAACCATTCAACCCGTTGTGCCCCATTTGACTCGTAAAAAGCCTGTGCCTGCGTGTTCCATTTCAAAACGTTGAACTCTATTCTGCCACAACCGTCACGTTTCGCTGCTTCTATAACAAAATTAAACAGCGCCTTACCTACCCCTTGACGTCTGTACTCTTCTAAAACAAAGATGTCTTCCAGAAACAACGTTGGCAACGCAAGAAAAGTTGAATACGTGAAAAAGTAGACTATGTATCCGGCTGGGTTGCCGTCAAGTTTTGCTATGTATGCTTGAAATTTTGGGTCAATAGCTAGGCAGTCATTGCGTAACCTTGTTTTTGCTTCTGCAGTAGGTGATGGCAAGTTTTCAAATTCTGCAAGTTTACTGATTAAACCTAAAAAATCGTTAATGTTCTGCTCAGTTACTCGAGAAATAGTTACAGCAACCTTTTCTTTGTCCATGTAAGGTATTGAATGTTTGAAAAAATAAAAGCTTGTTGAAACTAAAGCAACTTTTTAGATTTTTAGCCTATTTGCTGTTGTAAGGCGTAAACGTTTTGTGAAAAGCTCACTGCAAGAGCATCCATGTCGGAGACGCCAAGTATCACGTATTCACCGTTTGTCAATTCAATTATGAGGCTGGTATTATTGTTTGTAAGTACGTGGGCTGTGTGTCCATTTCCAAGCGCAAAAAGCCCTACACAGACATCGCCTGAGGCTGTGCCAAAAGTTCTGGACATAGTCAAATCACCTTGATTTAACTGAGCAACATACGCATTAGCTATCTGGTCTGCTGGAATGTTCATGCTGCCTGCTCCCAGAAAACTGGACTGGTAACTTATGTATTGGTCGCCTACGGTGATGGTTGATGGTATGGCGTTGCCCATGAAAATTACGGCGCCTATTCCGATTACTATTGCTCCAGTAATCAGGTAGACGTATCTGTTTTCTGTGGGTCTTGCTTTAAGCGAGTAAGTTGCTATCAGGTGTGCCAGTTTTTTGGAAAAGCCTGCTGAAAGGAGAACAGCGCCCAATATTATCAGGACTATTGGGATGATTGTTAGTGTGATTGATGTTTGTTGTACTACGAATTGTTCAACTGGCAATGAGTTATACCTCTGTGTTTAGGCTTTATGGATGGGTTTGGTTGAAATTAAATTTAGCGATTTGAATTAGTTTAAAGGGCATTGTATTTTTTGGGTGTTGCAGCAGGTGTTTGGGTGTGGAGGAAAGGTGTGAGTATGGAAAAGTAAATAAGTCAGATAAGCTTTGTCAGCCTTTAGAGGCTTACGCTGTGAAGAGAAGCACAAAAACACTCTCAATCATAACAATAGCAATCATTCTCATCAGCACAATCACCCTAATCAGCTACACCGCACTAAGCAGCAATACTGCCAAACAAGTGCATGTAGGAGTCACCTACGGCGGAGACACCGTCGAAGGAGCCAAACTACTAATTGATAAAGTAAAAAACTACACCAACCTCTTTGTCATAACATCAGGACTACTGCAGTATAACTATAACGGAACGTTAGAAGAAACGTGCGATTACGCTGTTAACGCAAGCTTAGACATAATCGTTTATTCTGGTTCGTACGAAACCCAAGCCACAACAACTGAATCCTTCATTGCTTCTGCACAGGAACGTTGGGGCAGTCACTTCTTAGGAGTATATTATGGGGATGAACCTGGAGGAAAAATGCTTGATGGAGACAGCGACACATACACAGATTTAGGCAACACATCTAACGTGGGAAGTGTCAAAAAACACGGCGGCAGCCTAACAATTAGCCAAACTAATGGCTCCACCAGCATCGTCAAAACGTTCAGTCTTTCCGACTGGAATCCAGGCATGGTTAGCATAATTTGTGCGGATTCAAAAACAAATAATTTTACTATGTATTATCCAGACGGAACAATCATGCATGAAATAAGCAATAATGATTTTGAAGATTTTGAAAATAGAGTAGCTTTAACTTATTTCTCAAATGGAACCGTCACCTCGCAAACAGGCACGAACACACCAGTTGTGGTGACAGATAAGGGCAATATTTCCCAGTTTAACCTTGAACCCTACCAAGAAGTCTGGAATTCACGCCCACTCCAAACAGTCAACGATTCAACAACAGTTGCATCGGCGTACGTAAACACTGTGCAAACAGCAACAAGTAAGGTACGCAACCAATCTGATCTTAAGATTTTCACTTCTGACTATGGATTATACTGGTGGGATTACCAAGGCGGGTACGATACAGTGTTTGCTCAGCTTGGCTGGAATAATACGGTGGCTCAAGAAATCGGTTTAGTGCGCGGAGCAGCAAACTTGCAAAATAAAAACTGGGGCGCAATCTTAACTTGGAAGTACACTCACGCGCCATACCTTGCAGATGGAAACGAACTGTTTGAGCAAATGAAAACCTCTTACGAAACTGGAGCAGAATACATTATAGTTTTCAATTACGCCAAAGACATGTCAGAGCCTTACGGAATTATGCAGGAAGAGCATTTTCAGGCGTTGGAACGGTTCTGGAATGAGGTTGTTCAAAATCCCGATGTGGTTCATGGTAACGTCAAAGCAGAGGCTGCACTGGTTTTGCCCAAAGACTATGGTTGGGGCATGCGGACAATGGATGACAAAATTTGGGGTTTATGGGAACCCGACAGCACCTCGGGGCAAATCTGGAACCAACTGCAACAAAGACTTGAGCAGTACGGCACAAGATTGGACATAGTTTATGACGACTCAGCCTACCCCGTGACTGGAAAATACAGCGAAGTCTTCTACTGGAACCAAACTGGTTAATGTTGCCATACTTAACCTGCAATTTTTATTTTTTTCTTAAAAATCATTCATATCAGCTACAATGTTGATGGCTCGTTTAAAATTCTGCTTTTTAAGCTGGATTAACTGGAAAACCAGATTCTGCGAAAGTTTTAAATGAAAAAACAAAAGTGGGATGTTTAAAACGTTGGGTGCTAAATTGATGAAGCGAACGTTAATAGTTTCAGTTGCTATAATATTGGTTGTTGTAATCGGGTTAGCTACGGTTATCAACTACACCACTTCTTCAAACAAAAAAACCTTCTATGTAGGCGTAACCTATGGCGGAAACAGTATTGAAGACGCGAAAGTGCTAATCGACAAAGTCAAAGACTACACTAACCTCTTTGTTATCCAATCAGGCGCTTTGATGAGTAACTGGTCGGCTATGGAGCAAATATGCGACTACGCCGTCAACAACAACTTAAACCTAATCGTTTACTATGGCAACGGCGGCACCCAAAACACCTACAAAACCTTCCTCGACGTAGCCCCCCAACGATGGGGCAGTCACCTGCTGGGCGTGTACTACAACGATGAGCAAGGCGGCAAAATGATTGATCTCGGCAATTCCTTCTATGATAACAAGACAGGAGGCTGGATAGAGGCGCATCCGGACGGCCCTTTAGGGCAATCTATCAATGATGAATCAAGCGGAATTTGGTATAGCTATCAGCTCAGTTCTTGGGAAGAAATCAGCATTTCCCATAGCCAAACCTTCCCTGACCATTCACAAATATCAAACACGACCGTTTACTTCCCAAATGGCACTGTCACGCTGTCAAAGTCGTACGTGTCAGTACAGGATGAATGGTTTTCTTCGGGAACAATCTGGTACTACCCAAATGGTATCGTCCACGACGTAAACGGCACATTAGTTACGGACGCAGGCGACAGATCCCAGTTTGACTCTTACGAGGAAATCTACAACCAACGTCCACTCCAAACCCACGCTGAAGCGGCAAACTTCTTTGTGGGTGGCGAGCAGAATGTTTTGAGCACTGTTCGCAATATTTCTGATGTGCGGCTTTTTACCTCTGATTATGCGCTGTACTGGTTTGATTATCTTGCTGGCTATGACACAGTCTTCGCTCAATTAGGCTGGAACAACACGGTTGCTCAAGAAATCGGTTTAGTGCGCGGAGCAGCAAACCTACAAGACAAGGATTGGGGAGCAATCATAACTTGGAAGTATGACCAGCCCCCTTACTTGGCAAGCGGCGACGAAATATACCAGCAAATGAAAGAATCCTACGAATGCGGTGCAAAATACGTTACAATATTCAACTATGCAGAAGACATGACTGGACCATATGGCACCCTTCAGGAGGAGCATTTCCAGGCATTGGAACGTTTCTGGAACAATGTGGTTCAGAACAACGATGTAGTTCATGGTGGAATAAAAGCAGAAGCGGCTCTAGTTCTACCCGCGGATTATGGTTGGGGCATGCGCAGACCCGATGACAGTATTTGGGGTTTATGGGATGCAAACGACACTTCAACACAAATTTGGAGCCAACTGCAGAGCAGACTTGAACAGTTTGGCACAAAACTTGACATTGTTTATGATGACGCGGCGTTTCCAATTGCAGGCAAATACAACAATGTTTTCTACTGGAACCAAACAGACTAATCTTTTTTCTGTATAAACAAAAACTATATGACTGTAAGCCTTCTAATGCTTACAATGAGGCGTCTAAAATGGGCTTAAGCATTGGTTACCTAACACTCAAGCAGCTTCAGATTTGGGATTACAAACGCACTGGCCTTCAAGAAGCCAGCATAGCAAGAGAACTCCAAGTTAGCCGCCAAACAATACACAAAGCCCTCGACATTGCAGAACTAAAAATCGCAGAATCCCTACAAGAAACCGCCAAAATAAACAAAATCAAAATCCAAACAGTAAACCCTGAAAGAGGATTCCTCTTAGGATATAGTTCACATTTTAAAACCAAGACTTTAATCACTTTTTCAACTAAAAACGGCATCCAACTTTGGTACAAACATGAAGGCGACTGCAGAAACTGCGACCAACTAAAAGAATGCAAAGAAGCACTAATTGCTGAAGCAAAAGAGCGCAACCTACAGGTACCCGAAGATTGCTTACCTTCCGAGTACGCTGAAAAACTGTTTTCAACCATTACAGGTGAAAAAGAATGAGCAATAACAACCATTTATTTGATTGGTGCAGAATGCCGCCTGAACCGCCCAAAAACAGGCATAAAAGATTGCTTGCAGGCAGCTTAATCATTACAGTGCTAAGCATCAGCATTCTTTCCACTTTAACTGCCTTCAACGTAGGCATGATGGCTGGACAAACCGGCGCCCTTGCAGCACCAAAAGTTGTTCTTTCAATCGCAGACGTAGCCGAAGGACCAAAATACATTCAAAACGTAACCTACCAATGCACAAATGACACTTACCAGCAATCACTTCAAAAATCCCCGACGAGCCCTCTTAAGTTCGGTTGCACAGGTGGTCACAGCATAGGCGAAACAGGTTGCGCTACTGCCAACTTAATTAATGATGGAGAAAAAGACCTAACCGTGACAGCCATAGAAATCTACCAAGGAAACACGCTTTTCGCATCAGTAACTGGCCCTTTTACTGTAAAAGCTCATTCTAAAGGTGAAATAGATTTTCAAGTTTACAACCTAAACGAGTTAGCAAAAAGTGAAGTTTTATGGCGCACAGGCAAACAAATTCCAAACGGCGACACTTCACGTGAATGGGTACAATATTGGCTGCCTGTTCTGTATAACGCTGTAATTAGAACCTCAGAAGGCGTCACATACACGGATTATAACTTTGTGTTTCCAACAGCACCAGGTTCAATCTAAACCCATAACTTTTTGTGGTTCAAACAGAAAAACAGTTGACTGCTAACGAAAAAAGTTTTTTCAAAAATACTGTAAGGGCTCGCCAGGGTTGAGCCCCAGTATTTTTAAACGGCAGTGGTGGCGGGGGTGGGACTTGAACTCCCCGTACCATGGTGATATCGCCATACCGTCGGGGTTTCTTTTCGCTAAATCTTCCCTTTTTTCTTTTTCATTTAATCAATCAAACGGTTTTAGTGCAAACCCTAAAACAACAGGCTCATTCTCCCAAGTTCTCTTCTGTATGGATTGTACCTTTTGGTGTGGCCGCTGCTCTGAACCGTCAATGCGGGGCAGAAGATCAATGGGCCGTGTGGCTTCTTCTGACGCCTGCGATAACTTTAAGGAATCCAGGAGGCGCTAAGTTTTTGGCTGAGCAATCTGATAGAAGTCAAAATTTTGGCGTTTCAAAGTCCAAAGTAAAATTTGACTTCTCTACCGTACGCAGTCGCGTCATCCCCATCCTCAAAGGTATAGAGGTCAAAATGTACCCTGCCAAGATAGGACGAGCCCGTGGATGGAGCAAACAACACGTCGATTACTACGTAAAGAAGATGGAAAAGGCAGGTTTAATCCGCCGACTTAAGCGCAGTAACTTTGTAGATTACGAGTTAACCGAGAAAGGTCAAAACTTTCTCATATCATGTGAGGGCGTCCTCTTCAGCAGCGGTGTCTTTCGGCTTCATCGCTGTTTTTTCAAGTTTCCAGTTTTACGTGAGGGGGTTTATCCAATGGGTGATTTTAAGCGCATAGAAATGGTGAATTGGACGGCTCTTTTGGGTTTGGAACAAGGCGTCAAGGTTAGGCACACTACGACGTCTTGGATTGTGCATGTTGAGACGCTGTATGGTCGCAGCCCGGGAGAGCTTGTGACTCTGGCAAAGAACATGGCCGATCGTGTGGCTAAGGGCTTATCCAGTAAATACGGCTGTGTCTTGGGTGAAGGGCAGATTAACAAGCGGCATGAGTTAGGCATCGACGACCCAGTCGCCAATTTGCTCAACCGGTACTTCACTGTGAGTACGCCAAAGCGGGTTATCGATGACAGCCCGGGAGAAGACGAGGGCGAGCTTGACCATCTTGGCCGTGATGCTGCCGTTGAGTATTTGATGATGCCGGAGCGAGTCAAGAAACTGGAGGGGCAAATGGGCAATGTGCTATACGATTTGGAGAAAATCTCAGGCAGCCTAACCAAGCTAGACAAGATGGGATATGACTTAGCCAAGGTTGCTGAGGTCCTATGCAAGCTGGCAGATTCCGAAGGCAGTCAAGGCGTGGCTAAGGCTTCAGCAGATGGAGGTAACAGCTATGTCTCATAGGCTTCTTTGCGCATTTTTGGATGTGGAAATCTGTTCAAAAGCACTTTTAGCACTATGCCAAGGGTATGGGAAAAGTCCATGCTTTTCAGAAGTTGCTTTTCTGCGGTGGGTTGGTCCTGATTACCGATTGTCAATTTTGCCATGTGTTGATGGAGCAGAAAACATGGAGTGTGCAATTTGTTATGGAAGATAGTGATAGCAGTGTTCAAAACGCCGAAAAGCCCATGAAAAATAAGCGCAGTCAAGCTGACAAAGTTGGGAAACACAAGTATGAGCTGCAGAGATTGAACCGGATAGAGAAGCGGCTGGATTCTATTGACCGCAAGCTTGACCGCATCGAGTTTGGCATAAAGCCCAGCCTTGTCTACAAAAAAGGTGACATCGAAGAGATAGCTTGCAAAGACGAGGTTGATAAGGAGATTCTGCAGGCGCTCTTTGAAGCTGGTTCTCCGGGCTTGTTGCCTAAAGATATCGCTATGAAGCTTACGAGGTTCAAAATTACAAGGCATCATGTTAGTCGAAGGTTAGGGCGTATGAATCAACGTCTGCAGAAAAGGTTGAATGAAGCGGTTGCTGAGCAGCGCGGTTGGCATTGGGCATTGACAAGTTTTGCGTTAAACGCCTATGGCGACGGCGGCGTTGAATTTAGCGATAATGGTCATAGTGACGGTTTAGGGACCGAGGAGGAAGCTTGGAAATGAAAAAGACTGATGATGGCAAGTTTTTGCTGATTAATATTGAGTTGTTGCGGTGCTTCCAAGAGCCTACTTCAGCCTTTGAAATATTCCAGTGTGGTTCTTGGCACACTTACTCTAGCGTTCACAGGCAAGTTAGTAAGCTTCTGGATTTGGGGCTCATAACTTTAGCGTACACTGGCTATACATCAAGGAATTCGGGAGTCAAGAAGTTTTGGATTCTGACTAAGAAGGGTCAGCTATTGCTTGAATTATTCCCTCAAAAAGAAACAGATGATAGCTTGTTGGAGGCGGTAGAGTGAAGCAGGCGGATTTTATTCTACATTTGGTGTCTGAATGGCCGTTTGGTCCTCCACGCTATCCTGTAAAGAAGGTTGCTTGCGCTTGTTGTGGGCGGGAGGTCTGGCTAGAAATTTCACCCGAGTATCTGTTGATGATTCCACATGTTAGGTTTGTCTGCACTGAATGCGCAAAAATGTCAGGAGATCATTAAGTTTGGCGTTGACTGAGCGTGAGCGGAGGATTCTACGGTTGCATGCTGAGGGCTTGAGCGATTATCAAATTGCCAAAAGGTTAAAGATTGAAACGCCAAATGTTTACCGTGCTCGGAAAACTGCGCTCAGAAAGCTTGAGCGGGCAAGGTTGGACTTGTCATTTGCTGAGAGCTTAAAGCGTGAATAGTGTTTGTTTCACTCCATGTATTCTCCTGCCTTCTTCATTTCTTTGCCACAGTAAGGACAAAATGCGTTATCTTGTTGAAAATCGGTTAGTTCCATTTCTTCGTGGTCGGGGCACACAAAAACCTTAACTTTCTTAGTTAGCTTTCTGCCGCTCCCATCCCGCATATCCCTTATTGTATTATCGTCTCCCTGCTCATACTGGGCTATCTTAGTCATTTGCTTTCCACATATATCACAATTAGCAACTTGACCGTCGAAATCCAGTAACTCTACCTCCTCATGCTCAGAACATATAAATACACTGACAATCAAACCGAGTTAACTCTCCTTTTCAACAATGTCTGGTACCTTATTCTTTTTTGTTCTCCTTAGAATTTTGAGCATTGACCTAGGGATTTGATATTCAACGGTATGTTTAACGTCGTCTTCCTTCAATTGAACTTCTACGCTAATATCACTATAAATTGAATGTGTTGAAGAAGAGCTTTGGAATCTAATACTTGTACTATCACGGTCGAACTGCAAGCTGCCGTAATCCACTTTCTCTAGCAGATTTAAAGCCGAGACCAGTTCTTCTTGAGTTAAACCCAATAGAAGCCTAACGTCCTCCAGCATCTTGCTCTTACTTTGATAAATAGTGCCAAATTTAGGTGGCTGGATATGCTTTACCATCTAGACCCCACTCGGTAATATTTCCTCTTAAATCATGTTTCATCGTTAACTCTATGCAACTGATTGCTAGGCTTTGTTCAGAACAATCTTTCTGCATTTGCTTAAAATTTTCGCGGTCTCTGACTTCACTCCTTTCTGGATCAATATTTAATTGATTAAAAATATCTCTCATGCGTTCCAAAATAGCTAATTTTTCGAGTTCAGAGTTAAGGGCAAGCGATTGATATAAGAGGTCATCTAGTTCTCTTTCAAGATCACTTTTAGTTTTTACATTAGCGTTTATCATGTTAATTACCGCTCTCCAAACAGCGCTTCCTTAAATCTTCTACACCAAAGATGAAGTCAAGAAAATCCTTGCCAAACCACTCAGGGATAATATCTTTTGAAAAAAAGTCTTTGGTTAACTCTTTCTGTTCCCCAAAGTCGATCTGATTTAATATTTGCTTTCCAAGTTCTGGGTAGTTATCTAGGCAACCTTTGAACAGATAAACGGAGAGTCGCACTATGTCGCTTAGGGAAATTTGTTCCTCGGTCTTTTGCATGAAATGAGCAGTTAATCTAACTAATTCCTTGTAGGTTTTGTCATCAATACCGATAGTTCTTCCCAACGTGTTATCCATCCAATTGATTTTTTTATTTTCTTATTATTTTAATTTCTTAATATAAGCTTTGTGGAAATACGCCCACATTATCGCTTTTTTGATATTATCAAAATTAGGCTCTCAAGCCATTAATCCTTAGTCACGGCTTACTTTTGCGATTGTGTTATGTCTCAGGATGGCTCTTGTTGTAAAGAATGCAAACGGCTTAGGGAGCATGTCGCTTCTCTTTTGCCTTTCAAAGTTCTTGAGGCTGTGTCCGGGAAACCCTTGCAAATTCGTGGTGTAGCCATGTGCAGTGGTATGAGCCGAAACTACAACATCTACACCAGCGAGGAGCTGCAAGCTTTCACTAGCAAACTGGCTAGCGCTCCAGTCTACATAGAGCATGTTGCCGTTCCCAACGCAATCGGAAAAGTAACAAAGACCGATTGGGATGGCCACAACCTCTGGTATGAAGCGGAAATCTACGATGAGTCAACCGCTGAGAAAATCCGTAAAGGCCTAATTCAGCACGTCAGCGTCGGCGCAGACTACGAAGCCGTCGATCTGGTGGATGGCAAAGTTCCTCATGGCTTGCATAATGCCGAGTTAAGCCTCGTGGCAGTGCCAGGTATTCCCGAGACTAACGTACAGGTTATGGAGAAACTGACTCAAACAGAGGGTAAGTTAACTGAGGCGCAAAAGACCATCGAGGACCTACGCAAACAAGTCCCGTGTAACGGCTTGCTGAAGAATCCTTCTAAAATGATAGCTGTTTCTGAAGCTGCTAAAATGGTTGAAGCCGTTTTACCCTCGACCATGGTTCAGCGTAGTTGGAGTTTAGGACCGCAGCGTATGTGTCAAGAACTGCGACGAGTAGTTCAGCAGCTAGAGCAGAAAGCTGGAGGCAGCTAGCTGTGTTTATGCTCATTTCTATGAGGGAGAGTACCAAAGGACGAACTTTGGGAAATTCAAAACAGAGAATCGAATTGATTAGATGACTGATAAAACAGGCAAAGCTTGGATGGCTGCAGGAGAAACCGACGACCCAAACGCCATCATCGAATCTTTTGAAGCCGCAGCAGGCATCACCAAAGGCTCACCCGTCTACTTGAGCGCCGACGATAAAGTTTCGGCTAGCCCAGGCGGAGACGACGCTATAGGCGTAGCAACCAAAACAGTGCTGGCAGCGGAAATGTGTCCGGTGCTTAAACGTGGCAGAGTAAAAGTCACAGCAAACGGAGCCATAACACGGGGCAAAGCAGTGTGCGCGGCTGGAAGCAACAAAGTAGCCCCACTGGTTGATCAAGCAGTCAACGAAGGCGGAGCGGCAACCTACACAATCTTCTACAACCGCAAACTCGGCACAGCCCTTGAATCCACAACCACTGATGGCGACCTGCTATTCATTGATGTGGAGAAGTGATGACATTGAAACCGCGACTTTTTGAAGCTCTAATGGCAAAACAAAGCGACCAACGAGAAGTCTACGAGAAGCTCAAGCAGAAGGCCGACCACCCATTCCTCAAACGCTACTCGCAGATGGGTGTCAAAGAAGGCTTTTTCAGCGATATGGCAAGCGCCCTTGGCAGAATGCATGACACAATGGTGGATGCTGCATGGCCAGAGTTGATTGGCAGAAACATCATCACCGTCATGCCAACATCGGAGGCGATGGAGCGTTTCCCGCTTGACGCAGGCGCAGTTGGCTACCGCTATGCAGAAGGCGCAGTAACAAGGCTAAGCTCAAAGAAACCCTCCACAGTAGACATCTACACTAACCAGCTAGCCGAATCCTCCGATGAGTGGAGCCGCGAATACCTCGAAGATGCCACTTGGAACGTAATGAGCAAAGCCGTCGACAACGTAGGCAGAGCACTTGGACAAAACGAAACCGAAGTGATCTTGGCATTGTACGCAGCAGTTCAAGCCGGCGACTTAGCAACCGGCGCAGAGCTGGCTGGCGGCGGTCTTGTCGCAAGCTGGGCGTCACTATTAAGTTTGCATGAAGCGGTTCGAAGAGAACACTGGCGCCCCAACGTGCTAGCCGTCAACGAAATGCAACTACACCAACTGCTAAACGACGATAAATTCGTAAAATCCGTCTACCTGCCAAGCAGTGAAACCGACATCGCACAAGGTACCATCGGCAGCGTACTTGGCATGACAGTGCAATCAAGCACTCTGGTACCCAACGGAACAATGTATGCAATCGACACCCGAGTAGCTTCAGTTATGCTCTTGCGAAGAGACGTTACGGTGGAAGACTGGGAAGACGTCAAAACAGGCCAGTACGGCGTCCGTGGAACCACAAGGTTTGGCGCTGGCATCTTACGGTCCAAAGCTATTGCCCGAATGACCAACGTAAAGCAGACCATGACCTAAACTGCTCCAACAAAAATTTTTCATCCCTCTTTTTTGGGAAACAGAAAATCCTTTGAGGTTAACCTGCATGAGTAATGTCTTAAGAAAAATCCGTGAAGCACTCTCCTATGCGCCCGCTTCAGGCGTGGCATCCCCAAAGGACAGAGTATTCTTTGACACCTCATGCATCCCACTAGCCGACGTCATGAAACTTTACGACCGAGACCCAACATGCAAAAGCAGCGTGGACCTGTTGGCGGCTTCAACGGTTGGCATGGGCTTTTACACCACAGTTGACGAAAAATACGACAAAGCAGCCGAAGCTAAAGCGGCAGTGGATAAGTTTTGCGAAGATGTCAACTTGGACGGCTTACTAAATGATATGGCCAAGCCGCTCATTGCGTGTGGCAACGATTTTTGGCTTAAACTCGCACCTGAACGGCTAGCTGACATGTTGCGAATGCCGATTGATTCAGTCCAACGCATAGGGCTAAGCGCTGTTCCTACCCTCAAAATTCCCTATAAAGTCACAGGCTACCAGCTTCAAGCCACCTATAGCGGCAACGCTGGAAACGAGCTAAAGCCCGAAGCCGTTATTCACTGGCACCTAAACGGCGATGTTCCATCTGGGTTCGGCGTGGGCTTGCTGCAGGTTCTGCTGCACACTTTGACTGTTGACACGGATAAGCGCCCCTCCTATGCTTGGATGAAAGCCAAAATAGAGAAGATTCTGCCTAACATTTTTGTAAAATACGCTGGACCGGACGTCGTTGTGCAACTTGAAGGCCAGAAAGAGGACACCATTAAAAAATACGAGAGCGCAATTAAAAATCGCCCGGAAGAGGGGCAGTGGCTTTTCAGCGGCGCCAAATCCGTCGGCGTCTACCCAGTATCCATCGACCCACGGGCACGCTTCGAGTACTACATCGACCACATGGTAAACCAATTCTACCTCGGATGCGAAACACCGCTCCCACGGCTTTTTAGCACTCCAGGATTCACCGAAGCAAGCGCAAGGGCCGCCTTAGACCTTCAAGATATGCTGATAAAACCTGTTCAGCGATACATCAAGCGCCAAGTAGAAAAAGAAATCTTCGCTATCACGGTATCGCAAGCTGGATTTGATGCCGCTAATGCAAAGGTTAGACTGAATTTTGGAAGCCCAGAAACGCCTGAGCTTGTGCCCGCCGATCTGATTAGGGCTACGGAGCTTGGGTTGGTAAGAGCAGAAGAATTCCGAAAAAACGCTGTCAAGTTTGGGTGGGAACTCTGGGAAGAAAAGTCCACCCCAACAACAGGACAACAGTAAAAAGGCTTTTTCAGATAAGGAAAGAGCGCACCCTCCAACTAATTCAAAATGTTTTGTCGGACCATGAATCGCAAAAAGTTTAATAGATGACAAGATACTAAAAACCAATTACTGCTCGCTTTCAATAAATGCTTAGTCAAGAAACCTTGACGAAAACGCTTTTATCACAAATTTGGTTGATCCAATCAGGAGGCAAATAAAATGAGAAAAGCCTATGCCTTGCTCTTGGCATTAGTGGCTCTTGGCATAATACTTGGCACTGTAATAGTATCGTCTGGAATGCCCTCCGATCCATCAACGGTTTCAACCGAGCAGAACAAAGCATTAGCTTTCATAGAAAACGTATTGCCAATCGACAGTTCACAGTACAATATAACGTTTAGACCCCCATTTTCCTCAAACTTTAGTAATAGTGAAGGATTAATTATGGGCTCGGAGTCATTGATAGAAACATATTCCTTGGAGTCAAAGGATTCATCCCTGACCTTTATCTGCAGTTTCTATAACAAAGCTCTTTATCAATGCCAATTAGGAGTCGATAAGGGTTCAATCATAACTGACCAAACGTATGCCAACACAACAGATGTAGCCAAAAGCTTTCTCGAGAAATACCAAGCTTACTCTAACTTAGATTCGACAGACATGATAGCCATGCTAGCAAACGTTGACCCAACCCAGAATCAAACTATAATCTCAGAAGACCTAAAGCTTACCGTTACCCATAAAGACTTGACCGGCACAGCGTTTGGCGACTCAATAAACTTCCGTTGGGTACGCATCACTAACGGATGTGAATATTTACTAATAGATGCACACTTCAAAGATGGAGTATTCTCTGGTTTTATCGATCATCGTCCACGATATACTATTGGTGATACTGCGGTAAATATCTCTAAAGAGCAAGCAGTAACGATTGCCATGGAAGCTATAAAGAACTACTCCTACCGAATGTCAGATGATTGGGTGGTAACGGGATTCAACGTAACAGAGAATAAAATCACTGCAAACTTGATGCCGACTGTTAAAGAAGGCAACGTTTTGTACCCTGCTTGGAGTATAACGCTACCCCTTAACGGAACATGGCCGGGCAGCGTCACTGAGCTTTTGGTCGGAATCTGGGCGGGCAATGGAGAAGTATACCTTGTGCATCACCAAGCATACGCTCAACTAAACCCCAAACCGGCTTTAACATAAAAAACAAGGCACCTAGAAACTCCGATCAAAGCCCATCTACTCTTCAGTATCCATATACACGTACTCAGCAATCAGTTCCTCAGTCAAGGAAGCTTGATCAAGCTTGATCAAGCTTGATCAAGCCGGGATGAAGCTTAGTCAAGAAACCTTGACGAAAACGCTTTTACATTATTAATAATCCTTTTTAACTGATAAGTATGAGAAAAAGCCTTGGTTTGTTGCTTATTCTCGTTATTGCAGAGTCCTCATTTATAGTGGCCACAAAGGCTGCAAGCGCTACAGAAAATTCTTGGTTAAATCGACCGCCTATGCCTGATGCAAAATCCGGCATAGAAGTAGCTGTGGTTAATGGAAAAATCTATGCCATTGGTCCAGATGGTACAAACCTAGAATATGACCCAGCCACTTTAACTTGGTCAGCAAAAAAGCCTGCTCCAACACCCCGCAGCCAATTTGCAATCGCTGTCTATCAGAACAAAATATATGTAATAGGTGGCAGTGTGGGCTTTGACCAATCAACCGCTTCACAGATTCTCTGTTCACTTAACGAGGTTTATGACCCGCAAACTGACACCTGGGAAAGCAAGACGCCAATGCCCACCAACAGAAGCCAATTAAACGCGAATGTGGTTGATGGCAAAATCTACTTAATCGGTGGCAGGACTGGCGGACAATTCACTACTGTAGATTTAAACGAAGTCTATGACCCTCAAACAGATACATGGACCACTAAAAAGCCCATTCCTTATCCCGTTGTCCAGTACGCTTCTGCAGTAGTTGACGGTAAAATATTCATAATGGGTGGTCAGGACGAATTTGCCGACACTGTGAACTTGAATTTAGTTCAAATCTATGATCCATCAACAGACACTTGGAGCTTTGGGACTCCCATGCCTAATGTAGTCTGGCAAGCAGCCGCCGGTGCAACAACTGGAATGTGGGCGCCAAAGAGAATATACCTCATAGGGGGATTACCTGAACATAGTTTGTTCGGAACCAACATTACTCAGGTTTACAACCCCGAAACTGACAGTTGGACGATGGGGGCGTCGATGCCGACCTCCAGATTTAATTTCGCCGTAGGGGTTGTTAATGATATTCTCTATGCCGTTGGTGGGTCTCCCTTTTTCAATCTTCAGGGAGAAGCCATTGCAGCTACTGAACTATACATTCCATTCGGCTATACAGGACCTCTCCCACCTTATTGGTCTCCACCACCATCCACATCGCCCACGCCAACAACCAGTCCAACTTCATCGTCCTCAAGCACACCTATGCCGACTTCTCCTTCAAATCAACCCACCGAACCACCAGAATCCCAACAACATCCTCTTTCGACAACACTTGTCGCCACTGCTTTCGTATCGGCAGCTGTCGTGATAGTCTTGGGTTTGCTGGTATACTTCAAGAAGCGCAAACGCTAAGTTATATTTAATTTTTCGTCGCTGCCATAATTTGAGTTAAGCACGCTAGTATGATTCTACCGATTGCACGTTTTTCCTTATATGTTAAGTCTTTTATACGCTTCATTGCGTAACCTCAAAATTGCTTAAGTTTCAGTTACTTCGGCTATTGTAGATACATTGTCATGTTTGCGATATTATCGTGTTTTGGCTCTCAAGCTATTTGAACTCTCAACGGCAAGGGTTTATGGGATTGTAGCTTGGCCGCTGTCTCTATTGAGGATGTTAGGGATGTTCTCCATCTAAGCGATTCGGATATTTCTGATGCTAAAGTTTTGAAAATGATTAAGCGTGCAGAGGTCACTTTAGAGCTTGAGCTCTCCGCTGATATTGACTGCCAAAACTGCAGCGACGCCCAAAAAGAAGCCATCACCGTTTTGGCAGCAATTTACGCTGTCTGCTATTTGACTGGCGGCTCAGCTATCGGCTTAAACTTTAGCGTTGGCGATTTGAACAGTTCCAACTCTTCATTGCCAAGTTTAGCGGTGTTGCAGAGAGAGTTTGAGCGGCTCATTGCTGCACTAAAAACGCCTTATGTGGGGAGTGCTTAGCCATGGGAACCGTTCCTGAAACCTACTACCAATTCATTATGGATTATGCACCCAACGTCTATGTTATTCCGCCAAGTACACCTGACCCAGCGTATGGTAAGGGTGTTTTAGCGGCTAGCTTCGCCATCGACTTTCTCTGTGACGCCTACTCTGCTCCACAATTTGAAGACAGAAAAGCAGTCATCTACGCCAAAATTGTGAGTTTAGCCGATTGGGTTCTTACTCAGCAGTGCCTCGACCCAGCACGTATGGCTTATGGCGGATTTAAAAGCGCAGAGGCCAGCACCTACTATTACAGCGTAGACGTCTGCAGAGTCATGCCTTCACTTCTAAGAGCCTATGAACTTACAAACGATTCAGATTATTTGGAGGCTGCTAAGCTAGCTGGCGGAACTTTCCTCAAAACAATGCAGGACCAACAGGTCTACGGCGGCTTCGCAAGAGCAGTAACGATTGGCGATGCATGGCTTCTGCAACTCGACGTCGAGTGCTTCTACGGCTTGATTGGCTTAAAGATGCTAGCCGAAAAGCACGACACCCCAAACGCTTCAGTCTACCAAAGCATAATGAGCAAAGCAATAGGCTTTCTCAGGTATGGCTTTGAAAACCTCTGGTTAGACTTTGACCCTTCGGACGGCAAATGGCACCGAGTGGGCTTAAGTGAGAATGAGGTTTACGACGACCCGTTCGCCTATGCCCTGCTTGGCTTGTATGCGGTTGAGGGTTGGAGTGTCAGCTGCCAAAAAGTCTACAACAGCCTAAACAACATTAGAGCTAGCGCCAAGTACCCAGCTTATGACCCAGCAATCTGTTGGGCTGGCTACATAGATGTTGTCAGCCGATATTCAGCTTGCGATTACTACGATGCCGTCACAAGCGGGATTCTTTGGAGAATCCGAAGCAACCATGACAAGCCAAGCCTAAAACTCAGCGTAGAAGTCATCGGCAAACACGCTTCGGAATTCATGTTTTGGGGCGCCAAACACACAGACTACAGCTATGTAGAGAACAAGCAGGCAATGGTCACAGTTTGTTGGCTAGCCGAGCTTTTCCTTCATTACGAGGAGCCCGTAACCCAGTTCACAAAGATTCTGAAGACTAAGGGCGAAACAGTGACGCTCTATCCTGTCCGAGAAGCCGCTGCCACCGTGACTTATGGCGAACCATTGGATTTGCTGGCCATTGTCTCCTCACTCAAAGCTGAACAAGTCATGCTGGAAGCGGGCTATTACCTGAACGACTACTTGGCATTCTACACGTTTCTCCCAGTAAGGGTTCATGACAAAATCAGGCGCCAAGGCGAAGACTACGAAATCCAAACCGTATCGCCCTTCACTTTTGCCAATCAGCGGTTCTACTTCAAAAGCGTCGCAAGGAGGCTAATTGCAAGTTGACCGAAGTAGAAAACCCCGTAATTACCGTTTTGCGCCTCATCGAGTCCCGAATAAGAGTAATTAAAGATGATGGCGGCTCAGCTCGTATCCTTTGTTCTCAAGCGAATTATGATCGGGAAATGTTCAAAGACTACGACGCCCAAATTACCGTCTCCAAAACCGCTGAGCCTTGCCAAGCGCAGAAACATACCTTAGACGGCAAACTCAGGCGACGCATTTACTCCCTCCGAGCAACCGTTACTACCGTTGACAAGCCATCAAGCTTAGACGTCGGCAGAGTCATGCATGACAAAGTGCTTGAGCAGCTGCTGTTGATTATTCCCGAAAACCGCAACCTACCCTACAGAACAGCCTACAATTTCTACCCAATCGACTCTACGTCTACAACTCACAAGGCTTATGATGCGGCAGCCGAAACCGAACCCGAGCCGTCTAACTCAGTCTGGACAGAACTATCAAATGCTGAGTATGCGAACCTTTGGGCAAGCGACGACTTAAGGCACTCTAAAAGCGCAACTGGCAATGGCGAGTTTGCGTTTATGCTTTTCCGTCTCAAAATAGGCTCCAAAACGGGGGAGAGCCGAAACGAAGCCAGAAAGCAGTGTTTAAAGCGTGTAGTTTTGATGTTTGAAGGTTTTGGGCTTTCTCCACAGGGAAACGGGGTTACCCTTAAAGTATGGGATAACTTGGCTGGCGCTTGGAGTAGTCCGCAGTCTGGCGTTTTAGGAACAGATGAAACCCTGACTATCACTCTAACGTCTAACCTGACGAACTACGTCAACGATGACGGCTTCCTGTACCTTATGGCGCGGACAACCAACCCGTCAGATGGGGTTTCGCCCGCCGTTTTGTACTGCGATTTTGTGCAAGTAACCGTTGACGTGCGTGGCATCAAGTTTTGCGATGTGTACAGTTGGCGAGACGTCGATGTAGTTGACGTTAAGCCGTTCCTCTACAATGAAGAAATCGTAATCGTGGCTTGGCTCTTCGAGTCAATCGCCACTTAATAGTTACAGGTGAAAACATGGTTGACACCTATCATTCAGATCAAGAAAAGTTCTACTACGTCACCGAAGGCACCTTTGGCGTAGTTCCAGCTAGCCCAGCAATGCTTGGGCACTCCTGCAGCAACTTAGACCCTGACATAAACCCAAACAACATCCGAGTAGCAGGCACAGGATCGATTGATTTGGTTGCATTAAAGCGTGGCTTAAGACAGCCGCTCCTAAAAATCAAGTACCCCATCCCATCGGATGCACCCATCAACTTTCTCCAGTACGTCAAACAAGAACTCAACGTCAGCCTTTCCCTTCAAATGCTCTACTACAAGGACCAATTCGCCTTTGCCACAGACATCATAAGCCTACTCTACAAGGGCGCCCGATTCGACAAAGCAACCCTAACATGCGACATAGACAGCATCTTAGAATGTGAAGCCGAGTTTCCAGCCCAAGACATCGAAGTAGGTACCGCAAAAATTACGGGAGCTTCATACACTGATTATGCCGGTGCCGTCTCTGGTAGTGAAAGCTACGTCAAAATCGGCGGCGTAACTTGCGAGCGGGTCACTTCTTGGAAACTGCAAATAGACAACAGCTGCAAGCCAGTTCCGGTCATAAGGTCAACCAACGGGCACTTGGCAAAGTATCTTACTTGGGGTAAACGGATGCTGACTGGTGAGCTTAATTTTGAGTTTGAAAGCAAACAAGAAGCCGATGACGTCTTAGCCGACACCGAGCAATCCAGTTTAGAATTCGGGCTTGGCGGCGCTAACAAAGTGAGCGTAGAGCACACGAAATGGGATGATTTTTCTTTGAGCGGTAAATCTGAGGACCTGATCTACGCTAGGGTGCCCTTCACGGCTAGAGGACCGCTTACGATTTCATAGTAACAGGAGGATGAAAGATTGGAAGAAATGAAAGTTAAGGAAGAATTCCTTCGAGAAGCTGCCTTACGCAGTGAATGGCTCAAAGTGTGGGAAACAATTGGCGTTCGAATTCTCAAGCTTCCAGAGTGGATGCAAGACATGGTGCTTGAAGACATCAACACAGCCATCAGAAACAGGGTTGCAACAATGGAGATGATTGAAAATGCGCACCGAAAAAATAGAGATTGATGGGCGCTTCGGCGAAGAATACAGGGGCACTTACACGTTTGCCGAGATAACATGGGCTAAACGCAACCGCATTATCCAAAAACACACCAAATACAACCGATTAAGCGGCGACGTGGAAAGCAGTGACTTCATAGCCATTCAGGCGGAAACTATCTTGGCTAGCATGCATGGACAACCACAAAGCCACCCCATAACACTTGAGAAGCTGCTGGGAGAAGAAGACGGCATACCCATCGAGCTTGGGGAGCTTTTCTCTAAGGTAGTTAACAAGTTAAACGGCATGTCGCGGGAGGACCTACGTTTTTTACTAGAGCAGTTAGACGAGGAAAGCCGCATAGCACTCTTGTCGAGTTTAGGTTATGTCAAACCTTCGGCTGGACACCCAAAGAACTCGCCAAGCAGCCAGCCAGAACAGTGCAGGAGTTCTGCCACATCTTGAACGTAATGGACGAAATCGCTGAAGAGGAGAAACGGAAAGCGGAGCGCGAAGCAAAACGGCACTAGAAGTAACCTGCGACATCCAAGGCGTAGAAGAATTCAAGGTAGCTATGCAAAGATTAGATTCGGGCATGCAGCGTGAGGTTCACAGTTTCTTGGCTAGCTGGGCTGCCGATGTTAAAGCTCAAGCGGTTAAGAATGCGCCAATGGTTACGGGTTATCTTCGCAGTTCAATTTATGCTAAAGTCAAGGATTGGGTTGTTGATATCGGAGCAGATGCAGCTTACGCCTTGTTCGTTGAGCTGGGCACGAGGTACATGCGTGCACAACCCTATCTTTTCCCAGCTATCCAGCAGTATTTGCCATCACTGGAAGCTGTCATAGTCTCAGCCATTGAGCAGGCTAAAGTGGAGGCGGGCCTATGAGTTTCCGCGAAATTGCAGTAACTATTCGGGCGGTTAATCGTGCGAGCAATGAGTTTAGCAGAATTAAAACTGACGCTGAAGCCTTGAGTGCCCGTGTTAAGAGTTTGGGCGCTGCAATCGCGGGTATAGGTGCTTCGGGCATGGCTATTGGCTACATCGCCAACCAATTCGGACTGCTAAACGACGCCCAAGCTAAGGTTTTCAACAGCGCCATGATGGTTGTTTCAGTCATGGGAACCTTCATGACTACCAGCGTGGGTGTGGCTGTTGCCCAGAAAGTTTACTCTGCCGCTTGTTGGGTCGCCACAGCTGCACAGAACGCCCTAAACATCAGTTACGGAACCTTCTTGGCCCTAACTGGCGTGGGTATCGCTGTTATTGCGGCTGCTGCAGTTGCAATGTACAGCTTTGCCAACAGCATGAACACGGCAACGTCAAGCATGCAGAACTTCAACGCCGCAGCAAGCCAAACCACTACCGCTACTCGGGGTATCGTGCGATCTGGTGACATGGCGATCTATCGTCAAGGAGTGGAAGACACATGAGCGAGCCCGCAGCGCCCGCCGTCACCCTTTATTCTGGCGTAACAGGCGGTCCAATCGATCAGGCGGACATTTTGGAGCTAGCCGTGCATTTGGGTGGAACCGAGGAAGTCAGCAGCTTCGCTTATCGCCTTCAAAACTGGAACGGCAAATACAGCCCAAGCGGCTCCCCAATCGCTCTTGGCGAGGACGGTTACATTATGATGGGTAGAGGCGCAAATTGTCCCCAGCTCATAACTACGCGAAATGAGAACATGAAGTTCCAATCAAACGCCACCGAGCATTATGTCACTGTTTCGGGTCGCGACTGGGGAGAGCGGTTATTCCGTGAGTACGTGACTGAAGGCTACGGCCTCATGAAAGGCGAAGAAATCGTCAAGCATCTCCTCGACTACCATTCAGGTCTGCCTCATGTAAGAAACGCGGTTGAGTTGGTTGAAGACACCGACACAACTTTCACCCGTTTGGACTTTGAGAATAAGCAGGCTTGGGAAATCCTCAAACAAATCGCTCAGGACAGCGACAAAGCAGGCGCTATCGGATACGATTTTAGGGTTGCACCGGATGGCCGCTTTGAATTTTTCCATAGGGGTGCCAAAACAAGCGCAGTCAGCTTATTGGAGCGGATTGAAGAGGCGGAGACGGAGTCGGATATTCTTTCGGTCAGAAATAAAGTTACAATTTACGGTGCCGCAACCAAAAGCACACCGCTGGATGTTGACGAGACGGTTGAAAGCCTTAACCCTGCGGGTGGTTACTGGACGGGGTACGGCGGCACGCTTTCCTTAGACGCCGCTTTAAAGTATGGTTCAGCTGCCACAAGCGTCAAGAACACAACGGGCACCGCCTACAACGCCGTCAGCATATTCTATTTCAATGCAACAGTTAACGGCAACAAGTATCCCAAGCTGTTTTTGGCGCTACTGCGGGATGACCTCGTCAAGTCGGATGGGTTCTTGGTTATTCTGCATGATTCTTCCTCTCGGGTCTGTGGCCGCACCCTTCCAGCCGTCAATAGCGTATCGTCAAGTAATGATTGGTCAACTTTCCAGTTAGACGTCGGCTTCAAGTACGCAATTGATTGGGCTGCACCTGCCGATTTCGACTGGGAAAACATTCGCACCGTAACAGTCACAGCCTACCTCGTCACTCCGGGCGTGAGTGGTCAAGTGTGGCATGGCCAACTCTACTTCACCGGCGCAAGATACAGCAACATGCAAACCGACGCCGCAAGCATAGCCACCTATGGCGAGCGTCAATACGTGGACATCGTCGAGGACCTCTACAGCGACAACGAATGCATGCTAAGAGCCAAATCAATACTGGCCTACAAAAAACAAGCTAAAACTTCGCTGGTCGTAAAAAGCACCCTAATCGACTATGGAACCACGCCTATTCTGCCCGGCGATATGATTGCGGTAACTCTGCCAAACGAAAGCATCTCCTCCGTTAGTTTTCTTGTCAAAAGCGTAGACTATCACTTGTTGGCAGAAAACAACACGCTGGATGTAACGCTCAATTTGGGCTATCAGAAGCAGCTGATGGCTGACTGGATTTATGCCCTAAGAGCTAGGACGGATGCCCTAAAGGCGAGACGGTGACTTAGAAATGAGTAAGCAAATCCTAAAACTCTTTGAAAACATCAATCCCGGCGACTTAATCGCCGTTGACTGGTGCGATGCATCGGTCGGTAAAAGCTCAGGTTCAGGCATGACCATCGACGTTCCCGTGAAAAGTTGGGGCATATTTGTCGGTTTAATCGGCGACAAGATTAAGCATATTGTGATTGCACAGAACAGTTTCCGCTATGCCGATGGCCTCTTCGATTTAGACTACACCGCCATACCTATCGGTTGGGCATTGGGCGTAACGGTTTTGGTTAAGGAGCATATTCCAACGGATTCGGCTAGCAGGCTTGTTAACAGTTTTATGATGGGCGGGCACCGTTCAATGAATCGCCCAAGGACTTTTCGAAGGGCACTAGCGCAGCGGAGGTTGAGCGTCGACGGCAGACCCTATTAAGCGTGCCTTGACTCGGAGGCGTTTTGAAAGGGGGCGCTTTGTCGTTGAGGAACCTTCGGCTAAGCTTGTGTTGGGCGTCAAATTCGCCATCGGCATGACGGGGTTCATGTCTGCTCTTGAACTTGCGCACTTAGTTATCTTGCATACTTGGAATGCCGAAATTTTCGCTTCAATCACCGGACTTAGCGGTACCGTGATTGGGTTGTTTGTGGGGCAGAAAACATGACGAAAGGCAAACCATGGGATATAAACGAGGAACGCCAGCTTCGGCAGCTTGCGGAAGAGGGCAGAAGCGTTGATGAAATTTGCAAAGTTATGGTGAAAACCCGCGATGCGGTGCTTTCGAAGGTTTACAATTTAGGCTTAAAGATTCAACAGAAAGAAAAAGAAGAAGACAAACGCCCCCGTGCACCACGATTGTTGTCTTCTTCTTTCCAAAAACCTGCAGAGCTGCCAAGTGTTGAAGAAGCACTAAAAACGTTGACTGCCGCTTTGAAGGCGCTTGAGCAGCCGGGCTTGGATCAAGCCGAGGTTTTGCGGTTGCGCAGTATTATTTCGGGCGTGAAAATCTACAAGGAAATTTTCGCTGACTACTTCAACTATTGCGAGTTGGAAGAGCGGTTGGTTGAGTTGGAGAGGAAATATGCAGAGTCCACAAGGAGCAAGAAGCCCAAGGCGGATGCACCTGCCTGACTACCACATAATCCGTGGGTCACTTGAGGATTATGCTAGCGTGCAGCAGGCAGAAGAAGTCTCAGCCGTCAACGAAGTCTCCAAGGACACTGTCAAGTTTCTTGAGCAGTACTGTAAGCTTAAGCCTTATTGGTATTTGCTTGAGTTGATTGCGTCTTATGAGCAGTTTCAGTTTAACGCTGTCCGGTGGCCGAGGCAAACAGGCAAAAGCACAGGAATAGGCGCTCTGCACCTAGCCGATGCATGGAACAACCCTGACTTGAATATAGGGTTTGTTGGTCCGAGTTGGCGCCAAACCAAACTCAACATCCGAAGGGTGGCAAGTTTTTGCCGCAACCTTCCACAACAGGGCCTTCATGTGCAGAAAACAAAGATCAGCTTTCCAAACGGTAGCGTGATTGAGGCTTTCCCAAACAACCCTGATACTATTAGGGGCAATACGTTTCATCGGATTTGGTGGGACGAAGTCAACTTTACAGCCAATGACGAGGACTTGTATGATGCGATTCTTTTCACGCTTGGCACCACTAACGGCAAGCTGACAGCTAGCAGTACACCCTTCAATACTGACGCTTTGTTTTGGAAGATGTGCAACCATAAAGACTACGCTGACTTTGGGCGCCTGCACTTTGGCTGGGAGAAGGCGCTGGAACCTAATGGTCCACTTAAGCCAGCCATTATTGAGAAGATTAAGCGCCAATTCGGGGATGACCCTGCCCGTTGGCGTCGGGAAATGGAAGCTGAATGGGCTGAAGATGAAGATGTCTGGTTAGCTCAAAGCTTGATTGTTGCCTGTGTGGGCACGGTTAAGAATTGCGGTTTTGACCTGCAAGAGTTCAATCCAGAGGCTGAATGTGAGGGCGATTTCTTTGCTGGACTAGACCTTGCACAGACTCGGGATTACTGTGTGCTCTCCGTGGTAGAGCGGCTTAACGATAAGCTGTTCCTTCGTCACCTAAAGATTTTCCAGCAGCCCACACTCTATGCGCAAGTTATGGGCTACCTCAAGGCTCTGCAGGATAGATGGGGTGGATTCCAAAAAATCCGAGTTGACTTCACCCGGGAAGGACCAAGCATCATAGCCGACATGCAAGCCGCCGGCATTGAGAACGCTGAAGGCGTCAACTTTAGCGTGCCCCGAAAAAGTGAGATGGCAAGCCTGCTTAAGCAGCGCATGATGAACAAGCAGTTCTACTATCCACTGCTCCACTGGGAGCGACCCTACAGAGGCGACCTCTGCACCGAGTTAAACGTGGAACGCTATGACCTACGCAAGGACGGCGCCATAGGCTACAGCCACCCGAACGGTACCCACGATGACGTGTTTTGGAGTATTGCGCTAGCCGTGTTTGCGACCGTGCAAATGGAGCCCGAACCATTCTTAGCGGTTATACCAAGGTGACATAGAAATGAGACGACACAGAGATTTTCGGATAAGGCAGTTCCGCCGTATCTACGACCGGACGGAAGGTAAATTCACCTTCAACATAAGCTATGAAACCCACACTAAGCCTACTCCTCGCAGTTTGGTTGTGGCTGAAGCTTTTGGGTTAGGCATCGATGAAGCACAGCGATTCAAGGTTTTGGATGCTGAGCTTAAGATTGGACCGCAAGACATCGTCTACATTACCGGGGACAGCGGGAGCGGCAAAAGCGTTCTGCTACGGGCAATAAAGGCGGACTTAGGCGAGGAGGCTATCGACCTGTCAGACGTGGCAGTAGACGCCGAGAAGCCATTAATCGAGACCGTCGGAGCCACAGTCGAAGAAGGCTTAGAACTTCTAAGCAAAGTTGGCTTAAATGATGCTTTTCTGTTCCTACGCACCTACAGTCAACTCAGTGATGGTCAAAGGTACCGTTATCGAATCGCCAAACTGATCGAAAGCGGCAAACAGTGGTGGCTCATGGATGAATTCGCGGCGTGCTTAGACCGAGACACAGCAAAAATTATCGCTTTTAACCTTCAGAAAATCGCCCGGCAACAGGGCAAAGCAGTCATAGCAGCTACGACCCATAGCGACCTGCAAGAAGACCTCAACCCGAGTGTGTTGGTGCGGAAGCGTTTTGGAGAAGAAATCCAAATCAGCTATTACCCAAACGAACCAGCAGCTGAATGCAGCCTAATCCGCGAGATGAGGGTTGAAGAGGGCAGCAAGGAGGATTGGCAGAAGCTTAGCGGTTTCCATTACAGGGGACATAGGGTTGCGGTTCCAAGAAAAATCTTCCGCTTAGTGAGAGGCGATGAGCTCTGCGGCGTCATCGTCTACAGTTACCCACCGCCAGCATGCTATGGAAGACGAATGGTGCTGCCAAGAATGACCATTCAGGAAATGAACAAACAACTCAGCATAATCAACCGAGTAGTTATCCACCCAAAATACCGCACCGTAGGCTTAGGCGCCAAACTCATTCGCGAGACAATGCCGTTGGCTGGCACCAGATACGTCGAGTTGATAGCCGTAATGGCAAAGTATAGCCCATTCGCTGAGAAGGCAGGCATGCAGAAAATAGCCCAACAACAAACAGTGGACGGTATATCTAGCGTTTCTAAAGTGCTCTTAGAGTTAGGGTTTGATGTACAGCTCTTAAGTAGTGAACGATATGTGCAGCAGAAGCTTGAGATTTTGCAATCAGAACAAATCAATAAACTAAAAGAAGCCTTCATTAAAAACAAGCATACCCGTTTTAGAAGAGAATTTGCCGCTAGCCGACATCAGCCATTTGGCAAAACCTCAGATTATACTTTTTCCATAACTAACGCGGATACCTTGAAAATGGCTAAGTTAATTAAGCTTGTAGGGCTGTTGCTTCAAACAAAAGTTTACTTATTTTGGGCTTCTGGCACAAGCAATGCCCCACAGACTTCCAAAAGCTTTTTACAGACTTCCAATATAAAGAGAGACATAAGCTGGGGCTAATATGTCGGGTGGACCAAGAATTAATGACATGCTTAGCGACATGAATGACGCTGAAGCATACAGCTATATTTTCCCTGCACTTAGAGGGATTCAGGCAGGACAAGAATATTACTGCGCTATGTGTCCCCTAAGTCTTATTCCGAAGCTTTTCCTTTTTGATGAAAAAGTATTACCGCCTAAACTAAGAGCACAACGTTTACTCAACCGCTCTAGAGTCCCAGCGATTTCCAAATACATTTTAGAAGACCCAAAAAATTACGTTTTCTCTTCAATCACCGCCTCCATCGATGGTAGAATAAATTTTAGGGCATTTGCCGAAGGCGGTCCAGCAAGCAAAGTGGGCTATCTTGTCATCCCCATGGATGCCAAATTAGTAATTAACGATGGGCAACATCGAAGGGCAGCAATTGAAGAAGCCTTAAAACAGAAACCAGAACTTGGCTTAGAGCATATCTCCGTTGTATTCTTTGTAGATAGCGGCTTGAAACGAAGTCAACAGATGTTTGCCGACCTAAATAAAAACGCCATAAGACCAACTATGTCGCTGGGCATTCTCTACAACCATCGTGATCCACTGTCAGGGTTATGCGAGAGAATCATTGAGCAGGTGCCCGTATTCGCTGGTCGAGTTGACGTTGAACGGAGTTCAATCTCCAACAGATCACACGATCTCTTTACGCTAAGCAGTTTATATGAAGCAACTAGAATTCTACTTGATCTCAGGCAACGAAACAGCGCTATTTCGACGAAAAATGAAACGTTTGCCATTACATACTGGCGAGAAGTTGCCCTACATATGCGTCAATGGCAAGACATCATTGAAGGAAAAATTTGCGCTTATGATGTACGAAAACACTATGTTAACGCTCTTGGAATCACCCTCAAAGCGCTTGGCAATATCGGTCGCCAACTTTGGTTAGAGTATCCTGATGATTGGAAAGTAAAGCTCGAAAAACTTGACACAATCGATTGGTCACGTTCAAACAAGGTATGGGAAGGACGAGTATCGTATTCAGGGAGAATTTACGCATCTAGCAAGAGTCTTATTCTAATTACCGCGCTAATCAAGAGAAAAATCGGTTTACCAATTAGTGCTGACGAACAAACAGTGGAAAACAGCATAACAAACGCAGAAAGGACGCAATAGCATGACAGACCAAACACTTTCTGAATCATCATCAATCTTCGACAAACTAAGCTTAACAGAAATCAACCAACAAATACAGGATATCTACCTATCGGACCAAAGACCTTGGGTAATAGGCTACAGCGGCGGCAAAGACTCAACAACTTCAATACAACTCATCTTTTACGCCATTTCTAAGTTGCCACCAGAAAAACGAACCAAACCCATTCACATAATTTCGACCGACACGCTAGTTGAAACCCCCGTAATAGTTGATACCATTGATGCCACCCTAAGAAGAATCAGCATCAAAGCAGCAGAATACAATCTGCCATTTGTAACCCATCGGCTAAAGCCGCTAATCACTGATAGCTTCTGGGTTAACCTAATCGGAAAAGGATACCCAGCACCCTCACAACGTTTCCGATGGTGCACAGAACGGCTAAAAATTCATCCCGCTAATAGATTCATCACTGAACAAATTTCAAAGTATGGCGAAGTAATCCTAGTTCTAGGTGTACGCCGTCAAGAAAGTGCAACAAGAGCGCAAGTTGTTAGTCTCTATGAAATACCCAACTCCGCACTATCAAGACATTCAACTTTCTCAGGAGCCTATGTTTACACCCCAATTAAAGAATGGAGCGTAAATGACGTTTGGACCTATTTACTCCAGGTACCTTCACCATGGGGCAACGATAATCGCGACTTAGTTGCACTGTATAAATCAGCACAAGGCGAATGTCCTTTGGTAGTTGACGAGACTACGCCAACATGCGGGAACAGCAGGTTTGGTTGCTGGGTCTGCACGTTGGTAAGCGAAGACAAATCACTGAAAGCAGTAATTGATTCAGGAGAGTCATGGTTACAGCCTCTTCTTGAAATTCATGACTTCCTTGTTAAAACTCAGAATCCGGAAAACAAGTATTTGTATAGAGAGTACAAGCGTAAAGACGGAAATGTTTATCTCAAAAGTGATGGCTCAGGAATTATCTCAAGAGGGCCGTATAAGTTAGAAATTCGTAAACAAATTTTAAGTATGTTATTGAAAGCGCAGATTAAAGTTAATTTTGACAATCCAAAAGCTAACTTACAGCTTATTCTTCCAGAAGAATTGTATGAAATAAGGAGAATTTGGCGAACTAAAGAGGGCGATTGGGAGGATTCACTGCCCAAAATCTACAGAGAAACTACCGGCAGTGATCTTGAATGGTTACAGGATGATGTTGCGTTTTCATTCAAAGAAAAAGCGCTACTACAAGAAATAAGCGATAAACACAATCTGCCTGTTGGAATTCCAATGAAGCTTCTTGATGCTGCACTTCAATCAAAAGGCATGACACGACGAGCTTCAGTGTATAAGAAGATTGATAAAGTCTTCTCGGAAGAATGGCGACCAGAGGAAGAGCTACTCAAGGGAATTACAGCTAACAGCAAAAAAACGGGGGCATTTTCATAAGATTCAAGCGACTGGAAATAGAGAATTTCGGTGTCTTTTCAGGAGTACAATCATTCGACCTTTCACCCATGAAAACTGGTGAGCAAATAAAACCAATCGTCATTTTCGGTGGAAAAAATGGAACTGGAAAAACGACGTTGCTTGAAGCTTTTAAAATCTGTTTATTCGGCAATTCTTTTAGAGGACGAAGAATCCCAAATGCTGATTATTTAAAACATGTAAGATCTCGCCTCCATAGAGCCTCAGATGGGTCAAAAGCGGCTTCAGCGTCAATAACAATGGAGTTTGATTATGCGAGAGCAGGATTTGTGGATAGTTATATAGTAAAGCGTTCATGGACGAGCACTGATGGAGATATAGCTGAAGGTTTAGCTATTCAAAAGAATAATCGGCTCTTGACAGAAGTGAATAAGGAACAATGGCAAGATTTTCTCATGGAGATAATTCCCCCTGGTCTCTCATCACTGTTCTTTTTTGATGGAGAAAAGATCCAAAACCTAGCCCGTGGTCAGGGAGAAAATCAACACATAATGGAATCCATGAATTCCTTGTTAGGTATTGATTTAATTGAACGCTTAAAGACTGACATAATACTTTACAGCGCAAAAGAATCACTAACTGAAAAAAGTGCTTTTGAGAAAAAGCTTGCAGAATGCGAGAACAAGATACGCTTACTAAAGGATGGGCAAGAGAAAATACTTCAGGAAGAAGCCTTCGCGCGAACTAAAATTAACCGTGTTAAAACCGAGATAGAAAATCAAGAACTAAGAATCTCAAATGAAGGCGGAGGTTTCGCTTCACAAAGAGAACAACTTAAGCTTAAAGCATCTCTACTCGAGCAAGAAATTGAACTCACTAAAGAAAAAATACGCTCACTATCAACAGGATTGCTACCATTTGCATTCATTCCTGAGCTTTGTCAAGCACTAAAAAACCGTTTGAGAAAGGAAGAAACAGAACAGCAACGACAAGCGACTTTAAACTACCTATCCTCAGCGGCGAATGACTTAACAAGAGACATTGGCAACAATCTATCTTTTAATTCCATTAAACTTTCAAAAGAAGAGAAACAACTGGTAGCCAATGAAGCCATTAAAGCTTTAAGAAATCAAATCGCAAAACGGAACGGAGCAGGCAAGAAGAGTATCCATGAGGTTTCTTCTCTTGAGCGCCAAGAACTCCTTAGTTGGATCGATGTCGTTTTGAACCAAGTTCCTATCGAGATAAAAAAACTCTCAGGCAGATTAACGGAATTGAAGGTTGAATATGAAAAGATTAAGGGGTATATTTACAATGCACCACCAGATGATGTGCTAAGACCTTTATTCATTAAGCTAAGACAATTGCATGAAGAGTTAGGCACGCGTCAACAGCAACTGTCCGCTATCGAGAAAGAAGGTGTCTCTATTAAATTTCAACTTACGGTAGCTGAACGAGAAAAGGGTGTTTTACTAAATGAAAAATCCTCTTTTGACAAAGCAAATAGGCAACTTGAACTTATAGAAAAAACCCAAGATGTATTAGAAGAATATCAACAACGATTAAGGAACGAAAAAGTAAACGACTTTCGAGAGAACTTCCTTGAATCATTCACTCTACTTTTTGGGAAAGAAAATTTAGTCAGCGATGTATCGGTTTCTTCAATCAATTTTAATATCACACTGCTTGGAGCTCAGGGCAATTCTATTTCCAAAGCTGAACTATCAGCGGGTGAACGACAAATTTACGCAATGGCCATGATTTGGGCGCTCGCTAAAACCTCAGGTAGGCCATTGCCTTTCATAATAGATACACCATTAGGTCGGTTAGATACCGAACATAGAAATAATCTAATGGAAAATTTCTTCACGAGTGCTTCACATCAAATAATCGTTTTCTCGACGAATACCGAAATAGATGAACACTATTTCGATCAGATTCAGCCATATGTCGCAAGATCGTACAATTTAGAATATGATTCAACAAAGGGAGAAACGGTAGTCAGGGAAGGTTATTTCTGGAAAAACATGGAGGGTGCAGATTAATGAGTTTTAACAGAATTAGGTTGAGTAAAAATGCTACTAACCGTTTGCAATTATTAAAAGGTAAAACTGGTATGACGCCTAACATTCTTTGCAGAGTCGGTTTTTGCCTTTCACTACGTGATCCCATTATACCCAAACCGAACAATTATGATGAAGAAGGATTAGAAATAAATCGCTATACGCTAACGGGTGAATGGGATAAGTTCTTTATTGCATTACTCAAAGAACGCCTACTTAAAGACGGATTAGATATCAACAAAGACCTATTTCCCCAGCTACGAGCTCATATGAACCGAGGAGCAATTACACTATACGACCGAGTTAAGACCCTAGAAGATTTCAAGGATTTACTACCAAACAGAGGTTCTAATTCTTGAAATTCCCGATTTACTTAGATTCGCACGCTACGACACCTGTTGATCCACGGGTACTTAGTGAAATGTTACCCTATTTTTCAGAACGTTTTGGAAACGCTGCCAGTATTGACCACTCATTTGGTGCTGATGCGGCTACAGCAGTCAGTGAAGCAAGACAAAAGGTCGCACGCTGTATAAACGCGTCACCCGACGACATAATCTTCACTAGTGGAGCCACTGAATCAAATAATATCATTCTGCAAGGCATTGCTCAGAATTTTCCATCAAAAAATCACATAATCACTTGTGTAACAGAACATAAATCAATCATAGATACCTGTAAGCATCTAGAGGCCATCGGAAAGAAAATCACCTATATCCCAGTGGACAGCCAAGGAATAATAAATCTACAAAAACTCGAAGAATCTATCTCTGAAAAAACTGCTTTGATAACTGTGATGACTGCAAATAACGAGATTGGCACAATAGCGCCAATAAAAGAGATAGGTGCCATAGCCCACAAACATGGCGTTCTTTTTCACACTGATGCAACGCAAGCAGTAGGTCATATACCGTTTGACGTAGAAGACTGCAACATTGATTTCGCCTCGCTTTCGGGGCATAAAATCTATGGTCCAAAAGGCGTCGGGGCATTGTATTTCAGAAGTAATAATATTGCGGCAAAACCATTGCCACTTTTCTTTGGCGGGGGACATGAAAGAGGCGTTCGCTCAGGAACTTTGAACGTCCCAGGAATAATAGGGCTTGCAAAAGCACTTGAATTATCAATAGCACTAATGAGTTCAGAGAATGCGCGGTATCATACGTTGTCTAAGCTCTTATTAGACAAGTTTCAAGATGAGTGCAGACCAGTGGAACTTAACGGTCATCCAAACCAAAGGTTGTGTCATAATATCAATGTTTCATTCAATAAAGTTGAGAGCAAAGCGCTAATTCAATGTGTTAATGACAAGTTGGCTATATCTGCAGGCTCTGCCTGTTCCACTCTTAATGTTGAACCTTCACATGTTATCCTCGCATTAGGGTTCGGTGCAGAAAGAGCACATACCGCTATCCGAATAGGACTTGGACGATTTAATACAACAGATGAAATTGAATTTACCAGCAATTTTATTGCCAAATGTGTTCAAAAACTGAAGAAACTGAACTCTTTCTAAATAATTGAAAGCTGACATATCATAAATACGCAATATTAATTTAGCCATTCTGCGTACAATCAGGTAAGCGGTATATCAATAGTTGAAATTGGAGTCAACGCGTTGGTATATAGCTATTGAAGTTTCAACTTGGGGGCTTTGGGGAATCGAATTTGAGCATGAATTGGGATTGAATGTTCTTCAACGAATGTTAGCCAAAGGGTTTGATACACTGAAATGCGATGAACTCGAGTGTATGGCCTTTAATATAAGCTTAGATCTAGTGCTAAGACTTTTTGAAAAAAATGATAATCTTAAGAAGATTACTATATGGTCGAACTCTGGAAAAATCATGTATTCACCAGATAAGTATGGAAAAATTGATGGTCTGCTAAAAAGTAATAAGTTAATGTTCTTCAACATCCCAGAGAACGTTGCTTACGTTCATGCAAAATTATACCTTTTTAAAAAAGAGGGTCAAGTACAGTTTCTTGCGGTAGGCTCACCCAACCTTACTGAGTATTCAAACCTTAACTTTGAGTGCGTTGTCTATTTAACTGATGTAAATAAATGCAATGAGATTTGGATTGACATCCCACGAATTTATATGAACCTTAATTTAACTCCAAAACAGGAATTTCCTCTGATACCGCCTGAATGCCCAAAAGTTGACTTACAAATAGACCAGGCGCTTTTGAAGAATCTATGGAAGCATCAAATAGAAATAGTCACTTGGTTACAGAACAAACAAAGTTCTATTGTCAACATACCACCAGGTACAGGAAAGACAAAGATTGCATTTACTTACCTGAGGCACATATTTTCAAAAGACCCAGATATTACAGCCGTCATATTAGTCCCAACAACAACACTCTTGAATCAATGGATAACTCTCTTAGAGGTAGCTGAAATCCCAAGTATGGAATGGGGAACAAACCTCAATAATCTTGGTTGCTACTTCGCTGATCCATGTCATAGAGTCATTGTAACGCTGTATAGCCGATTCTTTGAGCAATATCGAGAATACTGCAAAAAAATAAAAATATTAAAGCCTAACTTGCTTTTGGTGTTGGACGAATGCCATAATTCTTATGGTCATATCGATGATTTGAGGGAATTTCAAAATTTATTGCGCTCCTTTGGGGCTTCCATTCACAGCATAGGACTTTCTGCAACAATTGACTCCTTCCGAGTTGATGAAGTAAAGAATCTTGTTACCCTCATGGGTGGGAGCGATAATCGCTTTGAAATTACATTACCGCGCTTCTACTCATATTGGAACAAGTTAAACTCAACACCAGTGCTCAAACCTATCAAGTACGTTCCTCTAAAATATTGTTTAACGCCAGCAGAAATGGATGAATTTAAGAATCTCAGTAAAAATGTTGCCATTCAGATGGGAAAAGTATGCGTGGGCGGAAATAATGAACCCACTGCGGCTATTAAACGTGCAAGATGGCTAAGAAGCCTTCCCGGCGGTGAACTTCTTCTTCAAAATTACATTAGCGTTCATATCGATGATTTCGTAGATAAGGCAACGATTATTTTTGTCCAAACTCACGAAATAGCTGAACGGTTAAGAGGCTTTGTTACATCTCGCTCTGGGTGGAACAATGAGTCTTCTGCTTATGTTTACGACTCATCTAAAAGTGAGCAACATCTTAACTATTCTTTTGAAAAATTTAAAGCTAATGTAGGTTTCTGCCTAATCTCGGAAAAGATGCTCTCTGAGGGTTTTGACTTGCCCAAAGTAGACCGGATAATCCTTCATGGTTCAGACAAGTCAGAGAGGGACTGGATACAAAAAATAGGACGGGCAATGAGATTTGACCCCAAGAATAAAGAATCAGTAGCAGAGATTATCGACATAGTATTTTGTGAACCTAACGGTATTCCATTGCTCTTAGAACGAGAGCGATATGAGACTTTATTGTCAATTAACCAAATGCGGAATGGTTGAAATAATGGAAAAAGAAAACAACAAAAAGCAAGTTTCAATTCAACGCAGAATTGAAGAAGTAATGAACGCAGAATTTGAAAGACTACTTGCCGAAACAGGTGACGACCCACTGCTTAAACTGGTAAGTCAAAATAAACTAGAAAAATTGTCGATCCAAGAGATAAAAAAGATATTGGAGGGCTCTGACAATGAATGACATCCATTTTTCCCTAATTAAAATTACGGGATTTAGAGGACGTAATTTCTCTTTAAAAATGAAACCCCGCGGTCAAAATACAGTTTTTATCATGGACGGGGGCATAGGCAAAACAACGACTATAGAGTTACTCAGATGGTGTTTCAAGTATCCAGAAAGTCAATGTAATAATCACTTCACCCATATGTGGGTTGATCCTGCACATGTTCTAGATGAATCAAAAACAACTCCGCAACATTGTGAAATAGTTATCCAATTTTCGGCCTTTGAAACAAATGGGCGTGAACGAGTTTTTACTTTTACCCGATCAGTTGATGGTATATCAGAGCGCGAAAGCACTTCAAGCCCTGATAGGCTTACCTCCGACAATATTAGAGAGATACATGATTCTCTTGAAATTGATTACGGAGATAGACCAATAACAGGGGATGCTGTGAACGAATTCTTAAAACAAGAATTTCGTTTCAATGATTGCGTCGAGTTTTTTTGCTTTGACGGTGAAAAGGCTCGTAATATAATGCAGCTGGCTTCAAATCCAAAAAGTATTGATAACTTACTTACCTTTGTAAATCAGCGAGCCACTCATCCTAGAATTGAAGAATATAAACAGCGGTTAAATGGACTTAAAAATAGGATTTTGGATGAGGCAAAAACAAGTGTCTCTGATAAGGCTCAAGAAATACTACTGGGAAAATTGCGCAATACACTTGATGACCTTAGGGCTCTTGAGAAAAGAAGAGAATCTATTAAGATAGAGATCGCTGGAAATTCATTGGCTCTAAAAAATCTCCAAGACCGTTCAATTGAGTTACAGAATAAAATCACGCAAGCGAAAGCAGATGAAATTGTACAAAAACTGCAGTTCGAGATGAACCTCAAAGCAAAAACTAAAGAAATAGACAGTAAAAGGGCAAATATCTACTTGGTGGCTTCTCAATGGCTGTATAGTGACAGTTCGCTAATTAATGAGCTTAAAGTTCAGGTGCGAGAACGAGGTGATCTCCCCGAGCCATATAGAAAAAATTTGATATCAAGTTGCCTTAAAGCAAATAGGTGTGAAATTTGCGGGCGAATTTTAGATGATGCTTCAAAAAAACACATTTTGGGTCTTCAAGAGGTGGTTGCACAAAGTGATGTTCACACCTTTCTAACTTCAAGCTTAGCTGAACATGTCTCAACTTTGGATAGCGAAAAAGAACGCAGGGAAATAAAATCCTTAATTGATGATTGTAAACGCATTGAAAACCAAATAAAGAACGTCAAGTTATCTGACGAAGACAACCGACTTTTTGCAGAGAGAGACCTTGTAGAGAATCAACTTAAAGAGCTTTATACAAAAGACGCCAATCTACATGCCCAACTTACTGAAAACACCACATGGATAACTGAAACCAAACGAGAAGTAGACGAACTGCAAAATAGAAACAAATCATTAACAGCCAACAAATTAATAATCGATAAAATCGATGAGGCAATAAGTAAAGTTGAGGCAGTAGGCGAGGCAATAAAAGCTAAAACAATAGACATCATCAGCAGTGTTATCTCCGAGAATGTATCATACATCCTTGGACCTCAATACTCCGCAAGACTCTCGGTTAAAAGTGGACTAATGCTTGGTGAAGAAGGATTCTATGGAAGAGAAAGAGGCGGCTATAGTGCCCGTCTTATACTTGCATATTGTTTCGCTGAGGCTATGACATTAATTGATCCAATAATTGTTGACACACCATCAGGTAACGTTGGAACACATAGGGAAAAATTAGCAAAACATCTTGTTGCAAACCATAAACAGATAATCTTGCTATGTTTACCGACTGAAATTGCCGATTTTGGTCCATACATTTCCTCAGAAACAATCAAAATAGTGAATGATGAGGGTGAAAATTAAATGCAGCTCAAACTTTATGGAAATATTCAGCTCCCAAAAAATCTAAACGAGATGATAGCCTCAATACCGCCTTTAACCGATACTACCGCCCCTGAATTACCCTATATCTCTTCATTCAAGAACAAAATAGATCCTGTATTATTGTGCACTTTTTATGGACTATATAAATCACGGGAGCTCCCTTCAAAATTTGATGCAACCGATTTTACGGCTAAGCGAGATTTTAATGTCAATATCTCAGAAGCTGCAGAATTGCTCAGTCATTTACTTTTTTGCCTGTGGGTAAAACAGAATGGCTATCCTGACACGTGCAAAGACCAAGTTAAATACCGTAAAGATCTATATGATTTTATTGAAAACCTGCTTGATGAACATTATTACAGAAACACAATAATTCCATTCTACATCAGTAAAGCTAGCATTGAAGAAGGTGGTACTTCATCTTTTCTTCATAGACTTACAAGTAGTTCTAACGTAAAATTAGAACTTACAGACTACTCGCCAGAGTACCTTGCTCTCGATTTTGCAAATGCTCAAAGGGATTTTATTGATGAAGTAGTGAAACCAACCTTAGACAACCAACCAAAACCTAATATCTCAAAATTAAGCGAACTTTTAGTCAAGGATGAAAGTGATACTCTTGAATTCAAAGCTTCGCTTAGATATAATAAGAACAATAAAGCTATCACAAAGAATGGCGTTGAACCAGCCGACCCACAATTAGAAAAAACAGCGCTGGCAACAATAAGCGCTTTTCTAAACTCAGAAGGCGGAACTTTGGTTATTGGGATTGAGGATAGAACAAAAAATGTTTTGGGTCTAAAAAATGATTATAAAACTTTTTCTGATGAAAGGAAAAGAGATAGAGATGGTTTTGAGAATCATTTGAGAAATTTGATTATTGATAACATTGTACCCTATATACCTAAACTAGTAAAAATCGAGTTTGAAAAAATTGGAGACGAAGAGGTGTGTGTGGTCACAGTTCAAAAATCAACTGAAAAGCCTATGTTCCTTAACATGAAAGGCGGGGATAAAAACGAGTTCTGGATACGGGATGGAAACGGTAAAAGACACATAGACGGAGCAGACATGTTCAATTATATAAGAAAATATTGGCCAGATTACAAATAAATTTATGCACTATTAGTAATCTTTACTTTCTTTCGTATCAGATTCAGGCAGTAACGCTTTGAAGGGAGCAGTCGGATTAATTCGGCATTCTCGCATCAACCAAGTTCCGATATGCATACTCCAGCGATTCCAATCAATACCTGTCGTTTGTACAACAAGTGATTGCCACTCTCGATGATTACTCATCTTTTTAGAATATTCATGAATTTTGTCGTATTCTCGTTTTTCAAAGGCTTCCATCAGGGTTTGGATAAAAAGACATTTCGCAATAGGTATTCTATAGATTTCCCCAGTAGGTTTTGTATCTATCCCATAAAAACAGCGATAATCGGTTTCTTTTTCCTTTTTTATAGCGCATGTGAATACAAACACTTTTGGCTCGGTTCGAACATCCGCTTCTATCATTCTAAACGGGCAAGTGTAACACTTTTCTAAAAACTGTTTGTCTAGAGATGGGCGCTTCATTCTCAGGTCCTATCGCTTGGTTTTAAGGTTCATATGTTTAGGCTAACGCTTTTTAAATTTTGTTAAGATAGCATCTATATATTTTCATATAACTTTTCCCAAAGTAGCTACATCAACTCGTTAAACATGCTGTCGGATTCCTCAGTTAACCGGTCGTCCCAGCATTCCCAGCACATGCCCTCATAGTTTTCGTATTCGTCTTTGGAGATTTCTTTTCCGCATACGGTGCATTCGTACTTTTTAGTGGGCTGCATTCTCTTGGCTCCTCTCTATTAAATCGTCTATTACATCGTTAAAAGTTTGAGCTTTTCCTGTTTTAGCCATCCGTTCTCCCAGTAGGCGGGTGAGTTTTTGGTGGACGCCGTCGGATACCCGTATAGTCTTCAAAGCAGCACCTGCGGATATTTTGGTTCACTTTAAGTTATAAAATGTGCGGCAGGTCACTTTTACTCAACTCTCTAGGGTTCTGAAGAGTTGTTGCGTCTTTGGCTTTTTATACACTTTCAGTTAATCTGTGTGCCCTTGGAGATTTGGCGGTTATGGACGGCAACATACTCGATGGACTCGATGACTTAGAAGCACCAGCCACGGAAACATGCAACAGAGGAGTTAAACTGTCAAGTATAACAGCCAAGCTCAAAGACTCAATCGATGTTGCGCCGCTTCTCGGCAGGTTTCAGCAGCTTGGATTCCTCAAAATAGTTTACAATCCGTCCGTTGATGATGAGCCTCTGGTGCAGATTACACAGAAGGGTAAGCTTCAGATCGTCGAGTTGCTGGTTTCTTTGCAACCCACGGGGAAGTGAGTGCTTGTGGTTAAGATTGGCTTCTACATCGTTAAGAAACATGGAAAGAAGGGTGTTCATGAGTATGAGGAGGTTTGTATGCGTTTTCCCAGAGAGCTTCATGAGTTTTTGCGATGCCTATGTGGCCGTCAACTGGAAATTAAAGCAACCAGAGAAGGCAACACAACCCACATTATGCTAATCGACAACCAACAGTCATAATCCTTCAGCGCCCGCCACAATCTACAGCTGCCTTTTCTTTCAACTGCCGCTAGTCTAGAAATGTGCCCGTTAAAACATCTCTAGTCTAGAAATACGCCTAATTGCCCCTCGATAAAACACGGGCAAAATCCGTTTTGAACCATGCGATTACTCGATACTTTTTACATGAAGCTAGCAAAGTTGCTATTTAAAGGCGGTTTTCTGAATTTTACCTCGGGCATTTCTAGACTAGACCTATTTTGCCCCAGACAAAACCGCTGAAAAAACATTGGTTAACGTGATATGCAAGTTTTGACGCCTTGTTTATTCCCTACAAAGTTAGAGGGAGAGCGATTGACTTTGGCGTGGGACAAGAGCAAGGGTATAGTAGTTGACCCATTCATTGGCAGAGGGGCACCTCTAAACCGCGCCATAATCTACGTTTTGGGATTAAGGCAGCCGCAGACGACACGGCGAATAAGCAAGAGTGTAAATTGCATCCCCGAATTCAAAGGCACCAGCGTATCAACCGTGAACAAGCGGGTAAGAGACCTAGAAACAGGCGGGTACCTTGCAAAAGTGCAGGTTACCCAAAGAGTCGGCGGCATCACCAATTACTACCAGCTAACCCCAAACGCAGACCTCTCCCAATACCTAGACACTCATACCGCCAACGAACTGTTCACAGGCATTAACCCTGATGACGCCGCGAAGATTTTAGCAGACATCAAAAAAGCTAAACAGAAAAAAAGAGTATCTTAGCAAGCTTTTTGTGGCTCAATAGGTTTAGTCCAGCGTGGCTCGCCTTTCTTGTTGTGAGTCACTTCTCTTTTGAGGTAGGGATACTTTTCCTCTAGGTGACAGCAGAGTTCGGTGATGCATTTAACAAATAACTGATAGTTATCTGTTTTTTGGAGTTTGGTTGTTTTTGACTTCATTATTTCTGTTAGAATCTGGTCGTTTCTTTCAATTAAACGATTGAGTTTTCCCTCAACACGTTTCCTCTCCCTAACCAAACCAGTCACCAATCTGAGTTTACAACGCTCGGATGCGATTTAAGCAAATTTGCACCCAAACTAGCAAAAACTAACAAGGCGGCCACCAAGCAAACATCACAATTTTAATTTTTCAGACCCTGTTCTTTGAAGGGGGGTCTCAAAGAACCCTGTTCTTTAACAGCCCCCCTGAAAGAACCCTGTTCTTTGAGAGCCACAGAATTCCTTTATTTTGCGGCCGCGACATAGGTTTAGGTGAAATAAAAGTGGTAAATATTATTGAGGACTGGGATGTCCTTGAAGAGTACGCTGGAGAAAAACTGGGTTTCTACCAGCTCCTTAGCAACGATGGAACCATAGAAATTAGGGTACAAACAGGAAGAGTCGGCTACAAGAAAGAGTTCACAGCAGGCAATGACCCGTTGCTAACTAAAATTTTGGACTTCTGCAAAAAACGCCGCTATATCCAAATCAGCGAAAACATGCGAGACGAGGACTTTTTCAAGTAGCTTAGGGGATTTAAAATGAAAGTTTGTCCCTTAGCCGCTGCCAACCCAACGCAACAAAACAGCGATTGCCTTGGAGAAACCTGCGCATGCTATGTCAAAATGCACAAGCAAAGAATACTGCATATTGGCGGTTTAACTGTGCCTGACGAAAAATTTTACTTGCGCTATAGAGGCTGCGGCTTAATCTCACGTATTCCCTGGGATATTGTCGAATTTAAAGCTAAGAAAACATGCCCGTAGGCAATCTAGGCAGAGAGTAAGTTTTGGAGGTGGGAGGGAATGGCTGAGCTTACATCAAACAACCCTGCTCCAGAAACCATATTTGGCCCTCAAAAAGCCGGTTCTAAAAATCGTAAGTCAGAGAGTCCCGCTTGCTCTGCCGGCGCCAGCTCCCAAATCCCAACCTGCCCTAAATGTGGACCTAAAACCGCCGTAGTTTGGCGTGATGGAACTTACACGCCGATGTTTGGTGAACCAATCCAGCGTTATCTCTGCCGCCGATGTGGACTACGTTTTAGTGACCCAGCAGGTGTTGAAACAGCAAAAAAATTGTTGAAAGATGACCTTTCTCTTGAATCGAATGCGTTAAAAACTGGCGTTTGCTTATCTAGTTCTCGCCAAATATGCGCAGAGGAAGCGAAAAACTTGGTTGCAGAACAGCGGGAAACTGTAGTTCTGCGAAAAGAAACCACTACTATCGACTTTAGCGGTAAACTCATTGACTACTCATGGTACCTACAAAAAGAAGGCTACCGCAAGAAAACAATCAAAGGACGCGGCAAATTACTAAAAATTCTCTGCAAACGCGGCGCAAACCTCTATGACCCTGAATCCGTCAAAGACGCTATAGCAAAACAACCATGGTGTGAAGGCAGAAAAGCCAACGCTGTCGATGCATACTCCAGCTTCTTAGTGATGGTTGGGGGAAAATGGGATCCGCCGAAATACAAGAGCATTCCAAAACTACCTTTCGTCCCCAAAGAAACAGAAATCGACCAACTAATAGCAGCCTGCAGCCTCAAAGTGGGCACATTCATGCAACTGCTAAAAGAAACTGGCGCAAGACCTGGCGAAATCTGGAATATCGATGACGATGCTTTCGACTTCGAGAGCAATACCGTAAGCATCGCTCCTGAGAAAAACAGCAACCCAAGAATCTTTCACATGAGCCAAAAACTAGTTGGCATGCTCCGAAGCTTAGAACGACCATACGGCAAATACTATTTTGCCCCGCCAGAAATGGACCTCGACAACTTCAGAGACAACTACGACCAACAACGCAAAAGAATTGCAACAAAAGTAAACAACCCACGGCTCAACCGAATAATGTTCAAAACCATACGCACCTTCGTCGGCACAATGCTATACCACAAAACCAAAGACGTTCTGTTTGTCATGAAATCGCTTGGCCACAAGAACATCAAAAACACGCTCATCTACATCCAACTGGAAGAGGCGCTATTCAAAGATGAAATCGACTACATCTCCAAAGTTGCCAAGACTGAAGCCGAAGCATGCGTCCTAATAGAGGCTGGCTTTGACTTCGTCTGTGACTTCGACGGGCATAAACTGTTCAGGAAGAGGAAGTTTTAACCATGACAACAAAGGCTGAAAAAGAAAAAGCTCTACAGGAATTCAAGCAGACGCAAAACATAGTTTTATTGCAGAAACGGCTCGGACACAAACACGTCAGATCAACCCTTAATTTATTGGGGCGAATTGGTGCTTTCAAATTATCTGCGGAGGACACACAATAAAATGCTGACTTTTGGTGCTATCGCCATTCGGACAAACCCCCGTATAATTTCAACATATTGGTGGCGGGGGTGGGACTTGAACCCACGAAGGCCTGCGCCAGAGGATCTTAAGTCCTCCTCCATATCTTAGGTGCACCTTGCGGTGTCTGGCCACCTATTTAGACCTGGCTCGGATACCCCGCCACCAGCACCGATATTGACTGCAGGGTATTGTTTAAGTTTTTTGATTCCACAAACGAGGTTATGCTTGAAATTGCAGTATGATTAAGATGCAAACGGATAATACAGGCAGGTTTGTCAGAAACACTAAGGTGGTAAGTGCTATTGGCTGAAAAACCGTTCATTAGTATGTTGAAATTTGGGTTTTATGATTTCTTTTCGATAGAACCAAAGCAGCCACTAAACTAACGATTATAGTACCCATTATGGCGATGGTTGTTTCCCAACCGAGCCCTGAAAGCACTCCTGTCTGTTCAATCATTTGTGTAGGCGTCTGGGTTAATACATGATAATTCGTGGACTCAGGGGTTGACGTTGGGGTTATTGTTTCGGTGGATGTTGCAGTAGGGGTAGAAGTTGCAGGCTGAGTTGGTATTGATGTTGGCTGACCTATAGGTACTGCAGTGCTTCCAATTTTGCCCATGGTTAAGACTTGCGTGTTGCTCCAGTCGCTTTCTTTTCCATAAAAGTCATAACCAAATATCAGGACATTTCGGCCAAATGGCAAGTAAAATCCTGTTAATGCTTTAACTTGAAAATCTATTTGCGCCTCATCAGGATAATCAGCCTTACAGGATATGACCGTATATTTAGAGTTTAATTGTGCTGGGATATCGCTAGTATAAAGAATTGGATAAATCATTTGGGGTGCGGTCCAGTCATTTCCAAAGTGACCTTTAACTTGAACAACATAGTAAAGTTTTGCTGTGTAATTGCATTTAACGTTGGTGCGTGGTTCACCTTCATACCAGTAATGCATAACAGGCGTGTATTCGGTAACAGTAAATGGTGTGAATTGGGGGTTTTTTATTGTGATTTCTATTGATTTGTTTTCTACATGGTAACCGGGTGTAGTGGTTGTTGTTTCTTTTCCTGTATATTGGTCTACTGTGGTGGTAGTCACGGGCGGTACATCATAAGGGTAAGCAACGATTTTAACTGTAAATTCTGGAGTCGACGGTTTAAAGATGTCATCTTCAGGAATAGCGTTAACTATTGTAAAACTTGAAGCCACTAAAGCCAAAATAACCAGTAAAGTTACAAGTTTACCCAGTTTACTCACCAGTTACACCAACAAAACTGTGAGTAAACGTTGTGATTAAAGGGTTCTCGTAAACACTTCTTTACTTAAGCCAGTCAAGAAGTCTTTACTAAACAAGCATTAGCAATTGGCTCGTTTACATTAAATACCAAATTGTTTGGTTTGAAGCTTTCAGCCAATACGCATTTCCTTCATGAATAATTTCAATAACCACATCAACTTGAAGCAAAGAGTCCGGTGTTCCCCATTCAGGCCCGTTTCTGTACACTTTTATCAACTGGCTATCAATAAGTGGCGCTTGTTTTTCACCTGCGCCTTGTATTTCCCATACTTCAGTTTGATTTTTAATTAGCCACAACCTATTAGTGTTAACTGAAGAAGGAAAATCCTGTTTATCAGCAGAGTTTATTGTAATTGAAGCCATTATAGGGCTATGAACTGGCTGGCTTAAGTCATCCACAATTCGTGGCATGAAATCTCGCGATAAATAAGTATCCATAACGTAACTGCGGTTGTCTATTTCAATTTGTTCGGGAGCAGTCAGTAATTCTTCTGCTGTAAAACTTGATTTAGTAGGGTTTAGGTTTAAAACATAATTGTAAGCAAACACACTTACACTGACAGATATTATCACTAAAGCAACTGCAAACATGTATAACGTTTTTCTTGCATATTTTGCCATTTAGAATCTAATTCCTGTCACTTTTCAGCATTTAGCTACTTAATAGTTTTATGCTAATAGACTATAGGATTAAAGTTCTGGCTAAATATGGCTAAATAGTTGTTTTGAACTGCGAAACGTAAAATAACATTTTTATCTCAACAGCCTAATAGCTTCCTTTTAAAGGAGTAAATTATCAATGGGTAAAGGTTCAGGTTACGGTAAAGTAATCCTATTCGGCGAACACTTCGTGGTCCACGGGGTTCCTGGAATAGTTTCAGCAATAGACTCATCCACAGACGCCACAGTAACAAAAGCCAAATCAGGCTTAAACGTTAAAGATGAACGTAAAACCGCAAAAGGCTACAGTGAAGAAAAACGGCTCCAGCAAATAGAATCAATCGAACGCATGCTAAAAGCCATGAATTTAGACCCTAAAACGCCCCTTGACATCTGGATAGGCGGGTCACTGCCCGGATTCAGCGGTTTAGGCGCGTCAGCAGCAAGCAGCGTCGCAATTGCACGAGCCATTAGCGAAGAACTAAACCTCAACATATCTGATGATAGAATTAACCAAATCGCGTATGAAGCAGAAATCGCCTACGCAGGCAACCCTAGTGGCATAGATAACACCGCAGCAACGTATGGCGGTTTGATGTGGTTTAAGAAAAACCCTGCAGGCGGACAAGACCTTGTTGAACACCTGAAAATCCAAAAGCCAATCGAAATTGTGATTGGCAGCACAGGCAAAGTTGCAAACACCAAAGCCATGGTTGAAGGCGTTGCAGAACGCAAAAAAGCAGACCCAGCCAAATATGACCCCTTGTTTAAGCAGGCAGAAAACCTTGCTGTTGCGGGACGCAAAGCCCTTGAAGCAGGTGACCTCAAAAAAGTCGGCGAATTAATGAACGAAAACCACAAGATTCTGCAAGAAATCGGCGTCTCCAGCAAAGAACTTGACCAACTTGTCGACGTAGCGCGGAAACTAGGCGCATTTGGTGCTAAACTTACAGGTGGTGGAGGCGGAGGCTGCATGGTTGCATTAACTCCAGGCAAAGAACTTCAGGGCAAAGTTGCCAGCGCCTTTAAGAATGAAGGCTTTGAAGTTTTAGCCACAAAAATCGGTGTCGTAACCCACTAAATAAGGGCTTTTTTGCCCTACTTTTTGTTTCTTATTAGGACAATTATTGTTATCGTGATAAGTGCAATTATTGAAAATGGCAGGATAATTTGGCTTGCCAAGTGCATTATTGATAGGTAGCGTGGCGGAAAAGAATCTACGCAAACAATCATGAATTGGTAGTAGTCGTTGTTAATTTGGAAGTTGCGGGTGTTATTTTCCAGTACTTGCTGACTAATCAATTCGTCAATCATCGTAACGTCTAATGAATGCACGACCGCACCGTCGGGGTTTGATATTGCTTCTAAAACGTAACTGTCAGGGTCTTCAAATTGAACATAACTAGTAGGCGTTTGAGAAAATTTTCCAGCTTTAATTATGTATGTAGGGTGATAAATTGCTGGAATCAACACTAGAGTTAATGTTGACAGCACCAGTATAGCTGATAAGGCAATGATTGCAAGTTTAGTTTTATGCATTGCTAAACCCCAGGGTAAGGGTTGAACAGAAAGTTGTTTATAAGTTTAATCAAAAACAGTTGCTTAAGTGTTTGGGTTTCCAAAAGCTATAAACGTTAACTGTAGTATTTTCCATTTTAAGGCGAAACAATTTGGGTTTAAGAAACTTCATTGAGTCACTAAAACAAAGTGGCGAATTAACAACAATTACAAAGCCAGTCTCCACTGAATATGAACTGGCAGGCGTAATCAACGCTTTAGGAGAAAAGCCAGTCATGTTTGAGAACGTGAAAGAATCCGCTGTTCCAGTGGTTGCAGGTTTGGTTTCTTCTAAAGATTTGATTTGCCGCTCTCTTGGCATAACTAAAGAACAACTTTTGCCAAAATTGTCCTCAGCCATTGAAAAACCAGTGGCTCCAACGATGATGCAGGATGCGGCTTGCCAAGAAATCGTAGAAACAGACGTGGACTTAACCAAACTGCCCATTATGCATTACACCAGCAAGGACGGCGGCAAATACATTGCTTCAGCAGTCTCAATCGTCAAAGACTCACAAACAGGCGCACGGAACATGTGCTTTCACCGCCTAATGTTTAAAGACAAGAACCATCTTGTTGCCCGTATTGTGGAAAACCGTGGAACCGACAGCGCCCTAAAAAAAGCCGGTGGAGAACTCGAAATAGCAATCTGCGTTGGTAACTCAACTGCTGTGCTTCTTGCAGCAGCCACCTCACTACCCAGCGGTGTTGACGAGTTGAGTATGGCTAACGCGTTGGAGAAAACTGACATCGTAAAATGCAAAACCGTTGATTTGGAAGTTCCAGCGGACACAGAGTTTGTTTTCGAAGGCAAAATCACACAAGAAAAAGCTACTGAAGGCCCGTTTCTTGACTTAACAGGAGTTGTTGACCGCGTACGCCAGCAACCGGTAATCGAAATCAAATGCGTAACGCACCGCAAAAACCCAATCTACCAAACCATCTTGGCAGGGAAAAACGAGCACAAATTCTTGATGGGTATGCCTAAAGAACCAACCATCTACAACGAAGTAAACAAAGTCTGCCAATGCAAAGACGTCTACATTACCCCAGGCGGATGCAGTTGGCTTCATGCTGTAGTGCAAATCCACAAAACAGACCCAAACGACGGCAGAAAAGCAATCCTTGCCGCCTTTGAAGGCCACAAATCCCTTAAGCACTGTATCGTGGTGGATGAGGACATTAACATTTATGACCCCCATGATGTTGAATGGGCAATCGCGACACGGTTCCAAGCTGACAAAAACCTAATCATCTTATCAAACCAGCCTGGCTCCAGCCTTGACCCTTCCGGCGACCTTTCAGAGGGCAAAAAAGCCACAACAGCCAAAGCAGGCGTTGACGCAACAACCCCAATCACAACAACGGGCAAAGGCTTCAAAAAAGAGGACTACATAAAAGTTGACTTAAACAAGTACATGTGACGTGACCGTTATGGAGTTAACTAAGCAAGAACAAGCAATGCTAGACGGCAAAGAAGGCTATGCGGTACGTAAAAGCATGGAAATCCTTGTTGCTCTGGGCGAAATTTTCGGTGCAAAAAGCCTAATCGACGTAGGCAGCGTTCAAGTTTCAGGTGTCAGTTACCACAATCTTGGCGACGCTGGTCTTGAATTCTTAGATTCCTTAGCAAAGGATGGCAAAGTCAAAGTTTTAACAACGCTTAATCCGGCAGGCATGGACCTTGAAAACTGGCAACAACTTGGCATTAGCCCCGAATTTGCTGAAAAACAAAACCTTGTAATCGACGCATTCCAACGTATGGGCATCCTTGTAAGCTGTACCTGCACACCTTACCTTATTGGCAACCTGCCGCTGTATGGTGAACACGTTGCATGGTCAGAAAGTTCGGCAGTGACGTTTGCCAACTCGGTTTTAGGAGCACGTACTAACCGTGAAGGCGGACCATCAGCGCTTGCAGCAGCGTTTGTCGGCAAAACTCCCAACTATGGCTTGCACCTTGACGAGAACCGTGCCCCAGACGTTCACGTCCAAGTAAACACGGAGCTAACTAAACTTTCCGACTGGGGCGCACTTGGCTACGCTATTGGCAAAAAAGCTGAAAACAAAATCCCATACATTACAGGCATCAAAACGGGCACGCTTGATGAACTTAAAAGCTTCTGCGCTTCAACTGTCACATACGGCACCAAACCCTTGTTCTACATAAAAGGCATAACCCCCGGCGCAGAACTGCAAACCCAACCTAAAGAAACCGTCACAATCGAAGCGGCTGACATCAAGAACGCGTATGACAACATTAACGACGAGGTTTCAGAGATTGATTTTGTCTGTGTTGGTTGTCCTCACTGTTCAATTAAAGAAATTCAAGAAATCTCCGACTTGCTCAAAGGCAAAAAAGTCAAAGAAGACACAGAGTTGTGGGTTGCAACCTCCCGTACAGTTAAGCAGCTCTCTGATAAACGGGGTTACACGGAAGTTATTGAGGCGGCTGGAGGCAAATTTGCCTGCGACACCTGTATGGCAGTTGCACCGTTGAAGGGCAGATTCAAAGCCTTAGCAACCACGTCAGCAAAAGGTTGCTTCTACAGTCGACATAATCTTATGAAAACAAAGATGGGCAGCATGAAAGAATGCGTCGAAGCAGCGGTGAGTGGAAAATGGAACAATTAAAAGGTAGAATAATTTATAAAGGAAAAGCCGAAGGCGAAGCACTCGTCACCAGCATGCCGATAAGTTTCTATGGCGGCGTTGAGCCCAGCACAGGCGTCATACTTGAAAAAGGCCACGAACTAGAAGGCATAAGCATCAAAGGCAAAATCCTCGTGTTTCCACAGGGTAAAGGCAGCACTGTTGGCAGCTACACATTGTACCGCATGAAAAAAAACGGCACAGCACCCATAGGCATGATAAACAAAGAAACCGAAACAATCGTCGCAGTCGGCGCAATCATCAGCGAAATCCCATTCATAGACAAAATAGACGTATCAAAAATCAAGAACGGCAACAAAGTCGCAATCGAGAATGATACAGTAAATATTCTCTAACATTTTTTATTTTTAAGTGTTTAGTGATGGGTCTTTGGCGAACATTCGGTAAAGGGCACTTTCATGCGCGATTGCTCTGTGCCGTAATGAAAGCAGTGATATGCCAATTAGCAGGAAAATTGCGCCTAACCCCATTACGCCGGCTATTGCCAGGAACGCGATGAGTCTTATTTGGTCAAAGTAGCCGTTTAGGGAATCTTGAAGTTGTGTAACGCTGCTGCGCAGGTTTGTTAGGGACGCCTTTACGTTGTCAAGTTGGATGTTTAATGTTTCTAGTCTGTTGGGTAAATCTGTTGTTTGCTGCCCGATTTCGCTTATGCTGTCGGAAACGTTTGCAAGCGTGTCTGCCGCAGTCTGTATTGGGTCACCAAGAGAAGAAATGGCGCCGCCTACCGAAGCGAAGGGGTTTGAGTTGCCTATGGAAATGTTGGCTAAGGTTTGTCCAACCGTTGTTACTGTTGAGGCTATGCTGGTTAGGTTGTTTGCGATGTTATTTGTTAATTGGCTGCTGCTGTTCAGTTGGGGCAAGCTGACGTTGGTTGCGGAAGTAAAATAGACAAGTGTAACCCGCGTGTTGTTTATGGCGTCAATTGCGTTAGATATTGATTCTTGTGCTTGAGACAAATAATCTGATGCAGTCGACTGGAGCCCGTTAATGGATGAATTGACGTACGGAATAGCGATGCCTCCGCCGATGATTATGCCTAAGCCTACAATAATACACAAAATACCTGTAAACAAAACAATTTTCATTTCAGCCACAAAAACCACCTTCCAAAAGAACCTGCAAAAAAGAGCCACTTAAACTAAAAGTTGGTTTATGCTTTAAGGTTTTGCTTACTTGAACTTTAGGCAGAAAAGTGCCAAAAAAGATTAAGTAAAAAAGTAGCTTATTGGCTATCGGTCATTTGCGTTTTCTTTTTAGGCTTGTAAATGATGCCGGCAATGAACAAAACAGCTCCAATGACGGGTAATACGAGCACTGCTTCTTGACCTCTAGCAAAATAGAGAACTAGGCCCACAAGAATTAATATTCCCCCAATTCCAAGGAGTCGCCCTTTGTTTGTTTGATAATAATCTTTCATGTCCACCATTTTTCCACCTCCGCCTGCTTACCTTTCAACTCTGCTACTTCCATTTTGTTAGTATTTCCTCCCTACGAAAAGTCGCTGTGCTAACAAAGAACAGTATCACATCAACCGCTAAGAGAACCCCTGAGATTATGAGCAGGGTGTTTACATCAAGAGTTATTATGCTTGTCTCACTGAGAAGGTATAAGCCAAGGAGTGGGAAGAGAATAAAAACTCCAAAACTGTTAGCGCTGCGCACATCGTTAACTCTGGATGAAACAATGACGCTAAACAGAACACTCATAACAATGGCGACTGGCATCAGAACCAAGAGCAAAGTGGCGATGTTCCAGTTTGGAAAATAATAATAGCCAAGCGTACCAAAAGTAACTTCATCAATACCTATCATGAAGACTGCTGCAGCGGCATACATTGCTATTAATGTTGGAATAATTGCGGAAATGGCTTTTCCAAGCAATATTTCTCCATCAGTAAGGGGCGTAGCTAAAAGCGGTTCCAGACTTTTCTCCACTTTCTCCCCAACTATACTGTAGGATGCAATCCCTAAGGGAACGTACGCTGCGCCTATAACTAAAAAGAAGGAAAAAGAGGTAAGCAAATTTGGGAGCACACTTGGCGCTGAGAGTCCAGGGTTACCTCTTATTGTTAAATACTCCAGTATCACTGGAAACAGGACCGAGATAACAACTGGGAAGATGATTATTGAAGTCCAGACGTTTTTAACTCGCCTAAATATCTTAAAGTCCCTAGCTGCTATAATCCAAGCCTTTGAGAGTCGCATGTTTATTTCCCCACAAGTTTTAGATAGGTATCTTCCAAAGTTGAGCCCACCACATTGATTGATTTGACATGACCACCCGCCTGCACTATAGCCTCTACAACAGGCGAATTCTCTCTGTCTGGGTCTTCTACACTGAATGTTACCGTGTTGCCTTCGCTGGACAAGTTCTTAAGCGGCAGTTTTATTAATGCTCTCAAAACTACATCGTTCGCTTGCTGTTCCAATCCGATAACTGTCTTCCTGCCGCTAACGGACCTTTCAAGTTCCTGCGGAGTACCAATTGCCCTAAGACTCGTATTCATTATTGCTACCTTGTCGCAGATCCTCTGCGCCTCATCGAGGTTGTGAGTGTTTAGAAAGATTGTCTTCTTCTCTTTTTTCAACTGAAGAATGAACTCGCGTACTGTTTTAGAAGCCTCAGGATCAAGATTCGCAGTAGGTTCATCCATAAAAATGACTTGTGGTTCATGAATTAGGGCTCGGGCTATGGCAAGTTTTTGTTTCATGCCCTTTGAAAAAGTTCCTGCCAAAACATTTCTCTTCTCCCAAAGCCCCAACATCTCAAGAAAACGTTGGATGTTCTCTTTTCTTTGGGGTTCCGGGCAATCATACATCTTTGCAAAAAAGTCTAGGTTGTCGTAGGCTGTCAGATTTTCAGATAATCCAACGTTATCAGAGACAAACCCGATGATTTTGCGGATTTTTAGCGAGTCTTCTTTGTTACCTATTTCATAATTGCCAATTTTGCCGCTTCCGCTGGTCTTCGATATTAAGCAGCAAAGCATCCTAACAGTCGTAGTTTTTCCTGCACCATTTGGACCCAAGAAACCGAAAACTTCACCGTCGTCAACATGTAGGGTGAGGTTGTCTACTGCTGTGAGGTCACCGAATTTTTTGGTTAACCCATCTGTGTCTATCATGCGATTACCTTACTAAAAATATTCCGTATTTTCGCTAGTATAATTCAACGTTTAATAAATAATGTTTTACAGGTACAATTTTTGTACAGCTATAATAAAAGTCAAAAGAGCCGCAATCATAAGAAGAGAGTTTAGGAGTATAAATTATTGGCTGAAGAATCGGTTTCTCCAAATCAGGTTAGGCAAATTGCTGAAAGAGCCTTCACTATAGAACAGTACATACTGCGAAGAGCATGGGGATACTGCTTCGGCATAGTCGCCGTCCAAATTGCGCTCATCACTTTTCTGCCATTACTTTTAGAAAGCGCGGGATTCTCAGCCTTCTATGGTCTTGAGGCTCGAATCTTAGTTAACACTACAATTAGCATAATTGGAATTGCCATTACAACGTGGATTCTTAAAAAAGCGTATAACGTCATGCTTGTGCGTAGAGAAATCGTTGATTCGATATGGACAAAAATGCTTAGGCCATCAGGGGTAGCCGCTGGTTGGTTAGTGTATTATGTGCCAATTATTTTGGCGATTGTTTTTCTACGCCCACTTGCGGGGGCAGTTCTCTATGGTGTTTTAGCTACATCGACAGCGCCGTTTCTTTTTGCCCTTAAGGTTTCGTTCCCCGAACAGATACCACGAGAAGGCATAGCTGTACTGGTAACATATGCGTTCAGCACATTCAGCATCCTAATCCTTTTTCTACTACATGCTCAAAACGTGCTTTATCTGATTTTTTTGTCAACATTAGCAGCCGTTTTTCTTTCCGCTTCATTGTACGCTTACAAGCAGAAACCGCCTAACTCACCGGAGGACCATGCTTAGTGGTAACCGACATTGAGAAGACCGCCAATGCTGAAGCAATAAAATCGTTAAATAAGTAGCTAAGCGATCCCAGCTTCAAATCGTCAACTCGAATACTTATTTTGATATTGCTTGCTATGAATAAGAAGTTGAGTGCGTCAGATTTGCGTTCTTTTGTGGGTTTGGGAAAGGGCAGTTTGGAGAATCACTTGTCAAAGTTGAAATCGTCCGAGTTTGTGAATGTACGTTTTGTTAGGTCTTGGGGTGGCATTCACCAAGTAGTTGAAATAACTGATAAAGGTCTAGAAGAGTGCAAAACGTTGCTTAAGAAAATACATGACATTGATGTCCAATAGGAACCCAAAACCTATTTGGATGCTATTAGAAACTCATTGCAGTTACCTATAGAGGGTCTACCTTTCAGAGGAGGGGTAGGCTCATCCTGTGCCTTTCCATTACTGAACTGCAAATCACTAAGAGGGGTAGGTGCTATTGGCGGAAAAACAGTCCATTAGTACGTTGAAATTCAGTACTTTTAGCCTTACAGAAAGAGGTTTACCGTATTTTCTGTTAACATTTTTTAACAAAAATCAATCCCTGACACAAAACAGTAGTCTTTTAACGGATACGTTTATATGGAAATTAACAGTTTTACTGGTACGCGAATCTTAAAGGAATGTAGAATATGTCTACTCATAGCAGTTTACGCAAAAGAAAACTTACAGGCGGCAAAAAAAGAGTTTACCGTACAAAAAAGAAGTATGAAGCAGCAGGTTATCCAGCTGAAACAGTTCTCGGTGAACCAAAACGCAAAAGCACAAGAGGCTTAGGCGGCAACAGTAAAGTTAAAGCTTTAACAGAAAAATTCGCCTCAGTAACAGACCAAAAAACAGGTCAAACTCAGAAAGTACAAATTACACGTGTTGTTAAAAACGGTGCAAACGTTGATTACAACCGAAGAGGCGTCATCACCAAGGGCGCAGAAATTGAAACAACTCTTGGCCACGCAAAAGTAACCAGCAGACCAGGCACAGACGGAATTATTAACGCTGTACTTATTGCTGGAAAAGAAAAACAATAAACAAAAAAATTATTTTTTTAATTTTTATTTATTTTTTATATCCGTGTTGTTGCTGTTTTTGTTGCTCTGCTTGCTGTTGAGCCTTGATTTTTGCCAGTTGCGCTGCAATCTTTAGAATAATTTTCTCTTTAGGCTCATTCTTTTCGACACTGAGCATGCCAATTTTTGCCCAAGGCGTTTTAGGGTAGCCTGCGGTTGCATTAATGTCATTTTGCAGTCCAAGCTTGTCAGCGGCTTCTTTGATTTCCAAAATTTTAGGGCTCATAACAGCCAAATTTTTGGGCACCCGTCTGCCTTCACTTTTGCTTTTAGCTTGGTCAAAGTAGACAGGCCAAATTATCGCGTTATCAGATTTTCGCATTTTACATTTCTCCTATTTGTGTGCGTAGTAAGCTACCATTTTCGGGTCAACAACGTCCACGCGGGTAAACCCGAACCGTTCAAACTGTATAATCATGTCTGGCTTTAATTTTTTGCATTCACTTTCAGCAAACCCATCCATTCTCTGTGCGTCTTGCAGAACTATTTCGCATGGAACCTCTGTTCCTTTTGGAATCCATTGGATTAGTTGCGCCTTGATTTTCCGTACATCTTCGTAGGATTCGCTGGAAAATTTAGCTTCAACACCCATCAGTTTGGGTTCAACAGCGTCAATCGTGGCTTGCATGTCGACTTTGGCTATTTCTATGTTGAAGAGTTCCATGAGCCTGATAATTTTGCCTTGCTCCATGTTCATTGCGTCTTTTTTAGAAATCCAAAAGCTTGCTGAAGCCTCGTCTGTGCTTGGTGTGATTGTGTATTCTCGGAAGCCTCTTTCGGGTTTTTCAGGATGCAAAGGCAGCTTTGAAGTGAACGCTTTGGGTAACCCTGTGACTTTGAGTTCTATGGGTTCTGACACAAAGAAGTACCTGTTGCTTGACGCATCTAGGATTTTGCGGTTGTACGAGTACAGGTTCTCCCAGCTTAGGGTAACATCATTAGCTTTTATGCCAACATCAACAATCATCTTTTTAATGGCGTCAGGAGTGATTCCGCGTTTACGCAAGGCTGCAAAGGTGCCAAGGCGTGGGTCATCAAAACCGTGGTAGGTGCCATCTTTTACTCCAGCGATGATTTTGGATTTACTTAAGAATGCACCTGTAATTTTGAGTCTGCCGTAATGGATGGCTTCGGGGTATTCCCAGCCGAGTGCGTTGTACATGTATTTTTGGCGTATCATGTTGGTGTAGTGTTCTTTACCGCGGATTACGTGGGTCATGCCCATTAAGTGGTCATCTATGCCTGCCGCCAAATTGTAAAGCGGCCAAAGAACATACTTGCTTCCGGTGCGGGGATGTGGATACTTTTTAGTGTCGATGATGCGTAGGGCTGGCCAATCACGGACTGCAGGGTTAGGATGGTCAAGCTCTGTTTTAACTCGCACAACTGCTTGTCCCTCTTTGTATTCTCCTTTAAGCATTTTGTGCCACCGTTCAAGCTGCTCATCAACAGGCAAGTCGCGGCAGGGGCAAGCTTGTCTGGAAAGGGCTGTTTTATGGAAAACTTCTTGTTTGCATTCACATACGTAGGCTACGCCTAAACCAACCAGTTTTTCCACATAATCGTAGTAGATTGGGAGCCTGTCGCTTTGGATGTATTCTTCGTCAACTTTAACGCCGAGCCATTGTAGGTCTTTTTTGATGCTTTCGTAAAACTCTAAGGCGGGTTTTTTGATTTTTGGGTCTGTGTCTTCAAATCGTAGAATGAATTTGCCATTGTAATTGCGGGCGTATTCGTGGCTTAGCACGATTGCTCGGGCGCTACCAAGGTGTAGTACGCAGTCAGGGTTAGGTGAGAACCTTGTAACGATTTGTTTGTACTTGTTTGCGTTGGGCAGAGCAGGCAGCTTTTTTTCTTCGGGTTTTTCTTTCTTTTGAGTTTCAGGCCAATTCTGCTCCACAATAGCCTTCTGCTCAGCCAACGATAAACTGTTAATTTCATTAACAACACTGTTAATTACAACGGAAAGCTCCTTAACGCATGACCGCAAGTCTTGTCTTTCCCCAAGAACCTTTCCAACCATTGCGCCCGCCTGCGCTTTACCATCATGAGAGACCGCGTTAAGCAACGCAGCTTTCTTAATCAACTCTCTTAAAGCATTATCTTGTTCAAGTGCCAAAGTTTTTACGCTCGCAGTATTGTTACATGTTTCTTTTAATCAAGAATTCGGCGAACGCTTTTAATTTTTCCTTGGCTTCCGGCGTAGGCAACAGGCGGTCAACCTCATTCCAACTGTCAACAACAATTTTTTCAGCAGTCTGCTTAGTATGCTCGATAGCGTGGTACTTCTGCATTAACGCGATTGCTTCATCACGCAGGCTCTGGTCACTGGTATGCATATTCAAAATTTCAATAAGCCGCTTCTTGTCAGCTTCATTGGCGTTTTCAAGTGTGCAAATAACCATTAAAGTGCGTTTACCTTCTGTAATGTCTTGACCGACGCCGCCTTTCTTTTTAGCAAACTCTTGACCAGTTAAATCTAAAATGTCATCTTGCATCTGGAACGCGACGCCAATGCTTTCAGCGAACCTGCCAAGTTTTTCTACAAGTTGCTTGTCTGCGCCTGCGAGAACAGCCGCCATTTTTGCAGCCATTCGTGCCAGAGTGCCTGTTTTGTAAGCGCACATTTGCAGGTAGTCATCTTCGCCGATGTTGTCTGCGTTTGCTAAACCACGATGCCAAGTGATGTCCATGGCTTGACCCATGCTTAGGTTAATCATTTCCTGTACGTAAACCTCGTAAACGCCATGAAGCATCTGTGCAGGTAAATTAGCTTCTTTAGTCATTAAAGCTAACAAGGGCAAATAGTACATGGCGTTGCCCACGTTAACGGAAATGTCTATTCCGTACAGTTTGTAGGTGCAGGGTTTTCCGCGTCGCAACTCAGAGCTGTCTTCAATATCGTCAATTACTAATGTGCCGTTGTGGATTACTTCTGGGATAATTGCAAAGTCTGTGCAGTAGTCTTGTTTTTTGCCTAAGGCTTCGCAGATGAGCAAGAAAAGGGCTGGCCGCCAACGTTTTCCTCCCCTGTCAAGTATATCCCAAATTGGGTCAGCTATTCCTTTGTTAATAGTTTCCAGGTTGTAACTGTAAGCTGGAGGGGTAACTTGGAAAAGGATTGAGTCCTTAGTGAATTTGCGTGGAATGTACTTTTCTATAGCTTTGTCAATTAATGGCGCTTTTTCTTCAAGGAATTTTTCGATATCCAAGCTAACAGGCTCCTCTAAGTGCGTACCCTTCTATGTTAAAGCCTCTTGTTTTTAACCACTCCGCAGTTTTACCGCAGATAACCAAGGGAACCTTAGCTAAACCCGCAACATTTTCTGCGCCAACAAGAAACATAACATTTCTTAATTCATTAATGTACTCTGACAAAACCCGTTCAACTTCACTGCTGCTTGTAACAGCTGCTTCTAGCACTGGCTGGGAAATTCCTGCTAAACCTGCGTCAAGAGCTAAAGCTTTTGCAATGTCTATGCCTGAACGCACACCGCCAGACGCGATTATAGATAGTTTTGTTGCCTGATAAACTTCAGCAATGCTTACTGCAGTTGGAATGCCCCAATCCCAAAACGCTTCACCCAACGCTTTTTCTCCCCGATAATACTCTACCGCTGCAAAACTTGTACCGCCCAAGCCGCCGACATCAATGGCTTTAACACCTGCAGTTTTAAGTGCTTTCGCATCTTCGGCACAGATGCCTGCTCCAGTTTCTTTAACGATTACTGGCTTGTCAAGTTCGCCAGCGACCGCCGCAATTTTTGTTAGGACGCCTTTGAAGTTGGTTTGTCCTTCTGGTTGAACAGCTTCCTGCAAGGCGTTTAGGTGGATTGCAACTGCGTCTGCATCTATCATTTCTACGACTTTTCGGACTTCTTTTATACCGTAGCCGTGAACAAGTTGGACGCCGCCGATGTTTGCGATTAAAAACGCGTTTGGCGCCGCTTTACGTGCGACAGCATAAGTTTTTTCAAGTTTAATGTTTTCTACAGCTGCTCTTTGGCTTCCTAAACCCATGCCCAACCCCAATTTTTCTACTGCACTGGCGATGTTTTGGTTAATTTCAATCGCCTCTTCTGTGCCGCCGGTCATGGCGCCTACAATTAGGGGGGCTGAAAAAGTTTTGTTTAAAAAAGAAGTTGAAAGGTTGATGTCCTTTCTATCTACTTCGGGCAGGGCGCGGTGAACAAATTTTATGTCCTCAAACCCTGCTGTCACGTTTTTAGCTTGTGCTTTTTCTTCAAGGCAGATTCGGATATGTTCTGCTTTTCTTTTTTCGGTTTTCTTGGCAGCCATTTTATGTCTTCTCTATTACAGTGCCTAACACACTTTGGTCTGTTAAGGCTCTGTAAATAGATAAGCCTTTTGTGGCTCCAGTAACTGTGACGGGTATGCCTGCTTCCACGGCTGGGATGAGTTCAGCGATTTTTCCTGCCATTCCGCCTGTGACGTCTGTGCCTTGTGCTTTTCCAAGTTTAGGCTGCAGTGTTTTGAGTTCTGCAAGGTTTAAGTGTTTAATTGGTTTGGCGTCTGGATTGGTTTTAGGGTCTGCTTCAAAGATTCCGTCAGTGTCAACGCCGATGACGATTTTTTCGGCATTGTATTTGAGTGCCAAATAAGTGACAAGTTGGTCACCGCTAAGAATGGTAAAGCCTAGTTTTTCATCCATTACGGCGTCGCCGTACATTACTGGTGTAAAGACTAGTTTGCTCATAGCTTTAAGGGCGGTTTCATCAAAAGTTTTGACTTTTCCGTTTTCTGTTACTATACAGCATGATGGTGCAACGCTGATAGCAGGGATTTCATGCCAAATCAACGCGTCCATAACTAACCCGTTAAGAACAGTCATCATGTGATGAGTTTCAGCGAAACCAAACTTTTGTGTTGGATCTTCTTTGTAGCCGTCTTTAATGCCATATTTAGCAGCGGTTGGGTGACCAAAACTACCGCCTCCGTGGACAACAATCAGGTTGTCTAGGTCCGCACGTTTGATTTCTTCAGCTAAGCGGTTGATAATTTGAGTGTTTGGACTTGCCTCCGCAGTCTTGTCGGTGATGGCTGAACCACCGAGTTTGAGGATGATAGGTCGTGCATCATTCATTGTAATCATTACCTGCCATTACTAAATTCAAGACACTTAATTAATTTTACAGTACCAACAACATGACACTCAACAAATTATAGCCAACTGCCGCTTCTTAAACTTGATAAATCTACCACCCAACAGCTATAGCTTACTAAACTACAGACACTGCGCCTTTTTTCAGCATGTTTTTGGCGTAATTTTGAGCCAATAGCACCTACCCCCCTTAGTGATTTTCAGTTCAGTAATGGAAAGGCACAGGATGAGCCTACCCCTACTTTGAAAGGTAGACCCTCTATAGGTAACTGCAATGAGTTTCTAATAGCATCCAAATAGGCTGATATGAAAAGTAAAGCAGTGAAAGCAGCGACGACATTTGAACAGCGCAATGCAAGTCGGGCAACTAGCATGGCCCATTCTGGAGCATCCCGCCCAAACAAGCCACAACCAAAACAACCCAAATAAACAATTTTGCGGCTTAAAAGACCATCAAAACGAACTAATTTGTAAAAACCTTGTTATTCGAGGACTTTTTCTATTCCAGTCAAATATTCTGCCAGCTTTTTTCCCTTTTCGTTAAGAGATAAAACGGGTGAATATGGCGGTTTTTCCTTTTTGTTAAAAGATAGCATCTTGTTTTCTTCAAGAAACTCTGTTACGTGATAAACTGCTTTCTGGTCTAACCCTGTGCCCTTGATTATTGCAGTGATTCCTGATTTGGGGTTTCTGTAAATGTAAAGTGTGACCCTGATTGAAGATGTTAATTTGTCAAAACGGTCTAACGCTGTTTTTGGTGTTTTTTTGGTTGACATTTTGGGTCAAAGGGTTTAGTGGTTGTATTTTATCTGTTTCGAGATGATTTATGAAGTTCTATGGTGTAGTGCATAATATGCGTAAAACCTATAAGCTAATAAGTGGTAATTTGGATTTGGTTTAATATAAAAAAACGCATATTATGCGTAAATCTCGGAGAGGTCTCGTTTGAAAAAAGAACAAACAAACTTTAATTTAACCGAAAAGTTGCCTGAAGAACTCAAAACAAACTATAAGGCAAACCGCAAGAGTTCGCCAACAATTGAAGCATTGAAGGTTGCGGCGGCTTTGAAGCTTTGGAATGACCGCAGCTACCGAAACATACAATTCGAAGCACCCATAGCTTACGGCGGTAAAACGGTTTTTGTCAAGGTTCTGGCAAAACATGCAGACGACACCGTGGTTGGGGTCGAATGCGCATCAACCTTTAGGCTGAAATGGTTGCAAGAAAGGCTAGAAGTGTTGCAAAACTGCTTGCCACCCCACACCTACCTCATCGCAGTTTTCCCCGAAACCCTCGAAAAACAAGCTGAAAAAGGAACACAATTCACCGATGAAGTATGGGTAACAGGCAAAAACGGCGTAATCAACCAAATGATGTTGAGTTCGTATTTAGAAAAAGAATGACCCAACAAACAACACCCGACCCACGCTATGTAATTAGGTAAGTCTTGGTCTGATTCTATCATAGAGGGGAATCCCTATTTCTACAATAATTGCAATAAACAATCCTACCGTTAAACTTAGATTGGTATTGAAATCAAAACTTGGAAATGCACCAGATAAATACATACCGTTAACTAACAGCATAGCGATAATGGTTACGGCCATTAACCAATAGAAAAAGCGAGGGATACCTAAATTTATAAACCAGCCTAATTTTGGTTTTGCGGGAGCAATAGCATAATTATAAGCTTTTTGAGATATGGTATCGGTGGTAGGGATTGTTGAAAAGGGTAAACCAACCCGTTTTTCCAAATCATTGATTATTGATTCACGCCCATTTTCAGCGTATTTTGAAGATGTAATGCTATTCATTGTTTCTCGAAAAGCAACTGTTGCAACTATTGTCTTTTTTTCATCCAAAGGATTAGGCGCAACAACTAAAGTTATGCCAAAACCAAGCAAAGTTTTTTTTAGGTGATAAATCAGCATATCATTTTTCTGGATTACTTTTTTAAAATCGATGAGCTCAAGAAAGCCATCCTTAACTATGTCTTTAATTTCTGCATAAGGTTTATCAACTGAATAAGAAATTTTATTAATTTTTTCATTTTCCAATTCCAAAGGAATTAGCCATCTAAACGCTAAGGTTGACACAAGTCCTGAAATACCAACTATAAAAGCAGACGTTATTATTATAAAAATAATTGGTGCATAGGAAATATCGGCGGTAGATAAAATAACTATTCGTGCGAAAAATACAATGGACACAATACTTGCAGTAATAATACTTGAAAAAAAAGGAGCCCACGCCAATCGTTTTCTAAATAAACCAAAAATGCCTATCGAGATACCCAAAGGACAAATGAAGAATAGTGGACTTAACAACGCTTGCAAAGGAAACAAGAGGGGTGCAACATATATCTGGTGATCATCATAAATCCAACTGTTTGAGAGATTCAATATTGTACCAATAGATAGCGCCAATTGAATAGCTGAGATTAGAATTGTAACTATAAGCATGATTGTAGGAGCGTTAGTTTTCTGTTCTACTATTGAGGCACTCATGCTTTAGCAAGTGCTTTCTTTTCGTATTTAGATTTTGTCAGAAGCGAAGCAATTATGCAACCCTTTTTCAAAAAAGACTGCGTTTTGTGCCCCTTTGTGAGCGGTTTTAGCTTGAAGTGGTTCTTACTTATGGAGCACATGAGGCGGATGAGGGTATTGGCGAGGCAGGGCAGTTTATGGTTGTCCGTCGTCTTTTAGTGCGTCGCCGAAGATGCGTCTTAGTTCTCGTTTCATTGATGCGGTGTCTTGTGTTAAGCCGAAGTAGTCTGCGAAGTAATCGGTGGTTTTGAGTGCCATGCTGCGTCCTACGCGTTCTGAGCCGATTAAGCCCATGTCTTTGAGCAGTTTTACGTGACCGTAAGCGTGTTGACCGCGAGTTTCAACAACTCGTTTCTGGGTAATGGGTTGCCTAAACGCAATGTAGGAAAGCGTTTTAAGTGGTCCAGAGGAGAGCAGTGGGCGGTTAACCAGTTTTTTGATTAGTGGGGTGAATTCGGCTTTAACCTGCAAAACGTACCGTTCATCTTTTAGTGCCAAGATTTCCATGGGTGAGTTTCTTGCAGTGTACTCTTTCATGACCATTTCTGTGTATTTTTTGACCTTCTTTTTTGAGCGGCTGTTTACGGCTTGGCAGAGCTCATTTAGGTCCAGGGGGCGGCCTGCAACGTATAGGGCGGCTTCGATTAATGCTAAGTTGCGTTTTAGTTTCTCTGCAGCTTGGGCTTGACTGACTTCTTTTGAATCGTCATCGTCCTCCTGTTCTATTTGCGGCGGGGCTTGTTTTGCTTCTTCAACCTGTTTAACTGAAGATTCGGATGATGCAGTTGCTTGTGCTGACTGCTCAATTGGCACTGTTTGCTGCCCTACCTCGGCAGGTTGAACTGGCGTCTGCTGCTCAGTTGCCGCTGTTTGAAGGTCACTTGATTTGTGGTCCGGCTTTTCCAACTTTTAGGTTCCCCACTGCAATGTATAATTCTTCTGTTTCTTCATTTTGCCACAAGCTAACTAAACCGTCTTGCGCAAGGAAGAGTAGGTAAATGAACATTCTTAAGGCTTCTATACGAGTTGCCCCTTTAATCAACGTTGAAAAATCAATAATGCCTTGACCATGCACCTTCTCAACCAGCAGAGCGTAAAGCTGGTCAACCTGATTTTCTAATTCGGCAACGAACCTGTCGAACTGTGGAAGCAAGTCGGAAACTGCAGGCAAAACAGGAGTTTGAGCCACCATACGGTCGAGACGTGAAAGTTTTTCGCCTTTTAGCACTTCATCTAAGACTTCAAGCAGGTGCTGAATAGTAGTTGAAGTTAACTCGTGACGCAACGGCAAAAACAGTGGAGGCGGGACAAAGTCTGGGGGAAGGCGTGGTGCTGAGGGTGGCGGCGGCTCCTGCAAGGTCAAAAGCAGCTTGGATTTCATAAGATAAATCAATGCTGACGAGTCCAAAGCAACGCCTGAGGCGCGAAAGTCCACTTTGCCTGAATGATCCATTTCCGTTAAAAATGAACGCAGCAAATAGGCTATGTTGATGCTCCAAGGTGTGCCGAGTTTTTCGAGTTTGCTTAGTTCAAAAAGGATGTTCCATGGTGGACGCAAATAGAAGGGTCTGCGTGGCGGCGCTGTTGGAGGCGGTGTAGCGGCTGACATTATCTGGATAGCTCTCCTTTTGTTGGTTCTGGAGGCGGAAACTTGGCGGTTACAACGTTACTGATGCCGTTGCGTTCATAAACACCGTAGACTTTCTGGGCTTTGTTAACCATTTCAGGGCGTAAACTGATAACTATGAATTGAGTTCTGACGGCTTCTTCAAGCAGCAACTCTGCAAGTTTAGTCGTATGGAAAGCATCCAAGTGGGCGTCAGCTTCGTCAAGAATATAGAAAGATGCGGGCGAGAACTCTTTAAGGCTGAAAATGAAGGCAACAGCGGAACATGAACGCTCACCACCGCTGGCCCCGCTGACGACGATTGCGGGTTTGTTGGGGAACTGGACAATCATGTCTATGCCTCCCGTGAATGGGTCATCGGGGTTTTCCAGTTTTAGCATGGCTGTTCCGCCGCCGGATAGCTTGTCAAAGTAGCCTTTGAGGCTGTTGTTGATTTTGTCAAACGCGTTCATGAAGACTTTACGTTTCTTTGCATCAATCTCATCCATGAAAGCGACAATTGCCTGTTTTTCGCGTTCCAACTCGTTTAAGCGCACGGACAGTTCACGGTAACGTGAGATTTGGTCGGCATAATGGCTAAGAGCAAGCTGGTTGACTGCGCCGATGCGTTCAAGTTCAAACTGCATCATGCGAATGGTTGTGTCTGCGTCTTCAACCTGTTTCTGGTTAGTTTCAAGCGCCTGTTCAAACCCGTACTGTTTCAGTTGGTTTTGCAGGGTTTGATGGCGTAAATTGCTGGTTTGAATTGTTACTGTTAACTGGTTAAGAAGCATATCAGCTTGCTCATACTCAGTATCCAAAAGACGCAGTTCAGTATCGATGACATCAATTTGACTGGTGAACTTTTTAGATTCTTCACGCGCAGAAAATACGGCGTTGGAAAGTTCCACACGGCTTTTCTCTAAATCGTCAAGTTCCTTCTTTAGGTTATCTCGTTGCTGTAATGCTTCATTGATTTCTTTTTCAAGCTTCTTCTGCTGCTGATCAACCTTGGATAACTGAATTTTGACGTTCTGGTAACCTACGCGAAGCACGTTATCAAATTGGGATTGGCGTGTAGAAATTTCGGTTTGCATAGTGCCCAATTGTTGACGTAAGCTGTTGGCTTCTTCGCCGATTTTTTCTCGTTGCACTTCAAGGTCTTGAATGTGACTAAGATCAGTTTTTTGCCGTAACTCGGAGAGGTCAATTTGGTTCTTTTGCAGTGACTTTTTAATGGCGTTGCGTTCGGTCATATACATGCTCATGCGGCCTTTGTAAGCGGCAATTTCGCGTTCCAGTTTGCCACCGTACTTTTCGGTATGCCGAACGTTAATTTGGGTGCGTTTAACGCTACGTTTAATCCTGACAACTTCCCTATCCAAAGTGGTTATGAACTCGTTAAGTCGAGTCATATCTATTTTGGCGCGTTCAATTTCTTCATCAATTCCGGTTATGTCTGAGCCTCTTTGGGCTAGGTGAGTTTGAAGTGCCGTAACTGCTTCGTCAAGGCTTTTTAGCGCGTTTTCACTGGGAATTATTGTTGAAAAATCAATTGGGGCCCGATAAAAGCCACTTTCAAACGCGCCTGGTTCATATAAGTCACCGCTAACCGTTACAGAACGGTAGCCGTTGTTTGAAAGCGCAAAACCAGTTTTGTCACTTGAAACAACTACGGTGTCGCCGAAAACATAGTCTACAGCAAACTCGTATTTTTTATCATATTTTATAAAAGCTGCAAGCTGCCCGATTACACCTTCACGAATAGGCGCAGGTTTTGCTTTCTGTGGGACGGTCCCTTGAAGTGGAATAATTTTGATTCTGCCAAGCTTCATGCGCCTCAACGTTTCAGCACACATAAAAGCTGAATCTACATCTTTGACCACCAACGCGTCAAGCCAACCGGTAGCGGCTGCTTCGACGGCTTTCTTGTAGTTTTTATCAATCTTAATTAGGCTGCGAAGTCTGCCATAGATGCCGTTGATTGCGCCAACATCACCCATTTCTTCGATGCTACGTAACGCTTTTTCTTCTTGCGCAATGGTTGCGGCAAGGTCTTTTTGGGTTGCAAACTCTATTACGGCGTCTTTGGCTGAACGTGCAATGCGTTCGGCGTCGGAGATTTCTTTTTGAACAAGCTGTTTTTGGTTGGTTTTGCGTTCAATTGTGTTTTCAAGATTCTTTATCTGTACTCTTTGGTCTCTTTGCACTTGTTCAAGTTCAGATAGAGACTTTTCTAACTCTGCAAGGTTAATTTGAAACTTTTCTTTTCTAACAGTGAGGTTTTTGAGTCGTCCAGCACAAATTCGCATTGCTGATTTGTCTTTAGTATATTCAGAACGTAGATACGCTAAGCGTTTAGTGTGACTTTCAATCTGTATTTCTACGCCGCGAACTTTTTGGTTGTTATCGCCTAAACCTTCCCAAAGTTGGGCTGTTTCTTTAGCTAAAGCCTCATGTATGGCTTCTTTTTCTGTAATTTGTGCTTTTATTTTTTCGTATTCGGCTGTGAATTGGCGGATTTTTAGGCGGTTATCTTTGATTTCATTTCTAATCGAATCATGATGACTTTGATTGTTTTGTGCTACCCGCTTAAGGCTTTCAAAACTTGCTTGACCAGAACTAATTTGGGTCGTTAACTCGGTTAAACGTGATTTTAATTCACCAATGTTGATTTGTACTTTGAGAACTTGGCTACCGCCTTCTTCAAGAGTTTCCCCACTAAGTTTACGCCATTCACCTTCAATTTCATGACGTTTAGTTCTTCGCAGTTCACGTTGCTCTTTAAGTTTGTCAACGCGGGCTTGTACCTTTTCAACGTTCGCAGCGGACTCTTGAAGCTTAACATTTAACTGGGCGATTTCGTGAGAAATTTTAATCGCTTGGAACTTTTTAGTTTCCTCTTGAATAAAATTGTACCGCAAGAGTTGATTGCGTTCACGTTCCAAGTCGTCAAGGCGTTTTTGGACTTCATCTATTCTGCCCATGGCGGTGCGGATGCTAATGTCGGCAGAACGAAGTTTTTCTTCTGCTTCAGCTTTTTCAGCGTCATATTGACCAATGCCGATGAGTTCTTCAATGATTTTTCGGCGGTCAATGGGGTTGATTTCAGTTAAACGTGTAATTTGACCCTGAGGAATAATGTTTTGGCTCATGCTGCTAATGGCAGCCATTGACAGGGTTTCAATGATGTGTGAACGGCTCATTCTTCTGCCGTTTAACCGGTAAACGCTTTGTCCGTTTCTGTAGACTTCTCGTGAAATTGTAACCGTGGATGTGTCTACGGGCATTAAACCGTCTGTATTGTCAAATTGAACGACCACTTTGGCCATTTTTGATTTTTCTAAGCCGCCTTTTTCGGAACCGTGAAAAATTAGTCTGGAAGCGTTGTCGGCTCTCATTCTTCGGGTGCTTAATTCGCCTAGTGAGAACAGCAGGGCATCCATTATGTTGGTTTTGCCGCTTCCGTTTGGGCCAGTGATTGCTGTGAAACCTTTGTCTAGGTTTACTTTTACGGTTTGTGGCCCAAAAGACTTGAAGCCTTTTAATTCGATTCTTTTAATGTACGGCAATTCAGTCCTTTATCCTCACTTGGCAACGCTTTTTAACTTAACATGTCACAATCGTACGTATAAAAGCTTATACCAACCGCTCCTAATTTACAGTTACAAACAAACATAAACTCAACACAAAAATTTTTTAATTAAATTAAGTTTTTGAAATATTAATCCAGTTTTTAAATATTTATTGAAAATTCAAAACTCTTTTTTAGATTAAACATAAAAACTTAGTCAGGAGTTACGGGGCAGGTAACCAATGGCAGAACTAACAAAATACATGCTTGACGTTGGAACAATTTATCACAACTTGCTTTTCTCCTACCAACGCAGCTTGAAACAACATTTTGGGACAAGGTCCGCGATTTATGTTCACCCAACACTTGAACATTTACTTAAAATGGAAGAACAAGGAGGACTAAAATTAGCGGACAACAAAACGTTCGAGGAAGCAGTTGCAGTTTTTACCGATTTCCTAGTTAAAGGAAAAATTGTTAGCTCCTGCAAACTTGAAAATGACGGAGAAGACAAATACATTTTCAGGGTTGAAGGCTGCATTTGGTCAGGAAAAGTCCACACGCAAGTCAACCTTAAAGATGTAACATGCCCTTACGCGATGGTTGTTATGGCGTTTTACAAAAAATACAAAGGTTTCGTGGCAAACGAATGCGAATCTGAATATTTTCATGATGGAACAGAAACAATTCTTGAACCAGCAACATATTGACAAACAGAGGAAACAATAGAATGTTTGAGTTTAAAGATGACAAAAAAGAAAACCTTACTTCTATGCTGCTAAACTTGAGTAATGTTGAAGATGAAGCATTTGATTTCTTTTCAAAATTAGCTAGCTTAACAGAAAAACCAGAGATGAAAAAGAAATTTAACGAAATAGCAAGCGACAGCAAAAAACATGCAATAGCTTTCAGAAAAGTAGGTAGCCAAATCGGTGATGTTGTCGTTAAAAATAAGCAGTGCCAAAAGATGATGGAATCAATCAGTTCAGTATTCAAGAAAGCCCACAAAGAAATAGAAGAAAAAACAAGCATCACAAATGAAGAACTGCTCAGGATTGCCCATATTTTAGATAAATCCTCGGTTGAAGAATATTTCATGCAGGTTCAAACAAAAACTTTGCAGTTGTTAGCGAACAAGATAGGCTCGTCATACAAGGTTGAGTTTGAGGGGTACCAAGACATGTTTATGGGAATATCTAGGGAAGAGGAAAACCACAGAGCCATAATTGAAAATGTTATAGAAGAATTGGAAAGCCCGACAAAAATTGGGGTTAAATCGAGTTAAAGGCCCCATTTTTGCCTGAAAGTATACATAGAAAAATTAAACACCTAAATACTGGTTAAGAGTAAGCAACTCTTAAACAGACGGAACCAAAGGTGTAAAGGTTGAGTTTTGGTGATTCATTAAAAAATCTTGGAACCGTTCAAGAAGCATTGGTTTTAGGGTTAATGGTAGTTTCAATGTTTGCAATACTCTATTTTGATATGGATTTAACATTGAAAATTGGAATCGCAGTTTTGGCTTTCACAGTCATCCTGCTGGCAAGCATTGCAAGTCAATTGCTAAATATACAAAAAGAAGCAGCTAAAGCCCAGCAATAAAATTCAACATGTTTTGGCGTGTTTTTTAGCCATTACGACCTACCCCTCTATAGTTTTCTCTGCAATGGGTTCTGTGAAAGTTCTCGTCACCACAAGGAATTTTTGAAAAATTGGGGCTAAAAAATTGTTGCTACGAAAAATCGTCGCCTGTTGCGTATGTTGTGCGGGGCAGCGAATTTCTGGAGTATAGCCATAAATTTTAAGCTAACTTGCTACCAATAAAGAAGGCATGAAACCGCTAGGTGACATCAATACTCTTTCGCCTGAAAGAAAAAAAATCGCCAAAATCTTCAACAAACACATTAACAATGCAATCGCATAACTGGATAAGCGTTACATGGTGGATGTATCAGGGAACTTTTTTGGCAAAACGATTAAGATGAAATTGAGATAATGGCAAAAAATGAAATACCTTAAAACTGATTTTACTCCTCTTCAAACTTTTGCGTATGCAAGCAACATGTTGCCTAAATAGAAAACGCGATTTGAGCTTTTTTTATATAGGAAACGATTATAGGGCAGTCATCAAGAAGTGAGAAAGCATTTGACATGTTAATTATTACAAAGGTGTTAAAATGGCTAGTAATGAGACTGAAATTTGGCGAGATTATTCATATTCTAGAGTGAAACTTACTGGACAACGTCAAATGAAATGGTTACTTTACCTTTTTTTAGTTGCTATGGTTATAGTGCTCTTATTTATACCTATTATCGGATGGATATTAGAAGTGCCTTTAATTTACTTTGGAATAAAGTATATCCGAAAATTCGTCTATAACAAAGGAAAACCCGTCTTTATATTAACAAGCTTGCGGGCAATAGTTAAACTTAATGACCAAATCCTTCAAGAGTGCCAATTAGCCAATTGCGTTGTATCTTCTATCAACAAAAGAGGGGACAACCTTTCAGGTTCTTCGACGTTTGGGGGTATTAGTCGCACGGGCCTTTTTAGTGCTGGCACAATTTCAAGTGGGTTAAGTGCTTCTTTGGGGGATGTTCTTTTTATTGAAAATGGAGTTACAAAGGTAAAGTTCGATCAAGTTCAAGACCCTGATGGTGTTGCGAATACTGCCAATCAACTTATTTCGGCATTGCGAGCGTCTCAACCTCAAGTGCAAACGCAGCGAGCAGCAATATCAACAAAATACTGCATTAATTGCGGCACTTCATTAACAAATTCAAACACGAAGTTTTGCCCAAATTGTGGAGCACAACTCTAATTTTTTTTAAAAACATCTTAAAAAAAAACAGCATCCAAATAGTTGGTGAAGCTTTGTTGTTGTTTAATCGGATTGTTTTTGGGTAACCGTGAAAGTAACGATTAAACCTACAAGAACCAAGGCGCCAACGGGCATAAATAAGCCAAATAAGATATCGCCAAGTTTGTCGGCAAACATTATCATGTAAACAGAAGCGATAATAGCCACAGACAACCAGCAACTTGCAACTATTGTAGCTTTTGAATCCATAAAATAACCACATAACAGTTTACCTGTTATTTGCTTAACTGAAATTTATTTATTGCTTTACGAAAAATTGTCATCAAACAATCTTGAAACAAAGCCATTGTTAGTATATCCATTAAGTGAAGCTTTGGATACAGATTAAAAAAAATTGTTAGGTGGGGCTTAAAATGCCCCGTTTGGTTTTAGCGTGTCATCATTCTGCGGAACAGCGGAACTGCAATTGCAAGCATCACGATGCCGAACACTATCAGCACGGTGAGGTTTGTTGCTATCTGTGGTACACCTGCGCCTAACACCATTACTTTTCGCATTGCATCGGAAGCATACGTTAAAGGTAGAAAGTTGCTTATTGTCTGCATGAAGCCGGGCATCATTTTTACTGGGAAGAATATGCCGCTTAGGAACATCATTGGGAACATTATTGCCATCAGTATCATTGATGCTGTTTCTTGGTCTTTTGCCAGCGAGGTTAAGGCTACACCTAAACCTACAAAGCTAAAGACGCCTAGCATAAGCAAGCCGATTACCAGCAGGATGTTACCTTGTATGGTGACGCCAAACAGTACCGTAGCTAATATCATGATTATGATGCCTTGCATGAGTCCTCTGGTTAGTTGTGCGATTGTTTTTCCTAAGATGATTGAGAGTCTATTGATTGGTGCAACCATTACGCCGTCTAATGTGCCCATTTCTCTTTCATGAGTAATGGCGCCTGGTAAACCTGTCATAACACTCATCATTACGGTCATCATTATCATGCCTGGCGCGATGAATTCAAAGTAGCTTGAGCTGCCTTCAACTACGCCTTGAGCGGTTACATCATAGGGTGCCATGTATGAAGCTGCTTGGGCTGCGGTTATGTTTAGTTGTGTAGAAAGGTTTGACTGTGCTACTTGTTCGCTCATTGATTTGATTATGCTTGTTAGTACTCCACTGACTTGTTGGCTTACTTGTGGGTTAGAGTTGTCGCTGATGATTGTAATGTTTGCTTGTTGGTTAGTTAATACGCAATAGGTAAAGTTTTCAGGAATTACTATTCCAGCATCTACGTCTCCACGTTGTATACTGTCTGTTAGTGCAGCTATGGTTGTGCCGTTAGAAAAGGCCAGATTCACTGAGGCAGAATTAATTTGGTTTACTGCTGAAGCAAAAGTGTCGCTAATGGTTGTATTCATAAATCCAGTGTCTAAGTCAATCACTTGGACTTTGAGGTTACTCATGTCAATTGAGTCACCGCTTGGATAAATGAAGCCCATCATAGTCATCATTAGAAGCGGCATAAGAACCAGCATCAGCAAGCCTAATTTGTTTCTTGAAAGTTCTTTAAGGTCTTTCCAAGCTATTCGAAAACTTGTTTCTAGTACTCTTTTTGCTCCCATGTTTATCGTCCCCTTTGTGCTGGTCTTGACGCTCCACCAAATCGTCGCGCTGGAGCTGTCACAACTTTGGCTTCTACACTGTCACGAACGTTTCTGCCAGTCATATGTAAGAAAACGTCTTCAAGTGAAGGCTTTAGGTTTTCCATCGAACTGATTTTGCCCTTCATCTGACGAACTTGGTCAAGAATATTATCAAAAGCATCCTCACCGTGAACTATTATGCGGAGTTTTGTTTCTTCTTCTTGGGTTACAGCGTCAACACAGGGCAGGGTTTTGATTTTTTCTATCATGCCAAGGGTTAGGTTTGAGATTTCAAGTTTAATTATCAAAGTGTTTGCGCCGACTGTTGCTTTTTTGAGGTTTGCTGAAGTGTCTAAAGCAATGATTTTGCCGTGGTCAACAATGGCTATGCGGTCACAGAGCAAGTCTGCGTCAAGCATCATGTGTGTGGTGATTATGATTGTGGTTCCGTTTTCTTTGTTTAATTTTTTGATAAATTCGCGGATTTCAACGGATGATTGTGGGTCTAAACCTAGTGTTGGTTCATCTAAGAATAAGACTTGAGGCTCGTTTAGCAGGGCACGAATAACATTCATTCTTTGCCTCATGCCTGTTGAAAATGTGCCTACTTGCTTATCCTTAAACGGAGCTAGGTTTACAAGGTCTAAAAGTTCATCGATACGTTTATTGAGTTGTTCTTTAGGAATACCAAAAAGGCAGCCAAAAAACCAAAGATTCTCTTTTGCAGTTAATCTTTCATAAATAATCATTTTTTCTGATACAATTCCGATTAAGCTGCGGACTTTTGTGTCATTTTTTACTGTGTCATAACCGCCGATTGTGGCAGCGCCTCCTGTGGGTCTTGCCAGTGTTGAGAGCATACGCAAGGTTGTGCTTTTACCTGCACCGTTAGGGCCCAAAAGGCCGAAGATTTCGCCTTTTTTTACAGCAAAGGAGATGTCGTCAACCGCGGTAAATTTGCCAAATGTCTTAGTAAGGTTCTTTACTTCGATTATGTCATTTTCCAATGTTAACACCATCCTACGTCAATAGTAATCATCGCAATATATTGCGTCAAAATATAAATATTACGTAATGTACCTATACAAGTTACATACCAAGTGAACAAGAAAATGCATGCAGAAGAGAAAGCCATTGGCTGGCTAAAAGAAACACAAAAAGGCTACATCAGAATCGCCGTGCTGATACTACTAAACAAGAAACCACATCACGGCTATGAAATGATGAAAGTTGTAGATGAAAGAACCAGCGGTTTTTGGAAGCCAACAGCAGGCGGAATCTACCCAATACTGCAGGATCTAGAAAACTCGGCATACATAAAAGGAGAATGGGACTGCGAAACAAAAAGAAAAAGAAAAATTTATGCCATCACACCAGAAGGCAAAAAAGTCTTAGAGCACACATTAGCTAAAGAAAACCGTTTAGTCAGCACAATGGCTGACTTAATTAAAGAGTACATGAAAGACGTACTAGACGTAGAAGTTAACAAGACACAACTTCCTAAGACACCTTTCGCGTTGTTTCTTGAAGAAGGCAGATGTAAACCTGAAGACACAAAAAAAGTGCTTGAAAACAAACGCAGTCACATCGAAGACACAGTTAAAAGGTTACAGGAAGATTTAGCGCAAATTAATAAACAACTTTCCCAAATGGAGAAAGAGGAAAACAATAAACCTAAACAGCTAGGAGAAAATTAAGATGTCATTATCTTCAGCCACCGATATCATTAACACAATAATGTATGTAGCCTACATTGGATTCTCCGTGTTCATGTTCGTATTTTCAACAAAAATGCAATCATTCAGAACCACACGGAACATCTCAAAAGCCCTAACCAAGATAAGCGGCATGCGAGACAAAGCTAAAAAAGAACTAATCGCAGCACTGCCTAAAGATACAACAAACGAAAAAACAACAAACAACCGAATAGACAGGCTAATGCAGTTTTTCACAATCAGACCATCAACAATGGATCCCAAAGGCGTAACCCACAGGTTTGAACACATACTAAACAACACCGACCAAAGAGTAAAAGATGAAATCAAAGCAATCGCACCACAAGCCAACGAACAGCAACTGCAAAACCTACAAAACCTCGTTGAAGTCACACAAGAGCTAAACAAAATGTACAAAATTGTCCGCCAATACTACATCATGGGCAAAAAAGGTGGTTCTCAGTATTCTTTGGTAGAAATTGATATGCGGCTTCCAAGCATGCTTGAGGAAGCAGAAGCCTACATTGCATTTACTGACGCATTTAAGACAGGAAAACCAATCGGTGACGGCATCGGGCCCTTAACAGCACAAAGACTAATGGCTCCACATGAAAAGTTCGAGTTAGCCCAAGATACCGTTGGAGCAGAAACCTCCATTGAAGGTCGACGTGTCATAGTGATAAAAGCTAAAGGTCCAGGGGGAACAGTAGGAAAAACCGGAGACGGCATAACTAACTTAATGGAGAAACATCAAGGCAAAATAGCATTGGTCATCATGGTTGATGCAGCCCTCAAATTGGAAGGTGAAGAATCAGGCACCGTTTCTGAAGGGGTTGGCCCAGCGATTGGCGGTCCAGGAATTGAACAATTCAAAATTGAAGAGGCAGCCGCCAAATACAAAGTTCCAGTATACGCTGTAGTTGTTAAACAATCAGTTAAGGAAGCTTTGGCTTTGATGACTTCTGCGATTGAGAAAGCAGCAGATGATGTTGCAGTTACGGTTAGACGAGTTATTATGGAACGCACAAACGAAGCTGACATTGTCATAATTGTCGGTGTCGGCAACACTATGGGCATAGCTCAGTAAACCCGCCTTTTTTGGCGAGCTATTTTTTATTTTTGTTGTGTTAGTATATCAGAGTATTCTGTGTTGACTTCGCCATAGCGGTCAAAGATTGCCTTGTTTATTTGTACCCAATCCTCATAGACCATTGGCCAAATCGCCTGAGTTTCCACGTACTCGATAACGTATTCTCTAACGATTCCTTGGCGTTTAATCGTGCGTTTGTGCCAATCAATGCTGATTAAGCCCGTGCGGCGTAGGTGGTGCAGGTTTTGAGCCACCTCATCGGGGTTAATTGGGTAATTAAGGCTTCTTGTCAAGTCTTCAATTAAGGAGTCAATTGAGATTTCGTCTTCAACTCTTAGGCAAATCACTGCAATAACATCTTGGACAAGCCGTGCGCGTCTGCTAAGGTATAAACCACGTTTCTTAGGCACCAATGCTTGTTCAACACGGTAAGAGTTACGTATGTAGAACCACCGTTTAACCACTTCAGCAAGCACCAAGTAAGCAAGCACTAAACCAGCAAGTACCGCAAAGAATTCCAAGGGTGGCGCGGTAAACTCGAAGTATGTCTCACCAAACCCTGTGAAAGGAATAATAACTGCTATTGCGATAATTGCCAAGCTACTTAAAACCACGTATTTTCCAGGTTTGCTTTTCCAGAATGGCGAGGCACGTGTACGAATTGCAAAAATGATAAACGTTTGCGTGATTAGGGATTCCAAGAACCAGGCTGTTTGGAACAGTGATTGCTGCTGTCCCAGTGCCACGTATGGCAAAAAGAAGAACAGCATTATGAAGAAGGTTACGAAGTCAAATAATGAACTGACTGGACCAAGCGATATCATGAAGCTTCTTATGTAGCCGATGTCCCAACGTTTAGGCTTCTCAACGTATTCGGGGTCAACATTGTCTGTTGTAATTGCGGACTGGGAAACATCATAAAGCAGGTTGTTGAGAAGAATTTGAATTGGCAACATTGGTAGAAAATCAAAGCCTAAAAACGGCAAAAGCAACGAGGCACCTACGACACTAAACATGTTGCCAAAGTTGCTGCTTACGCTCATCATTACGTATTTCATGGTGTTTCCGAAAGTTTTTCTGCCTTCCAGCACACCTTCTGCCAGCACTGTGAGGTCATTTTTGAGCAAAATTATGTCGGCAGATTCTTTTGCAACGTCTACTGCATTGTTAACTGAAATGCCCACGTCACAGGTTTTTAGTGAAGGAGCATCATTAATGCCGTCACCCATGAAGCCGACTACGTGACCGTTGCCTTTCAGCAGGGTAATGATGCGGTCTTTCTGGACAGGGGTAACTCTGGCAAACACGTTATCTTCTTCAACGATGCGGGCTAGGGCTTCATCAGACATTTGGCTTATTTCGTTGCCTAAGGCGACGCCTTTAACTTCAAACCCGAGTGATTCACAAGTTTTGCGGGCTACTTGCTCGTTATCGCCAGTTAAAATCTTTAGTTCAATGCCTGCTTGAGTGAGCAGTCTTATGGATTCTTTGGCGGTTTCTTTAGGCGGGTCAAGAAAAGCCATAAAACCCATAAACACCATGTCACGTTCATCGTTAACTGAGTAAACGTTTTTTTCTTCTTTGAGTTTCTTGTAGGCTACCCCTAATACGCGGAAGCCTTCGGAGCTTAAGTCATAATATTTTTGTTCTGCCTTTTGACGAAGCTCTTCTGTTAAATCTACAGGCAAACCGCCGATTTCACAGAAAGATGATACTTTAAGAATTTCTTCTGGGGCACCTTTGCCTATAAAGTATCTTTGACGGTCACTTTCAACAACTACGCTAACACGTCGACGAACAAAATCAAAGGGTACCTCATCGATTTTTTGGTAACCAGTTGTGTCAATTTTTTCGTGAACAAGTATAGCTTCGTCCATTGGGCTTTTTAGGCCTGTTTGGTAGAAACTGTTAAGGTAACTGTACAGCAACACTTTGTCGTCATCGTTGCCTTCCGGGTCCACATGTAAGACAAGAGTAATCTTGTTTTCTGTAAGAGTCCCAGTCTTATCAGTGCACAAGACGTTCATGCTGCCAAAGTTTTCAATAGACGCTAAACGTTTAACAATGACACCTTTTTTGGACATGGCAATAGCGCCACGAGAAAGGTTAACAGTAATAATCATGGGCAAAAGTTCAGGTGTCAAACCAACTGCAATTGCTACCGCAAAAAGCAACGCAGTTAAGATACCTTCAGTGTCTGGGTGAAGCAACGCGTTAACCATGAAGACAAAAAGCACCAAAAGTATGGTTACCTGCATAATGAAGAAACCAAAGTTTTTAATCCCTTTTTCAAACTCGGTTTCTGGAGGTTTCTCGACAAGTTTTTTGGCGATTTTTCCGTATTCTGTTAAGCTACCTGTTTTAACAACCAAAGCTGTTGCGGTGCCGCTGACAATTGAGGTTCCCATGAAAAGGTAGTTGTTCCATTCAGTAATGGCTGGGTCTTTAACTTTTACTAGTGCAGATGTTTTTTCTACAGGGAAAGATTCTCCTGTTAAGGATGACTGGTTAATGAAAAGGTCTTTTGCGGAGATTACACGGGCATCAGCGGGAGTTATGTCACCTGCTGAAAGATAGATTACGTCGCCCGGCACTACGTCGTGAAGCTTGACTTCCTGTTTTATGCTGCCTCGAACTACAGTTGCGGTTGTTGTTACTGCTTCTTTAAGCATTTCTGCAGCGTTTTCAGCCTTGTTCTCTTGATAGAAATCTAAAATTACACTAAGAAAAACTATGGAGAAAATGATTGCCATATTGGGTATTTGCCCAAGAATCCCAGAGATTAAGCCTGCAACCATTAAAATGATTACAAGTGGACTTTTGAAATGAAACAGAAAATCGAAGACTATTGAACGTTTATGCTTTTTTGCTAGCTCATTTAAGCCATAAATTTCAAGGCGGTTTTCAGCTTCTTCAGGACTTAAACCATTAATTGAAGAATCTAAACGTCTGTATAAGTCTTCTACGGGTTTGCCTAAAATTTCGTCAGTAGTTAACGGAGGCTGCGCTACCGTAGCATTGTTTTCTTGGTTTAGTGGAACGGCGAAGTTTTGTTTGCTTAATTGGGTAGCCTCCTTTTTTAGCCACTTTAGTAGTCACGCACTTTGTTCAAAGCATACGGCTACATCAGCCTTAAATTAGTTTCTTTTGAAGAAAAGGAAATTTTACCGAGCTTTCAGTGTCAAATCTAACTATAGCAGAACTTAAACTAAAATTTAGCTTAAAAAATGAAGCGTTTAAGGCCCAGAGGTCAGGGTTAAGCCTTTATCGCTAAAAGATTTTGTAAAACGGATGATTTGAAGAAATTTTTACGCCAAGCTGCTGTGTTTCAGCGGCAATAATTGCATCTGCCATTGCACAAACTGGAAACACGGCGTCAGCCTCATCTATTCGACCCGCAATAACAAAGTCTGCAGCCATTGTCTGAGTAAACAAGATTGAAGCGCCCAAACAAACTTTTCGAGCGTCAGGTCCAAAAATGCCATCGTTAAGTTTTTTCCAAATTGAAAGGGCATTAGCTGGTGCGCAGCCTGCAGGTAACCCAAAGTTTTCTTTAATTGAGCAAATTGCTTTACTTGCCGGACCGATGCTTGGAATTTGGGTTACAGCAGTATCTACAAGCAAATTGGTTATTTTAGCTTGTTTGGCTTTGTTTAACAACCCTGGCTGTTTGCTGTCGCCTGATAGGATGTTTTCTTTGCCGCCTGAGGGCTGTTTTGGGTCATAAGCTAATACAATTGCTGATTTAACGCCTAATTCATTTAGCGTCTGGTATTCTTGAGGTGTAGATAGAAAGCTAATGGAGTTATAGATGACCTTGTTGATTAACCCAGTTTTTTGAAGGTGAGTTAGGGTTTGGAGTTTGGCGTCCCTTGAAACACTGTCAACCAAAAAAGGAATTGATGTTTTTTCTGTGACAAAGTCCACATATCTGATTAGGGCTTCTGCAGTTGTTCCCATAACATCGATAAAGAATGGGTTGCCGGTTTTCTCTGACAACACTTCAACATTGTTTAGTAGCGTTTCTGCTTGTTGCTTGTCAAATTCGCCTTTTGCGGGGTTGCTAACGATTTTGTGGCCATCATAGAAGATGCTAGGTATAATGCACGTTGGATATTCACCTGGTTGCCCACCAACTTGAATTCCTGATATGCAAGCAACTGTTTGCTGTTTTTCAAAGATCATCACTTTTAGACGCCTACTGAAACAAAGAAGAATTACAGCTATAAATCTAAAATGTTGCTAAACTGCCATTTTAACAAAAAATTTAAAAAAATATAAACGAACAGTTTTCGTGAACAAATTGAAGCAACCCAGAGTCTTCACTATTATATTCACCGCTATAATTGTTATTGCAGCAGTCGTTATTCAACCAGTTTATTCTCAAACTACTGAATCTTGGGCGGATAAAGAACTAATAATTACCCCAAGAAGTTCTTTTGGAGCAGCAGTAGCATATGACAAAATTTACGTTATAGGAGGCAGCGGAACTGACGTTAATGAAGAATACAACCCAGTGATAAACCAGTGGATCACAAAAAAACCGATGCCCACACCACGGTATGGTTTTGCGGTCGCTGTTTTTCAAAACAAGATATACGTCATGGGTGGAGAAACCCCTGACCGTCAAGCAAGTGCAGTTAATGAAGTTTATGACCCCTTAACTGATAGTTGGGAAACCAAAACACCGATACCTACCGCTAGAAGAGATTTTGAAGCCAACACAGTGAACGACAAAATTTATGCTACTGGTGGAATACGGTTTGAAGGGAATACGTCAACCATTTTAGACGTAAACGAAGTCTATGACCCTATAACAGACAATTGAACCACAGCAACCCAAGTGCCAACGCCTATCTATGCAGCCGCATCAGCAGTTGCTAATTATTGTATATACTTTTTTGGCGGTGAAACATTTTCTGGTGGAGTTCTTAACCAAATTTATCATCCAGCGTCAAACTCTTGGAGTTCAGGAAAAAACATGTCAACCCAAATCTATGGCATGTCTGCAGCTGCAACCACTGGAGTTTATGCTTCACAAAAAATTTACGTGATGGGTGGAAAAAATGCTTTCAGTTCAGGTGAAGCGCTTAATCTTAACCGCATTTATGATCCAAGCACTGATACTTGGCAGGTGGGGGCTTCAATGCCGGAACCACGAATTTTTTTGAGTATAGTAAACATTAACGATTTGTTGTATGTGCTGGGTGGAAGCCCAGGTTATGGCGAAATGCAATATCTTCCATCTAAAGCAAATAATTGGCAGTATACACCTGCAGATTACAAATGTAGCCTACAACAACCTGAGACATTTCCAACGAAAACCATAGTAATTATAGCAGTAATGGTGACAGTTGTGAGCGTAGGCTTTGGAATTTATTTTAAACACAAAACGGGGAGCTTGACATAGAGTACGGATAGGTTTGATAAGTTGTTGATAGATTAGTGCTCTGGCCGGGATTCGAACCCGGGTCCGCGACTCGAGAGGCCGCTATACTTGACCGGACTATACTACCAGAGCTCAATTGCATTTAACGCAGAATGGTAAGCCTTTAAACATAAATACGTTTTTGTGAAGCACCAGCAGAAACTTGAAAGAAAAAACATTAACGCTAAAGTGTAAACTAACTAATTTTTGGTTTTAAATTTAAAATTTTTTAAAAAGTTAAAGGGGGGAGGAAGTTTATTCTTCGCCCATTCCAGGCATTCCGCCCGGAGCGCCGCCTTTTGGTGCTTTGGCAGTGATTACGTCGTCAATGCGTAGTATCATTGCTGCTGATTCGGCTGCTGATTTGATTGCTTGTTCTTTAACCATGATTGGTTCGATGACGCCTTCTTGGATGTTGTCTTGTAGTTTGCCTTCGTAGATGTTGATGCCTTTGTTTTTGCCGTCTGCTGAGTCGTGTGATGAGCGTAGTTGGACTAGGATGTCGATTGGTTCAAGGCCTGCGTTTTCTGCGAGTGTGCGTGGGATAACTTCGATTGCGTCTGCAAATGCTTCTACTGCGAGTTGTTCGCGTCCGCCGACTTTGGTTGCGTAACTGCGGAGTTCTTTTGCTATTTCGATTTCTACTGCGCCGCCGCCTGCAACGATTTTGTTGTTTTCTACAACGTCTGAAACGACTGATAAGGAGTCAATCATTGCGCGTTCTGCTTCGTCTACCATGCGTTCTAAGCCTGCGCGGAGTAGGATTGCTACGCTGTGTGGGTCTTTGCATTTTTCGACGAAAATCATTTTGTCGTCGCCGATTTTGCGTTCTTCTACTAAGCCTGCCATGCCGAGGTCTTCTTTCTTTAAATCGTCAAGGTCGCTGCTGATTCTTGCGCCTGTTGCGCGTGAGAGTTTGTCCATGTCTGATTCTTTTACGCGGCGTGCTGCGATGATGCCTTCTTTGGATAGGAAGTGTTGTACCATGTCGTCGATGCCTTTTTGGCAGAAGATGACGTCTGCGCCGACTGCTTTTAGTTTGTCAGCCATTTCTTTTAGCATGTCTGTTTCTTGGTCTAGGAATGCTTTCATTTGGGTTGGGTCTTTGATTCTGATTTCTGCGCTGATTTCTGTTTTTTCGATTTCAAGTGGTGAATCTAGAAGTGCAATCTTGGCGTTTTCTTTGCTTTTTGGCATGCCTGGATTGACGACTTCTTTGTCAACGATTATGCCTTTGATTAGTTGTGTTTCAAGTAAGCTTTTGCCTGTTTTCTTGATGATTTGGATGTTGTCAATGTCGGCGATTGTTTTGTCTCCGCGTACTTCAGCGATTTGTTTTACTGCGTCTATTGAGATTTCTGCAAGGTGTTCTCTTGCGCTGCCGACTGATTTGCTGCTTGTAGAAGTTAATGCCACTTTGAGCAGTGTTTTTCTGTCGTTGATGTCTAATGGTTCTGCGATTTTGCCTACTGACTCGATTGCTTTTTGGGCTGCTTTTCGGTAGCCGCTTACTAGAATTGTTGGGTGAATGTTTTGTTCAAGCAGTTCTTCTGCTTTCTTTAAAAGTTCGCTTGCTAGGACAACTGCGCTGGTGGTTCCGTCGCCAACCATGTCGTCTTGGGTTTTTGCGATTTCAACCATCATTTTTGCTGCTGGATGTTCAACGTCGATTTCTTTTAGGATGGTTGCGCCGTCGTTGGTGATGGTGATGTCGCCAAGACCGTCGATGAGCATTTTGTCCATGCCTCTTGGTCCCAACGTGGTTTTTAAGACTTCACCGATAACGCGTGCCGCCATAATATTGTTTCTTTGGGCTTCTTTACCTCTGCTTCGAGTTGTTCCTTCTTTAAGGATAAGGACTGGTTGTCCTGAGCCTGTTGTGGTTAAATATGCCATGTGTAAATCCCTACTTTGATAGAACTTGTTTCTTTATCTCGGAATAATGCAAAAATCAACCAAGAATATAAACTTTTTACCCCCACAAGCACAGGTTATGTTGAGCAAAAAAGCCCTAAACCACCAAAGGCCGCTTGAAACACAATTTCTACATGTTTTTGGGTTAAAAAAACGCCAATAGCACCTACCCCCCTAAGTAATTTTGGGTTAGCAACGTGCAGGTGGAGCCTACCCCTACTCAATTTTATAGACCCCCTATAGGTAACTGCAATGAGTTTCTATTTGGACCCTAATAGGTTGATATAAAAAATAAAGCACTGAACCGCAACAGAAAACAATGAAAAGCAAAATGCAATTCGGGCAACTAGCATGGCCCATTAAACAGTGTTTACCGCCAACAAGCCACAACCAGTCAGCCCATATAAGCAATTTTGGCAAACAAAAAACAGAAAAATAAAACCCAATTAAAAAAAGTTAAATTTCTCCAGTCTTCCGCAATTCATCATACTTAGCCGTAATAAGCATCCTAATCAATTCAGAATAATTCTTAATCCCATAATGCAACCTCAAAGCCTCAACTCTTTTTTCGAGTTCGCCTTCAAACACGATTTTTGCTGATGGTGGTCCTGTTCTTTCTCTGCCCATTTGGTTTTCACTCTGATTAACACTTTTTGTGTTAAAATGAATATAAGGTTGTTGTTTTGGGCAGAACTGGCATGTTTGTCGTGTACACGGATTTGTGGAATAAATTTAAATTAAATTCTTAACTGACTTAAATTAAGTCTAAATTAGTCAATTTGAGTGATTAATACGATTGAAAACACAACACCAAACAAACCCGAAAGTGAACCAAACCTACTAGAAAAAATAAACACACTCAAAAAATATTACCACGTCCAAACCAACAAGGAACTCATAAAAATTTTAGTCAACGAAAAAGCACAACAACTCAACCTCAACCCAAAGGAGACCACCACAAACGCCACCCACTAAACCCTCCACCGATGCTATCGCCAAGCTGCCAGAAGAAATAAAACCAGCTTACAAGGCGAGCCAAAAAAGTTCGCCCATTGTTGAGGGTTTGAAGGTTGCGGCGGCGTTAAAGCTTTGGAATGACCGCGGCTACCGCGATATTCAGTTTGAAGTTCCCTTACGTTGCAATGGGAAAACTGTCTGCGTTAAAGTTCTGGCAAAACATGCAGACGGTGTTGTGGTTGGCGTTGAATGTGCTTCCAATGTTAAGTTTAAACAATTGCACAAACGGATTACATTGCTACAGTGTTGTTTGCCGCCCGACAGCTACATAATTGCAGTTTTCCCCGAAGCCGTTGAAAAGCAAGCAGAAAAAGCAACCAAAATCGCTGACGAGGTATGGGTTACAGGCAAAAACGGTACAGTCACACAGATGATGTTCAGGTCCAAGCTTTCACAAGGATGACGCCTAAAACTTTCTAGGACCCCAACCCAACCTATAAACAATTTTAGTGTTCAAAAAGTCCAAAAGAAAAAGCCATCGAAAAAAAGCATTTCCACAGCGGGCTTGTATTTCTTGACCCCTCATTTTCTAGAGATTCAAAAATTCTCGTAAACGTTAACTATCTTGATATTTTGCATAAATTTGGTGAGATTATACGGCTATGGTTGATTTTAATCTTAAAATTGAAAATCCAAAAAAAAGGGATAAAAAATCCCTTAAATTCCTGTCACGGTTTGAGCAAAATCAACCATAACATCGCTTTTTTCGACTATAGTTGTATTGGGACACATTGTTGATATGGATACGTAATTGTACGAGCCAAAATAGTATGTGCTTCCTGGGGTCATACCATTGAGCAGTGCCGCTGAGAACTTCTGCATAGCCGACAAAGTCGTAGTCCCACATACTTGTTGGGTCAAAAGCAACCAAGGCAATTAGATAGTTATGCCATTCACCGTCGCCTTGCCCTGTATCCGGTCCAGCTTTCGCATAGGCATAGACCTCGCTGGTCTGTGAAATGTACCCGCTTGTTTGACAATTTGTCAAAGCCTCACCCCATGTGTCACCGTCGTAGCCTATAGCAACTAAGCGTCCCAATTGTTATCGGGTCCGGAGGTCCCACACAGGTAAGATGGATTGTCAACCCAAGCCACCCTCACACCATTTGCGTACATATCCTCGGATTCGGCTACATATGTTAGGTAATGGGTAGTTGACCGTAACGTAGTTTGACCTTCTTGCATGGATCTCATGTACGCGTCGCTGACTGGTTTTACCTGCTCGTTTAACTCGAGTTGCCTTGCTATTTGCGTTCTAAGGCGGTGCAATTCAGTTAGATTTCCCTGAGCCCTGTATTCTGACCATTTTAAGAGAATATCTGGAATCTTGCTTGCCGTGTCATCTATTGCTAAGCCGTTTACAAATTAAAACTTCCAATTAGAAAGGTAACGGTCATAGCCAATGCAAATATACTAAGCGTTTTTTGTTTTTTCAACCGATCACCACCGTTTGCTATCGCCAAATTCAGTATTTAAAATTTGTCTTTTTTTTACAAAAATGTTAAAATAATGCAAACACCAGAGGCGAAGAGTGTTCTTTTGAGAGAACAGACCGTTCTTTATGGAGAGTTATATTCTAGTAATTTTTCTTTATAAAGTGCTGATAAAAGTGAATAGAAAAACTATCGCTTTGACAATAATATTTTCTCTATCACTCTTAGTACCTAATGTTTGGGGTGCTGAATCGAGTGTTCAGGTACCTTTTGGTTATGACGAGCTTTCTGCTACAATTTCCATAGCCTCCCCAATTGAAAACGCTACTTATTCAAGTCCAGTTGAGGTAAATGTAAGCGTCTATATAGGAGGTCATGAAAATGTACAAGGGACCCATTATATTCCATACCAAAACATAAGTTGTATTTATAGTTTGGACGATTCTGAATGGCAAAATTTAACACTTGCTACCGTAAGTAGTCCTCAAGTCTTTCCATCTCTTGTAAATAAATATTGGCATGTCACTATGCGGTTGAATTATACCGCTATTTTAAATAATGTTAGCGAAGGTTCGCATTATCTGAAAATAGATGTTACACCAAATAGTATTCCTTCACGAGAAGAAGGGAGCGAAGATAAGCCAGTAATCAATTTCAATATTGCCAATCGACCATTAATAGACTGGACTCTTATAGAAATCATCATAGCAGTTATTACTGTAAGCGTTATTGCGGTTTCGCTTATTTACGTTAAAAAGTTAAAAACTAAACAAGGCTAAAACAGCCGTTCACTAAATTCTTATTTTTGCATTGCAATTTTCCCTCGAGATATTTTTTCTGGCTTATTACCGTTTGACAGCAATGAAACTGATGTGTTAGCCTACGCACCATCCGAACCGTTTAATGTCCGCAGATGCTATGCGTTCTGCTTTATTGTTTAGTTGTTGGCGGTTTGTTTCTTGCGAGCCAAACAATGAAGAAAAGGTTTACTGCCATTTGTACGAAAAATATCCAAAAGGGCAAGTTGATGTATGAGTAGATTCTCTGCACCATTGCTATGCCGTCGTCTAGTATTACGTAGTGGGGGGCAGTGATTAGTATTGGGCTCCATTGGAAAGCGGTGACTGTTGGGTAACTGCTACTTATGTCATACCAGATACTGAAATTGGAAGAAATAAATAAAAGTCCTAAAATTGTATTAATTGTAATAGCAATGATGATAAATTTTTTCACAATATTTAACTATTGTTGAGTTACTTATTAATTTTTAGATTGGCTGTTGGGCAGATAACCTGGCATTGTGATTTTTTATAGCTTGCATTAAAAACCAATGAAATTAATTGTGTATCAAACTTAATATTTTTTTACTTTTTCCGCCATTATAAGCAAACTACTCTAATTTTGCGATTAATAATAAATACCTCTTTTCCTGATTGCGCTATTGAACGAGTAATCACTAATAAGTGATCTTTTGGTAATTTAGCAACCATACCCCTCTTATTTTTAATCTTAATTGCTATTTTTTCTGTTCTAAGTTTGTTATTTTCAGTTTTTTTAGTTTAGTGATTCAGCTCTTAGAAACTATGGCTTATAGCAATAGCAAAATAGAGTCTTGGATTTCTTAGCGACGCAGTTAGCCTACGCACCATCCAAACCGTTTAATGTCCACAGGCGCTATCCGCTCTTTTTCCAGCAGTTCTTTTAGGCATACTGGGTCTGTTTCCATTGGGTCGCCTGTGCATGCGTATGCTCTTCCTCTGCATCCTCCGCAGGTTTGGCGGTATTGGCAGGTTCCGCATTCACCTTTTAGGTTGGCTCGGTTGCGCAGGGTGTTGAGGATGGGTGAGTTGTACCAGATGTCGCTGAGGCTTTGTTTTCTGATGTTGCCAACAGTGATTGGCAGGAAGGTGCAGGGGTAGATGTCTCCGTTGGGGCGTAGGCTGAAGTAGTAGGTTCCTGCGTGGCATCCGACGGGGTTATGTACCCAGAACTCTTTGAGGAGCAGGTCTTTGGGGCTTGTGCCGTTTCGGCGGTGAATTTGATTGGCAACTTCAGGATACAATGGTTGCCCACCTGACATAGTGAAGACAAGTTCGCGGGTTTCCTGTAAACTTTGCAGGTAACGCATCAAATCAACCCGTTGGTCTTGCGTCATTGCCTGCGCCATCATGTCATGCCCCCTGCCAACAGGGATTAAGTCATAAACGGCAACTTGGTCAACACCGAGACTTTCAAGAAACTCTATGCGTGCGGGCATCTCAGCAACAGTGCCTTTCAACGCCATGGTGGTTACGACTACTTCTAAGTCGAGTTCTATGCAGGTTTTGATGGCGGCGACGGCTTTCTTAAAAGTGCCTTTGAGGTTTCGCAGTTCATCATGCTTTTCTGGAATAACAGAGTCGATGGGGATGCCGACGGCTTTGATGCCTGCGTCTTTGAGTTCCACGGCTACTTCAGGAGTTAAAAGCAGCCCGTTAGTTAAAATGGCGGGGATGATGCCTGCGCCGTTGCAGTATTCGGCTAGTTGCAGAACAAAGTTTTTTCGGGTTAAGGGTTCACCGCCGCTGATAATTAGCGCCTGTGTACCAAGAATTTGCATTTCATCAACCGCGCGCATGGCTTCAGGTAGGCTGAGTTCGTTGGGCATGGGTTCTCGGGCGCTAACGTGACAGTGCAGGCAGCTTAGGTTGCAGCCGCGGGTTACTGCGTAGGAAACGATGAGAGGCGTGTTAGGCGACCCTTTTAAGCCTTGATTAAGCAGTTTCTGCCGAAGTAGCAATTCAACCATTCTCAAACCCGTACCCATCAAACATTCCCCCTTTAAGCGGCTGGTTTAGGTCTTATCAGCCAAATTTGAACTGCTCTACGAAGAAACCATGCAACCGCAAAAACCACCGCAATCACAATTACGGTAATCATAAGGTTTGTGCCGATTTCAAAGGCTGCCTCTTCCACGGTTGGTTCAAGGTCAATCATGCGAACATCGTCAATTGTGGCGTAGGAATCGTGGCCAATGTAGAGTTCTGTGCCGTTAATTATGTTGCCTTGCGGGTTTTGGACGCCGTGAAGAACATTGACTTTTTGTTCTGCCCCGTCAATGTAGAGGTGCATGCCAGTTGTGGTGCGGGTGAATTCGACCTGTATCCATTGATTCATTGGTATCTGCTGTGTTGTTACGATTTCGTTGAAGCCGTCTTGGTCAGTGTAAACGTAGCCGCAGAGGGCGCCTTGCTCGTAGGTTTCGCCAGTTTCAGGTGTACCCGCCCGAAGGGAAACGCCCAAAACGCGAGTCGTGTTTTGCCAAGCGCATTCTTGGTCAGGATGGTCTGCCTTTACAACAATGTTATTGTAGGGTTCATCTCTCAATGATGGAACAAAAATCCAAGCTGAGATAACTACCTGCTTTTGCACGTCAAGATTCGGCGAAACAGGCACGTAAATCGGCTGCGGCGTAGGTGGGAAACCTACCACAAATTTTATGGGAATGTAAACGCCGTTTGCGCCGTCAAACTGCATTGCTTTGTCAAATTTCCCATCCACAAGGGCGGGTTGTGGGTGACCAACAATTATGCCCGAGTTTACGCTTGCTAAGTCAGGGGTTATGGTATTGTAGCCGCTTGCTTGAACTTCATCCAAAGGCCAATACCCAACCGTGACGCCGCCACTTTGCGCCCCAACTCCAACCACCAACAAAGAACCCAACAAAACAGTTAACAAGAAACACAAAATAACAAACCAGACAGGATTTTTCGGTTTATGCGTATACATTGTAGTTCACATTAAGTAGGAGAATCCATCCAGCTTATAGCTCTCCCACGGGAACAAAGTGTTCTCCAAAAAGAACAAACAAAAACAACCAAACTCCACAAGAAAAAAAGGTTGGAGTAAAGTAAAGTAAAATATTATCAGGGCATTTACTTGAGTGACTCTTAAGGGGTAAGCATTATGCGTAAACTAAAAGGCTCAAGCAATTATTTGAAAATGCAAACCAGAAAATATTTTGCCAGGGCAGTTCTAAGTTTGATACTTTTCGCCTTAATCTTCGCAGTTACAGGCTACCGCATGGTATTTCAAACTCAAAGCATCGGCGTAATTGAGGCGGCAGGGTTTGCAGCGGCGCTTGTTTGCATAGTTGTCTTCCGTTATAATCAACAAAAATACCAAATTTACAGAGGCGGCAGCATAGGAGAAAAAAACGTAATTAAAACCTTAACCAAAAACCTAAACGACAATTACAGCCTCATCAACGGGGCACACCTACGGGGCGGAGGCGGCGACATTGACCACATTGTACTGGGTCCAAACGGCGTTTATGTTTTAGAAACAAAGAATTGGAGCGGCAAAATCCAATGCAACGGCGACAACTGGCAGCGTCCAGGCAAACATTCAGTAGGTAGCCCCAGTTTGCAAGTGAAACGTAACACGCAAAAAGTCAAACGTTTAATCGATTCCTCGTCGGCTTTGCGGGGGCTAAATGTTTGGGTTGAAGGCATCGTAGTTTTTACTAATCAACATTGCAGCTTAAGTATAAACAATCCAACTGTACCCATTTTACAGTTACCTCAACTTTCGAACTACATCAAAAGAAACACGAATAGCAGACTAAGCCTAGAACAGGTGCAACAAATCGCCAAACAAATCCAAAACGAGAGTTAGCACTGGATTTTCAGCCAAGCCTTCTTCTTCACCAACGCCAGCGAGGTAATGCTGGTTATTAGCAGGCTGCCAACAAGGAAAGCGTCTGGTAACGCACGGGCGGGGTTTTGAGTCGTATAGGCTATGATTGCGATTGACAGGTAAAGGGTTATAACGCCGCTGATTAGTTGAATCGCGAAGAGGATTTTTCTTGTTTTGTAGGCTTGCAGTTTTAGCCAATCCAAAAGTCTGGATGTTCGTTTAGACACGTCGGGCAAGTCGTCAAGCAGCAGAGCTATGCCGCCGAGTAGAAAGAATCGTCCAGCGGTTATGTCAACGTTTGATGAATCTACCAGAAACAGGTTAAACACGGTAACTGGCGTAAAAAAAGTGATGAACACAGATGAGACAAATATAACTAGAAAACCGTAAACGTAGTGATGGAACAGGAAGCGTCCTGTGTGTAAGGCTCTGCCTATGGCTGCAGCTGGAAAAATGTTCACTATGGCAGCAACTATTGTAACCCAGAAAAGGTTGCCGTTAACAACGTATGGCGCGTAGGGTTTCCAGTAAGGAAGCGCATGGTAGTAACCGTTTAGGATACCAGTTACGCCGCCCATTGTGATGAGCGCATTTAGAATTAAGGATATGCTGAAGATTTTTTTAAGAATCGTCCCTACTGTGCCAGCCATTAACCCTTAATGCCCCTTTAATGATGATTAACCGTTTTTAATCCCTTAACTGTTTATGAACCCTAATAATAAATAAAACGCAAATTCACGAAAAAAACTTCAAGGAAAAAAAAGAAAAATGGTTTTGCATACATATTCTATTATGCATAAATTCTTAAGCTAGAACACTAAAGGCACAAGGGAGGTATCTTGCTTGAAGTTTGAAATAAAATACAAACCATCATACGCCCTGCTTGTAACCAGCCTAGAACAAGGGGAAACAATCACAGCCGAATCCGGCTCCATGACCTACATGGACCCCACTATTGATGCGCACACTCGTAAACGCGAAAAAAGTTTACTGGGCAGTTTAGGCTTAAGCATCATTGGTGGACAATCATTCTGGGTTAACGATTACACAGCAACCCGAGGACCCGGAGACGCCGCTTTTGTAGCTGCACCCGTTGGAGACATAGAAAAACTTGACGTAACCCCCGGAAAAGGCTACATCATCCAAAAATCCGCCTACATCGCCTCCACACCAGACATCAACTTAGACGTTAAATGGGAAGGCTTCACCAAAGGCTTATTCGGGCAAGGCTTATTTATGCTAAAAGCAACCGGCAACGGACCATTATTCATCAACACGTTTGGCGCCATAGACGTTCACACTTTAGCGCCGGGACAAACATTGATTGTTGACAACTTCCACCTTGTGGGTTTTAGCGACACATGCAGCTACAAAGTCACCAAATTCGGCGGCTTAAAAGAAACCCTGCTCGGCGGAGAAGGCTTTGTAACCCAAATCACAGGCCCCGGAGACGTACACATTCAAACAAAGAACCTGCAAGAATTCACAGAATGGCTCTGGACACTCTTGGAACCAAAAGTACGCAACACACGCAGCCGTTAAAAAAACAAAACTTAATACCTTCTTTCTATTTTTTAAGGTCTAAAAACTGGTGAAAATGTTTGGGGAGCACACTATTTGGCTCTTTTGTGGGTTTTGTTGTTATTCTTGCTTTAGCATGGCTTTTCCCTGGCGTTGGACACATTTTAGGCGGGTTAATCGGCGGTTTCATAGCGGGACTTGTCGCTGGCGGCATAATTAAAGGTCCAATCGCGGGCTTTTTGGCGGCAATCGGTGCAGGCATCGTCTTGGCAATCTTGGCGTTTTTGGGTTCAATTTACATTGGCGGAATTGACTTTGGCTTTTTCGGTGCACTCTTTGAAGGATTAAAAGGCTTAGCCACTGGAATTGTCGCTTTGATTTTAGGCGGCATAGAAGGCATAATTGCAGCTATCGGCGGATTAATAGGCGGCTTACTACACAGATAAAAAAGCTGGGTAAGGCAAGCCCAACACTTTTTTTAACGGTCTAAGATAGACTTCTCAACCGTTGGCTTTTGGGGCACTTGGTCAAGAATCATTGTCTCTTCAGGCTTCTTGCTAAGCACTATTGGTTGAAGCTGTTTTGCAAGTTCCAAAGCTGAGGCAAGCTTGCTTGCTCGGTCAGCATAAATTTCAAGAAGCGCACCGTCTTTGCGTACGGTTTCTCCAAGTTTAGCATGAAGAACCACGCCTGCGCCTTTCTCTTTTGGTGTTCCAGCCGCTCGGGCTATGCGGACAAGGTCGTCAGTGCTTAACCATACGACTCTGCCTGTACGGTCAGACCGCACAATTTCGTGGAATTTGCCGATAGGTAAATCTTCAGGTTGAATTGTTGGGTCTCCGCCTTGGGCAGCGATAATTTCACGCATTTTCTTTTCTGCTTTGCCTGAGTCAATCATGTTTTCTGCTATGGCGCGCCCGTTTTCAGCGCCAACCATTTCAAAAAGCATTCCTGCAAGGCTTACAGCTTTTTCTCGCAAATCAGGTGAACCAGCACCTTTCAAAGTTTGCAAGGCTTCTCTTGCTTCCAATGCGGGTCCCATGCTGCAGCCTAAAGGTTGGTCACCAAACGTTAAGGCGCATTTTATGTTTAATCCAAGCCGTTTACCTAAATCAACAAAATCGGCAGCTAAATTGTAGGCTTCCTTGCGAGTTTTAATTTTTGCACCTACACCTGTAGGGATATCTATAGCTACGTGTGTTGCACCTATGGATACTTTTTTGCTTAAGATTGAGGGCAAAAGCAGTGGGTCAATGCCTAAGGGGTACTCAACTTGAATAAACAAGTCATCTGCAGGAGCCAACTCTAAGGCGCCGCCCCAAACTAGGCAACCGTTGGTTTTTGCTACTACGTCTTGGATTTCTGCGAGAGACAAGTTAACTGGGCACAGGGTTTCAACGCGGTCTGCTGTTCCAGCTGGCGAAGTGATGGCGCGTGATGAAGTTTTGGGGATGGTGTAGCCTGCAGCTGCAACGATGGGCACGACAAGCATGCTGGTTTTGTCACCGGGAATGCCGCCGACGCTGTGTTTGTCAAGAATGGGTCCGGGACCAAAATTAAGAGATTTTCCTGTTTCGATCATTGCTTTAGACATGGATTCAGCTTCGCTTAGGCTTAAGCCGTAAATTTTCAATGCTGTTAAAAACGCAGCGATTTCTACTGAGCTTAAGTGGCGTTCAACGACGTCTTGAACTATGGTTTTTATGTCTTGTTCTCTTAGGCGGTCTCCACGCAGTTTGGCGCGAACGTTGATTAGGGATTCTGGTACAGGTGCAAGGTTAACGTTGATTTGTTCTTCTCCTTTAACGCCTAAAGCGGCGGCGATTTCTTCGTATAGTCCAACACGGTTCATGGGAAAATTGGCAGCTATGTTTGCGATTGCGATGGCTTCACTTGTGCCGTAGGTTAAACGTATTCTATCAGAGCTGTGCACCCCAAGCAGGCTGGCGCTTTGTTCACTTAAAATGGCGATTCTGTTGCCGCCTGTAGTAATGTTTAGGACTTCAGCGATGAGTTCCATAAGCAACCTTCCTTATGTGATTGTGTTTTGGGATAGTTAAAGATTTTAATGCAACACCATTTAAAATTAGAATAGAGTGTGAATGTTTTGAAGTATACGGACTTTGTTGATTTAACTTACAAACCCAAAGAAACTGATTTAATCTGCACATTCACTGTTGAACCTGATGGTATAAGCCTAAAAGAGGCAGCAGGCGGAGTTGCAGCGGAAAGCAGCGTTGGAACATGGACTGAACTTACCACTATTCAACCGTACGTTGAAAAACTCGCTGCTCACGTCTTTAGCATGCAGGGCAACACCATCAAAATCGCTTACCCAATTGAGCTTTTTGAGGGCGGCAACATGCCAAACATCTTAAGCAGCGTCGCAGGAAACGTTTTCGGCTTAAAAGCACTCAAAAACCTGCGGCTTTTAGATATTCAATTCCCAAAAGAGATTCTTAACGGCTTTTATGGTCCTGCTTACGGTATAAAGGGAATACGCAAACTGCTAAAAGTAGAAAAACGTCCACTTGTTGGTACAATAATTAAGCCTAAACTTGGTCTTAAAACCGTTGACCACGCCAAAGTTGCATATGACGCTTGGTATGGAGGCTGCGATATCGTAAAAGATGACGAAAATTTAAGCAACCAAACATTCAACCCATTTGAGGCACGTTTGACCAAAACTTTGGAAAGCCGCGACCGCGCTGAAAAGGAAACTGGTGAAAACAAAGTTTACATGATAAACGTCACTGCTGAAACTGACACGATGATTGAACGAGCACAAGCAGTGGAGGACCAAGGCGGCAGATACGTTATGGTTGACATTTTAACTTGCGGCTGGTCAGCTCTGCAAACGTTAAGAAATCAAGAGTTTAAACTGGTTATTCATGCACACCGAGCGGGTCACGCGGCTTTTACAAAAAATCCCTTGCACGGCATCGCCATGAAACCCATCGCCACAGTCGCCCGAATTATAGGTGTAGACCAACTGCACGTAGGCACAGTGGTGGGTAAAATGTCAGAAACCAAAGCAGAAGTGCTTGAAAACATTGAAGCCTGCAAATCGGAAATGGGCGAAATAAATCCTGTTTTGCCTGTTGCTTCAGGCGGCTTGCATCCACGGTTAGTGCCTGCTTTGCTTGAAACTTTCGGCAATGACGTGGTGCTTCAGGCAGGCGGAGGAATCCATGGTAACCCACTTGGCACAGTTTCAGGCGCTAAAGCTATGCGGCAAGCAGTTGATGCAACATTGGAAGGCAAGACACTTGAAGAATACGCTAAAACGCATAAAGAATTGCAAGCAGCTTTAGACACTTGGAAAGCCTAAACAGCTTTTTCCCTTTTTAACACTTTTTCCAACATACTTTTGTCTTGAAAAAGCGCCAATAGCACCTACCCCCCTAAGAGATTTTCAGGTTAACAATTCATTTATTCTATAGTCATGTTTTGTGTTTGTTTGTTGTTCAAGTAGACTTGCAGACTACAAATCAATAAGGTTTATTACTATTTACTACAAACAGGTTTTGGCGACCATCATGGAGAAAATTGAAGAAAGCGCCCAGTACCTAAAAGGCTGCGCAAGCATTGAAACCCAAACCTTCAAACTCTACGAAATCTTAGCCCAAAAAATCAATCACCCCGAAAGCAGCTTCATCTTAGGCTTTGCATATGACAGCATAAAAAACGCCAAAATCATCCAAAGCATGCTTCAAAGCATCGACTTGCCTGACGAAGATAACGAAAACAAAAAAACCGTTTCACTTCTCGCAAGCGAAGTTAACGCTTTTTCAAAAAGCATCGAAAAAACAAACAACATTGACCAAAAAAGCCTTATCGAAATCTTCAAGGAACTAGTAAGGCTTGAAGACCACATAAGCAAACTTTATTCTGAATTTACAGATTCAAGTTACCCCAAAGTTTTAGCCGAAGAAATGGCAAGGTTTTTCACAATGGATTATGGGAACTTTAAGAAAGTGTTTGAAGGCTTTATTGCTGAGAAGCAAAGCCACCGTGAAACAATGATTGAAATCATCTACTGCGTGGGAGCAAAAGAAGCCGAGCGAGATAAAAACGCAACACCGACTGTTAAATACCAAAATCCAGACGCTTGGATAAACACTTCATCACTTAACATGTTTTCAAGAAGCAGCTACTAAACCCATTTTTTCGTTCCAAAATTAACCGCATGGTTCTTGCTGCTTTGCCCGTTACTGTTTTATATTGAATCACAGTACAACTCGGTAAAGAAGAGTATTATTCATGTCAGATACTGGAGTAACTGTAAAGAAAAACGTAGACTTCAGCGAATGGTACGTTGAAGTCGTCTTGAAAGCTGAACTTGCCGATTACGCCCCTGTAAAGGGCTGCATGATTATCCGTCCAGACGCTTACGCTGTTTGGGAAAAAATCCAAGAAGTGGTCAACCAAAAAATCAAAGCAGCAGGCCACAAAAACACTTACTTTCCAATGTTTATTCCAGAAGCATTCCTGAAAAAGGAAGCCGAACATTTTGAAGGGTTCACTCCAGAAGTAGCATGGATCACCCAAGGCGGAGACACCCCTCTCGAAGAAAAACTCGCCGTACGCCCAACAAGCGAAACCATAATGTACTCCATGTTTAACAAGTGGATACGCAGCTGGCGAGACCTACCCCTAAAAATTAACCAATGGTGCAACATCGTCCGTTGGGAAACCAAAGCAACCAAACTGTTCCTGCGCACCCGCGAGTTCCTTTGGCAAGAAGGCCACACTGCACACGCCACCGCCGAAGAAGGCGAAGCCGAAGTCATGTGGGCTCTAAACATGTACAAGGACGTTATAGAGAACACGTTGGCTATTCCAGTGTTGATTGGCACTAAGAGTGAAAGCGAAAAATTCGCAGGTGCCCTCTACACTACTGCTCTTGAATCAATCATGCCTGACGGCAAAGCTCTGCAAATGGGAACAAGCCACAACCTTGGTCAACACTTTGCTAAAGTCTTTGACGTAAAATACATCGGCGAAGACAAGACTGACCATTACGTTTGGCAAACCAGTTGGGGCATAACCACACGACTAATCGGCGCGATGATTATGGTTCACGGAGACGACAAAGGCTTAATCATGCCGCCCAAAGTTGCCCCAACACAAATCGTCATTGTACCCATTCCATTCAAAGGCATAGACGCAGAAGCAATAGCCGCCAAAACCAAAGAAATCCAAGAAATCCTAAAAACCAAAGGCTTAAACGTAATCCTGGACGACCGCCAAGAATACACTCCAGGCTGGAAATTCAACCAGTGGGAACTCAAAGGCGTTCCATTACGCATCGAACTTGGTCCTCGCGACTTAAAGAACGGTCAAGTAGTAATGGTGCGACGTGACAGTAGAGAGAAAATTTTTGTTAAAGAAGCAGACATTCCAGCCACAGCCGAAAAACTGTTACAGGACATTCAAGACGGCATGCTTGAAAAAGCCAAAGCCATCCTTGCAGACAAAACCACCCCTGTGCAGACTTATGACGAGTTCAAACAGGTTGTTGAAGGAAAAGGCGGATTCATAAAAGCAGCATGGTGTGGAAAGCCTAACTGTGAAGCAAAAATCAAAGAAGAAACAGGCGCAACCATCCGCGTCATACCTTTCCAGCATGAAGAGCCCCATTCAGGCTGCGTGTTCTGCGGAGAAAAAGCCAAAGACGTCGTGTACTTTGCAAGGTCTTATTAGACCACACTTATTTTTTTTGTTTAAGTGCAAAAAACCGTTTTTTCTTTCAATTGGGTGTTAAAGCGAAAAGGTAGTATATTTAGAAAATATCAGTATTTTTAGGAGTGGATTGAGCCGTTCGAGTTATAGAACATATGTGTTCGGTGAATAGAGCTAAGAGCGGACTCAAGGTAGAAGGGTTTAGGTGAAAAAATGAAAAAAAGCGTAACATTACTATTAGTAGCAGTTTTAGCGTTAGGCATGGGCATTGCTTACGCGGCACCTATGCTTATTGTTCCAATGAATGTTCAACCGTTTCCACAGGTGCTTGAAGGTGTAAAAGCAGAATTCGGCGTTGACGTAGTATACGCCAACATTGAAACAGTTGATTATCAATTCACTGACCCAGATTATAACCAAGATGGAAGCCTTAACCATACAGTAACTAACTCGGCCACTAACGTCACATACAACATCGTGTTAAACGTAACCAACCTTTCAGACGAACCCGCTACACTTTACGAAGTTAGCTTTGCAGCAGGACAAGACGTCAATGTACAGGACTCAATTCTTGGCGGTACAATATACGACTTCGGCTACAACCCTTACAATTCATATTGGGCAAGCAGGAAATTTGGCGGAATCGTTGATGGAGTCTATTTAGACGGTAACTGGTTAAACGTAACCTGGCTACCACAGGTTCAATATGACTACAATGGCACATTAGTCACGGTATCATACCCTGAATGCTTATTCTCTTTAGCACAAGCCCGCTGGCAGGACAGCATAATTCAAGGACCACTATCACCCGAAGAAATAGAAACTTACAGCCAAGACCACACAATCAATGGCACAATCCCCGACATACCAACAAACGCAAGTGAAACAGGCACATGGTTTGAAGGAGTACCCATAACCGAATACTACGACCAAACAGGCCACCCACTAGTTACAATGATGTACATTAACGGGGCATGGGTTGACGTGACAGGCAGAGTAACAGTTGACAACGCACAACCAATGACCACAGTTTCAAACATGCTTGTAAATGAAGTAATGACATTTAATGCGCAACCATACGGTAACATGAATTCAACCATTGGACCAATAACCACTTTGCCAACTTGGGGAGACTGGGGCAATATGAAAACGGTATTCTGGTTCCCATGGGATTATAGCAGTCAACCATTCAACAGCACATTTGCGCCACATGAATCAAGACTGATAGCTTTCAATCATACACAGACTTTCGGCAGAAGTTCCCCTGATTCGCCGCCAGCTAATGGACTTACAGCACTTCAAACTGGAACCCTTGACTTGTACGCGTCAGCTTCAAACTATATCACTAACTGGCCAGTAAACGGAACTTACTACGATACAGTTTCAACTACTACACAAGTAAAACAAATTCAATTCCAGACTACACCAAACGGTTACTTATACAACAACATCTTAGCAACCAACCAAATATTCCAAAAAGGAAACTCAGCCTACGAAGTAATAGTTGTGCCGAGGACAGAACCTTGACCAATACAGTCGCTGAAGACCTTGAAGGCACCACATTAAACGTGTATGCCTACGTCGTTAAAGAAGGCAAATCAGTTGGACCCAGAGAAGTCATGCGGGCAACCAACTTGACAAGCCCCAGTGTAGCTCATTGGCACCTGCAGAAACTGGAGTCGTTGGGTTTGCTGTCAAAAACTGTTTACGGCGAATACACGGTTAAAGAAAAAGTAAACGTAAGCGGACACCTTTGGATTGGCCGAACGCTTGTGCCTAGGCTAATCTTTTATTCCTTCTTTTTTATGGGCATCCTACTGGTAGAAGTAGGCTTAATCGTTTACCCGTTAATCACTAAAGGTGTTTTCCCTGACTTGTACTTTTACTATTTAATCTCGCCAACTGCAATAGCAACCGTTTTGTTCTTAGCGGAAGGCATATGGCTACGCAAAAAAACCTTAACTGAAAAACCGAAAAAACCACAAACAACCAAATAATCTTCAGATTTTTCTTTACCTTTTTTTAGCACCTAAAATTCTGTTACTCAGGTAGTTTGTGGGGAAGATTTATTTTTTTCTGCACTATGTCTCTTGGGTACAGGTCGGAAAATCCCAGTGTCAAACGTTAAGGTAACTAAACGTGCAAGCAACATCGAATACGCAATTCGCGATGTCATAGTTCACACTAAAGACCTAATAGCGAACGGAAAAAAAGTCTATTACCTAAACATCGGCGACCCAGCCGCATTCGACTTTAAAACTCCTCCAAGCCTCAAAGAGGCATTATGCAACGCCATTGCCAAAGAAGACAACTATTATTCACCCTCAGAAGGTCTTCCTGAACTGCGTCAAGCAGTGGCAAATAAAGAGAAAAAAGTAAACGAAGTGGATATTTCAGCAGATGATGTACTTGTTACTGACGGCATCTCTGAAGGCATCCAGATGCTTTTAGGCGCCATTGTGGAGAAAGGAGACGAAATCCTATTTCCAGGCCCCACTTATCCACCATACATTTCTTACACCAAATTCTTTGAGGGCACACCAGTCTCATATGAAACCATCGAAAAAGAAGGCTGGCAACCCAACATTGACGACCTACGCAACAAAATCACAGAAAAAACACGCGCAATCGTCATAATTAACCCAAACAATCCAACAGGCGCAGTTTACGACCGCAAAACCGTAAAACAAATCCTTGACATCGCCGGCGAACACAACCTGCCAGTTATCAGCGACGAAATCTACGACCAACTCACTTACGAGAAGCCGTTTGTCAGTGCAGCCAACGTTACCACGGATGTTCCCGTCATCGGCTTAAACGGTTTTAGCAAAGTTTACCAGATGACTGGGTGGAGGCTTGGCTACATGTACTTTAAAGGCGAAGGCAAAAAGCTTGACGCATTAAAAGAAGGCGTTGAAAAGCAATGTCGAATCCGCATCTGCGCCAACACGCCAGTTCAAATCGCGGCGACAGCAGCCTTGAACGGTCCACAGGATTTTGTTAAAGAAATAGTTGAACGCCTTAGAGAAAGACGCGACTTTAGCTGGAAACGCTTAAACGAAATTGAAGGCGTAAGCACTAAAAAACCGGAAGGCGCATTCTACATTTTCCCCAAAATCGACGGAATAGGCAAACGTTGGACAAACGACATGGACTTCGTAGTTTCACTACTCAAAGAAACTGGCGTTCTAATCGTGAACGGTTCAGGCTTTGATCCAGTGTACGGTAAAGACCACGCAAGAATAGTGTTCCTACCGCCAGTTAACGAACTTGAAAAAGCCTATGATGCATTTGAAAACTTTATAAAAAATGGTCAATAGAGGAAAAGGACACGTAGGCAAAGGGTAAACCCCTTCAGCCTTAACTTTTTTGTTTCAACAACGTTTTGGAAGAAAATTTTACCATTAACACCCTTCTCACTAGACCTTATGAAAGACTTGTGTTAATAGTGCTCTTTTAATGGCTGGTCCGTTGAAAACTTGGTTTCGCGGCCGACCTATGGACTGTACTTGAAGAGAGAAAAGCAGCCTATCTTGTTAGCAATAATTACAAAAATACTCTTCAACATACTGTTAACAAACGTAAAATTTCATGCAATACATTTATTCGCCTTTAATTTGACAAAATTTTATAAGTTAATTCACAACTTACAGCTAAATACAATATTTAGGAGATAATATTTGAGAAATTTAACAAAAAATAAAATTTTAGCGGTATTATTTGCAATTCTGATGAGTTCTTCCATTGCAATGATTTCAAGTACTCCTGCTGAAGCTCAACTTGCTCAGGAGCCAATAGCTGGACCAAAACCTTCAGGTGTTACACCAAGCATTGAAATTGATACTCACGCATACCTAAGCTTTACACCTAACCCCATAGGAGTTGAACAAACATTGCTCGTAAACATTTGGTTACAACCACCGACTAATATTCAGAGAGACCTTGCGAACGCTTTTGAGGTTGTTATCACTAAGCCAGACGGCACAAAAGACACTTACAAATTGTCTTCATATCAGGGCGATGCAACAGGATGGTTAGAATATGTTCCTAGTCAGGAGGGAAACTACACTCTTCAGTTTAACTTCTTAGGCATGTATTACCCAGAGGGACGCTACTTCAACGGCAAACTTGTCACTAACTCTTCAGGTACAAACCTAAACTCAGCTTACTATAAGCCATCATCTTCACCAATTCAAACGCTAGTTGTACAGAAAGATATGGTGTGGTCTTGGCCTCCAGCGGCACTACCAAATGATTACTGGACACGACCAGTATCACCTAATAACAGGGAATGGTGGACTATCTTAGGAGCTTACCCCGCAACTGGCTATTCACCAGTAAACCCAATATATGCAAGCGGAGTCACATGGGATTCACTATACCCAAACACGTCGCCATATTGGACATCAACAAGCAGTTTTATTCCATACGTTCAAGCACCTAACACTGCTCACGTAGCATGGAAACGACAAGTCGACATAGGCGGCTTAATCGGCGGACAACTAGGAACCATCTCAGCCAGACCCGACTCTATACCAGGCGCCGCAAGTGGTGGTTGGCTCTATCCATCAATAATCTTCGCTGGCAGATGCTATCAGACAGTTCCAAAAGTTTTCGATGGCGTAACACAGAATGTTTGGCAATGCTATGACTTACGCACAGGAGAGATTTACTGGGAAAAGATAAATTCTTCAACATTTAACGTCGCACAAGCCCCTACTATAGTTGGCTACACTGAAAGAACAGCTCAAGCTGTCCCTGGCGAAGAAGCTATGATGCGAGGCATGGGTGTTACATTGATGTATATAGGAGGTGGACGATTAATCAAATATCAACCATTTACCGGTGCAACGCTTGTTAATGTTTCAATTTCTCCATTGACTTCATCGACCTATTACATGAGGGAATATGCATTAGGCGTCCAAGACTTAGGCGCTTCGGCAGGTTCAGAACGTTACCGTTTAATCAACTGGACTACAAATGACGCTGGAACCGGAATGGCAACTGGTACTGCACCTAGTGCGGCAGTCACTAATTTCACTCAAAGAATCGTTAGCAACATTACCTGGCCAATTAGTTCTCTGCCTGCATATGTCGACTACGCTGCCGGTATAGCTGTCTCCGTAACTTCAATTAACCCATCTGGTGTTAGCGGAACAGGAGTCGCTATCGGACAAGGGTTGATGGGTATTAACATCCGCACGGGACAAGTCATGTGGAACACCTCTACAGTGTCGAAAAATGATGGAAGCGAAACATTCTTTACTACAAATAATTGTGTTGCGGACAACGGAGTGTTCATTGGCAGAATGATTGAGGGTGAAATAAGAGGCTGGGACTTATACACTGGAAAACTTAAGTGGTCTACTCAGCTTCCTTATCCGTGGGCTGAATTCGGACCTTACCACATAGCACATGCCTATGGTCTCTACATTACAGGAACATACAACGGTGTCTTTGCAATAAACCAAACCAATGGCAATATCGAATGGCAATTCAATGCATACACACCCTATCAATTTGAAACTCCCTATCAAACAACCTATGGCAGCGCAGAATATGCTTTCCACGTAGGTGTTCAGATTGCTGACGGTAAACTTTACGTTTCAGCTGCAGAGCACACTCCAAGCCAACCATTGACAAGAGGCTTAAACCTTTACTGCATTGATATGTTTTCGGGCAAGCAACTTTGGAACTTCTCAGCCTCTCAAGTAGACCAGTCCAGAGCATTCACAGGCGCTATCGCTGAAGGTTATCTAGTGTTTGGAAGCCAATATGATTCTACAATGTACGTTTTCGGCAAGGGCAAAAGTGCAACAACTATTGATGCTCCATTGACAGCTATAACTAAAGGCCAAAGTATCATAATTCGAGGAACAGTGCTTGACCAAACGCCAGCTCAACCTGGTACACCCTGTGTGTCCGCGGAATCAATGAGTGAATGGATGAATTATCTGCATACCCAAGGACCAATGCCCTCCAACATTATCGGTGTTCCGGTCTCAATCGATGCTGTCGATCCTAACGAGAACTTTGTACACATTGCAGATGTTGTAGCTGATGGCAGCGGCGTATATAGTTACATGTGGACACCAGAACTTGCAGGCAAATACACCGTGACGACAACCTTTATGGGCGATGACTCTTACGCTAGTTCATACGCGACAACCGTTGTCGGGGTTGTTGATGCTCCACAGGCAACTCCCACGCCAAGTCCAATTACAGGCTTTGCAACAGTTAATGATGTCATGACCTACTCATCAATCGTTGCCATCGCAGTAATCATCGCACTAGCATTAGTCGCTATTTTGCTGCTTAAAAAACAAAAGTAAAACGTTAACCAACCACATATCTTTTTTTCTTTTTTAAATTAAAATATCAATTAAAATTAGATACTAATTAAGAACATTATATTTTCAAATTACAGGTAACTTGCTAAAGTCTTAAAAAGTCAGATAGCTTTTTGGTGAGACGGCCCTAATAGGTCGGTTTAAAAATAAAATGGTACTGAAATATGGCAACAGAACACAAATTGGCACTAACGCATGAAAACAGGTCGGTTTTTTGGATTAAAAAAGAAAGGAACAGTTAGATTTTTGTGCCCTGAGTTGGGTCACAGATTACTTTGTGGAATTCAGCCATCAACTTTTTAGTGACTACCCCAGGTTTGCCGTCGCCTATTAGGCGCTTGTTAACTTCGCGAATTGGAGCCATTTCCATAGCGGTTCCTGTAAAGAACGCTTCATCAGCAGTAAACAGCATAAACGGTGTCAAATTGGTAATGTTGACTTTTATGCCTATTTTTGCGGCGATTTCTGCTACGACTTCGGCGGTGATTCCTGAAAGTGCACCTGTTGAGGTTGGTGGAGTTAAGAGTTCACCGTTTCTGACGATAAACACGTTTTCGCCGACTCCTTCTGCAATGTAACCGTTGTTTTCTAGGCACATTGCTTCGTCAACGCCGCAAGCGTTTGCTTCTATTTTTGCCATGATGCTGTTTAGGTAGTTTAAGGATTTGACTTCGTGTGTGGTTGAATCAACTGTGTTTCTTCGGACCCAGCTGAACATTGTGGTTATGCCTGTTTCTTGTGCGTTGCCTGCTTTGATTTTGATTGAGTCAGCAATGACGATGACTGCGGGTTTGGGGCATTTGCGTGGGTCTAAACCTAAATCGCCGACTCCTCTGGAGACAACAAGACGGATGTAGGAGTCTTTCATGTTGTTTTTACGCAGGGTTTCTATTACGGCTTGAATCATTTCTTCTTTAGTTAAGGGTATGTTTAGCATTATGGCGTGTGCTGAACGGTACAAACGGTCAACATGCTCTTTAAGCTTGAAGACCACCCCGTTGTATGCACGAATGCCTTCAAAAACGCCGTCTCCGTAAAGGAATCCGTGGTCATAAACGGAAACTTTTGCCTCGGATTTAGGGTAAAATTTGCCGTCTATGTATATTTGCAGTTCATTGGTCATTTGTCTTTCACTTCTCGATTAGCATTTTCATATTGTCCAAATCTTAGATATAGGTTACCCGTATGATACATATGATTCGCATACATCACATTTATTAATTATAAGTTGCCGCTCAAAAACTTGTTATTTATCGTGCAGTTGCTCAGTTTTTTTTATATTCTAAATAAGCGACAGAAGACTCATCACGCATTATTCTTTTTGCAGATTATGCTGCTACGAAACGGTTTGCAGATTGGTCGTGATGGAACACAAACATCTTGGCTTTAGCCTCTTAACCGAAAAAAACCTTTATAGCTCTCCCGACCCCACGCGCCCTAAACGCAGCCTAATCTACCTAAAACCAAATAATCAACCTGCTAAATAACCGGCGCCTAATTGTTTGAAAATAAATAAAATGATTAACAACGGGTTCTCAAGCTCCTGTTGCAACCATAAATCGCAATAATCTTATTACTGCTCTTAATAGAAAAGTCATGGATAATATGCTGCAATCAGAAAACATCTTGAAAACAAAACGAATGCTAACTGAAGGCTGGAGAATCAAGGAGTATCATTTTAGTTATAATGTTAAGCCACATGAGGAGCGCATGCATGTGGTATTGGAAAAAGGTGAAAAAACCAGTTATATCGATGCGATGAACGATGGTCCTTTTGTTGAGTATATCTTTCATTTTGAGAAATTTCAAGATCAGTTCGGTAACTTTGAGTTCATTTATATTGATGACATCAAGGGCTACAAACAAAGAATGGAGCAAGAGAATGGGAAGGGCGCTGTTCCAAAAAGACCATATAAAATATCCATTGGTGATAAATTGCTAGATGAGGCCCATCTGGATTATTATCGCCCACCGGGACGTAAGCCTGTCGGTGAATTTGTTGGTATAGCTTGTTTTTTTGTCCGTTTTGAAAAAAACCCGAGTTTTGGAAGCACCGATTTTCGAGAGGAGATAAAAATACTTTGGACAGATACGGGCGAGTTAGCATTTACGGGTTTTGTACATGAAGCCTATGTTGGGGAAGATTCTGCAGTTCTGAGATGTTATGGTAGCAATAGACGGTTTTTCCAAGAAACAATTACATCAGAGTGCGTTGGGGTAAAAGGGATAGATTTTTTGTATTTCGTATCCAATGTCGGTGGTTTTGAGATGAATATTCATGGAAAAGATCAGCCACTGCTTTTTACTAGGGATTTTATTGTAATTTTTCCAATCAATTCCTTGGTGACCCCTTGTGATTTTAGTATTGAACAAGTTCGATTCACTAAAAATATCGCAAATTTATTGGCTGACAGGATTAAAAGAGCTAAAACGCTTTCAAAAAATCCTTGGAACTCTGCCACAACTTATGCTGTTACGATAGTTGAAGCAAATCACTACTTTGAAGCGTTTAAGAAAGCTGAAAGAATGGTGAAACGCGCGATTGATTGGATTCAATTCAGAACGGATATCACTGTGCCGTTTATTGACGACCTCAATAAAAAAATACCGCTTAGTTATAATCTACGAAAGGCTTTTTCGAAGTGTTCGTTAGTCCCTTATGGAATAGCAATAGACGGTATCACAAATGGGGCGATTTTTCATTTGTTAAATGCGGAATCTGGTCATGAACTTGTTTTTAATTACAATCCTAATGAATTCTTTAAACCTCTTAGCTGTATTTGGAACAGACTAGAATACATTTACAAAGTGGATAGCGAATCGGTGCAATCATTATATCAGGCACTTGAATGGCTCATGCAAACATTTGAGGTTGAATCGGCAGTCGATAATTTAATTCAGCTCTGGATAGCAATGGAATTTTTGTGTGACAATGAAAAACCACCCAAGATCCTCCAAAAAGAAGAAGTCGTGAAAAGCATGGACGCTATTAAGGCTCTCAAGCTACCAGTTGTTACGGAAGAAGCAGTAATTCGAAATATACAACAGATCAACAACTGCCCGCTAATGACAAAATGGGCCTATTTGGTTAATCGATTAGACATCAAGCTAACAGATAAGGAAAAAAATCTTATTTCAATGCTACGATCTGAAAGAAACAATTTATCACATGGGCGGAGGACTGAAAACATTAAACTTGACGATATCGATGGATTTAGAAGCATCTTAGAGCGCATTTTTCTTGCAAAGGCAACTAATTTAATTAATTCAGTTTACGGAGTGCCAGATTTAAGTAAAATTTTTCCTGAGAACACAGGATGTTAATGACTAATGGATTTGACCTAATCAATACTGACTAATCAGAGACGGAATCAGCGTTAAAAAATAAAGATAGGAAAAAGGGGCAGTTGAGATATGGCTCTAACCGTGGAACTGGGGACGTTTCGAGAGGTAAACAGGCAATGGCAGTGGCTTGTAGGGTTTGTCTGCAATTTTTTCTGAGACTTTAGCGATGAGCTGCTCAACAGGTAAGGCTTCTTGTTGACCTTTAAGTTCACGAATACGAACGGAAAGTGTGCCTGACTCGACTTCTTTTTCGCCAATCACTATGATGTATGGTACCCATTCCTGTTCTGCTTCACGAATCTTCTTTTGCAAGGTGGATGCTGAGTCATCAATGTCAACACGGATGTTTTGGGCTGAAATTTGCTGGGCAAGCTGTTCAACTTTGTCTAGGAACTTGTCGGATATTGGAATCAAGCGTACCTGAGTTGGTGAGAGCCAGACTGGAAGCATTGGTGCTTTGCCTGTCATTTGTTCACGGTAAGCTTTTTCAAGCAAAGCGTAAATGTCGCGTTCGATGGCTCCGCTTGGGCTGCAGTGCAAGATGAGAGGGAACTGTTTTTCGCCTTTTTCGTCAACGTAGGTGATGCCATAGCGTTTGGCGTTTTCTACGTCGATTTGGTCAGTGCTAAGCGCTGCGGCTTTGTCTTGGTTGTCAACAAAGTTAAGGTCCCATTTCAACGCGAAGTAGAAGAAGCGTTCATTCCAGACTTCAGCAAGAATTGGCTTGCCAAATTTAGCGGCTAACGCTGCTATGAATTCTTTGTGTTCAGCATAGAAGTCTTTTGTGAAACGCATAGCAATTTCGTAATCGTCCTTAACCAAGCCAATGTTGTCAAGTACGCTGATGCATAGGTCGAAGCGTATCATGAATTCCTGCTTTGCCTGTTCATAATCGGCGCAGAAAGCGTGGCAATCTGGCATTGTGAATGCGCGTAGACGTTTTAATCCTACAACTTCGCCGCTTTTCTCGCGTCTAAAACTGTATCGTGTTAGTTCGAATAGTTTGATTGGAAGCTGTTTGTAGCTGATTTGGGCATCGTGTGCCATGAGAAATTGGCCGAAGCATGCTGCAAATCGCAGGAAGAGTTCTTTGTCTTCTGATTTTAGTACGTATTGGCGTGCTGGGAACCTGTTAAGGTAACTGGCAAGGCTTGGGTGGTTGAAATCGTACATGAGGGGTGTTTCGACTTCCATGCCGCCGTAAGCTTGCACGCGGGCTGTAACGTACTGTTCAAGCAAGGATTTTATCATGCGTCCTTTTGGGTACCAGCGGACGTTGCCGGGGTCACTGCCAGGTTCATAATCAGCAATTTCAAGACGCTTCATCAAAGGCACGTGTGGAGGCATAACAGTGACTGCGCGGGTTTTTTTGATTTCATAGTTAGCGAATTTTTGCAGGTTGCTGTGACCTTTGAATTTGAATTCTTCAACAGGTACAAGTGAACCGTCAGTTTGCAAAATGTGCCAGTATGATTTGAGTGTGTCTTCTGCTTTAAGTGCCGCTGAAACTGGTTCTTCTTCCTTCTTTGGCTCACAAACGCCGCCTTCAGCTTTAACTTCTGCTTCTGCTTTGGCTGCTTCTGGAGCGTAAGCGCGGGCTTGTTCAGCTAATGGGTGACCTTTGATGGATATTGTGAATTGTTTGTTCCAGCCGAAAGGTGCACGGTAGGTTTCTATGCCTTTCTGTTTTGCATATTCTTCCATTTCTTTGATTACCGTGAAGGCTTCTGAAGGCTTAGACAGGTTGCTGCTTAAGTGGGCAAAGGGGTAAATGAGTATCTTGTTAACTTTTAGTTTACCCAGAAAAGCGCGAACGTCATTGATTGCTTTCTGCGCGATTTTGGCGTTATCGCCTTCCTCAACAGCAGTGAAAAGAACCACGACTTCTTCTACGCGAACCTCATTTTTTTCTGCTTCTTCAGCTTGAGGAATTTCTTTCTCAACTGGCTTAAAAGTTATAAAATTAGAGTGTAACTGTAAAATTCGCATTGAATTAACCTTCTACATTCCGTGACGCCATTTGTCAAGGAGTTTATCTTTTTTGGACTTCTTTTTGTATTCTTTATAGTGCTCTTTACAAAGGTAAGCACGTTTATCAGTGTTAATTTTTAGTCCTGCTGATTTGACTTTGTCTGCTGAGATTGAACGTTCAGCTTCGTTGCTGCAACCTGATACACTGCATTTTTCGCCTTTATCTACACGACCCACGCTTGTGCGCCTCAAATCTAACTGATTTACTTTTAGTTACATGTATACTTATTGCTTAAGTTCTTTTTCGTAAAGACTGGTGGCTCTTCTTAGGATTTCTTGCTTTTCCCCAAAATACGTTGAACCGATTCCTTCAACAACCATTGACGCAGCAGCAGAACCCACAGAAGCACACCACAAAGACTCGCGACCTTTTAGGTACTCTGTTAGAAAGCCGCCAATGAAAACGTCTCCAGCACCTGTTGGGTCAACAAGAACACTTGATTTGCAAGCAGGAACAGTATATTGGGCTCCTTCCACGGAAAGCAACGAGTCCTTAGCACCGTTAGTTACAATTACGGTTACTACACCTAAGTCATGCACTGCCCTTACTGCCGCTTTAAGCTCAGACTTTCCAGTTAACGCAAAAATCTCATCCTGCGACGCTTTACAAATGTTAACTAAACCCAAAACGCGCGTGTCTACCTGAGGATTCTGGGTTACATTGCCGTTTTCGTCGAAACTCCGCAGAAACCCCTGAGGGTCAAGCGACAAAACGTCACAGCACGTTTTTAGATGTTTCATGGTTTCGTAGTTGATTTCGTCCGCTATTGGTGCAACGTGAATAGCTTTAGCGTGAAGGTCACAAGGAATGTCTTCCAAACTAAGGGGGGTGCCTTTGCAGGTTAATTTCAAGTTGCGTTCAGAGAAGTCCTTGTTGTAAGTGAGTTCAAAGTGGGTTGTGGTTTCTTGCATGTAACGTTTGACGGCTGAAACATCTATGCATTCTTCATGCAGCCACCACAGGTAAGCTTCGGGGAAATCTTCACCAACCCGGGAGACAACTGATGCGGTGCCTTCAAGGGTTTTTACTGCAAAAGACGTGTAAGTGGTTGCGCCGCCCAAGTTGTGGAAGGGTTTGTCGCGGCCAGGCACAACAATGGAGTCTAGGGAGAAACTGCCTATTACGCAGACGTCACTGGTTTGGGTTGCCATTTGTTAATCTGATTGATTTTATGGCTACAGGTGATATATAGGATTAGTCGTCATTGCAGATGACAAGCAGTTTTGGTAAATTTAATATATTTCATAGGCTTGAAGAAATGGTTGGCTATGGCATTAGCCTTGGAGCAAGTCCAAAACCGCAACCGCATGGATGCTGATAATGCCTACCAAAAATAGGCAGGTCACTTAAAGTGAAATTGATAGAATTAGCTCTCTTGGCGGCGGGTGCAGTAATCGGCGCTTGTTTGCGGTACAGACTAGTTGAGTCTCCAACATCAATCTACGGGTTACCCCTAAACGTTCTCCTCGTAAACATCATTGGCAGCTTCATACTGGGTTTCTTTGCAGTTACGTCACCAGCGCTTAATCTTGACCCAAAATACACCCTGTTTGTCGGTGTTGGTTTCTGCGGCAGCTTAACCACAATGTCCTCTTTTGCGTTGGAAACAAGCAACCTCTTTGACAACAGCCGATACGGACTTATGGCATTAAACATTTTAACAAACGTGGGGTTATCGTTAGGGGCAGTTTTCGCAGGCAAAACCATCGCCGAAGTAGTAATGGAGAGGGTATTGCATTGAAACAAAAAATGTGGCAACTAACCATTCGAATAAAACGCAACGACACAATAGACGGCAAACGGCTTGAACATCTGCTATTAGATTTGCTGAAAAAGGCTGGAATCGCAGGCGCAACCGTTTGGACTGGCGTTGACGGGTTTGGCAAACGTGGAAAATCCACCATGCACCTTGAAGGAGTACAAGTAAACATGCCGTTAGTTATTGAGGTTGTTGATTTAGAAGAAAAATTAGAGCCGCTGCTGGTGGAAATTAAACGGCTGGTAGATGATGATGGGCTGGTTACGGTTCAAGAAACCTACGTCATCTAACGCGGTTTGCAGTTTGTTAACGTTTATAGTTCCTGTATCTGCCAATTAACTCTCCAAGAAAACCGCCCAAAACAAAGCAGCCAACAAAAGTGAGAATAGCAACAGCGTTTACGTCGTGAAAACCAAGTCTGCTTAAAACATAAATAGCCGCGATGCATAGCCAGCACCCAAAGAAGCCGCCGAAAAGAATAATGTACATTACACGATTAATTTTCCGTTCTTTAGATTCAGACACTTGCTCACTCATTGCCAAGTTGCTCCTTTACGTTACCATAAACAAAACAGCCAAAAAAACAATTAATGCTTTTTCCCCGTTAAGCGCAAACATTATATTACGCCAGTCAGGGTTTTGCAGATTTTTCGGTTACTGACGGATATTCTTCTTGAAAAATATCAGGGTCTTTGTGTTTTGCAAGCTACAATTTCTAAGGCATGTTTGGCTTAATTGAAGAAAATTTAAATCCAATAAAGAAACATCAAAACAAGGGATAAACATGTGGGCTTATGCAGTTGTTGACCATTCTGTTTACTCTATGCCCTACATTGTAGCTTTACTTGTGTGTATAGCAGTTTTCTCTGGGCTATTTCTAATGGTTAAACCTCTTCGCAGTTTCCGCAAAAAACGCTGCCTTGTTGTTTACGCGGTCATGGTGTTGGTTGCTGGTTTGCTGGTTTTTTGGCGTATGACGCGGGGTTGGGTCCAACTTATGTCGGATACAATTTTGCGTTTGGCACAGAAACGTTTCAACCCGAGGCAGTTAACCAATTTAACATAACCTTGACTAATTCAGGTTTAAGAGCATCAAGTTACTATGCAGTATTAACCAGCATAAACGCCACTTTTAGCAGTGAAAACCCACAAGATTACATTTGGATTAATGAAACAGCAATAAAAATTCCGTTATCTTATGAAAACCCCAAACCCAACACTATAACCATAAGTAAACCTGTTTTCTTCAAAATCAATCATGATACAACAAGTTTTTCTGTTGACATAAACTTTGAAGCATTAAATCACAGCAAAATTTTAGTTACCACTTTTACAAACCCAATAAGCGGCAGTTACAACACGACGCTTAACAGTTACACGATTGAACCAATCTGGAGAGCCACTGCATAAAAAATGGACACCTAAAAATAGCCATTTTTTTGGGTCAAAAAAGCGCCAATAGCACCTACCCCCCTTAGGTTTCTGCAATGAGTTTCTATTTGGAGCCTAATAGGGTCCAAATAGGTTGGTTAAAAACTAATAAATGAATAAATTAGAAAATAAAATTTTGAGTTTAGGATGATAGCAGCAGAATTGCTTTTGCGAGGTCGCCGCCGCATTCTTCAAGGGCTTCTTTTGCTTTCTCAAGGCTTTTGCCTGTTTGGTCGGCTACGAGTTGTGCGTCTTCGTCGGTAAAGGTTGGTTTTGCTGGTGTTGCGGAAGTGATTTGTCCGGGTGCCTGTTCAGATACTTGTCCGCCGATGACTTGGTACATTTTTTGTCCTTGAACCTGCAAAATGGCAACTTCAGGCTCGTCGATTACGATGTCTTTTGTGGCTGTTCTAATGATAACTTGGTTAACGTCTTCAACCGAGTCCATGTTCATACCCATGCGTTGCATCATTCGCTTCTGTTCACGAGGATTCATACGTTTATGCATACAGCTACCACTCTTCAATTACAGTGTATTTTACAGAAGAAACTCATAAACTTAACCCATTAGTTAGCCTACAAAACGCCTGAGTATCCCCTGTGAGCTTTAAATAAATACAGTTCTGCTAAAATTTTTGAGCTTGAGTAGAAAGAAAAAAGGGAACTATTGTTTGTTTCCATTCTTTTTCCGCACGATTACAAGACTAACTACCGCAACTGCAATTATTGCACCAATTATTGTTGCAACTAAATAAGGTGGCTCTGTTGGCGAGTAAATGTTGACGGTTTGATCTGAGGATTGCGAAGCAGAATCATCACCTGTTTCAAATGAACCTGTTTGAGCGATGCTTGTTTGCTCAGGAGAAGTAATTACAGACCCGCCCAAATATCCATAAACGTTACTATATGCAACTTCACCATTGTCAGCCCATACACCAACTTCAACACCAAGCACGTTACCGATGGATTTACCAAAGTAAAAGACGAAATGCCATTGCGGATAAAGCGTTAACGGGTCACCATGAACACATGAAGAAGTATCGTTTGATAATCCAATTGCTTGTGATGTTTCTGCCCCAGGTATCATGTTAAGATTTGCTGTGCATGTCCAACCGTTCCAGTCAGGCGTAACTTGTACCGCTGTAGGTTGAGCGTCCTGCGCAGAGAACATGTTTATAGGTTTAGCTTGAGCTGCCTTGAAGCCTATTGACTGAGCGTCTTCTTTAGAAATCATCTGTTTGTCGTAAACTGAGTATAGATTCCAAGTGTCAGCGAATCGACTAACACTCCCGTTTGTAAACTCGAACAGAATGCATTTTCTTGTGATGTCCACACCCTCTAAGGCATAAGCCCATTTTATAGTTGTATCATAATCTGTCAGTTTTACTGTCATCTGCATGTCTTCAACAGATTTCTCAGATTCTTTTTGGTAATCGATGTCTTCTACACTTGATATTACTGGCAAAAGATAGGCGGTATCTTTTTGGTAGGTTTCACTTGCAAAATTTAGATAATTTTGTAGAACTTTATTCATTGACTCCTTAATGTCTGCTGTATAAGTAAAAAATGTCTGACCTTCAATTGGACGCAGACTGCAAGAAGTTATGACACCGTCTTTAATTAAGCACCAAGTGGAAAGTTCGCCTTGTCCTGAGTCAAGTTTGTAACTGATGGTTTCTTCTTTGACCGCACCGCCTAGACTGGATGGGTAACTTGTTCCGTAACCAGACTGGGTTATGTTGTACTCTGTCAAGTTAACGTTCATAACATCTGTAAGGAACGATTGAAAAAATGCTGTTGTAGCCTCAGGCGCTGGCGCTGGAACCGCTTGACAATTATTCAGGTTAACGCTTAACGAAACAAGCAACAAGGCAACCAACACAACAACCGTTTTTTGGGTATTCATTTTGCAAGTTCCTCCGCAAACTTTTGCTGGATAAGCAGACAGGATATTGCATCTTGCCTATTTCAAAAATAAAAAGCAGAACTGTTAAAAGGTTATCGCAAAAACGAACTGAAACAGCTAACTGGGCAATTTTTCTGTTTTTGTTAGCTTTCTTGTATTAGGGGGTGGTTGTCTTTATTGTTTGCATCTATTGTGTAGGGCGTGTTGTATGTGTCAGTGTCGTTATTTTGTGTTGCGTCTGGGTATCTTGTTTGGTAGTCGCCCCAATAGTTACCTACTATGCCACTATCCCACGAAACAACATCCGTACCATTTACTGCGTTAGCATCGATGCCAAGTGGAGAACCATAACCTAACCAAGACTTTGAAAGTATGACTTGCTCTTGATTATTGGTAAAATCATTTTGGTAAACCGTAATTTTTGAACCGATAGTTGAGTTGATATAGATGTAGTTGAGTAAGTAAAGTCCCACTTGGTTTTTAGATAAATAATTATTATGCACTAAAGTGTTGTTACATCCTTCAAAGTTGATGCCCCCACCTTGGTTGCCCGTGAAAGTATTATCAAAAATGTAATATGGTCCAGACCATCTAAGGTGTAACCCGCCCTTGACGGAAAGCCCTTCCGAGACATAGCCATTATTACTAATTATGTTTCCATTAATTGTGACGTTACACGACTGAACAAATATGCCTAAATCGTTATTTTGTATGCTGTTTAGAAGAACCATACTGTCGGAGGATGTCAAGGAGATTCCTTCTGAAGCACTGTTATTTTTGCCAATAATGGCGTTTTGGCTGATTATCTGGTTGTTTCCATATTGAGCAATAATTCCAAACGAGGTGTAGTTTTGAATTATGTTTTGGGTGATTTTGCAATTTGAAAACTCTTGAGTTATCTCTATGCCTACTTGATAACCATCTATCATTAAATTAGAAATAGTAACATCGTTTGCTTCTATTTCGATGGTTACCGAATTAAGTGGATACTTGCTGAATCCTTGGATTATGGTGTCTTGGTTGCTCTCTCCAAGCAAAGTTAACGGTTTGTTTATAGTTAAAAGCTCGTTGTAGACACCGTTTCGTACATAGATTATGCTCCATGGCGGGGCATGGTCGATGGCTGCTTGTATAGTTGGATAATCAACAGGAACAACAATAGAACCCAGAGGCGCAGGATAATGCAAGACAAACTCAACCGAAACAAAGCTCACCGAAACCAAAAGCACCGCCAAGAATATTGCCAATTTACGTCTACTCAACATGTAAACCTAAGAGGAGGTTACCTACTGGCAAAATATTAGGCTACTCCCTTTTCCCTATTCAATCCCAATTTAATCTAAAAAGCAAAGTCTAAATGTGCAAATGAAATAGTCAGTCTTTGTCTTTGCTGTTTATTCCATGCCGCACCTTTACTGCGACGCCTGTTTTGAAGGCGCGGATTTCTGGGGCTGAAAGTGTTGCGCGCCCAACAGCCAGCAGTTGCCTGTCCTCGTCAACTATTATGACCTCGTCTTTTGCTCGCACGTCATCATCCACTTTGACAACGTGTACAGCAAACACGTCGCCGCCTGCAGCAATATACTTTGAAACATCATTTTTCAGTACAACAATGCCTTTGGCTTCTGGAATGTTCTCAACCAAGTTTTTGGCAGCTTTGATGCTCAGCGAGAATAAGCCATCGGTTGGTCGTAGTGTAGCTAAGCGTTCCCCGTCAAGGTTGACGAAGCGTATTCTGCCTGTGCGTTTTGAAAACTCAAAGGTTACGTTTGGTGGGAACAGTTTTTCGCCTACGTTTTTGCCGAATTGGTAGTCAGCTATGCTTCTTATTCTGCCAAGTTGGTTCTCCACATTCATACTTCCCGTGATATAGTCGCTTTTGTTTCGATAAGTATAAACTTATCATATTAAATAAATTGGTTAAAAGGTGAAAGTATACCGTGAGATGCGAAGTTTGCGGACGCAAAATTCACAATGACCCAATCCGGGCAAATATTGAAGGCGCAAAATTAACAGTTTGTGCCGAATGTGCCAAACACGGCAAAATTATTTATCCAGATGAAGAGGTTCGTGCACCTACATCGCCCTTCCTAACGATTTCATCGGGCTCAGGTTCCGCTTCAACCTCTGCCAAAGCTTCAACAGCAACGGCAGCCGCTAAACCCAAACGGCAACCTCAAATGATGCAGCGAAAACGCACCCTCGTCGCAAAAGTAGAAATGACAAATGAACTCGTTGAAGGTTACCCCACACTTATACGCGTTTCAAGAGAAAAACTCGGCTACTCCCATGAAGACTTGGGCTTAAAAATTAACGAGCGTGCCTCAGTTCTAAAGCACATAGAGTTAGGCAAGATGGAGCCAAACAATCTACTTATTAGCAAACTTGAACGTGTACTAAAAATCACTTTGCTTGTACCCATTGAAGAAGAAAAAGCAGCACCAGCCCCAGTCGCAGGTAAAAATCAAGAGATGACTTTAGGTGACATTATCGAAATTGACAGCAACGACGCGGAGGAGCCCAAAGGACGAAAGCAATCCTAGCTCAAAGACGCCTTAACCGTGAAGCATCAAGCCTTGAAGAACTAAAAGCGCTTGCAGAGTCAGCAGGCTACACTGTCGTTGGCACTCTTGAACAGACCCGTCCGCCTGACGCACGTTACCAGATTGGCGCAGGAAAAGTTGAAGAACTCGTCAACTTAGTAAAAGAAACAGGCGCAAACAAAGTCATTTTCGACAATTCCCTACGTACACTGCAAAACTATAACCTGGCTAAAGCCACCAAAGTGGAAGTCATTGACCGCTTCCAACTCATCCTTGAAATTTTTACTCACCGAGCCACAACAGTTGAAGCTCAACTACAAATCCAGTTGGCGACCCTTAAAAATGAGCTTAAACATGCCAGAGAAAAAGTCCGCTTATCCAAAGGTAGCGAACAGCCAGGTTTTATGGGTTTAGGCGCGTATGAAGCAGACGTGTATAAAGACGCCATTAAACTTCAGGTTCAAACAATTCTTAAAAAACTAACAGCAATCCGTACAAAACGTGTCCTGCAACGAGAAAGACGCATAGAACTGGGCTTTTTGTCAATTTCTTTGGCAGGATACACAAGCGCAGGCAAAAGCACTCTCTTTAACGCCTTAACCGACGCAGGCACGATGGTTGAGCGTTCCCTGTTCACTACGCTTTCCACGACCACACGGATGGTAGAGTTTTCTAACCGCAAATTCATGCTAACAGACACCGTCGGCTTCATCGACCGCTTGCCAATTTCATTAATTGAAGCGTTCCATTCAACACTGGAAGAAACCATTTACTCAGACCTAATCATTTTGGTACTTGACCTCAAAGAACCCTTAGAATTAATTGAAAAGAAAATTCACGTCTGCCAAGATACAATCAACCGTTTAGGCGCAGGCGGCATCCCACAAATTACAGCGCTTAACAAGATTGACAGGCTCAGCCCAGAAGACACACAACAAAAACTTGACGCTTTAAAAGATAAAATCAAAAACCCAATTTTGATTTCAGCAAAAAAAGGAACAAACCTTGACCAATTAAAAACGCAAATTGTTCAGATGCTAGAAAATTATGTGCAGGGCAACTTTACAATTCCGTTAACGGGTGAAGTGATGCCGTTTGTTTCTTGGGTTCATGAGAAAGCGGAAGTTAAAAAAGAAGAATTCTTAGGTGACCATGTACAGGTAACTTTTGAAGCAAACCCACAGGTTGCTGAGCAAATAAGAAGAAAAGTGGAAAAATTCAATGGAAAATACACCCAACCAGTTAATGGTCAATAAACCAAAAATTGTCGTGTTAAGGTGGGGACACCGCATCCACCGCGACAACCGTTTAACAACTCATTGTGCATTAACAGCGCGTGCCCTTTGCGCTTCAGGCTTCATCCTTGCCGACATCGAAGACAAATCAATCGAAAAAACAGTGAAAGGAATCACTCAGCATTGGGGAGGAGCCTTCACCTTTGAAATGGGAACCAGCTGGCGCACTGTCGTTCGCGATTGGAAAGCCCAAGGCGGCATCGTAGTGCACCTGACAGCTTACGGTGAAAACATCCAAACAAGCAACGCTGTAAACCGCATACGTGAAACAGGAAAAAACATCCTCTTACTGGTTGGCAGCCAAAAAGTGCCTGGCGAATTCTACAGCACCGAAGTTTCAGATTTCAACATTGGCGTGGGCAATCAGCCTCACAGTGAATGTAGTGCTCTTGCAATTTTTTTGGATAGGTTCTTTGAAGGCAAAGAATTGGCAGTTGATTTTGAAAAAGCTGAAGTAAAAATAATTCCGCAGGAACACGGCAAAAACGTTAAGGTTAATGAAGAAAAAACCTGAAGCATGTGCGAAGAGTTTTATGTATCAATGCGGCATAATAATAGGTATTATAAGGAAAATTGACTATGTTGTCAACTATTGATGATGCAACTTTAATGAAGGTGGCTTCTGCCCTTGGGGAAGAAGAGGCTGTCAGACTTATCGAGCACCTAAAAGGCGTAGACGAAATAACGGATGATGAAATAGCCAACAAAACAGGCATCCGCTTAAACAGCGTCCGCAAAATCCTCTACAAACTCTATGACCATTCCCTTGTAAGCTTACGCAGAACACGCGACCCCAAAACAGGCTGGTTCATTTTCCACTGGAAACTTCAACCAGACCAACTCGAAGGATTCATACTTAGCCAAAAACGCAGAGTGCTAGAAAAACTCAATGTCAGACTTGAATACGAGAAAAACCACGACTTCTACTTCTGCCACAGCGAAGGATGCAAACGCGTTCCATTTGAAGAAGCTGTAGAACTTGTCTTCCACTGCAGTACATGCGGCAAACCCCTAGTGCATTTTGGAAACGAGCAAATGATTTGCAAGCTGTCAGAAAAAGTGGAGATTTTAAGGAAGGAACTCGGTGAATAAGCCGCTTCCAAGTCGGGAGCAAGCCATCGAGATTCTGCAAAGAAACGGATGCTCAGACAAAGTAATTGCTCATTGCCAAGCTGTAGCTTTGTTGGCGCTTGAGTTAGCAGAGAAATTTAAAACCAAAAATTACTCTGTTAACTTGGAATTGGTTGAGGCGGGTGCACTTTTGCATGACCTTGGGCGTTCTAAAACACATAGTGTTCATCACGCATTTGAAGGCATGAAGCTTGCGCAAGCGGAAGGTTTGCCTGAAGAAGTAATCTGCATTATAAAACGGCATGTGGGCGCGGGCATTACCGCAGAAGAAGCTGAATGGTTAGGGTGGCCTAAAGACATCTATGTTCCGCAGTCGTTAGAGGAAAAGATTGTTTGTTACGCTGACAAATGCATTGGTAGCGATGAACGCATCCCAGTTGAGGCAACAATTAAGCAGTTGCATGACCAGAAACTTTATGATGCTGCCGAAAGAGTTAGAAAACTGCACTTAGAAATAACCCAGTATCTTGAGGCATAAAGTCTTGACCATTTTAACCTTGTTCACTAAAGCATACAATAAAGGACAACTAAAACAGATAGAAGCTTCATTGCAAACGGTTTTTGAAGATTTAGACGCCCAAATTCAAGTTTATAGCAGCCCAAACAGCAAATGGGTAAAAGCCGAAGTCACAGGCGAAGATGAAGGCGTAGCTAAAAGCTACATATCTAAACAAATCGGCGTCTGCCCAAACAGCATCGAAGATGTTACAGAAGGCTCCGAGTTTAAAGGCTACATTCAAAAAATGGATAACCCAGAAATGTTGACTGTTGACATAGGGATATCGGAGCCAAAAACAGTTTACGCTCGAATCTCACTTGTTACCCTACAGACTCAGCTGTTGGGTGAGAAAAAAGCTTCGCTTAAAAAAATCGCTGAACTCTACGCATTGAGCACTGACCTGCCTATTAGCATTAAAGTTAGCAAGGTTAATGTTGCGGAGGAGGGCATGATTGAAGCAGAGTTGGCAGCAGGGCAGGTTGAGGCGTTTAAGAATTGGCAGGATTCTTTGTTGGATAGGCTTGTGATTTTGGGTACGACAGCGGATGAGGTTACTTTAACGCTTGAACGTACTCGGTTAAACCGTGATGTTATTAGTACGGAGGCGTTGGGGTTGTTTGAGCAGGTGTTGACTTGTAAGTTGGGTACGGATGCTGCGGGTTTGATTCCTCGTATTGGTCGTTATATGCGTAATGCACGGTTTTTTGTGTATAATCCTAAAAAACTTGTGAGTTTTTTGGGTGAATAAGCATTAAACTTATATTGTGTTAACAATTAGTTAAACAATCTATTACCAAAAATTTGGTCATAGAAGAGAGGGGGAAGAAAACTCACGAGCCAAAATGGGGAAGACGCAAAAGGAAAAAAATACCGTATAGACATCGGAGCATACGGCAGCATAGGAATTGAAGCACCAACCAAAGAAGAATGCCTAGAACTATTCAAAGAAGTCACAAAAACCCGTCGAGAATCCAAAATCGACGAAGCAATCAGATAAACCCACTCTTTTGCGTGTCCCATAAAATTCTAAAGAAAAAAAAGAAAAATTACTTTTTGATAGGTACCCTGCGGTAAAGAACAACGCCTAAAACGCTACTTAACCCAGCAGCCAAAACCGCCATGATACCTAAAATAACCCAAATGTCATCACCACCGGTTTCGACTCTTGCAGAGATAAGGTTTGCTTCTTCACCTACAGCTGTGGCATTTGCAGTTTTGGCAGTGTTTTCGTTTTGTGCTGTGTAAGCTATGTCCATGTTTGGATGAATGGGCAATTCAGTGGCTGAGGGTTCATCAGTTTCGGTTGTTTTCGAGGGAGGGACAGGTTTGGGTGAATCTGATGGACTTGCAGTCACTGAGTCAGAGGCAGTGTTTGTGGAAATCAGGTTGGGTTCATCTGCAGTGGGAGCGTTTGGTGCTGTAAAGGTTATATCCATATCGGGATGGATAGGTTCATCAGGTCTTAATGGTGCAATGATAGGTTCAGATGTTGATGCGTCGCCAGATTCAGGCGGAGCGACAGGGGCAGTTGCCGATGAAACTGAAATATCGTCTGCGGCGTTTGCAAAGGAAGCAAATGCAGTGCATACAAGCAGGGTTGACAGCAGTGAGAGCACTATTAGGTTTTTGTTTTTCATTGTTTTTTCTCCAAATTTTTTTGCAGTTTAAAGTTAGAAGTAAGACTATTTACAGCCAAGCCTTAGAACCAACCGTCCAAAAAATAGAACCATAAAATCCAATAATTGTTAAATAAAAAAAGAAAGATATGGAAGGTTTAGTGTTTTCTGAAATTAATTAAACCTATCAATATTGCAATGATGACGGCAACTAGTATTGCTACTTCAAATGTTGAGATTGGTGCTTGCATTAATTCGCTTGTTTGTGGTGTTGCAGTTGATTCTGGGGCATTGACAACTCCGATGCCTGTGGAGGCTGAGGAGCTACCGTACGAGTTAGTTCCCGGGAACGTTGCAATTATTGTGTATTCGCCTGCCATGTCGGGTGCCCATAATTTCTGAAAGGAACCGTCAACGTTGCTTGTTACGTCTCCAATGTGGATGTAGTTGCCGTTTGGATCATAAGCATCAAGCGATACTGGTACGCCTATAGCGTTTGTTGGTTTTGGACTGTTTGCATATAAGTAATCCATCCAGTCAGCCATGTTATCGTCTGCAATTGCTGGTGTTCCCATTGAATCAGGCGATTGATCCAGCACTGTACCAGTGATTTCTATGCTTTCACCCATTGTTATTGCTGTTTGCGGTGCTGAAACAGTAGTCATGCTTGGGCCTTTACCGTAAATATAGGTATAGCCGTCATACTCGTTTGTAAGTGCCAAGTAGCCATCAGCTATTGCGCCTTGGAATGTACGAGACCCAGGCACTCCTTGGAAGTTTGAAACATTCCACAACTGTACACCAGTGTATGCGTCTAGACAGTAAAGTCGGCATCCTCTGGTTAATGGTTGAGTTGGTGTATGCTCGCTTACTACAGTGTAATATTTACCGTCAGCAACTTTTGCGGAGCTATGGAAAGCATATTGTTCATTGTACGGCGTCTCAAAAGGCACTGCCTCTGCATTAAAGGTCCATTCAATATTGCCGTTTGTCCAGTTTACTGCATGCACACCGTCATAATCAGCCGTGTAGTAGAAACCATACGCTGACTGCACATGGTAAGCACCAAAAACGCCCCAGGGATAAGCAGATAATTCACTGTTCCATAGAACGTTACCTGTTTTCAGGTCCCAGCAGCGTATTGGTCCATCTTGCATTCTGCAGGCAAGTTTGCCGTGGTCTGCTACTGAAATGCCTGATGAAAAGAATGTTTCAAGTCCAGTACTGTTGTCAGTTTGAGTTGTCCAAAGAGTTTGACCAGTCAGCATGCTTGCGCCAGTTAATGTTTGGGCTATTGCGGTTCCTGTTCCATTGGCAGATTGTGAACCTATGCTTACAGCAATCATAGATTCAAAGTCTTGAACTGTCCCAAGGTTGCTCCATGGCCAAGAAATATTGCCGTAAATTCTTTTGGTAAAGTTGTTCTCGTTTGCGACGCTTCCGCCTCCTGAAGCTACCCAGTTGCCTGCGTTGTTCTCTATTGTCCAGTTGATTAAGCGGTATCTTTCAGCGGCAGGTACCGATGAACCAAGATTTTGTACACTTAAAACCCATGGATAACCATAAACTGTAGTTGAACCAAAACTTGACGGAGGCCCTGTAAGATTTATTGAAAGAGCTCCTGTGTAGGGATCCCATTTTAATAGTCTGCCATCAGTGTTTCCGCTGCCTGATTGTATAAGGGTTAAGTACACGGTATATCCTGCTCGTGCAGTTGCACCTGCAACTTCAAAGCCTTGTTTGTGGTATTCAACCATGTTTGGAACCAGTGCTGAACCAGTTGAACTTTGCGCTACGGGCATATCCCAATATATCTCGCCTGTGTGAAGGTCGTAACATTTCCAGTAAGTGTAGTTTACGTTAGTGGCGCCAGCTGTTGCACCGGGTTTAGTGTATGATTCGTAGCAGCGACCTTGGAAAATAATTGTCGGGAACCCTGCACCGGATAGTCCGCCGCCTACGCTTAGGGTTGCTTGTCCACCGGGGCCGCCAACAAGTCCTCCAATAGCAAATTGTTTTCTCCATAAAACGTGTCCGCTTTCTGGACCTTGAACGTACGGAATGTAGTTGTAATTACTCATGTATATGTTTGTGTCTGCTGGCCAATCTGCTCCTCCACCTACTATGCCTGTTGGCGGAAAGCTTCCTCCGATTAACCACCATTCTCTTGTGTTTGGTGAGATTGGACGTGTCCAATAATCTGTTGGTAAGGGCAGGGGTTGCCAGGAAGTCACCATTTCTTCTTGTACTGTAACGTTTACCCATCCGCTTGTTGAGGGTTTATAGTAGGCTGAATTGTACGTTCCGCCAGTAACGAATCCTCCGCCTGGCACATATATCTGTGGGAAGTATTGACCGATAAAGTCGAACTTGAATCGGTAAGTTCCTGTTTGGTCTGGCGTGTATTCAAGCCATGCTGTTGAGTCTCCAGCGTAAGAATCGATGCCTTCTATTTTTTCAGTTTGACCATCAGGTTTTTCGATAGTCAGAACAAAAGCGCCTATGAATTGTCTTGCTACTAGAATTGGCGGATGAAGCCACATGTTAACTAGTATTGGCTGATTAATTCCAATTGGATTGGGGCTGACACCTAGAAAAGCTTTAGTTGTAATGGTTATGCTAGGGGTTACACCGCTTGGCAAATCTCCTGCTACTTGTGTATCTTCTGCAGCCGCGTTTACGGGTAAATTAAGCATAAACACCGTTGAAGTTATCAACAAAAAAACTAGCGATATCATGCCTAACCTGTTCGCTAAAAATTTGCTTTTTTGCATTTCTTTCAATTCCCTTTCGTCTGTAAAGCCGCATTTGATGCAAACCAGATTTAAATTTTAACACGATTATCGACTACCCCAAACATTTTCGCAAACAATAAAGCAACCAGTGGCAAGTCAAGTCCTGAACAATCAACAAATCAAAACCTGAGCCCCCAACCAATTCAAAATGTACAAGAAACAAAATGGTAACTTGGTGGGCCGAGCCGGATTCGGACCGGCGACCTTTGGCTCGTAAAGCCAACGTCCTAACCAGGCTAGACGATCGGCCCACAGTTTGCTGTTGGTGTTTGATTAAGACAACGTTTTTGTTTTTAAGGTTGTCTGTTGCAATGTTTGGATACAGATATAAATTCGTATTTGTATAGGTCAAACTAAACTTGCACGCAGCATAAGCGTACAGGTAAAATAGATGTTAAGGAGAAATCTGGTTGACAAAACGCGTACTCTGCACAGGCGCCGGCGGTCCAGCAGGCATAAACTTTGTAAAATCTTTAACAGTAGCCCCTGAAAAACTCTACATCGTAGGAACAGAAGCCAGCGAATACTACCTCCACACAATGCCCATCGACACCAAATACTTGGTGCCAAAAGCCAAAGACCCAAGCTACATTGACCGCTTAAACGAGATAATCAGAAAAGAAAAAATCGATTTTTTCCACGCGCAACCAGATGTCGAAGTTGAGGTAGTTTCAGAGCAAAGAGAAAAACTTGAAGCGCCAGTCTTTTTGCCTTCAAAGCAAGCGGTGAAAGCCTGCCAAGACAAGCTTGAATCGGCAACGGCTTGGAAAAACAAGGGCATACCAGTAGCCAAAACTATTGTAATTAAGCAAGAATCTGATATTGACCGAGCTTTTGCAGAGTTGGGTTCGCCAATCTGGATAAGAGCCACTCGGGGCGCGGGCGGCAGGGGAAGCACCCCAGCAAGCAACAGGGAAACCGCTGTTTCGTGGATTAATTATTGGCGAGCTCGAAACGTGGAGTGGGAGTTTATTGCTCAAGAAATGTTGCCCGGCAGAAACATTGCATTCCACAGCCTGTGGCGCAATGGCGAGCTCGTCACTTCAATGGCGCGCGAACGCATAGAGTACATTTATTCTTACTTGGCGCCTTCAGGAATTATGGGCACCCCTGCAGTGCAAAAAACAGTGCATGAGAACACTGTTAATAAAATCAGCACTGAAGCCGTCCTTGCCATTGACCCTAACTTTACAGGGATTGCCAGTGTGGACTTAAAAGAAAACACTAAAGGTGTTCCGTGCGTAACCGAAATAAACCCAGGACGCATGTTTACCACTTCATTCTTCTTCAGTTACGCCAGCAAAGTCCTCTTTAACGATTACAGAATCAACATTCCCTACCTGTACACGAAACTGGCGTACAATGAAGCTTTGCCTAAACTTGAAAAATACAATCCCCTGCCAGCAGACGTTTACTGGATACGCCACATGGACGCGCCAGGACGCCTCGTGAAAGACAATAAAGTGTTGGGAGCCATGTACCAGTAGATGATATCTGCCGTCGTGTTTGATTTAGACGGAACCCTACTTGATTTACCCATTGATTACCCGCGCTTGTATGAAAAATTCAAGCAGCTAATGGGCGTCGATGAGATTCGACCTATTTTAAAAACTGTGGCTCTAATCAAAGACACAGAAGTTTTAAGGCAAGTTTTTGATGCTTGGACAGGTTTCGAAGCAGAAATAATCAGCAAAACCACTGTACATGATGAAGGCATGCAGCTTTACCAAAAATACCATGAGTTGCCTAAAGCGCTTGTCACTATGCAGGGCAAAGAAACCGTCAAGCAGATACAAAACAAATTCGACTTACAGTTTAATGTTGTATTTACTCGTGAAGACTCTTTTAATCGTGCAGAACAACTAAAAAAAGCCATTGACAAACTTGGCTTTTCTCCTCCTGAAGTTTTATTTGTCGGCAACATGGACAACGATGAAAACGCTGCAAAACAGGTAGGCTGCCGATTTATTAGAGTAAAATAAACGCAAAACGTAATTAAGCGACCCGAATAAAAAAGGTTCAAGGTAGTTTTTGGTGTGTTACTTGTTGATACAGGCATAATTGAGAAAACGCTGAAATAACAGTCAGTTCCATGTTTGCTGAGCAAAATAGAAATAAATAACAAGTCAATAAAACGATTTATGCAAAAACCTGTTCGTGAATAGACATTTTTTGGAGATTCAGAACTGTTTATGTTTACTATTATTTCAACTGTAAATAATGCAAGCAAAGCAAAAGAGTATTTGCTTAAAGGTCTTGCTCGCCAAACAAGTAAACATCAACTCATCATAATAGACAACGAAAAGGGCTCATTCAAATCAGCGGCTTCAGCATACAATTCTGCAACGCAAAAAGCAACTGGGGACTACCTAATGTTTGTGCATCAAGACGTTTTTTTGCCCACAAACAATTGGCTGCAGCAAGCAGAAGACGCCTTGTCGTCTTTGTCAAAAACAGGTTTAGTAGGCGTGGCAGGAATGGTAAAACCTAAAGCCATCAGCCAATTAGATGCTTGTTTAAGATTTTTTACGCTTAAAAGAATGTATGCTGAAAAAATCTGGTTCCTTAAATATGGAAGGGGAAACGTTATTCATGGAAAAAACAGGTCTTTATGGCATGCAAACCAGATTAAAGACCCAGCCACAGTGCAAACTGTAGACGAACTATTGCTGATTATTCCAGCAGAAGTATTCAAGAAAACAAAATTTGATGAATCAACCTGTAAAGGTTGGCACTTGTATGGCACTGATTACTCTTTATCTATTCAAGCCCAAGGATACCAAACATACGTTTTGCCTTTCTGGGTTTTCCATGCCTCCGAAGGAAAAACAGATTCCTCATTCCATTGTACAATGTCTAAACTTGTCAAAAAACATAAAAAAGAAAACATCATAAACACAACAAACGGTCTGTTTCCAACAAACCCAGCGCTTTTTCGCTTATTTTACCCAAACTAAACAAAACTTGACTAGTTAAGCACCTGTTTGAGTCTATAAGGATAAAATAAAATGAGAAAGGCTTAAGAATTCCTGTCGTTTACGCTAACGACACCATTTTCGCATACGCCATAGCCAAACTTGCTTGCCCCTTAGCGGATTGGCTTGTAACGATTGGTGAAAGGATAATAAAGTGTTGGGAGCCATGAAGCAGCAGCAAAACAAGTAGGCTGTTAATTCATCAAAATAAAATAGTTTTACTCTGGGATCAACTGTTATTACAGATTTTAAGTAATCATTGAGTTCCCAAGCCTACAACGAAAAGCATAGTTCAAAAGCATTTTTGGCACCCAGTTTTAAACGAAAAGAATTTTCTTTTGGAAATAGATTTAGACAAAAACGTGTTTAATGGGGCGAAAAATATCTTTTACCACATCAATATTAATGAAAGCGGTAAAGACGTCAATATATCTTTCAACAGCCAAATGCCTATTATTTTTTCACAAGGTCAAACAGTGTTCCTATTTATTCTTTTTAGCATCTGGCTAATGTTGCTACATTGGACAGAACAGGTGTTCCATAAGTTAGATTAAAAAATAACCGCTTAAAGTAATAGAACAAATGAAGAAAATAGGCTTAATGGCAATTGTATTGCTAGTACTTACTTCAGCTTTTGCGCCAATTTACCAAAACAGCTTTTCAATCGGGCAAACAACACAGCTCTTACCCTCATCCTATGTTTCAGGTGCTTCTTCTTTTGCAAAAAATTTTACCATAATTGTGCTCCCCGACACGCAAGGCTATGTAAAGCGTTATCCGTGGATTCTTTATAACCAGACGCAATGGATCGTCGAAAACAAGGAAGCACTCAACATAGCGTTTGTCACTCAACTAGGCGACCTCGTAGACAACTATGACGACCAAACCCAGTGGACAAACGCAAACCAAAGCCTAAGCATCCTAGACGGAATCGTTCCGTGGGGCGTATTACCTGGCAACCATGACATGCATAACGGTAACCTCACTATGTATAACCAGTATTTTGGGTATGACCGTTTCAGCCAAGAAGCCTGGTACGGCGGCGCCTATCGTGTCGGGGACAACGCGAACAGTTATCAGTTGTTTTCTGCTAGTGGTACTGATTATTTGATTCTTCAGCTCCAATATGATCCAAGCGATGATGTTCTTCTTTGGGCAAGCCACATAATTGATTCATATCCAGGCAGGAAAGTAATAGTTTCAACTCATGATTACCTGATGGGTTTCTTAGGGCTTGGTCAAAGGTCTGAAATAGGTGAGCGTATCTGGCATGGTTTAATAAAGCAACATGCCGAGCAGGTTTTTCTTGTTCTTTGCGGCCATGCAGGCGCAGAGGATCTAATAGCTGACAGCATCAATGGCAATATAGTCTATCAGATGCTGGCAGACTACCAAAACTCAACCTATATCGAAAGTGGCTGGTTAAGAATGCTAACATTTGCTCCAAGTCAAGGGAAGGTTTTTGTCAAAACTTACTCGCCTATCTTAGACAAGTACAAACACGACCCACAAAGCGAGTTTACCCTTGATTACAACAAAACCATTACGCCATCTGCTGTTCCTAAGAACCCTGCCAGATATAACACCACCTACATCAGAGCCGACGGTTCAATTGAGCCCCCAACTAACCTAATCCACCGCGATGGGGACACATACAGTCTTTTGGACGATATTTTTGGATCCTTAGTTGTTGAGCGAGATAACGTAGTGATTGATGGTAGGGGCTTTACAATTCGAGGACACGGCGCTGACTATACAGGTGAACCCGAATACATCGGTTCACTTGAAAAAGGCAATATGACAATACCTCAATATAGGTACAAAGATGTCAACACCTCATACGTTGGAATTTATAGCTGTGCAGAAAGGCTCACAGTCATGAACCTGAAGATAACTGAGTTCTGGTGTGGCATTGAGCTTGAGCGTGCATCAGACAATCGCCTATTAGGTAACGATTTGATAAACAATAATCAAGGTATCTGGATTCGTTATTCGTCAAATAACACTATATCCAATAATACGGTAAGCAACAACCACCAAGGACTTACCCTTGAAACATCATATGATACAGTGGAAAATAACACCCTAATTAACAACACTGAATATGGCATCAAGCTATCTTGGGCTTTTAATACGGTATTAAATAATACGCTTATCAATAACAGTCACGGTGTTTGGGTACTATCGTCCTATAATAACGTCTACAACAATGTTTTTCTTAATAACTCCGAACAGGTTCACCTCAGTTTTGCGGTTGATGCGTATCTTTATGGTTGTACAGAGTCAGCTACTGTAAAGCCAGTTTTTAACAGTTGGGATAACGGCACGATTGGCAATTATTGGAGTGACTACACTGGACAAGGATACTACTATATTGATGAAAATAACATCGATTACTACCCTTTAACTCAAGCACCAAACAAACTAAATGTCGATTTTATACTACCAACTGCTGTAACCATTCTTGCGGCATCAATTGTTATTTCGTTAATGCTTTATCATAGAAAGAAAAAACCGTTAACCTAAAAAAAGGACCATTAAAGCTGACTCGCACGTTTTAGATGCACACTACCACATTGTGGTCAACGACAGTGCAATTCAAAATAAAATAGAGAACAGTACCATAGAAGCAAGATAAGACAGATAAGACAGATAGAGAGGACTACCGAGGAACCCTCTAACCCTTATTTTTACAAAGCTATCGACTTAACTGAAACAGATTTTCCAGTTTGTGGCATATTGCACAACCAGCCTACAACCCAGGGCAAACCCAAAAAACGGTTTCCAGCAAGCAGCATAACCGTGTTGGTTGTTGTGCTAAAGAAATTTGCGGCAACAACTTCTAAACTAAAAATAAACATGCCATCTTATAGGAAATGCTTAAGAAGAAAGCTTTACCATCCTTTTGACAATTGCACATTAACGGAAAGTACAACAAATGATTGTGTGTGTTATTGGTCTTGGGCAGATTGGTTTTCCTGTTGCTAAATATGTTGCATCTAAGGGTTTTGATGTTTATGGTTATGATATTAATCCTGTTGCTGTGGAGCATGGTATTCAAAATGGGCAATTCAAAGCGTCCAATCAATGGAGCAGCATTCCAAAAGCAGACATTTACATAATCTGTGTCACAACAGGACAAATAGACAACCAACCAGACCTTAAAGCAGTTTTTGAGGTAACAAAAAAAATTGCAGAAACAGCTGACACAAACACGCTTGTTGCAGTTGAAAGCACTATTCTGCCGGGAACCTCAAAGAAAATTTTTGAGCAAACTTTTCACGGTAAAGTGCTGCTTGTTCATGCGCCTCACCGTTACTGGGCTGACCAAGAAGACAAATACGGCGTTAATCAAGTTCGCATAATCGGCGGCATAAACCAAGCAAGCCTTGAAGCTGGCAGGATATTCTACAAAGACCAGCTTGGCATACCAATGCACACTGTTTCTACTGTTGAGGTAGCGGAAATGTGCAAAATTACTGAGAATAGTCATCGTTATTTGCAGATTGCTTTTGCGGAAGATTTGAAAATGATGTGCAGCCGTATTGGGATGAGTTTTGATGAGCTTCGGGAAGCTATGAATACTAAATGGAACGTGGATTTGCCTGAAGCACGTCACGGCATCGGACGCCACTGTTTACCAAAAGATATCCGGTACGTTACTTCTTTGACGCCTAGCATTTTGCTTAATGCTGCAATGGAAGCCGACAAGCAATATCGTGAATGGCTATCAAAACAAAAAAAATAGTTTGAAACAGCCAACAGTTACTTTCTTTTCAAAATTTTTTAGGTGTCCAATTTTTGTGTTTGGATAAAAGCTTATAATGCCTGTGTGCCCCTCTCCTACCTTGATACAGCTATGCCTGCGCCTGATGTTTGGTTAGACACCGTTACCCCAAAAATTAGCATAGTCATAAACAGCCTGCTTCCCGGCTTGCACAAGAAAGGCTACTCCACACTTGTGACAGCAAAAAAGCAGACTCAAACCACTGACTTGCTTGACGCGTTAAAGGTGCCTTATGAAACCGTTGGCGAGTACGGAACCACACTTAAAGAGAAACTGGCGGTCGAGCAGAAGCGCACGCTGGAGTTTTTGGACCTTTTTGACCGCGTAGGCTACCCTAAAGTACTTTGGACACACGGCGACATTTCAGCAATCCGCACTGCTTTCGGCTTAAGAATTCCCGTCGTTTACGCTAACGACACCGTTTTCGCGTACGCCGTAGCCAAACTTGCTTGCCCCTTAGTGGATTGGCTTGTAACACCAAAATGTTTTGGCAAATCATGGAGCAAATTTGGCATATCCAAATCGCGCATCATCCAGTATGATGGTTTAGAAGAGTTGGCGTATGTAGGTTCCGAGTTTGAAAAGCCAAGTTTTCTTGAAGAGTTAACGCATCAGAAGAAACCAGTTATTCTTTTTCGTGACGCAGAATACCAAGCAGTATACTGCAAGGATGTCAGGGTAGATTCCGAAAAGTTGCTGCGTGAACTTGCTAAGCTGGGCACAGTTGTTTGTCTGCCACGTTACGAGGGTGAACGGGCTAAGCTTAAGGAGATACCTAACGTTTGGGTTTCACCAAAACCCGTTTTGACTGCACAGCTTATGCCTTATATTGATTTGATGGTTGGCAGCGGCGGAACAGCATGCAGAGAAACAGCCTTATGCGGTATCCCAACAATTAACTTTCACTTTTGGGATGTACAGGCAAAATACCTGCACCAGAAGGGTTTCCCAGTTCAAATTATCCGAAACACAAACCACATTGTTGCAACCGCAAAGAAACTGTTAGTTAACCCACAAAAGATGGAAACAAAAAAAGCGTTAAGCTCTCTGGAGTCGCCAATACCAGTTTGGACTAAGTACATAGAGAAATACCTACAAAAACAGCGTTAACCGTCTTACTTGCTACCGTACCAACCTTTTGCGAGGCCGATATAGTTTTCAAGTTGCAGTTTTGCAGCTTTAAAATCGCCTGTTACCAAAATAATCCATAACGATTTTGGAACAGCCAAACCCAGCCGTAATAGTACTTGACGGTTACTGTAAGAATGGACGCGTCTTGCTAGCCTGCCGCTGTTTACGAAGTCTTCAAAGCCTCGACGTTCATGGAAATAATGTATGCAACAGGGTTCACGGGTGGTTAACCATTTTAGGTTTTTGGCAACAATATGCTGACCAATGTAGTGGTCTTCCCAAATATGCAGGTCAGGCGGGATATGGATGTCTTTAACTGCGTCTGTTCGAAGCAGAGTATCATGAGTTAAATAACGTTTCAAGTGTTGTTGTTTGATGATGTAGTCTAAAACGTTTTTTCGGTAAAGCATAGCCATTGATTTTGTAATGTTATAAACGTGCTTATCACCTGGAATTGTTACCCCCCATAACGCGCCAACGTCTGGTTCTAAATGTTTTTGTGCAGCTTCCCACCAGCCGTGGCATAAAATAACGTCGGAATCTAAGTGTAGATGCCAAGTGGTTTTTGCTGCTTCAATGCCTTTTTGGCGGGCAGTGGCACGGTTACCGTTTTTATCATCGATAACTTCCACGTTTGGGTAAGATTTTACAAGGTCAATTGTGCCGTCGGTGCTGCCTCCGTCAACAACAATAAGGCGCCCAACGGGAACTTGAGCGTACGCTGAATCAATGCATTCTTTTAGGCAGGGCTCTAAACTGTTCTTAGTTAAGAGGACTACATCGACTTTTTCAGTCAAACATATCACAGCAGTCAAGGGGCTTTTGGTTGATTAGGATTGGGTGTACCTAATTAGTTTTTGGGAAGCAACACAACGCTATTGCAAAGTGTTAAGCTGCCAGCCAACCTTTGAAAGTTAATACGCTGCTTAAGAACTGGATTTTGGATGCTTGGATGTCTCGTGTTACAATGAAAATCCATGCTGCTTTGGGAACAGCCAACCCTAACCAGCGCAGTACCTGTTTGAAACTGCCAATGTGGCACTTCTTCATGAGATACCCAGCGGTAACGTAGCCTTCGAAACGTTCGTTTGGTGTAACGTTATGTAAACAGTAGGGGTCTGAAACTTTTAGGAAACGGTAGCCTTTACGAATTATATATTTACCAATGTAGTCATCTTCCCAAATGTGAAGACCCACTGGAATCTTGATACCCTTAACCACGTCAGTTCTAATTAGTGTGTCATGCATCATACAGCGTTCGCTACGCATCTGCTTAACCATCAAATCTTTGACACTTATGCGGTACAGTTTAGACATTGCGTAACTCATGTTAAAAAAGTGCTTATCGTTAGGCAATGCTGCACCCCAAACTGCGCCAACATCATCTTCAACCTTTTTCCAAACACGCACAAACCAGTCAGGGCACAATACAACATCAGAGTCAACCTGAATATGCCAAGAAGCTTCTACGGCGTCGATTCCTTTTTGCCGTGCAGTTGCTCTGTTTCCTGTTGCATCATCAATAATTTTTACGTTAGGATACTTCTTAAGTAGCTCAATTGTTCCGTCTGTACTTCCACCATCCACAACAATTAGTGTTGAAACGGGAACATTTTTGTAAATTGAATCAACACATTCTTGAAGGCAAGGTTTTAAACTATTTTTTGTTAGAAGAACAACATCTACTTTAGGTTGATTCACGTTTAAATCACTTAAATTATGTTTTTGTGTTAGGTATTAAGTTTCTGTTTGCCTTTAAAGTAACGACTTCTTGGAAAAACCAAGTACAACGGAAAAGGCGGGTACGGTTTCAACATTGACCGTTTTATTTCTTTGTCAGAAACTTTTCGAACATAATTTTGTACAATTAAGCGTTTTTTCCAAGTTTGTTTTAGATTAAGCAAGTTCCAAAATACTGCTTTAACAATAGCTAAACTTGCAAGCGGCTTACGTCTTGGAAGAAACAACAGAGCATTCCTAATTTCATACAAAACCGAAACCGAAACAGCCCTAAACATGTTACCAGTCTCAAAATTCTTAATTAAAATCATTAAATGGTTTCGTTGGGCAAAAAACAGTTTTTTTTGGTCATAAACTTTTGATGTTGTCAAGCCAGAAGCATGATAAACAATTGATGTGGGAGCAAAAACAATTTTGTAGCCAGCTAATCTGATACGCCAGCACAAATCGGTTTCGTCATAATACATGAATATGTCTTTGTCAAATAAGCCCGACCTTGTTAAGGCTACACGTTTTAAGAGTATGCTTGCACCTTTTCCATAAAATATTTCGCTACTTTTAGTGTAAATAGATGCGTCTTTTCCTCGGCCTTTTTCAAGGTGATACCCGTAGTAATCAACAAGACCGCCAGCGCAATCCATCAGGTTTGGTTTGCTCATGAGCAGCAATTTGCTTTGTGCTGCACCAACATCGGCGGGTTCTGTTGCTTTAACTAAATTTTTAAGCCAGCAAGAATCAACTTGGGTGTCGCTGTTCAATAAAGCAATGTATTCTCCTTGGGCAAGTCTAAAGCCAACGTTGTTGCCTTCCGCAAAACCAAGATTTTTATTGTTTTGAACAAATTTTAACCTGTTATCTGAACCAAACCGGCTTTTCACTACACCTATGCTGTCATCAGTTGAAGCATTGTCTACGAAAAGCACTTCAAAACTTGGATAATCAGTTGATAAAACAGATTCAACACATTTGCTTAAAAGGTCACCTATGAACCGTTGTCCATTATAGTTAAGGATTATAATTGACACCTTAGGCGTACCCAAGCAAACAACACCTGATTGGTTGTTTACACGTCTTTCACCTTTAATAGCGTATAGGAAACAAGATAGTTTGCTGAAAAACAAATAGAAAAAACTCAACAGTTTATAAACTAAAAACTAAAAAAAGTCTCAAAATAAGCCGCCATTTTTGGTCAATTGCTCAGCATATAATTTATAAATTATATCAAAGCCTTGAGTATAAGCAAGCAGAATAACAATGATAAAAATCAGACTAGACGTTGATTACGCTTATCCTTCAAGATGGAAAAGCTTTCTTTACACTGCGCTTAAAGCAAAAACCAAACGAAGCTACCTAAAAAATTCAAAAATTATTGCAAAAATGGTTAACGAATCGCCTGTTGAAGTGAAAGCGTACTGGTTTTACACTCCGTTTACCCTGCCTGACGCCGAAATGCTCGAGTTATCAAATCCGAAGAAACACGAAATTGCTCTCCACGTTGCCGTTGACGCTTACAAAGAGCTTGAAAACCTAGAGAAAGCAACCAACACCAAAGTCAAATATTACACAGTTCATGGAACTGAGCGGTTATTAGGCAAAATTATTTGGCGAAGAAAACTTTCTCAGGCAAAAGCGCCCATTCCTGAAGGTTTTCCCTTAAAGTCATTCTATGATTTTCCAACATTACCCTTGGACAGAATTTGTTATAATAATTCAACTAAAGACTCTATTAAAATTGCTTATGAAAGCATAGAAAAAGATGAGGTTCTGCTAATTCATCCTGATTGGCTCTTTCAAAGGGGAACAACAAATCACAGAGGACCATATTATGAGAGCCTAAAAGAAATCCTTAAAGTTGATTCTGAACTGAATGAGTTAGCAATTCGGAAAAAAGGGTTTTTCAGAATCGCAAAATATTCTGAACATTTCGAGTTTACCCAAGATGTGAATCCTTCCGAAAGTTTGTTTAGCAAATTAAAAGACAGGGACGCAGACATTTTCACTTTTGTTGACAGAGGGTGGTGTAGCCCTAATGCTTTTTCACCTTCAGATAAATGGCTAAAAACTGAAGACAACATTGCTTTGCTTCAGATAAACTCGTTTGATGAATGGTGGGAAAAAATTGGCAAAAAAACCCGCAACATGGTTCGTAAAGCCGAAAAAAGCGGTTTAAAGGTGGAAGTTGTTGAACCATCTGACGAATTGGCTGAAGGGATATTGCGGATTTATAATGAAACGCCGATTAGGCAAGGACGAGCCTTTTCTCATTATGGGTGGTCTTTGGAAAGCGTTAAAAACATGGTTTTTAACACAAAAAACTGCACGTTTATTGCTGCTTACTTAGAAAACGAGTTGGCAGGTTTTATTCAGTTAGTTTACGGAGACAACTTGGTAGTTACAACTCAGATTCTTTCTCTTCAGAAGCATTGGGATAAAGCAGTAAATAATGTTATGCTAGCTAAAGCAGTTGAGATTTGCGCTAAAAATAACCACAAATGGTTGATGTATGGACGCATGGGCGGTGGTAACCACCCGTCTTTGGACAAGTTTAAGGAAAATAATGGTTTTGTCAGTTATCCACTGAACCGTTACTACGTAATACTTTCAAGAAAAGGAAAGATTGCTGTAAAACTTGGCTTACATCATCCACTTAAAGACCGGCTGCCAAAATCAGTTAAGTCAAAAGTAATATCACTTTACAATTTTGTTAGCAGAACCAAAATCAAGCTCAAACACCGCTAACAAAAAAGAAAAAATTTAGAGTAAAAGTTTTTCAAGAATCCTGTTTAGGGTCTGCTTGTTTTTTATGCCCCTGAAAATGATTTTGCCACTGGCGTAAAAACGAAAAGAATAAGCCTCAAACGTCAAGTCGTAAATCATTCCTGCAACCTGACCTTTTAAAACTGCCCGTTTTAGGATTTTTTCTAATGCTTGGTCTTTTTTGTCAAATTTTAGGACCACTATAACGTCGCTTTCGGCTCCGCAGGTGCCTTCGATTCTTGATACATAGTCGCCTACTGTTGACATTAAAGCGCTTGCAGCTCCTTTAGCACTTCAAGGAAACGGTCAACTTCTTCCTTAGTGTTGTAAAGGTAAAAGCTTGCACGTGCACTTGATTGCAGCTGGAAAATCTGGTGAAGAGGTTGTGCACAGTGGTATCCGCTGCGTATGGCTATTCCGTAACTGTCACATAATAGTGCAACGTCATGTGATGTTAAGCCTGCAACGCTAAAAGGAATTATTCCGCATTTGCTTGAATCGGTTGGACCATGAAGAGATATTTTATTGAGATATTTCATGCCTTTTACGGCATATTCGGTAAGTGTTTTTTCGTGAGCTAAAATGTTATCCATGCCTACTTGTTCAAGATATTTTATGGCTGCTGCTAAGCCTATGGCGCCTGCGATGTTGGGGGTTCCTGCTTCAAACTTCCAAGGCAATTCATTCCAACTTATGTCACACTGCTGTTTTTCAGAGTTAAAAGCCACGTCTTTTATCATTTCACCGCCGCCTTGGAATGGACCCATCTGTTGTAACAACGCTTTTTTAGCGTATAAAACGCCGATGCCTGTTGGGGCAAGCATTTTGTGTCCTGAGAACGCCAAGAAATCTGCGTCAAGGTCTTGCACGTCAACTTTCATGTGTGGAACTGATTGAGCCCCATCTACAAGGAACAAGGCACCGTGGTCATGAGCGATTTTCGATAAATGTTTTATGTCGTTTACTACGCCTGTGACGTTTGACACTTGGCTTATGCAAGCAATTTTTGTTTTCGGTGTTATTTTACTTTCAAAATCTTTGACATCTAAAACACCGTCGGAGGTAACGTTTGCATATTTGATTTTGAATCCGCGGATTTTTGCAGTTATTTCCCAAGGAACAATATTGCTGTGGTGTTCCATTAAGGAAACAAGGACTTCATCATCTTTTTTTAGGTTGTTTAGGCCCCAAGAGTAAGCGGCAAGGTTGATTGCTTCGGTTGTTCCCCTGACGAAAACTATTTCAGAAGCGTCTTTGGCGTTGATGAATTTTGCAACCTGTTCACGGCTTTTCTCATACATTTCGGTTGCTTCAAGCGAGAGTGTGTGAACTCCTCTGTGTACGTTGGCGTTGTTGTTTTCGTAATAGTCAACCATTGCTTGTATGACTTGGCGGGGTTTTTGCGTGGTTGCAGCGTTGTCAAAGTAGATAAGAGGATGCTTGTTTATTTTACGTTTAAGAATTGGAAAATCAGTTCGAATCAGAGTTGAATCTATGGGGATTTTTCTTCCTCCGGCTTTAACCGTTTAGATAATGTCTTTGCCAGTTCTTCCTCTTCTAAGGCTTGCTTTTCCTCAAAAGTGTTCTCTTTAGGCATCCATGCCGGTTCAGAGCCTTTTTTATCATCAAAATACTTTCTAATAGCACGTTTCAACGCGCCAACAGCAAGTACGCCGCAATGGAATTTTACGCTTGGCAAGCCGCCGATTGCTTCTGTAACTTTTTTCCAAGTAATATCATTCCAAGCGGCTTCAAGAGTTAAGCCTTTAATCATTTCAGTTACAATGCTTGAGGTGGCAATGTTAGCAGCACAACCATAGCTTTCGAACTGCGCCTTTTCTATAACTTGTGTTTGTTCGTCAATTTTAAGATAGAAAGTAATCATATCGCCACATGCAGGGTTACCAGCAACTGCAACAACGGTGGCATCGTCCATTTTTCCAAGGTTTTTGGGGTTACGGAATAAATCCATAACTTTTGGGTTATAAGGTAAAGGTATTCGGGACATTTTCTTATTCCACTCCTGTTGAACCAACTATCCTTCTAATGCGATTAACAGCTTCTGGTAATACTTTCAAAACGTAGGCTATATCTTCTTCTGAAAGATACCTTGTCGTCTTCATAAGCACGCTTCCATGAGCTTCTTCAAACCTTCGACCAATAGCAACCAGAACATGACTAGGCTGAAGAAGTCTTCTGCTGCAGGCACTTCCACTTGAAATGTAAACGCCTTTGAGGCTAAGTTCAATTGTTAGGGCTTCCCCTTCAGCACGTAAAATGCTGACATTTGCGTTGTCCGGAGAACGTTTGTCACCTTTTGGACCATTAAAACGCAAATCAGTTAGTGTATTGAATATGCCGTCAACCAACTGGTCTCTTAAACGACGCATTTTTGTGGTGTTCGCCTCAAAATTTTCAAACGCTAACTCGGAGGCTTTTGTGAAACCTACGATTAAGGGAGTGTTTTCGATGCCTGGCCAAAGTTTTTGTGTACCTATTTGTCCTTCAATAATACGGTCAAGGTTAACACTTTCTTTTAGGTACATTGCACCCATTCCTCGGGGACCTTGAATTTTGTAGCTGCTTACTGTTGCTAAGTCAACATTTAAGTCTTGTACGTTGAAGGGCACTCTGCCGTAGGCGTCGGTGGCGTCTGTGTGGAAAAGTGTTTGCGGGTTTTTGTCTTTGACGATTTTTACTGCTTCTTTGATGTTTTGAATTGTACCCAATTCATTGTTTACTGTGGAGATGCTGACAAGTATAGTTTCTTTGTCGACTGCTTCTTTGAGTTGTTCCATGTCCAAGAAGCCTTCGTGGTCAACTGGAACTTTGGTTACCTTGAAGCCGAACTTTTGCATCATCTCTGCAACTTGCAGAACATTAACTGGTTCAATTTCAGAGATAACAATTTTTTTGCCTTTTTCTTTTTGAGCAAAACATGACCCCATTATTGCCAAGTTGTTGGCTTCAGTTTCGCCCGGAGTGAAAGTGATTTCTTCAAGAATTTTGGCGCCCATGTGTTGACTGATTTTTTGGAAACAATTCATGATTACTTCAAATGCTTCCCAACCTGGTTTGTGGGTTAGGGTTGGGTTGCCGTAAGCGGTCTTGTTGAAGTATGGCAACATTGCATCTACTACTTCTTGGGGGACAATGCTTGAGTTTTCGTTGTCTAAGTATACCTGATGAGTGATGCCCTCGTGTAGTTTTAGAATTTCTTTCACGTTTTCGACCATACAGTATCCTACCATAGAAAGTGATTTGATAACTCGACACTTGCATATACCGTGTTCAAGTAAAAAAACCTAATCACAACAAGGCAAAAATTATCCATAGCAGTGTTATAGTTCTGTGTTTGAAAGAGAAAAAGCAGGAGCAAGAATTAGGGAAGGATATGAAGGGAAGGATTTAGAAGTTAACCCTTACCGTGTATTCAACGTCTTGTTTTTGGTTAAAGATGCTTGCATGAATGGGCCGAACAGTCAGTCGTAAATGTACTATAGGTTTTGTGGGGCACCAAAATTCTAAGCAGGCAAAGATAGGTTTTGTTTCAAGGGTTTTTTAATGTTTGTTGGTTTTGTTAAAGCAAACTTGTTAAACTTATGATTAATTAAAGTTAAACCAAGGTTTATATAATTTTGCAATACACAAACCACTCAGGAAACAACCAACCAAAAAAGCAAAGGAGACACCAAATTGAAAAAAGAACACCTAATCGTTTTATCAATAATCCTAATTGCAACAATAGTAGGAGCAACCACTTACGGAGCCTATACGTTGCTAAACCCACCAGCGTCTCCCGAACCCACCCAAAACCCATCCACAACACCAACATCAACAGCTACAGCATCTCCATCAGCAACCACAACACCGACCGCTACCCCTGAACAAACAACACAACCCACAACAGAACCAACCAGCACACCCACACCTACGCCCACAGCTACACCTACACCTCAGCCATCAAGCGTTGTTGTTACAGACGCCACTGGAGCAGAAGTAAACATCAGCTTACCAGTTAACCGCATAGTTTGTCTAACATCGGCCGAAGTTGTCTACGCCATAGGCGGAGGAGACAAAATAGTTGGCATCACCGGAATGCTAACAACTGATGTGCAAGCAATTTTGCCTGCTTCAATTTTAGCGTTACCTGTTGTTGGAGACGCAGACACTTCACCTAACATGGAAAAAATTGTTGAACTCCAACCAGATTTGGTTCTTGCCAGTCAAAGATTAACTGATCAAAACAGAAAATTGTTGGAAGACGCAGGAATTGCAGTGCTTGAAGATTCAGTTACAGGCAGCAGGAGAACGCCGTATTTCACGAATTTAGGGGAAATTTTAGGTGCAGAACAAAGGGTAGATGAACTATTAACTTATGAGCAGCAATATTGGTCGCTAGTTCAAGAACGCGTTGCAAATCTGCCCCGAAGTGAAAAACCACTGGTTTACTTTGAATGGTACAAAGAATGGTTCAGCACTGGCCCAGACGGGTCGTACTCAACGTTAATTGAAGCTGCAGGCGGAATAAATATAGGCGAAAACGCGTCAGTTTCAAGCCCGCAATTAAGCGCTGAATTTATTGTTGAACAAAACCCTGACATAATTATTCGCATGTTGGACTACACATCAGGAGAAGATTTAGCAGCCTTCCAAAACCTGTATAACCAAATAACAAGTAGGTCAACAATACAAGACTTAAATGCACTGCAAAATGACCAAGTTCACGTCATCAAAAGTACGCTCCTAGTTGAAAGAGACACCGTTGGCTTGCTCTATTTTGCAAAATGGTTCCATCCAGACTTATTTACTGACATTGACCCTGCTGCTGTGCACGCCGAAATGATACAGAAATTCTTTGGAACCACCGTCACAGGCATATACCTTTACCCATAAACCTCAACCCCCTTCTTTTTTGTATAAAAAATCGTTTTTTAGGTCAAATTGCTTTAGTTTGTTAAACAACCCTAATAACCATCAATTTCGCATAAAGTCTTTCAAATTGTCCTGACGGCGAAAGCGAAGTTGAAAATCTCCGAGTTATCTGTACCTCAACCTGTTAAAGATGTTCTTGACGGCTTAGGAATCAAGGAACTTTTTCCACCCCAAGCAGACACGATACAGGCTGGACTTCTGGAGGGACAAAACATTGTCTTAGCCAGCCCAACAGCGTCAGGAAAAACCTTAATCGCTGAACTTGCCAGCATGAAACATGTGCTGGAAAATCATGGCAAAGTAATTTATCTTTCGCCTCTTAGGGCGCTTGTCAGCGAAAAATATGAAGAATTCAAAAAATACGCCGAAATTGTCAAGGCTGATGGCAGAAAAGTGTCAGTAGGTATCAGCACAGGCGACTTTGACGATGCCGACAACTGGATGGAACGATACGACATAATCGTTACCACCAATGAAAAAGCTGATTCACTGCTTAGGCACCGCGCAAAATGGATGGACAGCATTTCACTGGTAATCGCTGACGAAGTACACCTACTAAACGAGGCAGAACGAGGACCCACACTGGAAATTGTACTTGCCCGACTTATGCAGGTCAACCCACACATCCAAATCTTAGCGCTTAGCGCAACAATCACAAACGTGGACGAAATTGCTGGTTGGTTAAACTCTAAATACGTCGTTACCGAGTGGCGTCCAATTAACCTAAAGGAAGGCGTTGCTCTTCAAGACGAAATCCAATACAAAGATGGCGGTTCAAGAAGAATTGAACAAGAAACCCGTTTCACCTACATCAACCTCGTCTTAGACACCCTGCGAAACGGTGGGCAAGCACTTGTCTTTGCTTCGACAAGAAGAAACGCTGTTTCAGCAGCCAAAACTCTTGCAGGTCATATAAGCAAGGCAGCGCCTAAAACGGGTTCAAAACTTATCAAGCATACCATGGAAGAGGCAAACAAGAAGCTTTTGGATAAAGAAGCGCACAAAATAGAGGAATCAGGGGAAAAAACTCAAATCAGTGACGAATTGGCTGAAATGGTTCGTTGTGGTGTTGCTTATCATCATGCTGGTTTGTCTGGTTCTCAACGCAAAATTATTGAAGACGCCTTTAAGGAACGCAAAATCAAAGTGTTAACTGCCACTCCAACGTTAGCTTGGGGGGTTAACTTGCCTGCGCGTACAGTGATTATTCAGGATTACAGGCGTTTTGAAGCTGGATACGGCAACTACCCCATTCCTGTGCTGGATTACAAGCAGATGGCAGGCAGAGCAGGACGACCGAAATATGACAAGTTCGGCGAGTCAGTAATAATTGCCAAAACCCGCGACGAAGCTGACTACCTAATGGAAGGTTACGTGCTGGCAAAAACCGAGCGCATTTGGTCAAGAATGGCAGTTGAAAAAATCATCCGCGGACACGTGTTGGCTACAATTGCGTCGGATTATGCTCATTCTGAAGAGGGACTTTTCGAGTTTTTTGGAAAAACCTTCTACGCTTACCAGTATGACGTTAAAGCCATCAAAAGCATCATCGCAAAAATCCTAAAGTACCTTTTTGATGAGCAAATGATAACTGTTGACCGCCGAGACATCTTTGCTACCAAATTTGGCAAACGGGTCAGCGAACTCTACATTGACCCTCTCTCAGCAGTAATTATCCGTGAAGCCCTTCTTAAAAAACCAGATTACTTAACTGATTTTAGCTTGCTGCACATGATTTCGCACACGCCAGACATGGGTCCCGTCATGCGTCCCTACGCCCGCGAGATAGATGTGCTTAGCCTTCAGATGGAACAGCACCGAGACGAACTGCTGATTGAGCCACCAAACGAGTGGCAAGACCACGTTGGTTACGAAGAGTTTCTTGGAGAAATCAAAACCGCTATGGTAATGAAGAACTGGATAGAAGAAACCACCGAAGACCAGCTCATCACTAAATTTGGCGTTCAACCAGGAGACTTGTACCGCACTATTGAAAACGCAAAGTGGCTGCTACATTCAACTCATGAACTGGCTCCGCTGGTAGGCGCCAACAAAGAAATTAAACCCTTATCTGACGAGTTAGAAGAACGCGTTTCTAAAGGCATTAAACGTGAATTGTTGCCAATTGTCCGACTGGAAGGCATCGGCAGAGTGCGTGGCAGAACAATCTACAATGCAGGCTACAAAACCATAGAAGACCTCAAAACGGCGTCCCTTGAAGACCTAACCATGCTGCCTTCGGTTGGTCCCCGCTTAGCCAAAAAAATCAAAGAGCAAGTGGGCGGCTTTATTAAAAAAGAAGAATTGGATAACTGGGACAAAAATCAGCAGGAATTTAAGCAGAAAACCCTGTTTTAAGCAGAGTTTGCAAATCTTTCTGCTTGCTTAACTGCTGTACCCAAATAGTTTTTGGGGTTTAATGCGTCTTCGATTTCTTGTAGAGTTAGTTTGCTGCTTACCAATGGGTCTGCTTGAAGGGTTTCTTTGAATTCCTGTTTTGCAACTGCACTTTGTATGGTTAGTTTGCGGAGCATTTCGTGGGCTTCTTGACGGTTAACCCCTTTGTGGACTAAAGCCATCATAACGGATTCTGACATTGCTCTACCCTGAGTGAATGAAAGGTTGGCAATCATGCGTTGCTCGTCAACTCGCAGGTTCTCAACAATGTTAACCATCAAGTTAAGGATGTAATCGAGCAGGATGTTGGATTCTGGCAGGACAAACCTTTCAGTTGATGACTGGGTTAAATCGCGTTCATGCCAAGTAACCATGTCCTCAAGTGCAGGCAGGGCAAGGCTGCGTACGATTCGGGCTAAGCCGCAAACGCGTTCGCAGGTTTCAGGATTCTGCTTATGAGGCATAGTTGAACTGCCGACCTGCTTTTTTGCCTCGAAAGATTCGAAGACTTCAGCAATTTCAGGTCTTTGTAGTTCACGGATTTCAGTTGCAAAATTTTCCAGCGAAGAGGCAATCTCCGCGTAGATACACACGAGCTCAGCGTAGCGGTCACGTTGAACGATTTGTGTTGAAATTTCTGCAGCCCGTAAATCTAAACGCTTCATGACGAGTTCTTGGATTTTTTCAGCATGCTCGCCAAGGCCTGCTTGTGTGCCGACTGCACCGCTGATTTTGCCTGCTAAGACACGTTTTTTGCAGTCGTTTAAGCGTTCAATGTGACGATTGATTTCATAGCCCCAAACTGCAAACTTGAAACCCAATGTGATGGGCAATGCGTGTTGTCCGTGGGTTCTGCCAATCATTACCGTTGAGGCGTATTTTCCTGCTTGGGTTTGGAGGATTTTTTTAAATGAGACGAGTTTTTGTTCGAGGATTTCTATGGCGTCTTTTAGTTGGAGTGCGTTTGCTGTGTCGACAATGTCGTAGCTGGTTGAGCCTAAATGCACGTAGGCACCGCTTGGACCACATTGTTCCGATAAGGCGCGGACAAGTGAGGCAATGTCGTGTTTGATTTCTTTCTCGATTGCTTTTACACGTTCAACCTTTACGTGTTTGGTGGATGCCATAGAGGCGATTTTTTCTGCGTCCTCTTTAGGAATGTTGCCTACTTCTGCATGCGCTAAAGCCAAGGCGGCTTCGACGTTTAGCAGTTTTTGCAGGCGGTTTTCTTCATCGTAAACTTTAAGCATTTCCGGTGTTCCATACCGGCCAGTGTCAATAGGTAAGATAGGCAAATCTTGTTCCTCTCGTTGAAGGATACACAGATTAAAGATTAATGTTTTACCGAAGCATATGCAACTTAGGAACATACCTGTTAAAGGCGAGAGAGTAATGAGGACAACTATTGCAGTGTTAAACAAGAAAGGCCATTCCGCACTATCTACGGTAATTGATGTTTTGAAAAGTAGCTGGGTTGACCAGCCGCTGAATTTTACGGTTGCCAGCCCCAGAAAAGTGGTTTCCCACAAAAGCCCCGACATACTAGCCAAACAAGGAGTCGACTCAAACGCCATTTTCGGATGCTCTTACACTAAAGAAGCAAAAAAAGCCTACAGTTACTTAGAGTTAGATGATGCCGCGTTAGCTTTTGAAGGAAGAATTTACGCGCCTGTAAGCAAAGAAGACCTTGCTGAGCAAACTGCAAAAAACCCTGAACACTGCGAAGCACAACTTCAAACTCTCATCGAAAAAGCCGAAGGCGATTACAGCTTTTTTATGCTAAAAAACGAGTTGATTGCAGCTGTAAGAGACCCAATCGGCGTTCAACCACTCTATTACGGCGAAAATACTGAAGTTGCCGCTTTTGCCTCAAACCGCAAAGCACTTTGGCAGCTTGGGATAGAAAAACCAACATCTTTTCCACCAGGAAACTTGGGATTACTAAGCAAGGAAGGCTTCCAGTTTAAGCCAGTAAAAACCTTCACTTACGCAGAGCCCAAACAGATAACACTTGATAATGCTGCTGGGGAACTGCAAAAACTATTGGAGGAAGCGGTGAAGGCGCGAGTTGCTGGGTTGAAAAAGGTTGCTGTAGCGTTTTCGGGCGGTTTAGACAGCAGCATCGTTGCGTTTTTGGCTAACAAATGCGGCGTCAGTGTGGAGCTGATTCATGTGAGTTTGGAAAATGAGCTTGAAACGGAAGCAGCAATTGAAGCGTCAGAAAAACTTGAGTTGCCTATGCAGGTACATTTGTTTAAGGAGTCAGACGTAGAAGAAGCGCTTCCACAGGTAGTTGACTTGATTGAAGAAGCTGACCCAATCAAAGCAGCAATTGGAGTACCGTTTTATTGGACTGCACAAGAAACCCAAGAAGCAGGCTATGACGTCTTGCTTGCAGGGCAGGGCGCGGATGAATTGTTCGGTGGCTACCAACGTTATGTGAATGAATGCTGTGCGGATGGTAGCGAGAAAGCTCGAAAAACCATGTTCAACGATGTTGTTAGAATTCATGAGAGCAACTTAGAGCGGGATGAGAAAATCTGCAGTAGTTTGGATGTTGAGTTACGGTTGCCTTTTGGCGGTTTTGACGTTGTAGAGTTTGCGTTGGGTTTGCCGGTTGATTTAAAGTTTGAGCAGAAGCAGGATTCACTGCGTAAACTGGTACTTCGGAAGGTGGCGTTGAATCTGGGTTTGCCTGCGGCTATTGCGGATAAACCTAAAAAGGCAGTGCAGTATTCCACAGGCATTAACGGGGCTGTTAAGAAAATAGCTAAAAAACACGAAAAAACAGTCAACGAATACATTTCAGGACTTTTCCAAATAAGTCGCCAACGCTACACGCAATAACTTCTTTTTTTTGTTGCAGGAAAAAATAAAATTGTTAATAAAAAGGGATTAGCTCTCAAGTGTTGAGAGTTTTTTACACTGGTCTATTTTTGGAAGCTTGCTTAGATGGTCGCTTATTCAATTACTTGAATTGCGCCTTCTGGGCATTGTGCTTCACATGCTCTGCAGACAAGGCATTCTTCAACCTTGGCTGGAAAGGCTTTACCGTCTTTCATTTCGTAAACCATTACAGGGCAAGTGTTTACGCATGTCTCGCAACCAGTGCATTTCTGGTCAACAACGATTTTTACCATTTTGATATACCTCTGCTGGTTTCTTGAAAACTTGTTTAGTAAAATAAAAGGTTTTAGGTAATTTACTGCATTTTTTCACGTAATCTCAAAAGAATCCCAGCAAGTTCATTTTCTGCTGCTTCTTTATCGTCTTCAATGTCTCCGATGGTTTCTTTGTATTCTTCAATGGAGATTTGACCACTGTTTCTTTGCAGTTCAACAGAATCTAGGCGTGCATTTGCTTTTGACAGGTCAGATTCGGCGAGGCTTAACTGTTGCATTAAATCTGCAAAGGCTGGGCTTGTGCTGCGGAAAACATCTTTTGCTTTTTCAATGCTGTGTGTTAAACCTTCGATTCGAGCATCTATAGTGCGTTTCTGGTTTTTGTATTGGCTTCTTGGAATTCGGCCTTTTTGCACTTTTAAAGCAAGCGCTTTTAGCTCATCGAACAGTTCGGTTCTTTCTTCAAAAGCGTCGAGAAACTTGTGAACCAATTCAGGGGTTGTTTGCAGGGTTTTTGCTGGAACTGCTTTTACTGCACTTGTTTTTGCTGTTTTAGAGGGCCCAGTTTTTCCATGGTCACTACCTGAAGAGTTTTTGGGTTCGCGTTTCTTCCAAATTACTATACCTAAACAGCAGATTGCTGAAAGAACAAAAACTATGATTGTTGGTCTAAATGAAGCCCATAGTGGGTTGTAACTGTAATTGATTTCGATAAAATCGTAGCCAGGTACTTGATAGTCAACATAGGTTACGTTGGTTCGGGTAACTGTTAGGATTTGTTCATACCCGTTTGTTGTTATTTCTGCGGATGACTCCTCGGTGGTTACTGAGGCGCCTTCTGGTAAAGTCAAGGAAAAGGTTGCTTTGTCAATAAAATAGTTGAGCGCTGGGAAAAGTGTAAAGTTGTAGCTGTTGCCAGTTAAGCGTGGCAAGGTGTATTGGGCAATTACGTGCACTGATTGTCCAGTTGCAATGTATGTCGATAAGGATGCGTTAAGCAGAAGTGAATCACCTATTACGCCATAGTTTTGCGTTGACAAAACACTTCCTGAACCCTCTCGGACAACAATGTTTTCTGCGTCAGGAGGTAAAGTAAGCATAAGCGCAATCATATTGGAAAAGTCCAAGTTTTTTATTGCGTAATCTTCTGTACAGGATATTTCGCCTGAGGGGGCTATGGTTATCTGTCGATTCAAGGTGTTGATGTCAACTATTTGTAGTAATCCGACTGTAAGGTCAAACGATGCAACTGCTTGCATATTGGTGTATGCTGGCAAGCTACTTTTAGAGTAGGTTGTGGTGTTTGTTTGACCGTCGCTTTTCATGATGCTTATTGTTGATGGCTCAGTGGGCAAACTTAGGGTTACTTTACACTGGCTTGCCGTTGTTGTAAAAGATGGGTAGGCTGGATAATCAAGGACATAATATCCAGTGGAGTATTCGCTTACGAGATTATTTGAAAGAACAAATTCAACTGTGAATGATTGCGGGTTTTGACCTTCAAAGTCTATTTGGGCAACATAAAATCCCGATTGACCGCCAAGTTGGTCTACTATCTCAACAGGATAACCTCTGGTGCCGTCAAAAGCTACAACTCTTAGGGCATAGGAAGCATAAGTTGAGGGTATACCAATTTGAAAACCGTTAGATACTGAGCCTGAAACTTTTATTTCATCTCTTACCACCATGTGGCCTGAAAACATTACTTCAACTGTGTGTTCTACGCTTTGTATTGTGTAGCCGCTGCTTTGAGCAGAAACAAAATTAAAGTTTAAAACGGTTGGCAAGAAAATTAGTGACATAATAATAAGTGTAGAGGTCACAAGTTTTCGGTTCATTACAGCTCCCCTAAGATTTTATTACTGTAAGTCTACGTTGCTTATTTACTTTTACAAGAATTACACCCAACAAAGCCTCTGCTAAACAAAAAAAGACCCAAACTACCTAAACTGTAAGTTGAAATTTTGGTTTAGCAGAGCCCGCCTTCTTTAAAGTAATGATTTTCTTCTTTTTTAGAACCAAAACTTCGTACGCCTTCACGTTTAAGCTTGCATTCTAACTCTTTGGCTTCCTCTTCAGTTAATTCGCCTCTCTTTTGCAGGTAAGAAATAATCTCCTGCGCCTGCGCATCAGTATCACATCGACGAATAAAATCCACCGCAGAAGGATTAAAATGACGCAACTTATCAATCACTTTGGTCGGTTCAAGAAATTCCTCTTCGCAAACATCCTCAATTTCTGCAGCCCTTTCAGCAGCATCAGGGTCAGCGCGCACAGCATCTATGGAAATTTTGTTTTCAGAATCCTCTTCAAGCTCGCGGTAGAGATGGGGAAACATTTTCTTGAGCGATCTTTTGTCAATAGCCATAAGCATCAAACACTAAAAATATTAGATTTGGGGTTTAAGACCTTTTTGAAGAAAAATCGTTATTATGCCCAGAATTTCATGGAATAAACTGCTGTGCTGGGTTTTCTTTTAGAAGCCTTTCAAGTTCAACTGTTTTTAAGCCTTTGATTTCGTCGCCAAAAATTTCGCATTTTCGTTTTTTACCTGCTTCTTCGGGGCTGCGAACAACAATTTCAAGATTATGTTTTGAGCCGGTTTCAGCATAAATGTGATAAGACGCGTGGGTTATGCCTTGCTTGTTAACTCGGGTCCAGCATGCCCGTTGAACTTTCACGTTACAAGTTTTTAGTAGTTCAAGTACCTGTTCGGGTGGGTCTGCGTAAACAGATATGTCTATGTCGCTTCCGATTTTTATGGTGCCACGCCAAACACTGCCAATCAACACGGGACAATAGGCATCCAGAAGCTTCATTATTTTCAGTGCTTCTTGACGCATCAAAACCAACCGTTCTTTTCTTGCAGACCCCTCTTTTTCTTCAGCGATTTTATCAAGCTCCAAAGCAACTTGAAGATTAGTTGGTAAAAAGTGGACACCGAAGGTTTCGGCTGCTTTTAGTTTGGCTTGCTTGTATTCCTTTTCAGCACCAAAATAAAGCAGTGTAGCTGCTTCACGGGCAACTCGGTTATGCAAGTCATCGGCGCTGTTCATGCTTCACCATACACGAGTTTAGGGTTTAAGGATTTTCTGGTAAAGCTCAATTGTTCTTTCAGCTATTTTGCTCCAAGTAAACTCTGTTAAGACACGGTTTCTGCCATTTTTGCCAAGCCATCTTGTTTTTTCTGGGTTTTCAAGAGCACTTACTACGCCCCAAGCGATGTCTGTTGGGTTGTTTGGGTCAATATGGAAACCGCATTGTTCTTCTCCACAGCACACTACGATTTCACGCATACCGCTTACACCTGATGCACCAACTACTACGGGTTTTTCCATACTCATAGCTTCAAGAGCTACAATGCCGAAGGGTTCGTAGTAGCTTGGGAATGCCGCCACGTCACAGGCTGCATAGTATGCTATGCGTTCCTCTTCTGGGACAAAGTCAAAGCAGAATTTAACGTAAGATTCAAGCTTAATGGTTCTAGTCAAATTGGTTAAGTATTCTTGCTGGTCGCCAACACCGACTATAACAAGTTTGATTTTGGGAATTTTTTGCACAATATGCGGCAGAGCCATAATTAGTTTATCGACGCCCTTGATGGCGACAAGGCGACCAAGGAACAAAATCATGTACTCATCGTCTTTTACGCCGTGTTTTTGCCTAATCTGTTTTATTTGTTCTTGAGAAACGTTGTCAGGATTGTACTTTTGAGGGTCTACGCCGTTGTAGCATACTTCGATTTTGTCTTTTGGAAAACCAAGCTGTATCAACTCATCTTTCATGGCGTAAGAGACAGTCACTATCATATCAGCCATTTGACCACCGCGTGACTCAATGTTGCTTACAACACCTGAGCCGCCGCCAAGAGTTCGCCCCTTCTCAGTTGAATGCACATGGAAAGCCAAAGGCAAGCCTATTTCACGTTTCACAGTTAAACCACCCATAACTGAGAGCCAGTCGTGGGCAATTACGATGTCGTATTTCATTCCTTCCTTTTTGATTAACTGGTTAATGAGTTGAGCAGCTGAAAGGTAATTGTAAACCATCAATTTACCAAATAAGTGCAAACCTCTGCCCCATTTTCTTATGTCTTCAGCTATAACATCAGGCAAAGAGTCAGAAACATCAATGTGCAATGGACGATGAATTTCAATACCTCGCCAGATTTCACGTGTAGGCAAAGAGCCTTGGTCATCATTCATTGTAAAAACAGTAACGTCATGATCCATTAACACAAATTTCCTAGTAATTTCAGCAGCGTAAGTGCCTAATCCGCCTACAATTTTTGGAGGATACTCATAAACAAAAACTGCAATCTTCATCTAAAGGCTCACCATTAATCTTAGCTACAGATGTAGGGCAGAATACTAAAGCTTTACCTATATATAAAAAACCGAAAAATCAACGTTAAAAAGACAAACGCTGAAGGCAACTTTGATTAGAAGGTATGTACACTAGCAATAGTAAGCAAGGTGCAGTAAAATGAGTTTGTCACCAATTAAACTTGAGATATTGGAAACCATGCTTTTAAACGGCAAACCAATCAAAGCCGCGCAGATTGCAAGCGAAAACAAGAAAGAGTTTCCATCCACCATGATGCACCTTTTAGGGCTCGTCAAAATAGGATATGTAAACTCGCCCCAAAAAGGCTTATACATCGTAACAAATGAAGGCAAAAAAGCCCTTGGAATCCAGCCAGTCACTAAAGAAACTGCAAAAACGGTACTTGCTTATGCACCGCACGACAAAGCCTTCAATTTCTACATTGAAGTAGATAAACCGCTTAACATTCACGCTCACAGCCTTCAAGACTTCACCAACAAACTATCCAAAGTAGACATAAAATCGTTAGAGTTTCATATGGGTAGAGGCGACTTTGATGCTTGGTTCACAAGCCTAGGTGACCAAGAGTTAGCTAAAAAAACTGCGGTATTAAAAGAGAAAAAGGTTACTGGTGAGCAACTTAGAAATTTGCTGCATGAACTAGTTGAGCAACGTTGCATCGAACTAACCAAGTTAGCAGAGTAAACAACACCATAGTTACTCTTTAACGTCTATAGGTTGGAAACGTTTCTCCATTTTCTGCAACACTTGTTGTATCGTCGTGTACTCCATATCTTCAGCGCCCAAGCGAGCAGGTTCAAACTCGCCCATCCGCCGTAGCATACTGCCATTAGTTACCGCTTCGTGACGGGCTAAATCAAACGCGGGATCATCAAACATGTCAGCAATCATAGGTACACCTTCATCGTCACAAGCTATTTTCCCGTTTGAAACCTGAAAACCTAAAGCAACAATACGCGGTGGACCATCAAACACAGTGCATTTTGAAGACTTTAACCCAACAGGCATCAAAGGTCCCCAGTGGCTACCACGCATCCATCCCTGAACAAAATAACTATGCATAAAAGGCGCCAATATCTCTCCAACAGCAGGCAACCCATGCTGAGCACGCGTAATCATGACAGGGTCATCTTTTCCAACATATTTTCCAGCAATTAAAGAAAGCTTCGAAACACTACTGGAGGCACAAATTAGGTCATCTTTAGCTCTCCAAACGTGGGCAACAACGTAACGTCCAACAGTGCCGATTAACGCCAGCAATTCATACATTTCAACAGGACAACTTAGAACAGCAGATTTGTTTTCTAAAGTGTCGATGACTTCAAACTTGAATCCGCCCACCATGTTAGGGTCAATAACTAAGCCTGCACTGTTCATTGGGTCTGCAAACGTTTTGAAAAGTGGAAAATTAAATGAACCAGCAGAGGTTTTATCGGCGGCAAAAACCACAATCGGGTCGGAAGAGCGTTCTTCGATTTCCATTTCTGCTACGCCAGGACCCATACCGCGCACGTTTCCAGCAAAGGCATCTTTAAGCATGTCTTGACCAGCAGCATAAAGCTTCAATGACAAGGCTTTGTTTGAGGCTTGCTTAAACGTGTTCCAAGCAAGCTTGTGAATTTCGCTGTTTTGTTCACCGTTTTCATGGACCATTAAAAGTTCAAGGTCGTCGCCAGCGTTGAAAACGTGATAGTTGTTAATTACGCCGTCGTTTTGGGCGGTTTTAAGGTTTTTTTCTGCTATATCAAGAAGCGGTTTTGGTACAATGTGGTGACCAGCCAAGGAGCCAACGTCACATTTGATAATTGAGATAGTTACTTTTTTTGACAAAAGAATCCTAGTTAAAAAGGACTAAATAAAACATTTAAACTTGATGCAAACGAAATTTACCGCTTTTTACACAAAAAAGTTTGCAAAATACACAGTTTGCCCCGAAATTGTTTAGCAGAAAAGCAAGCATAGGCTATGGGAAAAAATGAAATAGGCAAACCCGCAATACTTTGGATAAAACGGGTGATGTTTAGGTGAGCGATAGCCGAGTAGTTACAGTAAAAATTCCTGATGATGTCTTCAAAGAATTGGCGTTACGCATACCAGAGGGCGACCGTAGCAACTTTATCCGCGAGGCTATCAGCGAAAAACTGCAAAAAACACCTAAACCCGACAAAATACTGGCACTTGAAGAACGCATGAGCAAACTTGAAGGCGAGTTTGCACAGGTAAGAAAATACCTTGCCGACTTGGAACTTTTAACTTTTGAACACGGCAAAGTAAATCCGCACAGTTTCTGCATAGACGAAACAGACCACAAAATCATCGAATACCTAATGCACTACAAAGGAGCAACCACGCCTGAGTTGGCTGAGTACCTAAAAAGCAACCGTTGGCTGGTTCTAAACAGGCTAAGAAAAATCCAGCGCACCTCCAATAAACAATGCGGCAAATCCGTCATCGACTACTGCGGCGGCGAACGCAGCGGCAAGAAGAAGGCTTGGTGGATTAACAAGGAAGTAGTAGGCGAAGACGAATAACTTAAATTGACAGGCATGTTTGTTTTCTGGCGTTTGTGGGCTCGTAGTCTAGCACGGATTAAGGCATCGGCCTCCGGAGCCGGGAATCCTGGGTTCAAATCCCAGCGGGCCCGCCACCACCTGCGCACATTTATACCGCTTTTTCCTCTTTTTT
>JBNIDP010000002.1:0-222987 GCA_050108115.1 Bathyarchaeia archaeon | reverse complement strand
GAAAATCTCTGTTTCACCTGGAGACGGCCAATTCCATGGTGTAGAAGGGGGCGTTGGCTCAGCTTACGCTAACCAATGGGACTACGTTCAATCAGGCTTTAATTGGACTCAGGTTAAAACCGTGCGCTTCACATGGTACTTTTCACAAGGCGTCGGCAGCGGCGACTTCTGGATACATGGCCTCTACTTTGGAGGCTGCCGTTACTCAGCAATTTCACAGGATGCCGCAAGTCAAGCAGCCTATGGACTTAGAGAGTATGCCGAAACAGACGAGGAACTCTGGAGCGACGGCGAATGCAGCCGCCGAGCGGCTTCCCTTTTGGCGTATCTCAAAGACCCAGCCGAACACTTGCACATAGTTAGTTCCGTCTTGGATTATGGCACATCGCCGATCAAGGCAGGCGATAAAGTCCACGTGCAACTCCCAATCGAAGGTGTCAACAGTGACTTTCGGGTTGAAAGCGCCGAATACCGAGTACCAAAAGATGACCCGACAAAACTTGAAATCACGCTTGAGCTAGGCAAGGAGCCGCCGCATCTAGCTGACTACCTCTATGGTCTGCGCTGTCACTCGCCGAACGTTGAAAAGCTCAGTCGAACCAAACTTGGCAAACGGGGCATTCCCATCTCTACTGGAGGCGGCGGAGGCTCAGGCAGCAGCATCTTTGCCAGCAATGTAGAAATCGACAAGACCTCTCCATGCTTAAACCTGCTAACATCGAGGACGCTAAAAGCAGCCTTCGGCTTTGACGGCGCCAACGTCTTCGTCGTCACATACGCCGGCGACTTGATTCTGTACTCGGCAAATCACCTAATCAGGCCAGTCACTGACGGCAGCGACCAACTAGGCAATGGAACATTCCGTTTCAAGGAAGGACATTTCAAAGACAAGATTTTCGTGGCGGGCTGGGAAGTCGTCAACACAGACGGCCGCATTAACATGTCGTCGATGCCTCGTGATACCTCAGGCTATGTTTTGGAAGCCCAAGGCAATGACTTTTATCCGATGTATGTTAACCCGAATGGGCGCTATGTTCCAGCAGCCCACAATCATCAGAGCTTGGTCCGCGGCACCAGATACGTTGAACTTGACGCTGACAATGCGGTTGCCAACTTCTATGACGGCGCCAACCTCAAGGGTGCGGTGGGGCATGATGGGGCTAACTTTTTCATAGTTGCCTACGCGGGCGACCTCATTTTATACTCCCAAACTGGCCTAATTCGACCTCAAACTGACGGCGGAGAAGACTTAGGAACGACCAGTTCCGCTAAACGCTTCGGGTCGCTGCACCTGAAAAATGACCTGTGGATTGCAGGTGTTCAAACGGTGGATACGAGCGGCAGAGTTACCATGGCTGGGATGCCTCGGGATGCTGCAGGACTTGTTTTGGAGGCTCAAGGCGCTGGGTTCTATCCAATGTACGTCAACCCAAACGGCAGATATGCGCCTGCATCCCATAGCCATACTACCATGTATCCTGCGGGAGGCAACAACACCGGAGCATGCGGGGACACCTCGACTTATTGGCATGTCGTTGCAGGGGACAGCGTCTGGTACAATGCCCTCGGCCACATGGACATGATAGACGACCTAGCCGCCATCAAGAAAATAAAACGTAGCGAAAGAACCGACAAGAAAGGGGTTCCCTTAATTGACGCCAATTCTCTGCCAGAAGAAGTACGTTCTGAAGAAGGCATGATTCATGCTGGCCATCTTATGGGGTTAGCTCTTGGCGCCATAAAGCAACTGAACGAAAAAGTTGAGATGCTCAAAAAAGAGCTAGAGCAAATGCAGAACACAAATTCAAAGTGACCTAAATTGAACAAACAGAATCAACAAATCCAAAAAAGTTTAGAAGCTTGCAATCCAGGTGACCTTATCGCCGTCGATTGGTGCGATGCCTCTGTTGGCAAAAGTTCCGGTTCAGGAATGACAATTGATGTGCCTGTTAAAAGCTGGGGCATATTCGTCGGCTTAATTGGCGACCGAGTCAAACACATCGTAATTGCACAAAACAGCTTTCGTTATGCCGACGGCTTATTCGATTTAGACTATACTGCGGTTCCCGCTGGGTGGGCACTTGGCGTCACCGTGCTAATCAAGGAGTATATTCCAAAAGAGACGGCGTCAAGGCTCGTTAACAGTTTCATGGTGGGCGGTCATCGGGCATTAAACCGTTCTCGAACTTTTCGACGGGCACTAGCTCAAAAGAGGCTGAGCATCGATGGCAGACCCTATTAAGAGAGCATTAACAAGAAGGCGCATGGAGCGCGGAAGCTGGATAGAGGAAGAACCCAACGAAAAGCTGTTGCTGGGCGTCAAATTTGCCATCGGAATGACCGCTTTTATGTCGGCTCTTGAAATAGCGCATTTAGCCTTCTTGCATTCATGGAACGCTGAGATTTTCGCTTCAATAACTGGGCTGAGCGGCACGGTCATTGGGTTGTTTGTGGGGCAGAAAACATGACCAAAGGCAAACCATGGACAGCCGAGGAAGAGAAGCAGCTGAGGCAAATGCTGCAAGCCAACAAATCCGTCCGAGTCATAGCCAAAACGCTGGGTAAAACGAGGGAGTGCATCCGCATGAAAATCGCAAGACTAGACTTAGAAGTTGTTGTTGCCTCTGAGCAGCGTCCAACAACAACTACCCAACTGGTTCTGCCCACAGAGTTGCCAAGTGTTGAGGAGACGCTCAAGAAGTTGGCCGCTGCTTTGACAGCTTTGGAGACGCCTGGTCTGGATCAGAGTGAGGTTCTGCGGTTACGAGGCATAATTCAAGGCTGCAAGGTCTACAAGGAAATCTTGGCAGAATACGCTGACTACCGCGGTCTAGAAGCGGAGCTTTTGGAGTTGAGAGCAAAATACGAGGAGCTGAGAAAGAAGTATGAAGAGCTTGTCAAAAAGAGCCAGAGCGTTTAGGCCAGATAAGCTGTTTTCGGAGCGGGGCAGACTTCGAGAAGACGCTGCCGCCATTGAACAGGCAAGTGCATTGCACACAGAAGCGTTGCGAAGCGACGTAAGGAGCTTCTTTGAGCAGATTTTCGGCTTCAAGCCCTACCAGTATCAACTGGAGCTGGCAGAAATGTTTGAGAAAAACCAGTTCACCGCTGTGCGCTGGGCGAGGCAGACTGGCAAGAGCTTTTGCGTTTCCGCTTTGCTGTTAAAGTATGCGTGGGAGCACCCGGACACTTACGTTGCCATTGTGGGTCCAAGTTGGCGTCAGACGAAGCTGAACATTAGGCGCATGGGTGGCTTCTGCCGCAAACTGCCCGGTCAGCAAGGCATGCATATTCAGAAGACCCGAATCACGCTTCCAAACGGCAGCATGATTGAAGCCTTTCCCAACAACCCTGATACTATCAGAGGCCCTACGTTCAAAGCCATCTGGATTGAAGAGGCGAATTTCGTTCCCAACGATGAGGAACTCTATGATGCTATACTGTTTACTTTGGGGACGACTAATGGCAAGCTGATTGCTACTTCTACGCCGTGGAACACGGACAGCTTATTTTGGAAGATGTGTAACCACAAGGACTTCTCGGATTTTGCCAGGTCACATGTGCGCTGGGATGAGGCGATGGAACCCAATGGTCCATTGAAGCCTGCTATAGTGGAGAAGATTCGGCGGCAGTTTGGGGATGACCCGCAGCGGTGGCGTCGGGAGATGGAGGCTGAGTGGGCTGAAGACGAGGATACTTGGCTGGCTCAGAGCCTGATTGTTTCTTGTGTGGGTACGGTGAAGAATTGCGGGGAAGACCTGCAAGAGTTCAATCCTGAAGCCAGCTGCGAAGGGGATTTCTTTGCAGGATTAGACCTAGCCCAAACAAGAGATTACTGTGTGCTCGCTGTTGTAGAGCGGCAAAACGACAGCATTTTCTTGCGTCACTTGAAGATTTTCCAGCAGCCAACACTCTACGCTCAAGTTCTCGGTTACCTCAAAGCGCTCCAAGACCGGTGGGGCGGCTTCCAAAAAATAAGAGTGGACTTCACCCGCGAAGGACCAAGCATCATCGCCGACATGGAGAACGCAGGCATCGAAAACGCTGAGGGCGTCAACTTTAGCGTGCCCAGAAAAAGCGAGATGGCAAGTCTCCTTAAGCAGCGCATGTCAAACGGCAAATTCTACTATCCGCTCCTAAACTGGGAGCGCCCATACCGAGGGGACATCTGCAGCGAGCTTAACGTGGAGCGCTATGACCTTCGCAAGGACGGCGCCATAGGATACTCTCACCCCAACGGCACCCATGATGACGTCTTTTGGAGCATAGCACTAGCCGTTTATGCCACAGTTGAGATGGCGCCAGAACCATACATAGCAGTTATCCCAAGGTGACTAAAATGACAAGAAGACGAAAAGAACCCTTCCGCATAACACAGTTCCGAAGAGTCTACAACAGAGAAGAAGGCAAATTCACCTTCAACATAAGCTATGAAACCCATACCAAGATAACGCCCAGAAGCCTTGTCGTGGCTGAAGCATTCGGATTGGGAATTGATGAAGCTCAAAAATTCAAGGTTTTAGATGCTGAACTAAAGATTGGACCGCAAGACATTGTTTACATTACCGGGGATAGCGGCAGCGGAAAAAGTGTTCTATTGCGAGCGATTAGGGCTGACCTTGGTGAAGAAGCCATCGATTTGACAGAGGTTGCAGTAGACCCAGACAAGCCCCTAATCGAAACCGTAGGCACAACAGTTGAGCAAGGAATAGAACTGCTAAGCAAAGTCGGATTGAACGATGCCTTCCTTTTCCTGCGAACATACAGCCAACTAAGCGATGGCCAGAAATACCGCTACAGAATCGCCAAACTCATCGAAAGCGGCAAGCAATGGTGGCTCATGGACGAATTCGCCGCATGCCTTGACCGAGACACCGCTAAAATCATCGCCTACAACTTGCAAAAGCTAGCCCGTCAACAGGGAAAAGCGGTCATAGCAGCCACAACCCACAGCGACCTGCAAGAGGACCTGAAGCCCAGCGTTCTTGTTCACAAGCGGTTTGGGGAAGAAATCCATATCAATTACTACCCAAATACCCCGGCGTCTGAGTGCAGCTTAACCAAAGAAATGAAAATAGAGCAAGGAACCAAGGAAGACTGGAAAAAGCTCAGCGTTTTTCACTACAGAGGCCATGGCATCTCGATTCCAAGGAAAATATTCCGAATGGTGAGAGGCAATGAGCTCTGTGGCGTTATTGTCTACACTTATCCACCTCCTGCTTGCTATGGAAGACGCCTAATGCTTCCGAGAATGACAATACAAGAAATGAACCAAAAATTAAGCACCATCAACCGCATAGTAATCCACCCCAAATACCGAACAATAGGACTGGGAGAGAAAATAATCCGTGAAACCCTACCGCAAGTCGGCACACCAAACGTTGAAATGATTGCTGTAATGGCAAAATATTCTCCCTTTGCAGAGAAAGCAGGAATGCAAAAAGTGGTTGAACAGCAAACTGTTGAGAGCGTTAAAAGAATGACTCAAACACTTTTACATCTTGACTTCAATTTGCAGCTTATTGGAAGCCAGCGCTATGTAGAGTCAAAACTTGCGAGCCTCAATGAGGAGCAAGTACGAGAGCTCAAAACTGCATTTATGGCGAGCACTCATCCACGTCTCAAAAAAGAAGTAACAGCTAGTCGGCACCATCCTTTTGGAAAAACGTCCGATTACGTGAAATATATTCAAAATGCCGATAATGCCCAAATCGGTAAAATGATAAAAATTCTTGCTATGCTTTCGCAGACAAAAGTTTACCTTTTTTGGCGAACTAGCGACAAGAGATTGCTGGCTCTCAACTAATCCAATTTAAACTGTAAATTGTACATTTTTCTTAGCACTTTTTGACTAATCTGGCGGAAATCCCAAATTTCATCGTCACTAATCTGAACGCTCGCTCTTTCATGAACCAATTTACAACGAAGACCGTAGTAATAGTTAATTTTCTTCCAAATACTATCATCAATCAGTACATTGTTTTTCTTAAGAACTTTTTTCACTTCGTCTATAACCAAGTGCCTTTTTTCAAATATACTGGATATTCTTGAGTCACTATAAAACTCACTGCTTTCATTAACCAAATATTCTTTGAAGGCTATTTCCAAAGAACTGTCTATTAAAATGAGGGAAATTCTATTTCTCTGTGTTAATTTTTGGTTGAGAATTAAATCGACAGCAATAATTCCTTCATACAATCCTTTAACCCAAGGTTTTTGAGCCGCAATTTTACGATTCGCTTTTTTTACTTTATCGCCATATCTCAGGTTTGATTTAGGCAACTTAGGCAAATAGGATTTGGCAGCTGAGAGGAAATCTGATTGCTGTACGTCTTGGATTTCTCCATCGCTATACTTGAAAACTTTTTCAGGCCATTCACCTTCAAACCTTCTAGATAGTGAAGCAAATTCCTTTACCACTTGCACGAGCCATTTTTGAATGGTGATGAATATATGATGGTTGGCATTGATTCCTGATTTGCTGCTATTCCAAGGCATAAGGTCAGCTTCTCCTTTGAGAGAGACAATAACTCTAACCAAAGAAATGCTCGGATGTGGCAGACCTGCCAATCCTTTTGTGAAGCCTACATCATAACTTTTTAGTGCCCGTGCTATAAGCCGTTCGTTACAGTAAAAGTAAATGCCATATTCGCCTCCTGCAGGGCTCGACTCACGAGCCAATCCAGCGGTCACAACCATTCTTACCTGCTTACCATCTTCCGTCCTGATTATTTTTTCATATCTTCTAGGTTCATAACTTGGAGGATAAGCCCAATTTTCAAACTTTTTTGGCTTGAGATTTTTTCCATTTAGAGTGATTTCAACATTAGCGTTAACTAGGAAATTGGCATACGTAGCTTCCAAATGTTCTTTGAGTTGGGTTAACGCGTCGTTATTAATTGGTATACGAAGCCTCTGCAAATCTATTCTAGTGGTGCCTTCTTCAATAGTGCTTGGTTCATACAAAGGCAATCTCCAATCTTCAGCAAGATTTAGCCATTCATCATCAAACTGTATACGGTACGTTTTCTCTTTTCCATGACGAGTTGTAATGCGTACATCTTGAGCTAAGGCAATTACAGCTCTTTTTGTTCCCACACCGAAAATGCCAATTACTTCTTCTTCAGGGGCGTTTGTAGTACCGCCCGGGCTAATAACAAATCTAAGATTTTCTCTTTTAATTCCACCAGCGTTGTCAATAATACAGATTGTATGCTGTTCCTGGTCAATATCTATTTGAATTTTGACTGGAGTTTTCTTTGACTTGCGTACCCATATATCAAGAGCGTTATCGATAAGTTCGCATACAGAGCGCTTTAAATCATAATCAGCAATTATTGAAAGAAACAGCCTTTTTGAAGGCGTTGCATCGATTTCTTCTAAACCACTTGCCATCCAAAGTCCCCCGAATCTTCAGACAACTGATTTTATCGTACTTTATATTTCAGATTTTCCCTTTGAAAAGGGATTAATTATTTACATTCAAAAACGAAATAGAAGAGCTCTATTTTGATGCCAATAAAGTAGTTGATTCTCGCTTGTTTTTTTCATAATCAATCGTGCCCCTAGTCCTTAACGAAGAAATCGGTGTTTTCTTCAGGGAACGCTAAACTGATCAAGACTCTTGCCCCTGCAAAGGGTGACGATGTTATCAGTCATAGGAGAAATTAAGTCAGCCCCATAATGATAGTTGGTTGAAAAAATTGCGGGTGTTCCTCGACCCCTGATTAAGAGACTACATGCTTTAATTCTTGGCAACAATGTTTCAGGAGCTAGCACCACGAACGTTGCTCCCATGGTATTAATTCTCCCTCTTGGTTGGAATGGCTGCAATTCTTCCGAATTATATCTTTCTGCGTTAGTGTATAACTTGATGTCTTCATTCAAAAGTATTGCATCAAAGAGGGGGATTAATTCGCTTGGCGGAGTATCGCCAATTCCTTGGAAACGATGGTCAAGCCAAGCCATAATTTCGGCATTGGGCGTGTAATTCAATTTATTGTTGGAAAAATCATGGTCATCTAGGACTCCAGTGCGATAAAGCATAGCCAATAGAATATGGCCAGCCTCTTCATCTTTACTTAGTTTCATCCCTAAATCAACATATACTTCCTCGAACTCAAACCCTTTTTTAGTTCTTATAAGTTGGTTCCCATTAACCTCGTAAAGAAGGGGTGTCATGTCAAGTCGATTAGTGCTTCGTTTTCTTTTTGTTTCCTTTCCAGGTTTCCCAAATCGTATTTCGGCGCCTCTGTAGGTTTTATGATACATAGTCTCGATTTGGTTTTTTACGTCAGCACCTGAAGGTAACTGGGTTGCCCAAACCAAAGCTTTCCGCCTTAATTCTGCATTACGAAACTTTGTTTTGCAGAATGTCGTGGCAATGTCGGTTTTCAATAACTTCTTAGCGGTTGCATAATCCATGCCGTAGGCTATAGGTTGTGATGATAAAAAGCATAGTTACCACTTACGTACAAGCCTTAATCTTGCAAAAAAGAATTGGTCGGACGTTGGCACTACTTTTTTTCTTTTAGGTAGTTAGCTATTTCTTCTCCTTCTTTTGTTAGCTGATACATTCGACCTCTCTTAAGTCCAGGTGTAAGGCAAACAGCAATTTCGTTTTCCTGTAATTCGTTGAGCGTTTTGCTCACATGACTTAGGTAGAGCTTGGCTTCTAATGAGATTTGTTTGGGGGTTTTCGGCCCTGCCAAAAGAGCGTAAACTACTTTTTTCCTATAGTCGCTTGAAAATATGTAACCATATTTATTCCAATCCAAGCTCTTGCCCCTTTGTGATAGTGATATTACATCTGTTTTTATATAGAAGTAGCTACAATTTACTTACCAACTAAATACACCAATATCCATATAAAATTGAGCGCTGAATAGGAGAAGGATGGCAGATGCCCAAGACATACTGGTACTTCAAACTGTTCAACAGTATAAAAGAAGAACATGAAATTGATTTTGCGGAGCTAGAGTTATCTTCTCTTTTCGGACCTGTTAAAAGGAATCCCAACTTTGCAGATATTCTCGAAGGGACACCTTTTAAAAACTTCATGGCAAAGACTCGCATCCAGGACTATCTTGCACATGAATTGCCATATGGGGATTGCCAGGGATTTTATGCAGAACTAGACAGCCCAAAAGATGCAACAGTACTTGCCAGAAGGCTGGGTTACACGAGGGAAATCTTCATCATTGCAGAAGAAACCGAATCTCAGATTTGCTTTGAGAGTTTTTTCTCTTCAGGGACCATCGATAAGAATCTTCAAATTTTTCGAGAAAACGGTTGGTGCTTGATTCGGATTATAACAAATCAATACTTCCTAGAAAAATCCCAGTATATTTCAAAACTAAGTAGAAACGAAAAAGAGGTAGATAATAACGTCGAATCATTATTCGCCTTCTTAACGAAGAAGCTGTACCGAATTCCAGCAACATCTACAATGCAAGTAGGAAAAATACTTGAGGACTATTTCACCATAAGGGAACAACCGTCTCTTTACCTTACGCATTACATGCATCCTTACAAAGGTCGATTTCACCCAAAAATGGTGCGAGCGCTGCTCAATTACATCTATCCTTATGAACAAGGGCTGGTAGCCGACAATTTTGCTGGTTGCGGTACGCTCTTAGTTGAGGCAACATGGATGGGTCTGGATAATTTGGGAATAGAAATTAACCCACTTTCAGTTCTCATGGCAAAGGTAAAATGTGAAGCCCTATCAATGCAACCTGAAAAACTGAAAAATGATCTAAAGTCTTATCTTTCTAACCTTCAGGGGTCGCTTGCTAGTATCGAAAAAAGGGAGAATCTGTCTACATTTCTATTCCCATCAACTTTACCGGCATCGGTTATTAACGAAGAAATTGGGCAGATTCCTGCAAAGCTGGTGATGTCGTTTGGTGAGGAGACTATTCGCGATTTTATAGTTGCAAAGCATTTGATTAAGAAATGCGGCGACAAGATGACCCAGGATTTTCTGCTTTTAACATTGAGTGGAACTATATCCGACTTGGACAGAAGACGTAAGGCCAAGTTTATTGAAGTCTTCCGTGAACGTGCTCACGACCTCTATCTTCGCATATACACATTTAACAAAATGAATATTGTCCTTAAGATTAGGCTTGGTGAATCGAGAGCACTCTTAGGTGATACACGAGATATGAAATCACTGATCGCTGAAGAGACTATTGACGGTATTGTTAACTCTCCACCATATAGCACGGCGTTAGACTACATAAAGAACGATTTTTCCCAGCTCACTATTCTTGGCATAGCAAACACGCTGCAACTCAAATCTGATATGATAGGTAACCCTAACCTTTCCGCTTATTCTGTGAATCTGCTTAAGGAAATGACCCCTTCAAACGAGGATTTCCTAAAATTACCTGAAGAAGCAAAAAACATCATATCGGCGCTTATTAGGTGTGAAAGAGAAAAAGACGCTTTGCGGTCCTTCAAATTTTTTAAAGATATGACTTTGGCTTTAAAAGAGATGTATCGGACAATGAAGAAGAGCGCTAGATGTGCGATAATAATTGGAAACAATAATTACAAGCTGGATGGCACTTACCAAGAAGTCAAGAATGATGAAATTTTAGAGAAAATAGGCTTGAGTTTGGGCTTCGTTAAAGACAGAGTAATTAGACGAGAACTTGAGAAAAGCAGGGCAGGTAACATTCGATATGAGTCAGTAGTTATTCTGAAAAAAGTATAGCACAAATTCAAAGCTATGTCCTCCATACTCCAATTTGTCTATCGATAACTCAAAAACTCTTGTTCTGCAGTTTGACCGATAGCTCCGACCATGTCACCAATAACCATCCCTATGACGGCGCCAAACCAAATTGGTAAGTAATTGAATATGAAAAACATGTAATCAGTAATAGCTTGGAAGCTTGGAGTTTGATGGCTTATCCAAAAGACAATGTAAGGAACAACGAAAACGCAAAAGCATTTTATGAAGGAAATCACCCTTCCGAGATTAAAACCGAGTTTTCTTTTTGTTATGACACCGATGACGAAGAGAATTATGGCGCTAACAACGGCGTTAATGATTATACCGTTTAAATCAAACGAGAAAGCAGTTACATTTTCCGACATATACTAGCTGCCGTCCTGCTTCTTCCAATTCTTAGCTGCTTTCTCTGTATAGGCCTTAATATCCTCAAGCAGACTCGGAATATGCTGGGGCAACTGGATTTTAACTTTCTTATGTTGAAATTTTAGGATTAGGGTAGAATCTTTTATGGCTGCTTCTTCAAAGTGCTTGAGCCAGTAATCTTCTGGCGTATGTCCTTCCAGTTGTCCTGGTGGGTGTTTGCATAGGATTAGGCGATGGCTGGTTAACCATCCTGAGCCGTTTGCGGTCTTGAAGGTTAGAAACATCTCTTCCCCGGGTAGGTAGAATACTTCATGCATGCTTGCCTGTTTGTTGGTATGTGCTATTTTGATTTTTCCTCTTTGTCGCCTTTTGTTGTCTGGGTGATTAGGTTATCGATAACTTCGTTGAAAGTCAGGGGTTCTCCAGTTTTGCTCATTCGTTCACCAAGTAAGCGCGTTAGTTTTCTATGGACTTCATCGGAAACTCGTATGGTCTTCAAGTATTTCACCGCTAAAACTCAGACTTTGATGTTTGGTAATAAGTCCTGCCTTCATTAGTTATTTCCCAAATTCCATTTGGCAAACCTTTCTTTATGTATCCTTGACCCTTCAATCTTGTTCGTTCCCAATTAGCTGCATCTCTCCATCGTACAACTCCTTTTGGTAAAGTCTCAAGGTCTTTTTCTTTAAGCCTGTTTTTCATTTTTTCGAAAACTTGAGAAAGAACAATCGATGCCTTTCCGCTTCCACCCATTTCAATAAGCGTTTCTAGAATGGGCACTGCATATTCTTGTTGAGGGGTTGCAGTTCCATAATTTTTAGATTGGTTTTTTGATTTAGGTTCATTTGTTTCGATTGTGCTGTCCTCAGGATTAAGAGGTTCAAAAAGGACGGCTCGACTATCCATATCATCTTCTCGGGCAAATATTTTGAATTCGATAATATCCGTATGATACTTGAGAACCCTTGTTGCTTCTTCTAACTCAGCCGTTTTTTGGTCGATAATTATTACAATTCTTGGAGGCATAGAAAAAACTCTGGATAGCAAATGATACGTATCGTCTGCATCAGTTAGTTTCTTTATTCTAGATTTGAGGATTGTATCTTCATTTATTTTTTGATAAATCATATCGAGAATTTGCATCCGAGTATTTTGATTTTCAACACCATTGATGAATTTGGTTAATTGCTTGACAATATGATCGTAAATTGGATGGGTTGCAAGTTCATTTTCAATAACATACCATTCAGCCTTGGTTTTTCTCAAGTTAAGGACATAAGCATCTGGAATAGAGACAATTCCTGACACTGATTTTAAGGAGAATTTTACATCAAAGTAGACTGAATCTGTTCCGAAAATCTCCGAGGCGTTTGCCCTAACCATTGGATGAAAATCGTTTTCTTCATCCTTTGGGATCCAAGGCTTGTACCGTACTCCATCAATTATCAACATGGGCTAATCTAATTGTTGACTTTGCTCTTAAGATTTTCACAAAAAAGTGCATATATTATCATAGTTCATGTGGAAAAACCAAAATACGCAGCTTTATCTTGCGCTGAACTTTCTCCTCAGGTTTACTTTCACCTAACCCTCCACTACTTTCTAAGGTAGTTTCAGCGTTTTGTTTAAATGCAATTTAAACTGATGTTCGTGCCCGAGGGAGCAGCTATGACACAGAATTCAGCTTGTTCGAGTGGAGGTTTAATGTGTTATGGGTAAGACTGTTGAATCTTTCAGAATAGCGCTGGAAGGCGAGATTAATCGATGGAGCGGCTTTGCAAGAGCACTACGCAAGCCTGACCGGGAAGCCTTTGATGAACTCATGGATATGTGCAGGAGTTACGCTTCAGAGAGCAGCAACGCAACCAACCCAATAGTTTTCGAGCCTATGGTTATGACTATACTATTAGCTCAGCAAGTTAAGATACGACAGCTGGAGACAAAAATCCAAGACCTAAAAAATGGAGAGAGCACCCATGGTTAAGATTCAAGTTAGAACTATTCCAAAAAAGTACATGGACAAAGTCTATAGGTACACTCAACACGTGATTGCACTGCCGCTTAACTGCAATGCTGAACTTGAGCCTTTTCTTAACAAGCAACTCGAACTAAGCGTCAAAGATGACGCCTTGGTCTTGACAATTAAGAAACCAATGGAGGCTGCCCAAGATGGAGAGAGGAATTAAGCTATCCAAAATAAAGCAGGTGATCGACTTCACGCCTTTTCTGGGAAAACTGCAGCAGCACGGCTTAGTGAAGATAATTTTTGACCCATCGATAGACCAGGAGCCTCTTGTGCAGCTGACGGAGAAAGGCAGACAGGAAATACTCGAACTGCTTTTTAGCGACTAGAAGTGCGAGCTCCATGGTGAGAATCAAATTATCGCCATCCAGGAAGCGGTATTTGGAGGGCAAAAACATTTACGACTACATTCGAGGTCATCTGCCAATTCCTAAGAAAATTTTAACAAGGCTTGAGCCGTATTTTGAAGAGGACTTTCAAGCAGAAATGGTTGAAGACAGCAACAAGGTTACTTTGACCTACATTTTTTGGAAAAGAAAAAACCAATCCAAGCCCGAGAAAAGTTAGCCCGCCCGCAACTGGGAAAAGCGATTGTTTTTTTACAAAAAAGTGCCCGGTAAAACGTTTCGGAGCCCCGAAAACCCCTCGGTAAAACCCGCCAAAAACCAGCCGCTAACCGACAAAAACACCTAATTTTTTACATAAACCAGTCAATTGTAGCAACATGCCCCTGCTAGTTGAATTTTGCCCGAGGCATTTCTGAGCCCCGAAACATTTTGCCTGCAGTCAAAACAGCCAAAGCAGCATAGGTTAATGTGATAAGCAACTTGCGGCGCCATCTAATTTCCTGCCAACGTTTGAGGGGGAGCAGAATACTTTGGCGCCAGAGAAATGCAAGGGTGTACCGCTTAGGATTTTTAGCGGTAAGCAGAGAAAACTAAACCGTGTTATTCTGCCCTTGTTAAAGAAGGAGGCGCTGGCAAAAGAGGATGTCTTTCATGTGCTAAGAATTACTAAGGGTTTTAGGGGTGTAACATCAAAGACGGTTTGCCGACGCATGGACGTACTAAACGAAGGAGGCTATATCGCTCCAAGTGGAAAACGTCCGGGCGCCGTCCAGGGTGAATGCATACTCTACAAGATAACTCGCAAGGGGCTGGGAGCTTTGCGGATGGATCGTAGAAGTGGGGATGAATTTTTGGATACAGCTACCGAGGAAAAACTAGATGAATTCTTAAGGATCTACTAAGACTGCGATTGCTACTTTTGTTTGCGATGGCTCAGGAAGTAAATTGATTTATAATGTATTTTATTTTGGCTTTTTAGATTGCTCAATTTCATTTCTTGTTGTTTGAACGCTTGAGCCAGTTACAAGTCCTTTGCGAAATTCGCCTACAAATTCGGAGGGTACAATCGCGTCTTTCCCAAATCGGGTTGTTTCAACATCTTTTGAATTTACTGTGTACTCTTTCAGAGTCTGAGGCTTCTTATTATTATCTGTCAACTTTTTCCCCCTTCAGTATCATATTCCAGTTCTTTATGTTTAACCATTTCGGTATTCGAGACTTGTTTTGGCACAAACCCATGAGATCATCCATCTCATCACAAAATAGCAATGAAATAGCCTTGAATTTCTTGATTGCTTCTTCATTATTTTCCCAATCAGTGTTATCATAGAAATAGCCAGCATATCCCCAGAATTTACCCAACGCTGTGGCATGTTCTTTAGTCAAGAAAAGTTCAAGCCCATTTCCCCTTGCTTCATACCAGACTTTTGAGTATTTTTCATACGCTTCTTTATAGCGCCTGATAATTTCGTCTTTAGGTAATAACACGTAACCCCTTTCAGTTGAGACCATAGCCTTGTTGGGGTTTGCTTTGTCAGCGAATGGTGTAACCAAGTCACCTAGAGAAGCTACAATTCCATATGTTTTATGAAAGAAATCTCTCCCTTTCTCTCTGACATCGAAATCTCTGATTATCTTTTGCTCTCTTATTTTTAAGAGATAATTAACCCAATATGTCACTACGCTTGAAACAATTGCGATTACTGCACCAATGAAGAGAGTAGTTAAATCAGCCAATTTCCTTCATCAACGCCGAATTATATGAATTGATTGCCTTAATAAAATAAACTAAACAGTGGAATTCTGTTTTGTCAGGTGTTCTTTCAGTGTTTGGGATTATAGATTATCGCTTAAACAAGTTATCTAAGACTGGTTACTCGCCTTGAAAGGCGATATGTCCGTTTTCGGAGAGGTGTCTTTGCGGGGGGTCACAAAGACGTGCCGTCTTTGCGGCGACAGATACTTTTTATTTCTAGCCTGCAAGTCCTTGAAGGTGACAACAAAGTGGTTAATTTAGTTGAAGACTGGTCAATCCTTGCCGAGTATGCAGGTGAGAAGTTGGGCTTCTACCAGCTTATCGCAGGCAACAAAACCTTCCAAGTACGTGTCCAAACAGGCAGATTAGGGTTCATTGGAGAATTCTCCACAGAAGACCCTGTCTTACAGGAAATTAAAAAGTTCTGTGAGAACCGCTTCATCAAGGTAAGCGAGCACATACGTGACGAGGACTTCTTCAAGTAGACGAGGGGTCAAAATGAAGGTTTGTCCCTTAGCCGCCGCTAATCCACAACAAAGCAACAGCGATTGCCTTGGAGAAGCCTGCGCATGCTATGTGAAGATGCATAAGCAAAGAATCTTGCACGTCGGCGGCTTAACTGTGCCTGATGATAAGTTTTATTTGCGCTATCGAGGCTGCGGCTTAATTTCTCGTATTCCTGGGACGTCGTTGAAATTAAAGCTGACAAAACAGCCCCATAGACAATCGGGAATTACAGATTTTGGAGTTGGAGGGAATGGCTGGACTCGTGGCTGAAAATACCGGTGTGGCTGAGGATGATGTACGTTTAGGCGAGTCGGCTACTGCAATAGCCGCCGGTGCCAGCTCCCAAATCCTCAAAGCAGTTTACGTCAGGTACAAAGACCATGCATTTTTCAAGAACGTTCAGGCGCCTGCAGCTGAAGCAATCATACGGGAAACGCTAGGCTGGATCAAAAAAGAGAATGACGAGGTTATGCTTATCGAGTGTGATAGGCCTCTTCTGCAGGGTTACAGCGGCTTTAACGGCGTGGTAGTGCTCAAAAGTTGCATTATCTCCATGGTTCCTCTCAATTTTGAGCACATCTTAAATTGCCAAAGCCCCGTAATAAGAAATCGAGTGCGCGCTTCCAGCCAAAGAAGCGAAAAACTCAGCCCCAAAAATCCACAGGAGGGGCAGAAATGCTAGAGCGAAAAACATCTATAGCAACCGCGATAGAGCGAAAACGTAACCTCACCCTTGACGACCTAAAGACACTCAATCTGCCGTTGCAATTCCAAGGTCCATTCGTTGTTATCGAGAAGAGTTTGAACAACATTCGACTGCAGAGTACTCTCACCTTAGAGCTCAACAAAATTTTAGCTGTTGGCGAAAAAGGACTCGTAGACTACATTATACGCAGCTGCCTAAACAAGTACCCCAACATCATTCCTTACGTCTTTGAATACCAAAGCATGGTTAAGATGGCACGGCATTTCCTACGTCACTGCAGCGGCTCCATTGAAAGCTGTCCCACATATGCACTACGATTCAAAAAATACGCTGATTGGCTCGGATACAACCCTGACATAATCATCCAAGATGTCAAACCTGTAGGCGCAATCCCCGACCCTATAAAAGTACAAAATCACTGCGGATTCTTAAGTGACTACTTAGCCGCCCTCCAAGACAGCGACCTTAAGCCAGGCGCAGTCAGCAACTACATAAAAAGCGTAAAAACCTTCTACCGCACCAACGGAGTAAAAAGAGTCGAACTTGATGAACCCCTGAGCCGAAAAGTATCGCATAAAGACCGAGCGCCAAAACCTGAAGACCTCTCAGTAATGCTCGATAAAGCAGCCATCCGAGATAGCTTTGTAATCGCAGGCATCGCAACAGGAGGCTTTAGAGAAGGCACCTTTTCCAAACTGAAATACCGACACGTCAAAGAGGACTTAGAAGCCAACCGCACCACCATCCACATCCACGTTGAAGCTGCCATCACTAAGGGCAAATACCACGACTACGACACATTCCTAAACGCTGAAGCCAGCCACTTCCTCAAACTATACATCGATGAAAGAAGACAAGGCACCCAAGGAATGCCGCCTGAAACAATCACCGACGAATCGCCACTGATCAGAAATAGCCACCACGCAAACAAAGTATTAGGCGTCAGCGAAAAAACCATACGAAAAATCGTCCATGACTCCGCTGTCGAAGCAAAAGTCGCTAAAAAACTACCCAACAGCTGGATGTACAGCGTTAGAACTCACAGCCTGCGAAAATTCTTCAGAACCCAACTAAGCGCAGCAAAAATCGACACAGAAATCATCGAGTACATGATGGGTCACACGATCACCACTTATGAAGACGTCCAGAGCTTAGGCATAGAAACCCTCAGAAACATATATGCAGCCGCTGGCTTAGCAATCAGACCGAAAACCAAAGTCAACCGCATAGAGCAACTCAAAGAAATCATACGAGCCTGGGGAGAAAACCCTGAGGAAATTCTATCTAGAGAAGCATTGACCAAAAGCAACCAAAGCCTGGCGACGGACATAGAAACTCAACAGCTGCTAGTTCTTACATCAGAACTTAAGCAGATTATCCGCAAGGAGGTTACGGAAAATAACCCACAAAAATAGTACTTACTCCCGTTTAACACTGCGAGTCCCGTCGGACCCGCCATAATTTTAACACATTTATACCGTATTCTCCACTCAACTCCCTTTCTTTTTTGAGTTCATCCAAAGTTTCCAGTGTAAACCCTGAGCCCCCTTTCTGTTCTGGACCATTTTCTGAGGGCGTTCTCTACGCGCTGATTGCGTTTTTTGGTGCGGGCACTGCACCGAACCCACGATGCAGGGCAGAAAATCAATTAATCGCATAGCATCCAGCGAAGCCTGCTCAGCCTTCAAAGGCAACGGCCAAAAAATCCAGCGCAAGGAGGGTTATGTTGAATCTGGTCCTTAGCAGAGTAAACGCCCTTGATTGGCTAACTGACGAGCACTGGATTGTTTTTGGTTATAACGGCGGCTTTGGGCAATATTTGGACCACTGCTATTTTGCGCCTGGAACCGCTAAAAACGCCGAGTTTGAAGTCATGGTAGCGCCAGTAGTTGTCGAAGGCAGAGCGGGCATTTCGGCGTTTTTTCGCATAAAAGACTCTGTTGAAAACCGAGATTCCTTGAGAGCAGCGCTAGCTGAGTTCAACGATAAACGTCTGCTGAGCTTAGCAGAGCTCGACGACGACATAGAAGCACTTAGAGCGAAAATCAGAGAAAAAGTGGTTCCAAAGCTGAGGTGAAAACGTTTTGGTTGGCGCTGAGGGTAGAAGTCAAAATATTTCTCTTTCAAAGTCAAAAGTCAAATTTGACTTCAATACCGTCCGCTCCCGCGTCCCACCAATTCTTAAAGGCGTAGAGGTTAAAATGTACCCTGCCAAGATATGGCGTGCCCGTGGATGGAAGCGCCAGCATGTAGCTTACTATGTCAAAAAGCTGGAAAAAGCAGGCCTTATCCGCCGCTTAAAACGTAGTAACTTTGTTGATTTTGAGCTTACAGAGCGAGGTCAAAATTTTCTCATATCCTGTGAGGGAGTCCTCTTTAGCAGCGGCGTCTTTCGGCTGCATCGCTGTTTTTTCAAGTATCCGGTGCTGCGTGAGGGTGTCTATCCTTCAGGGGATTTTAAGCGGATTGAGATGCAAAATTGGACCGCACTTTTGGGCTTAGAGCAGGGCGTCAAGGTGAGGCATACGACGACGTCTTGGATTGTACATGTGGAGACATTGTATGGCCGTAGCCCGGGTGAATTGGTAACGTTGGCTAAGAATTTGGCTGATCGGGTTGCTCAGGGTTTAATGAATAAGTATTGTTGTGTTTTGGGGCAGGGAACAATAAACAACCGCCATGAGTTAGGCATCGATGATCCAGTAGCCAATTTGCTAAACCGTTATTTTGAGGTGAGCACGCCTAAGCGGTTGATTGATGATAGCCCAGGCGAAGACGAAGGAGAACTGGACCATCTTGACCGTGACGCCGCAGTCGAGTATTTACTGATGCCGGAGCGGATTAAGAAGCTGGAAGGCCAAGTAGAGACTGCGCTTGGTGATTTGGAGCGGATTTCTGGCAGTCTTGCAAAGCTGGAGAAGATGGGTTGCGACTTAGCCAAGGTCGCAGATGCTTTTTTAGTTTCGCTGCTAAGTTCTGTTGCAGTCCATCTAACCATTGCAAGTCTGGTGGCCATCTGCTGAAGACTGTCCCGCCATTGCTAGAGCGTATTTTTACGCCACCTATTGTGAGAGCATATTTGTGTTCGAGTTCCTCAATTCTTTGGAAGGTAAGTGGTGCTTTTGTCGTAATCACGCCTATTGTTGAGCCGCCTTTTTGGATGGCAAGTGAGCGTCTTTGGTGAGCCCTTTGGATATATTGCTCTAAATCAGCTTTGGACTTGATGTTTGGTTCTAAAACTACTTTGAACTTACCAGATTTGCTTGGGCCAAAGAATACTTGTTCGCCGGGCATTTGCACTGTACTAATTTGGTCTATACCTGTTCTTGACATTTTTCTCACCTTACGAATAGAATGTTCCCTGTTGTGTGGTAGCACCAGTCGAAGCCACTAGCGCAAATTGGGTAGAGTCCTTTGCAGTATTCAGACTCTGTTTGTAGGTTGAAGGCTGTGCCTCTTTGTAGTCGCTCGAATCTGTATACGCAATAGTACCAAGTATTTGCTTGCAGACTTCCACTGTCAACTGCGTTGGTTTGTGCTTCTTCGTCGTCTGGCCAGTAGCCTTTAGGGCAATTAATTGCCCACCAGTCACTTTCTTCGCTCCACCATGGGTCAAGGTTAGGCAGGTTAGTTGCATTCTCTAGGAAGCAATATAATCCGCCGAAACCAAGTCTGATGAAGTTCCAGACATTTGCGTCTCGTCGCATTTCATGTTGATATCTTGGACCATCACCAAGATTGAAAAAGTTTTGAAGGTGCGTTGAATCCCACATGAAATATTGAGTTACATCGAGGGTAGCATCTGTCACGTTGGAAGTTGAAGGGTTAGTCCAGCTGTTTGGCGCCCAGTTGTTGCTGCCGCATGGTCCAGAGTTGTGTGTTGGTGCATCGGTTTTGACTTCAGAATTGTTTGTTGGCAATAGTTGCGTTATGCCCACAAGTTTAAGGCTCGCATTGCGTTGCCGAGAATTCCTCTTTTTCCGGTATACGTTGAGTTTTGTCCACAACATCCCATATTTTTTTCCAACCTTTTTGTTGGTAATTGTTTTAGTCTTAAAAAATCTAAAAAGGATTTGCATAAATTGTATATTATTTGTACAAAATAGCTCATTATTTATGTAAAATCGTAAAGAATAAGCAACATCAGTATTACTGATTCTCCGACACGATAAACATCAATCGTTAGAGTAATGATACCAAAGTTAGGCCATACTTTAGAAGCTTAATCTTAAAAGGTAGTAAAAAGGAAGAAGGATCATTTACGTCTTTTTATGACAGCCAACAAGATTGCTACCAAACCAAATACTGCTAAAGCAACTGTTATAATGACCAGAATACTATTGAAGGGTAACTCACTTTCTGGCGAAGTTGACGGTGATTGGCTTAATGTGTGGCTGATTGTCGTTGATGGAGTTGAATTGAGTGTTGGCGATGATGATATTGATGGTGTAGGCGAAGGTTGAGGTTGCCAGCAAGGTGGTGTTGGTCCGTCATAGTTAAGTGGCAGATAAATTTCATTTGTGGTTAATGGTTCTTGGGGAAATGCATAAGGCGGCAATAGTACACCACCCATTGCATAGACTGTATCGTTTATAACGGCTAATCCTAAATTATAACGAGCGGTAGGCATTGGTGTACCCGTGGTCCAACTGTCAGTTTGAGGGTTATAAATTTGATTTAAGTCGAGCCCATTGCCACTTTTAAGCCCTCCGATAACATAGATTTGCTTCGGTGCAAACAAACCAGTAGTAGCAATGGCAGAAGCATACCTTACTGCCTTAGGCATGGCTGTCCCATTTGTCCAAATATCTTTTTGAGGGTCATATATTTGCACTAAATCTAAAACAATATTTGGAGGTTCAGCACTGCCTCCTATTACGTATATTTTGTTATCCATTACAGCTGACGAATAGAGATAAACTGGTGTTGGGATAGGTGCTTTTGTCATCCAAGTGTCAGTTGTTGGGTCATACACTTCGTTAACACCTGTTAGTGTCCCGGATTCAGCGTTAGATAATCCACCCATTAAATAGATTTTATCTCCAACAACGTTTGCTTGTAAACCAGTCCGCCAAGTAGGCATAGCTGTTTTGATTGCCCAAGTATCTGATCTTACATCATATACTTGATTGTAGTTCTCGCCTATAACATAGATTTTATTCTGATACACTGCAATGCCACCGTTTACCTGATGAGGCATTGAATTTTTTTTAGTCCACGTTAAGGTGTCTGGATTGTATTCTTGAGTTATTGTACCCATGGCATAAATTTTTCCGTCAACAGCAACAGCCTTACTAGTTGATTCAAGTAAAGGTGGTCTGACCATCCAAGAATTCTCTAAAGCGCTAACGTTCTGGACAAAAAATAAACATGAAAAAAGCAAAAAAGCGACAACAAATAGTGAAGCTGTCTTCATAGTACATCAAATTTTTTCAGTTTTGAAGAGATATAATGGTTTTCGTCAAGAATTATTGACTAACATTAAATTGAAAAGCAAATTTCCGGTTTAAAATAAATTGCTAGAACCTATAGCAAAAAGATATGAGTACTATACTATAGGACAGTTTTGAACAAAATGGTATCCAATTTATAATATGCTGTTGTGAAAAAAAGGGAAGTTCTAGTTATCTTTTCTTTTGTAGAATAGATAACTTACAATTACACCAGTTGCTACTATTAGCATGATAGCGATGACAGCGGTTGATAGATTATTATTTTCAGATGTTGTGTTAGATTCTGACGAAGTTTCTTGGACTGAACCGCCATAACCTATAGGAGAAATAAAACCTATCTCGCCTGTGTCAGCCCAAATGCCTACGTGAAAAGCTGTTACGCCACCAGGGTACATTTTGTCTAATGGTAACCAAATGTCCCAGTAAGGGTATAATGTAGCGTTTCCTCGATTCTGCAGTGTTAAATTCGCAATAATGGGATCGCTTAATACGGTAACGTTTGCTACTGTTTCATTGTCTTGTACCCAAGAATAGGATTTAGCATGTTCTGTTGTTATCTCAATTGCTTTTTGCTCTGAGATTTTTGATTCAGAACTGCCTATTTTAAGCATTCCAATGTAATCAGCGAAGAACTGTAGATTTCCATTAACATATCGAAGTGTAAGTTTGTTTTGAGGATTACTCAATCCATTGGCAGTTGGTGCCCATGATATAGTTACTGTATTCGTGTCGACAATTATTTCTTGTGTGAATTCAGCAGATGATGTTTTGGAATTCTTAATTTCGGTAACACTATTCAACAACTCTTTAATGCTGGCAAGTTCATTCTTTGTTGAAAACGTCTGAAGCTCGGTTAAAGCACCTTTAGCGGTGTTAAGAACATCAGATGTTTTTGTTGTAACAAAAGCAGGTTGACCTTGAATTGGGGTAATTGTACACCAGAACACCGAGTTATCATTAATTAAACAAAGTACATCGACTTGGCTATCGGTTGATGAAAAATTAAACTTCAGGGTTTTGTCATAGTTAGGTCCGGGTCTTTCGTCAACATATGTTTCAACAGTATATTTTGCTGTATCTAGTTTTGCGACGTTATTTAAGAATGCTAAAGCTTTTTCGTAAACAAGCTTATTTTCTTCAGATACGTTCTGAGAAGTCGACTGAGAATGACCTTGTTGGAAAATGCTGCTGTCAAGGTTTGAAGGGTTACTTGGTTGTTCAGCCTTTGCCATGCTCGCAATTGAGAGTATCAGAAGAGTTCCAAGTAAGAGTGGTAAGATTTTTAGTTTTTTCATTTTATTTTCCTCATGGATAGTACATGTCTTTTGGTAGGTAGGTGTTGAAGGGGTTACCTGCTACGTGCATTGATCCAGTTGCAGTAAGCGGACCACACGATCTACCAGTATTTTAGAACCGCGGGCAAACGCACTGGGTATTATATGAAACCTCAGGATGTTAGAGCTTATACAAGCAGCATTCTTGGCAGTTGCGGTATAAATCAGCGTTTGTGCGAATTATATTTAGGGCATGATGCTTGCGGCTACAAACTGAGCTATGTCATGCAGATGATTCCCAATTGGCAGGAGACGTTTAGGAAAGCAAAGGCTCTTGAAACATTGGATTTTGCGGCTTTCAGGCAGAAATAGGAGAAAGAACTAACCAGTGAAGAAATAGCGGATGTAAGGTACTTGCTAGACATGTACCGGAAGGGCAGACTGCATTTTGAGTAGAGAATAAAAGTTGAATTTAGATGAAAGAAAAATCTGTAGGCCATTATTCTAAAATTTTAAAAATAAAACTATGTAAACAATAGCCAATAATGGAGAAGTGAAGGGTAACTGTTTACAGAAGAATCAATTAACTTGATTAAAGTTAGGGCATTCTTATTAAAAAAAGTCAGAGAATATTTGGATAATCAGGGTTTTCTTAGTGGCCAAGATAATCTATTTTTTCATGCGTCACCTCCTTTGTTTCCGGTTTCTTTATTTTTACTACCTTGGGTTCGTTTTTATTTGTGATAATTTGGGGAGTTGTCTCTCCCACCAGACTCTTGCTCTTGAAAGCAGCGTTTTTAGTTGCCAAACTTATTACAATGACAGCAACGCCTAATGCTATGCCTGCAGCAAGGACAACGTTAAATCCTGTAGCGGAAGGTACGGTGGCGACGACAACTGGATTTCCAGCTATTATTTGGGTTAGAGGCGTTGTGTAGACCGCCAGAACTGCTGTGGCAAGGATAGGCCCTATGGCACCTCCAATATTTCTTAGGGTAAGGTTGAACGCTTGTCCGACACTACCATCTTCCGTAGGCAAAGACAAAGATATTATGTTTGCAACGGGCGCTAACAAAGATATTATCCCGGCGAAACCGAATATGACTCCGACAGTAACGGCAGTGCCGGTTCCTCGGTTGAGAATCAACAACGCGAAACTGAGAATCAACAGAAATCCGCCTCCAGCAAGTATAGGTTTTGGCCCTGTTTTTATGATAATGCGACCAAGGATAGGCCCAAGAAGTAGCATTACTATTGTACCTGGAAGAAGCATTAAGCCTATTGCAATGATGTCGAAGCCAAGTCCTAAAGGTTTGGGGAGTTCCGCATATGCAATTACCACAAAGAAAAGCAAGTTAGTAGCAAGACCTGCAATAAGGGTAATCAAGTTACTGACGAGAACATTTCTTATTTTCAAAAGTTTCAACGGTATTAGCGGCTCATCTATTTTACTTTCGACGTAAAAGAATAAAACGGTCAATGCCAAACCTGAAACGAGAAGTGCGATTTCTCCGCCGGAAAACCATCCAAGCGTTGATCCTTCTGTAGCGAAAACTAAGAGAAGTGCCACTCCCAATCCAAGAAGAAGGGCACCAAGGTAATCAATTCGGCACTTAGTGCATGAAATGTCTCGTTTCAACCCAGCAATTATGGCAACGAGCACAATAACGCTGATGACAGCAACAATTTGGAAAGATACCTGCCAGCCTAAGTCTTGTATAGAATATGCACCTAACAGCAGCCCCAGAGCCATGCTTATAGCTGCGGCTCCACCCAGGGCACCTTGTGCCATGGTTACTTTCTCCTTGGGAAATATGTCTGTAATTAGTGCAAGTGACAGCGGCAATACCGTTAAGCCTATGCCTTGAATAGCTCTTGCAAATAACAAGAGGTATATTGATGTTGAAAAGCCTGCGAGTATATTGCCAACAGTGTAAAAGGCTAAGGCGGCAATGAGTAGCTTTTTCTTTCCATAGAGGTCACCAAGCTTTCCCATAATTGGTGAGACAGCCGCACCTACCAAGAGGACTATAGATGCTATCCAGGAACCTACTGTAGCAGTTGTCGATAAATCTTTCTCGATTATAGAAATTCCGGGAAAAACCATCGTTTGCACATATGTAGTCAGAAGAACACCAGCAAACAAAATAACGAACACTCGCATGGGATATTTAGCATCCCCATTGAATGTCGATTTCGACTTGGAACTTAAGTTATGAGAACTCATATTTCCACTTCATTTTTTTCTTATGAAATGTAAAACGCGCTGGATTAGTATTATAGCGAACATGTTCGTCAAATAAAAAAGTTTATTCGTCAGGTAAAAGGTATTTAAAACATGCGCAGAATAGTAGTGGAAATTTCCAAAAAAGGATTTACTGAATTAGAGAAACAAGGAAGATTTGAAAAAATAAAGACTCTAGAAATTCTCCGAGTTCTCAGAAATGACCCGTTAGAAGTTGTATTTATTTGCAAAGTGGAGTTCAGAGACCCATCTGCCAGAATTGAGGATTTTTTCCCCAGCAAAAATGTGCAGATACAGCTAATTGATCAAGAAAATGATGCTCATATTTACTTAATTAAAAACAGATCGCAAGCTAAACAATACTATCAACGCAAATACGATAACGCAAACATGGGCTATATACCCACATTTGAGATTAGAGAGGGAAAAGTCAAGATGAGCCTCCTGGGAGATGAGTTGCAGGTGAAAGAATTCTTGGAAAGCCTTCAAAGGAGACATGTTAATTTTAAAATTGTGTCGCTTACCGATGCTAAGTTCTCGTCTGAATCGCCCATTAACTGTCTAACCGAGAAGCAGCAAAAAGCCATAGTTTTAGCTTATGAACTGGGATATTTTGATATTCCTCGAAAAATCAGCTCTGACCAACTTGCAAAAAAGCTTAATGTTGCAAAATCTACGTTAACAGTCCAACTTCACAGAGCAGAACGACGACTTCTCTCCAAAATGCTGACCGAATAGAGTTATCGGACATCACCTGAAAAATCCATAGTTGCTCGTCACTTGTCAGAGGGCAGAGAAGCAAACTGAATCGGGCCACACTCTTGATTCTTTTCCAAAATAGTCCTTTGGTTGTTTATGACATCACTAAAGAAGGGGCTTTAGGCTCGCAAAGTATACTAACGTTAACCGTAGAGTAAGAGCACTTGCAGAACAAGGTTACGTGGAATCCGTCGGCAGCAGAAAAACCCCAAGCAGGCTCTCAAGGCACTTTATATCAAGCCACAATAAGAGCAAAAGTCGCTTTCTATCGAAATGCAGTAAGTCAGGACCAAATTATCAGAGACGCCGATGACGAAGCATTAATCACAGAACTAGCCGCCTTAGCTCTTTTCTTAGAAAAGAAAAACCTGTAGAATATATAAGAAGCTAATTGTTTAGAGATTAGAGGAAAAATGGCTGTACTCGAATAGTCTTTTTCTAATTGGTTAAGCGGTATTTCAATCAAGTCAGGTTATTTCTTCACGTACGGAGCATGTCTTTAGGACGGCTGCCCTTTTTGGTTCGGGGCAGTAATCCATTGGTAGGTTAACTCTTGCATGGGAATTGGTTGATGTTTGCAATCATCAAGTCTTAATGCTTTAATTAGTTCTAACCTCTTTTGATTAATTTCTTTTACATCTTGAGGCTTGTCCGTCCATAACTCAGTTTCTAAAGAATAACCATATTTCTCTTTATTCTGTTCAGGCAACTCCACTTCGACGCTTTCGATATAAGTTCTAATATCACCAAGACCACTATTTTGCAAATAATAATGATGGTCCATCTTTATCGTTTTCAGAAACGGCTCCATCGATTTTCCAAGACCCGCTTTTCTTCAACTGTTCACAGTTTTCAAGTTTTTTAATTTTATGCGTGAACCTAAAAGTTCCACTTTTTTGAAGCTTCATATAAAATGCTGAGTTGCTAAGTTGTCTCTATAATTTATGGTAACTATGACGTAAACAAGAAATAGCTCTTCAACTATGAGTTATAACTGAACTGTATGGAACCCTTCAGCATCATCACGGAAATCTTGATTGTTCTTGCAGCGGCACTTTTACTTGGTGAATTGTTTGAACGTTTCCGTCTTCCAGCAGTTGTTGGAGAAATCTTAAGCGGAATAATAATCGGGCCCTCCCTGCTGGGCTTGGTCGTAGCAGATGAACCCTTTAGAGCAGTTTCATCAGTTGCACTGTTTTTCATCATTTTTCATATCGGTTTTGAAATGAAAACACAGATGATACGAGGCAGAATTAGGGTTGCCTCTTTGTTTAGCTTTACCAGTTTCTTAATACCTTTAGGCTGGATGACAGTAGCAGCGCCACTATTTTTCCCCTTTTTCACATTTACGGAAAGTTTGGTCATTGCATTAGCAATAGCGGTACCGTCACTTTCCATTGTCTCGGTTCTTATTTATCAGTACAAACTGCTAAAAACCGCTACAGGACAAACTATTCTTGCCTCAGTCACCATATCAGACGTTTTAGCGTTCATTTTTCTGGCAGGAATCATAAGACCCATAGAAAGCACATTAACAATCTCAATGGAAATTGTTCTTTTCATAACCTTATACGCTACTTTAGATGCAGTATTAAACTGGAAACCACACGTTTTTCAAGAAGCCATCAATAGGTCATCAGGATTTTTTAAAAGACAAGACTTCGCCTTTGCTTTACTGATAGTTATCGCACTGCTGGTTTCTGTTATTTTTCAAAATATGGGCTTAAGCTTTATTTTAGGCGCGTTCTTTGCAGGCTTAATACTGCACGACGGTTTTATTGGAAGAAAAGCATGCGATAGAATCTCACAAACATTATCCACCATGAACAGTATTTTCTTTATTCCAGTGTTTTTTGGTTTTGCAGGCGTCGAAGTAGCATTGATGGAAATAGACAGCTTAAACTTTGTAGGAATGGCTATGCTTATCTCAATCGCGTTAGGTATTGGGGTTTCTTTGACATATTTTGTTTCAAAAAAATATTTACACGCAAAAGTTGACGTGGCACCTAAGCAGTTGGCAGGTATTCTCGGAGGAAGAGGTGCCATTGGAATAGTTATAGCAACAGTAGCGGTAAGTGAAGGAGTCCTTAGCGAATCAGGCTTCTCTTTAGTAATAGTTGCAACCATGATCTTTTCGCTAATAATTCCTTTCCTCACGGGCAGAAAATCGGCAGAACAAATCAAAGAAAAATGTTCTGACGAAATAATTCTATCCCAATAAGTCCAGTGTAAAACAGGGTTAATTTAACGGTGCCAATTTGACGCCGTCACAAAATGCTTTACCAACTATTGCACCGGGAGCACGATAGCTTGAATCGGCAAAATTTAAAGTACAAAGCCCCAGTTTTGCAGTGTCAGGCTTGCCGTTGGTTAAACATTTTTGTTCAATAAAAGAATCAACGATTTGACCTATGAAAATCTCGTTTTTTGGCAGATCGATAACTGCGACAAGTTTGCACTCCATACATAGAGGGCATTCCTTTATCATCGGCGCTTCAGGCAGACTGCCGTAAAATACTTGGAAAAGTTGTGACTTGTCAGTTTTTTCGCCTGAAACCAAACCGCAGTAGTCAACTTTGTCTGCAAGGTTAGCTGATGGAAAGTTTAGGCTGAATACTCTTTTTTCTATTATAAATTTGTTAGAGAATCTAACCTTGTTGAGGCTAAAAGAAATCATTGGGGGATCAAGGCTTGCAGTTGCAATGGAGCCTACTGTTGTAAAGTTTGGCCGGTTATCAGTCACATTTACCCCGACGAGTCCCAGCGGCATTGGGAACATCATACTGTTTTTGCCAAGTGATATTTTTTCCATAACTTACAAACCTCTAATTTAACTGTGCAACGGAGGTTACTGATTTAGAAAGCGTTTTTATTAAGAATTCTTCACTGTTTTGAGAAGTAATCATGATTCAAGGCAGGTTTTTCTTGAGTTAGCGGTTGTTGTAGATTTTGCAATATGGCAAAGTGTGGTTCTCAAAAAGGATTAAATTAAATTTTAAGCCTAATCCAGCAACCAAGTATGAGGTAAACAGAATGGATAATGCGGCAGTATTTGAATGCTTAAACTTTCAATCTGGCGTGTTTCCAACGGCGTTAAAGTGCGCTCCAAGATTTGCTGACGCTAAACCGCTGGATTCAGCCGAAAACAGGGGGATTTGGGCACATAAAATGGTCTTAAGCCCGAACTCTTTAAATTCTTGGTCATACAATTACGGGAAAATAAACTTCAAAGATAAGCAAGTAGGTAAATCGTTGAAGATGATGTCAAATCAGCCCAATATAAAGCAGAAAACTATTTTGTTATCCAATACTCTTGTATCATTAGCAACACATCGCTTTCATTTTGGACGGAGAACCCTATAAGTTACCTATTAAAAAGTTTCTGGCGGAATTATTTTGGAAAAAGCAGCTTCTACGCAAATAGATGAACTTTACAATTATCTTAAAACGTCACCTGACGGATTAACCACTGAAGAGGCTAAAGCTCGCATAAGAAAATATGGAGCAAACAAGCTTTTTGAAAAAAGGCAAATCCCCTTCATTTACAAATTCTTCACTCATCTTAAAGACTTATTTGGCATACTACTGTTGGTTGCTTCCGTTCTTTCATACGTCAGCGGCAACCCAGAATTAGGAATAATAATTCTAGCCGTAGTGTTTGTCAACATTTTCGTTAGCATGTTCCAAGAATCACGTGCCGAAAAAGCAATGGCAACGTTGAGGAACTGGATGCCGGAATACGCTAAAGTTTACCGTGACGGTGAACTCAAGAAAATTGGCGTAAGAGAGATAGTTCCAGGCGACGTCATAGTTCTTGAGGAAGGCGACCGTGTTCCCGCAGATGCACGATTAATAGAAACTTTTGACTTATGGACAAACAATGTCCCGCTCACAGGCGAATCAGAACCCCAACCACGTAACGCTGAAACAGTAAAAACAGTAGAAAAAGCCTACCTGTATTCACCTAACCTTATCTTTATGAGTACAAGCGTAGCAAAAGGCAAAGGCACAGCAGTTGTTTACTCCACAGGGATGAGCACACAGTTCGGCAAAATTGCCAGTTTAACACAAACTATTCGTGAAGAAGAAAGCCCTCTTCAAAAAGAAATTGCTTCAATGGCAAAGTTTGACTTTGTTTTAGCAGTAATTGTTGGGGCAGCTTTCTTTTTGGCAAGCGTGCTTTTCCTGCATGTTCCACTTGCATCCAGCATACTGTTCATGATTGGTGTGATGGTTTGCTGTGTTCCCGAAGGCTTACAAGTTACTGTTTCTAGTGCGTTAGCTATTAACGTGCTGAAAATGGTCAAACAGCATGTGCTTGTTAAACGTTTATCAGCTGTTCAAACATTGGGCAGCGTCACCGTTATCTGCACTGACAAAACAGGCACCATCACCAAAGGCGAAATGACAGTAAACAAGCTTTGGGTAAAAGACCGCGTCGTTGACATTTCAGGTTTAGGTTACAATCCAGTCGGCGACTTTACCATAAATGGTCAAACAGTACATGAAGAAGCTAACGAGACAAGTTCACTTGAAAAACTTTTAGAGATTGCTGCATTATGCAACGGTGCAAAAGTGGACCCGCCAAATAAACGTAACAGAAACTGGAGCGTTATCGGTGACCCAACAGACGGAGCATTACTTGTTGCCGCCCTAAAGTACGGCATGAACATGGAAGATGAACTTGAAGAAAAACCAATCATTGACATTTTGCCGTTCAGTTTTGAACGCAAACGCATGACAACTGTTCATGAACTTAACGATGAAGTACTAGTTTACACTAAAGGAGCACACAAAAACACTCTTGACGTCTGCAGCAAAATGTATTCTGACGGCAAAATTGAAGACTTAAACAAAGAAAACATGATGCTTATCGAAGCCCGCATTGAAGAATTCGCAAGACAAGGACTACGCGTCATTGCCATAGCTTATAAACACATTCCTAAAAGCCAATACACTAAGGGCGAAAACGTCGAAGAAGTTGAAAAAGACTTAATCTTTGTCGGTTTAGCCGCAATGCGTGACCCACCAAGAGCAGAAGTTAAAGACGCCGTAGCAAAAGCAAAACAAGCAGGCATCAAAACAGTAATCATCACAGGCGATTACGGTCCAACCGCCAAAGCCATCGCACAAGAAGTCGGCATCGTAGAAGGAGAATATGCACAAGTTATCAGCGGAGTTGACCTTGAAAACTTAAGCGACCAAGTCATCGTTGACGAAGTCAAAAAAGGCAACGTAATCTTTGCGCGTGTTGCTCCGGAACAGAAACTTCGCATTGTCAAAGTGATTAAAAAGAGCGGTCAAATCGTTGCAGTAACTGGCGATGGCGCAAACGATGCGCCTTCACTTAAAGAAGCTGACATCGGTGTTGCCATGGGCGCATCAGGAACAGACGTAGCACGTGAAGCAGCAGACATTGTCCTGTTAAATGACAGCTTTGCGTCAATCGTTAAAGCTGTAGAATCAGGCAGAGCAATCTATGACAACATCCGCAAATTCATCGTGTACGTGTTCAGCCACAACTGGGCAGAACTTATCCCGTACCTGCTCTACGCTTTGCTGGCTATCCCATTGCCACTGCTGGTAGTGCAAGTGCTGGTTATCGACTTAGCTATCGACGTCATACCCAGCTTGGCGTTGAGCCGTGAACTTCCAGAAGCAGGCATCATGCAAGAACCCCCAAGAAGCACAAAAGAAAGACTATTCACACGCAAAATCTTCCTACGTTCAGTCTACATCGGAGGCATAATCGCAATCGGCGCAATGATCGGATGCTTAAACGCATGGACAGCAGGCGGATGGCAATTTGGCCAGCAGCTAGCAGCTAACGACCCAGTCTACATTAAAGGTGTAACAATGACGTTCGCAGGCATCGTAGTAGCACAAGCAGGAAACGTTCTCGCAAGCAGAACCAGCAAACAATCAATCTTTAAAACCAGCATAAGAACAAACAAATGGATAGTCGTAGGCATCGCAGCGCAATTGGCAATCTTGGCGTTACTGATCTATGTGCCAGTTATGAACGGGTTCTTCGGAACCACACCATTAGGCTTAACGGATTGGGCATACCTGATTAGTCTAGCAGTGATTGTAGTGTTTGCAGAAGAAATCCGCAAACTGCTCTCACGCAGACTCTCCAAAAAACCAGCCAAACAATAAACCCAACTCTTTCCTTTTTCCAACATACTTTTGACGCATTTTTCAACCAATAGCACCTACCCCCCTTAGTAATTTTGGCAATGAAAGCATAAGACAGCGGTAGTAGCAGTGAATAGCACAATACAGTCGGGCACTAGTATGACCCTTTCGCTTTGGCTAAGGCAGTTCTCACGCTCCAACAGGCAAAACAGCGACCTAACGTGCCCTTTAAAAAATTTTGACGTAAAAAAATGGTTAATAGAAAGGTGATATAACAAATGTGTTTAGTAAAGAAAAACTGACGAGCTTAGGTAAAGAAGTCTTTACGGGAATCCTTTAATCCGATTTCCAACAGAACCATTTTGGTGAACAAGCGTGGGTGTAACTCTTAAACTGCTCTCTTTACTGTTTATCTTGACCTTTACAGCATCGAGCGTGTTGTTGGTTGATTCTGTTTTTGCATCCAGTAAACCGTCAGTTCCTGAATTCACTCTTGCGTATGATACACATTCATCAGATAAGCCCGCCATTTATGATATTGATCCGTACACTGGTGAACAGCGAATGCTTAGTCCAGCAGTTCATCGTGAGTGGCAGACAATAAATGTCACAATAAAGAATCAACCATTTAGTCCATACAAAGAATTAATTGGCAACAGTAGCGTAGACATTAACCTTTTTTATGGTGTTAAATTCAAGGGCGCTTTTGAAGAGGACTGGCACGATTTTGGTCCTGACAATTATGTTATTCAGAAGGAAACTGGTCAGTATACTGTGATTACTTTCTTTGTCGGGTTAACTGGTCCATACGGTTATTCTACACCTGGAAGATCCTTAAATCAAATTTCACCTACAAAGGGCGGTCAGGTTGATTTTCAGGTTAAAGCTTTAGTGGGTTATGTAACGCCGGGTTATGAAAGCATGACTATTATTAGAACGTGGATAAGTGGAACGTTTAACGGAACCGAAAGCGGTTGGAGTAACACTCAAACAATAAATGTTCCACCATATTCACAGAACCCCTCAGCCACTTCTATTGTAAACCCTAACTCCCCATTAAACCAGCAAAAGAGCGAACAAATTAATTTTTCATTAAATTTCGGAGACTTCACGTCATTATTTTCTATTATTTGCATTGCACTCATTGTAGTTGTGGTTGTCATAGTTTCAATAATTGTTCTGCTGGTGAAGCTTTCAGGAAAACAAACCATTAACCAGCCAAACCCTACATAGAACCAGTAATAGGTGCCTAATAGGTTGGCTATCAGGCGGTTGGTAAAGGTTTGTTGACGGGCTTTAGTCAATGATTCTTTACGAGAACCCTTTAATTTGTTTTCGAATCCAGTTTATTTTTGGCGAGCAAGCGTTGGGTGTATCTTTCAGAAGTTTAGCGTTACTGCTTATCACCAGCCTAACAGTTTCAAGCCTTCTTGTAATACAAGCTGCTGTTGCAACCTCAAAACCTTCTGTACCTGAATTCACGTTAAAAATTGTTGCTCGCCCATATGACGTTGCACCCGCTACTACCATTGACCCATACACGGGAAAAACTACAACAATACATGGAGGCTATTATGTGGAAAACAAGTCAATCGACATAACAATCAAGAACAAAATGCCTTATAGTACCGACTACTCAAGCGGACCAGATGTTTGGTATCAGATTCAATACAAAGGATATTATGAAGATACATGGAAAACATATTATTCACCTAAATCCCAATATGAAGGGTACATTCTTCAACCAAAGGGCGATTATACAGTAGTTTCGATTCCCTGTGACGATTTTCCTAAAGAAGCAATAGTTGATTTTAAAATTAGAGAAGCGGTGGGTGGCTTTGAGTATTTACCTCATGGGCTTTTCTGGTATGACTATTACAAGTTTAACGGAGAAGTAGGTGACTGGAGCAGCACACAAGCAATAAACTTGTCCTCACAAAATTCAGCAACTAACCCCAATTTAACGCATAACCCAACAAATCCCGTCCAAACAAGCATCAGCAACATAACTTTCACATTCAGCGTAGGGTCCATATCTTCCCTTTTTTTGGCAGTTATTGTTGGACTAATTGTTATCCTTATAGTTGTAGTCTTGACGATTATGATTATACGTAAAAAGTCTTAACCGACCCAACAGGCAGGTTTTTGCCTACCTTTAGGGGTTTTTAACATAGAACATCTACAGGTGGCAAATAGGTGTGGGTTAGCTGATTGCTTCAAAGTGTTTGCCGCAGCTATCGCAGATGTAATCGTCTATTTTGAAAAGAAACGTCTCAAACGTTCGCACTGGCGTGGCTATGTTTTTGCCGCAACGTGGACAAGGAACCAAGATTTCAACCATCCTGCGGTTTGGGCTCCTGACCGCTGCTGTAGACTTCGATTTTGCGGATTTTGCTGCACCAAGGAATCACTGCCTCCTTCCGAATATCCTTCACAACCTGCTCATCCGAAACCTGACCTGACTCAAAACCTAACTCAACCACAATAACAGCCTTCTTAACTAACATATTTTCGGTCCCCTATTTTACGACATTACGATATGACGTCAAATTGTATAATCGTATAGTTGTCAAGTTGTATAAAACATTTAGGGTTATGACGCCATAGCTTACGCAGTGAGCTATTACTTGAAGAAAAGAACAACAATCTACGTAGATTCCGAATTATGGGACAACTTTATGAAATACATTATTGAAGTACACGGCAAAACCCACGGCGGCGTCATATCAGAAGAAGTAGAAAAAGCAATACAACAACACATAAAGAAAAAGAAATAATTGTAAGATTTAGAAGCCCTTTCAAAGGTGCTGGTTAGCGCTTGGTATGTCCACAAACTTGCCCTCTTATTGCTAAAATGGTTAACATTTTCTTTGTTTTTGAAAACGACTGGACTTCTCTGTCAGTTAAATAGAATCTAAAAACGAAAAATGAAGGGATTTGTTTGGGGTTAGTTTGAGGTTGTATCCTCTGGCTGTTACCATTTTGCTGTTAACAATTTTTGGCGTGTCTATTCTTTTGGAAAAATGAAGTTTTATTTGTTTTAGGTGGATAGTTATTTAAGTTTAAATAAGGAAATAGTTTGTTGGTTGAATCAGATGTTTGGCGAGTACGGTAGAGCTCTTGAGCAGATTGCTAAGCCCTTTATTGAAAGTGGCATTTATGCTTCTACTGACGCGTTTGTTAGCAGTCTTGTGAAAGAGGTTTCTGCACGTAAAATTTGTGAGTACGAGCAAAAAATTAAGGATTTTGAAGCAAAACACGGTTCATTTGATAGTTTTACCCAAAAAATACGTGGCAAGGCTTCTCCCAAACAGGAGGACCAATGGATGGAGTGGGAAGCCTCAATCAACATGCTTAACGCTTGGAAACATGTGGCTTGCGAGTTAGATTCTCTTGCCTCTTAATGACACTTTAACACTTCTTAAAGAATCAAAAATTGTTAAAAGAATTGTTTCTTCCAAGTTTGACGGCGTAGCAGATTCGTATATTTTTAAAGTGAGGACTGAATTAGTTAACGGTTGGCTACTTGATTACTGGGAACATAAGGCTCCACGTCTGCGGCGTTATTCTTTTCATGTCTTTTTTAATCGTCAGATGATTGTTAGGTGGGATAAACTCCGCATCATCCTGGACTGGATGGGTTTCCAAATCATAAGCATGAAGGAAAAAAAGTTGTTGGCTCAATCGACATGACCGTAAGTATGGTTTTGGAACAACTAGAAAAACTTGTTAATTCTTAACCCTTGAACTGGAAAAGGCCACATCTTTAGCTGTTACCATTTTACCGTTTACCAGTTTTGCCGCAGAGTTGCCGATTGTGTTTATTGTTGTTGTGTTTCTATGGCTACTTCGTTTCTGCGTAGAAATCCTGGTACGTATGGTGGGTTGTATTGCATTGTGAAGTCCCAGATAGGCTGGCAGTTTCTTGTTGACCTGAGATAGAGTTTAAAAGAATAACTGCATCATCAATAACCAAGTTACATTTAGCATTAAAGGAAGTTGTTGTATGCCTACTTTCCAGACAGTTCGTGGAATGCGAGATTTACTTGGCGAAGAAGCCCAAACCTTCACATACGTCATAACAAAAGCGCGGCAAACCGCAGATCTTTTCGGGTTCAAAGAAGCCATCACCCCACACGTTGAACCCTTAGAATTACTCAGCGCCAAATCAGGAGACGAAATACGCCAAAGAATGTTCATATTCGAAGACCTTGGAAAACGCCAAGTCGCTCTACGACCTGAATTCACCGCTTCAATTGCACGCTTAGCCACCACAGCATTAAAAAATGAGCCTAAACCACTGCGGCTGTTTAGTGTAGGCACAGTTTATCGTTATGATGAGCCTCAACGTGGCAGGTACAGGGAGTTTTGGCAGTCAAACTTTGAATTAATGGGTTCAAACAAACCTGAAGCAGACACCGAAATAATCCTGTTAACAAACAGATTCATGCGGGCGTTGGGGCTGCAGGGTTACGCTTTCAAAATTGGCCACATCGGCGTCATCCGAGGCATTCTCAGCCAAGACGGCGTTGACGAAAAAACCCAAAACGCAATCCTTCAACGCATGGACAAAAAAGAATACGATGCAGCACTCAAGCTTGTGGAGTCAGAAAAATGTCGCATAACACTTCAAGGCTTAATTGACATAAAAGGCAAAGACTGGCGCGACACAGTTCAACAAATCAAAACCTTAGTTGCGGATTACGAGAAGGCTAAAGCGGCAGCAGAAAACCTATCCGAAGTGCTCACGTTTATCACGTCAAGTACAGAAATTTGTTTAACTGTTGAACCAGCCTTCGCCAGGGGTCTTGAATACTATACGGGCACGATTTTTGAAGTCTACATTCCCCAACTAGAAATTGCCCTTGGAGGCGGAGGAAGATACGACCGACTCATAGAAGCCTTCGGCGGCGAACCCACTCCAGCAGTTGGCTGCGCTCACGGAATCGACCGAATAGCAATCGCACTGCAAACCCAAAACGCGGCATTGTCAGCCAAAGATGAAAAACGGGCAGTTGTAATACCAATAACAGATTCTGTGAAAACTGAAGCATTAAAGATTACCCAAACCCTGCGAGACGAAGGCGTTTCAGCAGAATTCGAGGTTATGGGACGCAAAATGGGCAAAGCCTTAGAAGACGCAGATAAACGTAAAATCGACTACGCCATCATCGTTGGCGAACGCGAACTTAAAGAAAACACAGTAGTCCTAAAAGACCTTAAAAAACGCGAACAAACAACCGTTCCAATCGCAAGTTTGCTTGAAAAAATCAAAAACTAAAAAACAAAAAATAATTTAAAATTAAAAAAGAAAATTTTGTTGTAAGCCAATAGGCTTACTTTTTGTTGTTTTAGAGGCGTTTGATGTAGCGGTTTACTTCCCATTCGGTGACTTGCAGGCGGTATTGGTCCCATTCGCTGCGTTTTTCTTTGAGGAAGTTCTCAAAGGCTGTTTCACCGAGGGTTTCTTTCATGAGGTCGCTTGTTTCGAATTCGTCTAGTGCTTCTTTTAGTGATTCTGGCAGTGAGACGATTCCGCGGTCTCTGCGTTCTTCGTAGCTCATGTGGTAAACGTTTAGTTCTACTGGGTCGCCTGGGTCAGTCTTGTTCTTGATACCGTCAAGGCCTGCTGCTAAGAGTACTGCAAATTGCAGGTATGGGTTGCCGGCGCCGTCTGGGCATCTGATTTCGCATCTTGCAGCGCTCTTTCTTCCGCCAAAGTTTGGTACACGGATAAGTGGGCTGCGGTTTTTGTGTGCCCATGCAAGGTAAACTGGTGCTTCGTAACCTGGTACTAATCGTTTGAAGCTGTTTGGCCAACTGTTAAGGACTGCGCACATTTTGCGTCCATGGGCGAGTTGTCCGCCGATGAAGTTGCGTGCAAGGTCAGATAGGTAACCGTTTTTGGCGTTTTCTGAGTAGAACATGTTTGTTGATCCGTCGACACTCCAGAGGCTTTGGTGGGTGTGCATGCCGCTGCCGTTGATGCCTTGGAATGGTTTTGGCATGTAAGTTGCAAGGTATCCTGCTCTTGCAGCTACGACTTTTCCGCACATTTTCATTGTGATTGCGCGGTCGGCTGTTTCGAGGGCTTCACCGTATTTGAAGTCGATTTCGTTTTGGCCTAATGCGACTTCGTGGTGGCTGATTTCGATTTCAATGCCGAAGGCTTCTGCTGTGTCGGCGATTTCACGTCTTAGGTCATCGGTGAGGTCGCCTGGGTGGAAGTCAAAGTATCCTGCTAGGTCGATTGGTGTTGGTAATCCTCCGTTTTCGGATTCTTTTACTATGAAGAATTCGAGTTCTGGAGCGCAGATGTAGTTGAAGCCTGCTTTGTTTGCTTTCTCGATTGCTCGCTCAAGGATGTAGCGTGGGTCGGCTTCAAAGCGTTTGTTTTGTGGCGTGTAAACGTCACAGATTAGTCTGCATGAGGATTTTTCTTTTGGTCTCCATGGCAGGATTGCGAAGGTTGTTGGGTCAGGGTACAGAACCATGTCTGATTCTTCAATTGGCCTGTAACCGGTAATTGAAGAACCGTCGAATGATTGTCCGTTTTCAAAAATACTTTCAATGTTTTTGGAGCTTACTGCAAGGTTCTTCAGCATACCGTTTATGTCGGTAAATTGAAGCCTTACGAATTTGATGTCTTTCTCTTGGATTATGTTTACTACTTTTGTTACATTTTCTTTCCAAACTGCATCTTTGAAGTTCTTCATTTAATTGCTGTCTCCCTTTTTATATAAGCTTGCTATCCCGTTTCCAGATGTTATGGAAAAGATGTTAAACGTAAACATATATAAATTTATCGCTAACTGTATTAGATAAATGTTCAATGGAAAAAACTTTCTCTGAAATAGTGTGCCAACTAAACAGCCCAACAGCCACAGTTAGAACAAGCAAACAGCCAAACAATAAACAACCGACAACACCTATAAACCACGCTCACGACGCAAAAAATCACCCACATCCAACACGTTAGCCACCGCAACCACACCCTTTTCAGCCTGCTGCTCAAACCCAACCAAAACCCTGCCAAACCCCAGACATTCACCAAACTCGTTAAGCACCAAAACATGACCATTACGCCTAACCAACCCATACGTCCTCAGTATACCCTTTTTGAAGATATCCCGTCCACAAATAAACAGCCAAGCAGCCTTTCCATCAACAACTATACGGTTAGCCTCCTGCCCAGCAAGCATTGAAAGCAAATTAAAACTTGGAAAGAACTTGCCAGCCTTGACTTTACCCAGAAAAGTGCCAGCGTAAAAAAAGTCGCCTTTAACCAAAGGTTTAATCTGACTGTTTAACAGAAAGAAACGCCCATCCTGCTGAACCAACAAATCCTCATTAAAGACCAATTTTACACCAAACTGCAATGCAAAATCCTCAACTACTTTTGCCTTCATGCATTTCGCCTCACAAGTTTACATACAAAAAAGCCCTGTGTCAAGTCAGGCCAAAACCTGCGGCAAAACGCAACCGACGGGTCTAATTGTTTACCGAAAACTTTGGTTAACCCTGAAGTGCCGGGGCAATTTATTTCGGCGATTTGCAGGTCCAACCTGTTTATTGCCCAATCCATGTTCAACTCGTCCTCTTCTGGCTCCAAGGAGCAAGTTGAGTAAACGATTTCGCCGTCCGAATTGAGGCATTCTGCGGCTTTCATTAACATTTCACGTTGTACTCGGGCGTTGCGTTCAACATCTTGCATTGTTCGGTTTTGGAACCAGTCGGGGTCTCCTGCAAAGTTTCCACTGCAAGGGGCATCAACAAGAATGCGATTGAATTTTAAGCCCATTTTTGGCGTGTTTCGTGCGTCAAGCTGATAAACAACTGTGTTTTTTACGTGGCAACGTTCCAGATGGTTGCTTAGGGCGGTTAAGCGGCGTTTGTTTATGTCTATTGCAACTATGCTGCCGGTGTTTTCCATGTTGTCAGCTAACTGCACGGTTTTTCCGCCAGGCGCGGCTGAAGCGTCAAGCACCGATTTGCCCTTTAAGCTGGTAAACAGTGTGACCGGGATTTGGGCGGCTGCCTCCTGAACGGAATACAAACCCAGCAGGTACTCGGCAGTGGCGCCTACAGAAACGTTTGAGTCGCAGACCCAGTAGCCTTGGGGCAAAAAATCGATTTTTTCCAAGTTTACACCTAAACCTGACAGCCGTTCAACAAGGTTTTGGCCTTTAACGTTTGATTGGTTGAACCTGATTGCTTGGCGCAGTTTTACTGGCTTGTACTTCCAGCCCAGTTGCTCGTAACGGTTAAGGAAAAACTCTTTGCCCGACATCAGCCTGTAGATGGCAAAAGAGACAATAAAAGCTTTCCAACACAGCGAAAATATGAAGACACAGCCTATTTGGATGCTATTAGAAACTCATTGCAGAAACCTATAGGGGGTAGGCTGTAATAGCGTTTTTTCGAGGCAAAACTATGTTAAAAAATAGTAGTTAAGAAATTATTTTGGTGGCATTTGAAAGGTTGCTTTTCTGCTTCTACGTCCACTTACAATCAAAATTGCACCTGGAAGAGCAGTAACTAACAATGCAATTACGCCTGGGATCAGCCTGCTAACAGTTATTTGTGTTTCGTTTAGCTGAAAATTTATATTTGCACGCTGGTTACCAGTATTTTCGATAACATAATCATACGAGTAATCCCCGTTTGCAGGAAGATTAAATGTGTATGTGCCATCGACGGTTGTGCTGAGCACTTCATGAGTTTCTGAATCCCGGAAATAAACAGTTTGATTTATCTTTTTTCCGTTATTATCACAGGTTATCACTGCAGGTTCTCTACTAACTACTTTAAACTCTACATTCTTGCCTTCAACAATTATTTGACCCTCAAAGGAGTGCATATTGTAAAAAGGATCAAAAGAAAAGTGTCCGCCTGATGTTCCTACATCACTACTTTTCTGGTTAGGCTCCAAGGTATAAGAGTCACTATGAATTTCGTGCGTCTGCTGTATAGCCATACTCGACAGCAACAGCGCAAATAAGCCTATAAGCAACAAAGTTGATCCAACAACAGTTTTTACTTTGCTTATCCATCTATGCCTGTTGGAGTCAATTTTTAGGTGGCTTGGTATGTATGGGTCTTGCGGAAGCCAGCCTTGGGTTGCAATATGTATGCGGCATTTCATGGTTTTATACTTCCTTGTTTTTCTATGCCTTTAGAACTTAATTGTTGCTCTGAGCCTGCTACTTTGACTTTTTTGGCAATGGCACTATCCTTTTTGAGTTTTAAGAATAGAGACGTGCTTAAACCTAAACAGAAAAGCACCACACCACTTACCGTTAAAATCAGGCTAACAAGAAACTTATCTGCCTCCCTATTTACAACATTGCCATCTCTTGAAAACTTTAAGCTAGCTGAAATGGGATAACTTTCGTTGCCCATGTTTGTTGCGTGAACAATGTACTCGCCGCGTTCATCAAAATTAAGCTGAACTGTATGCGGAGTAACAACTTCCTCATCAACCAAAGTAACATTTGATGGACTAACAACTACTAAATGAACAGGTGCCACAAACTCAACGCGAGTTGGAGACCCGTCAACGCGAATCGCTCCATCAACAGCAACAGCGTCTGGTGGAGGCGTCGGTGCTACCAAAGTATCACTTTCTACAACAATATTTCCCAAACCAACTGGAGACATAAACAAACCAAAACTTCTAGTTTCACCTGGCTCAATAGATCCAGTACCCATTTTTGCTAACATTGGAAGGGGCGCGGTCCAGAAATTAAATAATAAAACCGCTCCAATGATAATCAAGATTAGACCAAGTCGTGTAAAGTTTATTCGCATATTTCAAACCTCCGAGAGAAATAAACAAACGTAGGAATTACCAACACACAAGCATAAAAAACCAATAAAACAGCAAAACTACTTGCAGGAAGACTATACTCAAGCGCATCTGCTATTGGTGACGAACCACCTAGAGGGACTGCGTTGATACCTATAGGGACTATACCAAGTAGTTTATCCAAAAAAGCCAAAGCGCCCTTGTAAGGTGTTAAACACAAATAGTTAGCATAACTTGCCCCATTCATAAGTGAAGAGAAAGTGGATATATTTGTTGGGAACCAGAAGAAAAAGTTTGCAAGCAATGCTGTCAACACTGATGGAATAGTGCGCTTTATCGTTAAAGCAATTAAAACGCTTACACCGCCGCAAAACATCAGAGATAAAAGGGAAACAGGTAGAGCAAAAAAGGAAAGCTGTAAAACAAGCCAGGGACTTGAATAAAAAGTAAGACCTACAAAAAACGTAGTAAACCCCCAGGAAAGCAAAGCCAAGGGTAAAATTACAGCAACAAACTTTACCGTAAAAAACAATTTGCGAGATACGGGCACAGATAAAAGTGACTGCATCAACCCCGACTCATAGTCTCTAGCAAAAGACAAAGCCATCAAAACCGCACACATAATAATCCATGGCAACATCAACGAAGCCACAGTACTACTCACGCTCTCTGTTATCGCAGATTGAAAAGCAGCTGGAAATTCCGAGTGCAAAACAATATCAGTAAGAGGTCTTACTGACGTAAGGGTCATTACCGCCATAAGAGCAACAGTAATCTCCAATATTGGTCTGCCCCAAACTTTTCCCATCTCAGCTTTCAACAACGCCAAACCCGCTCTAACAAACAAACGCGTTAAGCCTCCTCAACAGCTGATCTAAAAACAGCTTCTAAATCAAACTTTACCATTTTCACTTCATCCAAAGACGCCCCCGCTTGACTTATAAGCAAAGGCAAACGCTGCTTAAACAACCCAACATCATCCACAGTAACATGCAAAGAATCATCAACTACCGTTAAATCCTCAACATATTTCTCGTCTTTCAAAAGAGCCACCACTGACCCAATTGGTTGTGCTTTAACAATGAATCTTGTTGTAAAAGTTTTATCAATCATTTGCTCTATGCTCCCTTGACGTAACAGTTTGCCCTTATTCATTAAAATAAAATTATCACACACTTTTTCAATCTCTGGCAATATGTGGCTTGAAATCAAAAAAGAAGCGTTCTTTTCTTTATTCAAAAAAGTTATTAGCTCAAGGATTTTTGCGCGATTTAGCGGGTCTAAATTTGAAGTGGGTTCATCAAGAAGCACAAGCTCAGGATTACCCACAAGCGCCTGTGCTAGGCCAAGTCTTTGACGCATACCAGCTGAATAGCCGCCAATACGTCTGTCATGAGCCGCCTCGTCAAGCTCAACAAGCCTCAAAAGCTCCTTTAACTCAACTAAAGACCCAGACACACCTTTCAGTTTAGCCATTAGCTTTAACTGTTCAATACCTGATAGGTGGTCGTAAAAAGCAAGTTTTTCGTACAAAACGCCCACTTTACTGCGAATAGCACAAGAATTGTTCCAGCAATCGAATCCAAATAGTTCTGCTTTTCCAGCGTTAGACTTGATTAGCCCTAAACTCAGCCGTATGGCTGTTGTTTTGCCTGCACCATTTGGACCAATTAACCCATTGATGCCTTGACATATTTTCAAACTAAGACCATCAAGTGCAGTTGTAGCGCCAAACCGTTTTGTTACAGATTTAAATTCACCAATAACTTTAGAACCCAAAATATACATCCTCCTTTTTTGATTCATAAATGAAATGGATTTTTGAAAAAATGTTTGAGTCGTTTTTTCGCCTATCGCTCTTTTTCTTCTTTGAAGACCTGTAAACTAAAAACACCACTAAGACAAGCAATATGACAACTATAGGTATTGTAATAAGCTGCCAAAGTGGAGGTGAAAGGCTAACTAAAGTAAAATCCAAGTTTTCTGAATAATCCACTAAATCAAAAATTCCATCAACAATACACATTATGCCTAATTTGTTTAAAAGAACATCACTAAATTTTGTGGGAGCATGAGTCATTACACCAGTTTGTGGATCAAAAAATAGCATGGAAGATCCAAACAGTAGAGGGTCAGGCAATGTTAGTTTCGATGAGTTAGTTTGCTGATAGGAAGCCTGAACTACTTTTGATGCTACACGATAATCATTAATTAGAGTTGTTGGTTTTCCATCCATGAAAACGTCGCCAGAAAGGGTTAGGTTTTCTGTTTGGAAGAAATGAATAGTGTTACCGTCGACTAAAGAAGCTGGGTCTACAATAAATATTGTTGGAGTAGAATCTATGTACACCCGGCCATTTGAAACCGTGGCAGGCAAAGATACTTCATCATAAAAACCATCAAAGGAAAGCATAAACGTGACAATATATTCGCCTTCAGAGGATTCTTCCATAGAAAAAGTAACACTCACTGTTTCAGGGAAACAGTCGGTTCCGTTCAAAAATCGTACCCAAAGAGTTGGCGTCGAGCCATCTGGATAAGGCTCCGATGATGACCTGTGACCCTGGAAGGTAACGTGAAAAGTTGATGGAAAAGAATTAGCCGTTACGCACAGTGCGGGAGTGGAAAAACAGAGAGGAAGCAGACAAAGAATTGCGCAAAGCATTGCTAAGATTGGCTTTGTACCTTTTGACCCTTTGAGCCCCTTGTAAAACTTGAAAGTTAATCTGTTTAATGCCTTGTTGCCGCCAAAACTCTTCGTTATGCCCTTGAAATGCCTCAAAACAAAGGGTTTGCCTGTCATTGTTGGTCACTTAGTCCTGCGTCGGGCATTAGTTTGGAAAAAATTAGGGTTGCCAGTTTTGCTGGATGCAGTGTTTCTGCGTTTTCAATTTCTATGCCTCTTTCTTTAGCAACGTCAAGAAGGTATAGTCGTGTTTGGCGTAGGTATTCTTGGTTTGTTACTTCTTCGGCGTTGTTGTGCCAGTACCAGACTTTGATGCCGTAGTTGGTGCTGTAGGTGAGTATGGCTTTGCGTTTCAGTACGGGGTGGTAGCCTAAGAGTAGGCCTTGTTGGGGGTAGAGTTTGGTGATTTGGAAGTCGTTTGCTTGGGCTATGTCCATGAGAGTGGTGGAGAGTTTTGCTTCTGCGGCGAGTTTGGTTTGGTTTACGAATTGGCGTGTGGTGTTTAGTTTTTCGGCGATTGTTGTGGTGGTTAAGCCTTTTGTTATCATCTGCCAGACGGTTTTTTGTGTTTGGCTTAATGGTGATGTGATTGTGAATGTCTGTCTCATGGTTAACCCACCGCTTATTTGTAAACACATAACTATTTACTATTATTTAAAACTGTTGCTACACTAACAAACGAGATTACGCAACCCATTTGAAGCCTATTAGAGGCTCCATGCAAAAACCTATAGAGGGTAGACTAAAACTACATATTTCAATCCAAAATTAAGTGAAAAGTTAAAAAGAAAATTATGGTTTCTTTGCTTCTACTTCGAGGCGCATCATGCCAACATGTACAGTGCCATCAGCATCGGTGGGATGGTTCTGTAGGTAACATGTAACCAGTTCGTCTATGAATTTTGTTTTAAGCTCTTCAGGCAGTTTTTCTGTGAAAGGCAACCATGTTGTGCGTACCCAACCTGCTAAGCCTTCAGCGCCCTGAAGTTTCATGTCTTTTGGAAATAGCTCTACACGCAACGGTTCTAGGTCAGCCTCTTCCAAAAGGGAAGTGTACTCTTTAGTGTCAAAGAAGCCGTAAGGGAACTTGAAGTTTTCAAAATATTGTTTCCAAGGCTCAACTTGCAGCATTTGGTCCAAAATGTTTAGGATGCTTTGGGCGTTGCCTTTTCCTGCCATTTGGAACAGGAGTTTGCCGCCGTGTTTTAGGCTTTTTTCTACGCAGTATAGTACGGTTTGCTGGTCAGGTATCCAGTGTAGGGCTGCATTTGAGAAGACGCGGTCAAATATTGCTTGGAAAACAAAGTTTCTTGCGTCTGCCTGTTGGAAGCTTAGGTTTGGGTAATCGTTTGTGGGAAAAAGTGTTTGGGCAAGATTTATCATGTCTTGGCTGCTGTCTATGCCTATGACTCGGCCTTGTGGTAGGGCTTTTGCGAGTTCGACAGTGATTTTTCCGTCGCCACAGCCAATATCAAGTAATGACTCGTTTCCTGAGAGGTGTAGTTTGGGGATTAGTTCTTGTGCCCAAGCATACTGGTTAGTAGAGTTTTTCTGGTAATCTTTTGCGTTCCAAACATAATTTTTAGCCATAAAGACTTCATCTTACTTGAAAGTTAACTGTGAAACAGAGTAGTACACGATTTCTCCGCGACGGTTCATAACGGCTAAGACTAGTTCTTTCTTTTGGCTTTGGCACTGCTGCAAAATGTCAGCTAAAACGTCGATGCCTAAGGGTTTGCCTTCTTGTGTTCCAAGCACCATATAGGAAGCAGAGTCTTTGCCGTATGCGCCTCTTTCGTAAACTCTGAATTCTGTTCCGGCACCAAACCCTTCCCGTACCACGTAACCGCGGCTTCTAAGGTCACGATAAACAAGGTAGTTAACCCACGCGTTCTCATCAACAACTTCGTAAGCATGCAATATTGTTTGGAAGTCAACGGGGTTGTTTGTGTCATCTTTTACTGTCAGCATTCCTTTGTCTTGCAGGTAGAGGGCTTCAAAAAAGGCCAAGGTTAAGATTTTGTTTTCTGTTGTGCCGTATCCACGGTTTGATAGTTGGTCGATGTTGCTTTGTTCAGTTACGGTTATGCCTTTTGTTGCTAGTTTGCCACTGGTTTGGAACTCTACAGGAGTGGCTTTTTTGGTGTCGCTCAAAGTTAATCAACTGTTGATTTTTAATTTTGACTTTCCTCTTTAACATTATGGCTTTTTGCAGCAAAATTCAGGTCAAGAAAAACAAAATCAAAGCATAAACTCCGCTGATTTTAATCGTGTTGATTTGAGTTCATAATTTTAAATTTAATACTGCTTCTCCCCGATGACTCTAATACTTATTTGGGTTATATAGTGCACTGCTTTCTTTTTTGTTCTATCTCCCAGTCTTAAGGGTTGACTCAATATTACCAACGCTGGCATCAACCAATCAAGACGCTATTCAGAAACTGGCATAGTTTGTTTATTTTTCACTATGCACAATGATTTTTCATAGCAATCGCATATCAACAAATATTAAAAATTAAAATACTTTCAGGACTGCTCTTTTTTGAAGCAGGGAACGTATTTTGAGACCTAGACGGTTATACAAAATTTCGGTTTTTTTCTTTAGTCTTCTTTTGCTTTCGATTTTGATAATAACTGCGTATACTTATCAAAGAGTTAACTCATTGAATTATCAACAAAAAATTGTTGACAATATTTCTCTAAATCTTACACAAATGCTGTATTTTTTAACTGACTATTCCATCTATGCGATTCAAGATAACCCTTATTCGGCAATTAGAGCAACTCAATGGCAGGACGCAGCTTTTAAGATTCAGGGCAATATTACAATGTTAATTTCTTCTAATCCCGATGACGAACTTGTTTACGAAATGCGAGATTCATTTTATCAGTTGTTACCATATATAGGTTTTATAATTACCCCAGGAGTTTCCAATGAATTGATATTTGAAACTTGGGGAACTCTTTTTAATCTAATGAGTGACTTCTTAGCACTCACTACTAATTTAACAAATGCAATCAATAGTGAATTAACTGGTCTAATTCAAAACCTCTCGGGTGTAATGTTGTTGTTCATAGTTAGTTTGATTGTTTTTGTTATTTTCATTTTTGGTCAAGTATTTGGACGGACAATAAAATCGTCTGAAAGTCTTGAGAAAAAAGGGCGCACATTAAAAATTACAAATGAAGCTTTAGAAAAACTGGTTTTAGAACGTACAAAACAGTTGCAGGATTCTGAGCGTATGGCAACTATTGGACAAACCGCAGGCATGGTTGGGCACGATATTCGCACGCCTTTGCAAGCAATTGTGAGTGAGATTTACATTTTACAAACCGAATTAGATGCAATAACAGACGTCAAGGTTAAAGAAGAAGTTAAGGAAAGCTTGACTTCAATTGAAACTAACGTTACCTATATTAACAAAATAGTAGCTGATTTGCAAGACTTTTCCAGACCATTAAAACCAGAGTATATCCAGACAGATTTTTCTAGTTTAATTAGAACTGTGTTTTCAGCCATTCAGGTTCCCGATAACATAAGGCTCATCGTAGATGTTAAGGGTGAGTTAAAACTAAGAACTGACCCGCTGTTTATCAGGCGTGCATTGACTAATTTAGTAAATAATGCAATTCAGGCAATGCCGAACGGTGGAAAAATGGAATTAATAGGCTATCAAAAAGAAAATAGCGTGTTTATTGTCATTTCTGATACGGGTGGCGGTATTCCTGAAGAAGTTAAGTCTAAACTGTTTACTCCTTTGATGACGACAAAGGCTAGTGGTCAAGGATTTGGTTTAGCAGTAACTAAACGGTTAATTGGAGCATTAAACGGCACTATTAGTTTTGAGAGCGAGAAAGGCAAGGGCACAAATTTTAAAATCGAACTACCTATTGAAAAGTGAGGCATAAAAACTAAGGACAAAACGATTAGGTCTTCACTAACTTTTGTGCTAAGCATGTACTAAATAGTCAGTTAAGCATATAGCTGTCTGGCGAACTATTAAATATAATTAAACAGTAAAAAGTTTGAGAAAGATGGCTAAACCCAATGAACCTAAAACAATTGCAGAATACATCGACTGCCTAAGCCACTTAGAAGCAAACACCAGCAAACTCTACAATGATATAGCGGAAAAAACAGAAATGCCACTTGTGAAAGCGCTTTTTCAAGAAATAGCGATTGACAGCCAAAAGCACCATAATATTTTACAAGGTGTTAGCAAAAGTATCTGTGTCAAAAATCAGTGTAACAGAAAAGAATGCGGGGAAAAAATTGGGCAATCTTGGGAAATAACAAACAAAGTTCAAAAAGAAATTGGCAAAATAAACAAGATAGATTCAGAAAATTTGTCATGGCTTATTGAAAAACTCGGTTATTTTGAAAGCATAATGGGCGAAGAATACTACATTTTTGTCCAGCTAAAAACGATTCAAATCTTAGTCAATGAAATAAACAAGCAGTACAACATCGATTTAAGCAGCATCAAAAGCATTTTCAACAACATAATTAAAGATGAAGACCACCATAGAGAACTGCTTGAGATAGTCAGGCAACTGGTGACTAAAAAAGAAAAAGAAGAAGACAATTCACCAGCAGTTAAGTATCAAAATCCTGACGCTTGGAACCAAGCAATGCCAAACACATTTTAAAATTAGCATTATTTACGCTTGACAAGATACCTAACTGACTTGTTCAAAAAACTGGAACCAACATTTTGGAAAATGAACCGTTAGAGAGGAAAAGTTGGGCTGAACTTTGCAAAGTGCTCTTTAGTGTAGATGCCTGTTTCGGTTATGATGCCTGCTACATACTTTAGGGGTGTAGGGTCAAACGCTGGATTCATTACTTTTACGCCTTCAGGAGCCGTTTGCTGGCAACCGACATGGGTGACTTCGTCGGGTTTGCGTTCCTCAACAGTAACATCTGCAGCTTTGCAGGTTAAATCAAACGTAGATTTTGGGGCAGCAACATAGAATGGAATACCATGAACATGCGCCAACACTGCAACGCCGTAAGTGCCTATTTTGTTGAAAACCGCGTCTTGAACAATTCGGTCAGCTCCCACAATCACCTTGTTTACAAGACCCTTACTCATAACATAGGCAGCCATGTTATCAGTAATCAAAGTCACAGGGATGCCGTCACGCTTAAGTTCATATGCCGTAAGCCTTGCACCCTGCAACAATGGTCGAGTTTCGTCAGCAATAACTTTAATTTTTTTACCTTGCTCCCAAGCAGCACGAATAACCCCCAACGCCGTACCATACTCAACTGTAGCCAATTCACCAGCGTTACAGTGCGTCAAAATTGTGTCCCCATCCTCAATTAGGGTAGCGCCGTTTTTGCCAATTGCATAATTCTGTGCGGCATCTTCATCTGCAATTTTTTGGGCTTCCTCAACCACTGCAGCCCGTAACCCATCAACATCGCCTTTGTAGACTCGCGCCATATTTAGCACTCTATCTGTTGCCCAGAAGAGGTTCACTGCGGTGGGTCTTTGCTTTTTAATTAGAGCGCCTGCAGTTTCTAAGTCAACAAGCAACTCGGGAGTGGTTTTTGCTTTTGAATTAAAAGCGCCTAATGCGACACCGAAAGCTGCGGCTGCGCCGAGAAGGGGTGCGCCTCGGACTTGGAGGACTTTTATGGCTTCAGCCATTTGGTCAACGGTAGTTAATTTTAATGTGACTTCTTCAAGGGGAAGTTTTGTTTGGTCAGGAGTGATTACGGTTCCGTTTTCCCATTTTATCATGCGCATTTAAGGTTGCCTCTTGCAATGATTGGCTGGCTATGTTAAGAGTGTTACGCTTAACAAAAATTGAAAAGTTAAGAGGTGTCAAAGGGGGATTTTAAGTGGGTAACCACTTCAACAGGGGAGTCTGGTCCACTTTTTAGATGTTTGCGCCATTCTTCGCCTACGGCAATTAGCGAGAAAATGCCTGAGACCTCGGCTTTTGCCTTCTTTGTGAGGTTTACAAGGGCTTCTTGGGTTTCCCCGCTTTTAATCATGTCATCAACAATTAGGACACTGTCACGTTTTTTGATGGCGTCTTTTGGAATGTAAAGTGTGACGGTTACGCCTGAGTCGCGTCCGAGAATGTATGTTTCTTCTAGGAAGCCTTTTACGCCGACTTCTTTGTTGCGTTTGGCAACGATGAGGTTTACGCCTAGTGAGTTTGCAACCATTGTTCCTAAGGGGACGCCGTCAACGGCTGCTGTTAGGACTTTGGTGACGCGTTTTCCAGCAAAGTTTGCAAGCGCGTGGTTGGCGGCTTGTTGTAGGATGTTGTAGTCTCCGACGATTTCTGTGTTGTCAAAGTAGCCTAAGTCGTCGAATTTAATTCTGCTTCTGAGTTCTGCTTCTAAACCAACTAGTTTTGTTAGCACTCGCCAAAGTTGTCTGGCACGGGTAGTGTTTGGGAGGACGTGGCCTTTTGCGTACCTGCTTAAAACTGTAACGGGCAGGCCAGTTTTTGAGGCTAATTCACGGTAAGTTATATTGCGTTTATATTTTGCCGTACGCAAAAGTTCAATGGTCATTAATCTGAGTTTTAAGTCCTCTGCGTGAGTGCTCAACTTTTTACCTTGCTCTCCTAAACTTTTTACACTTATAAGTCAAATATTGAAACATTAACATTTTATATCAGGCTTACAATTTATAGCTATCGTTAAAATTCCGATATATAAGATTAACTAAAAAATACGCCAACTTCTTGGACAAATGCATCAACGTTTTTTAGTTAAAACAGCAAATCTATAGCTACAAGGGGAACAAACAAACGCACCGACTAAAACGCATATTCATCGCTTCACTATTTGGCTCAATCATCTTTGTAGTAAACGTGTTCCTGCCGCCCCCAATCAATTACATGTTTATCGCTCTTGAAGCAGTACTTTTGGCTCTTAGCGGATTGTTCATTAAAAACATAGGTGCAACCTATGTGGGAGCAGTTGGCGGTTTGCTTACAGCACTTGGCAGCCCTGGACTGGGATTGTTCACTTTTATTGCTACAGTACTGTTTGGAGCTTTAGTGGACATTTCACTGTTTGCTTTCCAAATTAAAGGATCCTTCAAAGGTGTAGACAGAAACCGTCTCATCGCAGCTATGGCAATAAGCACAATGTTAATCGCCATCATAACCTACAGTGCAACAGTAATAATTCCAGCAGACATTTTCGCCCAATTGGGACTACCAACCATGACATTATTTATTCAAAGAAGCCTACCAATGGATATTATGGTGCTGTTTATGGGTCCCGCAACTGGAGCCACAGCAGGTTACGCTGCAGCGTACCTTTGGAACCGTTACCTCAAAAGCATCGCATTATCACTCTAACTTACTCGGTTTTAGATATATTACAAAAACCAAAATACGGCTTTTAAACTACCAAAGCTTCTCTTGTTTTTAGGAGAAAGGCAAACGCGCAAAACAGGGGAAAGGAGAAGGCTTTGTTTTGAGGCTGTTTCACAGAAAAAGCCCCGAGCGGTGAAAAAAGGCAAACAAAGCCTTACTAACCAATTTTAAAACCACCAGATTAACCAGCATCCAATGTGAAAACAGCTTTCGAAAAATGCCCGCTTGGGTATACAAAAAATTCGTACAAAGAGACAATTAAGGATACAATTGGCGGATTTTTGCGTCTGTGACTTTTGCAATCATAGCATTAGAAATAAGCACGCATTTAACGCCAGTTAACTCTGCAAGTTCAGCGGGTTTAGCGTCCTGTGTTATAAGCAGCAAGTCATGTGTTTTGGCGTATTCTACTATTTCGCGGTCTTTCACGCCCTTTAAGCCAGCTTCTTGAGCAGTTATAACGTTGTAGCCTAAAGCTTCAAAATACTCTTTAAGCCCAGCATACATTTCGTCAAGTAAAATTTTCAAAGCAGTCACCCAAAAAGGGGAAGAATTAGGGTTTTTTGGTTAATTCTTCAAGTATTTCTTGAGCGCGGCGTGCGTTGACTTTCTTTTCTTTAGCCATGCGTTCTGCTATTACTTCAACAAGCTCGGTTGGTGCGCCTGCGTTTATTGCAATGTTTCTTGCATGAAGTGCCATGTGACCACGTTGGATGCCCTCGTTTGATAATGCACGTAGAGCTGCAAGGTTTTGTGCTAAGCCAACTGCTGCAAGAACTTCGCCGAATTCGTTGGCTGTTTTTACGCCAAGGATTTTCATGCAGATTTTGGCGATTGGGTGTGTTCTTACTGCGCCACCGATTAAGCCGACAGCCATTGGCAACTCAATTGAGCCTTCAAGGTCGCCTTTTGCGTTTTTAACCCATTTAGAGAAGGATGTGTACTGTCCGTTTAGGGCTGCAAACGCGTGGGCTCCTGCTTCGATTGCGCGGTGGTCGTTGCCTGTGGCTAAGACAACGGAGATGATGCCGTTTAGGGCACCTTTGTTGTGTGTTGCTGCACGGTAAGGGTCTGCTGCTGCAAAAGCAGAAGCATAAGCGATGCCTTCAACTGCTGCTTCGCCGCCTACTGCTTCTTTAGGAACAATACAAGTTGCTCGTGCAAGACGTTTAGTGGCAAGGTTGGTTAGGATTCTTAGGTAAACGTGTCCGCCGGTGATTTCTTCAATCATTGGGGCGCAGGCTTCAGCCATGGTGTTAACAGCGTTTGCACCCATCGCGTCACGGCAGTCTACATACAATTCAACAATAAGCATAGGACCCATAGTGGTGTCGATAACTTTTGCGCCAAGGTCTTTTGCGCCGCCACCGAACTGGTTAAGAACGGGGTCTTGGTCGTTAGCTTTCTTTAAAATGTCGGCTTTTGCGGCTAAGATTTTTTCTTTTGCTTCTTGGGCATTTGGGAGTTTGACAACTTGGATTTGACCAATCATTACAGGCGCTGTGCTACTTGTGTGGAAGCCTCCGCCTTCGCGGACCATTTTTGCTGCATAACTGGCTGCGGCTATTACGCTTGGCTCTTCGGTTGCCATTGGAATAAGATATTCAATTCCGTTGATTAGGAAGTTTGCGCCGATTCCAAGTGGTTCGGGAAAAACGCCCACGACGTTTTCAACCATGTGGTCAGCCACGTCAATTGGCAACGCACCGGTTTGTGCAATAAGGCGTGCTTCGTCGTCGGTTAATCCTGCAAAATCTTTCACGATTGCAAGACGTTCTTTGGGTGTAAGCTTGTAGAAGCCAGAAATAACAGATGATTTAGCCATATCAAACACGTATCCGAATTTTTCTAAGAATAAGTGGATAAACCTACTTTACACTTTTAACCTTTATCGTGACAGATTTGGCAAGTCGCCCATAACAGAGCAGATGTCAAAGGGTTTCAACATGCTTTTGGACAAATTTTCAGTCAATACGACCTACCCCCCTTAGGTTTCTGCAATGAGTTTCTAATAGCATCCAAATAGGTTGGTTAAATAAAACGCTCTTTCAGCACTTGAAAGATAATTTATAGGTGACAACCATTCGCCACAACAGAGCCGTTACGACATACCATAATATAATAGTCAAGTTGTAGCCGCATTGAGGAATAATTCATAAACCCTTTAACTAAATGGCAAAAGAAAAGGTGCTATGACTAAGCTAGGCGATATTACTAAAGGTGTTCTAATTGTCTTTTGCATTTACTTCTTGATAGCCGCAATAGGTCAAGCATTAAATGGGCAAACAGCCATAGCAGCGTTCATGTTTGCAGGATTTCTGGTACCGCTTTCAATTGTTATTTATGGTTATGCTAAGGATAAAAAAGAAAGAAAAGCAAGCACGCTCAATCATTAATTAGCGCAAGAATATGCCTTAAAGTCCTTGAGTTTCTTCAAAAGTTTACCAAAATATTTATTCCGCAGATTTTAGCTTTTTAAGTATTTAATGTTAGTAAGCAACCCATAACCAGGTGAAAAAGCAACCTAATGGAGTTGGGTGAAGAATTTATGAACATAAACAATTTTACTGTAAAATCCCAAGAAGCCATTCAAAAAGCCTCTGAGATTGCAGCATCAAAACAAAACCAAGCCATCGAGCCAGCGCACTTGCTAAAGGCAATGTTGTCGGTTGATGAGAACGTGGTTCCGTACCTGTTGACCAAGCTAAACGTCAACATGGATTACTTCATGAGCCAGCTGGATAAGCTTGTGGACGGATTGCCTAAAGTTACAGGTGGAGAACCCTACCTTTCAGGTAACCTAAACAAGGCGTTGCAGAAGGCCCAAGAGTACGCCTCTCAAGCCAAAGATGAATTTGTTTCCATTGAGCAGTTGCTGTTGGCGATTTTGGCGCTTAATGACCCTGCAGGCCGCCTGATGCAAAGCAGCGGCATTAGCGAAAAAGAATTAAAAACCGCAATTAGCCAACTGCGCAAAGGCTCAAACGTGAATTCGCCCACAGCTGAAGACACCTACAACGCCCTAAACAAGTACGCCATCAACCTGAACAATCAGGCACGCACAGGCAAACTAGACCCTGTAATTGGCAGAGATGAAGAAATCAGCCGCGTACTGCAAATCCTTTCAAGGCGAACAAAAAACAATCCCATACTCATCGGTGAACCAGGCGTCGGCAAAACAGCCATAGCTGAAGGCATAGCACACCGCATCATCAACGGCGACGTGCCGGAGAACCTGAAATCCAAAAAACTGTTCTCGCTGGACATGGGTGCATTGATTGCTGGAGCCAAATACAAGGGCGAGTTTGAAGAACGCCTAAAAGGAGTCATCAAAGAAGTCGTTTCTTCAGAAGGCGAAATAATCCTGTTCATTGACGAGATTCACACTTTGGTCGGTGCGGGTGCAAGCGAAGGCGCAATGGACGCCGCAAACATCCTTAAACCAGCCTTGGCACGTGGTGAACTGAGAGCAATCGGCGCAACAACTCTAAAGGAGTACCAGAAGTATTTCGAGAAAGACAAAGCATTGGAACGCCGTTTCCAGCCTGTCATGGTTAACGAACCGGACACACTTGACGCCATATCCATCCTGCGTGGCTTAAAAGAACGTTATGAAGTGTTTCATCATGTACGTATAAAGGACGAAGCCATAATCGCCGCCGTAGAGCTGTCCCAACGCTACATTTCAGACCGTTTCCTACCCGACAAAGCCATCGACCTAATCGATGAAGCAGCATCTAAACTACGTCTCGAAATTAACTCAGCACCAGAAGAACTTGAAGCAATTGAACGCAAAATCCGCCAACTCGAAATCGAACGAGAAGCCATCAAACGCGAAAAAGACGAAACAAAACTAAAACCCATCAAAGAAGAAATCGCCAACCTAACCGAAGAACGAAACAAACTAAAAGCCAAATGGCAATCAGAAAAAGACCTTGTCGAAAAAATCCAAATAAAAAAGAACGAAATAGAACAACTCAAACTCGAAGATGAGGCGGCTAACCGTAGAGGAGACCTTGAGCGAGTCGCGGAAATTCGTTACGGCAGAATCCCAGAAGCCACCAAAACCATCGAAACCCTGAAAGCGAAACTTTCTGAGGTTCAAAAAGATTCGGCACTGGTTAACGAGGAAGTGGGCGCAGAAGAAATCGCTGAAGTGGTTTCCCATTGGACGGGCATACCTGTTAGCCGAATGCTGCAAAGCGAACGCCAGAAACTGTTAAACCTTGAAACAGAACTGCACATGCGCGTGGTTGGACAAGAAGACGCTATAAAAGCCGTGTCTGATGCAATCCGCCGAAGCCGCGCTGGCCTGCAAGACCCCAAACGACCCATAGGCTCATTTATTTTCCTTGGCACTACAGGCGTTGGCAAGACTGAACTCGCAAAATCCTTGGCGGAGTTCCTATTTAACAACGAGAACAGCATGGTGCGCATCGACATGTCGGAGTACCAAGAACGCCACACCGTTTCACGGCTCGTCGGTGCACCCCCAGGATACGTTGGCTACGAAGAAAGCGGACAACTAACCGAAGCAGTAAGACGCAAACCCTACTCAGTAGTGCTACTTGACGAAATAGAGAAAGCCCACCCAGACGTCTTCAACATACTGCTACAAGTGCTTGACGACGGCAGACTCACAGACAACAAGGGCAGAACAGTTGACTTTAAAAACACCATAATCATCATGACCTCAAACATTGGCTCACACATCATCCAAGACAACCTTGAAAAAATCACCAAAGAAAACCGCCAAGAAATCCTTGACAAAACAAGAGAATCAGTCTTTGACCTACTAAAAAAATCGATAAAGCCAGAATTCCTTAACCGCATCGACGAAATCATCATGTTCCAACCGCTCACACAGGAAGAAATCCGCAAAATCGTTCAAAACCAACTCGGCGGCGTTCAGAAAATGCTGGAAAAGAACGGCATAACCTTGACCGCAACAGACAAAGCCGTTGACTTCATTGCTAAAGTCGGGTTTGACCCACAGTTCGGCGCAAGACCAATCAAACGCGTCATCCAAAAAGAAGTCCTCAACGAGCTATCGAAGATGATTTTGGACGAAAAAGTCAACAGAGACTCAACAATAGTCGTAGACGAAAAAGACGGAGCTTTAATCTTTAAAAACAAGCCATAAAGGCTATCCGAGGGTTGTTTGACCCTTCCCTAACGGCTGAGCACACGCGGATACGCCCAGCCTTTTTATTATTTTTCAGCCAACACATTTCCATGAGTCGCACGAAAATTCAGGTTTAGCTTGTTTAGTTTTAGATTGTGTTTTAGAATAAAAAAAATTAAATTACTCTGCCAACAGAAAGAATTTGATTGGTGGCTAGTTGTGTTGGTAAACGTAGATTCAACTTTGCCTTAAAGGAGGAAGGGCATTGAAAATTGGAACGTTAAATTGCAGTTTGATTTTATTGTTAGTTGCAGCATTTTTTACTACAATACCGCTGTCTAGGGCAGAATCAAACTCGCAAGATGTTGCGTTACAGTTTATAGAGAACGCTTTTCCAGCAGACACCTCAAAATACAGCATAAGTCTCACAAAATATGTTGAAATGAAACCCGCAGATACTGTTGATTATACGTTGCAATCGGACAATAGCATTATAGTTGTTTCATGTAATATTAGAAATAATATTCTTACAAACTGTATTATTACAACAAAAAGCGGGCAAAACATCTCAGAAAGATTATACTCGAATTTGGATTTTATCAATGCCGCAAAGGATTTTCTTAACAAATACCAAAATTATACTAAAATTGAATCCAGCAACATCATAAAAACTTTAGATGATTTTGATGGAATAGATGTTACAAAGAATTCTAGTAAAATAATTGGTAATACAAAGTTTGCGATAGATAACTTTGAGGAGTGGGGTTATAAAACAGTTAAATTTTCTTGGACATATACAGTTAATGATGCTGATTATACTTCGCTTAGCATTCGTTTTAGAGAAGGTGTCTTTTACGCGCTCAACGATGACCGAGGCCTTTACACGATAGGCGATACAACTGTAAACATTTCACAAGACCAAGCCATTGAAATCGCTATGAAAAAAATAGAAACATACTCATATGACATGTTTAATGATACAAAAATAAGCGGATTTAACATAACAAGTGACCGCACAGTCGCGGAACTTACAACTACGCCTAGAAACGCTTCAGTGTTAAACCCTCGCTGGACAGTAAAGTTGTATCTAAACCAAACCTACCCCGGTAGCGTTATTGGCTTCTTAATTCACATATGGGCTAAATCTGGCGAAGTATACGCAGTAAACGAAATAGCTATTGGTGACGCAAGCTCAATTAACAGTTACAGCAACGAACCAAAAGAAACCAATCCAGTTCCAACAAACAACGCTAACTCAGCATTTTCGAATATTCCAATAATCGCCGCAACAACAGCAACAATAATTCTGATTTTGATGGTTATTATCGCCATCATGAGAAAAAAATAAACAAACCCTTTTTTTATTTTTTTAATTGTTAACTTGCTAAGAGCAAATAAGCGGCTTACAGGGTTATTTGTCCCTTACTTCTGGGCATTGCAACTGCCGAAACACCTAGTCGCTTAGTAATTTCTTGTGCTAGTATACTGCCGTGAGTTGCACGGTAATTGTCTGTTATGACTTGTTTTGCTTTTGATTGCTTTACGTATTCGAGTAGGCTGTCAAAATCTGAGTGGTCACTTAAAGCTACAAGGAATTCGCGGTCACCGATTTGTCTGCAGGGGTTTTGGAATTCCCAGCCGCTAACACATATCCTAGAATTTTTTAGCCCAACCTGGAAGCGCGCGTTTGTGTGATAGAAGGCTACGCAGGGCAGGTTGCCGTTTAGGAGTTCTTGACCTTCCTTGCTTGTATCCAAAGATAAGCAGCCAAGGTTCATGCCGTGTTTCTCGCAGACTTTGGAAACATCGTAAACGCGGTCAGGCATCACAAACGGCACTTCAACATCAGATTTTCGCAGCGTCTGCATGACTTCCTGTAGTTTACCGTAAAAACCGAAAACGTAAACAGTACCTCCACGAAGCCGCCGCTCAATCATGGAAACCAAAAGATCCTTAACGTCAACGTCAAAGTTGCGTCTGCATGACGGGGTTCCGTAAGTGGCTTCTACAACAAGAACGTCGCAGTCTACAACAGGGGTTTCTTCAAGCTTGAAGTCGCCGCTGTAAGCGATTCGAATTCCGCCTGCATCTTCTACGAGCACCTGTGAAGCGCCCATGATGTGGTCGGCTTTTAGAAGCGTGATTGTTTCGTCGCCATACTTTAAAGGTGTATTATATTCAAGCGGCAAAACGTTATCGTTTCCAAGTTTGAATGTTGGATTAACAATTTGTGCAAGGTCACGGGTGGCTGGGGTCATGATGACTTTTTCGCAGCATCGTATGCTTTTGCGCAAACCGCCAAGGTGGTCAGCATGCGCGTGAGTAACAATCCTAAGTGGCCTATCAGCGTCAAAGGCGTCGCATGCTACGGTATCCCCTAGAAGAACAGCGCCTGTTTTAGTTACATAAGCCCTTTCAGCCAAGTTTAGTTTCACTTTTTCTCTGTTTTCTCTGCCAACCAATTTACAAGTTCATGTGGGTTGTCAGTTTCTATGACTACTCGAAGGGGTCCTAATGGGGATTCGGCGGATTCTTCAGAAAAACTGATGTGCCCAGCGCAAGCGACTTGTTTGTTTAGGTAAAAGCTGATTTTGTTTTCTCGTACTGCACGGTTTAAGAGTTTTCTTGCGGCGTCTCTTATGCGGTCGTTGCGCAGTAGGTTGCGGAATTTGGTTAGGGCTTCTTGTCCTTTCGCGTCAGCTTTTAGGATGGAGCCTTGATAAGCCAGCTCAGACGTGAAAATGGCGTCACCAACAATGTTATCGATTGCTTTTTTTACTTTTTCAGGGTCCTCTGTGGGGTTAACGTCTGCTTCAACGTGGACAGTTACTGTTGACATTTCTTCTCAGTCCACTCCAAATACTTTTTCACTTGAGTTTTAAACGATTCCATGCTATTATCATTAACTAGTACATCCTCAGACATAGCAATCGCACTGCCCAAACCAACACTGAGTTCACGCATGTCTCGTTCATGAAAAACCTCAAAAGTTTGCGGGTCATCACTTCTGCCACGCTGACTTAAACGCACAAAACGAACCGCGGGGGCTGCATGCACATTGATAAGTTTGAAGCCCTCAAAATTTGCTTGAAAAACTTCTGCCTCGTTTAGACTTCGTATGCCGTCAATGACTATTTTGCTGCTTGCTTGCTGCAGGATTTTTGGAACACATTTTTCAGCTATGATATTGTTTCCGCCTTCTTTGCGTAGTTCCAGCATGACTTTTCCAACGTTTTGCGGAGTCAACTCTAAGCCGCGTTTACGAGTCTCTTCACGGATGACATCTCCCATCGTCACTTTAACGTATCCAAGTTCTTCGGCTACGTCTACAAAGAGGGATTTTCCTGCTCCCGGCATACCTGTTAAGCCTATAACAAGTTTGTCAGCGTTCATAACATAACCTTTTTGAAAGTATAGCAAGGAATATTAAAAAAGTATTCCATTTGATTAATAGAGAAAAGAACAAGGCTTATCTCAAAAATGATTCAAAAACTAAATCTTACCTTTATTTGTAACACAAACAATTTTAATAGATTTTTCTAATGATATTTGTTCACATTCATTTTTTATTTGTTCTAAACAAGATGCTTTAGCATTTCTATCAAGAACCAGAAAAAGCAAGAGACAAGTTTTATTCTTCGCACTAATTAGCGATAATTTGTTTATGTCCCAATCCACTCTTTTTCTGTTACCGTTAACTCGAATTTTTACTTCAATTGCAGCTTTTATTAACTCTACAGGATGTGATAAAAGACGCCAACAGGAATACTTTTTCGTTTTTTCAAAGGCTTCTTTAAAATATGTTTCATTAGGACCAAAAATTACAACATCTATAACATCACCCATGTTATTTTTGGTGCACTGAACCCAAGTGTTTTTGTCACACCTAATTTCAAATTTTTCTTTATCAACAAAATAGGGCCTAATTTCTGAATGAACCTGAAAAGCATCATCAATATTCGATTTAATGATTGAAAAAAGCTCACAAATTACGTCATTTTCAGTAAAAAAGGCGTTTTCATTTAGTTCATACTGTAATTTAAGTGCATCTATTGACTTCAGGACTACAGATTCAAGCTCATAAGACATAAGAACGCTCATTGCCCTTTTTATGACTTGTTCCTATCTTACACAAGTCTATTTAATAAAGAAAAACAAGTGTACAAAAAAACTAAAAGTAACAGAAAAAAACATTGCGCCAAAGCAAATCCTTGATTGTACGCTTCCTCGTCTTACTCGTCAGATAACGTCTGCTATTAAGTCAAACAGTTAACGATTGATGGGCTATAGTTCTTGATTTTGTGCTTAAAACTTTTATGAATGATAAGTGTAAAATAAGTTTGGAAAGAAAAATGTCCGAACAAATAAGAAGCTTCATTGCTTTCGACATACAAAATGAAAATTTAACAAATAGAATTGCAGCTACGCAAAAACTTTTGATGCAAACCAACGCAGACCTAAAACTTGTTGAACCAAAAAATATTCACATAACAGTCAGGTTTCTTGGCGCCATCAACCCAGAAATGGTTGATAAAGTCTATGAAGCCATGAAAAAAGTAAAGTTTGTTCCGTTCAACGTTCAACTTCAAGGTTTAGGCGTCTTCCCAACAATAAACTATCCAAGAGTAGTCTGGGCAGGAATCACGCTGGGCGAAGTACAGCTTAGAAGCATTTTTGAGCAAATAGAACCGATGCTTCACGAGTTAGGTTTTGCACCCGAACCTGAAGGATTTAACCCCCACTTAACCATCGCACGGGTTCGTTCAGGAACAAACAAGCAACGCCTAGTCGACTTCGTTAACCGCCATCAAGAGTACGAGTTCGGAAACATTAAAGCAAACTGTTTAAGGCTGAAAAGAAGCCAGCTTTCACCGATGGGTCCAACCTACACAACCCTGAAAGAATATTGCCCATAAAGTGAAGCGAAGTTGGCATGCAAACCACGTTTAAAACCCTCACCAGCCAAGTTTTAAAAAAAATCACTCCAACCCCTGAAGAGTACCATAAGGTTGAGGTTTTAAGCAGAAAACTGGAACAAAAAATCACAGAAGCATGCCAACAAATAGGCGTAGCCGCGGTTGTACGTGTAGAAGGCTCTGTAGCTAAAGACACTTGGCTACGTGAAAACCCAGACATCGACGTATTCATGCGCTTATCCCCGTCTGTTTCACGCAAAAACCTCGGTGACATCGGCTTAAAAATTGCCAAAACAGCCGCCAAAGACGCCACAGAAATCATTGAAAGATTCGCCGAACACCCGTACCTTGAAATCATTATAGACGATTTCCGCGTAGACATCGTTCCATGTTACGACGCTAAACCTGGTGAATGGCAAAGTGCAACCGACCGAACACCTTACCACACAGACTACATAAAACAGCATCTAACGCCAGAAATGCGTGGAGAAGTTAGACTACTTAAACAGTTCATGCAAGGCGTCGGCGTGTACGGCGCAGAAATCAAAATCGGCGGCTTCAGCGGATACCTCTGTGAACTGCTAATTCTAACTTACGGCTCATTTATTGAAACTGTGCAAGCTTTTTCCCAATACAGCAAACGCGTCGTAATAGATCCAGAAAACCTTTTTGAAGGCAGAAAAGAAGAGCTTGCATTTCTGTTTCCTGAACCATTAGTGATTATTGACCCAGTAGATAAAGCCCGAAACGTTGCCTCTGCGGTTCAAACGGAAAAACTGTACAATTTTATTGGGGCAACCAGAGCATTCTTGCAAAAACCCTCAGAAGCCTTCTTTTATCCACCGCCAAAGCCAATGTTACCCACCGAAGAGTTGAAGCGAACACTGGACAGTCGCGGTTCAACGCTATTGTTTCTATCTATTGATGGAGTTAAAGCGGTTCCAGACGTGCTCTGGGGACAACTTTACAGAAGCAGACGTTCGCTACGTAAACTTTTGGAGCTAAACGATTACAAAGTTCTGCGGGATGCAGTTTGGAGTAACGAAAAAACCTTAAGCGTATTTGTTTTCGAGTTAGAGCAGCAAGTGTTGCCAAACATCAAAAAACATCAAGGTCCACCCTTAGAGCGTCCACGGGAATGCGTCAGTTTTCTTGCCAAATACAGCTCAAACAGTCAAGTGATTTGTGGACCATACATTGAGAATGGCAAATGGATTGTTGAAGTTCCACGGAAAAATGTTGACGCAGCCGCCTTGCTAAGGGAGAAGCTTGTGGATGGAGGCAAAAACGTTGGCGTTTCAGAACTCATCGCTAAGGCTTTCAAAGAAGACTTTTCTGTTTTTGCTGGAAACGAAATAGCAGAAATTTACTTAAAAGATGAAAAGTTTGCGGTGTTCCTTACTGGTTTCTTGTCAGGTAAGCCTTTTTGGTTAGAATCCTAAAACGCCAAGCACCAGCAGCAATGCACCTATTGCAAAGCAGTAGATTGAAAATAGCCAGAACTTGTTTGCTTCTAAGACTTTCCAGAGTATTTTTAACGCAACAAAGCTAACTGCAATGGTAACTATTAATGCGGCAGCAACTTCGAAGGAGCTTATGCCAGCGGCAGTTAATGCGCCATGCTCTTTAAGCAATGTGTAACCTAAAGCGCCAACTACTGATGGTATAGAAAGCAAAAATGAGAATCGGAAAGCTAATTCTTTTTTGATGCCTAACAGCAGGGCTGTTGTGATGGTAAAACCGCTTCTGGAAACACTGGGAATAATTGATAAGCCTTGCATGAAACCAATAAGCAGCGATTCGGGAAGGCTAATTTTGTCTTTCTTTTCTACTGCATACTTTGTGGCAAACAGCAGTATACCGCTTGCAATAAAACCTGCACCTAACATCAGTAAACTGCTAAAGTAGGCATCGAACCAGTCCCCTACCGTTACTGCAATTAACGCTGTTGGAATAGTGCCAACGATGATTGGCAGAATAAGCCTGCCGTTAGCCGAACTGAAGTCTCGATGAAACAGGGCTAAAAGCACGTTTTTTACGTCTTTTCGGAAATAAACCAAGATAACAAACAGGGTACCCACATGTAACAGGACGTCGAAAAGCAGTGGCACACTTAAACCAAAAAAGTGCTCAGCAATACGCAGGTGACCAGTACTGGAAATTGGAAGCCATTCAGTTACGCCTTGTATGAAACCTAAAATGGTTGATTGCAGCAGGTCCATGATTTATCTTCTGAACCTTTACTGCTTGGCGCTTTATTTTTATTGTGTTACTGAATGGTACCAACTGATAATGTATTCAGGCAGTTTTAGTCCTCTTTGTGCTAAACGTTCGGCTAGTTTTACGGGCAAGGGGCTAAGAACAAAAGCTGCGCGTGTGTAGAAACGTCGTGGAGTGCTGGGTTTTGCTTCTTCTTCAAGAATGATTTTCAAATCGGCCTTCTTTGCAAGCATGGAATCCTTGTTGCCGGTGATTGCAAAAACGGTGCCTGCAAACTTTTTGATTACGTCCGCCCAAATGATGACGGGTCTGGTTTCGCCGCTGTAGCTGACAAGAATTTCCAAGTCGCCAGCGCGTGGGTGAGGAGTGTTCACACCACGGGTAATGTAAACGTTATCACCAAAGAAGCTTTTAATGTGGAATAAGCGTACGCCAGTCATTTTGGCGATTTCATTTCCAGTGCCTTTTCCACCTAAGAAGACGTCGGTGCGTTTTTCCATTAAATCAACAAGTTGAGTGTAGGTTTCACTGTTAACGTTTGAATCAATCATGTCACCGATTTTAGCAAATTCCTCATTGCATAGACCGTAGACATCGTCTACTTCGAGGTTGCGGAAAATGGCTTCAATCATGCTGTTAAGCAATTGCAAGGTACCAAGCTCGAAGATGTCGCCCATCATGCCGGTTTCGCTGTACTCAAAAGACGGCTTGGATCTACCGCGTCCCTTTAACAGAACAGTGTTGCCGTACTTGTTTGCAAGCTCAGCCATAGGAGACTCATAAGTTGAAGTAAGAAGACCCATGGAGAATTTTGTTGATTTTGTTTCTTCAATATATTTACCAAGGTCTTGAGCCATAACAAGTGGGTCATCACTGTAGCCGCTTCCAGAGTTCATTAGAAGCAGGGTTTTTTTATAACGCCTGTCTAAGTCTGCGGCGGCGTCATACATATTGCGTCCAGGGAAACCTGGGTCGTCAGGTGTTAGGACCACCTTGTTTCTCCAGCCGACTTGGCTGAGTGCGATTTGGCTCATCGCCGCGTTTAAGGAGTAAAGCGACCTGCCTGAGCCTCCGCAGATGACACAGTCGGCGGCTTTGAGGTCTTCGAAAAGGCCTGCAAGTTCTTTGCGTTTTACGCTGTTTACGTTTTCTTGAATTTTGTTAACGTATCCTATGCTGCTGATTTTGCTTTTGATGACTACGGCACCCTCAGTTCACACGTAATGCATAACTTACTTATATTATTCTTGTGCTTGCAAAACTTAAAAACGGCACATTTTTAGGATAAAACGGGGGTGTTTGGCGGGCAATTTAGGGTTATTTTGTTAATAACCTTAGTTTTTGTTGGTGTTTTTGCAGGCATTGTGAAGCATTTATTTTGTGTTCAGCAATGGTTTGATTGAAAAGCTTATAAACAATCAATAACTATTTTGTTTATAAAAATTTCCAGTAAAAAAATTGAAAATAAAAAAATAAAAAACAGTTTAAGCATCAATTTACCGTTAACGTTTGAAAAGTCTTTACAAGCAAAACCTCAAGACGCCGCTTGACAGATAACAGTTTAGCGCGGAGTATTGCTTATATTATATCGTTAAAACATTACAACTACACGAAGGTGCATCCAGATGGTTGTCACAGTCGACATAACCGAAAAACCACAACTTAAAGACCCAATCCTAATCGAAGGCTTACCAGGCATAGGATTCGTAGCCAACATAGCAGCCCTACACCTAATCACCGAACTAAAAGCCAAACGATTCGCCCAAGTCATTTCCTCAAGCTTTCAAGACTTCGCCGTAACCACCCAAGACGGCAGCGCACGCTCACCAATCAACGAACTCTACTATGTCAAACGCGAAGAAGGCAAAGACTTAATCATCTGGTACGGCAACACCCAAGCATTAACCACCGTTGGACAATACGAGTTATGCGGCAAAATACTCAATCTCGTACAAGAATTAGGCTGCAACTATGTAATTTCAATAGGCGGCTTCAAAAAAGATGAAGCGCAACCAGTGCCCGGCATTTACAGCACCGCAACAGACCTTGACACAATGAAAACTGCTTTGGACCTTGGCACCAAAGTGATGGTTGGAAACGTGTTTGGCATTGCAGGCATAAGCATCGGTTTAGCTAAACTGCATAACATGAAAGGGTTCTCTCTGCTTATTGACACACCCGGCATGAACCCAGACGTTAACGCTGCACGCTACGCACTGTTAACTTTGTTTAAGTTTTTGAATTTTGAAGTTGACCTTAGCCGTCTTGAACAAAGTGGCGAAGAGATTAAACGTATGCTTGAAACTTTCGGGTTAATCAGAAGCATTTCAGAAGAAAAGAAGAAAGAAGAGCAGCAGTTACGCTGGTTCATCTAAGCTTTTTTGTTTTAGGCTTTTGTTTCGCTAACGAATTGCTCGTAAACTCTTTGCACTCGTTCGGCTGCTGGCCCAGCGCCATCAGTGACGCCGCGATCAGTTATCTTCACTTTATCCATAACCCAAATGAAGCCTTTGTCTTCATAGAGTTTAACCATCGTTGGGAACACTTTTTCTAGTCTCTGTGCAAGCGCTTTAAGGTCAAAAGATTTTTCTGCAGTAGAAATCTGTGCAACGGTGCTCCCGTTAAGGAATAAGCGGTTTACTGTTTTGCCGCCTTCTTCTTTTGCGTCTGCCAGTGCCAGACTTAGATTGTCTGGGTTAATGCCGATAAGAGTGCCTGTGAAACTTTTACCATTCACTGTTGTTACTGAAACGATTTTTTCTGCAAGTGCTGCGACTTCTGTAAAATATTTTCTTTGCGCTACAGACACAATTTATTTCTCCAATAGCTACGAAATTGCACTACAACTATTTATCTTTAAGCAACAATAAGTCAGCAATCAACCGAAAGCAGATACAAAAAATCAGCTTTTGTTATTCAGGGATTTTGTCCACAAACTGTTTAACGTCAATTCGGTACTGTTTGAAGGCTTCTCGACCTTTCTTGGTTAGTGCTAGGGCTGTATGGGGTTTTTTGTCTACGAATTCTTTTGTTACTTCTATGTATCCTGCGGTTTCTAGTTTGCTTAGGTGTGAGGAGAGGTTGCCGGGGCTCATTGTGGTTTGGTTTTGAAGGAATAGAAAGTCTGCGCTTTCGACGATGTAGAGAGTTGCCATTATTAGTAGTCTGTTGGGTTCGTGAATTAGGCGGTCAATGTTTTTGATGTTTGCGTCGCCATTTGTCAAGGGTTTAGTCTCCTTTTAGGGGGTACTTTCTGACAAAGCGGGCAAGCAACACAAACCCTGAAACCATTATGGTGGCGCCTAATGCAACCAGCAGGAAGGCAAAGAAGATGTTCAGCAGGTATCCAGTCACAAAAAGACCAAACATAAGCAACCCGTACAGGTAGAGCCGTTTTATTCCCAGTGCGTACCCATACAGTGCGCTAACGGTTAAACCTATGATTCCAACCAGTAACATGCCGTTTTCTATAATAAAGCTAGCCAACGCTGAATCGCGGTTAGCTATCAGGAAAATTATGAAGACCATTACTCCAGAACCCATAATGCTGGATAGGGTTGTGATTATTCGGGTTGAGCCTTTGTAGCCAAAGCTTACGTACCCGATTCGTGGGACTGTTATTTTTCTTTTTGCCAATATCCAAAATGGCAGCACGATGGCTGTCATTATGAGTAATGGCATGAAAAATCCAAATCTGTAGTCATAGAAGGCATCAAGGATGATGGCAAAAGCAAAGCTGGTTATGTAGGCACTCAGAAGTATGTCGAGTAGGCCGTCTTTGTTGTAGGAGGTGTATGCTTTTTTCTGTATGTCTTTTAGGTTTGGTTGGTTTATCACTTTTGCACTCTCAAGTAAACGTAAAGTACTTCACCATTTATATTACTTTGCATTACAAAGTAGTTTGTAATTTGCCCACTAGTATCCAGCCAAAACATGTCAAAAACAGGAATAATGAGTGAAGTGAAACTTGCCTTAAATCTTCACATACAAGATAGACTATTAGTGAATAATCTAATGTTAACACAAAAAGTATCAAGATTCAAAGAGCCTCTGCTTATAGCAGGCTTGATACTTGGATTCTTCACATTAATGTCAAGAATTGACTTCATCGTCCACAGCACCCTATATGAATATGGACTAAAATTCTCATACGAATGGGCAAACGACTACTGGCTAACATACAATTCCATCTTCTATGTTTTCGGAATAGCATTAGGCTTGATTTATTGGGCAGCCTCAAAAAAGACATTAAGAGACATCAAACTCTCACTAGCAATAGCTGGAACAATCGCTTTATTAACAGTTGGAGGATTGCAAGACATATTATATTTTGTCCTATGGGAAGGAGGGCTACCACAAAACAGCGTTGTATGGTGGTGGATGCCATGGACAAGCATCGTTGGAACATGGAACAGCCTAGCACAAATAGCCTTAACCACACTTACATCAACCGCAAGCATTGGAATAATATTTGGGGCATTTAAAAGAAAACCAGCTGAAATTGCCTTCGTCAAAAACCTAAATTTCGTAGCAATCGAAAGCAACCCATAAACTGTATTGAACCTCACTGGTTTCTATATAGAATATGCTGGATACCTCTAAAAACAGCCTCAACCTCAATAGAACCTGAGGAACCCAAAATGTGCAACCTTTTCATACAAATCTACAACGAAAAATCAACAAGAAAAACTCCAGCCCAGAAAACTGAAGCAATCATAAAAAAGAACGAACTACCACAAACAGTTGCTGCCTGTTTAGAGGTTACATGTTCTAAATAAAAGAACACGTAATGAGGTGTAATTGATTGTATAGAACCATAATAATTGATTGCCAAAACAAAAGTGAAGAAATTTCATGCGAGGACTGCGCTCTTTATCAGGACTGCTCCTTAAGAAGAGAAAAACAGGCAAAAGCACGCAGCAAATAAATCCGAAAAAGACGCAAAAAAGATTTTTTAGAGCATCTTAATCAGGTTGTGGGTTGTTTCTTTGCGGCAAGGTTTTAGAAGGGGTCGTTGTCTACTTTGTTTGGGAACCATTTAAGGTACCATTGAAAGTTTTCACAGTCATCGTTAGAGGAACACTTTAAACAAGGGTATTCTGCGCCTGCTTCTTCGATTATTTTTAATATTTTCTGTTTTGTTTCCTCATCAAGACCTAAAGCTTCTATGCGCTTGTTGAATTCGCCTCTCATTTTAGCTTCCCTGCAAACAGTTGATTGAAGAAAAAAGGTAAAAAGATATTGTTTCTTTTACGCTTAAAAGGTGGTGCTGTTCCAGTAGTACACGTTTTGATATTGACCTTCAACAGGATAAGCGGGGTCGTCATAGATTATGTCCAAACTGGTGCCATATTGTGCCAGCAATGTTTGAGTTATGTTCCAAACTTGCAACGTGTCCTGGTCTGGTCCCCAGAATCCCCAAATAGTATCATCCAAACGGCGCAGGCCAAAACCGTAATCTTTAGGCAAAACCAAAACTGAATCAGCCTCAAGAGAGTCAACATTGCCGTGATTTACAGTGTTCCAAAGCCGTTCAAGAGCGTCAAAATGTTCATCAGACATTGTACCGTAAACTGACCCGTCTTCATAGGGGTAATTGAAGATAGTGATGTATTTTGCTCCTGCCCGGTAGCTTGTCAGCATTTGTTGGTAGATAACTTCGCCAGTGTCAAGGTACGGCGTTTGGTTGTACTTCCAAGTTATGATAATACCCCAATCCTTGCTTTGCATCTTGGCGGCGCCTCTTAGTAAAGCGATGTCTTGGGTTAAGCTGTGATTCCAGCCGATTTGAGCAAGCATAACATCATAACCAGATTGATAATCAAACCAGTACAAAGCATAATCAGAAGCGTACATAGGTATGTTTGCAGCTTTAAGGTCAACTGTACCGCCTTCATGCAGAAAACCGTTGACAAATGTTTGCGCAACAGAAGAATATGTTGCATTAGCTGGCAAGGTCCAGTTGTGAGCTTCCTTGTCTGTGTCAAGGTAAATTCCGCCGCGTTCATCATAATAGTAAATACCCAAAAATTTTTCGCCATAGCGTTCTTGTGCAGAATTTGTGAAGCTGGTTCGCCATTCTAAACCTTTTTGAGCCAAAATTCTGGGCGCTAAATCCCCAAAATAAACTATGATATTTAAGCCGTGGTTTGTAGCGTAGTCGCAGATTTCTGTTGTTGCATTTTCATCCATACTTATGGGGCCTGATTGCAAGATGAAGAGGTTTGTGTAGTTTTTGACGCGGTCTATTAATTGTTCAGCTTGGTCTACGGTGTCTCCGCAGAAAGCTACGCCGATGTAGGTTTGTTTGGGTTGTTCACTGCTTAAAGAATGGTAAAGGATTGAGGAAGCTAAAGCAACAATTAGAATCGCCACTATAAGGGCGGCCAAAGGTTTTTTCAGTTAGAAATCTCTCCAGCAATGTTGCATATGTTAAATGATAAGAAGTTAAAAAATGTGTTAGTCACAACAGTTCTGTCTAACGAGAATAAAAAGCAGTAGACTGCGGTTTAGGCAACAAACAAATTGATTATTTCGAGTTTGCGTAAAATAAAAATCTTGCATTCACCAGCTATCATTTATGATAAACACGGACAAAACAGGACATTTATGGCTTGACGAACTGAGCACCATTGAAGCCGCACAAGCTGCCAAACAAGGCAAAGTGGTTATTTTCCCCGTTGGAAGCGTTGAAGAGCACGGTGAGCATTTGCCTTTGTGCACTGATAGCGTTCAACCTGAGTACATTGCCTTAGAGGTTGCACGAAAAACAGGGTGCTTAGTGGCGCCGCCCTTTCGGTACGGCATAGTTAACGCTGGACGCAACTTTCCCGGCAGCCTTACCATCCAGTTTGAGACACTTTTCAATTTGGCCAAAGACATACTTTCCGAGCTTGCCCGAAATGGGTTTAACCGCATAATTGTCTTAAGCGGTCATGCTGGTTCCTCACACATGGTGGCGCTTAAGCTTGCAGCTCAGGAAGTTGTTCGCCAGAACGGAGAAGAAAACGGCAAGCAGCAAACACGGATTATGGTTTTGTCAGATTATGATTTTGCTGATGAACTGTCTGCTGAACTTGCTGACCCAATGGATGGTCATGCGGGAACTATTGAAACGGCGCGGGTTATGGCTATTCGTCCTGACTTGATAAAGTCAAAGGGTGTTCCAAGCCATTATGACATGCCAAGGTTTGAGGTTGTTTTGCATCCGGAACAGTATTTTCCAAGCGGTGTGCATGGTGACCCAACAGTTGCCTCTGCAGAGAAAGGACAAAAAATCAACACTTACATTATTGAGCAAGTGATAAAGCTTGTTAGGGAGATTGAAAGATGATTTAGGAGCATGAATTGTTTTGGAGATTGTTGAGGGTATTCATCAGGTTGATGGTGTAATCGCCAACACGTACATTATAGTAAATGGGAACAAGTTGACGCTTATAGATACAGGTTTTATTAGAAGTGCAGGAAAAATTGAAAATTACATCAAAAACCTTGGTTTTGACCTTTCAGCGGTTTCCACAATAATCATAACGCATTTTCATATTGACCATACGGGAAATGCTAAAAAACTTAAAGAGGCAACCGGAGCCAAAGTTGCTGTGCATGAAGCTGAAGCTGATTTTGTAATGCAAAAGAAGCCACCGCCTAAGCCTAAAAATGTTCTTGTAAAGGCATTGGGCGTTGTTAAGGCGGCGCCTGTTGAACCTGACATTATTCTTAAAGATGGAGACATGATTGAAGGGTTGCAGGTGATTCATGTACCAGGTCATTCGCCGGGAAGCATAGCATTGCTTGACACAAAGAGGAAAGTTATGTTTGTTGGTGACGCCATATTTTTTGCTGATGGACATGTTGAAGGTCCCGATGAAAAGCATTCAATAGATATGACACTTGCAAGGGAAAGCCTTGGCAAGCTTGCAGGTTTTGATTTTGAAGTAATGCTAAGCGGACACAAAGACCCGTTAATGGTTGACGCTTCAAAAAAAGTAAAAGAGTTTGTTGAAACGCTAAAAAAGTAGCTGACAACGCCTGCTAGGCGGAGGATGCTTTATTTTCCTCAACCAATGCTGGGGCGGTTGTGTCTTTGTAGACGTATTTTTTTCCACTTAATGCTGAGCAGGCAGCGGCAAGGAAGCATAGAACAGCGGCAAACAGGAAAGCATAGCTTAATGCACTCATAAATGGAGCTTCAATAGCGTTAGGGAAGAAGGCTTGACCTGTTAAAACTGAAATTACGCTTTGAGGCAAAGCAGAAGTTACCGCAGAGCCTAAAGATTGTAGCAGTGTACCTATCGGGTTGTAGCCTAGAAAAGCAGCAAACAACGCGCCAGAGGCAGGTGTTGAAGCAAAAACGTCGGCAACTTGCTGTGAAGCACCAACGTTTAACGCTGCGGATGAGAGCGCTGCTGGCAGGGTTGCGTTTAAAGAGATGATGATTATTGAGAAGAATATTGCTTGGCTGATTGTTTGTCCACAGTTTTGCAGTGTTGAACGCATACCTGAAGCGGCGCCTCTGTGTTCTGCGGGCACTGAGTTCATTATGGATGCCATGTTTGGGGACATGAAGATGCCGTTGCCTAAGCCCATTGTGAACAAGATTAACGCAAAGGGCAAATAGTCAAAGTTTGCAGGCAGCATCAGAAACGCAAGGAAAGTTAAACCAGTTATTATCATGCCGACGGTTGCAAAGGTTCTTGCGCCATGCTTGTCGGAAAGCCAACCGCTGATTGGGCCAGTTAATGCGACTCCAAGGGTCATTGGAATCATGTAAATTCCCGCCCAAAATGGGGCATCTTCATAGCTAAAACCGTGAAGCGGCAGCCAAATGCCTTGTAAAAGAACAATAAGCATTATCATGACGCCGCCTCTTGACATGGAGCTTAGGAAAGTGGCAAGGTTGCCTGCGCTGAAGCTACGTATTTTGAATAAGTCTAGGCGGAACATGGGGTCTTTTACGTGTTTTTCTATGAAGGGAAATGCTATTAGTAAAGCTGCGCCGGCGACGAGTGAAAATATAACCCAGGGGTTGGTCCAGCCCATTGGTGAGTCACCGTACGGAGTTAAGCCGTAGGTTATGCCTAACAATAGAAGGATTAAACCTGCACCGAAAGTGACGTTACCCCAAAGGTCAATGCTTTGGTTACTTTTTGCAACGTGTTGTTCTTTTAGTTTCAAGTATGACCAGATGGTTCCTACAATGCCTACAGGTACACTGACAAGAAAAACCAGTCGCCAGTCATAAACTGCAAGAATACCGCCTAAAACCAAACCTACCAGAGAACCAACCAAAAAGGAAAGCTGGTTTATGCCTAAGGCTTTTCCACGTTCGTTTTCAGGGAAAGCATCTGTAAGAATGGCTGCACTGTTGGAAAACAGAAATGCAGCGCCGATGCCTTGAATGATTCGGAAAACGATTAACTCTATTGCGCCAAGGTCACCAGTGTTCGGGGTTACAAAAAGCAGTATAGAACCAACTGTGAATATGGCAAAGCCTAAATTGTAAAGTCGGACGCGCCCAAAAATGTCGGACAGTCGCCCGAAGGTTACCAGCAGTGTGGCGGTTACGATGCTGTAGCCAAACATCATCCAAAGTAGGTATTGAAAAGATGAGAATGGGTCAATGTTTATGCCTCTAAATATAGCAGGCAAAGCAATTAAAACGATGTTTAAGTCTATGGAAGCCATTAAAGTTCCAAGAGTTGTGTTTGAAAGAGCTACCCATTTGTATTGTACCATAAGTGTCATCTAGAATTTTAGTTATGGAAAAAAGATGATTATAAAAAGATTACTTGTGAACTAAATAGTTCCACAAGTTACAGTTTGAAGTTTTATTTTATGGTTTTTTGCTTGATTGCTTCAAAAAAGTTTAGTAGCTCATCTTTAACTCAGCAAAAAATAAGAGGTGTAATAGCTATGTGCTTTCTGGTTCATCACTGAAGTAGCGTTCTTGAACAAACCGTGGCGTGCAAACACAATAGAAAACCAAGTCGCAGTCGCCAACATTTTTTATCTTTTGAGAAACCCCATCAGGAATAACAACAACGTCACCAACCGCAACTTCAGCTGGTTCCATGCCTTTGACTTCCATAACGCCTTTGCCTTCTGTGATAATGTAGATTTCTTTTATGCCTTCAAGATGATGAGCAACCGTAGTTACACCTGGATTCACTCGGGCTATGGCGATTGAAACTTTGCCGTCGTTGGAGCCATAATTTTCAGCGATATAGCAGCGTTCAGGCGTTAAGTACTCATTTAGGCTGCTGGATTTGACAATTGTGGGTTTCATGCGTTTTCACGTTATCATCAAACAATTGTATGCAAACGTTTAAGTCAATCGGGAACTCTAGAAATTGTAAGCTAAATTTTTATCTTGAAAAAATTTATGGGTTTTTATTATGCCTGAACGGGTTATGACGGAAATTGTTTGTTCTGATTGTGGAAAAGTCACTACTGTACCTTTTAAGCCGACATCGGGAAAGCCTGTTTACTGCAAAGAATGCTTAGCTAAACACCGTTCAAGACAAGCAAAAAATCATAGCCAAAACAATAGTAACGCAAAACAGGCATGGTCACGCCGTAGAGAAGGCTGGAAAGGCCGCACGGAAAAACCCGTTACCGCCTAAAAACCGATAAACCTTATTTTGCTACAATTGTTGGTGCTGTTTCAGTTGAGTTTAGAACGGTTAATGCACCGTTTTTGCCAAGCCTCAACTGTTTTTCGCCTCTAAAAAGGCAAACCTGTGCATTCTTGATTTCAATGCTGTCGCCTAAAGCTACAGTATTAATTTGTCCTTCCCAAAGGCACAGTTTAATAGTGCCTGTTTCGTCGCCGATCAATGCGTTTACAACCATCGCTGTGTTGCCGAATTGTGTGTGTACTTGTGCAGGTTTGGGTATTTCTTGGACTTTTGCTTTGAGGTTAATGTGTTTCATTCCTGAACGTAATTCAGATACAGTGCTGAAAACGGTGTCAGTGTTTTGTTTAGCGATTTTTTTTCGTATCTTGTCGGTTGTCATGTAGTTTTCAAAAGAGGCATCGTTGCTTCTGGATAAGAATTCTTCGTCAACTTTGAATTGGGCAACAACACTGTCATCTTTTTTGATTAAAAAGATAATTTCGTCTTTTGCTTTTCCGCGGTACTCTACAGAGAGTTCGCCGCATTTGGATTTACCGGCTTCTTTGGCATCATTTAGTGCTTGAACTACTTCAGCCGGGTAGACATTGTATTTAACTGATACAAGAGCAAGGTGTTCGCCTAAAGTGGATTTCTTTTGTCTCAAATTTCCCCCTCCATTTATTTAATTTTTTTAGAAACAGAGAAAATGCGAACAAGTTTAATTCCGTTCCTTTTCTCAAGAATCCAAACGATTATAGTATATTGGACGGTCTCCCTATATATGGGTGACTGTTAAAAAAGCACGCTTCTTCCCTGAATTCACCCAAAATGCATTTTCGGGCTTAAGTGGGTCAAAAGCTCCTGTAATGGAATCTGCAAGGACTAATATTTAAGGTTAAAACAAAAAACACCGAAAATAACCCCATAGAGCACATTAAAAACTTCAAAGGCTTCCTCGCTTGCCATGTTTCTTCGATTACTTAATTGTTTCAATTCTAGAGTTTTCCCTTAGAATATAGTCACAACATTAGGGCATCAGTTTATAAGAGGCGTTACTACATGTTGTATTCCGTGCAAGAATCAAAGTCTTACACAATCGAACATAGTAGGAGTTGAAATAGCGAAATGTCATACGGTAACAGAGAAATGCACAAGGCAACCTGCGCAGACTGCGGAAAAGAATGTGATGTTCCTTTCAAGCCAGACGGTAGCAGGCCAGTTTACTGCCGCGAGTGCTACGCAAAAAGAAGACCACCACGAAGATACTAAGCGCAAGCTTTTGCATCTTTAACTTCTTTCATCTTATCTTTTTAATTTTTTAATTAAACTTCAAGTTAACCCTGTTTTAGGCTTCTTCACATGCCACAAAATAACTGCACTGACAAGAACACATGCTGCGCCCACACTGACAACCGCAGGCACCAATGGAAAAGAATCAGATGACTCGTTGTTTTCAGGCAGACTGATGCTTTGCGGCGTTTCAGTTGGCAGTTGAAGGTCTATCGATGCTTGATTAACCCATTCTTTAAAGTCTACGTAAATTTTGCTGGTGTCATAGGGTTCTGTTAGAGGATAACTGTCAGTAAAGTTTTCGTAAACATGATAGGGTGTGTCGCCTATGCCGTCGCCGTTGCTATCTTGACCTGTGTAGTCGCTCCAATAGTTGCCTTCTTTGCCATCATCCCACGTGGTGTATTCAGCGTAATAGCTACCGTTTATGAAACTCATCCAATACATCTCATGCGCCTCAAACACGCCTGTGTTGTCGTCGAAACTGTTCCAAACAAAATTGTTACCATCTGAACCACCAAGATAAACAGCGTATCTGCTTGCCCCAGAAAAAGTGTTCCCCAAAAAATCGTTAAACATTGAACCACTCATCATGAGGCTGTCTTTGCAATCATAAACTGTATTTTTGAAGAAAACGTTGTGTTCGGCACCTGTCTGCAGATAAATTCCGTAGGCTTCAGCGGTTATGTTGTTTTCGTAAATGTAATTGTATTCACAGCCTGTAGATTCCATTTGTACGCCTGCACGGTCAGGGCTAGTTGAAACGATGCTGTTTTTTTCTATTTTATTGTATCCTGAACCTGTAAGAATAATACCGTAACAACCTGTTCCCCTCAGCGAGTTCTGTGTTATGGTATTGTTATGCGAATTCAAGAGTTCCACTGCCGCAGTGCCATAACCGCCCATGAAAGCTGTTTCTGAGAGTTCGTTGCCGATTAGAGTGTTGCTGTGGGAATCTGTCAGCAGTACGTTTCTGGTTGTGCAGTTGGTAACCTTTGTATCGGTTGTTCCAAAAAGCATGATAGACTGCCTTAAACCTACATCAACAATGTTTTGAATAATCATATTCTTGCAGTTAATGAGAACTACTTGATTGGCGCCGTCTATAATCTGGTTTGATTGGCCCTCAAGGACCACCAAAGGCTTGCCATTAATTGTGTTGTCAGAGAACACGTTTAAAATTCCAGGCGTGTTGAAAGTGAGCCCGCCGTTTGTGAACATGTTATTAGTGAAGCTGGTTTCGTTAGCCCAAAAGTTTACCCCATAAATACTGTTTTTTGAGACAAACGTGTTTCCTGAAACAACCCCTTTAACTCCGCGGAGGTCAATGGTCCAATATTTAGTTTCAAAATAGTTATCGATTATTTGGTTGTTTAAAGCAGTCGAGTTAGAATCAAGACCATAAGTGTACAGTTCAATGCCAGTTCCAAAATTGACGATTTTGAGGTTCTTAATTGTAACGTCGCTTCTCCCATACAATCCGATTGCTGTGCCGCCGTTTGTTCCCTGAATTGTTTTTCCTGCACCATCAAAAATTACCCCATCACGCTCAATTGTGATAAAAACTGCTCCATCTTCAACGCCACCTGTTATGTCACCTGTGAGGGTGTAAATGTTACCGTTTTGACTTATTTTGTCGGTTCCTTCAACTGTGCCGTCCGGAGTTATCCTAATGACGCCTTCACTCAGAACAGCATCGACAGAATCTAAAGTGCCTACAAATACAAACAGAAGCAACGCTACCAAAAAAATTGTTGCAAGCGGATTCTTGAAACCTGAAGAATTATTGTATTGAACTCCCATTAGACTTCAAGATAACTTCGGCAAAACAGCGTATTTATTGGTTCTCGTCAAGAAACTTTGACTAACGTTTCAAAAAGAAGATGAAAACAAATTACCAGTCTTAAAGCGCCTGCTGCTCAAAACAATTATTTACTATTCTTAGCGGATTTTATGAAAACTTTAAGTCCAAGCGGTAACTCACCTAAAAATGAGGATTAATAGTTGAAAAACAAATCAGTTTTTACATCATTATTTTTACTGATGATTTTAACCATAGGATTATCCTTATTCACCGTTGTTCCATTAGGGACAGCACAGGGTTCAGGAACCTCAATTATTGGAATTATTAACTCAGATAGCATTTGGACCCTCGCGGGCAGTCCATACACTTTAACAGGACCTACAGCAGTAAACACAGGCGTAAAATTGACCGTTCAACCAGGTGTCACAGTAAACCTAAACGGGTATTATATTCAGGTCAACGGCACCTTAACTGCTATAGGCTCAGCCAACAGCATGATTAAGTTCAACAACGGCATCCTTCGTTTTACAGAAGTCAGTGCAGGCTGGAACAGCCAAACCGGAACTGGCTGCACAGTACAATACGCCAATTTAGTCTCAACTGGTGTTTCTGCCAGCAACCACTTAAAGCTAGACCATAACCAAATATCCAACAGCGTTGCAGTAGGCGACGCTTCGATAATCACAAACAACGTTTTATCTTCAAGCATTACTGCTGGAAACTCGGCAACTTTCAGTAACAACCAAATTAACGGCAGTATCACTTCAGGAACAGATTGCACTTTTTTAAATAATAAAATTCAAGGAAGCATATCTACGGGGGACTCAGCTACGGTTACAGGCAACACTGTAGCATCTTCAGTAGTTTGCACCGGAGACAAATCTACTATCACCAATAACACGATTGGGGGACATGTAAATGGAGGAGTAATAACGGATAACGCAATATCCGCTAGTTATTGCACAGTACAAGGGACCATTGTCTCAAACAACAATATAATGGGTGGAACAGTCAGTGCAACCCAGCAAATAACAAACAATATCATTGTAAGCGGCAATTATTCAAGCGAGTTTAGAGTTTTTGGAGGCTACGCAAGTTATTTAGAAAACACGCCTGCAATAAAAGGCATATCTGGTGAATCAACTTACATTTCCGGCAACACCCTGACTGGAGGAGGAACATACAAATCTGCACAAATGTTTGATGTTTACACAACAACTGTCCCCACTATCGACACCGCAGGAGCAAAAGCCACAATCGCTAACAACGTTATCGTAAGTCGGTCAAGTCTAGCCATTAGTGGAGCTTGTATAGATGTTTCAAATAATGTTATTACTGGAGACATCTCTGGGTCAATTCTTACAGTAAGCGACAACAAAGTTACAGGTTCACTTAATATCAGTAGTAATGAAGTCTGGAGTAACACCATCAGTGGCATCATCTCTGTAAGTTCATCTTCATGTAATATCGTAAAGAATACTGCTCAGGGAATAACAATTTGTCAAGGAAGCGGCAAAATCACAGACAACGTTGTAAAAAGCAACTACACCAATGGAGGATCAGTAATAATTAATGGAACATTTGTTAGCAGTGACGGAACAGGAATTAACGTTCAGGGCAATGCAGAAATCCAGAGAAACCTAATAACCAATAGCATCGTAGGAATTACAGTCACAAGTAACACCGCCACAATAATAGACAATACTATCAGTAACAACGGCATAGGCATAGTTCTCTACCCGCAAACCATAGTCACCATCAACAATAATAACATCCAATCCAACACCAAAAACATAGTATTAGAATCAAGCACAGAAAACAATGTAGACGCAACAAACAATTATTGGGGAACAACAAGCGAATCAACCATAGGTCAATCAATTTATGATTCAAAAAACGACTTCAACTTAGGCACAGTAACTTTTGTTCCATTTTTGACCGAAACTAACCCCAACGCCAAACCTGACCAAAACGTGGCACAACCAAACCCATCACCCACCCAAACAGCCTCACAGCAGCCTGAAAATAGCTCACAGTCCAACTCGCCTACAGAAATTACTCCAGAATTCCAAACAATAAGCATCACTGCAGTAGCAATACTCATAGCTTCCGTTACGGTTTTACTTGTTATACAAAGAAAACAAGCTAAAAGCCATCACTAAATAGTTTGAGGCAGCAACTATGAAACAATTCATAATTACATCATCATCAGGCAAACGTTTAATCGGCAAAGCTTTAGCCCAAAACCCAACTGTTGTGAATGCCGCAAAAAACAGTACACTAGTTATTATTGCTGGAACTACAAACGGTTACGTAGCAGAAGAAATACTCAAAAACTTAGACATTAACGAATTCTCGAGAAAGCATTTCTTCCGTGGCTTAACTCTACCGCCTGCAATGCGGCTTTCGGCTGAGGGACGTTTAGTTGACGAGAGCAATTTTCCGGGCGATGTAGTCATTACCAAGGGTCAGTGGCAAAAGGGGAAAACAATCAATGAGGTTGTTGACAGCTTAAAAGAAGGTGACGTAATCATTAAAGGCGCAAACGCGCTTGACTTAGAACGCAAGCAGGCAGCGATTTTGATTGGTCACCCGAAAGCTGGAACTATCGGTGTTTCTCTGCCCGTGGTTGTGGGTAGAAGAGTGAAATTATTTGTTGCTGTTGGTCTTGAAAAACGTGTCAACTGCGACCTGCACGAGTTATCAGAAAAAGTTAATGCACCAAACGCGGGAGGTTATCGTTTGTTGCCGATTCCGGGTCAGGTTTTCACAGAACTTGACGCCATTAAAGAGTTAACAGGAGCCAGCGCGGAATTGATAGCTGCCGGCGGAACATGTGGCGCTGAAGGCGCAGTTTACATTGGTGTTTGGGGAACAAAAGAACAAGAAGAATCTGCTGAGAAACTGTTTAGTCAAGTAGCTGTTGAGCCACCGTTTGACTCAAGCTACCTTTAACCCGCCTTTGTTTACATGTTCATGCCGTGATGTATGTGGTTCATTCCGCTGTGGCTACCGTGTCCCCAAGCCATTGGGCCTTGCGGATTGTTTCTTTGTTGCCGCATTTGTTTTCTTGCAGCTGTCATGCCTTGAGCCATCAAATCCGTCATTATGTCAACGTCTTCTTTGATTAGCTGCATCATTGGCGGGTTTATATCCATTTCAAAAGTGAATTTCATTTTGCCAGATTTGTCTTCTGCGATAACGTCCACCTCCTAAAAAATCAAAACATAAATCAGTTATGCATTATCCTGAGTATTTAGCCAGTTTTTTAACCATAGTGGCTACAAGCAGACTACAACAGAAAAAGACACATTAAAAAATAAATAATTAGGTTCTACAATATTTTAGGTAGAGCCGAAAACGCATCGGTGCGCGATACCTTTTGAGAATATTAAAACGCCCAGTTTTCGATGATTCTGCATGGTACTTTTCTTTAATACCAATCAACATGGCAATTGGCTCCATAAAAGTTGTAATTGTACTAATAGCCCTCGCCGCTGGGGCAGGCTTGTTTGAAATCGGGTTGTTAATTGCGTTAAATTCGGCAGCAACAATTGTTTTTTCGCTTTTCTGGGGCAGAATCTCAGATTTTTTTGGTTTACGAAAAAAATTCATGCTACTACTTTTCCTGCTTTCCAGCCCAATGTTTATACTTCTGGGACTCTCAGACTCTGTTCTAACATTAACAATTTTGTACACTGCTCTTGCCGCTTTCACTGGCGGAATTCAACCCATAGCCTCAATGTATGCAGTAGAATACCGAGAAGGAAAAAACTGGCGACAAGAAGTCGTCAAATTTAATTCTTATTTAAACGTAGGCGTCATCGTTGGACTTGTGGCAAACACGCTGCTTGCTCTTGTTATTCCGTTAAGCTGGATACTATACCTTTCCGCTGGTTTATGCCTTATTTCAGCGGTGGTGCTTTGGAAAACAGCTAAAGAACCGCTGCTACCGCTTGAACGAGAAGCCTACTCCATAACGGACTATTTTGACATAAAAAAATTCAAAAGAGTATTAAGCTTTCGAAAACCCAAACCCATCACCATACTGTTTATTGTTAGTTTAATCCACTGGGTCGGCGTTTACTCTTACGGTGTAGGCGAAGTACCCCTGATGACTGCGATTGGATTGTCATCAAGCATGATTATTGGCATAAATGTAGCCGAAAACATTGCCACCGTGTACTCCTTTAATCGGCTGGTTCCACGAGCTAAAATGAGCCCCAAAAAACTGATTGCAACAATGATGGGCGTCAGAGGACTACTTATCATGGTTTGGGCTGCTTTGACCTTTTTTACTGCAAACCAGTTCGGCGCCGTTTTCATTTTGCCTTTAATTCTTGAAATTGCGTTTCTAATTTGCTATGCATTGCTGTGGTACCCGATTATGTGTTTTGCCATTTCCCAGTCTCCGCCGGGTCGAAAAGGAACCACACAAGGCGAACTACTATCAGTTGTTTCAATGGGCAACGTCGGAGGCGCACTGATTGGCGGCATATTAATTGGAGGATTCGGCTTCGAGGTAGGCTTTATCGTTTCAGGAATTATAGCGATTCTATCCATACCGCTTCTGCGTTATGTTGACATAGACATAAATGAATAAAAAAGGCTAATTTTTTTGCCAGAACTGAGCAAGAGCTGACAAGGCTTCTTCAAACAGGTAATCCTTCGGCACCACATCAACCTTAACAGCCAATTCTTCTAAAGCCTGCGCAGTTGTAGGACCAATCGCAACAATCGTCACCTTTTCCGCTAACAACTTACGCAACTGCTCCATTGACGCTTTTTCTGTGAGCATTTTAAAGATGTTTTTTGCGCTAAGCCCACTGCCAAAAAGAATTGCATCAATTTTTCCACCGGTTAGGTCCTCAAAAAACTTGGCTTTCAAACCCTCATCAACGGGCAAGCCGGATTCGTAAACATGAATTTCCTGCACGTCAGCACCCATAGCGGTCAATTGGTCGTTTAATGTTTGGGTTGCACTTGTTGTTCTAGGAATTCTAATGACTTTACCGGCGACATCGTTAGGTTTTAAGACTTCAAGCAGACCTTCCGAACTGTACTTTTCAGGCACTAAATTAACATGTACACCGTTAGCTTCAAGCTCTTGCGCCGTTCTTGGACCAACACCGATAACAAAAGAGCGGGCAAGACCACACCTAAGAGCGTCAGCTTGACATATGCTTTCAGCAACCGCAAAAAGATGTTTTACGCCGTTGGTGCTCATCAAAATTACGTAATCTACCATGCCGGCTTGCAGTTCAGTGATGAAGCGTTTCACTGGTTCAGGATTGCTTAGCGGCTTAATTTCTATGGCTGGGATATAGTATGGAATGCCGCCTTTTTCAGCGATTAATTTGCCTGCTTCTTCTGCTTGACCAGCAGGTCGAGTTAAGGCAACTGTTTTGCCTTTTAAGGAATTGGCTGTTTGAACCATGCTAGTTTCCTGCCTAATTGTGCTACTTCACCAATCAAGATGACCGATGGCGGCTTGATGTCGTTTTCTTTGGATTTGGCGATGATTGTGCCTAACGTGGCAATTACGGTGCGTTGTTGTGGAAGGGTTCCAGACTCAACCATTGCAACAGGCTTGTTAGGGCTGATTCCGCCTTTAAGCAGTTTTTCCACGATGCCTTCGAGGGATTCTACACCCATAAGGATAACCATGGTGTCAACGGCGTTGGCGATTTTTACCCAGTCAACAGGTTTTTCTGCGTCTCCTGCACGGTGTCCAGTGATTATGGCAACAGATGCCGCGTAGTCACGGTGAGTCAGGGGGATGCCGGCGTACATTGGCGCTGAAACACTGCTGCTGATGCCGGGGATAATTTCGAATTGTATGCCTTCTGCGACTAAGGCTTCGGCTTCTTCTCCGCCTCTGCCGAAAATGAAGGGGTCACCGCCCTTTAGACGGACAATTGTGCCGCCTTCTTTGGCTTTTTGAACGATTAAGTTGGTGATTTGGTCTTGTGGCACTTCATGAAGCCCAGTGCGTTTGCCGACAAAAATCTTTTCAGCCTTGGCTGGAGCCATGTTGAGAACTTCTTCGTTGACGCCTAATCGGTCGTAGATGAGTACGTCTGCTACTTTAATGGTTTCAACTGCTTTTACGGTTAACAGTTTAGGGTCGCCTGGACCTGCGCCTACGAGGTAAACTTTACCATGCACCATACTTTTCACGCCATTCCTTTTCGAGTTCTTCTGCACCCTGCGCTATTAGGGATTCGCCTACCTTGCTGCCTAACTCTTCGGCTTGGGTAAGCGTACCTGTTGCGGATGCACTGATTTTCTTTCTTTCATTTAGGGCATAAATTGCGCCATAAATCGTCAATCTATCGACGGTTGCTTGACCAACCGCACCGATTGGTACACGGCAGCCGCCTGCAAGCTTTAAGACCAAGCTACGCTCAGCAGTGATTTCGGCTCGTGTAGCTTTATCCTCGACTGACTTCAAAACCTCAATGAGACTGTTGTTGCCTTCTTTGGCGACGATTGCGATTGTGCCTTGACCTGCGGCTGATGGAAACTGGTCTAATGATAAGCGTTGAGTCATTTCACTTGTTATATTCATTCGTTCAAGCCCCGCCTCCGCGATTACAACACCTGCAAGTTCGCCTTTTTGCACTTTTCCGATTCGTGTATCAACATTACCGCGAATGGGTTCAACGTCCAAGTCGGAACGGATGTATTTGATTTCGGCTAAGCGTCTGAGGCTGCCTGTGCCAACAACTGAGCCAGCAGGCAAATCCTCAAGCTTAACGCCTTTAGAAATAAACACGTCACAGGGTGAATCTCGTTTTGGAACTGCAGCGAGAACGGTGCCTGTTTGCTGCTCAACAATGGGCACATCTTTTAGGCTGTGAACAGCAAAATCTATGTCGCCAGCTACAACTTCTTGGTCAATTTCGCGTTCAAAAATGCCCTTCGCATCAATGCTGAAAAGTGGCTTTCCGTGCTCTTTGTCTCCTTCAGTTTTGATTATTTTTAGTTTAAAGTCAACTTCGGGATGTTTTTGTCGGATTTGGTCAAGTGTACGGTTTGTTTGAGCTAAGGCAAGTTTGCTGCCTCTTGTTCCTACAGTGTAAATCATACCGGGTTATTGCTCCTTTGAGGCTGCCGCCAATGCCTTATCGAAAGCGTTTATGGTGCAGGTTAAGTCTTCAGGTGAATGTGCATTTGAGACAAAGCAGGTTTCGAACTGTGATGGCGGAATGAATACGCCTTGTTTTAGCAGTTCGTGGAAGTAGGCGTTGAACATTTTTATGTTTGAAGACTTTGCACAGGCATAGTCATTAACGGATTGGCTTGTGAAGAATATTTGGTACAGGGATGCGATGTTGTAGATTTGGACGGGTAACTTGTAATTTTTGGATAAATCAAATAGTGCTTTGCTGAGTTCTTTAGCGTTCTTTTCAAGCCGTGGGTAAATGTCAAACTTTTTCTGGCTCAAAATACTTAGCACTGTGAAACCTGCTGTTGATGAGACAGGGTTGCCGCTGAAAGTTCCTGCCTGATAGACTTTGCCGACGGGTGAAATGGTTTCCATGATTTCTTTTTTGCCGCCAAACGCTGCCACTGGGAAGCCGCCTCCAAGAACTTTGCCAAGGGTTGCCATGTCGGGTTTGACGTTAAAGTATTCTTGAGCCCCACCCAACGCCAGACGGAAACCTGTTATGATTTCGTCAAAAATCAAAACAACGCCGTATTGGCTTGTTAGTTTGCGCAGGTTAAGCAGGTAATCAGTTTTAGGCAGAATCAAACCGACATTTGCCAGAACTGGCTCAACTATTACTGCAGCTATGTCGTTGCCTTCACGCCTAAACACTTCCTCTACCGCTGCAACATCATTATAAGGCAAGACAATCGTGTTTTGTGTTGTCTCTTCAGGAATGCCCAGCGAGTTTGGAGTGCCAAAGGTTGCGGCTCCTGAACCTGCCTTGACAAGGACATGGTCGTGTGAACCGTGGAAGCAGCCTTCGAATTTGATGATTTTTTTGCGTCCAGTGTAGCCTCTTGCTGCACGGATAGCGTGCATTGTGGCTTCTGTGCCGCTGTTAACAAGCCGCATCATTTCCATACATGGAGACGCTTTTTGGATGAGTTCGGCAAATTCGACTTCCCGTTCGGTTGGGGCACCATACAATGTGCCTTTTGCAAGTTGAGCTTTTACAGCTTCCATAACTTCAGGGTAAGCGTGACCAAAAAGCATCGCCCCGTAAGCGTTACAGTAGTCAATGTAGGTTTTGCCGTCAACATCATAGAGTTTGGAGCCTACTGCGCGTTCAACAAAGAACGGGTAGGGGTCAAATGCTCGGACGGGGCTGTTTACGCCTCCGGGAAGAACTTGTTTTGCTCTTTGGAAGAGCTGTTGAGATTTTGTTTCATTCAAGGCTGATTCAACCATGATTTTACGTCTTTAGCGTGATAAGTTATGATTAGGTCTGCGCCTGCTCGTTTGATGCCTGTTAGGATTTCGCGTGTAACTGCTTTTTCGTCTATCCAACCGTTCATTGCAGCTGCTTTAACCATTGAGTATTCGCCGCTTACATTGTAGGCAACTACGGGAACGTCAAAATTAGCTTTGGCAAGACCAATAATGTCCAAGTACGCAAGAGCCGGTTTAACCATTATCATGTCAGCACCCTCGTTAATGTCAAGTTCAATTTCTCGAAGGGCTTCTTGGATGTTGCCTTGACTCATCTGGTAGCTTCTGCGGTTTCCAAACTTTGGTGTCGATTCCGCTGCTTCACGGAATGGCCCGTAAAATGCGGACGCATATTTTGCTGCGTAAGCTAAAATTGGAATCTGGTCAAACCCTGCATAGTCAAGGGCTTCACGAATAGCAAAAACTTGTCCATCCATCATTGCAGAAGGTGCAACAATGTCAACCCCTGCTTCAGCTTGGCTGACAGCGGTTTTGCCTAGCAAATCAAGGGTTTCATCGTTTTGGACTTCACCGTCTTCTATAATGCCGCAGTGACCATGACTTGTGTACTCGCACAGGCAAACGTCACCGATTATGACGAGACTATCTTCAAATTGGGCTTTGAGTTTGGCGGCTGCTTTCTGTACTATCCCGTTTTTTGCGTAAGCGCCTGAGCCTACTTCGTCTTTTTTTGCTGGGATACCAAATAGAAGTACACTTTTTACGCCTTGGTCAAGTGCAGCTTTGCCTTCTTCAACCACTTGGTCAAGTGGGTAACGGTAGTAACCCGGCATTGCAGTGATAGGTGCAGGTTTAGTGATGGTTTCGTCAACAAAGATTGGGTAAATCAGGTTGCTTGGTTGAATTTGAACTTGGTTTAACATTGACCGCAGTGCTTCTGTTCTGCGGAGTCTTCTCATTCGTACAGTTGGAAAACTCATGTCTTTATAATCCCTTTATTTTTCAATAATTTGAGGGCTAACTCTTTAGCCGCATCTAGGTTACCGTCTCTTAATGCTTGTTTAATGTCAACGTTATTAAGCATCTCGTTCAAAATTTGGCTACGCACATGGTGGTCGTCCACACTGATTTTTAGCAGTTTACGAAGGTAAGACTGCAAATCAATAGCCAACAAATCCTCGGGCGTGACATATTTTACGATTCTTTGCCTTAACTCACGTGCCATTGCAGGACTTTTACCGCCCGTGGAAACTGCAATTTTAACATCGCCTATGCGGGCAACAGCTGGAAAAGTAAAATCGCTCAATTCTGGAGCATCCACAGAATAAACTAAGCATCCGACGGCTTTGCCTGCTTTAAGTAGTTGAGCATTTAAAGCTGTATCATTAGTTACAGCCAGTAACAGGTCGGGTTTTGGGTCTAATAAGGAAACAAAATCTTGAGGCTCCTTGATTTGGGCACGATGCAAACGTATTTTGCCTTGCTCTGCAAAAGATTTTATGCCGTCAGAAAAATCGCTACTGACAACGGTAATTTGAGCGTTGCTGTCAACTAAATTTAAGATTTTTCTGCAGCCTTCACGTCCCCCGCCGATGATTACTATGGTTTTTCCGTCAAGCCTAAAATCAATAAGCAATAGTTTTAGCCTCAAGAAAGTTTACATGGATAATTGGTTAAGAGTTTTTTGAATTTTTCAATAAACGCTTTGTAGTCAACATTGTTTTGTTCAGGAGGTTTTGCCAGTTCAACAAGTTGTTCAAGGTTGATGTAGCGTTCTGCTGCGTCGATTGCTTGGTTACCGAAGTCTTCGTAGCAGATTTCGATTTCAGGTATCATACCGCGTTTTTCAAGTTTCATGCTGGGCACTACTCCGACAAGTTGGACGCCGACGTTTTCAAGTGCCTGCTGAATAGTTTGCCTATCATCGTCAGTAAGGTAGCTTGTGCTCATCTTGTTAAGAATAACACCTGCAGGTTTTACGCCTAAGATTTTTAGCACATTAATGTAGTTTAAAACGTTAACTAAGCCGCCTTCAATGCCTTCTTTATCACAGGTAACAACCACAAGCACAGGCGCATTAAGGGAAGCGGCAACTTCTAAAGTTGAAGCTGGACGCGAAACTTTACTGTTTAGCAACCCAGTGAAGGCGCTCATTGCTCCTTCAACAAAGAGGAAATCATGAGTCTTACAGGCTTGCTCAATGGATTCCTGAATTGGAGTCCAGCCGCTTTCGCTGATTTTAATTGAAGAATAACTCTTAATCGGTTCCTTAACCAAGTAAAGCGCAGGCACAGAATCACGAATGTCAGCGCCAAGCTTGATTAAACCTACATTGTAACCTTTCTTTTTTAGAGCACCAGCCATGCCTGTTACAAGAAAAGTCTTACCTGAACCACTGCCCAAAGCTGTGACTAGCACCATCACAGGCGTCTTTTTAGCCACCTTTAAGGGATGAACGTTTGTGTTGATGCCTATTTCGCCTTTAATTACTGAAACCAGTTTGGCGTTGACTTTTCGGATTTCCTGCAATTCAACAGAGCTTATGTCAAGTGATTTCGTGATGCCGTCAATAATTAGGGGGTTTTGGTCAAGTAAAGCGTGGACAAATACGCCAACTACGTTGCCTTCCTTGTTGGCGATGCCTGAAATCAATTCTTGGGGTGCTTTTCGGTAATTTGCATGCTCAATATGGGAGACAAGTATGGGTTTAGCGCTATCGTGCAAGACAGGTTTACCGTAAGTGTGACAATGAAAACCTGAAACTTCCAAGCCTACAGCATCACTAAGGAAGCTTTGGTCAACAATCTGAGCTTTCACTTGGTCAGTGCAGATTAACGGCATAAATTCAGCATCAATTAAACCTAAACCTTCACGAATAATCGGAATTGTAGATAGACGCCCAACGTCAGTCTGTTTTGCAAGCACCTGAAGACCTGAACAGATGCCGAGAACATATTTTCCCGCCTCTGCCATTTTAAATACTTCTCGAGAAACCGCAGGGGTAACACTTTGAGATTCAATCAGGCTGCCACCAGGAATGATAAGCATATCTAAAACGTCACTGGCTGGTTTTCCATCAACTAACCCGTCAGGTCTAACAAGGTCGGTTGGAAGGTTTCCGAAGTCTTCAAAGCAGGGCAATGCGCCGGGAAGATAAGCTAAACCTATTTTGTGGTGAATTGGCATCCAAAAGTCCCCCAGCGTTAATTTACGGAAAGCTTATATTTAAAGCCGCATGGTTTATCCAACCATGCACTCCTCAGCGAAGACCGACCACGTTATCAATGTACGCATTACACACAAGACAGCCCGCGTTCCATTGATGGAAGCTTTAGTTTTCAAAGATAAAGCTCAAGCGTTAACTGAGTTGCGGTCTATAGAAAATGTTGAGGAATGCTTGATTCTTCAAACGTGTAACCGTATTGAATTGTATATTGTAAGTGAAGAGGGCGAAAAAACGCTCAATACCGTAAAAGAGTATTTGGCTGAACGTTCGCTACCTCAGTACGAAGAAGCTTTTGAAGCCATAGAAACAGCGCTTGACCATGAAGCACACAAACACTTGATGAAAATAACCGCCGGGCTTGAATCGATGGTTATCGGTGAAGAGCAAATTCTAAATCAAGTTTGGGATGCTTACTTAGAAGCTGAGAAAGCTAAAACTTCGGGGCCAATTTTAAAACACCTGTTTAACCGTGCTATGACAGTTGGACGCCGAATCAGAGATGTAACTGGAATTAACAAAGGCGCCGTTTCTGTTGGTTCAGCTTCTGTTGAATTAGCTGCGACGCTTTTGGGAAATTTGGATGATAAACGAATTCTTGTAATGGGCGCTGGCGAAATTGGCACCTTAGTAGCCAAGGCATTGGCTAGACGCTGTTTGAGTCCCATCTTTTTTGCTAACCGCACCTATGCCCGTGCGGTAACGTTAGCTGAAGATTTAGCTGGAAAAGCGGTAAAATTTGAAGAATTCCAAGAAGTTCTTGTTGACGCTGACGTAGTAATCTGCGCAACTTCAGCGCCACACATTTTGTTAACTCAAGAAATTGTTTCAAGCCGCATGAGTCAACGTACAAGCAAAAATGACTTAATTATTATTGACATTTCTAATCCGCGCAATGTTGAAAAAACTGTTAAAGAAATTTCCAAAGTAAAACTGTACAACATTGACGATTTACAACTTATAGCAGACAAGAACCTAGCAGAACGCCAGAAATGCGTTGATACAGCAATCCACATGATTGACGATGAACTGGTCATCCTTGATGATGACATGAAAAAACTGTCAGTTAGACTCATCATATCAGCATTACTATCTAACGCTGAACAAATCAGGCAAACCGAGGTAACTAAAGCCATCAACATGCTGGGCGAAGTTGACGATAAAAAACGCAAAGTCATTGATGACTTAACAAGCATTCTTCTAAAACAAACCTTTCTACCTATTATCGAAAATTTACGGGAAGCAGCCAGTAATGATGATAAACAAGTAATTGATATTGCAATAAAACTGTTTGATAAAGCGGGGAAAAATGGTTTTGACAACAACTTTAGATAATATCGGGTTAATCCTAATCGGACACGGCAGCAAACTGCCTCACAACCGAGAAAACTTGGAAAAACTAGCTGTAATGCTACGTAGCCGTGGCAAATTCAAAGCAGTAGAAATAGCTTTTATGATACGTGACACACCAACCGTCAACGAAGCAGTTGACATGGTGGCAGAAAATGGCGTATCAAAAATCGTGTTAATTCCCGCTTTTCTTGCACCTGGAGTTCACACCACCGAAGACATTCCTGGACTTATCGGTGTAAAAGAGAAAGAACCCCAACTAAGTGCTAAAGGAATAGAACTCGTTTACGGCGAACCCATAGGCAGTGATGAACGCATCGCCGACATCTTGGAAGAAAAAGCGTTTAAAGCAATAGGTCAACAAGTGAAAAAAGACGGCGAAATCTTAGACGCCTACTCAGTGGTTGAATCAGGCAAAATAGTCGACAAAAGCATGATGCTTATACGTCAAGCAATCGGCGATGATTTAGCAAAACTCCCCAAAGACAAAATCCCCATTGTCGAACGCGTTGTACACACAACAGCAGACCCAGAATTCGCCAAACTTGTAGTAATCAGCGATGAAGCAGTGAAAGCAGGCGTAGACGCCATCAAAGCAGGCGCAAAAATTGTAACTGACGTTAAAATGGTTAAAGCAGGCATAAATGAAGCACGCCTGAAAAAATTTGGCTGCAAAATTTACACTTACATGAACGACGAGCGAGCCATGAACCTTGCTAAAAAAGAAGGCTTAACACGCTCTGCAGCCGCCATGCGTTTAGCCATACAAGACGGCTTAGACGGCGCAGTTGTCCTCATAGGCAATGCTCCAACAGCAGCCTTTGAACTGGCAGACCAAATCAACGCAGGCAAAGTTAAACCTGCATTAATCGTTGCTGTTCCGGTAGGTTTTGTTGGAGCAGCAGAATCAAAAGAAGTCGTCGAAAAGCTTCCTGTCCCATATGTTGTAACACGTGGACGCAGAGGCGGCAGCACAATCGCTGTTGCAGTGTTTAACGCGTTGCTTACTCTTGCTGAAGGCAAGCTTTACGGTTAAAGGTGAACAGTATGGCGAGGTTTCTCAAATACGGCATAACAACGGGCGCAACCGCAGCGGCAGCAGCTAAAGCGGCAACAATAGCAGCCCTTAAAGAACCAGTAGACCGAGTAGTTATCCCTACACCTATCGGTTTACGTTTTGAAGTCCCCGTTAAATCCAGCAAGAAACTCGCCGTAGACACCGCTGAAGCAGTAGCCGTGAAAGATGCAGGACAAGACATAGATGCAACCGACAAAATGGAGATTATAGCCACTGTCAAAATCACTGACGACAAAAAAATCACCATTAAAAGCGGTGTTGGCGTCGGCGTAGTCACTAAACCTGGTTTGCAGGTTCCAATCGGCGAAGGCGCAATTAACCCTGTACCCCGAAGCATGATAAATGAAGCCGTAAAAGAAGCCCTACCAGAAGACAAAGGCGCCGAAGTAATCATCAGCGCTCCTGAAGGCGCAAACATCGCCAAAAAAACCACCAACGCCAAACTGGGCGTTAAAGGCGGCGTCTCTATCCTTGGCACAACAGGCGTCGTGAAACCGTTATCTCTTGAAGCATGCCGACGCTCACTAGTACCGCAAATTGATGTAGCAATCGCACGCGGCTACAAACGAATCGTTTTTGTACCAGGAAACATCGGCGAAAAAATTGCCAAAGAAAAATTCAACGTTCCCGAAGATGCGATTGTTCAAACAGGCGACTTCGTCGGTTACATGCTTGATAAGGCTGTTGAAAAAGATGTTAAAGAAATCATATTCATAGGTCACTCAGGTAAAATTGTAAAGTTAGCAGCAAACATTTTCAATACACACCACAAAGTTGGTGATGCCCGCAACGAGGTTATCGCGTCCTATGCAGGCGCTGTTGGAGCCTCAACCCAAACAATCAACGACCTCTTAGCTGCTAACACGTCTGATGAAGCCTCAGAAATCCTAAGGCAAACAGGCTTTTTAGAACAAACTTATAACAGAATCGCAGCTCGAGTCCATCAACGAGTCAGCGATCGAGTAGAGAACAAAATAAGAATTAGCATAGTAATTGTTGCCATGGACGGAAAAGTTCTTGGAATGGACAATAACGCGAGGGACAATAAGCCATGGTTAAACTTAACATAGTAGGCGTTGGCCCCGGCTCAGCGGATTATGTTACCTTAGCTGCGCACAAAACCGTTGCACAAGCGGAAATCGTGATTGGAGCACAACGCAGCTTAAACCTTTTCAGCACCGACATACACGGCGAAACCCACGCAATAACAGCAAAAAACCTCAATGACCTACTCAAGTACGCTATTGAAGCAACTAAAAACGGTAAAAACGTCACAATTCTGTCAACTGGTGACCCAGGCTTTTCAGGCTTGCTAAAATCAGTTTTAAACACAAATCTTATCACGGCAACCGAAATTAATGTGGTTCCTGGAGTGAGCGCGGTTCAAGCTTGCGCAGCTCGCTTGGGGCTTAGTTGGGATGAAGCTGGCCTGTTTACTTTTCACCAAGGCAACGTAAGCGCCAATAAAAAAGCTGAAATGGCTACTTGCCTAAAAGCCGGCAGGGACATTATGCTTTTGCCTGATGCAAGGGATTTTTCGCCTAAAGAAATCGCTAATTACCTGATTAAATCAGGATTTGACACTAAATTGCCAGTTTTCATTTGTGAAAACCTGACGTTAAGTGATGAGAGGGTTACAAGGAGCAGTTTAGGGGGCGTTTCTGTTGCCGATTTTGTGGGTTTATGTGTCATGGTTATCAAAGCAAACTTGGAGGATGCATGATGGCTAAAATTTGGAATTACAAAACGCCCGGTGTGCCTGATGAATACTTCATTACAGATGACAATGTGCCGGGTCCAACAAAGGAAGATGTGCGTGTTTTAACTATTTCTAAAGCGCGCTTAAACGAGGGTAACACAGTTATTGATGTGGGCTGTGGTACAGGCGGTTTAACAGTTGAAGCTGCTCTTCAAGTTGGCGTCTCGGGCAAGGTTTACTCGATTGATGAAGACCCAGTTGCAGTAAAATTGACTCAAAGTAACGTTGAAAAGTTTGGCGTTCAAGACAATGTTGATGTTAAGCAGGGGAAGGCGCCTGAAGGTTTGGTGGGTTTTCCTGTTGCAGACGCTGTTTTGGTTGGTGGAACCATGAACTTGCGTGAGATTTTGCGTGTTGTTCAGGGTAAGCTTAAGCTGGGTGGAAGAATTGTTGTTAATGCGATTCTTTTGGAAACTGCCACCACGGCTGTTGATGAACTTAAATTTTTAGGCTTTAAAGAGATTGAGGTTACTCAAGTTTTGGTATCAAAAGGAAAGCAAATTAAAAGTGGAACTATGATGTTAGCAAGAAACCCCATTATAATTGTTTCAGCTTCAAATAATTTTGGAGAAAATTGAATTGACTGGCAAATTTATTGGAATCGGCGTAGGTCCCGGAGACCCAGACCTAATCACGCTCAAAGCAGCAAAAGCACTACGAGCAGCAGACATTATATGCATTCCAAAATCCAACGTTAACAAGCCAAGCCTTGCAGTAACAATGATTAAACCCATCTTAGCAGAACGTCAAGTGCCGCCTGAAATGCTTGAACTGATTTTCCCAATGACCAAAGACGACATAAGCAACCAAACACTTTGGGACAAAAACGCAAACATCATTGCAGAAAAAGCAGACGGCGACAAAACAGTCGTCTTCATAACTTTGGGCGACCCCATGTTTTACAGCACATTTATCTACCTGTACCAAAGCCTGCAAAATGGGCATCCAACCCTTGAACTTGAAATCATTCCAGGCGTCAGCGCTTTTAACGCATGTGCAACAAGCGCAAGGATTCCCTTAGCAGAAAAAGAAGAACTCATCACAGTTATACCCTCAGACCTTGATGCAGAACAGGTTGAGCAAGCAGCCAAGCATTCGGATAATTTGATTTTCATAAAATGCGCTTACCGCCTAAAAGAGTTGATTCCAGTTTTGGTGCGTTCAGGCTTTAAAGAAAACTCTACCATCGCACTTATCCGCCGCTGCAGCATGCCAAACGAGGAGGTAACCGTGGGCAGACTCTGCGATGCGTTGAACTGGGATATTAACGAGGATTACTTTACCATAGCAATTGTTAAGAAAAACCTCACAATAAAAAACAGTAAAGGTGCAGTTTAATGGATAAAGTTGTAATTATCGGTGCAGGTTCCGGCGACCCCGAACTAATCACTGTGAAAGGTAAACGTTACCTTGAACAGGCAGACATCATCGTCTACACAGGCTCCCTTTTGAACCCAGAATACTTAAAATACGCCAAGGCAGACGCGAAGCTTTATGACAGTGCAAAGATGGGTTTGCCAGAAATGCTAAAAGTCATGGTAGAAGGCGTGAAAGCAGGCAAAAATGTGGTTCGTCTTCATGATGGTGACCCAAGCTTTTTTGGTGCAATTCAGGAACTCATGGATGGTCTTAATAAGGAAGGCGTTGGTTACTGGCGTATTCCAGGCATCAGTTGTCTTCTTGGCGCAGCAGCAGCTTTGAACCGTGAATTGACTTTGCCGAACATTTCTCAAACCGTCATCATAACGCGTCCCGCTGGCAGAACACCTGTGCCTGAAGCAGAAAGCATCATTAAACTGGCTCAGCACCAATCTACAATGGTTATATTTCTGGGTACACCGCAAATTGCCAAAGTTATGGTGGACCTTGAAAAAGGCGGCTACCCCAAAGACACCCCAGTCTCCGTAGTGTACAAAGCCACATGGCCCGAACAAAAAATCGTCCAAGGCACCATCGCTGACATTGCAGAAAAGGTGAAAGCGCAGGGCATAACTGAGACGGCTTTGATTTTTGTAGGAAAAGTTATGAATCCAAAAGCTTATGATTTATCGAAGCTGTATGACCCCACATTTACCACTGGCTTCCGCAAAGGCGAAAATGCCAATGTACCCTAAGGGCATAGCCGTAGTCGCAATAACTCGACGTGGCGTAGAAACCGCCCTAAACATCAAAAAAGCCCTCGACGTGGAGGGTTTTAACTCTTCTGTTTTTGCTCCTAAAAAGTACAGCCAAAATGGCGTCGTTGAGCTTGAAGGGAAATTTGGAGATTTTATTAAAGAAAACTATGGTAAACTGGACGCTATTGTTGCAGTTATGGCAACAGGCATAACGATTCGTGCAGTAGCGCCCTATTTGGAAAGCAAACTTACTGACCCCGCGGTTATCGGTGTTGATGCAGCCGGAAAATTTGTCATCAGTCTGCTTTCGGGGCATTATGGTGGAGCGAACGATTTGACTCGAATCATCGCTAAAGGTACAGGTGCAACGCCTGTTATTACTACGGCGTCGGATTCGTTGGGGAAGCAGAGCGTTGATGAGCTCGCAAAAATTTTGCATTTAGCAATTGAGAACCCAGAAAGCCTTGTTCCAGTGAACGCAGCCATCGTTAACGGTGACAGCGTGGTGCTGGTTTTGGTTGGTGATGTTAGGATTCCTACTGAAGTGATTAATGGTTATGAAATAAAACGGGCAGGCACTGGTGAGGAAGCAATTGAAATTGTGGATTGTTATGATGCTGGTGCTGTTGTGACGCGGGAACCGTTAAAGATTGACCATTTCGGCAAGCCCTTCACCATACTTAAAGCCAGACGCATTGTTGTGGGTTTAGGTTGCCGTAAGGATTCGCATTGTGACCATTTAGTTGACGCTGTACAGGCAGCCATGAAAACTGTTAACTTGCCAGTTGGACGCATTGACGGGTTTGCCAGCGTGGACATCAAACGGGATTCAGCTGCCATGCTTGACGCCGCGAAACTGTTTGGTGCGCCGCTTGATTTTTTAAGTGTCGATGCACTACGTAGTTTGAAACACCCTGATTTGTCTGCGGACTCAAAAATGGTTCAAGAGAAAATCGGTGTTGGAGGAGTTTGCGAACGAGCAGCATTAATAATAGCGGGGAAGAATTCGAAACTATTACTGAAAAAAGTGAAACAGAACGGAACCACTGTGGCAGTAGCCGAGGGCGAATAAGCGTAGTCGGCATCGGTCCAGGCAGCGCCGAACACATGACGCCTAAAGCACGCAGGGCAATTGAAGAGGCTGACGTCATAGTCGGTTACGGCACGTACATCAAACTTATCGAAGGCATCGTCCGCAAAGATGCTGAAGTTTTTTCTGGAACAATGGGCAAAGAGGTTGAACGCGCTAAAATCGCCGTCATGAAAGCCGACGAAAACCACCGCGTCGTCATGGTCAGCAGCGGCGACCCAGGCGTGTACGGCATGGCAGGCGTAGTTTTAGAAGTAGCTGCTCAAGAAAAAACCAAAGTTCCCGTAGAAATTATTCCAGGCGTAACCGCCGCAACAGCCGCCTCAGCCATCCTCGGAGCACCCCTAATCAGCGATTTTGCAGTTATCAGCCTCAGCGACCTTTTGACGCCTCTGGAAAAAATTGAAAAACGTCTCGAACTCGCCTCACAAGCAGACATGTCAATAGTGCTCTACAACCCGCAAAGTCAAGGCAGAACAGAACCTTTCATCAAAGCCTACGAAATAATGACCAAATACATCAACCCAGACACACCAGTGGGCATCGTAAGGCAGGCTGGACGCGAAGGGCAACAAGCAAAAATCACCACACTCAAAAACCTGCTAAACGAAGAAATCGACATGCTAACCACCATCGTCATCGGCAACTCGGCAACTAAAGTGGTTAACGGCAAAATGATAACAGCCAGAGGATACAACCTGACAAACTAAACTCATCAACCCTACTATTTTAGGGCTCCTTTTTAGCGGTAAAACGTAAAAGTGAATAAATCAATTCAAACACCAATATTATTTAGACAACATTTGTGAAACAGAAGGCAAATGTTTTGGTTGAAACCCTAAAGTACGAGGTTCTCTGCCAAGTAGGAAACGTTGAAATTAGGCGATACCCCAAAATCGTTGTCGCCAAAGTAACTGACCCCCAAGCCGACGCGTTTAGTCTGCTTTACAACTTTATAACGGGAAACAACGCCAGAAAACAAAAAGTCAAAATGACCAGCCCTGTTGTTTCCGAAAAAATTGCAATGACAGCCCCCGTGTTATCAGACAACAACTCAATGGCGTTTGTAATGCCAAACGAATTAACCATCGACACGGTACCAGAACCCTTAGACAATCGCGTACAAATTGAGGAAATCCCCAGCCGAACCGTTGCAGCCCTATGCTTCTCCGGCGGATGGTCAGAAAAACACTTCGAAAAAGAAACACAACAACTACTAAACGAACTAACAAAAGCAAAAATCAAAACCAAAGGCAACACCTTCACAATGCTATACAACCCACCATACATACCAGGATTCCTACGCAGAAACGAAATAGCCATAGAAACACAAGAATAACAAAAGCAATAGGCAACTCAACAACAAAATTGTTAATGGCAAGATTGTAACAGCCAGAGGATACAACCTCACAAACTAATAATCCCACACGTCAAATTTATCCTCTTTTTGAATCTCAGATTATTTGCCGTTAGTCAGACACTCAAAGCATAACTTGTTGACCAGAAAATCTTTTAAAAAAGAAGTAATGAGTATAAATATAATGAAATTTACTCAAGCATTCAAGTAGGCGCTAATACTTTAAATATACTCATTTCACATTATTCATGGGAGTTTATTTGGTCGGTCGAGTGTTCATAAGTTGTGGACAAAGAGAAAACGAGAAAAATATTGCCGAAAAAATAAAGCGAATTCTTGAAGAAAAATTTTCATTAAATTGTTATTTAGCGTTTAGGGTGCAAGGGTTAAATGATATAATGAAAATAACCGAAGAACTCAAAGCAGCCGACTATTATTTGTTTATTGATTTTTTGAGGAAAAACGAAAAAGAAAATGACTTACCCATTTCTCTTTTCTCTCATCAAGAACTTGCTCTAGCGCATAATGTTGGTTTTAGAGACATTATTTCGATACAAGAAGAGGGAACTCCGTTTCAAGGTTTCTTAAGATACGTTCAGAGTAATCCCGAACATTTCAGAAATGAAGCAGAGCTTCTTATTAAAGTAGAAAATTTAGTTAGGGAAAAAGGATGGAAACCTGATTATTCAAGAAATTTAGTTGTACATCAGGTCAAAAAATATGAGCCTATCGTAAAATACATTGATCATTCGGGTGCAAATGTTGAATTTATTTGGCATGCAACAATTCAAAATAAAAGACCTGATGCCGCAGCGGTTGATGCTTTTTGCATTTTAGATTCAATAACTTACCCTAACGGAAATAACCAAAAAAGCAGTGATAGAAGCAATTTGAAATGGGCGAGTCATGGCATTTGCTATAGGAATACCATCCTGCCAGAAGATTTTGGCAAAATTGACATATTCTCAATTCGACAAAATCGTCAGGGAATATTTTTACACTCAGATATAGATTCTCCAAGAGACCCAATAGTGACCGAACAAGGAAAATATGTTTTACACTATAAGCTATTCTCTGAAGGTTTTCCTTTATTATCCTTCAATCTCGAAGTAATATATGACCCAGCTATTAACAACAAATTTCCAAACAATTCGACCCAAGCCAGAATAATTTAAGTAAACCCTTGGAAGGTTTTGGTTACAACCCGTATCGGGAAATTTTAAGTATTAAAAGCAATAATAAAAAAATGGAATGGTTTACGTGAGTAAACATCAAAATAAAAAAAGAAGTGATTTGCCCAGATATCTAATTAAAGAAATTCAACCAATTGAACGTGAAGCTTGGGTTAAGCTAAGAATTGGTCATTACGAAGAGGCACTCCAATTGTATTCAGATGAGTACCAATTATTCCAGCGTGCCCAAGCACGCGAGAATAGGTCACTACATAAAGCAGACCCGTTGTATTGGGCTGGCATTTGCAAATATTGGCAAAGAGAATTTGAAAGTTCAATTGGGTATTTTCTTCTGGCTTATTGTGAAGATGTATTGTCTGCTTCAACTGGCGATGAAGACAATTCAGACCGACTACCAGCTTGTAATGTTCTAAGGGATACTTATCTAATTGATTTGACGTTCTTAAGGTTGATCAAGGTTAATGCCAATAACTTGAAAAAAACTTGCCTCATCCCTTTAGAACCAAACAAGTTATTATTAAAAAGCCTTGAAAACACGGGCGTAACAGCTGATAATTTGCTTGCGTTATGTCAATCTACTCAGGAACAACTACAAGCAAGTTCGCTAGATTCAATAATAGCTAACTGGCCAACCAGAGTATTTATTGGCGGATCGTTCAGAGAATTACCTAGACTCAGGGACATCCAAGGAATTGTTATTCGATTGAATTTCAACCCTATTCTTACACATGAGGTTAAAGGAACTGAGCAGTCAATTCATCATCACAACTTGATGTTACTACACACATGCAAGTATGCCATTTTTGAAGTAACTCGCCCAGAAGGACAACTTATGGAAATTGAAAGAACACGAGATTACGATATTTTACCATTGTTAGTATGCTCATCAATGGATGAAACAGACGAATCGCGAGTTAAACTATCCGATATGCTAGAAACCGCTGGTTTTACGATTCACGGATATAGAGATACTACCCATCTTAGCAAAATAATATGCGAGTATCTGAAGCCGCCTTCACAAAAAGATTAAAATGTTTTCTTTTCGTTACTCGTCGCCTACTTTTACGTTTAGTTTCTTCTGAACTTGGCGAATAATTGTTATTCTGTTGTTTGGTTGTACTTTGCTGACTATGTTTTTTGTGAGCCATCAATGCCTTCTATGAGTTCTTTGCCTTCGGGCGTTATTTGGTAGAGTTTTCCTATTTTGTCTTGAGGGTTTAAACATTCGATTAAGTTTTTTTCGTCTAGTTCTGAGATTGTTGCGGATGCTTGAGGGAGGGCAACTTTGGTTCGTTGGTGGATATCATTTACTGAAAGGGGAACTGCTGATTTTCTGAATACTTCCAGTGTTATTTGTCGTCTTTTTCCTCGTTTTAGCCATGCGTATTTTGTCCAGTCCATAACGTTAATCAGTTTAGCATTCAAGTTGAGGGTAAATATAAAAAAAGTTAAGAATAAGTTAAGAACATATTATGAAACAGGAGACCCAAAGTATGTTAGTTAAGAAGGCTGTTATTGTTGTTGAGTTAGGTTTTGAGTCTGTTCAGGTTTTGAATGATAGGATAGTGAAGGATATTCAGAAGGAAGCGCAGATTCCTTGGTGTAGCAAAATCTGCAAAGTCGAAGTCTACAACAGCAACCAGTAACCCAGCACACAGTTTAACTTGGAAAAAGGGGTGAGTGCCTGTTGGTTCCTTGTCCACGTTGCGGCAAAAATGTTGCTAAGCCAGTGCGTACGTTTGAGACGTTTCTTTTCAAAATAGACGATTACCAGTGTGATGGATGCGGAAACCGTTTCGAAGCAATCAGTTAACCAACCTATTTGGAGCCTATTAGAAACTCTATGCAGAAACCTATAGGGGGTAGGTTTTTTCTGGCTTAATTTTCAAGGTCTGGGTTGTAATTTGGTGTTTTGAATCTTCTTTTTTTGCCAATCTGGTAAGCGAGTGTTACTCCAATCATTGGGGCAAGTATTAAGCCAAAAAATTGAATAGGAAAACTCCAAAAGAGGCTGTGAAGAGGATTCCCAGCGGTAAAACTTCTTCCTGTAAAGTTAGAAATAACTATAAGAATAAAACCTGTTCCGAAATAACCAAAAATTATCCCCAAGCCCATGCCTATCATTATGTACCCAAACTTTGCCACGCGGAGCTGTTTATCTTTCGAAAGAACATCCCTAATAACATACTGAAACATATAGGCAAAAGCAACAACAAAAACTATCAAAACCAACCCGCGAATAAGCCCTTCATTATTTACTTGACCAGAAAAATAAAGAGCCAAACTAATTCCTATTAATATTGGTACAGCGATTGCTGTTTGAAGCAAAAAAGACCGCCACCATTTAGGCTTGCCTGTTGCTTGCATCGATTTCAACCTGTAACCTACATATGGTTTAATTTATTTTTAATACTTACGCGGTAACTGAAAAAGGGCTGATTAAGAAAAACGCAGAAAAAAATCAACTATTTGGAGCCTATTAGTGGTTGTGTGCAGAAACCTAAGGGGGTAGGTCGTATTGACGCAAAAACAAGCCAAAAGTATGTTGAAAACCAATGCGGTTTTACAGTACGCCTAGTACCATTGCTGCCGCCATTATAATTAGGATTGCTCCGCTGATTTTGGGAATGTACTTTTCGTAACGTTCAATTCGGGTTTTGACGCGTTCATACATTTTAATGCCCAGCAAGGTTACGCCGATTAACGCCGCCGCCACTGCCAAACCGTAGGACGTCATTAACAAGAGCGGACTCACACCGCCAACAGCCAACGCTAGCAATGCAAACTCTTCCTCATGAGCAAAACCCAAAACAAAAGCGCAACTGGCCAGTTTGCGTAGGCTCATGTTTAACCGTTTAGGATGCATATGCTCATGTTCATGAAATCCTTCACCTTCAAGATGCTCATGCGGATGAGTATGGGTTAAATCGCAAGCGTTATCATGAAAATGCCCATGCTGCTCGTCAAGGTTAGAATGAGTTTTCTCCCTAAGCATTCGTATGCCTAAAATCACTAAGACAACGGCTGCAATGTAGGTTAAGATGGGACTTTGAAAATCAAAAAAGAAACTAACAACAATGTAAACTAAGACTACAGCAATAGAAGACACAAAATGAGCCACCGCCAACACGCCAGAGCTAACAAACGCATAAAATGTTGGACGGGTAGTTTTTGCAGAATAAAGCAGCGCAAGCGGCCAACCGTGCCCCGGCTCCAAACCGTGAAGCAAACCAATCACAATCACACCGATTATTGAAGCATCAACGGCGCTCATTGTTTTGCTCCTACTTCACTTTTCCAGCTTTAGCTTCCTGAAGCAACCGCAAAACCTCTTTTCTTGCCTCACTAATGGTTAAAGGGAAATCATCTGGTATAGGCAAATTGTTTTCTTTCTTTAAGACTTCAAAGAGGTGAGTCATTCTTGGCGAACGCAAGTAAACGTCACGTATGAGTTCAGTGTTTGAGAAAAGCTCTTTAGGTTTGCCCTCAGACATTAGTTTGCCTTTTTTAAGGATAAACAGTTTGTTTGCAAACAGCGGCACCATATCCACGTCATGAGTTGCAAGCAGCAGAGTGATGCCTTTTTCCTTGTTAAGCTGCAAAAGCAAATGCAGGATTTCACTTGTAGCCCGCGGGTCAAGATTTGAAGTCGGCTCATCCATAATGATAACTTCAGGCTGCATAGCTAAAACGCCCGCAAGAGCAACACGCTTCTTCTGCCCAAGACTGAGAAAATGCGGCGGTTTTTCTTCAAATTCAGCCATTCCAACAGTCTCCAAGGCATCATGAACAATTTTTTTAACCTGTTCCTGAGGGATGCCAAGGTTTAACGGTCCAAAAGCAACGTCTTGTTTTACCGTGGGAGCAAAAAGTTGGTCGTTTGGGTCTTGGAAAACAAAGCCGACACGGCGTCTGAGCTCCAGCAGTGCTTTGGAATCGTAACCTAAAGGTTTGTCTTCATAATAGATGGTGCCTGATGTGGGTTTTAAGATACCGTTTAAGTGGTTAAGCAGCGTTGTTTTGCCTGAACCGTTAGTGCCTAAAAGGGCAATTCGGTCACCATGGTCAAAACTTAAAGAAACATCATCAAGCGCGGTTGTTCCATCTGAATATTGGTGTATCAAGTGTTCAATTCGAAACAGCATATTATATGACTCCAAAGTTTAATGTTAAAAACACTGCAACAGCAAGCAACACGTCAAAGACTACTATTGCTGCAAGCACTACTTTGTTGGATCTAGGAAACTCGTCTAGAACCCTGATTGTTCCATCGTAACCTCGGGAACTCATTGCGGTAAAGGTACGTTCCGCTTGTTCTAGTGCGCGAATAAAGAGGTTGCCTGCAAGCAGGGCTAATCCACGGATTTTTTTCATCCAGCCGCCTTTTCCTAGACGCATTGTTTGTGCAATCGTCATTTGCTCGGCAACTTCTAAAAACACAAAGATGTAGCGGTAGATCAGCGTGGATATTTCGATTAGGGTTATAGGTACATGTGCACGTCTAAGTAGCAGGCTAAGGTCAGTTATTGAAGTTGTTAACACTAAAAAGAACAGGCAAGAAAGTGCACCTTCTACTCTGAAGAATATGGTAATTGCTAATGCGACGCCGCTTCTGTATATGGCGTAAGTAAACCCGTTAAAAGATAATTGAGCTAAAGCTTCGCCGCCGTTAAAAGAAAACAATGCGATGATAAGGCAGCTTATAGAAACCATAAAAGTGGGGTAACGAAGAAGAGCAACATAAAAACGGGCTTTAATTCCAGCTAACTGCAAAACCAAAGTGGTCATTATAACAAAAACAATTATGGGCACAACGATTGATTGCGCAGAAACCGTGATAACTAAGGTTGAAAGGGCAAAAAAAGCCTTAGTTAAAGGACTGCATTTGGACAGCTTATTTATGTAAGCATACCTGTCAATTTGGGCATAGTAATCGCTGTGAGCCATAAGATTTTTCGTCCAGTGTATAAGGCTACATTGGAGCCTTTATTTCTTTTTTTGCTCTTTTTCCCCGTTCATACCCGACAAAGTAGCCGATGATCATTGCACCGATGGCTGCTTGCAAGGCGAACAGGAGGCTTTCAATTTCGCCGCTGGGTGGTTCCCAGATTGGGGTAATCCATGGTTCGTATCCTGTGTCGGATATGGCTTGTTCAGCTCCTCCGTCTGCGCCTCCAAATTCTGCGTTTGGTAAAAGAATTAAGGGGGCTACAAAGAGTCCAACCATTATGACGATTAGGATTATGTAGTGTTGGGTTTTCATTGTTTTGCCTCCGCGGTTTTTTCCATTTTGGGCAGTTTTATCACTTTTAATGTGGCTAATAGTTGTCCCTTGTATTTTGCCAGGAAGTCAAAGAGTATCACTGCAAGTATGCCTTCACCGATTGCAAGAGGTATCTGTGTTACTGCAAAGATTCCACCGAACAACAGAAAACCGTCCATAAATCCGTTGCCGATTGGAATTGCCAATGCAAGCTGGAAGGATGTTACAACATAAGTGAACAAGTCGCCTAATGCTGATGCAAGAAATATTCCGATTGCAGGTTTAACATGTGCTTTTTGACAAATCTTCCATATTGCATAAGCTAAAAAGGGTCCAGCGATGCCCATGGAGAACAGGTTTGCACCAAGAGTTGTTAAGCCGCCGTGTGCTAAAAGCAATGCTTGAAAAACAAGCACTATCATTGAGAGAACAGAAGTTATTCCTGGCCCCATGATTACTGCGGACAGGCCTGTGCCTGTTGGGTGTGAGCAACTTCCAGATACTGAAGGGAGTTTTAGTGCTGAAAGTACAAATATAAATGCACCCATTAGCGCCAAAAGTGGTTTTGATTCGGGCACATTTTTGGTTACTTTGATTAGGCGATAGACGCCGTAAGCTACTATTGGAATTGAGATTACGAACCATATTTCCCACCATGGACTTGGCAGGAAGCCTTCCATTATGTGCATGTAGTTTTTTTGCGCTCCTTTGTTGGATATTCCATCCAATAAGCATATAAAGATTCGTTTAACAATAGTTAACCATAGGTTGAATTAAGATTATGCACAAGCAACCGCGAGACATTTTGCTTCGAGACAAAGGAGAATTTACTAAATTCCAAATATTACTTGAAGTAATGCGAAATCAGCCGCATGTCAAACAAAAAGACATCAGCGACTCACTGGGCATAACAATACAAGCCATCTCCAAATACTTCAAAAAATTAACCAAAGAAGGCCTACTTGAAGCAGGGTCTGAACGCGCGGATTACCGCTTAACCCCAAAAGGCATCACCAAACTACGTGAAGACCTAAAAAACCTCGACCTATACGTTAAATCCATCAAAAACGAGTTAAAAGTTGACCACGCCTGGATAGCCATGGCAACTCGCCCAGTTAAAATCGGCGAACAAATAGGCTTAATCACAAAAGGCGGCATATTTTACACAGTACCTGTTAACGACCCCGATGTAGAAGCAGTCGGGATAGCAACCAACAACGCAACCCCCGGCGAAGACATCGGCTTAAAAGACCTAAAAGGCAAAGTAAAACTAAAACAAGGCAAAATCCTAATCATCAAACTGCCCAGCATACGCAAAGGCGGCTCAAGAACCGCTGACATAGCAAAAATCAAAAACCTCATCGACGAGTTTAAACCAGACCGTATCGGCGTCATGGGCGCTGTTGGAAGAGCAGTAGTGAACAAGTTAGGGCTCAAAGCAGATTTAGAGTTTGGCATCAGCCACTCAGCTGCTGTAGCCGCATCCAGAGGCTTAAACGTGCTGGTACTTGTTGTAGGACGCATGGTTAACAAGATGATTCAAGAAATTGATTCACAAAACATGCGCTTCGCAGGCGACATCATCTACGAAGTAAAAGACGCTCAAACCACCTAACGGTTAGTTTTTTAAACCCTAACCATCAACCTATTTTAAATAACAAAGCGAAGTGCCGTTTATGAGTATTGAATTAACAGAAGCCCACATTCTCGCAGGTCAAATGAGTAAGGAGTTACCAGGCAAAACCATACTGAGCTATCAGCTACAAAATTGTCAAAGTCTTCAAAAACTGGGATGTGTCAATAAGGACGCTACAGCTTTTGACAGGTTAATCGGGGGCAAAATTGTTTCAGTTGCATCGAGGGGCAACACAATTTTGGTTAAGCTTGACAATGGCTGGAATCTTGTTTTGGCACCTGAATACGGCGGCAACATCCAACTGTACAAGAAGCAAGAAGAGACCACCAAGTTCCATTTGAAACTGGAAATACAGGACAAAGCGGTTTTAATCGTAAGTTTAACGGGAATTGGCTGCATTCAAGCAGTTGAAGACACGTTTTTAAAAAACAATTACTTGTACAGGCGCGATTTCAGCGATATTCTAAACCCTTTGGAAGCAAACTTTACTTTTAACCACTTTTTGGAAAGGTTGGATAGCAAAAAGCAGAACATCAAAGCATCGCTTGTAGGAAAAACCGCCGTCGTCGTTGGGGTATCTAACAGTGCATTTCAAGACATCATTTACCGTGCTAAAATCAGCCCTAAACGCAACACAGGCAGCCTTACCGAGGAAGAGAAAAAAGCGCTCTACACCGCAAATGTTGACCTAGTAGTGGACAGGTTGGAAGCAGGCGGAAAAGACCAATTCACAGACTTATACGGCAAACCAGGCTTGTACGTGCCCAAGATGGGTTCAAACCAAAAAGACCGAACCTGCCCAGCATGCGGGACTAAAATCGAAAAAATCAGTCACGGAGGCGGACAAGTCTACCTTTGTCCAACCTGCCAAAAATAAACATGAAATCCAACATACTTGAGCAGATTTTCAATCATTACGGACTACCCCCCTTAGTGTTTTGCAGTTTTGGGTTGGATAGAGTCTACCCCTTCTTGTTTTTACCTACCCCCTATAGGTTACTGCATAGAGTTTCTATTTGGAGCCTAATAGGTTGGTGTAAAAAATAAAGCACTGAAAGCGTTGAACAGTGTACTGCAGTTTGGGTATTAGCGTGACTCATTTAACGGTTTGGTTGTTCTCGAAAAAAGGCACCAACAAGCAGGTAAACAAAAGAGAGACTGTTAACTCAAAAGAACACGTAAGTAAACTCGTTTCAAGCTTAGTAAATAAAAGTTGACTGAATTTAGTCAAGGTTTCTTTACGAACACACTTTAATTGCCAACACAGCGCATAAAATATATATGAAAGCCTCAACTGCCACCTTTTACATCTTAGCAGCACTCAGCTTAGTAGTTAGCCTAACAGTTCTAATATTTACGAGCAACAACAATTTCGCCACACCTAGCAAAACACCAAATACTCAAACCCCAACAAACACGCAAACAACAAGCACAAACACACCATCTAACAACGAGCTAACCTTTAGTTACACGTTTTCAAACTTTGAAAAACTAAACACCACCGAACAAGGCGAAAACAAGGTTACTCTGTCAGTTACAATACAGTACCAAGGAAAAACCAGCAAAACCATAAGCTACTCACAATTCTACATGGGACTTTACGTATTCAACAAAGCAGGCGAACAAGTTGAAACTGACCTAACAATTCCACCACAAAACCAAGGAACAGTCACATTAGGACCAGAACACACCACAGAAACAATAAAACTGACATTTCAATACCCAGCCACAATCCAATACGACGGAAAAACGGCAACCACATACTATTTCCTACAGTACAAAGATGACGTTTAAGAAGAGTAACAGCCTACAATTTTGATTCAGCCTTTTATAGGTCAGGTATTTAAGGTCACAATCAGCCATTAAAGCTAAATAAAATCCGCAAATGTTTAGTCAGAAAAAATTGACTCGCCTTAGTCAAGAACCTTTAACGAACACCCTTTTATTGCAAACACTAAACTAAAAACAATGTATGAAAACTTCAACCGCAATCCTCTACATCATGGTAACGCTTAGCTTACTGTTCAGTCTAACAGCCCTAATCATAGTGGCAGGCAACAACAATTTACCAAACAATCCATCAATTACAAACAAGCCCACTTCAACTCAAACAGCCGCTCCGTTGATCCCACCCACAATCACCAACCCGCCTGCAAGCACACTCATCCCAGTATGGGTTCCTTCGGGCAGCGATTTAACATTCAGCTATGAAACATCAAACCGGCAAAACCTAAACAATGGACAGACACAAGTCACCTTAACAATATACATTCAATACTACGGCAAAGTTGAAACTAAAATTGATTATTCACAGTTCTATCTTTACACGTATTCGCCAAGAATGACCGTTCCCATGAATCAAGGAACAGCCAACCCACAAAACACGGGGACAGCAACGTTAGATCCAACGCATACAACAGAAACAATCCAGTTAACCTTCGAGTTTCGTACATTAGACTTCAATGGAATGGACGTAGTCGGCACAGCTTACCAACTGAAATACAAAGAAACAACATAGAAATTACAAATCTCTTTAATGTTGCACTCATAGACGCAGTAAAGAAACCTTGACGAAAGTTAGTAAACGAGTCTTTACGAGAACTCTTTAATCAATAAACCAACCAAACACCTTTAGGCGAAAAACGGGATGACTAAACTGGGTAAACCGACGATTTTACTGTTTGTTGCAGTTTTAACACTGTCAAGCTTAGTGTTGACGAGTTTCTCTGTTGCAACAGATTACCCCGTTTTCGTTGACACTTCAAACGTGCCCCGACCGTCAACCCCAGAATTTACCATATCACTTGCTGACCACTCCTACAACACAGATCCAATCACAAGTTCCACAACAAACTTTTACAACAACAAAACAACAACCACAACTATCCCGAGCCAACACATAAAAAACTTCACCGTAGACTTAACCATCAAAAATCAGCCTTACCCCGCCACCATCGAAGGCAACACGAGCCAAATGTTCTTTTTTGTCAGAACAAAAGGACACTACACACAAGATTTCGCGGAAGATTTCCAAGTAGTTCCGTTTTATGTCTCTGATTACTCGTCCTTTCCTAACGTCATGCAGTCGGGCTCCAATTACACAGTTGTTTCTTTGCCTGCAGAAGGATACAGCGTTGGGGACGAGATTGATTTTCAGGTTGCAGCAGTCTTAGCCTACGGATGCTCGTTTACTAGAGCGACCTTGCCGCCGATGACTGAATTCAAGTACATTCGTGCAGCCACCAGCAACTGGAGCGCCACCCAAACATTTACTATGCCTGACACCACCTTAAACGCATCTAAATTAAGTCAAACAACAAGTTTTGCCAATTCAGACTTCACGTTTTTACTAATAATTGCTTTTATTGCCACAATCACAGTTTCATTAGCGTTGTTAATGAGAAAAAAGAAAACAAAATCAGAAAATTAACTGTAAAAAGTACTGTTAACGATAGTGTTGAATGACAAATCAACTGCAAGTATTTGTGAAACTGCTATGCAGAAACAATTTTGACTTGTCCAAACTTTGGAGCTAAAAGAAAGCGTCTAAAACTTTGAGAAAAAGTTTCAGTTTCATTTTTTATTTTAATCTTTTATTGGTGGAACCACAGTTCGTTTAACAAAGTTGATACACCGCCAGCAACATAGAGTCTTAACGCTACAATCGGAACAACCAACACCAAACTGAACAGGAGGGCTGTTACTTCCATTATCCGCAAAGCCTTGAAAATATCGTCAGGCGTTATTTCTCCTTCGTCGCCGAGCGCGTAGTGTCCAGGTTTTGCAAGCTGCGTTTCTAAGGCGCCTGCCATTGCACCTATGGTGTAGCCTGCGTTGGGGCTTGCAAGCTTGTTTCTGTCACGTTTTAGAATTCGCCATGATTCTTTAGCGTTTTCGCCTACGATTCCAGCTGCAACTACCATAAACAAGGCGGTTAGACGTGAGGGAATGTAGTTGGCTGCTGTGTCCATTTTGGCGCTGAACCAGCCGATGTTGATTAATTCTTTGGTTTTGTAGGCAACCATGGAGTCGTGAGTGTTGATTACGCGGTAAATGAATGCGCCTGGGACTCCGAGAAAGGCGTAAAAGAAGAAGGGTCCAGTTATGCCATCTGTTGTGCTTTCTGCGATTGATTCTACTGCTGCGGAGATGATTTGGCGTTCGTTTAGGGTGTTTGGGTCTCTGCGTACAATGTAGGGTAAGAATTTTCTGGCGCCGTTTATATCGTTGGCTTTAAGGGCTTTGGCGATTGGTACGGTGTAGCGTCGCATGCATTTTATGGCAAACGTGGATTTGAAAAGAATCGCGCCTACGATTATGTATGGGATTGAGCCGAAGTAGAAGCGGATAAGCCATAAGCCAAGAAACACGGGCAGAGACACTATTATTGCAACTGTTACTAGCAAAAGCACCCCGTTGGCTTTCTCAATTTTTGGGTTTTGGTTTTTGCATTTAGGCTTAAGATAAGATATGAGTTTTCCGATGCCAACAGTTGGATGAATCCTGTCAGGAATCTCGCCTAGAACAATATCAATTAGGAAGGCTAAAGCGAAGATGAATATGGCGTCGGTAAACAGGCTTAAGTCTAGCTGAAACATATGCTACTGCTTACCAAATTCAACATTGCTCTTAAATTACTTTACCCAAAGCTTGCAGTAACCGCACGTTTTCACTGTGGAGCTTAACAGCAATTCGAATATAGTACGGGTCGAGCCCTTTGAAGCTGGTGCAGTCCCGAATCATAATACCTTCAGAAAGCAGCTTTTGAGTTAACTCTGCAGCAGTTAAACCCGTTCCACGAATATCAATAAAGAAGAAATTCGCGTCAGGCGTATACACTTTAAAGCCTTTAACCTTGCAAAGACCTTCTTGCAGGTACTCTTTTTGCTCTCGAATTATGCTGTGAGTTTTTTTCAGGTGCTCATCATCATTTAAGGCAACCACTGCAGCAGCCTGTGCAAGGCAATTAACGTTCCAAGGAATTTTTGCGCAAAAGAGCACGTTTATGATTTCAGGGTTTGCTATGCCGTAGCCTACACGCAGACCAGTTAAACCGAAAAGTTTGGTGAAACTACGCAAAATAAACAAGTTCGGGTAATTGCCGATGCTGCCAATCATTGAAAGATTCTGTTCGTCCTCCACGAACTCTAAGAAGTCTTCGTCTAAAAAGACAAGTATGCCCTGTTCAAGAGCGGCATCAAGAATGCGTCTTAACTGCTCGGGCGGTGTAAGTAGACTGGTGGGGTTGTTTGGGTTGCAGACAAAAACCATTTTTGCCCCTTTCATGGCAGCAATAAAAGCGTCAACATCAAGCCTTTGGTCCAAAGCGAGCTTTATGAAGTGGATGTCAGCACCAGTTTTTCTCACAGCGCCCTCGTATTCACCAAAGGTTGGAGCAGCCATAACTGCAAAGTCGCCTTTTGACAAGAAGGACTCAGCAAAGAGGTACATTAGTTCAGTTGAACCGTTGCCGACAACAATGTTTTCTTTGCTTACGCTGTAATGTTTTGCTATAACTTCGCGGAGCTCGTTTGAGGCGGAGTCAGGATAAGCGGCGATTTGTCCAAAAGCTGCTTGAGCCGCGTCAAGGGCTTTGCGGGATGTTCCAAGGGGGTTAACGCTAGAGCTAAAATCCAATAGGTCTTCTTGTTTGATTCCAGTTTTGGAGGCGGCGTCATGAACTTCTCCACCGTGAACGCATGGTTTAAGATTTTTAATGTTATCTTTGACTAAGCTTGAAATCGGCTTCATACCTTGTTACCCGCTGATTTTTTCAGGTTTACCCATATAGTTTAGGACCATGGGCATTACGTCTTTGCCGTTGATACGGCTAAGTCCACCCTTATAGGCTGAACGCTCACTATACACAGTTACTCCATCAGAAATCACGTTAACACCTGCAAAACATACCGGAACCGCGTCACCCGTGTGCGCACGACTCTTACAAGAAGTAGCATGGTCAGGCGCCAACACCACAACAGTATCAGCCAAATCTACACCAGCCAAAATTTTGCCAAGCATAGCGTCAATTTTTTTAATAACACCAATCTTGCCCCAGATGTTGCCGTCGTGACTTGTCTCGTCAGTGGCTTCAACATGAATATACACAAAATCGCCGCCAGCTTCAAGCGCCTTAAGTGCCGCTTCAGCCTTTGCAAGGGCGTCAGTGTCCAACTCGCCAGTAGCACCAGAAACGTCTGGAACTGTCATGCCGCTGAATTTGCCGATGCCTTTAATCAAGCTTGCCGCAGCAATACAAGTAGCTTTTAAGCCATACTTTTCTTGGAAAGGCGTCATTTCGGGAAGTGTACTTCCGCTCCATGGTAGGACCACGTTTGCAGGTTTTTGTCCTGCTGCTTTGCGTTTAAGGTTGGTTGGGTGCAGCTTTAAGGTTTGATGGGTTAAGGCGACGAATTCGTTTAAGGCGTCAGCTGTGTGTTTAGCCTCAAAGGAGCCGTCAAGAGGCATGATTGCCGCAACTGGACTGCCAACTTTAGGCAAAGCAACCGTTACTTTAGATGAAAGGTTATCACCCCGCAAAACCAAGGCAGCCTTAAAACCCAATGCCTGCTTAAAATGAACCTCAACATCCGAGTGCGTTTTAAGCTGTACTTGCTCAACTGCTTCACCTAAGGCTTTGGCTTCAACGCCGATTCTGCCAGCACGTTCATCCATTAAACGTAAGCTCTCATCTACAGTGGCGAAGTTGCATCTAAAGGCTAAATCACCCCGTTTAAGCTGTAATTCGGCGCCTGCGGCTTCAAAAGGTCCACGTCCACCACAGACCAACCAAGGGTTGTAACCTAGAAGGGTCAAGTTTGCTGCGTCACTGCCAGGCGCGATGCCAGGTGCGATGGGGTCAAGCAGTCCTGAAGCGCCTTTGGTTGCCAGTTTGTTCATAAATGGTGGGTTTGCAGCTTCCAGTGGGGTTTTAAAATCCAGTTCCTGCAGTGGTCGGTCAGCCATGCCGTCACCGACAATTAAGATGCAACGCATAACAGTTTGTCCCTCGGTGCTTTGCAGTTTCAGGTTTTCTGATTGTTCATTTGTCAAGTTTAACGTAGCCGATATAAAGTTTTAGTTCCACCATCAACCAAGACTAAAAATTGGTATGGATACAGAATGTTTTAATTTTTTGAACCTTAAGCTAAACTACTGGTACAGTTATGAAGGAACTTGTCTTTGTAGGCTTAGGATTAAACGATGAATACGGCATCACACTTAAAGGCTTAGAAGAAACCAAAACAGCCGACACAGTGTTTATGGAAACCTACACCAGCCGCATGCCAGACTTTAACATGGCACATTTTGAAGAGTTATGCGGCAAAAAAATCCAAATCATCACACGCCAAACCCTTGAGGAAGAAAACGGAAAAGCAATTCTTCAAGCCGCAGAAAACGGAAAAGCCGTGTTTCTAGTTCCTGGTGACCCTTTCATTGCAACAACACATGTTACGTTGCGGATTGACTCAGAAAAAATGGGCATCAAAACCCGAATTGTCCACGGTATCTCTATCATGTCTGCAATCGTTAGTCTCTCAGGACTTCACAATTACAAGTTCGGCAAAACCGTCACCGTCCCCTTCCCAGAAACCTCTGCTGAAACCCCCTACAAAGTAATAGCTCAAAACAAAAAGATGTGTTTGCACACGCTATGCCTACTTGATTTAAAGGAACCTGAAAACCGTTACCTGTCAATTAATCAGGCAATCAAGACGTTGCAGGCGGTTGAAGAGAAAAAACAAGAAAAAGTAATCACGGCTGAGACAGTTGCAGTTGGGGTTGCAAGAGCAGGCAGCGACCAACCTAGCTTAAAGGCGGGTTTTGTTAAGGACTTGGAGAATTTTGATTTCGGTGAGCCTCCTTATAGTTTGATTTTTCCGGGCGATTTGCATTTTATGGAGGCGGATGCTTTGGTGGCGTTTGCGGGTGCACCGTTGGAGTTTAAGAGGTTGTTTAGATGAGTCTTGAAACATTAACAGCTAAGTATATTGCTTCTGCAGAGTATGTGCTTAAAACTTTGCAACGTAACCCCACGCCAGTAAAAGTGACGGAAGAGGGCGTTAGCAACTTGATAAGTTACATTAACGATTATTTGGCAGATGCAAAGTATTATAAGTCAAGCGGTAAGCTTGAAACAAGTCTAACCTCTATAGGTTACTGTGAAGGGTTACTTGACGCTTTAAGACTACTGGGAGCAGTGACGTTTGAATGGCCAAGCAGGAAACCGGAAACAGAAAAGTAGTGTTAGCCAGCGGCGTATTTGACTTGCTGCATTTGGGGCACGTAAAGTTTCTTGAAGAAGCAAAACGTGCAGGCGGAGAAAACGCTGAACTCATTGTAGTCATAGCCAGAGACAGCACAGTTGAGCAGACCAAAGGCAGAAAACCTATCATGCCTGAAGACCAACGACGAGCCCTCGTAGAATCGCTTAAGGTTGTTGATATTGCAGTTTTGGGTTTTGAGAACATGGACATCGGCGAAGTTGTGGCAAAGATTAAGCCAGACTTTATCGCTTTGGGTTATGACCAAGAAAAAATGGCTCAAAATGTGGAAGCTTACCTGAAAACTCACAATTTGCCTGTGAAGATTGTTAGAATTGGCAAATTCGGAGAGGATGCTTTAGATAGTTCCTCAAAGATTAGACAGAAAATAGTTGAGAAGTTTTCAAGATGATAGTTAAAAACTTAAAAAGCTCACAAAAATTCAAAGTAACTTATGTTCTGATTGCGTTAAACATTGCAGTCTACATTTTGGGTGCCATTATAGGTGGAAACGCTCTTGAAACAGGTTGGAGATTCTACAGCGTGTGGGGTCAATACAATGCGATGGTGCTTTTTGATGGTGCGTATTATCAACTGTTCACTTCAATGTTTGTTCACGCCTCAATAGTGCATCTTGCAGGCAACTTGATGTTTCTGTTAATATTCGGTTTACGTGCAGAAGAAATGTTCTCATTATCGGAATATTTGGGAATCTACTTCATAGGCGGCTTAACAGGCAACCTGCTTTCATTAGCTTTTGGACCAGACTTCCTCTCGGTAGGCGCTTCAGGAGCAATATTTGCCATCTTTGGAGCCACCATAATTTACGACAGAAAAACAATGCAGCAATCAATCATTGGCGCACTTGTATTTGCTTTCTTCTTATTTATCATAAACATGGGTGAAGGCGTCAACATCTTGGCACACCTTGGCGGACTGGTCTTTGGACTTTTTGTAGGCTACTTGATTGCTTCAAAACGCAAACCAGAAAAAGAAAACCAATACACAATCAGCTACTCGTATCAACCGATTTAGAAGGAGAAGTAAAAACTTCAACCTTTACTTTATGTCCATCTTTAAGGTTTAACTGCTTACGCAAACAAACAGGCGCTATAATTTCCAACACAGAAATATCATAATGACTGCGCGTGGCAGTAACTAAGGCACCTTTTACTTTGTTATCAATAATAGCTGGGTAACACCTTACAAGACCAAAGCTGCGGTCAGTATTTTTGAAGCCTTCAATCTCGATTGCTGGGTAAGCGTCGAGTTCCATGCGGGTCTTGATGTCATAATCGCTGGAAAGTTTAAGGTTTAAAGTGCCAAGGTAAGGTTCAAAACCAAGTTTTTCAGTTAACTGTTTAAGATAGGTTTCTTTCGAAATGTAATATGCGCCCTCACCTAAACCTGTAAAAACAGTACCCTCAAGAGTCACAGACAGGGGATACGCAGTTTCGATTACCACCTTTAAGCTTGAATGCAACTTGAGCAGTTCACGCACACCTAATTCATCAATCTTTATCAGGCTACCCTCAGGAGTAATGTTGCGTTTAATCCAGCCTTTACGTTCAAGTTCGATAAGGTAACGTGAAGCAGTCTGCTGTGAAATCCCAAGCTTTTCAGCTAAGAATTCTGTGGAGATTTTTGCGATTCGTCGATACGCACCCATCTCTGCCAGTTTCAAAAGCATGTAAACGTGTTGCCATTCCTGCTTTTCAGTCAATGACTTACCCCACTTAAGGTTACATTAAGAAGGTTAATTATTATTTAAGCCCTCTTAAACCAAAAAAAGCAAATCCCCCGCCAACAACCAAGTTTTTATAAAAAACATTTTATCTTCCAGAAAGAAAACACAACCATAAGACACACAGTGAAAAAGGATGCAACAACCGAACGTTTTTGACATTATGGGCAAGTACTGGCTGGAAATCGCCGACAAAGGACCCACTGAACAGCAAATCCAATTTGTTAAAAACAGCATATCAACAGAGGGCTGGGTTCTGGATTTAGCTTGCGGAACAGGACGACACACTATACCCTTGATGGCAGAAGGGTTTAACGTTGTAGGTTTAGACATTTCCTCTAAATTGCTTAAAATGGCCAAACAACGCCAGCCTCAAGTGCAACTGGTAAAAGCTGACATGCAACAGTTGCCATTTAAAGAAAACACGTTTTCCGCAGCGTTAAGCTTGGATAACAGTTTCGGCTACTTACCCACAGAACAGGCGGACCTGCAAACCCTAAAACAATTACGCAGAACCCTTACGCAAAAGGGACTGCTTGTTTTAGATGTTTTTAATCGTGAACAGCTTAAACGAAAATACGCAAGACACAGCTTAAGGAACCTGAAATGGCTCTTTCTACCAACTCTGCTAAGACACCAAAATTTAATCACAGAATATATTTTGAGTTTTTATAAGTGGCTTGAATATCCAAGTTTCTTTTTGCTTCAGAAACGTACTGTAAACGCGGATGGGGAGCGTCTTTTTGATTTTTGGGTTGTTAAAGATAGGATTGGTGGAAAAATGAGGTTTTTTAATCATTCAACACGTCTTTATGGGTTGAGTGGACTGCAGCAGATGCTGTTAGAGGCAGGCTTTATGGTTGAAAGGGTTTGTGGAGGCTATAAAGGGCAAGATTTCAGCATAAAGTCAAGCAGGCTGGTTGTTTTGGCTGATGCAACCTGATGCTGATGTTTTTTTGTTTTAATGTTTTCGGGCTGGAATAATTCAGGTAGCACATAAAAGTTATAAGTGTGCAAAAGAAAACTTTGAAGAGTAGTTAGTGACCATTAATGAACGCTTGGAAACTTCGTTTTTCAATGGTTGGAACCTTAGCAGTAATCTTTGGTTTATCAACCCTCGTATTCACAGCAGTTTTGACGCTTGCCGGCATTGGGTTAAGCATAATCACAATCGGCATGCTTGTAGTCATCTTTAACATTGCGCAGTGGCTGTTCTCACCTTACCTTGTAGGCGCAATTTACAAAGCAAAAGAAGTGGACCCAAAAGAAAACCCTGAACTTCAACAAATGGTTGAACAATTAAGCCTAAAAAGCAAAATCAAGCCACCCAAACTGATGCTTGCACAGATTCCCATGCCAAACGCGTTTGCTTATGGTTCCCCCTTAACAGGCAACCGCGTCGCTGTAACCCAAGGCTTACTAAAATCATTAGACAAGGGCGAAGTTGAAGCAGTCATCGGACACGAACTTGGCCACCTAAAACACCGTGACGTCCAAGTCATGATGACAGTTTCATTTCTACCTTCACTGTTCTATTTCATCGGCTACTCGCTTATGTTTTCAGGCATGTTCGGAGGCAGAGACAGCCGCAGCAGCAGCAACAACGACAGCAGCGCCATAATCGGCATAGCATTCATGGCTTTCTCATGGATACTAAACATGTTCACCCTGTACCTAAGCCGCCTGCGCGAGTACTATGCAGACCGCCACAGCGCATCCATAGTTGAAAACGGCGCAGAAAAACTCTCAACAGGTTTAGTAACAATAATTAACGAAAGTAAAAACCAAAACCAGTACCGACGAGCTCACAACAGAGGAAGAGAAGAACAAAAAACTAACACTTCTTTCAAAGCTCTCTTTATCAGTGACCCCGACCGTGCAGAAGCAGACTCAGAAGAACTTCACGCAAACGGTTTTATAGACAAAAAAGCACTGCTAAAAGAAACCTTATCCAAAGAAATGACAGGCGCAGACAAGTTTGCAGAAATCTTTTCAACACACCCAAACATCATAAAACGACTTCGAGCACTGCAAGAACAAGAACAAGCACAAGTTCAAACTGTTGTAGCATAATTTTTCCTTTTCCTTTTTTGTTTTAGAAAACCGTTAAAGCTTAGACGCTAATTCTTTCTTGTTGAAGGCACCAGTTATGGATAAAACGGCAGTTTTCACCCAAATCGACAACTTTAAGCAGGAAATGACGCAAGCCTTAATGGCTCTTATCAGCATACCAGCAGTTGCTCCTGAAAATGGCGGAGACGGCGAAGACCAAAAAGCCCAATGCCTAATCCAGCTTTTGCAAGAAGCAGGTTTTGACAAGATTGAACGCTATGACGCCGTTGACCCACGGGTTTCCAGCGGTAAACGCCCAAACGTTGTTGCTTACCTTTACGGTACCTCTGACCAGAAACGGCTTTGGATTATTACACACATGGATGTGGTTCCAGCTGGCGAAGAAGCAGCGTGGACAGAAACCAAACCGTTCAACCCAACCTTAAAAGGTGACTGCATATTTGGCAGGGGCAGTGAAGATAACGGGCAATCACTGGTTGCCTCAATCTACGCTATGAAAGCGCTTAAACAGTTAGGAATTAAACCTGAATTCACCGTTGGCTTGGCTTTTGTTGCTGATGAGGAACAGGGCAGCGAATACGGAATCCAATATCTTTTAAACAAGGGCATTTTCCGTCCAAATGACCTTATTGTTGTTCCCGACAGCGGCAACGAGAATGGAAGTTTTATTGAGGTAGCGGAAAAAAGCATTTTGTGGTTAAAAATTCGAACTTTGGGCAAGCAGACACATGGCAGCCGTCCTGACAAAGGGTTAAACGCTCATCGGATAGGCATGGAAGTAGCCTTAGCCCTTGACAAGATGCTGCATGAAAAACACTCCGACCGCGACGAACTTTTTGATGTGCCAACCTGCACTTTTGAACCTACAAAAAAAGAACACAACGTTGACTGCATTAACGTGATTCCAGGAGAAGATGTAATCTATTTTGACTGCCGTATTCTTCCAAGATACAGCCTTGACGAGATTTTAGCTGACATCAACGGGTTGCTTAGCTATTACATGGAGAAAACTGGCGCAAAAATTACCTTGGAGATTTTGCAGAAGCAGTCATCACCAGTGCTTGAAGTTGACAACGCTGAAATTGTGCAACGGTTGAAAACAGCGATTAAGGAAGCCCGAGGTATAGATGTAGTGGTAGGCGGCATTGGCGGGGGCAGTTGTAGCGCGTTTTTCCGTAAAATTGGGATTCCAGCGGTTGTTTGGAGCACAATTTTGGAACTTGCGCATCAACCTAATGAGTACGCCAAGGTTTCAGGCATGGTCGCTGACGCAAAAGTTTTTGCGCTCTTAGCCATGAGTTAAACCCCTATTGCAATCAAAAGAATTTTAAAGGAAACCTGCATGTCATACCTTGCAAACTAATGGAGACGTTAAAACGTGAATATGACTGATAAAATTATAGCTCAAGCACGCAGCGAAAACCGTAAGGCGCTCCTTGAGTCCGAAGCTAAAGAAATTGTTAAGGAATACGGTATCACTGTTCCAAAGTTCCAATTAGCAACTAACGAGAAAGAGGCAGCAAAAATAGCCGAACAAATCGGTTTTCCAGTTGTTGCAAAAATTGTTTCTCCGGAAATCATCCACAAATCCGACGCTGGAGGAGTTAAAGTTGGTCTTAAAACCGCTGTTGATGTTGAAGCAGCTTACAAAACCATTATTGAAAACGCCAAAAAATACAATGCAAAAGCTAACATTCTTGGTGTCTTGATTATGGAAATGGCGCCAGCAGGAACAGAAGTTATCGTAGGCGCAATCAAAGACCCACAATTTGGTGCAACAATCATGTTCGGTTTAGGCGGCATCTTTGTTGAAGTGCTAAAAGACGTCACCTTTAAGATTGCACCAGTCAGCGCTGATGAAGCAAAAGAAATGATTTTAGGCCTTAAAGCATCCGCGTTACTGAAAGGTTACCGTAACACTCCACCAACAGACATTGATGCCCTTGCACAAATCATTGTTAATGTATCCAAGCTCCTTATGGAACACCCAGAAATTAAAGAGCTTGACTTAAACCCAGTCATGGCATACGCTAAAGGCGCCAACACAGTCGACGCAAGAATTATTCTCGAATAAGCATCTTCATCTTTTCTTTTTGTTTTCTTTTATTTTTAAAAATAGTTTTTTTGGTTCAATTTTTTGGCTCTATATTGTTTATAGTACTTTGTTTTCTATAGAAACTAAAATGACAAGCCTTAAAAGCAGAAAACCTCCAGTATAATGTAAAAGGAACCCAGATGACTGAACATTTACATCCTTATGTAGTTTTTCTTCCAGCAGAAAAGAAAGACAAAATCCTCAGCGCAATCTTCGGCTCAAAAGGCGGCGTAGACATCCTACGATACAGCCTAAAACAAGGCATAGACAAAAGCCTATACCAAAAAGACCTAGTCGCCAAACTAAACTACTCCAACAAAACCGTCATAGAAAACCTCAAAGCCCTAACCAGCCTAGGCGTACTCGACGAACGCATGGAAAAAAACGAGAAAGACGGCAGAATCACATGGATAAAAACCTACCAACTAACCACACTAGGCAGATGGTTCGCCCTACTCCTAGCCGAAGAACAAGAAATAACAGCAGAAGAAAAAACCGAAATCCTCCAAAGCCTCTTCCGCACCTACGTCAAACAAACCAAACGACTAGCCGAAGAAATAGGCATCGACAAAAAGAAACTCGAAGAAACATTCAAAGAAGAAATGAAAAGCACACAATAAACAGTCGTGTAGCTTCAACCATTTTATTGTTAAAGTATCAAGTCTGCTTTGGGTATTTTTCTCAGCAAATAAGCTATCCGAAGCATAGGGCAACTGCTGAGTAGAATTTTGACTTTGGTTTATGCTAATTCGGGGGACTTGGAAAATAGCGAGAATGAGAAGCAGTGTAATGAGTTTTTGGAGTTGTGGCTTCGTCTTAGGGAGCTTCAAGAGAAGAATTTAGACAAGGCTTTTACTGAGGAGTTTGAGCCTGTGCCGCTTGAGGATGTTGTTGAGGCGTTTACTAAGGAGCTTAAGCGTGTCATTAAGCCTTATGAGGAGTTAGAGAAGAAGAAACAGCAAAACAAAAAATAATTTTTTTATTTTAGGATTGCTGGGCAAATAGAAATGTCACATTCTTTATTTTTTTCTTGACAATAGTCGGATTGTCTTTTTTTGCATAATTTTTTTAGTTGGTTAAAGGTGATGCTTACGACTTCGCCTTTGACTTGTCTTAGAGGTTTGCTTGTTCTTCGATAATAAATGGTTGGTCGTCCTTTGCCTTGAATAACAGCTTTTCGAGTCAATACGCCGTCTCTGATTAAGTGTTTTAGGTGATTGTGGGCTGTTTGTTTTGATAGGTTTGTTTTTTGCATTATTTGGTTTAGGCTTAGGTTGCCCTCTCTTTGAACTATGTATGTTATGGATTGGCAGATGTCGTCTTTTGGGTAGACGTTGGCGGCTTAGGGTGCGTTAGTAGTGTCTTTTGACATAGAGTTAGTATAGTATTTTAGTCTATTTTAGTCTTAAGCATTTTCCTGTTTTGAGTTAATGTTAGCGAGATTAAGGGGCTCGCCTCGCCTTCGGCTCGGCTCGCTAACGATGCTGACCCTAAACTAAAACTTCTTTGTTGCGTTTTGCTTTACCCCTTTGCAAGCCCTATCGGGTTCGCGGTTTTGCTCCTCTGCTGAGGTGCCGCCTGCCCCGCTTTCGTGTCCTCGTGCCCGCTCCATGAGCAGGCACTGCTTCAGGCTAAAACCGCTCACAAAGGGGATCAAAACGCTTGCGTCATAGGATTGTTGAGTGTTTGCTTTATCTATTTTCAATTAAGCGTATGCCTATGCTATTGTGTAAGGGGCTATTATCAACCAAATCTAAAGCATGGAAGTTAAATCAAGTTTCAGTTCTTCCAAGGATTTTTTGGCAGCACCTTCAACCCATTTTGGAACGGACTCTCTTTTTGGGACATCTAAGATTCTTAAAGTCCTATTTGCTTCACGCCCAAATGTACTATACCTAAAACGATTAGCTTCAACACATAGGCAATAATATAATTTAACGTCTAAAGACATTTCTGAAAGAGGCTCCAGAACATCAATATTTTGTGCTGTGTAAAATGGTCTTGGTTGAACAAAAGAAGATAGTGTCGAGCCCCCTAAAGCAACTGTAATAAACCCAGTCGGAAAAGGCTCGATATCTTTGTACTTTTCTACATGAGCAACAATTCCATTCTTTTCCGAAGATCGCCCAACAAAAGCGATAGCCTCTTTGTTTGACCCTGCTAATTTCATCTTATTTAGATCAAATTTGTTGCCGTGCACTATTCTAAAAATATTCTCTAAATGAGTTGTTTCCATTAATCAAGAGCCTCATTTACATTGTCCATTTTGACTACTGTATTCTCAACAAAGTAGCGTTTAGCAGCTTTTTTAAGGTCAGTTTCCATTATTGCTGAATAATCGGTTGGAAGATATTTTTCAGCGCACCATTCGTCTCTAGCTTGCACTTCTTGCATTATACTAAAATCTTTTATGACCTCACGATTACGATAGGCGTTTAACCATTTACTTTTAGTTTCTTTCCAAGTATCCTTTAGGTCTATTCGACCCTTATGTTTAGTTTTAATGAATCCATCGTCACGCCAATAACCAAACCAAGTCTTTTTTCCGTTTGGATGTTTACAATGAGCAGTAAATACCATTATACATGTCACAACTGTTGTCTTAGAGTTATGAAATAATTCAACAGGCATTGACATAACGGCTTCTAGGGTATGGTGTTCAAGTAAGTTATTCTTTAGTTCAAATATTTTCCCAGTTGGTTGAGTTGCACAAGTGATTGGAACAATGGCTATACATCGTCCATTAAGTGCCAAATTGTTTAGATTATTCAAGACGAACTCAAGTTCTTCATGGTCTTGCCGTTGTTTTTTATTTTTATAAGGCGGATTTAGCAGTCCGACTGTCGGCTTTGTGTTACCAAGAATCTTTTGATAATCTTGGAAACAATCACCTTGATAGATATTCGTCTTTCCGTCCCCATGAAGAATCATATTTGAAACTGCCAATGCATAAACTGTTGGTTGAAATTCGATCCCGAATAATTGCTCACTTTTGATTTTATACTCTAAGGTTGTGTCTGATTTTGCATCAGCAATCATTTCTTTCATAGCTGAAATTAGTAACCCTGATGTACCACAGCAGTTGTCATAAACTATGCTATTTTCATTTATTTCAGCCAAGCCAGTAAATAATTCTGCAATATGAGGCGGAGTAAGAACAATTCCTAGACCTTTCTCGTTGTTGGCATATCTTAGGAATTCAACATAGAATTGACCTATCGTATCATAATATTTGTGTGTTCTCATAAATGAATTAACATTCTTCTCTATGCTGTCGATAAGATTTACAAAAAAATCTTTGTCTTTAAGTGAAGGATGAGTTTTTATAAAAGAGAATACAGGCGTCAAATTATCGCGTCTTTCTTGGGGTAAGTCTGCATCCTCAAACTCGTTATTTATTGTCTCCATCAGGTTTCTCGCAAGTTGTTTCGAATTGTGATGATTTTTAAAGCTATTTTTAAAAGCATCGTTTTGCAGAGCTAGCAGGATACCACTAATCAAGAAACCACGCTGTGCTTCAGGTAATTTTTTTGATTCTAACAAATTGTTAACTTTGCGGCTAAAATCTAATAAGTTATCGTAATCTTGTCTAAATTTTATGTCGCTTTTAAGGAAACTGTCGTAATACTCTTTTAGCGAAACAATATTTTTTACCTCTGTGTATTCAACAGCTTCTGAGGCTTTTTTTAGATGAAGATAATGCGATATTTTTAGCTCTGATTCAGTTTGCCCGCTTACAGCAATCGCTAAAACATCAAATTCTTTTGATAAGAAAGAAGCGTACAAAAGTGCACCATCAACCGCATACTCGGAATAGCAGTCTAATGTTTTACTTACATGTTTTTGAATGCTAGCCTTACACTCAATCACTATTAAAAAATCAGAGTAATCTGTTGAGTGTATAATAAACTCAGGACGACCGACACCCGATCCTTTTTTTGAGGCATTACTTAGCAGTTTCTGGATACGAGGGGTATCACTCATCTGCTTTTCAACAATGATATTTGAGGTTGAATCGAAGTAACCCTTTGAAGTAAGCATAGTATTAACAATATCTTCAGTCTTCCGCTCGTTCAAATTCACACCCCTATTTTCGGCATAATTTAGAGATTGTGGTTTTTAAGCTTTTTAAAACTTGTTTGATTAAAAAGCGCTTTTTAATTAAGCTAAATGGGATTAATTTATATGTGTCAAGCTAACAATAGAGATTTACCCTTAAGCAAGGCGTTTAAAACGTAAATATCTACAGCCCTCTCTTAAAAGTTGTTTAGAACGACTTTTCCCTTTAGGGGGTAATTCTGTATTGGTTAAAAATCAAGCCAAAAGTTTGTTGGTTTTATAGTTGTAGTTTTTTGGCTCGGTTGGTTAATAATTTTTATTTTAGTTTTTCTTTAAATTTCTGTTACTTCTCTTAATAGGCTCCGCCATTTTGCTCCAGACACATCTGCTTGCAGAATCAGCCACAACCAGCCAGCAACCCAGTTTACAAGCTAAACACAAAACAAGCAAAAGCCTGCAACCTGTTGATTGTTGTTGTACTAAGAGACTCTGCGGCAACAACACTAAACAAAAACAAGAAGGTTTAGACAAAACTTGAAGCATTCCCGGGGTTGTCCCATGTTGGGGTTTGTGGGGCTTGGAGATAGTTTGAGGGGGGAGAAGGGAGAGCGTGCAAAATAATTTTGTTCTCCAAACCTTTCCACCAACCCAGGGGTTGCTTTTGTGTTTTGCCTTTGCCTTGTTCTTTTGTGCCTCCATCCTGTTAGAGTGCTTTGAAAGCTTCAAACCATCTGTTGTACTGCGACAGCATATCTAAGCTGACGCTTGGTTTACGTTCTTCAAGGGTTTGACGGAAGTCTACCATTGTTAAAGGTCTTGGTTTTGCTTCTTTATCGGTTGCTTTGCCTGACTCAAAGAATTCGCCAATCAAACTGAGTTGTGCTGATTGACAAACGTCTCTAATGTCGCTGCCTGAGAAGCCTTCTGCAAGACGAGCCAACTCGGGCAAGTCTACGTCGGCGCCAACAGTAAGGTTGCTTGAGTAATGCTTGAGCATGTTTAGTCGTGTCGTACTGTCGGGGAGGGGGACAAGAATACGTTTCTGGAAACGCCGTATGAAAGCCCAATCAAGGTCCCAAGGCTTGTTGGTGGCGCCGATTACGTAGACGTGGAGGTTTTTGCCTTTGTCAGTGATTCCATCCATCTCTTTTAGGAACTGGTTTTTAACGCGAATTTCGCCGCCTACTTCATTTGAATGGTTACCCATTAGTGAGTCTAATTCGTCAACAAAGACAATTGCTGCTTTACCGTCGTTTGCGACTTTGCGTGCGGACCCGAAAAGTTTAGCAACATTCTGTTCAGCTTCACCAAGCCATTTAGACATGATTGAAGCAGCGTCTATACTGTAAAAGTTGGCGTCGATTTCTGTTGCAACAGCAGCGGCAAGGAGGGTTTTACCGCAGCCAGGGGGACCAAACAACAGAATACCGCGAGGCCAACCAAGCGGGAATAAGTCGGGACGTTGAACAGGGTAAACAATGGCTTCTTTAACAGCCTTTTTAGCTACATCTAAACCTACAACTTGGCTCCAGTTAACCATGGGACGTTCTGTAACTATGATTTCTTCATTGTTTGCGCGGCTAGTACCGTCATTTTCCATGGTTGCAGCGCCTGTGCCGCCTGCTGCATCATTATTTGCTTCTGCACGCATTTCAGATGAAGAAACAACACCCTGCAAAGCCTTGATTCGTTCTTGATACGCTATTGCGCGTTGAACATAGACTTTGTTTAATCCGTATTCTGGGTATAATTGAACAAGTTGCAGTAGGCTTTCTATTGCTTTTTGGTAAAGGGTAATAGCTCTTCCTTTTTGCCCTTGTTTGTCCATACGAACAGCGTCCAGCGCGTAAGCTGTTGCTGCTTTTTCTAATTCATGTGAGGCGCTCATTTGTCTTGTTTTTCTCCCCTTATTCTGGCGGTTTTAATTCTAACTTTATTTTACCTTGAGTTCCAAGATTTTCAAGGGCACGCTCTATTTCCTTGTTGGAAGTCTTAAGCTCGCTTGAACAGCGCGACAGGTCGATTTCGCCGTTGCATTTGCGTACGTATTCTAGAAGTACTTCTTCAAGTGTCTGCTGCTTGGAAACAGGCTGCTTAACTTCCATTGTGATTTCTTTAACTTCAGACTTTTTGTATGAGATTAGAGTCTTGGAAACATCAAACCCTGACTCTTTAACTTCTTTCTTGCCGAACATTTCAGAAGTGGTTGCTGACAAAGCAACAAGCTCCTTAATTGGAGTCTGTGAGGCCTTAATGGCCTTAGCTGAAGCTGAGACGGGTGGTTCAGGCAAGTCTTGAGCAATCTTTCGCTCCATGAAACTGGAAACCTCTTTAAGAATTTCTTCGCCGCCTTCGGTCTTTTGACCAATTGGAATAACTGTTTCGTCACTTCGCAGTTTTGTAGCGTGAAGGGTTTCCTGAATGGTATCGTTGACATTGTTTAGTTCAGTGCTAACGTCTGGTAATACTTGGAATAAATCTGATGAAACATTTTGAAGCAACTTTAAAGCCGGCTTCAAATCAACCACTATATCGCTGAGTTCCCGAATGGTTTCCAACCGGAGAATAACACGTTCAATAGCTAACTGTACACTGTAAAGAAACTTTACAAGACGACGTACCTCAGCTAGTTCAGTGGCACAAATAGCGGCTTTTTCTTTATTGTTCTTTTTTAATGCACCCATGCAAGTTTCAAAAAGGATGCGGTCGCGTTCTTTTAAACGGTAACTTGCTTGATCCAGTTTACTTTGCTGAATTCTAAGAGTAGAAATAGATTTTGTGGCGACATCACGGATGGGGGGAGAGCTTTTGTTTGTTCCAAAGTCCATTTTTCTCCGTTCCCTCCATTTTTGTGATGTCAAATCATGCTTTTTGTTTATAATCCGGCTTTGCCGACTTCTTTCACGTAGACAACAACTGGTGGCTCTGGCAGATCAGCGGCTGGAGTGTTAACTGGGGCTGGTGCAGGTGCTGGTCTTTGTGGTTGTGTAGTTACTGTTTCAGCATAAACTTTGTTGGCTTTTGGCATCTGAGTTGATGGGTCACCAATTAGGATACTGGAAACCTTGCTTTTTATGAGCTCGTAATCGGTTTTTTCTGTAGATGCACGTTTTAGACTGTCTTGTAGCAGGCTAAAAGCTGTCTGGTAGGTTGTTTCATCTACTTGACCGATTTCATGTTCAAGTTCAAGGTTAGCAATAGCGTAACTTAAGGATTTGATTTCTTCCTCACAGCGTGCTATTTCAACTGCGGATTCGTCAATTATGACTTGACCGTCTTTTTTGAGCTGGTTTAGAACGCCTTCAAAGCTGTTGTGCAGTTCTTGGAACAGGTCAGGAGCAATTTTGTGTTTATCGTTTAGGTCTTTTACTGCTTGGTCTTTTCTCCAAAGCAGAGGTATCTGGTCACAAAGCATGTTTGCTTGGGACTTGATTTTTGAGACAAACGTGATTTCTGTTCCGTTAAATCTGAGGTTTTCCATGGATTGTCTTGAGAATTGGCCATCAGCAAACTCGACAAACACAGCGTCAAATTTACCGTTTGGAGCTAATGAGAATGAGGCTACTTTACCGATTATTTTCCCATACTCGTTTTTTATGGGTTTTCCCAAAGAAAGAAAAAGATTGGAGTTAGACATTTTGTTTGGCTCCTAACTTTAGTATCCTTCTGTGGTTCTTTCTGCTTGGGCAGGTGCCGTTGATGGCATTCCTGGTGGCAGGTCTGGGAATTTGTCTTTAATCTTTTGTTCTGCAACTGTTGCGGCTTCTGTTAGAATCTTGGATGCGTCTTCGTTAACTGAGTCAAAGTTGAGTGTCATTCCGCTACCTTGGCCTGCTTCTATCATGATTCCACTTAGCATGTTACCGATTTCACCGAGTTCGTTCTCAGCTTCGGGAAACACACTAACTAATCCACTTCGGACACTGCGCAGAACACCGACTGCTGGACCGAGTGTAGAGACAACATCACCTAATTCGGATACTGTTCGTAAACGTAATGTGATTTGTTCAAGGGCAAGTTTTGCGTTCATGATTAATTTTGACATTTTTCGTACTTCAGCGAGCTCGTTTGCGAACACGTTTGCACGTGCACTGTCATGTTTTGTGTATGCATCAACTATTTTTGAGAATATTGCACGGTCTCTTTGTGCAAATCTTTCATTAGCTTGGTCTAATTTTTGGACCTGGAGATCAATGCGGCGAGTTGCAAAATCTAACCGTGGTTTTAGTGGTCCTGGTGGTTTCACCGCATCTTTTATTCTGTTTGTGAATGGCGCTTCCTCGCGTTTAGTTTCCCATTTCTTTGCGAATCTTTCTGACAATTAATTTTACCTCCTAAATCACATTGAACTGCAGAAAACAGAGTTATACATTGTTAATATGACCTCAATATGCTCGTATATATGTAGGTATATACATGCACCCAAAATGTCCATGAAGCTTGAGCTAATATGTTAAAGACTGAACACATCAGTACTAGCATTTATACAGAAACGTGTAAGTTACACTAAAAAGATGCAGAAACCTATCGTAAAATAAAAAGGTGAATTGTATGAGCAGTAGAGTAAAAATCTTCGGAGTAATAGCCCTTTTAGGCTTTGTCGCAGGCATTATCGCTCAAGTAGCTGCAACCTACTTCGTCCCATGGTTAATTGAAGTTTTACCGTTATTAAGCGGCATTTCTAGCTTTATGGTTTCAGGCGTTGCAGGCGCAGTTTTAACAGTAGCAATCATCAGCGTTTGGGCTTACATGACAGGAAACAAAGACAGTTACTAAACTGTTTTTGTTTATCTGGATTTTCTTTGCGAACAGCTTCATAGAAAAAATACTGAAAAACAGGCACATCAAAAAAGATGGCTACGTAGGCGACTTTTTTGCTATTTTCTGTTCAATTTCTTTTCTTGACATAGAACCAATCTTTATTGGGGCATCGCTTAACCATGGAATGTACTCCCATTTCCAAATACGATCATTTGTATCATGCTCTGCCATGGCATGATTTGACGTGTTAATGAACACTACAGGATGGTCACGGTCCATAAAGTAATACTTGACTGGACGCTGGGGTGCAGGCGGCGGTGCCTTATCACCATGGATTGAATCAGCATTCATATCCTCATCATTGCTGTAAATCCCCTCAAATACAAACAGGTCATTTGCAGGGTCTTTTGATACATGAATTTTGAAAGATTCAATATCCATCACTCTACCGTAGATGAGTCGACGAATGAGTTCGTAGATTGAATTTAAAAATCCGTGCTGACGAAGCCGCTCGTTATTAAAAACAATTGAAACTTCCATTATGTAGGAACCATCAGGGTTTATGGTTTCTTTTGCGCAGTGGACTTCGCGAACGAAATTTTTTAACGCGTCAACACTTGGCTGGTATATAACAGGAATCAATCCATCTAACGGCAAATCAACTTTGACCTTGATAACGTTGTCACCAGTTATTGAAGGGTGCATTAACTCGTTAACGATGGCATTATACAAGCCGTAGATTGTTGAATTCTTGATGTCTTTTCCTTCTTGTGCCCACTCCCAAACCCAATGTTTATCGTCAAGCTGCAGGACCCACCGTTCCTTGGGGCCCTCTCGTTTTCTTGGAATGTTTCCTCTAGCAACGTAAAGCTCAGTTTTTGGTTCCAAAGGTAAATTTGAAATTTCAAAGCCTAACATGTACCTTAGCACAACAGTTTTTTCCATATAACTGCTGTATTTTATTTGGCTGCTCCGAACGACAATTAAGTATTTGTTTTTGATAGTTCTTGCAAAATTAATAGTACAATTGTCAGAATCCCAAAGTTCCTCCTTGCCAGTCCAGAAGAACTTGCCAAAAAAACCGATTTTCCACTTTTTTTCTTTAACCGTAAACCAAACAATACTTGAAATCACTATTCCCCCAAAGATTAATGCGTTAAAGCTGGCTTTCTTTACTTACAAAGTACCAGTCATGATTGATAAAAGCCCTTGCTATAATACCGCTTACAAATCAACACTATAGCCAGATTAGTTCAAAAAATAGTTTAAAAGCACATTGCCAAGTTGGACTCGGTAGCGGAAAAAGTATTCACAAGCCCTCCAGCATATTTCCCCGCTTTCAGACTTCATCGTACCTCGATTTCCTCATCGTCCAACCTTTAATGAAAACGCCCAACTATTATCAATTACGCTAACCAAACAGCTTAAAAATTCAACAAACCCAAACATATTCAAAACCAATACTAATTAGCCCGGTTCAATGTCCATCTTACCGCTCTGCAGTAACCCAAAAAAGTGATAATGCAAACAGTGCATTTTTTGAGTTAAACCTGAGCTAAACACTACATTAATTAAACAAAGTTTTTTAAATTACAAAATCATCCTTATTTTATGAGGGTTTTTAATGGTTAAACGGAATAAAACTCTCGCGTTTTTATCGACAACTGTACTTTTGTTGGCAGGATTATTTTTTGTTTCAGGTGTGCGCGCGTCAGATGTTGAAGAGCAGTTTACTGTTGATTTAGGATACTACACGCTATACAGTTTAAAGCTTGATGCGGGCAATTATGTCAACGGCACATTCACGGTGTTTCCAACCGGAATCTACTTCTCAATAAACGACCCACAGGAAAATAAAATTCTTGACTATGGATTAGTCAATAAAAGCAGCACATTCAGCTTCACAGCCAACGTTTCTGGAACATATAACCTTAATTTTTCAAACCCTTTAGACCTCAGTCTTCCATCATCGGCTACACATTCACAAATGATAAACTTGGAAGTTGACACTCCACAACCAGACCCTATCCGAATCGAAAATGAGATGCTCATCACCATAATCGTAATATTGATAGTAGCAGGAGTTGTCACTTACGCCGTAGTCAGGAACCGCAAATACTGGTTTAAAAACCGCCAATCTAAACAGGACGACTCCAGACAACCCTGAACCAGTCATTTAAAGATGTTTTAGATACGAAATAAAAGAAAAAGAAGCTTTGACTAAATTGGGGATTAGATGCTTGTTTTCTTTAGGGCATACATGCTTCCAATAAAGAAGGCAACGCCAAAACATAGAAGTGCCGCCAAGGAGACCCATGGAAAATCTTGGTTCAATGCTGCCGCTCGCAAGCAAACGCTTGATTGTGTAAGAGGTAAAGCAGATAGAACGATTTTTGCGGCTTCGGGCAGTTGGTTTAAGGAAAAGAATGTTCCACATAGGAAGGTCATTGGCAGAATTACCAGGTTACTGAAGGTGTTCATGTTTTGGTGGCTGTTTATGACTAAAGCAACAAGAACGCCGAAGAGTGCAAAGACAAAGCAGGATGCAAACAGGACTGCAATGAACAAGGGGCTTATTAGCAGTGTTTCTGATAGCAAGAGTCCTATGGCTAATATGGCAAAAGCGCTCAAAAGCCCTCGTAGGGTGCCGATTAAGGTTTTGCCAAGTATGATTGAGTAGGGGCGTATTGGTGACATTAAGAGTTCATCGAAGCTTTTGTAGAATAGACGGTCTACTTGAAGTTTTGAGGCTGCACCGTTAAAACTGGCTGAAAAAGAGGTCAACGCAACAATACCTGGCACAACAAAAGCAAGATAGGAAACTTCGCCAACGTTTATGTCGCGGCCTAAACCGTAACCAAACGCAACCAAATACAGCAACGGCAAAACAAGGCTACTAACAACTGTGGAACGCCAATGCCGGCGCATGTTACGCAAGTCAACCCAAAACACTGAATAAATATCACTTAAAACGTTCATTGCATGCCACCTACTTTTTCGCCTGTCTGCTCAACAAAAACATCTTCTAAGTTTGTTTCGCGTATAATGATTGTTTTTGCATCAGCAGAAAGAGTTTGCACGTGCAGTGTTGCCTGTGCGCGGTCTGGGAAGTATTGGTAATGGGTTTCTTTGTTGTCAACTAGGGTTTCTACTGTTATTTGGCCCAGCTTTTTTCTTAAATGTTGAGGAGTGTCTAAAGCGATTAGTTGTCCATGATGCATTATTCCCACGCGTCCACACAGAGCTTCTGCTTCTTCAATATAATGGGTTGTTAAGAAAATTGTTGTGCCATCCAAGTTTAGGCGACGGATTAAATCCCAAAGTTTTCTGCGGGCTTGAGGGTCCAAACCCACAGTGGGTTCATCTAAAAACAGGACTGAAGGCTCATGAAGCATGCTGCATATGATTGCGGCTTTTTTCTTCATACCGCCAGATAGGGCATCAACCATTTTGTCTGCAGAATCGGTAAGTTCAACGTAGCCTAACAGTTCAGAAATGCGTTGTTTACGTTTTGAAGATTCAAGGCGGTGGATTCGAGCATGAAATTCCATGTTTTCCTTAACTGTTAAGTCTCGGTCCAGACTGATATGCTGCTGCACTACGCCGATTACTTCTTTAACTTTTTCAGGCTCGTTAACAACATCAAATCCACCCACAAAAGCTGAGCCACCAGTAGGCTTAGTTAAGGTAGTTAAAACGCGGATTGTCGTGGTTTTGCCTGCACCGTTTGGGCCTAAAAAACCAAAAATTTCCCCTTTACGAACAGATAAATCAAGGTTGTTGATGGCTTTTGTGTCGGCGTATTGTTTAGTTAGTTTTTCTGTTACAATGAAATCTTGCATACAAAGACTCCTTAATTATCATGCTTTTTGAGCGCTTCAGTCACTGCAGTTATTGTTGTAGCACCAATTAATTCACCCATTTTAGTGTGCCCACCAGTATGATGAATTATTGCTTTTGAGTCGGTTCCTGAAGCAACAATCATACTGTCTGTTCCTGTGCCGGTTGCTTGAATCTGTGGGGAGCTGGAACTTTTATAATCGAGGTCTTGAAGGGCAGCTGTTTTTGCTTCAGTTGCAGTCATTATTGCTCGAGCCATTGCTCCTTCGGTTAGGACAACATTGGTTAATAAAAGGATGTTTATTGTTCCTGAAGCCATTTGGAAGCCCTCAGTTTTTTCCAACCAATTGCCCACGTCTATACCAGTTCTAAGCGCGTTATTTCTGGCGCCTGCGGTAGCTATGCAGCAAACGTGTAAGTCCTTGTAGGCTTTTTCGCACACTGCCAATTTTTCCATGTCTACTCCTGTGCTCATCATTGTAATTTCGGAGGGGGCAATTCCTAAGGTTAGGGGCAGAGTTTTTTGGAATTTTTGGTAGGCTTTTATGCTCATTATTTCCTCAGAGAGCGGTGGTGGAACGAAGGTGTTAGCTACGTGGTTGACTTTTTTTAGGCCGTCAAGGGTTGAGAGCACTTTGCGTTTTTCGACAAATGATACAAGTAAAGTGTTTAATTCCACATCGTCATAGGAGTGGTAAACTACTTTTGCATCTAAAGGGTCTAATTCAAACTTTAACCTGTTTTCTTTAAATTTTGTTAAGTCATACTTCAATTTTTTATCTCCTCAATCACCATTAAACATGTTACTTTTCGTTTGATTCTTCAAGCAAACCCTCAACTGTTAAACAGATTTTTTGAAGCTCCCTCTTCATTTCGTCAGAAGCATTCCAAAGGTTGCGTTCAATAGCTTCCAGCAGGCGCTCTACCATGTTTTGAAGCGCATACGGGTTAGCCTCTTTAAGCCACTGCTGCATAGCCTGGTCTAAAACGTACTTTTCAGCCAAATCCTCATACATCCAATCCTCAACAACCTCAACAGTAGCATCCCAACCCAAAACATTGTCCAAAGTTTTAGACAAATCAGCAGCACCTTGGTAACCATGCTTTTTCATGCTTTCAATGTACTTAGGGTTAAGAAGTCGGGAACGAAAAACTTGGCAGGTTTCTTCTGCGGTACTTCTGATTTTTACTCTGTTAGGGTCAGAACTGTCGCCACAATAGGAACGGGGTGCTTTGCCGCCTGTGATTCTTACAGCATTAATCATCCCGCCGTGAGCATCATACCAGTCATCACCGTCTAAAATGTCGTACTCACGAGAATCCTGATTCTTCACGGTCACGTTAATTTTGCTTAGGCAACGTTTGAATTGTTCAGGCACTTGGCGCCCGTAGGTTTTACGGGTGTATGCATAACTGCCCCAGTTAATGTAGATGTCACTTAGGTCTTTTTGGTCTTTCCAGTTTTTGGAATCTACAGCTTCACTGACGCCGCAACCGTAAGCGCCAGGTTGGTCTCCAAATACTCTGTATAGCGCTTCTTCTTTTGCTACTGAAGCGTCTACACCGTTTGCGGTTTGTTCAACAACTTGAGTTTCTACATGTTTAGCAATAAAATTTTGTTGATGTGACTCCTTTAAACCTGCGATTAGGCTAACTGCTTCATCCAAAAGGTTAACAACATTTGGGAAAGTGTCACGGAATAAACCGCTTATTCTCATTGTAACGTCAATACGAGGTCGCTTTAACTCTTCCAGAGGAATCGCTTGAATGCCTATGACTCTGCCGCTTGAGCGTTCCCACACAGGTTTTACACCCATCAAGTAAAGAATTTCAGCAATGTCATCTCCTTTGGTTTTCATGATGTCGGTTGCCCAAATGATTATTCCAACGCTTTCAGGGTATTTGCCTTCTTCTTTGAGGTAACGTTGCAGCAAACCATCGCCTAACGCCATGCCAACTTTCCATGAAGCGGTTGTTGGAACGGTTCGGGGGTCTACGGAGTAAAAGTTTCTGCCCGTAGGCAAAAGGTCAGCCATGCCGCGAGTGATTGAGCCTGAAGGTCCTGATGGAACGTAACCTGCTGAGCAGCCAGAAATTGCGTAAGTTAATTCGTCAGTTGTTGAGGCTAAGGCGGGTGCAAGGAACCTTACTATGTAAGATAGGACACTGTGAACTTTGGGGTTGTCTTTACCTATCACTTCGAGAAGTATTTTTGGGATAGCTTGGTCGCTAAAGTTTTGGGCGTGCAGTTTCTGGATGAGGTCAAGCGAAACTGTGTATAACTCTTTGAGGAGGTCACCGTTGGTTTTGCCGTTACTGCCAAGTTTGCCTCGATGTGTCAGCAAGTCTTCGTAATCATAGCCTTTGAATTGCGCAAGAGATTCCCGCAAAGAAGGCACATCACCGTTGCTTAAACGGGTTAAAGTGACTAAAAATTCGTCTAAACGTTCGTCTTTTGGTGCTTCCCCTAAAATGTGCATGCCATCACGGATTTGAGCATCAGATAATTCATTAATGTAACCGTGAAGCGTTTCAAGGAATTTGTCAAAATCATTAAACGCTGTGTCTTGAGTGATGTTTAGGTCTTTGTCAAGGTTTGCTTGTACAACGTTTTCCCAGATTAGGTTGCGGTAAACAGGCAGTTTGTCTTGGTCAACGGTTTTGGCGTGGTAGTATTCTTGGAGTTGAACTTCAAGTTTTGCTAGTTCCTCGTAGGAGTCGGCGTTGTGCATGACTGGAACTAAGTATTCTATGATGCAGCAGTAGCTTCGCCGTTTAGCTTGGGTGCCTTCTCCGGGGTTAGTGATTACGTAGGGGTAAATGTTTGGTAAATCAGAAATTGCAATGTCAGACTGACAAGAAGCTGATAATCCAACAGATTTACCTGGCAGCCACTCTAGTGAGCCGTGTGTACCTATGTGCATGATTACGTTTGCTTTAAACACGTCACGTATCCAACGGTAATAGGCATGGTAATGGTAGGTCATAGTTATGTCTGGACTATGGTAGAGCCTTGTTGAAGAAGTATCTAAGTGACCACGGGGAGGCTGCATTCCAATAAACACGTTACCGTTGACCATTCCTGCAACCAACAGTTTACCGTTATAAGTGAAGACTTTGCCGGGTTGTGGTCCCCAATCCCTGCCCATCTTTTCTGAAACGTCCAAAGGCAACTCATTAAACCACTCAGTATACTGCTCACCCGAAATTTTGTTTAAAGCACGTTCAGCAAGTTCTTTTGGGCTAGCCCACCTACGGTCATTAGTTAAACCGTGGATTATTACGTCCATCAATTTTTGGCTGCTTTCAGGCAAAAAATCAAGCGTGTAACCTTCAGTTTTTAGGGCTTTTAAAATATTCATTACAGAAACAGAGGAATCCAACCCAAACGCGTGCCCGATTGTGTCATTTCTCGGCGGATAATTATGGAAGATAATTGCCACCTTCTTTTCGCTGTTAGCTATTTGATGTAGTTTTCCCCAGTTTATAGCTAAATGAACCAGCTTCTTGGTTCGTTCAGGCATTGGTTCATATTTTATTAGCCTTGTTTTTGTGGATGAGCTAGTTTGGCAGCAATCCATAGCGGCAATAGGCACAGTTATCAGGGCACCATCCAACTCGGGCAAGGCAACGTTTGCAGGTATATCCATGATGCTTAAGCCCTGAATGGAGTCACGCCATTCTTCGAAAGTGTTGCAGGTTAGAATTGCTTTGATTATGGGAACATTGAGTTTTTTTAGCAGCCCTGATGCTTCTGCACCAGAAAGGCAAGTTGTAAATGAGAAAGAAAACAGGCTAACGACAACGTCAACTAATGGTTTGCCGTCTTTTTTAAAGTAGTTATCAATTACCCATTCTAAGCCGTTGATGCCGAGTTTCTGGTTTTTTGAGCCGCTGAAAAACACTGGCAGCACGTTGGCTCCTTGGGCTTCGATTTCACGAATGGTACTGTCGACAAAGCTTAGGTTTGCTCCTTGCCAGTGGCTTTGATGAAACCAGAGCCCCACCGTTACCTGTTTTGGGTCTACTTTCTTCTCTAAATACTCCGCCAGCGGTGGCAAGTAATCTTTGAAGTCTGGATGATAGATGCCTTCCCACACTGGTTTGGTTGGCGGCTCAAAACTGTAGTTGGCGCCTGTGAAACGGTTGGCAAGATAATACATGAGGTTTTCAAAATTCTTTTTTCCGCCATAGTTGAGGTAGAAAAAGATTTTTTGGCGGTCTTCAGGTTCTACGGTAGAGTATTTGTTGTAGTCTTTAGCTCCAAAAAATGAAGAAGAAATCATTAGGGGTACTTGGGCTGATTTGAGTGCTTCAATCAGCTTGTCCATGTCAGGCAGGTCACCCATCAAATGGATGAGTACCACATGTGCGGTTTTGGAGAATTGGATAAAATCATCTAAGGCGCCAAAGTCACGGAAGTCGCCGCCTGTTCTAAGACGCAACTCAATTGTGTTTGGAACTTTTTCGTTTATTGATTTTGCTGCTTCTATGGCAGGTATGGCGTCTGTTGGAATTGTTGTTACTAACGCTATTTTAGTTTGAGTCATTTTGTTTTTTTCTCCGTTAATCTATACCGATAAATTGTGATTGGCTGGAAAGAGAGGGTTCGGTTAAAATTGGGGTAATTTGGGGTTTGCCTATAATTGAACTGGTTACTTTAGCTTTAATTCCATAAACAGCTTCTATGTTTTCTTCAGTTAACACGTCTTCAGGAGAGCCTACCGCGTAAATGGCGCCTTTTTTGAGCATAATCAAACGGTCAGAGAACCTGCTTGCCAAATTCAAGTCATGCATTGTCACTATAACGGAGCGTTCGTTACTTTTAGAGAGGTTTTTTAGCAAGCATAAAATTTCGAGTTGATGTTTAATGTCCAAAGAACTGGTTGGTTCATCAAGCAACATAAACTTTGGCTGTTGAGCAAGGGCACGTGCAATGATAACCTTTTGCTGCTCGCCGCCACTTAACTCTGTGAAGTTTCGCATAGCTAGATGACTTAAGTTTAAAAAATCAAGCATTCTTACAACAATTTCGCTGTCATGGTCACTTATGCTCCAATGAATGTAGGGTTTTCTGCCCATCATTACAACGTCGTATACAGTGAAGGGAAAAGTGCTTGAGGAGCTTTGGGGAACGTAACCCATGAGTTTGGATAATTCTTTGACGTCTAACTGGTTAAGGTCTGAGTTGTCTATCATTACGGTGTTTTGTTTGGTTTTTAGGATTCGGTTGATGCATTTGAGCAGGGTACTTTTTCCTGAACCGTTTGGGCCAACGATGCTTATCATTTCGCCTAAACCAACGTTTAGGTCTATGTCTTTTAGAACTTGAACGCCTGTGTAGTTGAATGAGAGCTTGTTTATTGTGAGTTTCATCTGAAGCTTTGCCTCCGTTTGTTAACAAGAAGATAGATGAAGAAAGGTACACCAAGCAGTGACGTTACGATGCCGACTGGAAGTTCTGTTGGCATAAGGATTAATCGTCCAACCGTGTCGGCGACTAGAAGAGTTAATGAACCAACAAGCATACTGCAAGGGATAAGGTACCGGTGGTCGTTGCCGATTAGCATCCGTGCAATGTGCGGTGCAACTAAATCAACAAAACCGATTATTCCAGTAAAAGCTATTATGCTTGCAGTTGCCAGAGTTTCAAGAATCATGTTAATACTAAGAACCCTTTTGGAGTTTACACCTAAGCTTGTAGCGACATCTTCGCCCATGCTCATGATGTTAATGTTCCAAGATTGAAAGACCATCAAAACCATTGTTATTGCAACTAATGGCAGGCAGACAAGGATGTTATCCCAGTTTGCAGTATGCAAGCCACCCATAAGCCAGAAAACAATTGCTTGCAACGCTTTTTCCTGTGGAGTGACATATTGAATCAAAGAAAGCAAAGAGGAAAAAAGCAAACCAACCGCGACTCCAGCCAAAATAACGGTTTCAGAACTCATACCTCTGACGCGTGCAATTAAGTAAACTATAACCATAGCAATTAAGCAGAAAAAGAAGGCGTTACCGACAACTAGGTAACCACCGAATATGGATATTACGCCTACACCGAAAACTATGGCTAACGCAGCTCCGAAACCTGCAGCGGAAGAAATGCCCAAAATGTAAGAGGACACAAGGGGGTTTCTTAAAATGCCCTGCATTGTAGCGCCTGCAGCGGCTAAGCCTGCTCCAGCGATTAATGCTAAGACTACACGGGGCAATCGTATAGTCCAAATAATTGTTTGCTCCAGCGATGTGCCAGGGTCAAGGTTTAGAAAGGGTAAGATTTTGGCGGTGATTACCCGCAGTGCCGCTGGTAAGCTTGGTGAAGCAGCGCCAATACTGATAGAAATGCAGATTACGGCTATTAAAGCCAAAAAAAGGGAAGCTATTATGAGTATTTTTCGTTTTTTGCCTTTGCTGTACTGTGTTTTTACTTCAAGCATTGTAGTGTTAATGGTTGTTGTCATGGATACGCAAACGTCCCTGCTATTGGTGTTCCGAAGAATTTTTGATTCAATTCTTGATTAATAACCGCTGGATCAATGTCAGAGAAGAGGCTTGGCTGCATCCATTTTGCCCAGTAAAGGTAACCAACTACACTTCTAACGCCGCTTCGTGCGTAAAAGTCGCATATGTAGACTCTGCCGTTTTTGATTGCGTCAACATCTTGAAGGGTATCTCTGCTCATTATGCTGTTTTTAGCTGCAATAAAGTCATTGATGTCATGAGTTGGGCTTGCAATCAAAGCGATGAGTACTGAAGGATTTTGTTCAACTACGAATTCGGGGCTAAGTATTGGTGAGAAAACGCTTTGATTTTCTGCAATGTTAACTCCTCCGCCCTGATACACTGTTTGAGTGACAAATGTTTGATAGGGGTAACCGTACCATTCAAGGAAGACTTTAACTTGCTGTTCAGGCTCTAAGACGTAAATGCGGTCTTTTACAAGTTTATTATAGCCTTGCGCCCATTCAACGTATGTGTCTACTTCATTTTGATGCCCAACAATCGAAGTGAGGTTTTGCATTAATCCGCATGCGAAGTCAATTGATGTGGGTGAAGCATAAAGCTCGTCTTTAGTCATTTCAGAGGGGTTAACGGGTTCGGGAGTTGTAGTGTCAACGATGTATACGGGTATGCCTGCGCCTTTTAGTTGTTCATAAGCTGTTGGGTTGTAGGGCAACATTGAGCTGGCAAAAATTATGTCAGGGTCAAGCTCTATTGTTGCTTCAACGTTTGGTGCATAATCATTATCGCCAAGTGCAGTAACATTTTGGATTGAGGGGGGCATAGTGCAGCTTGTGGTGCGTCCAACAATCAGGTTTTGAACGCCCATGGCACATAGAATTTCTGTTACTCCACCGTCAAGACTGACAATACGTTCTACAGGCAAAGGTATAGTCATAGTGTTTCCAGCGCCGTCTGTTACGGTTACACTTGTTGGGCTGGGCGTTGGGGTCGGTGTGGGTGTGGCTGTCGATGTTGGGGTTGAAGTGGGTGAAGCTGTAGGTGTAGCGGTAGGATTACTGGTTGCTGAAGGCGTTGCTGTAGCAGTTGCCTGAGGAGTGGCAGTTGGAGAAGTACTTGGGCTAGGCGTAGGAGCAGGAGAACCAGACAGGAAAAGGTTGTAGCTTCCATAAGCTAAGGCTGACGAAATAATCAAAATCAGAACAATTGCAATAACTGAAGCTTTTTTATCCATTTTTTTCTTTCACCTCTCAATCATTTTTGTTAATTATCCCGTTGGGACCCTGAAACAATTGATGCTTAACCGCAGAAGCAATGGGGACAGCACTTAATTCTTCCAAACGCATGTAGCGGCCACCCATTTCAGCAGATATCTGCTTAACCAACCCAAAAGGCAAGAAGCACTGTTCCGTATCCAAAGAGATTGACGGAATGCTTTTAGAAGCTATTTCGCGAGCAACAGCTTTGGCTTCTTCCACTGGGTCGCCGCCGTACAGGTTAACGTTCGCACGACCATCGGAAACCAGAACCAGAAGTGGAACCGCCTCACGGTCTCGGCGCATACAGTCTCTGATAGTCTCCATGCCAAGCTTTAACCCGTGAGCCATCGGCGTACGTCCACCTGTAGGCAGCTGAGTCAGGCATTTCTGGGCTAAATCCACGCTGTTAGTAGGCGGCAAAACCAGTTCTGCCGTGTTTTTACGGAAAACAACCATGCCAACGCGGTCTCGCCGTTGATAAGCATCAAGCAAAAGTGACAAAACAGCACCTTTAGTGGCAGTCATCCGTTCTTCAGCAGCCATGGAACCGCTGGCGTCAACAACAAACATGATTAAATTACCCATCTTTGCTTCGCGAATTTTTTCGCGCAAATCAAATTTTTCAATAAGCAAAGCGTTGTCGCAGTCGGTTTTCTGTTTTCTACGACTCTGAAATGGAGCCGCTGCACGCAAGGTTGCATCAAAAGCTAAATCTGAGACTTTTCCTGTTGGAATTGTGCTGGCTACGTAACGACCTTTTTTGGTGTCGCTCAAGGTTTTGGAGCGGCGTCCTGTGCTGCCACGTTGCATTTCGTCAAGCACTGGAGCAGCAAACGGTTTTACTGTGTAGGGTTGGTCTGCTTGGAAAACCTGTTCTTTACCTGAGGATTCCTGTTGCTGCGGGAGGGATTCGGAGGGTTCTTGTCTGTTTTCAGGTTCAGTTTCAGGTTGTGTTTCTGGCGGGGGTTGGTTGGTTTGGTTTTGTTGTTTCCATTTTTGAAGGCTGTCTTGGATTTGTTGTTGTTCCAAGTTTGGTTCCTCAAATGGTTGTCGACGTTGGCGGTGAGGAAGCACAAGTTCAGCTGCTTCCTTGATGTCTTCTTCGGTTACTTCTGTGAGTCCATTGTAAGCGGCAAGTGTGCACGCGGTTTTGTACATGGTTATGTCTGCGCGGTGACCGTCAACACCTAAATCGGTGCAGATTTGAGTTATCAAGTTTAGCAGGTCACTGCTCAGGTTCACTTTGGAAAGAAGAAGCATTGCATCATGAATTTTTTGACGGACTTGATTTTGATTGTCAAACTGTGAAGTTATAAACGCTGCAGGGTCATTTTCGTATGCTACACGGCGCCTTACGATTTCTGCGCGTGCTTCCTTGTAAGGTATGCCTTTTACTTCAACAGATAGAGCGAAACGGTCGAGAAGTTGAGGTCTTAAGTCTCCTTCTTCAGGATTCATGGTGCCGATTAAAATGAATTGGGAAGGATGACTAAACGAGACGCCTTCTCTTTCAACATAGTTTACTCCCATAGCGGCAACGTCAAGCAAAACATCAACTAAATGGTCATCAAGCAGGTTAACTTCATCTATGTAGAGAATATTGCGGTTGGCTTCTGCAAGGATGCCCGGTTCAAAATGTTTTTCGCCAGTTTTTATGGCTTTTTCTATATCGATAGTACCGACCAAGCGGTCTTCAGTTGCACCTATAGGCAATTCTACCACATTTACTGCACGTTGGGCAATTGGAAGTTTTTTGCCCTGTGTAGTTTTTGAGATGCAATCGTCACAGAGGTCTTTTGGTTTGTTTGGGTCACAGTGGAAAGGGCAATCGGCGACGACGTCAATTTCTGGAAGCAGATTAGCCAAGGCGCGAACGGTTAAGGATTTACCGGTTCCTTTTTCACCACGAAGAAGCACACCGCCAATTTTTGGGTTAATAACGTTAAGAATTAAGGCTAATTTCATTTTTTCTTGACCGACGATAGCGCTGAAGGGGTAGATTGTTTTGTTTCTTGGGTTCACTGCGGTTTCCTCTTGACTGGTTGGTTTATTTCACCAATCAAGATATAAACCTTGGTTTAAACATAATTAATCCCAAGTTGATAAACATTGGTTGAACAAAAATAAGCTCCAGTTAACCATACCAAAAACAAAAAAGCCATCACAAAACAAGGCAACCAAAACAAAACATAACATAACAAACCCACAAAAAAACACTACAAACCCTGAGAACCAACACACTCGATTTTATTATCCAAATCCTTTATCCGCTTGCCTATAATTTTCTTAATTTGAGGGTCATCTTCTTTTCTATCTGCCTCTACCAGAAGGCGTTTTGCCAAAGTGAGACTTTTTGGGCCAAAAGTTTTGGCGAATTTGCTTGAACGTTTTTCCAACAGTCGGAAGTATCGTGGCAGTACGCAGACAAAGTTTAAGGGGTATTGACTGGATTTGTCTAGGTCTACGACAACTAGTTGGATGTTGGAGTCTGTTTGTTGGTTCCCTTTTTTTATAGCGTAGAGTTTTAGTTTCACGCTGTACCCCCACATTTCAACTGATAAATTGTTGCCAAGAATATGCTAACTCTTAGTACAACAACACCCACATTTCACCCTATCTAGGAAAACCACCATATATAACTATCCATCAAACACCCAAAAACAGTCAAAACACCAAAATTTTCCAACAAACAAACCAGACAACCCTAAAACCAAACTAAAAACACAAACAAAACAGGTTTTTTCAGGTTTAATCTAGACCTTTTTAAGCTAAAAAGTTAAAACCTCACAATTCAATGGAACATTATGGCAAACCAGACCGCAACCTCTGTTTTCTCCATTCTCGCACACCCAATCCAGAAAGCATTAACCACGCTAGGGTTCACAGAACCAACCCTGCCTCAAACCAAAGCGTTCCCAACCGTATTAGCAGGAGAAAACATGCTCCTTGTTGCACCAACTGGAAGCGGAAAAACGGAAGCCGTCATGCTCCCAGTGCTTTCAAGGCTTATTGAACAAAAAGAAAAACAGTCAGGTATCGCTGTGATTTACATTACGCCTCTTCGCGCTTTGAATCGGGACATGCTTAAACGGTTAACTTTCTGGGCAGAACAATTGGGCATAAGCGTTGAAGTGCGCCACGGCGATACCGAACTTAAAATTCGGCGCCAACAAGCCAAAAAGCCACCTCAAATGCTGGTTACTACGCCGGAAACGTTGCAGGCAATTTTGCCGGGTTCACAGATGAGGCGGCACCTAAAATCGGTTCAATGTGTTATTGTTGATGAAGTGCATGATTTGGCTTCAAGCAAACGTGGAGCCCAATTGTCCATAGCTTTGGAACGCCTGCAAATGGTTACACAAAGGGATTTTCAGAGAATAGGCTTATCTGCAACCGTTGGAAACCCCCAAGACATCGCCAAATACATCGCGGGGTCAAACCGAAAAATCAGCGTAATCCAAGCTTTGCCCGAAAAAAGCTACAAGTACAACGTTGAGTATCCTTCGCCTGTTGAGATGGATTTTGAGGTTGCAGGAAAACTGGAAACCTCGCCTGAGGCGGCTGCACGGGTTAGACGTATTCTTGAGTTGATTGATTCTCACAAGTCAACGTTGCTTTTTGTTAACAGCCGTACCCTTGCCGAAGCGTTAGGGCACAAGTTCATGTTGCTTCACCGTGACGACATTGCAGTTCACCATGGCTCTATATCAAAGGAAGAGAGAATTGCTGTTGAAGATGCGTTTAAGGCGGGGCAATTGAAAGCAATTATTTGCACCAGTACCTTGGAGTTGGGTATTGATGTGGGCAGTGTCGATTTGGTTATTCAATACATGTCGCCAAGGCAAGTTAGCAGCCTGATTCAACGTGTAGGCAGAAGCGGACACAGCCTTTCTAAAGCCTCAGAGGGCACAATCATAACAGTTTACCCAGACGACACATTAGAGGCGCTGGCCAGCGTTAAAAACGCAAAACAAGGCTTAATTGAACCTGTTTTGATGCATGAAAAAGCCCTTGACGTTTTGGCACATCAAATCTGCGGTTACCTAATGGATGAACAAACCGCAACTGTAACAGAACTACTGCAACTAATTCACCAAGCATACCTGTACAGTAAAGTCCAGAAAAACGAGCTACTTGACCTACTACACTTTTTAGAAAGCCTAAACCAATTAAGAATCAACGAAGACGACACAGTTTTGACCAAAACCCGAAAAACCCGCGAATACTACTACAACAACCTATCCATGATACCAGACGAACGCCGCTACCCAGTCATCAACATTCTAAGCGACAAAAAAATCGGCACCTTAGGCGACGAATTCATGGCATTGCACGCGCGGATAGGCTTGAATTTTATCATGAAAGGCAAAGTGTGGCGGATTGTACAGATAGAGGAAGAAACAGGAACAGTTCACGTGGTTCCTTCGGAGGACCCGATGGCTTCTGTGCCAGGTTGGGATGGAGAAATCCTGCCTGTACCGTTTGAGCTTGCACAACAAACAGGCTTAAACCGCCAAAAAATCGCTGACACCCTAAAAACGGCAGGCACCACGGAGGCAGCAACGGAAGTTTTAGCCAAAGAGTTAGGTTCAGACAAAGCCAGCATGCAAAATGCTATCGCCGAAGTGGAAGAACACATAAAACAAGGTGCCCCGTTGCCTACAGCAGACCATATTGTGATTGAGGTTTATGACAAGTACCTTGTAGTGCATGCTTGTTTTGGCGAGTTGGTTAACAAGACATTGGGCGGCGTCTTTGACACTGTGCTTTCGGAGCGCGAAGTTATCAGTGGCTGGTGGACAGATGGTTACCGCATTCTAATTGAGGCGCCACGCAAATTTAACAAGATGGAAATCGCTGAGTTGCCCCAGATGCTTTTTGGCTTAAGCGATGAGCAGGTGGATTACGCTTTTGAGAAATATCTTGCTGCCAAGTTTCCGTTTGGTTATAAGATGAAGTTTGTTGCGGAACGTTTCGGCGTTTTGCCAGGGGGTAAAACGATGAGTTATCAGCGTCAAGCGGAACTTAAATCACGCTTTGATAATACTCCGGTTTACCGTGAAACCATCCGTGAAGCCATGATGGAAAAAGTCGATTTGGAACACGCCAAGCAGGTTATGCAGGATGTTAAAGAGAGAAAAATCAAGGTATCAACCCTAATCGATTACGAGATTCCGACCCCTCTGGCTTACCATATTCTATCAAAGTTTGCAGACGTCACCGAACTCATGGCGCCCGAACGTGTAATCGTCAACAACATAGACAAACTCAAAATGGCAATCGACGCACGAGAAACAACGCTGATGTGCATGAAATGTGGCCAATGGAGCACACACCAAAAAATCAAGGAACTGCCAGACCAGCCAGAATGCGGAAACTGCGGCTCAAACCTGCTTGCACCATTATACCGAAGCCAAGACGAATCCCACTTGCGAGATGCACTGCAACGCAGACGTGAAAACAAAGAATTAACGCCTGAAGAGCTTAAAGAGCTTAGTCAAGCTCGTCGCAAGGCGGATTTGGTTTTGAGTTACGGCAAAGACGCTGTTAAGGCATTGCAGGTCAAAGGGGTAGGTCCAGAAACGGCGTCACGTATACTGGGCAAGATGCATCCTGAACCTGACAAGTTCTACCTTGACCTACTGAAAGCGAAGATTCAGTTTTTGCGTACAAGAGAGTTTTGGGACAAATAAGCAAAAAACGAAAATAGGCACCAACCTATTTGCCGCCTATTAGGTCCAAATAGCAGTTCTATGCAGAAACCTATAAGGGGTAGGTCAAAATCGGCCGTAAGGCTGCAATTCACTAAGAGGGTAGGTGTTAATGACTATTTTTTTCGTTAAAACCTTTTTGTGGCTGGTACTTCACAATCACGTAGCTTAATTATTTCTTACCGCTAATTGATAATTGAAACTTTAAGTTCCAACATCAGGTGAAAGAACCTAAAACATGCAAAAAATGTCAAATACAAAAGCTTTGAACCAAATCGAAGCTGACCGGTTGATTTGTTTGTTATAGGTAATTTGAGGTGATTGTTTTTGTCTGAGGCTAAGAGAGGTAAAATTACGGTTGAAAGCAAGAAAAAGAAGAAGGAAATTTTTGAAGAAAGTGGTCACCGAGTCGAAGTTCCTCCTGACGTAAGTGAGGAGAAGAAAAAAGCGTTAGATCAAACAGGGGATGACGCAATCGCAGGTTGGTAAACTTGCTATTTTTTTTTAAAAAAACTTAACTTTTTCATGTTTTGTTTATAAATTTTTATGATGTTTTTTTGAATTAAATGTGATTATTTTGTTTCAAGTGTGATGTATGAGTGATGTATGAGTAAATCTTTTATGCTTAAGCACCTGTATGAATGCATCAGAGGCGGTGGATGAAATGGAGGAAGATGTAATTGAAATCGGCAATGTAGCGCATGTTTTCTTAAAAACCAACATAGCCGTTGTCGATTTGAAGTTGCCCTTGTCAGTTGGCGACCGCATATCTATCAGGGGCCCCGTAACTGATTTTGACCAAACAGTTGATTCAATCCAAGTGGAAAGAAAAAATATAGTTCGAGCTCAAGCTGGAAAAAGTATTGAATTAAAATTGGTGCAGCAAGCTAAAGAGCGAGACGTAGTTTTTAAAAAGCTTTAACCATCATTTCTTTGATACGTGTATTAAACAGTAATTTGGATTTTGGTTTCATAAAAACTTTTTAGTGATAGCAAGCTAAAGTAAGTTGACTGAAAAATTTTGGGTTTACTTTCGGTGAAACGGATGTATACAACAAACGGTGAGCTTGCAATAGACAATTTTACTTCTTTGCTAAATTTCATCGCTGATCCCGCAGTAATTATTGACGAAAATAGCAATTTTTTACTAATGAATTATGCATTTGAAAAAATTACAGGGTATCAAAATGATGAGTGGGTAGGCAAAAATGCGCTTTTAACTGCTAATTTAACTCCTGAAGATATAGCCTTGATAAAAGAAAACCAGACAAAAAGACTTCAAGACAAATATATTGCCCCTTACGAAATAATGGTCAAGACTCCTGATAATGAAAAACGATTTTTTGAAATAAACGCCAAAAAAATCAATTTTTTCAGTAATCAACGAGCTTTGTTTATTCTCTTTAGAGATGTAACAAACAGAAAACTTGTTGAAGAAAAACTTACAAAAAATTCTCAAAAGCTATCTGCACTGGTTAACGAGAAAGTTGGAGAAATAAAAAATAATGCTGAAAACTTGCAAACAATTTTCGATTCATCACCTGATGCAATATCTTTTATTGCTCTTGACGGTCAATTAATAGATTGCAATGCCCGAGCAATGAAACTTTTTGGGTACTCGTCAAAAGAAGAAACAAAAAACCTGAACATTTTTTTACATGTACCTCAAAGGTCGCAAAGCAGGGTTAAAGCATCTATAGAACAAATAATCAACTCGGGCATTCTTAAAACGCGAAGGTATACCCTGATAAATAGGGCAGGTAAGGAGTTTCCAGCTGAAGTTAATTCAAGTCCTGTAAAAAACTCGAACGGGCAAATAATAGGTCTTGTAGTTAACACTAAAGACGTTTCTGAACAAAGGAAACTTGAAGATGCTTTAATTGCCAGTGAAGAAAAATTCCGCGCTATAGCCACTCAAGTGTTTAGCGCAGTAATTCTAGCTGACGACCGTGACAGGATTATTTATTGGAATCCTTCTGCTGTAAGAATGTTCGGTTACACTGAAGAAGAGGCAATCGGCAAAGAATTAACCACTTTAATAGTTCCACCAGAAAAGCATTTAGATCACAAGTTATTGTTTAAAGAAGTTGCTCAAAATGAGCAAAACATCCATAAAATCTTTGAAGTCCAAGCACTAAGAAAAGACAAAACAAGTTTCCCTGTTGAATTGTCTGCAACAAATTTTCAACTTAAAAACAAAAGGTATCTTGTAGGTATAATGCAGGACATTTCCTACCGCAAAAAAATGGAAGAAACAATAAAACAGGAACGTGACCTGCTTGAAACAGTAACTGAAAACATTGATGCTGGCCTTGCAATCATTAACAGGGATTATAAAGTATTGTGGGCAAATAAGCTTCTAAGACAAATAAAAGGGAGCTATCAGAACAATTTTTGTTACACTGTTTTCATCGAGCAAACATCAATTTGTTCAGACTGCGGTGTTACGAAAATATTTGATGGTTCAGAAATCGTTAATCGGCATGATTTTAATTTTATTAATAAGCAAGGCAAACAGCGTTGTGTAGAACTCATAGTTACACCTGTAAAAGATAAAAACGGCAAAGTAATTGCCGCTTTAGAATTAGCGGTAGATGTTACAGAAAAAAGGCGGCTGGAAAACAAGCATTCGGAAAAACTAGAGCGAATAGTTGAGGAAAGAACAAAACAGCTTAAAGAAACACAGGAAAAACTGGTAAAAACAGAAAGGCTTGCTGCTATCGGCGAATTAGCTGCAATGGTGGGTCATGATTTGCGTAACCCTTTAACAGGCATGAAAGCTGCAACCTACTATTTGAAAAGAAAAACAAACAATGACACTAACACTAAAACTAAAGAAATGCTCGACTTAATTGATGACTGCATCAATCAATCAAATAAAATCGTCAATGACCTTCTTGAATATTCAAGAACCATAAAATTAGATTTGACCGAAAATAACACTTCGGCCTTCATCACTTATGCTTTGTCAAAAATTCAAGTACCCAAAAACGTTAAAGTAACCAGTCAAACCGAAAATAGCTCAGTAACTTTTGATGCATCAAAATTGCTTCGTGTTTTTCTTAACATAATAAAAAACTCTTATGACGCTATGCCAAACGGTGGAACCTTGAATGTAAGCAGTAAACAAACCCGTAAAAATTGGGTTATTTCCTTTGTAGATTCCGGAGAAGGCATGACTAAAGAAACGCTTGAAAAAATTGGCAATCCATTATTTACTACTAAAGCTAAGGGCATGGGTTTTGGCATACCCATATGCAAACGTATTGTTGAAGCTCACGGAGGTAAACTCTTAATCGACAGTGCACTTGGGCAAGGAACAACTGTTACCGTAAAAATACCTCTTAACCTTCAACAAGGCTAACTTATTTTTTAGACTATCGAACTTGCTATGTTACTTGTTTGTTTTGATGAACTACATGAGCTACAACCAATGCATTGTTTTTGGTAAATGCACAGCTTTTCAGTGAAAGGACAAACAAGAAATATTTTTGACAAGTAACTGTTTAGGGCTTTGTTAACTATCACGTCAAAGTCCATGTTCACTTTTTGTAATATTTCTTTTATCTCTTTTGTATCCAAATCACTAACATGACTCTTTCTCAACGTATTTAACGCCTGTCTGACAAGTACATTATAGCTTGGTTTTGAAAAGTTAACAGACATTTTGTTCTAAAAGATTTCTTAAAGAAACTATTTAGCACTAAGTAGACCATTTATTTTTTTTTAAAAAAATATAGAAGTCTCCTAAACTAATCCTCCACTACCGGCAAAAAGGGTTATTTTAGTGTTTAAGGGATGATTTCAGCGCCGTTATACTTTATAAACTCAAAATCTGGTAAACGAATCTTTCCTTGAAGAATCAATTGTTTTATTCGTGGAACCTCTGCCGATACATCCTCTACTAGGGCTTTGACTGTGTTGCAGACTTCTTTGTAAGCATCGACAGTCCACCTTTGAGTAACGTTGGCGTAATAGCATCTGCCGCCGCACATGTTTAAAATTTCGCATTCAGAACAAGGTGGCTGATTAACAAACACTTTCTCAAGTCTAAGCGGATGCGAGTTAGCAATGTGCCCCATGTAATGCTGAGTCATGCCCCACATTGTTGGACAAGCAAGAACGTAGCCATCTGTTTGAATTGCATAATTTATCCATCCACCCCCGCAACGCAGAAAATTCACTTTTTCATCATGCAACAGTGAGTATGCTATGCCTAAAATCGGGTAAAGCTTAAGGACTATGCCTTTCTGTTCCATAGTGTCAACCCAGAATTTGACCAGCGCTCTAACGCCTGGGATATAGTTGGTTTGGGACCACTCTTTGAAGTTGCGTCTTTGGTAATCGTTGCCCCAAAAACCAGCGTTAAGTTGCCAATGAACCGACGTAAACGGGAACTCTGGGTTTTCAAGAAGCCAACGGACCTGCTGGTAAATATCGGTTTGCTCCATAACAGTGACCCTTGCGATTAGTTCACCATTGAAACCGTTTTGTTTGATGAGCTTTAGGTTATCAATGACTTTTCGAAAAGTGCCTTTTCCACGATAATAATCAGTCAACTCTTCCTTGCCATCTACAGAGACAAGTAACGTGTGAAAACGATTAACATACTTGGGTTCAAGCTTGTCAAGCAGCAACCCGTTTGTTTGCATCATGAACAATTTCGGCTGCACTGTATCCATGATTTTCCTAAGCGTGTCCATCTGCATCAAGGGCTCACCGCCGTAAAAAGTTAAAACACAGTCAGGGTCTTTACAGCAAAAGTCTTTAAGCAGGTTAAGGTCGTAGGTTATTCTTCTTGGTAATGAATAATCTACTGTTAGGTCGTCGCTGAAATCTTCATCAAAATCATCAAGTGATTCTCCAAAGCAGTATCGGCATTGAAGGTTGCAGTCGGTGGTGAGTATCACGTGAAAGAACATGCAATGCAAATACGTGATAGCTGCTTAATAGTATTTTTCTGCTAATTTTTTTGCTTCTTCGTATTCTTTAGTTTTTTCTTTCTCTTGAGGTTTTGTTTTTTTGTTTGTATTTTCTTTTCTTTGTTTCTTGTTTGTTTCTTTTTCTGCTATTTTTTTAGCTTTTTCAAGATAACTCTTCATGTCTCTGTCTTTGATTGATTTTTCAGGTAACGTTTCAGGTGCATAGAAAAGAGGCAAAACAGCCACAAACAAAAATAAGGTAACGAACGAGAACAATGCAGTCTCAGAAACTGTTTCTGCAATAGATGTACCTAATGCTATTTCTAAAAAGCGTGAAACAAAAAAGGGCGTTACACCAAGGGCATAAAACTTGTCGCTTCTTGCATTGCCCAGCATATCACTTAAATCTCCCCAGATTGTCAAAACAAACGCTACATAGACAAAGCCCCAAGCAACTCCTCCAGATATTGCACTAAAGTACCAGCTTAAAGTATTTTGAGGAAATATTCCAATAGCTGCTGTGCTTAAGCCTATCATTACAAATCCGATGACGGCTATTCTCTTGCGACCTGTCGTATCTAAAAGGAAGCCACCTACCACAGCGAAAACGCCAATTAGAACATTTTGGGCTAGAACTAAATTGGTTGCTAATTCGCCACCAAGATTTGACTGGATTTGTGTTGGTAAATAATTAACTAAGGCAAACATCAAAAATGGAATGAAATATAATATGAACGATTTTTGTTGAAGTATACTTTTGTAAGATGAAACGATATTGTCTCTGTTATGCATGATTTTATTCGTAGGTTTTTGAAGCTGGAAAACTAATAAGCTAAGTAAACGCCATAAAGAAAGAATACCTCCTACTAAAAGGGGGTCATATGGAAGAAAGACCATCGCCAGCATGCCTAACATGAACGCAAGTATAATTGCTCCACTGTTTTTGCCTCGTTTTTCGATTGGTGTGTTACTTGTAAAACATCCCATGCAAGTAGGCATGCCTAAACCTAAAGAAATGCCTAATATGAGCGAAATTAACCCCAAATATAAAATGTTGGGTGTGTAAATTAAAAAGATAGTTAATGATGATATGGTGCCCAGAATCATCCAAAAACTTAGAAAGATTTTTTGGTCAAATTTCTTAGCAAGTGCTGCTCCTATTCCTGCAGAAAGAATAATCCCCAGATAATGTATTGCCCAGATGCATAAAGAAACCGATGAGTCTGGTGTTGTTTTGGTTAAGGCATCTTGTAGCATAACGCTTACTGTGTAATACCATACAAGTGGATTAGCCACTAGGAAAATGTTCGAAAAAGTATCTTTCGCGCTATTTCTGCCGTTTGGACCCATTATCTTGTTTTGCATTTCTTCCATCAAGCGTTAGCTGAATGCATGTTTAGAGATGTATGAAATAAGTTTTGAGTATGCAGAAACCGTATTTTAAATAAGCGAGTTAGCGCAAGCCTTTTAAGTATTAGTGTTCAACATTAATACAGTGTTTAACAACACATGGAAGGGAGAATAAAATGAAATATATCAGACCAATTAGACTTTCTGGCAGTTGGACTTAAGATAAAAAATTATTTATCTTTTTTTTGTTTTGATTCTCAGCTATTTTTTGATGCCTTGCGTCATAGCATCTAGTAATTGTATTAAAGTTTCTTTTTGTCTCATTTCAGCAATGTTTCTGTTTTCTTGGGTTATCATTTGGTCAATTTTTTCTCTTAGAGCGTCAACTCGAGGTGAAACCATAACGATATCTAAAATGTTTTCTATAACTTCTTCAGTTAGTTCTTTGTTTAATAGTTGTAGAATGGTTTTTTTCTTTTCTTCCTCTTGGAAGGTAAGTAAAACTGGGTAAGGTAAGCATTCGCTTTCAAACCTGTTCTTCATTTCGTCAGGTTCAAACATGTCAGCAAATTCATCTCTCAACGTCATAAGTATACTAAACGTTCTTCCGAACTGACCCATTTTCTCAACTTCAGCTTCTGAACCATTACCCCAGATGGCGCCTATTCTTGTTGAGGCTTCTCCGGCTGCCACCTTGTGTCGGATTATTTCAAAGTATTCTTGTTCAGAAACGTCAAGTTTGCCTCTGAAACTTGTTTCCTTTGCTTCAGCTGCACTTACTTCCAAAAAGCTTTCTCTTACTATTTGCAGAACATCTTCCATTTTATTTTTAGGCAACTTTTGGCAGGCATCATACAACACGTAAGTGCCCTTAAGCAGCAATATGTCCCCTGCAAGTATTGCTACATCTAAACCGTATTTTCCATAAACAGTAAGTTTAGATCCTTTCATTTCAGAATGATCAATAATGTCATCATGCACATCTGCAGCGCCTGCAAGAAGAACCAAAGCTGCACTTACCTGAACCGTTGATTCAGAATGTCCACCTACAGCTTCACACGCAAGAGAAACTAGTGCGGGATGCAGAACATCTTCCCAGTTATCCATAAAATAATTGAGTGCATTTTGAAGAGGTTCAAACTCGACTTTTTCTTGCTTAACAAGCTGTCTTGCATAAGTTAATGCGTTTTGTCCTTTTTCGTAGAATAGTTTTATTGCTTTTACCATTTGTGCCTCTTCAGCCATCTTAATCACAACCACTTTGATAGCGTATTTGAACTTTAAAGCTAAATAGTCTTTACCTCTAAAGCAAAAGTCTTAATAGCTAATGTCTTACTCAACAGGTTTCATGAGCCAAACAAAGCAAATCGAAGAAAAATGGCTGACCCGATGGGAAGCCGCCCACGTATTCGAAGCAGACCCTGACATTTCACGACAAAAAATCATGGTAACCTTTCCGTTTCCATACATGAATGGGCCTCTTCATGTTGGTCACGCTTTCTCTGCATCAAGAGTTGACGCTTATGCCCGCTTCAAACGCATGCAAGGCTACAATGTGCTTTGGCCTTGGGCATGGCACTGGACTGGGCAACCCTTGCTTGGTGCAAGTCAACGTGTAGCCAGAGGCGACCAGGCTTACATCCGTGTGCTGCGGGAAGTTGATGGGGTTCCTGAAGAGCAACTGCAAAAGTTTGTTGACCCTCACTATATGGCTCAGTATTACACAAATGAAGGCAAAATCGCTACCAAACGCATCGGTTTCTCTGTTGATTGGCGCAGGGAATTCACCACTGTTTGGCCGACTTTTCAGAAATTTATTGAATGGCAATACAAAAACCTAAAAGAAATGGGCTACGTCACACGAGGCACTCACCCAGTTGTTTGGTGCCCCAAAGACCAAAGCCCCACAGGCGACCACGACCGTCAAAGCGGCGAAGGCGTAACCCCAGAAGAATACACTATAATCAAGTACAAACTTGACGAAACCACAGTTTTACCTGCAGCCACTTTTCGTCCAGAAACAATCTACGGCATAACCAACCTGTGGATTAACCCCGACGCCACATACGTAGAAGCCACAGTTAACACGGAGAACTGGATAATCAGCCAAGAAGCCGCAGAAAAACTAAAAGAACAAGAAAAAACCGTCACAGTTCACCGGATCTTTAAGGGCAAAGAATTAATTGGCAAATCTTTTGAAAACCCTGTAACTCATCAGAAGTTCCCAATTCTCCCAGGCTGGTTTGTTGACCCCAAAACTGCAACAGGTGTCGTTTACAGTGTTCCAGCGCATGCACCGTTTGACTGGTTGGCGCTTAAAGACTTGCAGCAGAAGCCTGAAGTCATGCGTGATTTCGGTGTTGATCCTCAAGTTGTTCTGCAAATTAAGCCAATTTCGATTATCAAGGTTGATGGTTTCGGTGAGTTTCCAGCGGTTGAAATTGTGGAGCAAATGGGCGTTAAGGACCAGCATGATGAGAAAGCTGACCAAGCAACCAAAGAACTTTACAAGAAAGAGTTCCACAGCGGCAAACTAAAACCCAACTGCGGCATCTACGCGGGCAAGTCAATCCGTGAAGTTAAAGACCAACTTATTGCTGATTTTCGCCAACTTGGCGTTTCAGACAAAATGTACGACCTGCCAGAACCTGTAGTGTGCAGGTGCATGACGCAGTGTATTGTAAAGATTCTTTCTGACCAATGGTTCCTTAACTATTCTGACGCTCAGTGGAAGGAAAAAGCCAAAGAAGTTGTAGCTCAAATGAAAATTTACCCCGAAACAGCCCGAACAGGATTCTACACTACCATCGACTGGCTCAGGGAATGGGCTTGTGCAAGAACCACTGGTTTTGGAACACCCCTGCCGTGGGGTAAAGGCTGGATAATTGAAACCTTGAGTGACTCTACCGTTTACATGGCTTTTTACACCATAAACAAGCACATAAACCAAAACAAGATAGCTCCAGAAGCCTTAATTCCTGAAGTTTTTGATTACATTTACTATGGCAAAGGTGACAAAGCCCAAATCAGCACCGTAACAGGCATCACAGTTGAGCTTTTGGATTCCATGCGTAAAGAGTTCCTTTACTGGTACCCCTTTGACCTGAGAAACTCTGCAAAAGAACTCGTACCCAACCACTTATCCTTCTGCATCTTTCACCACGCGGCATTGTTCCCGCCAGAGCACTGGCCCAAAGGATTTGGCGTAAACGGTATGCTAATGGTGGAGGGCCAAGGTATGCACAAAAGCAAAGGCAACTTTATCACAATGAAAGGCGCCATTGACAAGTACGGTGCAGACGCCACACGCTGCGGTTTAATGATTGGCGCTGAAGGCATGGATGATCCAGACTGGCGCGCAGACAACGTAAACGACCTTAAAAACAAGTTTGACGCTTTGCTGAATTTCGCTGGCAACATTATTGCAACCGCCAAACAAGACGAGAACACGGTTCTGGAACGTTGGTTACAAACCAAGCTTCAATACCGTATCCGTGAAGTCACCGAAAGCCTTGAAGAGCTAAAAACTCGAACCGCCCTGCAAACAGCCTTATTTGAAGTTTGGAATGACCTGCGATGGTACATTCAAAGAAAAGGCAACACAAACGCCAAGGCACTTGTCGAAGCCGTAAAGGTGTGGATTAAGATGCTTACGCCTTTTGCGCCTTTCATGTGTGAGGAACTTTGGAGTCAAACAGGCGAAGCAGGCTTCATAAGCACCGCAAAATGGCCAGAGTTTGACGAAGCCAAACTGGACTACGCCGCTGAAGAGCAAGAAAACCTAATCACCGACATACTAACCGACACCCAAAACATCATTAAAGCAACCAAAATCACGCCTAAACGGTTAGTCTTTTACACTGCATCAGCTTGGAAATGGCAAATTTACCTAAGAATCCTCGAAAAAACCGTTGCAGGAGAAGCCAAAATCCCCGAGTTAATGAAAGAATTCGCCGCCAACCCCGAACTCAAACCCCACATGAAAGACATCGCCGCCTTGGTGCCAAAAGTCCTCAAAGCCTCAACAAAGTTGGCTTCAAACCGCAAAGCAAACATGGTAAAAATCCAAGCAGTCGACGAAAAACAAGTCGTGGCTACCTCTTTGTGTTTCCTTAAGGACCGCTTCGGCGCTGAAATCTCCGTTTACAGTGAAGACAACAAAGACCGCTTTGACCCCAAAAACCGTGCCCCAATGGCAATGCCGTATCAACCAGCAATCTACATCGAATAATCTTCTTCCCCTTTTTCAACATACTAATGACTTGCTTTTCAACCAATAGCACCTACCCCCCTTAGTAAATTGCAGTTTTGAAACCAGAAAAGCGTTAGATAGAGCATACCCCTACTCAATTTTACCTACCCCCTATAGGTTACAGCATACAACTGCTAATAGCATCCAAATAGACGCCAAATAGGCTGGCAGTTTTTAATGTTTTTTTGAAACTTGGGCGTTAAATTCTTTGTGGAATATGGTAAAAGAAAAAAGGTAGCTTTAGGATTTACTGGAGAATTGTTATTTTAAAATAAATCGAAAGTTAACGCCTAATAGGCTAAGGTTTGGGCTTGTTTTCTTTGCCTACTGGGCTTCGCAAAGGCAAAAAGGGTTTTTGCAAGGTTTAGCAAATGGTCTTCTCAAAAACGCTTTTGTTAAATCAAGCTATAGATGGTGGAATTGTATAATGCTACAAAGACATTGAAACGGTAAGCTTGTTTTGTGGCTAACACACGGGAAGAGAGTAGAGGGTTAACTGAAAATGGACTTCACTTTAGCGGTTGCACCATTAATAATGCTGGCAGCAGGCATAATATTTGGGACGATTTTCAAGTTTACACCCATAAAAGAGCTAAAATACAAAACCACAACCGTAACCATTTTTGCGGCGGCTATGGCATTTGCAGGTTATTTTTTGTCAACATATTTTGGCAATGAACTAACTTCATTGATTTATTTCAACAGTTTCTCAGCTATGTTGGATTCAACTGTTATTGCAAGCTTTTTCGGCGGGTCAACCATTGCTGCAATAGTTTTGCTTATTGGTCTTTTCGAAGGTAGTTTGCTTGTAAGTTTTGCTATTGAAGAAACCGTTGATGATTTTATTAAAAAACCTAAACAAGAAAAAACGCCCGCCGCGTCACCCCAAAAAATCGAAGACGTTCCAGCAGAGCCTTGCCAAACACTTGAACCCCCTCAAACAAAATTGGAAGTAGAACCTGTAAATGTGGCCGTTTCACAAGAGGAAACCATAGCTGCCGATATGCAGGGGTTGCGTAAGGATGAACAAAGTATAATGGAGCTTTTCCTTTATGAAAAAGTCACGCAAATAACGCCTAACCTTAACGCGATGCAGCCTGAAGGTTACAGTTTCGAGGGTTTGCCTACGCTGGATTGGGATATAAAACGTACCAGAGAAACCCTTGATGCACTAGTTCGTAAAGGCTTTTTGAAGTCTGAGCTTGTTGACAAAGTAATCACTTGCACTGCTTGTGGTTCAGCTAACGTTCGAATTAAAAAGTTGTGTCCTGAATGTAGTTCGTTGCGGTTGCGAAAAGAAGTGCTTATTGAACATTTAAGTTGTGGAGCTATTGACCGGCAAACAGCTTTTGAAACTCCAAAAGGGGACTTAGTTTGCCCCAGATGCAACATTAAACTGCAAAGTGTAGATGAAGATTACCGGGTGTTACCTTCTTCTTATGTGTGTTTGAACTGTAATGCTCGAAGTAGTGAACCCTTGTTAGTTGCTAAATGTGATAACTGCCTCACCACTGCCCAACTTGATGAGGAACCTGAAGTTTACCTTTACAAGTACACTGCCAACTCGGATTTGCCTCTAAAAGATATGCAGCAAATTAAACCCATTGAGGTCTGCACCAAATTTTTTAGAGCATTAGGCTACAAAGTGGTTGCACCCGCTTACGTTAATGGAAAATCGGAAACAAGACACCTATTTGATATGCTTGTTCTTGGCAAAGTCGGCGTCGTAGGCGCAGGCAATCAAGCTGTTCAAAAATCTGCAGACTGTAAATGCAAGGATAATGAGAATACGGTGATAGAGCTTTTAATCGCCAACAAAAAAGTGGATTTGGAAGAAATCACCAGAATTTACGGTATGACAAACGATGTGGATTGTGAAGCGTTAATCTTTGTTATTCCAGGCATGACTGTGAATGCACGTAACTATGCTTCTGCTTATAACATGAAAGTTTGTGAGGGCAGAACTATCGAGGAAGCGTTAGTTAACTGGGTTATTCCCAAAACTGCATAAAAGCGTGTATAAACACGTCTACACTCTTTTTTCTTTAAAACTGTATTACTAATGTATTACATGCGGCAGTGCTTTTATTCAAACATCAGGCATTTCAAACAAAATACAGGACCAAAAACAAAATGAACACCCAAAGAAAACCAACCAGCGCAAAACAAGCCTCCATAATGGCCATGACCGCAGCACTCTACGCAGTATTCTTCGCAGTATCATACTCCATAGCAATGCCAAACTTTGCTCTACTCTACCTACCAATTATCTTGCTGGGCGTTTTTCCAATCTGGTTCGGCTGGAGCGGATTAGTGGGCAGCATGATCGGCGCATACATAGGCGGCGTCTTCGTGGAAGGTTTACCTTTGCACTTTGCATTCGCTGAATCAGTCTGCGCACTAACCATCTTCGGCTTAAACTGGCTACTCATTCCAAAAATGGCAACAGTAGCAAAATCACTCAAAAGCATGATAGTTCTCGCAATAATATACGCCGTAACACTTCTAGCTGGCACAAGCTACATACTTTGGCAGCTGTCCTTCTTTGGCGTGTTTCCAGTTGACGCCGCCCTGATTGCTCTGCCACCAACCTACGCATTAAACTTGCCTATAGCAATTATAATCTGCACCGCCCTGTTACGCGCAATAACGCCAAGAATAAAAAGCTGGGGAATCTACACAGGCAGCTTCAGCGAATGGTTACAAAACCGAAAAACTAAGTCGACAACAAAAATAGCCCCAAATCAGCGAACAAATTAGGAAATAACCTAATTTTACCATTTTTTCTTACAAACATTGAATCCTCAATTTTAAAATCGCGTTCTTTACAATAATCTTTAAAGTCTGCAATACCTAAAAAGTGCAAATTAGGCGTGTCAAACCACTCGTAAGGCAAAGCATTGGTCACTGGGACACGACCTTTGAAGAATATCTGCGTTCGAGCGGACAGGTTTACAAAATTGGGAAAACCAACAATAACTTTTCGGCCAACACGAAGAGCTTCTTTTAGGGCAAAGTCAGGATTTTTTACCTGCTGAAGCGTCTGATTCAAAATAACATAATCAAAGATTTTATCGCTGTACTCGGATAAACCTGTGTCTATGTCTTGCTGAAAAACGTTAAGCCCAGCAGCAACACATTTTTGGATAGCTTGGTCGTTGAGTTCGATACCTTGAGCGTGGACGCTTTTTTCGTTGACGAGTTGGTTTAAGAGTTCGCCTTCGCCGCAACCCAAATCAAGAACAGAAGCGCCGCTGTTTATCCAGTCTTTGATAATTTGGTGTTCCAGTTTTCTGCTATTTACACTCATTTGTGGCTAACTCCGTTTGCATTTTCTATACCATAAAGAAAATGTGAGATAAGTTCAGCTTCCCGCAGAGTTTCAACTAAGAAGGAGTCATGTCCATATGTGCTGTTGATTTCGCAGTAGCTTGCGTCTACATTGGCGAGTTTGCAGGCTTTCACGATTTCCTGCGATTGGTGGGTTGGGTATAACCAGTCAGATTTAAAAGCTATAACCAGCACTTTGGCTTTTAGGCCAATGAAGACTTCGCTTAGGTTGTGTCCGTTTAGCAGGTTGAAGTAGTCTAAGGTTTTGGTGAGGTAAAGGTAACTGTTGGCGTCGAAACGTTTTACAAAGCTGTCTCCTCTGTGGCGTAGGTAGCCTTCTACTTCAAAGTCTGCGCCGAACTTGAAGGGTTTGTCAGTTTTGGTTTTTCTGCCAAACTTTTCAGCCATTGATGTTTCGCTCATGTAGGTTATGTGTCCTATCATTCGAGCTACTGCTAAGCCTTTGACGGGGGGCGCTGAATTATAGTAGTCGCCGTTTTTCCAGTCTGGGTCAGCCATTACTGATTGGCGTTCAACCTCGTTGAAAGCGATTTGCTGGGGCGAATGCTTTAAGGCGGTGGCTATTGGAACTGCGGAACGGATTCGGTCGGGGTAGGAAACCATCCATTGCAGAACTTGCATGCCACCCATTGAGCCGCCGATGACCGCAAGGAGCTTTTCGATGCCTAAATAGTCAATAAGGTGTCGTTGTGCTTGGACAATGTCGCTGATTGTTACAATTGGAAAGCTTAAGCCGTACGGTTTGCCTGTCTGTGGATTAACTGATGATGGACCTGTAGAGCCTTTGCAGCCACCAAGCACGTTACTGCAAATTACAAAGTACTTGTCGGTGTCTATGCCTTTGCTGGGTCCAATAAGGTCACTCCACCAGCCGTCTTTGCCAGCTACGTGTGCATCACCTGAAAAAGCATGCAAAATAAGGATGGTGTTAGATTTTTTAGCGTTTAGTTTTCCGTAGGTTTCGTAGGCAAGTGTGATTGGCCCGAGTTTTTCGCCTGATTCTAAAATGAGCGCGTTTGGTGGATAGGCAAAGGTGTAGTATTGGGTTTGGTTGGTTGCCATTGTGGTCATCCTCGATAAGAAAAGGTTGGTTAGGGTTTTGCTGAGGCTTTTAATGCTTGGTCAAGGTCAGCGATAATGTCTTTGGGGTCTTCGATTCCGATTGAGAGCCTGATGTAGTCATCGGTTACGCCTGTTGATTCCTGCTCAGCCTTGGTCAACTGTTGATGTGTAGTGGAGGCAGGGTGCACTATGAGACTTTTTGCATCGCCAATATTTGCCAAATGCGAAAACAACTTCACTGATTCGATAAGTTTGCGTCCAGCTTCTTTGCCGCCTTTTATGCCAAAACCAACTAAGCCGCCATAATTGCCTTGCAGGTATTTTTCGGCGGTTTTGTGGTTGGGGTTATCTGGCAGTCCGGGGTAGACCACCCAAGTGACAAGAGAGTGCTGTTTTAAAAACTGCGCAACTTTGAGGGCATTCTCAGAATGTTTGCGTTGTCTTAGGGGCAGAGTTTCTAAGCCTTGCAAGAAAAGCCACGAGTTGAATGGGCTTAACGCTGGACCAAAGTCCCGTAACAGTTGAACGCGGGCTTTGATGATAAAAGCGATGTTTCCAAACTCTGAAGCGGCTCCGAAGTTATTCCAGTATTTGACCCCATGGTAGCTGGGGTCGGGCTCGGTGAATTCAGGGAATTTGCCGTTGTTCCAGTTGAAGTTGCCGCCGTCAACAATGATGCCGCCGATGCTTGTGCCGTGACCGCCAATGTACTTTGTAGCGGAAGCAACAAGGATGTCTGCACCGAAATCAATGGGACACACAAGTCCTATGCCAACAGTGTTATCAACAACCAGTGGAATTGCTGCGTCGTGGGCGATTTTGGCGAGGGCTTCAAAGTCGGGTACGTCGAGTTTAGGGTTGCCAATGGTTTCTGCATAGATGGCGCGAGTTTTGGAAGTTATCGATTTTTTGAATTCTTCTGGTTTTTGCGAGTTTACGAAGATTGTTTTGCGTCCAAGTTTGGCAAAGGTGTAATGGAGTAAACTGTATGTTCCGCCGTAGAGGTTGTTTGCGGCAACAATTTCGTCGCCAACCCCTGTGATGGTTAATAGAGCAGTAGAGATAGCTGCTTGTCCTGATGCAACTGCCAAAGCGCCTGTTCCGCCTTCGATTGCTGCAACACGTTTTTCGAAGACATCAGTGGTTGGGTTGTTCATTCGGGTGTAAATGTTTCCCAGTTCTTTTAGGGCGAACAGGTTTGCTGCGTGTTCCGTGCTTTTGAACACGTACGAAGCTGTTTGGTAAATTGGAACGGCTCGCGAACCTGTCACAGGGTCAGGTACCTCTTGGCCTGCATGGACGGCTAATGTGTCAAGATTTCTTTTTGCCATTTATTTTTTCTCCTTATTGGTTTGTTTGTTGAACCAAGGGATACGATAACGGCGTTATATTGGTTCTTGACAAAAATATTCCAAAAAGAATAAAAAAAGAAAAATCGAAAGAGGGTTGAAAGCTTTGTTAGTTAAAGAACCACTTTCGGATACAGCTTTGAACCAATTAAAACAAGCACCGTCATAGCCGCAAACAGCACAAGTAAGTCAACGCCGATTCCGTAAACGCTGACGCCTCCTACAACCATCAAGCTTCTTAATGCATCAACAGCGTATGTTAGTGGGTTAACTGTTGCAATTACCTGCAACCAAGCGGGCATCATTGAAATTGGGTAAATGGCGTTGCTCGCAAAAAACAGTGGCATAGTAAGAAGTTGACCAACACCTTGGAACCGTTCCCGAGTTTTTACTAACGAAGCAATAACCATTGAAAACGACGAAAACAAAGCTGCTGTCAATATGGCAACAACTGCAACAAGCAGCAAATTCACTGGATTCCACACTATGTCTATGCCGACAAGTAAAGAAAGCGCATATATAATTGCAACCTGTGAAAGTGCTCTAACACCAGCAGATAACGCTTTACCTAGTACAAGGGCTTCTCGCGGGGTTGGACTAACCAAAAACTTGTGGAGGATACCTAAGTCTCGTTCCCAAATTATGGTTATGCCGTAAAATATGGCTATAAACAGGATGCTTTGAGCTAAAATGCCTGGAGCCATAAAAGACCTGTAAGCCAAGTCGCCGGTTGGTATAGCTTTTACTCGTGTGAAAACTTCGCCGAACACCAGTAGCCAAAGCGCTGGCTGAATTGCACGCGTAATTAACTCTCCGGGGTCATGCCGAAGTTTACGCACTTCAAGCTCCACTATACTTAACGTTTTATTGACAAACTGGCTTAGCGGCGTGAAAAATTGTTGAAAACTCCACGTCAAACTTATGCAAGCCTCCGAGCAGTACGTCTAACCCGCGAGGCTTCTTTAAAGTCTCCACCGCTTTCAAGAATATCTCCTGCGTAAAAACTAAAAACATCATCTAAAGTGGCATCTTCTTTATTCATTGAAGCCTTCAAACTATCAGGGGTGCCTGAAGCAACAATTTTGCCATGATTCATAATCGCTAAACGGGAACATAACTGGTCTGCTTCTTCCATGTAGTGGGTAGTGACAAAAATAGTGGTGCCAAAGTCGTCACGGAGTTTTTCGATGTGGTCCCAGACCGCTTTTCTGCCTACAGGGTCAAGACCAATAGTTGGTTCATCAAGGAATAGCATTTTTGGGTTATGCATCATTGATTGGGCAATTTCTAAACGTCGTACCATACCGCCTGAGTAGTTTTTTACCATTTTATCGGCGACGCTGCCAAGCCCCATGAACTCTAAAGCGTCTAAGATACGGTTTTTGCGGCCTTGCCTTGGCAAATCATACAGTTTAGAGAAAACTAGCAGGTTTTCAAATCCAGTTAAGGTGCCATCTGCAGAAAGAACCTGTGGAACATACCCAATGAGGCGTCTAACTTGGGAAGCGTTATGTTTTACGTCATAGCCGCCGATGCTTATACTTCCAGAAGTGGGCGGTAGCAGAGTGATTATCATTTTTATGCTGGTAGTTTTTCCGGCACCGTTTGGACCAAGCAACCCAAAGATTTCGCCTTCGTTAACTTGTATGTTAAGGTTGTCTACTGCTTTAAAGTCGCCAAATTGCCGTGATAAATTATTAGTTATTAAAATAGGCATGTACATCTTGTCACTTCAACAATGATTTTCTGCGCTTGCTGCAAAGACTACTCGCAAAGTCTGCATTGCCGCCGTAATTGTTGCTCGTTCATTATCGCTTAAAGTTGTTAGTTTCTCCGAAAGCGCTGTTAAGGTTCCTTCACGGCAAACGTCCAATATTGAAAGGCCTTTGCTTGTTACGGTTAATTTTACTCGACGCCTGTCTTCTGGTTGTTCTTCACGAGTTAAAAGACCCTTTTTTAAAAGTTCATCGACAAGTTTAGAGGTTGATGGTAAGGCGAGTCCAAGGTGTTTTGCTACGTCGGATAGGGATGAGTCGGGTTTGCGGTTTACAAAGGATAATGCACGGAATTGTGGGACGGTTAGGTCGGGTGTTCTTCGACTGCGCATTTGACTTCTGATATGGCACATTATTTGGGGGGCTACGTCAAGTATTTCGCGAGCGCATTCTTTGGTTGTTTCAGCCTTCATTTTAGTTTCACAATCGAATAGTTGCAAAAGCTAAGTAATTAAAGTATCTACCAAGCAACCAACAAAAACATGAAAAAACAGCTAAAACCAAAACAGCCCAAAATTTTTGTTTTCTTCAAAAAGAATATAGCACTGTAAAAGTCTAAATTCTTAATATGTTTCCCAAACTGGACGAAGTAGCAAAACGTCGACGACAACTGGGAATAAAACAGTCGGACCTTGCAAAAATGGCTGGTGTAAGCCAATCCCTAATAGCCAAGCTTGAAGCCGGCACAATTGACCCTTCATACACCAAAGCAAAAACCATCTTTACTGTGCTAGACAAGTTGGAGTTCAAAAACAAGGTTCAAGCTGAAAAACTTGTTCACAACGATGTCGTTAGCGTTCAAAGGCATGAACCCATCTCAAAAGTGGTAAACCTCATGAAAGAGTACGGTTACTCGCAGATTCCAGTCTTTGAAGGCAAGCAACCTGTGGGAAGCATAACCGAAAAAACAATGTTACGACAAATATTGGAGGGCAAAAACATCCAAGACATCTCCAAACTGTCAACTGGAGACATAATGGAAGAAGCGTTTCCACAAATCAACGAAGACGCACCCTTAACACTCATAACCAGCCTTTTGCAGACTTACCCAGCGGTTTTAGTTTCTAAAAAAGGTAATGTCATCGGCATTATCACTAAGGCTGATTTGTTGCGGATGATTTAGCCCTAACTTACCTGTTTTTGATATAAACGTAACAAAAAATCTATATCCAATAGTTGACTGTTTTACAGTTTAACTTTAAAGGCACGAATGCCTTATCTCAAAGGAGCAAGGGGACAGTAAACAGTTGAATTTAGGCTTTGATATAGACGGCGTAATCGCCAACTTTACACAGCCACTTCTTGAAATCATCCAAGAAAACTATGGTGTAAACCTAAAAATAAGTGACATTTACACTTTTGACTTAAACATTGTTTTAGGCATAACCCGCGACGAAGGAAACCTACTCGTAAACCAGACACTAAAAAAAGATTTGCCTCTAAATCCGGGCGCCAAAGAAACCCTGGAACAACTCAGCCGAGACGGACACAACATTTACCTTTTAACTGGTCGCTATGGCTATCTTCGTGATATTACGCAGTCGTGGCTCAAAGAAAAAGGCATACCATACACACAACTGCACATGTTAAATGTTGGAGAAAAATACCGTGCAAACGTTGACCCGCTTGACTTAATTGTTGAAGACTCCTTAGTAGACGCGTTAGAATGGACCAATAAGGTCAAAACCGTGTTGCTTTATGACCAACCGTGGAACCGAACCTTGAACGTTAAAAATCTCACTAAACGGGTTTACAGTTGGACTGAAATCTATGAAACAATCCAGAAAATGAACAATCATCATTGAGCTTTTTAGCTTACTACTTTTCTAAACTGATACAACGTTGCACCCAACGTAACCACCGCAATCAATGCAATGACACCCCATGCCGCAAGAATTGTTGGCCAATCAAAACCTGTAATCATAAGCGCCCGTATAGCGTTAACCGCGTAGCTTATTGGGTTAAACTGTGAAATCGTATTTATCCAGCTTGGTAATGAGGCAGAAGGAACCAAGGCGGTACTCAAAAACAGTAAAGGAAAAGTGATAAAGCCGCCTATAGCAAAAACTGTTTCTGAACTGCGTGTTTTCAAACCTATTGCTAAGGATATTCCTGACCATGCAAGCCCAAAAAAGGCGATAGTGAAGAAAATCAAAAGCACACCTGCGATACCTGTTACGACGTAACCGCCTAAAAGATATGATAGGAGCAGAATTACTGCTGATTGAATTACAACACGGAAGGCGTCACTTGTAAGTCTGCCTAACAATATTGCTGGACGCCTAACAGGAGTGACAAGCATCTTCTGCAAAAAACCAGAATCAATATCCAGAACGATGGATGTCCCTGACTGCAAAGAGCTGCCAAAAGCGTTCTGTAAAATTATGCCTGCAGTTGCAAACTCCAAGTAACTTACGCCCGGCGGAAGGAAACCTGGAAAATTTGCCAACTCCGAAAACAACTGCGTGAACAAAACAAGAAAAATTATAGGCTGAAAAAGAGAGAAAAACAACAAAATAGGATTACGAATCAACTTTTTAAGTGACCTAACAAACAGGTAACGTGTATCCGAAAGAATCGACAATTAAGATCTGCCTCCCAACATTTTGCTTGGCGCCTTTACAAGGTCTTCAGCCCTTATCGTTCTGCCAGTATGCTGCAGAAACACGTCATCAAGTGTTGGCGAAGAAAACGTTACCGACAAAAGCTTGATGTCGCAGCTATCAAATGCGCGAACTATATCGGCGACTAAGGGTCCAGCGTTTTTAGCGTAAATGGTTAAGCATTCTTCTGGGCCTGAATCTATCACGCTGGTCACGCCTTCAAGACTTTTTAGCAGTTCTTTGGCTTTGGGTTTGTCACGTTCACAATTATCAATCGACAACTTTATCGAATCAGCCCCGATTTCCCGTTTAAGCCCCGCAGGCGAACCGACAGTAACTATTTTGCCAAAATCAATAATCGCCAACCGCTCACAAAGCCTATCAGCCTCCTCCAAATACTGCGTTGTCAAGAAAATGGTTGTGCCCTCTTCTTTGTTTAATTGTTTTAAGTAACTCCAAATAGCCAAACGTGACTGAGGATCTAACCCTGTTGTGGGCTCATCGAGAAACAACAGTTTAGGCCTATGCACAAGGGCAGTAGCTAAATCCAGCCGTTTCTTCATGCCGCCTGAATAGTTTCTTGTACGCCTACCAGCAGCCGCCTCTAACTCTACCAGTTTAAGCAACTCATCAACCCGCTCGTTGAGTTTGGTTCCGTGCATCTGCTGAAAATGGCCTTGAAGCATCAAGTTTTCCCTACCTGACAAGTCACCGTCAACAGTGGTTTCTTGACTTTGAACGCCTATGATTTTTCGTATTTCTGATGCGCCAATATCAAGGTTATGACCTGCAATAATTATGGTGCCTGCTGTTTTTCTTAAAAGAGTAGTAAGAATTTTGATGGTTGTGCTTTTACCTGCACCGTTTGGACCTAAAAAACCGAAGAATTCTCCTTCTGCCACATTAAAAGAGATGTCGTCCACGGCTTTTGTGCCATCGGCGTATGTCATTTTTAGGTTTTTGACCGTTATTATGTCGGGCATAACTTCCATGTTCTTGTTTGCGTTTGAAAAAATAACAATATGTGACTGTAGAGCCCCAATAACAGTCGTTTATGCCTTGGGTTAATTGGATATTAACGTGCATAATTCAGGGTTAGTTATCGTTTTAAGGGCAAATGTACTGTAAATGTGGTTCCTTTTCCTGTTTGGCTGTCAAATGAAACGTTGCCACCCAACGCCTCTGACATGCGTTTAACTACGGCTAAACCGAATCCTTGACCTTTTGATTTTGTTGTAAACAGTGGCGTGAACAGTTTGTTTTTTGCCTCTTCAGAAATGCCTATGCCCGTGTCTTGGACACTTATGATTACGTCGTCTTTTTCACAGGTAGCATTGATTGTTAGTTTTCCACCGTTGGGCATTGCCTGTATAGCATTATTTACTAGATTGCTAAGTATGCGTCGAACATAAGTTACATCAGAAATAAAACAGTTAACTTTGTGGTCAACCGTGTTTTCGACTGAAATGTTTTCTGGAAATACCCTGCTTTTAATGACATCTTGAACAATTGCTGACAAGTCAATACTGCCAAGAAATGGTTTTAATGGTTTAGCAAAATCTTGAAGGTCAACTACTATCTTGTTAATGTAATCAACGTTCTTTTCAATCTCGTTGATGCTTTCCAATATAGCTTCCTTGTTTTTGCCTTCTGGAACAGCGTCTAAATCAGTTCTTGCCAAGTACAAACTGCTTGCGATTGCTTGCAAAGGATTACGAATATCATGCCCAACCATTCCAGCTGTTGCCCCGATGGCTGCTAACCTTTCAGAATCTCTAAGCTGTTTAGTTCGTTCCTCTACTAAGTGTTCAAGCTGCTTAGAATATTCTTCAAGCCTAGTTTCCATCTGTTTACGGAACGTAATATTTCGGGCAACATGCACTGAACCAAGAATGTGCCCATATTCATCTTTTAACGGTGTGGCACTTACGATAAAGTCTCCCCCGAGACGTTCTTCATGTACTTCAGCGGTATGTTCTTGTCCATCAATCATTGCCAACGTGTGAGGACAGAATGAAGGCGGTTCCTCTTTGGCATGTACACACTCAAAGCAGCTAAGACCAACACAGTTTTCAGGAGATACCCCCAACACCTGCGCCATTGCTTTGTTGGCACGTACAATCTTGTGCCTATCATCAAGAATAGCTATCAAGTCAGGTACACTATCAAATGTTCGTTCCCAGTCAACTTTAGCCCTTTCTAGCGCTTGCTCAAACCGTTTACGTTCAGTTATATCCACGTTAGATTCTAAAAGTTCAGCGATTTCCCCGTTAAAGTCAAATATTGCTTGCCAAAAACTTTGCAGAGTTAATTGTTTACCCTCTCTATTTGTGTGTAAAAGTTCGCCTGACCATTTTCCTGTCTTTTTAATCTGAGAAATAATATTTTCATACGGTTCAAAAAAGCTGGTTTTTAGAATTTGATACGCGTTTTGCCCTATTGCTTGCTCTTTTGTCCAACCGTAATTCTTTTCTGCACCTTTGCTCCAAAAAGTAATAGTGCCACCTAATTTACGGACAAAAATGGCGTCAGGACTCAAATCAAGAAGCGCCGCTTGCCGTAGCATTTCCTTTTCGGCCTGCTCCTTTTCTTTCCGAATGCGAAGTATCTTGATGCCCTGAGAAAAATCATTCGCTAACTCTGAAAGAAGATTAACTTCTTCTTTTGAACACCCCGTCGATTCAGTTGAATATAACGTTAAAACACCGATAACTTTAGTGTCAATTTTCAGAGGCAAAGCAATTGATGAAGCATACCCACGTTTAAGGGCTTCTTCACGCCAAGGCGCAAATTTTTCATCGTTTTTCATGCTATGGCAAAACTGCGGTTGACCAGTACGGATGGCTCTTCCAGTTGGACCTTGCCCACGTTCAGTGTCTGCCCAAGTAATATTCAAAGAATCCAAATAGCTCTTTTCAAAACCAGAATAAGCCACGGGTTTTACAGACTTTTCCAAGTTATCTAATGCAAAGCCTACCCAAACCATCTTGTAACCGCAGTCTTCAACTACAACTCGACATGCTTCTTTGAGGAAAGACTCTTCGTCGGTGGCTCGCATGATAGTTTGGTTGCCGTTGCTTATGGCTCGTAAATTTCGGTTTAATCGTTCAAGTTGTTCTTCATGCTGTTTGCGGTCGGTGATGTCTTGTCCTTGAGCGATGGTTGCTAAAACTTTGCCGTTTGAGTCGTAGATGTTTGCTGAATTCCAAAGAACGATTTTTTGTTTTCCTGTTGAGTCTAAAATAGGGATTTCAACGGTTTCCCAGTGTTCACCTTCAAGTGCACGGTTAATGTGAGCCATGGCTTCTTTCTTTTTATCTTCTGGAAACAAAATTTCTAATCGTTTACCAATCACACTGTTAACGTTTAAACTTGTTAATCGTTCAAAGGCTTGATTAAACAGAGTAATTTTTTGTTGAGGATCCCAAACAATCACTGGAGCGTTAGCATAACTAAGCAGTTTCTCAAGGTAATCACGGGTTTCTTTGAGCGCCATTTCCGCTTTTTTGCGTTCGGTAATATCATCGTATGTGGCAACAAAGTAGCCTGTTTCTGGGCTAAACGCTGAAACAGAAAACCATTTTTTTAAAGTTTTATCGTATTTTTCAAATCGTGCGTTTTCGCCTGTGGCAGCAACTCTTCCGTAGATGCCTATCCAATCTGCAGGGTCATTTACAACATCTGGCAGTATTTGAGTAATCTTTTTGCCAAGAAACTCGTCACGTTTAAGACCAATTAATCTTTCAAAAGCGTCATTTACTTCAAGAAAAACATAGTCAACTGGTTTGCCCGTTTCGTTGTAAACTGCCTTATGGTAAGCAAAGCCGCTTGCCATATTTTCAAACAGAACGCTGTATTTTTGTTTGCTAATTTTTAAGGCGCTGTTCATTGCTTTACGTCTTGCAGCATCTTCAAGAAGTAGCCATCTATTGTTACGTTTTACCAAAGTACCATAGTGACTGCGTAAAACATCTAAAACATTAATGCCTGAACAATTATTTAGGAAATACGAGCATAACAAAATAATCTTGCGTTGTCTTAAAGTTTGGTTGATTCCGTTTTCATACTCGGTAATACGTGCCCATTGTGACGGTTCAATCTTGAACATGTTTGCTGAAAAACGAAGCCCTTCAAAGCCGCATTCAAGGGCAAATTTTTCTTTATCTGCCAATTTTTGCAAAATTTTTGACGAATCAAACTTGCCATCTATCAAGTACTCGTAGTCATAACTGATTATTTCTATTTGCCCGTTCTTGATACGCTCATCTAAATTGGGCACTTGTGCCTCAAGGGCTTTCTTTGCTTCATCAACCTCAAGCGGTAAAGAAGTAACCCACACGCAGTACTCGTTATTTTGCAATCCTTCCGCAAAATAGGGAACCAAGATGTCGATTAAGTCCTGTTTTGAAACGTAAAGTTGGCAAAGATGTGTTCCCCACGGAATTGCGCCTACAAAATCAACACCGAATCGTCGCAGGCTACTCGCTCCCTTTGACATCTTGACTTTCCCCTTTAGACTTCCATAGTCGATGGCGATTAATTTAAAACTAACCTAAAAAAAGAAACAATCTTAAAAAAAGTAGATAACAACAAAGAAGTTTGGACCGAAAATATTTTTCAAGCACTATGCAAACTTTTAAATCGTAAACGCTAATATCAAACAAGGAAACAAGCATGCCAAATCAAACAGTCCTGCAAAAAATCGGTGCAACTTGCGGTTTTGCTGTACCCATAGTTGCGTTCGGCGCTATATCAGTAGCTATAGCATCTTACCCAGAGTTCAGCTGGACAAATAACGCTTTAAGCGATTTAGGCGTTGTACCAGGCATAACGGCGCCAGTATTCAACATGGGCTTATTTACAGCAGGCTTGCTGGGCTTTCTTTTTGCAGTCATAGGCTTGTTTAACTACTTCAAAGACGCCCCCATTGGAAAAGTGGGTGCTTTAGCTTTTGGCGTTGCAACAATCTGGTTGATGGCTATAGGCATATTTAACGAACACTTTTCGCCTACCCATTTTATTGTGTCGGTGCTGTTTTTTGTGACATTGCCTGTTGCGCTTTGGGTTATCACCGCGGGATTGTACCTAAAACGGGAGGTTAAACTTGCAATCATAACTTTGATTTCCTCCTTTATTGCAGCGGCACCATGGATTCTCTACTACACCATACACTACGCACCCAACGTTGCCATCCCAGAAACCACCTCAGGCTTAACAGGCGCCATCTGGATAATCATCATAAGCTACAAGACCCTTAGAACCGCAAAAACCTAACACCAGTCACACAATTTAGCTACCTATTTGCCGTTTATTAGAAACTTAAGAAATCATAGAACATTTTTTGTTTGGTTGAAAAAGTCGCTCAAAAGTATGTTTTTTAATGTGGTGATGTTTTGGAGTGTTAGGTTGGTGGTGGGCCGAGCCGGATTTGAACCGGCGACCTTTCGATTATCAGTCGAACGCTCCAGCCGTGCTGAGCTACCGGCCCACAATTTTGAAGTATCACAAGTAAGATATTGAATGCCTTTTTAAAAGTTTTCATAAATCTTTATGTGCAACTCCATTATTGTCTTGTCAGATAGCGCAAATTTGGGGTTCGTAGCCTAGCACGGATTAAGGTGTCGGCCTTCGGAGCCGGAGATCGAGGGTTCAAATCCCTCCGGACCCGTTTTTTGTTTTAGATAATGTGAAATCTTGGTTTTCAATACATAGTTGCTTTTTTTCTATATAGTATCTACAAACTACTGAGGCATCATTAATTGGCTACAGCGTCCAAATGACGTTTGGAGAGCGATTGCAAAATGAAAAAGAGTAAAACCTTAACGTTTACTTGCCCTGGCTGCAAGGAAACATTCGAGTTTGACAACGTTGGAGAATACGAGTTTGTGCCCTGCCCCATCTGCGGAGCCAACAACATGACCATCAAAAAAGGTCAAACCCTACTGCTACAAGCCTTCAGTTTCACTCAAACTGGTCCAATCGAAAATCCTGCAATCATTGTGTAGGTGAAAACGGTTGAAGGTTAAATGTGTAAGCTGTACAAACAAGTTCGATGTTTACCCAGAGATTTTTGACAACTATGAAATCGTTTTCTGCCCTTTCTGCGGTCTTGACCATCAAGTGATTAAATCAAAACAGCGGCAAGCACAAGTTAAAGCACTTCAAATCGCTTAACCTTCATTTTCTAATTTTTTAAGAAGGCACGTGTTGTCTGAGCATTTTTAGCGACTGTAGTTTTTGGGTTTCTCCGATTTTTGCTTGTTCAACTGCATGCCGCAGGATTTGGATGGATTCGTCCATTGCTTGTCGGTGTACTGGAAAGGGTACGCCGTCTTTTCCGCCGTAGGCAAAACTGAATTTGACTGGGTCTTCCCAGCAGGGTTCGTCGCCGTAAATTAGTTCAGCAACCAATGCTAAGCCCCGCACGGTGGCTGGTCCAACGCCTTTAACGGCGAGAAGTTCCTCGTAATTGTCTGGTTGAAAATTGTATAAGCGTTCAAGGGTGTCCCAGTTAATGTTTCTTGGCATGTTAAGTGTGTCTATGGTTTGTTGCCAGGGGTCTAACGGTTTGGGCAACCAACTTTGAAGGGAAGGCTGATTTTTGGGGCGTTGGGCAGTTTCGAGGAGGCGGTAAAGTTTTTTTGGGGGCTCTTTTGATAGGTCAACGGAGGCTTTTCTTGATTCTTGGCTTGTGTGGGCGGTCATGTTTAGGGCTTTTTTGCGTTTAACGTTGCAGGCAACGGTGTTGTGGGGTTCGTCTACAAAGCTGGGTGTGTTGTCGCTTAGCCAATGGTATCGTCGTGCAGTGCGGTCTTGATTGCTCATGCCCTGCTGGATTACTGCCCATTTACCCTCTTCTGTGACAAGAAAAGCATGGTGATAAAGTTGGTAGCCCGCTTGGACTGCTGTGTTGTCTACTTTTGCGGTCATGCGGCTTGTGTACGTTAAGTCTTGAATTTTTTGTTCGCAGAAACCAAATTTGGCGCCGACGTCTGCAATGTCGCTGGGGGTTTTTCTGCTGGTTTTGCCTTTTCCGCCGCACACTGCAACGCCATGCTCCTCGGGTGTCAACGCGTTTTTTAGCACGCCAGTAACGACGGTGGTTACGCCGCTGCTGTGCCAATCATACGCGAGTACGCACCCTAAAGCTTGAAACCAGTACGGGTCAGAAAGGCGCTCCAAAAACTTGGCGGTACCCTGCTCATCTATTATGATGCTGGCGATTTCACGTGCAAGCTTACGCATGCGACCTGTTAGCCACGATGGTGCTTTTCCACCGTGCAATGGAAGGTTTGCAACGCCAGTTCGATACATTTTTTATCAAATGCTGAAGGGTGCATGTGCTGATTTATGGATTATTGCAGTGAAACTGTAATGTTCGGGGCTTTGTTAACGGGTTTTTGTTGTTGGATTTCAACATATTAATGACACAAAATCCAGCCAATAGCGCCTACCTCCCTTAGTAAATTGCAGCTTTAGAACCAGAAAAGCACAGGTAGAGCCTACCCCTCCTCTGAAAGGTAGACCCCCTATAGGTAACTGCAATGAGTTTCTATTTGGCGCCTAATAGGTTGATATGAAAAGTAAAGCAATGAAAAGCATGTGAAAGCAACAGAACAGCAATGAACAGCACAATGCAAGTCGGACTCTAGCATGACCCATTCTTGAGCTCCCCGCCCACAAGCCACAACCAGCCAGCCCATATAAGCAATTTTGACAAACAAAAAAAGCCATAAAGAATGTATTAAAGAAGCGACTAATTTTTTGGCGTTTTTCTGTTTGAGCGCAGTTTCGATTAAGTCAAAGTGGTCGATAAGCTGTGGCTTGTATTTTTTGATGCAATGAATTAGTATGTCAAAACAGTTTAGTTTTTCGCCCGTTTCTGCGTATCTTTTGAGGATTTCTTTTTCTCGTTCGGGTTCTGTAAACTCTTTGAGGGAAGGCTATCCATGTAAACTATCGAGGAAGGTAAAAAAAACAGGTTTTTGGGGGCTGGAAAAAATATCGGTGTTAAAGTTTATGATTTGATTGTTAAATATCTGTAATCGAAAGAGGAGGTAAGCCAACGGATCTTCGATATTCATTAACTATCGGCAATCCCATTTTTAAAATTTCAGGTGCTCTACTGGCGCAAACATGTGTGTCCTTTGTCGCTGAGACCAGGCAAATAAAGCCCAATCTGTTTAAGTCATTAGCGACTCCCAAAATCTCACCTTTCTCGCTTTTAGGTCTACCTTTCGGCACATTATCAAGCGATGTGTGTCCAAGATGTTGCCGTTTACCCTCGCCACACCAATATCTATCCATCCATAATTTATGCAGAATAAATCCTGCGAAAAAACGCTCTCCTGCTTTCATTTCGGAAAGACTTTTAGGTGGCATAATTGAAGAACAACCTCTCATCGTTTAAACGTTTTGGAGCTTTGGAATTTAATAAAATGTTATTGGGAATTAGTAACATTTAAGTATACTTTCTTGTATTATCAGTGATGTAGCTTGGAGGGAACACCAGATTGTCAGCTAAATCAAGAGATTTTGAAAGAACCGAAGATTCAGAGGAATATGCAACTCGTGGACCATTTGCAAGCATTTTTGGTGGACCAATAGCGAGACTTTTCGACCAAGCATTACTTGTCGGAAATGCAGAACAGACAATTTCGATACTATCTGAGTCAACGAATCTCTCGTATAAGACAACAAAAGAAGCATTAGCGAAAATGATAAAGATGGGTTTCGTTATACCGACAAGAAAAATAGGCAACGCACAAGCATACAAATTCCATGTAGAAAACCACATGAGTAGCTTGCTTGCATGTGGCGCAAAAATCCAGCGAGAAAGACAGGACCTATAATAAACTTCTTGAAGGAGTAAAGTGGTTAGCGTAAGCCATTTTAGATTATCTCCTTCTCTTTTTGTACATTTTAAATCAGAGTTACCCATATTTTCTTTCAATTTCTAGTCCGCAAGCTTGTGAGGTGTTTTGCCGTCTAATGCTTCATTCAGTCTTATGAAGTTGTGTTAGATTTGCATATTTCGCTCAAGTTTGGTGGCTTGATTTAGGTGTTTTAGCCACTTCCTTTATTTTTGTAATGTGGATGGCAGGTATTCCAATAATTATTTTTTCAGTTGGGTCACTAAACTAAGGCGTTAAGATAAATTTTCATTATCCGATGATTTTTTTACAGTCTAACACAACAAGAACAGTTCCGATAAAGACTTTACAGAATCCTTTTGAGAATCTTTTATAGGATACAAATATAGCCGCTTGAATGGGCGAATATTTTTAATAAGTGTTTATTTGTTTTTTTCTAGTTAGTGGCGGTTTTTTGTGGCTAAGCGTTATTTGTCTTATAGCGACCGTACTGGGGAGATTACTTTTGCCGTCTTGATGGTTATAATCATTAATGGGTATGTTGCACTTTCTGATTTGAATAGTGGTTTTGGTTATATAGTGCTGTGAATTTGGGTGCGTGTTTTGCTTGGGGTTGATTTATGGTTTGATTTATGTGGTTTCAAGTTCAATAAAACGCAATAATGTTCACAAGAAACTGGTGTTGCTTAGGGAGTGCCCTTTTAATTTGGTGTGGTTGCGGAGTTAGGCTTGTTTAGTGTTTTATTGGTTCTGTTGTTTGTGTTTTTTTGGGTTCGTTTAGTTGGTTTTCGTGTTCTTTTTTAGTCAAAAAACTAAATACTTATGAAACGTTGTTTGTTTCTTATCTTAATCCTGGGTTTGACGGTTTTGAAGGTAAGCTTTTGGTAACTAAAACTTTACTTTGCGGATGTGTTTACGAAGAAAAAGAGTGGATGCTTGTAAGAATCAAAGAATGTGAAATGCATCATAAACAAAGAACTAAGAAAGTGGAGTACCGTCCAAAAGCTGAATGCAATAGAAACGATACTCGAGGCGAATAATCTATTTTTCTCGAAATAGATAAAACATTCAAAATTCAAGACGTGGTGGCTAGATACACTTATCTCTCTTGATGAATTCTTCTATATAGCCCGATTTTGTCGCAATTGTGCAACATTATTTCTTATCTAAAGAATCGTTAATAAAATTGAAAACGGACGTATCACATGTCAGAACATAAACCTGAATGGCCTGAAACTGGTGACCTATTAATCGCCACAATAGAAAGCGTAATGGTTTACGGAGCCTACGCTAACCTAGATGAATATAACAAAAGAGGATTTCTTCACATCTCCGAAATCTCAAGTGCGCGGATAAGAAATATTCGTGATTTCGTACGTGAAAAACAAAAAATGGTGCTTAAGGTCATTCATGTTAACCCCGAAAAAGGACACATTGACCTATCCTTAAGACGTGTAACAAAACGTGAAAGAATCGAAAAAATAAAAGCTTGGAAAAAAGAACGCAAAGGCGAAGCTCTTATGGCTACTGCAGCTGAAAAATTAGGTTTACCCGTACAGGATGTCTACCAAAAAGCGGGAGTAGTCCTTGAAGAAAAGTATGGGTTGTATGAAAGCTTTGAAAAAGTACTCAAAGAGGGCACAGAATCTCTAACCAAACTTGGTATACCTGAAGATATGGCTAAAGTTTTTGCTCAAGTTGCAGAAGAACGTATTCACATTAAGCTAGTGAAAGTCAGAGGAATTCTTGAAATCCGTTGCATGAAACCTAACGGAGTAAAAATTATTAAAGATGCCTTTTTGGAAACCCAGAAATCTCAAAAAGCTAAAGACACAAAAGTTGACTTTAGCGTAATAGCTGCCCCCAGATATAGCGTAGAGGTTTCAGCTGATAACTGGAAAAAAGCTGAAGCGCTAATAGAAAAAGTAAGCAATTCAGTTGTTTCAAAAATAATTGAAGCGGGTGGAGAAGGCTCTTTTAAGAGAGAAAAATAAGTTTCTTTTCTTAATTCACTTTTAAACTGTCCTACGGGCAATTTGAAGGTTTTTTCTACTTCAAAAAAAGTAAATCATAACTCATTAAATTTTTAGTTTTATTTGGATACCCGCTCAGAAATAAATTCAGCTGCCCAGAAATTCGATGCCCTACCCAACATATGCAACAGGTGACGACTTTTCACACAAAGATGTTAACCAAAAGAAAAAAGATTGGTGACAAGAACTTTACAGAACCCTTTTGAAAACCCTGTATAGGATACAATGTGAATGCTTTGAGGGCTTGATTTGGCATAATTGTTTATTTGTTGCTTTTTTCTTTCTAGTTAGTGGTGGTTTTTGTGGCTAAGCGTTATTTGTCTTATAGTGACCGTACTGGGGAAATCGCTTTTGCCGTCCTAATGGTCATAATCATCAATGGATATGTTGCTCTCTCCGACTTGAACAGTGGTTTTGGTTATATTGTTGCGGTGAATTTGGGTGCGTGTTTTGGTTGGGGTGTGATTGATGGTTTGATTTATGCTGTTTCTAGTTCGATTGAGCGTAATAATATTCGCAGTAAGCTTTTGTTGCTTAAAGAGTGCGCTTCTTGTGGGGGTACTTTGGATAAGGTGACTGCGAGTTTTGATGACACTTTTTTGGCGGGGTTTAGTGAGGAAGGAAAAAAAGCGATAGCTAAAGACCTGATAGTGCATGTTAAGGATGCAGATGTTGGAAAAAGCAAGGTTTTAACTCGTGACGAGTTTTTGGGTGGCGCCTCGATTTTGGGTATTTATTTGACGGTGGGTGTGTTGATGGCGTTGCCGTTTCTATTGTTGCCTGACAAGTTGACGGCTTGGTTTACTTCTAACATTTTGGGGGTTGCTTGGGTTACATGGTATGGAGTGCAACTTGGCAAAGCGGTTGGTAAGTATCGGTGGCTGCTCGGCTTGATTTTGGGAGCATTAGCGGTTATGTTTCTTGTAGTATCCTACATGGTGTGGACCTAACCAGGCTAAAAGGGGGTTTAGGTGAGGGGTATGCCGACTGAGCCTGACGCTATGCTGTCAATGCCAATTAGAATCAACGCCAAAGCGACAAAGAATGCATACGTGTAAACACCGATTACTGGAAACAGTATGATTATTACTCCAAAGACTGCCACAAGTATTCCAAAGATAATCATTAACGCACGCAGTCCGCCACTAAGATTGCTTGCGGCGCCGCCTACAACAAGTCTGCCTAAACCATAAATCAGGATGGCAAAACCAATCAGGATAACTATTGTTGCGGTTGCAAAAATCGGGAAAAACAGTATCAGTATACCAATAATTAAGGCTACAACTCCGATGATGGCGTTTGTCGTCCGCGTTGACCCATACATTCTACTCGTAGAAACTGCAGAAGCAATTCTCAAAATGCCAATAGCCAAAAGTGCAATACCGAAAAACACGACTAAAGTCACAACAACGGCGGTTGGGAAAAACAGTGCCAGTATGCCTGCTGCAAGTGCGATTATGCCTAAAATTATTTCTATTGTACGGTAAGCTCCAGAAGAAGAACTCATTTTTTGTTACTCCAAAAAATACTGAATAAAATGTGCGGTTGCAAGCATAAAAATTGTTGTTACAGGATAGACACTACCACTATCGTTAAGACCAGCATTTATTGGTCACCCTGCCATTTTACAGCTAACGGTTTTTAATGCTTGATAACACAAATTTTAAGTGTCACCTTTTTTGTTGTTTGCAAAAAGCAGCGGCAAACCCGCCAAAGGCAAAGAAAGCATCCATAAATCCATGTTATGCCCAAGCAGCCAAGCATACCAGTCACTCCACATGTAGTTGCCGCCAAAAAAAATCCAAGTTAAATAATTCCACAAATACCAAACACCCAAACCCGTAACGATTACGCCTACTGGTTTAAGGTTCAAACTCTGCAGGCTAAGAGTGCCAGACAGTTTTTTTGTAACATAACCTGAGTATATGCTTAAGGCTAAAAGCCCAATTACAGTTGAAAGAAAAGCAACCATAAGTTGTGGGTACTGCGTGATGTATTGGGTGCCTTTTACTGGTAAAGTTAGCATCCAAATGCCCATGTTAAGCAGCCAGTAAACAGTAATTAGCACTGTTGCGGCAATCAAACCCCACTTAACTGCGTCTTTAACTGGTTTGTTTGGGCTTAACTTGAACGCCAAAACAAGTATAGCCACTGGAACAATTGTTGATTCAAGAACAGCAGGCAAAACGTAACCTAAAACGTACGTGTAACTGGTTAACCCCAAGAAAAACACTCGGTAAACACCTGATATGCCTGAAGATAGAAGCCCAAACCAGTAGATTGCTTCACAAACAAGTACAAGCCTAACAGCAAGGTAGCTTCGGTTTATAGAGAAGCCTTTTTTGGCAAAATAGTACAGTACAGCTGCAAGGGCAATTACGCTTCCCGCCATCCTAAAAGCGTTACCTACGGTTGCGTTTATGTCTTCAATTAACTGGATAGTGTTAAAAGACCCGGGAACTCTGGCCCATTCACCTATCCACTCCGTAGTCGCCAACGTATGCAAATTAAAGAAAAAATAAGCAACCGTAACTAAAAGAACCCCAACTTTAAACGGCGAATAAAACCTGTTATCAGCCATAACACTACAACCAAACGGTAACAAACAATTAGGTTCACTACAAATAAAACGCTTTCTCGAAAAACCAAACACCACACACACCGTTCCAACAAAAAATTTAACGGCGCATTTTAAATAAGAAGCCATTCAAATAATTAATTGGGGCAACAAGAAAGTGCAATTAACCCAAAAACACGTCAACACAGTCCTGTATGCAACACAAGGCGTCGGCGCAGTTTTCATCGCAATTTTCCTTTCAGCATACATGGCAGGATTGCCAGGAACCAACGTGCTGCATTCTGAACCAGCCTTTAGAATACCGCTAACCATTTTTGGCGCTACCCTACTTGTTATGATTCTTGCAGTTGTCATTTTGGCAGCTTACTTGAAAAACAAGCCCACCCAAAAATAAACGGCTATTTTGCTTGTTTAGCGTTTACTTAGCCTTTTTCGTACTCTGCTTATTAATTCAATAAGTACAACCCCAATAAATGAGTAAAAAATCCCCTGCATCAAAATAGCAACTAAACTTATCGTAGTCAACTGCTGAGATGAATGAGTCCAACTGGAACCTTGACTAATCAATTCCAACGGCGACTTTATGTCCACTACAAGATTATGCCATAAACCAGACACAAAAAGAACCACCACAAAACCCAACAACACCAAACAAGTAACTAAAGGCGCCCTAAGCAAATTGTACAATTCATGATTACCGGTGCGTTTCACAGCCAAAAAATGCATAACAAAACTTGGAACAAACAAAGTATACAACACTGCACCCAACCCAAATAAGGGCACAGTAAACGCTGGAACAGTAAACTCGTTTAAATCCAGCCATAAACCAATCCAGAACGCAGGATTAGCTGCAACCAAAAAAGCGCCTAACAAACCCATAATTGATGCATCAGCAAAATGCAGGTCTTTCTGTTGCCTGTTTTTTTCTGGAAACTTTTGCAGGAGTTGTAGGGCTAATTGTCCTTTTTCTGTTAGGGCATATTTTCCGTTGGCGTCTTTTTTTATTAGGTCTCCAAGGATTTTTAGGTGGTAATTGAATTTTCCAGTGTTTGTTGCTTCAGTAATGTTTAGCAGTTCCACGTAGCTTAGGTTTGGGGTTTCTCCTAACGTTAGAAGCACTTTTCGCCTAAGCGGATGCTTAAGAACATCATTGAAAGATTCAAAGTCAACCGTCAACTCTGCAACCTAACCTGTTAACTGATTCCGTTAAAAGAAATTTAAGTTTATTTGACTAAATGATTTACCAGAAATTAGTCAACAAAAATGTTTAGGCAAGCGTAAGTGTGCCTGCTATTCTTAGTTTTGCGCCTTCCAAATACATCAAAACCGCTTTATCTCCTTGCCTGTAAACAAGCGGTTTATCCAACGACAAAGTTAAAGACGGCTTTCTAAAGTCTGCTTCCTCTGAAACCTCTTCAACTTTAGCGGTAAGAAACTGTGTCCAGTGTCCAACGTGCATAACCATACCCTGTTTAAGCGGCGTGGGCCAATATTTTACAAGTTGAGCTTGACACTTCAAAGTATTACCTGTTTTAACAGTTGAATCGTTGGTTAAAACTGCGCCTCGGTCAAGGTCCTCAACAGCTATGTTCTTTAATGCCAAACCAACGCGGTCACCTTCGCCAGAAAGGTCGTATTCTTCATCATGCTTCTGGATTGAACGGACCTGGGCGGTTTTTCCTGCGGGCAACACTTTTAGGTTTGCGTGTTTTTGGATAAACCCGTTTGCGACAACACCAAGTACGACTACGCCGACGCCTTTAACGTTAAAAGCGTGGTCAACTGGCACTGTTCCGATTGCTTGCTGGTCTGCGGCAAGTTCAGGAGTTGGCACTTTTGCTGCTTCTGCGAGAAGTTGTTCTCTGAGTTGAATCTGGTCATCGTTTATGATTTCATATTTTTCAAGGCTTGTTCCTTTAATTAATGGCAGAATTTTTTCTTTAGAAACGTAGTTGCGTAGCACGAAGTAGCCGCTTTCTATGCCTGCACATTGCAGCATGACAAGGCATTCGCCTAATGTGGCGTTTACTTCGTCAACTGCTATTACTGCTTTTTTTGCCAATGAAACCGCATAGTATAATGGTGCGAGCCGTTCTGGGTAACGTGATGGTTCGATAAACGTGATTGTGTCTTCGCCTTTTTTGAGGTTATAAAAGGTGATGTCTGTTGAGGTCCCCTTTTTGCCTAGGTTGCCTGCGTAACCTGTACTGCCTAAAACGGCTACCGTGAGATTTCCCATAGTCTTTGACTCTTGCTTTACGTTTGAAGGTACTCATCAAGATAAGTGTTGTTAATCAAAGTTTTCTTTTAATGTACGAGTAATAGGTGCTAAAAGAATCTTTTTTTCAAACGAAAAGTCTAAAACACAAAAAAATCACTTACCCGTTATCGTTTGTTTTCTCCATTGTAGGCGTTTCTTGTGTAACTACGTTTACAACTTCTATTTCTTGCTCTAGCGGTTTTTCAGTTTTTGGAATTTTGGCAGGAACATTTTTAGTGTAATCGGCAAGCACGACAAAATAGAATGCTACATACGATAAGCCAGTTTTAAGCCAAAATACTACCACACCGCCCAAAAGCGCTGCGGAAGCTGCAAGAGCCTGCTGAATCCCCAAAGTTGTGTATAATGAAGTGGCAACGATTTGGGCGTACCCTGCAAACGCGTAACCTTGTGACTCAATGTTTCCAGCTATTGAACGTACAATTATGACTTCGTTGGGCATTACAACAAAGCCTAACGCGGCAAAAACCAAAAACAACGTGACAATTTCAAAGCCCCAAGCGATAAAAGAGTAAAGCATCGGTTGTGTGAGCATTTTTGGTTTTTCTAGAAGGATTTTCATGCCCATGTGGTAGTCGTCTAAGAGTTTGTCGATTTCTGCTTCAAACTTTTTAAGGTCCCAACGGTTATGGCTTAAACGTGTAATGCCCCGTATGCAGGCGGATACAATTTTTTTTGCTCCTTCAGGCCGAAAACTGATAATAAGCAAAACCGCCAAAGGCAAAGTCAATAAAACCATAACTATGCCGATTGAAAATAGAATTGTGCTTTCGTAACTGTAATTTACAATTAACAAGACAAGCCCTAACACCATGTTGCCTAAGTTGAAGATGGCTTCGTACATGTTTTTGGCAACCACGGAAGCAACTGCTTTGCCGCCTTCAACGTTAGGTTCCTTTGAAAGCAGATACGCTTTGAATAAATCGCCAGACCAGCCGCCAGGAACGATACTGTCGATAAAAATGCCAACCCAATATAGACTAAAGGTTTTGCGAAAACTCAACTTTATCGACAGATACTGTAAAATCTTGTACCACACCACTGTGTGAAAAAAAATAGAAAGCATCACAGCGGTTATAGCTAAAGCGTAAATGCCCAAGTTAATTTTACCTAAAATCGCAAACAAGTCAAATAAGCCCACAAAAAAAACCAGGTAAATGATAAGTGCAGCGTAGCCTATGATTGCTGAAACTAAAACAAGTTTTCTGATGGTAACTGGTACTGGCTTTGGGGGTTCAGCCACAAAAGATGCCTCAGACTGCATGCATAGACGAGGCAAAAGCATATTTCAGCCTTTGTTGTTAACTTTAGCAACAACAAGCAACGCTAAATCTTCAAAGCTTCAAAGCACAAGAAACCTGCACCGTTAAACCGCAACAATTTTTGTTGTAACTTTTCGTAAGCCACATACATTTATTTTTTTACATTGCTCAAGCTAACAGTGAGGATTGTTTCTTGAATCGGCAAACTAGCCAGAGCTATGTCGAATCAGAACTGAATTTAAAGAAATCTGAAGACAAATGGGTTTACCTGTTTAGCGAAGGCGATGGAAAAAATAAACGACTACTTGGCGGTAAAGGCGCTGGGTTATGTGAAATGACACAAATTGATTTACCTGTTCCACCAGGTTTTGTTATCACTACTGAAGCTTGCTTACAATATTTTAAGGATGGATTCAAACTACCTGAAGGTTTAAACGAGCAAGTTCGTTTAGCGGTCAAACAAATTGAAAAAGCCATGGGGCTTGGTTTTGGAAACATGGATTTGCCGCTTCTGGTTTCAGTTCGAAGTGGCGCAGCAGTTTCTATGCCTGGTATGATGGATACAGTGCTTAATTTAGGTATTAATGATGAAACAGTTAAAGGGTTAATCAAACGCAGTGGGGATGAACGGTTCGGTTGGGATTCCTACAGACGTTTTATTTCACTTTTCGGGTCAATCGTGTTAAACATTGACGGGGAAATTTTCAATCAAGCAATGAATGACCTTAAAATCAGGCGAGGCGCAAAAAACGATATTGAACTTGAAGCACATGACATGAAAAACTTGGTAGACATTTACAAACACATAATTGAAGAAAACACGGGAAAACCATTACCACAAAACCCCTATGAACAACTCTTTATGGCTATAGAAGCAGTATTTGCCTCTTGGAACGGCAAACGCGCAACCGATTACAGAAAAGAATTCAAAATCTCCACTAAAATCGCCAATGGTACAGCAGCAAACGTGCAGGCAATGGTTTTTGGCAACATGGGAAAAGAATCTGCAACCGGCGTAGCATTTACTCGGGACCCTGGCACAGGCGAAAACGTGCTTTTCGGTGATTATCTTGACCGTGCACAAGGTGAAGACATAGTTGCAGGTATCCGCACGCCTAAACCAATTTCTGATATGCAGCAGTCCATGCCAAAAATGTATCATGCCCTAATGGATGTGCGGGAAACACTTGAGCGGCACTTCAAAGAACCACAAGACATGGAGTTCACAATTGAAGAAAGCAAACTGTACATGCTTCAAACCCGCAACGCAAAAATGAACGCCGCCGCCAACCTTCGCGTATCCGTGGAAATGAACACTGAAGGCTTAATCACCAAAGAAGAAGCCCTCTTAAGAATTGACCCAAACCAGCTTACACAATTAATGTACAGCCAAATCGACCCAAACAACAAAACTCCACCTGTAGCGGTAGGTTTAGGGGCATCTCCTGGCGCAGCTTACGGTGAAGCAGTTTTTGACGCTGACGAAGCAGAAAAACAGGGAAAAGCAGGCAAAAAAGTCATCCTTGTCCGTGAACAAACCAAACCCGAAGATATTCACGGCTTCTTTGCTTCACAAGGCATTTTAACATCGATTGGCGGAAAAACAAGTCACGCAGCCGTAGTAGCCCGAGGCATGGGAAAACCCTGCGTGTCCGGCGCGGCAGATATCAAAATAAACCATATGGAACGCACCGCAACCGTGGGAGACCAACGGATTTTGCCGGGAACAATTTTGACTATTGATGGAACGTCAGGCAACGTTTGGATTGGACAAGTTGCAATGGTTGAACCAGAAATCTCTGGCAACATGAACACGATTTTAAGTTGGGCTGACGAGTTCCGCCGTCTTGGTGTACGAACAAACGCGGACACACCATTAGATGCTGAGAAAGCGTTAAAGTTTGGAGCTGAAGGCATCGGGTTATGCCGCACTGAACGCATGTTTAACGCGTCAGACCGTATTGGGCTCTTTCAAGAAATGATCCTTGCCGATTCTTATGAAGAACGTTTAAAATCGCTTAAGCAGCTGTTGCCTTTGCAGAAACAGGACTTTATGGATATTTTGCGGGTTATGCAAGGCTTACCCGTAACTATTCGACTTTTAGACCCGCCTCTTCACGAGTTTTTGCCTAACGAAGACATTTTGGAGCATGAAATCGCTAATTTGGAGAAATGCCAGCAGGCCATAAAAAACGTTTGCGAACTGCCTGAACTGCTTTCTAACAGCGACTTAAAAGTCAAATCCATGCTAACGGAAGGCGAACACATGCTAAACAACATCTCAGAACTGCAAGCAAACGAGCTTGAGCGAAAACGTGACACCCTGCGCAAAATCCGCCTGCTCCGAGAAGTAAACCCCATGCTTGGCCACCGAGGAGTCCGCTTAGGCTTAACTTACCCTGAAATTTATGAGATGCAAGTAGAAGCAATCCTTGAAGCCACTGGAGAGTTAATCAACGAAACCGTACCCGTACACGTAGAAATCATGATTCCACAAGTCTGCACAAGCCAAGAACTCAAACGCGTCCAAACCCTAATCAAACGCGTCGAACACCGCGTCAAAGAAAACAACGGCAAAACCGTCCCATACACCCTTGGCACCATGATTGAAGTCGTCCGCGCATGTATGAGAGCAGGCACACTTGCAGATATGGCAGAATTTTTCAGCTTCGGCACCAACGACTTAACCCAAGCCACTTTCAGCTTCTCACGAGAAGACGCAGAAAACAAGTTTTTACCCTTCTACACTGAACAAAAAATCCTGCAAGACAACCCATTTGAAATTTTAGACGTAAAAGGCGTCGGCAGGTTAATGGCTATAACTGTGGAGTGGGGACGCAAAAGCCGTCCAGACCTAAAAATCGGCATCTGCGGCGAACACGGAGGCGAACCCAGCAGCGTCGAGTTTTGCCACCGAATCAACCTTGATTACGTAAGCTGCTCACCCTACAGAGTCCCAGTAGCACGACTCGCAGCGGCACAAGCAGCAATAAAAGAAAAAAGAGGACTAATAAAACCCTATCAATAATTTTTTGGCTTGAAAAAACTTCATTGTCAAATTCTCTTAGATAGAAAATCATGTTTTAATTGCTTGGTTGTTAATTTTATCCTTTGGATGCCCTGTTTAGAAAAAAATAGTAACTTACTTAAATGTTAAGATAGCTAGTTAACCTGAAAATCGCATGAAAAAAAATATGTTAACAGTTATTGTTGCTTTATCACTTTTACTTATGACAATAGTTGGGACTCAAAATATGGAGGTAGTTAACGCAAACCCGGTCAGCGTATATTCAGTTCCTGATATATTGATTAGTTTTCCTACAGCATCGATCGGTGGATATGTAAATAGTACTGTTGAATATCAAATCTATGTTAACATGTTTGTTGACTCTCCAGCACTTGACAGTATTTTCTATAGTTTGGATGGTCAACCACCAGTTGAACTTAAAAACTTGAAAACCGCCATCCATAACGACTTAGTCTATGCAGGCTTAAACGTAGAAAAAATGGAATTCAAAAGATACACAGCCAACATTATCCTCGAGAACTTGTCTGAAGGCACACATATCTTAGAAGCCTATGCTAGCAACATGTCTGACACTCAAAGCTTCACAGTAAATTCACATTTTATAGTTGCAGAACTCAAAACACTTTCTCCAACCAGTCAAACTTACTTTAACCCAACGATACCTGTAACATTTAACATTAACGGAGAAACAAATGACGCACACTACTACTTGTATAAGCTTGAACCAGCATCTGAAAGCCGCATATTAGTTTCTGACCAAGCCCTCAAAGAAAACACAACTTTAGGCTATCTATCCGAAGGAAACTATGAACTGTTACTCTTCGCAACAACTGAGCATGGACAAGCTTCAGAGAAAACACCGTTCTCAGTTTCAAATAATCTTTATCTGAAAAACTTGTCCACTATAGTGGGTTCAACTGTTCTAATAGGGTTAATCATCACTATCGGCTCAATAGCAGTCATTAAAAAACGCAAGAAAAAGAAAGAATAAAAAGCAAGAGGCACTACTCGATTTTTAGAAAATGAGTGGGTTGATTTTTAGCAGGCTACTAATCATTAGGCTTAGTGTGAATATGATTGCGATTATTACGAAGTCTTTGGCTAATGTTTCGCCGACTTTTAGCAGTTTTGTGTTGTCTGCGGTGTCTTGTTTAAAGATGGTGTGGCGTTTTTGGATTAAGCGTAAGGTTATGATTCCTGCAAGCAGTGCTAACGCGGCATACCAGATTGTTGGAAGCTGGAAAAGCATGCCTACCAGCACCATTAACGGCAGCATTGCGTAGCCCATTACGATTGTGAAGATTAAGCCCCGTCTAAAACCCAAGATTATGGGTATTGTTCTGGAACCGCTGTGGAAATCAGATGCGAAATCGGCTAAATCCTCCCAGAGGCTATTTATTGCTGTGGTTACGCCGATGAGCACGATAAGGGCGATTACGTTTGCTGAGAAAGAATTGAAGAATGCTGCAATAATCAGTACGGGGACTGCACCCACTGTGAAGTTGACTATGGGTTTGTAAACGGTTTTTCTTAGGCGAAAAGGCGGAACAGAATATAAGACGCCGAAAAGTATGCCTACGCCGACAAACAGCAGCACGAAAGGCATCAAAGTTGCTGCGCCCAAAGCTAAAGATAACCCAGTAAAGCCTAAGGTTATGAATAAGCCGATTTTGCCCAGTTTTTTTGTGAATCTTGCACGCATTGGGTCGGAGAGCTGGTCTAATTCTACGTCGCACAGGTTGTTCATTCCGTCAACTGCGCTCCAGATGCAGAAAACGATAACGCCTAAAAACAAGGCTGGAGCCCAAGCAATCGCGCCGCCAGTAAGGAAGGCTGCGCCAACTGAAATCATGAAAAGCATCAAGCCGCGTTCTACAGAAATAAACTGGGCAAAGCCCTTCAAATCCTGAATCATACACGCCTAAACAAAATAACCATTCTTAAGCTTTCTCCACAAAAACCACCCATTCTACCTGAAATACAACATTAAAAAAGCAGGCAAATTGCACTGTCGACCTACAAAAGTTGTTTAAGGGATGAACTGTTTTAAGCTTGAACGGTAGTAATGGAAACAAAAGGTCACTGTCTTGTTGGGTGGTTATGCTTTTGCTACTTGTTCTTCATGATGCTTTAGTTTCTCTTCAAGAAGCACAAGAAGTTCTTGAGGCTTTACGGGTTTTACAAGGTATGCGTCGGCGCCTTCATCTAGGGCTTTAACGCCTGTTTCAAGGGATGGAAACCCTGTAATCATGATTTTTACTGTGTTTTGCAGTTGCACTTTAAGTTTAGCAAGTAGTTCAGTTCCATCCATGTCAGGTAGCCTAATGTCAACTAAAGCAAGGTCATAAGTGTGCGCGTCAGCTTTTTCGATGGCTTCTTTACCTGTTTCTGCAACGTCAATGTTGTATCCGCTTTTCTGGAGAATCCGTGTGAATGTCCTAAGAATAGACTTGTCATCGTCAATAACTAAAATTGTTTTTTTGTTTTCAGACATTTCAAAGTCTCCTCAGACTGAAGGAAATCCTTTCGCCTTAACTCACACTACAACTTTAGAGCCCAAATCGTTAACGGGCGCAGCAACAAACCAGAACAATTCCGCTTTCGATTTGATGCATCAATATAGGCGAGTTTTATCCTTTCGGTAATTTTACCAATGTTTTTCCAGATTAATAAACGCTATCCTAATGACGGAAACTAAATATTTGTTAGTTTTTAAAATTTTAAAGTTGACAAACATGCTATCCTTTATATAAATGCGTAAACATTAAAACTAATGGAAACACTAAATTTTATCGTTAGGCGGCTTACTAGGCTTGAGTGAAAAGGATATAACACGTTTTTTGCAGATTCTGGGTCTCTCAAAACGCGAAATCCAAGTTTATATGTTCTTGGCTAAAAGCGGCGTACAATCAACTAGTGTTGTTGCTAAACGCCTAAAAATGGAACGCGTTCAAGCTTACCGCACCTTTAAAAAACTGCAAGAAAAAGGCTTCATCGAAGCAACACTTGAACGGCCAACACGCTTCACTATTGTGCCGTTTGAAAATCTTGTTGACAGCTTCATTAACGCCAAAAAAAATGAAGTAGTAAACTTTAACGAGCAAAAACAAAACCTGCTGGTTGCTTGGAAATCAATCAGCACCCCCGAATCCGAGTATCCGGTTGCCAAATTCTCAATCATCACAGGCAAGAAAAAGATTCACTCAAAAATGATAAACATGATTGAGGAATCAAACAAGCAAGTCATCTTTTTAACTACAGGTTTGGGGCTTATTCAAGAAGACATCGCGGGAATATTTGACGCCGCTTTTGAACCCTCTAAAAACCGAAATGTCAACTTTCAAATAATCACTGACATATCAAACGATAATCTAAAAATTGTGGAACGAATAGACCGCAACATATCAGAAGACCGCTTAAACATTAAAATGCGTCACATGGGCATGAGTTCCAAGTTTTTTCCTCGCTTTTTAATTAAGGATGAGGAAGAAGCGATTCTTTATGCACCGTTTGGCAACGAAACTTCTGTTTTAAACCTTGAAGATGAAGGGTTATGGATTAACGATAGAATGTTCATCTCTGTTTTGAAAGCATTCTTTGAGCAGATGTGGTCTATCGGTGTTGACGCTTCAAGACGTGTTGATGAACTAAAAAGCGGTGTACCCATCGGCGAAACAGTAGTCATTAAAGCAGCCGATGAAGCATGGGAAAAAGTTACCAAAGTTCTTGAAAACGCCAAAGAAGACGTCGTAATAATTACCACTTCACAAAGCATTAACAATCTTGCAGAAGACGACCCCTTAACAAGACTTCTTAAAAAAGACCTAAAAGTCCGCATCATGGCATCTATTGACCTTGACAACATTGAACCAGCACAAAAACTTGCAACACATTACGAAATTAAACATGTACCAATCAGCTACCTGACCATGATGATGGTTGACAACAAACACCTTTTCATGTTCAAGATGCCCCCGTTAGGAGACTGGACAAACGAATCAGCGTTTTACCTGCCAGACACCTTCTACTCCAGTGACCCAAGCCAAATTGAACGCACAAGCGAAATGCTAAACGACATCTGGAAACGCGGCATCGAAATTTCAGAAATCAGCAACCAAGCAGGCATGAAGCTACCCCACATAGAAGTGTCCATAACCGAAACCGTATCAACCTTGGCTAATTTGATGCTTCAAAACAGCGTAAACTCGGTACTTATCACTGAACGTCACCAACCAATCGGAGTAATAAGTGACAGAGATATCCTACGCGACATTATCGAGCACCACAAAGACCCAAGCAAAACTCTTGCAAAAAACCTCAGCTATACACCACTAATTATTCTTGACAAGGCTGAATCAATGATTAACGCCATGCAGGTTATGCGTGAAAAGAAAATGAAACGTGCGGCCATGGTTAAAAACGGGCAACTGGTCGGCATGCTAACTGAGGAAACAACCAAAAAAGCTGCAATTCCAATACAAACTACACCTGCACCGACAGCTTAAAGTCATCCTGTCTGCATTTTTTGTATGGCAAATAATAAAAGAGGTTAGCCCTAACGCTAAAGGGAGGAAAACAAGTTGAAGCTAAACGAGCCTATGATTATCGTAAATTTTAAAACTTATCTTGAATCAACAGGCAAAAAAGCCGTGGAACTTGCCAAACAGGCAGAAAAAGCCAGCAAAGAAACTGGTGTTCAAATCATAGTTGCACCACAATTTGTCGATTTAGCAAAAATCGCGGAAACCGTGGAGATTCCAGTTTTCGCTCAGCACCTTGACCCAATAAAACCTGGCAGCAGCACAGGACACATCCTTGCCGAAGCCATCAAAGAGGCAGGCGCAGTTGGCACACTTATCAACCACTCAGAAAGGCAACTACGCCTTATCGACATAGAAGCCGCAGTGTCTCTAGCAAAAGAAAAAGGGCTCATATCATGTGTCTGCGCAAACAACCCCGCGACCAGCGCTGCAGTTGCCGCCTTAAAACCAGACATCACCTCAATTGAGCCTCCAGAACTAATCGGTTCAGGAATTCCAGTGTCCAAAGCCAAACCTGAAATAGTAACCGACGCCGTAACTTTAGTGCATCAAGTTAACCGGGAAATGCCGATTTTGTGCGGTGCAGGCATCAGTCAAGCTGAAGATGTCGCTATTGCTCTTAAGCTTGGAACTCGTGGGGTGCTGGTTGCAAGTGGAATTGTCAAGGCGAAAGACCCATATAGCATTCTACATGCATTTGCTGAAGCAATACGATAATTGCATGTGACCAAACTTGAAAGTTGAACCTGAATGCGCAGCCTGCATGATTTCCCGAGGCCAAATACAAATCTATCAAGCCACCACCAACCCTGCGTTGCGGTTTAGATGCATGGCTGAAATTGTAAAACTCGTAAATCGTGACTTTAAACCCTCTACAGTCGCCGCTGACATAGGCACTAAAAGAGACCGCTTAATCCGCCAATTAACAGACAACACTGACCCCTACAAACAAAACAAGAAAGCAGCTAACGAAAAAGCGTTAAAACTTTTACCACAAGCTAAAAAATATGTTCTTTCAGGCTACACTCAACAGGAACGCTTCAAAAAAGCATGCCTATGCGCAATCGTCGGCAACATTATGGAGTTTGACATTCCAGGTCACAAGTTCACACTTAAGGATTTATCAAAAATAATCAAAGACGCCGCTAAAGACTTAGCCATTGACGATATTGACAAAGCGTATGAGATAACCAAAAAATTAGACAGCGTACTGTTTTTGGCAGATAACGCAGGCGAAATCGTGTTTGACACTTTACTTGTGGAGCAACTTAAAAACATGGGCTTAAAAGTAACCTACGTCGTCAAAGGTGGACCTGTAATTAACGATGCAACAATGGAGGACGTAGAGCTTTCTAACATTGATAAGCTTGCAGACGAAGTTATAACCACAGGAACAGACGCAGTTGGACTTCTAAAAAAAGAGGTTTCACCTGAATTTCTAAAAATTTTCGACGAAGCCAAACTGGTTTTCGCCAAAGGCATGGGTTACGCAGAAACATTAACAGAATACAAATACACTAAACCTACCTTGCACCTGTTCAGAACCAAATGCGTGCCTGTAGCAAACTATTTCTGTGTTCCACGCGACAAAAACGTTGCAAAGCTGATGACATAACATGAAGTTGCCAGCCATTACCTTTAACCAGCAAGCCCTGGGTAATTTTAAGGACTTAATTGAGAAGGAGTGGCTGATAACCAACGGCATCGGCGGCTATGCATCCAGCACGGTTCTAGGTATAAACACGCGCAAGTATCATGGTTTGTTGGTTGCAGCACTAAACCCGCCGGGCGACCGCACCGTTTGTCTTTCAAAACTCGACGAAGACCTCTTGCTGGGCGGCGATGTTTTTCGGCTGGGCAGTAACGAGTTTAACGACACAATTTACCCTCAAGGTTACAAGTTAATCAAACAGTTCTCAATCAGCCCTTTTCCAACCTACATCTACAACGTGAAGGGGCTGGAAGTTAGCAAGACAGTGTTTATGCCTAAACTTAAAAACGCCGTTTGCGCCATATACAAAGTATCAAACCGCAACAGCATAGACGCTAAAATGGCTATTTATCCAATGATGAACTGCCGCTACTACCACAACATAACAGACCACCAAAAAATGCCGGTGCACCTAACACAGCAACAAAACAGCAGAGAAGTAGAATTAGACTTTCCTGAACAAAAAACAACCATCGCTTGCCGTACAACCAGCGGCGCCTTTAGCAGCAAGGGCAACTGGGTAGACCGCCTGCTTTACCGCGACGAGGAGTTCCGCGGCGAATCAAGCAACGACGACTGCTATCAACCAGGCACTTTTGAAGTCACCATCCCCGCAGAAAAAGAAGTCATGTTTGCATTGACAACCGCTGCAAGCCGTGATGCTCAAGAAAACAAGCAAATCCTTGACTCAATTGGCACCTCAGTAGACCAAGCAGTGGAAACGTACAATTATGAATTAGCAAAGATTAGCGATTTACTGTTAAACTTTTACCAGTTGCAGAAGAAGGTGCCGATGACTGACTGGTTAAACTGGATTTTGCAGGCAGCAGACGCCTTTATGGTTCAAAACGCCCAAAAACGTCGTTCAGTAATTGCGGGTTATCACTGGTTTGAACCATGGGGCAGAGACACATTCATTTCGCTGCCGGGATTAATGCTGGTAACAGGCAGATACAGCGATGCGGAAGACATTTTTTCCAATTTCATCCAGTACTGCAACGATGGACTTATCCCAAACTTTATCACTGACAAATCTGCCCAACCCTCCTACAACACGGTAGACGGCACATTATGGTACATTAACGCAGTTTTACAGTACCTAAAATACACGGGCAACTTTAACTTCGTAAAACAAAACCTTTGGGACAGCCTTAAAGCAATAATTGCTCATCAAGAAAAAGGCACCCTATTTAACATCCATTTGGACAATGACGGCTTGCTTGCTCACGGTTCACGGCTTACTTGGATGGATGCTTTTGTTGACGGCGAAGATGTCACGCCTAGACGCGGCAAAGCCGTAGAAATCCAAGCCCTATGGTACAACGCATTAAAAACTATGGAACTTCTGGCAGGCAAGTTTGAAGAAACCGACTTAGCCAAACATTATGCAGAAATCGCTGGTAAAGCTCAAGTGAGTTTTAATAAGAAATTTTGGAATCCTAAAAACGGATGCCTTTTTGACGTCATAGACGTGTCTGGTAGTGATGCTTCGATTCGGCCAAACCAGATTTTAGCGGTTTCTTTAGATTTTAGCATGGTTTCAAAAATTGTAGGTAAACAAGTTGTTGATTTAGTAAACAGCGAACTTGTTACACCTTACGGGTTGCGCACATTGTCGTTTGATGACCCCAAGTTTGTCGGCAAATGTGAAGGCAACCGAAGAAGCAGAGACACCGCATACCACAACGGAACAATCTGGCCATGGTTACTCGGCCCATACATTACTGCTTACTTGAAAGTGTACGGAGACGATTCTGAACCCCACAAGATTGCGCTTCAAAAATTTGTCCTGCCGCTTCTGGGTGAAACCATTCATCACGGCTGCTTGGGTTCAATTAACGAGATTTTTGACTGCGACCCCCCAAATGAGCCTCAAGGCGCAATTGCGCAGGCGTGGAGTGTAGCTGAACTGTTAAGAGCTTACGTGGAAGACGTGCTGGGCATCGAGCCTACACTTGAATCAGTTGAAGCTAAGCTTCAATAACACGTTTAAGTTCTGATGCAGCGTTTTCAGGTGTTACCGTGTTAATGAAGATGCCAGTACTTAATTCGAAACCAGCCCAAATTGACAACTTTGGGTATACTTCCAAATGCCAATGATAACTATCCTTTGCATCCCCGATAATGGCAAGATGAAAACCGTAATTGTAAGGCGGGTCATTTACAAGATTTTTCAATGCTTTAAGGCTGGATTTAAGTGTTTTAGCAAACGCGGAAATTTCTGTTTCTGAAAGTTTAAGAATATTAGGCGAATGCCGTTTAGGCATTATCCAAAACGCCATAGGCGCAATGCTCGCGTAGGGTGTGAAAACCAGAAAATGTTCGTTTTCTAAAATTGCCCTAGGACCTTTGGCTTCTTTCTCATAAAGGTCACAGAAAAAGCAGGTTTTGTTTGCTTCAAAATATGCTTTGCTTGCAGTTTGTTCTTCTTCAATAATTGGAGGAATAATTGGTGTTGCAATTATTTGGCTGTGTGGATGACTAAGGGAGGCGCCTGCTTCTGGGCCGTAATTGCGAAAAATCTGCACGTACTTGACGTAGGGTTTAACACTAAATATCGAGAGCCTATCAATGTAGGCTTTAATTAATAACTCCAACTGCGGCAACTCAGCTTCAGCGGGTCCATCATTGTGAAGTGGGGACTCAGCTAAAACCTCATGTTCACCAATAGCGTAACCACAACTAATATTTCCTAAAACTTCAGCTTCGGCTTCATCTTGAAGAGTTTTAGGCGGAACAAAAGCAGGGTAAAGGTTAGGAAAGCCGCGTATAAGCCAATTTTTTGGTCGTTCACCTTCAGTTGGGTCAACAGAACGCGTGATTTCTCCGTTTTCTTTTAGGTAAAGCAAGCTTGCAGGTGGAGTAACGTGTTCGTTACCGACGCACATGGGGCAGTTGTTGTTTTTTGCAGGTTCATTTCGGGGTTTGGCAAAATCTGTTGGTCTTCTGCCGCGTTCTGTGGCTATTACTACCCAACGGTTTAGCAGGTAATCTTTCCGTAACTCATTATACGCCATAAGCTAAAACTCCACACAAAAATTAGACGTTGAGTCATTTTAGTTTTCCTCAAAAATTCGTGATTAACTTAGAAAAGGTAAAATCTTAAAAGAGTTTAAAAGAGTTTGAAACTACTGGTTTTATTTCATAGGAGAAAATAAGTAGTGGGATGGGACATAGAGGCAAAATTAAGGCTGTTGGGATTCAGCCCCAAAGAAGCACGAGTCTACCTTACATTAGTCAAGCTCGGGAAAGCAGATGCCAAAACCTTAGCTCAATACACAAACGTTTCTCGTTCAATTATTAGCCAAATGTTGGAAATTTTTCAAAAATTAGGCATAGTTAAAAAAACCACAGACCCATTGGTTTACAAAGCTACTCCAGTAGACCAAACAATCTCTATGCTCATGGCACAAAAAGTCAGCCAGAAAAAAACTCGAGACGACACAAAAAACTTATTTGATGAATTAAAACAAAATCAACTGTTTAAATTAAATTTACCAGAATTTGAATTTAATTTATCGTTGATTTCTGCAACTGAAATATCAGTACAGAAACGGAAACAGTTGGTTCAAAACGCTCAAGGCAGCATTGACGTTATTAGCTCATGGAAAAATTATAGGTTCTTGTTGAAATCTAATTTCAATTTGCTTACAAAAAATGCAATCGATAGAAATGTAAGGTATCGTTTTATTATTGAAACGCCAAACAACGTAAAGTTGCCTCCGGAACATGCAGATGCGATTAAACTTTTTGATAAAAACTGTTCAGAATTCAAGTATTTACCATTGGGTTCTTCAGCTATTATGAGTATTTACGATAAACAGGAAGTATTCATGTCAACTTCAGTTGGCCTAAGTTCCTTTAACGCGCCCATGTTATGGTCAAACAATAAAGCGCTCATTTCAATAGGCAAGAGTTATTTCGAAAACACGTGGAAAACAGCATCCAAACAACCACTATAAAAAAACCCAAATAAACTATCTAAAAGAGCTTAACTGAATTTTTTGATAAATACTATATAAATGTTAAAGCTGAAAACTCAAAAAATAAAAAGAAAAATGGATTTTTAATGCTTCTTTAGCATTAAAAGACCTACAATTGCTATTGCGATGATGATTGCAATTACGCCGCCAAGGATGGTTGTAGTTACTGTGCTGTTAATTGAATCAAAGCTGATTGCAGTTTGAGTCGGTGTTGTTGAAGGCGCATCGACTACTGTTGCATAGGTTTGTGCCCAAGAGCTACCATAAGAGTCGTCGCCTGCAAAGGTTGCCGTGATTTTGTAGTCACCTACTAGTTCGGGTGTCCATGTGAATCCAAAGGTTCCGCTCATGTCTGTGGTTGTATCACCAATGTGCACGCCGTTGCCGTTAGGGTCTGTAGCATCAATAGATACTGGAACACCTGTAACGTCCATTGGAATTTGTGTTTGCATGTGCAGGTATTCCATCCATGCTGTCATAGATTCTTTGCTGACACAGGGTGTGCCAGGTTGGCCTGGTGATTGGTCAAAAACGGTTCCTGAAATTATCAAGCTTTGTCCTTTTGTTATTGCTGTTTGTGGTGCAGTTATTGTTGTTTCGCTTCTACCTTTACCAAAAACGTAAAGGTACCCGTCATAGAAGTTGTCAAATGCTAAGTAGCCATCAGCTGTTGCACCTTGGAAGTTTCTTGAAGCTGAAAAGCCTGTTATGTTCCATATTCCTTCACCGGTAGTTGCGTTGATGCAGTGTAGTCTCCAACCTCGGGTGATGGGCATTGTTGGTGAGTGTTCAGCGTTATAATTGTAGACTTTTCCGTCTGAGACAAGAATTCCACCGTTCCATGAATACACTGTTGTGCCGTTCTCGTTGATGTATGGTGTTTCGTAAGCGTTTGCTGGGGCTTCGTATTTCCAAACGATTTTTCCAGTGTCCCAGTCAAAAGCGTATGTTCCAGAGTAAGCTGACCGTATTATCAAGCCGTAAGCAGATGCGATGTCGTACGCGCCAAATGCTGGTGCATCCCAAGGATACATCATTTCTTCGCCTTTCCAAACTTGATGTCCCGTTGTTTGGTCAAAAGCTACAAAGTATCCGCCTTCTGATAGAATTGCAACTTTGCCGTTGTCAGCTACGTTACAGCTGCCACTGTAGTTTGGTTCATCAATTGTTATGTTCCATAAAAGTGCACCTGTAACTAAGCTTATAGCAATTATTTGTTGTTGAGCAAAAGCGCCTCCTTTGGAGATGCCGCTTATTTGGAAGCCATTGCCGCTGTTGAAATCATAAATGCTTATGCTGGTTGTTGGAATGGATATGTTGCTTTGTATTCGGCTGGTAAAGTTTGTGCTTGTGCCAACGGTTGTCCAGTTAATTAGGCGTGGACCAGATGCAGTGTTTTGTATTGAAAGAATGTATGCGCCATTGTGGAAAGTGCCGGACATTGCTGTAACGTTAACTGTTACAAGTCCTGTCCATGGGTCAATTTTTAGCAATCTGCTGCTGCTAATAGTCATTAGTTCTGGATTAGAAGTGCCTTGTGAACCAACGGGTGGATATGAAAGAATTGTTGGTGTTACGCCGCCTTCTGCGATGGGTATTTCATAGAGTATTTCGCCTGTGCGTATGTCATAGCATTGAGCTACTGAACCTACACCTGGCTTGTTGAAGGTTTGGTAAGCGCGTCCCATGTAGATTACTGTTGGTGAACCAGCAGCAACTCCACCGATGCCGCCTTGATAGGCAGACATTGTTCCTAGTTCAGCGCCTATTAAGCCATAAATGCTGCCTTGTCTTTTCCATGCAACGTGTGCAGTGTTGGGTGAAATAACGAACGGGCCTGCGTAGTCATAGTTGTCGTTTCCGTATGGCCATGGGTAGTTGCCTAATATTGGCCACCATTCACGGTTCATCATAGATACGGGTCTTGTCCAGTAATCTGTTGGAAGCGGCGCTGGAAGCCATGAGGCAACCATGTCTTCTTGTACGGTTAGGGTTTGTTCAGGAGTTGAAGCGGGCGGATAATAGCATGATTCAGAATAGCTTGTTCCACCTGTAGTAGCGTTAACGATATAACCGTCTACATAATAGCCAGCGGGGAAGTATGTTCCAATGAAATCGAACTGGAATTTCCATGTTCCCACTTTATCTACTTGCATTTCGTACCATGCGGTTCCGTCGTTAGGGTAAGTGTCAAAGGTTTTTACTTCTTTGTTACCGTCTGGGTCAGTTATTGTTAATGTGTAGTCATGATGCATTCTTCCTGCGCCGGGGGCTACTGAAGTCCACATGTTGATTAGGATTGATTGTCCGATTCCGACTGGGTTTGGTCTGAAGCTTAGAAACGCTCGGACGTTGGCTGTTGCGTCAGCGACGACGCCGTTGGGCAATGAACCTGTTACTGGTTGAGATGGTTGAGATTGAGCGGTTGCTGGATAGGTGGTCATGATTAGTGATGTGAGCAGCAGAATTACGAAAACTATTGTTGTTATTGAATTGTTTTTCATAATTTTATTCACTTTGTTTTTTGATTTTTGTGAATTATTAAGTGTTTGAAAAAATTATATAATACATTGTAAGTGTAATATGCACTTACAGGAAGTCTTAAAAGATTTCAAAAATAAATAAACGTGCCATACACAAAAAGGAGAAATCGACAGTGACACAGGAAAAAGAGGAAACCCTACACCAGCTGGGACTCAGCCCGATCCAAGCCAGGGTCTACCTTACTCTGGTCAGGTCTGGAAGACTGAACGCTAAAACCCTAGCAAAATACTCAAACGTTGCCCGCCCAGACATTTATCGAATCATGAACAATTTTATGAATCTGGGAATAGTGCATAAAGTAATAAGCAACCCGGTGATGTTTGAGATTACTCCTATAGAACATGCACTACCAATGCTAATGGAGCATAAAGTAGAAGAAATCAAACAGACACAGAAAAAAACTAAAAGCTTAATTAAAGAATTACAACAAAGGCAGAATTTAAAAAATAACAATGTTCCAGAAAGCGATCCTGACTTGTTTTTAATTCCCGCAACTAAGGCCTCATTACAAAAAAGAAATGATTTAAGCCTTAAAGCTCAATTCTCAATTGAAATAATTAGTACGTGGCAATATTACAAGGTTTTGTTAAAATCAGGTCTTACTGATTACATGAAAAGCGCCATCAAAAGAAATGTAAAGTACCGAATAATTATTGAAACACCCAAACAGGCAAGATGGCCCCTTGAGCATCAAGAGGCGCTAAAAGTATTAGGTAAAAACGGTTCAGGCTTAAGATACACTTCGACAGAGCCATCAGCAGTATTAAGCATTTACGACAAACACGAAGTACTTTTAATGATGTCACCCACCACTGGACCACCAAGTTCACCGTTTCTGTGGTCAAATTACAATTCGATTGTCTCAATTAGCAGCAATTATTTTGAAAATCTTTGGAAAACGTCAACCACAAAACCACCAAATGTTTAAACGAAAAAGAAGAAGGAAAAGGGTTTGCTGAGGCTTCGATAAATTAAGGAGAGATTGCAATTTTACGGACAATACTACAATCGCTTAAGCAGTACCGTTCGAGCCTATTCAGCCTTTTTCCAACCAAAAACAGAACAACGAAGTGACAAATTTGAATTTTTTCCCAAATTATAGAAACATTAAGCAAAAATTAAACAGAACAGTTCAATTTTGAAAAGACACAAAAGCAAACTCGAGTGCTCAAGTTAATTTTACAGCTACAGCACAAAATTATGCATCATTAAATACTTAATTTGCGCAAATATTTTGTTTTAATTCATTATTTTGCCAATTTTATTGTCTTTTTCTAAATAGCACCATTTGCCGCTAAAAGGCTAATTTCAATTTATTCCCAATTTAATGCTAAATTAATTGTTTTATGTAAAAAACCCTTTTTACACATACAATATGTTTCAAAATAACAGGAATAATAAGGTGCTAAATTAATAAAGGAGCAAGTCGAGAAATGGTTGATGCAGCCTCGAAAAAAAATAGACCAAATCGATACAAAAATACTAAAAATTTTGCTACTGAATTCCAGAACCAGTTTTACTGACATAGCAAAAGAATGCAAAATTACTATCGGCGCCGTACGTATGCGCTACAAAAACATGATTAAAGCAGGAATAATAAACGGTCAAATAATGCAAGTTAACCCCCACAGTTTAGGATACAAATGCATTGCAGACATAGGGATTCTTACAACCATGGATAACGAAAAAACTGTAGTCGAATTCCTAAAAACCCGTTCCTATGTGATGCACACCTTTGGCATGTTCGGCAAATATAACCTTGCAATAAAAGTTGCCTTAAAAGACCTCAAAGACTTAACAACAATAATTGAAGACTTGGAATCAAATATTTACATTAAACATGTTGACCCCATGATTTGGGCTAACGCAAACGACATGGACCACAACGAAAACCTCATTATCAAACCTGCTCCAATAATTGACCAAGACAGCATCCTTCTCAAAAATATACCACCTATCAACAACAATGAAATAATTCTTGACGAGAAAGACCGTCAAATAGCAAAGATACTTTCTGCCAATTCACGGATACCCTTTAAGAAAATTGCAGAACATTTGGGCATTTCTACTAAAAACACTATTCAAAGGTTTAAGAAGCTTGAAGGAAATCTTCTGGGACTTTCAACCATTACTTTGGATTTAACTAAATTAGGCTATAATGCTATGGCACATAATTTCATTAAAGTGGCCAATCGCAGCAAAATGCCGGAGATTTATTCCAAGATTTTACAATTGCCTAATACGATTGTGATCATTCGAATGATTGGTGCTTACGACTTAATGACCATTAATGTGCTGGAAGATTTCAATGACCAGTTTAACCTTCAAGATCAGATGCGTAAGATAAAGGATATAGATAGTGTTGACACGTATCTTAGTCCAGTGTTCAAGGCAGTTCCTTTGAATGTCTTTTATCCGCTTCTCTAAGCGGAACATCAATTTTTTTAATACGACATATGTAATTTTTTGAGAAAAATTTTAATTTTTCTCATATTTATCATGCACAGTCTGACGTTTAGCAAATGTTTTTTGAAACTTTTTTTAAGTTACAATATAACCTTTTAGCAAGTCTTAAAACCAAGTAGTAACATAATTGTTTAAACAAAAAAACAGCATTAAAGAACAATAAATAGTTGTTCCCAAAAAGAGTACAAAAAAAGACAATCATAAAGGTAATTAAATTGACTGAGAGGCTGCGAATAGACGAAACTGACGCAAAAATCCTGCATCAACTTTTAAAAGAATCCAGAACCAGTTTTACAGAACTTTCCAAAATCTGTAACATAACAGTAGGCGCAGTTCGCATGCGCTACAAGAAACTCTGGCGTACAGGCGTTATAAATGGAGAAATAATGCAAGTTAATCCTCAAAGTCTAAGTTACAAATTTATCTGCGACATAAACATTTTAACAAGCGCAGAAAACGAAAGTAACGTTCTTACTTTTCTAGCAAGCAAACCCTACATTCAATACACAATCAAAACCTACGGAAAATATAACATTACAACAAAAGTAACGCTAACTAACATGCAAGAACTCGCGGCCATACTAGTAGACCTTGAAACTAACGATTCAATCAAACAGGTCGACACCATGATTTGGGCAGAAGTGTCAAACACCGACTACCCTGAAAACTTGTTAATTAAATTCAACAATGGCACTGAAACACTACAAAGCAACAACCTTCAGCACAACAGGGCAGTTTCAAACCTACCAGTTGAAATGGACGCGTTAGATCGTAAAATTGCTAAAATAATTTCTCAACATTCAAGAACCACATTTAGAAAAATTGCTGAACAAACAGGAATCTCAACCAAAAACGTGATTCAACGCTATAAAAGGTTAAGAGGAAACGTGTTAACTCTTTCAGCCGTAACGGTTAATCTTAAAAAGTTGGGTTACAATGCGCATGCAACTATTTTTGTAAAAGTTGTTAACAAAAGTAAAGTGCAAGAAATTCAAAACCAATTAGTAAGCATGCCAAACATACTTAACGTGACACGCTTAATAGGACCCTACGATTTAGAAGTAATTTTGACGCTGCAAGAATTTGAGGAACTATTCAAATTTAAAGAACAAATGCGAAAAAACGACAACATAGAAAACACTGAAATCTACATTGGACCAGCCCTGCAATCGTATCCATTGAATATTTTCCAAAGCCTTCTATAGAATGGGGCGTTAAAAGATAGAAAATTTTGTTCGGTAAACAAAACCTGTTTTAAAAGGGTAAAGAAGTTTTTAATCTTCTTCGTTTAGTTTGCGTCCTTTGATTTGCAATGCGTTTTCGCCTTCGTCAGCAATTACACGGTAAGTGTCGATTAATTCGTATTTGTGCAGAAACTTTTTAGTCAAGATACGCAAGTATTTTTTTGCTACTGCGGGACCTTCACCTTTAACTGTGATAGTGTTTGAGTCAGTGCTTACGTCTGCGCTGGTTTTTTCTTTAAGGAAATCAGCATATTTTTGAACCATACCGCTTTTGCCTTTAATTTCTTTAGCATCAATCTTCATTTCAACCATTCTTGTTTCACCTCGATTGTTAAGCGTCACAATTTTTGCGTGTTTAAGCTCCCTTGTTCATGTCTGCTGCACTGATAAATTTTCCGCTGTTATTCAGAAGCATTGAGCTTTTGTATTGCATGTTTTTATAATGATTGATACGGTATATTATTAATCGGTTAAAAATGGCTTAAAATAAAAATGTGTTGGGAGATTCCCACCTCCCTAAAGGCCAGTCTTTGCTTCATGGAAGTTTATGTAAATTTTTTGTATACAACAAACCCAACTAAACACGTAAACATCGCAAGCACAGCCATCAACGTTCCAAGTGGCACCTCAGGAACAACATTAACAAAAGGAACAACTATTATACTGTTTGGAATGTTTGCGTCTATAAATGAATCGGCAAAATAGGCTTGCATGTTATTTGCATTGTCATATAGCTGTAGTTCATAAATGTACCAAGTTCCTGCTTCACTAAATTGAGGAAACTCTATGGTGCACTCATATATTCCATCGTTAGCGTCTCCTGAAACAGGGCTACCCCAGAAACCGCCGCCAGTATTTTGTCCTGATGGTCCTCTTAAGAACATGTTGCCTTGTTTGACTCCAGAAAGGTCATCAGTAGCATGCATAGAAATAGTGACCAAATGAGAGCCAGCACTTACATCAATTATTCCAGGACTAAAACTTAAATCAACCAATGAGGGCGCAGTAACATCAGACACACCAGTTACTTGTATTGTGTTTGGGATGCCTGCGTCAATAAATGAATCGGCAAAATAGGCTTGCATGTTATTTGCATTGTCATATAGCTGTAGTTCATAAATGTACCAAGTTCCTGCTTCACTAAATTGAGGAAACTCTATGGTGCACTCATATATTCCATCGTTAGCGTCTCCTGAAACAGGGCTACCCCAGAAACCGCCGCCAGTATTTTGTCCTGATGGTCCTCTTAAGAACATGTTGCCTTGTTTGACTCCAGAAAGGTCATCAGTAGCATGCATAGAAATAGTGACCAAATGAGAGCCAGCACTTACATCAATTATTCCAGGACTAAAACTTAAATCAACCAATGAGGGCGCAGTAACATCAGACACACCAGTTACTTGTATTGTGTTTGGGATGCCTGCGTCAATAAATGAATCGGCAAAATAGGCTTGCATGTTATTTGCATTGTCATATAGCTGTAGTTCATAAATGTACCAAGTTCCTGCTTCACTAAATTGAGGAAACTCTATGGTGCACTCATATATTCCATCGTTAGCGTCTCCTGAAACAGGGCTACCCCAGAAACCGCCGCCAGTATTTTGTCCTGATGGTCCTCTTAAGAACATGTTGCCTTGTTTGACTCCAGAAAGGTCATCAGTAGCATGCATAGAAATAGTGACCAAATGAGAGCCAGCACTTACATCAATTATTCCAGGACTAAAACTTAAATCAACCAATGAGGGCGCAGTAACATCAGACACACCAGTTACTTGTATTGTGTTTGGGATGCCTGCGTCAATAAATGAATCGGCAAAATAGGCTTGCATGTTATTTGCATTGTCATATAGCTGTAGTTCATAAATGTACCAAGTTCCTGCTTCACTAAATTGAGGAAACTCTATGGTGCACTCATATATTCCATCGTTAGCGTCTCCTGAAACAGGGCTACCCCAGAAACCGCCGCCAGTATTTTGTCCTGATGGTCCTCTTAAGAACATGTTGCCTTGTTTGACTCCAGAAAGGTCATCAGTAGCATGCATAGAAATAGTGACCAAATGAGAGCCAGCACTTACATCAATTATTCCAGGACTAAAACTTAAATCAACAATTGAAGGCGGAACAACATCAGACAGCCCTTGTGCCGTATTCATATTTAATGTTAATGTGTATGTTGTTAGGAGTAAAATTGTTAAAATTATAGCAGATGCTAACTTCTTCATTGTTTTTCCCCTTTCTCGCTTATATATCAAAAAACTGAGCTATTAAAGTTTTATAGAAGTAACTTCTATACAGTTTTAACGTTTGATAACTAAAATTTGGAAAACTATTTTCTCCTGAATTAGCTTCGACTATCAGGTTCCAAATAAATAATAGTCAAATTTGAGTAGTCTACGTTTTAGGTGCTATATTGGAACAGCACCCTTTTGTCAGTTCGCCCGTCGAGTCGGCATCACTGCTTTTGGCTCAATGACTCTAGGCTCATCATCCAAGCAGAAAAATAAACAAGGAAAGATAAGTCTTTTACGGGCAAACCTATTACATTAAAGCAGGGTTGTTAAGAGTTGGAAGTTTTTGAAGCAATAAAAAACCGCAGAAGCATTCGACAATTTACAAACCAAACCGTTTCAGAAGAAACAGTCGAAAAACTAATTGAAGCGGCCAGATTGGCGCCAACAGCTGGAAATGCCCAAGCATACCAGTTAGTTATTGTACAGCAGGAAGCTCAAAAACAGCGTTTAACGTATGCAGCGTTTGGTCAAAAACAGATTCACACTGCATCGGTAGTTTTTGTTATCTGTGTAGACCTTAAAAAAGCCAAAGACAGCTATGGCGACCGTGGACTCAGCTTATATTGCATTCAGGACACGGCAGCAGTGACGGAGAACATTTTGTTAGCAGCGTGCAGTTTGGGTTTGGGTACCTGCTGGATTGGGGCGTTTAAAGAAGAGGATGTTAAAAAAGTGGTTAACGCGCCAGAAGATATGCGTCCGGTTGCAATGATTCCTGTTGGGTATCCAGCGGAGGCGCCGCCTGAACGCCCAAGACGATTGCCTGCTGAGTTTGTGCATAAAGAAACTTTTTAGTTTCTAGTTAAAATACAGAGTTATTTGCTTAAGTTTTTACGCCAGCCGCATTGATGACAACTGCATTCTTTTCGTTTCAGGTCTATACTAACCTTTGTATTGCATGATGGGCACTTCATTGTTTTAGCCTTCTCCTTTCTCCCCCTTTCCCTCTTCCCGTTTGAGTTCATTTGCCTTCTCCTTTCATGAACTCTTTTGCTGCTTAGCCCCTTTCTTTCTAAGCAGCTTTCTTGATTCTTATTATGACTGATTTTAGTTATAAGGCGTATTTCCATAACCGAAATATTCCAACTGTAACTTTGTCTGCAAAGCTTTTTATGATACCCAACAGTTGTTGTTGGCAATTGGCGGGTGAGTGTCTCCCACCCGTTCCGCCAAGTATAAAACCCGGGGTAGGGAGGATTCAATTGCAAAAAACCAAAACATTAGCCTTAATATCAGTATACGCCGCACTTTACGCTGCGTTAGTAATTTTTCTTCCAGGATTATCCTATGGACCACTTCAAGTTCGTGTAGCAGATTCTTTAGTTGCCGCTGTGCCACTGCTCGGATTTGCAGGCGTTCTAGGACACACATTGGGAGTATTTATCGCAAACCTTTTTTCTCCAGTTGGACCAATCGATTTACTAAACACTATACCTTCATTCATAATGGCTTTTCTCGTCTACTATGTTTACAAGAAAACTAACAATGACTACACGGTCATTGGAACATGCATCGCTTACTCAGCGGTTCTAGGCGTAACAGTCGGTTGGATGCTGTCAAGCCTATTTGGGTATCCACTGATTGAAACAATCGTATACGTCGCACTTGGAAACATAGTTGCAAGTGTGCTAATCGGTTGGCCAATTTTTAAACTGCTAAAGAAATCAGGCATACAACGATGGATAACTCCAACAAAACATAATGAGGCAAAACTCTATGAACGAAACTAAAAAATGCGTTGTCGTACTCAGCGGAGGACCAGACTCTGCCACAGTAGCTTACTGGGCAAAAACTCAAGGCTACCAAATCTACCCAATCACCTTCAAATACGGACAAATCGCCGTAAAAGAAACAGAGGCAGCCCAAAAAATAGCAGAAAAACTGGGCACATCCACAAAAGTCATTGACCTCTCAGCGCTTAAAGAGATTTTTAGCGGAACAGCAGCCCTTGTAAACCGAGACATCCCCTTAACCAGCGAATTCAGTGCACCCATCATCGTGCCATTCCGTAACGCCATCTTCTTATCCGCAGCGGTAGCCTATGCTGTAACAGTTGGCGCAGACAAAATCTTCTATGGCGCCCATGGTTCAGACGAACCCTTCTATCCAGATTGCAGGCGCGAGTTTTACGAGGCATTTGAAAAAGCAGCCCGTTTAGGCACTGCAGAGGATATTTCGATTTTTGCACCTTTCAGTGGCAAGAAAAAATCTGACGTGCTCAAAGTTGGCGCAGAACTTGGTGTGCCCTTTGAGTTGACTTGGTCATGCTATCTTGATGGCGAAAAACATTGCGGCAAATGTGAGTCTTGCGTGAACCGCAAAAAAGCCTTCAAAGAAGCAGGCGTAACTGACCCAACACAATACGAAGCCTAAATCAACAAAAATGCGGCTTATTCAGCCGCTTCGTTTTCTTCATCCATAGCTTCTCGAATCAACTCGACTTCCCGCACAGTCAAGGGTTTGTTTGTTGCTTTTATTACGATGTGCCCTTGCGCTCCGCAGTCGGGACATTCATAGTTTGGCTGCTGCAAGCCCATGTTACCCAACATGTCACCCTCAGTGCTTTTTGCCCTTTTAATACGGGGACTTTTACATTTGGGGCAAACTTGGATTTCAAGTAATGTTTCCTGTTTTGCCAGTTCATCAAGTGCTTCCATTACTTCCTTTGCGTTTTGAATTGCGGTTTCTTCTGTTTCTTCTTGAACCTGCTCTAACAGGGCATACTGCTGTTTTTTACGTTTTTTCTTCTGAATCTGAGATTCAGACACAGTTTTCACCGTTTTTGTATTATGCGCTTCTTTAAGAAAGGTTTTATGGTACAAGATTTTACCATTAGTACACCTGTTTACAGAATATGATAAATAGCAGCAGGTCAAACGTTTGCAGGATAGCACTTGAACCAGAAAAATGCCTTGACGATTTTGCTTGTGGCGCTTGTTTTGTCTGTTGCGTTTATAGCGGTGGCGTCCGCGTCAAACATGCCGCAAAGTTTTGATTTACAACAGTCAACTGACAAGCTGGAAAGGTTAACTGTTTCAGTTCCTCTTGCAACCGCAGCAGGTCTACATAGCAACTCATCACAGGTGCTTAATCAGCCAACAAGACTTGAAATTTACAATTACATAAAAGATAACCCGGGAGTGCATTTTAGAGGCATCTGCGAAAACTTAGACTTATCCGTGGGTGTCGTGCAGTACCACTTGTACGTGCTTGAACAAAACGGCTACATTACAAGTGTTGTTGACGGGCAAAATAAAAGGTACTTCCAAGAAAACAGCTACACTCAGCAGGAAATGGCGCTAATTTCACTTACAAGACATCAAACCACAGCTCAGATTTTAAACATTTTATCCCAAAAATCCTCAATGCTTCACCGGGACATCGCGGCAAGCTTGGGAGTGTCTTCTCAGGCGTTAACTTGGCAGATGAATCAACTTAAAAAAGCAGGATTAATCAACGCCGAAAAAGAAAGCGTAAACGTAAAATACACTTTAAATGACGTAAACAGCGTAAAATTTGCCCTTTTCTTAACAGGTAACTCAAAAAACTAACACAACCAACCTATTTGGATCCCACTTATCACCAGCATGGCTATTGTACTTCAAAGTATCAAGCGGTTGGAAACGTAACGGAACCGCAACTGCCCCACAATTAAAGACATCTTTCATGTTTTGTAGGCATGTCCTTTTTCTTTAGATAAACTTAAGCAAGCTTAATACGAAACAGACCATTGTGAAGGTGTCTACCCTGAACCAGAAAAGAATCGGCGAATACTACTCACTCAGGTTAGCAAAAATAAAGAGGACAAAGAAGAGGAAGTCAAACTAAAGAAAAAGAAGTAAACCCTCTTTTTGAGGGTCCTTTTTTGGGGATGACTGTCACATTCATCATGTGAATTTTTCTATCAAGGAAGAGGCATTTCCGTTGGGCTCGGCATGTTAGGAAGCGTTTGGGGGGTGCCTTGTGGTGATGTTGATGGGCCCGGGTTGACAGGAAGTTTCTGGTTGCCTAATGGTAATCTTGTTTGAGTTCCATCGTCACTAAATACTACGTGAGATGCATCGCCTAGCCTTACATAGATAGCGTCTGTTCTATTGTCGTTTAGATAGTAAATAGACCGCTCAATTCCGCTGCCGCCGACAAAGTCCGGTGCACCCGCAATTTTGTTGAATTCTCTTTCTAAAGCGCTCTCGTCTTTACCTATACGGTCATATATTTCCCCTGCCTGTTCAGCGGTTAATCTTGGCTGGTCTTTCGGTAGGTCTCCGATTACGATAAGAACGGGCCGTCTCCATTCCCCAGGCAAACCAATACTCTTGTCTGCAATAATTTTGTCCAATTCTATCTTCTGCTCACTTGTTGCCTTAGCATATGCCGACTCATAAAAAGAAACGTTCGAATCGTTAATGATTGGAGGCGGGGATGCGTATGATGCAAGACCCAAGTAAAATATTGAGAAGGTAATTGAAAGAACAAGCATGGCTGTAACTGCTACAGCAATCGGTAGAGAATGACGTTTCAGTCTTATCGTTAAGGGCATTTGGGGTTGCGGGCAATAATCTGTGAGATTTTTAATCCTCTTTCGTATGCTCATTTTGTTCACCTGTTATTTTTGTGAAAAGTGCTTCGGCAAGTCTGGATGGCAACATTTTGCTTGTGTCATCTAGTAGCAAAAAGTTGCGGTCTTTGGCTTCTGCCAGCAGTGTGTCTCGGCATGTTTGGAGTTTTTTGCATTTTTCGCAGTCGCCTTCGTGTTTGTACCATACTTGTATGCCGTTTTTGGCGGAGAAGGTGACGAATGCGGGGGTTTTGAAGTGGTTGCTGTATCCTTTGAGGAATCCCCGTTGGGCGTTGAGGGTTTCGATGTCGATTTTGTTTATTTTGGCGACTTCTTGGAGGGCGTCGCCGATTTTGAGGTTGGCTATGTCGAGGGATTTGTGGACGGTTTGGCGGGTGACGTTTAATTTTCGTGCGATATGGGTTTCTTGGAGTCCGCTACTTTTTAGGTCCCAGATGACTTTCTGCTTAGGGGTTAGGTATCCAAGGCTCAGCGTCATTTTGCAATCCTGTAAGCCACAAACAGCTTACATTGTAAGCTGTTACACTTTAATCCATATAAGGCTTTCTTTCGTATATTCGTTTGAAGTTAGAGGTTTTTCGATGCCAAAGTAGGGCCACAATAGAAGGCAAGCATGCAGAAAATAGCCCAACAGCAAACAGTCAAAAGCATATCCGGCGTTTCTAAAGCGCTCTTAGAGTTAGGGTTTGATTCGCAACTCTTAGCCAGCGAACGGTACGTCATGGCGAAGCTTGACAGCTTGGCAACCGGAGCAGATCGAGGAACTCAAAGAAGCGTTCATAAGAACAAGCATACTCGCTTTGGAGAGAATTTGCGGCTAGCCGCCATCAGCCCTTCAAAAGGTTGCCGACTATGTTACTAGTGTGCATAAAGCTAAATTGCCTGAACTGGGTAAACTGATAAAACTGGTGGGAATGTTTTCCCAAACAAAAGTCTATCTCTTCTGGGCAAACCCGAATTAGAAAAAGTCGAGTGGAGACTTAAAGAAAAAACGAAGGGGTTAGTAGTCTTTAGGATACATAGCGATGTATCGGTTGGTTTCATTTTCGACGATGAAGGTACGCATATTAAAAATTGCGCAGACCCAAAGTGGGAATATCATCGTTATTTCCAAATCTTTGCCAAAAACTCTTCAGTAACAACATCCCAACTTTCTTTCTCCAGGAATCAAAGTAATCCTTGTGTGCTCTTTCCACTATCGCGCCATTTCGCTCTGGAGGAATAAAAGCTTCGTCAAAACCTTTTGAACTGTTAAAGCGTTCAACTATCCACTTGTAAAGCGGTAGAACTCCACCAAAACCACACACCCTGCGGAAATGTGCAAAAAGCTGTAGTCTATTAGGAGCCTATTAGAAACTCATTGCAGAAACTATAGAGGGGTAGGTCCTGATAACGTAAAATCAAGTCAAAAAATGTTTAACAAGCAAAAGCTGCCTTAAAGCAAGTCAGCATAGATTTTAGCACAACAATAAGGCGAAAAAGAAACAGCCCAACCTTGAGCTTTTGCATAATCAATGGCTTCTTGACTTGGGAAAGCCACCGCGTTAACGCCAGCTTTTAACGCCAACACGTCAAAGACAGCGCGCTGTTTGCCTTTAGGACGCATACAACCCAAAGCCACAGGAATCTGGGGAAACATTAATCGTGCGGAAGCGACTACGCGGGCTATGTCGTATGGTTGTGGCGGCAAAATGTTTGCCATTTCTGTTCCATGCAAAGGCATAAACGCTATGACAACCACTGCGGAAGGCTTTGTCTTAGAAATCATCTGCAACGCCTCAAGTTCGCCGTCAAGTTTGCCCCCGTTTAGTCCAACAATTACGTGTGGCACAAAGCTTAAGCCAACCGTTTGCAACGCATTTAGCGATTTAGCATAATCTTGAACTGTAACGTTAAGCCCGTAAACCTTGTCAATGGTTTCTTGGGAGCCAATAACGTCAATTAACGCTGCATCCACCCCAGATTGTTTAAGCAAAACAGCCTCTTCCAACTCTACAATGCCAGTGTGAACAAAAACTGTCAGACCCAGTTCACGTTTAACCCTTGCAATCGCTGATGCAAACGGTTTTAGTGGAACTGACCCATTTATCGTGCATCCACCGCTAATCAGGCAACCCACTGCACCATCTTTTTTTAGTTTGGAACACAACCTGAACAGTTCTTCAGATGTGACTGCGGGCTGCATTGTTGCTAAAACTTTGCCTTCGCAATGTTTACATTTCAAAGCACAGCCAGTTCCGGTTACGGAAATTGTTGGAAAGGATTTTGGTGATGAACAAAACAGGCTGCTTTTGTAGTATGTGAAGCTTGGAGCGTAAAAGTGGATTTGACGTTTTTTTTGAATTAGTGTTTTTGAGTCTAAAAAGGTAACGAGTTCTTGCGGGTTTAAACGCCAAATTGACTGCTCAGAAGGTTGCGGCATGCTGTTCTATTAGTTTGAATTGGGCGTTTCTTAATAATTTATTGTTAGAGCTTTCGTTTTGCCTTCCAAGCTTCGGCTGGGAAAGCGTGAACTGGTTGTATTTCATGGGTAGCGGTTTCAAGGTTTGTTTGCAGTTTGGCTAAACGTTTGGTAAGTGTCAATGACTTATATATTGCTGCTCCTCTGCAAGTAATAATGTATGCGGTTCTTCCTTTGCAGGATACTAATTCAACAAGGTCGTGTTCGACTAAAAAATCAAGTTTTTCACGTAAAAGCATGCAATCCATGTTTCCCTCAAAAGCGATAATGTCAAGCGTTAAAGGCTCAACCGAGAGAATCCTTAGCACCGCCTCATAAATTTCCAGTTTTGATTTAGCCACGCAAAGCATGCTCCTGTTTAACTTTACATACCCTTTTTTTAATAAAGAAGTTATGAATTTTGAATCTTTAATATAAAAGTAGCCACCGCTAAAAACAAAAAAGCTGATGTTAAACGGCTTTTTAGGGAGGTTACTTGTTACCGTTTGGTTTCTTGGCGGTCTTTTAGGTAAGCGTCATGCTTTTCAAGCAGGTTTCGGATTTGGTGGTTTATGAAGTCGTCGGGGCTTAGGTAGCCTGTGTCTAAATCTTTTATTGCTTGCTGTAGGCGTTCGTATTCATTTTTTGGGATTTCGATGTAAGTGTTGTCGTCTTTTGCGAAGCGGAGTTGTGTGCGGATGGCGTCTCGGATGAATTCTTCGCGGCTGGTGTAGCCGAGGTTGCGGTTGTTTTCTATGAAGGTTTGGGTTTCGTTTAGCAGTTGGGGTGGCAGGTTTACGCTTGTTGAGAGGAGGTTTTCGATGGCGTCGGTGTATGTTTGCATTTGCATTGTTTGGGCGGTGATTTCGCCTAGCATTGCTGTTAGTTTTTGGTGGGCGTCGTCGGATATTCGCAGAGTTTTCATGGGTTTTACCATTGTGTATTTGTGATAGGAAAGCTAATAAGTCTTTTCTGTATACTTGGTATACATAGTGTAAGAGGTTTACAGTTTGAAGCATAACATAAGCATAACAATGGACCAACAACTCTTCAGAGAAATAGAAAACATCCGAGGCAGAGAAAAACGCAGCAACTTCATCGAATACCTAATCACAGAAGGCCTAAAAACCCACATAAACAACCAACAAAACACAATACAAACCCCACCAATCATGCTTATCACAAGCTCAAATAAAAGAAAAAAGAATTAGTCAGTTAAGACACCGATTACTCGATGCCCCAACGCTTCGCCACTTTGACCGCAAGGAACACAATCAAAGCAACTATCAAGAAGGTTATCAAAGCAATCAAGAAGTCACCATACAAGAAAAATTGGCCTCCAATCTCGGCGGACGCATCAGCCAAATTCGTGTCTCCTGGAATCAACAAGCCAATCAAAGGCAACAAAAAGTCTTTAGCTAATGCTTGAACTAACTGACCTACATACAAACCTATAACAAAAGCAATAGCAAGCCCAAATATCTTGTATTTAGACAGAAACTCTTTGAACTCTTCCAACATGTTCTGTTTTGGTGGGGGTGGCGGTGGTGGCGGTTTCTCAACTGCTTCACGTATCTTCCGTAATTCAGCTAACATTTCTTCTTCTTTTGACAATTATGCAACCTCAAAATCATTTGCATATATTGGGCTAATAAGATTATCCATCAACTGTTCAACCGCTTATGGTGCAAGTATTCACTTTTTAAGACAGGGTAAAGATTATAGGCAAAAAGTTTCATAAGTTGACATAATCTCGCAGGTATTTGAAGGGCAACACACTATGGGTTCAGTTGAATTGGATGAGTTAGATAAAAGCATTCTAAAGCTGCTTCAAAAGGATGCAAGGCTTCCCTTTGCCGAAATAGGACGCAACTTAGACATAGCTGAAACCACTGTTCGCTTCCGAGTTAACCGCCTTGTAGAAAGCGGAGTCATCACTCGTTTTGCCGCTCTTCTGGACCCAGAAAAAGTTGGCTTAACCGTGGGTGGTGCCATTTTGCTTAAAGTTGACCCGTCACATCTTGAAGAAGCATGCAAGCAGTTGACAGGGTTTGATGAGACTCAGTACTTGTTTAGGAGCACCGGCGAGTATGATTTGGTTTCTATGATTTTGGCGCGTGATATGGAACATCTTAATGATTTGGTTAAACGGACAAAGATGATTGCGGGGGTTAAGGATGCACGTTTGTCGGTTACGACCAAGATGCTCAAGTTTGCGCCAAGTATCGAACTTTAACAGGCCAAGTATGTTGCTGATTCAGCAATAAACCAGTTTAAACAGCGTTGTTTCCGCAAGATTAATACATGTAACTGTACACGTTACAATAGCTTAGCCACTTAACCATGCAGGTTAAGCTCCATGGAGAGAAATTCATGACCACAAAACCAACCCATAGCGAAAGCTCTAAAACACCAACAACTCACCAAATAGACGACACCGACAAACAAATCCTACAACTATTACAAGAAAACTTCCCCATAGTTGAACACCCCTGGAGAGAACTAAGCAACAAAACAGGCATACCCGAAAACCAACTATTCACCCGCATCGAAAACCTTCGCAAACTTGGAATCATACGAAAAATAGGCCCCATCGTTGACCCCTCAAAAGTTGGCTACACCTCAGCTACGCTAATTGCCTTACGTGTCCCAGAAGAAAGAATTGAAGCAGTAGCCGCAGTAATTAACCAGTACAGCAACATTTCTCACAATTATGAACGCGAACACGAATACAACATATGGTTCACGCTCGTAACAAAAAGCATGCAGGAGTCAACCCAAACTTTAGAGGAGATACTGCAAAAAACGGGTCTAAATCAAAATGACGTTTTGAACCTGCCAACCTCGCAACGTTTCAAAATCAACGTAAACTTTCAATTAACAAAAAAATTTTAGGAGAATTAAGCTTTGGACAAAATTGATGAAACCTTGCTATTGGAATTAACCCAAGGAATCCCCTTAACCACTCAACCATTCAATAATATCGCCTCTAAAATCGGCGTTTCACCCAACGAAGTCTTAACACGCCTAACAAAACTAAAAGAAGCCGGCGTTATTAGGCGGTTTGGAGCGTGCATAAAACCAAACGATGTCGGGTTCACGGCAAACGCAGTTATCGCTTGGAATGTGCCCAATGAACGGGTAAACGAGGTTGGTACATATTTAGCCTCATTTAGAGAGATAACACACTGTTACGAACGCCAAACGGTTCCTGAACGTTGGCAATATAATCTTTACACGGTTTTACATGCACAGGAACGCCAAACAATAGAACAACTAACCAAACTGCTCTCTGAAACCATTGGCATCCAAGACTATGTTATCTTGTATAGTAAACGTGACCTCAAAAATGGCACAGCCAAACAGGAGAACCAACAATGATAACCCTTACAAAACTTTGGTGCAACCAACCTGGCTCCATGGACCAACTCCGCTACAGCCACACTGCACATCAACGTCCAGTCGTAGTCTGGAACACCACAAAACGCTGCAACCTACACTGCATGCACTGTTACTCACAATCCGAAAACAAAACCTACCAAAACGAACTCTCAACCGAAGAAGCAAAACGCTTCATAGCAGACCTTGCCGAATTCCATGTTCCCGTGCTACTGTTTTCAGGCGGTGAACCCATGATGCGTAGCGACCTATTTGAGTTAGCTAAGCTTACTTCTGACTCAGGCATCCGCCCAGTCATGTCAACGAACGGAACATTAATCACCAAAGAAGCCGCAGAAAAAATCAAAAAAGTCGGCTTCCACTACGTCGGTGTAAGCCTAGACGGCGTAGGCGAAACAAACAACCGTTTCAGAGGTGCCCCTGATGCTTTTGATAAAGCTGTTGAAGGCATTCGTAACTGCATGAATGCAGGTATAAAGACTGGTTTACGTTTAACCGTTAGTAAATACAACCTTGCGGATGTTCCAGCTATTTTTGATTTTATAGAAGCCGAAAAAATTCCGCGGGTGTGTTTTTACCATTTAGCGTATGTTGGAAGAGGAACAAGCATAGCCAAAGATGACTTGACGCATGAGCAGACCCGTCAATTTATGGATACTCTGCTGTCTAAAGCTGAGAAGTTTCAACATAAAGGGTTAGGCACAGAAATCTTGACCGTTGACAACCACGCAGACTCCGCATACATTTACCTAAAAATCAAGGAAAAAGACCCCACCCGAGCGGAGCAGGTGATGCAGCTTTTGAAGCTTAACGGAGGCAACAGTTCAGGCAAAGGCATCGGTTGCGTGGACTTTAACGGTTATGTACATCCCGACCAGTTCTGGCAACACTACAGCCTCGGCAACATCCGAGAACGCAAGTTCAGCGAAATCTGGACAGACCAAACTGACCCCCTGCTAAACCAGCTGCGAAACAGAAAAAGCCACCTCAAAGGCAAATGCAGTACATGCCGTTTTCTTGACGTCTGTAACGGAAACCTGCGTGTTAGAGCTGAAGCTGTTTACGATGACGTTTGGGCTCCTGACCCAGCCTGCTACTTAACTGAAAAAGAAACCCAACAGGCTTGAACCACATGACCACACCCAATAGCCACCCAACCCCCGCCACGTTGGCACCCCGCGTTGTCGCTTGGGAATCCACCCGAGCCTGCAATTACGCCTGCCAACACTGCCGTGCCCAAGCTCAAAAACAAGCCGACCCAAACCAGTTAACCACAAAAGAAGCGCTCAAAATGGTTGACCAAATCGCGGCTTTCTGTAAACCCGTTTTTATTATCAGCGGCGGCGACCCTTTGCTTAGAGAGGACATTTTTGAAGTTGCCAAATACGCGTCTGACCAAGGTTTACGGGTTGTTATGTCGCCCAGCGGCAGCAACATAACCCCCGAGGTCATCCAGAAAATGAAGGCGACGGGAGTGAGGATGATTTCTTTAAGCTTAGATGGGTCTAACGCTACAGTTCATGATGGTTTTAGGCAGGTTGAAGGCGCGTTTGATTTGGCAATGCACAACATGGCGTTGGCTAGGGAGAATCAGATGCCTTTTCGCATAAACACAACCGTTACCCAGCATAACCTTACCGATTTGCCTAACATTTTGAAGCTGGCAGTTGATTTAGGAGCTGTTGAGTGGGACGTTTTCATGCTGGTTCCAACGGGCAGAGGAAAAATCCAAATGGAGATAACACCTGAGCAATACGAAGAAACCCTGCAAGCAGTTTATCAATCAAGCTTAACCGCAACAATTCAAATCAAAGTCACCTGCGCTCCACAGTACAGTCGAATCGTATCCCAACACGCAGACGGCAGCCAAGAAAACAAGGGCAAACACGGCGGGAGGGGGTGCATGGCAGGCAATGGTTTCTGTTTCATATCGCATGTTGGCGAAGTGTACGGTTGCGGCTTTTTACCAATTAAGGCAGGCAGCGTAAAGCAACAAAATTTCCGTGAAATCTACCAAAATGCACCACTGTTCAAGCAACTTCGCAACCCCTCATTGTTGAAAGGCAAATGCGGTGTTTGCAACTACAAGGCGGCTTGCGGTGGATGCCGTGCAAGGGCACTTTCCGTGCGGAAGGACTTTTTGGAAGAAGAACCCTTCTGCAACTATCAACCTTTCAGGTAAGAAAAACAACCATTTTTTGTAAAAAAATTCTTACCAACCTATTTGGAGCATATTAGAGGTTATATGCAGAAACCTAAGAGGGGTAGGTCATATTGACGCAAAAACTTGCCAAAAACATGTTGAAATGGAGACTCACAAAACTTAATAGTATATTACTACAGCATACAATGCTTTAAAGGTTGAACTAATGAATAAATGGTTAAAAATTATTTTACCCGCCATTTTAACTGCGGTTGTTGTGGCTCTTTTGCTTATGATTTCAGGTCTTGGCACAACATCACTAATCGACATCAACGGCGACGTTATCACCAAAACGGTTGTTGAGCTGGATGTGAACATTTTTGCGTTAGTAATGATTACAGGAGTAACCTTAACTGTGCTGTTTACTAGCTTAATAATTAACAATGCAGACAAACAGGTAGCTTAACATGTTTTCTATTTCTATTTTTTGAAGTTTCAGTTTTTCGTTTTTAGCGTTTCGACGTTTTTTGTTCAGGCAAAACGTTAAGCTGATTGGTTTTTGATAATACGCCACCATCTTTGGGAATCATTAACATTGAGTCTTTTGGGTTAACGGCTTGGATTTCTGTTTCTGCTTTCATTATTTGGGTACTTTTTTCTTTAGCCAAACCGGACACCATGATGATTTTCAGGTTTGAAAAATAAAAATAAATGTTGGTTACAAAAGGAAGTAACCAAACAAAAACAGGCTATTTTTTGAAAACAGGTTTGGGTTATTTTTGGTTTTTCATGTGCGCTTGGCTGCAGTGTTTATCGTAATCTTCTCGAGAGTTAAAAACGCGGTTGTCTGCACTACACTGGAACCTTCCGTCAGAAGTTATTATAGGCTCCATCTTGTTTGTGTCACGAGACAAAAAAATTCACCTCCAGCTGGGCTAAAAGAAAAACACAACTATTTTTTAATCCAATTACACTTAAGCGTATGTGATTGTCTATAATCAATCATAAAAACAGAACGTTTGTTTTAAAGATTGTTGTAGTATTGATACAGTCACAAGATTTTTTATTACTCAATTCCCCTTAAGGGAATAACAGAAGTGGACTTTAACAAGTCCAAACGCGTGTGGAGAAGTAACGGTTAACTAGCCTGAAAGCGTTACGGCGCTTCATTCCCCGCCTCTTCCTGAACCAAACCGCACCGTTTGCAGGCAAGCTACCGACAACTCTTCATAAATAACATGAATAGGGAGTGCAAAAAATGGAGTTTTGCGAAAAATGTGGTTCGCGTCTAATACCAAGAAAAACTAGTTCCGGCAATCAAGTAATGCTGATGCTTGTATGCAACAAGTGCCAGTACAAAAAACCTGAATCGCCAGAAGAAATAATCAGAACAAACGGAAAAATCATCGACCATGGACCAAAACAGTTCGTTGCAGTTATAGGCAAAGAAGCCCAACTTAGCACACTACCAACAGTTCAAATTGATTGCCCAAAATGCGGAAACAACACCGCAAACGTTTGGCAAGTCCAAACCCGCGGCTCTGATGAATCCTCAACCCAATTTCTAAGGTGCACAAACTGCAACTACACATTTAGGGAAAGCACTTAACTCAACTTAACTTCAACTTTTCATTTTTTAACTAAAACTTTTTTTGTAAACACTTTTTTTGGTTTATGCCAGTCTTTCAATTACTAAATGTGGCGAAAAATTAAGAACAGACTAAGGATATCTCGTGCACTGGCGATGTTAGTTGTAATGTGGAAAAATAGATAGGATGCTGCAGAAAAACTATGATTGAAATAATTGGCGATTAGAATCGTTCTTGTTTTGGCTTTTGGGTTGATTTGCGCCACAAGTTATTAAAATAGTTCTTGGCCATTGTCAGCATGCTTTGATTATTAGTCCACAAAGCAGGAGAATTATTCGCTCCAATTATGTCTTCTTCTAGTACTATAGCTTCTTTTTCGTCAAAAATTGCAAGCATCGCTTTAGGTTTAGATTGGATGTAACGTAAAGCGTAGGATTCATTTTCGAAATTTTTAATTAAACCTAAACTTTCACTATTTAAAGACTGCTCTATTATGCAACGTTTAGGCACTTCAGGATTGATTTTTTCTGGAAAAACATCAGAAACAAATTCAGAAAAGAAATTCCACGAAATTATTAGGTCAATTGAATGTTGTGCTTGATTAACTGCGTTTATTGCTTTTTTTATGACCTGTTCCTTTGTTGGAATCAAAACAATTCCCGTATTTGCTTTCAGGTTGTCAGTCTTTAACTCTTGAGAAAACAAGTTTTCGGGCAAACATTGTTGAGGAAACGTTTTTCTATGCATTAAAAACTTTAGAGTCTGGTCGGCTGAGACTGCTTTGAATTTTATCTGGGATTTACCTGTTTTTTCAATTAAACCTAACTCGCAAAGTTTGAGTAGCGTTAAGTAGGTGTTTGAAGGTTTTATTTTTAGCTGCTCAGCTAATCCAGCTACATTTGAAGGCCCAAATCGGGCTAAAGTGAAATAAATTTTGGCCTGTGCATTATTTAGCCCCAAATCCATAAGTGTTTGAACTTCAGTAGCTTGGAACTCCAACCTCAATCATCTCTCAGGTCAAACTACGCCACTTCCAGAGGCAAACAATAGCATAAAATTATGGTGGTAGTACTGCTACCTACAATCCTATAATAGTTATAACACTTGAATAAAATCTCGCTTATACTTTGCATGGGTGTATCAAAAAAAATTGTAGAAAAAAGGGGCTGAATGGTTTTCACATGTTTGAATATTATTCGCCGAAGTTTTGCATTCTTTTCTCCCTAAAATAAAGTGAAACCCGGCAAACCCTTTTTTCTACAACAACCGTTTTTAAAGAATCTTTTTGACAAAACATTATTCCTAAACATTTATTGATGGAGACGGCGTTAAAGCTGGTTTAAAAGCAACTGCCCAGTTTTTTTCAAAATACTCAGTGCATAAAGTAGCCAGTACGGAATTATTTGTCCAAATAACAGGCCCCAATCGGGTATCAAAATCAGGCGAAGTCTCAATCAAGCATTTCTCGTTATCAAAAATAATCATTACACATTTCAAAGGTGAAGGAGAATATCTGTATTCAATAAAGTCTTTGTTTTTGAAAAATTCTGTTGATTCAGGAACAATAAAAGGATAGTCAGATAAGGGTTTTTCTTCACCAATAGGCTTGTCCAGCAACATTCTGAATTTTACGCCCCTTTTTTCAGCCTTAACTTCTTTACGTATCCAATCACTTAAACGAACATCGTTAAACGCACGCAAGAAAAAATTATATCGCGTTGTAAAATCAACTGTATGCTTCACTTTTAACATTGCAGTGAATAATTCTTTGAAGCGAGTGCCATCATTTTTTATCATTAGAAAAGGTTTGCTGTCATAAGCATCTACTTTAGGTGTATATTTGGATAATTCAGCTATCATGTTATTGGCGGTTTTGCTTGCTTTAGAATATTCTTGTTTTTTATTTTGCAGAAGTACAGTTATGGCGTCTTTTGCACTTAATACCTCATAAAGGGTTGGCGAAGCCGTTAGATGTTTTACAATTAATCCTAATTCATCCAGAGTAGATAAAGTGTGATATACGGTTTCTCTGGCAATAGACAAATCTTTGGAGACATGTCTTGCAGTTACATGTCCTTCTTTAAGTATGAAAAAGTAAATTCTTGCTTGAGTACCAGTTAACCCAAGCATTTTAAGAGTTTCAATCACGTTATTTGTTGGTTTTAAAGCCATGATATAGATATATTGTTTAAAATGAATTTAAGTCCTGTGTGTAATAAGGCAGTTAATACACACCATTTTTTATTTTATCAACAACAAAAAGTGGCTCATTTATAATTTTAATAAAAAAGGGAAAAATGGAGAATAAGAATGAACAAACATAATTCTAAAAAATCAGTGAACAAAGAAAAGATTTGTTCAACGATAGCTTTGATACTCTTGTTAGCGTTTTCTACCGTAGTAGCAATTACGCCTTCAGTGTTTGCTTATACTTCTGTTCCTGACCGTGAAACTGGTACTACTGTTGGTATTAGTCCCA
>JBNIDP010000001.1:2062917-2135134 GCA_050108115.1 Bathyarchaeia archaeon | reverse complement strand
TAGCCGCCTCGTAGTGTTGCCCGACTATCAGGGCATAGGCATCGGCAAACGCCTGTTGAATTTCATAGCCGAGCTTTACACGTCTAAAACGAAGCTGCCATTTTACTTGGTAACGAGCAATCCTCAGCTGATAAGGGGAGAACTGGGCAATTGGGTTATCAAGCGAGTGGGACACGGTAGCCACGGAAAAGGCAACACAAGAATCAACCAGGGGCTAGTCAAATCCAATAGCAGGGGACGTTTAACCGTCTCTCTAAAGTATGTTCCAAAGAAAAGTTAAGTCCACCCTAAGAAAAGTGATTTTTACGCTCAAGAATACGCTTGAAAGACGCCTGTTTTTGCTAAAGCTTGAAGGAGACGGCTTAAACAAGCGTGAAATAGTTAAGGAAACCTGCGCCAAATTTGGCTGCTCTGAAGTTACCGCATACAATGATTTTAACACGAGGGCTGTTTGGCAGCCTCTTGTCCAAGAAGTCACGGCAAACCTGTTCAAGATACAGAACCGCCATGAGCAGCTCTACCGCAAAGCCAGCTTCATGTACGCTCAGGCCAGAAGCGACCGTGCGCGGATTGCTGCTTTGAATCTTATGCGGCAAATCAACATTGAGCTTGCCCAACTGAGTGGCGCTAAACCTTCTGAGCAAACGCAAACTGAAGAAATCCGCATCCGATGGGAAGACCCAGAAGTATGCAAAAAACAATACTCATCCACTACAAGCCCCATCCTGGACAGCGTCAGTTCCACTTCTGCCCCGCCCGTTTCCGAGTGCTTAACTGTGGCAGGCGCTGGGGCAAAACCGTCTGCGGCGCCAACGAATTAATAAGGCAAATGTGGCAGCAAGGCGAAGGCAGAGAAAAGCAGGGTATCGTTGGTTTTGCTGTGGCGCCGACTTATTGGCATACACAGCGGCAATGGAGCGAATTCTTCAACTATTGCCCTGCAGAGCTAATCGAGGAGATTCACCGAGCCGACCGCCATGTGCTCCTGAAGGGCAAGCGGAACATCTGGTTTAAGAGCGCCGACAACCCTGACTCGCTCCGCAGTCAAGGCATCAAGGTTCTATGGGTTGATGAGGGCGCACAGATCGCCGAGGAAGCTTGGACTTTGGCGCTTAGGCCTGCGTTGATGGATGAGAAAGGCATCGCATTCTTCACCGGCACCCCACGGGGACACAACTGGTACTTCCAACTCTGGACACGTGGTCAAGACCCTTCACAGAAGGATTACAAGAGCTGGAGCTTCTCAAGCAGTAGCAACCCGTATTTGGATCCTGCCGAGATTGTGGCTTTCGCCCGTGACATGCCCGAGTTGGCTTACCGCCAAGAGGTCCTCGCCGAGTTTCTCGAAGACGTCGGCAGCGTCTTTAGGGGCGTAGACCGCATAGTGAAAGGCAGCTTTGAGCCGCCTAATCGCTTCAAGCAATATGTCATGGGCGCTGACCTTGCAAAGCTCGAAGACTTCACCGTCCTATGCGTTCTTGATGCTGCCGGTCATCTTGTCGCTTTTGACCGCTTCACCGAATTGGACTGGGTTTTCCAGCGCAAAAGAATAGTTCAACTTGCCCAGCACTATGACGCGCGGCTGCTGATTGACAGCACTGGAGTCGGCGACCCAGTCTGCGACGAGCTCTACCGAGAAAACGTCAGAGTAGAAGGTTACAAGTTCACTAACGCAACCAAAAAAGACCTCATCGAAAATTTGAGTATAATGATTGAGAGTCAGCAGCTATCCATCCCCAACATCCCCGAGTTAATCAACGAACTAAAGCTCTATGGTTACAAGACCACGGCTAGCGGCAACGTGCAGTATGGAGCGCCTGAAGGCTATCATGACGACTGCGTCGTGGCATTGGCGCTGGCAGCTTGGCAACTAAAGCGTTCCCCTCCTCCGGGAATAGGCGCAGGCTTTGTCCCTCACTAACTTAATGGTGATTGTATGACTGAAGAAACAATCCTAACCGCAACCGACCAAACCATGCCCCAAGTAAAGGCGTTAGGTTTAGCGTTGAACTGCAAGGCTGCTGATTTGCATGTCTACTTGGATGGCGTCGACATAACCAAGAACGTGGTTTGGGGCGAGTTGAAAGTTACCTTCGAGAAAAAACAGTAGCTTTGTTGGTTTTAGTTTATGCCTCACAGAAGTCTTGTTAGCAGTAGCCCTTTGCTGGCAAATCGGGAAGTCCCCGCAAACGTCAGTCTAAAGCAGACGCAGCAGGAGATTCCGTACAACTGGAAAGACGACGACGTCCTCTGGGGCTACATGAACCAGTTCAAAATCAGCGCTTCTGGTGCAGGCTTCATCTCGCCGCCTTACACGGCGTTTTGGGATCGCATCTGGGGCGCAACCCCCGTTGAGGACTTGCCGAAATACAAAGACCTCTACAATTTCACGCCCTACATTAAAGCCAGTATCGACGTAACAGTCAACCTAACCCTAAGCAACGGCTTCGAGCTTGAAGGCAGCACACCAGAAATTCGGCAATGGCTCTCCGACTGGCTTGATGAGCACGATTTCCTTTTGACCGCAAGAATCACGCTAACTGACGAATTGGTGTTTGGGAATGGCGAGTTTGAGATTTGCCGAGACAAAGATGAGAAAGGCAACGTTTTGACGCCGCCTGAGGAGTGGTGGCTTAAAAGCTTAGACCCAGTTCACATCAGAGTGAGAAGAGACCAGTATGGCAACGTCTTCGGCTACATCCAGCTACTGACGTTTCCGCCTGTAGCTTTCCCAGCCCAAGACATCGTCCACTACAAGTACGGAGCGAAAAGCTGGTGGTACGAATACAGCTATGGCACTAGCTTGCTGCGTCCATTGCTATTGATTCAAGCTTACATCGACAGTTTCCAACGGGACATGGCAACCATCATGGCCGTATATACCAAACCAATGTTGGTAATCAAGGCAGGCACGCCAGAACGCCCCTTCACAGACCCACAGCGAGAAGCCCTTCAAGAAACCTTTGCTAAGCGTGGACCTGCAACAGATGTGGTTGTTAGGGGCGATATCGACGTTAGCAGCATGCAGAGCATGACTCGCCAAATCAATGTTGACTGGTGGATAAAGTACCTGCATGACCAGCGCCAAGCCGTCTTAGGTGTCCCAAAAATCTTCTTAGGCGAAAGCGAAGGCACCAACCGAGCCACAGCTGACATAGTCATGCAAGAATACGTCTCCCGCCTGCGGATGCTACAGGAAAATTTTGGGGACACAACCGAAACCCGCCTCTTCAAAGAACTAATCGATGCCAAGTTTGGGGAAGGCAAAGAAATCCCGCACATAAAGTGGCGCCCTATTTGGGAGCCAAGCCTTGCAGAGAAAGCAAAGCTGCTCGCTGACTTGGTCGGCAGAAACATTATCGCCAGAAGTGAAGCTCGAGCCCAGCTTGGGTTCGCTGAAGCTTTACCTGCCGACTTGAAAGAAACCCAAGTTACCAACCCCTCCAGAACCGAGGAGAAAACATGATTGGATTTTCTGAAACACAAGACAGCATAAGATTCACAGTGCTTGAAAGCAGCAGAGAGCTTGAACGAAGCAAACTCAAACCCCTAACGGCAGGCGTGCAGGTGATGTTCTGCCGTTTCCGAGGCTGTAGTCGCTGGGAAATTCAGGCCTTCCTATTTGACAAAGCAGTTTTCAAAACTCAACAGGAAGCCAGAGGATTCTTGGATAAGCACTTCAAAACTGAGATTTCGAGTCTTCTTGATTACCGGGCGTTTAACGAGAAACGTCGTCGATTGCTCAATGCATGGATGAAAACCAGCGAGCTAAAACAAAGCTAGGAGTGAGAGCATGACTTTTCAACTGAAGTATTTTGTGCCTTTCAAGGCAGCCGAGGGCATAAACGCAGACCTAGCCCTCAAAGAAGGCATTCTACCCATCGAGGGCACAGCTATTGATACTTCGGTTAATGCTAATAAGTGGCAAGTGCCGCCTGAAGACTTAGATTTTTTCACTGCCTCGCTCAAAGGAGCCCAGCTTAGAATTGATCACGCCGAGTCCGTTTTAAGCATCGTCGGCAAGGTTCCAGAGGCCATCCGTAGTGGCAACCAAGTCGTCTTCCAAGCAGAAGTTGGCGAACCCTCAATCATTCCCAAAATCCTGCGCGGCTACGTTAACCATGTTAGTGTTCAGGTTGACAGCGACGACACCCAATGTAGCGTCTGCGGAAAACAAACCCGCATAGAAGGCATCTTAACCCATCTGTGCACTGGGGCTTGGGAGATTGTCCACAAACCCCGAGTCCGCGAACTCAGCATAGTTGCCAGCCCAGCCTACAAGAACACCGCTTTTCATCCTGTGGGTTTTGCTGCGGCTATGGCTCTTTCACAGTTATCGAAAGGTAACAAAGATGTGGGTTCTAAGGGAGACCTGCAAGAACCTGAAAACAAACCAGAAAACAAAGACGACAAGGTGAAGCAAATGTCTCAACCAAACCTTGAGGCAAATGCTTCGACCGTTCAAGCGCAAACACAGCCATCAAGCTTAACTGCTGGAAAGAAAGCTGGCGACTTGACTTACCAGGAGCTTATGGACCAGATGGAGAGCCTCACCAAACAAATCGAGACGGCATCTGACGCTGAAATTGAGGGCATCAAGAGCAAGATTGCTGAGATAGACGCTGAAGTCGGCAAGCGTGCGACTAAGAAGGCGTTAACTCAGAAGCTAAACGAGATGTCCCGTAAACTCAGCGAATCCGCAGAAGACGCAGATGATGCATGCAATAAGCCAGCTGCATCTAAGCAGGCTCCGAAAGGCCAAGGCATAATCGCCACTCAAGAGCTAGTTCAAGGCGCTAATCTGGGCTGGTTCCAAGACCTGCTCAAAGCCAACAGCAAACTCAAAGGCATGCAGTAAACGCAAGCGAAGAGGAGAGATTTTTCATGTCCGCACCAATCTTTGAAGGGACGACTCCGCTTGTCAGCGACCGCTATATTGTAACCATGACCGCAGCAGCCGCCTTAGCCGTAGGTGACCCAGTAGAAGTCACTGCTGACTGGACTGTTAACAAAGTCGCAACCCAGAACAGCAAGAAATTCTTCGGCATCTGTTTAACCGCTGCTTCAGCTGCTGGGAAAAAAGTCAGTGTTGTCTGCCGTGGAATCTGCCGAGCCAAAGCCTACGGCGTCATCACTGCAGGCGATCAAATCACTACTAGCCCATATGGTACGTTGATGACTGATAACACAAGCAAAGACTCCACCATCAGAGGTGTCGCATTGACCTCTTGCACTGACGGCAACATGTTCTATCTGCAACTCTGGTAAACGGTGACCCTCAATGAGCATGATTAGAGACGCTTTCACATGGGTAGACACCGGAGCCATCGCATATCCACAGCTTCACGCCAAAATCTTGGAGCTAACAATGCCTGCCTTGGTGGTCAAGAACCTGTTCCCCGAGTTTCCACTGGTTCAGGGCAAAACCGCCAGCTTTGTTAAGCAGAAAGGCAGCCGATCAGCAGCCATTGGAGAAGTGGCGGAGGGCGCAGAAATGCCCCTTGACTTCACACCCTACGACTACGCCACAGTAACACCCTACAAGAAGGCACTAAGAGAACGCATCACGCGCGAAAACATCGAAGACCTCTACATCCCAGTCATCGAAGACCAACTCCGCAGATTAGCCAGACGCATGGCTTTCACCATCGATAGCGACTGCTTAACCGTTATCGCTAACAGTGCAGGTTTCAGCATAGCAGCTACAGGCAAAACAATGGGCGCCACAGGTACCGAGATAACCCTTGCAAACACTGTAGGCAGTAAAGATGTTTTGGCAGCTGAAACCAAAATCAAGAGCGCCAACTTCATCCCCGACGGCCTCCTAATGAACCCCATCAACACGCGCGACCTCAAGTACCTGCCAACCTTCACCCTCTACAGCCAATACGGCGACCCAGTGGTGCAGAACGGAGCGATGGGCAAAGTCTACGGCTATGACATCTACGAAAGCAACGTGGTCCCAGCAGGCACCGCCTACATGGTTTCAACTGGCAAGAACTTGAGCGCCAGCTATGCGCCTATGGGCTACTTCGTAAACAGCGACTAAAGATTCAAGCCTTCTCCATACCTTAATTCTTGTCATCCTTCTTTAGCGCTGGCGAAATAAAACGCCCACTGGCAAGCGACACCGAACTCAAAAAAGAATTCGACTCCGTAGACGTTCTCCTGAGCACTAGGTATGCCCCAGTTGTCTTGAACGGCGAATGCATCTGCGCCATAACAGACCTAGCAACAAGCTAAAGCGAACAATCGCACACTATTTTCAGTTTCCCCCTTTTTTTGCTTCTTTAAACTAATAAGGTGCTAAATCACGTCAACAGTTTACGTTACCGTGGGTGATGTTCAAGGCGCCTTGAATGCTTCAGGTGCTGATGCAAGTGGTAACTATACCATTTTTGGTTTAGCCGTCTCCCAAACTTCACTTCAGGTGCACGTTGACTACGCCAACCTTTATGTTAACTCAATCGTTGGTCAGCGCCTTACTGAGACTGACGAATGCTTTAGCTGGGCAAAAATGGTTGCACTTAACCTCGCTTGCCTCCGTGCCTTGGTGGCTGCATCTGGCGGTCTACTGTTTGGCGCCTTTGACTACCGACTGGGCGACATGTTTATCACCAAAGGCTCAGCATCACGGTTGGCTTTTGAAACTGCGGTCCAGGGCTTCCGCAACGAGCTACTCAGAGTCATAGTCAACTTTACTTCGCCTGCTCTAAGCGTCAATTCGGCTAGGCATATTCCGCATTATCGTGGTCCAGAGCTTAATCCATAGTTGCGGATAAGCGGACGAGCAGATAAGTTCCAGAGGTATCAGCGAAGAAAAACAGGAATACCAAATCTGTGGAAACAGCGCTTTTCCCTAAAAGAATGCTGATTTATGCAGTTTAGAACCGATAAAAATTGTGTGGACACACCTCGGGATGTTGTCCGCTTATCCGCTTGTCCGCAAAAAAGTGAAGAAGCGTTATAGAAAAAAGAAGAAGGAAGTTAGAACTTCAGACTCTAAACGTTATCGTATTAAACTTTCGTTTCTTCAGGTTTCGGTTTCTCTTCTTTCTTCTTCTTAGGCATCTGCTCTATCCCTCCTACCGGCTTTCAGCAGTAAATGATGAACCTTGCCTAGCAGTAAGTCGCTTTTCTGCAGGTGGAATATACGCTTTTTGCTGTTAAAACAGTGTTTCTGTTTAGTCAGTATCGACTAGATGTGCTGTGCCGTCTGGACAATACACTTTCTCGCCGACTTGGACTTTGGCGTAACGGCGCTTGCAATCGTAAAGCTGCAGGGCACATCCGTCACAATCACGAGACAGCATCTTGTCACCTCACTTGTCGTTGAACAAATTTCGACTGGAAAGTTAACTCAGAGAAATAAGCGTTGTTTAAACGGAGATGTCAAAAATGGGCACAGTCCCACAAGCATACTATGATTTTATTATGCAGTTTGCTCCATATTTGTACGTTATTCCGCCTGATGTTCCGGACCCAACGTATGGAAAAGGCGTTATGTCTGGTGCCTTCGCCATAAACTTCCTATCTCAAGCTTACTCCGCAAACCAGTATGCCAGCAAGCAAACGGAAATCCGAAGCAAAATTATAGAGCTTGCCGATTGGATTCTAACCCAACAGTGCACAGACCCAGCTAAGAATGCTTATGGTGGATTCAAAAGCGGAGAAACCAGCACATACTACTACAGCGTGGATGCTGGGCGTTGCATTCCTGCACTCTTAGAAGCCTACCAAGTCACTGGCAACACAGCCTACTTGGATGCGGCTAAGCTATCGGGCGGAATCTTCCTCAAAACAATGCAGGACGCGCAAGCTTTCGGCGGCTTTGCCCGCGCCGTAGCAATTGATGATTCATGGCTGTTAGAACTGGATGTGGAATGCCTCTATTGCCTAATTGGACTCAAAATGCTATTAGACATCGACGCCGAAAATGCCTCGCTTTATCAGGGCATCGCAGACAAAGCCATTGCCTTCTTGCGAGACGGTTTTGAGAATCTTTGGCTTTACTTTGAGCCTGCAGACGGCCAATGGCACCGCGTTGGCTTAAGCGAGAACGAAATTTACGATGACTCGTTTAGCTTCGCCTTGCTTGGACTTTTCACTTACGAGGGCTGGAGCGACACATGCAAAACCGTTTACGCCAACCTTCAAGGCATTAAGGCGCCTGCTGAATACCCCGCCTATAACCCTGCAATCTGCTGGCCCGGATACATTGACGTTAAAAACCGCTATCCAGCATGCACATACTACGATGACATAACAAGCGGAATCCTCTGGCGAATCCGAGCAGCCCATGACAAACCAAGCCTCGCATTCAGTATGCAAATCGTAGAGAAGCACCAGAACGAGTTCATGAACTGGGGACCAATCTTTACCGATTACAGCCCAATCACGCCCGCTAAAGCAATGGCGAACGTTACTTGGCTTGCCCAGCTATTCCTAAACTACACTGACCCAGTAACAGACTTCACTCGGGTTTTAGCCCTCAACGGAGAAAACCTAACGCTCTATCCTCTGCTGGATGTTGGAGACAGAACTACTTATGCTGGCGGTTTATTCGTTAAGGCAATAGTCGCCATGGGGAATGCTGGAGAACTCATGTTCGAAGTCGGCTACGCCATGCAGGATTACATCACGGTTTACAGCTTTGTGCCGTTGCGAATGCATGACAAGATCAGGCGTTCAGGCGTTGATTATGAGGTGCAGACTGTGCAGCCTTTCGCCATCAACGGCGACGTAGAGTATTTCAAGAGTGTCTGCAGGAGGCTTCTAAGCGGATGAGCAACGTAGACACTGTCGAGGTACTGGTGGCTTTTTTGCAGACCAATATTCGGCTAGTGAAAGCTGACGAATCATTGGGTAAGGTCTCGGTGACCAGGGAGTGGGTTGATCGGGAGCTCCTCAAAACCTATGATGCACAGGTTACGGTTGGCTTGGGCAGTGTTGTGGATCGCAAATTGGGGCTTTCGGCGTCTCAACGTCTTATTGTGGGCTCCCCAAAAGTTAACGTTTGGGTAACTGAGAAAGGCAGCGGGGAGTCGGGGCAGAGCATTCGCCAAAAGATGCGTTTGGAAATCAACCGCGTTATCCGAGAAAACCGCACAAAGGTTCCAAGCTTAGCGTATGTCGATGTGGCATCCTTCCGTGACATCGACAAAGTGGATGTGAAGCCGTTTGTTTGGCGAACCGAGTTTACCCTGAAAACCTGGGTTTTCGAGTATGTCGCAGTCACTTAAGTGACATAGAGGTGAAAAATAGAAATGTCGTATGGAGCACATGAAACAAAAATCTACTATGTACAAGAATCAAACTATGGAGTAACTCCAACAAATCCCCTTATGCTGGGACTGGCTACGGCAGATAATGTTGAGCCATCCTTAGACCCGGGACTGATTAAGGTTCGAGGCGTTGGCTCAAGAGACCCTGCTTCACTACGCAAGGGCTTGCGGAAAGTTGGCCTAAAAGTATCCTACGCCCTCCCCGCCGATGCTCCCATAAACTTTTTGCAGTTAATCTCCACGCTGAACTCCGCCAGCATCGAAATCATCTACTACAAAGGCGTGTTCTCTTCTCCGACTAGCGTCATTGACTTGCTGCATACCGGCTGCAGAATGGACAAAATAACAGTTGAATGCTCAATCGAAGACATCATAAAAGCTACCGTTGACTTAATCGGGCAGAACGTGACCCCTGGCACTGCCAAAATAAGCGGTGCCTCATACGCCGACTATGCGAGCGCTGTGCCATTCTACGAAAGCTATGTACAGAAAGGTACGGGGGATGGTTCCAGCCTTGTCGCTGTGGATCGCGTGACTGACTGGAAGTTTACAATCGAAAACAACCTCAAAGCTTTACCCGTCATCGGAACCACAGGTTACCTGCTAAAATATCTACAGGAAAAGCACCGAGGACTCTTAGGAGAGCTAACCTTCGAATTTGAAAGCAAACAAGAATACGACGACATCGTAAACGATAGCGAATTTAGCCTCAAATTTGGTTTAGGCGGAAGCAACAGTGCCCTCTTCAAATACTGCAAATGGGACAAAGTTAACATTCCTGCAAAAGTCGAGGACCTTGTAAGTTTGAAAGCCAGCTTTACCGCCCGTGACTTAATCATAAGCTAAACGGAGAGGTGAAAAACTTGAAAACCGAAGTTTTAGACGTTGACGAACGCTTTGGCAAAGAATACGCTGGAAGATACACTTTCACAGAGCTAACGTGGGCTAAGCGTAGCCGCATTATCCAGAAGCACACTAAATATCACCCCTTGACAGGGCAAGTCGTTAGCAGCGACTTTATCGCCATCCAAGCAGAAACGGTCTGGGCAAGCCTCAAAGAACAACCCCAAACCAAACCCATCACGCTCGAAAAACTCCTAAGCGAAAACGAAGACGGAATTCCCATCTCACTTGGGGAACTACTAAGCAAGGTCGTGAACAGGCTTAACGTTGTCTCGCTTGAAGAAACAAAAAATTGTTAAGGGCGGTGAGACGTGGCAAGCCGCACCCTTCCATCACGGATTTTCGTTTTTGCAAGGAGTTCGGCTGGACTCCTCGTCAACTCGCCCAGCAACCAGCCAAGAAACTGCAGGAGTTCCTTGTTATCCTCGGCGAAGTAGATAAGCAATCAAAAGAAGAGTTAGAGAAGGCCAAGCGTCAGGGCAGTTTTAAGTGAGTTGCGGCTTAAAATTGGTTCCCAAGACGCATCCTATCTATTGCTCGATAATTTCTTGATTTTTGTTTTCTGAATCTCTGAGGAGATTTATCGTTTCGTATTGCGGAAATCTTTGCTGTTGGCTCCTTAAGCTGGTTTATGGTTGCACCGCATTGAGGGCAGTGGGCGTCTAAACCATAGGCGCTGTCCTCGTAATCGAGGTCGATGGCCTCGTGTTTGTCTTGTTTTGGGAAAGCGTACCCACATTGTTTACAAATGTAGTAGGCACCCAAGAAGAGTTCCCTCCACTTTTCCCCTTTGTTAATTTCACTCATAAATTTTACTGTGAAGGTGTTTTGTTTGAGCCTTGATTTCACCTTAGAAATTGACGTAGAAGACTTCTGTGCCAGCATAGAAAAGCTGGACAAGGCTACGCAAGACTATGTCCAAGACGCCTTAGTGCAAACAGCCCAAGCAATAGCACTTCGAGCCCGTCAATTGGCGCCCGTTCGGACAGGACAACTAATGCAGAGCATCTACGCCATCGGGGCAGGGCAGTGGGCGATCAAAGTCGGCGCTCATGCGCCTTACGCGCTTTTTCAAGAATTCGGCACCAGTCACATTCAACCGCGCTACTTTTTGACCCGGGCACTGCAGGAATGTGCACCGCAACTTTTCTCAGCCCTTAGCGTAGCGGTTCAGCGTGCCGTTGAGGAGGCGTCCCGATGAGTTTAGGCGAGATAAGCGGAACTATCCGCATGGTTAACGAGGCATCGCCTACTTTTGAAAACATCAGCGCCGACGCAGCCAGCATGGGGGAAAGCATTAGGGCAACCTCCACGGGTGCAGCCATGAGTTTTAGCCAAGTTGGCGTAGCCGCGACTGAAATGGGCACTAACGTACGCGGTGCAAGTTCAAGCTTTACCGACATGCAGAACCACGCTGAATCTGCAACAGTAAGTCTTCGCACAGTTGCAGGGGGCATAAGAGAAACCGCCCAGATGGGTGGTCAGCTTACGAGTTTAGCTCAAGATTTCGGGTTAATCGATAGCGAGACAAGCAAGACTATGCGGACTATGCTTTTGATGGTGCAGGTTGTTTCTTCGGCTGCTCGCATGTACAATTTCTTAACGGTGGTAACTACCGGCTACAGAGCCGCAGTTGCAGTTGAAGGCGCCACCGAGACGGCAACGATAGGCGCCACCACGGCATCCACAGGAGCCCTCAGCGTCAAAGCCGCCGTTACTTCTGTCGCAACAGCCGTCCAGAACGCCCTAAACATCAGCCAAGCAACATTTCTCGCCTTGACGGGCGTGGGCATAGGCGTGATTATTGCTGCTGCCGCCGCCATGGCGTACTTTGCTTCACAGATGAACAAGGCAACAGACAGCGTCAACGCCTACAATTCTGCCGCTTCTCAGACACCAACTAGAACAAAGAGTATCATTCGAGCTGGCGAGCAGTCACTTTACCGTAGAGGTGTAGAATAATGAGCGCTCCAAGCGTTGGTATTCCAAGAATGGCCATCGCCCTCGGCTCAGTCGGGATTCCGCAGGCTGATGTGGTTGATTGCACAGTGCATTTAGGAGCCACTAAAGAAGTGAGCAGTTGGGAGCTTACGCTTCAGAATTTTGACGGCAAATACAGTCCAAGCGGACCTTATCCACTCAGCGTAGGACAGGACGGCTATATATGCATCGGCAGAGGCGTAAATGTTCCCCAAATTATCACAACCAGAACAGAAAGCATCAGCTACCAAGAGACACCTGAAGAACATTACGTTAAGGTGTCTGGGCGTTGCTGGGGTGAACGGCTATTCCGCAGAGTAGTCACAAAAACATATCAGAGCATGAAAGGTGAAGCCATAGTCAAAGACATGCTGGATTATTTTGCCGGCATCAGCCATGTACGTGGCAGCACTGAACTGGTCGAAAACACGGATACTACATATACGGATTTGGAGTACAGCGATTCGCCAGTCTGGGACATTCTCAAGTATGTTGCAGAGAGCGCCGACAAGCAAGGCGTCATAGGCTATGACTTTCGCATAGCGCCTGATGGCAGGTTCGAGTTTTTTCCTAGAAACAGCAAAACAAGCACCGTGTCCTTGACAGACAGAATCGAGCAAATCGAGTACCGTACGGACATAAGCCGAGTCAGAAACAAAATTACCCTCTATGGCTTAGCCGACAAAAGCGTTCCAACCGATAAAGTGTCTTGGACTCGCAGTTTAATGCCTTCCGATGGAGTTTGGCAGCGAGATACAGGTACTATCTCGGTTGATTCTACTGGTGCACCGGATGGGGGTGCCTGTGTCAAAAACGCGGTAAGCAACAATTATTGGGGAGGCTGCTACTTCCAGCTTAACTCGGGCAAAGAAGTAAACTGCGAGCTATACCCGCTCTTGGACTTTCAAGCGAAACTTGCAGACACATACTCTGGCACAGGCATTATAATTTTATTCGACACTGCGAGTCGTTCTGCAAGCAAGAAAATCTCAATTTCACCTGGAGACGGCCAATTCCACGCAGTAGAAGTGGGCGTCGGCTCCGCTTATGCTAATCAATGGGACTATGTTCAATCGGGTTTTGATTGGACTCAAGTTAAAACCGTTCGCTTCACTTGGTACTTTTCTCAGGGTGTCGGTAGCGGTGACTTTTGGCTGCATGGACTCTACTTTGGCGGGCGCAGATACTCCGCAGTCTTAGAAGACACAGCTAGCCAAGCAGCCTATGGTTTGCGGGAGTATAGTGAGACCGACGAGGAACTGTGGAGCGACAACGAATGCACCCTCCGAGCAAGAGCGCTGCTTGCCTTCCTCAAAGACCCAGCCATTTACTTGACCGTAACAAGCACTGTCATCGACTATGGTAACACGCCGATTCTTGCAGGGGATAGGCTTTTTGTCCCTATCCTTAACGCTTACTATCGGGTTGACAGCATTGAGTACAAGGTAGATGCGGCAACTCAGACGTTAGAGTTAACCATTAGCTTTGAGAAGGAACCGCCTCAGCTAGCCGATTACCTCTACGGCTTGCGGACATTCACTGTTAACGTTGAAAAGCTAAGCCGAACGAAGCTAGGCAAACGAGGCATTCCAATTTCTACAGGTGGCGGTGGAGGCTCAGGGAGCAGCATCTTTGCCAGTAACGTTGAAATCGACAAAACTTCGCCATGCCTAAATTTGCTGACATCTAGAACGCTGAAAGCAGCGTTTGGCTTTGATGGCGCCAACGTTTTTCTCGTTACCTACGCTGGCGACTTAATCTTATACTCAGCAAACCACCTGATTCGTCCAGTTACAGATGGGAGCGATGACTTAGGCAATGGCACTTTCCGTTTTGGAGCAGCACACCTCAAGAATAACCTCTATGTTGCAGGATGGGAAGTCGTTGCCAACACTGGCAGAATCAACATGTCTTCAATGCCCCGTGATAGTGCTGGCTTAGTGTTGGAGGCTCAGGGCAATGATTTCTACCCGATGTACGTGAACCCCAACGGCAGATATACGCCTGCTTGGCATGAAAACCACTATAACCTCTTTCCTGCAGGCGGCTCAGGCACCGGTTACTGCGGAAACACCTCAAACTACTGGGCATGCGTTGCGGGTGACAGTGTCTGGTACAACGCCTTAGGACATATGGACTACATGGATGACCTTTCCGTCATCAAGGGCATCAGGATGAGCAAGAAAGTCGATAAACTTGGTGTGCCCTTAATCGACAACCAAAGTTTGCCCGAAGCTATCCGCTCAAAAGAAGGCTTAGTCCATGGTGGGCATCTTCTGGGTTTAGCTCTTGGCGCCATTAAACAACTGAATGCAAAGGTTGAGGCGTTAGAAAAACAACTGGAGAAAACGCGCTCCTCATAAATTTCGATTAACCATTAGGAGGTGAGATTTTGGGGTTAAGCAATAGAATGCAAGCACTAGCCGTGGCCGTAAGCGCTGGGCTTCTAGGCGTAGGCACCTACATCGCTATTTCTCCTGCACCAGAAGACATCAAAGCACCCCTTGCAGTGGTTGCCTACGTCTGCGGTATGATAGGATTTGCCATAAAAGAAGCACTAGGTGGACAAACACCTGCTTCTTCAGCGAATGCCCCCGCTTCAGGCACATGAGCATTCATGTTTTATTTTTTCTTCTCTTTTTGACCATCGAAAATTGGGTTGGGCTGAGCTTATACAGCTAATGTCTGCTTGCGTGTTTTGCAGTTTCTTCTATGTATTCTTTGATCTCTTTTAATAATGCAGAGGATTCTTCTTGGAGAGTAATGTCGGCTTGTATCTTACCGTTGAAATGTATGATTAAAGTTGAATCTTTAAGTTGGGCTTTTTTGAAGTTTTTTAAAGCATAAATTTGAGGCGTATGTCCCGCTAAATGACCTCGCTCATGTTCGCATAGAATCAAACGATAGTTGGTCAGCCAGCCTGAGCCGTTTAACGCTTAAACTCCAAAAGTACCGCCTCCTTAGGCAAAAAGAACATTTCCATAGTTATCAGCCCTCTACTATTTCCTATTTACGGTTGTAGTATTCTATTATTTTATCGATTATTTCTGGCTTGTAACCGCTTTCTTGGAGTTTCTTGCGAAGTTTTGTGTTAGCATCTGCATCTAGTATCGTTACCTTTTCTATCCTCTGCATCCAATCACAATCTAAACTTTTTGTTATTTCTTTTTCAATTTTGCTACCGGATGCTTCTAAAGCTTCTTCAGGGACTAAGTCCACTACTACGATGGCTATTTTTTGCATGGTTGACGCTCTAGTTATACATCGGTTGACAAATAAGCGTTTGCTACCAAAATCTGTACCTAAATTATGAACTGGAAAGGAACATGTGAGGAAACACTATGTACAGAAATAAGATCACTAACATGAGGAAGGGAAAAGGAACATTCATCAACCGAAGGACCAGAACAGGCGGAAAAACGTATGACATGTTCTTCTTTTACGTTCCCACCGAGGTTGCAAGAGATTGCACATTTCCATTTACCGAAGGCGACAAAGTTGAAATAGAAATAACCGGCAACAGTGTAACCATCACAAAGGCAGAAGAATAGACTTCCCAGTCTACTTATTACAGAACAAACCACATTTCTGATCGTTTGCCGTTGTGATAGCTAGTTTAGACGTTTAATTTATGGGTTAGCAGAGCTAAGGGTAGCCTTCTTCTTTTCTTCTGCCATACGTTGTTGCTCTCTTTCTAGCCTGAGTTGTCTGCGCTTTTTGCGTCCAGTCTCAGACCAAGGATTAAATTTTGGGTTTTGCTGGCGAAGGATTTGTATGATTTCGCCTTCTTCTATACCCTCCTCATAAACCTCGTCATAGAAGTTCTGTATCCAACTAGCAAAAGTGTCGTCCACAAGCTCAGTAAGGGCTTGCTTGAGACCATCTAAGAGTAGGTCTACCTTGTCTTTTTTTGGCAATAGTTTTCACCACTTAATTTTGTTCCTCGAAATCACTCTTTAAGCTATTCTAAGTTAGCGATGGTAGAGTCAGGGTGACTAAACGTTAAGCTTAAATTAGATTCCATAATATCGATTTTTTCGACTACTATGTCGATTGCTGATGAATGGTGTGTTGCAGTCTTCAAATGCAAACCAGAAGAAATCAAATCAGTGCTACCTGAATTCTACCACTTTGTCAACGGTCTTCAAGGAGTCAAGAGCTCGCATTTTCTTATCCGAGACCGGGTAGATGATGAAGCGGTTTTCAGTTTCAGGGTAATGGTTGAACCAAAACTCAAACACGTAACCAAAAGCAAGCTAGCCTATAAGCTTGGGACACTACTTTCAACCGCCAACTTCGCTGTGGAACCCCCTCTAGATAACTCGCTACAGGAGTTTGTTGCTTGGGAGCCCGAAAAGAAAGTCGCTGAGTGTGGACTGCAGAAATTTGACGATTTCACCGACTTCCTGTGTAACTTGAGCAAATTGGCGGTAGATATGATTGAAAAGAGCTATTTTGACACTAACGAACGAGTTGAACTGGCACGTGCAATGGCAAGCATGCTTGGATGCACAGAGTACGGTAGTCTTAGCCCAAAATCGATGGAAGTAGGCTACTACGACAGAATAACAAACAAGTACTCCGCGCACATGAAGGAAAACTTCTAGCTGATGGGCTCTTTAAGACAACGGAAAATTTTTCTAACAGTATTGTTTTCACTTTGAACAGTTGATAAAATTAGTTAGAAACTGCTTTAGATTTTCATGTAATCGAATTGCAGGTTGGCGTATGCTTTCTGTGAACTCTGGGCTTGGCTGGAAATAGCCATGCTCTGTTAAATAGAACATGACGCTTGAGTAATCTCCTGTCAGGATGCAATCTACTTTTCTTATACCTGCTTTTTTGTAAGCGTAAAATCGATGGTGGCCGTCCAAAACTGCGTAAATATCCTTGCGAGGATGCTTAACAACAATTATAGGTCGTAACTTTTCTTTGTTGGCGATTTTTTGCTTGTAAAACTCAACTCCCTGCCGAGAAACCTTGGAATCGGCTCTTAATTTACTAATTGGCAAGCATACTGAGTATTTCCAGGGTTGAATGAAGACATCGGCATTAACACGGCTCTTCCCTGATAGTATATCTGAAACATCAGCCGTCACAGTTGAGAATAAGTCGGTAACAAGCATAAGAAGCACCTAACTCATACAGTTTACTCCATTTTAACTAACTCGATAAATCATAGCTGTCTAACCCTTGAGTTTAAGTGTTTAACTGCGACAGACTTGGGTGTTCGTGTTTCAACTTTGTAAGAATTTCCCTGACAAGCGATTCTCTAAGATTCAGAGTTTGTGAAATCTTCTCAACGCTTTCAGTTTGCTCGTCAAGAATAAAATGTAGTATTCTGCGTTCGTCATGAGTCGCTTTTCCCGAGCGTAAGACTACGTTCGCTTGTTTCATTGCAAGATTCCTTATGTAAAGAAGTACGGCTTTTTCGCCTTCTAGAGTTGCCATTTTTTCCTCAATGTCTGATATTAGGTCAGCTAAAGATTCAATGCTATTGGACGGTTTCTTTTCTTTAATTTTATCAATTCTGCCCAGAAAGTCAACGGCGTCTTGTGATATTTTATTTGGCAATGCTTCAAAGGTGAAGTATTTTTCGTCATAGAGATAAGGACCAAAACTTACGGTTAAGTATGCCGATTGCTTTAATGAGTAGAGCCGGCGGTTAGGGCCTAGTGGGCTGGATTCCATGGTTGATTGTACAAAGCCGTCACGTTCCATTAACGCGAGGTGTGTTGTAACGACTTGTTGTCCAACACCGATTTCTTTAGCGATTTCGAGAGGGTAGCTTGTCTCTTGGCTTAGTCGCCTAAGTATCTTCCGCCTGATCGGGTTCTCTAACATTGTTAATAGTGTATCTATTCCTATTTGAGATTTCTCGCTCATACACTTCGCCAATTTATCGCTTTAAGAAAAAAGAAGGGGTGGAGGTTGGTTTATTTGAGTTCCACTTTTCGTGGTCTCTCTTCGGGTTTGGGTTCTTTCTTTGGAACCTTTAACTCCAGCACGCCCTCTTTCATGGAGCCTTCAACTTTGTCTGGGTTTACCTCCTCGGGGAACGCAACGAAGCGCTGCATTGAGGAGTAGGCTCTTTCTCTGTGTAGGTAGTTCTTTCTTTTCTCTTCTTTGTCTTGTTTGCATTCAGCTTGGATTGAGAGACCGTCTTTGTTTATTTGTACGTCTACCTGATCTTTGGTAAAGCCCGGAAGCTCAGCGGTTACCATGTAAGAGTCGCCGTTGTCAACTAGGTCAACCGCAGCATATCTTGTGGGTAGTGTCATGGCTTGTTCTATGTCGGTGGTCAAGGGAAAAAACGGTCGCATCAAGTCATCAAAGGATCGACGAAATTCATCGAACATGCTATCAATTCCTCTTGATAACTCATTTCTCTCTTGACGTCTTGCTATTGAGGTTCCAGGCGATGCTGGAGACACAGTTGTTTTTCTTTTTGTTTTTTCTTCAGCCATTGTTTATCACCTGACCTATACAAGTCAGTGTTGTATAGTATAGCAAATAAAAAATAAAAATTTTTCGGCGAGCAAATTGGCATCATTTTTTGATATGCAGTCTTAATCGCAAGCATTATGGCACTCTTGATTGACCATTGCAGATTCAATAATAAACGGGGTGCCCACTATTCTGCTCTCAGTTGGGAAAAGAAGAGATTATAGTTCTTTTGTCAGGAGGATGAAATCGTTTTTGTACCAGAAATTTTTTGCAGTAAGAATTTTTTCAAAGCCTTGCTTTAAGTAGGTAGCGACTGTGTCACGGTACTGGTAGGGTATCCACATGAAGGCAAGGTGACAACCTTTTTCGTTGCATGATTGGAGGAATCTTTGGAAGAGGCTGTGTCTGATTTTTTCCTGCTGTATTTCATCTAACTCTTTTTTGGTCTGGATGGCTGCTAGCTGACCAACGCCGCCTTGGATTGAGAAATGCATTGCACCTACAAGTGTTTCATTGTTCTTTGCTGCGTAGAAGAATTCTTGCTTGTCGAAGTTTTCGGCTGCAAACTTTGCCATTTCCACTGGGAAGAATTCTCGAAAATCGCTTATTGAGGAATGGGCAAAAAACTCCTCGACTTCTTTGGCTTCCGTGCTTGGAACTACGTTTATTTTCAGCCCCATGTTACTCACTTTTTGATGGTGTTTTCAAGCATCTGTTGCTTTTCTTTTAGAGCCTTTCGTGATCTTAGAGGTTTTAGGTTTATGCCTATCTTGTCTTTGAGGAAATTCTCAAATTGTTTAAAGACTTTGCTGTTTGTAACGTTTCTGGCTGAGCATTCGAGAATCCCAATATACGACATATGGAAGCAGTATAGAGCTGTTTTTGCTAATTGTGGGTTTTTAGCAACTGCTTGCACCAGTTCCTGTTGCATATATTCGGAAGTTTCGGGCAGAAGCCAAGCCGTATAAGCAGCATCGACGACGCGGTATGCGCCTCCTTCTACGACTAAGCATTTTGAGCGTTCAGCAATTTTCATCAGCGAATAGATGTTTACCGAGGGGCGTGTGCAGAATAATGCATGGTATCCGTCGTCTGCTTTAATCCACTCTTCAGTATCCGAGGTTTCCCAGCCATTTGTTGGGCATTCTGTTTTGAAGAGTCTGAGAAGCACAGAAAGGTCACTTAAATCATAGGGTACTGGTCTATGGGTTCTATTCAAGCATGGGCTGAACTTATTTTCCGCCGAATAAGTCATGCTAATCCTCCGCGAGTTAACGCATTAACTTTTAAACAACAAAAAAATATTTAAGGTTTACTTGTTAAATTAATCGTCAACAAGAAGACGTTAAGTTAGCAAACAGGAAAGTAACTAATATGAGCTCGTATGAAGAATCCTTGGCTGAATATGTCCTCTTATCGGTAAGGAAACCCTCAACGGCAGAATATGTGGCAGACCTTGAATGGTTCTGCCGAACTTTCGGTTTTCTGGAATCCAGAGATAAACAAAAAACCGCATATCTAATTTTTAAGGCTCTCCTCGAATCTGCTGTACAAAATAATGGGTTAACGAGTGATGAGCTTGCAGAGAAACTAAACCTAACTAGAGGAACCATGATTCATCACCTCAACAAGATGATGAAAAGCGGGTTAGTCATTTTCAATGGGGGCAAGTTTAAACTTAGAGAGAAAAGCCTCAAAAGCACCGTTGAAGAAATTCATAAAGACATAAACCGCCTGTTCGAAAACATCTTTGACGTTTCAGAAAATGTTGATCGCACATTAGGTTTAGTTTCAAGATAAAAGTTAGCCACAACCATAAAATGGTGGAAACGAAAGCGTGAGCGATGACTGCGCTTATGTGAACCTTGAGGAATACTCTAAGGAGAAACTTTGGCAGTTACTCGTCGAAACCGTGCATGCTTCAGTTATGTATCCGACCCGTAAAGCTTATACGCGCGACACTATTTTGCCTCAGCAACCAGACATTTCCGCCCTAGAGCTTGCTGGACGGTTGGGGATGCCGCTTGGTGACGCAATCGTTATTTTGAGCGAGTTGAAGGCTGAAAAGACTGAGCCGGCTTAATAATGCCGCCACTCTTCGCACTTTAGGGTTGATTCGCGCTAAAAAGGTTAAACATGTTTAACCAGAACGTGGCATGATGGTGAAAGTGCGCGGGGGCTGAGCGTATAAAAACTCGAATTTTTCACAGTTATGGTTGTTGAACTTGTCAACTATTAGTCAACAAGAAGACTTATAAACGTCACCCTTCCAAAAAACCACGACTAACCATGGCTAAAATGGGGGCATGCAAGTGGCTGGTCAATCAGGAGCTTCAAATAATCACTTCAAGGTAATTCTAACAACTGCCATTATCTCTTGTTTACTTTTAGGTGGCACCCTCGGCCACGTTGTGAGTTCTTTTTCGAATTCAGGTAAAATAATCGGTCTGGAAGGCCAACTTGCAAACCTTCAAAATCAGCTATCGACCACCAAAGAGGATATTGAAAACATCCAAAAAAATGTGCACCCCCTAAACATAACCGACCAAAACTCAACAGTGGCTTCTCAAAACATAACTGTCGCCATTAATTATTTGCAGCAACAACTCTCTGACTTACAAACTCGACTTAACAGTATGCAAGCACAACTTTCAGGCGCAAATCAAAATGCAACGGCGTTCCAGGAACAGCTTACATCAATGAATAATCAACTTTCAACGCTACAACAGCAGATCAGCCGTCTTCAAGAAGCTCTGAATTCAACACCTGCTACCAGCGTAACGTATCAGAATATAACTTATGTGACTGGAGAAAATGTTTCGCTTAGCGCATTGTTTGAACGCGTCAAGGAGTCTGTGGTTGTAGTTCAAGGTTTAGTGCGCCAAGTCGATTTCTTTGGGCGTACATATTATTCAGGCGTTCAGGGCTCAGGGTTCGTTTACAACTGCAGCGGGCGTATGTTGGTTCTCACGAACAACCACGTAATAAGCGGTACAATAAACATTACAGTCACATTCACGACTGGAGAAGTCTACGCTGCCATGTTAGTCGGGGCAAACCCAAACAACGATTTTGCAGTCTTATCCATAAACGAATCAAGGAATAGCTACAAACCTCTTGAGATCATCAGTTCATCCACGTTAAAAGTAGGTGACCCAGTCGTGGTTGTAGGTACACCTTACGGTTTAGCAGGCTCTATGAGCAACGGAATAGTGAGCGCATTGAATAGAACATTGACGACATCAACTCAAAGTACTATAGGTGGAGTTATTCAGACGACTGCACCCTTAAACCCCGGCAACTCGGGAGGGCCACTCATGAACTACCAAGGGCAGGTAGTAGGAATAGCTACTGCCATAGCTCAAGAATCACAAGGGATAGGCTTTGCCATTCCCTCTGATACAATGTTAGAAGACCTTAGTCACATAGTGCCTACCTGAAGCATACGATTACTCGCAAAAACCATGCAGTAACTTAGCTGAATAGCCTTGCTAATTAGAAGGTAGGATTATTGGCGTCTCCTCCAAACAACGTACTCGGGAAAAGATTATTGCGCCGTCAAAAGCTTTAGTCAGGAACGATTGTACAGCATTGACATAAGATGGGCTAATCGTTCGGGATGAGTGGAACGAATGTACACTCGCTCCTGGGCTTCACTTGGGCGTCCCCAGAGGTCGGCACATTTTAAAGACGTTTTAAGCGCGAGCGTCCTCGCGATATTCATCCAATGGGTGCCTTGCCCAAGAGTTATCTATGCTTCGTCCCACTCATCTTGGGCTTCAGGGAGGGGATTGCGTTGCGTAAGTAATTAGGAGCGAATTTTTATTTAAGGTTTACTATTAATGAACTTGTCAATAATTAGTCAACAAGAAGACTTATATTTCGGTGTAGAATAATGAAAAAATGCTGTGTATAAAAATCAAGAAGGTGATTTAACATGGCAGCTATATCTCAACAAGGAAACATACCAGTATTGGTTTTGAAAGAAGGAACAGGAAGAACAACCGGAAAAGACGCGCAGAAAAACAACATTCAAGCAGCCAAGATTGTGGCTGAAACCGTGAAAACAACCCTTGGACCACGAGGAATGGATAAAATGCTCGTCAGCAACATTGGCGATGTAACCATCACAAATGACGGTGCAACCATCCTCAAAGAACTGGATGTACAGCACCCAGCCGCCAAAATGCTTGTCGAAGTCGCTAAAACACAGGATAACGAAGTCGGCGACGGCACAACCTCCTCAGTGATCCTAGCAGGCGAACTCTTATCCAAAGCAGAAAACCTCCTAGACGAAAACATCCACCCAACCCTAATCATCGACGGCTACAAGAAGGCAAGCGACAAAGCTCAAGAAGTCCTCAACAGCATGGCAATACCCGTCAGCATAAACGACGAAAAAGCACTGCTAAATGTTGCATTGACTTCCATGGGGAGCAAAGGCATCACCGGAGCCAAAGAACACTTCGCCAGACTAGCCGTTGACGCAGTAAAACAAGTAACTGAAGAACGTGACGGCAAACTCAAAGCCGACATAGACCTAATCAAAGTCATCAAAAAACACGGCAAAAGCCTTGAGGACACAGAACTAGTCAAAGGCATGGTTATCGACAAAGAAGTCGCAAGCAGCCAAATGCCCAAAGACATCCACGACGCCAAAATCGCCCTGCTCAACGCTAAACTGGAAATTGACAAGACTGAGTTCGATGCCAAAATCAACATTGAACGCCCTGAACAGATGAAGATGTTCCTTGACGAAGAGGAACGTATGCTAAAAGAAATGACAGACATAGTGCACAGCACAGGCGCAAACGTCTTGTTCTGCGAAAAGGGCATTGATGATGTGGCTCTGCACTTTTTGGCAAAAGCCGGCATTCTCGCTGTTAAAAGCGTGAGCAGCAGCGACATGGAAAAACTAGGTCGGGCGACAGGTGCAAAAATCATCGCCAGCATCAAAGACCTCACAGCAGACGCCCTTGGGCAAGCAAAAGCGGTGGAAGAAGTCAAAATTGGCGACGACAAACTCCTCTACGTTCGAGAGTGTAAAAACCCCAAAGCCGTAACGGTCGTCATCCGAGGCGGAGCAGAACACATCGTTGGTGAAGCAGAACGTTCACTGCACGACGCCCTATGCGTAGTCCGCAACGCAGTTGAAGACGGAAAAATCGTGCCAGGTGGCGGTGCACCAGAAGCAGAAATCTCAAGGCAACTCCGAAGTTATGCAGTAAAAGTTGGGGGCAGAGAGCAACTTGCAATTGAAGCCTACGCTAATGCTGTCGAAGCAATCCCGCTGATGCTGGCTGAGAACGCAGGCTTAGACCCCATAGACATCATGGTCGCATTGCGAGCTGAGCATGAGAGCAACCACAGCCCATACTTTGGCGTTGACGTGTTCTCTGGCAAAATCAAAAACATGCTAGAACTAAACGTTGTCGAGCCAATGCGAGTCAAACAGCAAGTAGTCAAGTCAGCAACCGAAGCAGCAAACATGATCCTGAAAATCGACGACCTAATCGCATCCAAAGGCATGGACAAAGAACCAAAAGGGCCAAAATCGCCTGAAATGCCAAGCTACGACTAACAACACCTTTTTTCCTTTCTTTAGGAGGTGAAAATTTTGTTTAGGGATGAGGATGAAGACGACTGGATGCCCAGTTGGTTTAACCGAAAACGCTATCCATTTCTGAGCCGGAGCTTCTTTGATGACTTTGAGGAGCAATTCAGGCGAATGCATGAACGTATGCAGCGGCAAATAGAAGAGATAGCGAAAGGGGCTCCACAGGACCTACATAAAACTCGCGTGTTGCCCGACGGAACCAAAGTCGAGGAGTGGGGTCCGTTTGTCTACGGCTACTCCATGAAGATAGGTTCTGATGGCAAACCAGAAATCCGCGAATTTGGCAACATTAAACGGCAACCGCAACTTGGTAAGGCTACTATAAACGTGAAGAAGGAAAGAGAGCCCTTAGTTGACGTTGAAGTTATAGGCAATGATGTTAAGGTGGTTGCTGAACTTCCCGGCGTAGACAAAAGCGACATAAAACTCCACGGTACCGAGGACAGCTTGACGATTTCTGTGGACAAGCCAGAACGCAGCTACTACAAAGAAATTGAACTGCCCCAGCAAGTGGATGTCAGAAAAGCGCATTCCACTTTCAAAAACGGGGTACTAGAAGTTACGTTACCAACGCTGCATAACCAGCCTAAAGGCGAATCCATAAAAATCGAATAAACACCCATCGCCCCTTTTTATTTTAATCGCGAGCAAAATTAAGAAAAATTTTTATGAATAATCAACAATACTTTTTTGAGGCATGCATTATGGCTGTTATCGAATGCCCTTTTTGCCACCATGACCTCGAGATTAAACCGCCCGACAAGCTTCACATAGCATTCTCTCTAGAGAAGCCCATACCCCAAAGCTACTATGACAATCTCCTGAAGAAAGATGTTGTGTGCCAAAACTGCAAGAAAGCAATCACAATATTTTGGTATTCACCGCTCGAATACTTCAGCAGGTTATAATACGAGTCCACTTTCACTGACCCCTCTCCCCTGCTCCAACAGTACGTTTCTCAGTCGCATTTTTAAGGAGTCTCAGGTCATAGGCAACCGCATCTTGGCAGATACAGGACACGTATCTGGTGAAGGTGTAAATCATTGGTTGTGCTAATCGTTAGGCGATCCGTCAGAAAACCAGTTGCAGGCGCTATTAAGAAAGAATGGTTTAATCAGCTTGAGGATATTGAGTTTGTTTTTCCCAAAGAATACAACAAAATTCTCAGCCCCGTGTTCAATCAAGACTTTGACTTTGATGCTAAGTCGGAGAATGGTGTGTTAACGTTTACCTTTACGCCCGTCATAAATGCACCTGAAATTAACAATTTGGAATCCAAAGTACCTAAGCAGAGTGCATAGAATGATTTGCTCCGAAAAGCCTGTTGGAAGGTGAAGTTTGAGTGCGCCAACTAAAGGTTAAGCTTCAATTCAGCAAAATCAGAAAGGACTACTTGCATGGCAAAGGCACTTATTTTTCAGATAGAGTATCTCTCCATTTCCCCAAGCGAACACACGAATTTCTTTTACCCCTAAAAGGCAGACACCTAGCCATCGATGTTTCTAAGAAAGACAAAACAGTTCACATTACGCTAACACAACTGGATGAAAACTAAGCTCCTTACAACCTTTAAACGTCGGGTTCCCCCCGCACCCTCGTTTATACTGTTCCAAATGGCTTGAAATGTCCTCGGTAAAACGTTTCTGTATACAGGAATCACCAATTATACCCTCGGCAAAATTCATTCTCAGAGCATGTGGTATTTCGGTATTTTTAACATTTAGCTAGCAATTGTGTCACATGTGAGCGGTCGCCTAAATTTTACCCAAGGCATTTCTGTATACAGCACAATTTTGCCCCAGACAAAACGCTCCCAAAACATTGAGTTAATGTGATAACCTAGTTCCAGCGCCATCTTTCCTTTCGCCGAGAGCTGAAGAGGAGTAGAGAACTTTGGCGTTGAGCAAGGGTACACCTCTTAAACTGTTCAGTGGCAAAGAAGAGCCACTAAACCGGCTCATACTCCAAATCCTGCGCAGCTCAAAACAGACCCTGACAAAATATGATGTGGCCCTTGAGGTAAGGCACGTTATAGGATTCAAGCATACCGACAAGAACACTGTTTATAGACGCATGGACGCACTCCAAAAACAAGACCTGATTAGTGTTGTCGGTGAAAGACCAACAAAGCCAGGCTGGCCATCTGAACTCTATGCTATAAGCCCCAGAGGAATAGCCGCCTTAAAACTAGACGAAAACAACATCGAAGAATTTCTTCTAACCGCTAGCCATGAGAAACTACACAAATTTAATGATGTCTACCCATAGCAAATATGTCTTTTAAAGAAATATTGGCTTTGTGAGGGGTCGCAAAGCCATCATGGCTTTGCAGCGATAGATAGTTTTTATGCCTAGCCTGTAAGTCCTTCGAGGTGACATAAAAATTGGTAAATTTGGTTGAGGACTGGGAGGTCCTCGAACAATATAGTGGCGAGAAACTGGGCTTCTACCAGATACTCGCCATCGACGGGTCCTTTGAGATCCGTGTCATGACCGGAAGACTAGGTTTTAAAAGAGAATTTAAAGACGGCAACGACCCACTTCTGAACCGTATCTTGGATTTCTGCAAGAAACACCGCTTCATACAAGTCAGCCTGCACCTGCGAGACGAAGAATTTTTCAAGTAAACGAGGCAAAAGCAATGAGCTGTATTCTCCAAGAACCCATACTTGCAACCACGTCTGCCGTTGACAAAGGACCGTACAAGAAACGCAAAAAACCTTGCATCGTCTGCGGCAAACCCGCCGCTGGAGTCACAAGCTACGTCTACTTGGCTAATGGACGCAACCAGATAGGTGTGCCGTTCTGCAAAGAACATATGGACAATCAACACAGATACGCACAGCCAGTTTTCCAGAACACAGATGCCCTTGTCCGATTCCGAAAGGAGCATCCAGGACTCTACAGCCGCTATGTCGAGGGCAAAATCATCCTCTTTATCGACCAGCGAAACGCTGAAGCGGAGGCATAAGTGCGTGTCTAATTTGGTAAGCATTGACTTTGAAAAGCTTGTTCAGCTAATCCGCCGCCAAGCCAAAGAAGTAGCCTATGAAGTCATCGATGAACACCTAGAAGAATACGAGCACAAAGAAAAAACACCCGACCAAACCGACATGGAGAGCTGAACGAAATGGACAGGCAATTTGAATTTCTGGTTAAGCTCCGAGACGGCTGCCTGCTCATTGCTGATGCAGCAAACGAGTACCTCGAAGCCTTAGCTCCACCCGAAATTAAAGAGAAAAAGCAGGTTGCTGCCGTCCAAGAAGTCACTTTCACCACGCTACGGTTTGAGACTCAGCAAGGCGCCAAACTCGGCGAGTATGAAATCGCCTACAAACAAAGCAACCTATCGGACAAGTGGCAGAGCGCCTACAACATCCTAAGAAACAGCAATGCAACCATAAAAGACCGCTACCACGGCGAAAGCTACCAGTTCAGCTACTGGCTTTATGGCGAAGACAAAATCTACCGCCAAAAACTCAAACCTAAAACCACAACCTAAACAGGAGGAAAACACTTTGGCAAATTACCACACATGGGCTATCCTAAACGCTGGAGGCAAAGAACACTGGGGCGACATCTTCCCAGACGGCAAAGTACCTATCCGAAGTATCATCGTTATGCAAGCAAAGCTCGAAGGCATAGCGATTACGCAGACTGTTTTCATGGTTGATTGGCAACAGCTAACCACAGTGCAACAACTGGCTACACTTGAGAAGCTAAGCAAACTAAGCGGCGCCTCAAAACAGGAGATTCTGCAAGCCATTCTAACGGTGGGTTTGCCCTTGCGGGAGAAATACACTGAGGCTTGCGGCACTAGCCGAACGGCACTTTTCATGTAGATGGAGCTTTATCGATGGCGGAGAGAGGGAAGGGCAAAAAATGTAGCAGTTGTGCTTACTGGAAGGTAAAGGATAGCCCATGCACTTACTATGACCAGATAGTGCAGGGCGTTATCCTTAAAACGGATGAAGCGTGCAGCGACTTCTACCCCAAAGAGAAGGAAAAGCCTAAACTGCACAAGACCTGCGGCTACTCAGAGCAGGGCTACTACGAAGCCATCTACCACAATGCAAAACCCGCCTTTCTCACAATAAACAAAGATGTTTTCAGAGTCTGCGAAGAAGTCACAGCTGAAGGCGAAAGCTTCCTGCCAAAAGAGTACCCCAACGAGTTTCCCTATGAACCCTACGGCTACTATGAGGGCATGGTGTCGAACCGTGAAGAGTTGTTCTGGAAGGTTAGGGAAGAATTTGACCTCTTCCTTGACGTAGAATCGATTTGGAAAGATTACCTTGCAGCCTGCGTTCTGCTAAGCTATCAACAGGAGAAACTCCGAACCGTACCGTATGTCTATTTTGTAGGTGATAACGAAAGCGGAAAAACTGTAGCCTTAAGCCTGCTGAATTGGTTGTGCTATCGTCCACTGTTAGGCGTAACCATCCCCTCGGCTGACGTCTACGGCTACTTAGATGATTCAGACGCACCTGGCACAATCTTGGAAGACGAAGCACAAGGGCTGCAGCGGGATATGGATAAAGCAAAAATCTACAAAGCAGGCTACAAGAAAGGCGCCACAGTTCCAAGAACAATGATTACTCAGAATAAGCGGTTCATCAAATACTTCCGTGTTTTCTGTTTCAAAGCCTGTGCAGCCGAAGAGATGCCGCGGGTTAAAGGTCTGTTGGAACGTTTCATTTTCATACCCATGACTGAGGGCTACCCAAGAAAGGACTGGGCGGACTTCAGCGAGGAAGACGAGAAACGCCTCCGAGAACTACGAAACAGGCTCCTAAAATTGCGGCTATCCAGCATGGAATGGAAAATTCCAGAGGTTGAGTTGCCAGTCAAGGGACGCTTGAAAGAGCTTTGGAAACCCATAATCCAAGTTACTGCAGGCTTAACCATCGAACAAGACCTTAGAGGCCAGCTAGAGCAACTGCAGAAAGAACGATTAAACGAGAAAATCAACACCCTGGAAGGGCACCTCGTTAAAGTGGTTTGCGAACTCTATGCTCCAGAGACCCCTCTTTCTTTTGGCGACATCTGGGATGCCTTAGTCAAGGATTTGGGAGGTAAGCTGGATGACAAGAAACCTAACAAGATGGATACTCCTGAGTTTGGTGAAGTGACTAAGCAGAGGATAGCCTATCGCATTCGTGAAGTGTTAAGCGGCAGGAAAGCAAAGGCAATAGGGCATGAAAACGACCGAGTTTACAGCTTTGATTCTGAAAAGCTAAAGCGCATCGCCAAGAAATATGGCTGTGTTCTGTCAAATAAGCTGACGAACTTTACGAGTAACGGGGAACCTTGCGGACAAGCGGATAAGCGGACAAGTTCCGAAGGCATCCAAGCGCCAAAACAGGAAATTCAAGTCCCTGAAAAAAACTCCCTTTCTGAAAAAGAGCTTAGTTCACAGACTGGAAATGTTGAAAAACAAACCGATACACCTCAGGAAGTTATCCGCCTATCCGCTTATCCGCAAAATATCAGTTTAGACGAGCTGGCTTCCAAAACTAAGAGTGTGTACAGGCTAACGATGGATTTTGGCATTGAAACCTGCGTGTGCTGTGGCACCAAAGGGCGTCCTGATTGGCAAGTTACGCTGTTCGACGATTCTTGGGGTTTCCTTTGCGGTCCATGTGGCTTGAAGCTTTCGGAGAGATTGAGTAACAATGGCTAGCCAAGAGCTTGTTATCGTTCGGTATGTTGACCACGTGCTCTACAATCGAGTCTCGGCTCTAGCCATGCAGCCGCAGATTAGAGAGGCTGTGGGCTGGCTGGTTTACGAGTGTGACCGGTACTTAACGATCTGTTGGGATAGGGACGCCGCCCCACCTACCTTGCATGGTGGCGACTCTAAAGCTTCAGGATTGGTCTTGCTAAAATCAGACATAATCACGCTGGAAAAACTAAGCGTAACAGCAAGGACTTCACATGGAACCGTTGAACGGGTCTTAAATTCTCCTGAGCCTATAGTTAAGGATGAGTTCGCGTTCCAGCCAAAGGAGCGAAAAACTCGCCGTCCAAAAAAAGGAGCGACGGAAACATGACCGAAGCCACCACAACGTTAAGCCAGCCGATCATCCGAACCCGCCAACTAAGCCTCGAAGAACTCAAATCTCTAAACCTGCCAATCCAAATCCAAAACGACACCATAACCATCGACCACAGCCTAAGAGGATGGCCCCTAAAACAACCAGTCACCTTAAACCTCAGCAAAGTCTTAGCAGCCAAAGAAAAAGGCTTAATCAGCTATATCTTAAGCGCTTTCCTAAGCGAACGCCCAGCCCTAATCCCCTTCGTCTTCGACAACCAGAGCCTACTTAAGATGGCACGTCATTTCCTGCGCCACTGCTCAGGCTCACTAACAAGCTGCTACGTCTATACTGCAACCGTCCACAAATACTCAATCTGGCTGGGCTATAGCCCTGACCTCATAATCCAAGACATAAAACCAGTCGGAAACATCCCCGATCCACAAAGAGTCCTAAACCACCAAGGCTACCTCGACGAATACATAGCCCAACTGCAAGACGAAGGCCTATCGCCTGGCAGAGTTAACAGCTGCGCCAAACACGTCCGAACCTTCTATCGAACAAACAGCATCAAAATCGATCTCTCAGAACCTCTAAGTCGCAGAGTTATTTACAAGGACAGAGCACCTAAACCAGAAGAACTCGCTAAGCTCCTAGACATAGCTGACCTACGGGAGAAAGTTCTAATCTCCATGCTAGCACTTGGCGCCTTCCGAGAAGACACCCTTAGCAAACTGCGATACCGTCACGTAAAGGATGATGTAGAAAACAACCGCATGCCCATACACATCCATATAGAAGCCGACATCACCAAGGGCAAATACCACGACTATGACACCTTCATAGGTGCAGAAGCCGCTATCTACCTTAAGCTGTATCTAGAGGAGCGTAAGCACGGTTCAGTAGACAAAAGAAGAAGACCACCAGAAACGTTAACCGACAACTCGCCATTGATCAGGGATGAATCTTGCTACAAGATAAGACCCGTAAGCTCTAAGCAAATTCGCAGACGAATCCACGAGCTGTATGTCCAAGCAGGCCTAATCAAACAACGCAACGGACGCATGTACGACCTGCGAGTCCACAGCCTCCGTAAATACTTCAAAACCCAGCTTCTCGCCTTAGGCGTCCAGCCAGACTACGTCGATTACATGATGGGGCACACCGTAGACACATATCACGACATCCAAAGCATCGGAATAGACAAGCTCCGCAACATCTACGCGTCAGCAGGACTCTCGATAAAACCGAAGACTCAAGTAAGCAAAGTCGAGGCGCTAAAAGAAATCATACGCGCATGGGGCATGAACCCAGAACAGCTTCTAACAAAAGACGCACTAGCTGATGGAGCAACAACCTACAGAACCCAAGCAGACCTAGAAAACCACCAGTTACAGGTTCTTGGCGAACAGCTAAAGCAGCTTATTCGGCAATCGGCTTCGGTATAAAAGTGCGCATATGCGCGTGAATCCCAGCGGGCCCGCCAACCTGCTTCACTTTTGGAACATTTGTTCCTTGAATAGAACTAAAAGCCAGAATAATCCACTAACTTTTGGTGACCAACGTGAATAGAACAGTTTCTTGGGCGGTTTTAATTTCAGTTACGGTCTTTTTTGGTTTAGCAGTGTACTGGGCAATTCAAGGAGTAATCGGCAGCCTAAGCTACCTCACAAACACCTACGTCTACGACAAACTGTCGCAGGGACCGTTTTGGTGGCTGACGCTGTATTACTCCAGTGAGGGCATAGCTGGAACCGTTGGTCTTGTAGTTCGAGCGTTTGGAGGTTTTTTTGCATTTTACGCGGCAGCCCTGTATGTAACCAAAAAAGAAGCCACTATGCCTAAAATCAAAAAAGCCGTCGGCAACGCCTTGCTTTTGGAAGCCATTTACTTTCTATCACTCATTCCGTCCACCTTAACAGCCTTTGCCTATTATTTCACAGATGGCTCTGTTTTCTATTTTGACCATACACCCGCCCTGATTTTGCTTTTTGTTGCTGCTTTGCCGTCGCTTGCTATGGTAACGATTATGCCCGCCTGTTTGCTTAAACTCAGATGTAAAGTGGTAGGCGACGTTTCAACATATGAAATCAGGAAATGGAGTTCACTGACCGCTGTTGCGTATGTTTTGGTTGTGTTCTGGTTTGGTTATTCGATGGCTTGGCTGGGTAACATGGTTCCGTTTAGCCGAGCCTTGGGCCAGTACGGGTGGACGTTTTTGTTAGAGCCGTTGAATTTGTTGAGTTTTGGGTTGACAGTTTTTGGGCTTCTGTTCTTAGCCTTGGCAGCTTTGAAGCTCACGTATCCAACCTCAAAAACGTTGCCAACCCGCCTGAACAGAAGAGGCATAGGCTTGGTCATGTTCCTGTTTGGATGCTACTTCATCTTTAACCTGCTTTACTTCTATCTCACTGGAGGTTACGCGCCGCACCCGAACGTTTGGTATGAGATGATTGGTCCGCCGCATAATGTGAATTTGTGGGCGTTGGTTTTTGTTTTCTTAGGGCTGGTGCTGATGGTTAACGGCAACAAGAAAGAAGCCCAGTCGCAAGATTAATTTCGTTGAACTGTTTGTATGATTATAGTTAAATTGATTTACTGACTAATGAAAAGGATACATTTGGATGGGTTTAAGTGTCAATTGAACAATTCCCTATACAGCCACCGGCGGAACCTGCAGTGATTACGGTTTTAGCAGCCCTGATTATTGCAGGTGTCGTTTTAGTTGTACTCAGCTTTTCAGACCGGATAATTAAAGCTATACCGTCTTTTTCGCTTTCAAGCAGACACTTTGACAACAAATACGGGTTCATCATCTGCGGTATAACATTAATCGCGTTGCCGTTGGCAGCTTTCTTTACTGCGTTTAACACTTCCTCAACGGTGACTATAGGCACAGGATACGTAGACGTGCAGTTCGCAGGTTTTTCACCCAATTCAAGCATTCCTTTTCTAAGCGGAAACATGAATGTTACGTCAAACCAAATAGACTCAGCATTTGTCGGACAAGTTGGTTCTGGAGAGTTTACCCTCGATAAGCAACAGGGAGCCAATGCGGGTGATACAAACATTGGATTGTATAAGCTCGGCAACGGCGCTAAAGCATATATTGCATCAATAAACTCAACTGACCTGATTATCAAGCTAAATAGTGGAGAATACCTAATTGTGGGCACATCAAACACAGACGCTCTTGCCGCAAGCTTTGCACAAAACGTTCACCCATTAACATCGCCTTAAGAGAGCAAATTCTTTACATATTTACCAAGTAATTGCGGTTGATGGTAAATTGTGCTTAAGGCTTTTTTAGGGTTTTTTATGTTGTTAACTAAAGATAACCGTTTGTACTCTTTAAGAGCTTGTTCTGCAATTTCTTTAACTTCCTTAGACGTAAAGTCTTCAGTTGAAATTAAAGAGTGCCCTTGAGGTAGCCTTGCTGCAGACCCAAAAGAGTTCCATGACAAATCCCCTTCAAGGTAACCTTTATTTTTGCATTGCTCAAACAACCTTGTTCCATACGAGGGAGTCGCCGTGAAAAGATGCATACCAACATCATAATCCCGCTTAAGCATAAGTGCAAAATCGACGGTGCGTTGCATGTTTTCTTTCTTTTCACCTGGAAAACCGATAATATAGAAAGCGCCAGTTTTTAGGCCGATTTGTTTAGCGTTTTTGGCAAATTCAACCACACGGTTAAGGTCGAGACTTTTGCAGACGACTTTGTCAAGAATTTCTTGGTCTCCTGACTCTACGCCTACAAAAACACTGACTGCGCCAGATTGCTTCATTTTTTTAAGTAACTCCATGTTCAGGCGGTCTGCGCGTATGCCGTTAGGGGTTTCCCAGCGTATTTTGATTTTGCGTGAAATAATGCCGTCGCAGATGGCTTCGAAACGTTTTAGGTCCAAGGTTAGGTTGTCGTCTTCAAAAAAGATGTTCTTTACACCAAAGGTGTCGACGACGTATTGTATATGGTTTAAGACGTATTCAGCTGAGTGCGACCGGAATCCTTTGCCCATGTGCAAGTGAACGGCGCAGAAGCAACAGTTAAACGGGCAACCACGGCTGGTAACCATGGGTATGGCACGGTTTTCGAAGCTGCGGTAACCAATTTTTTTGTTACTTAGATAAAACTCCATATCAACAAGGTGATACGCTGGATAGGGTAACTCGTCAAGGTTTTCCAAGAAAGGTCGTCTATCGTTAACTGTTACGACGCCGTTTTGTCGGTAAGCAATGCCTAAAATTTCGGTTAACGATTTTTTGCCCTCTAAATATTGCACGATTTCAAGAAGGGCGTATTCACCTTCGCCGGTAACCGCTATGTCAACGTTTTTGGCCTCTTCTAAAAACTCTTTAGGCACTGTTGAGACGTGTGGACCGCCAACAACTGTAAGAATGTTTGGGTTGAATTTTTTTGCAAGTTCAACTACTTTTAGGGTGTTATTGATTTGGCTAGTGAAAGGGCCGGAAACTCCAACGACGTCAGGGTTTCTTTTGTGTATTTCTGTTTCAATTTGGTTAAACGGCATACCAACGGTTACGACTTCACCAGTTCTTTGAGGCTCAAAATCAGCCATGAAAGCATCTAAAATCTCAACTTTGTAACCGGTTTTGTCAAGAACAGCTGCAAGATACATCAAACCTAACGGTAGGCTGCCTGCGGGTGGCTCTGAACCTAAATAGAATGTTTGCGGTGGATTGATTAAGAGAATTTTCATGGTTACCCTTTATGGGTTAATTTTGACAGTTTTGGAATATTTAAATTAGCCTAAAAATGGGTGCATAACATGTTTTTGTTTTTGGGAGCTAAACATTTACCTTTTTTGAGGTTTTTACCGCATTCTCAGTGCTAGATGGGCATGTTGCTGTTATGTAACAACCACATATGTTTATGAGCGGTCTTTCGGCTTAACTAACATGTCGACTTTTAAAGTGCCTTAACGGAGGTGACATGTTTTTGAGTATGCGTTCTCAAGAGGAAAAGAAAAAGGGTAAAATGACTGTCGCTGAAGCAGGACGACGTGGCGGAGAAAAAACCGCTGAAACTCATGGTCGAGAATTTTATGAACAAATAGGTCGTAAGGGCGGCGAAAAGGTTGCTGCAGAACGTGGACCAGAATTTTATAGTGAGATTGGAAGCAAAGGCGGTTCGGAAAGAGCAAAACAGCATGAAGGAAGCCCAGAAGCTAAAGGCAAAACAAGCCTAGAAGAAGCAGGACACAGAGGCGGACAAAAGGTTAAAAGATTAATTCAGGAAGGCAAACAACGAGAAGGAGCCTAAGGATCAAACGATTTTAACTATTTTTTTAAGAATTTTTGGTTAACGTTTTGCAGGAGGTGAACATTTTTGTCAGATGAGAAAAAAGGAAAAATGAGCGTTGAGGAGGCAGGCAGAAGAGGTGGATTGCGAACTGCGGCGACTCATGGGGAAGAATTTTACAGTGAAATCGGTCGAAAAGGTGGAAAAATCGGTGGCCCTAAGGGTGGTCAAAGAGTACGTAAGCTGATTCAGGAGGGAAAGGAGTATGAAGAGGAAGTATAAAGGGTTGATAAGGGGGTCAGTTTCCAGTTTTGTTATTAATATTTTCTGTTGGAGGTGAAAGACATGTCCAAAAGAAAAGCGGCGAGCGGTAAAGGAGAAATGACTGTGGAAGAAGCCGGACACAAAGGTGGACAAAAAGTTAAAAGGCTGATTCAGGAAGGCAAACAGCGTGAAGAAGAAAGGTAACTATTTTTTGTAAATTTCATGTTAAAAGCTGGTTTTTTCCGTATTTTTAATAATTTATCTCGATTATTTGACAATTTTTTTGAAAATAAACACAACAAGAAGCCTGTGTAGCTGTGTTGCGACAGCCACATACGTTTAATAGCAGTGGTTCAGGCTAGAAACTTGAGAAAGCAACCTTGGATTTTAAACATGCCCAATGGAGGTGAAACGCATGCCAATGGATGAAGAATCCAAAAAAGGAAAAATGAGTGTTGCAGAAGCAGGCAGGAAAGGCGGATTAAGAACCTCAGAAACACACGGCGAAGAATTTTACAGTGAAATCGGAAGCAAAGGCGGTTCCAGACGAGCATTACAACATGAAGGAAGCCCAGAAGCTAAAGGCAAAACAAGCCTAGAAGAAGCAGGACACAGAGGCGGACAACGTGTACGCAAACTCATTCAAGAAGGAAAACAGTACGAAAACGAGTAAGCAATTTTTTAGAAAAATTTTAACAATCCATCTTTAGGACAACGATTCTTCAGGGTCACGTTAAATGGAGGTGAAATTTAACTTTGGCCGAAAAAAAGAAGGGACAGATGAGTGTTGCAGAAGCTGGACGTAAAGGTGGTCAAAAAGGTGGGAGGAAAACTGCTGAGACTCATGGGCGCGAATTCTATGAGGAAATAGGTCATAAAGGTGGACAAAAAGTTCGCAGGTTAATTCAAGAAGGAAAAGAACAAGAAAACAAATAAGCAGAGGTTTGTTGTCTGCAAATTTTTAATTTCTTGTTTGGAGGTGAAAAGTTTTGCCGGAGAAAAAGAAGGGAATAATGTCTGTTCAAGATGCAGGCCGTTTGGGTGGAGAAAAAACATCTGAGACTCATGGCAAAGAATTCTACAGTGACATAGGACACAAAGGCGGACAAAAAGTTAAAAAACTCATTGAAGAAGGAAAAGAATTCGAAGAAGAATAAACAAGCCCCTGAAATTTATTTTTGAGTTTATTTTTTCGCCTGAAAATTAATAGTTTTTTGGAGGTGAAATGGTTACGAGTAGTCAAGAGGAAGCAACTACAAGGCGCAAAGGAATTGGTCAAGGTAGAGGTTCAAGGCGGCAGTATACAAATAAAAGCGGAAAGTCAGGTCATGTTAGCCCAGCAATTGTGGAACGGTATCTAGGAGGTATACATTACCCTGCAGCTAAAGATAAACTGGTTAATAATGCGCAGGGAAAAGGTGCACCAAGCGACGTTATGGATTTAATTTCCAAGCTACCTGATAAAACGTACACTTCACCGATAGACATTACAAAAGAAATAGGTAAAATAGAATAACCAAATTTTTTTCAGTTCCTATTTCAAGTTTTTTCCATCTCTTGTTGAATACCCATTTTTCGTGCGCTGGAGGTGAAAAGATAATTGACTGCAAATGTTGAAAAAAGAAAAGAAGACAAGATGACCAGAGAAGAAGCTGGAAGAAAAGGTGGACAAAAAGTTGCCAAAGAAAGAGGTTCAGAGTTTTATCGTGAAATCGGCAGAAAAGGCGGCGAAAAGGTTGCTAAGAGGGGTTCAGAATATTTTAAAGAAATCGGAAAGAAAGGGGGAGAAAGTAAAGGAAGCAAAAGCGCTGCTAAGAATAAAAGCAAGTAGTTGATCTTTTTTAGCTTAGTCAAATAGGTTTTTGTGTGTTAAGAAAAATTTGGCTGGGTTGTCGGTTTTTTTGTAATTCCGAAAGACTTAACCATGAACATAACATTTAGTTTGTAGTGATAATTTTTGACTGAGAAAGATAATCTTTTAGTTTTTATTCAAAAACAGATTAAAGTTGAAAAACAGATTGTTGACTCCTTAGAGAAAGCTTTGGTGGACATGAAGAATCCTCCGGTAAAGGGAGTTTTGAAGGGCATCTCGCTTGACTCAGAGAAGCACGCGGACATGTATGAATCCGCCTATACGCTGCTTACAGAAACTTCAACGGCGTTAACACAAGAAGACCTAGATAAGCATAGGGCCTTGGTTGAAAAGCATATCCAAATAGAAGCTGAGTTAATTGAAAAAATCGAGATTGTACTTCCAACCGTAGAAAACAAGAAGGTAAAGCTACTTTTGAACGCCATTTTAGCTGACGAAAAAAGACATCATGCCCTGTTAAAGGGAGTTCTTGAAACTATTGTTCACGGCGAAACCATCACGGAAGACGACTGGTGGAAGATGCTCTGGGAAGACGTCCCATTCCATGGCGCACCAGGCGGCGGCTAAACCTCTAAACTATTTTTTCAAAATTTTTTTGAATTCTCCACGGTGTTGTTATGGGACACCACAAAAATCACCTGCAAATGTTTAAGCGCAGGCTTTATGTTTGCCTCATTTTAACAGTACCCATTTTGCTTTTCTCGTCAACAATTCAGGCTTGGCTGGGTTTAACTTGGTTACAGATTCCTTACCAAAACTTGGTTCTGCTTGTCCTATCTGCAGTCATTTACGTTTATGGCGGTTGGCCATTTCTGCAGGGCACCATTAGCGAGCTTCGCAGTCGGCAACCGGGAATGATGACGCTGATTGCAACAGCTATTTCGGTTTCCTTTTTTTATTCTGCAGCAACCGTGTTTGTGCTCACAGGAACAGATTTTTTCTGGGAACTTGCAACCTTGATTGATGTCATGCTTTTTGGGCACTGGATTGAAATGAGAAGTGTCTTGGGTGCTTCACGTGCCCTTGAAGAACTTGTCAAGGTAATGCCTACAAACGCTCACGTGATACGTGGCAATCAGACTGTTGAGGTTCCAGTTGCCCAACTAAAAGCGGATGATTTGGTTTTGGTGCGTCCCGGCGAAAAAATTCCTTCAGACGGAACCGTAACCGAGGGAAAGTCTGCAGTTAATGAAGCCCTATTAACTGGGGAATCTAAGCCAGTTCAGAAGCAGATGGATAGCAAAGTTATCGGAGGCAGCATAAACGGTGAAGGCAGCCTTAAGGTTCGAATAGAAAAGATTGGTGAAGACACGTATTTGGCGCAGGTTGTTAAACTGGTTAAGAATGCTCAGATGAGTAGGTCGCGAACTCAGGATTTGGCTAATCGGGCTGCGGCATTGCTTTTTTACACTGCTGTAACTGTTGGGGTTGTGACTTTTGTGGTGTGGAACTATTTTTTTAGTGCTGGTATGGCGTTGGAGCGTTCGGTGACTGTTTTGGTGATTGCGTGTCCTCACGCGTTGGGTTTAGCTATTCCGTTGGTTGTTGCCCTATCAACTTCTATTACTGCAAAAAACGGCATTCTAATCCGCGACCGAAAAGCGTTTGAACAAATAAGAAACGTGAACCTGGTTGTTTTTGACAAAACTGGAACCTTAACTGAAGGCAAATTCAGCGTAAACAAAGTCACAGCTTACATTTCTGAAGAGAAGCTTTTAGCTATAACGGCAAGCGTAGAACAGAACTCTGAACACATCATTGCCCAAGCTATCGTAAACTATACAAAAAAGATCGGTGTGCAGGTTTTGAAAACAGAAGAGTTCAAGGCTTTACCTGGAAAAGGTGCATACGGGAAAGTCAGCGGCGACGAGGTTTATGTTGGCAGCCCAAGCCTTCTTGAAGATCTGCACCTGAAGATGCCAGAGGATTACTTTACACATTTAGAGAGTCAGGGTAACACTGTTGTTTTTACAGTAATTAACGGTAAGGTAGCTGGAGCATTTGTTTTGTCTGATAAAATTCGCCCAGAATCCAAAGAGGCAGTTACAAAACTGAGAAAGCAAGGTGTTAAAGTGTACATGTTAACTGGTGACGCTCAAGAGGTTGCACAAGCGGTTGCTGAGGAGTTGGGGATTGATGCGTATTTTGCTCAGGTTTTGCCTGATCAAAAAGCAGAGCGCATTAGGGAGTTGCAGAGTAATGGGTTTAAAGTGGCGATGGTTGGTGACGGTATTAATGATGCGCCAGCGTTGGTTACAGCGGATGTTGGTTTAGCTATAGGGGCTGGCACTGATGTTGCGGTGGAAAGTGCGGATATAGTTCTTGTTAAAAATGACCCGCAAGCAGTTTTGAAAGTTCAAGAGTTGTCTAAGAGGACGTATAGTAAGATGGTGCAGAATCTTTGGTGGGCGGCAGGCTACAATATTGTGGCGTTACCGCTTGCTGCTGGCGTGCTTTATGGGTATGGAATACTTTTGCCTCCTGCAGTGGGTGCATTGTTAATGTCGTTAAGCACCGTTATTGTTGCAGTTAACAGTCAGACCCTAAGAAAATATGACGTAAAAACGCCGCAAAGCATCTCTGAAAGCCAAGCCAGCGAAGTATCCGAGATGGGGATGTCTATGGGGTACTCCATGTAATCGTTGAAGCGGCACCGTAAAACTTGAAAAGCAGAAGTGCTATTCACTAAATTAGTAAAGGCGAATTTTTATGGCTAAGACCACACTAAAAGACGGAGTATTTTGGGTTGGAGTAGTTGATTGGAATCTTCGAGATTTTCACGGCTACGTCACAAAAAGAGGAACAAGCTACAATGCTTACCTTGTAAAGGACGAGAAAACAGCACTGGTTGACACTGTTAAAGCGCCCTTTGCAGGCGAGTTAGTAAATAATGTTTCAGAAATTTTGGACCTTGAAAAACTGGACTACATTGTAGTTAACCATGTTGAAATGGATCATTCAAGTTCACTTCCAATTATTGCAAGGCTGGCTAAAAATGCGAGAATTTTCTCCACAGAACGCGGCAAAGAAGAATTAATCAAACATTACGGTCACGAATTTGACAGAATAGAAACCGTCAAGTCGGGCGACGAACTTAAACTGGGCAAAAAAACACTCAAGTTCCTTGAGGCACCAATGCTGCACTGGCCAGACAGCATGTTCACCTACATTGAAGAAGACAAGATTCTTCTGCCAAACGACGCTTTTGGTCAACACCTTGCCAGTTCTTACCGTTTTGACGATGAAGTAGACAACCATATCCTAATGGAAGAAGCAACCACATACTACGCCAACATTCTCATGCTGTTTGCACCGCTAATCACCAAAAAGATACAAGAAATTATCGACATGGGTATACAGATTGACATTATCGGTCCAAGCCACGGAATCATTTGGCGCAAAAACCCAATGCAAATAATCCAAGCCTATTTGGACTGGAGTAGCGGAGCGGCAGTCAAAAATAAAGTTGCAATAGTTTTTGATACCATGTGGGAAAGCACTGATAAAATGGCACGTGCAATAGCTGACGGTATTTGCAGTGAAGGTATTGAACCTCGCGTTCTAAAACTGCGGTCATCAAACAATACTGAAGCAGTAACGGAGATTTTGGAGTCAAAAGCTGTTCTGGTAGGTTCACCGACGCTTAATAATGGAATGTTCCCAACTATAGGCTCCTTTTTGACTTACATTACGGGGCTTAAACCTAAAGGCAAGCTTTGGGGTTTCTTTGGCTCCTACGGTTGGGGCGGAGGCGCAGTACGCAACATGGTTGAAATGACAAAGAAGGCAGGCTTTGAAACATACGAACCAACACTTCAAATAAAATGGGTTCCAGACGAAGCAGACCTAAAGAAATGCTTTGAATTTGGGCAACAGTTCGCTCAAAAACTCAAAGCCTAAACATTTTTTCTTTTTTAATATAATTTTTAAGTCTTTAATTTTTAATTAATTGTCCAGTAGCAATGCGCGTGCGAAGGGGCAATGAAAGTATTGACCAGCTATACTATAAGAAAAATGAAGTCTAAATTAGTATATCTAATAGCTGTGTTGATTCTTACTTTGTCTGCTACGTTGACAATTAACGTTAATACTGTTGCCTTATCAGATTCCGCTCAATATGACAATCTTGATAATCAAACAAAGAGTATCTTATCTGATGTACTTGGGCTTGATTTAACTAAATATTCCATTACAGCCAACACTTCGACCAGCATCCCACCTGTTCCCTACCAAACAGGCGATTTAAATCTGGAACCAGCAAAGTATTACTTAAAAACTGATACTGCCCAAATAGGCGTCCTTAGTACATTTTATAATGGGCAGCTGGCAGTTGTAAATCTTGACCCTGCGGGCAATGCTTCTGTCTTTTCATACGTAAATTCACCAGAGACTGATTTAAAAAATCAGGCAGACCTTCTCTTAGGCAGATATGCAGAAGTTCTATCACAAGCAGCCTCGGTTGATGTTTCATTTCTTACTTCAATGAGAAACGTTCTAAGTACTGCCGATAATGAATTGACCGCCGTTAACATTACTGTGGGCAACATAAACTTTCAAGCATCAAAAGATGGAAATACAACTAAACTTCAGTGGATATACTTTGATTACGGTACAATAATGACCCCTAAAAGAGTAGAACTGACTTTTAACAACTTTGACTTAGTGTCTTTTCAAGACACGTGGCGTATCTTCAAGGTAGCTGGCCCTAACACTCTTTCTGAGGAACAAGCAAAAAAGATAGCCTTAGCTGCAGCACAAAAAGTTCCCTTACACATAGCCAATTCCAAGGGAGAAAACATAACAATCGAAAACCATGACCTTTCAAACGCTCCGTACAGCTTTACATTTAACATGTTGCCTTGCTACAGTTCGGACGCTGACCTGACCAGCAGACTATCGTTGGACCCGTTGACGTTGTATCCATTTTGGCGTTTTCACTTCTATTTCAACGAAACCATTGCAAATATTGAAGGTATCCAAGTTGGTGTTTTAGGCGATACAGGCGAAATATATTCTGCAGGAACATTTGGTTATCTAGATGGAAGTTACTCCACAACTTCAACAGATGTGCCCTCTGACGATTCCGCGTCATCTGCGAACGATAATTCTTTAGATATAATAACGCTTGCAGCCATCACCACTATTCTGCTTCTTATCACGAGCATAACTATCGCTATCGCTTTACGCCATAATGTTCGTAAGAGAAAATAAAATCCAAAAATTTTTCTGTTTTAAACTTATAACCATGTGCAAGTATTCGCTGTGGTTAACTTTTTTTATCTAAAAAACCGTTTTAAAAAATAAAAAATAAAGAATAGGTTTAGGCTATTTTTACGAATTTTTCTTTAACTAAACCACAAACTGGGCATCTATCTGGTATTTCGCCTACGAACACGTCGCCGCAGACTGGGCAAAGATAAATGTCTGTTTTTGGCAAGTCTTGTTTGTTGTTGATGCTTTCGATTGCTTTCTTATAAAGGTCAGCGTGTACTTGTTCAACTTTGTTTGCGTAGTTGAAGCTGATTAGGGCTGCTTTGTTGTTTTCAGTTTTTGCTGCTTCGATAAATTCTGGGTACATTTTTGTGAATTCGTATGTTTCTCCGTTTAATGCTTCGTTTAGGTTTTCAGCTGTGGATTTTACGCCATCAAGAACTCGCAGGTGGGCGTGTGCATGAACGGTTTCTGCTTCTGCTGCTGCACGGAAAAGTTTAGCGATTTGTGGAAAACCTTCTTCGTCGGCTTTTTTAGCAAAAGCAAGGTATTTGCGGTTTGCTTGAGATTCGCCTGCGAAGGCGACTTTTAAATTGTCATTTGTTTTGCTCATAAAACGTCACTTCTACTTAAAATGTAAATAACAAGCAAGTAATAAGCAGTGTGTTACTGTTTTTGCTTGTTTCTATGCGGTTTGGCGAGGTTTTTTGAAGGCTTTGTCGCTGCCTGAAACAAAGATTATGCATACTGCAGATATGAGTGTTGATATTAGCAGCATTAGCCAAGGATTTGCAAGTTGATAACCATCCAAAGCAGATTTTACGATAACCGTGTTAATCAATAAAGGTATAACAGGCGCAAAAATTGCTAAAGGCTGCAACTTTTTACTCAAGATTAGTATACTTCCCATAATTCCAAAGATAAAAGAAAACATGCAAGCCAACGCAAACATGGACCAATCAAACGTGTGCATGGTTCCTTCAACGGCAATTAAACCCCAATACAAACTTAAAACAGAAGTAACCATCAACAAGATGAAACCGAAGAAAAGCTTGTTTGAATGTTTAGCAGAATTGTTTGCTTTACGGTACACAGCATAATGTAAGCCAAAAGCTACAAAAATCGCTACTGAAATAAAGGCTAAACCGTACATCCAAACCTGCTGGTTAGCGTTATGGGCAAAACTGAAAGCGGTACTGGTTGTTTTCCAGTCGTCTTGAAAAACTTTAACGTTAACGTAAGCATCGTTCATCCAAGCGGAACTTTCAGCAGTAAAAATGCCCGGTGAAGTTTCGGTTGCGGTTACGCCGTTGATTGTTACATTTGCGTTGTGAATGATTTTTGGCAGAAAGGTTTGATTGCTAAGCGTTAAGCCTTCTTCTGGAAGCAACTTGTAGGTTACATTTACGGTGGCAACTGTTTTTCCTAAACTGTCCGTGTTAAAACTTACCAATGAAACCTGAAATGTGTCCCACCAGACAACAGTGGACTCCACGTTTAAACCGTAAACGCCATCAATTGCGTCTGCAGTGTATTTTTGCTGGTCTTGAGTTGTTAAACTGGTTGGGGTAAAAGTCAAAATGTCAGCGTTTGTGCTTGAATAGTTAAACGCGAAAACGCCATCTGTCGTGTTAAACTTTAAAGTTTCAAGCAAAACATTTCCGCTTTTTACGTCAATAGTGACTTCCGCGTTTTGTACTGGTTGACCAGTTTGGCTACCATAGTTCCAGTCTGCAGAGAAAGAAATCGTCCAGTTATTTCCAACTGAAGCGTAAAAAGGTGCGCCAGCGTTGGCAGGTTTGATTGTTATGTAACTGTCATTTTGGGCTTGAACGTTTGCAGTGCAGGTTAAAATTGTTAAAACCAGCAATAGACCAAGTAATGTTAATGATGCAAGTTTAAGTTTCAATTAGACGCCTCATTGAATGGAATTATCTTCATGCGTTTACTTTTCAAGAATATTTAGCTTTTCTGATAAAAAGTAAAAACTATAGGAACTAAAGGTTTTATCACAAATAACATAAGCAGGGGCTGTTAAGGATTTCATGAAAGGTACAATAGAATGAGGTTAACTAAAAAGGTAAATGAGTATCTGGCGCCAGCAGTTCTTGTAGCGGTAATGCTGATTTCAACCTTTACAGTTTACCAAATGTACCCTTTTGAAGCAGAAGCCAAAGCAGACCCAAACGTTAACGTTGGCATCGCTTTCTGCGGAAACACAACTGCAGAAGCTAAACTGCTTATCTACCGCACAAAAGACTACACAAACCTGTTTGTTTTAGATTCAGGCGGCGGCTTAATCAGCCAAAACCGAACCCAAATCGAAGAAATCTGCGACTACGCTGTCTCACAGGGCTTAAAAGTCATTATTAATCTAGGAACCATATACACGGACAGCTGGTTTTGGAAAACAAGACCCATAAACAACGTTACAGATAGTTGGCAACAGCGTTGGGGTGACAAGTTTCTTGGAATATACTACAATGATGAACCAGCAGGAATTCAGCTTGACGGCAACTGGACAGACTGGTTTAACCGTTACAACGCCAGCCTAAACCTCATAGACCACCCAACCGCGCAGTTGCTTGATGAAATCTTTTCAAAAATGGAAGCCCAAAAAATAAACGGCACCCAACCCACAAACTACTACGGCGAAGCTGAACTTTTCATTCAAGGAGTCATCCGTGACGACCCAGGATTGGCACTACTAAAAAACACAAGTTTGAACCTGTTTACTGCAGATTATTGCCTGCACTGGTTTGACTATCTAGGCGGCTACGACACAATATTTGCTGAATTAGGTTGGAACAGCAGTGCAACGCAACAAATCAGCCTAGTTAAAGGCGCCGCAAGACTACAGAATAAAACATGGGGCACAATAGTCACCTGGAAGTATGACCAACCACCCTACCTTGATACGGGAGATGAAATTTATGAACAAATGCTTGAATCCTACAAGGCAGGAGCAGACTACATCATCATCTTCAATTACCCCATTCTTAGCAGTTACGGCGTGATGAAAGCAGAACATTTCATAGCGCTAAGAAACTTTTGGAATGACATAACAACCAAAAAGTTTGAAGACTACAGCAAACCAGAGGCGGTGCTTGTTTTGCCACGCAATTATGGGTGGGGAATACGGCATCAAACGGATAACATTTGGGGTTTCTACACACCTGACGATAAAGCGCCCTTGGTGGCGAACGCGATGGATACGTTGCTGGCACAGTATGGAGCAAGTTTAGACATTGTTTACGAAGACCCAAAGTATCCAGTTACAGACGCAGGCTATCAAAACGTGTATTACTGGAACCAAACATTAGGTTGAAACCAACCTATTAGCCGCCTATTTGGATGCTATTAGAAACTCATTGCAGAAACCTAAGGGGGGTAGGTCCTATTGACCGTTTTCTGCACCATTAACATGTTGAAAGGCTATGCGGTTCCGAAGTCTCCAAGCGTCCTCTGCGAGGATTCCTTGGGATTAAGCAGTGGATAAGTGATTTTTGTGCCTTCTACATGTGCCAACTCATTAAGCTGATGCACCAACGTGTCATTTTTGCTGATTATATGCAAAACCCTAACGTGCCTAGCCACAAGAGCATCACTAATTAAACTTCGATGACAACGCCAAGGCAAAGCCTCCGCACACATTACTGCCAAACAATTCTCTTTAGCTAAAACGACAAGTTTTAGCAGGTTTTCTGTGAACTCTTTGGTTTGCATGTAATCAGCGTAACCACGAAAACCGCTGTTTTCCAAGGCAAGGTTGATGGAATCCTTTTTTGGGTGGCGCAATCCCCCAATGTCAGGCATTGGCAGGTATTTTATGCCGTGGGTTTTTAGGGTGTTTGGCAGGTTTTCCTTGTTAAATTGTGGGTTATGTCGACTGCGCGGTACGGTTCGTACATCTATGAGAAGGTTAATGTTGTAAGCGTTTAGCATTTCAACAAACTCTTCAATTGTGTGTGTTGAGTGCCCAATAGTATAGATTATTAGTTCCTGCCGTTCAGACAAAAACGTTTCACCACCAAACAAGCATATTTGTTTTCAAAGGTTTAAAATTTAACCTCAAAATAAGAAAAACTGATTGTTAGAAACCTGTGACTCCTTAAGTTGACAAGTATTTCGAGATGATTTTGACCGAGAAATATGCAAATGGAGTGTGGATTTGGGATTAAATTTATTAATTTAGCCAGTGTGGTTGATTAGCAAGGCGAACTAATGTGCCGATTACAGCCGAATTTAAAAGTTTAAACCGACCAGAACAACTTTCAACCGTGTTCTACATTATTTCAGGCATACTCTTGTTAGCACTGTTACCTTTCTCAAGCTTTGCGCCACATTTAGCGTTAATAGGTCTCTTTAGTTTAATCACAGGCGCCATTGTGCTAATTAAAAACGGTTGGATAACATGGTTTGTGGCAGTGCAGTTCATCACGGTTATGGCGTTTGCTCTTTGGAACATTTTCGCGTTAGGCTCAGGAAACTGGGCAGTAACTGCGGTTTTAGCAGTTTACGCCGTACTGGATGTTGTCTCAACATTGTGCCTTACAATTTGGCGCAAAAGCAGCAGCCTTTAAACTGACTTAAACAGTTTAACACTTACTTCTTCATCTTTATTGATGTACTGCTGATTCTCGGGAACCTCAACAAACCCGTCAGCGCCAGTTAAGGTTGTAATTGCTCCAGACGCGCCAGCAACGGGTTCAACAACTAAACGGCATTTTTCAACATCCAACACCAAACGCACCATAACAAAGGTTCGTCGGCCTTTTGCAGAAAACAGTTTTGTGCCAGCAAACGCTCTAATCGAACGCATATCACTGGGGGTTCTACCGCAAAGACGCAAAATAACAGGCCGCACCAACAGGTAAAACATCAACAAAGCCGCTGTTGGATTGCCAGGAAGCGAAAATACTGGTTTGCCCTGTGCAAAAGCCACCGTTGTGGGTTTTCCAGGTTTAACCGCGAGACCGTAAACAACAACGCCAGGTTTGCCCAAAGAATCAACAATTTGAGGCGTATAATCTCGGGGACCAACGGAAACGCCCCCTGAAGTAATAACAACATCCGCCGAAGACAAAGCAGTTGCCAAAGTTTTGCTTAAAGATGCTTTATCGTCGGGAGCTACTCCGAAGAAGACTGGTTTTGCGCCGCTCTCAATGACTGCTGTGCTTAAACTGTAAGCGTTAATGTCAAAGATTTTGCCTTCAGGCAAGGGTTTTCCAGGTTCGGTAACTTCGCTGCCTGTAGATAAAACTGCAACCATTGGAGGCTTAAAACAGCGAACTTTTGTTAAGCCTAAGGCTGCCAGAGCACCAATTTCAGACGCACCCAGCACTTGCCCAGCAGGCAAAACTGTTTCGCCAACTTCAATATCTGAGCCCTTTTTCATTACGTTCATGTTGGGTGACACGGCTGCGTAGACTTGCAGTTGTTCATCTACTCTTTCAGCATCTTCCACCATAACAACGGCGTCAGCACCTTCAGGCAACGGAGCCCCAGTAACAATCTCTACTGCTTCGCCTTTACCTAAAACCATTTTCGGCTGCTCACCAGCAAAAACCATTCCAGAAATGTTAAGCGTCACAGGCTGGTTTTCGTCTGCATTAAATGTGTCCTCTGCTCTAACTGCGTAACCGTCTACGGTTGAACGGTTAAACGGTGGAATATTTAAGGTGGAAACGATGTTTGTCTTGAGTACTCGGTTGTAGGCTTCAAGAAGTGCAACGTCTTCGTCGCCTATCTGTGCAGGCTTAAAGTTTTCGTCAATTGTTTTCTTTGCTTCGTCTAAAGTTACAAGTTTACGAAACATAAGCTTCAACCTCTATGTTGCCAAACAATTGAACCATTACTGTTTCGCCTTCCTTTAAGCCTTCACGGTTCTCAGGAATAATTACGTAACCGTTACTTTGGGTCATTGTAGACATTTGACTTGGACCTTTAGCGCTAACAGGTTCAACAATTAAGTCGCCAGCCACCAATTTTACAAGAACTCTAACGTAGGTTCTTCTGCCCAAAGTGCTAGACACTTTACGGACCATAACAGCTTTCACCGTTGGATGTTCCTCAAAACGGTTTAAGCCAATAAGCCTGCAAACTGCGGGTCGCCCAAAAACTTCAAAGCCGATAATTGATGCCACGGGGTTTCCAGACAGCATCATAACTGGTTTATTATTTAGCACTGCAACACCTGTGGGCATAGCAGGCTTTAAAGCTAAACCATGAGCAATAACGCCAGGTTTGCCAATTCGGTTAATTGCATCAGAAACAAGGTCTAAACCACCAACACTTGTTCCCCCAGTAGTGATTAAAGCATCAGCCTCTTTGACTGCATGAGTGATTTTTTCTGATATTTCGTCCAAGTCGTCTTTTGCTACTCCAAAATTAATGGGTTCTGCACCAAGTTCTTGGCACATTGCAGAAAGAGTGATTTTGTTTGAATCAAAAATCTGGTGTTCACCGGGCTTCGTGCCAACTGCACTGATTTCGTTGCCCGTTGCAAGAATGGCAACTTTGGGTTTTTGGTAAACGTTTAGCTCAGTGTAGCCAAGTGCTGCAGCTAAACCAATGTGATAGGGGTTTAAACGTGTGCCTTCTTTGGCTATGATTTGACCTTTCTTAACGTCTTCTCCATGCCGTGAAATGTTAATGCTTGGGGTGAGCGGGCTATAAATGTCCAAGTTGTTTCCTTCACGGTTAGTGTTCTCCAGCATGACAACGGCGTCGGCGCCTTTTGGGATAGGGTTACCTGTCCACACCTGCTTTGCTTGTCCAAAGACAACTTCACTGGTTTCAATTACCAAAAGTTGGACAGGACTGGTCTGTGATGCACATAATGAATCAGCGTATCTTACAGCATAACCATCCATTGCAGAGCGGTCAAAACGGGGCAAATCATCCATTGCAACAATGTCTTCAGCTAAAATTCGACCGTTAGCATCAGCCACTGGCAACGTGATTTGCTTTGGCTTTATTGTTGGCCATGCTTGCAACCATTTATTGAGAGCTTCGTCGACGCTTGTTAATGTTTGAAAACCTTTTAGTTTTACCACAAACTCCGCTTCCAAACAGAGCAATATCGACATTACATTAAAAACATATCGAACAGTAAACCAACAAACTTTAACATAAGAACAGGAAAGAGTTAGGGTTTGATTGTTTTCATGATGTTTTCGAAGCGTGTGTTGCTTATGGGATGGTGGCTAAGGATTTTTCCGTTGTAAATTATGCAAAAGGTTCCAAACGCGCAGGGTGACTGCTGGGCTGATTCAGCATCGTTGAGGTCAACAAGTTTTGGTTTAAGGTTTAGTTTTTCAGCGGTTTTCATTATAGCTTCAACATTCTTGACCGAGTAGGGACATTGCGGTGAACGGATAATGGTTAACCCATCTCCATAAACGGATGGGTCTAATTTTTTGAATTTTGGATTTTCTGCGTTTTCATCAAATTTTAAGGTTAAGAGTTCAAAATCAGGCTTAGCCTCATCAACCATTTTGAAGCCTTTCTTTAGGAATATGTCCCTTTTAGCCATAAAGGGACCTTTCCTTGTTACAACAGCAACACCCTTCATGGCGGCAGTCTTTGCTTCTTTAATGCATTCATCTATCATTGCTGAAGCGTAGCCTTTGTGTTTAAACTCGTTTTTGAAGCCTACAAAGACGCAATGTATGAACATGTAACCGTCTGCTTCTACGGGTCTGTGGGCGTATTTGCCGGGGATGTATTCAAGCATGCCTTGATAGCCGCCTTTATCGGCGAGAACAACTTTAATCCTTAAGCCCTTAGGGTAATAGGTTTTGAACCAGTCAATTTTTCGTCTTAACTCAAGCTGCTTCTTGAAGTCTTTATAGCCGCAAACACCATAGTCAGCAATATTATCTGGTGTAAGGTCAATAATTTTAGCATCAACCAATGAACTTGTAGACAAGGCAATCCAATCCTCAAAAAAATAATTGACTAGTTGTCTTAAAACATTTGTTTACTTTAAAAGGGCAATTTCTGTTGCGGGTCAACACTTGTTTTTCCTTCCAATACCTGTTGCAGCATATTTTTCATTTTTAGAGCGTCAATATCAAGAATAGGGGTCTCACAAATTATGGTGGGATGCATTTTAAAGTCAACAATTACTTTTGCCAGCAACTCAAAGTCAGGTCCATAACGTGGTTCATCTAAAGTGTGGTGTTTTCTTTCACCTTGACTTGAAAACTCGATTTTAGAAAAATGACAGTGCATACCCCGAAGTGCTTCGATACCAAGTGTTGCTTCAATCTTTTCAGCAACCGCACGAACGTCCTCAACCTTACGGAAAGCCCCAAGGTTCCGAGCATGCAAGTGCCCCCAGTCAACAACCAACTGGATACCTTCAACTTCTTGATGAATCGTCATGATTTCTTCTATGCTACCAACTTGGAATTTTCTGCCCATGGTTTCTGGTCCAAGCTTAACTTTTAAGCCCATGTCTTTGATTGTTTGACTGACTTCTTTTAGGGCTTTAATGCAGCCTTTAAACGCGAAGTTTTTCTCGAATTTGCCGTAAAAGCCAGTGTGGAAAACCATCACGTAAGCGCCCATCCAGTCTGCAGCTGTTGCTCCAGCGATAAGGCGTTCCTTGCTGGCTACAACAACATCGTCTTTTCCGGCTAAATTGATAAAATAGGAACCGTGCATGCTTAAGCGTATGTCATGCTTTTTTGCTTCGACGCCGAGTTTTTTTGCATCTTCTTGCTTTATCTGGGGTTTAGCGCCCCAACGGACAGCTTGATACTCAAAAGCGTCAAGACCTTCTTCTCGCAACAATCCGGGAACATCTTGCATTTTTGCTTTAAGTAGCCTAAATGTGGGAGGTACTCCTGCTGTGCCGAATCGGGTTTGCTCTGCCATGTAAAATTCCTTGCACCGTTAAAAAGTGTGTTTTGTAATATAGCTTTTTCACCATTTGGTGGTGAGTTTGGATATTGATTGGAACTGCTTAAAGGCTATATTCTACGCTATTATTTACTTCAAAGATAAAGTGGGGTAGTTAGCAAGAAAAACGTGCGTTCAAACAGCAAATCAGCACCATGCTAAACAGCTCTATTGCAGAAAATAGCTTGTATGTACATCTTTCGACCTATTAAGGTAAGAAAAACTTAAAACATCGTATAATGCAAGTTATGGCACTCAAATCGCAACCTAAAGCCCAATCGACGTATCTAAAATAAAGAATTGGTTTAAAATGGCTGAAAGAGACAAAAAACCAGTAACTTCGATAAACGGCGACTCCAACGTACAGACGTTAATAAGTAAATTTGTTAACGGTCAAATAACCAGTTTAGAACCCACGTTTTCTCCACAAACAGGTTACCATTACCCACTTGTTGAAGACCTTCTTGGAGACAAAACACAAGTTCAACCATTTTTAGTTAAACTTACAGAATTGGGAATTCTTGAGAAAAAAATCTTTGACAAAACTATCTCATGTCCTCAATGTCACTCTCAAAACCTCACTTTCAGGTATTGCTGTCCGTTCTGTAAATCATTTAACATCCAAAAAAGCAGTCTTATTGAACACATAAAATGTGGCTACATGGATTTAGAAACCAAATTCCAACAAAACGACAAATTGTTCTGCCCTAAATGTCATCAGGAACTCAAAAAGCTTGACGGCGACTATAGAAAAGCAGGTGTATGGTGCTCCTGCAAAGATTGCAACAAAAGCTTTGACATTCCAGTTCCTGAGCATTTCTGCAAAGACTGCCATGAAGTATCAACTTTTGAAGAAGCCATCATCGACGACGTTTACGCTTACACTTTGAAAGCCAACATTAAAGCGGAATCATCACTAAACTGGTATCTGTCCTCAGCCGTAAGCAGCCTACTAGCTAAACAGGGCTTAAAAGTAGAAACCTCTGCGGTAGTCAAAGGCAAATCAGGCGCCAACCACACGTTTGACATAGTAGCATTCAACGCTGATGCTTCACGAAAAACAGTAATTGACATTGCAACTGCTGAAAACAGCGTTTCAGAACAGCCGTTAATTGCGTTGTTTGCAAAAATCTTTGATGTCTCTCCAGAAAAAGCGTATCTTATTGCGGTGCCAAAAATTAATGAGAACGCCAAAAAGATGGCTGAACTCTACAACATCCAAGCAGTAGAAGCAAAAAACCCCGATGAAGCAGTTGCCGCTTTAAAAGAAAGAATGAACATTCCTTAAAAAGGCGAATAAACAGCCAGGTTTCCTCTTTCTGTAACTATTTTTACAACTGTGTAATCGTTTGGCAGGCTGATGCCTTTTTGGGTGTAAGTTTCGGTTTCTCCTGAGTTAAGGAAAAAGTCAACAGTATAACGTTGATGACTAGACGGGCTAATTACCCAAACTGCCACAATGTGTACACTGTTTGGTCCACTGTTTTTTATTTCAAAACTGGTTGAACCTTTGGCGTCTATGACGTTTTTTAGGTTGACTGTTTCTTGCATGCGTTGCATGTCTAAATCGTTCATTTGGTAACTCCACAAAACCATGTTGCCAACTACTACAACCATCAAAGCAAGGCTTAGCATCACCACTATAACGGTACTTACGCCACGTTTGTGGCGGCTAAACGCCTTAAGTTGCTTTGTAGTCGCCTGCAATATGGTTACCTCTACTTGTTACGATATCAACATAGCATACTTCGCCAGCGTCCCAACCGGTAAAATAGACCTTTAATGAGCCTTCTTCACCGACTTTTAGGCTAAAAGCTGGATACTGTTGGCTTGCATGGTTAACGTACACTGCGGCAACGTCTATGTCTACTTTTCCAACGTTGTTAAGATACAAATCAACAGTTTTGGTAGCTGAATTAAACCAGACATCTTCTATAGCGACACGTTCACCCATGTTCTGCCGAAGGTCTGTTGTTATCACATAAGTTGCAGAAGTTGCCACTGCCATTAATGCTACAGCAACTACCGTAAGCAACAGGTGGCTAAGCACCGCCGAAATGGCCCGTTTATCATGCAGCAACCGTTTAAATGGTTTCATCATTTTTCGCCTCATAGGAAGAATGTTATCGTCAAATACGCCATCAACATCATCAATACACTATGCTTTAATCCTGAACCGATTGTACCTTCACCCATTTTGCCAGCAACTAAACCTCCAAAAAAGCCCTGAACAAGCGACAAATGCAAAAAAATTGCCTTCAACTCCACTGCTGAACTTGCACCCGCATTAAAAAGAGACAAGCCGTCAACGCCTGTAAAGAAGGTTTTAAACAGTATCGCAATAGTGAAGAGAAACACGAAAAGGGCAACATAAATTATGGCTATGTAGGGACGCGTCTGGGCTTTTCGTTCCTTTTCCAAAAGCAGCGTTGTTTGTATGAAGCTGCCCATTGGTTCAAACACTTTCTCAACATGTCCACCTGAACGTCCAGCTTCAATAATCATCGGCACAGTACGAAGAGCTAAAACAGTACCGACACGTTTGCCAAACGCTTGCAAAGCTTCTTCGAAGCTGGCGCCCCAAGACATCTGGACAGTCATTTTACGAAGCTCCCCTGTTAATGGACCATAGTTGCGTTTTGCAGCTTCTTCCAGCGCCTGCGGCAATGTCATGCCGGTTTCTTGAGCTTGAACGATACTTCGGAAAAGTTCAGGTAACTGGGCGTCAACATTTTTTCGCCAGTTATAATCAACATAATCCAAGATTGCATAGGGTGTAATCGCTAAAACAACACTAAAGAAAATAAAATTATCTAAGGCTCCGACACCGAAAAACAGGTAACCAAAAACAGACAGCACCACAGCTGCTAAAATCGACACTAGCAGCGTTGCTTGCTTGATTTTTTGGTTTATTTTCGGCATTTTTTGGCTCCTTTTACCATTTCGGTGACACTGAATCAAGTATTATAAGGAATATTAAGGCGCAAACTGGAATCCCTATGAATGTTAAGAGGTTTAGTAATGTTTCTGGAGTGAATATGCCGATGGTTCCGCCGCCCATAACCGACATAATCGACACCATAATCGCCAACAGTAACGGTCCAGTAAGCAGTATGGCGACATATAACTCGGAAAGTACAGACAGATTGTCGGAATATTTTTTGAGACTTAACCGTTTAAGCCGCATAGACACTTTAAAACGTGTACGCAAAAAAGCTCCAAGATTACTGCCTGAATGAATTGTTGAAATTACCCCTTCCAGAACGTTTTTCAGTTCATCAGAGGGTGTCCGCGCTGAGGTTTTTTGGAGGGCAGAAACAATGTCAAGCCCAAACAGGTTGACGTCTCGAACGATGTCTTTTGCTTCAAATGATGCTGCCAAAGGTGACTCTAAAGCTGAAATGGATTCAAACATGCGTTCAGGTGGCACACCGGCGCTTGCTAGAATTGACATGTAACCTGTCATAAACGGCATTTCATCTTCAAGTTCACGTTTGCGTTTATCAGCGAGGTAACTTGGGTAGAAATAGAATCCAAAAATCGAAGCTGCCCATGTGAGCAATGCGCCGCCTACGCCAAACAGCAACACTGAAAACAAGTCCATGTGGATAACGTAAAACATTACAAGCGGCAAAACAATCGATACAGGCAACACAATCAAAAGTGACCCAAAAAGGATTAAGCTGATGTATGCTTTGAAATTAATTTTTAAGCCTGATTTGGCTATGTTTTTGTCTAAGCCTTCAAAAAGCGGCATAAATTTACCGGTTTTCTGCCCGATTAACCCGTATGCGTATGCTGAAGGCTTTTCCAACTGGTTTGCAGGGGCACTCTTTGAAGGGTTATCTTTACCAGTTGAGGGCCTTTTTAGCGTTTCAACCTTTTCGGATAAACCCTCAATTAACTTTCTAAACGTATTTTGCCCCGTCAAGTCAAACCCATCCTTGCCTTTTGAACTACCCGTTTGGGGTTAGCATAATATTCACGAATAACGTTTGCGACATCAATGTGTTTACGGATGCCCTCCTTAACCATCCACTCCAATACGGCTCTTCGAGAATCTAACTCACGAGCTAACGCATCCTGAGGCAAACCAAGTTTTTTGGCGTTCTTCTCAAGCAAGTTACTTTGTCCTAAAAACGAAAAAGAGTCATAGCGCTGGTTATACTGAAAGACATCGCGGGTGGTTATGTCACTTGTTTTTGGGTCTATTCCGTTAACTTCGGCGGCAACGTTAACTCGGCGGGCTGGTTTTCCGTTAATTTCAGTGCGCTCCATAACTAACACCACGTTAGTCATAGCCACCAATGTTTTAGGAATGTTCATAGGTTCAGATTCGAGCCTGCGAATTACAGCGTCTACAGATTCAGCGTGAATAGTACACATACCCAAATGTCCAGTTGCCATTGCCTGAAACAGCGTGTATGCTTCGTCACCTCTTACTTCGCCAACGATAATGTAGTCGGGTCTTTGACGCACTGCCGCTCTTAGCAAATCGTAAAGTGTAATTGTACTGGTATGTTTTTCATCAGCTTTGAAGCCGGCGCGAACAACAGAGGGTATCCAGTTTTCATGCGGCAGGTTAATTTCTTGTGTGTCTTCGACGCTGACAATTTTCATTTCGGGCTTGATGAACATAGATAGGCAGTTGAGTATGGTTGTTTTTCCGCATGCGATACCTCCTGCAACCATGACTGAGGCTTTGTTTTCAATTAGGAACCATAGGTAAGCGGCCATTTCTGAAGAAATTGTGTTAAAAGCAATTAAGTCGGAAATGGTTAAGGGGTCGGCTTTAAAGCGTCTTATTGTGAAGGTTGAGCCTCGTTTTGTGACTTCTTTGCCGTAGGTTAATTGGACGCGGCTGCCTTCTGGAAGTGAAGCATCCAAAATCGGAGCTGCTATGGAAACATTTTTGCCTGCCAAATAGGCAAGACGGATTACAAAATTGTCAAGTTCTTGTGCATCAGTGAACTGGATGTTTGTTGGCAGAGACTCATAAGTGCGATGCCAAACATAGATGGGAATGTTTACGCCATCAGTTGAGATGTCTTCAATCATTTGGTCCTTCATTAACGGGTCAATTCTGCCGAACCCTACAAAATCACGGATAATGTAGTAGCTGAGTTTGTCGACGGCTTCTTGGGGGATTTTTATGTGGTATTTTTTTACGGTTTCTTTTATTGTCTCTTTTAGGTAGGCTTCTACTTTGTCTTTGGAGCCGACTTCTTTTAGATTAATGTTTAGGACTTCCATTAGGAGGCTTTTGATTTCTTTTAGGTATTTTTCTTCTTGAGGATTAAGGGTTGGTTCGATTATTTCGTAACGGATTTTTTGTGTATCTTTTTCTCGGACGATTGCTGCGTAAACGTAGGGTTCCTGTAGGGGGTAGACTTCTTGGAAAACTGTTGGTCGTCTGGAGGTTTCAGAGTTTATGACTGCGATGGGCTCCGCTGAGGTTGTCACTATTGGGGCTTTTTGTGGTTTAGCCTTCTTCGTCTACTCCGTAACCTCCTTGATGAACTATGCGATGTGTTGAACAAGTAAACGGTGTATTAAGTCTTAATAAGGTATATGTGTTAAAAATATGTACACTAAAACCACAAAAAATAATTAATTAAAAAACACTAAGGGGGGTAGGTGCTATTGGCGGAAAACACGCTCATTAGTATGTTAAAAAATAGTAAAAAAGTTTTAGAAGAAGCTGCTTATCAGAGGTATTGGAACAAATAAAAACACATAAATGGTTATGGCCAACACCAGTGCAGTTATGCCAAGCAGTATAAAGTCACCTTTGTGCAGTTTTAGCAGGTAAAGGTTTGTGCGTTTCTTTGTGGCGCCCCAAGCTCGTGACTCCATTGCTTCCGCAAGCTCCAAACTTCTACGAATTGCACTAACGATAAGTGGGATAAGTATGGGGATGTAGTTCCTGATGCGTTTAAGGATGTTACCTTTCTCGAGTTCTAAGCCGCGAGCTTTTTGTGCATCCATAATGGTTTGTGCTTCCTCAGCTAAGACGGGGACGAAACGTACGGCTGTTGTGAATGCGAATGCGAATTCGTATGGTACACGTGATTGCTCCAAAGCTAAACCTAAATGGTCTGGTGAAGTGGTCAAAAAGAATACTGAAAAAGATTCCACTAGCACGACAAAACGCATAGTCATAGCTGCTGCAGATTCAATATCAAAAGCTGTTAGGGTATAGCTGTTGTAAAAGAACGTTGTAACTACGTTTATTATGAAAATGAATCCGGCAAGGAAAGCTGCACCACGAAGTGAACGTACCCACTGTTTTTGAACACGTGCCAAAAACACGAAAGGCAACTGCATAACAAACAGGATTGCAAGAGGCAGTATCCGAGAAAACAAGATTGCACTTACGAAGATAGCAATAACGTAAATGAATTTGATTCTTGGATCCAAATTATGGATGGGCGAGTAGACTTTGCGGAATTTTAAGCCGTCAAAAACGCTCATTTGCGTTTATCCTCCTCTGCTTTGCTTAAGATTACTTTTTCGGCTTCGTCAATGTCAATAATGTCAGCAGGCAACCCTAAAGGTGAAAGTTTAGAGAAGACCTGCGCGATTTGAGGCAAAACAATAGATGATTCCTCAAGCAGTTTAGGGTTGGTTAAGATGTCTTTAGCTATCCCGTCGGCAACAATTTTGCCGTCGCGCATCAAAATAACGCGTGGGTTGCATTCAGCAACAAATTCCACGTCGTGAGTAACCATAACAACTGTTTTCTTTTTCGTCTGCAACTGCATAACGAACTGGCGCAGTTTTTCTTTCTGTTCATGGTCTTGACCAATTGTTGGCTCATCAAGGACAAGAGTTTCTGGGTCCCAAGCTAAAACCGACGCCAAAGCCACACGTTTACGTTCGCCACCACTTAGCAGAAACGGCGAAGTCTTACGGTACTGCGAAAGCGAAAGCAAATCTAACGCCCAAGTTACTCTTTGTTCAATGGTTTCTTTGTCAAAACCGAAGTTTTTTAGGGCAAAAGCGATTTCTTCTTCAACTGTTTCACTGAAAAGTTGATTATCAGGATTTTGGAACACAAAACCAACGTTTCTTGCTAAAGAGGCAACGCTGGTTTTTGTGGTTTCAACACCATCCACGCGAACTGTTCCTGATGATGGTTTTAGAAGGCCATTGAAGTGTTTTATGAAAGTGGTTTTTCCAGCACCGTTTTGACCCATAATTGCGATGAATTCGCCGTTTTCAACGGTCAAGGAGACGCCTTTTAGAGCTTCAATGTTATTTGCGTACGAGTAACGAATGTCTTCAATTACAATCATTTACTCAGTGCCTCCAAGAGTTGGTTTGCAAGTTCCTCTGAGGACAAGGGGGCTTGGTTGTTAACGTTAAAGCCGTTTTTCTTTAGCTTCTTGTAAAGTAGAGTGGCTTTAGGGATGCCCACGCCAATTTGGCTGGTCTCTTCACTGAAAAGGATTTCACGTGGGTTTCCTTCAAGGCGGATTTTGCCTTTATCCATCACAACCAAGTGGTTAGTGTATTTAGCAGTTAAATCTAAACGGTGCTCAACCAACACAACTGTGATACCTTGCTCTTGATTAAGCTTGTAAATAACATCAAATATTTTCTCAGCACTTAACGGGTCAAGAAAAGATGTAGGCTCATCTAGCACAATGATTTCAGGCTGCATAGCTAAAACAGACGCGATAGCAACACGCTGCTGCTGACCGCCCGAAACTTCATGTGGAGAGCGTTCACGTAAATCGTAAATACCTGTTAAATTAAGTGCCCAATCAACACGCTTACGCATTTCTTCGCGTGACATGCCCAAATTTTCAAGACCAAACGCGACATCTTTTTCTACGCTAAGTGCGAAAAGTTGATTTTCAGGATTTTGAAAAACAAGCCCAACATGTTTTGCCATATCAAAGGTTTGTTTGCTGGTTATGTCTTGTCCAGCTACGGTTACTTGACCTTTTAATTCACCTTGATAGAAATGTGGTACAAGCCCATTGAAACATCGGCACAGCGAAGTTTTTCCGCAGCCACTTGGACCTGTGATAAGCATAAATTCGCCCTTCTCTATCTTAAGAGAAACACCGTCAATCGACGGCTTAGACGCACCCGGATAAGTATACACGAGATCATTTATTTCAATTATCGCCATCGCAATTGTGCCTGCTAGACAATAAGCGCAACATGGCTTCATTTAAGCGTAGCTACTCATTAGTGGGTATTTTCCCTTTCAAAAGGTCAAGGCACCTCTTTAACGCGTCATCAACTTCACCTTTCGCGTTAACGCCAGCGGCCATTGCGTGACCGCCCCCGACACCTCCAAGAAGCTCACCCATAGGCATAGCAATGTCCTTGCCAAGATGAATGCCAAGTTTTTCGCTAAAGTCACGGTTACATCGGAGGCTCACTTCAAGCTTGCCCGCCTTCTTTCCAGCAACAGCTGCCATGTGTGCACCTAAATCAACAAGTGATTTCGCCGCTGAAGCTTCATAAGCGCTGACATGAGATAGCGTGATTATCCATTCGCCGATTTTTACGATTTTTGCTCTTTTGCAAGCTTTAAGTTTAGCAAGCCTTTCGGAATTCTCGATGGGGTTTTGGAATAAAGCAAGCATTGCCTGTGCATCTACGCCTGCGTTTACAAGTCCGCCTGCGATTCTAAAAGTGTCTGAGTCTCCAAGTGCAAAGTGGCGGGTATCAAAAGCAATACCTGTGAAAAGGGCTTTAGCTTCATTTAGGGTTAGCTGGACTTGTGCTTTTTGGTATAGGTCGTAAATGATTTCGCATGTGGCGGCTGCTTGCTCGTTTATGATGCAGAAATTGCAGATTTGCTCGGTGTCAGGGTTAGGGGTGTGATGGTCTATTATTATCATGGGTGCTTGTGAAGCTTTTAGCTGGTCAACAACTTCGTCAAGCTGCTCAACGGTATTCATGTCAATAAGGAAAATGAAGCTTGCAGATTCAATGTTCGGTTTCAGGTTAACTGTGATAGGCAGGTTTTCAAGCAGTTGCTTAGTAGGTTTGTTAATGCCCTGTGGTGCGCCAATTTCGACTACCAAGTCAGGCAGGAATCGTTTAAGTAATCCTTGAAAAGCGTAAGCTGAACATACTGCGTCCGCGTCTGCACTTTTATGACATAACAACAGCACAAACGTGGCTTGCTTCTCTTTTAGAATGTCTACAATTTGGGTAATGCTCATACTAGTTTTCTCAAAAAGTTTTCACTTGCCAAGTGTGCTTGAGCGACTGCTTCTTTTACCAACGCGTCGGCGTCAACATCTTTGGCATCTTGGTTTAAGATAAGGTCTATTTCAATGCTTAAATCTACAGGTTTTGTACCCTGCGCTTCCACAGTAATGTCTAGGCGATCAACGTTTTTAGAACCAATCTTAGCTTGAATGTATTTACGGGCAACATTTTCGGCTGTTTCACATACAGATTCGATTTGTTCGGTAGTTAGCTCGGGTAAACCCAGCACTACCAAGAAACATGTCACCTAAAAAAGAAGTTTACTGTTGACCCGCTGCGGGGTTTATTTCTTCTTGAAGTTTAGCTTGTGTTTCTTTGACTTGGCTGCGTATGCGTTCTTCCTGTTTTGTGATGACGGTGCTGCGTGTGACTAGGAGGTCTTTGCGGTCGGTTAGGTCAGCGGTGATTTTCGTTTTATCGCCTTTTACAAGTAGTGAGCCGATTGCTTTGTAGATTACTGCATCGTCGGCGGTTTTTGCCATTTCCGCCAAGGTCTGTTCTACTTCGCTTTTCTCCATTTCAACTTGCTGTTTTTGTGCAAGGATGGACTGCAGGGTTTGCTGTAGCTGTTGAAGTCTAAGCAGTCTTTCTTGGACGTTAGGAGGTAATTTTGATAATTCGTCACTCACGTTTATTCCTTCTGTAACAGGCAATAAGCAAGGCTAAATAATAAGCATTTCCAACAATCAAAGTAAAGGCTAAACGTGAATTTCTTCATGTTTTTGAACCAAAAAAGCGCCAATACGACCTACCCCCCTTAGGTTTCTGCAATGAGTTTCTAATATGATCCAAATAGACAGCAAATAGGTTGGCTAAATCTTGTTTTCAAGTCGATAGTTAGAACCAGCGGTGTTTAATTGAATTGAACTCACAAAAATCTATTGGGTAAAAAAGCTGGGTCAAAACTGATTATGCTTGGCTTTTGCTGTATCTTACGTTTTTCTGGGGTTCGGGTAATGGAGAGAAAGAAAAAATTGTTAGCAAGATACAGGTTTTTGCCTTGAGCATGTTTCAGTAGACCCCAAAAATGGTTGAGACTTCAACTGTAAAAAGCATTTTCGTAAAGAAACCATGACTAAAGTTAGTAAAGATTTCTTTACTAAGCATTTTTGTTATGTTTTTTGCAGTTTCGCTATGAAGAACCCGTTGCATTCATGGACATGTGGATAAAGCCGTCGGCATTGAGTCAAACCACGCAGCCCCGGTAAACCAAGTTCAGGCGAAATGTCAACTATGTGGAAGTCTGGGTGTTCTTTTAGGAAGCGTTCGATGACCATTTCGTTTTCTTCAACCGTAATGCTACAAGTCGAGTAAGTTAGGTAGCCGCCGGACGCAACTTTTTGGCTGCAGTTGTTTATCATTTGCTGTTGGACTTCTGCCATGTTTTCTATTGATTTTTGGCTTAGACGCCATTTAGCTGAAGGCTGCTTGGCAAAGACGCCAGTGCTAGTGCAGGGCGGGTCTAAAACGACAAGGTCAGCTTCTCCTACAAGCGGCAAGGGTAAACGTGCATCTGCAGTCACTGCATCAGCGATTGTTACACCCATGTAGTTAACTTCTTGAAGCCAAGTTTTCATGCGACGCTTTGAAAAATCCACAGAAACTATACTACCCTGATTCTGCATTAACTGAGCAAGATAAGTTGTTTTGGCTCCAGGAGCGGCGCACACATCAAAGAGTTTGCTTCCCGCTTTGGGTGCAGCAGCTTGAGCGGCAAAACAGCTAGCTTTATCTTGAACATAGAACAGCCCTTGCTTTGAGCTTTCAAGCGTGTTTAGGGGCTGCTTAAACTCCAACACCTTGTAAGTGTCTTGCAATGGTTCTGCTTTTTGAAGTTTTACACCTTCTGCAACGATTTTTTGAAGAATCTCTTCTGATTCGCCCTTTAAGGTGTTAAGGCGAATGTAGGTGGGTGGTGGAATGTTGCTTGCATGTAAAAATGGTGCTGCTTCCTCGCTGCCAAACAAGTTTATGCAGTATTTGACAAACCAGAGCGGCTGAAAAGTTTCGAGACTTAAGCGTTCTTCATCATCGGAAGCTTCAAGAATCGGCTGCAGTTGACGCGTCAACAAGAACCCAAGATACGGTTCAACTTGTAGCAGAGTTTTCCAGCCCAAGATTGAACGGGCTAAGCTTGCGATGTTTTGGGCTTCTTGCAGGCTATATTTGCCCCAGTTTTTAGTTACACGTGTTTGGTAAACGTAAAGTCGCAAAAACGCTTGGACTCCAAGGTTGAATTCGCTAATTTTTTTTGGTTCAATAACATTGTTGATGAATTTGTCTATTAGGTTTCTTCTGCGGGTGGTTTCTACTACCATGCCGTAAGCGTAGCGGATGGCGTTTGAGTTGGTTTCTTGTAGCTGTTTAATTGTGCGTGCCAAGGCGATGTGTTCGCTTAGGCGTTGCATTTCAATCCAACTCAACGTTTCAATGGCGATTGTCCAAGCATTTTTTAACACTGCAAATTCACAGCCATAAAAGATGCTGAGCTTCTAAATAAGTGATTCAAACAAAAAAAGTGGTAAGAAAGAAAAAAGGTTGATGTTGCTTGTTTATTTTAGTATGCTGATTGCTTGTTGTGGCACGAAGACTTGGTTTGTGCTTATCATCGGTGCACGTACAACTAAACCTTCAAGGTTGTAGGTTCTAACGTTACCGTTATCGTATTTCACTGTCATGACGTCTTTGCTTGTGGGAAGATATGCTGTTTTGCCGTTTAGAGTAATCTGTAGAACTGGGTTTGTTGGGTCAGTTGTGTTTAGTGTCCATTGGTTTGAGTTGAAAGCGGTTGTAACGTTAACGTAAAGTTTGCTTTGCGCCTGATCGAGACTTAAACCTAATGTGTCTGCAACAATTTTTGCCATGTCAGTGTTGTCATAGTGACCAACTGGAACAGAGTTTTTAGGTCCCCAAGCCCACAATGGAACATCTTCACCTGTATGTCCATGAGTAGTCCAGCCGAAAACAGTGTACTTCTGACAAACATATTCTGAAATTGCATAATCCATGCTTACGGCTGCCCGTGTTGATGAAGCAACAGTTAACGCTTTGATGGCGGAAACATCATCCAAAGTTAGGTTTAGTCCCCAGTACTGGTTGATTATATCTCTTGTTTCCTCGTTAGTTTTTCCTGCAACAAGTTTAGCTAAGCCAGTAGAGGTAATTTGCATGTCTTTTAATGGGTTAACTACGTCTTCAACTGTTGTAGCAGTGTATGAGTGCCCAATCGCGTTTTTGTCTTGGTAGTAACTGCCAATGGTTAAGCCGCCGCAGTTATGGTCTGGAAACGCCATAACAAGTGTGCGTCCATCTTTCTGGGCAAAGTCAAGTGCTACTCCGACTGCATCATCAAACGCTAAAAAGTCTGTTACATCATAAATTGGATCGTTTGCATGATCAGCCCAGTCAACTTGACTGCCTTCAACCATTAAAAAGAATCCATCACGGTCTTGTGAAAGTAAGTCGATTGCTTTCTGAGTCATTTCTGCAAGAGAAGGCTCAGTTGGAGCAAACATTTCACGGTCCATGTCAGCTTGCATGCTACTTGGCGCAAAAAGTCCCCAAGCTTTTACAGATTGTAAAGCGTTTAGGCTTGTTTGGCTGTCAACAAAAGCGTAACCTCTGCTTAAAAGTGTCTCGTAAAGGTTTTCGCCGTCAGTGCGTGTACCTGTCCAGGTAGCGCCGAAACTTGTTGTGTAAACTTCGTTTTTAGGGAAAAGCTCAGCTGCACCGCCGCCAAAGACGATGTCAACATCGTTGTAGACCATTTGCTCAATAATGTCTAACTCGTCATTTCTGTTATAGTTGTGAGCTGCGTATCCTGCGGGGGTTGCATGGCTTACTGTGCTTGTGGCGATAAGACCGGTTGCTTTTCCGTCAAGCTTTGAGGCTTCAAGAACTGTTGCTAATGGCACGTAGGGTTCAGAGTCAGGAGTGTAACCGGTTAGAAGGTCGCTTGTTCTTGGTCCAACGCTTATAAATCCGTTAGTTGATTTGTGACCTGTTGCAAAAGCGGTGGATGCTGGTGCTGAGTCTGTGATTACTGAGTTAGCCATCCAGGTTTCAACTGAACCGGTTATTATGCCGTCAATGTTTAAGGCTTCACCTTTGTACCACCTAGCAAGTGTTTGAATGCTTTGAGAGCAACCGTCAGGAACTAAGACGATAACGTTTTTTACGCCGTTTTTGCCGTTGTTTGCAGAGTTTGTTGAAAGTGCCGGAACTGCAAATATCGAGGTTGTAATACAAACTAATACTACACTTAAAAGAAGTATTCTGGTTGTGTTTTTCAAGTTTTTCACCGTTTACCCGTTTGACCAAAGTTAGTTGTTACTTGGCCACGCGTCAACTGGGTGAAAAAGCAAATTATTGCTTCTCGATATAGAATATACAAAGATAATTACTCTATATACATCTCGAGAATTTCTGTAATGGCATTGTCACAGTCACATATGTTTATGAAGAATTTGAGGGTGTAAAAAGCATGTGTTTCTAAACCCCATGGCTCACCAGAATGGAGGTGAACATGCTTGTCAAGAAAACGAAATGAAAATATCGAAGAACAGAAGGGTAAAATGACAGTATCTGAAGCTGGACGTAAAGGTGGAGCTAAAGGTGGCCCACGTGTAAGAGAGCTTATCCGTGAAGGAAAGGAATACGAAGAAGAATGGGAATAAAATAAACCTAAAATTAACCCTTTTTAGACCATTTTTTTCGCATTATTTCGTTGGAGAGTTTACAAGGTAACTTTGGTTTTTTGGTAAGGTAAAGATTTTAGTCGGTCAATGCCATAGTGAGAGCTAAGGAAAAGAGAGGGAATGGTGCAAAACAGAACCTTAGACTCATTCTTTACGCAAGAGAGTAAACCAGTTACTCTTCAACCGGCTAAACCAGCGCAAGCTGAAATCAAACCTGAAACCCAAACAGCACCAGTGGTTGAAGAAAAAACGGTTCCTGCACCAATTAAAAAGGAAAGAAAACCACGCATCTTACCCCCAATTGCACCTCTTAACATGCCACCGTCATACTTTGTCTCTGCAGCTTACGACGGACGCCAACAAAAGGCTATTGTTAAACTCTACGAGCCAGAATCAGGTGAACTGTACTTTTGGTATGACAACACAGGTCATAAACCATATTGTTTAACCAGTATGCCTAAAGAGAAAGTTTTGCAGTTTAACCGAATCGTTACCCATCCAGGCTACGACAGTTGCATTACAGAGCAACGGTTTGACCCTTTATCAAACCAGAACATTCAAGTAACAAAAATCGTTGCCAAAGACCCTCTTGCGATTGGCGGTAGACCAAACGGAACAATAAGAGACATAATTCCCGAAGATTACCCTCAAGTTTGTGGCTGCCAAATCCATGACAGCGACACAAAAATTTGGGAATCCAAAATCAAGTATTATCAATCCTACATTTACGACCTTAAACTTTTGCCTGGAATGATGTACCAAGTTAAAGAAGGCAACTTACAAGAAGCCACAGTTCATGAAGCCGAACAGACTCTTGAAAAAATCCGCGAAATCTTCAATGACGCTACGCCAGAGGAGCGGGAGTTTGCAGAGATGTGGGCTAAACTTCTTGAATACCCTGCACCCAAATTCCGAAGGGCAGCCATCGATATTGAAGTTTATTCGCCACTGTCAAATCGCGTGCCTGACGCTCGAGAAGGGGCTTGCCCAGTTATTGCTTGTTCAATTTACAGTTCTGAGGGAGACAAAAAAGTTCTTGTCCTCAAAAGGCAAGACAGAGAAAACGGGAAAATACAAGTAAATGGCATAGACGTAGAATTCTGTGAAACCGAAGAAGACCTGTTACGGGAAGTTTTTAAGGTTCTAAACGATTTTCCGTTCATTTTAACTTTTAACGGCGACGACTTTGACCTACGTTACCTTGTTCACCGAGCCTTAAACCTTGGTTTCTCCAGAAGAGAGATTCCAATAGAAGTGGGAAAACGCGTGTGCCTAATCAAATACGGCATCCACATTGACCTCTACAAGTTCTTCTTTAACCGTTCAATCCAAATCTACGCTTACAGCAACCGTTACAAAGACGTCGGTCTTGGCGACGTAGGCGCGGCACTGCTTGGAATGGAAAAAATTCATTTAGACAAAGCGTTTGGCGACCTCTCGTACAGCGAACTTTCACAATACTGTCTTCGCGACTCAGAAATTACCTACAAACTAACCAGTTTTGACGACGATTCAGCAATGAAACTTCTGCTCGTTTTAACCAGAATCAGCAGCATGCCAATGGAAGACGTCAGCCGCCAAGGAGTCAGCCGCTGGATACGCAACTTCATGCACCGAGAACACCGCAAACGCGGACTGTTAATCCCAAATGCTGAAGACATTTTAACCAAAAAAGGCAAAACAAGCACAATCGCCGTAATAAAAGGCAAAAAATACAAAGGAGCCATCGTAGTCGAACCTACACCAGGCGTTCACTTTAACGTTGCAGTAATGGACTTCCCCAGCCTGTACCCATCAATCATCAAAGTCTGGAACCTAGGGTATCAATCAATCGACTGCAGCCACCCCGAATGTAGAAGCAACATGATTCCAGATACCACACATTGGGTGTGCAAAAAAGAACGCGCACTTGAAAGCTTGCTGATTGGTTCGCTTAGGGATTTGCGTGTTCGATGGTACAAGAGCCGTGCTAAAGATAAAACCTTGCCGCCGGAACTTAGAAGTTGGTACAGCACTGCTCAAGGCGCACTTAAAGTCATTTTAAACGCTAGCTACGGCGTTTTTGGAGCTGACAGTTTTGACCTTTACTGTCCACCAGTCGCAGAAGCAACCGCTGCAATTGGCCGCTACAGCATCACCCAAATCCTTAAACACGCCGAAGCTTCAGGAATAAAAGTTCTTTACGGCGACACAGACAGCTTATTCCTTAAAAACCCATCCAAAGAACAAATTGAAGAAGTCGCCCACTGGACTGAACAGCACCTTAACATGAACATTGACGTAGACAAAGTTTACAGGTACGCAGTTTTTAGTGCCCGCAAAAAGAATTACTTAGGGGTTTTGGAGGACGGAACTGTTGACGTTAAAGGGTTAACAGGCAAAAAGAAGCACATTCCAGTTTTCATTAAAGATGCTTTTAACCAAATGAAAGAACGCCTTGCAAAAGTCAAATCACCAGCGGAATTCGAAATCGCAAAAAAAGACATTGCAGGAATAGTTAGAGACCGCTATATGCGCTTAAAACGCCGCGAATGGACAGATAACACTGAACTGGCTTTTCACGTGGTTTTAGGTGATGACCTTAGCCGTTACACGAAAACAACGCCGCAACATGTAAAAGCTGCGTTCATTTTGCAGAAAAACGGCAAAGAGCTAAGAGCAGGCGACTTAATCAGTTTCGTAAAAGTCAACAGCAACAAAGAACGCGTAAAACCCGTCGAGTTAACCTACAAAAACGAAGTCGACACAGACAAGTACATTGCCTACCTGCAGTCAACTTTTGACCAAGTGCTTGACGCGTTGGGTTTGAACTTTGATGAAATTATTGGCTTAACGAAGCTGGCTCAGTTTCTTGCTTAAAAAAGAATAGAATAAAGAATGGCAATCAAAGTGGATGCTGCAACAATTGCGGCGACTATTGCTACTATTTGTTGTTCAGTTAATGGGCGATGATAAGTAATTGCTGTTACAAGACTGCGTCTATGGTCTGATTCCAGTTTGCCGTCTTTGAAGGTTATGTGTGCTTTCTTGTGTGTAAAGAAGACAGTTAGAAGGATAAGTGAAGAGTTAAAGATGTAGGGCAATATGGAGATTACCAAGCTTAATTTTACGTCTGCGATGATTGCAAATGAGGCAATTGACATGCCGATTGCAAAACTGCCAGAGTTACCTACGAATATTTTTCCTTGAAGGTTTAGGGCTGTTAGTATTAGCCAAAAAATTATTGGTCCAACCATCAAGAGGTAGTAAGAGGATGTTAATGAGGAAATACCCATTAAGCCTATGATAACTAAGGCGGGGCAAAGTGATTCTAGTCCGTTAAATCCGCCGAGCATGTTTACTGTGTTGGTTACTATCATGACGATTAAGGGGATTATTAGGTAAAAGTACCAGACTCCAAAGTCTACAAAGCCAATGAAAGGCAAAGTGATTGATGTTCGGGCATTCATTCCTATTGCAAAGTAAATCAGTGGTAACGCGGCAATCAGCGGCATAAAGGCTTTGTAACGCCATTTTAGGTCCATCCAGTCATCAAGAAGTCCCATGAAGCCGCCGAAAAGAATGCAAACTGCAAGTGTTAATGGTGCGGAAATACCGACAGATACGGAGCGTCCTTCGCCGAGAAAATATAGTAAAAAGAGGTAGACGGTCGTGAATAGGACGTATATTACGCCTAAACCGTTTGGGACTAAAGGTTTTCCGGTTTTGTGTTGGTCTGGTACTTTAGGAAACACTCTTTAGCCGCTTCCTGTTGGACTAAATTAGGAGGTTGGGTAGTCTGTGTTGTATGCGTCCCAGTTGATCTTGTAGAGTGCAACCAATGGGATTAGACCGCCGTATTGCAGTGGGTTGGTGATTTCTGTGCCTGAAACTTTTACTGGTTCAAAGTACTTCAGTGTTACTTCGTCGCTTGTTGGATAAACGATTCCGTTAGTGCTGTTAGTGAAGAGGTGTTCAGTGTTTGTTAGCAGTTTGTAAATTGTAGTGTTTTTGCCTTGGTCATTCCATTCCCATTGTTGACTTGTGCTGCTGCTGTTTCCAAATGCATATTCGTCAGTCCATGCAGCGTTTGGATCCATGAAACCCTCGTCTATTAGTCGTTGTTGAGCGTCTCCAGAGATTCTTGCCATCCACATCCATTTACCTTCATCACCTAAACCATAAGGAATGGAATAGTACATGGATGCTCCCTCTGATGGTTGGTAAACGGCCAGGGTTGTGAATACTAGGATGTATTTGACGCGTTCTTGACCGTAGGTGGAAAGCATCTTTAATGCTTGTTCTTCAGTGCCCATGTATGCAAAGCCAATGTTTTGTATTTGTGTAGCGTTGACTGTAGCGTTGTCAGCAAGAGTAGTTACGTTACCCATAACGCTTAGCCAATAACCGTAATCCCACCATGCAACTACTACATCACTTGAATTCAAGTTAGTTTTGGTGTAGCTGAGCATGTTTAACCATTGAGGCACTTGATCGTTTGGAATAATCGGAAGGCTTGCGGAACTAATCGATGTAGGCACGTAAGCACTGTCATAGACTCTTGGCATGCCGCCTGTTTGTGGAGTGAAAGCAAACTGTGTCATGATTATGATGAATATCAGCAGTATTCCAAGACCACTGTATTCTTTGCTGACACGGGCTAGTTTTCGTTTTGCTTTCGCGGCACTGTTTGGTGTTTCCTTAAGCAGTGTCATGAATGGTTTAAGCATTCCAATTACACCTATGCCCATGAGTAATGCAAATGCTGGTGCAAAGATTACCAGTAAACGTACCATTGAAGCGCCAAAGTAAAGTCCTGTTGCGCCGAAGATTAGCATGAATACGTTACGGTTTGTCGGGTTTTTCAGTATGAAGTATAGACCCACAAGGAAGAATAATACGCCTATACCAAGTTCATAGTAGAGGTTACCCCATGCAGAGATTCGGTGTTCAGCCACTGACGCAATTAATGGTGCAGCTGCACGAGTGAATGGATCGATAACTGAGAAGAACTTTTCTGCAATTCTTCCAAGATCGCCAGACAGCCAAATTGCAGCAAAGGCGGCAACCAGTGCAACCATTGTTGCTGCAGCTACGATTGTCTTGGTTTTTGCCGAAACATTGTGACGTAACAATTCAGCTACAAGCAGTACAATGAAGACTGCTGCAACAGGAACCATTGGAGCTGACGTTAGGTAGCTAAGACCAATGTATGGAACTTGTGTTGCAATAAGTAAGCCTAGCCCCATAGTTACGCTGTAATTGATGAGTAAGCGTTGGTCATATCGTTTTAGCATGACAAGTACGAATGCAAAGAGTGCGGTTAAGTCTAAGATGTAGTATGCTGCGCCCCAGCCAGCGATGAAGTATGCTAACGCTAAAGCTGCGCCTACAGAGTAAATTAGGCTTCCACGTAGTGAACGTTTTGAATCCATTGATCTTAGGAATAACAGTATGAATAAGAGTAATCCGAGAACTCCCGGGATTTCAGTGTCAAAGAATCCAAGAGAGCTTCTTTGCAGGAATGAGGGTGCTAATGCCAGGAAAAGTGCTGCAAATAGCCCAAGTGCTCGTCCACCCATGTCTTTTCCGATGAAGTAAATTAGCAGAACAGACAGGGTTCCTAAAACTACGGTTAAAACTGAACAGAACGCCATTAAGTCGACATTTATGCCTAAAAAGCTGACTACCTGATATAACGCAGCTGCTGTCATAGGCAATGCTGGAAGAGAATTTGACATGTCAAGTCCACCGGGGTACCATTGCTGGTAATTAATCCAATGGTCTGTGTATGGCGAGAATAAACCGTGTTGTACCATGTAGTTAGTGATGCTGTATTGGTAGTATGGGTCGAACTCGTTGAGGTGAATTGTACCTGAAGCTATTTCCCAACGCATAGGTAAAATGCGTATTGTAAATGCAATAAAGAGTATTAGGATTAATGCTGAAATTGCAATGACAGAGGAATGATTTACCTTGAAACGCAGTTTCCCAAAAGATTTTAGACCGCTAGCAATTTTATCTTTCGACAATTAGTTTCCCCTCACGTATAGCCATCTCTCTAATCTTAAGTTTATTTTGTGTATATCACATTAGGGGTTTATTTATGGCTTTCCAAAAACAAACGTACTACAATAGTTTTCGTTCAACTGTTTATCCACATGAAACATAAACCGAGAAACGATATCGACCAGGGTTATTAAGTCAAAAACGTTCTCCAGCCAAGCATAAACAGCAGTAAACCAGTCTAAGAGACCCTTCAAAAGGCAAACAGTTGCAACCCAAATAGGCAAGGCAGGCAAACCCAGTTTTGCGCAGGTCCTGCAAAACAGCCACAAAATGAAGACAAGATTTACTTTTTAGACCATGCTGCTTTAAAACCCAAATCATCACCAAAAAATAAAATACAACTCAATTTAGCGTTAGTGTTCAGTTAAATCATTAGAACAAATTCAAGTTTAGATAAGATTAATTCAATACTTTAAAAAATAAAGAACATAAACAAGTCACT
>JBNIDP010000001.1:2183-2062817 GCA_050108115.1 Bathyarchaeia archaeon | reverse complement strand
TGTTTACTTGTTTACTTGTTTACTTGTTTACTTGTTTACTTGTTTACTTGTTTACTTGTTTACGGGTTTAACATCAACATCTATAGGCAAAAGAGACAATTTTCTACCACATTTTGGACAATTACCGTTATATTGCTGGATTATCTCGTCTGGAGGGCAAAGTTCAACCCCTTCATATAAAACATAACTACACCCATGACAAATAACTCGTTGTGGCATTTCAAACCCCGAATAGGAGTACTATGACTCTTTAGAGATATTTAATAATTGCTAAGAAAGTTATTTATCCAAAAACTGCTTGCTTAATTAGAGACGTGATTCATTGCAGGCCACTCCACTGACAACTATTGCTATTGTAACATTAAACAGGGCATGGATTATTGATAAAGCAATTTCTTCAATTAAAAGCCAAACTTACCCTCACAAAAGCATGTTTGTTTTAATAGTGGACGGCGAAAGCAAAGACGGCACCCCAGAATTATCCAGAAAGCTTTTGTCTGAAAGCGATTTTAACGGTTTTGAAGTTGTAATTCAAAAAAGCAGCATCCCTGAAGCCAGAAACATCTGTTTAAAGAAAAAGAGAGGAGAATTACTTCTTTTTTGGGATAGCGACGTTATTTTGCCGCCAAACGCTGTTTCTACGCTTGTAGAAACGCTTCAAAAAGAAAACGCTGATTTGGTAACTACAGAAGTTAAGCAAATAACGGTCAAGTCGAAAACTGAAAAAATAGATGACAAACTACAGGAGCCTGTAAAACTAAAAAAGGAAGAAGCTTACATAGCCCCTGTAAAATCTGCAATGATGGGTGAAACACTTCTTTCAAAAAAGTTAACAGACAATTTCTCTTTTGACCCTGATTTAACCACACAAGAAGATATTGAGTTCTGTTTGCGTGCAAAAGAGAAAGGGTACAAACTGATTATTAACAGAAATATTGTGGCTTTAGATGTTAACATGTATACGATGGCGCATAGTGACATATCTATTGATATGACGCTGAAAGATGCACTTAGGGGCGTTAGGAAAAAGTCTAAAGTGCAAGTGTACACTTTTGATTTTTCAGTTAGTTTTAGAGCTAAACTGCAGTTTCTAAAGCAATACAAAAGATACGGTTTCTATCTGCTTTATTTACCAACAGCCATTTTGTCAGTTTGCGGAATTTTGCTTCTAAACGTTTACTTGGCGCTAGTTTTCCCTGTTTACGCTATACTTTATACTGGCCTTCAAGTAAAGAAGAGAGGCATAAAAAAAGGCTTTAAAGCATTTTTGTACAGCCTAATTGTAGGAATCCCTGACGCAGTCTGGTTTGCATACTACTACATCAAGTATAGCTTAACAGAGTAGAACAAAAGTTCAGCCCACAATAGCTTAATTGGGTTTTAGGCAGTGTAAAGCTTATTGTAGAGCAACTTCTTTTCAGAATGGTTAAGTGTGGTATAGCAACGCTTGAAAAAATACACGTTAATCATCTCTGAAAAGCCTGATGCCGCAAACCGTATAGCATCAGCTTTAGACGATAAAGGCAAAACCATGCGGGAAACTGATAGTGGAGTGCCGTTTTTTGCTGCAAAAAATGGGGATAAAGACATAATTGTGGCATCAGCCCTTGGTCACTTGTACACTGTTGCAGGCACCAAGAAAGGTGAATGGGACTATCCGGTTTTCGATTATCAATGGGTACCGCGCTGGATGGCAGAAAAGGGCGCCTCAAAAATTCGCACTTGGCTAAAAGTCCTTTCCAAACTAGCAGAAAATGCTGAAGAATTTGTAGACGCCTGCGACTATGATATCGAAGGCAGCATAATAGGTTACTCCATTCTCAAATATGCCTGCAATAGCAAAGAAAAAACGGCTAAACGCATGAAATATTCTACACTTACCCGCGAAGAGCTTAGGGAAGCCTTTACCGATTTATTGCCGCATATTGATTTTGCACTTGTTGAAGCGGGGCTAGCAAGGCACGAAGTAGATTGGCTTTACGGCATTAACTTGTCAAGAGCCCTTACGTTAGCGGCTAAAAGCAGCAGTGGCATGTATGCTACGTTGAGTACGGGTCGCGTGCAGGGTCCAACGTTGAAGTATTTGGAGATACGGGAGAAAAACATCCGGTCTTTTGTTCCAACCCCATTTTGGAGTTTAACAGCTAAAATAGGCATAGATGACCGCGTGTTTGATTTAGAATATGAAAAGAAGGTCATTGAGACCAAAGCTGAAGCGAACGCTATTGCGGCGGACTGCAAAGTCAAGGAAGGGCAAATAGACAAAATTGATGTGAAAGAGTTCCAACAGAATCCGCCTGTACCGTTTGATTTAGGAGCACTTCAAAGTGAAGCTTACAGTTTATTCAAGTACACACCCATGCGTACATCAACTATTGCCCAGCACCTCTATGTTAGCGCGTTGATTTCTTACCCCAGAACAAGCAGCCAAAAATTGCCGCCAGCCATAGGTTACAAAGCCATACTTGGAAAACTTGCCAAATCAATGCTGTACCAGAAATTAGCACAGAAACTTTTAGCTCAACCAACACTGAAACCTAATGAGGGCGCCAAGTTTGACCCTGCTCACCCAGCCATTTACCCTACAGGAAGCTTTCCTGATAAAGTGTTGGATGTTGCTGAAAAGAACATTTATGACCTTATAGTTAAACGGTTCTTGGCAGTTTTTGGTGAACCAGCACTTAAACAAAGCATTAAAGTTTCAGTGGATATTAACCGTCACCTGTTTTTTATGACTGGTAACCGTACATTAAAAGAAGGCTGGATGGAATACTACAAGCCGTATGTACATTCAAAAGACATTTCGTTGCCGCTACTTTTTGAAGGACAAAAAGTTGCAGTAAAAAAAATAACTCTTAAAAACAATTTCACAAAGCCCCCTGCAAGGTATAATCCTCGAAGTCTGCTTAAAAAAATGGAAAAAGAAGAAATAGGCACCAAAGCAACCCGCGCAGCGACAATCCAGACACTTTATGACCGCAAATACTTAGAAGGCCCACAAAACATGGCTGTCACTGACCTTGGATTTGAAGTAACCGAAGTACTAAGAAACTATTGCCCAAGCGTCGTTTCATCTGAAATGACAAAAAAGCTTGAAGAAAAAATGGAACAAATCCAACTAAAACAACAAACCAAACAAAACGTCCTTACAGACACAATCGAAATCTTAAAACCTGTAACTTTGGCGCTTAAACAAAATCAGTCAGAAATCGGAGCACAACTGGGACAAAAAATTAAACAAAAAAGCCTTGATGATCGGACAATAGGTAAATGCCCCAAGTGTCAAACAGGAAAACTCATGATTATTCGTTCTAAAAAAACGAGAAAACGTTTTGTTGGTTGTACAAACTTTTTTGAAGGCAAATGCAACACTTCTTTTCCGTTGCCCCAAACAGGCACAATCAAACCTTTAGCGACGCCATGTAAAGCCTGCGGTTACCCCGTCATTAAAGTTTTAATTAACCCAAAACAACCTTGGAACTTATGTCTTAATCCTAACTGTCCAGCTAAGGAGCAAAAGAAACCATGAGTTGCAAAATCTGTAGCAGACCAATTAAAGAAAATGGATACTGCAGTCTACATTTGAAGGCGTACCAGAATATTTATGAAAAATTTGATGTTTGGAAAAAGGCATCTATGGTTTCTTGGGAAGATTATTTGGTTGAGATTTCGAAAAATTCATTAACTGGAGAATGGGCTAAAGAAGTAGCAAAGCACCTTATTGAGGGCGAGAGCAGGAATGTCAAAGAAAAATAAGAAACAGCAAATAAGAAAAGCACCAGCAACCCAGTCATCACTGTCATTTTCACTTAGCAAATGGTTCAAAAAAATATTAACAACTCATCCATCCACTCTGATTATTACAGTTATTTTTATTGTTTACGCGTTGTTTCTACTTGGAGGCGGCTTGTTTACTATAACAAGTGAAAACATTTTGCCCTCATGGTATAACCCAAACAGTGGCAGATTCTACTTCTTGTATCCAGACATTAGCAACCAGTTTGTTGCAGATACTGTAGTATCAATGATGTTATACCTCATGGGATTTGTTGGTTTACTTTCAGTTTACCAGAGCACTAAAAGTGCCAACAAGCCAAGACAAGCATACATGCTAATGATTGTCGGTGTTAGCCTTGTCTTGCTATCATACATATTCCTTGAAGGCGCAATCAACTTCAAGGCAAATGGGAACCTATAGAAGCCCCAACTTTATTTTTTACGCCTTTTTTGTTTTAATTAACCGCAGTTTTGTAAAGTTTTAAGCAGGTATTTTGTTAGCGTAAACTTGGCGACACAGGTTTACCATGGATGTTTCTTAAGTTTTAGTTTGTAAGCACAAAAGTTGGTAAACAGGTGAATCGGCGGAGTAATTAACAGGGTAGTAACTGCAACTTCCCAGCTTATCAAGGAAAACGGAAGGGAAATCAGAATTGCGCCGACAACAAAGTCAATCTGGTCAACAACCGGTAACATGCCTCCAGGAGGAATGTCAAGACGTCTTTTTAGGAATGCACCTGCCAAATCACCTAACAAGCCGCCAAGAGGAGTAAGGACTGCAACAAGCGGTGGAAGCCCCAAGAAATACCACTCAATAAGACCCACAACTAAGCCTGCGCCCCACCCAAAAAAGAAGCCTCTAAAAGTTTTGTTGTTGCCAAACAATCGTTTACCGTCAACAAAGTTTTTGCCGAAATCAATTTTTGTTCCTCCACCAGCAAGCACTGGCGTTCCGTTTGCGCAGTATGCGGGAAAAATGAATATGATTGCTTGAAGGATTATTTGAGCTATATCCATGGCTGTGACCTAACTGTTTTACTGGTGGAATTCAGCTTCAGATATGCCTCTTTCACCTATTTGTACATAACAGGTAACATGCACCATTTTTGCATGATTTTTCTCAATTGTGACTTTGACAGTTTTTGTTTCCGTCGGCTTGAGGGAGATTATGTTGTCAGCCCAAAAGGTTAGTACACGATTGGCGGCGGGTTTAACGTTGCCAGATGGGTCGCTGAACATGCTTCTCACTTGGCTAGTTATTATGATTGGGATTTTTTGTATTTTTGCCGTTTGAGCTAAAATAGCCATTTGCCTGTTTAATTCCCGATTCACACTAAAGGCTTTAGCTTTGTTTGAGGATTCAGCAACTTTTGCGCCATAAAGCGAATTCATGGTGTCAACAACTATTAACCCAACATTTTTTGTTACATAATCGCTTATTTGGTCAATTACGGCGGTTTGTTCTTTGAAGTCTAAGGGTTTAATAAGCAAGATTCTGTCAGCTATTTCATCAAATTTTCCAGCTGCAATCTGTGAAAGCCTTTTTGAAGAAAACGTGTTGTCACAGTCAACGTAAAGTGTTTTTAGTTCTTGCATTGCACAGTTAAAAGCGCATTGAGTTGCAAGCGTGCTTTTTCCAGTTTCAGGTTCACCATAAATTAACGTGACTGTTTCAGGGCTAATGCCGCCGTCTAGGTTGTTGTCGATACAGCCTATACCTGTTAAGATTTTTTTTATGCCGGTCACTGTGAATGCACATTAAGATTATTAACTGCTGGTTTAATAATGTGTTTTACGCTTAAAAATTACTATTAGGTAGGCGGGATGAGAGCAAAAGTTGCAGTTGCCACAGTACAGGGGAAAGCATATTTTCACATTGTAAGCCTACTTAAGGAAAACAACACACCTTTTTTCAGCCTAATACTTGGAGAACCTGTACCTGCAGAAGTAAAAGTAGTCATAACAACTGTTGAAGAGAAGCCCAAAATAAGTTTTGGAAAAATTTTAACGTTCACATCTGAGGATGAACTTGACAGTTTAATGAGTTCTTTAACAATTAGCCTACAAGGAAAAGAGAGTTACGAAAAAATCGTCATAGGTATTGACCCAGGTGAAGTAACTGGATTAGCCGTTTTAGCCGACGGTAAAGTAGTTGACAAGGCGAATTGCTTAAGCATACGAGAAATAAATAATAAATTAAAAAGTATATTAAAAAACGTTAACTTATCAGCTACACTCGTAAAAATCAAAATTGGAAATGGAGTACCAGCTTACAAGGAGTTAATTGAAGCGTTGGATAACACATTGCCGCCAAAGGTTGTCTTGGAAGTGGTTAGCGAAGCGGGAACAAATTTGCCGTTAAGCAAACGCAGCCGAGGCTTAAGACATATAACTTCAGCTACACGGATAGCGGCAAGAGTAGGCTACATTTACCAAAGAAGAGAGAGGAAAGAAAAAGATGAAACAAACAGTTGAAGCAGGCAGAACCTTACTAGTAAACGGTCCCGCATCTGTGAAAGTCCTTTCGGGCAAAGCAGAAGTCTTCGGTTACACCATAAAAGAAACGCAGCAAACTATCGTACGTGAAGGAAAAAGACAACCATTCTACGTTTTAGAAAATACAGAGTTCAATATTTCGTTGGGAGCAAATGCGGCAGTGCAAGAAGCTGAAACATCAACCGTTCCCGAGTCATGGAATGAGCCACTTCAAGCAGTCAAAGCCATACAAAACAAACCTGCAGTTGTAATGGTGGTAGGCAAAGCTGATTCAGGGAAAAGCAGTTTCAGCACTTACATGGTTAACAAGCTTGTTGACGAAAAAGCCAAAGTAGCGGTTTTAGACGGCGACTTAGGGCAATCAGATATTGGTCCACCATGCTCAGTTGCATACGGATACACATCTAAACGGGTCACTGAACTTTACGAGCTGATGGTGTCTAACGCTTTCTTTGTGGGGGTTACCTCGCCAGTTCAAGCAGTAACCAGAACAATTGAGGGCTTAGTTACTTTGCACAAGGAAATTATGCAAAAAGCTGAAGCCGACTATGTAATAATTAACACTGACGGTTGGGTAGAAGGCGAAGCAGCAGTAAATTATAAACTGCAACTGGTTAATCAACTTAAACCTGACTTGGTAGTAGGCATTCAAAGTCAAGAAGAGCTTAAACCGTTACTTTCCAGCATAATCACTGTTCCTACACGCTCAGTTGAATCATCCGTAGCTGTTAATGAACGCAACCCTGAAAAACGCACTAAACTACGGGAACTTAACTACGCCAAATATCTAAAAGACGCCAAAGTTCATTCACTATTTTCCAGTTACATGGAAATTCAAGAGAAAAACGTGCTTCCAAAAGAACAAGGCAAAGAAAAAGGAATACTTGTCGGTTTACGTAGTTCACGAAAACGTTTCCTTGGAATCGGCATTCTACTTGAATACAACCGTGCTCGACGAATTATGAAAGTGCTTACACCAGTCCGCAGCAAACCAGCAAGTATCGCAATCGGTAAAATCAGGCTGGACCCTGAACTTAAAGAGGAGCCTTTGTAAGGCTAAAAAACTCTTTCACGCCTTTAGCTAAAACCTCATCTTGGTCAGGCAACATTTTCAGCCCATTATTTACCCAAGAAGGCAGAAAATTGCGGCAGTAACCCGTTGCGTAACGAGAATCAAGAAAAACAATCGCGCCACGGTCATCAAGAGTACGCACAGGTCTACCTGCGGCTTGAGAAGCTTTCTTCATAGCGGGCAAAACGTATCCGTATTCGCGTCCAAATCGGGGGAAACATTTTTCGTAATAGTCAATTTGCGCTTTAACCCTAGGTGTAGGTTCAGCATAAGGCACGCCGACAACGATAACAGAGTTCATTTGGTCACCTGGAAAATCAACACCCTCCGAAGTCCTGCCACCTAACACGCCAAGAAAGACAGCCCCCATCTTTTTTCCGCAGGCTTTAAAGTCAGATACAAGTTTCTCGTTTTGCTTGGATGTCATGCCTCTTTCTTCTTTGTAAAGCGGTCTATCCAACGCTAAAGTTAAGCCTTCATTGAGCAATGATTTCATAACGTCAAAAGAGGCAACAAAGATGCCCACGTTTTTAGGAGTGTTCTCCACTACTTCGGCTATGCGTCTAATGATTGTTTTGTACATTGTAGGCGTTCGTTTTTCCATCGCTGTGGTAACGCCGTAGCAAACGGCTGAGAAAATGTGCTCCTTTGGAAACGGTGAAGGAGCTATGAATTGTGCAACGTTTTTGGGCAGCTTGGTAATTTTCAAGTATGCATCAAGCGGCTGCAATGTACCAGACATGATGACGTTTGCGTAGGTTGCTGAAAAGACTGGTTCAGTGATTTTTGAGGGGTCAAGAGCTACAATTTCAAGTTTGACGGTTTTCTGGTTCTTTTCCGTGTAGTAGCTGGTTGCAACGTTAATGTAGGAGCTGTCATCACAGGTTTCAAGCCAATGTAACATAAAATCAGACATTGAATTTACATAGCTACGCGGGTTTTTGCCTTCAGCAAGCAGGTTTCGTCGGATTCCAGCACCTATTTCATGCATGTGCTCAAAGAAGCTACGGGGGTTTGAGATGCCGCCGTCTTGAATGATGTCAATGATTTTATCTGGGTTAATTATTTCTTCACGGTTAATATTCTCTGTGAGTTTTTCAATTTTTTCTCGGAAAAAGTGTGCGAATTGTTCAATGTCTTTATTGCCGTAATGGTTGGCTTCCATTTCTGCTTGCCGTAAAACGAAGAGGGAAAGGTTGCTGCTTGAAATGTCAACTGCTGTTTCAGGCAGGTTATGAGCTTCGTCAACTACAAGGATGACTTTGGAGAGGTCGGTGTTTATGTGTTTAAGAAAAGCTGTTCGAATCATTGGGTCAAAAGCGTAAAGGTAACTTAACGCTATAACCTTGGTTTCAGACAATGACGCTTTAACCAGTTCATAAGGACAGAGTTCCTTGTTTTTGCAGACTTGCTGAATCTCTGTTGCCGTGTAAGGTTTCACAGCCAACTGCTTAACCAACTGAATATAATCAAAAGTTTGCATGTCCACATTCTTGTAGTAAGGGCAACGTCCTTTTGCTTTTAGCAGGTCACACATTTCCATAAGGGATTTGGAGTCAAAAGCACCGTTGGCTGCAAACGCGTTAAGGCACATTTCGTTGCGTCCCTTGATGGATATGCCACTGATTGGATGCTTCTTGTAAATCATTCGTAGCTCGTCTATGACGCGTTCGTGTTGGCGGTGGGTTCTGGCGACGTAGAGGATTTTAAGGTTTTTCTCAATTGCTATTGGCAGGCATGCGGAAAGGGCGGATATTGTTTTTCCTAAGCCGTTGCTGCCTTCAATTAGGACGGATTGCCGGTTTTTTACGGCGTTGTGGATGGTGGTTATGAATTGGTCTTGATAAATGCGCACTTCTGGGTAGGGGAAATACTCCATTATTGCAGGTGGAACCGCAACCAGTTTAGAGTGCCCCCTTAGTTTCACAGTAACTAATAATGGGACAAAACGTGCAAAGTGGTTTTTGGGCTTTGCAGAATCTGCGTCCATGTCCAATCAAAACCTGATGAACCGCCAAATAATCCCGTTCCGCAAACAATTTCTGTAAACTTAAGCGCACTGCATCGTAATCGCCGTTTTGGGGTGCGATGCCTAAACGTTTAGACACACGATTAACATGCGTATCCACGGGTATTGTGGGTTTTTGGGCAGAGAAAAGCAGCACAACATCAGCCGTTTTCGGACCCACACCGGGCATCGCGATTAGGGTTTTTCGTGCTTCTTCAAGCGACAAAGCTAAAACAGGTTCCAGAGAGCCACCGTATTTTTCTTGGATAATTTTTGAGGCGGTTTGGATTGCGCAGGTTTTGCCTTTGTAGAGTCCTGCGGGTTTAATGCAGTTTTCAATCTCTGTGGCAGAGGCTTCTGCGAGGATTTTTGGGGTGATTTGGAAGCGTTGCTTTAGACGTGTGAAGGCGAGGTCTGTGTTTTTGTCAGCGGTATTCTGTGAAATTATTGTGACAATTAAGGTTTCGAATGGGTCATTTTTTGCTTTAACAAGGTTGGGCACAGCTACCGTTTGCCTAAGAATTTTGAGCAGTTCTTCTGCTTGAGCTGTAACCAACATGTTTGACTCGCCGCGTTTTGAAAACGCAGTTTAATGATTTACCAAGCTATAAATAGCATTGTAACATGTAAAACACAATTTCTAAGGAATAAACAGCAATTTTTAAGCAAGCACTAACCAAAGAATATCGGGTAGACGTGTTCCAGTCTGGAACAGGATTGTTCCGTAAACAGAGCTAAATCACGCTTACAACCAAGAAGAGAGCAGTGAAAAAACATGAAAACAATACCAACAGTAATCATATGTGCAATTCTTTCGCTTTCAATCGGAATCGCAGCAGCAGCACCCTTACTAGTTTCAGAACTTAACATTACACCTTTCCCAAGACTACCAGACGGCCCCAAAGCAGACGCCAGCATAAGCGTTGTCTACGCAAATTTTGAAGTCAACCCAGGAAAAGAATACATCGAAGGTCAACAGATGGCCACCCAAATTTTGGACTACGAAATAATACTAAACGTAACTAACCTATCAGATTTTGGCAGCGAAATAACCCGCCTAGGAATAATCGCAGCCCAAGACATCTACGCCACCCCTGCAAATGTCGGCTTCTTAAGACTAATTGCGGAATCAGATCAAGGTGGCGGCATGTGCTCAAGCACGGACTCAGTTTCAGATGATATTTTTCCCGGAACGAATTGGATGTCATGGAGCTCCTACGAAAACGGCACAACGATAGCGGGAGGTAGCGGTTTAGTGACAGGAGTCTGGCTTGACGGAGCATGGATTAATGTTACGTGGATTCCCGGAACTAGATACTCCTCGTGGCCTGGACTGCCCAGCGACCAGTTTGCTGAAAATTCAACAGTAAAATATTATCCTATCAAGACTTGGAGCGAGAAATGGCCAACAACAAAAACTGTACCTTCACTGCCACAGAACGCTACTAGCGAAGGAACATGGATAGAAGGAGTACCCATCATCGAGATGCATAACATAACAATCGCACAAGGCAAAACAGTTGATGTTAGCACCGTAACGGGCATATTTATCAATGGCACGTGGGTTGACGTGACAGGCAGAGTTACAACACCACATCAAGAACTGTGCATAAGAGCAGTTAACACTATAGCAGGTGAGAAAAGATGCTTTGGAACCGAGCCTCCCTGTGATTTAACGAACGCCACAGACAGCGAGAACCAGTCAAACTTAGATCCCGAGAACCAGCCATTATCATATCCCGCTTGGATGCGATTTGTTACTTTCACGCAAACGGGTGAAGACCAATTCGACAATTACTGGGAACCCCACCAATCTAGACTCATCATGCTAAAGGGAACAAGAGAAGTTCAACCTAACTTAGGCATTGAATCATTAGCAACGGGTCAAATTACACTGCTTGCAGAACAATTCAACCACGTACAAGACCCAACAATTAACAACACCGAAGTCTACACTTACTCGGGTGGACACTGGCTTAACCGAGTGGCACTGCAAAAAACCACAAATGGATATCTTTACAGCACACTAGGCGACCAAACGTTTGTCACTGACAGATTCGGCGAAGTTTTTCTAGAACCAAGGAGCTAAAAAGGTATGGCTAATTTGGACTGTGGGGAACTTGAAGGCAACACTCTTAACGTGTACGCATTTGTTGTTAAGGAAGGCAAACCTGTTGGTCCACGGGAAGTTATGCGTGGCGCAAACCTTAGCAGTCCAAGCACAGCCTACCGGCAACTGCAGAAACTTGAAACCTTAGGCTTACTCGAAAAAAACGCATACGGCTCATATGTAGTGAAAGAGAAAACAAGCATAAGCGGACACCTGTGGATTGGCAGAAACCTTGTGCCACGGCTACTTTGCTATTCCCTCTTTTTCTTTGGCATACTTAGCGTCGAAGCAGCAATCATTGCAGTTCAGGTGTTTTTCCAAGGTGTGACTCCAAGCTTGGCAGTGCTGTACTTGTTGCCGATAACGGGCATTTCGGCTGGATTGTTTTTTGCAGAGGGCTTAGTTTTGTACAGAAAAAACAAGCGGGGCAACCCAGCAAAAGAAGTTTTCCCTGAAGACAAGCCTACGAATTCCTCTTAACCCTTTTTTTACTGTTTTTCAACATACTTTTGACTTGCTTTTTAGCCAATACAGGCTACCCCCTCTTAGGTTTCTGTAGACTATTCCCAAGAGTCTAAATGAGAGGCAAAAAAAGTTGTTAGCCTCAACTTAGTGAATTGAAGCTAAGTCGCTGTGGTATGGCAAACCCGTGCGGGCTCCCATCTGCATCACGCTTCTGGAAGCGACAAAATTGCCCAGTCTGCCGCACTCGTAAAGATTGTTTTTGTTATCCAGCAATCCATGGAGAAAGCCTGCGTTGAAAGCGTCCCCTGCGCCTGTGGTGTCTACCGTTTTTACGGGGAACGGGTCTACGGTGGCTTGTTCTTGCCCGTCTGTAACGTAGCAGCCTTTAGCGCCAAGTTTGACGACAACGATTTTTACGCCCATATCTAAAACGGCTTGTGCACCTTTGCGGTAGTCACGTTCGCCTGTCAATTCTTCTAACTCTATGGCGTTTGGCATAAACACGTATGAACTTCTAATTAGCGGCTCTATAGCTGCAAAACCTTTCTGGGCATACAATGCGCCAGGGTCAAAACTCAACTTAATAGAGCTGGGAAGCATACCGGCAAGTTTTTTCTGTGCACGAAACGGTTTTTCACCAACAAACGAGGACATGTGCAGAAAGCTTGTTTGGGCTATGTATTCGAGGTTGATTTCTCTGGATTCAAGTGTGTCGTTTTCGCCTGGGTTAATGTACAGTGCTCTTGCGCCTTTTTTGTCTACAAATCCAAGACAGACGCCGCTTTTGCCTTTTTTTGAATGTATAATTCCGTTAACATCCACGCCTTCACCAGTGAAGCATTCAACTTGTAGTTGCCCTTCACGGTCATCTGCAACTTTCCCTATGAAACCAGCTTTACGTCCAAGCCTTGCCAATCCAACCATGGTGTTTGCTGCTGAACCTCCACAGGCTTCAGTGATGTTTTCGATGAAACTTTCTTCTTCAGGTCCAGCAATGCGTTCAACCTTTAGTAGAGTATCAACATTTAGGGCACCAAAGCCGATAACGTCAAGCTTATTCATTTAAACCCAGCTCACTAAACGGAATTTGGTATTGACCAAGTTTGCCGCCGTAATTGCCCGCTGAAACCCGAGTGACACCTTCAATGTCAAGAACTGATTCGATGCCCTCTTTAAGCGCTTTTTTAACTGCATCAACGTTTATGCCGTCAATTACGAGTTCGGCTATGTAGTTTACGCCTTCTGGAACGAGGGATTCTTTGCCCAGTTTAGCTTTTAAGGATGGGCAGTAAACGTGGTTTGTTGTTGGACCGATTTCTGGATAATTGGTTTCTGGTTTGGAGCCAGCTGAGCAAACATCAAAACTTGTAACGATACCAGGAACAGTGTGCATGGCTGCAAGAGACTTTTGTCCTGCCTCTTTTAGAGCCTGTTTTGTTTTGCACATTACCCAAAAGTTGCCGCCCATAATGCCCCTTGCGTAACCGAGGTAGTGTTCAATTACAAAGTCCGGAACCATCAAAGGCACCACAATGACTTCCCTGCCGTAACGCTGCTCAACCCATTCATAGCCGTCGCCGCAGTGACCGACACGCGTCATCATGTCCATTTTGCCCTCAGCCTCTGGCAGGGCATCAAAAACGGCGGTAAACGGTTTTACGAGGATGTCTTGGCGGATTTTGTAGGAAAGCTCTTTTTCGAACTTTTCAAGACACTTCTCAAAACCTTTTTTCTCGTTAAGTTCTCCCCAAAACTGCAAAATTGCGCCTACTCTGCCGTCAGGGGTTTCTTTTTCGGTGAGGTAGCGTTCAACTCCGCCTTCTGTTCTGCCGATTACAACTGAGGGGGTGGCTGTTGAATCGTTAGCTGCCGCAGTCAAAGTTTCCAGGTCATCTGCTGTGACGATTACGCGGCTAAAGATTCCCGGGAACGCTTCAACAAAGGTATCATCAATAGTTACTTTTTGGTTCAATTTATCCAAGTCTCCCAATAGCTACGCCGCGAACTTTTTTGCGGAATTCGCTGCTTTCCGTAACTATTGAGTTCATATTTTCGTTTGTAACTATTTGAACCTTCGGCAACACATCGCAACGTGCGAATAATTGTTTAACCAACTCTGAATCCACGACAACAGCTTCCAACGCTGATTTACTCCAAGATTTCACAACTTTAAACGTTTCAGCCTTACCAAACCGACAGAACATGTCGGCAATAACTGAGGTTACAAGGTTACTTTCCGACACTACAGCAACGTCAGCGTTCCTAACTGCGTAACTGTTACCGTTAAACGACACCGCCAAACCACCATTTTCCCGAACCAGTTGGAACGCTTCCACATCCGTTATGCTGTCCCCAACATACATTACACCCTCAAGCGGCACGTCAAGGCGTTTAACCACATCACGAATAGACTCAGCCTTCTGCTCGCCCCCGACAGTTACGACATCACTGAAAAATTTTCCGACAACCATTCTTGGAATCTCAGACCAAAAAATCTCATCCAACCGTTTGATTAATTCTTGGTCTTCTGCGCGAAAGTCTTCGAGGCTTTTGGCGTTTGTTGGAATCTCAATAAGGGGCATTTGGCTGATTTCTTGTGCCATTTCTCTTAGACGCTTCGTTTCCGGGGGCGTTATTGGTGCTTTGTCCAAGCTTACTTTGGTGCAGTACGTGTTTTTGTATGGAAAATCGACTGCCTTGCAGAGTGCTTTGATGTAGTGCTCATAACTTGTGCTTACAATGTAGGCGTCGGCGATTGACAAAATGTGTTTTAGTGTTTCACGTGTGTTTGCGATTAGTATGATGTTGTTTGCAGAAAAATCTTCCATCTGCGGGTCGGTTACGCCGTAAGCTTTCAAAAACGGCAAAATCAACCGCAAAGTGTTTCCTGCAGTATAATTTGGCTTTTTAAAAGCGTCTGCTAAAACGTCATCGTACTTGCTAACGTTACAGAAGAAGATGTCGCCGTTTGGAATAAAATTGGCGGCTATCTCGTATGCGTTATCGTTTTTTGATATTGGTCCTTCACAGTCGGAGACAAAGATGCGTTTCACGCTTTGTTCCTCAACTTTTCCAAGTGACTTATGCTTTTGGCGATGTGTTGCTGTGCGGCTATGTCTGTTCGGTTCCATAATCCGCCGCCACTGATGGCTCTGGCGCCTTCTTGACTAATCTGCCTTGCCTCTTCTATGCTTTCGCCGATAGCTAAAACACCGACCGCACGGGATTTCAACGCGTAATTTTTGCCTTCTCGAATCTCCATTGAGCCAGGATAAATTCGCATTTTACCGCCATATTTTTTCGCCAACTCATAAGCTTTTGTAAAATCAACAGGTGTGTTAATGTCGGATTTGCTGATTCTATCGGGGAAAACGTTCATGTATCCACCATATTCTGGCGGAACTTTGTAGGTTAAAACGGTTGCAGCTTTTTCTAATCCGACAGTTCCCAAGTTTCCCTCAATCATTCGGTAGCAGACGTCGACAAAATCGTCTTTGATAATTGGGAAGATGTTGATGCTTTCTGGGTCTCCGGGGCGGCTGTTGATTTCTAAAATTTTAATGCCCTTTCCAGTGTGCATAAATGCTAAGTATAAGGGTACTCCGCGCAGGGCAGTAGTGTCGTTGATTTGTTTGCGCCAGCCGTCAAAAACTTTGTTTGCAAGTGCAATCTCGTTTTCGTGCTCAGCAGCGGTTAAGAAGGGCAGTTTGTCGTCAACGTCCTTGTAGGAGCCCATTCCGCCAGTGTTTGGTCCCCGGTCATCGTCAAAAGCGCGTTTATAATCACGGGTATCGGGAAGTGGTGTGAAGTGTTTACCGTCACAGAAAGCCATGCAACTGGATTCTTCGCCAGGCACTTTTTCTTCGATGATTACTGCGCTGTACTGAAAGTTAGACATGAAATGTTCAAACAATTCTTCGCGGGTAGCAAAATGGTCACCCCAAACGCCTACGCCTTTGCCCGCAGCGGGCTTATCAGGCTTAACTACTGCTTGATTGTCAAGTTCATCCAGCCACTTGTAAACGTCAGCTTTAACGTCTGCAGTGCTTTGGTAGTCTTTGGGGTCAAAAATTTTGAAACGTGGATTGGCTTCGGGAGCTATTTCCTCAAAAAGCAGACGTTGCTTAACCTTACTCTCTTCAATTGCGTAATCTTTTTTGGGGCAAACAACTGGGATGCCTACTTCTGCCTCTATAAGGTCACGTAGTCCGTCAATAATTGGTTTTTCTGAACCCACAATAGCAAAGTTAAGGTTGTCTTTGTGGGATTGTGCAAACTTGCATATGTCTTGGATGTTTAAACTGGGAATTACCACGTGTTTTGTGGCATGTTCTGCGTTGAATGGGTTTAACTGTTTGTCTGCAATGTAGAGTTCCACTTTGTACTTTTGGCTTCTTGCCAGAGCATCAACCATGGCGGCTTCTCGTGCCCCATAAGAAACGACCAATACGCCTACTTTTTCCATCCAATGACACCGTTTGCTTGATAGGAAAGTTGGTGGGGTTAATTTGTGTTTTTACCGCTACCACGGTTTTCTTCTGCTTCGTAGATACGGTTTTTCTCCTCATACCCCTTGAGGAATTTAGCTTTCATTTCGTCAGCCATCTTTTGAGCCAAAGGAGTCGGATACTCACCTGTGACACAGGCTAAACAAAGCTGATCTTTTGTTTGTCCAGTGGCTTCTACAAGTTTGTCGATAGATTGGTAGCATACGTCGTCTGCGCCGATGATTTTTGCGATTTCTTTTGACCCATTTCTGGAACCGACAAGCTGCCCGTAAGTAGACATGTCGATACCGTAGAAGCATGGGCCAATAATTCTTGGAAAAGTTACAAAAACGTAAACTTTTTTGGCGCCTGACTTGCGCAGTTTATCAATGATGACTTTAGTTGTGTCTCCACGAACAATGCTGTCTTCACAAATTATAACGTTCTTTCCCGTGACTTTACTGCCTAAAATGTTGATTTTCTTATCAATTGTTGAGAAACGCTCGTTATTTAGCAAAATAAATGCGCGTTCAGTGACGTAGCGGTGCCTTCTTGAGGCGCGTTCCCAACGTAGACCTGAAGCTTCATGAACGCCCATTGCGGGGTCATCACCAGTTTCAGGTACAGACATGATGATGTCGCATTCTTTTACTACATCAGGGTTTTCGTAAACAATGTTTCTTCCAAAAGCTTCTCGGATTTCGTAAACGTATTTGCCGTTGAACTTTGAGTCTGGCCTTGCAAAGTAGGCGTATTCAAAAGCGCAAAAGGCGTGTTTTGGTTTTTCGATGATTTGTTGGCGGATAAATCCGTCTTTTGTGGCAATTACAAGTTCGCCAGGGTTTAATTCAAAGTCGCGTTCAAGACTGTTCATGTCTAAACTGACTGTTTCTGATGAAAAAGCAACTGTTTGATGATCAGCACTGTGTCCAGCGCATAGGGGTTTGATGCCGTGTGGGTCTTTAAAAGCAAAAAAGGTTCCGTCTTCAAGTATTCCTGTTACGGAAAATGCTCCATCTAAGCTTTCCATGACACCTCGAACGGCTCCTGCAAGGTCTTTTCCTTGTTTAAACCCGAGAAGCAGTTTGTGGCAGACTATATCAGAGTCACAGTTGTAGATGAAATTATCAAAATTATCATACATTTCTTCTTTAAGTTCTTGAGTACTAACTATGTTGCCGTTAAATGATAATGCAAGCTTTATCTTGTCTGTTGAACCTGTGACGGGTTGTGTTCCTTGAATTATTGAGGATTCATCACATTTCCCTGAAGTAGTATAACGGACGTTTCCGATTCCTATGGAGCCTGGAAGTCTTCCGAACCATTCGTTGATTGCTTTTGTTTTAATTTTTGGTACAAGGTCCAGATTTTTGTAGGTAAAAAATTGGCCATTATTGAATGTTAAAAAGCCGTGTGATTGATGGCCCCTATGATTTTGTGCACGCAGTCCCCAGTAAACGTATGGGAAGACTGGTTGATTGTTATAGTTTTTTACACCAAATATCCCGCAGCCTATGTTTGGTCCCTCTAAAGCAGTGTAAGTGGACTGTAGTTGAAAAGGGGTTTATCAGCTTTTAGTACAAATTTGGCTAAAACCCATGGTATTTTTTACATAAGCTGCTGGATACTTATTGATACTTAGCGCTGGCTTTCGTTTGCGCCAAAACACCTTTGAAAACCAACAGGCTAATCCACAATTAAGCTGCACAAAAAACGGTTGGATTAAAAAAGCCTTTTACGCGCAACCCGTAAAGTGCAAACCGCTCATAAGCTGTCTGGAATACTACACAGCTATAAAGCTGGCAATCAATGTATTGTTTACTCGCTGCCGTTTTCTTGCAGTTTTAAAAACAGAAGCTGTAGCGTTGAAACAAATGCAGTGTAGTTTGTCCAAATTGCGCTTGTTTTGTCTTTCTTTTTGTCGCCAGTTTCTGTTTGTGTGTTGTTTTCATGAAAGGCTATGAGTACTTCACGTTTGTCTGAAATCATAAAGCATGGCAGGTTTTCGGTGTTTACTGTTTGGCATTTTTGTGCTGACCATTTCATGTGTTTTGTGAAGAAGGCTGCTTTTGCTGAATCCTCTGTTAGCAGAGTTGTCTCTATAGTTCCCCGTTTTTCTCTTAAAACTTCAGTGAAATCACTGTAGTATATTTGTGAGATGTAACTGTCGGGAATAAAAATTTGGAATTCCCTGTTTGTGTTTCTAAAAAGCTCTGTTGCTTTGAGCATGACCTGTTCCCCCTGAAGTGGTTGGAAGAGCCCTTTTGCTGTTGGTTCAGTTTTTTGTTGGGGCAGTGACATCCACATTTTGACTAAACTCTCTTTTTCTTTCTCCAGTTGGCGTATCTTCATTTTTTGTACGTTAACAAGCAAATCGATTACTTTGTCTAATGGAACAGCGGTGAATCGAAGGGGTTTTTCAAACACTGAGAAAAGTATGCCTTTCTTTTCTAGGTCTCGTAGAATGCGGTATGTTTCTGTTCTGTGGAGGGCTATCGCTTCAGCTATTTCACCGGCTTTTTTTTCGCCTGCTCTTGCTAGGTAGATGTATACTTTGATTTCGTTTTTTAGCAATCCGAACCTTGATAGTGTTTCTTCGATTGTTGCGATTTGGTTTGCGGAATTCTTGTCGTATTTGACAAGTTTTGATGTTGCTTCTTCGTTGCATAACTCTGTTGTTGGTGCTTTTTTGAATAGTGCTTCCATGGTCATCTTCCACTTCTAAATCAAAATACCACTTCTAAAGTCTGTTTTTTGCATATAATATCATTATGATATTTCAATCTGAATCCAGCATCCACAATTGCAGCTTTTGACCCTCAAAAGTGAATTTAATTTGGGCGCTTACTTTTTTGAATTAACTGTTTTTTCTGGACTTTTAAAAAACAAACCTACAATCTTATGTATTACTACACAATACTTTTATATTTTGTAACAAACACTATCACAAACAGCAAAAACCTCAAACGCAACAAAAAGCAACCATCAAAACCACACATTCAATCAACCAAACGCAACAATAACACAACATACAACCTACCGAGTCGTAGAAAAATGAGCCAGTGGAAGAAGTTCATGATGACGGCGATTAGAAAGCAAAAGTAAAGCCAGTTAAATTAATCACATGTTTGGGCTTGCTTGCATGTCATCTGCATGCTTGGTTCAAACAAGTGTAGGGGGGCTGGCTTACATGATGCTTTCAAACTCTGCCTGTTAATCATAGAACTTCTTCCATCAAAGTCGGGGCAAAACTGCTACAATTATCAAGACTATTTTGTTCTTACTGTTGCTTTCTTTTTGGAACCATTATTTTTGGCGGAAGCCTCTTTTTAATCAATAAATAGACTTTTTAACTTGAAGGAGAAGGCAAGAATCAATGGTTGCATACAACCAAATAATACACGAAACGCCATTCTTAGCTATCAAGACGTTATCTACTACATCAACCAAGTAAACGTGCAAAGGCAAGACGCACACAAAAATTAAAGCAACGTTTTAGCAAAAAAATTGGCGACCATAAACCTCATCACTTTGAAATTGAAATCAGTCAAACAGCGCATTCATTGCAGGAATTTATGTAATGGGGTGGTGCTAATAGGCTGACTTTCATAAATGCGTATAAAATTCTGTCACTGCAAAAACCTATTTCCAACTCGTATCGATTGTTTGGGGTGTAGGTTTTTATTTTCCAAAAAACAATACAACAGCAACCAAACCTTAGGGTGCAACTTGATTGGCAGACCACGTGGTTGTTTCACTTTCAGGCGGAAAAGACTCCGTATACGCCCTGTACATGGCGCTTAAAGAAGGCTTAAACGTTAAACATTTAATGTTTATTCAGACAGGCGGCAAAGCCCACCTTGAAAACAAACAAATGATTGACTTAATTTCTGAAGCTACAGGCATTCCAGCGATAGTTGTTGGCAAAAAACCTCAAGACGTCGGCAAAGCACTGCACAAGCTGGGCGCAGACATGCTGGTTTCAGGCGTAACAACCACACCCGAACATCTTGATTACTACAGGGGAATTCTGGATCCAATCGGCGTTAAACAGTACGCGCCACTGTTTGGTAAAGACCCCATCATGGGACTTGATGAGATGCAACAGCTTGGCTTCAAATGCCTGATTATCGAAGTTGACACTGCTCTGGGTGCAAACAAGGAGTGGCTAGGCAAAGTAATCGACAAGAACATTCTTGATGAAATCAAACAGCGGGTTACCGAGAAAAAAATTAACCCCATCGGCGAATGGGGTGAATACCATACCCTTGTTGTTGACTGCCCAATCTATAAAGAAAAAATTGCAGTAGAAAGAGCCAAAATGGAATGGAAAAACACCAAAGGTTACTATATAATTAAAAAAGCAACCCTCCAATCCAAAAATTAGTAGATCTTGTTTGTCAAGATTTCTAAACCTGTTTTAGTCAAGAAACCCTTACAAGAACCAATTAATTGTACAGTTTATTCTTTCTTAAACAGGAATGATACATTGACTAAAAATGTCACGTTACTCATGATTATCTTAGTAATGTTTTGTGTGATTCTTGTTACTTTCAACTGTTCTTGGGGCCAAATAAGTGATACTTGGACAAGAAAAGCATCAATGCACACTGAAAGGAGTCAGCTAGGCATGGCTACATTGGACGGCAAAATCTATGCAATAGGCGGCTGTACTGCAGAAGGATTTATTCCTAACTCCTTTGGGAACCATTACAAGAACCTGAATTGGATATCGAAAGTCAACGAGGAATATGATCCAGAAACAAACAGTTGGTTAACAAAAACGTCGATGCCAACAGCAAGATACAATTTTGAGGTAGCGGCTTGTCAAAGCAAGATATACTGCATAGGTGGTGTAACTGATTGGTATGTGGGTTACTACACCAACTATACAACGAAGAACGAGGTGTATGATCCAATAACAGGTGAATGGGAAACCAAAGCATCATCACCTCAAGAAGAAATTGGTCAAGCAAACGTTGTAAACAACAAGATTTACCTTGTAGGCGGCGGAACAGAGGGAACATTAACACAGGTATATGACCCGTCAACTGACACTTGGACAAGTAAGGCGCCGTTGCCTGAGAAGATACGTTTTCAAGTGTCTGCTGTAGCAAACAGCAAAATTTTCGTTTTTGGCTACATGACACTGAGTGATAATGAGGTTTATTCAAAAGGTTTTGTTTACGACCCAATTGCGGATGAGTGGAGCAACTGCACAGGTATCCCTATGGAAGCTTTTAAGGACAAAAACGGGTTCTTTTCAGGTTATTGGTACTCTACAAGGGCAAGTGCTACAACAGGCGAAAAGGGACCTTTAAGAGTCTACGTTTTCTTTTCAGGCTACATGAATAGCGGTCCAATTCCTGTTATGGAGTACAATCCAATGAACAATAGCTGGAGTAACGTATCTGAACAGACAGTAAATCGGCAAAATTTTGCGGTTGCAACCTTAAACGATAAAGTGTATGTTGTCGGCGGCGAAGCACTTGCCTACCCTTTTCCAGGGGATAGCTACTTCACAGTAGAAGTGTTAAAAGACAACATGGAATACACACCGTTTGGTTACGGAACACCAGAAATAAAACCCACAGCAATCAACGAGCCAACATTAACAAGAAGTCTAACAGAAACCGCAACCCAGCATAATCCCTTTAACATAATCGTAGTTACAGGTGTAGTTACAGTTGCCCTTATTGGGATAGGACTTTTCTTTCATAAAAAGAAACAACAAAACTAACTAAGAGACGTTTTGTTTTATCTTTTTTCTTGCCAGCAAAATTTCAAGGGCCTTTTTGGGGTTGCGAATTGCTCGTAACAGTCGTTCATGGGTAACTGTTGGGTTTACCAGGTTTGCTTCTGCAGCAAGGCAGCGTAAGTCATCTGCAGTGAATTCGGGGGTTTCGATGAGGGGCTGAACTGCTGAGAGTGCGTCGTCGCTGAAGTCACTTGTTAGGTAGTTGCCTTCTTTAGCCAAACGGTACAGTTCGGTGCCGTATAAGGGTGTGGCGTAGCTGAAATAGAAGTATTCAGCACCCAAATGTCGCAGTTTATGTGCAAACGCGATGGTTTCTTTCATGTCCTCTTTATTTTCACCAATCATGCCTAAAATGAAGAAACAGCCCACTTTAATGCCAACTTTATGAGCAGCGCTAACTGCTTCTTCGACGCAGTTTAGGCTCTGCTTTTTCTTAAGTACATCATCCACAATACGTTGCACACCAGATTCGGGGGCAATCAAGATTTTTTTGCAACCAGCTTTGCGCATCAAAGCCAACAATTCAGGGTCTAAAGCGTCTGCCCTAACGCCGTTTGGAGTGCACCATTCAACTTTAAGTCCCTTCTCAATCATCAAGTTACAGATTTTAACAAGGCGTTCACGGTTAAACGCGATGTTGTCATCTAGGAAGTCGATTTGGTGTATGCCGTAGGTTTTTACGATTTGTTCGATTTCGGCTACGACGTTTTCTGCGCTGCGCGCTCGCCATTTGCGTCCCATAACGATGTGGTTTGAGCAGAAGATGCAACCATATGGGCAGCCGCGGCTTGTTAGCATGCGGATGGAGGGTTTTTTGAGGTTGCCGCTGATGGGGATTTTTTTGGCGGCTTCAAAAAACTGCTTCATAGGCAGCAAGTGACGTGCTGGAAAAGGCATGGAGTCCAAGTCTTCAATTACAGGTCTTGAAGCTGTGATTATGACTTTGCCGTTTTCGAGAAAACCTAAGCCTTTGACTTTTTTCAGGTCTTCAACTGTGCCTTTCTCTAAGGTGTCGGCTAACTCAAGTGTAGTCATTTCTTGTTCGCCGATAACCACAAAATCCACGTTTGCCTGCTGTAAGCACTCGTTAGGACGTGAGGATGGATGCAACCCTGTAAGTGCAATCTTGATGCTTCTGTCTACACCTTTAACGGTTTCTGCAACCTCAAACGCCGCAGAAGCCCAACCCGAATATGGAACAGCCATAACAACAAGTTTAGGCTCAAACCGTTTAATTCTGGCTGCAATTTCAGAATTAGGCAAACCTTGACGGTATTTGCCGCCATCAATCTCTTCCAGCAGCTCCCAACCCTCATTAGGCACGTCAATAACCAGCAATTCATGCTTCTGTTCAAGCACGGCTGCAACGTAGGCTAAGTCCATTGGTTGGTAAACGCTGGGTTTTCCCCAAGCTTTCGGTTGAATACGAGGCGGATTAATGAGGCAAACACGCATCAAACGGCATCTCTTAAGCCAGAGTATGGATATTTGCGTCTGAAAAACTTTTGCCAAAACAGAAAAGCAGAAAGGTTTTTTGGGAAAGAGCAGACTGCAAGTTAATGGCTTTTTATTCGCCAAATCAGGTGGTTGACGGCGACGCGGGACATTACTCGGCTGTAAAAGTTGCGTTTGAACATGTGGCTTATTGCGTATTTTGGTGAGTAAAAGCTGTCGTAAAAGTCTTTACGCAACTTTAATGCTTCTTCGTCGGGTAGCAAGGGGTTTTCGAAGACAGGTGTTGTAGTGTCGTAGCGGCTCCAGTCTGAGGACATTTTGTAGCCGAGCCGTTCAACTTCTCTGCGAAGCTCCGTGCCTGGATAAGGCGTTGCTATACACAGGTATACATCGTCTGGTTCAGCACGGCGCAAAAAGTCGAAGGTTTCTTTGCGCATTTCGGCTGTTTCACCCGGATAACCGAGAATGATGGATATTGCAACAAATAAGCCAGCCTTCTTAGCCATCTTGATAGCGGCTTCATTCTGCTCCACGGTGGTGCGTTTGTTTACCGCTTTGAGCACGCTTTGGCAACCTGATTCTGCACCGAAAAAGACTTGTTGGCAGTTGGTGGCTTTCATTTTGGCAAACATTTCTTCACTGATTTGGTCTACGCGGGTTTGGCAGTCCCAAGGAATGTTGAGTTTTCTGCTTTTTATTTCGTCACAGATATCGTAGAGGCGTTTCTTGTCAAGGGTTAGGGTGTCATCGTAGAATGTGAATGAGTCGGCGCTGTATTCGCGTTTTAGCAGTTCCAGTTCGTGCCCAATGTTTTGGGGACTGCGGACACGGTACTGTTTGCCCAAAATGCGACTGGTTGTGCAAAAGTTACATTGGAAAGGACAGCCGCGGCTTGTGATTACCGGGAAAAAAAGTTTGCCGAACAGGCGGTATTTTTCAAGTGGAAAATGTTTGTAAGCTGGAAACGGTAGCTCATCTAAGTTCTGGATGAAAGGGCGGTCGGGGTTTTGTACGATTTGCCCTTGATGTCGGTAGGTTATGCCGTCTGCAGAGTTTAAGCCGACGCCGTTAACGATTCGTTGGGTTAATTCTGCAAGGGTCACTTCGCCTTCACCGCGGACTATCACGTCAACGGCTGATTCGGTTGACAGGATTTCTTTGTCCATAAAAGTAGCGTGTGGACCACCCAAAACAACGGTGGCGTTTGGGCAGGCTTCTTTGGCACCCTTTGCAGCCATCATGGTTGAAAGCGCCATTGGAGTCATAGAGCTTACGCCAACTACGTCTGGGTTAAACGCTGAAAGTTTCTGTTTAAGCTGGTTTTGGTCTATGCCTTCTGCGATGCAGTCAAGAACAGTTACTTGGTTGCCTTTCTCTTCAAGTACAGCCGCCAAATATGCTAAACCCATTGGCAAATAGGGATGATGATGAAAAACGCCTTGTAACGCGGGAGGATTTACCAATGCGACTCTTGCGGTTGTACCCATTATAGTTTTACACCATCAAATAGGAAATAGGAAAAAGACCTAAACTGCGGCCTTGATTTTTCGTCGAAGGTGCGCCAGTGCGGTTCTTGTTGCTGATTTTCCGTAGACGCCGCCTTTTCGCCACATCTTCCAAATGTAAGATGGACGGATGTAGAAGCTTTGGAAGGCTTTTTCACGCATCTCTACAAGCTGTTTTGAGCTGATGTAGGGTGTTTCGAAGATTGGTTGAGCAGTGTCGTAATGGTTAAAGTCAGTGATTTTTAGCCAGCCTTTCTTTACGACGAGTTCATGCATTGGAGTACCCGGGTATGGTGTGGCAATGTAGTAGCCGACGTCGTCAGGATTGAGTTCTTCGATAAATTTGGTTGTTTCCCGCAGTGTTTCAGGTGTTTCCTCAGGGAAGCCAAGCACTACGCTTGCAACGGTCATTAAACCGACGTCTTGAGCGGTCTTGAATGATTTTTTGATTGTTTCAAGCTTGTAGCCTTTGCCCATGGCGTCAATAACCATTTGTGAACCAGCTTCTACACCGAACCAGACAGCAATGCAGCCTGCGTCCTTCATGGTTTGAAGCAGGTCACGGTCAACCATGTCAACACGGGTTTCACAGTCCCATTTAATCTTTAAACCGCGTTCTTTGATTAGCCTGCAGATTTCGCGAACACGATTCTGGTCTACTGAGAATGCGTCATCGTAGAAGGTGAATTGTTCTGCGCCGAAGTCTTTGACTAAGTGTTCGAGTTCGTCAACGACGTTTTTGGGGCTTCTCATGCGGTAGCCTCTGCCGAACATGCGTACAGCAGAGCAGAAGTTGCACCAGAAAGTGCAGCCGCGGCTTGTGTAAACTGGGAAGATTACTACGCCATACTTGTTTAAGTAATCAAGTGGGAAAAGGTGATGTGCAGGGAAAGGTAAGGCGTCGAGGTCTTGGATGTAGGGGCGGTCAGGGTTTTTGACGATTTGGTCGCCGTTTCTGCATGTGGTGCCTATTATGTCGTAGTAAGGTTTTCCTGCCTCGATTCTTTGCATTAATTCAATAAGTGTTTCTTCGCCTTCTTTACGTACAATAACATCCAAGGCGGAGTATTCTTTTAGAGCGTTTTCGTCCCAGAATGAAACGTGTGAACCGCCAATCATGGTGATAATTTTGGGGTTTAGTTCTTTGGCGATTTTTGCGCATTCGCAAGCTGACTTGTAAATGAGCGTGGTTGCAGTCAATCCTACAACGTCAGGGTTGCGTTTGGCTAGTTCTTCTCTGAACTGGTCATAAGTAAGTTTCATTGCTTGGCAATCAATAACGTCAACTTGATAGCCAGCTTTCTCAAGTACAGCAGCCAAATAGCCGATTCCAAGTGGAATGAAGGGTGGATGCTGGTGGGCTCCTTGTGGATAAGGTGGGTTAACAAAGGTTACGTGAGATTTCAAACTTTTTCCCCTATCTCTATAGTTAGCTTGATAGATTGGATACTTTGATTAATATAGCTTTTTGAAATAGGCGTTTTCAGTTAAAAAAGCGTGAAACAGCAATAACAGTAGCGATATCACGTTTATGGGGCACCTAAAAACCGTTTTGCAGTTTAAGCATAAAGGATCTAAAGAACTCAAGGTACAGCGCAGCCTTTCTTCTGCTGCTGGGGATAGTTTTTCAAGTTTTACTTTGATGCTGTAATACTTAAATTGCAGTGAACCGTCAATAAGAAGCCAATGTTAAGCGGCATCAAAAACCACCTTATGGGCATAGTGTGGCTACTTAAGAATCCAAAACAAATCCAACACCTTATCATACGGGAAACGCTTTACCGCAACAGAAACATTAGCCGCGAAGGCTGGATTGAATGGCAAAAATATGACACGTACACAGCCGCATTCCAACACAGCACTGCAGTATCATACGCAAGACCACTTAACCAAGCAAGAATCCAAGTATTCCTTGACATGATAAACAAGGGAGGCAAAAACCTGATGGTTCTTGATGTCGGCTGCGGCGACGGCGTCCTAAGCGAACCAATCGCCAAACAGGGCAACACCGTAACAGGTTTTGATTTGCCAACCATTACACCAATGGCTCACAAACGCCATGTCTCTAACGTTTTCTCTGGAGACGCTGAAAACTTGGCTTTCATACCAGAAACTTTCGACGTGGTATTAGCCTCAGAGGTTGTTGAGCACCTTTGGAATCCACAAAAGTTTCTTGACGATGCATACCGTGTTCTAAAGCCTAAGGGACTTTTGATTTTGGAGGCTCCCGAAGGCATCGAAGGACTGCGGTATGATGCACACAAGAACTGGTTTACCACAGAACGGTTCCAGCATATGCTTGGCAAAAAATTCACTTTGCTACAATCAAAAACGTTCTCTCCCGAATGGGGCGCACCAACAGCAACATTCATTTGCCTATTCCAAAAAAATTAAGCCAGTTTTTCTTCAGCTTCTTTAAGCAACTTTTCTATCTGCAAATTGTAGGGACATTTTGGTTGACACAACCCACACTTAATGCATTTGTCGGCTTTTCCGTCTAAGCCACCGTAAAGTTTGCGTGCCCAATCCCGCAAGCCGTAAACAGAATAAAATGATTCAAACCGCAGAATTGCAGGGATGTTTACTTTTTCTGGGCAAGGCATGCACAATCCGCAGTCTAGGCAGTAAGCACCAAGTTGGAAGCTGAAACGTCTCTGTTCTTGCGCGGTAAGGTCTTGATAGTTTTCTACTGCTTGCGCTGCAATTTCAACTTCGGCGACAGAGCGTAACCCCGGAATTGTCGAAGAAATGTTTTTTGACAAGTTGTATCTTAGAAGACTGGAAACCATTTCTCGGTTACTTTGACCGAGCAGCGCTTTTAATTCAGGTTCATCTGACACCAGTGAAAGCGAGGGCTGATAGAGACAGGTGATAAGGTTTGAGGTTTTTGCTGATAACGGCTTCATTGCTATTACGCCAACGTCAAGGTCTTTGGCTGCTGGCAAAAGTTCTTCTTCAGCTTGGCGTGTTATAACGTTAAGAGGTACAAGTACAGTATCAAACTCGCCGGTTTTTATTGCCTTTGTTAAAACTTGGGGTTTGTGTCCGGTTATACCTATGAAGCGGGTTAAGCCTTCTTTTTGGGCTTCTTTGCAGGTTTGCAGTGCGCCATCAGGACCCATAGCTTTTTCGAGAGTTTTTTGGTCGTCGATACCGTGCAGTTGGATGATGTCTACGTGGTCTGTTTGTAGCAGTTTGAGGCTGTTTTTGAAGTCTTCAAGCGATTCCCGTTTGGTACGTGAACCAGTTTTCGTTGCAATAATGCATTTGTCACGCACGTCTTTTAGGGCGATGCCGATTTTTTCTTCGCTGTCTCCGTCCCACCGGGCAGTGTCAAAATAGTTTATGCCTAACTCAAAGGCTCGCTTAACAACATTAACGGCGGTTGGCTTATCTATCTCAGATATCCATGTTCCACCAAAGCCAACGATGGATGCTTGAAGGTTTGTTCTGCCAAGCCTCCGTTTCTGCATAAGCGCCTCCCCGTTTATGCCATTCCTGCGTTGTCAACAGGGGTTGGGTGGAGTCGACGTTTGGCAAAGTTCAAAACGCCTTCGCGTTGGATGCGTTTCATGATACGTTTTGGCGCGCGGTGGTAATCACGGAAGAATTGTTTCTGTATTCGCATTAGTTCGTCGTAGTCGAATTCGTCGGTTTTGTAGCTGTAGAGGAAATCGTCAAGTTGAGTGTATTTGCCTGTTTCAAGCATTTCACGCCAAAGCGGACTGTCAGGATAAGCGATGAAAACGTTGAATTGGCACCAGTCAGCGTCAAGCTTGTCAGCAAACCGGTATGACGCCATGAGGTCTTCTTTAGTTTCACTTGGCATACCTAACATAAATGAGCAGGCAACTTGGATGCCGGCTTTGCGGCACATTTTGAATGCTTCTTCTGTTTGCTCTAAAGTTATGCCTCTGTTAATGTGGTCAAGGACTTTTTGTGAGCCAGATTCTACTCCAAACCAAATGGTCTTGCAGCCTGCAGACGCCATTTTGTTTAGGATTTCTTGGTTGACAAGGTTGACTCTGGTGTCGCAGACCCATTCAAGGTCCAGTTTGCTTTTAATCATTAAATCGCAGAGTTCCGCGGTTTGGTTTTTCCGCATTGTAAAGTTGTCGTTGATAAAGTAGATGCCGCGCGTGCCATATTTAGCTATCAAATCGTTGACTTCAGCCATGACTCGTTGTGGACTGAATTGGCGGTTGATGTTGCCCCACAATTTTTTGGTTTCACAGAAACCACAGCTAAAAGTGCAGCCGCGGCTTATGCTCATTACGTCGGCTGGTTTAGCTTTTAAGAATTCGATGTTACGGTCATACTTTTCAAGCGGCAAAAGATGTCGTGCGGGGAAAGGTAACTCGTCCATGTTCATAAATTTACATTCATTTTTAATGACGCCTGAAGGATTTCTGGAGACCACGCCTGCAACATTTGAAGCGCCAACAAGGTCGCCTTTGAGGATAAAAGCTGCAAGCTCAGTTATTGCCCGTTCACCCTCACCCATAACAGCATAATCAATTTCAGAAGTTTCGAGCAAGCTTTCAGGCATATACGATGCATGCCAGCCTCCAACCACGATTTTGCAGCCTGAAACCACTTGTTTTATGGCTTTGGCGGTTTCTACGCACTTCTTGTACGTGGCACTTCCACAGGTTATGCCAACAATTGCTGGCTGGAGCTTGAGCACTAACTGTTGGACTTCTTCAGTGCTTTGCTGCATAAGGTAATTGTCAAGCATCTGCACTTCGTGCCCAGCTTGCTCTAAGGCTGCGGCAACATACATGAGTCCAAGTGGTGGAAGCCTTTTTCCATGAAACCATGGAGCGTTAGAAGGCGGCGCAGTGGTCATTAACAAAATCAATTAACATTTTTCTCCTGAAACAGGGTTTACGTGTAAGCAAATGGACACAAATTTTTCCTCTTTCGTCTGTCTGCTTAACACGTTTGATATGTTTACGATTTAATAAGCTTTAACGAACATGACTAATAAACATCGAAAAAAAGCAGACAGCAGAAAACAACAAAATGAAAAATTATGGTTTAGGTGGTGCTGTTTCAGCAGCAACTTGTTTAACAAAGGCTTTAACGTCGCCCGGTTGACCGTAAACTATTAGGCGCCCATCAGCCTGCTTGTTAACGGTTAAGTTACGTTCGCCAGCCAGTTTCAGCACGTATTCTTCAGGCAGTTTATTGTCTGTTTCAATACGAATCCATTTCTGGCCGCGTGGAACGCCAACCACGAACTTGCCTTCAGCTAATTCTTCTTCAGTTTCAACTTGCATGTTGGCTGCTTCGAGACGTTTGAACCATTCATCAACTTCTTTGGAGTCTAAAACTTTTTGGGCTTGACCTATCAGGTAGGTTTCAACGTTGGCAGTGTATTGTTCAGCCTTTGTTACAGCTTCTCCATGGGTGCCTTCACTGCAGGACAATTCAATCATAGACCTTGCTGCTCGCAGGTCTTCAAGAACGTTTGCGGGGATTTGAACGTCTTTTTTTCGAAGTGCAATTAGAAGGTCTTCCAAGGTTTTCCAAGCCGCCATAGTGTGACCCATAAAGTTCAACTCAAGTAATTGTAAGTCTGGTATGGTGCTATAAAGGTTTAATGAAAAAAGCAGTTGGTGAAAAGGATTAAATCAGTATGTTGCCTAATGTTTGTTTAGTTTTTGGTGATTTGTTTTGAAAATTCAAACTGTAAAGTCTGAAGGGCTATCGCATAACAGCTACCTCATTTCCAGTAACGGGGAAGCAGTAGTTATTGACCCACGCAGAGACTGCGAAATCTACAAACAACTATCACAGGAAGAATGCGTAAAAATCCGCTATATTCTTGAAACTCACAGAAACGAGGATTACGTAATTGGCTCGCTAGAGTTGCAGAACATGACTGAAGCAGAAATTGGTCACAGCAATGCTTTAGGCTTCAAGTATGGTGAACACTATCTTTCGGACGGCGACATTCTAAACGCAGGCGACATGAAAATCAAAGCAATTCACACGCCAGGACATACTAACGAGTCGATGTGCTTTACGGTTTATCCTTCAGGCAACAGTGAAGCGTTAATGGTTTTTACAGGCGATACCTTGTTTGCAGGTTCGGTAGGGCGCACTGACCTTTATGGCAAAGAAGCCTGCCCAGTTCAGTCGGAGAAACTCTACAACAGCCTACATGGGAAGCTTTTGCCGCTTGGTGACCATGTACTTGTTTATCCAGCTCACGGTGAAGGCAGCGTTTGTGGTCACGGAATTAGCAATCAAGAACCCACAGCCATTGGTTATGAACGCAAAACCAACCCTTACTTGCAACTTGGCAAAGAAGATTTTGTCAAAAAAGCGGTTCAGACAAAGCATGTTGTGCCGCGTTACTTCCACAAAATGGAAGAACTAAACCTTAAAGGACCACCCTTGCTAAGCAAGCTTGCTTACCCTAAAGCATTAACTTTACAAGAATTTGAAAAAGAGCTTTCTGAAGAAAACATGATAGTTATGGACACCCGAAACCATTACGCGTTTGCAGGTGCCCACATCCCAGATTCACTAAGCATGTGGCTTGGAGGAACCAGCGTTTATCCCGGCTGGCTACTAGACCCAGACCAGTACATTTTATTCATTCTTGAATGCGCCCAAGACATCCAAAAAGCCGCATTGCATCTGCGTAGGCTTGGGTTTGACAATTTGTGCGGTTACCTTTGCGGCGGAATGAGAACTTGGATGGAAGCCGGCAAAACTTTCGAGGGTAACTGTACAATAACGCCTAAAGAAGTGCATGACAATTTGAGTACAGGAGAGTTTACGCTTGTTGACGTAAGGGAACCCAGCGAATGGGAAGAAGACGGCGTCATAGAAGGTGCAGAGTTAATATTTTTCCCAGAGATACCTCAAAAAGCAGCAACCTTACCAAAAGACAAGCCTGTAGTGGTAGCTTGTTCTGTAGGTGAACGTTCAAGCATTGCCATTAGCTTACTTAAAAAGCAAGGTTTCAGCAAAGTCTTCAATATGCTTGGCGGCTTGACAGCCTGGAAAAAAATTGGTTACCCTGTGAAAAGGGTTGTTTAGGCTTCTTTTTCTTGGTCCTTTAATGCTTTTGCTAAACGTTTTGTGTTGTCTTTAGGTTCCAAAAGTTCCTTGACGAGGTTGTATTGGCGTTGGTAGATGTGGCAGTTTTTGCTGTGGAAAATCATTTTACCCGTCTTCAGGTTAAGGTTGCCTTTTTCGTTAATTTCGCTGACAAATGCTTCGTTGAAAAGTTGTAAACCTGCAATGTTTGCGGGTAATCCGCCAAAAGCGTCCCAACTGCGGAAGTAGCAAGTTAGGTGCAGTTTTCCGTCGGATATTTCGGTGTCAATTAGGCTTAGGCAGGGAGGCTCGCTTTTGTTGTGGTTTTCATCAAACTTTCTAATGTCAGATGGCAACCGGATAACCATGGTGACTTGGCGGTCTCTTTGCTCTTCAGCGTACCGTTTAACGGCTTCTTCAATTTGGTTAATAGGCTTGTTAAGTCTGCTTCCGTAAGTGTAAACTTCGGTTTCTGCACATTCGCCACTCCACAAGTATTCAAGCGCGTAACCTTGAACATACTTGAAATCACATGACGCTTTATCGCTTACAAGCGGCCTATTTTCGGGATGCTCAATTTCAATGGAGAGATTCAGCTTTTTTGTTTCTGTTTCTTCAGAGCCAAAACCAACAGGAAAAATGTCACCCTCATACCAAATACGGTTTAAAGCCTTGTACCAAGCATCAGGGCAATCAAACGCTGAAATCTTTACGTGCTTCATGTGCAGAATCTCCAAAACATCCCTTAGAGCATGTTACCCTAAATCTACATGTCTCCAAATATAAGTTTACCAGTAAAGCACCAAAACTAAAAAGAACCGCACACAAAAACAGTAAACAAAACTGAAATTAAAAATTATAAAAGAAAAGAAAGGAAATGTTTGGGGGTTTTAGTAGGGCATTCCGCCCATGCCGCCCATGCCAGGCATACCACCCATGCCGCCCATTCCTCCTGGGGGCATTGGAGGCATTTTGCTACCGCCTTTGATACTGATTAAGTCATCAATTTTTAGTATCATGTTGGTGGCTTCTGTGGCTGACTTGACTACTTGCTGTTTAACACGCAAGGGTTCAAGGATCATTTTGTCGCACATACTTACAATTTTGCCTGTGTTGACGTCGATTCCCATGTATTTGCTGTCTTTCTTTTCGTGTTCGCTACGTAATGCAACCATGATGTCGATTGGGTCTAAGCCTGCGTTTTCTGCAAGGGTCAATGGAATTGTTTCTACTGCTTCTGCGAATGCCTCAATTGCAAGTTGTTCGCGTCCGCCCACTTTGACTGCGTATGCACGTAAACCTTTTGCGAGTTCTGCTTCTGGTGCGCCGCCGCCTGCAACGATTTTGCCGTCCTCGATAACGTTTCGAACTACGCATAAACCGTCATGTAGGCTGCGTTCTGCTTCGTCAATTACGTTGTTTGAGGCTCCGCGGATAACTATGGTTACTGCTTTGGGGTTCTTGCAGTCACGGATGTAAAGTAGTTTGTCGTCGCCAATTTTTACTTCTTCTACACGTTTGGCGTTGCCAAGTGTGTCTATGGTGAGGTCTTTTACGCTTGCAGCGATGCTTCCGCCTGTTGCGCGTGCAAGTTTTTCGATGTCACTGCTGCTTACGCTTTTAATTGCCATGATGCCTGCTTTTCCAAGGAAATGAAGCGCCATGTCGTCGATGCCTTTTTCGCAGAAGACAACGTTTGCGCCTGATTTTTGGATGGCGGTGACCATTTCTTTTATCATGCGTTCTTCTTCATCAAGGAACAGCTGCATCTGGTCTGGGCTTTCAATGTTAATTTTAGCGTCGAATTCTGTTTTTTCGATTTCAAGTTTAGCATTGAGCAAGGCGATTTTTGCGTTGTCTATTATTTTTGGCATTTGTGAGCTTGCAACTTCTTTGTCAAGAACCATTCCTTTGACTAATTCAGATTCGTCAAGGCTTTTACCATGTTTTTTAACAACTTTGATTAAGTCAAGGTCTGCCTTGTATTTGCCGTCAACTTTCTCTGCAACCTGTTTAACTGATTCAACAAGCAGATTAGTGAAGTGGTCTTGAGCTACGTTGATGCCTTTGCTGTTAAGTGAAGTCATAGCGATTTGCCTTAATGTCTTGTCATCATCAAATGCCACGGGCATCGCAATGGTATCAAGGATTTCTTGGGCTTTTTCGCTTGCTTTTTTGAAGCCTTCAATAATAACGATTGGATGCACGTTTCGGTCTAGTAAGCTTTCAGCTTTTGAAAGTAACTCGCCTGATAGGACGACTGCTGTTGTTGTGCCGTCACCAACTTCGTTATCTTGGGCTTTTGCTACTTCTACAAGCATTTTTGCTGCTGGATGCTGAACATCTAGCTCTTTCATTATGGTTGCACCGTCGTTTGTAATTGCGACGTCTCCCATGCCTGTTACGAGCATTTTGTCCATTCCGCAGGGACCTAATGTGGTTTTAACTGTTTCAGCCACAATTTTTGCAGCCATAATGTTGCTTCTTTGTGCTTCCCGTCCAGTTGTTCTTCCAGTACCTTCTTTGAGTACTAGAACTGGAACTTGTCCACCTTGTGTTGACATAATACATTCACCAAGTATGTTTACTAATTTGAGATTTAGTAAATTGGAACAATCAAAAAGAACATATAAGTTTTTCTCAGGCTATCGATGAACAATCAAAATGCTAACCTGACAAAAAATGAGGCAAAACTTGGAACGCTTACATTTTACACGTTAACTTGTTCACAAAACAGTTGCTATCGTTTTTCCTACGTGAAACCAAATATGGCTTCAACTTAAAACAAAAATGGAAAATGAAAAGAATCATTTCATGGCAACGTTTTTTTCTTGCTCAAAAAGTCGCCCCAACTCAGACTCATCTTTTGCAGAGAAAACATTTTTTACTTTCTTGAAAAGGTCAGTCTCTTCTTCTGTAAAATGCATGCTAACGGCGACACTTAACATTTTTACTTTTGCATACAGCCAGTCCGCTGAAAAATCTTCTGACATATCGATATCAATCATTATTTGTTTTCCTAAATCATGCGCCTCATAAGCTTCCAACGCAAGTGTACGCATTTCTCGGTTGTTCTCTATTCTTGAATAGATTAACTTTTCTTCTCCAGCAAAATGAGCTTTAAGCGCTTTCTTAGTTTGGTCATAGACTGCAGTATCAAATTTTTTTGAATCAATCATTTGCTTAAAAAGACCATTAACATATTGGTGGTCTTTTTTCAATATTTCAAAAATGTTGGGACCGTTTCCTTTTATCTCTTGTTCAGTCAAAAAAATCACCTCCAGATTACCTTGCCATTTCTCTGCAAGATTCAGCACACCGTCGACACACGCTAGCGCATTCCTTCATAAAATCTTCCTCAAACCGGTCACAGACGTCACCACATTCATCGCATATGTCCGCTGTTAAACCACAAGTTTGAGGATAATACAAGGAGTTTCTTAACATAAAATCCGCGGTTGCGCTGCAGATTTTAGCGCAATCCATTATCAGGTTTACATGTTCAACTTCAGCGTGTTTGCCACCTATGTTTAAACATCTAATCAAGGTTTGGCTGCATGTTCGGTAGCAGTCTACGCAGTCTTGGATGCATTCACGAACTTCTTCGCTCATTATGAACTCGGTTTCCTGTATGCGCTCCAAGTCCTCCATTGTTCCCGTTAGTCTTCCAGCAACCTGAGATTCTCCGCTTTGCCAACTTTCGCTGTTTTCGTCACCCGTACCAGTCACTATGTTAGGTTGGTCATTTTCCTTAGCCGATTCTGAAGCCTTTAAAGCAGTATAGTTGCCGTAATTATTTTCAGGTTCACTGTAAGATTTCAGCAACTCCTTTCACCTCCTTAAAAGACACCGATGCTCAACCATTACGTTGCAGCAAATAGAAAAACAAAAACAACTGATACTTCAAAGCAAACAATTACATTATCTACAACTTTGAGTTTATCAGAGTTTTTTGATAAATCTTAGGTGTACAATAATTTTATGTTGAGCCCGATTTAAAAATATGTTGTTGCCCTTTAACTCCAACATGGAAAAGAAAAAACCGAGAACGGAGCTACTTTACTGGAAGTAACTCGTTTAGCTCATAGCTTGCAGCGCATAAGACGCTGTCTGCTCCACCATAGTAAACGATTACTTGGTCATCAAGCAACACGTTTCCACAACTGAAAACTACGTTTGGCACTTGACCAACACATTCGTAACCTTCACTGGGGGTCAAAATTGGTTTTTCAGTGCGATACAGAACCTTCTCAGGGTCGGCTTTATCCAGCAGAGCAGCACCAAGTGAGTAATTCTTGTGCTCATCAACACCATGGTAAATGAACAAGTAGCCCTCATTGAGCTCTATTGGTGTACCAGCAGCGCCAATCTTTTGGCTGTCCCACATTTTATCGCGGGGTTCCATTATTGATTTGAAGCCATGCCACTGTTTAAGGTCGTCTGAGTAGGCAACACAGATGCTTGGTTCTATACGATGAAACATTACGTATTTGCCGTCAACTTTGCCTGGAAGAATCAAAGCGTCCTTGTTTCTTACATTTGGAAATGGCAGGATTCGTTCTTTCCAGTTCCATTTGCGGTTAAGCAAATCGTTTAAGCCTATGGAAGTTAACGCGATTTGGAAAATTACTGGGTAATCATGGTTTCGGTAGGCGGTGTAAGCCATTAAGCATTGGTCACCAAGGACGGTTAAGCGTGGGTCTTCACATCCGGAGCTTTCAGCGTGGATTTGTGGTAAAAAGATTGGTTCATCAAGGCGTTCGGTAATGGTAAAGCCGTCGTTGGAAGTTGCATAGCCTAAACGTGAGATGTTGTCGGTTCCCATTGCACGGTAAACGATGTGTACTTGACTGTTGCCCTGAATTGCGGCTGCGTTGAATACTGCATAGTTTTCCCAACTGTTCTTTAAGTTGGGCTCCAATATGGGATTGCCTTTAAAACGATTCATATCCCTTCTCCCTTCAAGAAAAAAGCATGTTGTTACGGCGTCATATAAACATGCATGTATCGTATGTTAATTTTTTGTCCTGTGACTGTAATAATACAATCACATGGGCTTAAAGACAGCAAAAACTCTAATAAATGCGTGACCAATTGTTGGCAAAGCATGTTATAGGCAACCCCACATTGGCTAGCGTTAAAGAAGTTGCCTATGTAAGCACGTATCCTCCACGAAAATGTGGCATAGCAACTTTCACTTCTGACTTAGTCAGTTCAACAAGCCAACTAAACAAACTAGAGGGGCAAACAGTAATTCCAATCGATGGAAGACGTATTTTCAAATCTGCCTACGGACAAATCCAACACAAAATTGGCAAAGACTGCCCAGAAGACTACGCGTTCATGGCTAGCCTGCTAAACAGGTCAAATGTTGATGTCGTGAACCTGCAGCATGAATTTGGGATTTTTGGGGGAGAAAACGGCAGTTACATTTGCAATTTTTTAGAAAAACTCGAAAAGCCTGTTTCAACTACGCTTCACACGGTTCTTCCACATTTTGAAGGCGCCGCAAAAATCGTGTTTGACAAAATAGTAGCTTGCAGCGACGCGATTGTTGTTATGAATCAAACAACTAAAGACTTGCTTAAACACTATGGCGTTTCAGGCAAAAAGGTAAATTTGATTCCCCACGGTTGCCCAGACATGCCATTAGTGCCCAGTGAATTAGCAAAAAACGAGTTAGGCCTCAAAAACAGGGTGGTCTTGTCAACTTTTGGTTTGCTTAGCCGCGGCAAAGGCATCGAGTACGTGATTGACGCTTTACCTGAAATCATAAGCAATGAGCCAAAGGTTGTTTACTATGTTCTTGGAGCCACACACCCTCAAGTGAAAAGCTTGGAAGGGGAAACATATCGGAACTTGCTTATGCGTAAAGCCAAAAATTTAGGAGTCAGCGCTCACGTAAAGTTTCTAAACAGGTTTTTATCAAAACATGAACTGCTCAATTACCTGCAGGCAACCGACATCTATATCACGCCGTACCTTTCACCCAATCAGGTAAGCAGCGGCACATTATCATACGCCTTAGGCGCCGGAAAAGCCATTGTTTCAACACCTTACCTGCACGCAAAAGAGGCACTGTGCAAAGACAGAGGCTTATTTTGTGAATTTCAGGATGCAGAATCTATTGCTGAAAAAACTTTAGAGATAATGGAAAACAAGCCACTTCGGCAGTCACTAGAAGAAAACGCTTACTTGTACAGCCGAGGGTTTACGTGGCCTTTGGTCGCCGAAAAATATCTTGAACTTTATAGCGAACTTACAAAGCAGTCAAAGGATGAGGTTCAATGCGGCTACCCGCTATAAAAATGGATTATCTAAACGGTTTCACGGACGATACAGGTATTTTTCAGCATGCAAGGCATTGTATTCCAAAACGTGGCGAGGGCTACACAACTGATGATAATGCCAGAGCACTAGTTGCCTGTGCAAAGTACAGCACAATAAAAAGTGACCAACAAACCAAAAAGTTAGCCAGCACTTACTTGGCGTTTCTTAATCACATGCAAAAACCTGACGGCAACTTCCATAATTACCTCAGTTATGACCGACGTTTTCTGGATGTTGACGGTTCTGATGACTGTTTAGGCAGGGCACTTTGGGGTTGCGGATGCACTGTCAACTCAGAACTGCCTGACAACGTTAAATTGGTGGCTAAAGAAATTTTTGACAACGCATTATCTTGCTTGGATAGGTCGATTTCTCTTAGAGCTTTTGCGTCTACGCTTTTGGGTCTCTATAACTGTTATAGGGCTAAACCGGATGACGACTTGTTTGATAATACTGTAAAATTGGCTGACCGCATGGTGCAGCAGTACCAAAATGAGGTTAAACCTAACTGGCACTGGTTTGAACAGTACTTAACATACGATAACGCCCGTTTACCTCAAGCACTCTTTGACGCATACAATGTAACAAAAAAACAGGATTACCTTGACGTTGCCACTGAAGCTTTTGATTTTATTCTTAACAACCTTATTGTTGACGACAAATTTGTTCCAATAGGTAACAAATGCTGGTATACCCTTGGCGGTGAACGCGCAATTTACGACCAACAACCTCTGGAAGCAGCCGCGTTTGTTGATGCCGCAGCAGAAGCGTTCTACACAACCAAACAGCCCCGTTACGCGAAAGCTGCACTTTTAGGTTTTGAATGGTTTACAGGCAAAAACACACGAAATTTTGTAATGTACAATTCTGAAACCGGAGGCTGTTTTGATGGGCTTACAGCTGATTCTGCAAATTGGAATCAAGGAGCGGAGTCATCAATTTCGTATTTGATAGCTCGGCTAAGGATTGATGAACTGCAACGGTTTTGTGGACAAGAAAAACCTGCTAAATCCGCTGCAGGAATTGTTTCTTTTTATGATGGAGGAAAAATTGAGTGTTAAAAGTTAAGGATATAATGCGTAAGAATGTGGTGACAGCTAAGGAAAACATGTCTGTTTTAGATGCTGTCAGACTGCTTGATGAACGGCATGTTGGTTCAATAGTTGTTGTTGACGACGAAAACAAGTGCACAGGCATTTTTACTGAACGCGATGCAATCCGTGTTGTAGCTCAAAAAATGAATCTTGAGGAGCCATTAAGCAAAGTAATGACTACCCGCATAGCTACCATCAGCTTTGAAGCCTCATTAAACGACGCTAAAGAACTGTTGCTTTCCCACAAGATACGACATTTACCAGTCACAGATAAAGAGGGCAAACTAGTTGGGCTCTTCTCGTTTAGAGCATTTGTTGATGAAGTGCTCGGCATGGAAAAACCGACACAGCAGTGACGACTTATGGAACGTTTTTCAGGCAACCCAATTCTTCACCCTATTGCTGAGCATCCTTGGGAATCTCGTGGAGTATTAAACGCCGGTGTACTTTACTATAAAGGGAAAATCCACATTTTCTACCGAGCATTTGGCAACGACAACATTTCAAGAATTGGCTACGCAACAAGCACAGATGGATTTCATATTGACACGCGTTTATCAAACCCAATTTTTGAACCCGCAAAAGATACAGAGTTAAGTGGTGTAGAGGACCCAAGGGTTGTGAAATGTGAAAAACAACTTTTAATGACCTACACAGCGGTAAGAGAGTATGCTCACAGGCTGGATTTTCAGGTTTCATTGACTTCACTTGGTTTAGAGGATTTTGAGAAGTGGCGTTGGAATTGGGGAGTTCGTAAGCTTCCGTTTCCGGGAATTCGAAACAAAGATGCAGTTATGTTTCCTAAAAAAGTCAACGGCAGATACGTGATGCTTCACAGAATCGAACCCGACCTGTGCATTGCTTACTCCCAGAATCTTGACAGTTGGTGTGACATCCGTTGCATAATGAAGCCCAGAGTAGAAGGCTGGGATGACATGAAAATTGGAGCCGCCGGCACACCCTTTGAAGTAAGTGAAGGCTGGCTATCGCTTTATCATGGAGTAGACTTGAATAACATTTACCATTTAGGCGTCATGTTAATGGACAAAAACAATCCTGAACAAATCCTTTATCGTTCCACAAACCCTGTTCTGTCTCCCCAAGCAGATTACGAACGCTTCGGCAAAGTACCCAACGTTGTTTTCAGCTGTGGCGACGCCTTAGTGGATGACACGTTGTTTGTGTATTACGGAGGCAGCGACAGTTCACTAAACGTAGCAACTATTCCACTTGACAAACTTCTGTCAACAATTATCCGTTAAACGTTAATGATGTGATAACCTGAAGCCTTCCTAAGCCTGTTCATAACTGCCAAACCCATACCCTCCAAAGGCACACCCTCCGCCAAAATAACATCCACAGGCTCATCGTTGAATTCTCGCAGTTCTCTAAACAAGTTTCTTGCAATGGTATCAAGGTTAAAACGGCTCCCCATGGACTTTACCACTTGGGCAACGTATTCTTTTTGGGTTTCATCCGTAGCAAGTACACCTACCCTTTTACCTTCAAGCAGGTACTGCTCAGACAACACCTTGATTTTCGTAATCACCGCTGGAACCGCACCTTCAATTAGCAAAACCTCAGCGTTTGGCGCATAATGCTTATGCATCATACCAGGTGAACGAGCCTGTTTGACTGAAACCTCTTTTTCTGAAGCAACAAACGGATGCAACGCCACGTTAGGCAGCACCTTCTGAATAGCCTCAAAAGGTGTTCCACCAGGTCTCAGCAGCAAGGGCGGGTCAACACTCAAATCCAAAACAGTCGATTCAACCCCAATGCAAGTCGGACCTCCATCAAGAATTGCGTCAATTCGACCGTTCAAGTCACCGTAGACGTGCTGGGCGGTGGTTGGACTGGGTTTTCCTGAAAGATTTGCACTAGGCGCAGCAATCGGAGTACCGCTTTGCCGAATCAGGGCAAGTGCAACGCCATGTTTGGGCATTCTAACAGCAACTGTATCCAAACCCGCAACCGTCTCTTTAGGCACTGCTTCTGAACGTTTAAAAATCAAAGTTAAAGGTCCAGGCCAGAACTGTTTCATCAGCACTTCAGCGTTTTTAGGAACCTCTTTTGCGAGCCGATTAACCTGTTGAGCGTCTGCAATGTGCAGAATCGGCGGGTTATCCAATGGCCTGTTTTTAGCCTTAAACAAAGCTAACACTGCCGACCCGTTTAGTGCGTCTGCACCAAGACCATAGACGGTTTCTGTTGGAAACGCGACTAAACCGCCTTTTTTGATGATTTCGGAGGCAGTTTTGATTTTTTGGGGGTCGGGGTTTTGTGGGTCGACTTTTAGCAAGATGGTTTTTGGGTCTTGGTTTTGGATTTTTAGCACCGTTGAGGTTTCAACTTGGCGTTCAGGTATCTTCCAGTAAGTATGAAGCATCAGGTTTTTTTCTTCTTCAGAAACCTGTTTAAAATTGTTTTTTGCGTAAAAATTCACAGCCCAAAAAGCTGCTTTCCAAGTGCCAACCAACACAATCGGTGTTTCTGCCAAACCCATGAGGTATGCAAGAAGTTTTTCGCCGATTCCTTTGCGTTGATGACTTGAAAGAACATACGCGTGCCGAATCAATGTAACGTCTTTAACCGATTGAATACCCATAACAGCAACTAAAAGATTATTTTCTTTTAACCCGTAAAATTGGACGCCATCCTCAATTTCTTGACAAAGCTCTTCTTTGGGCATGTAGGGTTCTTTCCAGCAATCCAGTGGAATCACGCCTTTATAGGCTAAAGCGGCATCATTAATTACATAATAAATAGCGTCAACATCGCTGGGTACCAATTTAATAATCATTCTTTTTTCGCCTGCTGCCTGGCTAAGCTACGAGTTCAAGTTTTGTATAAATGTTTACGTGGCTGTCGGCTGCTTTTTATTTTCCATTTGCATAACTTTTTCAAGCAGTTTCATGAAAAACTTTTGAGCCTGCATCTCATCAAACTTTTCAAGATAAACTGAAACCATTGCTACCTTATTCTTTTTAGACGCAACATACTCGGCGAACATTCGGGCGCTGATAACGTTTCTGTCGCCGACCAAAATCGAGGAAGACGCTAAACCCATTGACTCGTTTGCTTTAGGAACCGCAATAGCCATCGTGCCCATCTTATCTTCTTTTTCGCTGAGCAAGATTAGGCAACTGTTTTTTGCTTCAACATAAACCGCTAAAAACCGGGTGTCTCGGTCGGTTAATTCTTCTTTGATTACGTTGGCGCGGTCGGCTCCTTCCATCATTTGCTCTTTGCCTCGACGCAATAGGTTTGCATTGTCTACTTAAAAAGATTCATTAAAAAACCGAAACTCCAACATACTTTTGATTAAGCTTAAAGTTTGAAGACAACCAACATTTTCACCAACCTATCAGGATTCAAAAAGAGGTTCTATGTTGAAACCTATAGGGGGTAGGTAGAAAATAGCTTCAAAACTTGTGAAAACAGCAATTCACTAAGGGGGGTAGGTGCTATTGGCTGTTTTTCAAGCCATTAGTATGTTGAATTTCAGTAGAAAACAAACTTGCCCCTAGAAACATTGAATGCACATGTTGGTTTGCTGATAAAACTTTAAAGCAAACAGTTCGGTTAGACGGTTAGGTAACAGTTATGAGCACTAACGAGAATCCGCCGATGCTAAAATGGCTTGAACAGCACGGCATCACCATGCAAGACCTAATTGATTCTGCACTTGAAATGTACGTGCCACACCCGGGCATTGAAACACCGGAAAAAGCCGCTGAGGTTCTAAAAGACGAGTTCCTCAACGCTCTTTCTGACCCAAACGTTGCAACCTTAATCACTGCTGCCTTCCATGCGCAAGATGATGCAGAAAAGGGCTTAATCCCCGGTTTAAGCATGGAATACTTCATGGGCAGACCAGGCTTGGTAGCTGACGAACTCTTAGGCATAGCAATTGCCACTTACATTGCAGGCGCTAAAGGCATGTTTGAATTTGTCCGTTTCGACCAAGCTAAACCAGGCATCCTCAAAAAACTGGGACCACTAACAAATGACCCTATTGGCGCGTTAATTGCAGGTGCATCCTCAAACATGTACACCCGTTCAGTCAGGGGCAAAACAAGCGTCTAAAATTCAAAAATTTCTTTTTACTCATTTTTTGATTCTTAAGCGTTTTTTTTGGAAGACATGGAAAACAAAACGTAAAAATTTGATAATGTAATTGCTGAAGTTGAGGTTTCACTGCGGGCTATGCGTGTTACCATAACCTTATTTAGGTTGTTAATTGAGGGAGTTATAAGTTGGAGCTTTCATGGGTCAAAACAGGCTTTGCATTGTTACACATACTTTTCTGCCTCATGTAGGCGGAATAGAAAAAGTCGTGTATGAACAAAGCAAAAGATTGATTCAAAAGAATTTTCAGCCCAAAGTTGTAACCAGCCGAATCCAGACAGCTTCCTGTTACAGTGTTGAAGGCATTAATGTTGAATGTTACAATTCTATGAATCTGGGTTTTCGGCTTGGGATACCGTACGTTTTTCCGTCTGTTGCAAGCCTTGGCGTGTTTACTAAAGCGGTTAAAGGCTCACGTATTGTTCATGCACATGGGCACCCGTATTTGAGTTCGCTTTTAGCGGGAAACCTTGCAAAGCAATACAGTAAACCATTCGTGTTAACCCAACATAACACATTCATAGAGTACAACAACATTTTTGACCAAGTTGAACGCTTTAACGATTTAACAGTTGGCAAACAAACCCTGCGTGAAGCAGACAAGATTATAGCAATAAGCAACGCCACCAAAAACTATGTCTTAAGTCTAGGCGTTAAACCAAGCAAAGTTAAAGTGATTCATAACGGTGTGGACCTACAAAGATTCAAACTATTACCCATTAACATCAAAACAAAGATGCGGAAAAAATTGGGCATTGCTCTGGATGCAAAGGTTGTTTTAACCGTTAGGCGGCTTGTTTACAAGAACGGCATAGATACGTTAATTGACAGCGCTAATTTTGCAATTAAAAAGAATCCAAAAATTGTTTTTCTTGCCGTCGGTAAGGGTCCAGACATGGATAGTATACGGCAGCAAATTAAACAGTTACATTTAGAGGACAATTTTAAGCTTGCAGGGTTTGTACCTGACGAAGAGTTACAGTTTTATTATAACACTGCAGACTTGTTTGTTTTGCCGTCAAAATCTGGTGAAGGCTTGCCGCTTGTAGCGCTGGAAGCAATGGCATGTGGGTTACCAGTTATAGCTACTAACGTTGGGGGAATAAGCGAAATCTTGGTTAAAGGGTATGGAAAACTTGTTCCAGCAAACAATCCAGTAGCCCTTGCGGATGCAATTTATGAATTTGCAGACATCAACTTTGAAGAAAACAATGGTGAATTGCGTGCAATTGTCGAGGAACAATATGGTTGGGACAGAAATGTTAAGCAACTCATCGAAATATACGAAGAGCTTATTTAACCTAACACGGACAGTATATAACCTTTCAACTTGGGAAGATTAGTAATGACGTCAAAGGTAGAACTAGTTTCAGTAGTGATTCCAACACTCAACGAAGCAGGTAACATACTGGAAGCAGTGACAACAATCTATAAAGAGCTTGATTATCCCAAAGAAATCATTGTTGTTGACGGTAACTCTACTGACGGAACACAAGATATCGTGCGAGAAACACACTTTTGCAGACTAATCACTGAACCAAGACGCGGGTATGGTCGAGCATTAAAAACTGGAATGGAAAACGCCAAAGGTAACGTTATAGTCATGGTTGACGGTGACGGAACATACGAAGTTAAGCACATTGGCCGTATGCTTGACAAAATGGTTCAAGAAGACGCTGACATGGTTCTTGCAACACGTATGTATGACCCAAACAAAGCAATGGGTTTCTTCAATTTCGTCGGTAACAAAGTTATCACGTTCTGTTTTGACTTCCTTTACAGCCAGTACCTTAGTGACACTCAGTCAGGGTTCCGAGCTATATCTCATGAAGCCATCAACAACGTGAAGCTTGTTGAGGGTGACATGGCTTTTGCAACAGAGATGCTTATCAAATTTAAAAAGAAGAACTACAAAATGGTGGAAGTCAAAAGCACCTACAAAATCCGTAGGTACGGCAAACCTAAACTGCAAAAGTTCAAGTCAACCATAGAAATATTCACCACTATGGTTAAAGGCTTAGTAAACAAGTGACCATTTTATGGAAAACAACAACAGCCAAACAGTCACGTTAAAGCTTCAGAAAAGCTATCTTGCAGCAGTAGCTATTGCACTTATTGTTGTCTCCTGCGTGGTTGCTGGATACTTTATCGTTTATGCGGCACAACCTTCAGGTTACCACGAAATGTACTTGCTTGACGCTCAAAACCAAGCAGCTAATTACCCACAAATTATTGACCTTAGCCAAAACAGCACCTTTAACCAAACAGTTTATGTCATCAACCATATGAATACAAAACAATCGTACTCGTTACAACTGGATATTTACGAAGAAACAGCGTACGTTCCGGGGGATCATTCCGTACAGCTAAAAGCGTTTCTGTTTGATTTAGGTCCTGGAGAATCCTGGAGCACACAAGCGCCAATACACATTTACCGTCCAGGAACATACAGCGTTACGTTTAAACTTGTAACATTAGATGAACAGAAAAACCCCACTGACACCAACAATTATTGTATATTACATATTGATGCAGTGGCAGGGTCCGCTTAAGCGGGAACTTTGATTTTTTGTTTGTTTTGTTGTTGGCGTTCAATATAGGCGTTTTCAATTTGTACTCTGTGAACGTTGTTGTAAGCACAGAAGGGAATAATTTTCTTGTCAGGTGTAATGTAGTGGACTACGCATCTTCGGACACGGTTAACGTCAAAGTTGTAATTATCCATGAAAGCCATGCAACCTAACAGGAAAATACGTCTTCGAATTTTGCCTAATGACTGGTAAGAGGGGGACATGTGCATTTTTATGATGCTACCCATCAGGGTGAATGTGCCAACTTCTTTAGTAACTGTCAACATACGCATGGAAAGCATTGCGCCCATGAAAAGCGAGGAAAGCATAGCCATTTTGCCTTTTGATTCAACGTTTTCGGCGGTTTTGCGGATGTAATTGAAGAATTTATCAAAGTTTACAAAGCGGTTGATTGGGAACATTTTGCCGTCTTTTACGTAAATCCAGTTAACGATACCGCATTGAGGGCTGCAACTGAACAGTGGCCAAGGTTTCTGCATAAACTTACGCATTATTTTGATAGGCGAAGTCATAACAGACATTGGGAAGAGATCAGTGGCTTTTATTTCGCCGTTTGTCTGGTTTTCTACGTCTTCGGCAAAGCTCCATTCGCGGAAGTTTTCACGGAACGGATTCTCAGTTGCTCTGCCGGTAAAGGCGATTGGCTGAAAAATTAAGCCTCGTACAATGTCAGTGTTTTTTGCTGCAAACCGTATCATGTCACCGACTTCTTTATCGTTAAGGCTTTTCATTAAGGTGTTAACTAAGATGACTTCCACATCGTATTTTCGGCAAACATCAATAGCTTTCAGTTTAAGGTCTACAAGGGGTAAGCCGCGAACTTTTTTGTTGAATTCTTCATGGAAACTGTCAAATGATAAGTAGACAATGTTTAATCCGGCATCTTTTAGTCGTTTTGCTAAGCCGGGTGTGTCAACAAGGTGTGTACCGTTTGTTGCAAGAATGGTCATGAACTTTAGCCTGTGAGCAGCAGCGATTATTTCAGGCATATCTTCCCGTTCAAGAGGTTCTCCGCCTGAGAACAGAATTGCGGGAGGCTTGGGGTTTGCTTTTGCAGCAAATTCTAACATATCTATGAGTGCTTCTTTGGTTGGTTCGTAATCGTCGTCTTGGTTAGGGAATGTTGAGAAGCAAACTGCACAGCGGAAGTTGCAACGTTTAGTTACATCAATTACGCCGATAACTGTGCCTGAAGCGTGGTTTTTGCAGGTTTCGCAGACGTAGGGGCAGCCTTCAGGGTTTTTTGGGGCGTTTAGGTCGCCGAGGTATTGGAATTGGTCGTATTTTGTCATGTGGTCAAAGATTGGTTTGCTTTGCCAGTGTGTAGCGTGGAATTCGCCGTGTTCGGGGCATTTTTTTGTTATTTTGATTTGACCGTTTGCTTCGCTTAATTGGGCATCAATTTTCTTTTGGCATTCGGGACAGATGCTTTTAGTTTCGCTCATATTAGCATTCCAACTATTGCTTCAACTATCAGAGCTAAGGGGAGAAGAATCATAGACATTGTAACTATTCGTTCGTATTTGCGCACGTTTTCAATGGTAGATACGGAAGTGACAAGACGTATTGAAGAGTAAATTAATAGAAGGCTCCACATCAAAATCATTGGCAGATAATAGGCTGTGAATTCTCCTAAGATGTATGGCAATGGTGCAAGAATACCAGTTAGCATAAAGAAGAATGCGCCGACTTTGGCTGCGCTGACACTGCCGACTTTTTGGGGCAATGTTGGGTAACCTACTTTTGAGTCGCCGTCCAAGCTTAGTATGTCACGTAGAACGTTTCCGCCGATTGTACCAAAAGCGATTGGATAAAGGCTTAGTGAAGCATAAGTTATTTCGTTAAGAACTGTTGCTTGACCATACATGAATGCAGTGCCAGTTAAAATTCCGACCAAAATGTTTGCAAGAAACCCTGACTTTCGCTTTACAAGATATGAGTATAAGAGTAGCAGTAGCGAGTCTGCAGCAATGATGGTGAAGCTAAGCCAGTTGATAAAGTAGGCCATAATTAAGCCTGCAGCAAAAAGTATGCTTGAAACGGTTATTACCTGTTTAAGTGTTAAAGCGCCAGCAGGGATTGGACGTTTAGGTTTTATTACAGCGTCGCTTTCGCGGTCGAAAAAGTCGTTTATTGCAAAGCCTGCACTTGTAATGAAAGCCATTGAAAAGAAGATTAACGCCATCTGTTCAGGTGCAATAATGCTTTTCGTGATAGCAAACGCTGTTAGAAGCGATAATCCACCAGTCATCAGCCAGTAGGGCAGTCTTAGAAGTGAAAGTAACCCTCTAGCTGGTGATGTAGTCATTTAGTTAGTTTCCTCTCAGCAATGATTTCTTTTATGTTATCTTCAAGAGTAACCTTTGGATTCCAATTTAACTCTTTCTTTGCTTTAGAAATGTCAAACCATATTTTGGTTACATCACCCTGCCAAGAAACATTAGTAGTTGTGACTTTAGCTTTGTCTTGCAGGTTAAGGATTGACAAAATCATCTTTGAAAGTTCAATAATAGAAATAGTTTTACCAACACCAAGGTTGAAAACTTCACCATTAGCAGAATCCATGGTTCCAACTTTAACTAAAGCGTCAACAACGTCTGAAACATGAACAAAATCGCGGCATTGCTGACCTGTACCGATAATTTCAAGCTTGTCAGGGTTTTTAGCAAGTTTATCTAAAAAGTCATGAATAACCCCGTGGCATCTAGAACCATAAACGTTAGCGAAACGGGTAATTACGATGTCAAGACCGTATTGGTCACGGTACATTTGGCAGTATTCTTCACCGACGACTTTGGATAAGCCGTAACAACTGAATGGGTGAAAACCGTAACTTTCAGGTGTAGGAAACACTGAAGGGTTACCATAAACTGCGGCGCTTGAAGCGAAAACGAGTTTTGCATCGTCTTTACGTGCTTTTTCAAGAACACAAAGCGTTCCTTTGGCGTTTGTGTCAAAATCTTCCATTGGATTTTCCATGGAGTAAGGTACAACAACTTGTGCCGCTAAATGGTAAATTAAATCCATTTTTGGTTGGGATAACAGAGTTTTTAGGTCTAAAATGTCGCCTTTAACAAAATTTGCTTTGGGCACGTCTTGTACGTTCTCCATTTTTCCGCTTGACAAGTTATCGTAGATTGTCAAGTCATCTGTTAAACTGGAGAGTTTCTTAGATAGGTGAAAACCGATAAAGCCGGCGCCACCTGTAACCATCACTTTTTTACCATTAAGTTCTGCCATCCAAATCACGACAAAGTCTATATGCCTATGTATGTAGTGTTAGATTATATGTCGCCAGCAAAAGCTATAAAAACTTTTAGGGATTTGCTTGCCTTCCTAACTATTATCCCAATGGGCGGAAAGGAAGACTTCGTTTTCACATCAGCAGAAAACATGTACCTGTTTCCCTTAATAGGCGGCTTCATAGGCACCCTAGCTGGCGCATACTTTATCGCAAGCAACTTTATCCTGCAGTTCCTGCTGGGCATAGTTAATAGTTTAGTGGCTTTGCCGGTTGATTTTTTGGCAAGACTTGCCGCTGCAGCTATGACAGTAGCGTTTCTGCTGGTTATGACAGGACTTCAACATTTTGACGGCTTAATCGACCTTGGCAACGCGTTAGGCTTCCGAAGTGAGCATGATAGAAAAATGGCGGCCCACGCTTGGACAGTGAACTATTCTGGCGCAGTTTTCGCAATGATTGTAGAGTTTGCAGCGTTTCTTGGCTTATTCTTGTTGGTTCCAGCTTTCAGTAATCCGTTGATAATTTTTGCAGCCATCATCACTGCTGAAGTTGCAGCTAAACTTGCAATGGTTACCCTTGTTTGGATTGGAAAACCCACACACAAAGGCTTAGGCTCTATCTTTCTAAAGAAAGCTAAAAAGAAACTAAACATCGTCGCCTACGTGGTTTCAGCAGTGATTGCGTTTGTATTGTTTAGTTTAGCAGTCAACCCAGTCTACGGCGTCTTAGGTGTCGCATTGGTGTTTGTCAGTGTTCCAGTCGCGTGGGTGATGGAGAAAGTAGCTGAGAAAGTGTTTGGCGGCGTTTCAGGCGACGTTATAGGGGCAACTAACGAGGTTTCAAGAGCAGTAACACTTGTGCTGCTTGCAGGAGTGCTGATGATGATATGACTGTTCCCGCTTTAGTAATGGCTGGCGGCAAAGGTACACGCATGGGTTCTCCACAAGAAAAACCGTTAATTAAGGTCTATGGCAAACCTGTCATAGAATACGTGCTTGATGCCCTTAAAAGCGCCAAAAAAATTGACAAAATATACGTTGCCGTAACACAACGTACACCTAAAACTGCTCAGTTAATGGCGGAATCCAATGTTCAAATTGTTCAGACCCCGGGGCAGGATTACGTGTCAGACATGGGCTATGCCACCCAAACTCTAAAGCTCGGCAAATTTTTAGCTATCGCAGCTGATTTGCCGTTAGTTACCGGAGAAATTTTGGACCACATTATGGAGCGTTATGAAAACTGTGGAAAACCAGCGTTAACTGTTGCGGTTCCTTTTGAAACTAAAACCCGAATGGGCATGAGTGTAGAGTACTCGTTTAAGATGGATGACAAAGACGTGGTGCCTACGGGTATTAATGTGATTGATGGCAGCAAACGTTATGGCGATGAATGGCTTGACCAAGACATTTTCCTGTTTGACGCAGAAGAGTTAGCAGTGAACGTTAACACGCCAAAAGAGTTGCAGATTGCCGAAAGCATAATTGCTAAGCGTTAACCTGTAGCCGATTTGGGTTAAAATGTTTCTCAGCAGTACTTAACCACATTATTAGTAAACTCAAGGTTAGAGAGAACAAGCTTAAAAACGGAACATTATAATTGGGCGTAAAGGCTCTTGGAGGCCATTGTCGAAACAGGAAATTCTCTACAACTTGCCAAGCAAAATAGCCAAATAACATGGCAGATAGGGCAAATACACATCGCCCGTGGGGTAAACATAATTGTTAATGGGTGATTCCACATCAACCATCGGCGTCATTATTGGATTAGCAACAACTATGATGGGTAAAAATAGAAGCGCCAACACGACAGATGTAAAAGCCAAAGCATATTTCATGTAAACTAACACGGTAAATCAGTTTGATTCCGACTGCTTATTAGTTTTTGGAGTAAGTGCTACATGTTTTTCAGCAACAAAACAGTTGGAGGCTTAACTGAAGTGTTTAGGGAAATATTTAACATTCCCTGCACGCCAAATACTACACTTGCTTTAGGAGAACTGCCGCATGAGTATACTTAGTCACGACACTTTCTGGAACGCTATAGTCAGCATGCCAATGACAAAAAAAATGCTTCAGTTATCATTACGTAAATGTAGCGTATGCGGACGCACGGTTCTTGAAGCAGCACTTGACGATTACGGTGGCAAAACCGATAAACGCTGCGAAAAATGCAGCCCTCTGTATAGTCAAATCATCGCGTTTTGGATAGAATTTCTGCGCAAAGCCCTTGGATTCAAACGAGCAAAGGTTGAGCAGCTTTTAACAGACAAGTATGCACGAAACGCCGTGCTTAACCTTGTTGAATCCTTTGAGCATTATGGCATCAAAAAGCCAATGTCACTTTGTGCACCGTTTCTGGTGGTTTGGGATTTTACACACAAATGCAATCTTCGATGCAAACACTGTTACTCAAACAGTGGTGACGTTGAAGAGGAAGAATTAACAACTGAGCAAGCATTAGCAGTTGTGGACCAACTTGCTGACGCGCACGTAACGGCGTTGGCGTTTAGCGGCGGAGAACCCTTAACCCGCAAAGACTTTTTCCAAGTAGCCCGTTACGCAGCCGACCGCGGCTTATACGTGTCCCTTGCATCAAACGGCACCTTGTTAACTAAAGAAAACGTGCAAAAACTCAAAGAAGCCAAAGTCAACTACGTAGACATAAGCATTGACGGCGCAACCGCCAAAACACATGACGACTTCCGAGGTGTCCCCGGAGCCTTTGAAAGAGCAATTGCAGGGCTTAAAAACTGTGTAGACGCGGATATTTGCACCTGCATAGCCACAACCGTTGGCAAAAACAACATGGCAGAACTTCCAGGAATTATTGATTTAGCCGAAAAATTTGAGGCAGAAAGATTCACTTACTTTAACTTCATTCCAGCTGGACGCGGCAAAGACCATGCAGACCAAGACCTTTCACCGCAGGAAAGAGAAGAAGTTATGCGGTACCTGCTAAATCGTATGTCTGCAGGATGTAAAACTACAATTCTTGCCACAGCTCCCCAACTTGCACGGGTTGCAGCCCAATGCCAAGGACAATCTGGCACAGGCGAAGTAATCATGGCGCTGGCTCACATGCAAACAGTGAAGGTAACCAAAAAAGCTGTGCCCTTAGGCGAGTTTATCGGCGGATGCGGAGCAGGCAGACTTTACTGTGCAATATCTCCACAAGGTGACGTACGCCCCTGCGTGTTCTTACCTGTAAACGTTGGCAGCTTTAAAACGCAAACATTTAAGGATATTTGGTTTAATGCTCCAATGTTTAACGCTTTTCGCAACCGTGCTAACCTGAAGGGTTCATGCAGCAAATGTGATTACAAGTTTATTTGTGGTGGTTGCAGGGCACGTTCCGCAGCTTACCATGAGGGGGACACTCTTAACGGGGACCCAGGATGCATTATGGGAGCGAAAAAACAATGACACCCAAACCAGTCAAGGTTTACCGCACACAAGAGAGTTCCATAAGTGACATCCTAAAAGAAGCCGTTGCCAACGCGAATCTGCAGGGTAAAAAACGAATTTTCATTAAACCGAATCTTAGCCATCCCGAGTATTTGCCCGGCGTAGTTACCAGTCCAGAATTAACTAACGAGTTAATCGGTTTGCTGCGTAACCAAAACAGCGAAGTAATCGTGGGCGAATCTAACGGTTTTAATTATCCCTGCTGGACAGCTTTCGATAAGACAGGCATGCAAAAATCAGTAGAAAAAGCAGGTGGAACAGCCATTAACCTCTCAGAGGACAAAGTTGTAGAGGTTAAATTTGGCGGCAACACGCCCCTTAAGCGCCTGTTTTTACCTAAAACCATAATGGACGCTGACGCTGTAGTGGATTTGCCGCTTATGAAGACACATGAGTTTATGGCTTACAGCGGAGCAATAAAGAATCTGTTTGGCTGCATTCCAAGCAACAAACGCATTTATTTGCATCCGTACCTGCCTGAAGTTTTTTATCGACTGTACACGCTGTTTAAGCCAGCCTTAACCATTATGGATGCACGCACAGGCATTGAAGGCAACGGACCAACCAAGGGCAAACCTGTAGAAATGAATCTAATGCTAACCAGCACTGACGCGCTTGCTCTTGATATTGTAGCAGCCAAAATTATGAAGCTTGACTGGAAAGATACTTACCTGAGTTATCTTGCCCGAAAAACAGGATTACAGGAAGCCGACATTAAAGAGGAGGGTGTTCCAGTTTCTGCTGTTGCGCACCGTTTTGAGCCGCCACGCATTGATTTGCCTGTAAAAGCGCAAATAATTATTTATCAGCATGAGTACTTGACGAAATTGTTGTTCTGTTCTTTGGATATTGTGAGGCTTTTCCAGAAGGTTACTGTGGCGTATCGGGGTAAACCTGTAGAGGTAGCTTAAAACCAAGCGCTTGATTAAATCAAAGTTGAATTTACTTACAAAAAAGTTAAGTATTAAGGTGCATATTTTTGCGTCGTGCACTTGAATGAAGCTCTCTTCAAAGGGGTGCCCAGTAGCCCTAATTATTTGCGGCTTACTTCTAGCCAGTAGCTCACTTGCAGAAACTGTTAACGGTTCACCTTACGCCAAAGAAGGCAGCCCAGCACCAAACGATGTTTTTACTATATTGGGAACAAACAGCACCATCTCAGAACCCATTTTTGACAGCACAAGCTCTAAAATCACATTCAATGTTACGGGTCCTTCAGACACGTCAGGTTATGTTTGGTGTAAAGTTGCAGAAAGCTTAGTGCCAGGATGCAAAAGTCTATCTGGAAACGTAAATGTGTCTCTTGATGGCAACACAATCAGTTATATGTATACCCACAGGGATGATTCATGGGAACTTTACTTCAACTACACCCACAGCAATCATGAAGTAGCCATTAGTTTGCCCATGGAAAAATGGACCATTTTAGGTGTTGACCCCTTAATCTGTGCAGGTCTACTCATTGTATGTATTCCCCTCGTTGCGGTAATTGTGTCATATCACAGAAAACAAAGGCACCTACAAGAAACCGAAGTAACTTTCAAATTAAACGCCACTTAGAGCCTCTTCATAGACACTCATAGCTTGCTTAACAACAATGCTCCAGTCATACTCGTCCACGATGGTTTTACGTGCTTTAGCCCCCATTTCTTCAGCTTCTATGGGGTGTTCAAGCAAATACAAGATTGCATCAGAGAACTGCTTTGAATCAAAAGGCTTCACTAACAAACCATTTTTGCCTGTCTCTATTGTTTCGGCTATTCCACCAACAGTGGTTGTAACTACTGGAAGCCCAGTTGCCAACGCTTCAAGCACCGCAAATGGATGATGCTCATAAAACGTGGAAAAAGCAAACACGTCTGCGGCTTGATAAAGTTTGGGCAGCTTCTTGTCAGGATAGTAACCAGTAAAGACGATGTTATCTTTTACGCCTAAACGTTCAGCATGCGCATTGAGTTTAGCCATTTCGTCACTTTGTCCTTTGCCGCTGATAACGAATTTGGCGTTTTTGAAACGTTTCACCACAGACGGCATAGCCTCAATCAAAGTGAATAATCCTTTGCGTGCATACAATCTACCCACAGAGAGAATCGCTATGTCATCAGGGTTCAAACCTAGTTCAGCTTTGATTTTTCGTTTGTCCTTGGCTGGTTGGAATTTGCGGGTGTCAACACCGTTATGGATAACACGGATACGGTTTTCTGGAATATTGTAATATTTTCGTAGTTCACGGCGTGTGAAGTCGCTTACAGCAATTACGCGGCTGGCACGTTTAATCATGCCTACCTCGAAAAAGCGTAAAAACCAGTTGAAACTGACAAGGAATTTCTCGTTAGCGTTTAGGCGGTTGTAGGGTTCGCCGCTTATGGCTTCGGCTTCTCCTTTCCATGTAGAGTGGACGGTGCAGACAAGGGTTTTTCCAAAATTGGGTGGCACGGCAAAGCTGGGAGTCAAGGGCAGTTGGGGGTGGGTGATGTCGATGTTTGTGGTGCTTTTGATGCTGTTGAGTTTTCGGTAGCTGGCTCCTGCAAGCATGAATGATTTTACGATTGGGATTTTGGGGATTTTCTGGAAGTAGACTTTTAGTTGGCTGTTAACTTGACGTTCAAGGTTTTGGTTTGAACCAGTCACAATGGTGGCGTTGTAACCGTTTTTCATAAGCTCGTTGGATAAGTAATAAACGTAGGCGCCTGTTCCGCCAGCAAGCGGCCAGTATTCAGGCGAAATAAAGCAGATGTTTCGATTTGTCATTTTAGTCTGCCTCCAAGATAATGTACGGTTGTAATTATTGCACCGTTAAACCATGCAATTGAGCGCACATAATAAATTAGGATAAGCCGCATTGAAGAGTTGTCTTTGAACTCTACAGCGATTTTAGCGGCAGAATAAACATAGTAAACAAACATTGCCACAAGCAACACGCCTGTAATGTACCATAAAGGTCGTAGAAGCGGCACTATACCCAACAATAAACTGCCCACTATCGCCAACACCCAAAGAGGCTGAATATTCATACCAACATCAGTGATTTCGTCACCCCGCGCTAAAGCGCCATGCTTAAAATACAGCCGCAACGTGTTTTTGCCGTATTGGAGCTGCTGCCAATAAAACTTGCGAAGAGTAGGACGATTATAATGGTAACATACTGATGAGGGTTCATAAGCGATTTTGTAACCTTTTGCGGCAAGACGGTAACCAAATTCAGTGTCATACTGGCTCGGCATATCTTCAGCCCAACCCCCAACCTCTTCAATTACGGATTTTTTAAGCAGCAAATTCATAGTGGCAATTCTACCCGTGTACCTTCCGATACGACGGTAACGGGTTTTTAGTTCATACCCAATGCTTCTTGCCCACGGATTATCCGTGTTCCATGTATCAATAGAGCCACTGACGCCCCCAACAGTGGGTTCATTCAAACGAGGCACCAGCTTTTTAAGCCAATCATTTTCAACTTTGGCGTCAGAATCGACAAAGCCCAAAATGGGGTGGCTTGCGATTCTTTGGGCATAATTGTAGGCTGCGGGACAGTTTAATGCGATTTGAAAGATTTTTACGGGATATTTTTTGGCTATTTCCACGGTTCTGTCTTTTGAGCAGCCATCCATCAAAATAATTTCTATGTGGTCAGAAGGATAGTTTTGGGCAAGTAACGCTTGTAGGCACTCTTCAATGGTTGATTCGTTATTCATTGAAGCTACAATTACAGATATTTTAGGCAGGGCGTCAGACAATTTTACACCCTCCTTAGCCGTGCTGAAATTATTGAAATTAGAATCCGAAACCCGTCACGTAAAGGGTCAATACCTGACCTGCCGTAGGTACGTTGTTCAAAACTTATCGGTACTTCAAGCACGCGGTAATGACTTTTAGCGGTTTTCACTAGCATCTCCGTTTCAATTTCATACCCGCCCGATTTCAGGTGCTGAATTTGGAGGACCTCACGTTTCATTGCCCTGTAGCCAGACTGGGAATCAGTAACATAAACACCTATGAACATTTGAATAATTAGGTTGAAGAGTTTAACACCGAACACATTGAGCTTTTTAGCTGCCACATTTTTTTGACGAAGATACCGTGAACCGATGACAAGGTCGGCTTTATTGTTCAAAACTGGATAGATAATTTTTTGCAACTCTTCGGGACGGTGTGAACCGTCAGAGTCAATGGTTACTATTATGTCGCCTTTAGCTTTAGCAAAACCTGCACGTAACCCCATGCCTTTACCTACATGCGCCGTTAAACTATACAGTCGAACGGGGTACGCTTTAGCAACCATTAAGGAATTGTCGAAGGAATGGTCATCAGCGACTAAAACTTCAAATTTTAAACCCGTCTGCTTCATGGCTGTTTGAACGCGTTCAATCACGTTCCCTATGGTCTGCTCCTCATTGTACAAGGGGATGACGATGGAAATCAGCTTTTGCTTGGGGCTCATTTGACTATTGAACCTCGATGGAAGAACTTATAAAGTTTGGCTACTCCACCATTGCAGCAAACACTCATGGATGAATTGATGCTTAACATGGAAACCCCAAAGTTTACCTCACTGGAAGGAGACCGAAAAATTTGGTTTTCCATGTGGTTTTTAGGTGCCATAGTCACTTTCGGTTTAGCGTTTTTCCCCATGTTTCACCGTTTAATTGAAGGCAGAAACCATCATTTCAAGAAAGAAGAAGCTCTTGAAGAGCAAATAGCAGCTTATTTACGCCGTCAAGGCAAACCTGTGCCAAAAGTAACTAAGCGTCCACGTGAAATGAACGCGACAGTTTGGACTGCAGCTATTATTTTAGTTTTTCCAGTTTTCATAATTACGTACTTGCTGTCTAAAGATTTGGCTGCGCATGAAGCTGAACAGGAACAGTTTCTTGCTCAAGCGTTCCCAGAACCAATGTTTATGACCCAGACGATACCCATAAAAACGTACGCATTAATTACCATTGTAACGTTAGGCTTTGGGGTAATTTACTGGCTATACAAAGTAGTTAACCTGTACAATGCACATTACAGGGCACATTTACAAGTAGAGAAAAAAATCTTAAGTCTGATGGAGGAGAAAAAAGTTGGCGACCAATGAGTGTAGAGAACGTAGGTTTGTAAGCCACGGCGGAGACGTCTGGGGCTTTGCCAGAAAATACAATATTGCTCTGGAAGATGCGCTTGATTTCAGTGGACCAATTAACCATTTGGGACCTTCACCAAAAGCACTTGAATCCGTTAAGGAAAACGCTAAACTTATTCGGTTTTATCCTGACCCAAACCCCGTTGAACTACGCAGAAGCATCGCCGCCTACGTTAACCAGAACGGCATAGATGAAGACAACATTATTTTGGGTAACGGTTCAATCGAACTCATCTACATGATTACAGAAATTTTCTCAAAAGCCAACTTTAACGCTGTTGTTCCAGTTCCTTCATTTAGCGAGTACGAGAAAGCAGCTTTACGTTTAGGTGGAAAAACAATCTATGTCCAGTTGCCACCTGATTTTAGCATGGAAAACCAAAAAATCAAAGAAGCAATAACACCTGATACCAAAATCGTCTCTATATGCAACCCCCACAGTCCATCAGGCAAACTCTACTGCGTGGACGAAATTTTGGACCTTGTAGAGTACTGCCAAAAGAAAAACGTCATTTTCAGCATTGACGAAAACTATATCGAATTCACCGACAAAGAGCAAACAGGAACCATGGCTGGCTACGTAAACCAGTATGAGAACCTCTTTGTTATACGTTCAGTAACCAAATTCTACGGCATGCCAGGCATACGCTTCGGCTATGGCATAGCAGCAAAGAGCCTAATCAACAAACTCTTAGACGTACGGCAACCATGGAGCATCAACAGCCTTGCAGGTTTTGTCACCCTTGTAGCGTTTAGCGATAAAGAGTTCATTGAGAACACTAAACGCACAATTAAACAAGAACGCAGCCGCTTTGCCGAGCAACTCAGCAAAATCCCAGGTTTGCAAGTGTTTCCTTCAGACACCAACTTTTTGCTAGTAAAAATCACCAACAGCAAAATAACTTCAACTAAGCTTAAGGAAGAACTTGCCAAAAAGGGTATGTTGATTCGGGACTGCTGTACTTTTGTAGGTTTGGATGCTTCGTACTTCAGGCTTACGGTACGTTCTGATAAGGATAACCAGAAACTTGTTGATGCAGTTAAGAAATTGTTAACTGCTTGACAAGAAAACTTTTTTTAATCTTTTAATGCGTTTAGGGCTTCTTTTGCATGCTTTGTGAATTGAAGTTGGGAAGCGTATACGTGCTTAACGGTTGCTTCTTTGTTTATAACAAAGGTTACTCTTCCGGGAACGCCCATTGTTGATGCTACGCTGTAGAGTTTTCGAACACTGTTATCGCTGTCACTTAATAGGATATAGGGTAAGTTGTGGTGGCAGGCGAAATTTTTATGGGATTCTACGCTTTGAGCGCTGATGCCGATTATTTGGGCGTTTTTGTTTTTGAAGGTTTCAAAGTTGTCTCTGAATGCTTCTGCCTCTTTGACACATGTGGGTCCTTCATCTCGCGGATAAAAGAATAGGACTATGTTATTTTTTCCGAAAAACTGTGAAAGGGTGATGTTTTCGCCTGTTTGGGATGGGAGGGTGAAGTCTGGGGCTTTGTCGCCTACTTTGAGTTTGGCCATTTTGTTTGTTCTCCGTGTAAACTGTTAGAGTTTTAAGAGTTAAAAAGGGTTCAGAGAAGTTGACTTGGGATTTTTAGTATGGTTTCATGTTGGTTTCAGTTTCGTTTCAGCTAACGAATATAAGAGTTTATGCATATATTAGAATATGGTGATAAAATAAAATGCAAAAAACAAAAATCATAACCGCCACGGTCATAATCGCTGCATTGACCCTGGCATTTGTAGGATTAGCAGCAGCACAGGCAACACCCAACCAAACAAACACTACTACCAACCAACCTAACACAGCCACAAACAACGGCGTCTGGGGCTGGATAGGCAACTGCTTTGGACACGGAGCAAACCAACCATACAACAACGAGTATTGCCCACAAGAACCCTACCAAGGCAGCTACGGCAACACATATGGATGCGGATATGGTTACGGACCCTGCTGGACAAGATAAACAAAAATTTCTTGCCTAAACAAACCCTTTTTTTAAGATTAAAAAAAATAACAAAATTTTTAAAAGAAAAAATCAAAAAAGAAGTTATTTAATTTTGATTTCTTTTGATGATTGCCAAAGTCCGTGGATATTGCACATTGAAACAGCCATTAAGGTTCCAGGTTTTCCTGTTTTCATCCAGCAAGCCATTGAATGGTTAGTGTATACTGTGCTTGTGTTTGGTCCTTTCGCTGAAGCACCATGTGCACCAAATTCACTTCTCGCAATTAAACTTGGAAACTTTTCGCCTTCTGCCAGAAAATAAATTTCTATCCAGCTAATGTGATGCTCTGTCGTGTTTGGATGTGCAACTTCTTTTCCAACACTGGCGTTTACCTCAAAAAGTTCATCAGCAGTTACTGTGTCTGCACATTCAATAACTGGTACATGTTTCTCAAGTTTCCAATCTGCTTCTTGGATTATATCTACAATTTTAGTCAAAAATAATACGCTCCAAAATAAATGGAGCTCAAAATAATGATTTATAGATTTCGGCAATAAACGCTAACTTGTTTGGATTGTTTTTGCAGTAACCACGTTGTTGAAAAAAGCTAATGGTTTCGTAAACCTATTGAGGATCCTATTAGATCATTGCACAAAGTGTGGGACAGGTAACTATTTGACCAAAAATCGCCCAAAAAGATGGCGAAAATGAAGGGTTTGCTGAGGCTTCACATAAACTTAGGAGAGAAAAAAATTGCAACAATCGCAACTTTTGTGAATATGAAACCTTCTCAGCCCCTTCTCAACAGCCACTTTTAAAAAAGAAAAAGGCTTAATGTTTGCCTCCTCTGCGTTTTTTAAGAAAAATTACAGATGCTACCACTACAATGATAGCGATAACGACTGGCACCAGTATCACTGGAACTCCAAAAAATGAATCCGTTGGCGCCGATACTTCCCAAAGATTAGTTGCTATCAACGCCCATTCTATGGAACCTGTTTGGTCAGCAAAAACAGTAGAATCAACAAGCTTAACCAAAACACCAGACGTTCGGTCTATATAATAAGTTGTAGTCTCAGTGCCAATACTGCTATTGCTATAATCTCTAACTTGAAAACAGACACCAACAACATTAACCTCTCTTTTTCCACTTGAATAATCCCAAACTTCAGTACTATTTACACAAACACTACTATTACTATCACCGGGCCTAAGCAAATCACCAACACTCAACTTTACAGGAAAAAATCCTGGAAAATACATCTCACCTGATATGAAGTAGACAGTGCCATTGTCTATGTTCATATCAACACGGGATAGTCGTTGAGTATCATTATAGTACTCCCAAAGGTTCATAGCAACAACGTTAACATCTTCAACGTACAAGACAGTGATGTTATAGAATTTCGTTTGATTATTATACACAAAATATTCTGGCGGGTTAGTGAGGCTTGAGTTAGTTGTGCTCCAATAAGTACTAATTGAATAACTAAAAGAGTCACCCGCCTTTACCCCTGACACCACTGTTTGGGCAGAAGCGTAAAGATTTGTACTTAAACATATTATCGTAAGGAAGATTACTACTGCAAATTTTTTGTTAACTGAAACCACCATAGCCACCGCTTAATACTAATTTTTTTTAATTGAAGCCTTCTAGCCTCATTCTCAACTGCCATTTTTTTAAAAAAAAAGAAAAAAGGTGTTTGTTTACTTCTTTCGTATTAAAGCAAGAGCTGCAAGTATAATTGCTACTACTACAAGCACCATTATTCCATAAAGCAGCATCGTATTGTCAGCTGTAGTTTGAGTTACAGTATTTGGTGTTGTTTCTGAAGCAGCCACTACTGATAATTGTGTTTCTGAATCTGATGAATAGTAAGCGCTTGTTCCAGCAAATGATGCCGTGATAGTGTACATTCCAGTCATGTTGGGTACAAAGCTGACTGCGTAGTTGCCTTTTGAATTTGTGGTTGTTGTGCCGATTGTTTGTGTGCTGCCGTCTGGGTAGAGTGCTGTTAAGGTTACTTGTACGCCTTCGGGTGTTGGTGGATTGTTTAGTAGTGTTGAGTTTTGCATGTGTAAGTAGTCCATCCATTCACTCATGGATGCGTCTGCAACCGCCTGAGTACCTGCTGATACTGGAGACTGGTCTAAGACGTTACCTGTTATGAGAGCGGTTGCATGGTTAGTGACAACATTGTTTTGTATTGTTACTGAAGTTGAAGTTTGGCCTTTGCCTATACAATACAGGTTCCCATCGAATATTCCAGTACCTATGATGTAACCGTTAGCAGCAACATTGGGGTAAATTCCGCCATTTAAAGTATAAGTGATGTCTCCTGTGGTAGCGTTGATACATACTATCATTGCTTGCCTTGGAATAGGATTGATTTGATATCCAGTAGAATAACCTGCGTAACCATAGAGGTTACCGTTGTCCAGCAACATGCCACAAACGAAGGGCACTACATTATTAGTGTACTCAGTCGAAGGTATAGCTTCACTACGCCAAACTGTCTCACCTGTTTTCAAGCTCAAAGCGACCATTGTACCGTCGGGGAACGCAGTATAGAAATTGTCGTAGTCATTTGTCTCAGATTGGTAAACAGTCCATGTTGTAGCCCATGGAGAATCTGCAAAACTTTCACTTACCCACAATTCAGCTCCAGTAATCATAGAATAGCAATGGAACGTTGTATCAACTACATCAAAGACAATAAAGTCGTCGACGCCATACAAACATATTTGCTCGTTAGCATGTCCTGGATACGGCAGGGTATAATTCCATAATTGGGTACCGTCCTTTGCACTGTAGCCCCAATATTGGTTTGTGGTCTTTAACACAATAACGGATGCATCTGTTGATAGCCCAAAGAACGATGGAGAAGAACCTATGAGCGATGTTGGCAGTGTTACGTTCCATGTGATTCCTGCTGGCCAATCACCAGTAAACACAGTACCTGCCGGCATATAGTAATTCAAGAAACTGTCATAGATAACCTTAGACAGGTCCCAAGCAAACAAGGTACCACTTCTTGTTCCAAAGGCAAGGTTGGAACCGTCAACAAGTTTATAGCCACCTGCAGTAACATTAGCGATCGACATCTTTAGTGTTCCAGTAAATGGATCATAGAAATTCCACGTAGAACCAGAGGCTTCAAACAGGTATGATGTTGTTGTTGATCCGTAAGAACTAGCAAGACTTACTGATGAGTCAAAGAGTGCTTGAGCAGAAGGGTTTCCAGGTAGGTGTATTCCAGAGTTAATCTGACCAGATGCTGTGTACAATGTTTCGCCAGTTGCTAAATCAATGCATTCAAACTGATTTGTATTGGGTATATTTATGAATAGTTTGCCGTCCATGATTACAATACCGTCGATACTACCGATAACAGTTGAATAGCTAAGGCTTCCATAATCTCCGCCTATGATGCCGCCTGCTTTAAGAGGTTGGCTCCAAACTATGTGTCCAGTGTTTGGTGCTGAGCCGTAAGGCTGCCACCTAAGACAAGTAGCACCTAGAACCGAACTGCCTCCAAGATAGTCGCCTGAGATTTGGCTCCATTCTCGGTTATTACTGTTTATCGGATAGCTCCAGAAGGTGTTTTCGTCTGGTAGTTCTGCCCACGGATAACCATTAAGCAGACCAGCCAAAACTGGATCCTCCTGAACAGTGAAATAAGCTGTCATACTAGTACACCCCGAATATATCACGGTTCCACTCCAGTCAGTTACGTTCTGTACCGGCATAGTGAAGGATACGCTCCAGTCGCCTGCCATATCTGGTTCATAGTTGAAGTATATGATGCCAAGTGACTCTGTTGTTCCTGCAGCATATTGTCCGGTTCCGTCTGTTGGCATGAATGTGTCTTTTGTGCCGTCAGGTTTTACGAATGTGACTTCGATTCCAGTGAAGCCGTCGTAGTATGCCTGGTAAAGATAGTTTGTAGGCATTGGGTAGACCCAGAGGGTTACGGTTGCCGATTGGCCAACTCCAACAAGTGTTGGTGCAACACTAATGTAACCGTTAGTTTCTATCGGCTGACTAACACCAACTTGAGCCAAGCCAGGTTGAGCAAAAGAGAGCATCAATGACAAAGCTAGCAGCATAATCAATGAAAGCGAGTAAACTACTTTTTTGTCTCCGCGAATTTTACTTTTTCTAAGTCCAACGTTTGTATTCATTTCTTAATTTTCTCCAAATTTTTGTGACTACCCTTATCTCAAATTTTTATAAAATTACTTGCAGTTGTAGGCTACAGCAACAGGTTATTTTTAAAAATCTTGACGACGAAAATCGAAAAAAATAAGTACGACCGAAAAAAAATGTATATACATGGATTTGGAAGCACAAGCAACCGCTTTAAGCTCCTTAAACTTAACATTAAACCAAGCCAAAATCTACCTCACACTAGTTAACTTAACAGTTGCCACAGCAAAAGAGATTTCAAAGACCTCAAAAGTTGCTAGAGATGAGGTTTATCGAGCGATTCCGAAGCTTAGTGAACTGGGTTTAATTGAGGTAATTGTTGATTCGCCAACTAAATATAAAGCTCAACCGATAGACGAGGGAATACAAAACTTACAACGGCTAAGAAATAATGAAGAAGAAAAAACAAAAAAAGTAATTGAAACTCTGGTAAAACAATATAAAGCTGGACCTCAAATCTCAAAAATCGACGATATAGAAAATAAATGCGTTTTGATCACAGGCAGAGCAGCTGAACTAAAAACGTGCCAGCTAACGAATGAAGTAGCTTATAGTTGTGATATTATAAGTCACCTTCCCAGAATATTACGACAAATGGACACATATGTAGAATTAAATAGCAAAAGAGTTAACGCAATAGAAACAAAAAGGGGCAAAGTTTTCAAATCTCGGTTACTTATTATAACAGACCCGAAAAGAAAAGAGCAAGTGACGGATTATATCAAATTTTCCAAGAAAACCGAAAAGAAGAATTTGGATTGTAAAATAAGGATGTGTTCCTTGAATGATCATATTGATGATGTTTACATCGCAATATTTGATGATAAACAGTTCATTATCGAAACTAAAGCTCCAACTGATGTTAAACAAAGTATCTTATACTCAGACAATCCATTTTTAGTAAAAATAGTTAAAGGATATTTTAATGGAGTTTGGAGCAAATCTGAAGAGTACATACTCTGATGAATTTGAGAATAAGAAAAAGTTGTGAATTTTTACTATTATGTCAAAACTAATAACGGTATAGTTCTGTTTGTACAAGACACAGGAATTGGTATTCCTTAAGCGATTAAGCAAAACTTGGTTTTTTTTGGTTGAAAAGGTTTGCTGAGGCTTCACCTAAACTAAGGAGAGAAGAAAAAAATTGTAGCCATCCGCAACTTTGTAAACATGAAGCCCTCTCAGCCCCTTTTTAAAGATCATTGAATTTAAAAAAAGAAAAGTTTCAATGACCGCCTCCTCTACGATGTTTCTTAACAAAAACAGCAACCACTAACACTATAACAACAGCAACAACAACTACAATTGCAATGACCTCAAAAGACAAGACAGCTGGGGGCGCTGATAAATCCCACAAATTTGTGTCAACTAAATTCCATTCTAGCAAGCCTGATTGGTCACTAAAAACAGCAGAATCAACACGCCTAACCAAAACGCCAGACGCTCGATCTATGTAATAAGTTGTAGATTCAGTGCCAACACTAGTATTATAGTAGTCTCTAACCTGATAATCAAAACTAACAACATCAACCTCTCTTTGACCATCTGCATAATTCCACGTTTCTGTACTATTCACCCTAAGAGTGCTGTTGCTATCACCAGGCCGAATCAAATCAGCAACATTTAAGTCAGTTGGGAAAAATCCAAGAAAATACACCTCACCAGATGCAAAGTAAAGAGTACCATTATCAATGTTCATGTCGACACGGGAAAGTTGTTGAGAACCATTATTGTATTCTAACAGGTTCATGGCTACAACGTTTACGTCTTCAACGTACAAGATGGTGATGTTGTAGTATTTTGTTTGATTATAGTTTACAAAGTATTCAGGTGGATTAGTCAGACTAGAGTTAGTAGTCTCCCACTGAGTACTAATAGAATAACTAAAAGAATCACCCGCCACAACCCCAGATGCAACTGTTTGAGCAGAAACAAAAAGATTTCCACTTAAAAATATCATCGCAAAGAAAATAACTACTGTAAGTTTTTTGTTCATACGTAATCACCATTTTTTAAAAAAAGAAAAAGAAGGTGGTTTGTTTACTTCTTTCTTATTAGCGCAAGTGCAGCAAGTATAATTGCTACTACTACAAGCACCATTATTCCATAAAGCAGCATCGTATTGTCAACTGTAGTTTGAGTTATCGTATTCGGTGTTGTTTCTGAAGCAGCCACTACTGAAAGTTGTGTTCCTGCATTAGATGGCCAATAAGAGCCTGTTCCGTCGAATGTTGCTTTGATTGTGTATATTCCTGTTGTTTCTGGTGTGAAGTTGATTGCGTAGTTGCCTTCTGAATCAGTAGTTGTTGTACCGACTGTAATGGTATTGCCGTTTGGATCAACAGCTGTTAGTGTTACTGGTACTCCTGTTGGTTGTGGTGGGTTGTTTAGTAGTGTTGAGTTTTGCATGTTTAGATAATCCATCCATTCACTCATTGAGGAATCAGCGACTACTGAAGTACCTGATTGTGCAGGAGATTGGTCCAACACATTGCCCTTTATCAGAGCTGTTGCCCCATTAGCAATGACATCATTTTGAATTACTACTGAAGTTGAAGTCTGACCTTTGCCTATGCAATAGAGTTTTTCATCGTACAGTCCTACAGCCATAACGTAACCATTAGCAGCTGCAATAGGGTAAAGTCCGCCGTTTAAAGTGTATGTAGTGTCTCCTGTAGTTGCGTTAACACATAACATCATTCCAAACCTTGGCATAGGATCAAGTTGGTATAAAGTGGAATAACCTGCGTATCCGTAGATGTTACCACCTACCATCACCATGCCACAAACAGTAGGAACTACATTATTTGTGTATTCAGTTGAAAGAATAGCCGTACTTCGCCACACCTGCTTTCCTGTTTCCAAACTCAAAGCAGCCATTGTGCCGTCAGGGAGCATCAGATACAAGTTTTCGTAGTCATTTGTCTCAGCGCCGTAAACGGTCCATGTTGTAGCCCACGAAGAATCTGCAAAACTGTCACTTTCCCATAATTCATTGCCAGTTTTCATAGAGTAGCAGTGGAACGTTGCAGCAACTGGATCATAGATAATAAAGTCATCGACGCCATACAGAGTGATTTGTTCGTTCATTAAGCCTGGATATGTCAGGGTTAGGGGACCCCATAATTGGGCACCATCTTCTGCGCTGTAACCCCAGTACTGATTGGGGTTACTCCTCACCACAATAGTAGACGCATCTGTTGATACTCCTAACATCGTTAGGCTGCGGTTAGCTAGTGGCAATGGCAAGTCACGTGTCCACATGATTCCTGTCGGCCAATTGTTATTGACAACTTTTGACATGTTCCAAGCAAACAAGGTGCCGCTTGCTACTCCATAGGCAAGGCTGGTGCCGTCAATTAATTTGAAGCTCCATCTGTAGCTAGTAGCAGGGTTGTAGTTGTAATAGCTTGGATTAGTTCTATTAGCGATGCTGCTTTCAGTAGCGTTAACGATTGACTTCAGTAGTGTTCCAGTTAAGGGGTCATAGTAATTCCATGAAGAACCAGAGGTTCCCAACACATATGGCGTTGGTATTGCTCCATAAGAACTGGCAAGAACTACTGAAGGATCCAAATTGCCTTGGGCAAACGGGTTTCCAGGCAGGTGTATACCGTTATTAATTGTGCCAGATGCTGTGTACAAGACTTCCCCTGATGTTTGATCGATGCATTGAAATTGACCGCCGGAATTAGGTATGTTTATGAATACTTTGCCTTCCATGATTACACAACTAGGGTTATTTATTGCGATTGTATAGCTAAGACTGCCATAATCTCCGCCCACTAAGCCTCCTGATGTAAGCTGTTGATCCCAAACTATATGCCCAGTGTTAGGTCCTGGACCATAGGGCTGCCATAAACGACAAGAGGGCGTGTTTACATTAGAGCCTTGGGTCGAACTGCCAAGCCAATCGCCTGAGACTGCCCACCATTCTCTGTTGTTGCTGCTTATTGGGTAGTCCCAGAAAGTGTTTTCGTCAGGTAATGGTGCCCATGGATAACCATTTAGCAGACCAGCTAGTACTGGATCAGTCTGTACTGTAAAATAGGCTGTGTTACTAGTGCATGCTGAATACTGTACGGTTCCTGAACTGTCAGTGATATTCTGTGCAGGCATAGTGAAAGACACACTCCAATCACCCGCCATATCAGGCGCATAAGAGAAGAATATACTTCCGAGAGAACTGGTTTCTCCTGCAACATATTGACCTGTACCATCAATTGGCATAAACGTGTCTTTTGTTCCGTCAGGTTTACTGAATGTCACTGTTACTCCGAAAAAGCCTTGAAAATATGCCGCATAGACATAGTTGTTAGGCAGTGGGTACACCCATAGATTTACAGTTGCACTTTGATCAACCCCGACAAGTGTTGGCGCAATGCTGATGAAACCTGCAGTTTTCTCAGGCTGAGAAATACCAACTTGAGCCAACCCAGTTTGGGCAAAAGTCATCAACACTGTTATAGATAGCATCAGAATCAGTGAAAATGCGCAAATTACTTTTTTGTTGCATCTGACATTATTTAATTCTATTTTTTTATTCATTTTTTTCTCCTTGGTTATTTTATGAAAATTCATGCGGGGTTTTGTCTACTTATCGTGTTGCTGTTCGTGCCACGTAAGACACCTATATAGAAATTTAAAATTAAATCAAGAAACAGATTTTTTACTGTTTTTTTGTTTTGTTTGGGTTTCTGCTTGTCTCACTATAGTGTTAAGTTTGTATAGGCATTTGAACCTGTTTTTTAATGAGTTACGTTTACGTTTAGTACCCAAATACTTGTGTTGTCCAATTGACTCTTTTGTTTTCAGCCAACCTATTTGGATGCTATTAGAAACTCATTGCAGAAACCTAAGGGGGGCTATACTTTCAAAGAGGCATAGGCTCTACCCAGTTCAAAAATGCAAATCACTAAGGGGGTAGGTGCTATTGACACAAAAACACGCCATCAGTATGTTGAAAATTAAGCGTTAAGAAAGTTGGGGAAAAAGGGTTTATTTGAGCATGTTTTTCTCGCGTGGATTATCCGCGAATTCCCATGCAATGTTACCTTTCCAGATGTCGCCAAGTTTGGTGATTTTGATTTCTTTGTCATCAATGGTTAGCAAGCCTTTCTCAACTAGCCTCTGCAGTTGTGGACCAAAGACGTCTTCAGGGTTTTTGCCGAATTTCTGTTTAAATTCAACTTTGTCTACTGGCAAGCGTAGGTAGAGGCGGGTCATTACTTTTCGCATCATGTCTTCGGGCGTGGATTCACTAATTTTATTGATTGGGAGTCTGCCTGCGTTTACGGCGTCCATGTATTGGTTGATGTCTTCTATGTTTGAGTAAGAGAAGCGTTCAAAGTAGCCCATGAAGCAACCTGCACCAGTGGTTAATTGGGCAGCAAAAGGCCAACCGTTTAGGCATGATTCTTTGAAGTGCCAGGGTTCACGTGAGAACCTATCGTGCCCGACTGCTCTGTAGCCTGCGTCGGTTAACATTTTGTAGGCTGTTAGGTACATTTCTGTTTCGTATTCTACGTTGCCTGCTTTAGGCATTTTGCCTTCCTTGATTTGGTGGTCAAGTATTGTTCCTGGAACTACTTCGAGTGCGTAAACGTCAACTTCAACGTCTAAATCTATGCATTTTTGAAGGGTGTCTATCCAACTCTGCATGCTTTGACCGGGCAGGTTATAAAGAATGTCTACACAAACGCACATGCCAAGTTTACGTGCCAGTTTGATAGCTTCTTCAACGTGCTCGCCTGGGTCAGGCAGACAGAAGGCTTTTCGCAGTTTGTTATCAAATGTTTGAGCACCCATATCCATTTGGAAAGCGCCATACTCGGCGAGTTTCACAATTTTGTGGCGGTCAAAACTTTTTGATGAACCTGTAACTTTGATGAAGTAATCATCTGTTGTTGTAAAGCGTGCTTTGCAGTAGTCAATTAGGTCAATCATCTGCTCAGCAGATAAGACACTAGGTGTTCCACCGCCTAAGACGATTTCGTCAAAAACGCTTGTTTTAAGGTACTTGGTTTTAGCGTACATGTCCAGCTCTTTTTTGAGGGCTGCAAGGTATGGTTCAAGGTGTGCTTTGCTTGTGGCGGTGGTTGGGAAATAGCAGAAAGAGCATTTAGAGTCACAGATGGAAACCCATGGCTGCAGCTCCATAAGACGGTTTGACGTGTTTTCTGTGTCTAAGAAATCCAGAAAAGCCTTGTATGTTTCAGGCTTAATGTCTGGGTAATCTCTGTAAGTGTAAGGCGGCCAATTTGTCCTTAAATCATAGACGCCTGATTGGTTTTCAGTCGCCGAGTTTTTCATTTATTTCTCCTCAGATTTGTTTTCTAAAATGCCCTTGTTACCATAATAAAGTTTCTGTTAAATGCATCTTTACGATAAAAGCAACCTTAAGAGCTGAAAACAAAAAAGCCGTTAAATTACAGTTTTGTTTGTACTGTACCATTCCAGTAAATGAGTTTACTGTACTGCCAACTATCAAAGTTGGGGGTGTCAGCATAAATTATGTCAAACTTTTCCCCAAACTGTTGAGAATAAGTGGTTACATCATTCCAGATTTGAGTGGAAAGCGTGCTGTTTTTCCATATGCCCCAAATCCAGTCATCTGAACCTCGAAAACCATAGCCAAAATCAGAAGGAAGCACATACGCCACACGTTCACTAACTGGGTTACCTGAGCGCGGGTTAGCTTTCACGTATTCCCAAAACTGCCGCAAAGCATCCAAATGCTCCTGTTGCAGTATACCATGTGCCATTCGCGTGTCGTTTTTCATAGCATAATCAAAAACAAGAATGTACTTGGCGCCGTTCTCATACGCAGTAACCATGTCCCGGTACAGTTCGGGTCCTGAAGCAAGGTACGGTGGCTGCTCATAAGTGTAAGTTAGCATTACGCCCCAGTCTTTATTTTGCATTGTAGCTGAACCCCGGACTAATGCAGTGTTTAATGGGCGACTATGATTCCAAGCGTATTCTGCCAAGACGATATTGTATCCTGCACGAAAATCGTACTCATAAAGAGCATAATCAGAAGTCATCAAAGTCGTGTTTAAGGCAAGAAACTCGGAAATGTAAGTGTGGAGTCTTTGTTCGTAAGTGTTGGCTGCGTCAGAATAATTGGCTGCAGCTGGAACTATCATGTAAGGGTGGTCGCTGTCTATCTGGTGTCCGCCGGGTTCATCATAACTGTATAAACCCAGAAACGAGTTACCATAATGCTCCTTAGCGTAGGCTGTCCACGCGGGTTGGTTGAAGTTGAAGGTAGAGTTTTCTGTAGTATGCGTGTAAGTTGCAAAATTAAGCCCGCTTGCCGCAAGGTACTCACACACCTCGTTAAGCTTAGCCTCATCAAGTGTAATACCGGTACTGCCTATAACAAACATGTTAGTGTAGTCTTTAACTTGGTCTATGCGTGCCTTCAAATCAGTCATGTTATCGTACGCTGCATCAACACCTACATAAACATCCATACTTTGTGCGGAACCGTTACCTCCAAGTATAGAGTGCATTCCGACGAAAAGCACCACAATTAAAATTGTGCAAAGAAGGACTGCGGCTGCCCATTTGCGGTTCATAAAGACTCACCATCAGTATTGGGTTTTGGAATAAAATATTTTCCAAAAAACTTGTCTGCTTTACGTTTTCGCCAATATAGAATTCCAGCCACAATCAAAACCGCAATTAAACCAGCCGTTACAATTACGATGAGCATTGTAGGATAATCATTTGAAGCGGATAGGTCGTTGAGTGTGCCGATAGCGTAGACAAAATGGTCATAAGACCCAACGTACAGGACACCGTTAACAACTGCGGGAGAAGAAACAACCCAGCCATCGGTTAAATAACTCCAAACTAAGCTGCCATCAGCTGTGTTTAAAGCATAAATTTTGCCATCATAAGACCCAAAAAACACCATGTCCCACGTTACTGCTGGTGCAGAAGCCACCTCACCGCCCGTTTGGTAACTCCACTTAAAATTGCCTGTTGCCGCATTTAACGCGTACAGTTTTCCGTCGTCGGAGCCCACATAAGCTACCCCGTTTGCAACTGCAACAGATGATGAAACGCTGCCCCCTGTAGTGTACTTCCAAGCTAGGCTTCCGTCTTGCGCGTTTAAAGCGTAAATGTTGTGGTCATATGAACCTACGTATACAAGACCGCCTGCGATTGCGGAAGTTGATGTTACGATGTCACTTGTTGTGTAGTTCCAGATTAGGGCGCCTGTTTTGGCGTTGAAAGCATACACGTTGTGGTCCATGGAGCCCACGTACACGTTGCCGTTTGAAACTGCAGGCGAAGAAGTGATTACCATATCTGAAAAAGCATAGCTCCAAACCAGAGAACCATTTTCAGTGTCTAAAGCGTAAAGATGATTGTCTTCTGAACCTATGTAGACGACGCCGTCATAGACTGCAGGAGAAGAAACCACTGCGTAGCCAGTTAAAAAGTTCCACAAGGGCAAACCAGTGGTTATGTTTATGGCGTACACGTTACCGTCATATGACCCCACATAAGCAACACCATCACTGATTGCAGGTGCAGAAAACATAAACATGTCGTTTGCTTGAAAACTCCAAATCACATTATTATGAAGCTCCCAATCGTAACCAACCATACCAGTAGACGCGTTAAGAGCATACAATAAGGCGTTATGAGAACCAACATAAACAACCCCGTCTGAAACCGTTGGTGAGCAATCCACTCTGCCGCCGCTACTAAAACTCCAATCCAAATTTCCAGTACCTGCATCTAAAGCATACAGTTTGCCGTTCCATCCGCCAACAAAAACTTTCCCTTCCGACGCGACAGGCTGAGAAATCACTATCTCTCCTGAAGTATAGAGCCACTGTAAACGGCCAGTTTGAAGAGTCAAAGCGTAAATGTTACCGTCGTTGGAACCTACATAAACCAAACCATTTGCTATTGTAGGAGAAGAAGCAACAGCACCACCAGAAGTGTAGCTCCAAACAAGAGACCCATCAGTAGCGTTAAGCGCGTAAATGTTGCCGTCGTTTGACCCAACAAAAACTTGCCCTTCAGAAACTGCAGGGGAAGAAAACACGGAATCGCCCGTGGTAAAATTCCAAAGCAAATCGCCTGTATGAGCATCTAAAGCGTAAACATTGCCATCTAACGAGCCCACATACAAGACGCCCTCAGAATAGGCAGGTGTTGAAACAATGTTGTCGTTGGTAGTGTATGTCCATGCTAAGGTGCCGTCTTGCGCGTTTAATGCATAAATTTTGTGGTCTAAAGTGCCAATGTAAACAAAGCCGTCAACGACTTTTGGTGAAGAAAGCATAATTTGACCGCCTGTAGTGTAGCTCCAAATTTTTTCGCCTGTTTGGGCATTTAGTGCGTAAACGTTTCGGTCTTCAGAGGCCATATACACGACGTCGTTGACGACTGTGGGGTCAGAATCCACGTAATAGCCTGTTGGGTACTTCCAAATTAAACTGCCATCTGTGGCGTTTAAAGCGTAAAGGTTGTTGTCTTCTGAGCCTACATACACTAAGCCGCTTGCTATGGCAGGTCTAGAAACTATGATGCCGCCTGTTGTGTAATTCCAGATTAATTCGCCTGTTTGGACGTTAAAAGCGTAAACTTTGTGGTCGTAACCTCCAATGTACACTATGCTGTCTTGAACTGCTGGCGAACCCATTTGACCTCCAGTGTTAAACTTCCACAGTGTCTGATTAGTCGTTGGCGGTGAAGTGTCAAGGTAACCTGTGCGTTGAAGGTTCTGGTGGAACATCGGCCAAGACTCATCTTGCGACTGACCCATCGGCATCAAGCTGGCTACCAGTATTGGCAGTGGAATAAGAAATAGCATTATTAAGAAGTAAACGGCTTGTCTCTTTTTCATGCCTAAACGCTCATTTGAACCCATATTTGAATGAAAAAATGGTGCACCAAACATTTTACAGGGAAATAATGAGTGTAATTAAATAAAAAGCTATTTTCAAAAAAGCTAAAATAAAAAGAGAAAAGTTGGTTTATTGCTTCTCTTTTAACAGGTCAGGATTGTCACGTAATGCTTTGGGAACGTAAGCGCATGCATCGTCTTGACCGTAAATGTCGCCTGTTAAAGCGTAAGCACGGTTTCTGCATCCACCACAAATGTCGCGGTATTCGCAAACGCCGCATTTGCCTTTGAGGTTTTGTCTATCCCGGAAGCTACTGAAGTAGGGTGAAACTTGCATTCCTTCCCAAACCTGTGTTAAACTCTTGGGGTCACGGATGTTTCCTAGCTTCATGGGCTCCATTGGGCGAAGGTCAGTGTAGAAGCATGGAATTAAGTTGCCGTTTTCTGTTATACTGATGTAGCCGCCAAAAGCGAAGTAGGTGCATTTGCCGTGGAACTCTTTTTCGTACCATTCATCAAAGCCTTCAATGTTGCGTTGTTTTACGACTCTTGCAAAATGCGGACAGTGAACGTGAATGTCAAATTTGCCTTTGTACTTAACGGTTAAATCCCAAATATGATTTAGTGCTTCTTCAAGTTGTTCTGGCGTGGGGCTTAAATCGTCTGCTTGGTCTTTTGCACGTCCACTTGGGACTAAGTGATTGAACCAGACAAAGTTAGCATGATACTTTTCTGCTAACTCACACACGTGGTCTAGATGATTATAGTTAATTGAGGTGATTGCGGCGGCTAAACCGTTAAGGATTTTTCCTGCGGACAATTTTTGGATTGCCATAAGAGCTTTTTGGTAGGAGCCTTTACCGCGGAGTTGGTCATTGATTTCTTCAGGACCATCAATACTTACGGAACCCCAAACGTTATACTTAACGAGGTTGTCGTAGATTTCTCCGTCAACAAAACAACCGTTAGTTAAGATGCACACGTTTAGACCCTTGCCTTTTGCGTATGCAACTATTTCGAAAATGTCTTTACGAAGCAGTGGTTCTCCACCTTTAAGTCCGAACCAGCTAACACCGAAATCGTAAACTTTGTCAACTAATTCTAACGCTTCTTGCGTGTTTAATTCCCCGTCAGCTTTTTTGCCTGTTGCATCAACGTTGCAATACCTACAGCGTGCATTGCAGGCGCCTGTTGTTCTCCATGAAGTCATCATTAAAGGGCCCTTTTTTGCCATCCTAAAATTCATCCTTTAGCTTAAACATTTTAGTGATTTACCTAGAAGGCTGTTCCTAAAAAAGATTTTGCGGTAAACCCGTTTTAAAGAAAAGTTAGGTTGATAAGCAATAAACAACCTGTAACAATACAAAACAGTGGAGACAACAACCTTTGACCTCGGCGGATTTGGTTTTACTTAACGGAAACATCATAACAATGAACCCCAAAATGCCATCAGCACAAGCCATAGCAATTAAAGGCGACAAAATAAGTTACGTAGGCACCAACCAAGAAGCAAAACAACACATAGACGAAAAAACGCAGGTAATCCATCTTGACGGAAAAACAGTCCTGCCTGGATTCATTGATACACATACGCATGTTGCCGACTACGGTCGAATGCTAACATGGCTAGACCTTGAAGGTGCATCTTCAGTTAAAGAAATTCAAACTCAACTATCCGAACGCATAAAGCACACAGGTAAAGACAAATGGGTTCTGGGCAGAGCATTAAATCCTGAAGCGCTTTCAGAGAAACGATTGCCTACACGCCAAGAATTAGACACGGTTGCTCCTGATAACCCTGTAATATTTTATTGCCAGTCTGGGCAGGCCTGCGTAATTAACAGCAAAGCACTTGAAGCAACAAAAATAAGCCAGCAAAATAACGTGGGCATAGAAAGAAACGCAACCGGCGAGCCGACCGGAATTCTTCGCGACCAAGCAACAAATCTTGTCTGGAGCGTTATTCCTGAACCCACCGAGCAAGAACTTTGCCAAGCCACAAAGTTGGCACTAGAAAAAATCGTTCAAGCAGGCATAACAAGCATTCATTGGATTGTGCTCTCAGAAGCAGAATTGCCAATAATTCAGAAAATAGTTGAAACAGACTCTTTGCCTGTGCGAGTCTACTTGATTGTGCCAACAAATCTGCTTGATTTAGCATTGCAAAAATTAAAAACGCTTGAAAATGACTACTTTAAGCTTGGGGGGGCAGTAATTTTTGCAGATGGCTATTTAGCGTCAAGAACTGCGGCATTGCTTGAACCTTACAGTGACAGCCCAACTGAGCAGGGAAAACTACTTTGTCAACAAAACGATATGCTTACGCTTGCAAATAAAATTCAATCCGCCGGTTTACAACTTATCATTCATGCAGTTGGAGATAAAGCAGTTCAAGAAGCGTTAAACGTCATACAACATGTCAACTGTAACCTGAAGATTGCGCCCCCGCGCATTGAACAGGCCGCTGTTTTAAGCCAACAATCGGTGTGCCGCATAAAAGAGTTGGGAGTTTCAGTGTCGGTTCAGCCTTGTGTGGTTGCTTCAGAGTTTTCTGTGTGGTCAGCAGAGGAGCGTTTGGGCGAAAAAAGGGTGCGTTGGCTGTTTCCTGTCAAAGAACTGCTCAGTTGTGGTGTTTTGATTTCTGCGGGGTCGGATTGCCCGATGGAGCCGCTTAATCCGTTGCTTGGTGTTGAATCGGCAGTTAAACGTGATGGCGAACAAAAAGTGTCTGTTTTTGAGGCTTTGCAAATGTACACTGTTTTTGCGGCGCAATCAGCTTCTGAAATGGCAGAAAAAGGGTTTATTAAGCAAGGCAAGCTTGCTGATTTAGTTGTTCTGCAAAACAGCCCTGTTTCGGTAGCGGTTGAAGAAATAGCCACTGTTTCTGCATGTTTTACAATTCTTGGAGGCAAAGTGTTTCGTTCTAAAAGTTAGACAATTGGCGACCCAAAACCTGTTTTTAATGTAAATTTGCCTTCTCAATTCAGGCAAAGAGGATTAAATTTATTAGTACGCCTAAACGATAATAGTTCAAACATAACACTAAAAAAGGGAAAAACTTTGGAACCAGAAAAATTTAAACTATCAGACATTCTCTACGGTTTCGTCGTACCATTAATCCTTGTGCTACTCATCTTTGTCTTAGCAATCTATGTTAACCCAAGCGGACAATTCCACGTGTTAGGTGCTGGCGCTGACATACTTAGCACCATCGGCGTCATTCTGACACAAGGCTTTGCACAAATGATTGTTCTAGGGGTACCATTAATCCTTGGTCTCTCATGGAACAAATGGGCAGGCGGTGCAGCCGGTTTCATCATGGGTGGAACTTACTACCTAGCAAGTGCAGGTCTATACAACGGCTACTACTCGTTCATGCCAGCTGACGTATACCACAACTTCTACGGCGACCCAAGCATGCTCTTCTGGATAGTCTACGGTGTCATCATTGGCTACATGGCAGGCGCATTAAACAACGGATCAACAAACTTCAAACGAATGATAGGCTCAGCACTAACAGCATCAATATTCACTGCAATATTCCAAGTATACATGAACTATAACTGGGCACTTGACTTCGCAGGCGCAGAAGATTGGATGCAAGCAGTTTCACCAAGAGCAATGGCAGCAGGACTCTGGACTGACCCAGTGTACGGCTTTATCTTAGCTTTCGTACCACTGATCGCTTTAGGTGTAATCGTACCAATACTTGCAAAAGTAATGTCCTGGTATGGTCTATCCGCAAGAAAGCAATACTAAAACCCAATTTCTTTTCTTTTTTACTTTAAAAACAATTTTTACCGTTTTATTGTTGTTTAAAATTAGAAAAAAAGTTATTTCTTTCTGATAGAAGTCTTTTTGCGTTTATAGTAAAAGTATCGTTTTGTTGCAACGTAACCTGAACTGAAACCTTTTTTCCACATACGAAGCACATAGCTTGGTCGTGTGTAGAAGCTTTTGAACGCGTAATCGTATAACGCCTGTAGGTCTTGTAGGCTAAGATTTGGGGTTTCAAAAATTGGCTGAGTAGCGTCGTAATCGTCAAAGTTGGTGTTGCGTACCCAACCGTTCTTCATTACTTCGTCATACATTGGCGTTCCTGGATACGGAGTAGCTATGTTAATGTAAGCCATTTCGTCTGGACTAACTTCTTCTGCAAACTTTATCGTTTTTAATGCTGACTCAATTGTTTCACCAGGATAACCAAGCAATACGTTAGGTGTCGGTTTTAAGCCTAATTCTCTAACCCATTTCAGTGCCTGTCTTGTTTGATTAGTTGAAATACCTTTGTGCATGTCGTTAAGAACTTCTTGAGCACCTGACTCAAGACCACACCACATAGAAATGCAGCCAGCATCCTTCATCTTCTGAAGCAGCTCCTTGCTTACTCTGTCAACGCGGGTACCCATGTTCCATTTTACTTTTAGGTTACGACGGTTGATTTCTTCACAGAGCTCTTCAGTTCGTTCCATATCTACAGTAAATGCATCATCGCAGAAAGTGAAGTTTTCCGCATTATAGGTTTTATGTAGAAATTCAAGTTCATCTACAACATTTTTGATGCTTCTCATACGGTATTTTCGCCCAAAAATGCGAACCGCAGCACAAAAGTTGCACCATGCAGAACAGCCACGCGTGGTAATTAAGTAAAACATGTCCTCTTGCTTTCGGATAGCATCAAGGTCCCAAAGATGTCTTGCAGGAAAAGGCAACTCATCAAGGTCTTCAATGTACGCTCTATCAGCGTTAAAAATGAACCCATCGCCTTTTCTTTGGGTTGTTCCTAAAACGTCGCTAATATCTTTGCCTGCCTCTAAGCGTTGAGCAAGCTCCAAAAGCGTGTACTCGCCTTCCTTGCGCACGACAACATCTAGTTGTGGACATTCTTGGAGGGCTTTTTCATTCCAAAAAGTGACGTGTGAACCGCCCAGCAAGGTTACGGCGTTAGGGTGGGCTTCTTTGCTGATTTTAAGAACCTCTTTGGCAGAATTGTACAGTCTTGTTGGGGCTGTTACGCCTATTATGTCGGGTTTTCTTTTAGCTATTTCACGTTTGTAATCATCGTAGGTGTATCTTGATGCTTGGCAGTCGATTACTTCTACTTTGAAATTGTTTTTTTCCAGTACAGCTGCTAAGTAGCCTATACCCAACGGTGGGAACGGCGGGTGCTGATGAGGTCGAGTTCGATAAGGTGGATTTACAAGAGTTACATGAAGCCCCATTTTTCTCTTCCTTGACTCTATATCTCTCGCAAATACAGAGCGCCAAATGTTTAAAGCTTTCGAAAAACTCGGATTAACCATGGAAAAGGGTTACTTTGCTAAAGTTGTTTAAAGACCCCAAAGCCATGGCCAGTAAAACCCAACCACAACAATTATTGGTATAACCATTAGGATGCATAGTATGATTGATACGTCGCGTACTTTTAGGGACTTCATGATTTTGTCTGGCGTAATTACTTCTAAGGGGTCGCCGACAGCGTATTTTCCAGGCTTCTCAAGCTGAATATGCAAAGCACCTGCGATTGCCGCCATTTGCCAACCGTGATTTCTGCTTTGAACAAGTTTATGGTCACGCTTAGCAATTCTCCAAGCAGCCTTGTAATCATAACCTAAAAGGGCAGCAGAAATAATCATAAGCACAGTTGTGAAACGTGAAGGCACATAATTGACTATGTTATCAAGGTTAGCAGAGAACCAGCCAGTGTTTATGTGTTCTTTATCTTTGAAGCCAACCATGCCGTCAAGCGTGTTAATTGCGCGAAAAGCCACTGCGCCCGGCAACCCAAAGAAAGCGTAATATATGAATGGGGAGAGTTTGAAGTCAGTTAAGTTTTCAACCATTGACTCTATAACGGCGGAACCGATTTGTGAACCTGCCAAGCTTGTTGGGTCACGACGGCTAAAATGCGAATACTTTTTTGCTTCAACTAAATCATTGGCTTCAATGGCTTTTGCCACTGCAACTGCTCCGTCGGTTTCAAGTTTGATGCAAATGGTAAATTTGAAGAGAACAAGCGCTACAAGCAAGTATGCGGCGGCGCCTAAAAAAACGTAGATGTAGTGCAGTCCAAAGTAGGTTGGAATTGTTATTACACCAATAATTATCAGGGCAAGAAGTACGCCGTTGAATTTTTCAAAAGTGGCGTTGCGTGTTTTGAAGTAGGGTTCAATTTTTTTTGTTAATTGTCCAAGCCATACGGTAGGGTGCAAGTTGTAAATGCGTTTCCAAGGCTTCCAAGGGGAAGGGTCGCCAATGATTAAATCCAAGATTACTGCTAAGATGAGTACGGAAACACTCAGCAAGACAGCTAGCATCCAAATTTGTCCTCAAAGAGCTTTAAAGCAGTCTTGGAAAATTTAATCCTATCGATAAAAAAGTAAATTATAGAATTTTGTTGGGAATCTGCTCTTGCGGAGATAGGTCTTTTATGTCAAAAATTTGCTTTGCTTGGGTCCATCTTTGGTTAAAGTCACCCTGAAGGATTGAAACCATAACAGGATTGTTTGACCATAAACTGGTTTCTTTAATGTGCGCAGAAGAAGTAGTGTTAAGTAACGCTTCTTTTTTGTCACATAAGAGCAACATAGTTGAAGGTGGATTAGACGTGTACCTTATGCTTAAATGCCTGTTTCGGGGCAAACTTGAAAGTTCCTTATACAATTTTTCCCCTTCATTAAGGTAAACAATAAACCGCATTGTTACGCCTTTCTTGAATAGCTTTTTAAAATAAATTTTCATGTCATCAACTATTTCAAAAAATGCGCGTCCATGGAAAATAAGGTCGTAGCATTCTTGGCAGTTCTCGTTCATTTCGCGTATTTTTCTTAGAATTGCTTTGTTTTCAGGAATTAAGGAAAATTGGCAGTCTTCGATGGGTTTTTCAACGCGGGTTTTTTGATATTTTTCTATTAGTTCTTTGGTTTTTGATTCGATTTCTTGTTGTTCTTTTTGTCTGTTTTCAAGGAGCATTTGTATGCCTTCTTTTATTGGGAGGGCTTTGAAGTTGATGGGAGCGGTTAACATTTTTTCTATTAGGTTGAGTTTTTGGAGGGCTAAAAGTACGCGGTAGACGTTTGCTCGGTCTAAACTGTTTAGGGTTGCCACGGTTTTTGCTGTGGCGGTTCCTAGTTTGGTTATGGTGAGGTAGACTTGTGCTTGAGAGATTGTTAGGCCTAATTGTGTTAGGACTTTTGCGTCGGTTTGTTGGTTCATTTTCATTCTCCTTTTCACCAAGTTAGTTAAACTTTAGTTAAGTTTCATCAACTTTGCTTTATTTATGTTGCTGTAACAAACATACACAACCCAATAAAAGACACAAAAGCAGAATAGAAAACACAGAGCGGAAGGGGCTGAATGGGCTACATTTACACTTGCCAGGAAAATGTAGCTGGTTCCAATTTTCATCTCCTCATGCAAACCCAGCAAACCCTCACCGTTCCCCCCACCACCACACCACAAAAACCCCCCATTTTCTTACAACAACTCAAGTACACAATACTTTATCAAAAGCTGTAACACCGTTAAAAAAGAAAGACAAAGCCCTAACTTTTAAAATAAAAAAGAGCGCCAAACAAAGAAGCAAATTAAAGGAAAACTTTGGTACTTAGCAGTTTTTGGGCAATTTCTACATCTTTTAGGGTGTTAACGTTTAGCAAGACCTCGGTTTTTTCGGTGATTATGGCACTGGTTTCGATTTTTCCTTCCTCCTGAACTTTTGCGCCATTTATAACGTTAATTCCAGAAACCGCATACCAAACACCCTTGTACTCATCAGTGCTGGAAATGGACAAACCCAAATCAAGCCTTTTTTGTATAGGCACGAAAACTGCTAAAAAGTCCTTGCCACATCGTTCAAATTCGTTAACGACAGTGTCAAGAAATTCACCTGTTATTGCAGGCACATCAGAGGGCATGGTTAACACTGGACCTGCCAAACCTATTGTTTTTACTGCCTGTTTTAGGTCACTGTGGTAGCCTTGGGCGTCGGTATGAATGATTTTCCAGCCCATGCTTTTGCAGTGTTGCTCTGTGTTGGGGGTGTTGTTGCTTGTGATTACGTAGAATTCTCTGATGTTCTTTGCTTGGCCGATTGCGGTTGCAACGTAGTCGATTAAGGGTTTGCCCATGAATGTAAGCATCGGTTTTTCGACGGGTAAGCCCATGCGCGAGCCTTTTCCGCCTGCCATAATTAGGGCTGTTATATCCATCAAACCACCGCCAAAAGTGCAATCAATGAAACCAGACGTGCAAGCTCGTTTGTTGCACCGAAAACATCGCCTGTTACACCGTTAAAGTTTCTATGAGCTATAAAGGTCATTGCTAGACTTGTTAGTATGCCTGCGAGGATGACTACTGCACCTGCCCAACGTAACAGAGGCAATGCGATGGCAAAAGAAATCAGCAACCCAGCAATTAGACGCGCTGTACCCTGGGGGCCATGCATAAACGCCAAAAAAGACGAATTCATTCCCTGATGTACTGATTTGCCTGCCCACGCCATAACAACCATGGATAGTTTAGCTGAAACTTCTACCACAATAATTGCAGGAATTATTATGCCAACATTGATTTGTCCAATCGCCAACGCAGTTATCAAAATAGTCAAGATTCCAAGGGATAATCCGCCTGCACCTGTGAGTTGGTCATGCATAACTTCAACTTTCTTTTCAGGGGTGCCGTGAACCATGACGCCATCGCCGAAATCCAACAGCCCATCAGTATGATGAAGACCTGTAAGCCACAAAAGCGCCGCTGTAACTAAGCCGCCAACAACGATTCCGGGCAGAAACTGATAAGCCACCCAGCCGAAAACGCCTGCAAGCACTCCAATAAAAGCGCCGATTAAGGGGAAGGCAAACATGTATTTGGCGCAGTCAGTAAGGAGGTCATTATCCATTTTGACCGGCAAAACAGTTAGAAAAGAAAGCAGGTTTTTGAATTCTTTAACTACCAAGCAAGAGTCACTTCATTGACATTAACACGCTATAGTTACGTTCAATTGCTTTAAGAAGCAAATCCTTGTCCACTGCGCCACCCATCTTTGCCATAGCAGCAATAGAGGCACCACCCGCACCGACACCTTCCTTGACAAGACCAGTCTCGTAGATTTGCAATCCTGGGAATTTGGATTCGCCAAAGTTTAGGTCAGCAGCCAATATGGGAACTTCGCTAAATTGGCTTACTATACCTTTAATGTCTGAGGTCTTGTCACTGGTTACCCAACGTGTTGTGCCAACGGCTACATTGCAGAGGGCTTCGGGGTTAAGGGCATTGATTAATGCTAAGACGGCTGTCATTTGAGTTCCGCCAGCCATCAAAACTGGAACCTGCTTTGCGGCACCGATAACTAAACCAGCTAAAGCGGGCATCATGGGGTCACCTACGCAGCTAACTGCCTTTATGGGGTTGTTGTTTAGGCTGCCAAATTTTTCGCCTGCAGCTTTCAAACCTGCTTGGACAACATCGGTTTTTAGGTTGTGAGGATTCAAAGGCAAGGTGCTACTTACTTTTCCTATTGCGTCTACACCTAAAGCTGAAAGCAAACCAAGCGCCGTAGTTGTTCCACCTGGAATGCTTTCGCCAATTACAAGGTAATCTGAAGTTTTAGCCAGCTGTTCACCCGCGGTTTTGGCGCGTTCAATAACTTCTTCAACGTTGTCTACTGAGTCGCCGCTTCGGATGTCGCGTCCTGAGTTGCCGCCTAAATCGATGAAGGGAACCTGAGGCTTAACCTTGCAACCTGCGTTAGCAATTACTACGGGAATGTCTGCAAGCTTTAACGCGGACATTGTAATTAGAGCAGGCGTTGGAATGCCATCTGGCGTGATTGGTACGCCTTGGATGGATTTGCATTTTCCTAAAAGTAAAAGTTCAGCATCTGCAGGAGGCGTGAAATCGGTGAAATCAGGGTTTTGTCCTGCGGCTGATAACCCTGGGATTTTGCCTGTTTCTGTAGTGGCTATTGTTGCTATGAAAAGAGGTTTTTTGCCTTCAATTTCAGTCAGGAAGGCTTCTGCTTTTGGTTTATTATGGGCGATTATGACGTCAAAGCTTGTTTTCATGTAAACTGTAACCCTTCACTTAAGTTTGACCGCGAAGTCTTTGACTTCAAGATAGCCAAAGCCGCTGTCAAGCTTATGTTTCTGGGTTTCTAGAATTTCAATCTTCTTCTTAAAGTTGGGTCCATCGGTTATTACTGTATGATACTCGCCGCCTTCGCCGCAAGCATCAATATTGCCCAGTTTTAGAATATCATCATAAAATTGCCTGTCTAGCACGCGTCCAAGCCATTCCATGCCAAGTTTGCTTAGGTTGGTGCGGACAACGGTTGCTTTGAAGCCTGCTTTTATGTAGTCAAGGTAGATTTGTTTGGTGTCGCCCATCCATAAGGGTTTGATTGGTGTTAAGCCCATTTCGCGGCAGACACGGTTCAGCCAGCCTTCCTCATGACCAGCTACCTCATAGATGTCTCCTGTTACTAAGCCGTCTACACCTTTAGCCTTTAATTCAGATAAAACAGCTTTGAAGTCACGTTCGTAGGTTTCGTTGCTGGTTTGCCTTTTAATCAATGGTATGCCCAGTGCGTCTGCTTGGGCGTCTAAGATGTCTGAGCGTATCATGTGGAAGTTTGATTTGTCTTCGCTCATCATCATGGTTAAGATGTTTACGATTTCGTGACCTTGCTGGCTTGCCAAGTATAGGGCAAAAGCGCTATCTTTACCGCCACTCCATGAAGCTACAACTTTCATGTATTTTCTCATCCCTAATCCGTTAACATTAATTAATTGAGATTTAAAGTTTAATGTTTTTTGAAATATAAAAAACAATCTAACCTTTGACCAGACACTTATCCAATAAAACAAACATGGACTAGTCAAACATCCAAACTGGCTATTTGGAGCCTATTAGAGGTTCTATGTTAAAACCTATAGAGGGTGGAGTAAACCGCTGTCCATTTGGCGTCTAATATCCAAGCATTGCAGAAAACGTAGAGGGGAGTACAATTACACCAGCCTATTAGGATCCGAGGGGTGTGCATAATTTTAAATCTAGATAGCGCCTATTTGGGTTTATGGAAGCCTGTGAACTTGTCAGGCTGCTCCTCAACAAAGTCACCGTGCCAACAGAGCCTAAAAGAGCAGGAAACCCAGGTTACGGACGCAAAACAGCCATCAAAGTACTCGTATATTCACGCCTAAAAGGACTAGAAAACGATACACGCATCGCTTGGCATCTAAAGCGGCATCCCCAATACGCCCAAAAACTCGGACTCCACCACACACCCGACAGGACCACCATTGGAAGATGGTGGCTGCGTTACCTCCCAGTCCTAGAAGAAGTCATGAACACATTTGCAAACCTCATAAAACACAACATCCACACAACACACCTCATCGTCGATTCAACCCCACTCAAAGACATGTACGATTTGGAAGCAAAATGGGGCTTTACCAGCAGAGGCCCAGTTAAGGGCTTTAAACTAAACGTCGCCGTCAACCAACTCGGGTTGCCCCTCAGCGCTATAGTGTCGTCTGCTAACCGCTTTGACTCAATATTTCTACCAAAACTAATCAAAGACATAGAAGCTGACTACGTGCTAGGCGACGCTGGGTATCACTGTCTAAAAAACTTGCAGGTCATCAAAGACAAGGGCTCTACAGCGTTGATTGCGCTTAACCCTCGCAGGGCAGGTAAAGACCAGAAAGTGTCTAACGCTGAGTTTTTTGGGGGTATGCGTTGGCCTGTGGAGCAGTTCAATGGTCACTGTAAGAGCAATGTGCTGCGTGGCTGCTGGACTCGGCCAAGAGGACTGCTTAAGAAGACGTCGATGGTGTATGCAGCGTTGATCAGTATAAACGTTAATGCTATTGTGGCTCTGCTTGAGGGTAACTGTGGATTAAAAGAGGCAAGCAGATTCTGGGACTAAACCAGTAACATTGATTATGGAGCTGCTCAGACACCAAACCAATAGTTCAATCGGGCGCAAGTCCCAGACTGCTCAAGATATCTTAGTTGAATAGCGGTTAAAAACTTAATTATGCACACCTCACGGATCCTATTAGAAACTCATTGCAGAAACCTATAGGGGGCTATACTTTTAGAGAAAGGAAAGCTCTGCCCAGTTCAAAAATACAAAACACCAAAAGAGAGGTAGATACTATTGACACAAAAAACGCGCCAGCAGTATATTGAAAAACATTAACAATTTACCGACAAACCCTTGCCGTATACGAAAGCATCAACAAAACAAACAAAATTAGGGTTTTTTGTTTAGGCTGCTGATGATGCTTTCGAAGATGAGTTTGCCGTCGCCGTATTGTGTCATGTGTTGTTTGCTTGTCCAGTCGGGTTCTTGCCACCAGTACATTGCACGTTCGGGGTGGGGCATTAAGCCGAAGATTGTGCCTTCTTTGTTGCAGATGCCTGCGATGTCGTAGAATGTGCCGTTGGGGTTGGTTGGGTAGGCTCCGTTTGCAGGGGCGCCGTTTTCGTCGCAGTACCGGAAAACAAGCATGTCGTTGTCGATTAGTTGCTGGAGCATTTGTTGCTCTTTTTCTACTGGAAACAGGAAGCGGCCTTCGCCGTTTGCTATTGGAATTTTTAGAACTTTGCCCTCAGGGATTTTGGTTGTGAAGAGGCATTTGCCTTTGTTCTGGTTTTTAAGGTAAATCCATTTACAGTTAAAGCCTTGAGGCACATTAGTAGTCAAAGTAGCTTCGGGGTATTGGCTGGGACCTTCAAATCCGGGCAGTAAACCGTATTCTACAAGAATTTGAAAACCGTTACAGATGCCAAGGATTGGTCTTCCTTCGTCAACAAACTGTTCCATCTGCTTGCCCAACTTAGCGCCAAGAGACCTAGCGAAAATAACGCCTGAACGCACGTAATCACCAAAAGAGAAACCGCCCGGAAAAACAAGCATGCTATAATCAAGCAAGTTACCATTTTTGACCAGTTCATTAACGTGCTTAATTTCAGCTTGCACACCAAGTTCCCTGAAAGCCCTTGCGGTTTCAGCGTCACAGTTGGTTCCGCCAGCGCGCATAACGCAAACTTTGATTTCTTCAGTTCTCAATTTTTAAGCCTCCGCACTTAACGTTTTCTTCCATGCCTTACGCAACTCTGAGAGTTCAGCGTCAACAGCTAAACCGCCGTTTAAACCGTGAACTTGTAGCCGTTGGGCTTCTGTTACTTCGCCAATCATGGCACAACTGTTTCGCATTAAGTCTTCAAAATCCATGCGGTCTTTAGGTGAAACCTCAATTAGCAATCGACTGTTGGATTCTGAGAAGAGCATAAAATCGTTTCGTGTAACACCTTTGTTGGGTACAGCTTTAAGGTCAAGCGTCATACCGATGCCGCCTGCAAAGGCCATTTCCGCGGCTGCAACTGCCAAGCCGCCTTCGGAGAGGTCGTGACAGGATTTTACCATGCCTTGGTCGATAGCTTTTGTTAGGTTGAAATAGTTTTTGCGGGCTTTGGATGTACGTAGTTGTGGCACGCTTGCGCCCAAGCAACCGTTTAGCTTGTAGTATTCTGAACCTCCCAGTTCAGGATAAGTCTCACCAAGGATGTAAAGCAGGTTTTCGGGTTCCTTAAGTTCCATTGAAACTGTTGACCGCAGGTCTGGAACAACACCGATAGCGGTTATGAGCAACGTCGGCGTTATTGGACCCAGCGGGGACTCGTTGTAGAGGCTGTCTTTGCCTGAAATAAACGGTGTCCGATACGCTTTTGATACGTCATAGCAGGCTTGACAAGCACGAACAAGAGAGCCAAGGCGTTCAGCTTTTTCTGGGTTTCCCCATGTGAAATTGTCCAAAATTGCGATTCTGCGTCCGCCAACTGCAAGGTTGTTTCGGATTGCTTCATCAATAGCAGAAGCTGCCATCCAGTAAGTATCAATTTTGCCATAATTGGGATTCATACCACAAGAGATGGCAAGACCCTTCCAAGAATTGTCAAGTGGTTTTAAAACTGCAGCATCGTTAGGCCCAGCGAATTTACCTTGAAAAGGCTTTAGGGTTGTGTTGCCTTTGACTTCATGGTCATAGGTGCGCACTACGCTTTCTTTGCTGGCAATGTTTGGTGCACCAAGAAGCTGCATTAGGGTTTCTGTGAGATTTGCTGGTTCTGCAAAATCAGGCTCAACGAATGTGGGGCGTTCAAGGGTGGCTTTTTTTGTGGTTGTACAGGGATTAAACAGAAAAGCCATATCCAAATCTGCCACAGTTGCGCCTTGGTACTTAAGGCATAGGCGGCGTTCGTTAGTTAATTGCCCAATTGCTGTGGCTTCAACCTCTTCTTGCTCAAAAACTGCCAAAACAGCCTCCAAATTCTCAGGAGGAACCGCGAAAAGTTGGCGTTCTTGGGACTCAGAAATGTAGATTTCCCATGGAGCAAGCCCCTGATACTTCAGAGGAACTTTGGATAATTCAACTGAAACACCACAACCGTAACGCTCAGCAGTTTCGCCAACACCAGAAGACAAGCCGCCGCCGCCAAGGTCAGTTGTTGCAGAAGCCAACTGCCTATCACGAATGATTATGATTGCGCGTTTGAGTTTTTCTTCTTCTATCGGGTCAGCAATTTGTACAGCTGGACGGCTAACCTCTTCTGATTTTTCGGTCAGTTCAGCTGATGCAAAGGTGACGCCGTGAATGCCGTCTCTGCCTGTTTTTCCGCCTGCCATTACGATGTAGTCGCCGACTTTGGCGTTTTTAGTGTACCTGTTGAGGGGCAGTAGTCCGATGCAGCCGCAGTAGACTGTGACGTTGCCTGTGTAGGATTCGTCAAAGTAGATTGCGCCGTTAACGGTTGGGATGCCCATGTTGTTTCCGTAAGCGCTGATGCCTGCTGTGACGCCCATGTAAACGTATTTTGGGTGTTTAACGCCTGCAGGAAGCTTTTTGTAATCAAAATCTAAGGGTCCAAACCCTAAAACGTCAGTGCAAGCGATTGGGTCAGCCCACACTCCAAGGATGTCTCGGATTACGCCGCCAACACCTGTTGCTGCTCCGCCGAATGGTTCTACTGCGGATGGGTGGTTGTGGGTTTCAACTTTAGCGGCTATGCCGTAGCCTTTGTCGAATTTGACTATGCCTGCGTTGTCTTCAAAAACGCTAAAGCACCATGGAGCATTGATTTCTTTGGTTGCCTTTGCAAGGTATGTTTTAAACAGGCTGTTGATTTCTTTGCCGTCGAACTTGATTTTGCCTTTGAAAGTTTTGTGGCAACAATGTTCTGACCAAGATTGACTGATAGTTTGAAGTTCTACATCCGACGGGTTACGATTCTCCTTCTTGAAGTAAGCTTGCACGGATTTCATTTCGTCAAGACTTAAGCCCAAAGCAAGTTCGCTGCTAACGTCCATGAGCTCAGTGTCGGTGGCTTTGGCTAATGCTACTTCAACAACATTGCCTGCTGCCGCGTGTTGGATGTAGAGGTTAGAGTTCATTATTGTTCCACTACGCTTATGCTGTAGTTGTCCTTGGTTGGGTTAGCAAGGAGGCGTTTGCTCATTTCTTCAGCTTTTGTCTTAGCTTCAGCTGGTGATGTGGCTTCAAGGGTAACTGTGTAAACTTTGCTAACATCAACTTTTTCAACTTTATATCCGAGTTCTTTTAGGAGATGCGCGGTGGTTTCGCCTTCAGGGTTGCTGTGCCCAGGTTTTAGGCTTACTTCTATTTTAGCAGCGTATTTCATGAGTCCTTAATTGAGAAAGTAGTAGATTTAAACGCTTTCGTCACAAACGTTGAAATACTCAGCCTGTTAAAGCATCAAACCCTCTGCCGATTTTTAATTATTATAGATGTTGTTGCCGAAAAGTTGCTATACACAACAACAACCAACAGACGACTTTAGCTGCTGTGTTTTGTGTTCTGCTGATGCTGTGGGTTGCTGGCTGGTTGTGGCAGATTCAGTAAGCAGACGGCGTTTGAAGCAAGTTTTCGTTGGTTGTTCTTTTTCTTTTTTTAGAATATTTATCGTGTGCTTGTGGGGTTTGTTTTGGGTTGCTTCTTTGATTGGCGTCTGAAGCGTTTGGAGGCTACGTCAAAGAAAGTCAATCGGCGTCAAGGGAAGTCAACTAAAGTCAAAAGAGGCGGGTTAGAACTTGATTTCGCCTTTGTCGATTTGTTCTTTTAGTTTGCGTATAGAGAATTGTACAGCGTGGCTTCTGTCTGCAAAGTTTCCTTTTTCTATTTGGGTATCGAGCCATTTGATTAGTTCTGGTTGGACGGTTACGGTTAGTCTTTCTTTGACCATCAATAACACATTAATGGTGTTATGCTGTAGTATTCTTAGGGTTTATGCACAATTATACACAGTTATTACACTAAACGCTGCGTTTGTACGCAAACGTTATATTTTAAAATTACAAAACAACAACAGACGTCACAGGTGACAAAAAATTGGTTAACGAAATAGCTGAATCTAATATGCTCTTAAACCGTTATCAACTTGAAAAAATATTGCAGAAGGCTCGACTAGAAGGTGCCATAGGCTACATAACATATCTCTGCCAAGCCCTAGACGAAGAAAAAATCAAAACCCTAACCCAATTAGACCAAACAATCAGAGACGACTGGACATGCGCATGCAGCGCAGTTGGGCAGTTGATGATGGAGAACCTGCTCTTTGACGGCTACGCAAACGGTCTAATGGCAAACATCAAACCAAAAAAACAGATACCCAAAAACATCCTCAAACGGGGGATAATAACTAGTTTTTAACATGCTAATGGCTTGAAAAAACGCCAATAGTACCTACCCCCCTCTTACTTAGAAAAACGAAGACAAGTTTAGAATACTAACTCCTAAGGCTCATCCAAGTTCTTCTTAAAAAGCGCTTTTTCAATGGTTCTCACATCAAGTGAATACTTAGCAGCCATTTTTCTTGTTTCGAAAAGTACCTTCATGTAACAGCTGCTGCCTAAGAATAAAGTCGAAGGTTCTTCGCCAAACAGTTCTCTCCAAACGTGAATATCATGAACGCAATAATTTTTTGGATCGTAAAATGTTAGAATAACGCTCGCAATTGCTGGACCTATGCCTTCAAGATCGTCGAGTAAACCAATTCGCATTTGATCCTGATTAGTATTCATTTTAAGGACCTGAGCGCAAACGTCTTTTACATATTCTTCAGAGTTCGTTTGGAATATCTTCGTGACTCTACTGCGCCTACCCGGTAAATCCTTAAACTTCCAATAAATCAGTCGAAGCAGATCATTTTTTGTTATCACGTGGGTAACTCTGAATTGCTGACCTAATTCTTTTTCCTCTTGAGTCCACCAAGGATGCTCCCTATCATACTTTGCATTCCAACGAAGAATCTCTTCCTTATTCATTAGTAGAGTCACCGATAACTAAATGAAAACTGGATTTGCTTTTATGGTTTCTCATTTACTGGATTAGGTTCTAATTGGTCAAACTTTTAATCTTTTGATAAGCATTTATGACATATATGCATTAAATTAACAAATCAGGGATAAATATTTAAGCAAGCGAGCTATTGGTAAAGTGATATAAAGCTGGTTGGTGGCATATTGGATAATGACGTAGAAATTAAACTTCTACAGAAAATATTATCAGTCTTAAAACTTGCCAATTATCAAGTTATACAAGAAAAAAAGCAGATTATTTTAAAGAATGAGATAAAGAAAAAGATATACGACCTTTGCGATGGAAAGCATACAGTTGGAGATATAGCTTCCGAGATTCAAACAACCCAACCCAATGTTTCATACCACTTATCTTCACTTCTTGAATCAGGGCTAGTCCTCTATGACGATATTGGCGGTAAGAAGTTTTACTATAAGTCATTAGAGTGATTATATGAGCGAATCAAACGATCTCCAGAGCCTCAACGAAAAAATCGACGAACTAATATTTTGGACTAAATTTTCTGCAATGTCAACTTTTATTCCCATTTTGAAAAATGCATTGCGCGATGAAATTGACAAAATGGTTTATGAGTTATCTGATGGAAAAAGAAGCACTCGAGATATTGCACAAATAGTATGTTCATCAGGTAGGAAAACAAGCCATGTAACGGTAGGAAATTTGTGGGAAAAATGGAGTCTTCTAAATTTGGTAATTCCTGCTAATCGAAAAGGTCGTGTTAAACGAGTATTATCATTAGACTCCATTGGAATATCCGTTCCCAAATATACGAGTGCTGTGGAAATTAACCCGCAAATAACTACAGATAAAGAATTGAAAGATCAAGAAAACAAAGAGAAGCCTGACTAAGAAAATTACCGCCCAAAAGTAGAGGAAAATAGCAATGAGTGAAAAAATCAATAACGAAAAGATGGATAAAATAATTAAACGGTTAGATATAATCACGGTAATTTTGTTGGTGCAATCTGGAATGAAGAGGTCCGAAATTGCACAATCATTAGGCGTAAGTGAGAAAACAATCGAACGTTTAATACCGGTATCAAAAATCAAGGGAAAGAGAGATGTTGAGAAAACAGCGATGCCGAAAACAGAAGGGGCGGATACAATCTAATGTCTGAATCAACTTCTATGGAGAAAAAGCAATTTGATCAACTGATTGAAAAATTGGATAAAATCTCAAAGTTGTTAGCACTTAATTTAGTAAAAGATTATGACAAGCAAAAAGAAAAAATTATTGCATTATCATCGTTTGGATTCGGTGTAACAGAGATTGCAAACTTACTTAATACCAGCGTAGGGACAGCGAACCAAGCACTTATAAGAGCACGAAAGGAAAAAGCGAAGGAAACGGAAGAGTTAACACGAGATTCTAAAGACGGTAGTGCTCAAAGTGCCCAAAATCTAAGTGCTGATGCGAAAGATAAAAGCAAGGATAGTAAAGAATCGGTGATTTAGCATATGAGTGAAGAAAAAGCAAAAAGGAAACAGCCTATAGAAAACAATGAAGCAATCAAGAATCTTTTAGTAATATCTCTTCTGAAAGATGGCGTTAATCCAAAAGTAATTGAAACGGCAACTGGGATTCCTGAAAAAACTATACGAAACAAATTTCCTATGAACGACATCAAACCCTCGCGAGGCAAGAGTAAAGATGTTGAGGTAATCGATAGTTAATGAGCGAAGAAAAATCAAGGAAGAGAAGAGACGAACTTAAAGAATTACAATCAATTAGAAATCTTCTCATTCTTCAATTGTTGAAAAGTGGTGTAAAATCAGAGGAAATTGATTTAGCCACTGGTATGGGTGCCAGCAACATTAGAGGAATGTTCCCCAAAGTCAAAAAGAAACATAATAGTGGTAGTGTTTAGCCTTGGCAAACGAATCGCAGAGTTTGAGCAAACAAGAGTTAGCAAACCTTTTCAAAAAATTAGATGATATTAATGATAAGTTAGAAATTCTTATAATCCTTCAAAAAAGAACTATTCCCGAGCCTCAGTTAGGAAAAGAAGAAGCTAAGTTACTGAAGCTTTGCGATAAAAAACATACAATTGATGACATCGTTAGAGAAACTGGAAAGACAGAAAACAATGTCAAAGTTACACTAAGTAATTTGAGAAGTAAAGGGATAATTCGATCTGTAGAATCAAACGATTCTATTGTTTACGATAAAATCTGAGGAATCATATGCCAAAAAAAAATCAAGACAAGGAAATCGAGCAAATGAAAGAGGACATTCGCGATATCAGGAACGATATAAACGAAATTAAAGGTAACACTCACAATATGAGCAGAATTCTTACCATAGGTTCCAGAGAAACTATTAAACAGGATTTAATCGCATTACTCTCGAACTCGCCAAAAAGATTGCAAATATTGCTTTTAACTAAAGAATATATAAGTAGAGAGGAATTAGCAACTAAAATTAATACCGATATTCGTAATTTGAATACTTTTCTTGATCCTTTGTACGAAAAGGGGTATTTATCTGATAAAAAAGACGGCCGAAAAAAGCTTTACCGTAGAACTGATTTGATAAACCAAGTGGGTTTCGAAAAGATACCCGAGATTGCAAAGGCAATTAAGCAATTTGAGGATAACGCAGGTAATACAGGTGATTTATAGCTATTTTGAATCAATAATGCTTGCTTTTTACCTTGGAGTTTATATTTTAGTTGTTCTTGCCATTTTCAAGATATTTCATTTTTCTAAGGAAAATCGAAAGAAGCTGTTGTCACCGCTTTTCCTAATGAACATGTTTTTATTCATTTTTTTCACAGTCAGTCTATCGTTATTTTACGGTACAACTCCATCAACAACGGAGTTAATAGTAATCTATGGTCTCCTAACTGTAGGCGTCTTTGTTGCCACAATAGAAATTCCAGGATTTTTGTTATTAAGCAATTTTGATGAAGAAGTGGTTTCTGTTTTGGAGAAAGCTAAAGCCGACCTAATTAATACTAGGGCGCATTTTAATGAAGGCATAGTAGGTATTAAAAATGCTCTAAAAAATAATAAAGAAACTCTAACACAGATACATGCTTATGATCAAATCGAATACTACGAAACTTCAAGCACCGAAATGGGTCAAGCGAATTTACAAATTTTCGATTTGACTCTATTTTCGATAAATCAATTGATCAAAGAATACGGGGAAAAAAGTAAGCATCCATTTCCAAAGTTGGTAGATGTATTTTCATTGGCTGGTTTGAGTTTTTTAATAGCTCATTTTCTAAAATGATTTTTTTCCAAGCGTTTAAGCCGTTATTCCTATAAAGGCGCGACCGGACAACAGACACGTGTGAAACGTGGAGATCGGCGTAATAATTACGCCAAAATTGTGTTAGGGTTGTCCGTCGTCTTTTAGTGCATCGCCAAATATGCGTCTTAGGTCGCGTTTCATTGCTGACGTGTCTTGTATTAGGCCAAAATAGTCTGCGAAGTAATCGGTGGTTTTTAGTGCCATGTTGCGACCTACCCGTTCAGAACTGATTAAACCCATGTCTTTTAGCAGTTTAACGTGTCCGTAAGCATGTTGACCTCGGGTTTTAACGACTCGTTTCTGGCTGATGGGCTACCTAAACGCGATGTAGGAGAGCGCTTTGGTCTTGCTCAATCTACAAGCACTTCAAAAAAAAAGAAAAAAGTCTCACTGTAGAACTAAATGCTTGTTTTGGTGATGTATTTCGACGACTTTTTCTTTGTTTGTGATTTGGCCGATAACGTCGCAATCGTTGCCGTCTTGTTCAAGTACATTCATGGCTTTGTCGAGTTCTGACTTGTCAACGACGATTCCGAAGCCCCAGCCCATGTTGAAGGTTTTGAACATTTCTTCATCAGAAATATTGTAGCCTAACTCGGCGCCGGTTTTCTGGATTAAGGCAAAAATCGGTTGAGGATGGAAATGGTTAAACTTGAAACCTATACCCGGTGAGGCTCGGGTTAGGTTGTTGAATTTTGTGAATGCGTCGCCTGTAATGTGGACTGCGGCTTTAATTTTTACTTCAGAAGCTAATTTGAGCAGTGGTTTAACATAGATTTTGGTTGGTTCTAACGCTTCAAGACCGACTTCACGGGTTAAGCCTTCAGGAATGTCTGTTGGTTCAAATTTTCCGCCCCATTGTCGGAAAAGGATTTTGCGAGCAAGAGTGATACCATTGCTGTGCAAACCGCTACTGGCTAAGCCGATGATTGGGTCGCCGGGTTTGATGTTTTCGCCTGTGATTATGTTTTGTTTATCTACGGTGCCGACGGATGCGACTACCATGTCAAAGCCCGAGTTTAGGTTTATGCCTTTGATTATTTCAGCTACGTCACCGATTTCTCCGCCGGTAACTGGGCAACCTGATTCGATTGCGCCATAAGCAACGCCTGTTAGCCAGTCTTTGACAAGGTCGGGGTTGCTTTCTTGCGCATGAATGTTATCGGCTATGGCAAGTGGTTTTGCGCCTGAACGGATAACATCGTTTACTGCCATGGCTACTGCGTCGATGCCGATGGTATCATATTTTTTCATTAATTCAGCGATTAAGACTTTGGTGCCTACGCCTTCAACGACGAGGTCAAGATATTGGTCTTGTCCAACTGGAAAAATGTTGCCGTAAGGCAGTTTAAGGACCGCGCCGAAACTGCTTTGTTTGTAGGTTTCTTGTAGGATGCTGAGTTGTTTTTTTGATTCTACTCTTTGTTTACGGTTTACTCCTGCGTCGTCGTAAGTGTAATTTTGTGGCATCAGCTTTTTTTCTCCAGTACGTATTGATGTGTGGCTTTGTTAGAGATAACGATTTTGCTTGCTGCCCACATTAAACACCTTTAACAAGCCCTCAAGTTTGAAAATTTAGTTTCTCCTTTAAAGTTGCAAGCAGTTTTTCAGGGTTCACTGGCTTAACAAGGTAAGCATCTGCGTCAGTTTTTGTCACCCCTATAGGAAAACCAGTAATTACGATTTTTATCATTTTATCGTTTAACTGTTCAAGTTTACTTGCAAGGCTGGCACCGCTTAAATCAGGAAGGCAAACATCAATTAGAGCTGCAGCATAAATGTGCTTGGTTACTTTTTCGATGGCTTCTTTTCCTGTTCCTGCAGTGTCTGTAGTGTACCCGTTTTTTTGAAGTATTCGTGAAAAAGCTTTGGAAATGCCTGCGTCATCATCGATAATTAAAATAGACTGTTTAATCTGATCCAAATCTATCTCCTTTCCCTACCTATAGACAAGCGTAAACTTGCTGCGGTAGCATCAAAACTCAAACTTTTTCATAATTAAGGTTTATCTATAAAACAGAATACCGAGTTTCAGGTGTTTTGAGTAGAGATAAAAACTGTTATATTGGGCTTGGCTTAACAATTTTTGGATTTAACGGTTTACGCGCGGTTGTAGTCTAGTTCGGTAGGACATCAGCTTCCCAAGCTGAGTACTCGGGTTCAAATCCCGGCAACCGCACTTCGTTTCACTAAAACCAAAGGGTTCATTTTCCAGCAATACTAGAGCTTTGTGAGGTCTAATCTTTTATGAGTGATGTTTTGAAGGTTATCAAGGAACGCCATTCTTCCCGTTTACCTTTTGACCCTAACAGAATAGTCAGCAAGGAAAATTTAAAGCAGATACTGGAAGCTGCACGGTGGACACCGACAGGGCATAACATGCAAAACTACGAAATCATAGTCATCGATGACAAGGCAGTTCTCGAAAAAATTGGCAAAATAAAAACCCGAGTCTTGGAAGAATTTCTCTGCGAAAATTATAGGCATCTTTCTTTCTCAAAGGAAGAGTATGAAAAGAAGAAGGTGGGAATTTTGGCGGCTGGTTTTCCGCCTGACTGGGTTAATCCAGCAAAATTCAGTCAAATCGCCCACGATTCTGCACCGATACCGCTTGAAAACTCCATTCGCGGTAGCCCACTGCTTTTGATGGTTCTTTATGACCCAAATAAGAAAGCGCCTGCCTCTGCTGTAGACATTTATGGTTTCATGAGTTTGGGCTGTCTTATGGAAAACATTTGGTTGGCTGCTCAGGCTCTTGGAGTTAGTATGCAGATTCTGAGTTTGTCAGCAACTGCGCCTGTTGAAGAAGATTTACGAAAACTTTTAGGTTTTCCTGACTACCTGAAAATCGCTTACACAATCCGTTTAGGCTACCCAACTGTTGAAATCAAACCTTTGCAGGTTCGTCGAGACGTCACCGACTTTACACACCACAACAATTATGCAAACAAGGGAATCTAAAACATTAGAGAACGGTAAAGTTTTTGAATCTAGACCGAATATTAGGCACTGATTAGTTTGCCGCTTCCAAAATACCACATCTACATAGAATACGTTGAACCTGACAAGTCTGGCATCCGCTTTAACATTGGTCAAGAGGAGCTAAACCGCACATTTGTAGAGCCATTCAATGCGGGGCAGCCTTTCTGGTTTATGGGTAGACTGCTAAATCCCGTCAAAGTTACCAAAGCTGTTGTGTTCTGGTCTTATGAAACAGCAGACAAATTAAAACTGCCCAACGGGGAAAATCTTGTAATAAGCAAAGATAAAAAATTCTTAATTGAATGCATCCAAAAAAGCAAAGTCAAAGGCGCGTACATTTGCACCGAAAAATTCTTACCCCAAACAAACAGCAACGTACCTGACCAATCAGCAGGCAAGGTTAATCGCAGAGTCTTTGTTATCTCAAGCGCAGATGAAGAAATGCAACAAGCCGTAACCAAAGCCTTGACTAAGCTTGAGCTTGTTCCCATAGTGTCTTGTGAAGACCCGGGGCATTGCAGAAAAATTGTTGAAAAACCCTCAGACTATGCTGATGTTAATTTTGCGGTTGCTTTACTATCGCCTGATGATTATGCCTACGCAAAAACAGATGAGCCCTCCAAACGCAGGTTTAGGCCGCAACAGGAAACAGTTTTTGAGCTGGGGTTTGTGCTAGGAAAACTTGGCAAGGACAGGGTGCTGGTTTTGTTTAGGGAAACCACGAACTTTGAGGTTCCCGCTTGTTTTGCAAGTTTGACAGCGGTAGCTTTTGATGACCGAGACAGTTGGAAACTGGCACTTGTACGTGAGCTTGCCAAAAGCGGCTACGCGGTTAATGTTGACAGAATCCTAAAATAAATTAATTAACAGGCGAAAGGAAAAAGAGACGCCACGCCAAATCTTTTGAAGAGGGTGGAATCGTGTTTGGGGCTTCAATATTGATTCCCGTTCCAATCTGTCCAAGTGTCCAGAGTTATTATACGTGCCCAAACTGTGGAACACAAGTTCCCGCAGACTACAACTACTGTTACAACTGTGGCACAGCAATGCATCAACCTGTTGTGCTGAAAATCTGTCCAAACTGCAAAAACAAAATCGCGGAGTCAGCCAAGTATTGCCCAAAATGTGGAACAAAACAGAAAAGGGTAAGTAAAAACCCTTAGAGTTCGTTTTCTTCTCCAGTTACATGCTTTACAGCCCAACCTTTTGGAGTTAGAATTTGAATACCTTTCTGGTGCTTATAAACGGTGATTTGTGCATAAATTTGGTTCATATCATTAATGCCTTTGCTGTCGTCTGAGGCAACAAAGATTACCTGCACATCTTTATCGGCGCTTTTGCTACTCATGTGGTAAACTTTCATTGGGCTTCACTGGATACTTGATGGGAAAGGTTACTTGTTTAGTTTTCTGGCAAAAATTAAGAAAATAAGATAAAATTACACGAGCTGATTTGGTTGTTTAAGGTTTATTTTTTTTTTGACGATAACTGCTATCAGAAGCGTAATCATGACTACGGACATTGTTAGAAGTGCAGGGAACTCTGGCACGGTTGGCGTTGGAGTGGACACGGTTGTGTGGGTTGGTGTAGTTGTTGGTGTTGAATCAGAGAAAGCTTCGGCATAAAGTGTATGCAATGTGTCGGCGACGGCGTTAACTGCTAAATTCAAAGATTCACTGGACCTGCTGCTAAAAGTAGGGTTGTTCCAGTCATAATTTGCATCCATCCAACTGCAGTCGTAAGTGCCGTTGTCAAATGTTGTGTCATATGCAAGGTTTAGGGCTGCATCATAAGCTGACACGTTAACAAGTGCGCCGTCAAACTGTAAATACACATTCAAGCTGGATTCATAGGCGCCTGTTTGACTGTTCACATGGTTTTCGTAATCACTATGGTGAACCTCTGTGCCCCAAGCGGTTGCAGAACCCATTACGTGACCGAAAACTGCCATGTCAGCAATATAATGTGTTAAGGCTCCAGCTTCTTTTGTAGCGTCCACGTATGACCCGTTTTTCAGGTATGTCAAGGCTTTTTGGTACTCTTCAGCGGCTCTTTTTGCTGACGCATCATCCTGCAGGGAACCGTTACTGTAATAGTAAATGTGATGTTTTGTGGTGTCACCTATTCCGCCTTGGCTTGCAGGCAAATCTGGAAGCTCGGTGCCGTACAGGTAGACTGCAAGATTGCTTGTGATGTATTGCTTTTCGTTGTCTGGCAAAAAGTCAAGAGCATGCTGTGCAATCCAATCGTGAGTTCCATAATCGGGCTGCGACGGGTCTGCTGAGTAGCCGCCGTTACTCCAACCTAACACAGGCTCAACACTAAACAACATTAAAGAAACACAGACAAGCAGCAGGACAGTTTTTGTGAGTTTCAATTTTGTAGCTCCAGCGTTTGCCAGTTTGTTTTAAAGACTTAAATGTTTTTTCATAAGCCTTTGCGTGGAGTAATTCGTTGATTCGGGAATTGTTTTTTAGTCACGTTAGCACTTTCTTATTTAGGGATTTACGTGACAGTTTTTCTTGTTAGAACATACACTGTTAAGCCAGATAAGCTTAAAGAGCATAACACGTGGGGTAAAAAACTGGTTACCCTGATGAAAAAAAAGCCCAGTCTCTTTAAGGGTGTAAAGTCAATGAAGGTTTTAAGCCACAAGAAAGGTGATTGCGTCGGCGAATTCACTGCTATGTGGGGCTTTGAAGACTTAGACAACATTAAAGGGTGGGAAGCTGGTTTTAGCGAGATACCTGAAGAAAAAGCGTTAAGGTCTGAATTTATGGAGTTAATTGTGCCGGGTTCTTTTTCAGCTTGCATTTGGGAGCCAATTAAAACTTTAAAACGCAAAATAAAACAGCCACCCAAACCCGCCAAAAAATAAGATTACCCATTTGCCCTTTTCTATCTGAGCTTATGCTTTCGGGCATATAGCACTAACCCTAAACATAAGAAAAATACTGCACAGACACAAAAAATGGCTATCATTGGTGTTGTAAGCCAAAATGGACTGGTAGCGTTTTGTTTTTCAGCTTGAAGATTCCCGCTTGGAGATGCCGATTCTATATTTGTTGGGGCAATAGCTGTATTAGAAGGCGAGGTTGATTCAGATTCAGGTTCGTTTGATTGCTCGCAACTGAGCGGTATATATTGTTCGTTTAACGGGCTTGGATACATGAAAGTCATGTAACCCCATTGTCCAGTGCGTCCACCTATAAGATAGATTGTATCATCAAGTATTGCTGCTTTTGCTATTAGGCGGTCTGTAGGAGCTGAATTGCCAGTTGACCAGTTGTTGGTTACGGGGTTATAGATGTCTGTTCGGTTTTCATCAAATAAGTAGATTCGTTTTGCCGCGTTTACGTCGTTGGTGGAAACGGCAGTTGCAGCATAACGCACAGGCGCCTTGTCACCTATAGTCCAGCTATCAGAGGCAGGGTCATAAACCATTAAGACAAAATCATAATTGGGATACGAAAGGTCTCCTAAAACAAAAATTTTATCGTCAATGACGGCGGAGGCAGGGCTTGAAATTGGCAATGGTGACGGCTTTTTTGTTGTCCAAGTATTAGTTTGAGGATTGTATACTTCTGTCAGGTTATAAGTCGTGTAGAGGTCAGTCATTGTGTGACCGCCCATAACGTAGATTACTCCATTTACGATGTTGGTGGCTGCAGAGTAACGCGGCGTCGGCATAGATGCTAAGCGTGTCCAAGTGTTCGTAGTTGGGTCGTAAGCTTCATTGTTGGAAAGAGTGTAATATTCGGTTCGCCAAGAATCGTTTTGCGGTACATTAGCTCCGTTGTATCCTCCAATGCAGTAAATTTTGTTTTGAAAAACAGCGGTGCCAAATTGCGCCCTTGAAGTTGGCATAGCCGCTTTTTCAACCCAAACATTTGAGACCGGGTCGTATTCTTCAGTATAGTTAACTACATTACTGGTCATGCTTGTGCCTGTCATACAGTTGCCCATTTCTGAGCCTTCATCGCCACCAATGGCGAAGATTTTTCCGTTTACTACTGCGGTTCCAAGGTATGCTCGGGCATGGTTCATTGAAGCCTTAGAAACCCAAGTGTCGGCTTGAAAACCAGAAACATTATGAAACATGCAGACAAACAAAAGAAAAATGCAGCCCACTATCAGCAATACGCCAACTTTATTCATAGGCACCCCACCACTAAATATTGGAATTGGGCAAGGTTAAAAACGGTTCTGTCAGAAGCTAATTCTAAAAAATTAGTCTAAAATTGCAGACAAAATAAGAAAGAGAAAAGAAAGTTTAGTCTTTCTTAGCTACTTCTAATGCTTTGCATAGAACTGCAGCTTTGTCACATTTTTCCCAAGGAACGTCTATGTCGTCTCTGCCGAAGTGACCAAAGGTTGCGGTTTTCTTATAGATTGGTCTTAGCAGGTTCAAATGGTCAATGATTGCGCGTGGTCTCATGTCAAAGTTTTTCAGAACAAGCTCCATGATTTGTGCTTCTGAAAGTTTGCCTGTTCCAAAAGTGTTAACTAGCACTGAGATTGGTTGTGCAACACCAATGGCATAGCTGATTTGGACTTCACATTGGTCTGCTAAACCTGCTGCAACGATGTTTTTGGCGATGTAGCGTGCCATGTAGCAACCGCTTCTGTCAACTTTGGATGGGTCTTTGCCGCTGAAGCATCCACCGCCGTGGCTTCCAACGCCTCCGTAGGTGTCAACAATGATTTTTCTTCCAGTCAAGCCTGAGTCTGCGAGTGTTCCACCGATAACGAATCTACCAGTGCCGTTGATAACGTATTTAATGTCTTCAGGGATGAGGTCTGCGGGGATTACGTGTTTGATTACTTTTTCGATTATTTGCTTCTTTAATATGGCATCCTCAACAGAGCCATTGTTTTGTGCAGCAATAACAACGGTTTTGACACAGGTTGGTTTGCCATTGTCATATGCTACAGTTACTTGCGATTTGCAGTCTGGACGCAGATAGGGCATTTCACCGTTTTTGCGAACTTCAGCTAACCGTTTAACAAGCCTGTGAGACAGCAAAATTGGCAGTGGCATAAGCTCTTTTGTTTCATTTGAAGCGTAACCGAAAACCATGCCTTGGTCGCCTGCACCTTGCTCGTGACCGTTTGATTCGTTAACGCCCATGGCAATGTCGGGTGACTGTTCAGTTAATGAAACAAGAATACCGCATGTTTCCCAGTCAAGACCATCCTTGGCGTTGTCAAAACCGATTTCTTTTAGGGTTTGACGGACAATTGTTGGGATGTTTACGTATGCACAGGTGGTAATTTGACCTGTAATCATTACGGTTCCTTGCATGACAAGTGTCTCACAGTCAACTCTTGCCTTAGGATCTTTTGCTAGTATTGCGTCTAAAACGCTGTCGGAAATTTGGTCTGCGACTTTGTCGGGATGACCTTCTCCGACTGATTCAGATGTGAACAAATATTTTCCGTTTATTTTCATCAGGGACCCTTCATCGCTTGGATTAAACTGATAGTTAATCAGGAGTTTTTCTTAAAAGCCTTTCTGAATTTATTTTTAAAAAATATCTGAGAGACTTAAATCAGGTTTTTAAGCAAAAGCAACTTTTAACATACTTAGTCAAGTTATCCTTTGAAGTGTAACGTTATGAAAGAAATAATTCAAACAGGCAACGCACCAAAACCGGTTGGTCCATACAGTCAAGCTGTTAAAGCAGGCGGGTTTCTTTTTGTTTCTGGACAGTTAGGTACTGACCCAAAACAAGGAAAAATCGTTGCCCAAGACATAACGGAACAAACAAGACAAGCTCTTGAAAATGTTAAAGCCATACTTCAAGCGGCAGGATACACAATGGCAGATGTTGTTAAAACGGAAGTATTTTTGTCATCAATGTCATCGTTTAAAGACTTTAACTCTGAATATGGCAAAAATTTCTCCACGGATGCACCAGCCAGGGTAACAGTTGCCGCAGAACTACCCGCCAATGCACTTGTTGAAATTTCAGCGGTAGCATATAGACCTTTTAATGTTTAATATTTTCAATAATTATAAAAACTTGAAGTCACGATTAAAGTGTAATAGTGGAAAATTATGGCGTTAACGCTCAAGAAATTCATAACTACAACTGCTGACAAGAAAGCACCAGGACCATCAACTACTTTTGCACCATTTCACATTTACTGTGCTTTAGAACTGCTTTCTCATGAACCATTAGGAAGAAACAAGCTTGCAGACAGACTAGGCGTTGGAGATGGCGCTGTAAGAACCATTATTAGCCGCTTAAAAGAGGCAGGATTAATTTCAAACACTAAAGAAGGATGCATGTTAACTCAGAAAGGACAAGAAGTTTGGCACCAGTTTGAACAAGTCTTCCCTAAAAGGTCAGAAATCCCTAAAACAGAATTAACAACTTCAGAGTTCAACTATGGCTTTATGATTAAAGACTGCGGAGAAAAAATTAAATCAGGTATTGACCAGCGTGATGCAGCAATAATTGCAGGAGCAAAACGGGCAATTGTACTTGTTGCCAATCAAGGATGCATACATGTAGCATCAGTAGACCAATGCATAGAAGAAGCATACCCAGCGGCTGCAAATGAAATTCTAAAAAAAATGATGCCCCAAAACAGCCAAGACGTAATCATTATTGCAGGGGCAGAAACACCGTTAAAAGCTAAAACGGGAGCGTTCGCCGCAGCTTGGTCACTGCTTGACGCCTAAACCCGCTAAACTCGCGAACATGTTAGGTTGTGTATTTTTCTCCGCTCATAAATATTCGTTCAAGCACCGTGTTAACGTTAGTCATGCCCTCATTGGTTTTTGAAGATACGGGCATAAGCAGAAACTTCATGCCTAACTGGTTTATGGCTTTCATCATGTTTCGGCTGAACACACGTTTTGTGCCTTCAAGTTTTTCTTCAATCGCGTCTTCAAGCGCCATTGGACTGGCTGACCAGTCGGTGATTGCTTTAGCGTCCTTTTTGGGAACTAAATCATACTTTGATAGTACGTGCAGTTGTGGCTGGAAGAAACGGTTGTAAACAGCAGCGGATAGGAACATGTTTGAAACATAGTTTAACGGGTTAATTGAGAATACGGCGTCGAAAAGGTAGATTAACGCTTTAGGGTCCCGTGTAAGCTCATTTACAATGTATGGTCCGCTGGCTCGGAAAGCAAATAATTCCATCTGCCCCGGCGTATCTACAAGCACAATATCTGCGTTTGTGGACTCAATGTCGCGAGTCAAGTTTTCAACTTCATCAGCAATCAAGTCAGCAGCCATAATTAAGGCGCCGTTGGGTCCTAAACCGTACTTTTCCATTATGTCACCGACATCAACATAGTTTCTTACATCAACATCGGGTGAATATGGAAGCTTCAACTCGCCAGGGTCAAGATTAACCACGGCGACATCCTGTTTTGACATTTTTAGCCATTCACTAAAAGCGGCGGTGAAAAGGCTTTTTCCTGAACCAGCTGTTCCAATAATAAAGGTGAGAGGCATAAATTATTTCACTACATCAAACGATTGGCTCAACAGGGCGTAATAATCTTTTGGTGACGTTTAGATTTGATTCGGGTCTAAAGTTGGGTTGCTTGTGGCAGGTTCAGTTTGTGGAATAATTGGGGTTTTGTTTTTACGGTTTCTTTGCACTAAAGCAAATGCACCTATACAGAACGCGATTGTTGCACTTCCAAGTAACACTACTAAGTATGAAGGGAGCATTAGGGCATTTTTTGTGGTGCTTAAAGCTCCAGTGTAGCTGTCGTTTCCTGACCATCCTGTTTGAACACTGTAGAAACCACCAGTTTGAGATTGCCAATTAAATTCGTAACTGCCATCCTGGTTTGTTAAAGTTGAACCGATAACTTCCCATGCCGCCGTGTTGATTTTGGCATAAATAGTAACGTTTTGATTTGGCAGTTGGGGGCGGATTTGGCCTTTAATTGTTAAAAGTGGGGTATCTAAAGTCTCTATCATTACGAAAGGCGAAGTTTCTAAGGATATTGTGCTTGACTGCATAATGCTAAAACTTGCTGAAACCTGTCCAGGGTCAACACGGTTTGCGTTGCTAAGTGAAATTACTTGAGTTGATATGCCTTGGTAGTCTTCAGGGCATTCGCCTACACGCCAACCTTGTTTCCAGTTTCCGCCTGTGCATTCAGCCATGTAATAGGTTACATTTTCGTATTCTACATAGTAGTCTTTGCCCCTGTTTTCAGTGGGCGAGTTTGCTAACTGTACGCCTATGTTCATGTGCTCTTGATCTTCATAGTAGAATAATACAACGTTTAATCCGCCTGCCTTCAATATAGAAGCACCAATGTACGCGAAAAGGTCGCAGTCGCCTTTACCTGCAGTCAAAGTTTCTGCGGGGTAATATGCAGGCGTTGTTTCTTCGTAAGTGAGTTGATGAACAAGCATCAAGACACCGTTAACAAAGTCTTCGTCGTTGTCGTAAATTTGCCATAACCTGTCAGCAACTGGTTTAAGCGCGTAAGGTGTTATATATTTTTCAAAATCGTCAGTTGATACTAAACGGTGGCTTTCGCTTGCGTAATAATCGTTAAGTTGCTGGGGTATTACGACTTCAAGCTGATACGTGGTGTCGCCGCCGGGCTTGTTTAGCAGTTGATAGGATAATTCAGTGTCTTTTGCAAAGCACACTGAAATAAGTGACAACAATATGGCGGCAACGGCTAAGGCAGTAACAGCTTTGACGCATGTGTGATTCATGGATTCTATGCACTTGGCCAAAGAGTGTTAATGGTTTTGTGAAAACCATCTTAATACTTAAAAAGCATATCCCAAAACTGCACCTATTTCAGCCTGATTACCACGCCGCTAAAAACTGAAATTATCTGTTTAAGCATTTCAACTGAATCGTCTAGCATTGCTTGTGGATTATTTCTTTCATCAGCGGTCAGTGTTAAATGCAATTCAATGCACGGTTTATTTTCCAAATTAATACCAAGAGGATGAGACTTAATGTAAACGCCCTCATGGGTCGCCATTACTTGGTCAATAAAAGGCGCCAAAGTTGCTTCAGCAATACCTTCCAGAAACATGCTTCTGTCACAGAAAATTAAGTCGCCTGTAGCTTCTTTGAGTTTTGGGGCAATGGTTTCTTTATAGATAGCTTCCATCTCAGAAGGCACACCGGGCAAAACAAATATGGTTGTACAGGGCAAATCAATTTCCACGCCAGGGGCGCTTCCAATAGGATTGTTTACGACTATAGTGTTTTTTGGAAGCACCGCCATTTTAATTCGCGGTTTTGTTAATTCAACGGGTGTTGGGAGTCCACGTTTTTTTGCGTATTGATTACAGCGTTGTTGGACCATTTCTTGTGCTTCTGGATTGACCGTTAATTCACGGTTTAATGCTTTGGCAACACCTTCAAGGGTTTTGTCGTCAAAAGTTGGTCCTAGACCGCCTGTAGTTATGATGAATCTTGGTTTACGTGCCAATGCTTCTTGGATTGCAGCTACGATTTCAGAAATTATGTCTTGAATTACTGTTACGCGTTTAACGTTGACCGCCAGTTCTGTGGCTTCTTTGGATAGCCAATGTGCGTTTGTATTTAGAACTTTGCCGATAAGCAATTCGTTGCCAACACAGATAATTTCTAAATCAACAGTCAAACCCTATTCGCCTGTTAAAAGATAAAGTTGAATAGTGTTTTTTATAGTGTTTGCTAAGAAAACGGTTAACACGCTATGGCTAAGCGTGAATTCTTATTTTTTGCTTAGGTACCATTTGAGGTATTCTTTGCGGCGGTTTTCTTTTATTTCATCTTCGGTTTCGTCGCTTGGTCTGTTTCTGTCTCTTAATTCTTCAAGTTCTTGGCCGGTAACTGATAAGCCGCAACTTTTACAAACATAAAGTTTAGTTACAGCCATATACCGCATTTCTCCACCGCATTCAGGACAATAGGTCATTTCATTGTTCTCCGTGGATATTGTTCTTTTAATCTACTGTCCAGACATATTTAGTCTTCGCTATAAAAACATAAATTACACCCTGAAAAACGTAATTAACCGCTAAGAAGCTTGTTTGAGTCTAACTTGCCGTGGTTTTGACCGTTTTTCAACGTGTTTATGGTTTGGTTTTTAGCTGTTAGCAGCTACTTTTTGCTTGGAAACCTTTTTTGCAGGTTTGTTCATACTTCTTGTTTGGAGCATAACTACTGTTCAGTTTTTTAACAAAATTATGAACATTTCATAACCAAATTTATATTCTAACGTGATAAATATTCAGAAGAAGGCGAAAAGAATGCTACAGTTAGAACAATACCTATCCAAGTACATCACCAAAAAAGCAGTAACACTTGAAAAATACGTACTTGAAGCTTTCAACAACAAAGACCAACAAGTCTTATGCATGGAATCATTTCAAGGCACACTCTTAGCCACACAAGGCCTAAGAGACTGCGAATTCCTAAGAGACGCAAACATTTTCACAGAAGAAGTCACCATGCTTCGCAACAAAGGACATAACAGTTACAGGGTTTTCCGCTTAACACCGAAAGGAAGAGAACTAGCAGAAAACCTACAACAAGGCTTACAAAACAAACAACTACTAACAACAAGCCTATAACACATCTCTTCTTTTTTAAAAAAAATAAGCTTACCAAAATTTTTAACGGTAAGAAAAGAAAAATGGTTTTGCATGGAAAAACCATGCTATTTAGGATTTAGGGTAGGGTTTGCACGTTGTTTATTGTTTTGATGCAATGATGGTGCTTGCTAGTGGTATGTGTGATGGGCAAACGTATGAGCATGTTCCGCAGCCTATGCAGTCTTTGTTCCAGAGTTTTTCTGCTTTTTCAAAGTCTGGCTTCATGATTGCATTGTAGATCAGGATTGGGTGTAGTTTAACTGGGCAAGCGCTGATGCATTTTGAGCAGTGTATGCATGCTGTTTGTTTTGGTAGTTTTCGTCCTTCCTTGAATGGGATGATGCTTGAGCTTCGTTTTGTTATTGGTGCTTCGGTTGTTGGAATTGAGTGCCCCATCATTACTCCGCCGACGACAACTTGACCTATTCCAGCCATATCTATTCCGTTTTGGCTAAAGATGTCGCTTATTGGAGTGCCTATTTTGACTAGCAAGTTTTTAGGTTGTGGGATTTCACCGTTGAAAGCTGTTACTCTGCTTATGAGTGGTTCGCCTTCAAATACTGCGTTTGCGATTGCGTTGATTGTTGCAACGTTCTGAACGATACAGCCAGATTCGTATGAGCGTTTGTCTGGGGATGCTTCGTAGCCGAAGAGTGCTTTCTGAAGTACGCTTGCGTCGCCTTGTTGATATTTGAAGTGTCCTACAACTACTGTTGTGTCTGGTTCGTTAGCGAATACTTCTTGCAGTTTTGGTACTGCTTCTGCTTTGCTTACTTTGGTGGCAACTGTGACTTTGGGGTTTCCTAGAATCTTTTTGATTATTTTGACGCCTTTTAGCAGGTTTTCTGTTTTTTCAATTAGTAAACGTTCGTCAGCTGTGTCGTATGGTTCGCCTTCTGTGGCGTTCACAACCAAGTTTTTGATTGGGAATTCAGCGGGTGGTGATAGTTTAATGTGTGTTGGGAAGCCTGCGCCACCTAAACCGATAATGCCTGCTTCATGAATTATGCTAAGCAAATCGGCTGATTTTGTTTTTTCTAGTTCTGAAATTGAGATTGGCGAAAGTGATTTGTCCTTGGTTTTTTTGCCGTCGTTTTCGATGTAAATTGCTTCAACGAAGGTTTCTGCACAGTGACTGTAAACGTTGCCTATTTTGACAACTTTGCCTGAGATTGGGCTGTGTACTGGTGAGCTAACGCGTTCTTTTGAATCAGCAATTTTTTGGCCCATGGCAACTGAGTCACCAACAGCGACAAGGGGAGCGTTTGGCTTCCCTGTGTGCTGGTTTACGATGACTATAGCTGTTTTAGGGTCTGGGAAGATTTCAATGGGGGTTTTGCGTGCTACATCTTTGACTTCTTTAATATGTTCATATGGCATTTTGTTCATCTCCCAAATGGCTTATGGATTCCTACACGGTCTAAAAGTGGTACCGTTAGGTTCATGATTAGCAGTGCAAGCAATGAGCCTCCGAAGAAGTTCATGTATGTCTGAATAATCACAGTTAATACACCTAAACCGATGCCGAATATTATCTGTCCGGTTCCAGTGTACGGAGTTGTTGCCGGATCAGTAGCCATGAAGAACCCTAAGAATATTGAGCTTCCTATAAACAATTCGAATAGTAAGCGGGTCATTGGATCGCCACCGTATATACCAGTCATGATAAGTGCCATTACCGCGACGCTTCCGAAGTAAGTTGCAGTAATCTTCCATTTGAAGTTGTTGCGTAATAAGAAAATCAATGCTACACCGACTATTATGACTGCGATGCTAGATGCTCCACCTGGCCATCCGTGATACTTTACTAGAAGCATCAAAGATTCAACGCTTGGCGGATTCATTACAGCAGGATTATTGTAACAGCCTTGTAAATAAGTTGAGAACGAAGCAGCACCATTACCGTTGATTGCGTCTAGTCCTCCACCGATTGGACCTGCAAGCATGGGAGTGCTTAAACCGCCTTCCATGAAGTTGGCCCAGTGGTCTTTAACGAGAAGTATTGAACTGATTGTTGGCAGTAATACTAAGAACTTTGCAGCAGCAGCGGGGTTTACGAATTTGCGACCTTTCATTCCTTGAAGTTTCTTGAAAACTACAAGTCCAATGAATGACATTATGGCAACATAAAGGAAGCACATAGGCGCCATTAATGAGTCAACAGGAGTCATATCCATGCCCATTGCCATACCGGGGACACCAATTGAGTAGCAGCAGGCTACAATTAAACCAAAAACTGCAGCTGACATTGTGTTTATTTCACTGTCAGCGGCGACTTTTCCAATTACAAAGTCACTCAATACGGCTACTCCGACAGCAATCAAAGCGTTTAGCAGAAGAATAGCACCGAGAGGCATAGCAATAGCGTTAGTCATGCCCATGGCGGAAATCTGAGCTTCTGTTGGAGTCATAACTGGCCACCACAGAACAGCAGTAATTATGGTGATGGCCATCAAGGCACCGAAAGTATAGGTCATCATTCGAGTTTTAGACATTGTACCAGTAATTTGTGGGGGTGAGGTAACAACCAAATCTTTGGGTTTTTCAACAGAGGGTTGATTAGTCATTTAAGTAACCTCTTACAATAGAGTGACAATTTAACCCCATTAAATATTAAACTCTTTCGGAAAAATCAAAAATTAAAAATTATTTGACAAAACCTTCATTTAAATCTTAAAAATCGTATAAAAACAGATGTTCACAACTTTAAAGGCAGAAAAAAGATGAAATAATGATATAGAGCATTATTTTACCTTATTTTCTTGAAAGAAAACTGAAAAAAACTGGCAAAGACCATTTTTATGAAAATACTGCTTTGAAGTAGCAAAGTTGCGGTTTATGCCTTTTTACAGGAAATTTTATATCGATAAAGCTTGATGTTAATACCTCGTGATTTAATTGGCTCAAAACAGACCACCCCTATACATGGTAACTTGGCGTTGTACAAGGCGATGTGTAGGCAACTGTGTTTACTGCAGTTATGTACCCAAATTTGCCAAAGATGGCGAAGTAAGCACTGAAACCGGCAAAAAAATTGTTGACGAAATGCACAACTTTGGCGCTAAATGGTTCGGCATCAGTGGGGGAGAACCACTAGTCCGTGAAGACATTTTCGAAATTATTGAACATGCCAAAAAAACTTACGGCATGGAAGTAAGCTTAATCACAAGCGGTTTTGCGTTTGACCAAAAACGGTTAGACCTTCTAACAAAGTATGAAGTTCACACAGCCGTAAGCATTGACGGCGACAAAGCCACAAACGACATTGTCAGAGGACAAGGCAGTTACGACAAAGCAACCTACGCCATGAAGAAACTTGGAGAAAGAGGTCTGCTTGACTGCATTGTTACAACCATGAACAAGTATAACATTAACGTGCTTGAACATACATGCCAACTTGCAGCTGAATATGGCGGCAAAATGGTTGTTTACCACAACCTTGTTCCAGTCGGAAGAGCAGGCGAGAACATGCTGGATTTAGCTCCAACAGCAGACCAGTATGAAGTAGCACTTAACCAACTTTACGATTACGAATTAAAATACAATCACAACAAGAAGAACAACAACTTCCGAGTTAACGTTTATTCGCCGTTCTATGCAAGAATCGTAAAACAAAGAAACCCAGCAAGATTCTGGGACTGGTTCACCAACGAATTCCTTGGTAAATGCACTATCGGCGGCGACTATATCGGGGTAACCGAAAACGGTGATTACAGGCCATGCGGTTTCCATGAAGGATACCGTTTAGCCAACGTTAAAGACAAGCCATTAAAACAGGCATGGGATGAACTTCAAACCAACCCGCTACACCTTAAACTACGGGACAAGAGCCAAATTAAGGGTAAATGCGGAATCTGTGAGTACAGAGAAATCTGTGGCGGATGCAGAACACGCGCTGAATTCTACACTGGCGACTTGTTTGAGTCAGACCCAGCATGCGCATACATACCAAAAGCGTTGCGTGAAAACCCCAATCTGCTTAAAGAAATGAAGCAGTAAACCAACCCTTTTCCTTCTTAACTTTTTAGCAATTTTTTAAAAATAGAAAATACGTTTAGGGATTGTTTACTTTAAAGATTGCATAACGGTTGTTTGAGTAGATTAATTCCAAGATGCCGCTTTTTAGAAGTTTGGGGTCTAACTCGTTCTTGTCGTAAACAAGAAAGTCAATATTGTATTCTTTTATGTAGCCAAGGTAGTCTCGGCTGGTAACTGTGAAGTACCATTCAGGCTGTGCTGTGAACATTTCTTTAATTTGGTCTGGCTGGATAGTTTGGTAGTAGCTGCCTTCAGAGAAAGTTAGTGTTTGATAGGATAAGGACACGTTGTTGTTGGGGGTGATTTGGTTAAAGTTGTAGCTGAGGCGGACCGCATCGATTTGCATGCTGGCTAAGGCGCCGATGTCTCCCCAGTCGGGCAGGTCTTGGAAGTTCATGGCGTAGTAGACTTGGTTTGTTTCGTCGTATAGTGCTAGGTAGTTGTCGGTGATGTTGTTTTTGGAGAAGTCTGTTACTGCCCATTGTGTGCCTGAGGTAGCTGTTGGGTTAGCCCAAGGGTTTTCCCAGTCAAGGATACCCGGCAGGTAGGCTTTGTCGTAGTTAAAGTACAAGTTAAAGAATGTTGACAGGTACAGGGTCACGTTGCTAATTGGACTGTTTATTGAAGTGATGCTCCAAGTGACTTGGGTGGGGTAAGAAGTGTTTTGGACTATTTGTGTTTGAGTTACTGAAACATCATCGTTTGTGTAAACGATTGTTAGGGTTTTTTGAGTTTCTTGGCTGCTGTCTAAGGTGTAATGACGGGTCATCTGGTTTAATTCCACTTTCTTTAAAGATTCGCCGACATTGTAAGATATGTAGTCGCCTGCTGTTGAACTGTAAGTTTCAAGTTGCCAAACATTGTTAATTGAAACATAGTTTTCGCTTGAAATATCCCCTTTAGCCTCGTAAGCGCGAAGAAGAGTAAAAGGCGTCTCTATTTCATAGGATAAGTCCAAGATTGACTCTGAAATCACGTTACGTTCAACTACTGGGTTTGTTTCGGCTATTACGGTTTTGTCACTAAACGCGCTGAACCAGAATCCGGGCACGTAAGTGGCTACTACGGTTGCTTGTTCTGGATAGTTAGTTTTAAGCCATTGACCAGCCTGCAAAGCCAAAGGGTCAGAAGTTGAATAATAAGTTGCTGCCCCGTTGATTTTTGTATTTAGGACATCTCCACGCATGACCATTGCCACACAAAACAGGGCGATTACTCCGACAACTATGGCTTTAACGTACACTCGTTTTATGGTTGCCTTATGTGCCTTGTAGTAACCTATAGATTTGTCTGCCGCAAAGAACAGCGTTACAGCAGCAAGAATCGCCATGGGCGGCATTGCGTAGTAGACGAACCATTGGAATGGCAAGTATAAACCGAAAATATATGATTCCGCCAAAATCAATGGAATAATGAAGCTAAGCAGCAAAGTAAGATTACTTACGTGTTTCTTTTCAAGCCAGAGCTTGTAAGCTGCAATAAATACGCCTGCGGCGCCTAAAAGTAGGACAAAGCCAAAGTTTAACCAAAACGCAGACAAGGTGGTTTGAGGAATCTGATAGGCCATGGCTTTTTGTTCAAAGAACACGTGTTCAACTATGCCGCCTAAATAAGGCAACATTGCTCGAACATAGTAAAGGAAAAAGGCGATTCCACCTCCGACTATTATGAAGATTAGGGCTTTGATGCCTTTGCCCCTAGATTTGATTATTAGGAAAAGCATAACTGGCGCTAAAATAAGAACAGCCACAAATGTGGTTAATTGATGAGACAACACCAACGCGAAAGCGGATATGCCGGCAACTATCATGAAGCTTTTATGCTCAACTGAAAGAGGCAAATACAAGAACAAAAGCAGCATAAACGCAATGCCAAGAACGCTTGTGTAGCCACCCCACATGTTAAGTTCAAACATTGGAAAACACAGCAACAGCAAAGCAGCGGCAACTGCACCTGTTTTCTTGTTAAAGAAACGTGCACCGATAAGATACACACTGAAAAACAGCAGCCAGTCAAGTACTATGGCAGATATTTTTACAAGCAGAATTAGCTGGTCAATGTTTGTGGCACCTGTAAAGGTAATTATAAAAGCTAACAAAATCTGGTAAAGTGGGGGAGTCCAGCCCAAGTTTGCTAAAGAGATATGACCAGTGTTTAGGAATTCTTGTGCACGGTCCAAGTGTACTGAACCGTCGTTTCCCAGCACTAATCCATTCATCGAGATAAGGCTGTAGAAGGCTATAAGGATGAAAACGGAAAATCCTGATAAAAACGCAATCTCTAGCAGTTTGTCTTTTGAAAGCTTTAGTATCAAATGGAAGTTTCCCCCTTTTTAGGTTGTGCCGACTATTTTTTTACTTCAAATATGGCAACTTCATTGTTAATAAACACAAGGTTAAACAGGGGGTCATTTGCAAATTTGAGTTTCATATCAGCTCCATTGGCTACTTCGTAATAGTGAGGTACAACAATGTAGTCTAAATTGTTAATCTTTAGTTCTGCTTGATAATTGAATGGTGTTGGAAGCGGTAAACTGTTATCTACTGTTTCTGGTTGAAGGTTTTGGTCTATTTGCAAGTTAAAGAAGCTGTTTAATGTTTGAGGGTTGCTGTATATAGCTGGGTCATCATCAACTGAGTATGTGGTTGCTGACATTTGAATTTCTACTTGAGAGTTACCGCCTAAATTGTAATCAAGGAAAACTTCAGTGGAACCTTTTTGATTATCTGGTTTAGGAGTAATTTCAGGAAGGTTTTGGTTAAATATTATTTGTCCAAAAGCTTTTACGCCTTCAGCGAGGAACCCAATTGTGTTAGCTCTTTGAGGCTCTACAGGCAGAGCACTAGCTTCTAATGTGGATTGTAGCCAAGTTAAAGAAACGTTTTCTGCTGTGGTTTCAAGTAGGGTTGTCATGTTAACAAACTTGGAGCCTTGATGCACTGTTGTTATTTGCGTGCAAGTAAAATAGTCATTACCTCTTATGATTGCTACCGTTATGTGCTGGGTGCTGTTTTCCATGTACATTTCCTGAACAGGCAACTTGTCTAACGTTATTGATTGCGGGATACCGTTTACTTCGTATCTAACTTTTGTTTGGTTACTGTTAAAGTTGAAAAATGAATACGGAAAGTATGTCCAGTTTAGTTTTGTTAGAATTTGTGGGTTATGCCTTGCAAGGTATCCACCATCTTCTCTAACCTGAATACCAAGAATTTCGTTTGAAAGCTTAAAAGAACTTTCAAAAAGATAGTCTGTGTCAAGCATGTTTGATGCTACCGTTGCAATTGGTAATTCACGTGAAAGTGACAAGAATTGTGGGTCACAAGCGCTCCAAGTGGGTCTCTGCGCAAACCCTGCAAACCACCAGCCATAATATGCTTCAGTGACAAATGTTGCGTTAGAGGGCGTGTTAGCTTTAGCCCACTCCATAGCCTCATATAGCTGGTCATTCATGCGCTGATAAAATTCTTGGGTCACTATGCCGCCTGCTTGTAAGTTACCGTTTTGGTCTACGGTTGGATTTAGAAATATTGGAATAAACAAGAAACAAACCAGCAAGAAACCAATCAAGAAGCTTGCATACAAGGTTGGTCTTGTTAGGTTTTTGCTGATTTTGTTTGATATTTTGTTTAGACGTTTGTGGGTTACCTGTTTTGCATCTTTAGCTGTGTTGTTTAGTTGGCTTGTTAGTGTACGGTAAGTGTCTATTATGCGTGCGAAGAATCTTGAACCGTGGTCTATGAAAAGACCAATCAGAATAAAAACGGGGATTATTACAAAATACAAGAAGCGGTTGTAATCGGTGTATTGTCCAACAAGGTAGCCCTGCGTGAAGACCACTGGAACAAGCATCCATAATGCCAGCAAAAGGGTTGGAACTGTAAAGTAATGTTTTTGATATTTCTTTGACAATAGGAAGTAAAGACCGACAATTGCGAACAGTGGCAAAATAATTTCAAGGGGCAGAATTCTTGTTGAAGCTGTGGCTTGATTTATTTCTGCAGTTGTCTGGTTAGTCAAGTAGGCTGGCACGATTTGTATCAAATATGGTGATACGATGATTACGCCAAAGATTAAAGGCAGCAGCCAAGTTAGTGCTTCTTTTCGGGTGGTTCCTATTTTTTTGCCAAAGATTACTCCAAAAAAGATTACGGATAGCAGTATGCTTACAAACACAAAGCTGCTAAGTGAGTGAGCCAAAAATATTGAACCTACTAGCAAGGAAGTTGAAACGTAAAATGGAAACTTTGTAAATCGATTCTTTTGTAGGTACAAATAAAAAGTTACAGGCATCAACAACAGGGTTAAGACGTTTGGGTAGCCTCCCCAGAGCAGCATTTCAATATCGAACCGTGAAATAGCCACAAGAAAAGCTACCACAAAAGCTGAAGATTCACTCCAAACCGCCCGTGTTATCAGGTAAGATGCAAGCACGATTACGGATGAAAATAGTGAAACTACTACGGCATGTGCTAAATATTCAGGCATTGCAGTTAGCGTCACTATTTGGGCAACAAAAATGTGGTAACCTGGAAAAGTAAGGGATAAGCCTCCGCCCATCTGGTAATAATTATAGAGGAAATCGACGTTTCCGCCTTGATTAAAGATTGAATAAATGACACTGTTGTGCAAACCTATGTCGGCGCCTGAGGGGTAAGTTCCATGAGTCATCAGTAGTAAACGGTAAAGAAAAGCAAAAACAAAGATTGCAAAGAGCAGTATCAAATGCTTATTTGAGTCTTTACCCATACGTTAACCCCTATTAAACAGTGCGTTCCTTTTAAGCGTGTACTAAGACGGTAGAGTTAAAGTTTAAATATCAATCTCGAGTATAAAAAGCCCAGAGTATAAAACGGAAAAACAGGTGTTTATTATGTCCTGGCTTAAATCTATGATGGAAAAAGAACCTCCAGAACCAGAGAACCCATTAGGCACAGTAGTAATCGGAAACATTGAACCAGACATGCACGATACAGCAAAAGAAGCAGTCCGCCGATCACTAAAACGCGCAGGATTCAAAACAATTGATGTTGGCAAAAGCGTTGCTCCACAAGTTTTTGTTGACAAAGCAAAAGAAAACAATGCAGACATCATTGCACTCTCAATCAACACTGTACCAGCAAAGAACAACTTGGTAAAACTTGACGAAGCACTCAAAGCAGCAGGCCTCAAAGAAAAAATCGGCATTATTATGGGCGGCGCAGCAGTCAAAAAAGAAGACGCAGATGCATTTGGTGCACTCTTCGGCAAAAACAAGGAAGAAGCCCCAGAGTTAGCCAAGAAAGCACTCAAAAAATAAATTCTGGCTGATGAGGCAACATGCAGAAATTCAATACCCCTCAAAAAATCTATGAAATTGGAAGAGTAAAGGTCGGTGGCCAACCCGGAGAGACTCCAACATGGCTTATTGGCTCAATTTTCTGGCTTGGTCAAAAGATGGTTTCTGATGCAAACAAAGGCATTTTTGATGCCGCAGCTGCAGAAGACATCATCAACAGATGCCAAACACAAAGCGACATCACTGGCGTACCATTCGCGTTAGACATCGTCGGAACAACCGAAGCTGCATTCGAGAAATACTTTGACTTCGTCTCTAAACACACTGACGACGTACCACTTATGCTTGACGCTATGAGCCCAAGGACCCGTATGGCTGCAGCAAATGTTGCAAAGAAAATGGGTCTTACAAAAAGATGCTTCTACAACTCGATATACAAAGGAGTAACTGATGCTGAGTTAGCAAACCTAAAAGAAAGCGGCATCACAATGTCTATCGTCCTTGCAGACGACCCAAAAGACACAACCCTTGACGGCAAAATGAAAGTTCTCGAGGAAGCCTTAGAACTTGCAGCTAAAGGTGGAATCACACAACCACTCGTCGACACAGCCGTTCCAGCGTTTGAACCAGACATGGGAACCTCAGTTAGGGCCATTCCAATCATGAAAGAGAAGTATGGTCACCCTGTAGGCTTAGGCAGCGGCAATCTTGTCACAACCATGGGTTGGGTAAAAGCAAACGTAGAGAAAGCATACCGCAAAGGCACAGTCACCGCAACAAATGCAATATTACAAACAATGGGTGCAAACTGGTTAATGATCGGTCCAGCTGAACAAGCTGAGTGGGTCTTCCCAGCAGCAGCTGTTGTTGACGCATACATTGCATCAGCAGGCGCAGATCTAGGTACACGTCCATTAGACGAGTCACATCCAATATTCAAGATGTTCATGTAACATCTCTTCCATTTTATTTTTATTTTTTTATATCAATTTTTATGTAAGTAAGTGCATTATTGTGGTTATGAAACCTATCCGTTGGCTCGAAATAATTCTGCTGATAACAGCTTTAACTATGCTGTTCACGTATCTTATTCCAGCCGAACCGGAAACAGCACTTGTTTACCTTCGGTATGCATTTGGAATCTTTTTCGTTTTTCTGGTTCCAGGCAACTGCCTAGTTAACATACTGTTTAGGAGCAGAAACAAGTTAGACATTATAGAGGAAGCAGTTTTGAGTGTAGCTTTAAGTTTCGGCATAGCAGGCATAACAGGATTATTCCTTGGTCTTTCACCTATAGGATTAAACTTTACATCAATCACCGTCTCTCTTAGCGGCATCACACTGGCTCTAGCAGCAACCGCTTTCATATTAAAAACCAAAGATGCCAATTGCCCTGAACAGCAAACAAAAATTGCTAAAGCTATTATCTAATTTTTAGAAAAATTTTGAAGCAGAGCAATTACTGCCTGCTTTGTGAAATGCGGCAAATTTACCTCTGAAAAACTTGGCACCTTTTCTACAGGATTCTTGGAGGCAATTAAGTTACCAAAACCCCTGCTTAAATGAGTTACATCGCCAAGTTCATTTGGGATTAAACCTTTTTTGCAGTCATCATCCAACTTTGCAGCCGCTAACAGAAACGCTGCAGAAACAAAATCCTGCGCCAAAACTTGCTCCAAAGCGGAAACAACTGTTTTTTGGTCACCGAAAACTTTGGCTTTAGAAATTTCAGACGCTAAATAATTTATTGAAAGGTGATATTCCTCAAGTCTGCGCGTGAGCGTTCGCCCTTTATGTGGTCCTTCTTGCTTGTCTGCGGCTTCTTTAACTGCTTGCCTAACTGCGCTGGCGACGAGTTGTCCAACTGTTGAGGCTGGTCCGCCGAGTTCAATTTTTTCTCCTTGCCCTGTAACCGCTACAGATAGGCTGTCGGTTATGGTTCCTGTTGCAGCGTCGCCAGTGTATCGGCTGCGGATGTCGTAATCGTTCATTGCGGCGGTTTTTGCTTCGGTTGCAGTTAGAAACAGGCTGACTATGCAGCTGTCAGTTGGGTTGCCGTTTAAGAATACTATTATGTTGATTGTTCCTGGGGTGTAGTGGCTGTTTTCTATGTCTTCGCCTGAGGATTCTCCGTGTCTCCATCCAGCGGTTGCTATTACGGTTATTGTTGTGTCGCCAGTTTGTCGGTTGGTTATTGAGAGGTTTTGGATTTTTGCTGCGGTTAGCATTGCTACGTAGTCGTTTGTTATTTGGAGGTTTTTTTGTGCATCGTAGACAAGGTTTATTGGGTCGTCGTGGAGGTGTTTGTCGTTGTAGCCGTCAGGCACTGAAACGTTTAGGACAGCGTTGACTTTTTTGAAGCCCCCGTTATAGATGCCTGAGCTGAGGGTGACCAAGGGTGTGTCGCTTATTATTGCTACGGTGTTGTCTTTTGTTACTATTTTAGCTGAAGTTTTAGGTAAAGGAAACTGTTTCATGTTGCCACGCTTGTGCCTGTTTTAGGTTTGCTGGATTTAAAATATTTTGCGGCGTTCACTTTTTGTGTTTAAACGCTTTTTTTAGGCGGGTGCTTGGCAATGTGTTCAATTTTTACATGTTTTTTGTTACAGGTGTTTACATTTTTTTGCTTTTTGTAATCATACGGATAAACTTAAATAGTTGGCATGGGAGAGAAAGTGGTAATGTGAGGGAACAAGAATGACACTTGACCCAAAAGAATACGCTCACCTTATACCAGAAACCAAAACCATAGTCAACCAAGTCGTCAAAAATAATCTTGGAGACGGCATACTATTTTCCGCTGGAACAGACACTTCAATAATCGCCTATGAAGCAGTAAAATACACACCTGACCTACCTGCGTTAACTATTGCGTTTAAAGAAGGCAACCCAAAAGACACACAATACGTTAAAAAAATGGTTGAATTCCTAAAACTCAAAGACCACCAAACCCACATTTTCACTGTAGAAGAAGCCTTAGAAAACGTGCCCAAAGTTGTCAAAGCACTAAAAACTTTTGACCCCATGGACGTAAGAAACAGCATGCCCGTCTATATCGGCCTGACAATTCTAAAAGAAAAGGGTTTATCCAAAATCCTAACAGGAGACGGGTTAGACGAACTTTTCGGTTACCCATGGCAATTCCATCTTTCAGAAGATGAAATGTACAAGAAACAACTTGACATGTGGGCAGAAATGGGTTTTAGCAGTATTCCAATGGCAAAGAGTCTAGGAATGGAAGTAAAGCAGCCTTACCTTGACCCCTTGTTTATGGATTGGGCAAAGAAGCTGCCGATAAAAGTTAAAATTAACATGCACAACGGCGAAAAATACAGTAAATGGCTACTGCGCAAAGCCTACGAAGACGTCATTCCTCAAGAAGTCGTATGGAGGCCAAAAGCGCCATTAGAAGCTGGCACAGGAGCAGCCGCTTTAAACACTGTTCTTCAGCAACAGTTCACGGATGCAGAATTTGCAGAAAAGAAGAAGGCTATTCTCGAAGCAGACAATGTACAGATTCGCGACAAAGAACAACTGCTTTACTACGAATCATTCAGGAAAATCTTTGGCAAACCATCCGAAGTCTTCCCAGACCCAGGCAACGGTGCAAAGATGTGCCCACAATGCAAAGGCTATGTTAAGACAAGAATTCAGTTCTGCAGAATCTGTGGAGCTTACCCAATCTAATTTTTTATTTTATTTTTTTAATTTCTTTTTAGGGTTGTTTTTGAAAAAATTGTTTTATCAAGCTCGCTTTTTTTTCACAATTGTCTCTTGAAAGTTTAAAATTTATATATTTAAAGAATTAATACATGACACTCAAGACATCCGTGAATCAAGGAGAGGGCGGAGAATATTGAGTATAGACAAGAAAAACGTGCTTATCAAACTAAGCGCTGAACTTGAGGCATACGGCTTCAAAGTTGAAATAGACTACAACCAAGAAAAAATCAAAATAATCTAAAAAGAACGTGGCTACAAGTTTCTTTTTAATTTGTCAGTGCAGATTTTGGGAAAGACTTAATTCTTCAATCTACGGTTTGTGAAACAATACAACGGAGGAAAATCACAAGTGGCAAATCTGTCACAGTTAAAGTTTGCAATGGCAACAGCAATCTTTCTTTCAGCCTTCATATTTGGGCTATTCATCTTTGCAATAGTCTACTTGCTGCAGCTTGACGCAGTTACAGGACTTTTCATCGCTATTGGCGGTTCAGCCCTGTTTATCTTGTTTCAGTATGCAATTGGTCCAACAATAGTGGCCATGACAACTAGACTACAGTATGTTAAACCGGGTGAGTCCCCATGGCTTGAAAAAACAGTAAAGGAATTAGCCGATAAAAGCGGCTTGCCTATGCCGAAACTGGCAATTGTACCTAACAATACACCTAACGCTTTTACGTTTGGCAGAAGCGCAAGCGGCGCCACCTTAGCCGTGCACGAAGGCTTACTGCGGCAGCTTAACGAAGGCGAAATCCGAGGGGTAATAGCTCACGAGCTTGGGCACATCAAACATAAAGATTACATAGTAATGACTGTTCTCTCTGCTTTGCCGTTGATAGCTTACATGATTGCTCAGGTTACTTTGCGGGCAGGCATGTTCTCAGGTGGCAGAAGAAAAGGAAAAAACGACAATGGCGGCGTAATTCTGCTGGCAATTGGAGCAATCTCCTTTGTCATCTACATTGTCACCTTCTTGATTGTCATGAGGCTTAGCAGATTAAGAGAGCATTTTGCGGACGCTTTCTCAGCATATCTTACAGGTTCACCCCGTAGTCTATCAAGTGCGTTAGCCAAAATTACTTACGGCTTATCTATTTCTCCCAAAGCACCTGAAGGTGCAAGAGCATTCTACATTGAAGACCCAGCAACCGCTAAACAGGAAGTCCAACGCATAATGGAAAACAAGAACAAATACGACCTTGACAACGACGGCGTACTTGATGAACGTGAACTTCAACTGGCAATGGAGAAAGAAGCCCACAGCACATGGACACAGCTAAACAGTCTCTTTGCAACACATCCACCAACCTTCAAACGCATACTTTTGCTAAAAGAAATCGAAAACGAAATGGACACCGGCAAATACGCAAACAACAAAATGCACACCAAAGTCTAACACCTTTTCTTTTTTAGAAATAGTTTGAAATATTATCAATTTTGTACCCGTTAACAGCGTCACACACCGTTTTTGGGGTGTAATCTGCAAAGTTTAACAAGTCAGCAGCCGAAGCATAAAGCAACATCAAATACTTTTTTGTGTCCGCGTTAAGGTTTTTCCCCACAAGCTCCTCTGCCACCACCCGCCTGCTATGACGCCGGCTTTCTGCATTGGTAAAAATGAAACGTACACTGTCACCTGCTTGAACATCTACGCCTTTTTCTATAAGCTGTTTTGCCACGATTAGTTGGCTTACATGTTGTCTGTACTGAGTAGGGTTTTTTGATAAGTGTCGGGTAACCAGCAGGTCAGCAAGGGGGATTTCTCTGTCAATGAGTTTTTGCCGATAACTTCGAAGCACCATTATGGCGTCAGGAACCTTTTTGATGAGTCCATCTGCGTTATCGGCGCGTGCCAGAGCATTTATCATTTCGGTTTGGGCGTTGTAAATGAAACGGGGGGTGTCTCGGCGGCGGATTTCTATGCCACGAATTTTGGTTTTGCCGTTTTCCAACACCCCAAAGTAACGGTTTAAAACGCTAACCCGTGGATGCAGACGGGAAGACAGAAAGGTTATCCATTTGTATTGTCCTTCAAAATTTATGGGCACCCCAACTTCTCTGGTTATAAGTTGGCAAAGTTGGTCGTATTCTTGGTTGGTGGCATCCTGTTTTTTTAGCCAAAGCGAGTCCACAATGCCGTGCAGAACCTCAAAACCGCAGTTTTCGGCAAGATGTGAAGCTTTCAAAAAGGCGTCTCTCGCATAGGCGCATACCCCGATATGCCCGTCAACAGTGCCGAACTTGGAGTTTTTAAAGCCTAAATAGCCAAAACAGGTGACCAAAATCCATTTCAAAGCTACCTGACGCCCCTCATACACCTGCTTAAGCTGCGGGCTTTGAGTTTGGTCTCTTAGACGTTTGTAGTTTAAACGCTTAGTTAACGCTAAATCTACAGTTTTAGGAACCATCCCCAAACGTTTTGTACAGATATGATAACCAAGTTCGGGAATGCGAATTGGCGAGTCAGGGCAGCATTTGCAGAGCACAGTTTCAGCAGAAATATTGTATTTGCGCATCAGCGAAGGATACATGGAGGAAAAGTCAAGTTCTCCTACCTTATCATGTAGCCCCAAGCGTGGCTCGTAAACGAAACCGCCGCGGTCGCCGACCAGCAAGTCAAGGGCGGACTTGAAGGTTTCAGGAATCTTTTTGTTTCTGGGCAACAGGATGTCGTCTTTTATTGCTTGATAAGCCTGAATGGATGACATGCTGGAGCCGATAGAGAAGCGGGCAGCGGTGTGTAGGGGTACTCGACAGGTGCGGGCGATTTCGATTAAGCCGTCAAGCCCTGATTCTTTAACGATAAACGTGTTGCTTTCATCAATGTGTATTCTGCCGTACAACCGCATAGTGCCAGCACGGTAAAATGTGTGCCCATAAGAAAAGTAAGTATGTCCGCCTGAACGTTTGCAGTTAAAAGACAGGTTGTCTCTGCCTAAGACCAGTTGGTCAAGCACTTCGTTTTGGGCAGCACGGTGGATTAGGTATGGGAAAAGGTAAGAGTCCCCAGAGCGTGTCAATATGATGTCAGGGTCAAACTCCCTCACCGCATAAACCAGTTGTAGCAGTTTGGTTGCTTCACACCCGTAATCAATCACAACCTCTTCTTTGTCTGGCTCTTTTAGACGTATGCAGCCGATTTTGTCCTCAAAACTGTTAACCACACCGGTTTTCACTGCGTCTACATCAAGCCGCATAACCCGCAGGTCTGGAACTTTGTAGTCGGTGCTTTCAACAGAATCCAGCAAAGTGTAAGTTAAGCCTGACTGAGAAACTTTGATGCCGACAAACGCTAGTGGGAAAACGTCGCGGCTGAAAAAGTAGGAACGGTCGTTATGGATGTCGCAGTTGTGCAGTTCATACCGCAAGTAATCGCCCATGCGCAGGATTTCAAGGGTTAAATGGGGAATACTGCGGCAGTCTTTGAGGGTTAACTGGAGTACACGACTTTTTCGGGAGTCTGTTACCTGGGCGTACTTGTAAACAAAGTCGGTATGGCAGATTTTTGGGTTGCCTTGCAGGTTGTGAGCTAAGCTGTCGAGGTCACTTTGTTTGGCTGCAGAGACATAAAGGTATGGCTGAAACCTGTCAGTCAACTGGATTCTTTTGCCATTTTCAGTTATCACCCAAACCGTTACTTCGCCTAGGCGCGCGGGGTAAGCGTCAAGCAGCCAGCCTTTAACTTGTCTTGGACTGCTTAACTGCATCCAAAGCCTTCTCTAAACGCATAATGGTCTTTTGCTGCGAAACCAAAATCGAAATCACCATAGGCTCAAACAAGATTGGCTGCACAGCATTGCTTCCAGCAGAAGCATAACTACGGCAAGCATCCATAACCGCTTCAAAAGCAGCCCTGTCCTCGCTACGCAGCGCCCTAGCAAAGCCGTTCCACCGTTGAATCTCAGTCTCCACGGCAATACGGTAAGATTCAACAGTTTTACCCACACCGACTGCCCCCATGAACTATTGTTGTTTGCACTTTTCTTTTGCCCTCACTTGGGACAGCAAAACCATGTCCAACCGATTTAAACTGTCACTCCAAACTACCCTTGGACACAGCGGAGTCTACAGTTAAAGTGAGCTAAATGAACAAACGCCAACCTATTTGGCTCCTATTAGGATGCTATTAGAAACTGTATGCAGAAACCTATAGGGGGTAGGTCAAAATCAGCCTTAAGACTGCAATTCACTAAGGGGGGTAGGTGCTAATGACTCAAAAACACGCCAAAAGTATGTTGAAAAACAGTAGATTCGTGCTTATTTTACTGCATTGGGATGGTTTCGAAGAGTCCAAACACGTTTCCTTCAGGGTCTTTAGCTACCGCAAACCAGCCCATTCCAGGAATTTCTGTTTTTGAGATAAGAATTTGTCCGCCTAAAGTTTCCAGTTTTTTGCTGTATTGGTCTACTGATTCTACGTAGACATAGTTTAGGGCTTGCTGTTGAGGTTGTTCGCGTTTGTATAAGCCGCCGTTTACGCCTGGTCCTTTGAGGTTGCCTTTTTCGTCCATGGGCACAGTTTCCACCATGTAGTATTCCATGTTTGGGACTTTTTCTATTTTCCAGCCAAACAAGTTAACGTAAAATTTTTTGATTTTTTCCACGTCACTGGCTGGGATTTCAAAATGAATAACCGTATGGTTCACCATAAAAATCACCAATAAACCAGAAAGCAGATTGGGTAATAAGAATTGTTAACAAGAAAAAATCAAGAACAAGTTGGCACCTTATGGCTGCAACGGTAAAGTTTTACACCAGTCAGCAATTTTCTTTTGGGACTCTTCCTTATTACTTAAGGGAGAAACCAACCATAAAGTGCTAACTACAGTTGCGTCTTGCAGTAATTCTTTGGTTTTCTGGTCAGCTTGCCTAATATCACCATCAGAAGTATAAAACAACGCAACCATCTTGCCTGACAAACTATTCTGTTTAATGTAGGTTCTAACTGCTGGTGTTGGACTCCAAGCCCAAATCGGCGTACCAATAACAATCAGGTCATAAGCTGCAGGCGCCTTTGTTAAGGAAGCAATCTCCGTTAAGCTTTTTCTTGACGCATCTTTCCCAGCCAGTATCCAGCCAAGTTTGCCTTGACGATTCTTAAGGTCAACAATTTCCTCAAGGTCAGCACCCAACTGGGAAGCAATAGTTTCTGCAACAAACCTTGTTTTTCCTGTCCGCGAGTAGTAAACAACTAAGATTTTCATTTCAGGTCAAATCGACTGTGACATAAGCGGTATAAGAAATTTGCTATACAAAATTTTTAGACCTGATTTAAAATTTTAAGAAATTAAAAAGAGAAGAAAGGAATGGCTTATGGTTGCCATTTGTCAACGAGATATTTGGCTATCTCGCTGCTGTCTCTTGGACCAACCATTGCTTTCCAGCCGCTGAGTTCTTCGATTTCGCCGCTGATACGTGAAGCCTTGCCTGGGATAATGATTTTGCGGTGTTTAACTTTGCTTTCGATGCCTGTGGATTTGATTGCTTCTGCAACTTTGTCTGCTGTTAGTTTGCGTCCTGCGACACCACTGTCAATTGCTGAGCCTTCTGCGTCGACTACGATTAGGTAAGCGTTGGTTTTGCTGCTTTCAAGGTCTGCTGCTACTGTGTAGTAGGTTAGGGCAAAGTTGGATGTGAAGAACACTGGTGAGTTCTCGTTTGGTGTGCCGAATTCTTTGAGGCCTGGTGCTACTGCTACTGGTTTGCGTGGGTCTGTGTAGATGTTTTGGCGTAGGATAACTTCTGGAAGTTGTGCCCATCCGTCTGTGCTGTGAAGTACAATGATGTCTGCGAACCTGACAATTAGCATGCCAGCCGTGTAGGCTTCACGCCACTTGACTAGGTCGTCAGCAAGGTCGCCTTTGTTTGCCCAGATAGTTAAGGGTAAACCAAGCAGTGGGAAACCAGCGAGGTCGTTGCCTTCTTTTGTTGCAGACCTGCGCAACATTGTAAAGTTGTTAAGTGTGTCAGCTAAGCCTTCGTTGAAGAATGTTCCAGGGTCTAAGATTAAGTCTTGAACGCCATAGTTTTGCAGTGTTTTAGCTAAGGTCATAAGACCGTTTAGATCGTTTGGTGCTGAAGCTACTAGTGGACAATTGTACATTAAGGCTAATTCTGCCATGTCTTTCCAGTTGGTCAGTGTTGCAGCGTACAGTAATGGTCTTGCTTTTGGCACTGCCATGACACCTGCTTCAAGAACTGAAGGGTTCAAAGCGCACAAGATAAGTGGCAAATTGGTTGTTTCTGAAACCTTTTTGACACAACTCTTGAATTTGTCAGCGTCACCAGATGTTGAACGAACAGCAATCATGTCGAGTTTCAGGTTGTTGCCGATGTATTCGTAGCTGAAGCCTTCAGTTGTTTTTACGCGACTTACAACTTCGCTTTCGGGCATTTCATCTGTTACGTCAACTGCGATTGCTGTTGGGTTAAAGTATGTAAATTCATGGCGGTACATGACAAGTTTTCCGCCGACTTTGCGGGCTTTGTCACCTGCACCGATGATTACTTCTTTAACTGGAGGTTTTAGCATATCGTGCAGTGTTTTAGAGTTCTTTGCGTGTTCAGGTTTTACAAGCGGTTTGCATAGGTCAATGTTTAGTTCGCGGGCAACAACCTTGGTAGCAAATGCCATACAGTTTTCTTGTCCGCATTCTTTGCAGTTAGTTTTTGGAAGCAGCTTGTAAATGTCTATTGGGCTTAATTCTTTCTTTGCAGCTTTTTGACTCATACTCATTTCCTCCAAGTTTACATTTTGGTTGAAACCCAGTCAAGGTATTTGCTGGGGTCAGCTTTTTTACCGCTGGATAAGTTGTTGATGACGTCTTTGAGGGTTTTAACTGCGGCTGGGTGAATCATCATGAACATGTCTACACCTGCAAGCAGTAAGGTTAAAGCAGTGTTTACTTCCCACAGTGGACCTCTAAGTTCGCGTGGTTCCCATTTGTCTTCCATCTTTAGCCAGGCTTCTCTTGCTGCCCAAGCGTTGGTTGTTCCGGAGGACATTGGGTGTGCTAGTTCGCCATCGCCAAGTAGACCGCCAAGTCTTGCGCGTTCCATGTTGGTGAAAGCGTAATCTAAACCGTAACCTAAGGCGGCTGTGGATAAGTCCATAACGATGTCTTCTTTGCCGAGGTAATCGTAGAGTTTGCGGTTAAGTTCTCTTGCCATGTTTAAGTCCATTGGAGTGAATGATAGAACTGCATGATTGTTTTTCTTTGCAAGTTTTGCAATGTTTTCAATGTTCATGTCGCGTGTAAATGAGCTTAGCAGGAATCTTTCACCTGGGAAGGCTGTCGCGACTTCTTCGAACAAGGCTGTGTCTTTTACTGGGTCACCGCATCCACCGATTACGAGTGGAACGTCAACTGCTTGAAGTACGTTTTCGATTGTTTTTAGTGTTGATTTTGGTGTTGCGTCTTTGAGCAAGGGGTCAATGCTGATTAAGTGGATTGTAACCATGTCTGCACCGAACTTTTCGACTGCAAGTTTTGCCCAAGCTGCTGGGTCGCCCAAGACTTCTTTCACGTGCATCTTGACAGCTTTTGACAAAGGAACTTCCATGTCGAAAACGTCTAAGGTAACAACTGGCTTGTGTATAACTGGGCTTTCGAAAGTGTAGAAGGCTGGTGATTTTTCGCCACCGATGGTTAAGCTTCTTCCACGGGTGCCGCCTTCACTTTTTGTAGCGCCAAGTTTTACTTCGGCAATGCTACCAGAGTATTTTTCGATTGGCAGGTTGAATGTTTGTTGCATTAAAGCAGCTGGTTTAGTTGGAACAGCAGATGGGAGTTTAAGCCCAGGGAAACTTGCAACGCCAGCGTCAACTCTTAATTCCAGATTTTTAGCTTCAAGCTGAAAATCGTGGAGTTCGAGGTTTTGGAACTTCACAAGAAGGTCCAATAACTCGCTTACGTCTATTCCAGCGTTTTTGTCGTCTTTTTTGTCTGCCAAGGTTGCTCACCGTTTCTCTGCTTTTTCATCTTTCTTGATTACAACTTTGGAAGCATAGATTTTTGCGTCAGTCAGAATGATTCTGAATCCGCCTGCAGATATTGGCAAAGTTGATGCTGTCATAACTGGCATTGCGCCTTCAGCTGCTGCCTCAGTTGCTGCTTCTGGTGCAGGTGCTTCTTCTGCAGCCCATCTTGCAACTACTGGGTGGTTCTTTGCCTTAAGGAATGCTTGTAGTTCTTCAACGTTCTTTGCGTCGTCTTCAGTTGCAATCTTGTCGATGACGTCTTTGGGAATGAACTCTTTGACTTTTTCTTTGACTTCTTTGGGTATCCAAACGATACGGTTCCAGCCGCCGTCTGCTGCGAAGAATTTGCTACTACGCATGTATTCAAGAGACATGCCGTGGAATCCGTCGATTTGGCGTCCGCCGGCTGTTGAGTCTGCAAGGGTGCTGAATGGTAAACCGTTTACTGTTGCACCTTTGAAGCCTCTGTGGACTACTGCTAAGCCGTCAACTTCTGGAATGTAGAAGGTTACTGCTTCGAAGCATCCGCATGAAGTGTGTGGGTGGTCAAATGCTGTGTATAACCAGACTTTGGTGACTTCGCCCATGCTGCGTTTCTTTGCTGCTTCGTTGACGCCGCTGAATTCGCCTTTTTCTTCGTTGATGATTTCGCCTCTTGGAATTGCGAAGATTGGGCCTTTGGGGTCAATGCTTGCTGAGGCTTTGCCGTCAAACCAGCTGATGGCACCACAGTTGCTGTATCTTTGTGGTGTGATAACACAGACGTGGCTTGGAGCGAATGATTGACAAAGGACACAACCATAGAATGTGTCTACTTCGCTGTCTTTTAGGCCTCTTGCTTTTGCGTCGCGTGCTTCGTATGATGACATTGCTTCTGGGTACATTTCGTCGATTTTTGCGGTGTCTGTTACGAAGGTGATTTGCAGTTTTTCGATAATTGGCAGTTCACTCTTGAATAAGCGGTAGAGGACTTTGCCCATTATTTCAAAGCTGTTCATGCCTTTCTGGAATGATTTTTTGCCTAGACGCATCCAGATGTCATAGCGTTGGTTTAAGTGCATGAAGCCTTCGATGTAGTTAAGGTAGCCGTGTAGACGCCTTTCAATGACACCTTCAAGTCCAGGGTCAAGTTGTGCGCCTGCTGCTTCAATTAGGATACCTAAGGGGTATGCGCCGCCTTCTTTGAGGTCTTTTAGGTCTGGACCGACAACGGAAACTTTACCGTCTTCGATTTGGTCCATTGGTTTAACTTTTGCAATTTCGAATTTTTTGGCAACTGTTGGGCCGCCGAGTTCGACTTGCATGTCGTTTCGTCGGATACGTTCGCCTTCGTATATTACACCAACTTCTACTGGTATATCTTTAAACATTGACATTTCTTTTAATTTCCTCCATTAAACTGGGTGGTCATTACTTTGAGATTTGATGCCCATGTCTCTGCTCCGGCATTTGGGAATGACCAGCTTGCGTGGACATGGTAGGTGTTGTCAAGAGTCATAGTTTTTAGGTCAGGTGCAAAGTGCTTAAGGCCTGAAAGTATCAAGGCTTCCATGTAGTATGGTAAACCAACGTACATGACAAGGTCGGGGTGACCTTTGCCGTCTAGTCCTTGCCAGGTTGGGTCAACTACGCGGTTGCTTATGTCCATTGCATTCATGAAAGCTGCTGGTTGGTATCCACGTTTAACGAATTCACCAACTATGTGGGCTGTTGCAACTACTGGAACTTTGGATGCTTTTGCAAGGTCAATTATGAAGTCTATTACTGGTTTGCCTTCTAACTGTCTTGTAACAACGTTGCTACCCACAATAAGAAGTGGGCGAGCGGCTTTTTTGATCATTGCTACTGCTATCTCGGGTTTTTGGATTGGGTTTGCTTTTTTAGTTGCAGCTATTTCTGCACACTGCCATGGTTCACACGACATTCATGATCACTCCTTAGCCTTCCTGATCATTCTTGGAAGCATTGTTGGGTCAGGAATTATTGATTCCTTCCAGTTCTTTGCTTTCAGAATCTCAGTGATTTCATCTTTCATTGTAATTGGTATGTCTGCTGGTGTTCGGATAAATCTGTCGATGTCTGGTGGCATCACTCCATAGTGACGCTTGTGCAAGTCAATGTAATGGGTCAATTTGCCCATACGTCCCTTCCATGTATCGTTTGGTCTTAAGCATAGTTTTGCGATTGTAACCATTGCTTCTTGTGGTGTTTCTACTGTTTGGAAGAGGTGTTCTGGTGCTGGACCGACATTAACTTTGTCGCCTGTGCGTGCATCGTAAACTTCCCAGTTTTCTTCTTTGTCTGATCTGCCTAAGAGCATACGACGGTATTTGCTTCCGTGAGGACCGACAAGAACTGGAACACCTAAACTCCAGAAGCCAGCGGCGATTGAGGCTGCTTTCTGTGAGTATGCACCCCAAGCTAAACCGACTGCACCAACACGGTTGTGGATGTAGTCAGCGATTTCCTCATAGTTACCTCTTAGGTTGCGTTTAGCGAAGATGTTTGCTACTTTGATTGCTGCGCCTGCGATGTGTGGGTTTGAAACACATGAACCGACGTTGAGAACTCCTCCAGCTTCGAAGCCGCCGGGGAATTCTTCGTAGATAGTTTTGCCGTCTTCGTTCTTGTATGTTCCAGCGGACATTGCTGAGCAGCCTGAAACAACTACGATGTAGCGGCGTAATGCGAATTCTCTGGCGATGTCGTAGACGTCTTTTCCGCCGTTCGGATAGTTAGCGCAACCTACTAAGGCGACAATTCCTGGAATTTCACCTAAGACGATTGGGCCACCGACGCTTCTAATTTCAACGTCTGAGACTGCACCTCTGCCTGAGCGGCAATAGTTTGTCTCGGCGAGCATCTTCTTTTCGCCAACTTTCAAGATGTAACTGTGTATTTCTAGTTTAACTGGGCAGGCTTCTTCACATCTTCCGCAGCCTATGCATGCTTCGTATAGGTCTGCAAGTTTGGAGTAGTCTCCTTCAGCGGCAGCTTTGATTGCTGGTTCAATACTGAGGTCTTGTGGGCAGCTTCTTTGGCACATGTTACAGTGGCGGCATTTCTTTGAGAGTTCTTTGATTTGGTCTAGTTCTGGAAGTGACTTCATCTTTTTGCGTATTGGCGCAATTTTTTGAGCCACTCTAACGGCTACTTCGCCGACTTTTTCTGGGTCAAGAATTAGTACACCTGGAACTTTGCCGCTAACGAGGTCTTCAACAATTTGGTCTGCTGGGTCGTTTGTGCGGTTCTTGTAGCCGATGCAGTTCTTTTCAGATGCTGCAATGACTGGTGCTTTAACGCGTTCAGCTTCTAGTGAAGCGTCTGTGCGTACACATTGCTCGTCTAAGACTACTACGTCTGCGAATCCACCGCGTATGAATCTAAGCTCCCATGAAATTGGGCCAACAATCTTGGCGCGGTCATAGTATCTTGTGTTGTCAATGGCAGTGCAGCATAAGCCGACTACTTCCATTTTATCGTCAAGTTTTTGTTCTTTCATGAAGTCGATAATTCCGACTGAAGGAACAACGTTGTGACCAATGCACATGATAACTGGTTTTGATGTGTCAACTGTTCCGATGCCCATCTTTACTAATGGAGCTTCTGGGTCTGCTTTCGGGAAGCCTAATGTTGAAATTTGAGCGATGTCTGCGATTTCCATACCTACTTGGTCCATTCTGCCTGCATGGAATGCTTTTGACTCAAAATCTAAGTTATTTGCTTCTTGACCAGTGTGTACAGCTGATAAACAGTGAGTGATTTGTGATTCAGTGTATGATAAAATATCATCCAAGTCGCCGAGTGTTTCAGGCTTTACTCCTGTGATAAGCCTTGTAACTGGCGCTTCAACCTTAACGTTTAATCCTCCAACGTCAAGTGGGAATTTCCTGCCATATACTTCAATCAGGTGGTCAACAACATGTCGAGCGTGCGCGTTGTGAGTTGCAGCACCAATACAACAAGCAGTAAGAACAATGCGAGAAGATTGGTCTGCAATATTGAGTCCACATGCACCGCGTTTTCCAGCTGTTAAGTCACATTTACCGTAAGTACAAAGACAGCATAAATCACAATCTGGCATGTAGAAGGGCTTGTATTTGTTAAGTAACGTCAAGTCCCAATCGCGAAGTGTGCTAATATGGGGCATGGGGGTAGGACCCATGGGTTCATCCCAATTGTCAGTAACAACTTTGCCAATGGATAACTCAAGGTTTTTCACAAGGCCACTACTAGTTTTCATTTCGTCAATTTTTACACGAACGTTTTTGGTGGTCAAATTCTAACCTCTGTAAAGGTTTGGATAACTACCCAGCGAACAATGTTTTTAAACTTTTGGGGATTGTTTGTATAAAAATCACGTGCGATAATAGAAATAAAAAAATAATAAAAAATAGTGTAAACTAAATTTTCTAAAGGTAATTAAGGCTTTCTAGCATTTTTTTAACTGAAAGATATGCCGGGTTATCGCTTGGCAAATCAATCAAAGATTTACCGTTAAGCACATAATCGTCTAAATGCGGATCCTGCGCAATTTTACCTAGATATTTAAAGTTTAAGTCAGCTTCAGCTTGTTTGCCCAATTCATTTGGGAAACGGTAACCCCCAAGGATGTAGAAGTTCTGGTATTGCATGTCAACTTCTTTAATTATCCTCACAGCCCTTCGCACGTGGTCTTGGGATTTCTTTGAATGATCCAAGATGTCGAAAATGTCATCTACTTTTGAAGTGATGCGGCGATTCAAATTTTCCAGGCCAGCTGGAGAGTCAATAAGCACATACTCATAGTTTTTTGTTAAAGATTCCAAGGCGCCTTTTAATGCAGTGTTTGGCATGCAGTAGCAGCCTTCAATCCATTTTGTTCCAACACCTAGGAAATCGAAATGTTGACCTTCATAAAGCCCGTTTTCCCATATGCGACTTTCAATGCGTTGTGCTGGAGGGACACCGACTGTAGTGCCTCCGCCTTCAATAAATGTGCTAACTACTAAGTCAGCAATTGTTGATTTTCCAGCTTCTTTTAAGTCAATTCCAACCATTTCGGCTAGGTTTTGGTCAGGGTCAGCGTCAACAAGCAGTATAGGTGATTTTCCGGCGTCTATGAAGCATTTGGTCATTAATGCAGTAAAGCTTGATTTTCCTGTACCGCCACGGCCAACTGTGACTAAAGTTTTCATTTTTAAAATTGTCTCCTTAAGCTGTTGATTCTGTTTTCTTAAGCAGAAGCTCGCATATATTATCTATGGTTTTTACTGAAGGAATTTCCTTGTTTAGCAGCGGGGTTTTGCCAAGCATGTCGGAATCTGTTATGTTAGTGTCGAAAGGAATGAAAGCAAGCACTTGTAAACCGTTTTTGTCTGCAAAACTTTGGATAGCGGCTTTTTGCGCGTCGTTCATTACACGGTTGCCTACGAGGTAAAGCTGTTTCATTCCAGCTTCTGAAGCCATGTCATGAATGTGTTTTGCAATTTCTAAAGATTTCATATTAGAGTCTGCAACAATTAAAAGCACATCGACTTGTCTTGCTGTGCCTCTACCGATGTGTTCTACGCCAGCTTCAAGGTCTAGCACTATTGCTTCGTCAGTTTCAACCACAAGGTACCTAAGTAATGCACGAATGACAGCTGTTGGAGCGCACATGCAACCTGCGCCCATTGAATGAACGGTACCCATAACAATCAAATTTACGCCAAGTGGGGTAGGAACCGAGTACTCTTTTACGATATCGTCAACTCTAAAATTTAGGTTGTAAATGCCGTTATAGCCTGAATCTGTTTTTGACTCTACGAGTTCTTTGTTTTCAGAAATAGGTTTAATTTTACGTGCTTCTTCCGCCGTCAAACCTAAAGTCAAAGCCAAGTTGGGAGAAGAATCAGCATCGATTGCTATTGTTTTATATTTCCGTTCAGCAAACCCACAAGCTAATCCTCCAGCAAGCAGGGTTTTGCCTACTCCACCTTTACCAGAAACTGCAACCTTCATAACAAGTCACTGCAAAAGAATTGTTTTTGGCGAATTAATTTACATTTCCTTGAGAAAAACAAGTATTCAATGTATAACAACGAAGGAAAACAGTAGCATAGCTATTGTTTGTTGACCAAGCGGTAGTTTTAGCATCTGCGATACTAAAATATCCTGCAAGGACGGCTGAAAGGATTGAAACCACCATTCATTTGACCACCAGAAAATGTTGGCTTCTAGGAGGAAAAATTTCCATTTCAGCCGTGTTGCAAGATTAAAAAGGTGTGTTTTTCTTTTCTTGTGCTGCCATGGTTAGCATTGAGAAACTGGGAGAGGTTGCATGCGAAGGGGCCAAACATTTGGGGCATGGGGTGTATGGTGTTTGGGGCTTTACAGGCAGCTGTTTTGCACGCTTTTTCCATTTCAGTAACACCTTTTTATATAAAAGTAACACTATAATCTGGTATTTAAGCATTCCCAAACAAACAAAGCAAAACAAGCCTTCGACGCTAAACAAGCAAAAAAGAAACCAACGAACTAAAATAAAACCTAAACCCAAACATTTTCTATTTTTATTTTAAACAATTAACATTCTTTAACCTGTTTAAGCAAAGTTTTCCGTGGATAAAACCCGTAACGACTATAAAACCCAAATGCCTGCTCATTACCTACACTAATTTCAACAATTTTTGCCATAACCCCCTTTTTGTCCATCCAAACCAATGCCCGCTTCATTAACGCATCACCAACACCAAAACCGCGATAAGAAGGGTTAACAAAAATTGAGTCTATTTCACCAGTTTTTTCTTTATTTATACTGCTCACAATGTATCCCACATGCTGAGTTGTTGCTTTATCAGTGGCAAGGTCAATACGCATTTGAGTTTCACTGGCTTTTTTCTGCAAATCAGCTTTGCGCACTTCAAAAGTGAAGGTTTGATAATGCTGTTTGAAATATGGAGAAAGCAACAAGTTATGCTCATTTAGCCCTTCCCATAACGCTTTTATCTCTTCCAGAATTGCTTGGTTCCCGTGAGTGTATTTAATTTTAGCCTTTTTTGCCGATGTATCTTGCTGCATGCTACCTACAACCTTGCAAGTAACAGTTTAACAAGATACCTTTAGGCTTTTAGCTGTTTGGATAATCCGCGACTATTTTTTGGGCTCAAACTTTTTAGAGTAAGAACACTTTTAAAATGGGTGAATTAAAATGGTTGAAAACGCAGGCGACGACAAAAAAATGCTGGAACAAGAGGGTTTCAAGGGTTCAAAAGACCAGGACATTGGAGTTTACGGTAGCATTTTTTCTGCCAAAACAACAATAGAAGGTCAAGACGGTGGAGTAGTCACATCACTTCTAAGTAGAGGATTAAAAGAAGGCATATTTGACGCGGCCATAGTTGTAAAACGTACCCAAGGATACAACGCTCAAGCCGTTGCCTGCCAAAATCCAGACGAAGTTCTTGAGGCAAAAGGAACCAAGTATCTTAAAATCAACATACTGCTGAAGTTTCGTGAGCTTGCAGAGCAAGGAAAAAGAAAAATTGCGCTCACCTGTACACCATGCCAAGCCAAAGCAGCCAGAAAAATCGCGGAAAACTTGAAGCAACAGTTTCCCGACTTGGAAATTACCATTGTTGGATTGTTTTGTTTTGAAGCTTTTGATGCTGTCAAGTTGAAAGAGGAAATTAGACGGCTGTTAAATGTTGATTTAGACAGGGCTGAACGGACACAAATTCGCAAGGGCAAATTTTGCGCGTATGTTGATGGACAAGAGTTCTGCTGTAAAGTCCGTGACCTTGACCAAGCCGCTGATAAAGGGTGCCATTTTTGTGGAGATTTTACTGCACAGTTTGCTGATGTTTCAGTTGGTTCAGTTGGCAGTCCAGCAGGCTTCTCTACGGTTATTGTGCGTTCGGTTAAAGGTGAAGAGTTGGTTAAAGGATTGGATGCTGTTAGGGCTGATGTGAACCTTGAGGAAATCGTTAAACTTTCTAAATTTAAAGCGCAAAGAGCACAAAAAGCGGTTTTGACATAAAAAAGACGAAAATAACAACTTTTAATCAAACTGTTTTTTAGAAAAAAGCGTCAACTCTACAGCCCAAGTGACTAACGCAAAAGTTTTTTAACCCTGACCTCTCCCTCTCTTACCAAAGAGGAATCTCTCCATGAAAATCCTAAATGAGTTTGTTCCTACACGCAAATTCCTAAAGCTTGCTGATGAACTAAAAGATTTAGTTGATGGATGGAACGTTACCGACAGCGCAGCTGGTTTCCCAGCTCCAAGCGGTGTTGTCGTAAGCTGCCTCCTCAAAAACAAGTACCCAGACAAATATGTCTGCCCAATCTTCATTCTACACTATAAAGGACCAGTTGAAGTTGGAGGCTTAGCATTAGCTTCAGACGTTATTGGCCTTGACGGTTTAGCAGTAACCATGGGTGACAAGCCACACTATGGTGAAGCAATCAAGATGCTTCCATCATCAGAAGCCGCAAGAGACTTCATACGCAATGACGTTAAAACAAAGAAACTACCACTAGGCTGCTTACTATCAGCAAGGCAATCAGTAGAATCCACATTAGAACGTGTCCGCCAACCATGGGACTTCGTTTACTTCATGAGATTAGATGACAGCTCACTAGAACAGCTAAAAGCAGTTTCAGCAGAATGCAAGAAACTCAACAAGCCACTGTTCGCATACTTCCTAGTAGGCACAGAAAAGAACAAAGAAATCGTCAAAGTAATCGGTTGGCCAGTAACAGCCACAATGGAAGAAGTTGAAGCAAAAGCAGAAAAACTTGTCGGCTTAGTTGACGGCATCATCGCAACATGCGCTGGTGACGCTGAAGGCGACAAAATGATGCTTCAGAAACTTCAAAAATTCCGCACACAATAACCAAATCTCAAATCTGAGACGTTTTTCGTCTCCTTTCTTTTTTGTATTTTAAACAGCTTGTGTTTTAGCGTTTTTTGTTTTTCTTGACGAGATACACTTAAGTTGTGGTTATAATTTAGCAAAGTAAACAGCAGGTAAGTTTACTGATGAATCCCGTTCAAGTAATTGCTATAGAGGGCTTGCCGTTAAGCAAAAAAGGAGACAACATCGGCCAACTAATAGTGGAAGCCACAAAAAAGCAGGGCACACCGCTTCAAGAAAGAGACATCATAGTTGTTACTCACGTGTTTGTTTCTAAATCTGAAGGAAACGTAGTCAACCTTGACGAAGTAAAACCGTCGGAAAGGGCGCTTGAAATTGCTAAACAAACAAATAAGGACCCAGCCCTGGTCGAAGTGATATTGCAAGAAGCAAAAGAAATCGTCAGAATAGGTTCAAACAGCATAATTACAGAAACCAATAGCGGAACCATAAGCGCAAATTCAGGGGTTGACCGTTCAAACGTTTTAGGAGAAAGAAACGTTGTGCCCCTACCTAAGGACCCCAACGCTTCAGCACTAAACATTCGAACAGAAATCAAACGGTTAACAGGTGTTGATGTAGCTGTTATTGTTTCAGATACTCATGGTAGACCATTTAGGATGGGAGAGATTAACGTGGCAATTGGTGTTGCAGGAATAAAACCCATCCGAGATAGACGCGGAGAAAAAGACCTGTTTGGTTACACTTTGCGAATTAAGCAAACAGCTATTGCTGACGAATTGGCCTCAGCTGCTGAGCTTGTAATTGGTCAAGCCAGCGAAGGCATACCAGCAGCAATAATTCGGGGATACACGGCATATCAAACTGCGGAAAACGTTTCAGCAACCGAGTTAACAAGACCAAAAGAGAAAGACATGTTCCGATAAATATACAATACATTCAAAAATAACAAAAACAGAAAGATAAACCGGAATTATTTGAGGAAAAACATTATGGAGTCTAAAACCCCCCAAGAGTTTTTTGAAACAGCACTTCAGGACAGATTTAAACCAGAAAAAGCCAAAGGCATAGACGTTACAGTTCAAATAAATTTAACAGGAAACAACCCAAGCAATTGGGCAATAACGTTAAAGGACCAAAAAATTCAGGCGATTCAAGGAACAATTCCAGAGCCGACATTAACTTTGAAAACTTCTGCAAATGATTTTCTAGATTTAGTTAACGGTAAATTGAGCGCGGAAAGAGCGTTTTTTAGCGGCAAAATCGACTTTAAAGGTGACATTACAACAGCTTTAAAACTAAAAGAAGCAGGCTTCCTCTAAAACGGAAGCTAGTTCAAACCCAACTTTTTAATTACTGAAGCTGAAAGGTTTTCCTCACAGATTTTAAACGTGTCAGGCTCAGGAATCTTGACTATCACTTTCAGTTCATCCGCTGACAAGTCTTCAACAAGCCGCCTAATTTCAACCTTAGCTACATCTAAATGTTCAGCAAGCACTGAAGGATTTTTGTATAAAACGCCAGCTAAAGGACAAATTTTTTCCAGTTTAAGGTAATACTCAAGTTGTTTAGTGTTAAAGTTGATGTCCCACGTTACTGGACCAGCGCGACAGGTTTCAGGTTTAACTGGATGCACTGAACAACGGCGAGTTTGATTATTGAAAAGTTTGCAAAGCTTGGTTTCGTCAATTGCTGGATAAGAGTACCCTTCACACATAAACGGCTCTTCAACTGGGATTTTCTCTTTTTTAATATATTCTTTTAAGATTTTTTTACGGTTTTCAGATAAGGGCGGCTTTGCGTCTTGGCAACAGATAAACTTGCATGTACCACACACGTCAAAGCTGCATGTTTTTCCATTATTGTCTTCTGTCAAACTTTTTTCTGCCTGACCTATTTTAGAAGTAGGGTTCATTAGTGCTTAGGCACTTAATAAGCCTTGAATATACACTGCATATTGCTTGATGGAAATCAGACTTTTCTGCTTCAAGGCGCACGTTTTTACGGATGACATCTGAGAGGCTGCCTTCTTGGATGCGGCGTTTAACCAACCACAAATATTTCTGTTCATCTTTGTCGGCATATTTCTCAGCTAACTTGAGGTAACTCTGACAGACTTGCCGTGCCGTTTGACCACCTGAAACCTTGGCGTTAAGCCCATCATGAATAACGGCGTCAAAATCCTTAAGCAACACCTCGCGAGGCAACAATGCAACGTCAGAATCAAGCAATCCCCTAAGTGCAGCACGAACAAAACAGGCTAATGCCACGTCGGATTTTATGCATTCTTGCTCATCCATTACGCGCACTTCAAGGGCGGAGCGGTCAAAACGGAAAATTACGCCACGCGAGTTAACCCATTCACGATGCAACAATGTTTTTGAGGCGCCAGCAGCAGCCAAATCCTTGGAATACCCTTCGATAACGTCCCGTTTATACTGGCTAAGTGTTGAAGTGTACTCGGGGATAACGCCTCCAGTTACTTTTGGAACCTCACGTTGGTTAACCTTGTAAAAACTCAAACGGTTATCCACATCTACGCCTTCTTTGCCTTCAAAAATCGGTGAAGAAGCAGCAACCGCCGGCAAGTATGCACACATGTTTGCAAGGTGATTATGCATTTTTACTGCGTCAGCTTCTGTTTGGAAGGGCAAATTTAGGTGGAAGCTTTGGATGTTTAGCCACCCATGCTGTTTTAGGTTGAAGATTTTTCCGTACTCTTGATAGATTTTTCTGTGATAATGTGGCCAGATGGCTGTGTCTTCAAGTTTGAGCAGTGGGTGCATTCCTGTGCCCAGCAGGCAGGCTTTTTGGTTTTGAAGTATACCGTTTAGGGTTGACACAGCGTTTTGCATGGTTTCCTCAAAATCAAGGGGTAAATGGAAGGGTGTGTTGGCTTTGATTTCCATAACGTGTAGTTGCATTTCTTTGCCGAAAGTGAATTTGGGCAGTTCGATAAAGTTGATGATTTTTCCGCAGTATTGTTTGATGATTTTGTCGCTGATTGGCAGGGCTTGTAGGTTTTGGTTAACTATTGAGTATTCATGCTCAGGTCCAAGGACTTCAAGAGGTTTATACGTAATTTTCATCTCATGCAAAGATTTGCAGATAAAAGTAAATAGAAAAAGTTTGTTTTAAACTTGCTCTAACGCTTTTGCTGTAACTGTTTTTGCAGTGATTTCAGGTCCTCGGGGTTTAAATGCGAACTTTATAAGGTATGGCGTTGCAAATGAAGTAATTATGGTTGCGACTGCTACAATTGGCAGCAAGAAATCACTGATTACTCCAAGGTCTTGTCCTGCTTTGACTACTATGAATGCGAACTCGCCAATTTGAGCCATGCCCAAACCCACACGAAGCGACGTTTTGTTATCGTACCCAAACAGGCGCGTGCCAAGACCACAAGTGACAAGTTTGGTACCAAGAACAGCAAAAGTAACCAGTAACGCTGGAAGCCAGTAAACGCTGATTTGATTAACATCCATTAAGGCACCCATGGAGACAAAGAAGATGGCGCCGAAAATGTATTGCAAGGGTTCTATTTCGCGGTTGATTTGTTCTCGGCAACGAGCCTTAGCTACAACGACGCCGATTAGGAAAGCGCCTATTGCGGCTGAAAAGCCAAGCTGGTTTGCCATGATAGAGAATGCAAAGCAGATGCCAAGCATTAGGATGTAAAGTAGTTCGTTGTTGCCGATTTTTGCTATGCGGTCTATAACTTTGGGGACAAGCATGCTGCCGATTAACAGTGTGCCTCCAATGAATGCGACCAGTTTTAGAAGTAAAACAAGCGAGGAAGTTAACGAGAAAGTGTTAGCGATGGCAACGTTTTGAAACATAGCAAGCATGACGACAACTGTTATGTCTTCAACCACAAGGATGCCAAGCATAATTATTGAGGGGGTTTCTTTGATTTTTCCCATGTCACTTAGTACTTTGGAAATTATGGTTGTGCTGCTACTGGCAAGGGCTGCACCAAGAAATAGCGTGTCGTAGAAGGACCAGCCTAAAGCGTTTCCAAGTATCCAGCTTACGATTAGCATTAAAGAAATTTCGATAGCGGAAACACCGATGACAACTCGGCCTATTGACCGTAGTTTACTTATGGGAAACTCTAGCCCGATTGTGAACAGCAGCAGTATGACACCTATCTCGGCAAAAACGTTTAGGATTTCAACGTGAGAAACCAAGCTAAAAGGCGGCGTGTAGGGACCAATTATTATGCCGGCAATAAGATACCCAATCACGATGGGTTGTTTAAGTTTGTAAAATATTAGAGCTACAACTGCAGAAATTACTAGAAGTACACTTAGGTCTGTTATAATTTGTATTTCAAAGCTCATAAGTATGGTACAGATTAACGGTAAGGTGCATAAAAAAGTTGTTAGCGAAAAATTAGACTTATAAGACATTTTTCATTAACAATGTCAAAGGTCAAAAAGGTTTTTGCACAACTTGTCAAGTATGCTCTTTCTTCAATGACCAACTATAATTCCTAATTTTGTCAATAGGTAATCTTAAATATGGCTCCAACACGCCTTTTCAGTATATACTGGTGTCCTATGGGTGTTGGTCGTCTCTAGCATCAACCTTACAGATGGGTTGAAAACAGTGAGGCCCTCAGAGTTCCTTGATTCATCCTCTAGAGGCTTCATCGTCAACATCAACAACGATTATCGCTACCTAAAAACGGGATATTACGTTTCTCTACACGCAGAAGTCTTAGGAAATCAAGTAATTCCATCAAGCAAAAACATTATCGACACAAGCAGAACCCCCATCCTACTACTTAGAGCAACAAAAGCAGGCATAGACACCTTACCGTTCATCGTAACGGATTGCGTGAAAAAAATTATTTCTGACATTGGATTGCCTGTGGTGCTCTTTGCAGTTAACCCGTTTATTTATGACGGCTTTGAAGTGGCAAACAACAAAAGCGGCTTGTACCGTGCAATGAAAAGTTTAGGCATGAACTACAAGTTTGACGTTTGTGCTATGCCACTTAAAGGTCAAATGGTTACAGTGAAATCGTTTTTCGGAAAATGCCCAGACGGCGATTCTGAAATACAAGCTATTGCAGAAAAAGTTTACGCACTTTTCAAAATTCCCGTATGTAAACTGCACATTCAAAAAGTGGATGGCAAAGCATACCTTAATGGTTTACAGCCAGTAAAACAAAAAGAGTTAGCAAATGGTGATTTAGAATTGATCTCAAAGGAGATTATGCTGTTTTCACAGCAAGGTGAACACGTCGGTGTCTAGGATCGCATGTTTTGTTGAAAAATATAATTTCTCTGACCCCAGAGAACAAGGTGCCCTTCAAAACTTTAAAACCGCTGCAGAACAAACAGGAAACCAATTCAGTTTCCTTTTCCGAGAAGACATAGCGGAAATCCCCAAATACAACGCCATCTTTATCCGAGCAACCACAGACCCCTTATTCACAGCCTATATCGTCTCAAAAACCGCCCAAGAACTCGGCTTAAAAGTTATCGATGACCCTGACTCGATTCAAATCTGCGCAAACAAAATCCACCAATACGAATTATTCGAAAAATACGATGTACCACGCATCCCTACAATGTTTCTAAACAAAGAAGAACTGCACCACAAACGCATCAACGAAATCTTTGATAAACTAGGCAAACCCGTCGTCATCAAAGCACCTTACACAAGCTTTAGCCGTTACGTAGAAAAAGTTGCATGCGAAACCAGCTTCCGCGACGTCGCAAAACGGTTCTTCAAGAAATCTGACGTTTTGGCGATTCAAAAGTTTACGCCTACAGCGTTTGACTGGAGAGTCGGCGTACTTGGCAACGAAGTTCTCTATGTGTGTAAATATATGATTCCTAAAGGTAAATGGAAGCATGGCGCAAAGCTACGGGGTAAGCCAACGGTTGTTTGGGGAAGAACCGAAGCTCTTGATAAACAGACTGCGCCTCCACGGCTGCTTGAAGTTGCACTTAAAGCCTGCAGCGTAGTCGGTAAAGGTCTTTACGGTGTGGACTTAAAGGAAGTCAACGGCGACTACGTAGTTGTAGAAGTTAACGATAACCCCAGCATCTACGCAGGCTACGAAGACTCAGTTGACAAAGACATTTACAAAAAAATCATCAACTACTTAGCACAGTAGCCCCAACTTTCTTTCGCTACCTATTTATCTTCAGTTTTCTCTAGCATGCAGTGTTAGGAGACACTTAAAATGCCAAAAGGCGAACATAAAATTCCAGTAAAAGATTACAATTTCACTAAAGACTTAACAGTTGACGAACTCGTGGAACAAATGGATGCAGCATGGGGTTTCACAGCAGGCAAACTTGCTGTAGGCGTCAACATTATGGAAGACATGATAAACAGCAAAGGCTGCGTCAAATTCCTCTCTTTCCCAGCAGACATCTGCGCAACAGGCACCCGCGGCGTCATCCGTGAAATGGTAAAACGCAAAATGTGCGACATCATAATAACCACCTGCGGCACACTTGACCATGACGTTGCCCGCTGCCACCGCGACTACTACAAAGGCAGCTTCATAATGAACGACTCAAAACTCCACCAAGAAGGAGTCAACAGATTAGGCAACGTGCTCGTACCAAACGACAGTTACGGCACTGTAATTGAGAAACAAATCATCGGCATGCTTGAAACCCTCTACAAAGAAGGCAAAAAAGAATTCAGCACAACTGAACTCTGCCGCGAAATCGGCTTACGCTGCTGCGACGAAACATCAATCCTGTACTGGGCAGCCAAAAACGACATACCCGTCTTCATACCAGGCATAACCGACGGTTCCGTAGGCTACCAACTTTGGTTCTTTAGCCAAGACCACAAAGACTTCCGCATAAACCTACTAAAAGACGAAGGAGACCTAAGCAACATAGTGTTTGATGCAAAAAAATCAGGCGCACTCATCGTTGGCGGAGGCATAAGCAAGCATCACACGATTTGGTGGAACCAATTCAAAGACGGCTTAGACTACGTTGTTTACATTAGCACGGCAGATGAGTGGGATGGAAGCCTCAGCGGGGCACGACCACGCGAAGCAGTATCATGGGGAAAAATCAGCGAAAAAGCCAAACGCATCATGATTGAAGGCGACGCCACAATGGTAATGCCAATAATGATAAGTTCACTTATAGAAAGATTAAGTACAAAAGAAAAAAGGCAGAAATAGCAAAACCCTTTTTTCTCATTTTTCTTGCTTAACCACTTAAACCTTAAAAATTTCGGTCATTAGATTCTTAAGCTCTTGCCCCATGGATGTTGGCAACTGGCTGACAGCTATATAGTCACTAACACGAATCGCAATTTGAGGTTTTTTAAGGTCGAATTTACGAAATACCCTTTCAAACTCAGAACCAGCCTTTTTATTATTCGGGTCCACAAGGGACAACCCCCATTTTGCATTTAAAATATCCGTTAAGTAATCGTAGTCTCCTCTGGAAAGGCCTAAAGTGCCAAAATTTCTTTTTACTACATCTGCCTCAGCAGAAGTATTGACACTCTTAACCATTGGAATTATTCTGTTGATTATTTGAGGATCAATCCCTGATGTTTTAATTCTATCAAAGAGAATATTTTCCAACCAACTCTTTAAATAATAATTTTCGATTTCGCCCTGAGATAAAACAAAAATATTTTTGTTTTTTAGTTTATTTTCAATAGTTGTTCGGTCATCGTGTTCTAAGTCTAAACCAATGTGGAAGGTTGTATTCATTCTAGTTAAAGTCCTACCAGTCTGGTTAGGGTCAGAAAAGTCATTGTCACATATAGCTAGCCAAGGGATGTTAAAAGCAGTCAAGAGCAAGATAAAAACATCTAAATTTTCTTTTCCACCTACGTTTATTATACCAATATTTCTTTTATCGAAATCATTTTTAGGATCGAAAGACAGCGCAAAACACGGCAATACTATTTTGTCACTGGGACCTTCCACCAACACAACTTTATTTGAAAAGAATAGCTCTAAATTGGAGTTGTTAAGCTCTTTCCTTAATTTTACCTGATCTGGGAATGATGTGACCTGCTTAATAAAGGTCTCATTACCACTAACATTTTTCCTAATTAAGACGATTTCTGTTACATCCTTATTTAGCAAATATTGGGTAGAATGTGTGCTCATTATTATTTGAGCACCTTCGTGGCTAATTGCGCCCAATATTCTTGCCATGTGACGATTCGCGTGCGGGTGTAAAAATAATTCTGGTTCATCTATGAGTAATAAAGCGTTACCGTCACCCTTAATACGACTGTACAGAGTAAAAAGCGAAATTAATAAAACACTTTGAATCCCAGAACCTTTTAGTTCTAAACCTGTCTTAATGCCATCATCTACCAAAATTTCAAGTTTTTTATACAAATCCTTGGGATTACTTGGTAAAAAAGAAAAAGAAATCCCTGAATGATCAATTATTTCAGAAGTGAGATCGTTCAGCAGAGTCTCATATGTTGAAAAGAGTTCTTCACAAGTACTTTGGGCATCAGTTAATTTAACGTTAAGAAGATCCTTTTTAGCTGAATCGGACAAGGCATACATTTTGTTAAGCAATTTACCGAAAAAAGCATTTTCATAAGTTTTTAAAAGCTCTTTTGGGTCACGCATTGATGGAATATATACGGATGTAACTATTGATGCTTTCAACTCTTGAGAAACGTAAGTTGCTTCTAAATCGTCATAAAAAATTGATTTTTTAACCTGAAAATCGGGAGTGATAGTAAGAGTCAAAGATAGTTTTGAAGTATCAATCAATTGAGTTTGGTATTCAGCTATAGAATGATAACTTTTCTTGATGTTAGGAATTATTCTTTCAATCTCAGGCGTTTTAAGGTTTTCAAAATTACAAATGATCCTAATATCCTGAGTAAAATCAAAAAAATCTTCCTCACTGAATTTTAGCCACCTATCGCCCAAGACTAAATCGATCGCATTCATTATATTTGATTTTCCAGAATTATTCTGTCCAACAAGTACCACATAATTTTTAAGATCTATTTTTGTATGTTTTATACTCCGATAATTCCATATTTCTATAGATGTTAATGGCATGTTACCTCTTGAGCCTCAGTAGAATAATTTGTATACTTTACAGCTAAAAACATTGCTAATAAAAGGGCGTTTTAGTAAAAAATAGCAAGTTTTTATAAAAATTAAAAAAGCCTGTTTAGGCTTGTGGCATGTCTTTGAAGATCCAGCTCATGTCTGGAGCTTTGCGTTTTTCTGGAACGCGTTCAGCAAGGGCGTGGCAAATCAGGGGCAATGCGATTGTTGCGTCGCAGTAGCAGACTGCGCGTGTGCCGGTTTGGCTGTTGATTTTGCCCCAGCTGATAGCTTCTTCAAGTGTGCAGCCACTTAAGCCTCCCCATTGTGGAGAGTCAGTTGTAATCTGAATCGCGTACTTGTGTGGGTAGTAGTATTCTTGTAGGCTCTTGCGTAGACCGCCTTTTCTACCTTGGACGCCTTTGTCTTCTGTCATTGGGCTAACGCTGATGGCGATTAGTTGGGTTAGGTCTTTGGGGACGCCTCCGCCGATGTAGACTACGCCGACGTCTTTGGTTTTTGTTCCTATGCTTACGAATTGGTCAAATTCTTTGACGCTGTCGATGTGGACGTTGTGGCCTTGGTTCTTAGCTAGAAGGAAGGTTTCGCCGTATGCGCTGTCAACCATGGCTGGGCTGAAGATTGGAACGCCGTTTGCTGCGGCTGCTGCGGTGATTGATGGAATGTTTTTGCCTCCAAGGTATTTGCCTAAACCGTAGAGGAATTCTGCTGAGGTATAGTAGTAGTCTTCTTTGCAGGTCATGACGTAGTCGGTTACGACTTCTTCCATTTTGCGGTAATCGGTTTCTTTGCCGTAAACGTCATAGTACCTGTTGACGTCGTCTGCTAAGAGTTGCTCGTCATTTGCCATGTGGCTGCCTTGATAGTAACCTAATCCCATGGCGTCAACGATGTCCTCTGAGACGTTTGCGCCTGTTGAAACAAGCACGTCAATGAATCGGTTCTCGATAAGCCAGTTGATAATTGTCCATTGACCAGCTGTGCTCATTGAACCGGCAAAGCCCATCGCGATTACGGTGTCTTTTTCTTTTATCATGTTTTCCCAAACGTCAACGGCTTCGCCTAGTTTTCGGCCTTGGTAGGCTGTTTTACCCATTTCTTTAAGAAGCTGTGAGATTGGTTTCTGTTTTGTTACTTTGATTGGTTCGAGTTTCTTTTGGAAATATGAATCGTTACTCATTATTAGTATGCACCGAGTTTTACATTATACGCCTAATATTTGAAATTTGTTATTGCCGCGGGACAGCTATAACGTGGAAATAGGCATAAACAGGCAAGCAAAAGCTAAACAGTTAACAAACACACGTTTAATCAGGCAAAACTACCCGATTAATTGATAAAAGCTAAAATAGCCCAAAAAACAAACCTAGAAAAACATAGAGAGAGGGTGAAAGGTTACGTTAGGTCATGTTAAAATTGAAATTAAACCCGTTCACAGCTTTGTCCGCTTTTTTGCAGTTCCCTTTTTTGCAGTTTTCGCCTTAGCTTTTGCCATAACCTCGGCTCCAATGGCTGGACAATTCAGTTTAGAAACATCAACCCTGTTCAGTTTAGGCTATGCATGGTGCTTCTCTGCCCCACTGCTACTTACTGGAACACGCAACCTAAGACACCAACAACTCCAAACCATCAAAACCTCAAACAGCAAAACCAAAAAAGTAGGCTTAGCAGTTTCCGCAGTTGCAATGACAGCTTTTTCAGTTTGGGCAATCCAATCGATGATGTCGCAGGTCAGCGGCGTCGCAACAGCGTACTTGTCAGTTGTGTCAGTGTTCTTCGTTGGCGTCTTTGCAGTTCGCTTTTACTTTTCAAAACAGCCATAAGCAAGCCTATTTGGCGTCTATTTGGATGCTATTAGAAACTCATTGCAGAAACCTATAGGGGGTAGGTCAAAATCAGCCTTAAGACTGCAATTCACTAAGGGGGATAAGGTGCTAATGACTCAAAAACACGCCATTAACATGTTGAAAAACAGTAGGAAAGAAGGTTACATGCGTTCGGGTGCAACAACTCCAATCAGCGCCAAACCGTTGCTAAGAACCGTTCGGATTGCGTCAGTCAACGCTAAACGGGCACTGCTAAGCGCAGGAGTTTCAGCCTTAATGACTGGTAACGCATTGTAAAAAGTGTTAAACTTGTCTGCTAGCGCGTTTGTGTAGTCTGCTATCATGCTTGGTTTTAGATATTCAGTTGCTTCTATGAACATGTCTGGAAAACTGGCGATTTGCAGGATGAGTTCGCGTTCAAGCTTTTCTTTGAGCAGTTCATAAGCTGGGGCGGCGGTGATTTCTGTGGCTTTTCTTAGGATGCTGCAGGCTCTTGCGTGAGTGTACTGCACGTAGGGGGCGCTGTTGGTTTCAAAGTTTAGCACGCGGTCCCAAGTGAACACGACCTGTTTGCCCGGGTCCACATCAACAAGCGCGTAACGGACTGCACCTATACCAACAAAGTTGGCGATGCTGCGCTTCTCTTCCTCACTAAACATGGGTGAACGTTTACAGACTTCTTGGTATGCACGTTCAACGGCATCATCAAGAACTTGGTCAAAAGTGATATAGTGTCCGCGGCGGCTGCTCATCTTGTAACCAGGCAGCGACACCAAGTTATATGCGAAGTGAACAAAGTTTTCGGCTTCTTTGCTGTAGCCTAAAGCGTAAAGCGCCACTTTAAGCTGCAACTGCGCCAATGACTGCTCCATTCCGATGACGTTAATTACTTTGTCTGCACGTTGGAACTTCCAAACGCTGTATGCTACGTCACGGGTAGTGTAAAGGGTGGTTCCGTCGGCACGCATCAAAGTTAAAGGCGGAATTTCATGGTTTTCTTTCATACCAAACTTTGGTTTAAGCTGCATAACGTCTGCGACTTTGTTTGCGTCAAATTCCCAAACCCCATTTTCAAAGTAAAGGAACGGTGAAGCTTTGAGTTTAGCCATAACTTGGTTAACTTGTCCGCTCCAAACAAAATCACTTTCCCAATCCCAAGAATCATACTCTACTGAGACACGGCTTTGAGTTTGGCGGAAACCATCAAGGCACAAGTCGCTGACTTCTCGGATGAGTTGTTTAGCGTTGGGTTCGCCGTCTTCATATCGGCGGTTGAGGCGGTTGATTTCTTCTTCAGGGTTTTCATCTTGGCTAATTCGATCCAGCAACGCCCCAAAGAGAACAGGATACTTTTCGCTTAGTTCAGCGGCGATGGATGTCCATTCGTCAAGTTCCTTATTCACTTTGACTAAGTCATCGGCTGATTTAGCATCAACCGCAGCGTCTTTTGCTTTTTTAAGCCTGTTAATTTCAACTATGCAACAGGTGACTGTGTAGATTTTGCCAACAAAAAGGTCGGATTTTTCTGTTGGTTTAGGTCTGCCAAGTTTCTCGTAACCATAAGCAACAACGCTGGATTGGCGTCCCACATCATCAATGTAGTAATGGGTTGAAACGTCGTGTCCGCGCAGTTTTAGGATGCGGGCGAGGGTGTCACCTATCATTGGGTTTCGTGCTTGCCCAATATGGATAGGATGCAACGGATTAACGCTGGTGTGTTCCACAATAATTTTTGTGGGGTTCTCGGTTTTGACGTAGCCGTAACCTTTGTTTTGGGCTTTAATTGACTCAAGTGTTAGCTTGGAGAATTTGGGAAAATTCATGTAAAAATTGATGTAACCTGCACCAGCAGTGGCGACTTTTTCAATTAAATCAAAACCTGACTTGTCAATAGATTCAACCAGCTTTTCTGCAACCGCAAGGGGCTTCATGCTTAGCTTTTTTGCCATTTCAAAACTAATTGAAGATGCAAGCTGACCCAACTCAATATTGGGAGTCTTATTCAAATTAATAGCTGACGGCACGGCGTCTGGAAATGTTTTTGCAGTAGCTTGTGCTAATGCGGAGCGGCATTCTTGACGGAACAAATCAAACGGGTTTTGATGAGTCAAAGTCTTTTTTTCTCCATTATGGACTGCGGAACCAGTGTTTTATGGTTATATTTTAAATGTGAAACCGATGCTTATCTGTCTAATGGCAGAGAGCCATGAAAACAAGGATTGTCTATTCAGACAAATGCTTAGGCTATGGCACCTGGCATGTTGAAGGTCCCCAACGAATCAAAATTGCAAAAGACATTCTAAATGCTCGAGGTTACGAGCTTGTTGAACCTGAACCTGCAACTGAAGACCAAATAATGTCAGTACATGACGTTGAGTATATTTGGAACCTAAAAAAAGGCTTAGTTGAAGACAACGATACGCCAGCGTATGACAACATCTTTGAGTTCGCAAGGCTTTCAGTTGGCGGCGCCATTTTAGCATCCCAAATTAACGGTTTCTCTTTGACGCGCCCGCCGGGACATCATGTCGGCAGGTACGGAGCAGCATTGGGAGTTTACACCCGAGGATTCTGCTACCTAAACAACATAGCTATTGCCGTCAAAGAACTTGACAAACCCACATTAATTTTAGACATCGACGGTCACCATGGCAACGGCACGCAAGAAGTTTTTCAAGGCGACCCCAAAGTCTCGTATGTTTCAGTACATCAGTCCCCTAATTATCCGGGAACTGGCGCGTTAACTGAGGGGAACTGTATCAATTTCGGGTTGCCAGGTAACTGCGGAGAAGACGTTTACTTGAGCACATTGGATAAGGCTTTAGGCATGGTTGACTTGGACAAGTTTGAAGTGTTAGCGGTTTCAGTTGGTTGCGATACACACTTGGGCGATTTAGCATCGTTAGCACTTAATGAAAAAAGTTTTTACCAGATTGGTCAAAGGATTGGAAAATTGGGTAAGTCAACGTTTTTTGTGTTTGAAGGCGGCTACGTGGGAGACAACAACGCTGCAGACATTGACAACTTGCTGAGAGGTTTTGAAGGGGAAAAGCAACAGTAAACTGCAAAATAAAGAAACACTAAGAAAAGAAGGTTATTTGTGTTGTTTTTCGAGAGCTTTCTTGTTTAAATTTTGAAGCTTCTCAGTAATCTTTTGTGTGCGTTCCTCTGAAGTGATAAGCAGTGGCTTCCAATCCCTGTTCTTGATTTGGGTCGTCAGCTTTTCTGTTACAGCGGGCAGATTTTCTAATGCGTCGTTAAAGCGTTTATCTGCTTCTTCGTCAGAACTTACGATTTCTAAAGCGTCTTCTGGGCAGATTTCAACACATTTAGGTTCGCCCTCGCACAGGTTGCATGCGATTGCTTTTCCCGTGCCAGTGTGAATGGTAATTCCACCACGTGGGCAAGCTTGAACACACCAGTCGCAACCTTTGCATTTCTTTTCGTCAATAATTAGCAGGTGGTTAGTTTCTGATTGAGTAATTGCTTTTTCAGGGCACGATTTTACGCATCTTGCATCGTCGCATCCGCGGCATGATAAGGCAAAATTGAACATTGGAGCCATACGAACAACACGGATTCTTGAACGGATAGGGTTCCAAACCTGCTCACCTTTCTCTAGGGTGCAAGCAAATTCACAAAGTCCACATCCGATACATTTGCTGGGGTCAACTGAAACGAATGCCCTTCCTGATTTAGCAGATTGCATTTCTGTAACCAAACCTTTACGGATTATTAAAGTATGCATGTGCGACCTTGACATTTAACCCTTACCTAAAGAAACCAAAAAAACCATGGAAAAACGTTAACAATGCATTAAACAGTCATTTTCAAACTGAAAAGTTAAACAAAGATTCACAACAGCTAAAATATTAAAAACAAAAACCGTGCCCTTAAGCAGTTTCTGCCAAGTTACAGGTTACCTTTAAGCCACACACGCACTGTCTCGTAACAGAAAATTAAAAAGAACACAAAAGTTGCTGAAGCGTAAAAGAAAAAGTAGGAACTAAACACTGTAGGCTTAAGAAGCGTTAACTCCAGAACTAGGATTACCGCTGAGAACACACTGTAAAACAGGTAACGGGGGATAAGGAATCGGTTGATTTTTACAAAACTGTCAAGCAACACACGGTTTACCATGAAGTTGCCTGAGTCTCTTTTTACAAGACCGCCTTGTTCAAGTTTTGCTAAATGATATTGAGCTACGGAGGGGCTGCTTAGGTTTAATGTACGTTGAACTTCCCGTATGCCAAGAGGCTTGTTTGTTTTCAGCATTAACCGGTAAATATCAAGGGTTGTTCCCTTTAATATATCAGCTGAATCTTCAGTAAACTTACTTACCCCCTAGCGCAAATGATTAGATTAAATCAACAATTTAAGAACTACCCTTTTTTTCAATTACCAGACAATAAGCAGGCTAGTTGCAGTAAAAAAGTGTACAAAAAATAGTACAGTCACTTACTAAAATACGGTTAAATACTGCAAAAGCCACTACAGGCAAATTGAGAGACCCCCAAAATTGGCTGGCTTAAAAACAAAAATGCTAATAGCAACAATTCTAGCGGTACTGTTAGCCCTGCTACTGGCAGAAGCCACATTGACACTTTTTCCGCCAGAAGAACTGTCAAAACCAATTCCCATGCCGCAACCCAAATATGAAAGCCAACTTGTTTGGACCCTTCAATGGCTAGGATTAGCTGCAATAATTTCTTTTCTTATTGTTGGAACGGCGTTTCTTGCTATGCGAGCACTAAATAGAAAAAATCAAAGTTAACTTGATGAACTAAACTGGAGGAGGCGTTTCCGAATGCAGCTTACCGCCAGTTGCCCAATTTTGCTGTGGAATCTCCAAAATCGCCACATGAATCGCTTGACTTGGAACACCAATGCTTTCAAAAATCTTGGTTATTCCTTCAACAACTTTTTTCTTGTTCTCAGGGCTCATTCCAGCCCAAACAGATACTTGCACAAAAGGCATAACAATCACCAAAAAAATAGAGACACAGTTGCGGATTAATTTTTCTAGAAAGCCTGCCGTAACTAAATAATGACACAAAAAAGCGCCATTACAACCTACCCCCCTTAGGTTTCTGCATACAGTTTCTAATAGCATCCAAATAGACGCCAAATATGCTGGCAAAATGGTTTTGGTGCGGAGGGTGGGATTTGAACCCACGAACCTCTGCAGGATAGGAGCCTCAGTCCTACGCCTTTGGCCATGCTGGGCGACCTCCGCGTTGATTGTGTTGCTGATTTGAGGTTGTGCGCTGATATAAAATTAGTTGTTACATTTAAAGGCTTTACTTCGCTGATAACTTTTCTTGTGAGGATTTATTTATAACATGCAGAGGGTGTTTATTTTTTGTGGGTAGATAGTATTGTTTATTTCCCACTAAACCCATAACACTGTTATAAAAAATGGTTTGGCGAGAGAGCAAAATGACCAAAATATACAACAATGCCCTAGAAACAATCGGCAAAACGCCGCTCATAAAAATAAACCGTTTAACCGAAGACCTAAACGCCACAGTACTGGGTAAACTGGAAGCCAGAAACCCCGGCGGCAGCATAAAAGACCGAATCTGCAACGCCATGATAGAAGACGCCGAAAAACAAGGACTAATCAAACCAGGAGCAACCATAATCGAACCCACAAGCGGAAACACCGGCATCGGCCTAGCCATGGTTGCCGCAGTAAAAGGTTACAAACTCATCCTAACCATGCCTGAAACCATGAGCATAGAACGCCGCAAACTGCTCAAAGCCTACGGAGCACAACTCGTCCTAACCCCTGGCGCAGAAGGAATGGATGGAGCAATAAAAAAAGCCGAACAACTCCACAAGACCATACCTGACTCGTTTATGCCTCAACAATTCAAAAACTTATCAAACCCAAAAGTCCATCGCGAAACAACTGGACCAGAAATTTGGGCTGACACAGAGGGCAAAGTAGACATAGTTGTTGCAGGCGTCGGTACAGGAGGAACCATAACAGGCATAGCTCAATACATTAAACCTTTAAAAGCAGGTTTTAAAGCAGTCGCAGTTGAGCCAGCAAGTTCACCAGTGTTAAGTGGAGGCAATAAAGGACCTCACAAAATCCAAGGAATAGGTGCAGGCTTCATTCCAGACGTGCTTAAACTGGATTTGGTTGATGAAGTCTTCAAAGTCCAAGATGATGACGCGTTTAAAATGGCAAGGCTGCTTGCGCAAAAGGAGGGCTTACTGGTTGGCATTTCTTCGGGTGCAGCTATGTTTGCGGCTATTGAAATCGCAAAGCGCCCCGAAAACAAGGATAAAACTATCGTTGCCATTTTGCCCGATACAGGCGAAAGGTATCTAAGCACAGAATTATTCCAAGAATAATCAACAGTTTTTCTGTTGTTTACGCTTTTTTTATATTGAGCCTTTAATTTACTTAACAGGAAACGGGGAAGCAGAAAACATGGAACCAAAAGCTAATCAGCCTGTCTCTAAAAACTGCGAAGAATGCAAACAAAGAAACAGCGGCGAATACGATTGCTGGAACCCAGACAAACTAATTGAAACACTAATGAAAAATCATGAACAAACCGAAGAAAGATGGGTTGAAAACGGCTTACCCAACCTAGTGGACAAAATAGTGGCTAACTATCACACTTTTGGCGGAATGGACCATCTTGAAGGCAAAGATTTACCATCCAAAAAAATCGTAATTGAAGTGCTAGACGACCTCTTTACGGTTCTGTTTCCCGGCTACTTTGGCGATTCTGAAATTACCAAAGCCAACATAAAATATCAATTAGGCACAAAAATAGCCTCAATATATTCAAGACTAACATTAGAAGTTGAAAAAAGCCTAAAGTACATTTGCCGAAAAATCGTTGAATGCCCACAAGACATCTGCAAAAAACGTGCAGAAGTTGTGGTAAAAGAGCTTCTTGAAGAATTACCTGAAATCCGTGCCAAACTTAGCGGAGACGTTGAAGCAGCATACAATGGTGACCCAGCAGCAGTGAGTACAGACGAAGTTATCCTCAGTTATCCATGCATATTGGCGATAACAACTTACCGCATAGCTCACGAATTGTACATACGCTGTGTCCCACTTATTCCACGAATCATGAGTGAACACATCCACTCTCTAACAGGAATAGACATTCACCCAGGAACAAAAATAGGCAAAAACTTTTTCATAGACCACGGCACAGGCGTAGTAATCGGCGAAACAGCAGAAATCGGCGACAACGTCAAAATCTACCAAGGCGTAACCCTAGGCGCACTCAGTTTCCCAAAAGACGAAACAGGCCACATCATAAAAGGAAAGAAACGCCACCCAACAATCGGAAACAACATAGTTATTTATTCAGGCGCTACACTGCTGGGTCCAAACGCAGTCATTGGAGACAATTCAGTTATCGGCGGAAACGTTTGGGTTACTTCACCCGTCGCACCAGGTACAAGAATTACAATTACACGCCCTGACCTCAAATATACAAAAGAAAAAACCTAAACAACCACATTTTTTAATAAACTTTTAACTTTCAAAGCTGTTTTTGCAAAAACTTTAAAAAAAAGTAACACTAAACTTTTATTTGGAAGAAGGAGGGCTAAAATGCCCAGAAAAGAAAGAATTTGCTTAATATTACTTGGTTTATTGTTGTGTACCAGCCTTTACTGTACAGTTGGACAATCAAGCGGCGCAGTTTTGAATGAATTGCCGGGTTTAGGAGAAACTTTGACTATTGATTCTGACAGCACTTTAACAATTAATGAAGGAGAAACGGTTGAATGCGCTGGAGAATTAAAGATTCAGCCTGGAGTAACGCTAACACCTACAATTGAAATTATTAATTATGGAACCTTGAAATTCAGCAACGCAATCCAGTGTAACGCCGCGTACTTTAATGTCAAAAATTATGGAACTTTAACATTTGAGGATGCAAGCCTTCAATTGAACGGTTTTGCTAACGTAACAGTTCAAAACCAAAACAGCCTAACAATGCAAGATGTAAACATTCAAGTTTACACGGGCTACATGTACATACAAAATAATGGTACCTTAGATGCACAAAACCTGTATATCAAAGACCAAAATGACGGAACATGGATATCTAATTATGGTGATGCGTCATTTTCTGAATCTACTTTTGTAGCAAATGGTGCCAATGGAAAAATTGAAGTATTCAGCAGTAGCGTGTTGGAAATTTATCATGGCGTATTTGATAGCAATTATGGGGGGACAATTAATGTCAACACTGCTACGGGTAGCCTGACTATGACTGATAGCAGCATTGACGTTTCAGGGGCATCTCATGGGAAAAACAGTGAAGTAAACATTATAGCTGCTGACGCTATGTGGGAAAACTGCCATATCCAAAATAACGCCGCAAAAATCAACTATCTAAACACTGGTCAACTTGGGCTATTCAACTGTTCAATAAATAATGAAGGAACTGGTGCATCAACAATTCTGTCTAACAACGGTGGGATGGTTTTTGAGGATGGTTCAATTTCAGGTTCAGGCACAATAAGCATAACAAGTTGGAGATCATCACAACTGATTGATTGCACATTTAGTTCCAGCAAGTCTTTGACTTTAATTAATAATGATGAATTAACCGTAGAAAACTGGCAGGTAAAAACTACAGATTCGAATGCCAACATTAACATTTTAAATAGTGAAAATGGTACAATCAATTTTGATGAATCATTCATCCAAGATGTTAGTGTTGATACCTTAAACGCTATTGGTCCTGAAGGCCAACAATTCACTGAAGCATCAGGCGGAACAATTACCGTAACAAACAATGGCACTATAACACAATCAAGTCTGCAAGGCACTCAAGGCTTAAGCTTAACGTACATTTTAGCAATCATTGTAGCAATAATCTTTATCATAATCGTAATCTTCTTTGTGCGAAAACGTAACGCGGAATCGAAAGAACAAAAATAGAATAAAAGTGCCCTATTTTAACAATTTTTTTGAACATTTTCTGCAAAAATATTTAAAAAGTTAACGCCAACCTTCTTGTTTGAAGGAGAAAGGGGAAATGTTCAAAAAGGCAATCGTTTGCTTAACATTACTTTGCTTATTGTTATTTACAAGTCTTTACTGTCAAGTTGAACAAACAAGCGCTACAGTTATGAATGAATTACCCGATGAAGGGAATCGCTTAGTTGTAGATTCAGATAGCACTTTAACCATTGATGAGGGAGAAACAGTTGAGTGTGCCGGTGAATTATTTGTTCAGCCTAATGGAGTTTCTGCTCCGAAAGTTGAAATCATTAACTTTGGATTTTTGAAGTTTAGTAATTTTATTAACTGCAGTTCATCGAATTTAGTTATCAAAAACTATGGAACACTTATTTTTCAAAACACAATCCTTGAATTAACCGGCGAATATGGTAAAGTTGAATTTTCTAACAGCGGCAATTTTCAAATTCAGAACAGCACATTTGATGGAAATTATGGCGGAACATTTAATATTAATTCTACTTCAGGTAACCTTGTTGTTACAGATAGCCATTTTGATGTTTCCGGGTCATCACACGGAAAATGTAGCGAATTAGATGTAAAAACCAATAACTCAACTTGGGAAGAATGCACATTTAACGCTAACGGTGCTATAATTAATTATTTAAACAATGGAAACCTAACCTTTCAGAACGCACACATTCAATTAAGCGGATGGGCCAACGCAACAATAGAAAACGAAGACATCCTTACCCTAAATGATGTTAACATTCAAGTTTACACAGGCTACATGTACATAAATAACAATGGCACACTAAACTCACATAACTTGTACGTCAAAGACCAGAATGATGGCACATGGATAACAAACTATAAAGATGCCTCATTTTCTGAATCAACATTTGTAGCAAATGGTGCTGCAGGACAAATTAACATCTATAGCAGTGACAAATTGCAACTGCATCACGCCTCATTTGATGTTAATTATGGCGGTTCAATAACACTTAACGCTGCCATGGGTAACCTGCTAGTTACCGACAGCAGTTTAGATGTTTCAGGGTCATCTCATGGAAAATACAGTTACCTAAATATTATTGCCGACAATGCCACATGGGAAAACTGCTTATTCAACAATAACGCTGCAAGAACAAATTATCTTAACTCCAAAGAACTAAATCTGTATAACTGTACAATTAATAACGTTGGAACTGGACCATCAACGGTTATGTCCAACTTTGGTTCTTGGGTTTTCGATAAAGGGTCAATATCAGGTTCAGGCACTATAAGCATTTCATGCTCCAAGTCATCAGAACTGATTGATTGTACTTTTAATTCCAGCGGTTCTTTAACCTTAATAAACCGTGAAGATCTAGTCACAAAAAATTGGCAAGTAAAAACAACAGCAACCGAAGCAAACATAAACATTTTAAATGAAGAAAATGGCACACTTACATTTGATAAGTCATTCATCGAAAATGTTAGCGTTGAAACCTTAGCTGCCATTGGTCCTGAAGGGCGACAGTTCACTGAAGTGTCTGGTGGAACCATAACTGTAACAAACAATGGCGAAATGCAATTACAATCAAATCCTCAACCAAGTCCAGAACCCACTCCAACCCCAACCACACAAACTACGCCTAGCCCTACTCAATCCCCGCAAACCAGTCCACAAAATAGCCTAGAGCCAACCCCAACTTCACAGACCACCACTGAATCCACTCAAACCCCACAAAGTACGCAAAACAACATAGAAGGCAGTTCTGACTCAAACTTTACCAGTATTATAGCAATCGTTACAGCTATAATCATAATTATAATTGTAGTAATGTTTGTTCGGAAAAAACAAGCAAAATCTGAGCAGTAGATGAAGTAAAAGCTTTTTTGTTGGTTTAGAGGAGACGGAAGTTTTCTTTTACCGTCGTTAAAACTACATGCGTGTTAGTTCGCTCAATGTATGGTAAGGCGAGCAGGCGTTTTGTAAAGGCGCCAAGGTCTTCTCTGCTTTTGAATTTAGCAATGATTACGGCATCGGTTGAACCTGTTACGTCGTAGACTCCGCAGACGCTGGGAATTTTTGCTATTTCTAGCTCCATCTCAAGCAGCCTTCCTTTGGACACAGTGATTTCTGTTACAACGGTTAATTGGTAACCAAGTTTTTCATGATCCAATGTAACGGAGTAACCTTTTATGAGACCGTCATCTTCCATTTTTTTAATTCTTGACAAAACTGTGCCGACGGATACTCCAACGTTTTTGGCGATTTGTCTGCTTGAGAACCTTGCGTCCTCTAAGAGGCTTTTGAGAATTTTTACGTCTGTTTCGTTTAGGTCCAAATCCAAGACTTCCCTGTACGTTTTTCCAGCCAAATCAAGGTTTTCCAAACATACTTCTTGATATTCACGTGGTTATATTTATAAAAGTTTAGTTTTAGAGTATCAAATAGAACGGTAGAAATATGTCACACGGCAACGGGGTTGTGTTTGACAAAATTCACAGTAACGTTAAATTAGCAGGGTTAGTCCCAATAGTGAGACTGAGAAAATGCAAACCAAAATTGACACCATACTAGTACTCGACTTCGGAGGGCAATACTGCCACTTAATCGGAAGAAGAATCAGAGAACAAAGCGTCTACTCCGAAATTGTACCTCACGACATTTCACCTGAAGAAGTAAAAGCCTTAAACGAAAAATTCAACATCAAAGGCTTAATCCTATCAGGCGGTCCATCAAGCGTTTATGGACCAAACGCGCCTCAACTTCACCCCAGAATCTTGGAAGTCAACCTGCCAATTTTGGGTTTATGCTACGGTCACCAAATTTTAGCAAAAATAACCAAGGGAAAAGTTGAACCGGCAACATGCAAAGAGTACGGTATAGCCTACGTAACAGTAGATAAACCTGTAGGCGTACTTGAAGGATTAAGCAATAAAGAGAAAGTATGGATGAGCCACGGTGACACCGTTTGCAGCCTGCCAGACGATTTTGAATCTTTAGCTCACACAAACAACTGCCCTGTTGCAGCTTTTAGGCATAAACAGAAACCCATCTACGGTCTTCAATGGCATCCAGAAGTCCTACACACTGAAAATGGCGCCCGCATGCTACACAACTTTATCTTCAACGTTTGCAAGTGCGAACCTAACTGGCAAATGGGAGACTTAATCGAAAAAATGGTTCTAGAACTAAAAACCGAAGTCGGCCAAGGAAGCGCCATTATCGGTTTAAGCGGCGGAATCGACTCAAGCGTAGCCACAGCTTTAGCCGCTAAAGCATTAAACGAGAAACTAACAGCAGTGTATGTTGACCACGGTTTTATGCGGGAAGGCGAAACAGAAGCTATACGGGAAACGTTTAGCAAATTTAAAATTAACTTTATAGTCGCTGATGCCCAAGCAAGATTCATCAAGAAACTACAAGGTGAAACTGACCCTGAACGAAAACGCAAAATCATCGGTGAAGAATTCATCCGCGTGTTTGAAGAATACGCAATCAAATCTGGCGCTCAATACCTCATTCAAGGGACCATTTACCCTGACCGTATCGAATCGGGTTTCCGCAAAAACAGTGACGTAATTAAAAGCCATCATAACGTTGCCGGTTTGCCTGAAAAAATTGAGTTCAAAAAAATCCTTGAACCTCTCCGCGACCTTTACAAAGATGAAGTACGCAAAGTCGCAAAAATGCTTGGCTTACCTAACGAGCTTGTGAATAGGCAACCGTTCCCGGGTCCAGGTTTAGCAGTAAGAATCATCGGCCCGTTAACTGAGGAGAAGGTTAGGGTTGTTAAGCATTCAGACAAGATTGTTAGAGATGAAATTGAGGCAGCAGGTTTAGCGGAGAATCTGTGGCAATACTTTGCCGTTGTTACGGACACTAAAGCTACAGGCGTTAAAGGTGATGCACGCGCTTATGGTTACGTGGTTGCAGTAAGAGTTATGGAAAGTCGTGAAGCCATGACTGCAAGCTTTGCTAAACTGCCCTATGACGTACTGGAAAAGATCTCAACAAGAATAACTAACGAGGTTCCAGAGGTTACACACGTAGTTTACGATATAACGCATAAGCCGCCTGCAACAATTGAATGGGAATAAAACAACTCATCCTTTTGATTTTTTAACCAGTTTTTTGAAAATCCCGACAGAAACTTTCATTTAAATTTTTGAAGGATTCAAGCGGTTTAACCCTTAAGGTGAAAGCTTTCTCAATAAAATTGCTCCATACCTGTTTATATAAAAAGCATTTGCTATTGTAATTCATTACAGGTGAAACCTCTGAAGGCAGTAATTTTAGCAGGCGGATTTGCAACAAGGCTACGACCTTTAAGCTGCAGCAGACCTAAAGCACTATTTCCCATAGTGAATAAACCATTACTACAATGGATCTTTGAAGGATTAGCAACCAACGAAATAAACGAAGCCATATTAGCAGTTAACGCTTTAACTCAGTTTCACATAAAACAACAGAAACCACCTAAATGCGGCTTAAAAATCAAGTACTCAATTGATCCACCTAAAACGCCGCTTGGAACTGCTGGACCAATAAAAAATGCAGAAAAGCTAGTTGGTCATGATGAACCGTTTGTTGTTTTAAACGGAGACATCTTTACAGATATTAACTATAAACAGTTAATTGATACTCACGTTAAAACTGGCGCTTATGCAACTATTGCCCTGTGCAAAGTTGATGACCCTTGCAGGTACGGAGTTGCAGAACTGGAAAACGGCAACTGCATCAAAAACTTTATCGAAAAACCAGCCAAAGGACAAGCGCCAACTAACCTAATCAACGCTGGAGTTTATGTTTTAAGCCCAAAAGTATTCGAGTACATTCCTAAAGGCAAACAATGCTCAATGGAACGTGAAGTCTTTCCTGCACTTGCAAAAGAACACAAACTTTTTGGGCACATGGTTGAAGGGTTATGGATGGACATCGGCAAACCTGAAGAGTACCTGTTAACTAACAAGATTATTCTAGACAATTTGGCGTTGGCTAACAAGTTAAAAGCGCCCAGAAAAGTTGAAGTTAAGATGCCAATAGCAATAGACAAAGGTGTTGTTATAGGCGAAAAAACGGTTATCGGTCCTTATTCGGTTTTAGGAAAAAATGTAACCATAGGAAATAATGTAAAAATTAGTCATTCAGTGATTTTTCCTGAAGCTAAAATCTGCGATAACACCATAATCGATGGAGCAGTAATAGGCGAAGGCGCAATCATCGGTAAAAACGCTCAAATTAACAACGGCTGCATCGTAGCTGACCAAGTAAAAATCAAAGACAACATTAGCTTAACCCAGGATTCGGCTGTTTGCCCTGCTAAAGAGATATCTGAAACTATTTTAAAAAGAAACATCATCTGTTAAAAAGTAAGAGGTTAATTATAATGAGCGCATCAAGAAAACTTTTTGGAACAAACGGCGTGCGTGGACTCGCCAATGTTGAATTAACTCCTGACATGGCAGTTAAAGTTGGTTTAGCTATTGGAACCTTTTTTGGAAGAAAAAACCTGCTTTTAGGTTACGACGCTAGAACCAGCGGTCCAATGCTTGCCCGAGCGGTAATTTCAGGTTTAACCGCAACTGGCTGCAAAGTTTACTTTGTTGGAATGGGACCAACCCCGTCACTACAGTTTGCCGTAAAAAACCACAAGATGGACGGCGGAGTCATCATCACCGCTTCACATAACCCAGCCCAATATAACGGCATCAAAGTAATCTGGAGCGACGGCATAGAAACATCACATGAACAAGAAGAAGAAATAGAAAAAATCTATTTTGAAAACAAAATCAACTTTGCACCATGGGACAATCTAGGGGAAGTTCAGGAATTGCCCGGCGTTAACGAAGAATACATTGCCGCAATTAAAACGCATGTTAACACCGAAAAAATAGCCCAAAAACACTACCACGTAATAATTGACGCAGCCAACAGCGTTGGAGGATTAACCGCTCCGCCCCTGATGCGGGAACTTGGTTGCAAAGTAACAAGTATAAACGCAAACATAGACGGAACATTCCCAGGTAGACAGCCTGAGCCACGCCCTGAAAGCCTTGGCGATTTAGCGGCAACCGTAAAAGCAATAGGCGCAGACATGGGAGTAGCCTTTGACGGTGACGCTGACAGGTCAATCTTTGTAGGCGAAAACGGCGATATCTACATGGGCGACAAAACCTTTGCCATTGTGCTAAAACAGTACCTTCTAAAAAACAAGGGTGCAACCGTTGTTACTCCAGTTAGCTCATCAACACTGATTAAAGACACCGCAGACGCTTACGATGGCAAAATCGAATGGACTAAAGTTGGAAGCGTAACCGTTTCACAACGCATGAAAGAAGTAAACGCCAAATTAGGTGGAGAAGAAAACGGCGGAATATTTTACGGTCCACACCAAGCAGTAAGAGACGGAGCCATGACCACTTCGCTTCTTTTAGAAATAATGGCAGAAACAGGCAAAAAACTCTCTGAACTTGTCGCTGAACAACCGCAGTACTTTATTGAGAAAGGTAAAATTGAGTGCCCTGACGAAAAGAAAGCTGCACTGCAAACAAAGATTTACGAGCAAGTTAAAAATGAGAATGTTAGCACTATTGACGGGGTAAAAATCTGGTTTAACGATAAAAGCGCTATTTTGATTAGAGCAAGCGGTACCGAGCCAGTGTTCCGTTTGTATGCTGAAGCAAAAGATAAAGAAAAAGCATTAAAGCTAGTTGAAGAGTACAGTTCAAGGCTTAAAGAACTACTCCAAACTATCTAACTTTCCTTTTTTAGGCCACAAACCCACAACAAGAGAGAGGGAGATTTCCCAAGATGCCTTCAGTGTTAAACTTACAAATGCAAGATTTAGATTCAAAAGAAAAACGTTCAAAATATGAAGTAAGCATTATTGGTTGTGGGCAAATTGGGATTCTTTATGCGGAAGCTTTTGCAGAGGCAGGCTACCAAGTTACATGTAGCGACGAGAATCCAAGTCTGTTAAAACGTTTAACTAAAGCGAAAAACTGTTGTGCAAACCCAGAAGTTGAGGCACGACTTAAAAAGCATATTGACGCTGGCAACTTGGGCACATCAAGCGTCAGAAAAAACACTGTTTCTCAAAGCGACATTATAGTTTTAGCTGTAAACGTGCGGATGGATACCCAAAAAAATTCAGACACCTCCGAGTTGGAAGTTGCATGTAAACAGGTTGGAGCCGCTTTAAAGCCGGGGGCGTTGCTGATTTATGTAGGCATTGGAGGTTTTGGCTCAACAGAAACCTTGCTAAAAGAAACTCTTGAAAACACTTCAGGGTTAAAAGAAGGCAAAGACTTCCTTTTAGCTTATAATCCGCTGCATTTTTCAAAAACCCACCCAATAAAATCGTTGGACAACTTGGAATTGATTATTGCCTCAGCAGACTCTCAGAGTTTGAATGCAGCAGCCACTGTTTTAAAAACGTTAACTCCTAAAGTTCAACAGACAAACCAGGTTAAACTTGCAGAACTTGCGGTACTCTTTAAAGTTGCACAGCACGATGCATGCATGGCTTTAGCTAATGAGTTGGCGGTTTTCTGTGAAAACGCTGGAATGGATTATTTTGACGTTCAAAAACTAATCAGCTCTGAAGATTCAAGTTTTTGCCCCACTATCGCAGAGGAAGAAAACCGAAAAGAAACCTATTTGCTTATTGAAAGTGCAGAAAACCTTAATGTTAAACTGCGGTTGCCAATGCTTAGCAGACAAATTAATGAGGAAATGGTTAAACACGCAATCAACCTTACCCAAGAAGCTCTTCGCAACTGCGATAAGAGCCTACGAAGAGCAAGAGTTGCCGTGCTGGGAACAGCCAACCAAAACACCGCAACAGCAGAATACATTAAATCAGCAACTACAAAAGGGGCAAAAATAACCCTTTATGACCCGTTGCTTGCAAAAAATGAAGCAACAGATTCAACACCAATTTTGAAAAGAAGCTTAAGCGAAACCATGGAAGGCGCAGACTGCCTTGTAGTTTTAACGGGACAGGAACAGTTTAAACGGTTAAACCTCAAAAAGCTAAAAACGGTCATGAAAAGCCCAGCGGTACTTGTAGATTTAATAGGTATCGCTGACCCAGAAAAAGTGCAAGCAGAAGGCTTCATATACCGTGGAATAGGAAGAGGAATGGATAAACCTTGAACAAGCTTGGAGTAGCGGTTATAGGAACAGGCTTCTGGGGGAAAAATCACGCCCGAAACTACAAGGAACTTGAAAACACTAACTTAATGGCCATATGTGATGTTAACCCTGAACGTGCCAAAGTCATCGCTAACCAGTACGGGGCAAAAGCGTACACAGACAGCACAGACATGCTTAAAGACCCTGAAATCCAAGCCGTCAGCGTCTGCACATGGTCAACAAAATTGGCAGAAGAAGCCCTAAAATGCTTAAACGCAGGCAAACACGTGCTTGTAGAAAAACCCATGGCTACTGACACAAAACAGGCTCAAACACTGCTTGACACCGCCAAAGCAAACGACTTGCACTTAACCGTCGGCTTTTTGATGCGGTTTATTCCAGGGCTACAACAGATTAAGCAAGCAGTAGAAACCAAAAAAATTGGTGAGCTTGTCTTAGCAACAGCAAAACGTGTTACTCAGTGGCCCGAAAGAATAGGAGACGTCGGCGTAGTAAAAGACACGGCAATTCATGATATTGATGTTATGCGTTTTATTTCAGGGGAAGACCCAGTGAGTGTTTATGCGAAAATGGGCAGCATGCGGCATAGACAGTTTGAGGATTACGCACAAATCATGCTTACTTATGAAAGCGGCAAAACTGCCTTTATCGAATCCAACTGGTTAACTCCATACAAGATTCGTTCCTTAAACGTGACAGGCAGCGAAGCTATTATGCGACTTGATTATAACAGTCAAGAATTATGGATTGAGAATGCCAAAAAATCTGTACAGCCAAGAATCCCATTTGAAGAGCCGCTTAAAGCAGAGCTTAAACATTTTGCTGAATGCGTAACTGAAAAGAAAACCCCAATGATTACAGGTGAAGACGGCTATAAAGCGTTAGAGATTGCATTAGCATCAATGGAGTCTTCAGCTAAAAATACTGTAATAAAATTAGATAACTAAATAAATCTAAAAATTGGTTTAGCCCTTCAAGTTGAAGGGTTTACCTTCTTTTACAATGTTTTCTGGAACTTTTTCCTGCCATTTTTTCAGGAAGGGCAAGTCTTCAGCTTCTTTGCGCAGTTCGTCTGGAAGCATTTCGGGGATTTCATCCCTTATTGGGTACCACCGATGACATTCTGGACAAATGATTACGCCTTCGACGATTTCGTCTTTTTCTTCAAACACCAGCAAGTCAAGCGGGTGATGCTTGTCAATTGGACAAGCGAGAATCTCCATTAATTTACGTTTCATGTTAGCGTCACAATGTATAGTTAAAGTTTGTTTACTATTAAAACTTGCTTGGCAATCCTGACACGTGAACATCTATGATAGTTTGGTACCAGTAAGGACCAGTGCTACGGATAACACGCGAAAAACCAAGAGTGTAGCTTGCCCCTAAATTGTCCAGTGCTTCTGAGACTTTTTGACGGGTCTTCTCAATTGGATTTTCACCTTTAGTGGCATGCTGAAAATCAAAATAGTGAATCCAACCCCCTGAAGGCTTAAGCGCCATTAAAGCGTACGGCAAATATTCAAGTGCTAACTCGGGCAAAGGCATCAAAACGCGGTCAGCCACGCCCCGCAGTTGAGAAAGGATAAGCTCTTTTGAGTCACCCAACAGGGGAATCACGCGGTTTATAACCCTGTTAAGACGCACGTTTTCTTGCATACACTCATACGCCGTTGGATTAACATCAATAGAGTAAACTTTAGAGCCAGAAGCTTTAGCGATTAATATTGAAAAGCAGCCGACGCCTGAGAACATGTTAACCACCACTTCACCCTGAGTTACAATACTGGGTATTCTTTGGTGCTCAAGCAAAAGCCTTGGTGAAATGTAGCATTTCTCAACATCCACCCTGAAAAGGCATCCATGTTCCTTGTGAACCGTGACGGTACGGTTTTCTCCGGCTAAAAATGTTAGTTGTCTAACCCTAAAGTCACCCTGCACAGCGCTGGTTTGCATGAAAACTGCGTTAATTTTGCGTGGATAAAGCGTCATTATCTCTTTTGCCGCTTTCTTTGCGTTTTCCAAATCGTTGTTTGGCACTTTGATAACGGCTATATCGCCTACAATATCGTAAGAATTGTAAACTTTCGCTGAACCCGCCGTGTCTACTCTTGCTTTTAGCCTTTGGCGCATTTTATTTTCTCAGTTTATTGGAAACGTTTAAAAGTAAAATGCTTTTCTCTTGTAGGAAGAGGCGTTTCCAATGGAAAAATCAGGAATTGTTTATGAATGTATGCGTTGCGGTGCACGCGTTCCATCTGAAGAGTTAGAGCTTCGTGGTGGAGAGACAAAATGTATCATTTGCGGTTACCGCATTTTAAAGAAAGTTAAACCTCCCGTCGTTAAAAGAGTTCAATCAAGATAAAAACATGGAAACTCGCTCTAAACGGCGAGCAAACCAATTTTTTGAATAAAAAATCAATTTTAGTAAAAATCGTCATCATCATCGTCGCGGTTGCGGCGGCTTAGTTTGCGCAATGCCTTTCCTTTAAGATGGACATTTGTTGGTTGTGGTTTATCCTCAAAAATGTCTTCAGGTCCGCGGTCAACGGTTTTTCGTTTAACGGTTTCTCCGCAAATGCCTTGGGGCAACAGACGACGTTTATAGCACATTGCGTAAGTGCATTTTTTAACGTTACAGTATTCGTCGCCGTCTTTACACCAGACACCGTCGCGTCTGAACCAAGCAGCGTTTTTGCCACACTTAAAAGACGAGCATGATGGTGAACAAGCTTTTGATTGAGCCAACAGATACACCTCAAGTTGCTTTCAAAATCTAAAGCGTCAGTATTTTTTGTATTTCTTAGCTTTTATCTTCCCTTAGAAATAATATAAACTTTATTGTAATCCAACTACAAACACGCCATTACAGTGCAACAGAAAAAAATGTGAGAAGCAAACATTATAAAAACACGTTAGGGTATCATATGGCAATTCATCTTTGGAATGTGCCGTATTGGAACAAACTATTCCAGACCAACTTGTACAGACACTAAAAAAACAAAAATATCACCTCATAGGCAACCATTCAGCAGTTAAACGCTGCAAATGGCTCTACGAGTCAATAGTAAACGGCAGAGTCTGCTACAAAGAAAAATTTTACGGCATAAAAAGCCACCAGTGCCTCCAAATGACGCCGTCACTGTACTACTGTACACAGCAATGTCTTTTTTGTTGGCGAGCTCAAAGTGGTGACTTGCAGGTTACATGGGACGAAATGAAACTGCCCCCGCTGAATCAACCTGAAGAAATCGTAACAGCAAGCATAAAAGCGCAAGAAAAAATTTTAAGCGGCTACAAAGGACACCCAAGAGTTGATTGGCGTAAACTAACAGAAGCTTATCAACCTAAAAACGTGGCAATCAGTCTAACTGGTGAACCAACACTTTACCCAAGCATCGGCGAGTTAATTAGAACTTATCGTCAAAAAGATTTTACAGTTTTTCTTGTAACCAACGGTACATTGCCTGGCAGGCTGTCAAAACTAAATCAAGAGCCAACCCAACTGTATATTTCTCTGTGCGCGCCTAACGAGCAAATCTACAAAAAAGTTTGCCGTCCACTTATGCCTAACGCTTGGAAGTTTCTTAACGATTCTTTGGAGTTACTTCAAAGCTTCAAATGTCGAACTGCCCTGCGGATGACTCTTGTTAAAAACCAAAACATGAGCAACATTGATGAGTACGCTAAACTGGTTGAAAAGGCTAACCCAACCTTTATAGAAGCCAAGGCGTATATGCACATTGGATTTTCCAATTTAAGGTTGGGTTTTGATAATATGCCCCAAATTAAAGAGGTAATAGAGTTTGCGTCTGAGTTAGCAGAGAAAACTGGATACGAAGTGGTTAACGAGTCCGTGGATAGTCGGGTTGTTTTACTTGCCCGAAATAGCAAGCGAGCATAATTTTCAGAATTTTAGTTGTAAAAATGCAAACAATACATTTACCTTACGGTTTTAATTTTGTTAATAGTAAGTTTAGGATAAACTTATATAGTAATTTTAGACCCTAAATTAAACTATTGATTCAATTTAGCGGTGGTGACGCTGGGTGGTAAACGAAGGAAGAGGACGCTTGTTTAGAAGAAAGGATGGAAAATACCTAGTTTATATTCCTAAAGACCTTGCTGAGGACAGCATGTTCCCATTCAAAGGCGCTGACTCAATATTTGTAAAAGTTAGTTTCACGTTAGGAGACAATAAACTCGTAATTGAACAATGGACAGGCCCCGAGCAGCCAGAATAGCAAAGTCAGCAACAGTTTACCTCCAGTCTTTCTTATTTTTAAAATGGATAAATAAGTAGCCGCTTTAACTATTCTATTCTTAAAGGTGAAAAATTGTTGGCCACCCTTAAAGCAGTACTTGATGAAATAAAACAAGACCTGATGCAGAAAGACAAAATCCGAGACAAAACACACGAAGACATGCGCAAAGCAACAAGCTTATCCAAACAAGCAATCCTTCTGGTGCACCAAAAAAAACAGGCTGAAGCCGAAAAAATGGTTAAAGAAGCAACAGAAAAAATCGCCAATCTACAAACACTTGCCAAACAGTACCCCGAAATCATTTACGGTGGCATGTTTAGCGCTGCACTCCAAGAGTACGCAGAAGCAAACATTTTTCTCACTCTCATAAAAGAAAACAGATTCGTTACATCCAAAGAAATCAATGTACCCTCAATCGACTTCACACTTGGCTTAGCAGACGTTGTAGGCGAATACAGACGCCTAGCGCTTGATGCACTACGGGAAGGTGACGCAAAAAAGGGTGAAGAATGTTTACAGATTATGGATGAAATTTTTATCGAACTTCTCGCACTTGATGAAGCCTACATGCTTGTACCAGGCTTAAGGCGTAAGTCTGATATTGCAAGAAAAATAATTGAAACAACACGAGGCGACATCACACAAGAAGTAAGACGCAAATCGCTTGAGGACTACCTTAAACGTTTTGAGCCAAAAGAAAAAGCTAAAAAACCAAAAAGAAAAGCGAAAAAGTGAAACCAAACAATTTTTCAGTCCAAAGAGCGCGTAAAATCCAAGCCTGTTTAGCTAAAAAAATAGTTAACAAGACAAATTACCCCAAAAAATCCGAGCAGTCGGCGGCATAGACGTCGCGTACATTGGCAACTGGGCAGTTGGGGTAGCCACAGTCGTTAATTATGACTCTTTGAAGCTCTTAGAAACACAAGTTGCAGTTTGTGAAGTAAAAATGCCTTATAGCCCCACTTTGCTTTCTTTTAGAGAGCTCCCACCAGCCATTGCTGTCATTCACAAGTTGCAAGTTTGTCCAGACGTTTTTCTTGTTGACGCTCAAGGCTTGGCACATCCGTACCGTTTTGGTTTTGCTTGCCACTTAGGATTAGCTCTGGGTAAACCGACGATCGGGGTTGCGAAAAGCCGTCTAATCGGGCAACCTGTAGAGACAGAAAAAGAAACAGTTTTGATAGACAAAGGAGAAATCATAGGTGCAGTAGTTAAAACAAAAGAGGGCGCCAAGCCAGTGTATGTTAGCGTTGGGCACATGGTTTCTTTGCAAACTGCAGTCCAGATTGTCAGGCACATGTCTAAAGGGAGGATTTCTGAGCCGCTACGACTAGCACACTTGGTAGCATCTAAGGAACGTAACCGTTTAGCCGATGAGTTGGGGCAAAAATGATATCTTGAAGTTCAGCTTAACGCTATGCAGTGAAAAAAGAGATGGCAGCAGAGGAAACAACGGAAATTACGTTTAGTGATTTTGAGAAACTGGACTTAAGAATCGGCAAAATACTTGAGGCTACCCCTGTTGAGAAGTCAAAGAAACTGGTTAAACTCATGGTTGATTTTGGTTCAGAAACACGTCAAGCAGTAGCTGGAATCCTCAAATACTACACACCTGAAGAATTAGTCGGCAAAAAATGCGTTTTCCTTCTTAATCTTCAACGTCGCATGCTTGCAGGCATCGAATCACAATGCATGGTTCTAGCCGCAGAAGATGAGGAAGGAAACGTTACGGTTTTACAACCTGAAAAAGACATAGCTGAAGGCAGCAAAATCGGGTAAAGTTCAGGCAATTTTTTGCCTGTTCTAATTTTTAGGTCTAGGAAAGTACTTTAATAATTTAGTTGGGATATTGTAGTAACTTATTGTGGAAGGTTACATTAATGGCAACCAATGAAGAAGCACTCATGTGGGTAGAAAAATACCGACCAAAAATCCTTGATGACGTAGTGGACCAACACGACATCGTGGAAAGCCTCAAAGCCTTTATGAGAAACCCAAAAACCATGCCACACCTAATGCTGGCAGGAATACCAGGCACAGGAAAAACCACAACTGCACTATGCATAGCACATGAATTGTTTGGCATACAAAACTGGAGAAACTTTACCTTAGAGCTTAATGCTTCAGACGAAAGAGGCATCGATACAATCCGAGAACGTGTTAAAGATTTTTCACGTTACAGCCGAGGCGCATTTGGTGATGTCCCCTTTGCACTTGTTATTCTTGATGAAAGCGACCAAATGACTGGCCCCGCCCAGACTGCACTTAGACGCATAATGGAAACCAGCAGCCGCACATCAAGATTCATTTTAATCTGCAATCAATCAAGCAAAATAATTGAACCAATCCAAAGCCGATGCGCCATTTTCCGATTTTCACGTCTTGACCGAACAGCGATGATTGAACACCTTAAATGTATCGCCAAAAAAGAGAACGTTGACCTTTCACCTGTAGCAGCAGAAAGAATTGTAGACTACGCCGAAGGCGACCTACGCCACGCTATAAATGCCCTGCAAACCGCAGCAGCATACAAGGAAGGCGGGGCAGTAGATGAAAAAGTTGTTTCCCAAGTCATCGGTGAAGCAAGTCCTAAGCAAGTCCAGCTTATGCTTAACAAAGCTATCAACGGAGATTTCATGGAAGCCAGAAAAATCATGTATGACATCATCGGCACCTACGGATTCACTGGCGCAGAAATTATTCGCCAAATGCAACGTGAACTCTTTAAAATCAGTTACATAACACCTGAACAGAAAGCCGATCTTAGCAACATTCTTGGCGAATACGATTACCGGCTTACTCAGGGCGCAAACACGGATATCCAGTTAAGCGCTCTTTTAGCTCAATTTGCCAAAGTGGGTAAAATTCAAGGGGAAACTAGTTGAGAAACGACCTGTGGGTCGAGAAGTACCGGCCATCAACAATTAAAGATGTAATAGGCAACGAAGAAGCGAAAGCCCTGTTCGTTGAATGGTTGGAAAATAAGCATCACACCAAAAAAGCGGTGCTTCTTTATGGTCCCCCAGGCGTGGGCAAAACTACTCTTGTTAACGCAGCGGCTAACGAATACAAATTCAGAATAGTTGAAATGAACGCTAGCGATACGCGTTCAGAAAAAGCCATCAACCGCATTGCTGCGCCCGCAACATCGTTTGTGGGTTTAGACAGGTTTTCCAGCGAAGTTAAAGGTAACATGCTGTTCATGGATGAAGTTGACGGCATCGCAGGCAACGAAGACCGTGGGGGAGTTAGCGCAATCATAAAAATTGTTGAAAATGCACGTACCCCCGTAATAATGGCAGCAAACGACCCCGACATTGAGAAATTGCGCCCACTTAAGAAAGTCTGCTTGCTGATTCGGTTCCAGCAAGTCCGCGTTCCACTAATTATTATGGCTCTTAAGAGGATTTGTGAACAGGAAAATATCAAATACGAGTTTGAAGCGCTTGAAAAAATTGCTTTAAACAGTCGTGGTGATGTGCGGTCAGCTATTAATGACTTGCAGGGGTTAAGCGAAGAAGGCAAAACCCTAACATTACAGGATACATTAGCACTGGGCACCCGAAACAAAGATGTTAGCATGTATGACACCTTGAAGGGTTACTTCTCTGCAAAAAACCTCGCAGAAGCTTCAAGTCTTCTTAGCAGTTCAAGTGTTGACTATGATGACTTACTAATGGCCATCGGCGACAACATACCCAGACGTTACTCAGACATAGATGAGTTGGCAGAAGCTTATGATTTTCTTTCGCAAGCTGACGTTTTCCGGGGAAGAATCGGAACAGAAAACTGGCACTTACTAAAATACGTCTACAACAATCTAGCCCAAGCTGCAGCAGTTAACCCTGAATCGTATAAGCCATTTGAGTTTATTTCGCCACCAATTAGAGTTATCACATTGTTCTGGACCAAAGGAAAACGCACAATGTTAGCAAGTATCTGCGCAAAAATTGGAGCTCAATGCCATGTGAGTAAGTATGAAGCAAAAATGATATTCATACCTTATCTCAGATTGATGCTTCAACAAAAGAAGAAAGCCAACGCACTAATTGAATGGTTAAAGCTTACGCCTGAAGAAGTGACGTTCTTGTCGGGCTTGAAAATGTTTTAGGAGCAAACAAAAGGATGGTTGTTTTAAACAAGAAGGGCTTTAAGCTTCCACGCGTCGACAGAGAAAAATTCATTCTGCTTATACGTTTAGGACTGGATTATGACCGAGATAAAATGCTTTTCAGCATAAAAAACTACAACAACATTCACCAACTGCGTGATGCACTTCAGGACATTTTAAAATCAGAAATATCCTTCACACAAACCTGTGTCGTGTGCGGCACTGATTTTGGTTGTAACACCTGCAAATACGCCGAATCCTGCCCAACAAAAGATTTGCCCTTTAGCTGCGTATGCCCCCAATGCCTACGACCTAAAAGAAACACGCAACAACAAACACTCTTTTGATTTTGATTATCTAAATAAATTTTTTAGCCAAATCTTTTAATAGAAAAATTTAAGACCACAAAACAGCATAGAATAAAGTATGTCCAGCGAGTTTGCAAATTATCTTGCTGACTACTTAAAACAACAGTCAAAAAACTACAAGACATACTTGTTGTCTGCAATAGAAAGTAAGGACCATTGCATTTCAGTGCTAGGTTCAAGCGGGGGAGTAGTTAACGATTCCAAGGATATACGCAACTTGGAACTTTTATGTGATGCAAAAATTTTTGAGGAGAAACTAGAGTTTTCGCGGTCAGGTCGCAATGAATACAAAATTTTCTGTCTCACAGAATTAGGCGAAAAACTGGCAGAAGACCTCAAAAAAGACAGCCTTTTGACAGTTCAACCTTAAAGGGTACTTCAAGCAGGCAAAAGCGGCATCTCACATAACCTTATTTTTTTTTCAGCAAGAAAAATACAAAAAAGAAAATTTAGTTGCGGCTGTTTTTCACAGCCACTTTTGGGCATCAGCCAATTTAGAGGAAAAATTGGATGATGATTGGCAGGAACACAATTGTTGTTACGGACATGAGTTTGATGAATATGTTCTGTCCGGGTCCTGCTGCGTCTTTCATTGGGTCGCCGACTGTGTCGCCTATGACTGCTGCTGCGTGTGCTGGGCTGCCTTTGCCGCCGAATTGTCCGCTTTCAACATATTTCTTTGCGTTGTCCCAAGTGTTTCCTACGTTACCCATGAAGAGGCCAAGCAGTAAGCCTGTGATGATAGCGCCTGCAACCATGCCAATCATTGCTGATGGACCAAGTAATATACCTACGACGATAGGTGCTAAGATGGCCACTGTACCGGGGATGATGAGTTGTTTTGTCGCGTTGTCTGCAGTGATTTTAACGCATCTTGCATAGTCGGGTTTGGCTGTTCCTTCGATGATTCCGGGGATTTGTTTGAATTGTCTGCGGATTTCTTTGACCATTCTGTCTGCACCGTTGCTTACGCCTAAGACGACCACTGCAGTGAAGAAAGGTGGCATTGCTGCACCGATTAGTATACCTGCAAAGGTTCTTGCGTTAAGCAAGCTTAGCACTGCGTCAGTTCCGCCCATGGTTGCTGCGTATGCCGCAAACGCTGGAAGTTGTGTAATGGTAACGAAGAATGCAATTGCAGTTAGTGCTGCTGAACCGTCTGCGAAGCCTTTGCATATTGATTTCATTGTGTTGCCGACTGAGTCCAGTTTGTCTGTGATGTCTCTTACTTTGGAGTCAAGTTTTGCTTGTTCGGCTATGCCTGCTGCGTTGTCAGTGATTGGGCCGTAAGCGTCTGCTGCTACTACTACACCGATGATTGAGAGCATACCGACGGCTGAAATTGCTACACCGTAGACGCCTCCGAGTAGGAATGAGGTCATTTCAGCGATGGCGATGACTATTATTGGGATAACTACGCTGTAGTGACCCATTGAGAAGCCTTTAAGGATGGTTAAGGCTGGTCCTTGTTCTGAGGCTGCGGCTGTGATTTTTGTTGGTTTAAAGCTGCCTGAAGTGAAGTAGTTGGAGGTTTGACCAATTATTACACCTGTAACTAAACCTGCTAGTAACGAAATGAATACTCCTGATGTTAGGGTTTCAAGCAAGCCTATTCCAAGAACGCCCGATAGTACAAAGAATGTTGCTCCAGCGGTAATGATTGTTGCGATGACTGAAGCACGGGTTAATGCTTTTTCTGGTGAACCACGTACTGTGAATGAAGTGATTATTGAGGTTATAATGCCGACGCTTGCGATGACTAAGGGTAGTAATACCCATTCCATGTTTGGAATGCCAGGTGAGGATTGAAATTCTGGAAGTATTGCGCCAAGAATCATTGTTGCAATGATTGAACCCACGTAAGATTCGAATAAGTCTGCACCCATGCCTGCAACGTCTCCAACGTTGTCGCCGACGTTGTCTGCGATTACACCTGGGTTTCTTGCGTCATCTTCAGGAATGTGTTCTTCAACTTTTCCTACAAGGTCTGCGCCGATGTCTGCTGCTTTGGTAAAGATTCCGCCGCCGACACGGGCAAACAATGCGACAGTGCTTGCACCGAAGCTAAAACCGATAATTTCGTTTACAACAGTTGGGGCTGTAGCTGCGTCCAAGCCGCCGAATAAAGCAAAAACACCCATTACACCCAAAAGACCGATACCGACGATGCCAAAGCTGAGAACACTTCCGCCTTTGAAGGCGATGTCTAAGGCTGCTGATAGGCCTTTTGTTCTTGCCGCGTTTGCGGTTCGTGAGTTAGACCGCACGGCAATGTTTAAGCCGATAAAGCCGGTTGCGGCTGAACAGACTGCACCAATAACGTATGATACTGCCATCATGGGGGTTACAAAGACGGCTATAGCAACTGTGAGGGCAGCCACGATAATGGAAATAATTGTGTATTGTCGTTTTAGGTATGCTGAGGCACCTTCTCTGATGTATGCAGAGATTTCTTTCATTTTGTCTGTGCCTTCGTCGTGTTTTAGAATTTTCCAAACTGTAAATGCTACGAATAGTAAGGAAAGTATACCTGAGAACGTTATAAACAGCGATAGCTCAAAGACGCCTAACATTGTTTTCTCCCTTTTTAATGTAAATGTTTTTGCATAGTGTCCGTTCACTCCAATATAAACCTATTTAATGATTGTCCATAGTTTTTTATAAAAAACAAAAAGCTTTGGAGAGAAACATTTGTTTTATGAAAAAATGTCGCGGAGCAAGCGTCTTTTAAAAACAAAAATACAAAACACAAGCACAATTTTTGTTTGCTTAACAACATGCACCAATAGACAAACGTATTATTCCTGCCAAATAACCAAGTTTTTTTGAATACAAACTATTGCATAACATTAAATACTAAACAACTCAAGAAGCCTTAAACGAAGCAGGAGAAAAAAGAAGTGAGCGAAAGAGTTCACAAAAACGGTTCATACTTAAATGGAAAATCAACCAGCGGAACAAACACCAGAGTAAAAGACACAAGCACAATTAGCGGCATGTGCCCCATCTGCATTCACGACTGCCCAATCCTTTGTGAAATCAGTCTCTCAGCCTTCCGAGGAAGAGAAGCCCTTTACCCGCAACCAAACCAATTCGGAACAAGCACAGCTGGTGCACAGAAAAATTTTGGTTTAGACTGGTCACATTTCAGCATTCAAGCTGGACTCTTTGAAGCTCAAGGAATCCCTAAGGCATCACAAGAAGCAATCTTTCCAAACGTCAACACACAAGTAACTGTAGGCGGAATACCTTTAAAATTACCCATCTTGACAGGCGCGTTTGGTTCAACCGAAGTAGCAAGAGCAAACTGGGACGCACTTGCCATTGGTGCAGCACTTTCAGGCGTTTCAGTCACTATGGGAGAAAACATTGCAGGCATGGATGTTCAAGCGCAGTTTACTGATGGAAAAATCACTCATTCACCTGAACTTAAACGAAGAGTTGATTCTTTTCGAAAGTTTTGGGATGGTAAATACGGCGATGTTATCATCCAAACGAACGTTGAAGACCAACGCTTAGGCATCGACGCTTATGCACTGTCCAAGCTTGAAGTCAACATTATTGAGCGCAAATGGGGACAAGGCGCCAAAGCAATCGGTGGAGAAGTACGGCTAAAAGACATCGAAAAAGCCATCTTGCTAAAAAAACGTGGCTACATCGTAATTCCAGACCCAGAAGACCCTGTAGTTCAGCAAGCATTCAAAGACGGCGTCTTTAACACTTTTGAACGCCACAGCCGAGTTGGCATACCTAAAGAACAAAACTTCCTTGAAGACATTGACATGCTACGCAACCAAGGAGCCAAAAAAGTCTTCTTAAAAACAGGCGCTTACCGTCCATCAGCAGTTGCTTACACCATAAAGTTTGCCTCCGAAGCAAAAATTGACGCATTAAGCTTTGACGGCGCAGGCGGCGGAACAGGCATGAGCCCAGTACCGATGATGGACGAAATGAGCATACCCACAGTTTACCTACAAACGCTCGTACTACAATGTGCACAGATTCTTAAAGAAAAAGGAAAATACGTACCAGACTTAGTTATGGCAGGCGGCTTTATCGAAGAAACCAGCATCTTCAAAACGTTAGCATTAAGCAATTTTGGTCAAGGACCACTAGTTAAGGCAGTTTTGATGGGGCGTTCACCAATAACAGCAGCTATGAAATCTAACTATTTCAAACAACTCTCAACCGAAGGCAAACTACCTAAAAGCTTCGAAGACAAATTCGGAGCCACTCCAGACAAATTCTTCATTGCAACACCTGAATTAAAAGCAAAATACGGCAACAGGTTTAGTGAAATTCCGTTTGAAGGCATAGGTGTCTACACTTACCTTACAGACCGCGTCGGTGTTGGGTTGAAACAGTTGATGGCTGGCAACCGCAAATGGAACCTGAACCTCATCAACAGAGATGACTTGATGAGTCTAAGCATCTTGGCAAAGCAAGTTACAGGCATCCCGTTAGCGCATGAAGTAGAAAACGACACAGTCAAAAAAATCCTTGACTGCTAACAACTTTTTCCTTCTTTTATTTGTTTAGTTAGCTTTGCCCGATTTGAGCATGTAGTTATTTGGGTTTTTTCTAAAGAACAGCACAGTTGCAAATGAGCCAACTATTAAAGCGATGATCAAGAAAGGTAACCAGTTTTGTAAAGGTTGCAAACTGTCTTCGTTTACTGAAGAGAAAGTTTCTGTTGGAGTTGGCGTTAAAATTGAGGTGCCATTAGGTAACGAGAACGGGTTTTCAGGAGGAACGTAACCATAATCGACTATTAACGTGATTGAACGTGACATTTCTTCTCCGTCAGAAGCATGTGAATAAACAGTAAGTGTATGGTTACCTTCCTGAAGGTTTTCTATAGTGGCTGTTGTACTGAACCCTTCACCATGTGCCAAAACGCCTACTGTTTCAGTCCAGTACCAAAGAGTTTCTTCTCTTGTTAAATTAGTAAGCTTAACAGGAGCCCCGTCGTCTATGCTGTAACGTATAGAAGTAATCCATGACTCGCCTGTTAAAACATTAACTCGAACCATAAGTGGCACAGAAGAATTAGAATAAACAGCCGCTGAATATGGCTGAAAAATTTCAATAGAAGGCGGCGGGCAATAATTTGCACTGGCCAATTCAACACCGGTTAGAGATAGAATTAATGTAGCTGTAAGCATCAAAGTAGCGGTGGAGCAAAATCTTACTTTGTTCATTTCTCGTCAAATGTTACCAATTTTTTTAGTTAAAAAAGCGTTTTCGTCAAGAAAGTTTGACTAAGCAAAAAATGGAATTTAGGAAAAAGCCATTTGTCTTTATTTTGTTAAAGTTATTTTTGAAAGAGCTCCTTCGAAAAGGAACAAAGTTAGCGCAATAACGGTAACAATTATGAGTAGAATAAAGTCGTAAGGCAACACTTGACCCACCATTAACCTAGCCACAGCAAGAACAACCTCTACGCTGAGAAGTCCAACAAAAAAGAAGGCATAAAAAATCATTCTGGGAAATAATCGTCCACCTAACCAGAAGTGACCCTTAACAGTCTGTCGCTGCTTGACCGTGTATGCGCCGAAAGCGTCTTTTTCAACTAGACCTAACTCTTCAAGTTTCTGCAGGTTGCGGTAGGCAACACTTGGGCTACTCAAATCTGCAAGGCGAGTTAATTCTCTGGGTCCAAGAGGCTTATTGGAATTCACCAGAGCAACATAGAGTTGTAATGCGATTCCTTGCAGGTCCTCTTGGCTGCTCAATCCAGATACCTCGGCACAACTTCTGCTTCCAACCCGTATAGTCGAAGCATTTGATTGTCAGTCAACAATGAATTGTATAAGTAATTTCCGTCTGTAACCTGCAATGGTACCTGCTTTAAGTCGTAAGCACTATCGCCACCACTGTTTTGGTAAGCTATTTTACCTTCCGCTCGACCAAGAATCCAAACGCTACCACTATTAACCACACTGTAAAAAGCATCGGGTACACCGTTCATGCCTGATAAGTAAACTAGTTTAGATTCATTTGGTGCCCAGACATCGTTAAAAGGCAAAGGAAACTCTTTCATTCTATACTCACTTACAAGTAGATTGTGGGCTGAGGTCATTCCTGAATCTTGGTCAACCGTAATGCTTGGTCCAACCATCACTTGAAGTGTATTTACCTGCACAGATACGTTGGAATAATTTGTAATATTCATTACAACCAAATAAGAAAAAATAATATTATTGACTTGCCAGCCATTGCTAGAGTTTCGCCAAACCCCTGTTAAACCAGAGTTATTTAGAGGAGAACTAATGTAAGTGTAAGCAACAGTTAAACCCAACTCTGGAGTTTCCAACGTGGGCATCTGATTAGCCAACAAAGGATAAGCCAAAGCTAACCCCAAAGAAAGAGCCACCAAAACACCTGCAATCATCAATATTTGGCTTCTACGCATACCAATCAGCAATGCTTTAAAGGGGTTGGGAAGCATTTAATTGTCTCGGAGGAACAGGAACGTTCCCTTAAGGAACAGACAAAACTACAACTGAGTTTACCAACCTATTAACAGCCTATTTGAACCCTATTAGCAGTTGTATGCAGAAACCTATAGGGGGTAGATGCTAATGAATAAAAATCAAGCCAAAGCATGTTGAATAATAAAACTAATCGAGACAATCCGTATACAAAAGCATCAAAAAAACTAACTAAAAACTGAAAAAAATAAAAAAGAAAAGATGTGGGTGTTTACTTTAGCGGTACATACATTGATGATCGAGATGCACCGATACCTGGAGTTCCGTGTCTAACTGGCTTGTTAGTTATAGCGAACTCACCAAGGTAGTGACCGATCATGTCTGGCTTAATTTCCATTGCGACGAATTCTTTGCCATTGTGCACTGCAATTTTTGCACCAACCATTTCTGGAAGGATGATTAAGTCTCGTACGTGTGTTTTGAGGTTTACTTCTTTGCCTTGCTTTTGTTGTTCTTTGGCGACGCGTAGTTTTTCTAGCAGTATGCGTTGTTCGGGTGTTAAGCCGCGTTGTAGGCTTCTTCTTTGTCTTGATGGAAGCAAATTGATGAATTCATCCATAGACATGCCTTCAAGACTTTGAAGGTTGTGTCCACGGTAGCTAAATTCTTTTAGTGGCATTTTTCATTCTTACCTTTATTTTTTATCTTATTGCGCGTTTCTTTTTCTGTCCTGGTCCGCGTGCAGCGATTAAACCGACTTTCTGTCCTGGAGGTGCACCGTGTGAAGTTGTTGTTGTTCTGCGTGCGCTACGTTTGCTGCTACCATAGGGGTGAACAGCTGGAACCATTTTACGACCGCTAGTTCTTGGGTACTTGTGACCTTTAGCTTTCATCAGGTGGAATTTATCGCCTGCTTTAAGGAATGGTTTTTCCATTCTGCCTGAAGCTGCGACTACACCGATTGTTGCCATGCAGAAGTCGTTGATGTATCTTGTACGACCTGAGGGCAGACGGATCATTGTGCCTTGTGGTGTGTGACCGACAACAGTTGCATATGCACCTGAGGAACGTGCCATTTTACCTCCATCACCTGGACGGAGCTCAAGGTCGCACACTAAAGTTCCTTCAGTAATTCTTCCAAGAGGCATAATGTTGCCGATATCAACGGAAGCGTTTCCGCCTAAACTGATTTGTTGACCAGAAAAGACACCTTCTGGAACTATGCTGTAATAGGTTAAACCGTTTTCAAGTGTGATTTGTGAAAGTGGTGATCCGCGTCCGGGGTCATGAACTAGTTCGTTAATTGTTCCAGTTACAACCATTTCGTAAACTTCTTTGGGTGACTTCACGAATGGATACTTCGCTGGGGCAACACGTTTGTGAGTTGAAGCCCGGAAGTTTTGTCCACCGCGTCCACGGCGTTGTACACGAATTCGTTTTCCCATAAGTCATGCCTTCTATAATTTTATTAGAGTATTCCTAGTTTGATTGCTACATCAGATGCTTTGAATTCTGGAGTAAGCTTAACGTAAGCTTTCTTTGTGCCTTGGTTGGTTATTTGCACGTTGACTTTGCTAACTTTGACTTCGTAAAGTTCTTCGACTGCTTTTTTGATTTCGGCTTTTCCAGCTTTCAAGTTAACAACAAAGATTAGTTTGTTATCTTTTTCCACCATGAGACTTGCTGATTCTGTCATGAGTGGATAAGATATTATTTCGTTATTGTCCATTATGCGTTTTCTCCATAAAGGGTGTTTAACTGTTCAATAGCACCGTTTGTCCAAACTGTCAGTCTACCAGGGTGTGTTCCTGGAGCTAACATTTCTGTGTTTAAATTTGAAACGGTTGTTACTTGAACGCCTGGAAGGTTATTTGCTGCTGCAACAAGGTTTACTCCGTCGCACACTACGATGAGTGGACCAACGGCTTGCTTCATTTTGCGTCCTCGACGTTTGCCTTTTCCTGCTCGAATACTGCGGCTATCGCGTACACGTGCAAGGTCGTCATGAATGCCTAAGCTTGTGAATGCTGCTTCAACATCTTTTGCGCGAGTCAAGTTTTCAATTGCATCGTCAACGATTAAAGGTATTTGAACAACCTTTTCAACGTCGTGTCCGCGTAATGCAACAACTTCTTTTTGTGCAGTTGCTGCGATAGCGGAAGTTAATGCAAGTTTTGCTTCTTTCTTTGGAATGTTTTTCACTATTTTCTTTTCTGCACGGGGTGGGTGTGGTTGTCTTCCGCCAACTGTGCTTGGTGCAAAGGATGCGCGTCCGCTTCCGCCTTTTATGCGGGGAACTCTTGCGATGCCCATGCCAGTTCCGCGTGATTCTGCGGTTGTGCGTTTTCCAGCCATTGGGTCTCTGCCTTGTGGCTGTAAACGGTTTGACTGAATTGCTAAGACTGCACGTTTAATTACGTCAGGTCTTACTGGTGTAGAAAAGACACTTGGAAGTGTAATTTTTCCTGTTGCTTTGCCCTGAAGGTCAAAGATTTCTGCGGTTTTTTCTGCCATAGCGTTTCACTTACTTTCCTTGTGGAGATTCTAATGACACATAGTTTACTTGTGGTGGCGCTTCTGGGGCTTCTGTGGGCGGACGTGCAGGAACACGTAGACGTAATTGACGTTTTTCGGGTCCAGGAACGCTGCCGTCTATCAGCATGTAAGGCCCTTTAATTTCGCCATAACGGATGAAGCCACCTTTAACGGTTACTTCTTTTCCGTCTTTACCAATTTTCATTATGCGTTTATTGAATTCTGTTCGTTGATGGTAACCCATTTGACCAGCTCTTGCAACTGAGTACATGAGGTGGTGTGGATTCCACGGACCTAAAGTGGCGATGCCACGTTTAGTTTTACGACCTTTGTGTTGAAGTTTAGTAACACCCCAACGTTTTACAGGTCCTTGATAGCCTTTGCCGACTGTAACACCTGCAACGTCAATGTATTGACCGTCTTTGAATACTTCTTCAGGCGTCACTGTTTTGCCTAAAAGTTGTTTTGCGTATTCAAATTGTTGCTCGATGTTACCTCCGCCGATTTGGATTTCGGAGATTTCAGGCTTCTTCTTAGAAAGGCTTGTTTGTGATGGTTGGGTAGCTGTAACTACACGAATTGATTCTGTTTGGTCGAGGTTTTTCTGGACTTTTTCCAGCATTGCTTCTGTGTCAAAGTTTTCTGGCAGAACCAATGCACGGTTAAGAATTGCTGGTGGATCTTTCATCCAAACTTCGCTGATATTGTGCAGACCATATGGTGTTTTCATGTATGTTTTAAAGCCACAAATAATGATTGGTGGCGTTTCTAGTATGGTTGCTGCTTTCATGACTTCTTTTCCAAAGTGAGGTGAACGTTTCTTGTCCTCAATCGTGAAAATGTATGTCATACCAGCTTTGTAAGCTGCAAATCCTAAAAGCCTAGGAGAATCTGATTTAATTTCTGGCCAATAGCGTATTCTGGCTACTGGGCTTTTAGCCCGTTTCCTAGGTAAATAAGCTAGAGAACCATGTCTTGGAGCATGAACTTTTCGATGTCCCATTGTACTTCCGCTTCGCGCCTTTAGCAAATATAAAATACAGTTATAAACGTTACCGTTAAAAAACAAAAACGGTGCAAAATGCTAAGTAAAATCAAATAACAAACACCTAGTTATCTCTTATCATTAAAGCCTTCAACATACACAAAGGTATCGTTTGCAAAAAATGTAACATCTAAAAAATCTGGCTATTTCTAGCAGCTTTGTCAGAGTTTTTTTGTCGAGTTAGTAAAGGGTTAAATTGCCAGGTTCTATTGTCAGTTGGGAAAAAACATTATGGATTCAGCTACAGACAAAGTTGCAAATGCACTTTTCGAGTCAGGATGCATTAAATTTGGCTCATTCAAAATCAAGTCAGGAGCCATAAGCCCCTACTACATTGACATGGCAAGGCTGCTTTCAAAACCTAAAGAGTTGTGCACAATCGCTGAGGTCGCAGCCCAAAAAATCAGCGAAATCACCACTACTGACCAGTTAAATAAGCTTGCTTCAATCGAGCTAAAAGGCGCTTTAATTGTGCCAAGCATCGCCTGCAAAACCAACATGCCATGCGTTATTGTACGTAAAGAAGAGAAAGGTTATGGAGTAACAGGAAGAATAGCAGGCGCAGATGTAACAGAGGGTGACAAAATCATTTTTGTTGACGATGTTGTCAGCGAAGGTTTATCAAAAATTGAAGGGATAAAACCTCTCAAAGAGATAGGTGCAGAAGTTAAGCACATTCTGGTTATAGTTAACCGAGAGCAAGGTGGCAAAGAAAACTTGGAAAAAGCCGGCTACAATGTGCATGCTTTAGCTAAAGTTTCTGAAGTGGTTGCTTCACTGCAAAAACAGGGAAAAATATCTGCTGAACAAGCAAAAACAGTGCTTGACTACATCAAAAAATAACCCTTACTTTTTGGCATTTATCGCCTCAAGGATTTGTTGTGCAGATTCTTGAGGAGTAAGCCTAAAATTTTTCACGGATACATCAGGGTTTAATGGTTCCTCGTAAGGTTGTCCAACACCGGGAACAGTGCTTGATGTTTTATTTTTTAGTGCTTTTTCGTAGATTTGTGTTGGAGCATTGTATGTCTCTTTGCGTTCAGCTTCGCGTCGCATGCAAACGTCTACTGGACATTCAAGGTAGGCCTCAATGAAACGTGGGATTTGGGCTCGTGCGTCGTCGCGGTAACGTCTAAGATTTCCAGTGGCATCAATTAGGACGTTTACGCCGTTTTGGGTGAGCAGTTTAGCTATGTAAATCATGGTGGCATAAACGATGTCACGTTCTTCAAGGCTGTAAGTTGGTTTTGGAGTTAAAGTTTTTCGCAACTCATCTGATGATAATAGTTGAACAGAAATGTCTTTTTGTTCTAAAAGTTCGATTAGGGCTCGGGAGACCACGGATTTACCGCTTCCCGGAAGACCAGTTATCCAAACACACCAGCCCATAGTTGCATTCATAGATGTTTTCCACAGGTTAATGGTAAAGATAAGCCTTGTTTAAGTTTACTATTTATCTAGACTTTATCTAGACACCAAGACAGCATTAAAATTGATTATATTTTAGCGTTTAAGCAATTATTTCAGGATGGTCGTTTAAGTACCAGTCAAGTATTTTTGTTACAATAGCTTCGGAGTAACCCATTTCACGTAAAAGCTCAGCTAATTCAATATCGTTTTCCATGAGGCACACATCAAAGCAAGTTATTGCTAAGTAGATATATAATAGTGCATGTTTAACAGGTAATATGTCTGAAAAAGGAAAGGTTAGAAGTAAGAGTTTACATCCATCACGTTGAAACGGTCATGTTGCAACACGTTTTGTGCAAAGTTTAACAGTTTAACGCGGACATCAACACTTAGGTTGGGGTACCATATAGGTGAAGCAACAACAAGGCTTCTCCAGGCATAGAACGGTTGAACTACTTCGAGCACTTCAGAATCTTGTGTTTTCTTCAAATAGTTTTCCCAGAAAAGCTTAAACAATCGGTCAAAAACACCGTTTAGTTCACCATATTTTTGAAGAGAATAGAAGAGGTAGTTTATGGTCAAAGCTGCAATGTCGTCTGCTGGTTCACCCCATTCACCTCGGCTGCGGTCAAGAGCAGTAAAATCTACGCCATCTCTGAAAAGAATGTTCCAAGGGTGGAAATCGCCGTGCACTTGGCTCAAACGGTGAGTCCGTTCTTTTAGTTTCCAACGCCATTCAACACAGGCTTTCTCAACATCAATAAAGTAAGATTTGTCAACGTAAGCAAATTCTCGCGGATAACTGTCAAGCAACCCCATGATACATTCACCATGACCTACCAAATCGCGAATTCGCCTAACGTATAAACCAGCGGAACTGTGACGTGTTTTGTGTATTTCAGCCAGATAGTCTGAAAGGGCAATACAGCGGTTCATATCAAGCTCGCTTAGAACGTCTGTTTCTTTTATGCGGTCAAGGTCTAAATGGTAAAGTTTTCCCTCAATAAATTCTGTTAAAATAAAGTATTCTTTGCCTCTGCCAACCGAAATAAGTTTACCGGTGTCTTCAAAGCAGCCAGCGTCAACAGAACGTACATGTTTGGGCAGTTTGTTGAAGGCTGAATTTTGCCAGATTAAAACTTGGGCGCGGTCAGAGAAGTGGTCATGGCCAAATCCTTCGCCTGGACGCATTGTTTCTAAAACAACACGACGAGTTTTGCCTTCATGCTTGAATTCGATAACGTAGGGATAACCGTAACCAAAACCTTTGAGGTCAGCAGTGGTTCCAGGTGTTTCGCCTAGACGCCAAATCTTTTGGACCTCAACTTTTTCGCCATAAAGAGAACGCATGTATTGAAGAACAGCGTCCTTTGAAAGATTCAAAGCGTTAGCATCACTCATAATAGTCACCAGTATAATGCAACAAAAAATAGGAATTAACCATTTAAAGCTTAACAAAAAAACCGATGTTAACCTTGCATCACGCATAAGGGATAAAACTAAATATGTAAATTGTATCACCAGTTATCAAAGGTGTAACCTTAATGGAAGACTTCCAAGTAAAAGACAAATCATTAGCAGCACAAGGACATTTACAAATTGAATGGGCATCAAAACACATGCCAGTTCTAAACATAATTAAAGAGCGTTTTGAAAAAGAAAAACCATTACAAGGACAAACCTTGGCAGCATGCTTGCACGTTACAAAAGAAACGGCAGTTCTGATTAAAACTCTCATAGCAGGAGGCGCAGAAGTGGCATTATGTGGCTCTAACCCGCTTTCAACCCAAGATGATGTAGCCGCAGCGCTAGCAGATAGCGGTGTTCATGTTTTTGCGTGGAGAGGACAAAATACAGAAGATTACTACAATTGCATCGAAAAAGTTCTCGCTTTCAAACCAACAATAACAATGGATGACGGCGCAGACGTGGTTGGAATGCTTCACAGCAAACGTCAGGATCTAATTGAAAACATCAAAGGCGGAACCGAAGAGACATCAACAGGTGTAATTCGCCTGAAAGCTATGGAACAGGATGGAAGCCTCAAATACCCAATAATTGCCGTAAACGATGCATACACAAAATACCTATTTGACAACAGGTACGGAACAGGGCAAAGCACAATTGATGGCATTCTTCGTGCAACATCAGTTTTGCTAGCTGGCAAAAACTTTGTTGTAGGCGGATACGGCTGGTGCAGCAGAGGCATAGCAATGCGTGCAAAAGGCTTAGGCGCCAACGTTATAGTAACAGAAGTTCAACCAACCCGCGCTTTGGAAGCAGTTATGGATGGTTTCAGAGTTATGCCCATGCTTGAAGCAGCACCTATCGGAGAAATATTTGCTACAGCCACAGGCGACATAAACGTTATCCGTAATGTACACATGCAAAAAATGAAAGACGGAGCAATCATGTGTAACAGTGGGCACTTTAATGTTGAAATTAATATTCCTGAATTAGAAGCACTTGCTGTATCTAAACGCACGATGCGTCCAAACATGGAAGAATACACTCTGAAAGATGGCAGACACGTTTACTTGCTTGCTGAAGGCAGGTTGGTTAACTTAAGTGCTGCAGAAGGTCACCCATCAGAAGTTATGGACATGTCATTTGCTAACCAAGCATTAAGTTCAGAGTATATTGCTAAAAGTACAAAACTGGAAACTAGAGTTTACACTGTGCCAAAAGAACTTGACGAAAAAGTGGCCGAGTTAAAGCTAAAAAGTATGGGTGTAACCATTGACGAGTTGACAGATGAACAGAAAAAGTACCTTTCTACTTGGGAGATGGGAACAACCTAAGCAAACATACTATTTAATTCATGACAAACTTTAAATGGATTAAGCTAGTACAATGGCTATAAAGTGGTGAATCACTAAATGGTAAGCAAAGATCAAGCTATAGGTGGAGCAATACTACTCGTCTGCGTTCTCGTTGCTGTATTTTACATCGTTGCAGTGTTCGTACCTGATTGGATTATTAGCCCACTTAACTTACAAATGAGCGAAATTACATTCAGGTTATGGGTAGTCACCATCCCAGTCTTCATCGCCTTTGTTGCAATCATGTTCATAGGCGCATGGATCGGATGGACAATGGCAACTACACCCCCTCCAAAGCCAATCGAAGAAATTACAACTGAAATCGAGGACAAGAAAGAAGAAGCAGCTCCAGAAGAAATCGCTAATAAAAAGAAATAAATCAACTTTTCTTCTTTACATTTGTTTCTAAAGTTTTTTTATTATATTTCATAAACCCTCAAAACCAAAAATTGAAATGAAAATTTTAAATTCGAAATATAGCTCATAAACAATTATTAAAAACGGCTATAGGGCATTACTTTTGGAAGCAACAAAAAACGTTGTTTCTTGCAGAGGCATCAAATGTCAGCACCCCCATTAATGTTCTAAATTGGTAACTGAAAAAGGAAAAAGATTATGCAGAAAAAGACGAAAGTTTACTCTTCTTCAGGTTGGCAGGCCATTTGTGGAGAAGCCAACAATTTAAGGTCTTCAGCGCCGTCAGCGTAGCCAGACGTGATTAAAACATCACCAACTTGAATTAGCGTATCGGGGCGAGGTCTTAAGCATTTTTCGCCACGTTTAATAGTTAAAACCCACATGCCAGTTTGTTCATGAACTCGTGCTTCTTTGAGGGTTTTACCGACCAACTGGGAATCTTTAGTTACACACGCTTGTATTACTGTCTCTTCAGCTTCCGTAATTGTAAGCTTTAGAACTGGGTGAGTTTCAATGCCGCGAAGTACAACTTCCGCCATTTCTGCAGCAGCGTCCGCTATTTTTTCTGTTGCAAAACCCAACCGGATTAAGCCAAGTAAACCAGATGCTTCTTCTTTTTTGAAGTCGCTTTTCAATGCTAATATTTCAAATTCAGTATGTAGAAGATCTACTCTTTCTTCGAGACGCTCAACTTCATCGGCTAGTTCACGGTTGTTAAGAAGTAATGCAGAGTAAGCTAAAGCTATCATTAATTCTGAGGTATCCTTTAACTCTACAAATTGGTTAACAATTTCTTGGAATTTTTCCAGTTCATGGTTAGGTAAAGTTGCAAGTTGACCTTCAGCCATGTCATGGAATTCTTTAATGCCCATAGGGGCACCTCGAGTTATTAGAACATCGCCTTTAAAAATGCGTTCGGCATCGTCAGGGTTTAGTATCCAATCATGATTTCGCCTGATAGCAAGAATGTCAACACCCATTCTAGCGGCAAGGTCTAAATCGCCGATTTGCTGGTTAATAATTTCTGAACCATCTTTAACGGTTACTTTCATTAGACGTTCTTCAACTTTTTCAAAAATTTCTCGTACAATTGGATGTATACTTATGTTTCGTGTAACAATGGCTGCTATGTCAGCTGCCGCGTCGGATATCTTGTCTGTTGCTGAGGCTACAATCAAAATGCCCACCATGTCTTCGGCGTCTTTTGGGTCTCTGGCAGCAACCATGATTTCCATATCTAAAAGGTAAGATAAAGTGTCAATTCTGCTTTCAAGAGACAAAACATCTTGAGCTAAATCATGATCGTCATACAATGCTGAAGAGTAAGCCAGATCAATCATTAATTCAGAGAGGTTTTTCATTTCAAGTAAAAGTTCTCGGACGGGAATTGGTTTGTATTCTAATTTTTCAAAGCGAGGCATACCGTATAAAGTTCGCTCCAATGACAGTAGTTAGGTTTGACATATTTAATATTGTTCCCAAATCAAGCAATAATTAATAGAGCAATTAACAAGGCAATTGAAGTTACAAGAGCCGAAAGTGATGTTTCAACTGGGATAACAAAATTGTCAGGATCTAGACCACGCTTAAAGGTTAAAATTGAAACTCCAAAAGATAATAAAACAATCATAACTACAGAGATAACGTTTGCAACCCACATGATTAAAAGGAAATTAACAACATTTGAAAAGAGGAATACTTTGTTGATTGCTAAGGAAATTAAGGCTAAAAGAGTAAAAATCAGAAAGGAAGGCAACCAAGCGGCGAAAATGTTTTTTGCATGATTTTTAAGTGAAGAAAAGTTGGGTGTAAGCAAGCCTAAGGCAAGTTTTGTTGTCGCCGTAGAACCAACTACTGAACCAACGTCACCCACTAGATTTATGACAGCAGGATAAATAGTGTAGATTTCTCGTTCTTGTGCAGTGAAATAATTTAGGCTTCTGAAAACAGTTCCAGTTATTGCTATCATAAATGAGAAAAACACCATCATAGCTAACGCTTCCCGCAGTGTTCTTCGAAATTCTGGTTCCCTACGATCGTTAAGCGTTAAATACAAAGCCAAAAAAACGTGGAAAAAACACACAACCACTAAAGGAAATCGACCGATTCCACTAAGAAAGTAAAGATTGAGCACACCAATATAGCATAAAGTAATCAAAATGCTAACTACAGTGGACATTATTGGGTAAACTATAATGTCTGGATCTAATCCGCGTTTAAACGAAAAAAAGGCTACTTTAATTGTTAAAAATGTCAAAAATAAGCCGATGGCAAGCGTTGAAACCATTACAATGAGAATTGATGAAAAATCAGCAACAGTAATTCCCCAAAAAAGACTCCCAATAAACAATGAAATCAAGCTTACTGATAAGCTAGTGACAAGTGTAAGCACGATTACAGCATCCACGAGTTTATAGAAGCTCCGAGTGTTTCCGGTGAATTTTGGATAAATCGTGCCAAGATGTAAAGCGGTGCTTAATCTGCCGCTAAGCAGTCCACTGATAACTTTTGTGCTAAGTAAAGCAGGATAAAGCGCCAATGCCCAGGGAGAAAGCTGAAAGACACCCAGTTGATAGGCAACAAAAAATCCAGCGATTAAGCCAGCAATGTCAAAAAAGTAAGCTACCGATGTTTCTTTGAAGAGAGAAATGAAACCTTTAGAGATTCCTGCATATGACACTTTATCGCCTTCCAAAAAAGTTAGGTTCTGCCAAAAAAGACAGAGTTGTTAATTAAAAAGTAGAGTAACGCATCATTGTTTACTTGTAGCAGCGAAACCTGCGCTGTGAAGACTTTTTTGTTATGGTTAACCTGAACACACGTAATTGCATGCCTCCTCCAGGAAACGTTTTGCCTAATTGGCGGTTTGCAGTTACCCTTTAACGCCGTGCTATACGGACACCAAGCCGCCTAAGCTAGCAACAGTGAATTTTTGAAAGGACCACTTACGCTTAAATAGTTTTAGCTTAGACCCGCTAGGTATGTTAATCGGTTTACTGGCTTTCGCATTAACCTAAAGTTGTTAAAGAATAAAAAAGTATACATTTAATGGCTTAAAAAAACGCCATTAAAACCTACCCCCCTTAGGGTTTTGGCATTTTGTGGGGGTGACCTTTTGGAACATTTGCGTCTTTTTGAGCACCTGGCTGATAAACGCACCATGGGTCCTCTTTTAGGTAGTCACCTTTTACCTCAACAGGCACATGTAAATCGCCACAGTAATCAATAAAGTCAGCTGAAAGCCCATAAGCTCTTGCTCTGCAGCCGCCGCATAACTGTTTATATTCACATTCACCGCATTTGCCAGTCAAGGTGTTCGGGTCCCGCAGTGCTTTGAACATGTCTGCAGTTTGCCAGATTTCCTTGAAGCTTTTTTCACGAATGTTTCCAACTTTAATTGGTAGATAGGGGCAAGGGGTTACGTCGCCGTTAGCGTAGACCCTAAGGTAATACATACCTGCGATGCAGCCGCGTAGCCATTGCCGCATGTCAAGGCCCATTCCTTGGGCTATACGCATGAATTGAGGAGCGCATGAGGGTCGCACGTTAAGTCGGTGCTTGGATACTTTGGCGAAGGTTTTGGTTATCATTTCTTCGTATTTTTGGGGGGTTATGTCTTCTAGTTTTACGCCTCTGCCTGTTGGTACAAGGAAGAAGAGGTGGAAGTTTTCAACGCCGATGCTTTCGGAGAAACTCATAATATCGTCAATTTGGTCGTAATTGTCATGCGTCAGGGTTGTGTTTACTTGAACCAGCACGTTGTTTGCGCGTAAGGCTTTGATTGCGTTTACTGCTTTTTCCCAACTACCGGGAACACCTCGAAAATCGTCATGTTGAGATGGAATATGCGAGTCAATGCTGATTGAAACGGTAATTATACCTGCTTCTTTGAGTTTTTTTGCAACCTCATCATCAATCAAACTTCCATTGCTACCAAGCCCCATCTTTAAGCCCTTGCTTGAACCGTACTTGATAAGTTCATAAATGTCTGGACGCAGAAGGGGTTCACCACCACTTAGAATCAGAAGGGGCTTGCTAACTTTGCAGATTTGGTCAATTAACTGTTTGCCTTCTTCAGTGGTCAGTTCGTCTGGAAGTTTTTTGTCAGCTGCGTTGATGTAGCAGTGACTACATTTTAGGTTGCATTCACGGGTAACATTCCAAGACATCACTAAAGGAACAAACTGTTCATTTTGGCTAGCCTCTTCAGAGTATGCTAGTTTTAAGTAAAATGAACATACACCGTCGTTTGCCATAAGTTTTGGTTGCCAAAGGGTTAACGGGAAAGGCATAACGGTTTCAAGCATTGCTTTGGCATGGGCTAAACAAAAGTTTTTGCAGAACAACACCGCCACGTCGCCGCTTATGCCTAAATCTTTTAGTATGTACTGGTGACTACCATGTATGGGACAGTTTAAGAAGTCCATTTGGCCATCAAGTTTCTCAACTGACATGGCGTTGTTAATGTAATGGTCACTTAGCATGACAGATTGTAGTTTTTCTCTGCGCATACCAACCTTCAAAGTTACGTCTAAAGCTATGTTAACGGTTTCTTGGCCGAACTTTTCTTTTACGGCATCCATTACAGTTTGGACTTTTTCGGTGCCACAGGTTTTTACGAGTTGGTCAAGAGTAAGTAAGCCTTTGATTGTTTCATATTCTTGGATTAGACGCATTTTTGTTGTTTGTTTTGCCCATTCATGGAATAATTCGTTAAGAGTAACGATTGATGCTGTGTCTTGACTTGACAGCTGAGTTTCTAGGGTTTTGTATTTTTGGGCTAATTTTTGGAATAACTCGATTTTTTCTTCTGAAGTTAAGCGTTCAGTAGCTATTGATGGGTCAGCCAGTTCAAAGTTGGTAACACCATTAAGGAGTGCTTTTGCGTCTTCTTCAAAAAGTGCATAGAACCTGTCAAGATTCTTTTGGATGTCGGGTTGTTTAATGTTTAATTCTTTGAGCAAGATTTTGGTTTCTGACTCCATTTTTGTAACCATAGCCATGTGGTACAGTAAGGAGCCTGCCATGCCAGGGTCAGCTTGTTTGCCCATTTTGCCATAAAAAATTTCTTTTGACAACTGGTTCGCTTTGTTGTAGTCACCCGTGTTTATTGCACCTTGTGCTTGGTTTAGTTTGTTTTTTCTTTCTGCTAAAAGGAGTGCCCATTTATGGCAGTGTCTTTCATCATAATTGGTCATTTGTAATTCCCCACCCTAGTAAGGCTGAGAAAAGATTGTTCTGATGATATATAAGGAAACAGTATATTTGTTGCTATAAGATATACCGATATTAAACTTCAGATGAATTCGATAAACTAATTAAGCTCCAACGTGAACATAGGCAGACAATAACAGGTGAAAATGTTTGGAGTTAAGCTTTGACTTAATCTATACTTTAATCGGTTTCATCATAATGTTGGGCATACTAGGCGGCATCGGAATCAACAAGCCAAGAGGCATGAGCGTAAAAATGTGGTGCGTAGGCTACTTAGCAGTTGCAGTAGGCTTCGACATTTTAGTCGTCATCGGTTTAGTTGGCGGTATCCCAGAACTAAATAATTTGTTGCTTGGTCTTTCAGCAGGCGCAGCAACAGGCTTAGGTCTTCACGTCATGCATCACATAGACGAAGAAGGCGAACACCCAACAATGATGCATTAACAAACCCTTTTTTTCAGGGTTTACATTTAATCAATTCATCAAACAAAGTAAAATAATCCCGCAGATGCTTAATTATTAAAAAGTTTTCCCGAACAAACTCTTTACCATTTTTACCAATCTGCCGCGCCATCTCAGGATTCTTTAACAAACTAATAGTCCGTTCAGCTGCTTGTTCAACTTTATCAATTAGAAAACCAGTTGTGCCATCTTGAATTTGAAGCGGAATTCCACCAACATGCCTTGCCACTACAGGAACACCCTTCCAAAGCGCCTCAGTAACTGTTAACCCAAAACCTTCACGAGTAGACATCTGTAAAATCACGTTTGAAGCGCGCTGAAGAGCATTAACTTCAAAATCTTTAACGCCCTTCAAATCAGTAAGCAAATACACATCTGAGTCTTCACATGCGTGACGGGCAGTTTTTTCAAAATACAGCCAACCTTCAGGGTCATCAGCAGCCATTCCTGCAATCAACAACAGTTGCACATTAGGAATTACCCTTTTAACAAGCCGGTAAACGTCGATTGCTCCTGAAGGGTCCTTCCAAGGGTCAAACCGTGCAACTTGAGTTATAATTGGCTGGTTAGGTTTAATGTCGTAACGTTCAAGTATTGATAAGACTTCGGTTTCGGTTAAATCACGGTTTTTTTCGCTAAGGGGATTGATTGAAGGGGGTCTTATTGTAAGCATTGGAGTGTTCAGACTGGGTACAACGTATTCTTTTGCTGTGAAAATTGCCGCATCATATTGGCTTATGAATTGTTCAAGAAAATTCCAGACAGCCAAATTCGGAGTTGAAAGGTCAACATGGCAACGCCAAATCCATTTGTTCTTTTTATTAGGATAAAACTGTATCATGGCTGCTGGTTGATTGTCATGCACCATTACAATGTCAGAGTCTAAACTTGTTGATTCACTGTTAATGCGGTTATATTCGACATAGGTGTTTTCTTCTTCTTTGCTTAAAATCAGGTTAGCGCCTTGCAAAGAGTTATGGATTTTTTTTGTAATATTGAAAAAAGGCATGTCTCCGTGGATTACATCCCAATGCGTTTCTAAGCCCGCATCACGCATAAGCGGAATCATGCTGTGCAAAACTTCAGCCACTCCACCGCCGAAAGCAGTAGAGTTAACATGCGTAACTGATATGCCTTTGAGCTGTTCCGCTAAAGCTTTTACCTCTTCAACCTCTTTTTCTCCGACAATCGAAACGTAATCATTTAGCGCAATTTTCCTGTTTAACTCAACACGTAACATAAAAAAACACCGCAAAGAGTCCAGTTAACACTTCTAAAAAGTTAGAACACAAAATAATTATTAGTTGCCAGCAATAATAATGTTGTTGGAGTTTTAACGGTAAACAATATCAGCGTACGGTTTTCGCCATTTTTTAGTAGCCTTGAATTTTCTGCAGTGATAGCTTCCGTTAAACTATCCAAAGCTAAGAAAAGTGAAACGGATGCAGATTGGAGCCATTTTTCACAAAGACAATTGCGAATTCACAGTGTGGGCTCCAAACGCCACTAATGTCAAGTTAACGCTGGAGGATAACAAACAGTTAATCAACATGAAAAACGTTGGAAACGGTTACTGGACAACCCAGCTAAAACAGGCTAAACCCGATATAGAGTATATGTTTCAGCTTGACAGTAAACCAGCCAAGCCTGACCCAGCGTCACATTTTCAGCCAAAAGGAGTTTTTGGTCCCTCAAGAGTAATCAATCAGGAAAGTTACGTTTGGAAAGACAAAGCGTGGCATGGGTTAGATTTCAAAGACCTTGTTTTCTATGAAGTTCATGTTGGAACCTTCACGCTACAGGGCACATTAGCAGCCATGCAAGAGAGGATAGCTGAATTGGCTGATTTCGGAATAAATGCGTTAGAGTTAATGCCAGTTACACAGTTCTCAGGCAACCGAGGCTGGGGTTATGACGGGGTTTTCCCATTTGCATTACAAAACACCTATGGCAACCCCGACGACCTAAAAGCGCTGGTTGATGAATGCCACAAACGGGGGGTAACGGTTTTTCTTGATTTTGTCTACAACCACATTGGCCCTGAAGGCAACATCCTAAACGATTACGCACCCTACTTTACTAATGACCGCATGACCACTTGGGGTCCAACCCTTAACATTGACGGCCCAAACAGTAGCGGCGTGCGAAACTATTTCTTGGAAAACACCCTTCACTGGTTTCACGACTACCACATTGACGGCATACGATTAGACGCGATACTTTGGATAGTTGATAAAAGCTCGAAGCATTTTCTTTCGGAATTAAACCAAGCAGTCCAAAAATACGCACAAGAAACAGAACGCCAACTTTACATGATTGCAGAAACAGGTTACAATGAACCCGCAGTTCTAACCCCCGCAGAGACAGACGGCTACGGTTTTAACGCACAATGGCTTGACGATTACCACCATGCCCTTTTCAGCGTGCTAACAGGCGAAAACAGAAGCTACTACATAGACTTCACCAAAGTTGAGCTCTTAGCTGACGCATTGACGGACGCCTATGTTTATGTTAAAAAACCCCCAGAGTTCAGACGCCGCAGACCAGAGGAGTCTTTTCGACAGATTCCAGCATACAGGTTTGTAGTTTTTAGCCAAAATCATGACCAAATAGGAAACCGATTGCAAGGTGACCGTTTAGGGGCAATCTCAGGTTTGGAAGCTTCCAAGGTTGCCGCTGGAATGGTTTTGTTGTCACCTTATGTTCCGCTTCTTTTTATGGGACAAGAATACGGCGAAAACACGCCTTTTATGTTCTTTACAGACTACCAAGACAAAGGGTTAGCGAACGCAATTAGGGAAGGAAGAAAAAAAGAATTCACCGACTTTCATTGGACCGGCAACGTGCCTGACCCCCAAAGCCTTGAATGTTTCACTAAATCTAAAATTAAATGGGAAAAACGCAACCAAGGCATCAACAGTAAAATCGTTGGGTACTACAAGACGCTGATTGATTTAAGAAAAAAAGTTCCTGCCCTCCAAACCGGTAAAAATAGAAACATCAAAACAGTAAACACACAAAACAAAGCTTTGCTAATTGAAAAACAAAAAAACAATTCAAAAGCCTACATTATAGCAAATCTAGACAAAGAAACACAAACAATTCAAACCATGCTTTCGGGCAATTTCCGAAAAGTGTTAGATTCAAAAAGCCCAGTTTTTGGCGGGGAAAGCGCAAGTCTTCCAGAAACTCTTTCATCAAACATGAAAATTCCAGGATTTTGTTTTGCAGTCTACTTAAATCAGGAGGCAGTCACTTGAACAGTAACCAATTCATCTGTATTCATGGTCATTTTTATCAGCCCCCACGCGAAAACCCATGGCTTGAAGAAGTTGAAGTTCAAGAATCCGCAGCACCCTTCCATGACTGGAACGAACGCATAACTGCAGAATGCTATGCTCCCAACGCTTTTAGCCGCATCATGGATCCCTCTTGGCGAATTATTGGATTAATTAACAATTATTCAAAAATCAACTTCAACTTTGGCCCAACCCTACTTTATTGGCTAGCACGTCACAACCCGGCAGTTTACGAGTCTATTCTAAATGCAGACAAAGAAAGCATGAAAAACTTTTCAGGTCACGGTTCGGCAATCGCGCAAGTTTATAATCATATGATTATGCCTTTGGCAAATCGTCGGGATAAAGAGACACAAGTGAAGTGGGCAATTACAGATTTTGAGTCACGTTTTAAACGGTTTCCTTGGGGCATGTGGCTTCCTGAAACAGCAGTTGATATAGAAACGCTTGAAGTGTTAGCAGAAAATGACATAAAATTCACAATTTTATCGCCCCATCAAGCCGCCAGATACCGTAAAATCGGTGACAAAAAATGGATTCAAACATCTGAAAAACAAATTGACCCAAAAAAGGTGTACAGGTGCAATCTTCCGTCTGGAAAAAGTATCTGTTTGTTCTTTTTTGATAAACAAACAGCCAGTGACATAGCTTTTGGAAATCTACTTAATAACGGTGAAGCATTTGCCAAAAGGCTTGCAGACTCGTTTAAAACTGAAAACACGAAACATTTGATTGAAAGTGTAGCAAGTGATGGAGAGCTTTACGGGCATCATCATCCACATGGCGACATGACATTAGCATACTGCTTGTATTATATTGAGGCAAATGAGCTTGCAAAAATCACAAATTACTCCGAATTCTTAGAAAGCAACCCACCAGAGTTTGAAGCCGAAATCATCGAGAACACGTCATGGAGTTGCATTCACGGAGTAGAACGTTGGAGAAACGATTGCGGCTGCAAACATGACTCAAAGAGAAATTGGAGTCAAGCATGGCGAAAACCGCTAAGAGAAGCAATGGACTGGTTAAGAGACCAACTTGCAAGTGAATTTGAAAAAGCAGCAGCTGAATACCTTAAAGACCCGTGGAACGCCCGAAACAACTACATCAAAGTAATCTTAGACAGGTCAAAGGAAAACATAGATGAATTCTTGTCCTTTGAAGAAAGAAAACCGTTAAACGACTATGAAAAACGCAGAGTAATTAAACTGCTTGAAATGCAACGGCACGCACTTTTGATTTTTACAAGCTGCGGCTGGTTTTTTGATGAAATAAGCGGTATAGAAACAGTGCAGGTTATGACATATGCCGCCCGAACTATGCAACTTGCCAAAGAACTGTTAGGGGTAGATTTAGAAAACCAGTATGTGAAAATGCTTGCTCAAGCACCAAGTAACATTGTCGAATTTCTTAACGGCGAAAAAATCTACAACACATTTGTAAAACCCTCAATTGTTGATTTTGCAAAAATAAGCGCCCAAAGCACCATAATCACACTTTTTTCGCCGGATATAAACGCTAAAATGCTCACTCCGCAAATGCCAAACTGCTACTTCAAAGTCACCCAACAAGATATTGAACGCCGAGACGACGGCAAATTCCGATTAACTACAAACCACACAACAGTTTATTCAGGAATAACCCTTGACGAACAAACCATTACATGCGCAGCAATTTGGCTAGGCGACCACAACGTTAGCTGCGGAGCAATGCCAAACATGCAACAAGACAATTTTGAAGCCATGAAAACTGAACTTTTAGAAAGCTTTGAAAAAGGACAAATCAACGAAATTATTATTTCTTTAGCTAAATATTTTGGTGAAAACAATTACTCACTAAAAGACATGTTCAAAGATGACCAGCACTCTATTTTAGAATTTATTGTTGAAGGAGGCTTAAAAAAAGCCCGAGAGCTTTACGAAATTATCTACCGCGACAATTCAGCGTTGATGCGGTTCATGAAGGAAAACAGGATTCCGCAACCTCAACCGTTCCGTTCAGCAGTCGAAATTATTTTAGAAATGGACATAGAAGAAGCCTTAACTGCGGAAAATGTTGACCTTGAGCACTTGAAAAGGTTGATTTTAAATGCCAGAAGCTTTTCTGTTAACTTGAACTCGGAACTTTTATCTTTTGAAGCAAGTGAAAAAATCACCTGTGAATTTGAAAAACTTCAAAGTAACCCTGAAGATACTCAAAAAATTAAAAATATTGCAAACCTGATTGTAATCATTAGTCAGCTTCCTTTCAGTTTGAATTTGTGGAAGTCACAAAATATCGCGTTCAAACTTGCAGATAACATGTTTCAACTCATGAAGCAACGGCAGGATGAAGCAGCACAGTCATGGGTTTCAAGTTTTCGCCAGTTGTGCGAGTTAATTGGTATACGGTTGGATTAACCGTGAAAGCACCTTTAGCAACTTACCGAGTTCAACTAAACAAAAACTTTGGTTTTTATGATTTGAAAGCAGTTGTGCCATATTTGGCTAAGCTGGGGGTTTCACACATTTACGCTTCTCCAATCTTCAAGGTTAGAGCAGGTAGCATGCATGGCTACGACATAGTTGACCCAACCACAATAAACGAGGAACTAGGCGGCAAAGACGCATTTGAGGACCTGCACCGTGAAACAGCGGCTTACGGGTTAAGTTGGTTGCAAGACATAGTTCCTAATCATGCGGCGTATTCGCTTGAGAGCAAAAGAGTTACAGACGTTATGCAGAAAGGACCAAAATCAAGATATGCCCAGTTTTTTGATGTAGACTGGAATTATCCTTCAGCAAAAATTAACGGTCGAATTCTCACGCCATTTTTGGGTAAAAAGCTAGCCGCATGTATCAAGCATAAAGAGATAAAGTTAGTTTTTGATGGCGATGACTTTAAAATCGCTTATTACAGCTTCAAGTTTCCCCTTAATAGCAACTCAACCCAAAAATTACTTAAAGAAAAAGATGTTGAGCAAACAGTTAAAAGGTACAATAGTAGTCCAGAGCTTTTGTCAGGCTTGCTTTTAGAACAATATTACTCGCTTGCGTACTGGAAAGACGCTTTTGAAGAGATTAACTACCGAAGGTTCTTTGACATTCTTGACTTAATTGGACTAAGAATCGAAGAGCCAGATGTTTTTGAGGAGATACACCAGTTAATCTTTAACTTGCTTAGCAACGGTAAAGTTGAAGGCTTACGCGTAGACCACATTGATGGCCTCTATTACCCTGAAGAGTACCTTCAAAAACTTCGCATACACGCCCCCTACAGCTACCTGATTGTAGAAAAAATCTTAACCGACAACGAAACCCTACCTGAGTCTTGGCCAATCCAAGGCATCACCGGCTATGATTTCATTAACTATGTCAACGGATTATTTGTAAAACAAGCCAGCGAGACAGCAATCGACGAAGTATACAAACGGTTTACTAAAAATACGCAAGTTTTTGGCGAATTGCTTTTTGAATGTAAAAAATTGGTTATTGAAAACTATTTTTTGGGTGATATGACAAATCTTGCTCGCCTGATTAATCAAACCTTGCGCAAATTATCATATAGCCAATTTGACCGTGACAAGATGTCTCTTGCTATTGCTATGTTAATTGCCTGTTTTCCTGTTTACCGCACTTATTTAGACCCTAAAAACCCAACCGACAAAAAAGGTCAACTCCATTTGGCGTTAAATCAGGCAAAACAACACATGCCAGAATTAACTAAAGAACTTGATGCCATAAATTTTCTACTTCAGCAGTGCCCCATCAACAAGTTAGCTTTAGAGGCACTAATGCGACTGCAACAGTTCACAGGTGCAGTTATGGCTAAGGGGCTTGAAGACACCGCTTTTTACCGTTACTGCCGGTTTGTGTCGCTTAATGAAGTTGGTGGCAACCCAGCCAAATTTGGCGTCTCAAAAAACGAGTTTCATCAGTTTAATGTCTTAAGACAAACACGTTGGCCCTTGACACTTAACGCTAGCAGCACTCATGACACTAAAAGGGGAGAAGACACTAGAGCAAGGTTAAACATTCTAAGCGAGATGCCAAAAGATTTAGAAAAACAGATTTTCAAATGGGCTGAAATTAACACTAAACATAAAACTCTTGTTAACGGCAATTCTGCTCCTGACCGTAACGAGGAATACCTGATTTATCAAACGATTTTAGGCTCATACCCATTTGAAACATCAGAAATGCAAGAGTTCCCCATAAGAGCCGCAGCATACATTGTTAAAGCGTTACGGGAAGCAAAACTTCACTCTTCATGGCTAAACCCAAACAAACAATATGAAACCGCAACTCAACAGTTCATCAACCAAATCCTAACAGACTCAAGCTTTCTGTCAAGTTTTTTACCATTCCAAAAACAGGTCGCAAATTACGGCTTCTTCAACTCGTTAGCTCAAACACTTCTCAAAATCACTTGCCCAGGAATCCCAGACGTTTATCAAGGCTCAGAACTATGGAACTTAAACATGGTAGACCCCGACAACCGCCGTCCAGTGAATTACCAGAAAAGGGAAAAAATCCTTGAAGAAGTCTCAAAAATGACCTCATTAAATTCAAAGAAGCTTTTGCAAGATTATGCATCAGGAAAAGCAAAGTTTTACGTGATTTTTAAAGCCTTGCAGGTTCGGCGGCGACTTAAATCCCTGTTTGAGGAGGGAACATATGTTCCGCTCATTGTTGAAGGAGCTTTAAAAGACCATGTTTTTGCGTTCATGCGTAAATTAGAGGGCAATTTTGTTGTTGTGGTTGTGCCTTGTTTTTTGGTAAGCATGTTGAATTCGTCTTATTCATGGGGTCCTAATTGGAAGGGTACTGTAATAAAATTACCAGCAAAGGTTCCGTTAGTTTGGAATGAAGAACTTTCAGGTTTACGTATCAATTCATCTGATGGGCTATCAGTTGATAAGGTGTTAAGCAGTTTTCCAGCTGCTTTGCTTATCGGAGGCGACAGCACATGAGCAACATTTCAAGAGCCAGCGGCTTGCTTTTGCCTGTAGCGTCATTGCCGTCAAAGTTTGGTATAGGCGATTTGGGTCCTGAAAGCCAAAAATTTGTTCAACTACTCGCTAAGTGCGGGCAACATTATTGGAGTATTCTGCCGATTTCACCGACAAGTCTTGAAGCGGGAAACTCGCCTTACCAGACAAGTTCAGCTTATGCGGGTAACCCTTTGCTTATCAGTCCAGAAGAGCTATCCAAACAAAGCTTACTAAAAAAAGCTACCTTAAAAGCTGCGGTTATACCTCAAACCAGCAGAATAAATTACTGTACTGTTTACCCAAACAAGCATTATTTACTGCAGGAAGCTTATGAATGTTTTAAGCATACTCGTCCAGTGCTAAATGTTGAGCAGAGTTTTGAAGCGTTTTGTTCTGAAAACTGTTTTTGGTTAGACGATTATGCTCTTTACAACGCATTGAGGGGCAAAATGGGTAAATCATGGATTTACTGGCCGCCAGAATTGCGGAATCGTGAACCCGAAGCTTTAGCAATCCAGAAAAGGCAATTATCGGAAGAGATAGATTTTGAAAAATTTGTTCAATACGCATTTTTTAGTCAATGGGAAAACCTGAAAAGACTCTGCCATAAAAAACAGGTTCAAATTGTTGGAGATATGCCGTTTTATGTGGCTCATGATAGTGCTGATGTTTGGGTGCATCAAGACCTGTTTAGCTTAAAACGTGACGGTGAACGTCGGTTTGTTGGTGGGGTTCCCCCAGATTATTTTAGCGATGATGGACAGTTATGGGGAAATCCAGTTTATGATTGGCGTAAAAATGAGAAGACAGGTTTTGATTGGTGGCTTAAACGTGTAGGCTACAGTTTGAAAGTTTATGATTTTTTGCGGTTAGACCATTTCAGGGGATTTGTAGCGTATTGGCGGGTTGCAGCGTCTGCTAAAACAGCAAAAAAGGGTAAATGGGTAAAAGCACCATACCAAAAATTTTTTGCCAAACTGAAAACTTGTTTTCCATGCTTGCCGTTTATCGCTGAAGACTTGGGCGCAATTGATGATACTGTAAAAAAAGCTATTGGGTTTTTGGGGGTTCCAGGAATGAAGGTTCTGCTTTTTGGGTTTAACTGTTCAGAAGATAACCCGCACGCTTTATGCAATCATCCAGTTAATTCAGTGGTTTACACGGGTACGCATGACACTAACACAATTAGAGGCTGGTTTAGCACTGAAGCGTCTTTTGCTCAGAAAGCTAATTTCTTTAATCAAGCAGGAAAAAAAGTTACTGAAGCTCAAGCGGGCTTTGAAATGGTTAAACTTGCGCTTAAATCTAAGGCGAAGCTTTGTATTATCCCTATTCAAGACGTATTATCGCTTGGTGAAGAAGCACGTATTAACGTGCCCAGTTGCGCTGTGGGTAACTGGGAATGGAGAATAACATCTAAACAGTTAAGAAGCAAACACTTTGGGGAACTTGAAAAAGCTACAGTTGAAGCGGGCAGGGCAGCAAGTCGAGGCTTGACTATTTTTGAAGGAATTCTTTAGCTGCTTTTAGACATTTTTCAAAGCCACCAAGAAAAGTAAACATTTGCTTCTCAGGTGCCGTCTCAGCAATTAGCAACTGTGTGTTTGCGTGAATACATCCGTCAATCATTAAATTATCAGTTAAATTGACTTCTTCTACAAACATGCCGTAATTGTCGCGCAGTTTACCGTCGTCATCTCGGGTAACTTGGCCTTTAAGGGCTTTAACTGTTCGTTCAGTAAACAGGGCGGTAACGTTAGTGTAGGCGAAAACTTTTTTGCCTAAAGCATGCGCAAAACCCATCTCGTACACTGTTCCAACATCCGCGCTTGGTCCACGAAACGGAGTAATGTTTGCAATAACAAAATCACAATTTTTAATCAAGCCCTCATTTACTTGGCTAATGCACAAACCGATTTCACATGCAGATTTGCCTTCAATGTTAACTTTAGCGTCGATAGGAAATACGCCTTCAAACCCGTACTTTCTGCACAAAACTTTTTTGCGTTCGCCAACCTCTTTGGCTTCACGCAAGAAGACTTCTGGTCCTGCAAGATAAACACGTAAGGGCATCACTGCTTCTCCATAGCAGTAATATGCACAACTGGGAAGTAAATAAGTCCAACCTAAAAACAGGAAAAGGCTACTACTGCCCGATTGTTACGTTGTAAAGTGTGCTCTCAAATGGAACGCTCAATAAAACAAGATTTGCTTGTCCTTTAACTGTAACAGCCACAGTTCCACCGCCAGTAATTAGACCATACAAAACCGACGGTACACCTGAAGCATTAAACGTCACTGGAACCGTGATTTGCTCTTGACTGTTACCATTTATTGTTAGGGCTCCAAAAGTTCCTGCTCCAAGATAGATGTCATTAACGTAAATATCAAAGCTACCATCAGGAATGTAAACAGAAAGAGCATTGGGGTTTGTTATTTGCAAACGTAAAGTTATCTGAATTGAGGATAAACTGATGTCACCTACGCTGACACTTTTAAGCTCAAAAGTCAACTTGTTATATGCGTCATAATAGTAAACCGCTAAACCAGCAACAACAATCACTACAATAAGACCAACAACAAGAGCAATAATTTTCCCAGAAGCCACAACAACCACCTTGAAAAAAATCAGTCAATTACCCAAACACTCAAAGTTATAAAAAGAATTGTTCAGCCAACAACACAGCAACAATTGCGCTTCAAAAAATGTTTATTTGTTTTGTATTACTTCTGAATGTTAGAGAAGAACGAAAATCCAGCTTGTATTTTCATAGAGAGCAAACAGTGGTTTCTTGGGTCTTATCTTGGAGGCAGACTTTTTGAATAAGATAGAATCAAAACAGTCTGAAATAAAAAACAGTCAAATAAGCACTGGAGCCAGATACTTTGGCGTAGCCCTTTCACTTTTAAAATCAAGACAAAGCCGTAGACCTTTTTTCTTGGCGCACGCAATAACTTATGCCTGCAACTCCAAATGTAAAACATGCACATATTGGCAAATGACCGATAGAAAAAGCGAAGACATGTCAACAGAGCAGGTTTTTAGGCTTCTTGATGAAGCTTATGATTGCGGCATGAGGGGTTACTACCTTTTTGGGGGTGAACCTACAGTTCGAAGAGATATTGGAAAAATTGTTGATTACGCTAAAAATAAGGGTTTTTTAACAACCATGAATACAAACGGGTCATTACTTGCCACTAAAGCACAAGAACTAAAGGCGCTTGACATGGTTTTTGTCTCATTAGATTACTTTAATGATTACCACGATTTTATCAGAGGCAAACCTAGAGCCTTCAAAGAAGTTATGGAGGGCATAGATGAAATTCGCAAAGCTGGACATACAAGAGTTGTTCTGGTTACAACAATTAGTTCTTTAAATTTTGAAGCAATAGAACCTATGGCAAAACTTGCAAGGGATTTACATGTTGGAATTTCGTACAATTCAGTTGAGCCCACGGTTAAATCAAGTTTTGAAGCTGGAAGGTCACAGTCACCAGTAGCAGATTATGGACTAACTAAAAGGCAACTCCAAACATTTTATGAAAAACTGTTGGCGCTTAAAATTGAAGGCTATCCACTTATGGAAACCGAGTTAGTGCTAAAACATTTTGTTGAAGGTCGAAGTTGGACTTGTGATTTCCCAAAAATGTTTGTTTACGTATCAGCGGATAACAAGATTTTTAGTTGCACCTATGACCACACCTACGACCTAAACCAAGGCTCGTTTGAGGATTATTTTTCAAGCAAACTCTTCCAAGAACACAGCACTAAAGCAGAGAAATGTAACATTTGCATCAGAACCTGCGTGAGGGGGTACGTTTACACTTACAAGTTAAATCCCATACATTTGCTTGACCTTTTGAGCAACGCAAAAATTCTTCTACAAAACAGGTAAAACATTTGTACCAGATTTTTATAGTCAAGAATGTTTGACTAAAAACTTTTTAAACAATAAACACTGGAGCAAAATTGAGAGTTAAACCGTGAAGAAGACAACATCATTTATTGCAGCAGTAGTTTTTGCGGTATTAGTTTTAGCGGAGTTTCCGTTTGAAGCAGCAGCCAATCCCACCGTTTATGCGAGCATGCCAAAATTTGAAATCCAATCTCCCAAAAACGGCACAATCGAATCGGGAAATGTAAAATTTGAGGTAACAGGACAAGTCATGGAAAGATATTATGTTAACAAGTCGGAAGCACACTTTTACTGTTACCTTGACAACCAAGAATTCACGGTAAACGCAACCTATGTAGGAAACACTTCAGACGGTTGGCTAATTTTCAAAGGAGAAACCACCTTAAACTTGCAAGAAGGAAACTACACTTTAAAAGTATGGCAAATTTCTTGCTCACAAATTGCAAGAATGCTTAACCCAGTAATAGCCGAAATAAATGTCAGTAACAAACCACAAATCGTTAACTCAATTTTTGAAACAATTTTATGTATAGTTGCCAGTATTTCCGCCATAGTAATGGTTGCCGCATTTATTCACTATAAAAAAATAAAAGAGAAAAATTAAAAATAGGAATTGCTTGCAACGTGGGTGGGTCATTGTTTGTTTATTGCGGTATTATTACCAGTTGGCTGCCGTGTTTTGTAACGTCAACGGGTAAACCGTACACGGCTTCAATGTTTTCTGGGGTAATTACGGTTTGGTCTCCTGCTGCAAAGACTTTTCCTTCTTTTAGCATTATGAATTTGTCAGCGTAACGTACTGCAAGGTTTAAGTCGTGCATTGTCATAATCGCGGTTAGTTTGGTTTTCTTTACTATGTCAACTAAAGTAGCCATTATGCGGTGTTGATTACAAAGGTCTAAACTGCTTGTCGGTTCATCTAAAAGCATCACTTTGGGTTCTTGAACTAAAGCTCGGGCAATTTGGACTTTCTGCAGTTCACCACCACTGATTTCACTGATGTTTTTAAGAGAAAGCGCATCCAGTCCCAGTCGTGTTATTGCATGCCGTGTGATTTCAATGTCTTTATTTGAAACATCCCAAGTAATGTGTGGTTTGCGTCCAAGCAGAACCGAGTCGAAAACAGTAATCTGGGAAACGTCCGCTCGTTGAGGAACATAACCCAGTCTTTTAGCGACTTCGACACGTTTAAGACCCTTAATGTTTTCCTCATCTACCAATATGTCGCCTTTCTTAGCTTTTAACAATCCATTAATACATTTTAGGAGAGTAGATTTGCCTACCCCGTTAGGTCCTAAAATGGCTAAGATTTCATGCACACCAACAGCCATGTTAACGCCTTTTAGAACGCATGTGCCGTTTCTGTAAGAGAACTCAACGTCTTGAATTTTCAGCATTACTTTCGATACCTCCTAATTAGAATATACAGAAACAAGGGACCACCCAAGAATGCAGTGATTACACCTACAGGAAGAATCAATGGGGATATTATGGTTCTTGCAATAGTGTCAGATATCAAAAGGATTAAGGCACCTACTACAGCAGCAGCTGGCATAACGAAACGGTTGTCTGTACCAAGTACCCGTCTAACCATATGTGGGGCAAGTAGACCTACAAAGCCGATTATGCCCATCAAAGAGACAATTAAAGCGGCAAGTACAGAGGAAAGCACCATTCCAACCACGATATGGCGGTCCACGTTTACACCCAGACTGCTTGCGGTGTCTACGCCGGCGTCAATTGCGTTGTAGTTCCAGCGGTTAAACATGAAATAGATCAGTATGGGTACGGACACAACCACTATTAGGGTTAGGTTGTCCCAAGTTATTCTGCTTAAGTCACCAAACGTCCAGTAAACAATTGAGGCAACTTGCACGTCACTTGCAAAATACTGAACCGCAGTTAATCCAGCGCTAAAGATTGAACCTAAAACGACACCTGACAAAATTATGGATTCAGGAGAAACTTTGGTTAATCGTGTTAGAGCCAAAATTACGAAAGTTGATATCATACAGAAGCAGAAAGCACAAATGGTAACCGCGTACTGGTTGGTAACCATTACCGCATCACTAGCACGACTGTGCATGGCGCCAGCGCCTAAAACAACTATAGCAAATGAAGCACCAAACGCTGCTGCATGGCTTAACCCTAAAGTGTAGGGTTCACTTAAAGGGTTCTTAAGAATACATTGCATCACTGAACCAGCGAGCGCAAGCATTGCCCCTGCGACCACTGCAACTAACACTCTGGGCAGACGAATGCTCCATACAATGCCGCTCTGAGTAAGCAGTTGGTTTATAACCTCAGAAATTGTCAGACCAGCAGAACCTAAACTTAGAGCAACAAGTATTACTACAGCTAAAGCCACTAAACATAAAGCTATGAAAAGTAGTTTTTTCCCAATATATTTGGAGTAGTTAGAGTCACCTTTTGTTGGGATACTTTCAGTTTTCTTTTCTTCTTGTTTTTGTTCATACTGCATTAACATATCAACCGTTAACTTTTTCAAAGCTTCCTTGCGATGGTAACTTCTGAAATCGTGTCTACCGAAAAAGTGCCAACAACTTCAAGCAAGTCCGCTATACTTTTAAGGTAAGCTTCCCGGTTCACCACGTTATCCGAGGAATGCGGTTTGCTACCGATTTTTTTGCCTTCAAAACCATGCAGGTTCCAATCTAAAGTTGCCAACGCGCCTGCTCTTGAAGAATCTTTGAATCGACGCAGAATTACTTCACCATTAGGCTCTAAAGCTTGAACGATTTTTGGTATAAAGGCAGGGTCAAAACAGCTTTGGTTAAAGGAAGAAAAAACTACATCATACCCTTGTCCTATGCTGTCTTTGTTGAAATCTCCAGATATTATGTGAACTCGTTCAGCGTGATAACGGTTTATGAAATCTTTGGTTACAGGAGCTACACGGGGAAGGTCAAACACATATGCCTCCAATGTTGGGTTAAGAGCTGTAAAACCAATAGCGTAAAGACCATGACCACCGCCTAGGTCTAGTAGTCGACGCCAACGTTTTGGATCAACATGAGAGGCTATAATGTTTAATGTGTTGGCCACTGAGCCTGCTTCAGCGCCTTCTGCGATGCTGTATAGCCAGTTTGAACCAAAGAAAGCGGTTCTTTCTTGCATTATTGGACCGTTTTTAAGAATCACAGGTAGTTGAGCCCAACGGCTAACGTTTAATCTCATGTTTTCTATTGAATGCTGCATATAATGAGGAGAGTCATGGCAAAGATAAGTTGTAGTTAAAGAAGAATTAACGTACGTGTCGTTCGATTTTGTCAATAGACCCACTTCAACTAGGGCATCACAGAATAATTGAACCATTGCTTCATGACAACCGCCGAGTTCTTTAGATAACTCTTGAGAATTCTTAGCAGTGGTCGTCAACTCGAACAATCCAGCGTCATAAGCTGTTATAATAAGAGTATATCGCTTCAAACCTTCTAGTGAACCATTCATTATAGAAGAGTATTCTTCAGATTTAGGGAATAATGGAAATAGCAAATTTTTTGCTTCTTTCATTTCTTAGCCTCCAAGTTTTCTTTACACACTCGCTTGGCAGTCAAACCGAGCATCATTACAATTTTTTGAAAGAAAGAAAAAAGGAAAAGATTTTATTGTCATCAACCTAACACCAGTTTTATGTTAATGACACTTGTTCAAGGGGTCCATACAAAGCAACCATAGCATCGTAGGTTGGGGCACCGCATAGGAATGTTGAGATTTCATTTGCTTTCTGTACAGGGTCAATGTCTGCAAATTGTGTGGGGTAAAGTACTGTGCCTACGTAGTAGGCGTCGCTTAGGGCTATTTCGAAGTTTTGGGCATACGAGTTATAACCCAATACACCGTAGGTGCTACCACTGTTTATGGCGTCAAGCTGATTGAACACGTCTAGGTGGTTTTGTATGTCTTGCATTGAAAGCTGCATGCCAGCGTAATCTGCAAAGATTACTTGTGGATTTAAGCTAGGTAATGCTTCAAGGTCAAGGGTTACAGTACCTGTGGAATTGTTTGCCAATTCAAGAGTAACTACGTTCTTTGAATTCGTTAAAGTAAATGGTGCATAAACAGCGCTAGTTGAAGTGAACCCATGGGTACCGCGAGATGAAACACCTGCAATGTATACGGTCGGTTTGTCAGCATCAGGTATGTTAATGGTTCGACTGCTAAGGTCATTTAGCAGTCCATCAATGTAGTTTATGACTTCGGTTGAACGGGCTTCCATGTGCAAAACTTTGCCAATAATCGTAAGACTGTCATAGAGGTCTTGATGACTTTCAGTTGTTTCTACACCACCGTAATTAAAGCCAATGACTGGAATTCCAAGTTGGCTCTGTAAAGAATCGAGATCAATTGAAGCAGTGTTTGTAGTGAAGACCACATCGGGTTTTTGAGCAACTATTAATTCTGGGTCACCACCAAATTGTGGACCTATAACAGGTAGAGTTGCGTATTCTGGATGAGCAATAGCGTAAGGACGACCGCCACTTGTTAATTCGGTTTGTTCTACACCGCAAACAAATGAGCTAGCGTTCATGTAAGTTATTAATCGTAAGCAACCAGGGTTAGTTGCAACAATGCGGGTGACATTGTTTGAAACTGTCACTGTACGACCTAGCATGTCGGTTATTTCTTGTGTTGGTGGTAAGGGGGTAGTTGTTGGAGTAGGTGTGGTTGTTTCTGTTGGAGAAGTCGATGTGCTGGGGGTAGATGTAGCGGTCGGAGTCTCTGTTGGGCTCGTTGAAGAGCTAGGGGTGGACGTAGTTGATGCAGTTGGTAACGGAGATACAGAGGGGGAATTGGATTGTGAGGATAAATAAGAGTAACCTACAGCTGCACATGCAGCTATTACGACGATAACAACTATTGCATAAATTGCAGTTTTATTCATAATTTTACCTTCTTCAATTAGTTCACTTTCATTTTTTGAATCACAAATTCTGAAATAGCGGAAATTGAACCCAACTCGTTGTCGAGTGCTTCACCGGTAAGGCCTTTCTTTTGTATATCCGCAGTGAAAGGCACCATGCTGAGAACTTTTTCTTTGCCGATTTTGGATGCAACTTCTTCAGCAGTTTTTTCGTCAGTTTTATTTATTACAAAGTAAACGGTTTTTCCGCCTTCTTTTGCCATTTCAACAATTTTTCTAGACAGCTTTACTGATTCATAAGAGGGGTCTATAACGGCTAATACAAAATCTATGTTGCCTGCTACACTTCGACCTAAATGCTCTACGCCTGCTTCTGTATCAATAATGGCAATGTCTTTAGGGGCTAACTGTAGATGCATCAGAAATTCTCTTGAGAGCCCACCCATTGGGCAAGCGCAGCCTTCGCCGTAATGCTTTACTTTACCTATTTGCAACAAGTGAAGATTGTCTTTTTTTGAAATGCAATCTACAGGTATGTCTTCTATGCGCCAGTTTTTGATGAAAATTTGGGCTTTTTCGTTGCATGAGCGGGCAGCCATCATTTTTTGCATTAGGGCTTTTTTTCCGCCTATTTGATCTAGTAATTCTTGGGGGTCATTTAGTCCTAGTTGTGCGCTGAGTCCATAGTTTGATTCGTCAGCGTCTACTACTATGATGCGGCATCCTTTCTTTTGCAGGTCTTTTGCTAGTAGTGATGCAATAGTGCTTTTTCCGCTGCCGCCTTTTCCACATATTAGAATCTTCATGTTGAACCGATCCTTCAGTATTACGTTTAGAAATAAAAGTAGCACTATTTTAGTATTACTATAAATAAAAAAAGTATTACCTATTAAACATTAACAAAATCCAAACATAAAGCCACAACAAACAACCTAAAAAAAGTTAAAGAGGAATAACTATTGGTCGCCCATGACATGTTTCAACACAAACAGGCAAACCATACACGGACTCTATATGCTCAGACGTAACAACAGCATGGTCACCCGCCGCATAAATTGTTCCTTCTTTAATCATAATGAACTTATCAGAATAACGCAAAGCAAGATTAATGTCATGCATAGTCATAATTGCAGTCAAATCGTTTTTTTTCACAACGTCAACAAGAGTGGCCATTATACGGTGCTGATTACATAAGTCTAAGCTACTAGTAGGTTCATCAAGCAACAAAACTTTTGGCTCCTGTACTAAAGCGCGAGCAATTTGTACCTTCTGAAATTCCCCTCCGCTAATCTCATCAACATATTTTAAAGAAAAATTTGCTAAACCAAGTCGTTCTATCATATCTTGGGTGATTGAAAGATCTTTCTTTGATACGTCCCATGTAATGTGGGGTTTTCTTCCCAACAAAACGGAGTCGAAAACAGTAATCTGGGAAACGTCCGCTCGCTGAGGAACATACCCAACACGCTTAGCCACTTCAACGCGACGTAATTTTCGAAGGTCTTCGTTTTCCACCATAACGGTACCGCAACGTGATTTTAGCAAGCCATTGATGCATTTGAGCAAGGTTGTTTTACCTACACCGTTAGGTCCAAGAATTGTCAGAAGTTCGTTTGCTCCTACAGCCATATGGATTTTTTCTAAAACTATCTTTCCATTTTTATAGGAAAATTCAAGGTCACTTACTTCGACCTTCATTTCTTGTACCCCCGAATAAGTATAGCCAAGAATAATGGTCCACCCAAGAAAGATGTTATAACACCTACTGGAAGTATCAAGGGAGAAATCAACGTTCGACCTAACGTGTCCGAGAGCACCAAAATAATGGCACCCACTAAAGCTGAGGCAGGAATTAAGAAGCGGTGGTCAGAACCAATTACACGACGGACCATGTGGGGTGCCAGCAAACCGACAAAACCGATAACACCCATCAAAGAAACAATTAATGCTGCAACAAGTGAAGAAAGAATCATTCCTATGACAATATGACGATCAACGTTTACGCCTAAACTGTTCGCAGTATCTACACCAGCATTGATAGAATTATATGTCCAGCGGTTGTAAATGAAGTACACAAGCACAGGCACAGACACTGCAGTAATAAGGAAAAGGTTATCCCAAGTTATACGGCTCAAATCACCAAATGTCCAGTAAACCATTGATGCCAACTGTACATCATTAGCAAAATATTGAAGCGCAGTGCGGGCTGCCGTAAAAATTGACCCCATAACTACACCAGATAAAACGATAGCTTCAGGTGAAACCTTGGTTAAACGCGTAAGGGCAAGAACAACCCCTGTGGATATCAAAGAAAAAATAAATGCACAAACGGTTACAGTGTAGGGATTGCTTACTACTACTGCATCTCTGGAACTGCTAAACATGGCACCAGCACCCAAAAACATGATTGCAAACGCGGCACCAAAAGCGGCAGCGTGGCTAAGCCCAAGGGTATATGGCTCGCTTAATGGATTTTTTAGTAAACACTGCATTACTGCACCTGAAACTGCAAGCATAGCGCCTGCTATTACGCCAACTAGAACACGGGGCAACCGAATGCTCCAAGCGATTCCACTTTGATTTAATATTTGGGAAATCACTTCAGAAATACTAAGATTTGACGAACCAATAGCTGTGGCGGCTAAAAATAGAATAACCAAAACAGCAACACAAGCAAGTATGAATAGGACTTTTTTCCCGATGTACTTGTTGTATTCGGGAAAAGCTCCAGTTTTAGAGACAGTTTTTTGCTCAGTCATCCTATAGCTTACTCCTTCAAAGGCGATTTTCGTGCAAAAATAATGTCTGACATGTTGTCTACGGCTTTGTTATCAAGAACCTTTAATCCTGCATCTTTCAATCGAGATATGTAGTCATTTTTTGGCACCATTTTGTCGCTAGAATGAGGATGTCTTCCCAGTTTGGTTCCTTCATAATGAACAAGATTCCAGTCCAGTGTTTGTAATGAATTAACTCTAAGGCCATCTTTGTGACGTCTTAAAATTAAATCGCCGTTAGGGTTTAAAGCTTCAACAAGTTTTGGAATAAACTTTGGGTCACTGCTAGTTGCGTTAAATGATGAAAAAATTGCATCATAACCTTGTCCAATACTATCTACAGTGTAGTCGCCAGAAATTACATTCACTCTTTTTGCGGCATAAGCATTGATGTACTGATGGGTTATTGGAGTTACACTTGGCTGGTCAAAAACGTACACGTCCAATTCAGGATTAAGTGCAGCGAAAGCAATAGAGTAAAGTCCATGACCGCCGCCAACATCGAGTAATCTACGCCATCGTTTTGTGTCTAATGATTTAGTCACGATTTTAGTTACGTTGCTGACAGAACCCGCTTCTGAATGTTCAGCTATACGTAAAATTCTGCCATCACTAAACGTGTTTTTGTTCGCTTTGCTGATAGGCCCATTTTTAAGTAGTACAGGTAATTGGCTCCATAGCTGTGCATCTGTTTTCATGTCGTTAAGCGTGTTAAGCATGCACCAAGTAGATGAACGTGTTAAGTAAACGGTGGCTAATGGCGAATTTTGGTATTTGTCATCTTGTTTTGTGAGCAAGCCAATTCCTGTTAGGGCTTCGCAAAACATTTTTGTCATGATTTCATGGTAGCCAAACTGTTGAGCTATATCTTGATAAGTTTTGGGAGTTACTGTGTAATCTAATACGCCATTTTCCCAAGCGGCCATAGTTAAGTAAAAGCTTTGGAGGCCTTCTAGGGATTTTCCTATAGTTGCATTGAATACTTTTGATTTAGGTGACGGCGCTTTTAACAGATCTTTTATGTTTTTCACGTGTTTTTGTTCCATTGTAGCTGAGTTCATGGTTTTTGAAAAATGGGGCAAGGGGTTTTGCCCGGAAACCTTATGCAATCTTTTCACCTCAAGGTTGTAGGTCTACTGGACCAAATGAGCCAATAATTTCTGCTACGTCTTCGTACAGTGGCATTCCAAATAAGAAGGTGTAGATTTCGTTTGCTTTTTCTACAGGGTCTATGTTTGCAAATTGTTCAGGATAAAGGACTGAGCCTACGTAGTAAACGTCGGTTAAAAGTACATCAGGTTGTGAACCATAAGAGCCACTTGGCATTACTCCGTATACACGGTTGTTTTTTATTGCATTCATGTTTTCAAAGACATCTATGTGATTTGCCACATCGGCTTGGCAGAGACTAAGACCTGCATAGTCAACGAAGATAACATCAGGGTTTAGGTTGGGTATGATTTCTAAATCTATGTTTACTGTGCCTGTAGTGCCGCTAGTCATGTCTAAAGTGACTACGTTCTTTGAGTTTGTTAAGACGAATGGTGAATAGTGAGAAGTTGTTGAAATTATGCCATGGGTTCCACGGCTTGAAAGACCGGCAATGTATACAGTTGGTCGTTCTGAGTCCGGGATATTTGAGGTTCGACTTTCAAGGTCAGCGAGTAAGCCATCAAGGTAGTTGATGATTTCTGTTGCTCTGTCTTCTTTATGCAATATGTTACCAACGAGATTTAGTGCGTCATAGAATTGTTGGATGTTTTCGGTTGTGTCAATGTTAGGAGCCACTATACCAATAACAGGTACGCCTAACTGAGTTTGTAGGTTATCGAGATTTGCAGCATCAATATCGCCTTTAATTACGATATCAGGGTTTTGGGCACCTATAAGTTCTGGTTCTCCGCCGTGGCCTGGACCAACTTTGGGCAAAATAGCGTATTCCGGGTGTGCTAATGCGTATGGTCTGTTACCGGGGTCTGCCTCGGTTTCTTCAACTGCGCATACCAAGTCACTGGCGCCTAGATAGGAAATCAAACGTAAGCTACCCGTGTTTACTGCAATAATGCGTGTTATGTTAGTAGGTACGGTTACAGTTCGGCCAGCCATGTCGGTGATTTGTATAGTTTCAGGTAAAGGTGTAGTTGTAGGTGTAGCTGTGGGTGTAGTAGTGGGGTTTGTGGTTGGAGAGGTTGTTTCCGAGGGAGAAGTGGAAGGTGTGTTAGATGAAGAGGGAGATGGAGAAGAAGAGGCAGATGGTGAAGATGATTCGGGAGGGTCTGTTGAATTTAGCAAGCTGTAGGCGCCAAAGGCTGAAACAGCTACAACTAAAATTGCAACAACTATAGCTAAAGTAGTCTTTGTGCTTGACATTTGACTTACCCTTAAACAATAGTTTTTTGGAGGAAATGAATTGGGGTTGTGTTTTTGGGGGTTTGAAGGGTTATTATGAATGTGGGGGGTTTATTTTGTAAATTCATTGTTTTACATTCCTGGTGGTTGGGTGGATTATCCAACCAGTAACTTGGATATAAACCTTAGTTAAACAAAAGTTAATGCAAAGTTGAATAAAAAAACAAGTAGTCAGCCAGCCACATATTTAGATACCAAACACGAAAACCAGAACTATCCAAACCACACAACACTTCAAAAAATATTAAACAGAAAACACCATTGTAAGGTAAAAGAGACTAAAAAACTCCTTTTAAAAAGGCAAGCAAATCATTTGAAACTGCTAACGATTATCAAGCCAAGCGTTATGCCCAAAACCTTGAATCAACAACAGTCTTAATGTCATAACATTTTTTGCAGTGACCCAACGTGTTTATGAGGTGATCAAAAAAACCTTTACCTGCATTACTGGAAACAAGGCGATTCCTTACCCAAAAAGGTAACAAGCAAGTAGTGCTATTCTGATTCAAGCTGTCTCTTGGCGGCTTCAATATCTTTTTGTTTCTGGGCATTAATCTCGGGGTATTTAATCCCGAGCTGATAAATACTGGTAGTAATAATGTCTGCGACGAGTGATCGGGCTATCCACTTGTAATCGGCAGGTATAACAAACCAAGGTGCCCACTTAGAACTTGTATTGCTTAACATGTCCTCGTAAGCTTCAACGTACTTGTCCCAATAATCTCGCTCTTTAAGGTCTGATGCAGAAAACTTCCAATGCTTATCAGGAGTTTTTAAACGTTCGAGGAACCTTTTTTTCTGCTCTTCTTTGGAAATGTGCAGGAAAAATTTCAAGATAAGAGTGCCGTTACGGGAAAGGTAACGCTCATAATTGGAGATATCTTCATAACGGTTTGACCAGAAGTCGTTGTCAATTTTTTTTGTGGGCAAATGTTGATTTTCCAAGATATTTGGATGCACTTTAACGATTAGGACCTCTTCATAGTATGACCTGTTGAAGATTCCAATCATGCCCTTTTCCGGCAACTCCAAAACTTGCCGCCACATAAAATCATGGTCCAGCTCCGTTGTCGAAGGTTGTTTAAAACTTTTAACGCTACAACCTTGAGGGTTAACTCCAGACATTACATGCTTGATTGTACTGTCTTTACCAGCAGCATCCATGCCCTGAAAAATAATCAAAATAGACCAAGTATGATTAGCATACAGTAATTCTTGTGCGTTTGCAAGCTCTACCCTGTTTGTTTCAAGCAGTTTGTTTGCCCGTTCCTTTAATTCGCCTTTACCTATAATTTTTGCTTCCTCGTTTTGGGCCCAGCCGGTATCTAAATCTTTTAGGCAAATTTTTTTTCCAGGCTTAACCCTTGTTAAATCCATAAATAACTTCATTCGCTCAGAACGTTCCAAAGTCTTTTTGCTCCTTATTTCTTGTTTTTTGGTGGGTTGTGTCTACGCATGAAGAACTTTACCACTTCATCGATGAGAATTAAGGCGGCAGCGAACCCAAAGCAAATTAGCCATTGTTGACTGTTCAACGGTGTGGTGTTGGAGATTTCGCGCAGCAAAAAGGCGCCCACAAAAAGGAAAAACAAAGACACCACATATAAACCCAGTTGACGCCAACCTGGCAGCATTTCTTTTGAAAATATGGTTTGAGTTTCACTTCTTGAGGTAACCCCAAGAGCAATACTAAGTAACGAAAAGACAGCAAACCCCATCGTTATAGCTTGACTATCACCAATCATACTGTAGTATGCTTCAACAAACAATGTTGCAGATGTAATGATTAAGCCCATGAAAATTATGCGAACCCACTTTTTGCGTGAAAGCACTGGTTCAGAAAGTGGACGAGGTTTACGTTTCATCAATCCAGGTGATGGGTCATCAAAACCTAAAGCGATAGCTATGGGGACTTGGATGAGGAAGTTTATCCACAAAACAGTTATGGCTCCAAATGGTGTACCTCCTAAAATTTGGAAGAAGGCTGCACCAAGAAACGTTGCTATGAAGGCGATTAATGTACCCATTTGGTAACGAATGTATTTGATTAAGTTGTCATAGATGCCTCGTCCGTATTCAACTGCGTTGACGATAGTGGCAAAATTGTCGTCGGTTAAAATCATGGTTGCTGCATCCTTTGAAACCTCTGTTCCTGTTATACCCATTGCTACTCCAATGTCGGCTTTTTTCAACGCAGGAGCATCGTTAACACCGTCTCCAGTCATAGCTACAATGTTTTGTTTCTTTTGAAGCAAAGTTACAAGCCGCAGTTTGTCTTCAGGAGCAACACGCGCTATTACGCCAATTTTGTCTAAATCCTTTTCAAGCTCGCTGTCACTTGTTGCAGAAAACTGGGCACCACTCAACGTTTTCCCCTCAATACCCAACTCATGACCAATTACGTCTGCAGTTGTCGCATAGTCACCAGTTATCATACGCACTTGTATGCCTGCGCTGTGGCATTTGGCGATGGACTCCTTTGCTTCACTTCGCGGCGGGTCAACCATCCCAACTATGGCCAGCAATGTTAAGTCAGCTATTAATTCTTTCAAGTTACTTTTTGGGTCAAATTTTTGGGGATTAAAATCTTTTCGGGCAACTACGATAACGCGTTCGCCAGCTTTTGCCATACGTTCATTTTCAGCGTTTGCTAACTTGCGGTTTTCTTCAGTAATTGGAATGTTTTTTTCGTTTGGTGCCCAGTAGAAGCTGCCGCGGGAGATTAGAACGTCGGGTGCACCTTTTACAAATGCCCTAACGACAGGTTTATCGTTAATGTCTGTTATGTTGTGGAAGGTTGCCATGAATTTGTATTCTGAATCAAATGGGACTTCTGCGATTCGTGGATATTTTTTTCTTGCGCCTTCAATGCTGATGCCGCCTTTCTCGGCTAGCACTATTAATGCGCCTTCGGTTGGGTCTCCAATTAAGTTGTCGCCTTCCAATGTTGCGTCGGCGCATAATGCCATAGGTAACAGTATTTCATTTAGGTCAATTGTTCCTCCGCCGTCGCGTAATAGTTGTCCTTGTGTGCTGTAGCCTTCCCCTGTTATGTGGTAATGGTTCTTGCCGGGTACAGTAAATTCGCGGGCAGTCATCTTGTTAAGGGTTAAGGTTCCAGTCTTGTCGGAGCATATAGCTGAAACAGACCCCAAAGTCTCTACGGAGGGAAGACGTTTTACGATGGCATTGTGGCTGGCTAAAACGCGGGTACCCTCAGAATACAATGTGGTAACTACTACAGGCATGCCAGTAGGGATAGCGGCAATTGCCAAAGCCACACCCGCAATAAACAAAGTTTCAAACGCCTGTCCCTGCTGCAACCCAAAAACAACCATTAAAACAAAAGTGATACCAGCAAGTCCAGCTATGATAAGAGTGAGTCTGTCAAGCTGTTTCTGAAGGGGCGTTTTGTCGGTTTTGGTTTTGTTTAGCATTTCGGCGATGTGACCCATTTCGGTAGCCATGCCGGTTGTGGTAACTATTAATTCACCTCTACCGCGGGTTACGGAAGTGTTCATGTAAGCCATGCAATGTCGGTCACCTAGTGCCGTGTTGGGTCCAGTGATGACTTCAGTGTTTTTTGGTGAAGCCACACTTTCTCCTGTCAAGGCAGCTTCTTCAATCTCAAGTGAGGCAGAAACAAAAAGGCGTCCATCAGCAGGAACCCGATCACCTGCCTCCATCAAAACAATGTCGCCAGGCACAAGCTTTTCAGGGTCAACCTCTGTGGCCTGTCCATCCCTGCGGACTTTGACAACATTTTTTATCATTTTCTTTAAGGATTCTATGCTGGCTTGGGCTTTGGCTTCCTGTTTAAGCCCCATCAAAGCGTTGCCTATCGTTAAACCGAACAATAAAAGACCAGTGCCAAGTTTTGCAGTGAAAATTATGCTTATTATTCCAGCGAAAACTAGGATAATTTGCATGAAATCGCGGTACTGACGCGCAAACGCATGAAAACCTGATTCTTTTTTCTTGCCGGAGAGAATGTTTGGACCATCTTTTTGGAGGCGTTCTTCTGCTTCTGCGGCGCTTAAGCCTTTTTGAGGGTCTACGTTTAGTTTGGCGGCAGTTTCCTGAGCGGTTAGTTGATACCATTCTGTTTTACCCTGCGTGGAATGTGGTGTTTTTTGCTTTTTAGGCACTAAAAATCCTCCTCTTTTGGGTTGCAGAAAAGTTGATGCTCTTGAGTGCTTTGTTTATAATCAAAAAAATGTCTCCATAACTGGCACGAAACTTTTAAAAACAGAAAAGTTATCCGCTTACAATAAGCTGAATAAATCGGTATAAAGTTTTCTCTTAACGTTTATACTGACAGGTTAGTCCTTGAATTATTTATTATTTGATATAAAAATTAGCTGTAGTTTAGCAATAATGCTTAATTGTTTACAAGTTGACTGCGGAAAGGAGTTTGAACCCCTGTTTAACAGTAAACTTGTGTTACTTTTTTGATTTATCGACAATTTGTTTACCAACACGATAACCGCAGGCAACCACGCTAGCATATCCTTCGCCAGGAAAAGCCCAAGCTGAACTTAAGTATAGATTCTTAACTGGAATTTTTATGGCTCTGCCGGACATAGAGAAAATCTTGTCGATAGGCAGGAATTGTTTGACTGTGTTCGCCCAACCGTAACATGCCCCATAACTGGTACCTGTATATTTTTTCAGTGTCAGAGGCGTCGCAATCTCGACAACTTCTATATGCTTTGATAAATCAGGGATTATTATTTCTGCTCGTTTGATTAATGTGCTTGCCAGCCTGTCTTTCTCTTTGTTGTATTCATCTTTTTTGCCAGCATCATAGTCGGTTTGGTATTTTGTCCAGTAACTGAAAGGGTGAAGTTGGGTTAGCATGGCTACAAACTTATTGCCCTTTGCCAGTGAAGGGTCGACATTCGAAAACAAGGTTATCATGTAGCAGGCTTTTTCAAACTCGTAATCAAGCGTCCACTGGTAATCTTGATCTAAATTGTATGTTTGCGAAACAACAATCTCGAAGTCATCAGTATTTTTTAGTGTTGATTTAAAAGTTTCATCCAGCCCAAGGTAAACAATAAAAGCTGAAACGGAAGACTCCATTTTATCAAGCTTAACAGGAACATTTTTATCACCTAAGAAATTGTGCAAAGTTTGCAATGCACAAACGTTTGACACGATGTTCTTTGCAAAAAAGCTGTCACCGCCACGTGTTTGTACACCGACTGCTTTGCCCTTATCTACCATAATAGAAGTAACCTCCGAATTCAGCTTGACCAGCCCCTTATTGCTTTCAATTGCGTCTACAAACGCCTCAGAAACCGTTTGGGGTCCACCTTTTGGATAATAGGAGCCATCCATCCAGTAACCAATGTTTGCAATCAACGGGTAAATGTCAACTTTGCTTGGAGGCAACCCGAAATAGCCATAGTTTCCGAAAATTAGCCCCTTCAACTTTTCATCCTTGAGGTGCTTATCCAGAACGTGTTTCAGTGACTTTGACATTGCTCCAAACATGGAAGGGTAACGAAACGGAATTCCCAGTAATTGCTGGCACATTGGCGCAGTGTTTGGAAGAAATTTTGAAAGGTCGCTGAATATATGGGTCATTTCTTTAAAGAGGCTGTGGATGCCCTTTTTTTCAGCAGGAAAGTGGGTCTCTAAAGTGTTTATAACTTCTTGAAGGTTTCCGCTTGACAGTCGGATGTCATGCTCTGGAAAAATCATTCTAAAAGAGCTCTTTAGCTTGATAAAATCTATGCTTTGACCTACACCGCATAAATCGAAAAAGCTTCGCCAGAACTGCCCACGACCAACACCCTCAAGAACATGCAAAGTTGAACCAAAAACGTAAGCACCCCGCCTAAAACCAGTTGCAAAACCACCAGGATTTCCCTGTTTTTCTAGAACTAGAACTTTTTGGCCACTACATGCAAGGTAAGTAGCACAGGACAAGCCACCGAGTCCTGAACCAATTATTATTGCATCATAAGTTTGATTTTCCAAGATATTTCACTGAGAAAGACATTAGCGTTTGAAAACGATAAACTGTTCTAAACAGAAAATATGAAATATTATATTCGATTATAATATTGTAACATTAGCGAATGGGCACATTAGCGGATTGAAGTCGTGAAACAAAAGTTGACAAATCTCTACAAGCTCTTATTTGAGCTTTCAAATGAAGATCGGCTAAACATTCTGCTTGAACTCAAGAAAACCCCAATGAAACTCTCTCGAATTTCTCAGATGCTTACTTTTACAGTTCCGGAAGCAGCCCGAAACATTTCAAGACTAACTGAAGCAAATTTAATCGTAAAGGATTCGGATGGACAATTTCATTTGACACCCTTTGGGGAAGGAGCACTCCTTCTTCTTCCAAGCTTTGAATTTCTTTCCAGAAACGAGAAGTATTTCATGACCCACTCAGTGTCTAAGTTGCCTCCACAGTTTTTAGCTGACATAGGAGCGCTCAAAGAAAGCGAATTCATCAGCGAAATTGCAACCACACTTTTCAACGCTGAAAAAATGATGCGTGAAGCACAAGAGTACATATGGGTTTTTGTTGATCAGATTTTGGCAAGTTCTTTGTCGATAATTATTGAAGCCATCAATAGAGGAGTGGAGTTTAGAAAACTTATGCCCAGAAATGCTCAAATCGCGCCTGAGATTTTGGCTCTTGCCAATGACCCCTTTTTCACCAAGGCAACGAGTGCAAAAAAGCTCGAGAGCAGATACTTGGAAAAAATAGACATAGCAATTTTCCTATCAGAGAAAGAAGTTGCGGCATTATGTTTTCCAAATCAGGAGGGAATATTTGATTTTTTAAGCTTCAAGTCAAGCAACAAATCAAGCCACAGATGGGCAAAAGACCTCTTTTCGTATTACTGGAGCCAATCCAAACCATAAAACCTGTAAGTTAAAGATAAGTTGCACAAGTTTCTTCTCTGAGAACTTGACTTATCAAACGAGCAACATTTTTAGCGCCATCCACTGGAACTGAAGCAAATGTGACATTTTTGTCAATGGTTTGCAAAACGATTTCAGCAAGCTTCTCAGGAGAGGTCTGTGCAAAATTCATTTTTACGCCAGCCCTGTATCGTGCACATCTATTTGCCACAGCAACTTCTTGCTCAAAATGATTCTGTAGCGGAAAATACAAGAAAGGTCGTTGAAGCACTGTTAACTCTAATGTCAGCGTTCCCCCACCAGTAACTATAGCAAGGTCAGCTGCTGCCAAATGTTTGAAAAGCTCCGGCACAAAACCTTTCACTTCAACTCCTTCGGGGACATAAACTGAGCTGGGCGATACGTCAGGTCCGCAGACCAAAACCAACTTCAAATCCGGAATCGCTTTCTTCATAAAAGGGTAAGCTTTTACACAAAGGTCCAGAAGGTCTTTACCTGCTGATGTCCCACCTATGGAACAGATTACTAATCGCTCCTCACCGTAGCCGAGAAGTTTTCGAACCTCTGATTTGTTTTTGAATTCATCCGGGTCAAACGGCAAAACGTGTCCTACGAAATCAACCGTTTTTAATGCGAGTCCACGTCTATTTGGAAGCATGAAACCAAACCGTTTGTCAGGAACATCCGCAACTTCTCCCAAAAACAGGCTTTTTTTCGCAAACTGTCTTCCACCAACCATTGCTTTTGCCCACATCCGGTTGATAGCATAAGCGTAAATCTTATCCAACGGATTAGAACTCGAAACGTCGACTCCTATAAAATCGTAAATCATCACAAACGGGAACAACTTAAAATTAGAATCCTTAACCATTTCTACGGGCAACTCGTAGGTCTCATCTCCTATAACCAAATCAAAATCCATCTTTTCCACAACTGACGCTACTAGTTTAGCGTTCTTAGACCACCCTTTTAGCATGCTGGCGGTTATCCGCACCAAATTAGCACTATACTTCCTAGCAGCACGCTCTAACTTGGCATTCCCTGATACCAGCAGTTCTGCCTCTGAAAGCATATCCTCACCCGCTTGGACCAGTATGGACTTAGCTGGTTCTTCAGCCAACCAAAAAATCTCGATTTTCGGTTCTATTTCACGTAGGGCTATTGCAATCTCAATATCCCTGCCTACATGTCCTAACCCCAATGATCCACTGACAAACAGCACTTTCTTGTTACTCAAATCAAGATGCGCCCTTTTAGGTCAAATTATTGTATTATTTCACAGGTATTTCATTATTTGCGTTAATTGATTTTTAAGCGTGCCGCAAAAGACTATCCCTCAGTTTAATTTTACAAATTATATCTACAAGAAAATAGAATATTATTTTTTGAAAATCGCTTTTGGCGCCGGGGAAGGGATTCGAACCCCTGCGAGCACGAAGCTCACCAGCTATCTTGCCATTTATGGCCAAGCCCACTTTCAGTTAAGATCTCGAGGCTGGCGCGATAACCACTCCGCCACCCCGGCAACAACAGATAGAGTCTGCATGCCACTCTAAAAGAGTTTCCAGTCAAAACTTGAGCACAATAGTCTATAGATATTATGCTAACAACAATTATTAGCGAATCTTTGGTTTTTGCTTTTTCGAGTGTTTCTGAAATGAATGACTACAAAATACAAGTTTGCAAACCCTACGAAAGAGGCGATTGGAAAGGAACATACCGGTTTATGGTAATTAATCCAAAGGACCATAGAGGTTATCCTGCAAACTATGTATGCATGTTACCGCAAAAAATCTATGAAAAAGGCAGACCATTAAGCGTCTTTGCCAAAAAGTTTGGCGATAACAGCATAGACTTTGCGGTTAAACTATTAAAAGAAGCAATTGTACATGAAAAAGATACATTGGCAAAAAGTGCCCTTGAAAAAAGGCTCAAAAACTACACAAACAATCCAGGGTTAAATAAAACCAATAACACAACAATGCTATCAAAGGCAATAATGATTAATCTTTAAACTTCGAGCATTATATCTAACGTTTCAATCTCTAAAGACTCAATCTTGCTGTTACTGGCTAATGATTAATTATCTTTTCCAAAGTTTCCAAGGACTGCGTATAAAGCTTCTTTTCTGCAGCAAAATCGTTAGGAACACCCACACCGATATACCAGGAATGGAAATGTTGACAATGAAAGAAAAGCTCGTTAAACACGTCGCCCATTTGACTGGCAATAATTGCCAAAGCTTTAGCACCATCCATTTTTTGCTTTGTTGCCTGCTTTAAGTAGGCCTTTAAGGATTCCCACAACAACTCCCCTGCTTCAGCGAAAACATCCACATCTTGGCTTTTAAGAAACTTTGAATATTCCTGTTTACTTTGCCCCAGCAAGATTTCTGGACTGTTGATACTCATCTAAACATCAAACTAAGAAAAAAAGAATAGATTAATAATTTTTTTCATAGAAAACGAAAAAATGTATGATGACTAAATAGTTTATTTTGTAAAATACTATTCTGCCTATGACTTACCTGAAAGGAAGCAACCTATTTCAGGTTAGCTTTGTAGTTGAATCGAATTGACCCATCTGGGTGATTCATTAGTTCAAAGAAAAGTGTAGTTTTGACCAGGCAACCATGCAAAATAATCTTTTTCAGAACTGCCTTAGCGGTAGTTTAAATTGACCTGCTTTATAGCCAAAAATTGTTAAAAAGAAATGGATTGCTATGCAACAAGGTCAGCCATGTCTAAACTGTGCTCATAAATCTGTCGCACAAAAGAAATAGCAGCCAAAAGCTGAGGCATAACATCAACTGACTGGTTTTTAGCCACTTTTTCAATATTTGCGTTAATGTCACGAATTTTTGTCTGCAAATTTCGGACATGTTCAGCTAGCGCCATGTCCTTATTAACAAAAGATTTTAACGCTTGCTCGTTTGCTTCAAGACAAACAGTTTGCAAATCAATCAGTAACTTTTGCAACTCGCCAGATGGCTTAAACCCTTTTAGTTCAAGGGTTTTTGTGGCTACTTGTGCACAGGCGTCTCCCATAGATTCGATTAAACTGGCGGCAAGACGATAATCCAAACAGTCAATCGGAGTTATCCCCAGCTTCTCACTTAATCGGGGGTTCTGAATAATAGTTCTAAGAATCCTTACCAACAAGAAGTATAAACGATTGCTTTCCACGTCGCGGGCTACAACAGCTTTTGCCAACTGCAAGTCACCGTTAATAAAAGAATTTGTAACGTCGCGAGCCATACCAGAAATGATAGCGTAGTTGCGTCGCAAAATTTTTTCAGGTTGAGAACCTGAGGGGTCAAGCAAACACTGTAATACTACTTGAGAATAGTTTTCCTCAACAATTTCTAAACCTACAAGAGAGCTAACTGTAGATTTAACAATATTTCTCACTTCTAGATCAATACGGTCTTTAGCTTCAACTCGAATTACATCAAAACCTAACAAGTAGCGACCGATAATTTCTCGGCTTAAAAAGGGGCCAACAGTTAAAGTGGCTACTTTTTGTTGCTGCTCGGAATCATATTTAGCGTCAACAACAAGTTTACCATCACCAGTAACTTCCAAGTTTACCATGGTGCCTTTTTTTAGGCCGTTCTGTTGAGCCCAAGACCTTGGCACACAAACAAAAAATGTGCCGGTTGGGGTTTGCTGAACCTTACGTAAATCACTCAAGCTTAGTTCCCCTTGCAAATCTATTGAAACTTATCTAGTCATTTCACAGCTTATATAAATTTGGCATAAACTAATAAACAATCAATCAATTGTCACACCAGGAACGGAAGAAAACCACAAAGAAACATCTTTAAAATTTTAAGCTGACAAACAATAACAGTAAATAAGCCAAAGCAATAAGTGGCTAAACGTAAAAACACTACAACTAAGTGTTTTAGGGCGAGAAATCACAAGCATGAGCGGAAACGAAAGACTACAAAAAGCCATTGAGGCAACAATTATTGCAGGTTATCAACTTAGCACTGATGCTTTTGATTATTTATGCCATAGTTGCGAAGGAACCGACCCTCTTGCAATCATGAACATGGTTCTTCATGAAATGAAAGGCTTAAAAGAAAAACCGTTCTTTATAGAAAAAGTCTTTCTTGAAAACATGGTTAGTCAACTAACCCAAACACGACAAGCAGCACAAGCAGTAAAAAACGGAAAAAGCCAAATGCCATCTAAAACTACGCAGGTTTTAGAAGTTAAAGTTGAAGAACCAAAAAAACAAGCTTACAATGAAAATGTACAACTACCGCCACCTAAACCGCCTATATTTGTTGATGAAGGAGCATTTTACCCCTATGCAAAATACATTCCTTCAGAACTAACAATTCTTGAAGACGCAACAGGAAAACTAACCTCAAACGGAACCCTTGAAGAGTACACATCACTCTTCCAAGACAGATACAAACGCTTGGAAAAAATTTTGCGACAAAGAATTGACGTTAGAGCAGCAACACCAATCCGTGAAGCTCTGAAATCTCAACCTAAAACCAAACTAAAAATCATCTGTATGCTAACAGAAAAAAGAGACGCAAAACAACAAACAATACTTTCCGTAGAAGACCTTGACAGCAGCGCAGTTGTGCTTGTACCCAACAAGGCTCCAGACGAAGTTAAAAAGAAAGCACTACAGATTCTTCCAGACCAGGTCATCTGTCTTGCAGTGATTAAAACTAGAACAAACCTGTTTCTAGCTGAAGACATAATCTTTCCAGACGTCGGACGCAAAGCTCCACAGAGAGCACAAGAACCAGTATACGCTGTACTCACCTCAGACATTCATGTAGGCAGCACAAAATTCAACCGAGAAGCATTCAAAAAATTCATCCTTTGGCTTAAAGGCAAATACGGCACACCAGAAATGAAAGAAATCGCTGGACACGTAAAATACCTACTTGTAGCAGGAGACCTTGTTGACGGCGTCGGAGTTTATCCTGGTCAACAATTTGAATTAACAATTCGAGATGTACACAAACAGTATGATTTTGCCATCAAATATCTTGAAAAAATTCCAAAATACATCGAAATCGTTTTAGCACCTGGAAATCATGATGCCTCAAGAAAAGCTCTTCCGCAACCTGCAATTCCACAAGACTATCTAACAGCAATTGAGGGTAAACCCAACATTCACTCTGTTGGAAGCCCATGCTTAATAAACATTCACGGCGTCGACGTACTCATGGACCACGGCAGAAGCCTAGACGACATTATCTCAGTTGTTCCAGAAATGAGCCATGATCACCCTGAAAAATCCATGAGACTACTTCTACAAGGACGCCATTTAGCACCAGTCTACGGTGGCAAAACCATGCTTTCACCAGAAAACCGCGACTACTTAGTTATTGACAAAGTTCCAGACATCCTTCATGCAGGTCACGTTCACGTTTTAGGCTACTGCAACTACAGAGGAGTTTTAGTTGTTAATTCAGGCGGTTGGCAAGAACAAACAGAGTACATGGAAAAACTAGGTTTAGTTCCTACCCCTGGAAAGGTACCAGTAATCAACTTAATGACAATGGAAATAACGATTTTAGATTTTAAAGCAGACATTTAGCTACCAGTAAGAGTATTTTTTTGTGAAGCACGCGGCTTATAATCAAGTATGCGTCCAAATCTTGCATCAGCTACAAAGACATCCTTTATCAAACTTCTTGAAATTTCAAGCCGAATTTTTTTAGTTCTGCCGTAACGTCCCATACTTACAACTTTGGCATTAACAAGACCCATCGAATCTAACTCATTAACTAAACTGCCTAAACGACGTTGAGTTAATAATCCAGCTCCAAATTCGCCACAAAGTTCATTATAAACGTCATAAATTTCGCCCGTGGTTGCACTTGACTTGTTAAGGTGATAAACACTTAGTAACACCAATTTTGAGTGCAACGTCAAGTTTTTAAGGGCTTCAACAACCCGATTATGCTCGATGTGTTTCTCAGCTTGTCGAACATGCTCTTCAGTTATGCTTTTTGCCCCTTGGCGTTCAGCTACTTCACCAGCAACACGCAACAGGTCCAAGGCGCGACGTGCATCGCCATGTTCTGCTGCTGCAAGAGCTGAACAAATACTTAAAGCAGAATCAGATAAAACGCCTTCTTGAAATGAAAGCTTTGAACGTTCAAAAAGAATATTTCGTAATTCTCCAGCATCATAGGGCCGAAAAACTAGCTCTTCTTCACTTAGGGAACTAAAGACTCTGGGGTCAAGAAATTCTTTAAGGCGTAAGTCATTAGAGATTCCAATTATTGAAACTTTGCTTTTTGTAAGTGTTTCATTAATTCGGGTTAGCTCGTACATGAAAGCGTCGCCTTGCTCTTTGATTAAAGCGTCAACCTCATCTAGCACAATTATGAAAAGAATCTTTGAAGTATCAAGACCCGCGCGGAAACGATCAAAAACTTCGCCTACTGATAAGCCTGTGAAGGGTATGGACATTCCTACGCTTTGACTTAAACTTGCAAATACGCGATATTCAGAACCAGTCATGCGGCAGTTTATGTAACAAAATTTTACTTGTGCGCCATACTGTTTTGCTTTTGCTTCTAGATGGCTTAGTACAAATTTTGTTACGGCTGTTTTTCCTGTACCGGTTTTTCCGTATATGAATATGTTTGAACATCTAGCATCTTTGAGAACTGGGGCTACTCTTTCGCCTAATAAGCGGATTTGGTCTTCTCTGTGAGGTAATTTGTCAGGTATGTAGTCGTGTCTGAGTACTTCTCTGTCTTTGAAGAGGTTTATTCTGTTGACGAAATTGTCGAATACATCATCTAGTACGTTTGAGTTTCCCATGTGCAGCCCCTCAATTTTTCAGAGGATACACCGTTATTTCGATTGGAACAAATAAAGACTACAGTACAAAAAACTGGTTTCAGAACATAAGAATCTTACAAATCAATGAATAACTTGGATACCAAACGACCAAACGGTCAAGGAGACACACCCCAAAATTTCCACTGGACATTAACTAAAAAAATTAGTTATATTTTTATTATTTATTAATTATATTAATATACTCTGGGAATTAAGTTAGTTTAATGTATATTAATTGTTATTATCCAAGAAATTAGATGGATTCTCAGCAAAATTTTTGATCTCCTGAAATCAGGTTTATTCAGCAAACTCTCGAGCGGAAATCAAGGGGTGTGCCTGTAAACAACCCAAGTTTTCAAAAAGTCCATAAAAAACTCCAACAATTCTACATTAACAACAACTTCTCTTTTCCACTCCAACTTAACAGCGATATACTGCTTCTAACATTGATTTTACTTCTGTTCTGCTTCACAAAACTGTGAAGGTCATGTGAATTACACTGTGAACTCTTCATTTTAAGGTTTATTTACCTCAAATTGTCACGATTTTTGTTTCTTCAATGTGAAGGACACACCCCTACGCTTCTACTGGAGAATGCAAACAGGGCAAGGAATAAAATTTTTTTCATAATCAGAATTATTGTGAAGTCTGTAAATCTAAAAACAATGAAATTTAATCTTTAAAACAAAATTTAAGCATGTTTAAGGCTTTTCACAATTACTTTGTTCACCATAACAGCTATAAGCTGTGAAGTGGTAGATTTGTGAACAGACACCTAGGTAATACAAGAATGCCAGCACGTAAAATGCGTGTGGAGCTATTCGATAACGATGGAAACCGATATACCGTCGCGTTCGAGGGTCAAATAACCCGGGATAAAGCTCTACGCCTCTTGGATCTTGTCGAATTGCTAGGTGGCATGCCGAATGAGGGTCCATCGACCAGTAACTCAACTCGAGTCCTTCCAACTGCAACTTCACGTTTTGAAAAAGTCCAAATGGTTATTCAGAAAAGTTTTCCATTAATCTGGTTTGCATCAAAAGATATTCAGTCTGTTTATGAACAGGAGCTTAAGGAACCAATCAGTTTAAGCACTGTATCAACATACCTCTCAAGAATGGTCAGCAAAGGCTTACTCTTAAGAACTGGCACAGGAAACAGCCTAAAATACAAAGCAGCACCAAACTTGCCACAAACAACAATTAAACAACAAATCAAAAACAACTTCTAAATCTCTTCACAAAATTGTGAACTGTGAACACATTTTTACTTCACAATTCTCCAGTTGTGAACCATTTATGTCTGGGGTGTATTGGCATCTTCTTTCTTTAGGAACTTTTCCATTTCCTTCTTCACGCTATACCTGAAAGGAATTTTACCCATTTCCCGTTCAAGATATCCTTCCTCATAGAGCTTCTTCATTAAACGTGCAGTATGCTCCCTGCTAAGGCCAACTCTCTCTTTAATTTCAGGAGCAGTCTTTGAACCTTCTGAAGACAACATTTCCAACACCGCAACTTCTGTATTGGTTAATGAAGCTAAGGCTTTATCACGCTTTATTGGCACAACAGGCATTGCCTGCTCAACTAATTTAACCTCAGGAGGTTCTAACGCAAACTTTCGTATTTGATCTTCAAACCCGCTGATTTTATTCTTCAAAGATTCTTGGGTTGCTTCAATATCTTTTATTTTTACATTGAAATCTGACACTGCATCTGACAAATTACAATTGTTTTGAGTTAAACTGTTAAGTTGACTTATCTGTGTCTCAAGCAGATTTTTCTGATTTTCGATAATATTTCTTTGATCCTCAAAGTTTCTTTTTTGATCTTCAAGATGGCTAATTTGACTCTCAACAGGTAAAATTCTTTTCTCAATATTGTCTATTTTTCTCAGGCCAGTATCTGATTTTGCTAGACTTCCCTCAACTTTGAACGCAATTTGTTCGAGTCTTTCAGATTCACGTTTAAGTTCACGGTTAAAACTTAGCACGATATCTTCAACAGCATCTCTGGCTTTTTCATATTCTTTTTGAGCTTGACGTATCCTTTTATAATACCCGGTAGATGCAACAACTGTAGATAATAACAAGACCCCAATCAATGCTGGCACTATAATTTCACTCAAGTTATCACCTCAATGTGATGTAGTCGTGATTTGACCCGTGATTTAACGTGTTGCATCACACATCACAGTTTCTCATATTGCTTTTAAGCCTTACGGTAACTTCCATGGAAACCAACCGCATGACATCACACATCACAAAATCACACGATCACACGTCACATTATCATGCTTATCTTATCCTTAAAATACGCTTTTTTTATGCTTTATTTCAAAAATAAGTCCTGATTTATAGGGTAAAACACGTTGTTGTAGTGCTTCCAAAAAGAAGCCCATTTTGTCCTTATTTTATGTGATTTGTGACGTCACAAGGGTTCTCCTGATGGGCTAGAAAGCCGTTTTAGGCTCGTTTCTAGCTCTTCTCTGATGATTTCTATCAGTTTTACATGGTCCTCTAGCTCTTCCTGCTTGCCTGGTACGTCTTGGTGGGCCTCCACATAATCTCTCAGTTTATTTGCTATTTCGAGGTATGGGTCAAGAGTTGAGCTCTCAAAAACTCCCAAATATCCCAAAAGTAATACTGTGTAAATGGATTTTATGACGTTTTCTTTAGACTGTGCTAACGTCCTATTAAACGAACCGCGACTTATTTTAGCCTTTGTTAGGCGTAATTTGGCTTTTTCATCGTATTTTAGCTGTTTGCCTGCTATATTTTCGGCTAAAATGTCAATAAGTAATGTTTCAAGCTGTGTTTTTGTTAATTGGCTGTTTTTGGCCAGTATTTTTACAATAGGGTCATTTAATGCCCCATTTAACCACACAGTTACACTGTCTTTTAGCTTCAAAACTCATGTTCTCCTTGTTATGCTGAATGGATACAACTTTGTATACTATATGCACTAATATAGCTTGTTACCCCTAAAATGACCCAAAATTGAACAGTATATCGCCATAATTCTTGCCTTTTTCACAAATATGTTGATATTTTAAGCTAATTAACAAATTTTAGCCATATTACACGCTTAAAACTGTTATTTAGCTTTATTTTATGCTTATTTCATTTTGTTACTATAGTTGTTTTTTAACATTTTTTAAACTTTCATGCTAAATGAATTTTGTTCCTTATCCCTCAATTTGCTTATTTTGCGTTTATTTTTTTAGCTAAAACACAGTTTCTTTCTCATTATCATTGTATCTTTTCCTTGCTATTCCACATAAGAATGGTCACAAATTTACATCGTGATGTCACTTCATCACTCTTATCACACTTAAATCACGCTGAAATCACGTGATTTTCCATGAAAAAAGCATGATATCACAGTCATGTGATGGGCTTGTGACGCTACTGTGACTCATTGTGATTTGTGATTATCACCGTCACAGACCAAAAAATTGTTAGGTCATTTAGAAGTTTTCAGACAAACTTTTTAGCTTGTCAAAAAGTTCTGGTCTTAAATCTCTTAGCGTTGGAATAAATGTTTCTGCTGTCCGCAGGTCATGATAGTCTGCTTCACAAAGTACAAAATCTGGCTCATCATACTTTGCTTTTGCTAAAACGTCTCCAGTTGGGCTTACAAGACGGCTTCCACCCCAGAATTGTAAGCCTTCTTGCACGCCAGAAAGGTTAACGTAGGCAAGGTAAGCAGTGTTTTCTATGGCTCTTGCTGCTGTTAATATTTCAAAATAGCTTCTTCGTACTGCTGGAGAGGCTGAAATGCAGACAATTAATTGAGCTCCACCCAATCGGGCAAGCCTAAACACCTCGGGAAAGAAAACATCATAACAAATTGTTAATCCAATCTTTCCAATTGCCGTATCAAACACTGCAGGTTGATATCCGGGTCGAAAATAGCGTTTCTCTTCAAAAACGCTGTGAGTGGGTAAATACATTTTGCGGTATTTACCGACATATCCGTTGGGGCCAACAAGAACTGCACTGTTGTATAACGTGGCTTTTGTTTTTTCGCTTACTTCAGGCATTCCAAAAATAATGTGCATACCTGTCTTTTTTGCTAAAACTTCAACTTTTTCTACGGACGGTCCAGGTATTTTTTCGGCTAACTCGTAAATTTGGTCTTTGACAACATAGCCAGTTAAGGACATTTCTGGAAAAATAATCAAGTCTGCTCCCTGCTCTTTAGCTTTAAGCGTCAATTTTTCGTATTGACCTATGTTTGCCTGCTTATCTTCTCTTTTACTGCTGATTTGAGCAAGAGCTAGCTTGATGTTGTCTTTCATTATTTTTCGCCTTTAGTAATCTTCTCTTGGAAGTCTAAAATCGTTTCCCACAGTTCTGAATCCAAGTTTAGGCGTTATGGGCATTCGTCGTTTATGTTCATTGTCCAACCAACGACTTTTGACTTTTTCAACGATTTCTTGACTAATATCCAGTTGGCTAGCGATTTCTTCGGTAGGCATGAATCTCTCAAGACCATAGAGAATGAGGTCTAAGGTTTCATATTTTATTCCCAGTTCGTCCTCCGCTGACTGGTTAGGCCAAAGTGCTGGTGTTGAAGGTTTCATGGCTATTGGTTCTGGAATTCCAAGGTGGATTGCAAGTTTGCGGACTTGAGTCTTGTAGAGATCCATTATGGGCGCCATGTCTGATGCGCCGTCTCCCCACTTAGTAAAGTAACCCATCAACGTTTCTGACTTGTCTGAGCTTCCGCAAACGATTTTGTTAAGCTTGTTTGCGTAATAGTACAGAATAATCATTCGTGTTCTTGCTTTGATGTTTCCTTTGCAGACTCTATCGTTTTGGTCAAAAACTGGGATTGCGTTGTAAAAGTTTTCTACGATATGGGTCATGTCAACTATTTGGGTTTCAATATTGAATTGTTTTGCAATGGCTTTTGCGTCGTCAATGTCGTTTTGGTTTTTTGTTTCTGCTTCAGGCAAAAGAAGCGCTAGCACGTTTTCGTTTCCCAAGGCGTTGCTGCATAAGGCTGCTATGGTTGCGCTGTCAATTCCGCCTGAAAGCCCAAGTACTACTCCTTTAGCTTGACTGTTGGAAACGTAGTCTTTGATGAAACGGTTGATTCTTGGTTCTACTTCGGAAAAGTTCATGTCTAATACGGAAGGTGTCAACTTCACGGTTTCTACACGTCTCTATTTTCATGGTTGGTAGGCAAGTATTTAAGGACAAGCATAAATATTAAGGGAACATTACATCGATATTGAAGGTTGTTTCATGGGACGAAGAAGGAAAAAAGTTGTTCATATTCCAAAAAAACGTTTACCAAAGTTCTTCTCGTGCCCCAGATGCGGAAAAGAAACGGTACTCGTTGAAATAAACCGGGAAGAAGGCGGTCATGCAGTTGCGCAATGTAGCAGTTGTGGTCTTAAAGAAGAATTCCAAGTAAGACAAGCCCAAGGCGAAGTTGACGTTTATTGTATGCTAACTGACCGTGTGTACAGTACATTAAAACGTACACCCATAACTAAACCAAAAGAAGAGTAACTTGAGAGAATAGCCAATGCTTGGGCGAGTAGAAAAATATCTCCTTGAAAAAATTGCAGCCGAAAAAACAATTCACATGACACTTATTGACCCTGAAAAAATTACTCCTGCTCAAGCATCAATAGTGGCAGAGAATTCTAAGGAAAGCGGAACTGTTGCAATAATGATTGGCGGCTCAACGTTTGATTCTCAGGAACATCTAGACGCTGTGATTCAAGCGATTAAGAAAACTGTTGATTTACCAGTGATACTTTTTCCAAACAATGTAAGTGGTATCAGCAGGTACTCTGATGCAATATGGTTTATGTCCTTGTTAAACTCTGTTGACCCGTATTTTTTGGTTGGTGCACAAATTTTAGGCGCACCTTTGATCAAAAAATTCAATATAGAACCAATCTCAATGGGATACATAATAGTTGGACAGGGTGGAACCGCAGGCATTGTCGGCAAAGCAATCGCCATCCCCTATGACAAACCAGAATTGGCAGCAGCACACGCTTTAGCAGGACAATATTTTGGCATGCGGTTTATTTATCTTGAAGGTGGCTCTGGAGTAGCAAACCCTGTTCCGCCAGAAATGATTAAAACTGTAAAGAAATATCTTGATGTGCCTTTGATTGTAGGTGGCGGAATCAGGACTCGTGAGCAGGCAGCAACTGCGGCTCAAGCAGGTGCAGACATAATTGTCACTGGAAACCTTATCGAGGCAGCTGACAACAAAAAACGCATTGCTGAAGTTATTGAAGGAATTAAACAAAAAAAGCAATAACTATCCATTCTTTGTTGTTTGAGTTTTAATTTTTCTTTTAGAAAAGCCAAAATACTCTCCTGTTAATCTTAACTATTCTTAGAAGGGATTGCTTGAGCAGCAAACTAAGCCAAAGCTACCAAGATTACATGAATGAAATGAGGCGTCAACTAAAAGAGTTATACGCCATTAGCGACAGCGCAAGAGCTAAAGGATTAGACCCAGCATTAAAAACTGAATGCATAGAAGCTCAAGACATAGCTGACCTGGTTGAAGGTCTAGTGGGTCCAAAAAATGTTGCCTTAAGTATTCGTCGATTAAGTGGTCAGATATCGCGAGAGGAAGTAGCTTTTAAAGTGGCACAGGAAATTGCCCAAGGCAAATTTATCCCTGCAGGCGAAGACCAGAGCCAAGAAGGGCTAGCTGAGCAAGCTATTCGGACGGCGCTTGCAATTTTCACTGAAGGCTTAACCGCAGCCCCCATCCAGGGCATTGCTCAGGTAAAAATCAAAAAGAACGCTGATCAATCGCGTTACTTGGCTGTTTATTTTGCTGGTCCAATCCGGTCTGCAGGAGGTACAGATCAAGCATTAACGCTGGTTGTAGGCGATTATGTACGTCGAGAACTTGGATTGGATACCTATAAGCCTACTGAAGAAGAAGTTTCCCGGTTCGTGGAGGAGCTACGTCTTTATGAACGCTCCGTAGGACGTTTCCAGTACCACATTCCCGACACAGAACTTGTTAAAGCGCTCAACCTTGTTCCAGTCGAATGCACAGGCACAGAATCTGACCCTGTAGAGGTTTCTTCATATCGCAATCTGGAAAGGGTAGAAACTAACCGCGTTCGAGGCGGTGCCTTAAGGGTAATCAACGACGGTATTGTTGGTCGTGCACAGAAAGTTTTCGTAATTATCGACAAGTTGGGCTTCCAAGGCTGGGACTGGCTTAAAAATTTCAAGAAAAAGTCTGAAAAAAAGTCTGGCGGCTTTATGGATGATGTTATTGCTGGCAGACCCATCTTTGCTTTTCCCTCTACTCGAGGTGGATTCAGACTACGGTATGGGCGGTCACGTAACACTGGCCTTTCTGCTGTGGGTATTAACCCTGCCACGATGCTTGTTGTTGAAGGGTTCTTAGCAGCTGGTACACAAATGCGTTTGGAACTGCCCGGCAAAGGCGGTGTCACAATGCCTGTGGATAGCCTTGAACAACCAATAGTTCTGCTCAAAGACAACTCTGTTGTGCGGGTCTCGCTTGAAAACTTTCCAGAAGTCAAAGGTAAGATTCAAAAAATTCTTTTCCTTGGCGATATGCTGATTGATTTTGGCGATTTTCTTTACTGCAACAAGGCATTGCTGCCTTCAGGCTATGTTGAAGAATGGTGGGTAAAAGACCTAAAAAACGCTATAGTCACAAAATTCTGTGGTGACAACAAAAAAGCTGCAGGCGCCTGTTACATACCATTGCAGCAACTGGAAGGTTTTCTTGCTGACCCATTCAAAAATAAACCAACAATCAAAGAAACTGTAGTCTTTTGCAAAAATTTGGGTGTACCGTTAGCGCCCAACTGCACGTTATTTTGGACCAGCCTTACTGCTGTTCAAGAAGTTGACTGTTTAAGAAACTGGTTGGCTACTTGTGAAGTTACTGTAAATGACGGGTACGCATGTAGCATTACAGGAACAGCTAGCGATGATGATGTTAAGTTGCTAAGGAAAATTTTGGTGCCTCATAAACTTGTTGAGGATAAAGTTGTTATTGCAGGTGAGGATGCGGCTGCTTTTGCTTTTACGCTTGGTTATGGTACACCTCGGTTGACTGCTTCTTTTGAGGCTGCCTCAGTTTTGGATTTGCTAAGCCTGCTTAGTAGTGTGCAGGTCAAGGATAAAGCTCCAAGCTACGTGGGTGGTCGCATGGGTCGACCTGAAAAAGCTAAACATCGTGAAATGAGGCCTCTTGTGCATGTTCTTTATCCTGTTGGGTTAGCTGGTGGTGTGCACCGCGATTTTGTTGAGGCATCTAAAAAAGGTCCTGTGTTTGTTGAAATAGCTAAACGCAAATGTCCCCAATGCAAGACCTACACATTGAAAGTTCAATGTCCAAACTGTGGCTGTGATACTGTTGCTGAAAATACTTGTCCACGTTGTGGCAGAACTTTAAAAGACAATTATTGTGGCTCATGTAAAACAAAATCTGTTCTTTATTCTAGGCAGGCTGTTAACTTTAAGGAAATGCTTGATTCCGCATGTGTTTCGTTGGGGGTTTCTGCTCCCAAGATGTTGCGTGGCGTTAAAGGCTTGACTAATGAGGATAAAATGCCTGAAATTCTGGAGAAAGGCATTTTGCGAGCTAAATACGGTGTTTCTACATACAAAGATGGCACAATCCGTTTTGATGGAACCAACGCTCCTTTAACTCACATTACACCCGTCGAGGTTGGTGTTACGGTTGAAAAGCTTCGTTTGCTAGGCTACTGTTATGACATCTACGGAAGAGAGTTAACTGAGCCTGACCAAGTTTTGGAACTTAAAATTCAAGACGTGGTCATACCTTGGAAGGCAGGCAAATATTTTATTCAGATAGCAGAATTCATCGATAATCTGCTTGAACGTGTCTACAAGATGCCGCGATTCTACAATATTAAAACCACTGAGGACCTTGTAGGGCAACTGATTTTTGGTTTAGCTCCTCACACTTGTGCTTGTATTCTTGGACGCGTTATCGGCTATACTGACCGTAACTTGATTTATGCTCATCCGGTTTGGCATTCAGCTAAACGCCGAGACTGCGACGGTGACGAAGACGCTATCATGCTGGCTCTTGATACGTTAATCAATTTTTCAAAACGTTACTTGCCTGCTCAGATTGGAGGAATCATGGATGCTCCCATGCTTATGATTCCCTTTGTTAACACTAAAGAGGTTCAACGGCAAGCTCACGATTTTGATGTTAGCGCAACTTATCCTTTAGAGTTTTATCAAAAGTCTTGGGAAAAAGTTGAAGCTAGACCGATAAGCTCAATCATGGACACTATTAGTCACCGGCTAGGTACTGAGGCGCAGTTTGAAGGCTTCAGGTTCACCGTGCCCACTACAAACATTAACTTGGGTAACGCTCAAAGTTCCTATAAAGAATTCAAATCGATGATTGACAAACTTAACATGCAGTTAAGCCTTGGTGAACAAATCGAAGCTGTTGACGCTAAACGAGTTGCGCTAAAAGTTATCAATACTCATTTTATGCGTGACATCGCAGGAAACTTGCGTGCTTTCTCAACGCAGTCTTTCCGTTGCAAGAGTTGTAACAAAAAGTTTCGTCGATTGCCTTTGACTGGAAAATGTTCCTTCTGCGGTGGAAGCTTAACATTAACAGTTTATCGTGGTAACATTGAAAAGTACTTGGCGGTTGCTCAACACTTGGTGGACAAGTATGGCTTGCCCAAATATTATACGCAACGTCTGATTTTGATTAAGGAAGAGATTTCTTTGATGTTTGATAACAAGAAGGCTAAGCAGGCTACGCTTTTTGATTTTGGTTAATCTAAAGCTTTACAAACAAACCTGTACATTACTGTTGGGAGGGAAAAGGGTATCACGGGCGTGTTTCATCCAAATGCTTACCTAACGAAAGTTCGAAATGTAAGATGCGGGCTTAAGGCAAGAACAAAAATTTTAGTGCTGCTTGACGCCCAATTCTGCAGTGCCAGTGAATTATCCAACAAAACAAGCCTATCCTATAATGTTGTGATGCATCATCTTCGACTGTTGTGCCGTGAAGGTATTGTTGAACGTAAGGGCGGCAGAAGATATGTTTGGCTGCCTACAGGTGTTGGTCAGACACGTTTGGCTTGATTTTAATGAATTTGCACGTGCAGGGCGATTGTTGACATTTGGGGCATTTATGATTGTATTTCTCTAACGCTGCTTTTTCAAGGTTTACCTCTGTGATGTTAGCTAATGATGCAAGCCATGCTAGAACGTCGGCGAACTCTTTTTCTAACGCTGTTTTATCATCTCCGTTTAGGGCTTCTTTAAGTTCTTGTAGCTCATCGCTGAGCCATTTGAAGGTTGCTTCTACTCCGCGTTCTTGGTCACTTTTTATGTATAGACGTTTCATCATTTCTTGAAATTCGTAAATCTGCAATCTATGTCACTGGGTTAGGTATTGTGTTGCCTGTTTTAAAAAAACATTAAGGGTAAAGTTAAGGCGTTTTTACACAACATTAATAATCTACAAGAAATTATCAATATTCACTTAACAAAATAATAGTGGGATGTTAATGAGTCGAAAACGAAAAGATACAGGTCCAATGCCCGCTGCAAGTGCAGGCTTACTTAGGTTCTTTGAGGAAGAAACCGAAGGCATTAAAATTAGACCTGAACTCTTAGTGGTTATGTCTGTTGTTTTAATTGTTCTTTCAGTTTTGGCAACAGTTTTCTTCCCCGTCTAAAACACGCTTTTCTTTTTTTAAAAAAATTTTTGTTTTAATTTTTTATCTTTGTCTGCTTGGTGTTTCGTGTAGTATTTCGATTCTTTGAATTGAGTTTAGGTGCAAGTATAGGTCGCCTGTTTCTTCTCTGCTTGCCACTTGCGGAATCGGCTGAGCAAGGGTTGAACGTAAAACTATAGCATCTACGCCTGATAACCATATGCCTGCGATTTCTTGAGTGACAGCTTCTAAGGTGCCCTCAAAACCGTAGGCTGAATCCAATATTACTCTGACTTTTTTGCCAACATTCCTTTCAAGCATTTGAAATATGGATGGTGGCAAATCTTGCGCTGGCATAGGCTTTGCAGAATTAACTTAATTGTAGTTTTAGGGATAAAACAGTTCTCCTTCCTAAAACGCTTCCCTGCATGATACCTGTATCGCTTGTGAGCTTAAAGGCTTCATGAATTTTGCTTTTTTTATGTCTAAATCTTGCCTGCTTGATTGTTTGAAAATATGAAATTTTGTATTTATTGTCAAATAATTAACCCCTTAACTTAAGCTACATTTTAATAACTCTAACAAGTTTCAATAGAAAACCAACTCTGAGATGTTTGAACATGGCGGATAACAATTCTAGCAATTCCTTAAGCGATTCAATGGATGGCGCATTGAAACATTACTCATCCATGTTCTTTCTGCCACCCTACCGACGAGCAGTACTAACCGTAGCTGCAATTTGCATCGGCATAATTGGCTTATCAACTTATGCCTTGTTTCCCACAAATCAGGGTCTACTAAACAGTTTACTGCTCGGCTTAACTTTATTTGTTATAACAATTGTTGTCGACGCGGTAATGAGCAAAGTTATCCTAAAAGACCCAATCTTCATACTGCGAAGAACTGTGGCGTTGTCGCTTTTCTGCTGGATATTCTGGGTATTCTTCCTCATAATAGGTGTAGCTTTAGGTTTAGCGTTTGATGCCTCATGGTGGTTCAAGTTATCACTATTAGGTTTTGGCGCCGTTATGACCCTGCGTTTAATCGTTCTGCTCGCAACATCCTCGACAGGTGCTGCTCGACGACTTTTGTCTGCCCTTCTTTGGCCTTACCTTTGCGTTGGAGCCTTCATTGGTTTCTGGTCAAGCATAACAGGTAACCCCGTAACCCAAACTTTACCCTACCTTATAGCTACACCAATAATCGCTTACGCGGCTGTTTACATATTTCTTAACGCGCTAGACAAAATTGGCAAACAACTTAACGGCATGCCTGCATTGCCTTTGTTTAGAGCTTTTATGCTTAACTGGGTTGTCGCTGCAAATGCCCCCCTTGAAGCGTATTTAGAAAAGATGGGTGAAAACGAAGACATAGATGTTACAATGTTGCGGTTTGACGGCTCCAAGCCTAAAGCTGCCATAATCGTGCCGCTCGTCCATCCTGGACCATTTAAGAACATTGGTAGCAGCCTTTTGCCTTCACTGCTTAAACAGCATTTTGAAGAAGCATACGGATGTCAAACCTGCACGCCGCTGGGCATTTTAGGGCACGAACTTGACTTGGCATCACAAGCGCAAAACTTCAAAGTTATCAATCAAATTATTGAAGCCGCCAATTACGCGGCAGAAGAATCCTTAGCTTCACCGTTTGTTCAAGTTTCCGAAGGGTACGCGACAGCTTCATGCCAAATCTTCGGCGACACAGCTTTTCTCTCATTCACGCTTTCGCCGAAAACAACCGAAGACTTGCCTCAAGAGCTAGGTCAAGCAGTTCAAAAAGAAGCAAAAAAATACGGGCTAAACTGCACAATCGTAGTAAACTGCCACAACAGCCTAAACGACGTAATTGACACCGTTGAACATTTAGCTGAGTTTGAGACTGCAGCTTTCAAGTGTCTCCAAAAAGCCGCTGCAATACCAAAAAAACCTTTCAAAGTTGGCTCCTCCACAGTTTACCCCAAAGACTTCACACAAAAAGAGGGCATGGGAACCGGAGGCATCACCGCCATAATTGTTCAAGTCGAAGAACAGAAAACCGCTTACGTAGTAATCGATGGAAACAACATGATTTCAGGTTTACGAGAAAAAATCCTTCCAGCCATCAATGCAGTTGGATTTGAGGCAAGCGAAGTTTTCACAACCGACACCCACGCCGTAAGTGCTCTAGTCACAGGAAGTCGCGGTTACCATCCAGTCGGCGAAGTCATGGATCAAGACAAACTAATCAACTACATCACTGACGTTGCAAAAGCTGCAGATGCAAACTTGGAACCCGCCAAAGCTGGTTGCAAGCATTTAGTTGTTCCACAAGTTCGCGTTATTGGCGGTCAACGTATCAGTTCCCTTTCACTGCTAGTAGACAAGGCCCTTGTAAAAGCAAAACACATAGTTGTCCCAGTTTTCCTTGTTGAAGGCTTACTGCTGATTCTGCTTTTAACACTGTTTTAAAAAATTTCTTGTTTTTTTTGGTGGCGGTTACTTGAAATAGTGGTCTTAAGATTTTAGCCAAAAGTATAAATCCTGTGTGGTTTGCTTTTTTTAAATGTAAGGGTATGTGGTGAAAAAATCAACGGCTGTTTCATAAAAACTGCAATTTGCCCGTATTGTGTTTCTGTTATTTTAGCTAAATTTGTTAAAAAACAGAGAATAGCGCGTTAGGGGTTGGCGTGTACTGTTTATTAATCTTTCTATAGGTTTATATCTAATAGCAACTGAATCATTGAAGCGTGGTAAAAAATGGCTAGCGAATGGGCTCAAGTTAGAGCTTCTCTAAAAGAAGCAACACGGAAATATAGTGAAGACCCTACTATGCCCCGAAAAGCAGAAGCATTCCGAAAACAACACGGTGTATTATCAGAAATTGAAATGATGAAATCCTTTACAGTCTAGGATGTTGCCTCACAAATCTCACCCCGTATTATTTTTGAGTATAACCAAGAAAACTTTGAAAGATTTTTGGGTAAAAGCGAACAAGCAAATTATATTTATCGCTATCTTGATTTTGAAACTTTAAAACCAAAAACTATGGTTATTGAACAAGACTATATAGATAAAGATTATTTGGTTGATTTTCAACGCTTCTACGTTCGTTCTTTTGATCATATAAAAAAATTAACTACAAGAGTACATTTCTTCAAAAGTGAAATGACAAAAACAAAATTTAAAACACTTCTAAAAAATAACAAGTTAGTAAAACAGCAAAAGGACTATTTGGGCTTTTCAGTAATAAAACCAATTACAGATGAAGAAGGTAATCCTCGAATTGGTCGAACGCTACTAAGAACATATCCAAAAAGAAAAGACAGTGATCATAGTCGTTTCTATATCTCAGAGACAAGTCATGTATCATTGTTTGGCTCATCGTTAACCGTGGATTCAGTACCTTTTCAAGCACAAGATAAAGGTGTGAGTGCTTGCGCCACCATTGCTTTGTGGACTACTCTTCAATCGTTAATCTGTGAATATAAACTGAAAAGTTATTCTCCTGCAGAAATAACAGAAATTGCTACGGCGTTTCCAAGTCAATTTCGTATGTTTCCTCAGGGTGGTTTGACAATTGGTCAGATGATTAGTTGTATACGTTCAACAGGTTTGGACGTTGAGATTATTAACCAACCTACCGACGAAATAATTACAACGGCCGTTAAAGCTTATACTTATGCAGGGATTCCAATAATTGCCAATCTGGTATTTACTTCTTATCAAGATGGGAAAAAACAAATTGATTATCATGCCGTCGTAATTGTTGGTTATCAATGTGATGCGAATGGAAAAATAACCGAACTCTATGTTCATGATGACAATATCGGGCCTTTTAAAAGAGTAAAACCTATTGACGATGACTTTGTTCTTTGGGATAATTCTGATAATGGCAATGCTTATTTGGAAATTGACGAGATTAAGCTATCAAGATTTTTGGTCCCTATTTATCATAAGGTAAGGCTAAGTTTTATTAGTATATACCCAGAGTTTGTTTTTCGCAAATCAGAAATCGATTCTACAAAATACAATTTAGATTTACTTTTAACAACTATTCAAAAGTATAAAAAAGACCTATCTGAGCAAAAAATTGAGAAAAAAGCAAGCGTTTTATTGACCAATATGCCAAGATTTCTTTGGATAGAGAGAACGACAACAAAAGATGGCCGAAGAGTTCAAGACGATATATTTGATGGCACAGCAAATATCTTTTGCAGAGAACCCAAGTTCATAGTAGAATATTGTGAAGAGCAATAAAATCCAATTGAAATTCTTGTGACTTTTTAGCTTTTTAAAATCAGTTTGATTACTGTTCATACTTTTAACAGGTGTCTATCTTTTTCACTTCTTTATTGTTCTTTTGGGTTTTCTTTTGAGTTCAGTTCCGCAGACTTGACATTCGCTAAAGGAACTGTTGATTGGGTATTCTTTGTGGCATGCGGGGCAGTAACGTATCCATTCCAGAAGCCGTTTTATGCCTGAAGTTGCAAGTGCATAAAATGCGATGCCGTTTTGTTTGGCGACATTTTGAATTGAGTAATCGTCTGTTACGATTTCTGGGTTTTCGCCTTGCGTTTTTAGCTCTAAAGCTAATGCGAGAAGTTGCATGTCAGTTTCTGAAAGAAGATACGAGTCGCCTAATTTGCTTGCAGAAGTTTTTACTTTGTTTGAGTATTCCTCTTGAGGCATTTTGATTTTTACTTTGCCGCTTTCAATGGCGGTGTTAAAACGTAGCCAAGCCATAGAGTTGGTTCTTATTTCATCTCGAACCTTTGGCACAGTTACTTGCTCTTCTCCCAGTGAGAACGGGTCAAATCCTGCTAAAAACGCAGATGTATCTAAAACAACAATTTTTTTCTGAGCGGTTTTGTGTGCCTGTATTTTTTATCATCTCGAACCTTGGAATAGTAACCTACAACTTAGGCGGTCATAGAAGTCGTTTTCAAACCTAATAAAGCTTGAAACATTCTTTGATTTTGTCACTTTTACAGTAAGTTCTTTTTCGCTTTCCATGTGATGATAGTTTCCGTCAATCATGACAAGCATTTGCTTTGGTCTAATAACGTTTAAAGTGATTTCAGAATCAGCTGGAAACACCAAAGACCTAAACACCGTCAAAGCGCAAATTGGTGTAACCAGAATCGCGTCCATTGCCTTATCCAGCACTGGCCCGCCCGCAGAAAGAGAGTAACCCGTAGAACCCGTTTGGGTCGCCACAATCAAACCGTCTGCTTGGCATTTAAGAATTGATTTTCCATCTTTGAAAATTTCTGTGTAAAGAATTTTTGAAGGCTCACCAGCTGAAATAACCACATCATTTAACGCGTCCGGCAAGGTAACGTCTCCAATTTTGGCGGAAAGTTTGCTGCATTTTTCGATTCTAAAATCGCCCCTTATGATTCTGTCAACAGCTTTGCAGGCTTGGTCAGGTTCAACCTCTGTTAAGAATCCTCGAACACCCATGTTTATGCCAAGGATGGGTGGTTCTGGTTTTGGACTGTTTAAGCAAGTGCGCAGGATTGTTCCGTCACCGCCGATCGTAATTATGAAATCAGTTTTCATTTTGTTAAGAGGAACCGCTTCTGCTTTAGCTTTTATTTTGTCTGCTAAGGTGTCTTCAATGAAAACTTTGACGTCTTTGCTTTTGAGGTGCTCTGCTAACTCTTCTGCTAGCTGTAGGGCTTTCTCTTTATCGTAACGAGCGACTAATCCTGCGCTTTTGAACACTTTGTCACCGTTCAGGGTTAATACCGTCACCTTAATCTATATATGGGTGTTGTTCAACTTTTTGCATTAATAGTAAAGAAACTGTGGTGAGAGAATGAGCAGACCAGTTGATGTAGGAGAATTACGTGTCGGCGGCTATATGATGATTGATGGAGAACCATGCCGCATTGTAGACATAGCAAAATCTAAACCTGGAAAACACGGCGCAGCAAAAGCAAGAATTGTAGCAATAGGCGTTTTTGATAATCAAAAAAGACAGTATGTTAAACCAGTTGATGCAACTGCTGAAATTCCAATTATTGATAAACGTGCAGGCCAAGTTTTTTCAGTTAACCCCACCGGTGTACAAATTATGGATTTGGAAACATATGAGTATATTGATGCTCCGTTTCCAGATGAAGCCGAATTGAAAGATAAGTTAGTTGCTGGCGCGGAAATCGAATATTCAAAAATTTTGGGCAAAATCAAGATTAACAGAGTTAAATAATTCTGCCCTAACCAAATTCTTTTCCAAACTGTCTTTAGACTGATTTTTTGTTTACATAGTCTTGCTTATAGTTGTGCCCTTTTGTTCGGTATATGTTTATTTGTATGCTTATTGCCTCTTTGTGGGTTGAAGCCAATGATGCATGAAGAGCCGTCTGAATTGTGAAGAATAATTTTATTGGGGAACTGAGGCTTCAACTTGCGGCAACCTTCCTCAAAAGCCTAAACGTGGAAAGTTTGCCTGTATTGTATAGGTTTTTATGCTGTAATATTTATTTAAAGGCGAATGTGAATGATTAACGCAGAAGTGAAGTAAGGATGGCACTTGACCGTTTAGGTTCATCACTAACTAACGCTATTAAAAAGCTGTTTAAAGCAGGCGTAGTCGACGAGGCAGCAGTAAAAGAACTAGTACGTGATATTCAACGTGCGTTGCTTCAGTCAGATGTTAACGTACAGTTAGTGCTGGAAATATCCAAACGCATTGAAGAACGTGCATTAAAAGAAAATGTGCCTCCAGGAATCTCACGACGAGAACACGTTATAAAAGTCGTGTATGAAGAATTAACCCGTTTCGTCGGGGAAAAACCGGTCCCGCTCAAGGTTGAGCCAGGCAAACGTAAAATTATCATGTTAGTTGGTATTCAAGGTTCAGGCAAAACCACCCATGCTGCCAAAATAGCCCGTTACTACCAGAAACGCGGCTTCAAACCTGGCCTTATTGCAGCTGACACTTTCCGTCCAGGCGCTGTTGCTCAACTTGTACAGTTAGGCAACAGAATAAACATTCCAGTTTTTGGTGACGTAAAAGCTAAAGACCCCGTTAAAGTCGTCAGGGAAGGTCTCAAAACGTATACTGACAAGGACTTAATCATTGTTGACACTGCTGGTCGCCACAAGGAAGAAAAAGACTTAATCAAGGAAATGAAAGACCTTGAAAAGAACATTCACCCCGACGACGTAATAATGGTTATCGACGGCACTATCGGTCAACAAGCGCTAATTCAAGCAAAAACTTTCCATGAAGCAACACCGATTGGCGCCATTATCGTCACAAAACTTGACGGTTCCTCACGTGGAGGCGGCGCCCTTTCCGCGGTTGCAGCAACTAGTGCCCCAATCGTGTTTATCGGTACAGGCGAAAAAATCGAAGACATCGAATCCTTCGTGCCATCCCGTTTCGTTGGACGCCTATTGGGCATGGGTGACTTGGAAACCTTGCTAGAAAAAGTGCATGATGCCGAGGTAAAGGTTCCCCAAAAGAAAGCCAAAGAAATCCTCAGCGGCAAATTCACCCTAACTGACATGTATGAACAGTTTAGCGCCGTTAAAAACATGGGACCTTTTGGTAAAGTACTAAAAATGCTCCCCGGCATGTCCTATGACGTACCAGACGACATGTTAAACCAGGCAGAAGGTCGCCTTGACAAATGGCGCGTAATCATTCAGTCAATGACGCCCGCAGAGAAAGAAAACCCTAAACTGCTTAACTCTTCACGTGCAAGACGCATCGCCCGCGGCTCTGGAACAACTGAAAAAGACGTCAAAGAGCTCATCAAACAGTACTTTATGATGCGCAAGATGCTCAAGATGTTTAAGCGCAAAAAGAAGCTGCCGTTTGGTCTTGGCGGAAAAGGCGGCATGGGAATGGGCGGCATTCCACCAAACTTTAAGTAGGCACACAACTTATGGATTTACAGCAAAAAGCGTTTGAACTTCTTAGTAAATACCCCCTATGCGACCACTGCCTTGGCAGGCAATTTGCAGCTTTAGGCTACAGCATGGAAAACAATATTCGAGGATCAGCACTCAAAGTTGCTTTAACCATGCAAGCCAACGACCTTGCAAAAGAAAACCCTGACGAAGGCTTGGCAAAACTTCAAGTTTTAGCCTCCAACGGTTTCTGTAAAACCGCACAGGAAACCCTAAAACACCTAAAACAAGAACCCAACCCGCAGCCCGAGAACTGCTTTTTATGCGAAGGCAAATTTAGCCAAATCGAAGAAATGCTCCAAAAAGCTCTCGACACCTTGGATGGTTACGAGTTCAATACTTATCTTGTCGGCATTGAGTTGCCAGTAAAAATTGAGGAACGAGAAGACGAATTCAAAGCAGCATTTAGTATTGGAACTGCTGAAAGCATGAAGCACGAATTCGGCAGACTTTTCGGCAAAGCCTTAGGCGCCTGCACAGGTAAAGAACCTGAATACCTGATTCCCGACATAGCTGTGGTTATTAACCCGTTTTTGGCTAAAGTTAGGCTTCAAGTTAACCCCCTATTTGTCGGCGGTAGATACCGTAAACTCGTTAGGACAATTCCGCAGTCAGAATGGTTCTGTTCCAGTTGCCGTGGAAAAGGTTGCGAAAAATGTGGCGGTACAGGCAAGCTTTATCCAGAATCTGTTGAGGCGCTAACGTCCAAGCCACTTTTGGAAGCCTCGCAGGGTGTGGACTCGTTTTTCCATGCTTCGGGACGTGAAGACATTGATGCCCGCATGCTTGGAACGGGCAGACCGTTTATTGTTGAAATTTCTAAACCCAAAAAACGTTCCATTGACCTGAAAGCTGCTGAAGCTACAATTAACGCTGGTGCTGTGGATAAGGTTCAGGTTTTGGAGCTTCATTTTACAACTAAGGATAAAGTTCGCAGGCTCAAGAAGGGTGAACGTGCAGTTAAAGAGTACCGGTTGCTTGCCGAATTTGAAAACGAAATCACGGATGAGGCTTTGCGCTTAATTGAAGAAAAACTCACTGGAATTACCGTTAAACAGCAAACGCCTTTGCGTGTTTTGCATCGAAGGGCGGATTTAATTCGAGAAAGGTACATATATAAGGTTAAAGTTAAGAAGGTGTCGCTTAAGACGGCTCTGATGGAAATTCGTTGCCAAGGCGGCCTTTACGTTAAAGAATTGGTCTCTGGAGATGAAGGTCGAACAATTCCGAGCGTTACAAGTTTGCTTGGATTCAGGGCGAAAACGCTTAAGCTTGACGTGCTCAACGTCATAATGGACGATAATTAAAAAGGTGAAAATAAAATGAGAGGTTCAAAAGGATACTACTCTGGAACTCGCAGTTTGCTACGCAAACCACAACGCGAACGCGGAAAACCACACATTAGCAAGCTACTCCACGAGTACGAACTCGGCTCAGAAGTAATTATAAAAATGAATTCCAGTGTACAGAAAAGTATGCCTCACAAACGCTTCCACGGCAAAATTGGAGTAATTCAGGAAAAGCGTGGACGCGGCTACGTTGTAAACGTTCCACAAGGCGAGTCAATAAAAACCATTATTGTACGCTGTGAACATTTAGAGCCATATACTGGGAACTGAGCAGAATGACTCAAAATGAAATAAGCGAAACCCGGCTTACTTTGCCGCAAGTCAAAAAGGTACTAGAATCAATAGGCGAGGAAAACCTCGACCAATTCCAACGTCGCACGCTCGACTACGTGAGCAAATTCACCAAAATTGAACCAGCCAAAGCTGAAGAACTGGTGGCGATGCTTGTTAAAGAGTACGAACTTGACGAGGTTGAAGCAGTTCAAATCATTAATTGCATGCCCGAAACTGTTGACGAATTACGTGTATTTCTTGCCGGTGGACGAAAAATTATAGAAGCCCAGAAGCTGGAGAAAATAGTTTCAATTCTTAATGAAAACAGAACCCTCAAGTAGTGCAAGCGAGTAAGTATTTTTAAGTATTGAATGTAATTACAGATGAGGGTCTAGTGAATATTATGGAGAAGCGATACGAGGAGTACGCTTACGTGTTAGACTTCCTACCACACGGTAAGCCTGGGGTTCGTCCGACTGGAAGAGCAGGATATAGAGCGGGCGCTCTGATTCAATGCGTCGGCGAAGAATTCTTCACCGTTCTTGAAGCCTTAGTAAAAGAAGGCTTAATGCTAAAACCAGGCGACCGAGTATACGTTGGAAAAGACTCACGCGAAGAAGTCACCTACATTATCGGCAGAATCGGTTTTGAAGAGTTAACTGCTTCAGCAAAAGCTGAACTGCCAACGGTCATAACCAAAGTAGTTGTTAACCGTGAACAATGGTTCGTTAACTTCTTTAACACTGCCCGTGCAATAACTCCACGAATGCATGCTCTTGAATTGGTTCCTGGAATTGGCAAAAAATACATGTGGCAAGTAATCAACGAACGCACACGCAAACCCTTTGAAAGCTTTGACGACATACAGAAACGCACAGAACTGCCCAGCCCAGCCAAACTGATAACCAAACGTGTTATGGAGGAGCTTGAAGGCGACAGCAAATACCGCCTATTTACACGGGCACAGTAATCAACATGAGCATTGAAGAAACACGGCAACTACTGCAGGCTTTCCAGATTACGCCAAACAAGCTTCTTGGGCAAAACTTTATGGTTGAGCCCACATTTTATCCCAAACTGGCAAAATACGCTGAACTCGCCGCGTCTGATGTAGTTTTAGATGCAGGCGCTGGTTTTGGTTTTTTAGCTCGTTTTCTTTCAGACAAATGCAGGGCTGTTTTAGCGGTTGAAAAGGACCCGCAAATAGCAGAAGTGTTGCGTCAACAAACAAGCCGCTACAGCAATGTGACTGTTGTTGAAGGTGATGTGCTAAAAACAAAATTGCCAAGCTTTAACAAGGCAATCGCTGCCCCGCCCTATTATTTGTCTTCTAAGCTTGTGCTGTTTCTGCTAGAACACAAAGTTGACTGTTCCGTCTTGATTGTGCAAAAAGAATTCGCCGACCGCCTAGCCGCTAAAGTTGGCAGCGAAGACTACAGTTGGTTAACCGTTACTGTTTATCAGAAAGCCCAAGTTGAACTGCTTGATTTTGTGCCCAAAGACATGTTTTATCCTCAACCTGAAGTAGACTCAGTAATTCTAAGGATAACTCCTTGGAAGCTGCCGCCCTTCACTGTAAATGATGAAGCCTTTTTTGAACGCATGGTTAAGTGGCTGTTTACTGAACGCAACAAAAAACTCGCCAACGCCTTAAAACCTTTCATCAAATCCACACTAAAAATAAGCAAACAAGAATACCAAAAAACTATCAAAACATCACCCTACCGTGAAATGCGACCCCGCGAACTAACCCCTGAAAACTTTGGAGACCTCGCCAATGCATTCACCAACTAAACGCGTCTGGTTCGGCGACCTAAAATTTGACATAACTGACGACGTTTTTGAGCCGTCGGAGGATTCTTTTTTGTTTGCTGAAAACCTTGATGTCCAAGCTGGCGATGAGGTACTGGATTTAGGCACAGGCAGCGGAATACTTGGAGTGCTGGCAGCTCAAAAGGCAAAAAGCGTGCTAGCCATCGACATTAACCCGTATGCGATTAGCTGCGCCAAACGCAATGCCTTTCTAAACAGTGTACCCGATAAAATGGGGTTTTTGCGGGGGGACTTGTTGTCTGCCTTAAACACTGATGCCCTATTTGACGTGATTCTGTTTAATGCTCCGTACTTGCCATCTGAACCGCATGAGGTTGAAACGTGGATTGGCAGGGCTTGGGCTGGTGGCGCTACTGGACGCGACGTTGTTGACCATTTCATTCCTCAAGCTGCACGGCACCTGAAACCGTCTGGAAGGATTCTCTTGTTGCAGTCAAGCCTAACAGGGCTAGAGTTGACAGTCCAAAAATTTCAAGAATGTGGTTTAGCTGCGTCTGTAAAGGCTGAAAGTAACCTGCCCTTCTTTGAAACCATCCAGTTAGTGGAAGCTAAAGTTGTGCAATAAATAACTGTTAAAAGTAAGTGGTTGTTAGTTATCTAATGTGGTTTTTATGACATTATGGTTTTACGTTAAAACTCAAGACGACCCTAAAGCTGTCGGCGATATAGTTTGTGCTTTCAATTTTACACAGGGCGAGCATCCTGAAGACAAGTACTCGTGGATTATTGAGGCAGGCCGTGATGAGCCAGGTTACTGGGAAATCAAAGCCAAATACGCACCCCTAAAAGACCTCACCGTCGTGGGAATTGTTTACCGCATAGGTGACACAGTGGTCTTCGCTGAAATTGATGACAGTTTAGCACCGAACTTTATTGACCCACTCATTACTAAATATGGGTTTGATAACGTAAAGTGGATCGCCACCTTTACACAACACTAAACTTTTTTACTATTTGCCTTATTTTGCCAACCTTTTTGCCGTCTATTAGTCTCCAAGGGGTCGTTCCATAGTGCTGTATTCAACATTACTTCTCAGTGCCTATATGCGTGTGACAAGCAATGGAAATATGGTTCTACCATATTAGGGGAAAATGAAAAATCATGAAAATATCTAAAAAAGTTTGGGGTATTTTAGCTGTAATGCTTGCTGCAACTTTTTTGTTGCCACAAATTCCACATGCTGAGGCGGATAAGACAGTGGTTCAAGAAAAAATGCTTAGCGCCTTAAAAGAAGTAGTGGGAATCGATGTAGACAAATACGTAATAACCGTGACAGGCTATTTTGCTTCACCCGTACCAGGTTTTGAAGAATTGTACAGAGACCAAGAAGAATTAGACATAACTTTAAAGTCTCCAGAAAGCCAACTTACTGTTACCGCAGAATACTCAAACAATCACATAAACTACATGCGTCTGTACCAGATTGAGGGTTCTGCTTCGTCAATACATTATGCTAATAAAGTGTCAACTGATCCACTTGTTGCAACCCGTGAAGTTCTTGAAAGACTGCAAAAATTCACTGGCAACCCCGTCATTTCTGATTTGCAAAAAATTCTAGAATCAGCTAAAGATGTAAATGATCTTGATGGCAAAACCGTAGGGAACATAAAATGCAAAGTCAACAAAGATACATCCATGTTTGTTGACCCTGATGACCCAAGATCCCCCATCAACAGTATTTACTTTATGTATTCATTCAATGGTGCTGAATCACGTAAAAGCATAGGTGTTCACTTTAACCCTGTAATCATAAGCGAAGAACCGCAAATAATCCTTGGGGACAGCTACTTAGCAGGTTTTCACGATGATTGGGATCTTTACTCTGTGGGTAGTGAGGACTTGAAGATTTCAAAAGAGCAAGCTATTGCTATTGCACGGGAACAGGCTATTGATGCTGCAGGGTCAGTGACTTTAGAGTTTCCGCCTGATAGGGCGGTTACTGTAGAGTTGCGTACGTCTATAAGAGATAATGCTACGGTGTTGTATCCTTATTGGTTTGTTGAAGTGCCGTTGGTGTATTCTGGAGATTTGTCGATGTATGGATGGCAGTTGAGTATTTGGGCTGATACTGGTGAGATAGCCTCTAGTAATCCTGTAGGCGGATACGGAACAATGCCCGACGACACAAACAACTCTTCAAATAATCCAACGACACCTGCCGATACAAACCTATTTCTCATAATAGGCATAATTGCAGTTATCATCACAGTCAGTTTGATTACAGTGGCAGTACTAAAAAAACGCTAAACAGCTAATATCTATTTTATTTTTTTGTCTTTAAAAGCCGCAAGTTAGTATCAACTTTTTTTTACAAAACAAGAACCTGCTGTTTTCACTCTGTGTGTCCTCTTTTTTTGATAACGACTAAGCTGTTTAATGTATTAGGTTAATAATGCCTTGAAGCAGAACCGGATGTCCTTCGCCTTTTCAATTTATATTCGACCTTTCGCTGGTTAAAACCCCCTGATTTTTGTATTCAAAAAATCCCCAAAGGCGATAGACTGTTAAAACAACAATTCCCTATAGGGGTAGGTAGAAACCAGCTTTAGACTGCAAATCTCTAAGGGAAGTATAAGGGTGCTATTGGCAGAAAATCAAGCCATTAACATGTTGAAAATGGGTGATTATTGGTTTTTGTACTGTTCAAACTCGTTATTCATTATTGTTAATTCGATACCGACCTGCTTGAAGTACTCAATCGTGTCAGCGTCGGCGTGGTAACGTTTCTCGCAGACTACTCGTTTGATTCCTGCGTTAATTATCATCATGGCGCAGGTTCGGCATGGCGTCATTTTGCAGTACAATGTTGAGCCTTCAAGTGGGATTCCGAATCGTGCTGCTTGTATGATTGCGTTTTGTTCTGCGTGTAGTGTGCGTACGCAGTGTTGGGTTATTGTGCCGTCTCCGTTGAAGACTTTGCGCATATCGTGTCCAACTTCGTCACAATGAGGAAGTCCTGCTGGTGCACCAACATAACCTGTGGTCATTATACGTTTGTCTTTTACAATTACGGCGCCGCATCTTCCCCGGTCGCAGGTTGCACGTTTAGAAACTGCTTCGCAAAGGTCAAGGAAGTATCGGTCCCAATCAGGTCGAGAATTAATCTTTTCAATGCTCAATAGTTTACACTGCCCAGTTTTGCTTTAGAAACAAACGCAAAAACAAACTAATAACATTAGCGATTATTTGCGGAAAACATGAATTTCCCGTCCTATTAAGTGCCGAGCGTCAACTTCCACAAGAGATTCCAACTCCGTCAAAGTTTCAATGTTGACGGCGGTTTTAGCGAAAACTTCAGGGCTGAAAGGTTTAACCATAGTGAAGCCGACGCTTTCTGCTTTTTCGATAATAGGCATCTTAACCACTTGCTTTGAACGTGCAACAATATATGGCGTAACCAGGACAAGTTTGCCGTCGGGCTTTAGCACTTTGTAGGCTTCTTCAACAAACCCAAAAAACAGTGGCGTTAACTTGTCAATAACCTTGTGCGCGTAGGGTGTTGTGGGTACTTGACGCAATGCTGGACCTAAGTCTGGTTCTGAAACTATGCAGTCAACGGTTTCTCTGCCAACTTTTTTAGACAAAACGTTAACGTCGCTTTGGATAACACGGTAATCGGGGTTTCTAAGTTCGTATTCGTGTGTTAGCCATTCTAGATTGTCTTCGGCTGCTTTGATGCACCATGGGTTAATGTCTGTGCCTAACACGTGCGCTTTAATTAGTAAGGCTTCTTGCAAGACTGTGCCTACTCCGCAGAAGGCATCAAGTAAGGTTTTGCTTTCTGTGCAGCCTGAAAGGTTAACCATGATTTTTGCGAGGCGTGGCGGCATGCCAAAGATTTTTCTTTGCCTTGGCTTGTAAATGTCACGTTTTTGGAATTCAAAGGGGTTGTGAACTGCAACGGTTGTGGCTATCCAACTGGTTTCTTTGCCGATGCAAAATAAGACTTCAGATTTAGTTTTTATAAGCTGCTTTTTTAGCACTTCCACGTGACTAAGTTGTCCTTGTGACTTGTCAGCAAACCCCATAAAACGGGCTTTTCTGTCGTAGCGGGCTAGTTCGTCTTTAACGGCGCTTCCAAGCAACCGTTGAATTTCGCCGGCACGCGACTTTAGGTTGTCTTCTTCAAGGTAAACGCTGACTCCAAAAAACACTTTGCCTTGAACCTGTTTGGCCATTTGGTCAACAATGCCGCTTTTTTCCAAAGCCTCGACAATTTGCTTTTCATCTTGCTTGTTATGCTTTATGTAAGCATCTTTAACTTGCAGGGTTGGCAGCGTCAGCATGGCTTGCCCAATTTTGATTGTGCCTCCTAAATCTTCTATTATGGCTGGGTCTAAGGTGTGTTCTGTTTGAATGGTGAAAAATTCTTTTGTGAAATGCTGTATTTCAAAGCTTATTTGCCTTGCTTGTAGGTAGGCTGTAAGCTCTGATAGGGAAAGTTGCCAATTCTTTCCTGAAATGAACAATAACGTAAACATTAAAAACCTACAAGTAAACTAAACTATTTAAGCTCATTAACATAAAACACCATTATTAATACGTAAAGCGCTCAGTAGGTGGATAAGCGTAAAATTCATGTAAATGTTGACATAAAATTGCAAATCGTTTAAATACCGCTGAAAGTGTTACGTTAAAAAGGGACGCTGAATGCACGCAAGAAATTTCAGGCACGTAAAAAATCGAGCTTACACCAGAAAAGAATATGCTCGAGGATTTCCGCCACCAAAAATCGTAAAGTTTACTATGGGCGACACAAAAGGCAGCTTTGACTACGAAGTCCAACTCTTATCAACAAAAAGAGTCCAAGTACGCCACAGCGCACTTGAAGCGGCGCGTGTAGCTACAAACCGTGTTTTAATGGAAAAACTAGTTAACGATTACCTAATGGTTGTTCATCCATATCCACACATCATCCTACGTGAAAACAAAATGATCTTCGGTGCCCACGCTGACCGACTTCAGCAAGGAATGAGACGCTCATTCGGAACAGCAGTAGGCACAGCCGCAAAAGTTGAAGTAGACCAACCACTCATCACCGTGAAAGTAAAAGCGGCAGCAGCTAACACCGCAAAAGAGTCACTTAAACGCGGCAGCGCAAAACTTCCAATCCACTGCAAAATCGTAGTGACCAAAACTCCAGCTCCAGCTGCCTCCGACAAGGCCCCGACGGAGACTGAAACCGCTTGAGTGAAGCAAGCAAAGCTTTGGTCTTATGGTTTGATGATGTAAGGAATAATGATGTTCCCCTTGTTGGCGGTAAGAACGCCAGCCTTGGTGAAATGATCCATGCCGGGTTACCGGTTCCCAACGGTTTTGCCGTTACAGCTTTTTCTTATGAAAAATTCATTGAAGAAACACAAATATCCAAACAAATTTACGCTGTAATTAAGGAAACCGTAACAGACCCTAATGACCCTAAACAGTATGAAGTAGCTTCAAAACGTATCCGCGAGTTAATTGAAAAAACTCCCATGCCTAAAGAAATTGAAGAGGCAATTCGTGAAGCTTACAAACAATTAAACAAACGTTTTAACCTTAAAGACACGTTTGTTGCTGTACGCTCAAGCGCAACAGCCGAAGACCTGCCTGATGCTTCATTTGCAGGCCAACAAGAAACTTATCTCAACGTTAAAGGTCCAGACGACCTAATAGACAAAGTAATCAAATGCTGGTCCAGTCTTTTTACTCCAAGAGCCATATTTTACCGAACAGAGAAAAACTTTGAACATGACAAAGTTTTCATCAGCGTCGGCGTGCAAAAGATGGTTAATTCTCGCGCTGCAGGTGTAATGTTCACAATTAACCCTGTAACTGGAAACCGAAATGAAATCGTAATTGAAGGCAATTACGGTTTAGGTGAATCCGTTGTTTCAGGAGCCGTAAACCCAGACGATTTTGTTATCGACAAGGCATCAATGCAAATTAAAGAACGTCGAATCGCGCGAAAAACAATCAAATACATACGCGACCCAGAAACAGGGAAAACTATTCATTTAGATATTCCTGCTGAAGAGCAAAAGGTAGTCTGTGTTAGCGATGAAGAAATTATGGCGCTTGCAGACCTTGCCAAAAAAATCGAGAAACATTACGGAAAACCAATGGATATTGAATGGGCAATCGACCAAGACTTGTCTTACCCTGACAACATTTTCTTGGTTCAAGCACGCCCAGAAACAGTGTGGTCTAAAACTATGGAAGCCCCGGATGATACAAAAGTAAAAACTAACGAACAACTCAAAGTTGCCGTTAAAGGCATCAGCGCCGGTAAACGAGGTTACGGCTTTGGGGTAGCTAAAGTTGCCCTAACCACTGACGAAGCAGCATCAATGATGAAGAAAGGCGACATTCTAGTTACAGACATGACAAACCCCGACTTTGTCCCATACATGAAAATTGCATCTGCGATTGTAACAGACAAAGGCGGAATCACCTCGCACGCAGCAATCGTGAGCCGTGAACTCAACATACCTTGTGTTGTCGGAACCGAAACTGCAACCGAAGTTATGAAGACCGGCAAAGAATACACGGTTGACTCAAGAAACGGCATAATCTACGAAGGCATAATGAAAAAAGACCCAGAAGCCAGCGATACAGTGCTCCACACAGTTGACGCTCCAGCTCCAGTAACAGCTACAAAAATTTACATGAACCTCGGAACCCCCGAGATGATTGAACAATACAAGAACCTGCCCTTCCAAGGCATAGGCTTAATGCGAACAGAATTCGTACTGGCAAGCGCTATCGGCGAACACCCAATGAGCTTTGTCGATAAAGGCGAACAAGCGACATTCATCGACAAATTTGCAAACGCCGTCGCACAAGTTGCAAGAGCAATTCAACCACGCATCGTAGTTGTAAGATTTAGCGATTTCAAGACAAACGAGTACCGTGACCTTAAAGGCGGTGACAAATACGAAATCGTTGAAGAAAACCCAATGCTCGGTTGGAGAGGTTGTAGCCGCTACATCAGCAAATGGTACGAAAAAGCCTTCCGATTGGAATGCCAAGCAATCAAGAAATGCCGCAATGAATGGGGTCTAAAGAACGTTTACGTCATGCTTCCAATGGTCAGAACGCTTTGGGAAGCAAAACAAGTTCTTGAAATCATGCGCCAAGAAGGCTTAGAACGCTCACGCGACTTCAAGGTTTGGTTCATGGCAGAAACTCCTGCAATCGCAATCATGGCAGACGAATTCAGCAAACTCGTAGACGGTTTCAGCATCGGCAGCAACGACATGACCCAAGGAGTCCTAATGATTGACCGAGACTCAGAACGCCTCGGACAAATGGGCTACTTTGACGAACGCGACCCAGCAGTAAAACGCATCATCGCACGCTTAATCAAGGTTGCACACGAAAACGGCTGCACAGTCAGCATTTGCGGTGAAGGGCCATCAAACCTACCTGACTTCGCAGAATTCCTCGTACGAGCAGGCATCGACAGCATATCAGTAAACAACGACGCAGTTGCAGCTACCAGAAGAAACGTTGCAGGCATCGAGCAAAAGATTGTTCTTGAACGCTTAGCCGAGCAGGCAGCATTCGCAATGGGTAAACCATTAAAGAGACCAGTTCCCGATTGGGAATGGTAAACACCATTTTTTACCTAATTCTTTTTTAATTTTTGAAAACTTACTATACTTAAGGGCTTGAGAACATGAAAAATTTTGATTTTGAAGAAGAAAGAATCAAACAGGAAATCCTAAACCTTGGCGCTAAACGAGTTTTAATTCAACTTCCCCAAGGCTTAAAACCTGAAGCCACGCGAATAGCAAAAATTGTAGAAAAAACAGGCGCGCTTGCCATGATTTCAGCAGACCCCTGCTACGGCGCTTGTGACATCGCCACTACTGAAGCTGCAAGTCTTGGCGCAGACTTGGTGATCCATTTTGGGCATTCAAAATTTGTTAAGCACGAATCGATTCCAACTATTTATGTTGAAGCAAGAGCCTCAGCAAACGTTAATGAGGCAATAGAAAAAGCCCTGCCCCTGCTAAGCAGTTACTCCAAGATTGGGTTGGCAACATCCGTTCAACATCTGCAAACGCTTAATGAAACCCGAGAGTTTCTGGTGCGTTCAGGAAAGACTGTGGTAATTGGTGAAGCAGGGCACGTAGGTTACGCTGGACAAGTCATAGGATGCGATTACAGTAACGTAAAATCCATCGCTGAAGAGGTTGAAGCCTTCCTGTTTGTCGGAGGCGGAATCTTTCATGCCTTGGGCATAGCTTTGAGCACTTCTAAACCAACTATAGTTGCTGACCCTTATGACAACCGCGCATTCTCTTTAAGTGAGGAAGCCCAGAAACTTCTCAAGCAACATTGGGCATGCATCGAGCAGGCAAAAAACGCCAAAAGCTTCGGCATAATCATCGGTTTGAAACCTGGCCAAAAACGTGTTGAAGAAGCCCTAAAAGTCAAAGAATTAATTGAAAAACAAGGCAAAACCGCTTACTTGATGGCTATAAGGGAAGTAACGCCTGAGTCGCTTCTTGAATTCCCAACCATTGACGCTTACGTGAACACGGCTTGCCCAAGAATCTCACTTGACGCACCAGGAAAATTCGCGAAGCCCATATTAACCGTTAACGAGTTTATGGTTGCATCCGGCGAAGCTTCATGGGAGAGTATGCTCAAAAAAGGCTTATTCGAAAACTAGACCTTGAACGGTTCCTAACGACCGTTAAAGTTAACCCGGCACCCAAAGTCAACCTTGAGCAGTACACAATTTCAGAACACATAGCAGCTACAATGCTTTATCTTGCCGCTTACACAAACAACGACATCATCGGCAAACGCGTGCTGGATTTAGGTTGCGGCACAGGCCGGCTGGCGTTGGGAGCAGCGTTTCTTGGTGCAGAAAACGTTTTAGGCATTGACATCGACAAGCAGGCTTTGAAGGTTGCCGTTGAAAACACTCAAACGACTGGATTGACAGCTAGCACTCAATGGATTAACGGCGACATAACTGCAGTTCAAGGCTGCTTTGACACAGTACTGCAAAACCCACCCTTTGGAGTTCAAACCCGTAATGCTGACCGCGCTTTCTTGGTTAAAGCCTTAGAGTCTAGCAAAATGATTTACTCGTTACATAATCATCCTGAAGTTGATAAACGCTTAATCAACAAGCTAAAATCTTCAAATGGGTTGCTTGAGGTTCAGCCCAACACTTTTTTGCAGCGTTTTATTGAACAGCACAGTGGCGTGGTCAGAGCGGTTTACGCTACGCTTATGACAATTCCTAAAATGTTTGATTTCCACACTAAAGAACGTCATGACTTTGTTATCGACCTATACGTCATTGAAAGTAACAGTCCATAGAGGCTTTTTTTGTGTCAGGTTTGTTTTTCTTAGATAAATCAAAAGGTTTATTGCGTAGCGTAGAATCTTAGCATATGCTATTTAGCAAGGCGCGATTATTAATTTCGCTTATTAAACTGTGTAAGAGAGAACTGTCATGAGTTTAAAACAACCGGAACAAAAAAGCGGTCATTTAGTTTTACCGGGCGAACGATTAGGTGTTATTGAAGAGTTTATTCCTGATTCAGGAACTTATGTTAAAGACGGCGTTATTTACTCTAAAATCGTTGGACGCGCATTGATGGACCTTCTTAACAAGCGGGTCTCAGTTTATCCATTAATTGATGGTGCAGTAACTCCAAAAGTTGGCACAACAGTTATTGGACAAGTTGGAAACGCCCAATCAGACAATGTTCTAGTCAGAATCTTTAAAGTTGGCAACAAAAAAATCAGTGGCGTCTTCGGCGGTATACTTCACATTTCTGACGTTTCAGACCGCTACATTAACTCAATGAATGAAGTCTGCAAACCCGGTGACATTATCCGTGCTAAAGTAATTAGCGAAAAGAACCAAATTTACCATTTAGCAACTCAAGACAAAAACTTGGGTGTACTCTACGGGTTCTGTTCACGTTGTAGCAACCTTATGAACCTTGACCGTTATGAAATGCATTGCCCCAAATGTGGTAACATTGAAAAACGAAAAACAGCCATTGACTATGGCACTGAACCACTCTAAGAGGTAACAGGAAAATGAAAATTAGCATCTTGAAGAAAAACGAAAACGAATTAAAAATCGAGATTCAAGGCGTAGACCATGGCCTCTGTAACCTGCTTCAGAAAAAAATTCTGCAAGACGAAAACGTTGACTTAGCAGGCTATGATATTCCTCATCCTTTAGCTTCAAACCCAATCATCTACATTAGAATGAAAAATGACTTAAACCCTCAAGACACACTGCTTGAAGCTGCAAAAAAAGCAATGGCTGACAACGAAGAATTCGGCAAAGCACTCGAAAAAGCCCTAAAGGCTTAAACTTTTCTCTTTTAGTGTTTTCCAGTTTTGATTTTTGATAAAACGTTAAATTGATTGGTTTTGCTATTGTTTTTGTGAGGCTGCATTTTGCCTGTCAAACGTTTTAGGACTATTAAACCTGAGATTCGTGTGTTAGGCATTGATGATGGTAAGCATGTTTTTCGTTCCAAAAATCAGGTGCCCATAGTTGGTGTTGTCTACAAGGGTGGCTATTGGTTTGAAGGCTTAATGTCCACCAATGTTTGGGTTGACGGGTTTGACGTCACCCAGAAGGTTGCTAATATGATTCAGGTTTCACCGCATTACAGGCAGCTACGTGTTATAATGCTTAACGGGTTAACTTTTGCTGGCTTTAACGTTTTAGATATTGAGGAACTTTACCGGGAAACTAAATTGCCCGTAATCGTTATAACCCAAGAAAAACCAGACTTAGACAGCATCCGTTCAGCCTTAAGCAACCTTGACAAAGCCGAAGAACGTTTCAGCATGCTGCTTAAAGCTGGCGAGATAGTTTCTTTACAAAATAATGGCAAAAAAATTTTTATGCAAACTGCGGGATTATACTGCGAGGATGCCCAAAAAATTGTTGCTTTAACTTCCACAAGAAGCAGCATTCCTGAACCACTGAGGGTCGCGCATTTAATTGCGTCAGGAATCAGCTTTTTGTAAAGGAGTATTTAGAAAAAGTTTAAAAGCAATAAAGATAAGGGAATCAAAAACGGATGAGGGAAACCATAATGGAATTTTGTCCTAAATGCGGTAGTCGTCTTGAACCGAAGAAATCAAAAAACGGTAAAGAAGCTTCTTTGGTTCTTGCTTGTCCTAAATGCGGATACAAAAAGCCTGAAACTGGTGCAGCAATCGAAGCTAAACCTGCAAAAGTGATTCAGCATAGTCCACAACAGTTTGTAGCTGTAATTAGCAAGGAAGAACAAAAACTAAGTACATTGCCAACTGTTAGGGTAGAATGTCCAAGGTGCGGAAATAATCAAGCTTATGTGTGGCAAGTGCAAACACGTGGCGCAGATGAGTCGTCAACTCAGTTTCTGCGTTGCACAAAATGCAACTACACTTACAGAGAGTACAGTTAAAAACTGATTTCTCGTTTTATTTTTTGTTTTTTGATTTTTCTGAAAGGATTCGGCTACTTTTCTGGTTTGTTAAGGGCTTTTAGAACACTTTATCTATAAGGTCAGCGATTAAGGATAACTTAAATAAACTTTACAGTATAGGAATAGGCGAGGAAAGAGGAACCGTGTTTAAGCTCAAAGTATCTGACGCTAAACTCTTAAGAGATATGGCTACCGCAATCTCAATACTAGTAGATGAAGCAACCTTCAAAATTGACCCCGAAGGATTAAAACTACGCGCAATGGATCCTTCACGTGTAGCAATGATAGATTTTGAATGGCCAAAAACCATCTTTGAAGAATACGTGTGCACTGAACCAACAAAAATGTGCATAAACATAAGCGAACTCCTCAAACTTCTCAAACGCGCAGGACGTGATGAATCGGTTGAGCTTTCACTTGACGACAAAACTGGTCGCCTGCAAGTTAAAATCATGGGTAAATACGCCCGAAACTTTACAATGCCAACTCTTGAAGCATCAGAAGAAGAGGTTCCTACTCCAAAAATCAGCTTCAACGTTAAAGCAAAAAGCACCACTGCTGGTTTAAGCCAAGCAATCGAAGACGCACAACTAGTCAGCGACCACGTTCGTATTGAGGCTGACCCAGAAAAAATGGTGCTAAGCGCAACCGGCGACTTAATGGGTGCCACAATTACCCTGCAAAAAGGTAACGACGCCCTTCTTGATTTAGAAGTTAAAGAAAACGCCAAAGCCACATTCAGCCTAAGCTACTTGTCTGAAATTATTAAAGCCGCTTCGGCAACATCCGAAATTGCGACGCTTGAATTTTCAAGTGACATGCCTGTACGGATTGATTTTCAGCAGACAAAAGAAGGCAAATTGACGTTCTTCTTGGCGCCAAGAATAGAAACAGAATAATGATGGCTAGAAATTTGCCAACTGAACCCGCAGGTTTCACAAAAAGTGACTTAGCCAAATACCCCTTTTTGAAAGAAACCGCTAGGTATCTTTCTCCTTTAGATTTGCAGATTGAAGACTTAATCAGTCCTGGTATGCATCAAATTTTAGACCGCGCAATGGAACGCGTAACTTCTGCAATAACCGACCTTTCCGTTAGACCTTTAACTGACGTTCAAGGCACCAGATACATAATAAAAGATTTGCAAAAAGAAATAATCAGTTTTCCTGTTGCAATCATGCTTGTTTCTGCAACCGATAACTCTCTGATTAAGAAACGGTACGCGTTAGCTGAAGCTAAACAGGCAACAAACGAGTTAACCTTTGAGTCAAACGAATTAATTCTTAAAATTGCTCTTGATTTTAACTGGAAAATAGCTTTAACTCCGCCTGAAAGTGCTTTTGAGTTCGTATTGTATTTTAGCGATTTTCTGCAAAACGCCAGTCACTTGCATGATGCCAAATGGAAACTTGTTAACAGCATATTTTCTGAGGGCAATGTGTACCTTAACAAGCATGACATTGTGCGTTTGCTTCAGGAGGAAGTTAAACGGCGTATAGAAAAACGTCTAAGCAACCCTGCTCTGGATAGGTATCCTTCTGAAATTTCAGAGTTAGCAGAGAAACTAAAAGTTCTTGCCGTTGAACGTATCGGACAAACTGAAACCGAGTTTCCAAAAGTTGTTGTTCAAGAAGCTTTCCCGCCATGCATTAACGCTCTTTATGATGGGGCGTCAAAAAATCATCATTTGCCTCACATGGGTAGATTTGCGTTGACAGCTTTTCTGGTTAATATAGGTATGAGTCCAGAATCTGTTACTGAACTGTTCAAATCATTTTCTGACTACAATGAGCGGCTTACTCGTTACCAAGTTGAACACATCGCTGGAGAACGTGGTTCAGGAACAAAATACACTTGCCCCCAATGTTCTATCCTTCAGACTCATAATGTCTGCAAAAACCGTGATGACCTCTGCAAACGCATTTATCACCCACTAAAATATTACAAGATTAAATCTGAAATGCAATCTCAAAAACCGCCTGAAACGCCTCAGGAACAGCAGGCAGCAAAAAAGTAGTATAGCAGTCGTCTTAATATCAAAAGTTTATTAGGTCAGGCTCCACTAGTTTTAATTGATTTCTGAAGTGAATTTTTTGATGACTTATCAGTTGTCAGGGGACATGCAGGTTTGTTCAAAGATTGGCGTGATTTTACCAACGTACGGTGAAGCAGACAACATTGCAAACCTCATAAACGATATTGAAGCCTTAAACCTTAATGCCTCAATTTTAGTTATTGACGATTTAAGCCCTGACCATACTGCTGAAATCGTAAAACAAATGCAGCAAAAATACAGTAACATATTGTTATGTGTTAGGCCTAAAAAAACTGGTTTAGGCACAGCAATTACGGATGGTTTTAAAATTTTTCTTTCTATGCCTTGTTTACCTAAATATGTTGTAACGATGGATGCTGATTATTCTCATGACCCAAAAGCTATTCCGCAACTGCTTTCAAGTATGGAAAACAACTGTGGCGTCGTTATCGGAAGCCGTTACTGTAAGGGTGGCAAAACCGCGGGTTGGCCTTTTTCACGCAAAATCGTAAGTAGAGTCGCTAATTTTATTGCTCAAAACTCTCTTGGGCTTAATCTTCATGATTGTACCAGCGGTTTTCGATGTTACTCTACGGCTTTTCTTGAAGAAGCTATCAGTAACTTGCATAGCCAAACTTATGAAATTCAAATTGAGACCATTCGGCAAGCTGTTTCAAAAGATTTTATTGTTAAAGAGACCCCGATTTTGTTTGTTAACCGTAAACGAGGTAAATCCAAACTTACATTAACAGAAATCAAGAGCTATTTAACTTATACTTTTAAGGCTGCTATGCCTAAACGTTCTAAGCCGCGATAGGCTTATCTGTTTTAAACAAGTTTTGTATTGCCTATCGTATGTAGGTTTGGAAGGTTGAGGGCAACCTGTTGAAGCATGCAGATTTACAAAAATCGTTACTTGCAGTTTTTGTTGCCTTACTAATTTTAAGTGTCGCATTGGCTATCGTAAGCATTTATCCTGTTCAAACAGGACAGACGCAAAGTACCGTTTTACTTGACAGCAGCTTCAATTTAACTTCTCAGGAGACGCGCAGGCAAGGTTTAGGCTCTTTTCATGGCGGAGAAAACCTAACCATTCAAGTTCAAGGTGACTTGGGCTTTGAAAAAAACGTTTCAATAATAACTTACCGGGCAATTAACTTCACAGAACAATCCACACAAGATATTACTTTTAATTTTCTTGCAGGCGCTGACTACTATGAAGCGGTATTTACTTGTTTACCACAAACCCAAGGTACCGTGCATTTAACCGTAACCATACTCAAACCTGCCGTAGAGTACCCCTACAGTATGCTTGGTAACCCTGCAAAAATGCTCTTTGCCATAAGCTTATCTGCAATAATCCTTGTTAGTCTCAAAACTGCGCTTGAACAAAACAACAAAAAACCGTCAACCAACATTTTGCCGTCAATCAGCAAAACTGGACGACGGCGCCTTATAATTTTGCTTGCTGTTTCTTTGGTGGTTTGGTTAGGACTTCTAGTAGTAAACACTAACCCGTTAGCAGATTTTGAAGGCTGGTACACAGACCATTCACGGCATTCTTACACATCAACCCTCTTCTTAACTAACGGCTTAGCCGTTTTTGACACTCCACTTGGCACTCTATCAAGCTTCGATAGCTCATATTACAAGTTCGTTACTTGGCCTGAAATGCCCCATCTCTACCCAATAGGCAGCATTTTCTTGTTCCTGCCTTTTGGTTTAATGCTTCAAAACGGAGTCGACACAGCGCTTGTATTCAAACTTGAAATAGCCCTGTTCCTTTTAGTTGCGCATGTTTGCCTGTACTTTTTCCTAAAGTACTTCTGGAACAAACCTTTAGATTTGCCCTGGAAGCTTATCGGCGTTTACATAATCTACGTTTCACTAGTGATTTTTGCCGCTAACGGCATGTTTGATTCAGTTGCATTTTTGTTTAGCTTATTTGGGTTAATCATGTTTTTGACCAAACGGTATGACTATTTCATTTTGTTTGTTGGCATTTCGATAATTTTCAAGTACCAAGCAGGCATTTTCCTGTTACCCCTAATAATCTATGCTCTTGTTGAGCTTTACCGCGCAAATAAGCTCCCAAAGCTAATTCGAAATAAAGCTGTGCTTGCAGGAGCAGCTTTAGCGGTTGCCAGCGGATTTACGGCAGTTCTAAGCTTACCTTACCTGATGCAGACTCGACCTGAACTTATCATGAACGGGATTAACGCGTTTAACCCGCATTCACAGATTCCATGGTGGCTACAAGCTTTAGCCGTCTCATTAACCTTAGCAGTTACACTTGTTTATGCTGCTTACATGTACCGACGAAATAGTTTGATGTCTCTTTCAGCAATCTTTATGCTGTTGCCAAGTTTCATGATGCCTTATGTCCAAAACTGGTACTTGCCTTTTCTGTTTGTTTACATTCTGGTTCCACAAGAAAAGAAGGAGCTTGGTGCAACCATGATTTGGCTGGTATTTATGTTGATAATGCTTTCTTTCGGTGGCGCATCATTTAATCCGCTCCTGATTATTGAAAACTTGAAAACCATGCTTCACCTATAGCCTTGGCAACATGCAAACGCAGTGGTTGCTGGTTAATGGTTAAATTAGGGAAACAAGGCATATACTCTGTTGGGTGGCGCATGTGTCTTCGAGGGATTTTGTTTACTCAAAATTTAGCGAGTTCTACAATGACCCCTTAACTGCTATTCCTGCGCCAGCCAATTTTGAAGAACGCGAATTTGCTTACCTAATGTTCAAAGAACGCTTCATGGTCCGCCACAAACGTTTTGAAAGCATACAAGTTTTCCAAAACGTTTTAGCCAGAAACGTACCATCAGACGTTTACCACTCCTGTGCTTACTATGAAAACCCTGACCTTGAAATGGACAAAAAAGGTTGGACAGGCTCAGACCTAGTGTTTGACATCGACGCTGACCACATTCCAACTTCCTGCGGCAAAATCCATGACGAGTGGACATGCCAAAAATGTGAATTCAGCGGCAAAGGCATAACCCCAGACGAATGCCCCATCTGCGGAAGCGACAAATTTTCAACTAAAATCTGGGCTTGCGACCAATGCCTTGAATCAACACGCATAGAAACAGCCAAACTAATTGACATGTTAGAGAAAGATTTTGGTTTTGCAGCTAACGAGTTGCATGTCTTCTTTTCTGGACACCGCGGCTACCACATCCATGTAGAGGATGAAGCAGTGCGTTCGCTTGATGCCTTGTCAAGAAAAGAAATTGTTGATTACGTTACTGGGCTTGGTTTATTGGTGCTTGATAAGGATGCAAAAGAAAAACCTGGTCGCGGCAAAAAACGGGCGGTAAGCGCTAAAAAGTTTAATTTGCATGATTATGGTTGGAACCGGCGTTTGAAGGTAGGTATGGAAAAGTTTCTTTCCAAAGCAACCGCTGAGGACCTGAAAAATGTGGGCTTAAAAAACAATAACTTGCTAAAAAACAAGGATGCCATTATTAAGCGTGCAATCGAAGATGGCAGATGGGACAGCATCCCCGGTGTTAGTGAGGCAACATGGCGTAAATTGGCTGAGCAAGTTAAAAATTTGGAGTCAGCAAACATTGATACGGTTGTAACTACTGATATTCACCGGTTAATCAGGATGAACGGTACCTTGCATGGTAAAACTGGCTTGCTAAAGATAGAGTTTCCAGCACATCAACTTGATGATTTTGACCCGTTCACGCAAGCAGTAGCTTTTAAAAAGGGCACAGCTAAAGTGTTGGTCTCTGACGCGCCTGAATTTAGGTTAGGCGGAGCAACATGGGGACCTTACAAGAACGTTAAGGTTGAGTTGCCCACTGCTGCGGCGGTTATGCTTATCCTAAAAGGCAGAGCTGAGGTGGCAAACTAGATGTACGATGAACTATACCAAGCTTGGAAACATGAAGTAACAGAGTCTACACTTGGTACTTTGCCGCGCGACTTCTACGAACGTATCACTAGTTACCTGCGTAAGATAAAAGAAGAAAACCAGTTAATGGATAACAAGACTCTTAAAACAACGTTGCTTGAAAAAGAAGCCGCCAACGTTAAACGCATGCTTGGTGAACTGTTGTGGGCAAGATACAAAAAACTTGTCAAATTTACTACTCAAACCCAAAAATTGTCCACGGAACTGTTAGCGTTTGAAGAAGCCCAAATCTTTGAAAGCTTTGTTCCCTTCACTGAAGCTTATCAAAAATTTGCCAAAAGCCTGCTACAAGGACAAACCTCGCAGTCAAGCCAGGAACCACACAAACGTATAACTTTGCGTTTCTCCAAAAACATTCCTCAAATCATGGGTGCCGACATGAAACCCTACGGACCCTTTGTTTCTGAAGACATCGCCTCTTTGCCAACTCAAAACGCAAAAGTCTTTGTCAAACAAGGCTTAGCAGTAATAGTTGACGTAACCTAACCACCTGTGACTATTTTGTTGGTAAGCTGTCTTTAGGCAATGAAGCTTTAAGCAGTTTTTTGTTTTTGTATTTCTGCCATACGCTTTGGGCTAAAAATATCAGCAGTGGATACACGATAATCCATGTTATCGAGTAAAGTGGTCCATAATAACTATGGAACAAATCCACGTTTGCTGAGGCTGCACCGTACTGCATTCCAATCATGAAAATGTTTATGATTCTAAAAATGTTGATAAAATACGTAACCACAGCGCCAACAGCAAAGTATCCGATTTTTGCTTTCCAAGAAATTGGCATACGCTTCAAAAACAGCAGCACTACCACAGCGTAGATTAGGAAGCTTTCGATTCCTGCACAGGGCCATGCAATTCCGAATTGGGTGCTTCCCAAGGGGCCTGAAACACTTAAGACCGGCATGTTTCCGTGAACAAGGTCTGTTTGTTCAGTAAGGCTTGTGCTGTACCCCATCAGGTTAAAGATTGCTGCGGCTGTTGCGGCTGCGGTTGGCACAAAAAACTGGAACAACGTAAACTGGCCATAGGGGTAAACGTTGTCAACTATGTATATTGCTCCAACAGCTATCATGAAAAACGCTGGAATAGCATAATTGGTTAAACCTTTTTTACCAAACATCAAAACGACAATTGCAGTGAAGAAAACCGCAAACGCCATGTATTCAAACGCCACTGGCATTGTTGTAGCCCAGCCTCCTTGAACATTGCTTGCAAGAGCCCAATTTACAATGGCGTCATTTAATCCAAAACTGTATGAAGCCCAAACATAAAGTGTTGGAACAATTAAAGCAGCAATCAAAGCTACGGTGCGTGGGGAAAAGAGTTTGGTTAATTTATTTTCCTTAAAGTTTTCCCATCCTAAAATAAGTTCAAGCCCGATAAGCCAAACAAAAAACAATTCAAACGTTCTGCCTTTCCACATGGACTCAAAAGTTTCTTGAGCCCTATAATCAGACGTTACACCTAAAAACGGTTCAACTGGATTGAACAAGTACAATCCAAGAAGCGGCACGACGAATGCAATCAGTGGTAACAACGGTAAGAGCATGCTTGGCTGATTTCTGATTTGTTCAAAAATATTAGGCATTACGTTACCAATCCATCTTAAACATAATACGGTGAATCGGCGTCATAAAAAGAATTTCCCATAACAAGAAAAAGCAACAAAGAGACATTAAACGCAGAAAACTGTCATTTTTACACTTTTTATTTAAGCATTAAATTATTTGCTTTTTTTAAACGCAAAAAAGTCCAAAAGCAACCGTCCGTTTTCAGTATTTTAGGTGAAAAATTTGCCTCGGGGATTACCTTGGACACTGCAAGAAGAAGCTCAATTAAGAAAACTGGTTTTAGCTAATACACCTATTGATGTTATTGCTTCAGCGCTTGGTAGGCGTTCAACAGCGGTACTTGTTAAAAGTCAGCGTCTTGGGCTACAAATCAGTGGTCAAGTCACTCAAAGAGAGCTTCCATTGCCTGAGGAGCTGCCAAGCGTAGAAGAAACCCTAAGAAAACTTGCTGGCGCTTTGGAAGCTGCGTCTGCCCCAGGCTTAAGCAAAACTGAGGTTCAACGCCTCCAAGTTGTCGCCACCCTTGCCCGCGCCTACAAAGAAATCCTCGCTGACTACCTCAATTACCGAGAAATTGAAGCAAAACTAAACGATATGGAGGCAAAATATGCCGCGCTCCTGCAAAACAAAAGCCAAAACCCTGCGACCCAACCAGTTCCTGCCCCGCTGGCAAAAGCTCCAACAGAATAACCAGCTAGCCGAAAAGTTGGCGCAAGAAAAAACCAACCAGTTAAGCGGTGACCCTGTGGTTTTCTGCAGGGAACTTTTGGGTTTTTCACCGTTTAGTTATCAGGAACAGTTTATTCGCTTGTTTATGGATAACCAGTTTACTGCGGCACGTTGGAGTCGCCAAAGCGGAAAAAGCTTCATCGTTGCAGCCCTCCTACTGTGGTACGCTGTAACGCATCCAAACAGCGCCGTCGGCATTGTTGGGCCGTCTTGGCGGCAAACCAAACGCATCCTTTCACGTATCGCCGCTTTCACCCTCAAATTGCCCTCAGGATATGCGTTTAAGCCCCAACGCACGCAAATTCACTTCACCAACGGCAGCACAATCGAAGCTTTCCCAAACAACCCTGAAACCATCCGAGGACCAACCCTTCACGTAGTTTACGCTGATGAATTTAATTTTGTAGCTAACGACCAAGAACTCTACGATGCCATACTCTACACGCTGGGCACAACTGACGGCAAATTCGTCTGCAGCAGCACACCATGGCACACCGACAGCGTCTTCTTCAAAATCTTCAACCACAAAGACTTCGCCGACTACAAAACCTCCCACGTAACCGTCGAACAAGCAATAGAACCCAATGGACCATTAAAACAGGGCATAATACAGAAAATCAAGACCCAAATGGGTGATGACCCAATCCGTTGGCGACGCGAGATGCAGGCGGAGTGGGCAGAAGACCAAGACGTCTGGCTAACCCAAAGCCTAATCGCCAGCTGTATCGGAACAGTAGAAACCTGTGGGGAAGACCTGCAAGAATTCAACCCTGACGCCGAACGCCGAGGCGACTTTTTTGTTGGGCTGGATTTGGCGCAAACCCGCGACTACACTGCACTCGCCGTAATCGAGCGCGTAGATGGGCAGTTGTTTTTGCGGCACCTTAAGATTTTCCAGCAACCCACCATATACGCTACCGTGCTGGGTTACCTTAAAGCGCTGCAAGACCGCTGGCACGGATTCCAAAAAATCCGAGTAGACTTCACACGTGAAGGCCCAAGCATAATTGCTGACATGGAAGCCGCCGGCATCCGCAACGTAGAAGGCGTAAACTTTAGCGTGCCCCGCAAAAGCGAAATGGCAAGCCTGCTTAAACAACGCATGGCAAACCACCAACTCTACTATCCCCTACTTCACTGGGAACGACCCTACAGAGGAGAAATCTGCACAGAACTCAACATAGAACGCTACAGCCTAAACAAAGACGGCACAATCCGCTACCACCACCCACAAGGAACACACGACGACGTATTCTGGGCAATAGCACTAGCAGTTTATGCTACAGCAGAGATGGGGCCTGACCCCTTCTTTGTAGCAATTCCCAGAGAATAGATATTACTAAGTCTAGTCACGTAATCCTTTTCAAGAAAATATGAAGGGGTCTTTGTGAGGTATATCGTCAGCGAAGTATCTGTAGCGGACCCTGAGGAATTCTTCGATTGCCTTAAAATCAGGAACTTTTTGGCGGCATTCCAGTCCATAACATTTTAAACTTGAACACATCATAAAATTTAACTGGTCTCGAATCCTTTCTTCTGTGAATTCCGATTGTGGTATCACCGAAAAAACCGACACCTCGGGAGAATTCATTTCTATTTGAAGTAAACTAGAAAATAATACAGGATTAAAATAGGTTAGCGGTTTTTTATTCACTCTGTAGGTAGCTGCAATATTTGCCAAGCAGCCAAGAATATGCCAATCAAGCCAACCTTCTGTCCTTAGCTTTCCAACAAGAGTTTTGAAATCGGTGGATTTGAGTAATCTCTCTAATGTGTAATTGATTGGAGTTAATGATCTTTCATAGCGCTTTTCTAAAAGCATTTCTGCCTCTTCTTTGCTATACGTTGGTCCTAAGCTATCAATCCATGCTAACTCTGGCGTTTCTGTAATCTTGAATGGTAAACCTTCTTTTGGTACAGCAACAGATTGTCGTTGAGAATATTCAAACGAATCCTTCATAAATCCTCGCCATAATTCCTCATAAGGCCTTAAAACAAATGCTTTCATTGAGATTCCCTTCCTGAAAGTGTCCTCTATAACCTCAAGGAACTTGGCTTTTGGCAGTAAGGATGTCTGAGCTAGAATACTTATTGCAACCGAGAGAATATGCTGCTGTATATGGTCAATATCCTCTGAAAGTTTTGACATTGGCAGATTAATTTTCCAAATTTGATTATAATTGGTTGGACTCAAGAAGTCAATTGTTGGCTCAGCTACTTGTCCTATGACTATCTCTAAACTAATTTGACTTTTCAGTAGACACAAATCCACCTCAGCCATGTCCGCCAATAGAATTTGTAGGATTGCAACAAGTTGCTCAGCTACAGGTGTTGTCACTGAATCGTTAGTCCATCTTGCAATCCAGGTAATACCTAATTCGAACCATCTTACTTGACGGTTTGTTCCTAAATCGTTGAACGGTCTGTCTATTAATTGGGGCTGGATTTTTTCCCATATTTCCGCAATCGACTCATCGCCCCAATGGTCTTCTGCCATTTTTATCGGTTCGTTTAGCCAACCAGACGTATTCCATATTTCTATTTGTTTGTTGACCATTTCAGCGGATTGTAAATCTATCTTTTTTGTAATAGCACTTAATGACGCAATGTAGAATACAACTCCAAGAACCTCCTCGTCCTCAAGATCTAACTTACCTGAATAGTAAGAGTGAACTCTTAGCCAAAGGTCTGTTAATTCTAAGAATCCTTGCCATGAACCTTGATAATAGTCGCAATTAGCCGCTATTCTGATAGCTTGGGGTAATAGTTTTTTTAACTCAGGTTTGTTAGAGTGCAGACAAAGAAAAGCGCTAGCAAGGGCATAGTACTTTCCTGCAAAACATAAACCTAGTTCCCTGTACCATTCCGCTATCAAAATCATTGAAAGTGAAGAGGCATTAAGTGTTTCTTCGTTAAACCATTTTACTTTGGCTTGATGGAGTTGATTGATTGCTTTTAATTTGCGTCCTTTTTCATAAAATGCAATCGCCCTATCCCTGCATTTCTCCGCCGCCTTGATGTTACCATATCTTTCATCGAGCAATAAATCAGTCTGTTGCGTTAAATATTCAAACTTAGGGTGGTCCCCTATGTATGGGGTAAACTCTGTTAAACGATCTGCAAACCTTTCTAACGGAAATAACGGGGCATCTTTAGCAGCAATCGTTAATTGAATCCACCAATTTATCGCTTCTTCAGCATTAATTTTTCCACTGTTTATGCTGTCCGAAGCAAAGGCAAGGAACCCGCGGAGTTCTAATAAAGGGCTTTTACTGCTCGATGTATTGGCAAGCTGGAGCAACTGATCTACTTTCTTAGTTAAGCTGTCTCTCCAATTATCTATCTCTTGAAAAGGAATGTTCAATACTTGTAGACCTAAAGCGCCTCTGCAATAATTTACTGCACACGCGGCATCTTCCAAGTCAGATATTTCTGTTAACTTATCAATGTCTTTAAAGTAATCTCTTAGCCGAGTCTCTTGGCCTGCTAGAGAACCTAAGCCTCTTAAGGAGGCAACAGCGATTTCGTAGATTGCTCTTCGTTTTAGTCCATCTGACGAATCTTCGTTCACAAAATACTCCAGCAAGTTAATCCAAAAAGGGATATCTTGTTTTATACCCTCATCTGAAAAAGTGGCATGCCGTATAGCTGATTTTATTTCATAAAAATCAGCAAAGACTATATCAGGCTTCCCCCTTTGTTGCCGCTCTTCTAATGACTTACGGTACCAATCTTGTTTAGCAGGGGACTTAGGGTAAATTTCGCTTGGAACTCCTAAAAATCGTTGAGCAATCCAGAAAAGTTCTCGCATGGCGAGGAGTTCAGATATTGCTTGGCCATCTAAGATTTCGAGTGTTATCGAATTTGTTTCTCTAGCCCACGCTTGTAACTCATGCCTTTTTGCAACTGGCAAATCTAAAGCATAGAAGTAATACATGATTTCAAATTTTTGGCCAGTCATTGCCTTACTGACATCGGCTTTTATTTTTGCCTCAATATCGTTTCGCTGAATGGTACATGCGAAAACTATGGTCTTTTTCGGTTCCATACATGTATACTGGGAGTTAACTACAGGAGCTAATTTTAGCTCTGTTTTGAAAGTTTCAAAATCTCTGCCTTGGTCGCCACCCGCAGCAACAGGTCCAGTTGCTGGCAAAATGTTAACGCCTATAGTATTGCGCGCCAAATGTCGGGATAGGTGCTCAAAATCATGATGCCCATTTTTTGAAGCGAGTTGGTCAAGCTGGAACCTGATGAAATTTGCGACATCCACATTATCAGTCATACTGACAACTTCTTGTTCTGGCACTAACACACCATTTGCGGTTTAGCATATAAATTATCGCTTTACCGAAAATGTAGTTTTCTTAACCGAACTATAGCCATGTTGTGTGTATTTCTTTGATTTGTTTGAAGTGTGGGTCATCTGAGATGCATATGGCGTTTAGTGTGGATGTGGTTGCGGCTATTATGCTGTCTCCCATGGAGAGTTGGTATTTTTGTCTTAGTTCAGCCGATGACACTGCTATTTGTTCGTCAACTGGAATAACTTTGAAGCTTTGTTTTACTAGTGTTGTTCTTAGTTTGGCGGTTTCTCGTCCTTCTCGTGCAAGGGTTAGCTGGTAAAGTTCATGTAGTACTATTGCTGAGATGTGTTTTTCTTTTTTCTTTTTTTCGTTTTCTACCCATTTGTGCATGTTTGGGTCTTTGGTGAAGAATAGTTCTGCAAAGAATCTTGTGTCGTAGACTCGGTTAGGCATCTTTTTCCCTGAGTTTGTCAAGTTCTTTTTTTACTTCTTCGACTGTAGCGTTTGGTGCTCCTGAGCCTATGTAGTCCCAGATGGTTTTTTTGGGTTTAAAGAGTATTCCTTCCTCTGTTTCAATGACTTCTAGGCGTGTTCCTTCTTCTATTTTGAATTTTTTGCGAAGCCTTGCAGGAATAGTTGTCTGACCTTTCTTTGTAACTACCACTTCAGACTCCATACATCAACCACGTAATACAAAACTACATTCTTACATTCTTAAAGATAACTATCAACCAATAAAAACTACCTTAAATAACTACTGATAATCCCTGTACCGAAAAGAAAAAACAAACTAAACGTACCCAACCAAAAAATCACGCAAAAAAACGCTTAAGACATTACGGCATAACTCCACATTAACACACTAAAAAATAGCCTGAACGGCTTGAAACAGTTTGCACATCAAAACAACAAAAACCCACAACAACAGACCACAAAACACAGCAGCCTACAGATTCTGTTTATTGTTGTTGTACATAACAACTTTCCAGCAACAACTACCAAAAAGAAAACAGAACCTTAAATGTAACCTACAGTTATGTTTCAAACTTGACAGTGAAAAAGTATAAGAATGGGTGCGTTACTTTTATGCAAAGCTAAAGCTGGTAGTGAACAAAGTGAACGTTCCTAAAGAAGTCAAGACTTACTGTCCAAAATGTAAAGATCATGAAGCTCACGCTGTATCCCTATACAAGGCAGGCAAACGTAGAGCCCTAGCAGTCGGCGAACGCGCCCACGAACGAGAAAAACATGGGTACGGCGGACAAAAATATGCCCTCCAACACGAATTCGCCAAAACAACCAAAAAACAAACTTTACGTTTAAAATGTAAAAAATGCGGTTACATGCGCCACAAAGACGGAATCAGGCTAAGAAAACTAGCCCTAGTTTAAACTAAACCTTAATGGAGTATGGAATATATGTCAGAATGGAACAAGCTTATCCCAAAACCAAGCAGCAGTTTCCTGCGTGTTAAATGCTTAAAATGCGGCAACGAACAATTAGTGTTCAGCCACGCAACAAACAAAGTAACATGCAACGTGTGCAACGAAACCTTAGCTGCACCCTCAGGCGGAAAAGCAAAAATCAACGGCGAAATCCTTTCCGCCATAGAATAAACTTAGAAGTGACATTGTAAAATGGCGGAGCGTAAGCCTGAATGGCCAGAAAATGGCGACTTAGTAATTGCTACGATAGAGTCCGTAACTGATTATGGTGCTTACGCAAAACTTGACGAATTCGACAAACGTGGATTACTTCACGTTTCAGAAATTTCTTCTTCATGGATTCGAAACATCCGCGATTTCGTACGCGAAGGACAAAAAGTCGTTCTCAAAGTTTTACGTGTAGATTCTGAAAAAGGACACATTGACCTTTCTCTGCGTCGAGTAACAAAACGTGAACGCATCGAAAAAATCATGTCATGGAAAAAGGAACGCAAAGGCGACGCCTTATTCCGTGAAGTCGCAACCAAAGTCGGCTTAACTGTTGATGAACTCTATCAGCAAGCAGGCGAAAAGATTGACGAAAAATTCGGTATTTACGAAGGCTTTGAAAAAGCAGTAAAAGAAGGACCTGAAGCATTAATCAAAATCGGGGTTCCCGAACAAATTGCTAAGGCTTTTGCCGAAGTTGGCGAAGACCGTATTCACGTCAAAATGGTCAAAGTAAAAGGTGTCCTTGAAATCAGATGCATGAAACCAAACGGCGTTAAAGTTATCAAAGAAGCCTTCGCAGCCGTAAAAGCAGAAAAATTACGTGCCGCTGAAGTCAAATTTTATGTTATTGCAGCGCCAAAATACAGCATAGAAGCTCGAGCGGAAAACTATAAGAAAGCTGAAGAAGTATTCCAAAAAGCTGCTCAAAGTGTCGTGACTAACATTACTAAAGCAGGCGGGCAAGGCACTTTTAGAAGGGAAAAATAGTTTGGTTTGGCAACTACGTAAATGCGTTAACTGCAACCATTACACACTCAACAAAACCATGTGTCCTTACTGTAGTGGTCCTGTAAAGATTCCTCATCCTGCAAAGTTTTCACCAGACGATAAATACCTGAAATATCGCATGGCACTGAAAAGAGGTAGCGAAGAGTAATGAAAGAAACCTACATTAAAGAACTCACACAAATCCAACCTAACAACCCAGTTCTAATTGAAGGGCTTCCAGGATTAGGCTTAGTCGGCAAAATCGCTATGCGTTACTTAATTAAGCAACTTAAAGCCCAAAAAATCGCATACCTGTACTCACCACATTTTCCATACTTTGTTTTAGTAAACAAGAAAGGTAACGTACGCCTGCTTCGTGGCGCATTTTATTACTGGAAAAACCCCAAAGAAGACGCAAGTGACCTTATCCTTTTCACTGGCGATAGCCAATCACAAACAATTGAAGGTCAATACGAAATCGCCGACCGCATGCTAGACTATGCAGAGAAAAACCATGTACACACAATTGCAACCATCGGCGGCTACCGCATGGAAGCCAAAGACAAACCCAAAGTATTTGTCGCCGCAACCAGCAAAGACGTAATCGACAAATCCTTAGCCTCAGGCGCATCCCTGAGCACATCAGGAAGCCCAATCGTTGGAACAGCCGGCTTAATCTTGGGGCTATCAAAATTCAAAAAAATCGATGCTCTCTGCCTTCTGGGTGAAACACGCGGTTACCTTCCTGATCCACTTGCAGCCAAAAGCGTACTTGAAATCCTAAAGAGCACCTTCAATTTTGACGTTGACCTCAACGGGTTAAACGAAGAAATTAAACGCGCAGAAACAATGGTTTCCCGTTTACAAGCAATCGAAGAAAAACGCGCCTTGCAGGCAGAAGAAACAAAGAAACAAGACGAAAAGAAAACAACCTACATATCCTAACACTTTAACTTATTTTTTTTAGAGTACTTCTTTTTTTAAGATATCTACGATTTGTTTAGCGGAAGAGCCGTCTCCAAAAGGCGAAACAGATGGCAACTTGCCCCAATTATCAAACTCGTTAAGCGCAGAAAGTATTTGTTTTTTCTGTGTTCCCACAACTTTGGCAAAACCTGCCTCTACTGCTTCAGGTCGTTCTGTTGATAATCGCATGACTAAGACGGGTTTGCGGATGTTGGGTGCTGTTGCTTCTTCTTGAATGCCGCCTGAATCAGTGATAATAATGCTGCAGTGGCGCATTAGTGCAAGAAAATCAAGATACCCCAAAGGTGGCAAAACAAGCACGTTTTTAATTTCTAAAACTTTGTTGTACAAGTTGCTTTCTTGTAGGCGTTTTTTGGTTCTTGGATGCATGGGGTAAACAATCGGCAAAGGCGACTCAGCGAAAACCTCCATGAAAGTTTCAAGCACTGCTAAATCGTCAACGTTCTCTGCCCTGTGTGCTGTAGCTAATGCAAATTTTTCAAAAGTTACCTGATTAAGAATGGTGGCTTTCTTTTCTACCATGAGTAAATGTTGGTCAACTGCGTCGATTACAGTGTTGCCTGTGACAAAGATTTTGCCCCATATGCTTTCTTTTTCCAAGTTTGCTTTAGCTCTTGGGGTTGGCGCAAACAAGTAATTTGAAATGTGGTCAGTTAGCCGCCGATTATGTTCTTCAGGCATGCGTAAGTCAAAACTTCTAAGACCCGCTTCAACATGCCCAACTTTAACCATGCGTTTGTTGGCTGCAAGAGATGTTGCCAAAACAGTGTTTGTATCGCCTTGTGTTAGAACTATTGATGGGTCAACTTCTGATAGTACATGGTCAAACTGTTTTAGAATGTCAGCGGTTTGACCTGCTGGAGATGTGGCGTCGATTTTGAGGTTAAAGTTCGGTGCTGGTAACTCAAGGTTTTCGATGAACTGCTCTGCCATGTTATAATCGTAGTGTTGCCCGCAGTGGACAAACACGTAAGGCAAACCTTCCGCTTGTAATCTCCGAATTACGGGTGCCATCTTGATTATTTCTGGTCTTGTACCTGTAACAACTACAATTTGCTTCATAGCGGTTCACTTTTAGGTTTTCTTTAAGCATCCTTCCCGTGGCTCATAGATGGTGCCTTCACGGAGCAATTGGCTAATCATACGTTCAATTTCGCCTTTGGGAATCTTGTGCTTAGTTTCCAACTCGCTGACAAAGGCGTCTCTTTCAACGATGCCCGTCTGCTTTTCCATGTCCATGAGAGTTGAAAGGACAATATGCAAGCGGTCTCTGATGCTTTTAGGTCTACCCGTCATGATGATGTCAATGTCTACTTTGAAGCTGGACAGGTCAATTCCTACTTCTTCAAGTGACTTTTTCATAATTGCAATTGCTGCTTCTGCATCCTCTGCTGTAACTTCTTTACGTAGTGCAACGCGTGCGCGTGCTTCAGCGCATCTGACTAAAGATTCCAGTTGACGGGCAGTGATGGCGACGGGGGAGCCTTCTGATTCGCTTGCGTTACGCATAGCTAAATAGAATTCTTTAAGTCGTTTTAGTGCTTCAGGACTTAGGGCTGGTTGAACTCCTTTAGCGAAACTGACATATTTGCGCAGTAGCTCTGTGTCGATTTGGGATTCAACTGGGCTTATGCCTCGTCGGTGAATTTCCAAAATGTGTTCAGACATTCTGCTGTCTGCTTCCTTGTTTGGTACATCACGTAGTACGAAGATTAAGTCAAATCTTGAAAGAATTGTAACTGGCAAGGATATGTTTTCCGCGACGGTACGGTTCGGTTCATACCTGCCAAGCGATGGGTTAGCTGCTGCCAAAACGGATGTGCGTGCGTTAAGTGTTGCGACGATGCCTCCTTTGGCTACTGAAACGGTGTGCTGTTCCATGGCTTCGTGGATGGCAACTCGGTCTTCAGGTCGCATTTTGTCCATTTCGTCGATGCATGCGATGCCTTTGTCTGCTAATACGAGTGCTCCTGCTTCAAGACTCATAGAGCCACCTTTTTCGCGGACTACGGCTGCTGTTAAACCTGCGGCGGTTGTGCCTCTGCCTGAAGTGTATAGACCTCTTGGTGCGATGCGTGATACGTACTGGAGCATCTGTGACTTGGCGGTGCCTGGGTCACCAATGATAAGTGCGTTCATTTCGCCTCTTACTGTCATGTCTGGAAGGCTTCTTGAAACTCCGCCAAATAGCAGGTACATGACTGCTTCTTTTAGGTGCTCGTTGCCAAAGATTGAAGGTGCGATGCTGCTCATGATTTTCTTATGAACGTAGGGGTCGCGTGAAAGTTCAAGGATTTTTGCTTCTTCTTCTGGTGAGGGTGGTGAGGTTTCTGGTTCTTTTCCTAAAAGTTCAACAGAGTTGGCTTCCAGTTGAAGTATGAATGTGCGAAGTTTTCCCATGCCGATAAGTGATGGCGCGTGAGCGTGGACTATGCCGACTATGGAAACGTGGTCTCCTGGGCGGGCTTGGTCTACTATTTCGTCGCCGACTAACTTTACTGCTAAAACTCTTGGTAGTTGTCCAGGTGGTAAGTCTTCTGGTTTTTCTTGTAACCGTAAATCTTGGGAGTCAATGAAAGTGGATTCTTCTTGAGCAAACTCAAAGGGGCCGTCTTTGCCGCAGTCAGGTGCAAGGCAAATTGCTGGGGCTTTAAGGAATTGTCCTGTTTGCTCGATCTTCATTACTGTTCCGCAACGTTTGCACTTGTACGCTGCTTGTTGAACCATGGGGCGAACGGGTGTGGCGCGGACTACGATGCCTTCGACAAGGATTAGTTTGCCCATGTTTTTGGAGCCAATTTTGCGTAGTGCTTCTTTGCCCAAGAGTTTTGTGACGCGTATGATGATTTTTTCTATTTTTTCTGCAAATTCGGCGTCCTCAATTCTCAGTTGTTCATATGCTGCTTTGCTTGCGTGCCCAAAGTATTCTTCAGGCTTGTTAAGCAACTGCTCAGCTAAGGCTTGGTCAAAACTGTAAAGCTCATCAAAATCAATTATGACGCTGCTTTTTCCTGTAATGGCTAATTGACTAATTCGGGTTCTGTACTTTTCTTTCTTAAAGAATTCTAAGAATCTTTCCTGTGGATCAACTAATAATTCAACGTCTTTAGCCATTCAAGATTTCGCCTATTGTTTATCTTGTTTTTGAATAATCTGGATTTTCCAAGTGGAAATTATTTTGCCAAGTTGGTCATAGATGATTTTTTCTTCACTGGTCAACTTTTTGAGTACTTGCTCGCTTTGAGCTGAAGCTGAGGATAAAGCGATAATTTTTTTGAGCCTTGAGTTGATGATGTCTTTTGCTAAGGCTTTGGCTTTATGATATTCTTGGATTTTTTCTGGTTGAACAGCTTCTGACTCGGCAAACGCTAAGTACCTGCGTAGTTTGGGGTAAAACTCTTGTGGTAACTCTGAAATCATGCCTGGAATTTGAACGCCTTCTTTCCATTGTACCTTGTAGAGCTTACCTGCATCCAAAGCTTCTTCTTCTCGAAAATGCACGATGCCTGCTGCTTGCAGTTCTTTGGCTATCCAGTAGTAAACTTGGTACTCGTTGCCCTCGTCAAATGGGCCAACGTTTACGCCTGCAAGCTTCATTTCAGCAAAGTTGCGGTTGGCAACAACAGTAGTTAACGAGTTCTCGTAACAAAAATCCAGTATTCCAATATTTGTTGGCATTCCTTTTTTTCCCTCTCAAACTGTTTTGCCCTTTAGGGATTCAACAGTTAATAACAGAAATGCCTTTAAGGGTTTTCTAAAAAAACAACTAAAACTTAAACGAACCGGCAAGTATTCTTTTTAATGTGTGATGGAGCTTTTTTGCATTTTGCTGACAATTTTCGGCAAGCAATTTAAAGCATCAAGATTAAGTTCTTACTGCACAAGCTGTAACAAAAAGGTGAAACCTGATGCAATCAAGTTTTAAAGAAAACAACCGCTGGATAATCGATAACTATGATAAACTTTCTGAAAGATACATCGATGAATGGGTGGCTGTCATGAACCTTTCGGTTTTCGATCACGATAAAGACCTAAAAAAACTGGTGGACCGCATAAAAACTAAACATTTAAGCGATTACAAGCAAATCGCGGTTGAGTACATTTCAAACGAGGAAGTAGAAACCGAAATTCCTGACAATTTATGGGAATAAAAATCATAAAACAAAAATGGTGCTTTTATTTTGGTTGGTTACTTATTGACGCGCCATCTTGGCTTTGCAATACAGTGTTTTGTTGATGCTTTTGTATACAGCACCTGTTTTAGTTAGGGTTAAACCCGTTTTTCAACATGCTTTTGGCTTGTTTTTCACCCAATACTGACCTACCCCTATAGGTTTCTGCATATAGTATCTAATAGCATCCTAATAGGATCCAAATAGGTGGTGGCATGTGGCAGCGTTTTGTAAAAAGAACTTTTTTGAGCTTGCTTTATTGTAGCGTAAAATATTCAACAAATTTTCGTATGGTGCACGTTTCTCCTGAAAATAATTATTGGAAAATTAGTGTATAAAAATTTAGTACAACCGTTATGATGCATGGAACTAAATCATGTTGGTGATAAATGTATCGCTTGAAAGTTATTAAAAAATGTGGGGGATAAAGAATGAAAATATCTTTGAAAAAATGAGTTGTGCATTGTTTCTAAGCTTGCTTCTTACGATGACGTTGCAACTTTGTGTGATAAATTAAGTTCAGGCAACAAATGTGGCTAGAGAATGGGGTCATCTTGCACGTACTAATAACGATCAAACTGAAATCCAATGGGAAACATGGGCTTGTGCAGCAATAAACAGTTATTATCCCGTTAATTGGGACCGCATGTCCTGTTATGGTTCGGGAACAACAGGTACTAACGTTTACAACACTATTTGGTGGTGTCAAGACTACGATAATTGGGTTTCCACTTTTTTGTGTGGGACTTCTATCCATCTTTGGTTAGTGGTACTAAAAACTACTTTATATACGGTGAAAATTACGATGATATTAGAGATATAAATGTTTTTAACGTGGTTGATCAGGTGGGCAACGGTTATAGTGTACAAAATATGACTATGATTTGGAATTGTGCAAATGGTGGGCCTGTCTGGACCGATTATTTGGGTCGTCCATTTTATGGCTATATTGATGGTCAAAACGGTATTGGTGAAGTTGGGGTGACGTTAGCTTGGACTGGAACTAGTGGTGTGAGTCATTATGGTTATAATTCATCTGACAGCGGCGACTACTATTATATTGGTTGGGAAAATACATCTTTCTTTTTGAAAAACGATTGCAATAGTACTCTTGGTCAATATAAATTCGGGAATTGGATTGATATATTCTACTCAAAACTGTTGTCTTCGCCTCGTCTAACCGTGCATGATGCCCTGGATTATGCTTCACAAATGGTTTGGGGGGTAAATTATGGTCAAACAATTCTTAATAGCGGTTGGTATGACGTTCAGCAAGGTTGTCAGGGTTGGTGCTACTTACGAGTATATGGCAATACTTTGACTTTTAGAATACCTTAAGGAGATGTTTATGATGAAGATTCTAACTAAAAATATCTGTGTTGTCTTTTCCATACTTTTACTCGCTTCTTTATTTTTGCTGGCGCAGATTCCTGCTGCTCGTGCAGAAGAATCTACTGCAGAAAGCAAAACCTTAGCATATCTTTCTGATGTTGTTGGACTAGATTTATCAAAGTATACCATAACTGGCGGTATAGTGAACTTCCCTGCAAGTTATTCCAATAGTATCAATAATTACTGGAAACAAGAAAATGTTGATTATCACCTCAACGCCACAAATAGCCAAATGACTGCAACTTTCAACTTCCAAAATGGCATAATCGAATTTTGCTTTATTACTATTCAACAAGGCTTGCCCATCTATTCTCAGCAACCGTCCTCGAATTCTCTTGACACAACACAGGATTTCCTTAAAAGATATCAAAATTATGCATCAAAATATTATGATGTAGATACTTCTTACCTTCAACCAATGCGTGACTCTCTTAGTGAAATGGTCGAACTTACATCCGCAACTTCAGTTGAAGGTAATACAAAGCTACAGGTAACAGTCTCTGAAGAAACCCAACTCCAATGGACCTACACAGAAAACGAAATTGAAATACAAAACAAACAAGTGGTGCTAACTTTAAGTGATGGTAACTTCCGTTCCTTCCGTGACACTTGGCCTCTTTACACTGTTGGTACAACAAATGCCATTTCTAAAGATGAAGCTTTAAAATTAGCTTTAGCCGCTACTAACAATTATGATATTAGCTTTGTAAGTGAAGACAATTCTGTGCAAAAAATTAAACTCAACCTTACAAATTCAACTTGTGAATCTTGGTTAACAATGATGCCTCGAGATACACCAACGCTTTATCCGATTTGGCGGTTCCAAATCCAATTTGAAGAGCCGCTCTATGGTGTAGTTGGGTTACAAATCGGTGTTTGGGGTGATACCCAAGAAATTTCTTACGTTGAGTCATATGGTTATCTTGGAACACAATCATTAACCCCCCAACCCTCAACGCAAAACGAAAACAACGCAATGCAGTCAACTTGCTTTATAATTACTGTGGCAACTGTAGTGGCCATATGCTTCTTAGCAATATTTATTGCAATTAAAAACCGTAAAAACAATTAATTTCTCTCTTTTCTTTTTTAATTTCTCTTTGAAGTTCTATACATTATTGTTTTTAAGCCTCATTTTGCTGTATACTGTCTACCAAATTTATAGGTGAATGTGTCTGGAGCCGCAGGATGAACTTAACGCCAGCACTTTTCAAACATACGTGTACTTGGTTAGGATTGGCAGGCCAGCTGGTCCGCGTGACGTTATGAGAGGTGCAAACTTGAGTAGCCCAAGCGTAGCATACCGCAACCTGCAAAAATTAATGGATTTGGGTTTAATTATAAAAGATGAATATGGTAACTATGTTGTTAAGGAAAAAGTGGGCTTAAAAGGGCACGTTTGGATTGGTAAGGCGTTGGTTCCGCGTTATTTGGTTTTTGGGTTTATTTTTGTTGGTGTCTTGATTGCTGAAATTGTGGTTTTGTTGCCGCATTTGTTAGTTGGTGCATCTGTGGAAGGTGGGTTTTGGTTGATGATTCTTTTGACTGTTGTTGTTTCGGTGCTTTTTCTTACTGATGGGTTAAATTTTAGAATAAAACATTTTTAGCTCAAAAGTATCTTTTTTTTAAATAATTTAAGTATTTATGGTTAATTATGCTAAATTATATGTGTCTGATGATTTTAGGTATGATTCTGGGTCGGATGCTGTAAGAATGGAGAAGGACTTGCCAAAGAATTGCGTGAGAGGATGCTTTTTCTTCAATTCTGCTTTTTTAAGTAAACTTGGCAACGTTAAAACCCTGATAGAATTAAACGCCTTTGTGAAACTACATTCGGTTTCAAAATAGCTCCTGATTCTTTCTATTGTATGCTATTCATGCTTGAAAAAAGGGCTTAATAAAAGGTGCAAGTAAAACAATTTTAGAGCTAAGAACAACTAGATTTTACCAGTTAACCATAGGTAGAGTTGTTCTTGAAACTTTCTTTTCAAGTCACGATGAAATGAAATGATGATTTTTCTCAAGACACTAAATAACCAGCAAGACACAATCCTTTTCGCCTAAAAACTAACAAAAATAGAAGTGACTCAAATGTTTGGGTCAAAACTATTTTAGCAGAGTTTACAGGCTGTAGTCTCTGCCTTGCGGTTTTGTGCTTGGCGGCTTTGCGCCGGCTTCAGGAATCTGCGGCAACGGGATCGGCGGTGGAATATTGAGCGTTCGTGAAATCAAAACTGACTCAATGAAGACAATATTTGAAATTGATTGAACAATTATTTGTGCTGGCGGTTTTTTCTGTTCAAAATCTTTGAGAATTTTTTCAACTTCGTTTTTTTCGCCGTTCACGTAAGCATTGCCTTTAATGTTGATTGTTGCAATAGATGGGTTATACATTATTGAAAGCACATAAGGGACTTCAAGAGTTTCGTCCTGTTTTTTCTCCATACCTACAACGTTAATGTTTGTGTTAATTTGAATTGGCGGAATTGGCTTGCGGATATCCCAGAACCGGTCAGCAGAAATGCTTGAAATGACTACGTTAACTCGAAGCATGATAAATCAAAAAAGAAATAGTGCAGTTGAAAGATTTAAAACTGCTTATCAAAAATTACTTTTGCTTGTAGCGTGTAAAGCCGCAGTGACCGCAAGTGTACCTGTCACTGTGGTCTGCCATGAAGTATCCTGGACCGCAACGTTCACAGGTTGGGCGTGCTCGGCTAACTTTTTCGCCTTCAACTTTGTACAGGACGCTGATGCCGCTTGCTTTCTTCTTTGCTTTTTCTTTTGGCTTGTTGTCAGTTTTTGCAGCTTCTGGTTTTGGCATTACGCTTGCGCCTCTTCTTTAGGTTTTTCAGGATTGTTTCGTTTCCTGATGTATTCTGGTTCAACCAATTGGGCTTGCTCAACACTTTGGTAAACGTTGGCAAAACCGTTTGTGATGCTTGTCCCAGTTAAAGTTTCCATGCATTTGATGTAGACAACGCTTTCTTTGACTTGTACTGCGTTAGCAACTGCTCTTTTAGCATCAAGTCTCTGTGGGGTCTTCTCTTTTGGACCTTGCGTAATTGTGAAACCTACTTCTTTGCGTTTTAGAAGCGGGTTATCTTTAGTTGATACGATTTTAATCTCCATGAATATTCACTTGATTCAAGTCTTGAGTTCTTACAGTATTCTTCTTATTTAGCTTTTCGAACCTTTTTTCATTGCTTTCAGGAATTCTAAAGCTTGAGTTTTCTTTTCAGGCGAAACTTTTACCAAAACTATGCCTTCATACGGTTGACCATAAACTACAACAGAGTTTTCAGGAGCGTAAAGCACTGCAACAAGTGTAAGCAGGTCTTCCTCGCCGTCAACAACTATGTGACTGTGCTCGCTGCTTTTTAGGGCCTCTTTTATTGTTTCAACTGCTTCTTTAGTGATGGTTCCTTGCGGATTCTTAACGTTGAATGCCTTTGACGTGTAATTGGTGGGCTGAAACTTTTTCCGCATACATTGATTATCAATAATGGCCAAGTCAGGCGGTATCTTGTAATCGTGCAAGTTTTTGGTTACTGTGTCACCCACTGAAATGATTTTAAGGGGATTTTGACTTTTGATTTCACGCATTTTTGCCATAGTTTGGTCAAATGAACCTTTAACTAAAATGCCAAACGGTTCTTTGAGTTTAGCTCTAAGTTCAGGTGTTATAATGTAAATGACTGACATCAGTGTAGTACCTGCTAACTAAAAATAGTAAAAACAAGTTTTAAATTAAAATTGTGATGAAGCCCGTGTTAACGGACTTTTAAGGCGTAGCGACCTTTTTCTTTGACGCCCATGGCTTTTGCGATTGCTGAGGTTTCAGGGTCAAACAATACCACAAGACCGCCGAAATCTTCACTTAAACTGCTGCTTTTGCATTTTGGGCAAGCATTTTCTTTGGTTAGAAAATGGCAGTTTGCGCATGCTTTTTCACTCATTGCCTATTTTAACTCCTCTGTTTTATCTTTAGCTTCAGCTGGAGCTTTGCCTTGGTCCATTTGTAGCCATTCCAGTTTGCCAAGGAATGGTTGTCTTGCGGTTACACCGATTTTACCTGAACTGCCTGCTCTGCCAAGTGAAACTGCTGTAATGCGTACACGAACTTGGTCTCCTGTGGTTAGTTTGCGTTTTGTTTCTTTACCGAGTAATACACCTTGTTTTTCATCGTATGAAATGAAATCGTCCATCAACTGTGAAACGTGTAATAATGCGTCAATTGGGCCGATTCTTACGAATGCGCCGAAATCAGCGATTTCAACAACGTCTCCTTCAACTACTTCTTGAATTACTGGATAAAAGGTTAACAGTGAAAAGTTTACTTTGTGGAATGTTGCTCCGTCGCCTGGAATGATTTTGCCTATTGGGCTTACTTGAAGTCCTGTTACAGCTATGACATAACCTAATTCTTCATCCACAATTCCTTCATACTTCTGTTTGACCTGTTCGCGGCCTACCTTTTCAAGTGGTTTACCGAAGGTCTCCGGTGGAATGCGAATGGTGTCTTGAAGAGTAATTAGTTTAAACATCTACGATATCAACCCGTCAATCTCTAGACGAGATTTTTGTCTCACATAAATCACTGGCAGACTTATATCTCTTAGCCTCTTCCGTAATTGCCTGTCATTGGTAAAAACAGGACAACTCCAGTCTTTAGCCACTTTAACTATCGCATCGTCCGTTGTAAACTTATCTGAAACACTAACAGGAACAAACTTACATTTTTCAGCAAGCCTAAGAGCAAAATTTGCTTGCCTACGTAAATTGCCCTCTTTGTTTGCAAGCAACTCCAGTTCCGCTTTAACTGGTGAAAGCAAAATGAAATCTACGTTTCGATTTAGTAGCCGTCGTAGTTCCTCGAAAATGTCGATTTTTAGCTCTAAGGGTGCAAACAAAGCGTTTGAATCCATGATTACTTTTACGGGTTGAGATGGTGTTTTTGACATTTAAGCGCCGTCTGTCGGTTTATGCTGGTTTTAAACGGTTTTAAATTGTGTTGTTTCTTTATTGATGTTTGCATTTTTGTTTTAAGTACTGTTTTTCTACATGTTAATGGCGTGTTTTTCAACCAATACGACCTATCCCTATAGGTTTTTGCAATGAGTTTCTATTTGGAGGCTAATAGGTTGGTTTATTTTTTAAAGCAAAAAAGGCAAAGGTAAAAATGAGAAGCGGGTTTATTGTGTTGCTTCTGTTGTCTATTATTGTTTGGGTTTGTTTGTTTTTTAAGCGTTTTCGTTAACGTTTCTTTACTAGACAATACAGCTATAGTAACAGTTTTTTAGCTATAGCGATTTTTTGGTTTCTTGCTGAGCCACAAATAACCTGTAATGCATTTCTGGACTATAACCCTCTCAAATCTATAAAACAGGTAATTCAGTTTACAATCTCAAAAAAATTTAGCCCATACTAATTATGATGTTACTTTAAATACTTCTTAGGTAAAACTTTGTGTTACTGGTGAAAATTTGTGCTTGGTGAAAAATCTTGTGGTGCTGTTGTTTACTTAAACAAAGGCTCTGAAACCCTTTACTTACTGCTTCATTATGAAGCTGGACATTGGGATTTTGTTAAAGGTAATGTAGAGGCAAACGAGACAGAAAAAGAAACAGTTGTAAGAGAACTTAGAGAAGAAACAGGCATTACCGACGCCCAATTTATTGATGGTTTTAGAGAAGAAATAGAGTATTACTACCGCAGACAAGGCGAAACAGTGCACAAAGAAGTAATCTTTTACCTCATGGAAACAAACACTGAAACCATCACTATATCGTTTGAACACATCGGTTCCATCTGGCTAAACTACAGCCAAGCCATGGAAAAGTTAACGTTCAAAAACGCAAAAGACCTGCTGCAAAAAGCAAACGACTTTTTAAACAAAAAATAAGACGGCTATTTTATTAAGCCGTAACCAATTAAACGCCAACGCGCCGTAATTTTTCTGCTAATCGCAACTCTAGCGCCTGGCAGGGCACAAATTGGTCTTGTCAACTTTACCTTGATTGTGTTTTGTTTCATGCCAATAACTTTTCCAACGTTAACTGCTGCGCCTACGTGAAGCAGAAGTGTTTCGTCTGGGTTGATTTTTTCAACTTTAAGCTGCTCTTTTGTGCCTACGACACGTTCAAGAATAAAAGTTTCCAGCGTAAGTTCTGTTAGAGTTTCTGGTAGCATTCCTGTTTTTCCTGCTATGCTTCCTGTTAAGCCGTCACCTTTAGAGTAAGATGGGTCAAGTAGTGTGCCGACGCCAACTAGACCTCCACAGGTTGCTTCTTTGACGTCTTGGTTGCCTGCGTGTAAACTTACAATTTCGCTGATTAATGGGTTGTAGGTGGTTTTGCCTTCGCGGTCAACTGGTATGCCGGGGCGGATTTCAATTTCCTCTCCTACTTTGAATTTGCCTTGTGCGATTGTTCCGCCAATTATTCCTCCGTCGAGCCCATCAATGGTTGTGCCTGGTTTGTTTATGTCAAAAGATCGGACAATAAACATTAAAGGGGGCAGTTCTGGGTCGCGTTTGGGTGTTGGAATGATTTCTTGGATTGCTTCAAGTAGCACGTCTATGTTTATGTTTCTTTGTGCTGAGAGCGGAATGATGGGCGCGTTTTCTGCTACGGTGCCTTTTACGAAGGCTTTAATTTCTTTGTAGCTTTCCAAAGCCCGTTTCTGGTCGACAATGTCGATTTTGTTTTGAACAATAATTATGTTTTTGATGCCGCTAACCTCTGCTGCTGCCAAGTGTTCACGTGTTTGTGGCTGTGGGCAGGGTTCATCAGCGGCGATTACAAGAATTGCTCCATCCATAATGGCGGCGCCCGAAAGCATGGTTGCCATTAAAGCTTCGTGTCCTGGAGCGTCAACAAAACTTATGCCTCTTACGAATTCTGCTTTGCTACCGCAGGTTTCGCAGACTGGGTGAATGGTGTAATTTTTGGGCGGTGGACATTTTGGGCATTTGTAGATTGGCATGTCGGCATAGCCCAGTTTTATTGTGATGCCTCTTTTGAGTTCTTCACTGTGGCGTGATGCCCATGTACCTGTTAAGGCTTGGACAAGGGTTGTTTTTCCATGGTCTACGTGACCGATTGTGCCAATGTTAACTTCTGGTTGACGCGGCATAGGCGCGATTTTTCTTTCTTGAGTATTTTCAGCCATTTACAAACGCCTTTAAGTTCTAAGCTTGTCTTATTATTCAATGCTTAAATTTAACCTTTCTATGTCAACAAAATGTTTAGGGCAACAATTACAGAAAAGAAAAGTTGCCAACCGACATTTTGGTTTACTTGTGTTATATTGTTTTAGGATAAAGTTAAAATCAAGTCTTAATAAACAGGTTTCTATGTCTACGGTTGAAAGCGGTGATTTTAGGCAGTCACTTACCGTTGCGCTTGAACAAAACTTTGAGCATGCTAGGCATATAGAACTTCAAAGGCAGCAGCAACTTTACATTTTTATTGCCATTATCGTGTTGTTTTAACTTTTATTTTTGATTATACAATAAGTTTCATTTAGCTCTTCAACAGTTTTGGCCTGTCTTCCTATTAACAATTTATTCATATCTCATTAGTTCAAGTATCGTAAAACGAAATATTGAGTTCAAAAGTCATTTGCGCCACATTCAATGGATTGCAGAAAAACTTGGCTTATTGTTCGTCTCTCAGACGCTCGACAGTTTGCTATTAAAAACAGTAAGTGTGAAGATGATAAAGAAAGGTTAATTGCTGATGCTATGGCTCACCTTTTTACTCTGGAAACATGCAAATTAATCAACATAAAAAGCCCTGACCAAACAGAATTTTTTAGCAGAGAAAAGAAGCATATGTGCAGTTCACCGATACAAGAGTTGTATTTAGTTCTGAGCGGCACTTTAAACTTGGACGTAGCTGACAATTCTCTAACTGTTAAGTAAAAGGAGTTATTGTTTGTTTCTTCACAAGTAATGCGTCAAATAACAGGTTTTTCTGAAGACGCCGAATTTTTGGTTATTTGTTCTTCGCCTTCAGACGAAAAGACTAAAAATTACTAAAATTTTTTTGTTCTAAAATAGGGGTCAACTGTAAAGTGAAAAAAGTTTTGCTTTAGCTGTGCTTTAAGCTTTTGCTTCTGCAGGTTTGGCGGGTTGTTCAACAATTTTCAGGTTGATTTGAACAATCTCGTCACTGATGGTGTTTCCGCGGACGCTTTTGCGTCTTCTTTCTCCTTCTCTTTTGGGTTTGAATCCTGCACCCTCGCTTAAAACTACTTGGCGTCTGATTCCTCCGTGAACGTCTCCCCTCATGGGTACACCGTCAGTGTCAGAACCGCCTAAAATTTGAAGTTTGGTTGCTGGCATGTCTACTATGATGCCGTCGATGATTTCGCCCAGTTTTCTTCCGATTAGTGGTGCTGCACGTGTTTCTTCGACTTCAACTATTTTGCTTTTTCCGTCTGTTGGGTCAGATATGATTACCTTGAATTTTGCCATTTGAAGATTAACTCTCCAGCGCAGTTTAAAGTCGAATTACTCTCTATTAAGCATTTATATTATAATCGTAAATTGGATGCTAAGAAAACGTTTCATCAAGAAAAATTTGACCTCGCGCATTATTATAGAGTACTTGATTGGGCTAACGAATTGATTATGGAAGTTGCTCTCTTTTTTTGTTGTTATGTTGACTTTTTTGCTGTAAACTCGTAAAGTTCAGCGATGCAAGGTTGAGCAAAAAACATTTTTGTATATTAAAATTTGGGTTTTTTGAAGCTTTGTGTAGTTACCGTTTTTTGAAAAATCGATAGTCAGGTTGGGTTTGTGCTTTATGGTTAATAATCATTTTATGCTTGTTTTGATGGTTTGCTGATAATTTTTTTGAGGAAAACTGTTGAATTTGAAAAAGCAAGCGTGAATTTGCAAGGTTGTCGTAAATTTTTGAGCCTAAAGCTTTTAATTTAGCCCTGAAATGCATTTTTGGCTATGTGGCGACTTGGGTTCTTCTTTCACGAGATAGCCTTCGGCTTGCTAAGCGTCTTCATACCACTTTACGTGGTTGGCTTTCAAGACGCAAGTGTCCTAGGCGGGCCTCTGGTCGCTTTAGGTATCATGACCTCCGTAGCCGTTTTTTGTTCAATCCCTGCCTCTTTTCTTTGGGGCTGGCTTTGCGACAAAACAAGACACTACAAAATCTTTATCTTGCTATCTTTTGCTTCCTCAGCAGTATTACTGTTTCTTATGACGCTTTCCTTTGCCCAAAACGTCATAGTCTTTGTAATACTCTATGTAGTTATGCATGTTCTTCATGTTGCTCATGAAGCGCCAAAAAACGTGCTAATCGCTGAACATTACAGCCGTGACGAATGGGAGAAATCTTATGGTTACTATGAAGGCATAACAGAAATCGGTTTAATTGTTGGTTTAGCTATCGGTTTCTGTTTATCCGTAGGCATGTTTTCTTTTACTGCAGCCCTTAGCTCTGAAGTTTTAGCAACCTACACCTTGTATCTCTGCAGCGGTCTAAGCTTAGTTGCCTTTGTACTTTCAATCGCATTAGTTGCTGACCCACTGATAATTTTTGAACGCCGCCTAGTTGGAATAGAACGAAAAGTTGACTTCACCTGCCGCAGCGTAGACTCAGCTTCAAAAATCTTGGGCGGCGCACTCTGGGATGGCCCCCCAAAACAGGAAAACTTTAGACTATTTGCTTTAGCAATTGTCCTATTTTCTTTAGCGACCAGCATCTTCTTCACGCCTTTACCTATTTTCTTAAATCACAGCTTACAACTGCCCACAAGCATGGTTTACATCGGCTATATTTTCACTTCAATTGGCGCCACAGTTGGTTACTTCTTTATCAGCGGACGCGCAAGGTCAATTGATGGGCGTAAAGAAATGTCCCGCCACGTGCTTTACAGAAGCCTGTTAGTTTTTGCCTTAATCGGTGTCATACAGTTAGTTTTCTATCCAACTTTGATGACTTTCTTGATTCTTGTTTTCCTTGGATTTTCCTTTGCGATTTACTACATTTTGATGATTTCAATATCAATGGAGCTTATACCTGCAGGAAAAAGCGGCTTATTTGACGCACTTGTAGGTTTAGGCACAGCATTTGGTTCTTTCCTTGGACCATACTTGGCAAATACTTACGATTTTATGCCAACTTATTTCATTGCTGCCTTGCTGTTCCTGTTTGCTTACGTTTCAATAAAACTTGCAACGTAACTTTCTAAAATAATTTTAAGGTAAAGAAAAGAAGAAAGAGCCGTATAGGCTCAAGTTTGGTTTATTCGGTGTGGACTCTGTATAGGTCTACGTCTTCACGCATGCTTGGTGTCAGTTCAAGGAAGTCTCTAACTGACCGTTCAACATCTTTTGATTGTGTGACGTATCTGCCGACAATAAGGATGTCTGCACCTTTATCGAGTGCTTCTTTGGCTGTTTCAGGAACAATACCGCCTGCGACTGCAATTAGGAATTTCTTGTTGGGGAAAGTTTCGCGTATCATTTTTATGCGTTCAAGTCCGCTGCTTCGGCCTGTTTCTTGGTCAATGCCTCTGTGTAAGATGACTATGTCTGGGAAGTCTTTGATTGATTTTAGTTTTGCAAGAACATCTTCCACGTTTAGCATGTCTATAACTGCGTAAGTTCCTAAACGTCTGGCTTCTTGTACGGTTGCGTCAAGGGTTTCTGCTGGAGCTAAGCCTGCTGCTACAACTGCGTCTGCGGTGTCTTCATAGGCTATGTCTACTTCAACTTTGCCTACGTCTAATGTTTTTAGGTCGGCGATGATGAATTTGTCTTTGGCGATTTCACGGATTTCATTGATGACTCTTGTGCCGTAGCGTTTGATAAGTGGTGTTCCAACTTCAAGGATAATTCTGTCGCTTCCCGGTAGTTGTTCAATTACTTTCTTTGCGCCTTCTAGGTTTGGAGCGTCAAGTGCAATTTGCAGGTATGGTGGTCTCCATAGGCGTGGAACTTTAAAGCCCATGATTGGGTGTTTTGCGCGGTCTTTGTCGTAAATGATTTTGTCTAAGGATGGGTACTTCTTGAGTGCACGTTGGAGCGCCATTTTTGTTGCGCCGTAATTGTATTGGTAGATTTTGCGGTAATCAGTTGCTTGTGGGTGAATAAAGACGCTTGCGATTATTACCCACTCATCTAGTTTTGATGTTGGGATGATGCCTTCTTCGGCTGCGTCTGCGACGGCTTTGGCTACTGCGGCTTGTGCTGGACCGAAGATTTTGCCTGTGTCTTCCATGTTTTTAACTGTAACTTTTGGAACAATGAGTGTGTGTGGTTTTGGTGGTAGGTTGGGGCGGATAACTGCGAGTAGTGGTGTGTGGCCTGCTGAGAGGCTTGCCATTCCTGTTGCGAAGGCTTGACCGACTGGTCCGCTTTTGTCGCCAATCATGAGGTCAACGTGTGCAACTTCGTTTCCTTCTCCTAATAGTGATTCACCGATTAAGTAGGTGGGGCCTGAAAATTCTTCATCTTTATTATTTTGGGCTGGCATACAGTCTACAATCTCCTTGAAATCGACATTAAATTCTTTTAGCCAAGAATACAATGTATCTCTGTGGATGTCCATTTCCTTGGCTGTTCCGATGATTGTCGGTTTTGTCGGTTTATTTTTTGCTCCTGTTTCTCTTTGAGCTGCTTGAAGAACTATTTTGATAAATTCTTCCTTAGTCGTTGGCTTTTTAACGTCTATTCCCGACATTATTTTACCTTCTTCGGCACTTGTACTTAACCAAATATTTAAGATTGTCGGACTGCCAGACCATTTATTGCCTATTTGCACTTCGTTTATGTGTCGGTTTGTCGGTTAACCGTTTTAGGTTTACGGTTGACGTTTAAACCTCTTTTCTTTTAACCGTAAATCTTTATATCCCGTGTCCTATTGACTTGATAGTCACATGCAAAAGAGGTTACCCGTGATGTCATGGTTAAACTGGATAAGCGTAATTCTTGTCATTGTCGGCATAGGCATGTTTCTGTACGGCGCAAACGTTTACGACGCAACAGTAGGCTGGACAGGTTTCTACCTTGGAATAGCCGGCATACTGCTCTACATCGCTACAAGCATTTATGTTCAAATAAAAAAAGAAGAGCCTAAAACAGAGGCTCCAACTCAGAACCCGTAGAGTTCTCCATACTTAGCTTGTAGGTACTGCAGAAACGGTTGTGGGTCTAAATTTTTGCCTGTTGCTTTCTTGATTAAATCTTCAGGGTCATAAAGGTCGCTTGGGCGATGAATGTTTTGGTGAAGCCAATTGTTGACTTCTGTAAGGTTGCCTAGTGCAAGTTGGCTACGCCAGTTCGGCAAAGCTTCTGTTAAGGCAACAGTTATTTGTCCGCTGTAAATGTTGCCAAGTGCGTAACTGGGAAAGTACCCATACAATCCACTAGACCAATGAGTGTCCTGCATTACTCCTTCGGAATCATTCTCAATTTTTACACCCATATAATCAGCGTATTTTTCATTCCAAACTTGTGGTAACTCATCAATGCTGATTTTTCCCGCAAACAAGTCACGCTCCAACTCGTAACGGATGATAATGTGCAGGTTATAGGTAACTTCGTCTGATTCTATGCGAATCTTGGAACGTTCAACACGGTTAACTGCGTGAATGAAATCGTTCAAGCATATTCCTGCAAGCGCTGGGGCAGTTTTTTGCAGTTTAGGAAGAAAACCCATCCAGAACTCTTTGGAGCGTCCAATTATGTTTTCGTAAAACCGTGATTGAGACTCATGGATGCCATACGAGCAGACGCCTCCTACAGGTTGGTATCTCCATTCTGGGTTCACGTTTAACTCGTAAAGCGCATGACCCGATTCATGTAAGACAGAGAACACAGAGTTTGCATAATCATTAACATAGTAATGGGTTGTTATACGTACGTCTTGGTAGCTTCCAGAAGTGAAAGGATGCTCCGTTTCATCAATTCTGCCGTTAGCCAAGGGCGACGCGGTATCGTAGCCAAGGGTTTGAGTGATAAGCTGAGAAATTTGACGTTGAGTTTCCACCTGAACTGGTTGATGCAGACCATTGGTGTCGGGGTGTTTGCCTGATTCTTGAATCTTGTTTAGAAGCGGCTTTAATCCCCTTTGCAGATTGTCGAAGGTTTCAGTGATTTTCTGGGCAGTCATTTTAGGTTCAAACTGGTCAATCAAAGCTTCATACGGCGTTTTGGTTTGTTTAACCTTCATGAGGATTTCAGCGGCTTGCATGCTTAAGTCAAACAGTTTTTTTAGTTCAGGCTTAAGCAGGTTATAATCTTTTTTTGCTTTAGCTTTCTTCCAAGTGTTCACAGTGATTGTTTCTTGCTTTGCCATTTCTGCTACGAGTTTTTCAGGAAGGCTTGTCTGTTCAAGATAGCTTTTGTTAATCAGGTAAACGTTACGTTTCTCAGCTTCCTCAAGCGCGGGGTAAGCTGGGTTTAATTGGATTTGTTTTAAGAGTTTTCCGATTTGTGGGTTTGTGCTCATTTGGTGTCCAATACGGCTAAGCAGTTCCAGTTGGAGGCTGCGTTGTTCCACCGCGTTTGGCGGCATCATTGTTTCCATGTCCCAATGAATTAAGCCTTGAGCTGTACCTAAAACCATAATGTCTTTGGTTTTTTCTAAAAGTTCACTGTAAATAGGTTTGGAGCTGTTTTCCAAAGATGTTACCTCTACTGGTTTGTATGTGGGGTTCGTATTTACTGTTTTGTTGTAATCTTTTGGTAACCAACCTATTTGGATGCTATTAGAGGTTGTATGCAGGGTTCTGGTGCATCTAAGGGTCACTCTTTTTCATGGTGCATTGTGGGTGATAATTTTTCTCACTGTTGCACATCGGGTGATTAACCACAAATTTTAAAACAAGAAAGCGCTAACAAGAATTGAGGTTAAAAAAATGCCCATGCTAAAAGTAGTCTGTAAAACCAAAGGTTGTGGATTGGATTTTGCCACTGGTATAAACGTAGATAAAGAATCTTTTAAAACGTGTACTTTTACGAATAATGGACACGTATGCCCCAGAGGTCATTCAAACAATTATAGTAAACCAGATTATCATTTTTAATGAATTTTTTACCCTTATCTTATTTCACCTTTTTGTGGTTTGACTTGTATTAATAGTTCGCCACCTTCTGCTTTTAGTACCCATTCAAGTTTATCGTATTCCGTTAGTCCAAATTGTTTAATGATGCTTTGGGGTACGGTTGTTCTTAGTGACTCGGTTTTTGGTGATGCTTTGTTTAGGTAAGTTACTTCGCCCATGTTTTATGTCCTCTAAGGGCTAGCTATGTGGTTTCAAGTATTTATAATATACCTAAGCATATACCTAAAAGCTTTTAAGTAGCCCCTTGCTTAGGTATATGTGTAGGTATAAGCATGGCAATCCAACAAACAACCACAAGACAACAACGTGGTGAAGCAATAGCCCACACAAACGGGCAAGTCAAACGCTTTGACGAACTACTCTACATTGTAAAATCCCAAACTGGAAACGGCGAATATACAGTTAACAAAATTAACGGCGAATGGTTCTGCGATTGTCCCGATAACAAATACCGCCATGCAACCTGCAAGCACATCCACGCCGTACTATTTTCTCAATCAATAAGAGCAGAAGTCAAAGTAAACAAACCATCCACAATCATACAAGAAGTCAACGTACACCAATGCCAATACTGCCACTCAGACCAAATAGTAAAAAACGCAATAAGACACAACCAAAACGGAAGCATCCAACGCTACAAATGCAAAACATGCGGAAAACGCTTCTCAATAAACTTAGGCTTCCAAAAACTAAAAGCAACACCCCAAATCGTAACCTCAGCAATGCAACTATACTTCACAGGCGAATCCTACAGAAACGTACAAAAATTCCTCAAACTACAAGGCATAAACGTAGACCACTCAACAATACTAAGATGGGTCAAAAAATACACTCGCCTAATGAACACCTACTTAGAAAAAATAAAACCCAACGTAGGCAACACTTGGCGAGCAGATGAGGTTTGGGTAAAAATCAACGGCGATTTGAAATACCTTTTTGCAATGATGGATGACGAAACCCGTTTCTGGATTGCTCAAGAAGTTGCAGACACAAAACACACCCACGACTGCTTCAACCTATTCAAACACGCTAAGACTTTGATGGGCAAATAACCCAAGACAATCATCACTGAAGGCTTACACTCTTACGCAGTAGCGGCAGAAGTAGAATTTGACGAAGCAAAACATGTGAGACACATCAAACTGAAAGGTGACATCCACAACAACAAAATGGAAAGAATGAACGGTGAAATCAGAGATAGAGAAAAAACCATGCGAGGACTAAAGAAAAAAGACACAGAGGTTCTAAAAGGCTACCAAATTTACCACAACTACTTTAGACCACATGAAGCCTTAGACGGACAAACCCCAGCTAGCGCAAGCGGAATACAAATCGAATGAAAAAACAAATGGGTAACCCTAATACAAAACGCGAGCAAAGAGATAACCCCAAAGCTTAACCGTTAAAGAAATTAATACGGTTAAGCCAGTGACTAAATGTACAGCCTTAAAATAATCTTCAGAATGCTTCTTATCTTTTGTTTACTGGCTATTTTGGTGGTACTTCTTATTAGTACTTGCTTGACTTTAAATGTGAATAATGGAAGCGACTTGTCTGAAAATAATAAACCTCATACTCCTTTACGTTTTACCTTTGATTATCCTTCAACGGGTACATTGGGACAGATACTTTATGAAACTGAAAATGGACTAACAGGACTTCCATACTTTATAATGGAAGTTTCCCTATTCTACAATGGAACTCTTGCAGAAGAAACACCTGTTAATCTCGCGGCAGTTGGTCTTTTATATCCAGAAGGACAAAAAGAAATTAGCAGCGTTGCGTTAGGTTTTGAAGGAATTTATACTTATGAACAAAACGGTTCTACAGTTTTTCCACTCACCAGTGGATTTGCTACAACTGATGTGCAATTTAGCCCTGTGTCAACTTTGGCATGGATTGTTCCTTCCTCTGAGAACCCTGAAAATGTTGTAACAATAAAATGGGGTGTTCAAGGAGACTACTATCCTTTTATTAACATTTATTTCAAGAATGAAACGTGCATTTCAGTTCCCTATCCAGATTATAAAGTTCATGTAAATGCAGAAGACGTAGTAAAGTCAAACCAAATCAATCTTGATTTAGCGAATAAACAGGATACATATAGCAAAATTAACCAAAACTTTACAATAATTTTAGTTATTTTTGCATTTATTGAAGCAACTATATTGATTCTTGAACAGGTCGATAAAGTAGGCTATGAAAGAAAAAATGATAACTTAAATTCAGTCACACTTAATTGCAATAAAGAGCAAAGCAAAGGTCAGAATCAAAGCAATGAAGAAAAAGGCGATTCCAACAAGAAAAAGCGCTTTGATGAAAATCAGAAAAAAAAGAAAAGAGACAGACCCAAGAGATAATATGTAAAGTATATAACCCATACAGCTTGAAGCGCAAGCAATGATAACTAAAATAGGCATCAAGTATAACAGTTTTGAAAAGTGTTTTCCATTCATTTAATCAACCTCCAGACATTAACCTCATAAGAAAAAAGCTTGGCTACGCTAGCACTCAAACTGGATTGCGCGGCTTCGATAGCCCTTAAGAAACCTTTTTCATTCGTAAGATTTACGACAGAACTATTATCGGCGGCTACACATACATCTTCAGGGCTCAGAAATCCGATAGCCCGCCCATAACCCGACACGCACCATGAAGAATTAGGTGAATGGACTTTATGACCCGTCACGCAACAGCTTTGGATGTGACCCTTTGGTACACCAGAACCGTATGCAGAAACCTGTAGAGGGTAGGTCGCTATTGATACTTTTTTGTTCTCTTAACTGTTTATTTTTTGCTTAGTAAGCCCTAAAATGATTACAAAGGTTTTTATCTTAAAGTATAATACACGGTTTCCTTGAGGAATTAAAACAAAAATGAGTAATAGTACTTTCGAATCAAGCAAAATCTTATCTGCAATCGGCGCATTACTGACGTTTTTAGGCTTTATTCCAATTCTTGGTATCATCGGTTTGATACTGCTTGTCATCGGCTTGAAGGGCCTATCAGAGCATTACAGAGACCCAAGCATATACCAGAACGCCTTCAGAGGTTCAATCTTTGGATTTATAGGTTTTGTCATCCTCTCAATCGGTACAGGTAGTATATTTACGACTGGTGCAATTAGCTTAGGCTTTGTAGGAGTTATCGCTAGCATAATAGGCGTAATAGTGCTGTTAATAATCGCTTTCATATTCTTCCTGTTAATGGCAATTAACTTCAGAAAAGTGCTTTTCTCCTTAGGAGAACGTTCAGGTGAACATTTATTCTTCACTGCAGGAAAACTACTGTATCTCGGTGCAATATTAACAATAATTGTATTTGGTTACATACTGATATTCATCGCTTGGATACTTGCAACAATCGCATTCTTAACAATGAGACAGGGCGCAAGCACACCCTCTTACAGTTACACTCCACCCCCAACCACACAGCCACCACCAACCGCACCAACAGCAAACACTGGCACCCAATACTGCCCACACTGCGGAGCACCGGTCTCACAAGGCGCAACCTTCTGTTCCCACTGCGGAAAACAAATCTAAACAACAAAACCAAACATTCCCTCTTCAATTTTTTATTTTAAAGCAATGTAGCCTTTTTTGTTGTCTCATAAAAACAACAACATACCTTTAAGAAAACCCTCAAGAGGCATTTAACATAAGGTTGGCTTTATGAGTGAATATAAACCACCATACGGTACAAAAGTTAATATTCAAAACGTGAATTTACCCCAAGTTCCAGCGCCGCCTGAAGAACCTCTGCGTGGACTTGAACCTGGTAAACTAGTTTGTACAATATGCGGAAAAACCTTCAAAACCTCAAATGGCCTTAGACGTCATAGAGAAAACATGCATGGGACTCCAGAACGCCCGATCTGAAAACGTTTTTTATCCGATTAGTCTGTTGAGGTAAGGGATTTTTCTTAACGGGTAAAGTACAAGCAGGCAAATCGCTAACGTAACTGCTGTAAGCAACGGAATCTCGATTATCGGGTTAATTGTTGCCATGCTTATTCTAAAACCCCACAGATACCCATTTTCCAAAGTTTCCAAAACCATGAAGTGAAACAGGTAAATTGCCAACGAGTTAATACTGATATAATGAATTAGCTTGTCAAGCCGTGGAAACCTGCATTTAATTTTGCCGTACTGAACAGAAGACAACAGAAGAAACAGTGTAACTGAGGATAAAATGACGCCTAAACTGAAATAGTCATAAAAGAAAAACTGTAGACTGCCCCCAACAGTGGCTGTTATCCAATACGTTCCTAACGCTGTAAAAACAAACCCCGCCAAAAACCCAAGCCCCAAGAACCTTCTTTTTACACGGGTATTTAGCAGATAAAACCCAAGCACGAAATACCCAATATATCCTGTTACCAAAAATACGTTGCCACTCAAATTGTGGGCAACTAAAAGATTCAAAAGCGGAACAACAGACACGCCTGCCAGCCATAAAACAAACAGATACCTCATCAAGTGTCTACTAGCATGAGCAACAAAAACGCGCACAAGCGGCGTAACCAAGTATAAGCCAATTAGCATGTAAAAAAACCAAAAATGAATATAAGGTCCACCAAGCAAGCCCTCAACAACAAACTGCGAAGTTAACGCTTGTTTTTCAACAAATATGTCCCATGCAAAGTAGGCTCCCATCCAGAACAGGAAAGGCAAAGCAATCCGGCTAAAGCGTTTTTTAAAGAACGTTTTCAGTGGTTCATCAACTTTAGACGGTTGCAGTAACAGGGCGCCGCTTAACATGACAAATAATGGTACGCAGGGTCTAGCAAAGGAATCATAAAGGTTTACGCTCCACCATTGAATCAGTACCGCTGAAGAATTAGGTGTGACAATAGCTGGAATCGGCTCGATGGATGCGTGAAGTAAAACAACCAGCACTATGGCAAACGTTCGAATCAAATCAACGGGCAGTTGGCTATCGCCAATTTGTGAGTCCGCATTTACCCCCCAGCAATCCCAACAATTTAAGCATAAAAATCTTAATAAGTTTTTAACAAATAACCCGTCAACAAAAAAAACTTTTAAGCCTGTCTATTTAGAAACGGCTGATTTTATATATAGACTTAATCCGTAACAGATTAAAGTTACCAAAACAACTTGCCTAACTTATAACAGCTAGGCTTTGGTAACCTTGGATGATTTAAAGGGCTTGTTAAACGGACAAAAAATTGCTTACTTTTCAATGGAAATAGGTGTAACAAGTGAAATCCCAACATACTCAGGTGGACTTGGGGTTCTTGCAGGCGACACCTTGCGCTCAAGCGCTGACCTAAAAATTCCATTAGTCGCAGTAACATTGCTTAGTAAAAAGGGCTTTTTCCGTCAAGACTTAACCTCTGAAGGAAAACAAATTGAGTACCGTCAAGATTGGGAACCCTCCAAATTCATGAAGTTACTGCCCCAAGAAGTAACAGTTCTAATCCAAGGCAGAACAGTTAAAATCCAAGCCTGGCTCTACCAAGTAAAAAGCCTAACTGGCGGAATAGTTCCAGTATTTTTCCTTGACACAGACATTGAAGGAAACACGCCTGAAGACCGAGAAATCACCTCTTACCTTTACGGCGGCGACCAAAAATACCGCGTAAAACAGGAAATAGTGCTTGGCATCGGCGGTGTACGCATGCTGGACGCTTTAGGATTTAACGTCCGTAAATATCACATTAACGAGGGACACGCAAGTTTTCTAGCACTTGAATTACTTCAAAAGAACGCCATGAATCCAGAAAAAGTGCGTGAACTCTGCGTTTTCACAACTCACACTCCTGTCGAGTCCGGACATGACAAATTCAGCTACGACCTCGTAAAAGAGGTTCTTGACGGCACAACAGACATGAATGTACTGAAAACTTATGGTGGACCTGACGCGTTAAACATGACTTTGTTGGCTTTGAACTTAAGCAAATACGTTAACGGCGTAGCTAAACAGCACCAGCGTATCTCTGAAAAAATGTTTAACGGTTACATAATTCACGCCGTCACTAACGGGATACATTCATACACTTGGACGGGCGATAGCTTCAGAAAACTTTACGATAAATACCTGCCAGGCTGGGCAAACGAGCCTGAACTTCTAGCACGTATAGCTGACGGAATCCCTAACGAGGAAATCTGGGATGCCCACAAAGAGCAAAAAAGGCTCCTTATCGATTACGTTAACAACTTAACTAACGCCGGCTTAGACTATGACGCCTTCACCATTGGTTTTGCTCGCCGCGCAACAGAATACAAGCGGGCTTACCTGTTGTTTTCTGAACTTGAACGCTTGCGCGCCATAGGCAAACGACGAAAAATCCAACTCATTTTTGCTGGAAAAGCTCACCCCCGCGACATTCAAGGTAAAAAATTAATCGAACAACTCTTTAGCTACGCAAACCAATTAAGGCCTGACATAAAAATGGTTTACCTTCCCAACTATGATGTTGATATGGCCAAAAAAATGTTGGGCGGTGTTGATGTTTGGCTTAATACTCCTCTTAAACCGCTTGAGGCTTCAGGAACCAGCGGCATGAAAGCAGCCCACAACGGCGTCCTCAACTTTAGCGTGCTGGATGGCTGGTGGCTTGAAGGCTGGATAGAAAACGTTACCGGATGGAGCATTGGACCCCACCCAGACGAATGCCTAGAAACACCTAATTGCATCCAAGAAGAAGTCGCTGACATCTACAACAAACTCGAATACGTTATACTGCCAATGTACTATGAACGGCTTGACGATTGGGCAAAAATGATGAAGAACTCAATAGGCAAAATCGCTTACTACTTCAACAGTCACCGCATGATGAGAAGATACGTAACCGAAGCCTACCTTTAAACAAATTTTTCCCCAATTTTGCTTTTTAAACTAAAGCTAAAACTTGATTGAATTGAAGAAAATTGCTATTTTTTTTTAAAAGTGATACTTTTAGGTTAAAGTTGGTGCTCCGGCCGGGATTCGGACCCGGGTCTTCGGCTCGAAAGGCCGGAATACTTGACCGGACTATACTACCGGAGCGCTTTACAAGATAAAGCATCAAGCAAAATACAAATTCTTATGAATAAACCTTACCCTTCTAAAATCCAGCTTTTAGCTCTCAGAACGTTGCTGTTTGGATTTTTTAGGTTTGAAGAGGAATCCTGTTATTTGCTCGATGAGTTTTGTTTGGTTTTGCATGATTTTTTCTAGTTCGGTGACGCGTTTTTCGATGTCGTTTGATATGATTTTGCCTTCGATGCGGTTTGCGCTGCGGAACATGAGCATCATTTTGAAGACTTCTGAAATTGCTTTTTGTTGTTCTTCATTTGAGGCGGGTTTTACGCCTGCGCAGACTAAAAGTAGGTCAACGTAGTGTTCTTTGATTTTTAGTTCAGCGCTTACTGAGGGGTCTTTTGGAAAGGCGATGGTTAACGGGTTTTGTTTGCTTAGTTCACTTGCCAGGGGAAAACGGATTATGATGTCTCCTCTTATCCATGAAGTGACAAATTCGTCAACGATTGTGCGGATATCTTTTTCACTGTAAAGTGCTGCTGATGGTTCAGGTTTCTTTTTTATTCGCACGCGTATGGGTAATATCTTGTTTTCTTCGGAATTTGCGGTGTTGTTTTGCGCCAATCTTGCCCCTTCCTTGCGAAATGTGCTGTTTAATTCATCTTAAGCATGACTAGTATATAAGAAAAGCATACAGAGAAAACTAAAAAGAGATTTTTGCAGCATAGGGCACGTTGCCCAAGATTTTGACTGTTGCTTTTTCTACTGCTTCACGTTTTTCTTGGTCAGTGTAGACGCGGATGATGTTCATAAAGCCTTTTAGGGTTTCGAATATTTTTGAGCTTTCACTTAATTTTTGCATTGCACGTTTGCCTTTGGCGCTTCTTGTGAAAACTGGGATTTCGCTGGATTCCATTAAGACTGTGTGATGATAAGGCACAGAGGGTACCGTTGGAACATCAATATACACTGACTCGATATCTACGCCTGCTTCTTTGGCTATTTCACTTCTAACCTGTGTACGGTAAGATTCCCTGCCAAACAAGTTAGACGCCACAGCATCCTTCTCATAAAAAGTCCTCTCATAAGCGCATTTTAGCATTCTGCGGTGCTCTAAATTGTCAATGATTTTTTTAGAAGCTTTACACTTTTTCAGGGCAGCCCAAACAGTGTAATCGTCAAGCTGCAGGTACTCTTCGGGCGTTTTAAACGAGGTTAACCCTAACTCGTCGTTGGCTTTGTCCATGGCGTCTGCAAACATAATTTGGGCAGCCCGCCCCATACGGTGGAAATAAATGCTTTTGAAAGATTCAATGCGGGCAATCATAAAAGCTTCCAAAGCTGAAAGTGCGCCTAACTCTACGGCCAAGTTTTCGCCAAACACGTCAAGGGCGTGAATTAATCTGTAAACGTCAATAAAACCGTACTCTGCACCTGTATGATAGGTGTCTCTTAAGATGAAATCCATTTTGTCAACATCTACAGCGCTGCTAATTATTTGGTCAAGAAATGCTTTTTCGGGTTTTTGCTGTTTTCCCACTGCAAGCTTGCCTATAACGGTTGGGTTGTAGCCAAGCTTGGAAAGTTTGTCTGCTACTTCACTTTTTTCAATAATCCACGAAGTAATGTCTTCGTGAGTTTTCTTTAAGTCTTTAAGCAGCAGATGTTCAAACACGTGCGAGAAAGGTCCATGTCCACAATCGTGGAGCAAGGCGCTGATTCTGGTCATGTCTACTTCTTCTTCTGTAACCACTTGCGAAATATGCGGGTTTTCCAAAACGTTTCCTGCAAGAAACATTACGCCAAGACAATGTTCAAAACGTGTGTGGTTGGCGCCAGGGTATACGTATTCTGAACCTGCAAGTTGCCGTATTCTGCGTAGACGTTGCATTGGGTAAGTGTCAATTACGTCTTTTTCTGCCTGCGTAATGTACACGTAACCGTGCACTGGATCTTTAATTTCTCCCCAGTAAGCCTTCGGCATAAACCTGTGCGCCTTTTTTGTTTGATAGTTATATTTATGGGGCTCCCTATAATGGTTAACGCTAAAAACTATAGTGAACAAGGCATGACTATGAAAGGCGTGTTTATCTGCATTGAAGGATTAGATGGCAGCGGAAAATCCACCCAAGCTAAACTGTTAACAAAAAAACTTTGTAAAGCTGGATATGATGCCGTTTTCACCGCGGAACCCAGTCAAGGAAAAATCGGCAAATTCATACGTAAACGCCTTTTTGAACAAGAACGCATGCCTACAACCGTGGAAGCCCTACTTTTCGCAGCCGACCGAATAGAGCACGTCCAAAACACTGTATTGCCCGCTTTGAAGGAGGGCAAAATCGTGATTTCCGACCGTTACGTTTACTCTTCTTTGGCTTACCAGGGCAGTGCAGGCTTAAACTTGGACTGGATAGAAACCATAAACAAGCACGCCCAAAGACCCGACCTTTCGATTTTTATAGATGTTGCGCCAGAAGTGGTACTGGAACGGCTAAAACGCAAAAAATCAGTTATGGAAGTCTTGCAAACTCAGCGTAAGGTACATGAAATTTACAAAAAGTATCTTGAGAAAGGTGAGCTCAAACGAGTTGACGGGGCAAAAAGTAAAAACGAAGTTTTAGAAGCCTTGTATGCTGAGGTTCTTGGTTTTTTGAGTAACTGGCGCCAAAAATCGATGGAAAGCTTATGAAAAAAACAAAAATATTTGGAATCTTCCTGATTGGGTTGTTTGTTTTTTCTTTATTGTTTTCAGTTACTAGTTCAGCGGCTGAAGATGTAAAAGTTTATTCTGCCTTGGACAAGTTGCCTGCTATTTTGAGTGATGTTTTTGGGCTTGACTTGTCAAAATATGCTATAACCAATCCCCGTTCTGGTACTCATTATGAGTATGGGGGCTTTGTTGAGGTGGAAAATTGTGCCTTTGAGCTTGTAGATATAAAAGGCGATGCGTTACAGGCAAGTGGCATTTTTTTCAATGGCTTTCCATATTCGGCTGACATCAGTGTAGTTGATGGTTCTTTTTTTTATTTAGTTGAGCCTCCTAAGGGTTCGGTTGAGGAGTTGCAGAATGTTTTTGAACGGTATACAACTTTTGCACAAAAGTATGGCATAGCTACTATGGGTGAGTCTTTAGCTTTGGATTTGTTTAGTAAAGCTCCAAGCAGTCTTCCAGCGAGTGCATTGTCTCCTGCAAGTGTTTCTTTAGATAATTGGACTCTTCGTTTATCAGAGAAGAGTCTTGGTTTTGTATACCATTTTGATGGTGTTGAGGTTCCAAACAAGTCTTTAGGGATAACTTTTGAGAATGGCAGAATTTCTTTTTATGATACTCTTGAACTTTACAGGGTTTCTGAATTGAATGTTTTTTCTGATAAGAAGGAGTTTGAGGGTTTTGCTTTTGATTTAGCTCAAAAGTTTTGTGATTCTTTTTTCTCTGAGGATGTTAAAGTTGGTTGGTCGCAGACGCAGCCTGATTTGAGTCTTAACTTGATTTCTGGGCAGATGTATAATAATCCAATAAATAATGACCTTTTGGAGAAGGGTGTTGGTACACGCTACAGTAAGGATAGGGATGGGTTGACTCTTTATCCTATGTGGCAAGCCGTATTCTATTTTAGTCAACCCGTAGGTAACATTGTAGGTGTTCAGGTTGGTGTTTGGGGAGACACCGGAGAGGTTGCCTATTGCTATGAGTATGGCCAGTTGGGTGGGTCATCACAGTATCCTTCTGAAGACTTGTCTCCCTCTGCATCTGCAACTTCCCAAGAAAACACGTTGTCACTGCCGCTTATCGCTGTTGTGTCAATTGTGCTAGTTTCTGTAGCTGTTGTTGCAGTGTTTGTAAAGAAAAACCACAAATAACTTTTTCTCTCCTTTTCGCGCTGTTTTTTTTATTTTAATGCTTGCCGTAAACTGCACAATCAATAAGCAATATGCTTTAGCGTTTGAATGGAAAAAACGTTGTTCTGCACAACCCATTGGTTGTTGTTGTGTATAGGGACTCTTCTTCAACAACTGCTAAACAAAAAAATAACGAAAAAAGAAGAAAAGGGTTAATCTTCTCTCCATTTGAATAGTTTTATTGCCAAAACGAAGATGGCTATTGTTAATACTCCAAGTACTGCTATGTCAATGACTGCGTTTGGTATGTTGTTGTAGACCATGACGTTGTTTAAGCCTTCTGTAACGTAGAAAAGTGGCAGAATATGAGCAAATGCTTGTAGGTATTCTGGCATGCTGCTGATTGGGAAGAAAGTGCCTGCAAGGAACATCATTGGGAAGGTTACTATGTTGCCGATTACGCCTGCGGTTTCTGGGTTCTTGGTTACTGTGCCAACTAGCATGCCAAGGGACGCAAACAGCATTGGGCCCAAGATTAAGAAGGGTATTAACCAAAGTGATAGTGTTACGTGGGCGCCGAAGGCTAGTACTCCTACGCCGACCATTAGTATGAAACCTGCTAATGTTAAGGCAATGTAGAACATGACTTTAGAGATTAACCACTCCATCTTTGTCAGCGGTGTCAGGGAGAGTTGTTTGAAAATTTTGTTTTTCTTGTATTCTGAGGATATGTTAACTAAGGAAAACATTGGGCTTGTAAGGATGGAAAAGCCGATTAAGCCTGGAATAAGGAAATCAATGTATGCCGTTTGCTGAGTGTTAACAGTAGCTGAGTTATAACCTATTACTGCAGTGCCGTTGAAACGTGCCAAATTAAAGTGTCCAATAAATCCACTAACTGTTCCACTAACAATGCCGCTTGTGCTGGACGCTGGATTACCGTAAACTGTAACGTTAACCTGCTGCCCCGTTATGTAATCTTCAGTGAAGTTTGAGGGAATAACAATGCCATCTGACGCCGAATGTGCCGCCAAGAAATCTGGGAAATTCTCTGAAGCATCCACAGTTACAACTTGCATTGTCGAGGATTCATTTAACGCCGAAAGGAAGTTATCGCCAATGTTTTGTCCGTATGCGCCTGTATCTCGGTTTTGGGCATAAACATATACTGTTCCTGTGCCTCCGCCAGAGAAAATAGCGCCAAAAATCAAAATTAAGATAACTGGGAAGATTAAGCCAAAGAATAGGCCAAATTTGTTTCTTAAGTATCCTACACTGAAAACTCTAAAATCTGCAAAAATACGTTTTATGCTGACCATGTTTAGTGCCGTCCTTTTTTCTTTGGTTGTTGTGTTTCCGTTTCTTCCGGTTCGCCAAGAGGTTCGTTAACCAGTTTGATGAATACGTCGTCAAGGCTGTCTTGTCGTGTCTGGATTTCGCCCCAGTCCATTCCTGACTGTTCAGCAGCAGCTAGTGCCGCCAACGCGTCAATCTTCTTTTTCAAAGGGATTATAATTACCTCTCTGGTGTTATCGTAGTCCACTTGTAGTTCGGTGTTTGCTTTAATGTAGTCAGCAAGTTGTTTGCTTCCATGCATTTCTAAGCGTTCGCCTGAACCATTCTGTTGAATGATTTCTTCAGTGGTTCCCATGGCTACGATGCGTCCGTGATCCATGATAGCTACTCTGTCTGATAGTTGCTGTGCCTCGTCAAGATAATGAGTTGTTAGAATGATGGTTTTTCCTTTAGCTTTTAGTCTGCGGATGACTTCCCAGATTGCACGTCTAGCGTTAGGGTCTAAACCAGTGGTTGGTTCATCAAGGAAAAGCAATTCAGGCTGGTTTACAAGTGAGAGAGCAAGACCAGTTTTCTGTTTTTGACCTCCTGAGAGGCTTTCAAAAACATGCATTTCCATTTCATCAAGTAGCACTTCTTTTAGAATTGCGTCAGCATCGACTTGAATGTTGAAGAGTTTTGCGTAGTATTTGATTGCTTCTTTTGGAGTTGTTTTTTCAAAGAAAGTGAATTCTTGAGGTATTACTCCAATTTTTTTGTGAATTTTATAGCCATCTTTCCATGGGTCTAAGCCAAGAATTTTGACGCTTCCACTGTCACGTTCACGTAACCCCTCCATGATTTCTATTGTGGTGGTTTTGCCTGCTCCGTTTGGACCCAGTAGGCCAAAGACTTCGCCTTGTTTAACAGTGAAGGATATTCCGTCAACTGCTTTAAGACTGCCATAACTCTTCTTTAGGTTTGTTACTTCTATTGAAAACATTCTTTTGCTCCTTAGAGTACAGTTTGAACTATTTTTAGGAAGTTTAGGTTTAATTGTTCTATCGAGATATAGTTTCTGTTCATAGAATATGGAACTCTTTATTAAACATCTTCAAAATTCTATGTTTTCTGGTTCTTTTCTTTTTAAAACACGCTTAGTCGAAGTTCTGTTGATATTATCTGTAATTATTGTTACTAATTCTTCTGGGGAAATATATCTTGGACCCTGTTTATGGAAAACTTGAAACTCGACATTCTTAGCTGCAAAACTGGATTTAAACATGTAATAGTCAAATTTTAAGGCCGTCTTTTTTTGAGCGCTGATTTTGTAGTAACGTATCGCACAAAAAAAATCAAGTGACGCTGTTTGCTGAGGTTTAAGACTATTAAGTACTCTGTTGGTTTCTTGTTCATCAAGAAAATTAAAACCCTCATTTTCAGCTATTCCGAATTCAAAAATAACTTCACTGTTTGGAATAGTGGGAATAGATATTTCTTCAAAACGGAAAGGCTTTCTATTCAACTCTTTAAGGGTTTGAATAAGCTTTTGTTGAAACTGCTTACAGTTAAGGGTTGAAGTAAAAGTTTCTAAAAAATGAATGTTAAAAGGAAAATTTTCATATTTGCCAAGCATTAGCGTGTCCGTTTATGGTTTAGTTGTTTTTATTCTTCGGATTTTTTCTAAACTGCCTAACAATTCTGAAAGCGCCGTACTCAACTTCTGTATTTCTTCAACGTCTTCTGTTTTTGCAATTTTATCCTCAATCCCTTGAATCTTTGTTAAAAGCGTATTTTCCAGTTTATCATAGGCTGTGTTTGTTTGAGGTGCTGTTTGGACTGGTGCCTGTTCGCCTTCCTTTACAATTACCACTTTTTTTTGGTCCTGTTCACACCAAAGTGTGCCATCTTTGAACCTGAACAGTGGTGAAGAGCAAACTGGACACGAAAGATTCGTTAAAGTTGCGCCTTGCCGTAGCAAATCAGCCATGCGTTTGATTGGTGGGTCATCTTTTTTTGGTTGCAATTAAGAACCTCAAAGTTAAATACGTATCAAAAGCTTATATAACTTGATTACTGCGATTCTGCCATTAAAAGGGGAATGTTTATGGTGCGGAAGAAAAAAGCTGAGGAATATGAAGCTAAAATTCAGCAAGCCTTAGTTGTGCTTGGTGAGGTTTCAGAAGACAGCACAACTCCTCGGAACATTAGACGTGCTGCTAAAGACGCAATGGATGCATTGCAAAGTTCAGAGTATACTCCAGCAGTTAGAGCTTCAAACGCCGTTTCACTGCTTGACGAGATTTTGCAAGACCCTAACATGCCGCCTTACACGCGTGTTAAACTCTGGAACGTTATGAGCTTCATAGAAGCCATAAAAGACTAGAATTGGGCGACTGAGCACAAGTTTTCTTTATTTTATTTTCTTGATTTTTTGGTACTTTAATTTTAAAATTTAACTGTTATTTATTGGACAGAGGGTCGGGTTCCTAAAACAATTTCAATATCCTGTGGCTGATTGTCTCTTTCTACCTGAATTACCACTGTGTCATTTGGTACGGTTTTGTCGGCAAGATAATCAGCTAATTCGTCTGAACTCATGATTCTTGTTTGATTAATACCAACAATTACGTCATTGACCATTAATTTGCCCGCCGATGGACCTCCCGGCGTTATTGTTTGCACTAATTCTCCATATGTAACGTTAACGCCACGTTCTTGTGCTAAAAAGTATGTCATGTCTTCACCTGAAATACCAAGATAAGAATGATTAGTGTAAGTACCATTTTCAACTAATGCCCCTATTTCTCTGCTAATGGTGTTTGATGGCACTGCAAATCCTATGCTTTGAGACTGTGCAATAATGGCTGTTGTTATTCCTATAACTTCGCCGTCTTGGTTAAGTAATGGCCCACCAGAGTTGCCTGGGTTAATTGGAGCTGTTAATTGGATAACGTTCGCTATTGCATAGCTTGTGCCTGAATTGTCTTCTGTTAATGTGCGTCCAAGACCACTAATTATTCCAGTTGACAATGAACCTTCTAGACCATATGGACTACCCATTGCCAAAACGTATTGCCCAATGAACAGCGTTGAAGAGTTTCCAAGTTGCAACGGTTGAAATTGTTCATCTGGAGCATCAACTGAAACAACAGCTAAATCCGCGTAAGGGTCAGAACCAATAACGGAAGCACTATAACCTTGTCCATTTGAGAACGTTACACTTAAACGATTGGAATCTGCAACAACATGATTATTGGTTACGACAACATTTCTTCCGGAGTAATCGTAAACAAACCCTGAACCCAATGCAATGCCTTGGTCTGTAATGCTTGTTATCAAAACAACCGAACCAATAGAACTGTTATAGATTTGTGAAAGCATGTTACTATTGCCGCTGTCAAAGTTGACATTTGAAGCAGGACTATTGTTGTTTTGCTGGGTAACTTGTAAGTAATAACCTGTCACGCCACCGATTACTATTCCTATTGCAAAAAATCCTACGATAGGCAAAACTGAGAGTTTCGTAAACATGGGATAAAACCTAAAAATCATAGCCATCAAATGGAAGATGGAGCCAAAACTCAATTTAAGCATATGTGACTGCTAAATATTTACATCTTAGATGTCACTATAAAGCAATTTAGCTTTCATTTGTAAATTAGTAAAGTTGACTGAATTTCGTTTTTCTAGAATCACTGGCAAGATTGTGCCCATTTTTCTTCAAAATAGGCTTTTGCTACGGCTACAACACAACTATTATTTGACCACAAGCCTTCTGCATCAAACAGTTGAGCGCTTCTTGACAATGAGATATGCGTTTCTTTTCCATCAAATAACGCTGCAATCGCCGGAATCGGCTGAGAAAAATATCTTACCTGAAAATCAGGGTTTTTTTTAAGTCTACCTATGATTTTAAGGGCTCTTTTTTCGGGAATATGTTTTTCTGTAGCTAAACGAATTTTTACACCCCTCCTTAGTGCATTTTCGTAAGCCTCGGCAAATTCTACTATTGCTTGTGAAAACCTTTTCTGGGTCGTAATGGTTTCTATACTAATTTGGGCTTTATCAAGTGTCTTCTTCACTCGGTCAATGATACTGTTTCTTCCTGAAATAACCATGAACTGCCCTTGACATTCAGTTACCGTTTTATAACCCGCTTTTTCATGAAGCTTCTTTATTACTCTTTGAGCTTCCCGTTTTACCTGAGAAATCTGTTCTTGTTTACGGTTAATCAACATAGGCAATACCTCTTCAGGCGGCAGGGTATGATATTTTGTGGGGTTGTCTATTTCTTTTTCAACAAGCCCTTTTTCTATCATTGAATTAATTATTTTGTATACGTTTTCTCGGTAAATCCCTGTTGCTTTTGATATAGAGCTTATTGTGGCACTGCCTATCTGGATTAACTCATAATACACTCGCGCTTGAGAAAGTGAACAGCCTAAATTTAATAGAACCGAAATTTCTTCTTGCTCGGAAAACTGAGCCCTTGCCCTCTTCTCTCCCCAAACAGTAGCTTCAGGCATTAATTATAACCTTCTTTTCTATATATTTAAGTAAAAAATAAAAAAAGGAAAAATTGGTTTTTTAAGCTCTTTTTCTTAAGATTAGTACTGTCGCGATTGCTATGGCAATAATGATTGCTGCGCCCATTCCAACAGTGAGGGTCATCATAGTGTCATTGACTGGTTCATTACTGATGGGTGTTGTTTCTGCTGCTACTGCGCCAACTCCTAAACTTGTTTCGGCGCTGGAACTCCAGTACGATTCGCTTCCTGCAAATTCTGCGTGTATAGTGTAGATTCCTTGGCTTGGTGGGGTCCATATGGTTGCATATCTTCCGTTTGCATCTGTAGTTATAGTGCCAATTTGGTTAACTTCGCCGTTTGGATCAACAGCGGTTAATGTCACTTGTACTCCTTTGGGTGTTGGTGGATTATTGATGAAGCTTGTATCCAGACCTTTTAAGTAGTTCATCCAATCGCTCATGCTATCATCAGAGACTGCAGGTGTGCCTGGTTGTGACGGGGATTGATCTGTAACGGTACCCTGAATAAGTACGCTTTTTTCACTTGGTGTTATTGTCGTTGGAGCTGAAACTGTAGTTTGTGTTTGACCTTTACCGAAACAGTACATGAGTCCATCGTATTCACTGCCTGCGATAAGATAGCCGTTTGAAATGCCAAAAGGTTCAAAGGCACCTGTAACGTTCCAAAGATATTTTCCTGTGTTTTCATCAATGCATACTAAAGCGTTGCCTCTAGCTCTTGGTTGCGTTGGAGTATGCCTTGTTTGTCCTGCATAGATTTTTCCGTCTGCTCCCGCCATAAATGTGAATGACCATGTGCCAAAGACCGTTTCGCTGGTGTCTCCCGCATAGTCACTTTGCCATTTTAAATCGCCTGTTTTGAGATCAATTGCATAAACGTACCCGTCATAGTTTGGAATATACATTTTTCCATTTCCGAAAACCGTTGTTGCAACATGTGGATTGGATCCCCATGGATTTTCGCCAGCTTTAGTATCCCACAGATGGACGCCAGTGTTTATGTCATAAGCGTGATATGTCATGTCATTAGCTGTAAACTGGATAAGTGGTCCGTATGATTCGTAGCCTTGCATTGTACCGCCATCAATGTAGTCAACTGTCTTATTCCAAAGTTTTTCTCCTGAGGTTAAATTGAATGCTTGCATTCTGTTTTCAGCATTGCCTGCACATACAACACCTATATCACTGTAAGGAAATACTGTGTATAAGCCCGCCATTAGTCTTGCATCGCCAACTCCAGGATTGCCAGGTGTGCTTATTGATACGTTGTAAACAATACCTGTTGACCAATCGGTTCCTTTAACTTTCGTGCGGTCCCATCGGATTAATTGATTCTTTGCTAGTTGATCTGGAACTGTTGTGTTAAAGCCAGTTTCTTGCAAGATAAAGACTATAGGGCTTCCGTTGAACCAGCTGATTCCAGTGTTAGTATTGTATTCATTGCTGCCTATGGCGTTTGTTAATGATAACACTACGTTTCCGGTAACTGGGTCGTATGCTTTCCATGTTGAAGTACTGATATCCCATAAGTATGCTACAGGTGCTGCTCCTGCAAAATTTTCTATGTCAACTCCTAATGTTTGCGATGTTGTTCTTTCAATTTGTCCGAGTCTGAAGTATCCTGGTTTTTCCCAAAGTATTTCTCCTGTTTGTAGGTCGTAAGCGCGGAATGTTTGTTTTCCAGGCATGTTATAGTATACTTTTCCTTGCATGATTGTAAATGGTGCAGCTTTGGAAATGGATGCGTAGCTTAAGCCACCCCACTCGCCTCCAGTAAGACCACCCATGGCTATTGGAGTAGTCCATACTATGTGTGGTGAGTTTGGTGCTTTGCTGTATGGGTTGTAGATGCTACCTGGAATCCATAAACCATTGTAGTGGAGTTGTAACCAGTCTCCAGAAATTGACCACCATTCCCTATTTTGGGCATTAATTGGCTGTTCCCAAAAATTGGTTGGAAGTGCAGCTTCTGGGAGTCCAATCTGGACAGGGTCGTTTTGCACTGTAAAATAAAATGGCAGGCTGGTAGAGGGTTTGTAGTAGACAGTGTCGTTTCCAGAAGAAAATGTCTGTCCTGGAAAGCTAATAGTTACAGACCATTCGCCTATTTGGTCAGGCTGATATAGGAACCAAATGTTTGCTACTGTTTCGGTTTGTCCTGGTGCTAAGCCGCCACTGCCGTCAACAGGCATAAATGTATCTTTGGAGCCGTCAGGTCGAGTAAAAGTAACGGTAACATTTTCAAAGGTAAGAGCCGCAATATGAAGTGCTGGCAGTTGTGGAGGCGGATAAATCCACAAGTTAACCGTAAGGTCTTGATTTAATCCTATAACTTTAGGATTTACGCTTATAAACGAGCTAGTGGCTCGGTCAGGAACTGCAGTAGAATTTACTAAAGGAATTACCGTTAGAGTAGAGGATAACGTTAGCACTAAAGTTAAAGCAAGAGCATACAACATTTTGTTTGTATTTTTTGTAGTATTTGGATACGAGGTGTTTTTACATTTTTGCATAGTGGTTTTTTTGTTTTTCATTTTTTTTTCCTTAGTTAATTTTTATGAAACTTCAAAGCGGGGTTTTGTCTACTTATTGTGTTGCTGTCCGTACCACGTAAGACAGTTAAGAAAGAAATTGTAAATTAGACTAAGATTCGGGTTAACGAACTTAGAAGTTGCTTTTTTCTGTTTGCTTCTTCCAAGCGTAGTTTAAGGTTGCCCTTGGGTTATCTTCTACAAAGTCAAAACAAAAAATAAAAAAGAAAAAATGGTTTATTTTAAGCCCGTTTTTTCAAGATTAGTAGTGTTGCTATTGCTATTGTAATAATGATTGCTATGCCCATGCCAACTGTGAGGGTCATCATGGTGTTATTGTTTGTCTCATAGTTGATGGGTGTTGTTGTTGATGCTGCCTCGGTTATTACTGTTAGGTGTGCTTCTGAATCTGATGAGTAGTAGGCGTTTGTTCCGTTGAATGTTGCTTTGATTGTGTATATTCCTGTTGTTTCTGGTGTGAAGTTGATTGCGTAGTTGCCTTTTGAGTCGGTGGTTGTTGTGCCGATTGTGATGGTGTTGCCGTTTGGGTCAACTGCTGTTAGTGTTATTGGGACTCCTTTAGGGTTGGGTGGGTTGTTTAGTAGTGTTGAGTTTTGCATGTGTAGGTAGTCCATCCATTCACTTATTGAGGCGTCTGCAACTGCGGGGGTGCCTGCTTGTGCTGGGGATTGGTCTAGTATGTTGCCTGTTATGAGTGTGGTTGCGTGGTTTGTGATGACGTTGTTTTGTATGGTAACTGTTGTTGAGGTTTGGCCTTTGCCTACACAATACAAGTTTCCATCGTTTATTCCAGGACCAATGACGTAACCATTTGCAGCAGCGACAGGATGAATTCCACCGTTTAAAGTCCAGATGGTATTTCCTGTAGTAGCGTTAACACATGTCAGCATTGCAAATCTTGGAATAGGGTTGAGTTGATATGCTGTCGAATAGCCTGCATATGCATAGATATTACCGCCTTCCATGACCAAACCAACAACATAGGGTACTACATTATTGGTGTACTCAGTTGAAAGAATAGCTTGACTTCGCCATAGTGTTTCACCATTTTCCAAGCTTAAAGCAGTCATTGTACCGTCAGGGAACATAAGATACAAGTTATCATAGTCATTGGTCTCAGAGGAGTAAATGGTCCATGTTGTAGCCCATGGAGAGTCTGAAAGGCTGTCGCTTGTCCACAGCAAAGCACCCGTGGCCATAGAGTAGCAGTTGAACGTTGAATCCGCACCATTATAGACAATAAAATCGTCTACACCATACAAAGTGATTGCTTGGTTAGATAAGACCGGATAAGTGATGGTGAGATTCCACAGCGAGGTACCATCTTTTGCGCTGTAGCCCCAGTACTGGTTGGTGGTCCTTAATACAATCGTTGACACATCTGCTGTTATGCCGAAGATAGCTGGGGAAGAACCTAGTAGTGTTTCTGGCAGTGGGCGTGACCATTCAATTCCTGTTGGCCAATTGTTATTGACAACTTTGGACATGTTCCAAGCAAACAAGTTGCCACTTGCTGCTCCATAGGCTAGATTGGTGCCATCAACAAGTCGAGCAGAGCTACAGTTAGAGAGTGACCGCACTATTGCGCCCGTTAAAGGATTATAGTAATTCCATGTAGTGCCAGATGCTTGGTATAGGTATGCTGTTGGCGTTGATCCATAAGAACTGGCGAGGACTACTGAAGGATCATTATTGCTTTGATATGCTGCGTTTCCAGGCAAGTGGATACCACAAGTAATCGATCCAGAAGCTGTATACAATTCTTCCCCTGTTGCTAAATCGATACATTTGAAAGTGTTGGTGCTAGGGACGTTGGCATATACTTTGCCTGCCATGACTACGACGCCTCGACCGCTGCTACTAGAAATTGCTGAATAGCTAAGACTGCCATAATCTCCGCCTACCAAGCCTCCAATGCTAAGTTGTTGACTCCATACTATGTGTCCAGTGTTAGGTCCTGTACCATATGGTTGCCATAAACGACTAGTGACACCTGAAAACGGAACGTTAAGAGCGCCATTCCCAGTACCTCCTTGAAGCCAGTCACCTGAGATTGCGTTCCATTCTCTGTTGTTGCTGTTTATTGGGTAGTTCCAGAAGGTGTTTTCGTTTGGTAGTTCTGCCCATGGATAGCCATTAAGTAGTCCTGCATTTACTGGGTCAGTTTGTACTGTAAAATAGGCTGCGCTGCTAGTGCATGCTGAATAAATTACGATTCCAGTATTGTCAGTAATGTTCTGCTCAGGCATCGTAAACGTCGCACTCCAGTCACCAGCCATATTGGGTTCATAAGAGAAGTACATACTGCCAAGCGACTCGGTTTGTCCTGCAGCAAATTGGCCTGTTCCGTCTACTGGCATGAATGTGTCTTTTGTTCCGTCAGGTTTTGTGAAGGTTACAGTTATTCCCTCGAAGCCTTTGTAGAATGGCTGATAAAGATAGTTTGAAGGTAGAGGAAAAACCCAAAGATTTACAGTTGCGGTTTGGCCGACTCCGATAAGTGTTGGTGCAATGCTGATGTAACCTGCAGTTTTGACCGGTTGAGGAATAGCTATTTGAGCTAAGCCCGGCTGAGAAAAAGCCATCATTAACGTCATAGTTAACATGAGAACTAGCGAAAGCGAACAGATTGATTTTTTGTTGCATTTAATTGTGTTTAATCCTAATTTTTTGTTTTTCATTTTTTTTTCCTTGGTTAATTTTTATGAAAATTGAAACGGGGGTTTTGTCTACTTATTGTGTTGCTGTCCGTACCACGTAAGACAGCTAAGAAAGGGCTTTGTAAAAATTAGGAAGATTAATGCATAGAATACAACATTACATTTACTGATTTTCTGTTTCAGCTTGCTTCCATATAGTGTTGAAGTACGTTTGAGTCAATGTGACTAAAGCTAAGTTAGTGGTCCAGAGGTGAGGTCCAGTTTTTGGCGTTGCTGTGTTACTGAAAGCTATGACTCCTTGAGTGTTATCAAAAACTGTTAACGTTGCGTTCGGTCGGATTGAAAGAGTTTTTAGCTGAAAATTAGAATTTTTCATAGCAATTTTTATCCAATTTGGCAGTGTTTGATTTGGGGTTTTTTGGGTTATTACCCGAATAATTATGCCTTTTTTCAAAGCTGCCTTTAGTTGGCATTCATAAAGGGAAGTTATTTGTCTGAATTGTTTCCAGGTTGTGATAGCGTCTATACTTTGTTTCACATCTTGAATGGCTTTTTGATTTTTTTTGACATGGTCACCCTCAAAAACTGTTCCTAAACATGTTCGATCTTGGATTTCTGTTTGTTTGATAGGTTGATTATATTTTTTTGTAAGGTCTTTTATTTTCTTGGTGATGGTGCTTAGTTCTAGAATCTTTTGTTGACAAAGCATCTGCAATGCTTGATTGATTGGGGTTGCAGTGAAGGTTAAGGGATAAGTAATTCTCTTTTGCACAAGCCCTATTTGCTGAAGACTATCAAGAACTATGTAAATATCTTGGCGATTTACTAAAGAACTGTTTGAAACAGCATTCGCTTTAGCCTCTCCAATTTTGAGCAACGCCAAATAGACTCGCGCTTGTCTGCATGAAAGACCTAACCCCTCTAAGGTTTTCACCTCTTCTATTCCAACGTCCAGTTTATCTGCGCTATAACTGCTGGGGGTTTGACCTAAAAACTGCGTTTTTGCGTTTAAGGAATGAGAGATAGGCTTTGTTTCCTCAAATCCGGTTTTTTTTAGGATTAAGGTTTTTGACAAATTCCCTTTTTTCTCAATGCTCATAGTCAATAGATATCTGAATTTGAATTTTTAAAGAAGTGTATGTATGACTCATACATACACTTTTATTTTATTAAAAACAAACCATTTTATTAAAGAAATTAGTTGTGATATTTTTTAGTTTTTATTTTGTTTGCTTTGCAAGGTTAGTGTTTTCTTTGTATGATTGGGCGCAGTGTATGCAGCAGAATGCCATTTCTTTTCCGTTGATGACTTCGCGGTAGCTTCCTTCGTAAACTTTGCAGCCGCAGTGAGCGCAAACGTGCAGGCTGGGTTCGATGGCGATTGATACAAGTTCTGCAAACCGTCTAAACAAGCTAACGCAGAGTTCTTTGCCCTCTTTGGTTAACTCAAAGATTTTTCTTTCTTTTTCGCCAACAGGTTCTATAGTGTGTTTTACTAAGCCTTTTTCTTCTAATTGCTGCAGGAACGGGTAGACTAGGCTTGGGCTGACTTCTTTTTTAACGCGTTTCTTGAAGCGGCTTATTATGCTGTAGCCGTGTGCTGGACCTTCATAGAGTATGGTTAGTATGTAGAATCGTGAGAAGTCGCTGATAAGTTCGTCCATGTCGCCGATTTCGTTGTTGACCATTTTTTGCACTGTAAAGTGATTGTTGTTGCAAGGATTTAAATGTTAATTAGATATATCTAAAAAAGACACGCTGCTTCTTGTCTTGTTCTTATCCTGATTTTGCCCTTGCTTTTCACATACAAATATATGCGACTGCTTGCATTTACTTTTGGATTTCCACGGAGCGGTACTCTTTGAAATATGATGTAATAATCGTCGGCGCAGGCCCCGCAGGCATATTTTCAGCTTTAGAATTAACAGAAAAAACTAATCTAGGCGTTCTAGTGCTAGACAGAGGACAAGAAATTGATAAACGCAAATGTCCCTCAAAGCGAGGATTTGAATGCGTGCACTGTGAACCATGCGCTATCCTTTCAGGATGGGGCGGAGCAGGCGCCTACAGTGACGGCAAACTTACCTTATCCACAGAAGTAGGTGGCTGGCTAAGCCGATACGTTTCAACAAAAGAATTAGCCGACCTTGTAAAATACTGTGACGAAATTTACCTCAGATTCGGAGCAAGCGAAATAGTTTACGGCACAGAAAATGATGAAGTAAACAAAATAGAAAAAGAAGCAGCCCTTGCAGGCTTAAAACTTATCAAGCAAGAAGTTCGTCACATGGGCACCGATAAATGCCTTGAAGTTTTAAAACGCATGTTTAACGCGCTAGAAAGCAAAATCACTTTCAAACCAAAAACTGATGTTAAAGGCTTAATCATCGAAAATAACATTATTCAAGGCGTAGAAACAACATCCGGCGAGAAATATTTCGCAAAATACGTTATTATTGCTCCCGGAAGAGGCGGCGCTGAATGGCTGCAAACTGAAGCTCAAATTCGCGGCTTAAAAACTGTAAACAACCCTGTCGACATCGGCGTGCGCGTTGAAGTTTTAGCTTCAGCGATGGAAAAACTTACCCAAGTTCTCTACGAACCCAAACTAATTTACTATTCAAGGCAATTTGATGACCAAGTTCGCACTTTCTGTGTTTCACCTTACGGTGAAGTAACTACAGAATCATACGATGGTGTCTTAACAGTGAACGGTGGCAGCCAAGCAGAAAGCAAAACTAACAACACTAACTTTGCTATTTTGGTAAGCACACAATTTACTGAACCCTTCAAAGAACCAATAGCCTACGGTAAATACATTGCACGTTTATCTAACCTGCTAAGCGGCGGCGTTATGGTTCAACGTCTTGGCGATTTAACTGCAGGAAGACGTAGCACTCCTGAACGTTTAGCACGTAGCGTAGTTCAACCAACCCTCAAAAATGCAACCCCCGGCGACTTGAGCTTCGTCTTGCCATACAGGTACCTAGCTGATATACGTGAAATCCTTCAAGCACTCGACGTGATTGCTCCCGGAGTCCACTCAAGAGACACACTGCTGTACGGTGTTGAAGTTAAATTTTACAGCAGCCACTTGCAACTCAACAATTCTTTGGAAACAAAGATTCAAAACATGTTCACAATTGGAGACGGTGCAGGCGTCACCCGTGGTTTAATCCAGGCTTCCGCTTCAGGTGTTATCGTTGCAAGAGAAATCCTAAAACGCGAAAACTTGCTGAAGGCCTAAACAGTATGTCTGTAGTGGCTAAAGAAATTCGTTGCTCTCATTGTGGCGCCCCAGTTGATTTTAAACCAGGCGAATTAGTAGCCACCTGCAAATACTGCGGCTTTATGACAGTAATCCAAACTGGGCAAGCTTTCAACTTTGACCATTCCTTAATTTTAAATAATTATGGCGCTGTTCAAATGGAAAACTGTGTCTATGACTGGATGAGCAGCGGCTTTATGAAACCTGGCGATTTGGCTAAAAAATCAAAAATAGTTGAACAAAATCTTGTTTATTTGCCATTTTGGGTTGTTTCTGCTGTTTCTACAACCAAGTATAAGGGTATTTTTGAAAGAATTTCCCCTCCCATTGTAAAAGAGGGGCAGATTGAAAAAGAGTACAATTGGCTTGTTTTAGCAAGGGAAGCAGCTGGTTTTCCTACTCGTGAATATGATGTGCCTTTGGCTGGCAAGATTCCGTATGACTTTCGAAAAATTGAAGGCTTTGCCAAAGTGTTAAACAGTGAAATAGACAAAGATGAAGCGTTGGAGCTTGCAAAACAGCAGATTGAAAATCATCACCGTTTTCTGCTTCAACAAGACATCGACCGTGTTGTAGAAATTTCTACAGCGTTAGAGCTTAAGCAAATGTTGTATCTGCATGCCCCCGTGTGGTTCATCAAATACCAATATAAGGGGAACATGTATCAGTTAATTATCGACGGTTCAACTGGAAACACGTTGAAGGGCGATATACCTTCAACTCGGTTCTAAATATCTATAAAAATAAACTTTTTAAGCAAGCCTTTTTTCTATATCGAAAATAAACAGGTCGGAAATCAAAAATGAGCGAAAATAAAGATGTATATGCCCAAGCAAAAAGCCAAATGCGGCTTTCTGAACGCATTGCAGCAGCCCTACCCGGCTTTAGAGGATACAAAGAAAAAGAACTCCGCAGAGAATCAGACAAACTAATACGCACCCATCTCTCTATGAAACTTGGCCACGCAAAAGATGACGTTCGAAGTGTCTTTCAAAAAATCTCAGACCGCCGTTACTTAGATGTCCTGCCGGATATGGACCGTTTAACAGCAAAAATCGACCGTATAACAGAAAAAGTAAACCATGCCTCCTATGGTTACAGTGGCTTCTTTGACATAGTTAAAGTTAAAGAAGAAAACCTTGACCGCATGATTGCTTTTGATAATAACCTGCTTGACGATGTTACCGCTTTAACCGCCGCCGTTGACACCTTTAAAAGTCAACTTACAAGCGGCGACTACACAAATCTCAAAGACAAGATTCAAACTGTAACAGACAAGCTTGAAGCTCTTGAGGACGCTTTTGATAAACGTGAAGAAGTAATAATTGGAGTGACACAATAATGCCACAAGTAATAGAATGGGTAAACACAAACCAAGATGCAATAGTTTACAGGTACCCCAACGAGGAAATCACTTGGGGCTCCCAACTTGTAGTGCAAGAATTCCAAATGGCAGTATTCTTCCGTGACGGAAAAGCCTACGACGTATTTGGTCCTGGAAGACACACATTAACTACCCTAAACTTGCCACTGATAACTGGCTTATTGACACGTCTTGCAGGTTTTGGCGGAAACAAACCGTTTAAAGCTGCAGTCATCTTTATCAGCACCAGAATCTTTGCAGGCAAATGGGGTACCAAAGCACAAACCACTGAACTTGCTCCATTGCAGACTTATGGGCAATTCTGGTTCAAAATAGAAAACGCCAGCCTATTTGTCAACGAAGTCGTTGGTGGACAAAGCGCTTACACAACCGACCAAGTCAACAGTTACCTCCGCGGCTACCTCAACGAAAAAATAATCGATGAACTCAGCCACTATGACCTAATCACCGTTTTCACGCGCCTTGACGAAACAAGTGTTATTGTCAAAAACTCAATCATCGATTACTTCAAACGCGTCGGTATAGAACTAACTGACCTACGCTTCGAAGGCATCGACACAACTCCAGAGTACCGTGAACGCCTATTCTGGCTTAAAACTGGGAAAAACGCGCCCAGCGAGGTACTGCGTATGGAAACAATGAAAAGCGCAGCAGAATCCCTTGGAAAAGGCGGCGGCTCTGGCGCGTTAGGCGCAGGAATGGTGCTTATTCCACAAATCATGAACCAACAAGGACAACCCCAAGCAGCCCCAGCAGCAGCACTTGTAATCTGCCCCAAATGCGGCGAAAAAGTGCCAGCAACAAGCAAATTCTGCCCCAACTGCGGAACAAACCTGACACCACCAGCAGAAGGCGCAATCACCTGCTCTAAATGCGGCAAATCCATCCCAGCAAACAGCAAATTCTGTCCAGAATGCGGAAACAAAATAGACTAACGGAGCAAAACAACTATGAATGAAAGCAACCGTCAACTCTTAACTGTCGCCGTTTTCTTAGTTGCCCTTGCAGTGGGCGTGTTGCTGTATGCAACTGCACTTATCAGTTGGGTGCTGATTGTTCCGGTGATACTGTTGGTGTTCGGTTGCTGGATGCTTGTCATGGCATATATGCAGTCAACAAGTCCAGTCAAATACGCTAGAAGCCCATTTGGAACAATGGCGCTTGGCTTGACCATGATTGCAGTCGGCGGAGCATGGTTCCTCTTTGACTACACTACTAATGCGCTGTATGCTTTGGTCTTGGTCTTGCTGGTGCTTGCCGCATTGGCAATTACAGCCGCATTAAAACACAAATAATTTCTTTTTTTGTTTTCGTCAAATCTGCCACTTGTTTCTTGTGACTTTGCCTATTGCGTTGGGAACGGCAACGTGCTCGATGTTAACAGTGCATTAGCCAGCTTGCTTGTGAATGCTTCCCGCTCCTCACTGGTATAGATATTATGGTTTCGGCTCAGGCCACTGCACATGGCTACGCCCCGAATACTCAAGGGTTTGACAGACATAGCTTCAAGAACTTTGAAAGGCAAAAGAGCGGCTACATGCTTCCTAAACCGCTTGTATTCTTTACAATCAACGTCATCCTGAGACATAACACAATCGCAAAAGTAAACGGTAACAGTAGATTAATGGCTTGAGAGCCAAAACATGGTAAAATGATAATGCCATTTCGAGCGGTGAAGAAACTATCGTTGCGTTCAGGCGATAAGCTCTAAAAATTTTCAACGGTTCTAACAAGATGGGTTAAATTAAAAAAAATATCTTATCTAGAACAAAAAATCGGCATAACTTCAGAAATGGAAAATGGATGTAGCAACAGAAAAATGTTTTAAACAAAAATGCGAATAACAGGTGGCTATGGCAAGCTCGGAAGCAGAAGTTATCCTAAGCGCCCTTGAACAGGATACTAAAAAGTATAGGCATAACTTTGAGAGAGCAGGAGTCATTAGCGGAGCAGCGGAGATTTTTTTAAAGAATGGAAATAAGGGAAGAGCGCAAGAATTACAATGGGAGACAGAAATTTTTAGTCTCCTTACTTATTCAGGAAAAAATGCAGTTAGAAGGTTTGCCCCCTTCAGCGAGATCGGCGGAATAGTAACACCGGATATTAGCAAATTTACTGCTGAACAATTGGATTACTACGAAAAGAGAGCTAACGAAACGAAAAACTCTATTCATAAAGCTCTTTTTAGCGATTTTTTATGGGTTTCAAGGCATAATCATGTTTTTGCTAGAGCGGCTATAACAGCTTATTTGGAGTGCATCAATATCTTTTACGAAAACGAGTGGGAAATGGAGCTATTAGATGCTATACAGCGTGCAGCTGAGTTATCAGTGTCTCTCAACGATGCTGGTGAAGTGGATCGTGTAAAAACGGCAATGTTGTCTTTAGTAAATTCATTCAGCTTTTCCAAAGAATTTAGGTGGTGCATCGAACCTATCGAAACTATACTCCGCTACAAGAAATATATGAAAGATACCGATTTCGAGAAATGCGTAATAGTCGCAAAGGATGGCTTAGAACAATACAAATCGGTGGCTGATGGTTATAATATAGAACGCTCGTTCCTCGAGTTACTCATGGAACTAATGAAAGCTCTGAAAAAACCTCAAGAGTCTCTCAAGTTTGCGTATGAGTTCGCTGATTCTTTTGTAAGGGAAGGGGATTGGAAATTAACTCATTATCGTTCAGGTGATTTGGTTGCAGCGAAGTTTTATCAAGATGCGGCAAGGGCATATCAAGAACTTGGTGATAGAGAGAAGACCAACCAGTTATTGAAGAAAATAAAAGAACATACAGAAAGGGGGCAGGAGAACATGAAGGAGTACTCTTTCCCCATAACTGTGCCGATGAAGCCAATCAACGATTACTTGGAAATCTTATTGCAAAATGATCTCTTGTTTGCATTAAGTAGTTTGGCTTATTGCAAGGATTTTGTCCCGGACATAAAGGCGATCCGTTCCGAAGTCTTTGCTCGCATAGGAACGTCCGTTGCGTCAGTTTTGCCTATTCTGTCGATCCGAGATGGCAACCCAGTGTTACGTTCTAAAACAAGAGACGAGATATTTGAGGAGCAAGTAGTGGATAGAATTTTAATGGATTACAAAGTCAAGGCATCAATTTTTGGCTATATAATTGATGCATTAATTGAAAAGAAAGGTCTTGATGCTGACTTTATGGTACCTTTTCTTTTAGGCACTCAAGCGTTTGAAAATTCTTCTGGTGAGTTGCTTAAAGCTGGATTCGAACGTTATTTTAAAGCTGATTACGTTAGCTGTCTTCATGTACTTGTGCCGCAAATAGAAACAGCCTTGCGGTCAATACTACATAGATTAGGTGTACCAACTACGGTTTTGGATAAAGATTCTGTACAAGAAAAACTACTTGGAACTATTTTGCGTGAAGAAAAAATCAACTTGTTATTTGGAGAATCAATAGTTTACTATCTGAAAGCGGTTCTTGAAGACAAGCGTGGGGATAACCTTCGAAACGATATTGCTCACGGACTGATATCAATTGATAATTGTTCAAAGCAGTCCGCAAACACCATTTTCCACATCTTCTTAATTCTTGCTAGTATCACAATCAATCATGGTCTCTGCCTAGGGGTTAGAGCCAGTGACCAAAGAGCGCTCGAATAAAATACGAGAAAGATACAATCATAAAAGTGTATACTGCATTTTTTAGTCTTAGGTCAGTCTCTATGAAAAGAAAAAAGGCTCTCTACTTTAGCTTAAGAGTTTTGGCAAATGTTAAATCAGCTGCCGCTTAATCTAACTTTTTTAGAGCAGTTTTACGTGCCCGAAAAACGTTAGGCGTCTCTATCTTCAATTTCTTGGCGATTTGATAATCACTCAAGCCCGCAGCATGCAGTCGAAGAATCTGTCGCTCGCGCTCGGTCAACGCCATAATCTATGTCTCCTTTTCTGAAGTGCTATGTAGCTTAATGCCTTCGGCTAGCAGGTCCTTCTCTGATGTTTTGTAGGCGTCTACGCCAAAGCTTGATTGATTATTGTAGAGGTATTGAAACTTTTGTCGGGAAATATATATGAATAAAAAAAGTAAATTGATTCTTTTGAATGGCTAAACTGCTTGCGAAATCAGCCACAACTAAACAGCAACCCACCACGCCAACAAAAACCAAAAATCAACCCCTTTAGCAATCCGTTGATTGTTGTTGTACTAAGAGATTCACGGCAACAACAACTAAACAAAAAATCATCAATTAAGCTAACACAGCCTTTTTTGGCTCTAAACATTTTTTTATAACATATGCACAGCTATGATGCAGAAGGCAGCACTATTGAGTGAAGAAACAACCAGTACCACTATTGGTCACGGAACATGGTATGATATGATGGCTCAGAAAGTCATTGACCGCGAAAAAGAACTGGGCCGAAACATGAGTTTAATACGGACAGAGATGGGTCTTGGCGCTTCAGGGTTCCCTCATATTGGCAGTTTAGGTGACGCTGCACGTTCCAACGCCGTATCCTTAGCCCTTAAAGACTTGGGCTACAACTCTGAATTAATTGCTTACTGCGACGACAAAGATGGCCTTCGAAAGGTTCCTGCTGGTCTTACAAATGCTAACTTAGAAAAATATCTTGGTTACCCTGTTTCAGCTATTCCTGACCCGTTCGGTTGCCATGAAAGCTACGGCAAACACATGAGCAGCCTGCTATTAGACGCACTAGACAAATGTGGAATCCAATACAAATATTACTCCGCAAACGAAGTCTACAAAAAAGGCTTGTTGGTTAACGAAATCCGCGCATTGCTTACTAACGCTCAAAAGGTTGGCCAAATAGTCAAAGAAGAAGTAGGCCAAGAAACCTACACCGAAGTTTTGCCCTACTTTGCTATTTGCGAAAAATGTGGTCACCTCTACACTACAAGAGCCTACAAGTTTAACCCCAAAACTGACAAGGTATCCTACAAATGTGTTGGTCTTGAAATCAGGGGCAAACTAATCCCTGGTTGTGGTCACGAAGGCGAAATAGACATCAAAAGTGGCAACGGTAAACTTACTTGGAAAAGCGAATTTGCTGCCCGCTGGAGAGCTCTTGACATCCGGTTTGAAGCTTACGGTAAAGACATCGCCGACTCCGTGCGTATTAACGACCGCATCAGCCGCGAAGTTCTAGAGTTTGAACCGCCAAGTCACGCAAAATACGAAATGTTTTTAGACAAAGGGGGTAAAAAAATCTCTAAATCAGCCGGTAACGTGTTTACGCCTCAGGTTTGGTTCAAATATGGCTCTCCACAATCGTTACTGTTGTTGATGCTTAAACGGTTTGTAGGCACCAGAAGCCTTGATGTTTCAGACATTCCTTCTTACATGAATGAGCTTGATGAGCTTGAAGACGTGTACTTTGGCAAAAAACAGTTAAACCCCAAGGAAGCTGCACGCCTAAAAGGCATCTATCAGTATTGTTGGGTAATGCAACCTCCAGCTAACCCAAGTATCCATGTACCCTATAACTTGTTAGCGTTTCTTGTTAAAATGGCGCCAAAAGAATGCGTAAATGATTACGTTGCAGAAAAACTTCAAAGCTACGGATACCTGCAAAAGAACCAAAAAATAAACGAAGCCTTAGCCAAACGCATAGAATACGCCCAAAACTGGTCCGGTGACTTTGAAGAAATCAAAGAAACAGCCGTAAGTCTAAGCCCAGAAGCTAAAAAAGCCGTTGCAGAGTTGCTTCAAAACTTGCCCACAGCTGATGACCCAGACAAGATTCAAAACGCCATTTTCACCGCTGCAAAAAATAATGGTGTGAAACCTGGCGAATTTTTCAAGACACTTTATGCGATTTTGATGGGTGCACCTCAGGGCCCCCGTTTAGGTCCATATGTTTTGGCTATGGGTAAGCAGAATGTTTCTGCAGCTCTGGAGCGGGCTTTAAGTAAGCCGTGAAATCGTTAAAGCTCTTTTTTTTACTTTTTATTTTCTTAATCGAGCGTTAATTTCTCCGCGCGTTTTTGTTATTTATTTTTTGTAAAGTTTATGGAAACATTTGATTACTTATTTTTTGTTTTTTGTTTAATACTGTTCATTTTTTGTTAGTGTTGAATTTTATTATGCACATTTGATTGGTGTTTTTTGGTTTTTTTACAGTGTGATTAGTGTTTTAATTTTTTAGTCAGGTTTTGTTTCTTTTTAAATTTGTTGTGTGAAAAAATCCATGTTTTTTGTATAGTGCTTCCTTGTATTAGGCAAACCTTATAAAGAAATTTCTTCTGTAAGAGAAGCTATCACTTACAGCATAAGTGAGAAAAGGTAAAAAATATGATAAACCAAAAAATATCAAAAAACAAGCAAGCAATAGTTTCTATGATACTCTTAGGTTTGCTAATGATGACAATGGTTCTCACAAACGCTCCAAGTGCAAATGCAGCAGTAAATACTTCAGGCGCACCACCAGGCGGTGGTTATGAAGGACCAACAACAGTTCCTTCAGGCGAAACAGCAGACTACACAATCAGCGACTTAGCCTTCCTCAGCGTTTCACCAAATCCAATCGGTGTTGGTCAAACAGCACTGGTTAACCTGTGGATTACCTTCCCATCCGGTGAAGGCAAATACATGAACGGCTACAAAGTAGTCATCACTGATCCAAACGGTCACACTGAAGAAGTTAACCTCAAGTCATACGTAGCAGACGGTACAAGCTGGTTCGAATACATCCCAGAAATGGCCGGTACATACCAGTTCCAGTTCTTCTTCGCAGGCGAATACTTCCCAGCAGGATACTACACTAACGGACAATACTCAACAGAACGTACAGGAGACTTTGCAAGTGCAATTTATAACCCATCAGTTTACTGTACACCAGCACAATCAGAAGTAGTAAACTTGACAGTGCAGGAAGACATGGTTCTTTCATGGTCTTCAGCATTACCAACCGATTACTGGTCACGTCCAATTGAACCAAACAACCGTGAATGGCGAGCAATTGGCGGCAACTATCCATGGATGGAATCAAACATTGTCGGTGTAACAACCAACGCATGGCATGACAACTATTATGGTCCATACATCCCAGCCGTAAACACTCCACACATTGTCTGGAAAAAAGTCGGCACAATTGCAGGCTTAATCGGCGGCGAAGCTGGTCAATACTCAGTTCTATCAAGTCCAGGCACTCCAAACGTTATATACATGGGCAGAGCCTACCAAACAAGATACGAAACAATCAACGGCGTACCAACCAACTGTGCAGTATGCTATGACTTACGCACAGGCGAAGTCTACTATGCCATTCCACTTTCAGACGGCGGCGTAACACCAACACACATTTCATACTTCGCTCCAGGCTTATCTACAGTTGTTCCTGGTGCAGTATCATCATCAAGCCTGACAGTAGACCTTAGCACTATCAGCGGCGGAAGACTATACAAGATTAACCCAAACACTGGTGCAGTAACAACAAACGTTTCACTACCAAGTATGGGTACAGGCGGTAATGCTGAATTATTCTTCAGAGATGGCAACTATTACAGCTTCCAAGCAACAGGCAGCACAACAGCAAACCCAGCAGTAAACATTACAGTAACCTCTGGTTACCAAGGATACCTGATTTGCTGGTCATCAGCAGGTTCATCAAGCAACTTTGCCAGCAGAATAATCAGCAACACAAGCATCTATCTGCCAACAAGCTACAGAACACTCTACACAACAAGCACTTACGGCAACATCGGTGGCGCAATTGACTATGACTCAATGATTGCAGTACAACAACACAGATTCATCTACGGTGGCTTTTACGGTTTCTCCTTAGTAGCTACTGACTTAACCACTGGAAACGTGCTATGGAACATAACCTCACCAGTAAGCGAAATGTCATCAGCCTACAGACCAACCAACGCGTGGGTAAGAGGCGGCTTATACATTGCAGAAATGGAACGCGGCTACATACAAGCATGGGACTTACATACAGGCGCTGAAAGGTGGACATGTGAAATCGACGATATGCCTTGGGGTGAATTCTGGATGTACGATGAAGCAGCATACATGGACCTAATCTACGCGGTCGGATACACAGGCGTTTGGGCTATCAACCAAACAACTGGCCAAGTAGCATGGCGCTATTCTGACCCAGCAATACCCTTCGAAACACCCTACACATCTGACGGTGCATCAACCTATACAGTGCAAGACATCAGAGTCATCGGCGGATTACTATACGTCTCAAACAATGAACACACACCATCTCAGCCAGCACAACGCGGTTGGGGTATGATATGCCTCGATGGCATGACTGGTGAATTCCAATGGAAACTTTCAGGAACACGCATGCAAGCAGGCGCAGCAGCAGACGGATACTTAACAGCAGCAAGCAACTATGACGGAACCATGTACGTGCTAGGCAAGAGCCAAAGCGAGACTACCATTTCAGGACCACAAGTTGCAGTCGCGCAAGGCAGCAGCGTCGTCTTAACTGGAACAGTTCTTGACCAAGCTCCAGCATCAGAAGGCATGGCATGTGTTTCAGACGAAAGCATGTCAACATGGATGGACTACATCCACATGCAGCTTCCAATCGACGGAATCTACCACAACGTAACCATCACTGGTGTACCAGTATCTATCGACGCAGTTGATCCAAACGGTAACTACATACACATAGGCGACACAACAAGCGACATGAGCGGAACATACAGCTACATCTGGGAACCAGAAAACGTCGGCAAATACACTGTAACTGCAACCTTCATGGGCAGCAATGCTTATGGTTCATCTTACGGTGAAACAGCAGTCGGCGTAGTAGCAGCTCCACAACAAACAGAAACACCCGCAACAAACACTGCCACATTGCCGCCATTCGAGCTTTACATTGCCGCTTCAACAATTGCAATAATTGCTGCAGTTGCAGTAATTGGCTTAATGCTCAGAAAGAAATAAGCGCATCCAAAAACTAAAACCAAACTCTTTTTTCTTTTTTTAAACTTTAAGAACCAAGGTTTAAAAAAATTTTTAGCCTGAAAAAGTGGTTGTTAAAGAAAAGGAAGATTATGTTTTATTGTTTTATGAGTTTTAACGTGTTGGTTTGGGTGTAAACGTTTTGTTCGTATACGCCTTCCCAGTGGTCATGCCATGTGCCTTCCATTTGGTGAGTTGTTAAAGTGAAAACGCCTACAGTGCCGATTTGGTGTATTGGTCCTTGGTCGGATTGTGTGATTGTTAATTGTGTGCCGTTGACTGTGCCTTTATATGTCATGGGTGAAACGTCTGGAATGTAGCCTGAACCTGAGATGAGTTGTCGGTTTGAATATGTGTAGGTTACTTCTACGTTTACAATGTTTTCTTGGCTTGTTCCTGTTATTTTGAATGTCACTGTGCGGTTTTCTGTGCCTACATCCTCGATTGACCATGAATTAGCGTCTGTGGCTATAGTGAATTGGGTGGGTATTGCTGTTTTCCATGTTCCCTCGATGTCTCTTGTTGGTGAGAGAACGTTTGGGATGCTTATGCCCATGTCACTGAAAAAGCCTGAAAAATAAAGGGCTCCTACAACACATACGATGAGTATTACAGCCGGTATTGCTTGGGAGCTTTTTAATGATTTTTTAACTGGGGCTTGAGAATTTTTTGACAACTTTGTCTTGTCACCTTGGTTTCGTACGATAGCGGCGTCCATGATTAAAAACCTTGCTTATCCCTGCTAAGCCTAAAAAACGGTATAGCTTCCATCAACCTGTCCAGTGATTAGCCTTAAATTCTCTAACCAAGAATCATTAAACCGTGAACAAGCATGGTAACCATCATTAACCAAGAAGTCCAATGGACCGCAAACAACCTTCCCATCTGTGGCACAATAACCCGACCAAAAGACGAAAATCCTCACGTCGCGGTTGTTTTTGTGGCAGGCAGTGGTCCAACAGACCGTGACTGGTGCTCCCCATTTTTGCCAGGAAAAAACGGCAGCGCCAAACTGTTAGCAGAAACCCTCGCACAAAACGGCTACATCACTTTGCGATATGACAAGATTGCTTCTGGTCCACATGCTGCAGAAAACGTGCCTAAAATGATTGGAAAAGTCAGCATGCAAAGCCATGTTACGGAACTTTCAGGTGCCGTTGAAACGTTGGTTAAGGAACGCGGAGTGGAAAAGAACAATATTTTTGTGTTGACTAGCAGTGAAGGCGCGGTTCATGCATTGAACTATCAAATGCAAGCTGCAATTAAGTTTAAAGGCTTGATTTTAACTGGCGCTCCTGGTAGGTCTATTGGTGAAGTAGCACGCGAGCAAATAGCCAACCAATTAGTCCCCTTGCCCAACGGAGCTGCAATCCTAAAACAATATGACACCTCAATAGCTGCCTTCTCAAAAGGTGAACCAATAAATCCAGACCCAACCCTTACCGACGGCATCAAAAACCTGTTGCTCGCACTTGAAACCCCAGTAAACATGCCATTCACCCGAGAACTATGGAATTATGCTCCTTCAGAATACATTTCAAAAATCCAAGCACCAATACTGGTTGTTATAGGCAAAAAAGACATTCAGGCAAATTGGCAAGCTGACGGCAAAGCACTTGAAAACGCCACAAAAGCATCAGAAGTATCTTTTGTTTACCCCGAAAATGCTGACCACGTTTTAAAACATGAAGAAACACCCGCCGAGAAGCTAAATGCAAACATCGCTATCAACTACAACGTTGACGGTCGCAAGCTTGATGATGACGCAGTTAACGCGATTCTAAGCTGGCTTTCAACCCATTCTTAACCCCTTTCCCATTTAGGGGGGTATCTCTTGTTTTTTGACCGGCTTTCTTGTTTTGGAATCCTCCTGAATGTCTTGCTAATCAAAAATTGTTGTTTGGTTTGAGTCAGGTTTATTTAGTTCTGGGTTGTAGTTTAGTGCTGGTTCTGGGCTCGTCGTCTAGTACGGATTATGACACCAGCCTGCGGAGCTGGAGGTCCTGGGTTCAAATCCCAGCGGGCCCGCCACCACCCAAACGAATTTATCCTGTACAACAAACCTTCCCCTTTTCTTTTTTTCCGTTGGCTAGTGTCATGTTTTCATGGTAGGTAGAATACAGAAAAAAATATTTTTTTATTCCACACCAGTTTGCGAATGCGCCCAGATAATTGGCGGCTATTAGTTTTGTTCACCGAAAGCCACTTAACAATGATTTCCAGTTTGCTTTCTGGCGCTACGTTGATGAAAACATTTAGGCTTTTCTTGATTAGAGAAGGCCGGTTTAACAACTTCTCTTTCTCTATGAAGATTTAAGCGGTCACTTGTCCTAGAGTTTAGGACACGTGTCCTAAACTGTAGAGCTAAATTTTTGCTTAACTACATTTTTGCCTAAGGTGATGAAAGATGAGAAAAACAAAATTGATACCAATATTTTTAATGAGTCTACTATTACTTTCAACTACTCAACTGATGAGCGCCAAAGCGCTAGACACAGAGACCACACTCATAGCAACTGATACGGATAGCCTTAATTCGCTTCCAAATACAGCCTTATCAAACAATGAAATCAATGCAGCTTGGCCTAATCTTCCCACTGCAAAGGAACTATATGAGGAAGGATACTGCATAACTGTAGACCTTCGCTATTCAGGAAAAGACATATCGAGCCTTGGTTCAACTAACACAGATACAGAAATGCCAAGTATCGATGCTCTATCATGGATAACTAACTGTACACGCGAAGAAATAAATTGGCGAGATGGTGGCATCAGTAAAATGGCAAACATTTGGCTGCAATACAACAGCAGTATATGGGTACTGGTGCCCCAAAAATACCTAACGCAACCTAGCGTAGAAACACCAGACGACCAAGCAGTCGCAGCTCCGCAGGCAGGAACTTGGGCAATAGGACTTTACACTGATCCAAACGACATTGCACATGGAGCTCCTGTCATGGGTGCAGTTACTTATGGTGAGTATCCTACCAGCACGTGGACTTCAACAGACTCAACCAAGTATCTAGGAACCGACGTCTTATCCATCTGTGATACGAACAACTATGAGTACCAGTGGGTCATGGTCACAAGGCCTTCATATGGAAGATACCTATCCATCAACATCTGGGACTCAAGCGGTCATGTGACACCTTATTCGTTCTCTTGCCCTGGCGGTTCAGTACAAGGACAACTCTACAGCCTGTTCATTAGATACTATGAACCGCTATCACGTTGGGAGTTCTTCTGGAACCAACAATTCATATTCTCATATGGCAGTAGCGCGTCTAGGATTACTGTTGGCAATCAACCTAACGTCTGTGTGGAATCTAACGAACTGAGTCAAAGCTACTTCAACAGTTTCAGAACAAGAATAGGCGGCACCTACTCCAGCGGCGGAACAACATATACATTACCTGCAATCGGCTTTCTATACAATGGGCAATGGCGTCCAGTAAATCCAGGCGATCCAGTGCCGGCAGCATATTCATACATGGGCGGAACAGTGATGCCTAGCTGGCCAGGCGTAGGCGTTGGAACTACCAATCCTTCTGCTTTAGGTTGGTCTAGCTGGGGAACAGCATGGGCATACCCAGAGCAGATGCTAATCGGCTATGGGTATCAAATGCCTTACCAAAACAAACCGCTCTGGCCACATCAAAACTAAGTATCAAAACTAAGTGCCAATCAAAAAAGCCCATCCTTTTTCTTTTTAGTTAACTTTCATGCTTTAAAACGGTTGAATAATGTTAGCTTGTAAGATGTGATCAAGCATAGAAGAAATGGAACAGCACCAAAAGGGTTCACATGTTAGAAACTATCACTAGAAAATGTTGCAACTCTATTGTGCTCTGTTATGTTTTGTTCTTCCTTTATTTGCAAGAAGCACCAATCCGACACAGATAAGCGCTATTAACGCAGCCAAGCCCACCAAAAGTGCTGCCCAAAGCACCTGATCTGTTATCGATTGTTCTGTTGTCCAATTACCGTAAGGAGCCATGAGTGGATAGTTATCAAGGTTATTATCGTCGATTATGTGCGGTGTATCGCCTATGCCGTCGCTATTTGAGTCGGTGCCTCGGTAGTTGCTCCAGTAGTTGCCTTCTTCGCCGTTGTCCCAGAAATTAACATTGGTATTATTGCCGATGGCAATATTCTGTGAGTTGTTTACAAAGTTGTTACGGAAAAACGTGTTATTGCTAGCGTTTATCCAGTTGGTTCCTTCAAGCTTAAGACCCGTTTTTGCATCTTTTATCATGTTTTCATAAATAGTATTATTGGCTCCTCCTACTGTTATGCCTGTTTCAGAAAAGTTCGCTATGTAGTTTCTAAAGATAGTACAGTTCGAGCCTCCGATGAAAAGATCATCTTCTCCGCCATATGTACCGGCTACCGTTATTCCAGTCATGCCGTTCACCATGCTATTTTTTGAAATAACTGTTGCATTGCCGCCCTCAACAATGGCGACATCAACATTAACTAGAGTATTTTCATTAACTATGTTGAAGGAGCCCGGAGTGATGCTTATTCCTGTTAGCGCATTTGTTATGTGATTTTGTGTTATTGTATTATTGGTTGACTCTTCTCGGCCATATCTGTTAGCGATTTGAATAGCTGAGATTATGTTATCTGCTGTATTGCCTGTGATAAGAGTGTTATTGCATGAATCAAGGCTTATTGCTGAATGGATATCGGTTAAAGTATTCTTACTGATGGTAATGTTTGACGAACTTGTCAGAGATATGCCCGTGTAAAATTGCTTCAAGTCAACATTTTCTATTGTTATATTGTTTTTTTCTTCGATCACTATGCCTTCAGCAGCAGAATTAATCCCATTAATAAATCCTTGAATTTTATGGCCTTTTCCATCAAAGGTGACGTTGCTCCTTTGAATCACAAGGGTATAGTTTATGAGGTCTTCAGTAAGCGAATAGGTATCTGCGCTTCGTTGGATTGGTGCTGTTGGAGGGTTAATATTTCCAGCGCTGTCTATGTAAATTGGCGTTACAGGCACGGCGCGATATATATTGAATATTGGCTCGGATGGTAGTGTAGATGGCTGATCTGGGAAAACAAGATAGCTTATTCCAGCCACTATAAAAGCCGATAATATAGCAAGAACAATCGCTAATGCCATTGTTTTTTTTTGGCTGAGCATTATATATTTACTCGATATGATTCATCGTATTTGTTTACAAAACGCGTTGGCTTTTATTTAATGTTATTTTTTGTATGAGTGTACTAAACTTTCGTACAGGAACTAAACAATGATTTAGATGTGGTTTAATATAATTTTTATTCATACTTAAGGTTTGAATGTTTTTCTATTTACCGTTTAAATAGTGGTTGAACTGGGCTAATCTTAAATTGTTGGCGGCTAGTAAATATTGCGTTGAGGGGTGAGATGATTAAAGAACGAGGAATCAAGCGAGATTCTAAGAGGAACCACTCTTGATATATACCGCTTATTATTAACAACAAACGAGCCTCTCGGAATCAGAGAAATCCAAAGAGTACTAAACTTAAGCAGCCCCTCTGTAGTTCAGTATCATCTTGAAAAGTTAGAACGAGCAAAGCTTCTTAGAAAAGAAAAGGGTAATTATGTTATTAATAAGGTTGTTTTGGACAATTGTGTACTGATTAGTCGTTTTCTAGTTCCAAGATACCTGTTTTACGCCTTTTTCGCCATTGGACTTTTAGTGCTTCAATTTACGCTTCTAAAACCTTTTGTTCCCACTCGCGAGTACTTTTTTTCCACTTTAGCGATGACATTACTTGTTGTAATCTTTTGCTATGAAACGATAAGAGTATGGCTTAAACGAAAATTATGACACAGCAGTAAAAGGCTTATTACTTTATATACCTATAATTCTAATGCTAATTATTGTTGCGTTTTAAGTCTCGATATGTTCTGCAGTGTCCTAAATTTTAGGACAAGCGTCCTAAAGTATAGAGCTAAATTTTCAGGTCTGCTAAGATAGAACCGCAAGACAAATAGTCTTGACGGAGCTAAAAAAATGAAAACAAAAATTATGTCAATTGGAGTTCTTTTGATTTTAAGTCTGCTATCTCTACCCGTTCTGTCACTGGGAATACAACCTGCAAGTGCTGCAAACTATGCCAGTGGCGTTTTCTGCCCCAACAATTGGTCGCCCGCACCTCCTCCTGACGGCGCTGGTGATACTGGCCCGGAGCTATCATTGTCACAGCAAGCTTGCCAGTACATTCACAATTATCTTAACGCCCATTATGACGGGGTATGCTATTACTATTGGGGTGATACTGTCCCACCTAATCCTCCGTCTAATCCAAGGGTCTACCCAAGCACCTACTTAAATACGCTCACCTCCTTAGAGCAAGCTAACAATAAAGTTACAATTTTTTCTAAAGGCCACTGTGTTCCTTGGGGAAGCGGCAATCACTACAAACTACTGTGTACCGATAACCCCGACGCCGCTACCGATAATGACATTTTCCTAGCCACCAACCAAGCAAAATGCAAATTTGACTTTATTTGGCACTGCGGCACAGCAAGAAGCTATCCTGTTGCCCCACCCTATCGGGATGCCGACGGATACATCGGAATGCCTCTAGCATTTACTCACAACGTTGCATTGACCAAATATGGCAGTAGCGGTGTGGCTGTCTTTGCCGGATGGGATTGGCGGTCACCTCAATTTGAGAACCCCATTCCAGAAAACACTGACTGGCAATGGGCTCAATTTGCCACAGGAGTCTTCTACTATATGCACAACAACCCAACTTGGAGTCTTGGATACACCCTCAATTATCTATCAAGCCAGATCTATGGCACCAGCTTCCAATACAGTCCACTCTACAACAGTCTAGTTGTATGGGGTAATATGAACATGGTACTGTCCTACTAGGAGTGAAAACAAAAATGAAACAAATAAACAAATCAATTTGTGCGGTCTTTCTACTGTCAATTCTAACAATGCTCGGAGGAATTTCTATAGCACAGGCGTCAATCACAACTGCTCAGGATAAAACTTTAGCCTTCATAGAAAATGTGCTACCGTTCGATAGTACACAATACAACATAACGCTTCGGAACTACGGTGTGCCAAAATTACCTGAACTTGGCTCAACCCAACCTATCAATGGTGAACAAGAGGTTCTAACATACTCTTTGGAGTCGAAAGATAGCGCATTGGATGTAATTTGCACGGTCCAAAATAATGCTGTGACTATGGTTAATGCTTACGTTGTTAAGGGAACCGCCATTAGTGACAAATCATACAGTAACGTAGGCGATGCCGCCAAAGATTTTCTGCAAAAATACGAATCTCACGTTTCATTGGACTCATCAAAGATGATAGATATGATATCAAAGGTTGATTCAGTCAAAAACTCAACTACCACTGCGGATAACCTTAAGCTTACTGTAACTCATATAGATGCAACCGGTACCTTCTTTGGCGACTCAATAGACTTTCGGTGGGTACAAACTTTCAATGGCTGTGATTATCTATTACTAGATGTCAGCTTTAGAGATGGGGTATTTTCAGGCCTAATCGACCGCCGACCCGTGTATACAATAGGTGACACTAGTGTAAACATTTCCAAAGAAGAAGCCATTAAAATCGCGATGGATGCCATAAAGGACTACTCATACCGTATGTCAGATGACTGGATAGTGACGGGGTTCAACGTAACTGAAGATAAGGCAGTTGCAGGTTTACAACCGCAGACAAAAGAATCCAATGTCTTGTATCCTATTTGGAGCGTTATTTTACCTCTTGATGGAACGTGGCCTGGCAGTGTCACAGACCTTTTGGTCGAAGTCTGGGCTGGCACTGGAGAAGTACATCTCGTACATCACCTAGCGTATGGCAGTTCTGACATTACCTCAGATACTGACATTATCTCAGATACCAGTTCAACCTCTGAATCGACGACAACGACAACGCCTTCGCCGCAATCGTATGATACCAATGAAACACCAGTTAATTTTGGTATGATTGCTCTAATAGTGTTTGCCATAGTAGCTATTGCAACCGTTACAACATTAGCAGTCAAAAAAAGACATAAATAAACTCCCCTTTCTTTTTTTGAGCACCAATTACGTTAAATTAGCTTTTTCATAGACTCATGGATTAGGTGTCCTATTTTTTAGTACACGATACGTTATGCCTCCATGAAAGTTGCTCAAGAAAGTTTGACGAAAACACTTTTTAGCCGTAAAAGTAAGCACTTTTTTGATGAAATATGAAAATCAAAAATATTGGGTTAACTGCCGTTTTAACGCTTACATTGATAATAGCTTCCTTGCATGTCGTTGGTTTAGTGAGCGCAAACTATTATCCGCCTCCTTCGATTGAAATCTTTTCTCCGATTCCTGCTCCCGATGCACATGGAACCGCTTCTGTTCCACTTCAGGTACGCGTTAACGTTTTAACAGACCAAGCTGATGTAACTTTTATCCGTTATAATCTGGATGGAGGAGCCAATGTTACACTTACTAATTTAACAAAGGAAACGGGGGTTTATTATTGGACTAATACAGAAGGCGTTTTTGCCCATGGTAACGCTTTCAGTACGGAAACATCTTTGGACAATGTAGCAGAGGGCAACCATACACTGATCGTCTACTCACATGCCGCTGACGGCAACGAAATGTCCCAAACAAGAGAGTTTACAGTAGACTATGACTCTCTACCACCGCAAACTGGAACGCCGACACCTGCAACAACCCCTGCAGATACGACGCCACCAACAATAAACACAGGAAGCATTTCGCCTATAGATCCTGCTCTTCTGATTTCCGTGATTACAGTTCTTATAGCAGTATCAATTGCGGCAATCCTGGCTGTATTTAGGAAAAAACATCGGACTCCAAAGTAAGCTTGGTGTTTACTTGGCTTTTTACAGCTTTTAGACTCTTATCTTGAGTGACCTCTACATGGAAATCTTTTTCTTGCCTAAAGAGCCTGTGCTTCTGGATTGAAGCGTGTAAACGGTTCCGACTGGCTAAATATCTCTCGCTTCCTTCTAAGCGATGCATAAGCATGATAGTTAAAAGGGAATGTCATCGGTAGCTTGCCTATAGATATTTTTGCTGTTGCTCACTCCGGTGGTGCGTAATGGTCAGCCATGGCAGCGCCAACTAAAGAACGCTTAAGCCTTTTTCTTTGCTTGCCGCTCAGCCTTATCAGCTAGCGATTTGACTTCATTAAGGAGGGCGTCTATTTCTTTTTTAGTCATCGACAATTCAATCAACCTCCTTTAATTCTTTAACTTCTTTTACACCCGCTTCAAGAAACTGTTTGATGTGCTCCTGGGCGCTGCTTAGCAGGTTTTCGTATTTGGCTTTGTCCTCTGGTGTTTGGGCTCTGTTTAGCTGTATCTTCCAAGATGCGGCCAAGTGCTTCCATTCTGAAAGCGTTTCTGACTCTATCCTGCGTATCCGCAACAAGTAATCAGCTTCCAGGTGAATGTAGCTTTTGACGCCCTGAATTACCAGCCGCAGCTTCTTAGCCTCATCCTTAGAAACATCTGGCTCCTGAAGCCGACGCAGAGCAGCCCACAGAAGCCCAATCGCCTCGTTACCTGTTGGCAACTCCTCAAGTCTGGCTATTTCAAGTTTAGGCATCTGCGTTGTTGTTGTGGCTGATTCAGTAACTTTATTTGCCATTTTTTCCACAGAAGACCTTTGAGGAATCGCAACCCCCAATCTTGTAAGCTTCATAAAAATCGCTTCTGAACTCCGCTTTAACGCTGCTGCAATTTCATCGATGCTCTTGTTGTTGGCAACAAGGTCTTGCAGTTGTTTTTCGTCTAGTTCAGTCCAGCGCATACCTCGTTTAGCTCCTTTAGTTGTTTCTGGGTGGTTTCTTGCATGTAAGACGGAACTCTTGGTAACAAAATTGCATGGGGCTGTCTTTCAAGGCTGAGCTTGCGTACTTTTGCCTCTAGTCCACCAGTTTCACAAGAAACTTGATGATATCTCTCCAAGAGTTGATTCACCTGCTCCATATGGCCCTTCAAATCAACCACGATCTCCTTGGCTTCCGTTTGCAGGGTACCAATCCTATGCATAGTCAACGGAAGCTTCAACCCCGCAACCTTCCGCAGGCGAAGCTCCCACAAATAGATGGCCCTCTCCCGCCTAATCCACCGTGCAATCTGCTTGCGGTCAGCAATAACATCTTTAAAGCGTTCTATGACATCGTTTGAGTGTGTGCTCAAAGGCCAAGAAACATTGAATTTCCTTCTTACAATTTCTGGGTCCCTTTTCTGTCTAATTTCCAAAATAGCCTTTTTACACTCTTCAACCTCATTTTTTAAAATTGCCAAGTCATCATTAAGGTCTTCTATGCACCTCTGGACGTCAAAACCGCTCTGAGTCGGCAAATGAGTGTGGATGGAGAAGCGGCGGTGTTTGAATGTCTTTTCTGGGTCGCTGCCGTAGGCGGAATATTCTTTTAGCGCTGAATTAAAAAACAAGCTTATTCACCTCCATGCGGCGCTTTTGCCGTGCTTGCGTCTGGTTGGTTGAAGCCTTTGATATAGATGGCTTTCAAGCCCACAAAGGTATCAAAGTTTTCGTGTAGACCTGCTTTGATTAGTATGTTCATGACGTCTGGCGCTAGGTTCCAAGCGTTGTCTCTAAAGCCTATTTCTGTGAGAGTGTCCCAGCTTAAGCGCAGGATTCGCTGGCGTCTTTGCTCAAACTCTTTTTCCTCATAGTTACCTTTGAGTTTGGCTCGAAAAATATTCCTTATCAACGGTGACAGCGTTTTCTCATTAAAAACATCCTGCAGCTCATCTTCGGGCAATTTCTCAGCTAGCAGTGCCAAATCCTTTAAGGCGTCGATGGCATAGTTTTTGAGCCGGTTATTGTAGACGTTTTGCGTTTCTTTGCTGTAGCCGTTTTTTTCTTGGTTCATTACATACTGTTTCATTGATTTACTCAACACTTCTTTCAACCAACCTGCTTTGACATATTTTGTTATTATTTGCGCTATATTATACAATAGCTGTTATAATATAAGGCTTGTGCAATAATAGCATAACAATAAGGTGATTAGAATATGCCGATTAGAAAGCTCAAATTCTGGAACATACCTGTGACCGAAACGCTTGACCAAGCCCTCGAACAGGCAGTCGGCGCTGACAGTCACAGCTCTAAAGCCGAGTTTGTCCGAGACGCCGTGAGACGTCGTTTAGAGGAGATGGGGTTTAAGCCCCAAGTTTTTGCAAAGGAGACACGGATAGCATGAACAAACAAGTCGAATTCTTAGTCAAGCTCCGAGATGCGTCTCAGATGCTTGCCGACGCTACAAACGAATACATTGAATCCTTAGCCCCGCCTGAAGTAAAGGAAGCAAGCAAAACAACCGCAGTCGTCCAAGAAATAAACTTCAGCACCCTAAAATTTGAAACCCAACAAGGCGCCAGACTAGGCGAGTACGAAATCGCCTACAAAACAAACAACCTAGAAGACAAATGGCGACCCGCCTACAACACACTGCGCAATAGCAACGCCACCATAAAAGACCGCTACCACGGCGACACCTACGCTTATAGCTACTGGCTTTATGGTGAAGACAAAATTTATCGCCAAAAGCTCAAGCCCAAACCCCAAAGCTAGCCGGAGGCATACTTTTCTTTTGGCTGAGCGTGGGAAGGGTAAAAAATGCGGCGATTGCGCTAATTGGAAAGTAAAAGATAGCCCCTGCAGCTACCAAGAGGACATAAGAAAAGGCGTTATCCTAAAGACCGATTCTGCTTGTGAGGATTTCTACCCCATAGGCAAAGAAAAACCCAAACTGCATAAAGCCAGCGGATATGCAGAGCAGGGGCAGTACGAAGCAATCTATCACAAGGGCAAACCCGCCTTTCTCACAATTAAAGACTCCCAGTTCAGAGTCACTGAAGAGGTAACAGTTGAAGGGGATAGTTTTGTCCCAAAAGAGTATCCTAACGAGTTCCCCTATGAACCATATGGCTGCTGCGAAGCGCCAGTACCTAGCCGTGAAGAACTGTTTTGGAAAGTAAGGGAAGAATTCGACCTCTTTTTAGACGTTGAGTCGATTTGGAAGGATTACCTTGCAGCCTGCGTCTTGCTTAGTTATCAGCAGGAAAAACTACGTACTGCCCCATACCCATTCTTTGTTGGCGATAATGAAAGCGGCAAAACAGTTGCCCTAAGCCTACTAAACTGGCTATGCTATAGACCAATGCTTGGAGTAGCCATCCCCTCCGCGGACATTTATGGCTATCTGGATGATTCCGATGCACCTGGAACCATCTTAGAGGATGAAGCGCAAGGTTTACAGCGGGACATGGACAAGGCCAAGATTTACAAGGCAGGCTACAAGCAAGGCGCCGTCGTCCCCCGAACCATGATAACACAGAACAAGCGTTTCATCAAATACTTCCGGGTGTTCTGTCTAAAAGCCTGTGCAGGCGAAGAGATGCCCAGAGTCAAAGGCCTGCTTGAACGCTTTATTTTCATACAGATGGTTGAGGGGTATCCAAGAAAGGACTGGGCAGACATAAACAAAGAAGACGAACAACGCCTAAGGGAGCTTCGTAATGCTCTGCTTAAATGGCGCTTAGCCTCTCATGACTGGGAACTGCCCGAGGTAGAGTTGGCAGCTAAAGGTAGACTAAAAGAACTCTGGAAACCAATCATCCAAATTGTCTCAGACTTAACCGTTGAACAGGACCTTAGGGCACAGCTCGAGCAGTTGCAGAAAGAGAGGCTCAACGAGAAAATCAACACCTTAGAAGGCCACATCGTCAAAGTGGTATGTGAGCTCTATGTTCTGGGTAAACCGCTTGCCTTTGGTGATATATGGAACGCTTTAGTCAATGATTTAGACGGAAAACTCGATGATAAGAAGCCTAACAAGATGGATACGCCTGAGTTTGGCGAAGTCACAAAGCAGAAAATTGCTTATCGTCTGCGTGAGGTGTTGAGCGGCAAGAAAGCCAAAGCCGTAGGCCATGAGAACGAGCGGGTTTACGTTTTTGACGCTGAGAAGCTCAAGCGCATAGCCAAGAAATATGGATGCGTCTTAACAAGCAAGTTGGCAAGCTTTGCAACCGAGAGTGCTGTTAACTCTGCGGATGAGCGGGACAAGCGGACAAGTTCCGCAGGTGTGCAGACGCCAAAACAGGAAAATCAAGCCCAAAAAACAAGCTTCTTTTTCGAAAAAACGCCTGATTTGCAAAGACAACAAAAGGAAAAATCAGCAGATACACCTTTGGAGGTTGTCCGCTCATCCCGCTTGTCCACAAACAGTAGCTTTGAAGATTTGGCTTCAAAGGCTAAGAGCGTATTTCGCTTAACAATGGATTTTGGAATTGAAACCTGTGCAGCCTGTGGTACTAAGGAGCGTCCAGACTGGCAGGTTACGCTGTTCGACGATTCGTGGAAGTTCCTGTGTGGACAGTGCGGTCAGAAGCTTTCGGAGAGGTTGAACAAAAATGGCGGCTAGACAGCTTGTATTCGTCCGCTATGTTGACCATGTGCTCTATAATCGGGCGTCGGCTTCGGTTATGCGACCGCAGGTTCGGAAGGCTGTGGGCTGGTTAGTCTACGAATGTGAGCAGTACATAACGATAGTTTGGGACTCTGATGATGAAGCACCTAAATTGCGTGGTGGCGATCCTAAGGCGTCAGGGCTTGTGCTACTGAAATCGGACATCTTAAAGTTGGTTAAGGTGCGTCCAAAGCCTCTACAAAACAGTTTTGAGTTGAATTTAAATCGCAAACAGCACAAAGTAGAAGGTGAGTATGCGCTTCAGCCAAAGAAGCGAAAAACTCGCCGTCAACTAAAAAAAGAGACGGTAACATGACAGCAACCACCATACAACATGCCATAAGCCGCAAACCGATAATCCGAACACAGAAACTGACCGTTGAAGACCTACAAAGCCTGAACCTGCCGATACAAATCCAAAGAGACATCGTCACCATCGACCACAGCTTAAAAGGCTGGCCGCTTCAGCAGCCAGTCACCTTAAGCTTAAGCAAAGTCTTAGCTGCCCAAGAAAAAGGACTCATAACCTACATCCTAAGCGCCTTCCTAAGCGAACGCCCAGCACTCCTACCCTTCGTCTTTGACAACCAAAGCCTACTCAAGATGGCAAGGCATTTCTTACGTCACTGCTCAGCCTCAATCCATAGCTGCCTAGTCTACACTGCAACAACTCAGCGATATTCAACCTGGCTTGGGTACAGCCCAGACCTCATAATAGCAGACCTAAAACCCGTCGGAAACATCGCTGACCCCCAAAGAATCCAAAACCACCAAGGCTACCTCGATGAGTACATAGCTCAACTGCAGGACGAGGGCTTATCACCGGGAAGAGTGCACTGCTGCGCAAAACACATCCGAACCTTCTACCGAGTAAACGGAGCCAAAATTGAACTATCAGAGCCTCTGAGCCGACGTGTAACCTACAAAGACAGAGCACCCAAACCCGAAGAACTAGTAAAACTCCTCGACATAGCTGACCTGCGAGAAAAAGCCATAATCTGCATGCTAGCACTGGGCGCATTCAGGGAAGAAACCCTAAGCAAACTCAAGTATCGGCACGTCCAAGAAGACCTCGAAGCCAACCGCATCCCAATCCACGTCCACGTAGAAGCCGAAATCACCAAAGGCAAATACCACGACTACGACACGTTCCTATCCGCAGAAGCCGTTCAATTCCTAAAGCTGTATCTAGAGCAGAGAAAGAAGGGCACAAGACGAATTCCGCCTGAAACCTTAACCGAAGAATCGCCACTATTCAGAGATGAAACCACAAGCACACCCAGAAGCATAGGGTCAAAGCAAATCCGAAAGCTAGTCCATGACCTCTACATCCAAGCAGACCTTATCAAGCAGAAAAGAGGACGCATGTACGACCTAAGAGTCCACAGCCTACGCAAATACTTCAAAACCCAAATGCTAGCGCTAGGCGTTCAAGGAGACTACGTTGACTACATGATGGGACACACAGTCGATACCTACCACGACATTCAAAGCCTCGGCATAGACAAACTCCGAACCGTGTATGCAGCATCCGGCCTATGCATAAGACAAAAGACACAAATCAGCAAACTCCAAACGGCAAAAGAAATGATACGGGCGCTAGGAATGAACCCAGAGCAGCTAATGACAAAAGAGGCACTAGCCGAAGGTGCAACAACCTACAAAGACCAAGAAGACCTCGAAAACCACCAGCTCGCAGTGCTTACCAATCATATAAAGCAGTTAATCCATCAAGCGGCAACAGGATAAATTCGTGTCAGGGCTGTCGAATACCAGCGGGCCCGCCATGAACATTTCTTTGTCTACCGCTAATTTTTGTCAGGCGATACCATGAAAACCCCCAAACTTACTGATACATTAATGAACCAGTTCCAGCGACCCACAGGCAAACACGGCAAAATTATAGCTGCAAGAATGAACAAAGAACATGACCAACTAACCGATTGGGGCTTAAGCCACATCAAAATAGAACCAAACTTTACAATTCTAGATGTGGGTGTAGGTGGAGGCAGAACTGTTGGCAAACTGGCAAACTTATCTTTCAAAGGACAAGTATTCGGTATAGACTACTCACGTGACATGGTTGACTTTTCCAAGAAGCAAAATTTGCAGCTTGCATCTCAGGGCAAAATACAGTTTATCCAAGCTTCAGTTGACGCCCAAAGTTTTCCAAACGGTTTTTTTGATTTGGTTACAGCGATTGAAACCATCTATTTCTGGCCTGACTTACCCAAAGCTTTCTGTGAAATAAACCGGGTGCTCAAGCCAGAGGGAAAACTGCTTGTTATCAGTGAAATAATTAAAGATGGTAAATTCGAAGTTGAAAATGCGGAAATAATCGCTAAAACACATGTCAAACTGCTCAAGCTTAATGAACTTCGAGAACTGCTTGGAGCTGCAGGCTTTTTGGTTAAAGCAATAAGAAAGTCTGGTTCACCTTGGAATCTTGTCATTGCTTTAAAACATTGAACGCATCTTTAGGGCTTTGTGTTTTTTTCTGCTGAATTTTTTCTGACAGCTTCACAAACATGTTGCCTATTGCAAGAGCAAATGCTGGAAAAGCTGGTAAAATGTACCAATAAATTTTGGTTTGTGCAAACGTAAACAGCCCCAACACAATAGCTATCCAGACAATTAGCAACGTGTCAGGTTTGGACCGCTTAACTGCTGCGTATGCGCTAAAGCCAATGGCAAACGGTAAGGCTGCTACCCAAACTGGGTTCTCCTGTGTGACTAAATACGTTAAGTAATAAAGTATGCCTCCGTTATGCCCCTCGATTGGGTTGGTTGCACGGACAACACCGCTATACATGAAGTACCATTCGCTGAAAATTGGGCCAAACTGTAGCATCATGTAGATTACCCAAGGCACAAAAATCAACAATCCAACACCGATAAACAAGGCAAATCGCTTTGTGAACAAAAATTTTAGACTCTTTTTAGTTATCAGGAAATAGATTATAACAATCATAGGTAAAAGAAATGCTTGAACCTGTTTGGTCATCAATGCCAAACCAAAAAAGACGCCTGCCAGAGTGGCATACCAGTTTGCTCTTTTGCCGTTATCGCTTGCAAGAACAAAATAGATTCCTGCAGTAATAAAGAGAACCGACATAACATCGGTCATGGCTTGTCGGGAAAAAATGAGAAAAGTTGCAAAAGTGCCCAGAATCAATGAAGCAGAGAACCCTGTTTTTTGGTTGTAAAGCATTTTTCCCAAGTAATACACGATTACCATTGCTAAGATGCCAAAAATTGGGCTGATTAACCTAGTCGAGAAGTTGCTAAACCCAAAGATTTGGTAAGAAAGTGACATCAGCCACATGTACAAGGGCGGTTTTGCAATCCAAAAATTAATTTGCCCAAAACACCATGGCGTCAAATAATCTCCAGACTTAGTCATATGAAAAGCCCACTGTGAATAAGTCTGCTCATCAGCCGCCCACAAAGCTCCATTACCTAAAAAAACAAAAAACACGACTGAAAACACTAAAATCACCAAAATGCACATCAAATCAATATGTGCCTTAATCCAAGACTGCTTACCAGCTATTCCTGCTTGTTTACTGTTCGGGTTGTTTTTGTGGTCTCGATAAGAAACTACAGCAAGTGTCGTGATTACTCCAGCAACTACAGCAACTGCAATAACGTCAAAAATGATTATGTTAAAGTTTAAACCAGCCTTTTCTTGCGGTACAGGTGTGTTTTGATTTGTTAGGGCGAAAGCGTAGATAATGTAGTCTTCTGAACCAACAAAAAGTGTGTTGTTCACTACTGTTGGTGAGGATTCCACTATGCTGCCTGTTTCGTAACGCCATTTCTGCTGCCCTGTAAAAGCGTCAAAACAATAAATGCCATGGTCTTCTGAACCTACATACACGTTGGCGTCGGCAACAGTTGGAGATGATATTATCCAGTAGCCTGTTTGAGCTTTCCAAACTAAAATGCCACTGGAAGCGTTAACGCAGTATAAGCTGCCACTGTATGAACCAACATAAACCTGTCCATAGGCGAGAGCAGGAGAAGAATTTACTTGGCACTTGTCATCTGTTTGGTACTGCCAAACGATTTCGCCGTTAGTTGCGTTCAGGCAGAACAAGTAACCATCAATTGAACCAATATACACTTTTCCATCATTTATGCTCGGTGAAGATTGCACGCTACCCGTGTGTCTATTCCAAAGCATATCACCTGTTGAAGCATTAACTGCATAAACATCATAATCATCACAAGCAAAATACGCCACGCCCCCCGAAACAGCAGGAGAAGAAGAAACCTGCAAACCCGTTGGTGCAACCCAAACAACTTGTCCATCAACAGCGTCTAAGCAGTAAAGTCCACCACTTCCTGAACCAACATAAATTTTGCCATCCACAAGCGTTGGTGAAGACCTCAATGCACCTTGTCCAATTGGTGTCCTCCAAACAGTTTCTCCATTGGTGATGTTTAAAGCGTAAAAGGTGCCGTCGTCCACCCCGACATAAACTCGTTCATTATCGATAGCTGGCGAAGACCAAACTTCCCAACCTAACGGACGCCTCCAAATAGGCATTCCAGTTGAAATGTTAAGGCAGTAAACTTGGCTGTCTCGGGAACCAACGAAAAGGCATCCATTTGCCACAGCGGGAGATGATTGGATTCCACGGTTTGTCGGGTACCTCCAAAGTAGTGTTGCAGAGTTAGGTGATTCATTACCGCTTACAAAACCTGTGTGGTCTGGGTTTTGGCGAAACATTGTCCATTCATTCGTCAGGTTACTGTTAACTGATTGAGCGGAAACTAACAATGTCGATTGAACTAAAACAAGCAAGATAAACAAAACGATTAACGCCTGTTTTAGTTTGCCCATTATATCATCATTACAGGCAATCACATGTGCATATAACATATAAAACCTACCACACTTAAGCACCGTTAAACTATTTGCCTCCTAATAGCAGCATATTAGAAACTATATGCAGAAACACAGGGGGGTTACGTGTTAATGGTTGAAAAATCAGTCATTAACATGTTAAAAATTTTTGCTTAAAAAATAGTGTAGGGGCAAAGTGCCAAAACTGGTTACTTTAGTTTGTTAAAGAAGCAACTATACGCGCCAGTGTGGCATGCGTTATCTTTCTGCTCAACAATGTATAGTAGAGTGTCGTAGTCGCAGTCAGTTGAAACTTCAACAATTTTTTGAGTGTGCCCAGATGTTTCGCCTTTAACCCAAATTTCGTTACGTGAACGGCTCCAGTAGGTTGCTTTGCCTGTTTTCAGGGTCAAGTCAAGTGCTTCTTTGTTAGCGTATGCCAGCATTAGAACGGTTTTTGTGTTTACGTCTTGAACTACAACTGGGATTAAACCGTTGCCTTTTGCGAAATCAAGTTTTGAGAGTAATTCTTCTGTTGTCATTGTCTTATTGTCACCCCCGCCTTACGCAAGTAATCTTTGAGCATTGGAACAGGGTACTTGTTATAGTGAAACACTGAAGCAGCCAACGCCGCATCCGCTTTGCCCTCGGTGAAGACGTCAACGAAGTGTTGAGGTACTCCTGCGCCTCCACTGGCTATGACTGGAACATGGACACGTTCCGAAATGGCTCTGGTAAGTTCAATATCAAAACCGCTTTCCGTGCCATCCTTATCCATGGACGTGACAAGGAATTCGCCTGCACCTAACCGTTCAGCTTGTAGCGCCCAAGCAACTGCGTCAATGCCCGTGGGTTTTCTACCCCCATAGGTGTTAACCTCAAACCATACAGGTCCTTCACTTGTTTGCACCGTAATTTTGCCCTCAGTTGGAGTACGGTTACGTTTAGCATCAATAGCAACAACTACACATTGCTGACCAAAAACGTCTGCCAACTCTGTAATTACTTTTGGGTTCTCAACAGCGGCTGTGTTAACGGATACTTTGTCCGCTCCACTGCAAAGAACGTTTCTGGCGTCTGCAACGTTGCGGATTCCACCGCCTACCGTGAAGGGGATGCTTATGGCTCTAGCTACGCCTTCGACGTATTGCCTCATAATGTCACGCTTCTCACTGGAAGCCGTTATGTCAAGAAAGACAAGTTCGTCGGCGCCTTCGTCGCTGTAGCGTTTTGCCATTTCAACTGGGTCACCAGCCTTTTTGAGTTGAAGAAAGTTGATGCCTTTTACTACTTTTCCGTGGTCAACATCCAGGCAGGGAACGATACGTTTTGCTAGCGGCACAGTTTAGTCTCCTATTTTTTGTATGGCTTCTTTTAATGTAAATCGGCCTTCATAAAGGGCTTTGCCAATCACGGCGCCTTCTACGCCGATTTTTTTAAGGTTTGCAAGGTCATCAATGCTGCCTATTCCACCTGCCGCCAAAATTTTTGCGCCTGAACACTTTACTGCATCCTCAAGGGTTTCAAGGTCTGGTCCACTAAGCAAACCGTCGTGGGTAATTGAGGTTATCAGGAATCTTTGAACGCCAAGCTCAACAAACTTATCTAATGCATCCTGCAAGGTCATATCTGTTGCTGTTCGCCAACCATCAATCATAACCCACCCGTTCTTGTTATCAAGAGCAACAACGACGGATTCTTTTCCAAACTTGTCTTGCAGACGGGTGATTACTGAAAAGTCTTTAAACGCTAATGAGCCAAGCATAACTTGTGTTATGCCAGTGTTGAAGAGTTTCTCTGCAACTTCGAAGCTGCGGATGCCTCCACCGACCTGAATTGGTAGTTTGATGTTTTTGGAGATTTCAGTGATGATTGCATGATTGTTGCCTTTTCCAAACGCTGCGTCAAGGTCAATAATGTGGAGTTTACCTGCGCCTTCTTCAACCCAACGTTTCGCGGTTTCAACTGGTCCGCCATATTGTTCATAGATTTTAGCGGTTTTGGCTTCTCCCTGTGTTAAACGCACAATTTTGCTGTTCATTAAATCTATTGCTGGAATTAACTGCATCTTTTTTACCTCTTCACTATTTTGGCGAAGTTACGTAGAATCTGCAAGCCTACGTCGCCTGATTTTTCTGGGTGAAACTGTGTGCCATACACGTTTTTACCTGCTACTGAGGACGCAAAAGTAGTGCCGTAAGTAGTTTTAGTGCAAACAATACTTTCGTCAGTTGGTGCTGGGTAAAGTGAGTGCACGAAATAGACGTATGTGTCTTCTTTTATGCCGTCAAAAAGCTCACACGACTTGGTGATGTTTATTGTGTTCCATCCCATATGAGGAATCTTTAAGTTACCCTGTAAACGCACGATTTTGCCTTTAAAAAAGCCTAAACCTGCTCCTGGACCTTCTTGGCTTTCTTCAAAGAAAAGCTGCAACCCAAGACAAATGCCCAGCAGTGGAGTTCCTTCTGAAACTTTGGTTTGGATAACTTCCTTTACGCATTCAAGTTTTTCTGCTGCAGGCGTAAAACTGCCCACACCAGGCAGCGCGATGGCGTCAGCTTTCGCTAACTCGTTTGCGGTTGTTCCGATAGAAACCTCTAAACCCGCTTTTTCGAGTGCACATTTTAGGCTTAACAGGTTGCCTACACCGTAATCGAATATGACTGCTTTTGCCACTTTAGATTACTCCTTTGGAGCTTGGTACGCCTTTGCGTCTTGGATCAATCGCTACTGCTTGACGCAGGGACAGAGCTAACGCTTTAGTTGCGGCTTCTGCTTTGTGGTGGTCGTTGCTGCCGTACATTACAAACATGTGCACGTTAGCTTGCAGTGAGTTGGTCAAGGATTCGTAGAAGTGGTTGATGTCTTCGGTTTGCATTTCTTCAATTTTTCTTCCTTTTAGTTTTAGGTCAATTTTGAAGTACGGTCGCTTAACCAGGTCAACGGCAGCTAAAGCCAGTGAGCAATCCATTGGTGCAGTTGCGTTGCCAAAACGTGCTATGCCCACTCGTGTGCCTAAGGCTTTGTTTAGGGCTTCACCTAAGCCAATGGCTAAGTCTTCTACACAGTGGTGCACAAGGTCGCCTTTCACAGAGGCTTCTATGTCGATTAAGCTGTGTGTGGCAAGGCTTGTTAATATGTGGTCAAGAAAAGGCACGCCTGAATCAATAGCTGCTTTGCCTTCACCGTCAAGGTTAACTTTTGCTTTTACTTCAGTTTCTTTGGTTTTACGGTAAACTTCTTCAGCCCGCATTTTTATTCCTCAACTATTTGTTTTAATGACTCGATCAGTTTAGCGTTCATTTCAGGCAAACCAACAGTTACACGGAAACAGCTATCATATTGTAGCAGTTTGCCCCACTTCTTTAGCATAACGCCACGCTTCAGCAACTCTTCATACACGACATCCGCTGGCATCTTTGTGTTAATGAGCACGAAGTCAGCTTGCGAATCAAACGCCTCTATGCCTTCTATTTGGTTAAGTGCCTTTATGAGTTTTCCCCGCTCTGCCTTCAAGGCTGCAACAGCTGACTGCATAATATCCATGTTTTCCAGCATTTTTATGCCCATTCGGATGGTAAAGCCGCTTACTGGGTAGGGCAAGGGAGCTTTTTCTGTCAATATTTTTGCAAGTTCAGGGTTAGCAACAGCATAGCCCAATCGGAGCATGGCAAGTCCAAAGGCTTTGGAGAATGTCCGAAGTACAATCATGTTTGGGAACTCGCGGATGCGTGGCACAAACGAGTAGTCTGCAAACTCGCCGTACGCTTCATCCACAATAACTATGCCTGGGAACGCTTTGGCAAGGGTTTCGATGTCTTCGGGTTTCATTTGGTTGCTGGTTGGATTGTTTGGTGAGCACAAATAGAGCAGCCGTGTTTTTTCTGAGAACAATGAGAGCATTGCTGGTACGTCAAGCTGGAAATCAGCTTTCAGTGGCACTGTTACGTATTCGCCTTCTTGACGTTTCACGCAGAGCCTTGGAATTGCAAATGAGGGTGTGAATGAGACGGCGACGTCGCCTTTTTCCACAAATAGGCGTATCATACGGTCAAGCAGTTCGTCGCCAGCGTTGCCGATGACTACGTAACCTTCGGGAACACCCATGTACTCTGCGACTTTTTTAATTAGTTTAGGCACTTCGTCCTCTGGGTACATGCGCAGGTCAATCTCATCAGCTACCTCCTTAATTAGTGGCGTCTGGCGACTACGGTCAACAAAAAGGTTCTCGTTAAAGTTCAACTTAACAATCTTTGACATGTCAACGCCCAACCGCTTTGCTAACCCCTCGGGCGTAACACCTGCCGAGTAACAGTCGATAGCTTGCAGTTTCAATTTTTTCTGTTCTATCCATTTACGGTAAGATTCACTCATTGCTGGAACCTCGCGTTTATTGCCTTATAGTGATTGGGCAGGTTCTCTGTGTCTGTGAGTATTTTCACGTTTTCCCTAACTTTCTCTAATCCAACCTTAGAACATTCAACGATACTGACTCTGCGTGAATAATCAAACACTGACAATGCTGAGAACGACTGGGCAAACGTTCCCGTCGGCAATACGTGGTTGGTTCCACTTGCGTAATCGCTAAGCGGCACAGGACTGTAAGGTCCAAGAAGGATTAAGCCCGCAACAAGTTTGCCTGAAAGTTCTCTGGCGTTTTTAGTCATAACTTCTAAGTGTTCGGGTGCAAACTGATTAGACAGCTCAACCATTTCTTCTATATTTTTACATGTGATTATGAAGCCATATTTGGCAAGTGATTCTGAAATTTTTTCGCTTCGCTCGGTTAAAGCGGTAATTTCTGCTAATTTCTTCTGAACATCTTCTGCCAATTTTTCTGACGTCGTGATTAGACCTGCGACGCTGTCGGTTCCGTGCTCAGCCTGCGAAATCATGTCAAACGCCACCAACCGCGCATCAGCGGTTTCGTCTGCTAAAATTAGTACTTCGCTTGGGCCAGCTGGCATGTCAATTGCAATGTCAGTGGAAACCAGCCCTTTGGCGGCTGTAACGTATTTGCTTCCGGGACCAACAATCTTGCGAACTTGCTTAATTGTTTCTGTGCCATATGCTAAGGCTGCAACTGCTTGAGCCCCGCCAACTTTGTAAACTTCATCTACACCACAAATGTCAGCGGCGACAAGAACTAACGCGTTAACTTTGCCCTCTGCGTTTGAGGGTGAAACAACAACAATCCGCGGAACACCGGCGACTTTGGCTGGAACCGCAGTCATAACAACTGTGCTTGGATAAGCCGCTTGACCGCCCGGCACATAGCAGCCAACGCTTTCAAGAGGACAAAGAACAGTTTGAATTGCGATGCCGTCAATGTTAGTTTGGATTGCCTGCTGTAGCTGCTGTTTTTGGTAGCTTTCGACCCGTTGCTTCATGAACTGCAACGCACTAATTTGCTGTTGTGTTACTTTGCTGTAGGCTTCCTTGATTTCATCTGCCGATGCTTTGAGGGTTTGAGGTGTAAGTTTGGCTCTGTCGAATTTCTCTGCAAATCCAATAAGCGCCGCATCACCGTTTTGGCGCACTTGGCTAATTATTGCTTTAACGTTTTCTTCCAACTGGGCGGTGGCTTTTTGGTCTGCCTGTTGCCGCTTAAACCAGTCGGAGGGTAACGTTTGGGCTGTCCACTGCTTAACTATTCTGGTTTGCATTGGCATTCGTTTCTCCGCGCTATCTCATCTAGCGCTAAAACCTGCCGTGGCTCATATACCACTAAACCTTGCGCGATTTTGCGGATTTTTGGTAAGAGCTCAATTAGGCAGTTTTTCTCGATAACAGTGTTTACGCTAACCCATGTTTCATCTGCAAGAGGCGAAATTGTTGGGTTCTTTAATGCGGGCAACTCTGTGAGCAAAGTTTGCAGATTCTCTTTTTTGACGTTTACAAAGATGTGTATGCGTTTTTGTCCATCTACAACACCCTTAAGCAAAGCGACTACGTCGTAGATTTTTTCGCGTTTTTCTGGGTCTTCAAGCGCTTTTTTGTTAGCAATCAAGGTGGCTGCTGAACGTAGAACGGTGTCAATTATTTTTAGGTTGTTTGCTTCAAGTGTGGTGCCTGTTTCGGTTACGTCCATGATGCAGTCCGAGTTTTCTGGTGGTTTTGCTTCAGTTGCGCCAAAGGATAAGAAGATTTTTGCTTTTGCGTTGTCGCCTTTTCTCCACCATGGTGTAACCATGATTGGGTCTTGGTCGCCGAACCGTTTCTTGTAGTTTGGTTGTGCTTTAAGGTAGTCTGAGGCGATGTTTAGGTATTCAGTGCTGACGCGGAAGTTTTTGCCTTGGCTCCAAATGTACTCCATGTACTCGTTCATGTCTTTTTGGACAACGTCTTTGGGAACAGCTATGACTAAACGGATTTTGCCGTACTCCAAGTTTTGGAGGATTTCTACGTCTGCACGGTTTTCTTTTACCCAGTCTTCGCCAGTGATGCCTATGTCTTGTAGGCCTTCGCTTACAAACACTGGAATTTCTTGGGGTCTTAAAACTTTGATTTCGATTTGTGGGTCATTAAATGATGGGCGGTATGTGCGGTCCATTGAACCTAGTTTGTATCCTGATTTATCAAAGAAGTCTGAGGTTGCTTTTTGTAGAGAGCCTTTTGGGATGGCAAATTTTATTTTATCCATAAATTTTTTCACCTAAATTTTAGAGAGTACCCTAAACGGGTTTTGGTTTAGTGACAAAATGTTTCCGGGAAAGATTGCGTCTAATTCAAAATAACAAAACGGTAAACTGTTTATGTTGGGGCTTTTGCTTTTAAGCAAAATGAAGGCAATCGCCTTGTATGAACACAATCCCTCATCATATATCACTCAATGACACCTTAGCAGGTTTCTTGCATATAAACCTGTTTCCACGAATATTTAACTATTCAAAAACAAGAACGAGACTAGTGACTTTGAGTTGCGTTTTTTATTTCGAAAACAAGCGGCGGAACTGAATTTTTTGTATCCAACTTAATTCCAAATAGGCCTTCCATTATGCCTTCCCAAAGTGGTGCGTCATTGAGAAATGGCGTTTTAAGAAGTAGGTACTTGTCTTTGCGGTAAAAATCGCCAAAACCTTGGACACGTAGCCTAGTGAATACTGCTTCCCAATTTTCCTGATTAGAAGCGTCAACGCCGAGGGTGGTTTCCATAGACACTTTTAGGGCGTCTCCCATTTTTTTGCCGATATCGTGCCATTTTTCTTTTGGAATGTTTTGGATTAGTATGTTGAGTAATTCTACGTTTACAAAGGCGATTCTGCTTATGCCGCAGTAGTATTCTCCTGGGAAGCGCCAATCATAAATCATCATGCTACGGTAGACGTCAAGCATTTTGGAGATTAATGGTTTGATTCCTGGTTCTTTGCCTTCTCGGATTAGGCGGTCGATGAAGTCGCGTTCATCTTTTTCCAGTATGATGGTTGTTCTTTTTGTTTCTTCGCTACGTTCTGCTTGTGGTTCTAGCGTTTTCCTGCTTGACGGCATATCCGTTATTGCTGAAGTCATACCTAATATGCTTTATGTATTTTTAACAACTAAAAAACTAACATGTATTAACATTAAAAGAATACTTAATAAAATACGCGACTCCTTAACAGGACGCCGATGAAGAATCTTAAAAGCTGATTTGATGATGCACCCTAGGGTATCTGAGGCAAAACTTAACTTACAAAACTTATGTAATCACTTTCTTTCTGGCAAGAAACAGCAAATCAAAAATGCCGATTAAAAAAACAATAAACCCAACAATCACCGATAAAGAGAAACTAAGACCTAAGAGTTCATTTAGAATCAGCGGCAGATAAGTTGGTCCAACAAAAACAAAAATTGCCATAATCATTATAAGAAAAACACGTAAAAATTTAGAATTAACCTGACTGCTTTCTGACATTTAGAACACCAAAAACAGTTATTGTTCCGGTGTAATGTCTTCTTTTAGCCCCTCTTTTATCTCTTTTCCCAAAGCCTTCATCAGGAATTTGAAAACTAAAAAGCCCGCTTCACGGTCAGCCTTAAAACCCAAAGTAGTTCCCAACAGGCAAACTCCGTCAAGATTACGCTCTTTGGCAAGTGCTAAAGTCAAGCCTGTGCCGCCAACGATTTTGCCTTTGCTGTAAATAACCCCGCCTTTCTCCATGAAATCTGCTGCAAGCCGATTTGAAGTTGCGGCAACGAAAACTTCCGTCTTGTCCTCGGTGATTGGAACGCCGCCCATGGTTATTATAAATTTGCAGCCTAAAGATTCAGCAAAATTTAGAACTTCTTCACAAACTGTGTAATGTGCTACAACGTCGTCAAAGGAGGGTTGGATTTCGCCGCTCATGATGATGAGGTTGTTTTTTTCCATTGGTGCATAGTAGAAGTCGTATTTTGGCAGGTGTGCAACACCTTTGGAAGTTATTGAAATGTAATCTGGAAATGATGGTGCATAAAGTTCTGCAAATGGTTTGGCTTCAAAAAACTTTACTAGCAAATGTGCTGCTATTCTGCCGACGTTTCCAAAACCTGGAAGGCCTTGAACAAAGATTGGGTTTTCAAGTGGCGGGTTTGAAAGCACGCGTAAGTATGGTTTATCCATAAGACTGCCCTGCTCAACCTAAATATTGTCCATACTAAAATGCTTTTGCCGCGCTGTTGAAACGAAACTATTAATACTTGACAACTAAGTTTAATAGACTGCAAAAACAAAAACTGTTTGCACCATTCGTAGCGGGGTGGGGTAGCCAGGATTAACCCGCTGGGCTCATAACCCAGAGATCGATAGTTCAAATCTATTCCCCGCTACCAACAACTTTTATTAAAAAAAGCTAAAAAAGGCAGTTTCTGTTTGTTGGCTTTTCTAAACATTTCCGTTATTCGAGGAGAAAGGAGAAGGTTTCGAAAACGGTAAATCGTTTTGTTGGCATGTTTGGAAAGGCTTTCAACCGTTAACATCCCTTTTTTGCCTTGAAATATACGATTGACCGTTTTTATTATAATAAACTTTGTTAACTTCTGATAATTAGTCGCCCTCTTTGAAAGATAATATAGCCCTATTTAGTCTAAGGAGCAAAAAACTAAAAACGCTATCAATCGAATGATTGAACGATAAAATTGAATGCCCACAAAAAAGCCCTATTAATTTTAGCCATTTTAGTTGCGTTTGCATTGATTTTTTCCGTATACACTGCATGCGCCCACCTTGTTGCTTCACGAGTTCTTGAAATTGATGGCATCCTTAATTGGCCTACGCCTGGTTACGATTTTTTTCCTTGGCCAAAAACAGAAACAGGACTCCAAAGCCAAATAATCATTCCATTAAACCAAGCAGACCAGCAGTACTATCACTATATAATCCAGACAGGCATACTAATAGTGCCGACTCTTTTTAGTTGGCTTGTAGTTGCTTGGAAAATTTGGCAAATCAAGAAAACTTGACTAAAAAGTGTGGGAAAGCCATAGACTCCTGCTATGACCTCCTGTTTTCTAGCCTTCTCCTCTCCAACATACCGATAAGCGCAGTTTGCATTTAGTTTTTGCCAAAATAGAAACCAGATAACCCCGTAGGCAAACAGCCCAAACTATATTCTATATATTTTATGTGTGCAAATTTTATTTTCTAAAAAAGACTACCGTTCCTTTGTAATTAGCTTGGCGGCTACCTTACATCAGTATAGATTGCCTTGGCAGGACCGTTGGCAAACTGCAACGACACTCTGCAGAAACTCTGACTAATGGCCTGTCAAGGCGTTGCTTTGTGTTTAGTATTTATTTACTGGCAACCTTAATCTTGGGTTAATCACAGTGCCCTTTAATGACAAAATACAAAGCATTGCCAATCACCACCCGATTCTGGAAACCCAAAACTGATTACCTAACCAGCATAGTTAAAGCAACAACAGGCAAAATCAAAGACGGCGACTTTATCATTGTTTCCGAAAAAGCAATCTCAACAGCACTGGGCAACGTATTGGACGAAAGCAAAGTCACGGCGGGAGCCAATGCAAGGTTTCTTGGGGGGTTTTGGATGCGTAAAATTTGGGGTTATCCTTTGGGCATCTTGTGTCATTTTGGGCAGCGTCTGCTGAAGCGGTTGCGGCAGTACCCCACTGAGTCGGGAAGCAAACATAAGCAGGTTGCTTTGGAGCGTGCAGGTTTGGGTCAGGCGCTCCTGTTTGGTTCTGAGGGTGCCATTGATGGGTCGAATCTGCCTTATTCGCTGGTTAGTTTACCCTTAAAAGATGCTCCAGTGGTTGCAGAGTTGATTTGCAGGGAAATTTTTGTCCGTTTGGGTAAGCGGGTTTTTGTTGTGATTGTTGATACTGACAAAACTTATCTTTGTAGAAACTTTTTTTTTACTCCCCGCCCAAGTCCATTTAAGGGGATTTATTCGTTTAGCCGTTTTCCGTTGTTTGTGTATGTTGTTGCCAAGTTTTTGAGGTTGCGTAAGAGTTCTACGCCGCTTGCTGTTGCAGGATGCCAGTTGGGGGCGGCTGAAGCTTTAACGGTTGCTAATATTGCTGATCGGGCGCGTGGTGCAGGGTCAGGGGCTACGGTGTGGGATATGGCTTCCCGCTTCAAAGTGCCGGTTAACGGTGTCACGTGGGGTATGCTTGCGCAGATTGAACATAAACCTATAGTTATTATCAGAAAGACATAACGTTGCAATGAACCATGGGATAATTATTGGAAGATTCAACATTGTTTGTGGTAGAATTGTTTTTTGCATAGTAAGACATAAAAATAAGACTTTTGACTTTTAGCAAGACCGGGATGTTCACCATGGAAGAAGCAATACAAAAATTAGATGCGTTCTTTAATCCTCGCTCAGTAGCAGTCATTGGCGCAACAAAGAAAGAAGGAAAAGCAGGCGCCGTCATTTTCAAAAACTTTGCAACAAACAAGCTACGAGGCGTCTTTAAAGGCGAACTTTATCCAATTAATCCAAAAGAAGAAGAAATTTTAGGTTTCAAATGTTACGAAACATTAAGCAAAGTCCCAGGCGATGTGGACTTAGTTGTTATTATTGTTCCAACAGGTGCCGTTGCAGGCGTCTTAGAAGAAGCCGGCGGCAAAAACACTAAAGCAGCAGTTATCATTAGCGCTGGTTTCAAAGAAGTAGGAAACCACAAGGCTGAAGAAGAAGTAATCGCTGTTGCCAAGAAACATGGTATCCGTGTGCTTGGTCCTAACTGTCTTGGTGTATTTTACGCTAAAACTGGTGTAGACAGCCTCTTTTTGCCAGAAATCAAAAAATTATCCACCGGCAAAGAAGTTGTCGCTACTCCACGTCCAATGCCTGGAAACATTGCAATGATTACTCAAAGCGGCGCTTTCGGCTCTGCTGCCCTTGACTACCTTACAGGTCGCCAGATGGGTGTATCTAAATTCGTAAGTTTCGGAAACAAATGTGACACTTCCGAATCAGACATTTTGGAATACTTACTTGAAGATGAAGAAACACACGTTGTCCTCATTTACCTTGAAGACATCAAGTCAGGCAAAGATTTCCTGCGGATTGCAAAGAAAGTTACCCTTAAGAAACCAGTCGTTGTCATCAAGTCAGGCAAATCTGAAGCAGGCGCACGTGCAGCAGCTTCACACACCGGCGCAATTGCAGGTGCAGACAAGATTTATGATGCAGCCTTTGACAAGACAGGTGTTATCCGTGCAAAGAACATGAATGAATTCTTTGATATCGGCAAAGCATTAGCATCCATGAAGCCCTCTGTCGGTTCAAACATTGGTATCTTAACTGATGCAGGTGGTCCAGGTGTCATGTGTGTTGACGAATGTGAAATTGTTGGTTTAACTGTTAACAAATTCTCTGAACCAACCATTGCAAAGTTTGAGGAACTCAAAGAAAACGGTACAATCCTTAAAATTTCAGCAACCCACAACCCAGTTGACTTAACCGGCAGCGTCACTGATGACCAATTCATTGCTGCAGCTGACCTAATGTTCCAAGAACCAACAATCTGCGGCATCATCTTCCTCGGCTTACACCACATGCCCGGCTTACAAGAAAAATACATTACAGGCGTTGCAGAAATCGCAGCAAAATATGACAAACCAATAGTTGCATGCGACATCGGCGAAACCGAAATGGCACTCTACACAAGAAGCCACTTTGACCGCCTTGGATTGCCCTCTTACTCTTCACCAGAAGACGCAGCCCACGCAATGAAAGCCTTACTCCAATACGGCAGCTTCCTACAAAAGAACGACGCTCTAGAAGCCTACGTTGCAGAATACAACAAACGCAAAGCAGCAGCAAAACAGTAACCACAAGTTACTGCCCAACTTTTTAATTTTATTTATTTTCTTTTAACTGCTTCAAAGCTTCTAATTATTCTGACTTTGCTTTTAGCAGGCACTGGAATTATGGGCGTCTATGCAGCGATAATACCTTAAACAGTGCCAGTTAAAGTTAAAGAAACTCTTGAAGTTTTAGGGTTTGATTCAAGCTTACGCCTTTATCCAGGCGAAACCATAGAATTCCCTGTTACCTCGAAAACTATGCCTCATTAAGTTAATTCATCTTTAATTTTCCGTTAAATAATACGGCTTATCAAAACAGCTATGTAGTTTTCAGTAGCGACATTTATGAGGTTCAACCGGGAACAAACACGCTTTCTGCATGGTTTGTTGTAGAACCCAAACATAGCCAACTTGTAAAAGGTCTGCTTGGGCGCCAAAGTAAACCGTGTTATCAGCAACAATTGGTGTCGTATAATCAATGGCGCCTTTTGTATGTGAGAAAAGCCAGAGTTGGGTACCAGTTTTGGCGTTTAAAGCTGAAACATAGTTCCAACCGCCTATGTACACAATATCATTGAACACAGCAGACGGTGCCTCTGTTGGTTGATATGTAGCAAACTTCCAAAACTGCAAGCCATTGCTAGCATTAAAAGCGTAAACATTGTTGTTTGAGCAGACATAAACTACACCGTTAGAAAGCACCAGAGAAAACATAGGGTGTCCAACGGTATAATTCCAAAGAAGCACAGGTGTTGTTAGAGGTTGTCCATTAGCTACCTGTATAATGGGCGCAGGAAATAGGCCTGAGTCTGAAAAGGGCACTTTAGAGAACCCGCCGAAGATAAGCGCAATTGCAATAGTAGCGGCAACAATTGTGAATCTCATCATACATTCAAAAAGTAAGCACTGACAGGATTTAGATTTAAGAATTCCTAAAAATCGTCGCTAACCAGCTAAATAGAGGAAAAGCAGAAAAACACTACGCATCCACCAACCTATTTGGATGCTATTAGAAACTGTATGCAGAAACCTAAGGGGGGTAGGTGCTATTGGTTGAAAAACAAGTCATTAGTATGTTGAATTTTCTACAATGCAGTTACAAAAAAGAAAGAAGAAGGGAAAATGGTTAATTTGTGAACGTTACCTTACTTTCCCATGACTTTTTTGGCGGCAATTTCTATGTCTTCGGATTTGATGGTTTTTCTGCCTGCGTGCATTGCAAAATCAAGTGCTTCTTTGGCGATTTTTACGCCGATTTCTTCTAGGGCTTTTGCGAGTTCTTTTGCTGCTGCTTCACTTACGCGGTCTGCTCCTGCTTTCTTGCATAATCTATGCATGGGGGCTACAGCTATTTCTAATTCAGTCATAACGACATCTCTGCAGCCTCTTTTTCTAATTAAAGCAATATTTAACCTTTGTTATGCATTATTTCTTTAAAATACCCTTCTAGCTGAAGGGTAAATGTGCTATAAGAAAAGTTATAAAAATGGTGAGCTGTTATTAGGCGCTGACAACAATGAAACTAGTTGACGCACATATTCACCTTTCCGATACAGAATACAACGGGCACTTAGATGAAGTAATAGCAGACGCTAAAACTGCCAAAATGTCTGCCTTAGTCACAAATGCCGTAGACCTTAAAACATGCCAAAACGACATAAAACTTGCCGAACAGTACCCTGACCTCATTTATCCAGCCCTTGGCATCCACCCATGGAATGTCAACTTCCTAAAACAAGACGAACTACAAGAAACAATAGATTTCATACTTGAACAAAGCAAAAAAATGCGCATAGTAGCAATTGGCGAAATCGGATTAGATTACAAGTATGAGACTATTTGGGAAAACCAGATGCTTGTTTTTGACAAGATGCTTCACCTTGCTGAAAAACTTGATCTTCCGGTAATCATTCACTCACGCGGAACAACAGACAAAATCGTGGAAATGCTTCAGTCCTACAAAGTGAAACGCGTTTTGCTTCACTGGTTTAGTCATCCAATGGAAACGTTAAGCAAAGCAATAGACCAAGGCTACTTTATAACTGAAGGACCCCCAGTCGTTTACTCAAACGGCATCCGTGAAGTAGTAAAGCAAGCACCATTAACCAACCTGCTAACAGAAACGGACGGTCCAGTAACTTACTGGAAGAAACCATTCAACGGGCAACTTACAAAACCCTCCTACATCAAAACAGTGGTGGAAGCGGTTGCAGAAATTAAAAACATCACAGTTGACGCCGTCGCAGAGCAAATTGCTAAAAACTTTGAAGTGTTCTTTGACATTAAACTTAAAGACAATTCAGCCTAAACCGTTTTTTCTTTCCCTAAAAACCGTTATTAAGGCGTAAGCTTAAATTAAGCCTCTATTCTATTGAAACGTTGCTTCTACGCTTATAAGCGTCGGAGAAAACATAAACCGTTGATAATCGGAGGAATTTCACTGGGAAAAGTAAAAACTGAACAGATAAAGAGAATCGGCAAAGAACTCATGACACGCTTTCCAAGCAAGTTCACAAGCAATTTTGATGATAACAAAAAGTTAGTTGACACATTAACTTCAGGTACAACAATACGTGTCAGAAACAAAGTTGCAGGTTACATTACAAGAACTGTAGCGTTATCAGAGACCGGTTCAGAAATTGACGTAGACATAGATGAAGATTTAGAAGAAGAATAATTTAGCCTGTTGGAAAGAAACTTCATGATGGATCAATATCGCAAAGGCTGGGCATTTAGGTATCTCCGTGAAGCAAAAGCTGAACTGGAAGCAGCCCAAAAAATGCCGTACATGGCGCCAAGCTTAGTTTTGGAAGCTATAAGAAAAGCCCGAAACGCAATATATTACAGTCTGGGCGAGCCTGCCTTTATTGAAATCCTTCTAAGAGAAGAGGTAACAAAAAACCCTCAAACCAACGATTCAATCCTTAAATTTTTAATAGAACTTGAAAGTACAGTGCAAGCGCTTTCTCAGGTTGAAGAAGTTAACAGCGATGCAATGATGAAACAAGCTGACACTTTAGTCAACGTTGCAACTGATATTGTTGAAACTTTAACTCAAGAAAAGTATCAACAATAAAAATTTGAAATCAAAACAATTTTTAAATAACTATCTTAATCTCTCTCTTACAAGAGCAGTAACTGATAGTAATGGCTGTAAATGTAAAATTTGTCGGTGCCTTACGCCACATAACAGGAAAACCCAAAATAACAATAGATTACTCAACAAGCTTTTCCCTTAAAGAACTAATCGAAAAACTAGTTCAAGACGCACCAGAAATAAAAACAAGCATCATTGACAAACAAACAGACGGCACCATCAAAACTAACGCTCTGATTCTTGTAAATGATAGGGAAATAAGCGTCCTAAACGGGCTTGATACTTTGCTTTCCGATGGGGACGAAGTAGTGTTTATTCCAGTTGTACATGGAGGATAAATAGGTTGATTACTTTAACAAGCGATTTTGGCCTTGCAGACTCCTACGTTGCACAAATGAAAGGAGTAATCCTAAGCATTAACCCTTCATCCACGATAGTGGATATTACGCACGACATAAGCAAATTCAACATCCAAACAGGTGCATTCATGTTGGCTTCAGCAGCGCCATGCTTCCCAAAAGGAACAATACACGTTGCAGTCGTTGATCCCGGTGTTGGAACAAAAAGACGCGCCTTAATAATCAAAACCAAACAAGGCTATTTTATTGGACCAGACAATGGTTTACTGATTTTAGCGGCAGAACGCCAAGGAATAATAGCCATTTACGAGTTAACCAACCCAAAGTTTATGCTTTCTGAGATTTCTGGTACATTCCATGGCAGAGACGTTTTTGCACCAGCAGCCGCTTACACCGAAAAAGGTGTTAAACCTTCAAGGTTTGGTCCCAGAGTTGATGAACCAGTACGGCCAGAGTTTGTTCAGGTTAAACATGAAAAAGACAGTATACTCTGCAGGGTTCTGCATGTGGATTCTTTTGGCAACATAATAACTAACCTAAAAAAAGCTGATATACCAAGCGAGAATTTAAGCATAAAAATTCAAGACGCTCCATTGAAACTAAAACTCAAGAAAACTTATGGCGAAACTAAACCTAAAGATACAATGGCATTGATTGGCAGCCACGGTTTTCTGGAAATTGCCATCAACAGGGGAAACGCTGCAGAAAAATACAAAGCGAAAATGGGTGCAGAAATAACAGTAAAATCAGCCTAAAAACTAAAAAAACTGTTGTCCCCAAATTCAGAATAATCAGAAATAAAGTTTTTTTATCTTAGTAAGTAAGTTACTTTTCCTTTGTCTTTCTCGTTTAGTTTCCGAATTATCTGTTCCCCAAACTCTCTACTGCAATTGGATGATTTTTGGCAAAAATAGCAGGATTCAGGCAGTAAAACAGTAAGTTGGGTATCACTTAAGAAGTATCCTATTGTAAGCTTACATATGCCTGATTGAACATTTGAAATACCGAAAACTGAATCGTCTGTTTTGAAGTTGAATCCGCTATTTAAACCCAAAACAATCAACCCTGTTATATTATACTGATTGATGCATAAAAAATCGAGTTACTGCATTTATACAGCAACTTTAGCAAATTAGGCGACATTATTTCTGATTATCAGGTTCTTTGATGAGCCCACCAGATCTATTTGGGGTGTATTGTTTCCAGTGCAAACGTTGCCTTCTATAACTGCGGCGGAGTAATTGCCAGTTTCAACGCCCTCTTTACATAACGCTTGAATTCCAGCGCCTTTGCAATCCATTATTAAATTGCCTTTAACAAGCAACCCAGTAATTAGTCGGTCTGTAGGGTCAATTTTTATGCCAACAGAATCGCCGCCAGTTATGAGATTATCCGCGATAAGGTAACCCTTTCCTATAGCGCCTGATGCAGGTTTACACAGTATAGTTTCAGCTTTACAACCCTTGAAGTTGTTGTCTACAAAACTGCAATAACTGCCTATGCTGTTTATTCCGCAGCCACCGCATGCTTCAAACAGTGAACCTCTTACTTGAAGATAATTATTTTCAGCCTTGTCTGAGTATATCCCGTGGCTTAACTGCTTCAAAAATTGAGAACTGGAAATAATCGTTTGATCGCCAGGCTGGTTTGCGTTAGAACTAATGTAAACACCATATTTACTTGCATTATCCGTGCAGCCATCTATTCTTACGCCTCTTGAACCAGAGTTTGAATAACCTGAATTTCCACATTTCTCTGTATAACAATCAGTGATTGACGCGTAACCGACGCCTTGAGTTATTTGAGCTTCCAAAGTAAACCCATTATTAGCAATCTCAATAGCTTGGCATCCGCTGAACACGACAACTTCTGTGGCGTCACTCACGCCTATCCCAAATCCGTTGCTACCGATGCCATTGCCGACTTGACCTGCGGTTCCACACCTTGAAACAAGACAACTCTCAAAATACCCGTTAATTATGTAATCAGTCCCAATACCAGTTGCAGGAGTATCATGGACAAAAACATTGTGGAAAACACAATTTTTCATCCATTGATTTCCTATACCTTTCCGATTATAATGATAACCTGAACGATTCATGTCTTTACCGTCAATTTCAAGATCATAAATGTTAAATTCTGTTAAAGGCGAGGTTTCTGAATAAAAGCCAGTTCCGTCAATGATTGCCTGATCACTTTGATTGTTAAAACCTTTAAGAATTGTTTCACCCCAACCGCTTCCCTGCAGAGTCACCAAACTTTTCGGCTTTACACCCATACACTTGTAAATTCCCTTTTGAAAATCAACTGTACCGCCGCCAGCAACTTCCGCGGCTGAAATTGCAGCTTCAAATGCTTTAGTATCATCAGTAACTCCATCACCTACAGCACCAAAATCAGTAACAGAAAAACGTGCTGAAGAACGGGCATGCTCAAACCTTTTAATTTGACTCATAAAAAATTTCACCTTACAAAAATTCGTCAAGTTCGATTTTGTTTCACTTTATTTATCTTTTTAAGGCTTTTATTTGTTTGTTGACCTGAAAGCTTTACTACAAAACTACACTTAAGACGCCAGTTCTCACAAAACCGTTTCTTAGAAAGTTAACCTTATTTAAAATGCATTCAACAGTAAAAATAGAGGCTGCAGTTTTGAGTCATAAGCATGTTATCAAGAAAACAAGGGTTACCTTTATTGAATTTGACGACGTTTTATTCAACAAGCTGGATGATTTAACGTATTTTGGTGAAGGCAACTCCAAAGGTAGAAAAATGGAGTATGATTTTGAGTACTGTCTTGACTGTGATTTTAGACTGCTTGGCGGCAAGCCTATTTTGACTAAAGGCATTTTTGATGAAGAACTTGAAAAATGGGTTAACGAAGCAAAAAACGGCTGCTATGTAAATGCTAAAGAAATAACAGTGCAGCATTCCGACTACGAAGTGTTGGAACGATTAATCAAGGATGCTTTGGCACTTGGCGCATTAAAACAAACTCTTCAAAAAGCAGAGCACAAGCAACATTTTAAATAAACCTTTTAAACGCTTAAGCAACGCTTTTCTATTACCCACTCTATTAACCCCTAAAGCACCTAACAAGTATCAAGCATCAAAAAGGGGAAATGTTTGCTTAATGAGAGTAATTGCTGACCTGCACATTCATGGCCGTTACAGTCGAGCTACAAGCAGCCAAATGAATCTCACCGAAATTGGGCGGTACTCAAAAATCAAAGGCTTAAATCTGGTAGGCACAGGCGACTTCACCCATCCTGACTGGCTAAGAGAAATAAAACAAACTTTAACCCCTGACAATGACACAGGATTATTTAGAATCGCAGGCAACCCCAACTCTCAAACACGCTTCATGCTTACAACAGAAGTCTGCACAATATTTGATTACAAAGGCGAATCAAAAAAGATACACCACGTAATTCTGTCCCCCAGTATTGAAGCGGTTGAACAGATTAATGAACGACTGGCACATTTTGGCGATTTAATTTCTGATGGCAGACCAACTTTAAACATGACCGCACCGCAGCTTGTTGAGCAAGTTATGGCGGTTTCAGATAGGAACATGGTTTTTCCTGCACATGCTTGGACTCCATGGTTTAGCCTTTTTGGAGCCTTTAGCGGTTTTGACAGTATTGATGACTGCTATCAAGATATGACAAAACACATTTACGCTCTTGAAACGGGTCTTTCTTCTGATCCCGCAATGAACTGGCGCCTTAGTAAACTGGACCGTTTCACACTTTTGTCCAATAGTGACTGTCACAGTTTTTGGCCTTGGAGAATCGGCAGAGAAGCAAACGTGTTTGAACTTGAACAATTCACTTACAACCAAATCATTGACGCCATAAAAGCCAACGATCCAGCACGGTTGAAGTTCACTATCGAAACTGACCCAGCTTATGGTAAATACCATTGGACAGGGCACCGTAACTGCAAAGTGTCTTATCCACCGCAGGAAGCCATAAAGTTTGGAAACGTCTGCCCAGTTTGTCGAAGGCGCTTAACCAAAGGGGTGGAGCAACGTGTTGAAGAATTAGCGGATAGACCCGCAGATTTTAAGCGTGAAAGAGCTCCAAGTTTTATGCATTTGTTGCCTTTGTCGGAGATTATTGCTACTGTGCTTGGGGTTGATTCCCCGTCTACTCAAGCGGTTTGGGGCAAGTATTATGCGTTGGTTGGCAAGTTTGGGGATGAGTACTCGGTTCTTATTGATGCCTCTAGGGAGGCGTTGGCTTCGGTTGTTGATGGCATGCTTGCGGAAACTATTGTTAAGGTGCGTGAGGGTGCGCTTAAGGTTACTCCGGGTTATGATGGGGTTTATGGGCAACTGGTTTTGGATGCGCCCACTTTACCTCAGGCTAAGGTTAAGCCTGCTGTGAAACGTGTACAACAGTTGAATATGTCGGATTTCTGGTAGGCATGGACTTGCATGGAGAAACGTGTGTTTTTCTGTTTGACAGTTAATTGATAACGCTTATTAGCTTAGCAGCAGTTCGAATTCTGACTATAAATGTCACAGATGGAAGTACGTAACAGACAAATTAGCGATTCCATAAACCAAATCATCGATAACGTTTTAAACGAAGTATTTGGAAAAAAAGGCACCTTCTACATATACAAATACTTAGAAGACCACTGCCAACTTGAACCTAACCAGTTCAGCGGACAACTAGATTTGTTCTCTAAAGGACTTGAAGACTGCCTAAGTAGCGGGGCAATACCAATACAAACAAAAATATTACATGCAATAGGCAACATAGAAGCATAACAAACAACAATAATCAACACAATTTCTCGGTAGGAAACAAAACAATTTAATCCCCGCAAAACTCAATAGTTAAAATGTTTCTCTGACAAAAGGGTCTGATTATGTATGCTGGAAGTTCTGTCAAAAATCATTGAAGAAGCCTCACAAAAATATGGAGCAAACTATGCAGAGGCAAGAGCACAGAAACTTTACAAGACCATGCTAACAGTTAAAGAGGGACGCGTCGAAGCAGCTAAACAGGGAATAGAAAACGGTGTTGCTTTACGCGTGTTAGTTAATGGCGCATGGGGGTTTGCTTCTGTTGGTTCGCTTGAAAATGATGTTTTGTTGGCGGCAGTTTCAAACGCGTGCATGATGGCTAAAACCGCAAGTCAACGCCTTAAAAACCCGATTAAACTTGCGTCAGCCAAAACTGTTACTGACCATGTTGAAGCTAAAGCAAAAAAGAATCCTTCGGACATAGCAATGGAAGATAAAATAAAAGACATCTCTGAAATAAACAAAACAATCCAGCATTATGATGGCAGAATTAAAAGCTGTACCGTAGATTACTTGGATTTAACTGGTTCGAGTTTTTTTATTAACAGTGAAGGCTCAAGCATCCAGCAGGACAAGATGTATGTTTGGTCAAGAATCACAGCGTCAGCCCAAAGCAGTGGAGTTTTCACTTTTAGCCGTGAAGAAGTCGGCTCCACCTTAGGCTATGAAGTCTTTGACACTCAAACGCCACAGATGATTGGTGAAACAGTGGCAAAACGTGCAGTTGCACAGTTGTCAGCTAAATCGCTTAAAGGCGTCAAAGCCCCAGTCGTGTTAGGTCCAAACGTGGTGGGCGTGTTTGTTCATGAGGCTTTTGGGCATCTTGCTGAGGCAGATTTAGCGTTATCAGGTGGCGTCTTGTTTAATGCAATGGGAAAAAAGATTGGCTCAGACCTTGTAACCTTTTATGATGATGGCACAGTTCTAGGCGCTTTTGGCTCATTCAAATATGACGATGAAGGTGTTCCAGCGCAGAAAACATTGCTAATAAAAGACGGCGTCGTCGTGGGGCTTATGCATAACCGGGAAACAGCCCACAAATTTAACGCTCAACCAACAGGAAACGCACGAGCAGAGGACTTCCGTGTAGAACCTATCATTCGAATGCGTAACACTTACATGGCGCCCAGAGACCACAAGTTCGAGGAACTTTTAGAAGGCGTCAAATCTGGATACTTTTTCAAGAGTTTCAGAGGCGGTCAAGCTAATCTTGACGGCACATTCCAAGTTGGCATACAGGAAGGTTACGAAATTGTTAACGGTGAAATTGGCGCAGCAGTAAGAGATGCTTCAATAAGCGGTAACACACTTGAAACCTTGTTAAAAGTGGATGCTGTCGGTAAAGATTTCGAGATAGATTCAGGCAGATGTGGCAAAGGTCAAACCGCTTTTATCGGTGATGGTGGACCGCATATTAGAGTAAGTGAGGTGGTTGTTGGTGGCAGTGCTTGAAAAAAATGAAATGTTAAATCTTGCAGAAAAAACCGTTCAAGTAGCAGTTGCGAAAAGTGCTTCAGAAGCGGAATCTTACGTTTACGAAGGGCAAGCTTCCAATGTTGGCATAGAACTTGGACAGGTAAATAAGACAAACCAGATTATTGACCGAGGCGTCGGCGTTCGAGTTGTTGTCAACAAGGCAGTAGGGTTTGCTTACACAAACATTGTAAATGACCCAAACGCCATAGAAAAAATCGTTGACAGCGCATTGAGTGCGGCAAAAGCCAGCAAGCCTGACAAGGATTGGAAAGGCTTTACCCAGAAGAAATCGTACGTTTCGACTTTGGATGGCACATTTGACAGTAAAGTTTTGGATATTGGCGCTGACGAATTGGTAAACATATCTCAAACCATGATTGATTCGGCTGTTGATGTTGATAAGAAAGTTCTTGCAGCAGAAGGCGGTATAGGAAACGCTTACATTGCCAATGCAGTTGCTAACTCAAACGGAGTTTTAGGTTTTGACAAGGGCACTGTTATAGAGTGCAGTCTTGCCACATTAGCTAAAGATGGCAACAAAGTGACGCCGGTTTGTTTTGAGTTTAACGCTGCAAGAAACTACAAAATTGACCCAGCATGGGTTGGAAGCGAAGCAGCAAAACTCTCTGTTTCAGCACTAAAAACAAAGCCAATAGAAACTAAAAACACTAAGCTGATTTTGACACAGTTTGCACTACAGGACCTACTTGCCTACACGCTGATTAATGCAGTTAGAGCTGATAACGTACAACGGGGGCAGTCACCGTTTAAAGGAAAAATCGGCGAAAAAGTCGCTTCAGAAAACCTAACAATTTACGATGACGGCTTATTTTCAGGCGGCATGAGAACATGGCTCTTTGACGGCGAAGGCGTTCCACACAGAAAAACCCCAATCATCGAGAAAGGAATCCTGAAAAACTTCATTTATGACAACTACACAGCCAAAAAAGAGGGCAAAGAAAGCACAGGCAACGCTTCACGAGCAGGCTACTTATCAACTCCAAGTATCGACACAACAAACTTCCACATTATGCCAGGAACAACAACAGCAGAGGACATGCTCAAACAAGTGGACGACGGCTTACTGGTCTATTACTTGCAAGGCGCACACAGCAGTAATCCAGTCAGCGGCGAATTCTCAGTCGTAGCAACACCCGCTTGGAAAATCAAAAACGGCGAAATAGACCACGCTTCTCGAGGTGTAATGCTTGCAGGAAACATTTTTGAGGTTCTAAAAAACATCACTGTTGTCGGCAGCAACGAGCGTCAAGTAGGCGGTTTGGTTTCTCCGTGGATTGAAGTGGAAAATGTCCGAGTAATCGGCAAATAACCAAACTTCAAAGTTTATTTAAAAAAGGCTGGGTTATTGTTCAGCTTTTCCGTTTGAGATGTGGACATAACTTTTTTTAATATTGGCTATTTAAGCAAGCATTCTTGCTAAGTTGCAAATTTTTTAGTTTGTTGAAAGTTGTGCCAAATTGATTGCCATTGAAGAAACTTTAATAAATTTTTTGTTTACAAAATCACATTTTTTGTAAATTAAAAACAATTATTGCAATAAAATGCAAATTTTGAGTGTTCTAAAACATAGAAATAAATACTGTTTACAGTAAAAAAGCTAACTTGTTTGTAGGTGAAATTATGGAAAAAAAGCAACCATTAGCATATTTCTCGTCACCCTATTGCTTTCAGGTTTTTTAACAATAAACATTGCAATAGCAGACGAGCCAGACTACCAGACCATAACAGTTCAAGAAGCCAATCAAATGATAAACCAAAATCCAAACATAGTAATTTTGGATGTTAGGAATGAAAGCGAATACGATCAAGGACACTTGTACGATGCTACCCTTTTACCGCTTAACTTAATAGAAAATTGGGATTGGAACTGGAGCGACCCTGCGGGGGAAGTGCCATACATTAACTTCCTGCAAGCACACGCTAATGATACAATAATAGTGTACTGTAAAGCCGGTTCTAGAAGCGGTCCTGCATGCCAAATTCTTGTTGAACATGGCATAACTAATGTTCAAAATATGGAAGGAGGCATAACCGCCTGGATGCAAGCAGAATACCCAATATACACAAAAAATCACTATGTTAGCGTAGAAGTTGTTGATGAAGAGCTTTTAATGGAAATAGAACCATGGCTTTTGTATCAGGCAGATTGCATTTCATGTCAAAATCAAACATGTACAAACGCTAGCACACCAATAACAAACACAACTATCACAGTATTAGAAGAGAATGAAAACCAAACAATCTATCTATTTTCTGCTTTAGTAAATGGCACGTCTTTTGAATACACTGTTACTAAATCAATACTTTGGAGTAGCAGTGAACTTAAAAATGGTGTAAATAGGACTACAACCCTAATATCAACAGAAAGCACGATTGAAGGAAATTCCACACAAATTTTCAATTTAAAATATCAGGCACAACATCAAGACTATAACGTAACAGTTCATACAACACTTATTCCGTCAGACGATAATTCTTACAAAGGGTCCATTACACAAATAGGTTATGAGCCTAGCGGAACGATAGCAGTAAAATCAAAGGAGATCATCGTAGTAAACTCTTCAGTCACATTATCAGATCACTATAAAATACTAAGTACTGTCATGCAAAAGTTAGGACGAGAATATATACAAAGCGAAGATGAAGCTCTAAGAAATATAGCAGACAACTATTTCACAATGAAAAGCGAGATTAAACCCTTAGCCCGAATAGTACATAATGACATCCCAGAATACAATCAAGTAATAACAGGTAACATTACAGCCTTTGCAGGAGTAGGACTATCAGTACCAGATCCGGAATTAATGCAAAACGGTAGTTTTGAGAGTGGGTCATCATATTGGACTCTTGGAGCAACTGGAAATGGGGAGTATGGCGTTACAAATGAAGACCTTTATAGTGGTTCATACTCACTGCGGCTGGGTTGGAAATACAACACAAGAATGGTTAACGATAGAGCTGAAGCTTATCAAACAGTCACCATACCAGCTGGCGCAACAAATGTTCAGCTATCCTTTATCATTTAGTCACATGTGACAGCTATGTTTACGATGGGTCGAGGCTTACATTAACCCAGTTGGCGGGAATCCTTACCAAATATTAAAGCATGGTGGTGCCAATCGCGGAGGAGAAGAAGACTACGGGTGGCAACAGGTAACCTTTGACGCAAGTGCCTATGCAGGACAAACCGTATATGTGTATTTTGCTGTTGTCAATAATTATGACACTGACTGGCGAACATGGAGCAACATAGATGTTGTTTCTTTGACATATGATGAACCATACGATTACTCTTGCGTAGCCATTTGTCTTGCCGATTTTTGCTTGAGTTACGGCGATTTATGCAATTATGTCTGCGGAACTTTCTGAGTGGCTTGTGTGGCTGTTCAGCTATCTTGCATTCCTTGCGCCATTTGTTTAGGTGGAATAGCCGCATATTGCTTAGTCTATTGCGCTCTGTAATAGACGCCCCCCGTTTTTCTTTTTTTCAACAATAACAAAATTTTCTATTGCTAACCAGAAAAATTACTAAATGGTAACATGAGTTCGCTCAGTTCTTGAATATCTAGATTGCCATTTGTTTACTAACAAACCGATTATACAACAAACTAGTAAGGTAGCTATTTGTAAAGTAATCTGACCTTCACGTCCGAGAAAAGCAAGACTTATTTCCCCACTAGATACACCAAATCCCAATGCAATCGTCAAAACAAACCAAAGCAACAAACCAATTACAATTCCCCTAGCAAAATAGTTAGCTATCAAGTACTTTGAACGAATTTTTTGTGATGTAAGATCTCTCATAATATGTTCAAAAAGATAAATTAAGCTTATAGCAGGAACAATCCAAAGTAATCCTCGATATAGTCCACTTAAATCAATATAACCGGAAAAATATGCCGCTAAATGAATAACTAACAAACCGACAGCAATGACAAGTGCAACTTTCCAGAATTTACGTTCCCATTTGCGACTTTTTTCAAAACCATTGCTTTCAGGAGATTCCGAAAGCAATCGTGAAGCAAGCTTTCCCTTTTCAGTAAGGGTATACTGACCAATCTCATCTTTTATCAATAAGTCATCAAGAACTTTTAAGTGATAATTTAACAGTCCAGTGCTTACATCTGATAGGCCATCTAATAATTCGGTATAAGTAAGGCGTATTTTTTTGTCCAATAAGAGTATAATTTTTCTTCTTGTTTCATCTTTCAGAATTTTGTGTAATGAAGATACCCCAGAACTCATGCATTCAGAAGATACACCATTACATTTTATGTTTTTTGACAATTTATTTTGTCAACAAGCAAGCACTACCGGTAGGTTTTATTTTTTGATTTTTTTATGTTGTTTTGACTGTTAGCAGCCATGAAGTTCCAGTGTCGATGTAGGTGAAGGTTTTTTGGCTGTTGTTGATGTAGACTCTGAGTGCTGATATGCTGGGGAGGCTTGTTTTGGCGATTTCTGCTTCAATGAGGTTTGTTCCGCTTTTGTTGATTGTTATGTAGAGTTGGCTTGTTGATTGTCTAAAGTTGACGGCTGTTACGGTTACGTTGGCGCTTACCTGTATTGCTTGCTGCATCGGTGCCGAGCTTGGCGTCGGTGTGGGCGAAGGCGTTGACGTAGGGGTCGTTGTTGGGGTTGGTGTGGGTGGCGGTGAAGTTTCAGGGTCAACATATGCTGTGTTTATGCGGACACAGTCAACATAAACTGTTGAGCCTGATTCAGAGTAGGAGATGCCAGTGCACAAAGTGTTCGTGTTTCCAACGTGAGGGCGGTTGGCGTCAACTTTTAAGGCTCCATCTATCCAAAGGCGACTACGCTGGTTGGTAGTGTCTCGGCAAATTTCAACGTTATAATATATGCCTGTTTGTGGGTTGCTTGGTGTGGCTTCTCTATCCCAGTAGAAAGCTCCGTTAATTACCGATACCATTCCCCAGTAGTATTGCCCGTTACTATTGTAGATGAAGGGGTCCAGAGTGTTTTGGGAGTTAGAGTTTTGGAGACTGCCCAAATACAGGTAACTGCCGGGAACTGGCAAAGTAGCTATTTTGATTAGTTGTCGATAGTACGCTACAGGTGTGTTTGTGAAGGTTTTGTATGCCCAGCCTTCGCTGGAATAGCCTGACGAGAATTTAGCATCGTAGCTGCCGTGATGTGGATTGTTTTTTTCTACTGTTTCTGAATGTGCGCCTGCACCGCTGGTGCCTTGATATTCGCTAAAACTGCCAGTTTCAAAGTCTGCATTGAAAAGTTCCTGAGCAGGTGGAGTTGGCGTAGGCTGAGTCGAAGGAGTGGGTGTCGGCTGAACGGTTTTTTCTGTTATTGCAAAAGTTTTGTCTGGACCGTTAGAGCCGAAAACAATGCCTTTTGGATTGTAAGTTAACATGTTGGTGTGGTGGAGGCTTTGGGTGACGTAGTCTTCTTTGATTATTTCCCAGTTTACGCCGTCTCTGCTTGCAACCACACGCGTAGTCCCGTCGTTAAACTCGGTGGTAGACGAGAAAATCATGGTGCCGCTCAGCCAAACTGCTGAGATTACTGGGCAGTTGCTGTCGGAGGGGAAAGAGTAAACTGTTAGTGGTTTAAAAAGTGTGTTTGCGCCTGTGTCGTAGAATCGGTCTATCCAGTTGGGTTGGTATGCTTGGTCTGTTCCTAAATAGACCCAGTTGCCGTCAAACAGCATTGGCAAGTAAATTGTGTTGCCGTATTCTTCACCCTGAGTTGTCCGCTCCACTACGACTGTCCATGTTTGCCCTAGGTCTTTGCTTCGGTAAATGCGTTCACGGTCAGCATTGTTGTAGCCAGGGGTCCATTCTCCTGTTGAAGCGTAAAGGTAACCGTTGGCTGAGTTAAACTTGATGTTGTGATAATGAATAGCAGACGCCTGCTCAATTACCATCCATGATGTACCTCCGTTGGTGCTTTTCAGCAAGGCAGGCATGTTGGGGTAGATGCTGTTGCAGTAGGTTGCAGTGTAAAGATTTCCTTGATTATCCTCTGTAACTGCAATGTAGAAACCGTCGTTTTGTGTTCCGTTTGTGTTTAGCACAGTTGTGAAGCTTGCACCGTAATTGGTGCTACAGTACAGGCGGTTGGTACAGGGAATTGAAACAAAGAGGCGATTTTGTGAATCAACAAAAATAGTCCAAACATACCCTGTGACCATGGTTATAGGATTTTCTGGTTTGGGAAACTGGTAAACTATCCTAAACGTGACGCCATAATCGTCGCTGCGGTACAAATTGTAATCGATATCTCCTGCAAAAAGGGTGCCGTTTGGAGCAAAATAGGATGAAAACATTTGACCTGAAAAGCTTGGAATAGACGTTATTTGCAGGTCATCACTTATGGAGGCGCCTGCTGGTAAGTTAAAAATCAAAAGAGAACAGAATATTAAGAAGATAATTGAAACTGAAAATATTGTTTTTTTGATGTTTTCACCTTCAAACGTAGGCTCCGCTAAACAAGAAGCGCTATTGTTTAGAACCAGCTGCACCCTTTTTTGAGCTTAATAAACTGGTGAGGCAGTTTTTGAGTGCTAAAAAATTTGCTGGAACGGTGTACCCGTTCATCTTCTATTTAGCCGTATCTGCTAAAAGTAAAAGAGGGATATAGTTCTTTTTACGAGACAGACCTGCCTCCATTGGCTATTTGAAGGTTAAGCCCAGAAACTTTTCGAGTACTCGCCAAGTACATTTTCGTAGATATGTTTGGTTTGTTGAGCGATTTTAGCCCAATCATACTTTTCCAGTACTCTGCGGTAAGCGTTCTCACGAATCTTTGCCGAATAAGCAGGGTCAAGTAGCAACTTGTTTATGCCCCAAGCTAACGATTCAGGATTGTTAGGGTAAACTTTTAGGCCTGTAACTTCATGCTCAATAATCTCGGATAAGCCGCCTGTGTCAGATACAACCACGGGACTTTTAGCCGCCATCGCCTCTAACGCCACTATGCCAAAAGGCTCAAACAGGCTTGGCACAACTGAAACATCAGCAATCTTTTGTAGCTTTATCAGGCTATCTTCATCTACGAAGCCTTCAAAAAGCACTTTATGCTCAAGTCCCATGCTTCGAACAATGTTCAGCAGTTGTTCTTTCATGTAACCGCTGCCAACGATTATGAATTTGGCGTTAACTTTGCTTAAAATTTTTGGCACCGCGTTAATTAGGATGTGGATGCCTTTCTCGTAAACGAGTCTGCCAACATAGAGCACAATTTTTTCTTCTGGCAAAGCATAACGGTTTCGAAATGCTTTCATGTCATTGTTGGCTTCGTCATAGCTTTTTGTATTTACACCGTTAGGAACCATTACTAGTTTGTCGCTTGGCAAGCCGAAAGCCCACTTAACATGTTGAATCATGTAATCACTGCAGCATATTACTTTCCAAGCTTCATAGTTTAGCCAAGCTTCGGTTTCATGTATCATCTTTTCTGTTGTTGTATGGGTTCCATCGCGTCGTCCCATCTCGGTAGAATGCATAGTTACCAGAAGGGGTTTTCTAAAGAGGTGCTTAAGCCCAATACCAGCGTTTGCGACCAACCAGTCGTGTGCATGAAAAACGTCGATTTTGTCGCCGAGTTTTCGTACTATAGACGCGGTCTCTTTTTGCATATTTAGGTTCATAAGGTAAACCCAAGTTGCAAAATCAGGTGATGGCGCTTTATAGCTGTCCACACGGTAGACTTCGACGCCGTCAACTGTGGTTTCATGGGCGGGTGCACCGGGGAAATCGCATGTTGCAACGTAAACTTTTACGCCTTGCTGGGCTAAGCTTTTGGAGAGGTAGTAAATGTGAGGTGAAATTCCGCCGATTACTCTTGGGGGGTACTCCCAAGATAGCATCATAACGCTTAATTCAGGCTTCAATCTTGGTGCCTCCAACTGCTTGATTATAGGTTTTAAGGACACTTTTTAGCCATGTTTCTGGTTCGGTTGAGATGACGACGATTTTTTCTTTAGGTGCATTGTAGATGCGGCTGATTTCTTCTTTCATCCATTCGGATTTAACGCTGATACAGCTTGATTCATAGCAGCCTAGCCACTCGATGCTTTTGATGGCCATGTTATAGGGTGAGTTTGATTGAAGTGACCGGTGGTCCTCAAGGCTTTCCACTGAGTACACAAATGGTATTCCAAGCCCATTTTTAAGTGCTACAGCGGCTGGAACAAAATGCCAATCAAACACGTCAATTAAGTCAATTTTCTTTTTTGAATCATAATAAATGTTTGCGGCTGCCCGTTCAACCTCTTGATTAAGCGTAAGTACCCATGTCAAAACGCCAATGTGGGTTTTTACGGGATTAGATACACGCATGGTTTTAACCCCTGAAGCCTCTGCCGTCAAGCCAGTCAAGTAATCATGGTATGTTACAACGTAAGTGTCAACTTTCTCTTTTGCGAGTTTTGTAGATAGCGCGCTAACATATTCAGCAAGTTTCCCCACAACTCTAGGCGGATACTCCCAAGAAAACAGTATTACGCGCATACACAGGTCACTTTAAGTAAACAATGAGCAGACTTTGATTATTCCTCGACCATTAAGGTAATAGCGTTTTTTGCCTTCATTGTCAACAAAGCTTTCCGCGAAACCTTCAGACTTGTACTTGTCAAGTATGCTTTCAATCTCGTTAGGGTCCTTCTGCAAAATTCTTGCAACCTCATCACTGCGCCGTGAAAGATCCGCTGCAGTAGCACACAGATTGTGAAGTGTCTGCAGAACCTTGTCTGGAAATGGGAGTTCTTCTCTCATAAGGTGACCTCAAGTTTCACATAAAATAAGGAAAAAGGGTTCTTATAAACACATGCGCATTGCTTTAGAACTGCCGTGTAGCTTCCTGTGCCTTGTCTGACAATGTTTTATAACGGTCCTTTGCTGCAGCAACAATTGCCCGCCGTAGGGTTTCTTTCTTTTTCTTTGAAGCAGCTATTTGATGGATTTTGGCGGCTAACTCTTCGTCTTTGAGAGAAAATTTGATCCAGCTTTCAAAATCGCCAGTGCCAATGTGAAAATCAAGTGCTTTGACATCAACGTTTTGAACCGCGTTAATAAAGCCATACAAACTCCAAGCCATAACACCAGTGTAATACACTTTACCTGCACCAGTGTAGAACAGAAACGGCTCATTAGCAGTTAAAATCGCAGTACGCAAACGTGACTCAAAATCGTTCAACAATGCCTGGGCAACCGCGAAAGCATCCATAGGTGACTCGTATGGGCTAAAGTATGAATGCACCTCACCAGGTCCCCCTCCAGCAGTAAACATGTAGTAAAGGTGGTCACTAATTTGGAAATCACGCCAAAGCCTTAGCCATTCAGCGTCATCAGCTTCTTTAGCTAAAGGTTCCAATCTGCGCAAAGAAGTATAGTAAGCCCACTGCATCACGTTTCCAAGCCAACCTGTAGAGTCACGGGCGACATCTGCCCAAGAAACAGTGAATTCAGTTTCAGGTACATCAATCTCGCCTGCTGACGCATGACGCTCAACCGCCTCTGTCGGCGTAACAATTTTCAAGTTATCATACTCCAACAATTTATCAGGCATGTGACGCAGAAAATTGTGAATTCCAGTTTCTGGCCAGTGATGCTCCCCAAAAGTTTCGTAATCAGGGAAAATGTTGATAACTTCACCTTTTGTGCCTGCAAGCCAACTGGCGTATTTTTCAGCGGTTAAGGGCCAATCAGGCCACCAGCGAGCACTGAAACGAAAACCAATATCGTCAGTTAACTTATAGTTACGCAGAAGGGTTAGAATTTTTTTGCAGCCTTTTGGGGTGTAGAGTAAGTTTGGGGATTTTCCATCCAGTATTCTTTCTATACCTTCGGTGTAGATACCCTTGTAACCCATTTCTTCCACGGTTTTAGCGATTGTGTTGTTGTAGAGTAACTCTGTGTTTTCAAAGACACTTGGTGTGTAACCAAGCAAGTCTTGTATGAGTTGACGGTGCATTTTTACCTGTTCGATGAATTCGGTTTTGTCTGGGTAGAGGCTTGCGATTGAATGGTAATAGGTTTGGTCCAGAAACTCGACTTTTCCAGTTTGTGCAAGTTGTTTGAAGGTTTCAAGCAGGTCTTTGTCGAACATTTCGCATTGTTCCAAAAACACGCCTGAAAGGCTAAAGGCAAATTTTACTGGTTTATGTTCGTGACTGTGGCGGTCGATTAGGTCAAGCAGAATTTGGTTTGAGGGAAAATAGCATTTGCGTGCTGCACGCTTAAAAATTTCCCTGTCACCCTCATTATCAAAGTAGTAATCGAAAAGCTCTTTTTTGGTTAAGCGTTTGAAGATTTTGCCTTCCCAAAACAAGCTCCGCTTAAGCCGATGCGGCTGATGAACCTCAAAAGTAAACACAACATCAGTCATATGTGTAACCCTACAATGTAGAATACTTGTCTACGGGTTTATTTTTAATTTGCCATCAACAAGTTAGTTGCAACTCATTTGGATCAAATTTACCAACCTATTTGGGGTCTAATAGGCTTCTATTAGAGGTTCTATGTTAAAACCTATAGGGGTCTAAGAAAAACAGACTTGCACCATCACACTCCACTAACTAGCCCTGCCAAAAAATTGTGCATTTGTTCACCGCGCCACGGAAACGGGTGGGCTTTTGTTTTGCTTGTTTTTGTCTTGCCCTTGTGGGTTGCTTGTGTGCTTTGTAGGAGAAAATTAATATGGCTTAGCTGAATCACATTTTTGGTAGTGAACTTGTTATGATTAAAGTTGGAATTAACGGGTTTGGAAGAATTGGCAGACTTTTATATCGAGCCGCACTTGAACGCAACGCAGATATCGATTTTGTCGCAATCAACGATTTGGCCGACGCAAAAACCAACGCGAACCTGCTAAAATACGACTCTGTACATGGAAGGTTCCCTGGAACAGTCGAAGTAGACGGCAACGACCTAGTCGTTAACGGCAAAAAACTAAAAGTCTTAGCCCAAAGAGACCCCACACAGCTCCCATGGAAGGACCTAGGAGTATTCCTCGCCGTGGAATCAACCGGCTTATTCACAAACCGAGAAGGCGCATCAAAACACCTGCAAGCAGGCGCCAAAAAAGTCCTAATATCCGCACCAGCAGAAAACCCAGACGGAACATTCGTGCTCGGCGTAAACGAAGACACATATGACAACGAAAAACACAACATCCTCTCAAACGCCAGCTGCACAACAAACTGTCTCGCACCAATCAGCAAAGTTCTCGCAGACAACTTTGGTCTCGAAAAAGCATTAATGACCACATGCCACAGCTACACAAATGACCAACGCATCCAAGACCTCGTGCACAAAGACCCAAGAAGATCCCGTGCAGCAGCAATCAACATCATCCCAACAAGCACAGGCGCCGCAAAAGCTATAGGCTTAGTTTTGCCCGCTTGTTCAGGAAAAATGAACGGCATATCACTTCGCGTCCCAACACCAGACGTAAGCATCGTTGATTTAACTGCAGTACTTGGCAAAGAAGTAACCAAAGAAGAAATCAACCAAGTTATGAAACAAGCATCAGAAGGACCATTAAAAGGTATCTTACAGTACACTGAAGACCCAATCGTATCCAGCGACGTCCTGCACAGTACTTACTCATCAGTCTTTGATGCTCAACTTACAATGGTGCTTGGCGAAAAGAGCAATTTCGTTAAAGTCTTCGCTTGGTATGATAACGAGTGGGGCTTTAGCAACCGCATGGTTGACTTAATCGAGCTTGTAGGCAAAAAAGCCAATCAGTAGCTTGAGTTACGCAAGCAAATTTAAATAAAACCCTTTTTTCTTTACCCGTAAACTACCATAAGAGTGCGTGGGAAATGGTGAACTTTAAAACTTTAGATGATTTCAACGTGAAAAATAAAACTGTGATTGTGCGAGTAGACTTTAACTCAGAAGTTGACCCACAAACCAAACGGGTCACAAACGACACACGCATACGTGCATACGCTACCACACTTAAAGAATTGGCAGAAAAAGGCGCCAAAGTCGTTGTCCTATCCCACCAAGGACGCAAAGGCGACCCTGATTACACCACCCTTAAACAGCACGCAGAAATTCTCCAACAAATTGTTCAATCCCCCGTGAAATATGTTGATGACCTTTTCGGCGAAAAAGCCAAAAATGCAATAAAACAACTCCAAGATGGAGAAATTCTTGTTTTAGAAAACGTTCGCAGTTGGTCAGGAGAAACAAAAAGAGGCTCGCCCGAACAGCAATCAAAAACTGAACTTGTCCAAAATCTTGCCCCTTTTGCAGACCTTTTTGTCAGTGATGCTTTCTCTGTTGCACACCGCGATAACGTTTCTATGGTTGGTTTCACTCCAGTCTTGCCAAGTGCTGCTGGACGCATAATGGAACGCGAACTTAGGCATTTAAGCAAAGCTCTAGAAGACCCGCATCACCCTTGTGTTTACGTTATGGGCGGCGCAAAAGCTGATGACAGTCTTGAAATCAGCAATTACGTTTTGAACAATAATGTAGCAGATCATGTGCTTTTAGGTGGAGTTACTTCTCAGCTTTTCATGGCTGCAAAAGGCGTTGATTTAGGCAAAGAAACTATGGATTTTTTGGCAAAAAAAGGTCTTTTCAAATTTATTCCTGGAATACAGGCCCTTTTATCTGAACATCCAGAAAAAATTTTGCTACCGACCGATGTAGCGTTAGAAGTATATGGTAAACGCGAAGAAATACCTGCAAGTCAGTTGCCTTCGAAGCATCCAATTTTTGATATAGGCTCAAAAACTGTTGAAAAATATGTGCAAATTATTTCAACCGCTAAATCAATTGTCGTAAGCGGTCCACTTGGTGTTTACGAAAACAGTGAATTCTGTTATGGCACTAAAACTGTTTTTGAAGCAATCGCAAACAGTGGCGCTTTTAGCCTTGCAGGTGGCGGGAACACGATAGCTGCGATTGACCAGTACGGATTAACTGACAAAATCAGCTACATTAGTACTGCAGGGGGAGCACTTGTTGAGTTTTTAATGGGCAAAAAACTGCCGGGTGTGGTTGCTTTGGAGACGGCAACCACTACAAAAACGCTCTATCCAATACCTGCTTAAACTTACTTTTTACTTAAGAAAAGAATTAATGTTTTTTACGCATTTTTTCAGTTTTACGGGCGCGATACAACGCAAAACCAAATGATGCAATCACAGTGACAACAACCACTACAATAAGTGTTACCACAAACGTTAACGGGAACCCGACAAAGTTGGCTTGTCTATCGGCTGTGGCTGTTTCACCCAAGGCATCATAAGCTACAACTTTAATGGTGTGCTCGCCTTCGCTGTAGCTGCCAGTGTTAAAGTTCCAGCTAAACGGCGCATTTGTATCATTGAGTTGCATTTGGTCATCAAGATAAAATTCTACGTACTGCACGTCTGAAGAAACGTCGGTGTTTATTGTCCATTCACCGTTCATGTCGTTGCCCATACCGTAACCGTTATTCTTGTAAAAATTTAGATTCAAAGTAGGTGTTGCTTCAACCGCCAAACTAAACGTTGTGAATGATATAGCTAAAATAAAAACAAGCAAACATGCAAACGAATTGGTCTTCTTCACTTTTAATACGCCTTGTTTTTTAGTTTACTTGTAAGTCAGCATTAAATCTTTGGTACTTCGGGGTCTTTTTTGGTGTTTGTCTTTTGGATAAAATGAAGATGACGCTGGATGTTGCCAGTATTACGCTTAATGAAAAGAACAGCCCCAAATATTGTAGGCTGGATGCGAAGATTATGCCGCTTATTATTGGACCCAAAGTTTGACCTATATCCATCATAGTTGACAGAAAACCCATTGAAGTGCCTACTAAACCTGCAGGCACTAACTCGCTAATCAACGGAGACGTCGATGACATAACTGTTGCAAAAGCGACTCCATAAGCAATAATTATTGTTAGCATTACTGGAAAAGACGTTGTAAAGGGCATAGCTGCAACAAGTAGGCAACTTGCTAGTATGCCTGCAATGATGGGTTTGGTTCTGCCTATTCTGTCGGAGATTTTTCCGATTAAAGGGCGGGCAATAATTAAGGCAACGATTTGGCTACCTGTTATTATGCCGATAGATAAAAAGTCCAAACCAGCAACATCCTGCAAGTAACCCACCAAAAAGAATTCAACTGAACCAAAAACGTAGTATTGAGCCGCCTGAACAAAACTCACCCCTAGCACTCTTGTGTTCTTAATTAGTTCAAGCCAACCGTTAAACATTCTTCGTGCAGGCTTAGACTCCCGTAGTTGAGTTTGTGAAATATTTTTCTTTTCAGCCAAGAAAAACAGTGCGATAACAAAAGCGGTAATTCCTGCAATACCCACAGCAACGTAAACTGAGAAGAAACTTTGATCAGTTGCAAAAAGAATGAAGCCTCCCAAAAACGGTGCTAAAGCTCTACCAACAGCGGTTGCCGAATTGAAAAGAGAAATGCGTTCACCACGTTTAGTAGGGTACAGTTCTGCTATTGAGGCTTCAGCTACGGGAACAAATATTGCGGTTGCAAATCCGTGGTAAAAACGCACAAGCGCCAGCATCCACCATGACGTTACGCCAAGGTACAGAAAGGGTGCAGAAGCGAAAACTATGGCTGCAAACAGCAGAACCTTTCGTCGACCAAAAATGTCTGAAAGCGACGCGGCAGGTAAACTGATAAGAATGCCCGGTATTGTTGATGCTGCCGCCACTATTCCAAGCAAATCAGTTGGTGTGCCAAGGCTGGATGCAAACGGTTTAAGGACGGGATTTTTTGACATAGTGGAGCTTAAGATAGCGAACAAGCCCATTATGCAGATTATAAGAAAGAATGCTTTTACTTTCCAGTTAGCCCTGTCCACCTTTAAACCCCCTAACAGGAAGATTTAAAGCAGAATTTATTTTTTTATCAACAAAACTAAAATTCGCAATGCCGAAACAAAAAGACAAGAATATCTAATAAGCAACAGCATAATTACTGGCGGGCTTTTTGTGCCAAATCTTTTGTCCAGTTGCGGATTTCTTCCCAATCTCTTAAGTCATAAACTCCTGGAGGTGATTCAACGAACCCGTCTTTTTCAAGTTGGGGTCGAATGGACCCGAACGCTTTGCGGGTGATTATATTCATTTTGTTAAAGTTTATCATGCCGCCGAAAAAACCCACAGAGATAGGGTTTAAACCAAACTTTGCAATCTTGTCGTCAACTTCAATTTTTTTATCTTTTTCCAACTGTTCAAGTTTGCCCTCTTTTTCCAGAACTGACTTCATGGAAGAAATAAACAAGGCAACTTTTTTTTGAGGTAACTCATTTTTGAATCTTTTTAGAAAGTCTTCAATTTCGCCTGTCCATTTGCCCATTTGCAAGCCAGTTCCAACTACAATAAGGTCATAAGGGGTAATGTCTTTGATTTTTTCTTGCTTTGCGTTAACAGCTTTAACTTCAAACCCTTCTGTTTGTAAAATTTTACCTATTTCTTCAGAGGTAGTTGTGGTTGCGCCATATCTGGTGCCATACACAATTAAAGTTTTCAATTAGTGCACCACAAACTAAGTGCGCTGTTAAACGTTATAAGATTGTTGATAACAAAATATTCAGGCTCTTCGAGAAATAAATTTAAACATTCATTAACAAAATAAGCAAATCCTTAACAAGCTAAAAAAAGGCAAGGCAATACTGGAGACTTGAAAACTTGAATAACGCAAAAAGAAGCGCCATTGATAACAAAGTATTAGACGGTATAGCGTGGGGTTGTTTCTTTATACTCTTGGGTTTTGTTTGGTTTGCATCTACACTTCGCTCGATTGACACTGGCGCGTATGTTGCGGTCGGCATAGGCGTGATATTGATTGCCATCAACTTGACAAGAAGCGGGGTTGGCATTAGAGTAAGCAAGTTTAGCCTTTTCATAGGAGTTCTGGCTTTCGCGTTAGGCGCTGCAGGATTAATCGGTTACTCACTACAACTTGTCCCAACGATAATAGTACTAATTGGATTGTTCATACTAGCTGAAGGAATACAGCGAGCAACAAGTAACCGCCCATAATCCTTAATTAAAAAAATGGTGATTTAGCGCAGTTTCATTAAAACCATTTCTGCAGCCAAAACCATTGGCTCCCAAGTTTCACACATAGGCGGCGCGTATGCAGTGTCTGCTTTAGCAAGCTCACGCACAGTCATCTGCTTCTGAATAGCAAACGATAACGCATTAATGCGTTGAGTGACTTCTTCTCCGCCTACAATTTGAGCACCGATTATGCGTTCTGATTCCTTTTCCACAATCAACTTTACTTTGATAGGTTTGGCTGTAGGGTAATAATCTGCTTTGGTCTTGCTGCTAATTGCGCCGACAACGACTTCAATGTGGTTTTTTGCCGCTGCTGTTTCGCTTATGCCTGTTGCACCTGCTTCAACATCAAACAGCATAGTAATTGCAGAAACCAAAACACCCGTGAATTGAGAGTAAGCACCAGCAGCGTTCGCGCCTGCAACTTTGCCTTGACGAACTGCAACCGTGCCCAATTGAGGACAAATCGGTTTATGAGTAATTATGTGCAAAGTTTCTGCACAGTCGCCAACAGCATAAACATCTTTTAGGTTCGTTTCCATGCGCGAGTCAGTTTTGATTGCGCGTGTTTCTCCTAAGGGGATGCCTGAGTCAACGGCAAGCTTAGTGTTAGCCCGAACACCAAAAGAGCTAATGAACATGTCTGCCGAAAGTGTTTCGCCTCCTGCCCTAATGGATGTGACTTTTTCATCACCAAGAATTTCTTCAACTGTTTTGTTTAGCAGGATTTTCATGCCTCTGCTTTCAAGGTGTTCCTGCACCATTTTCGCCATGTCCGCGTCAAGCAGTTGCGGCAAAATCTGAGGCAACATTTCAACAACCGTAACTTGCAATCCACGCTCAATTAAGGCAACGCCCAGTTCCAACCCGATTAAGCCAGCACCCATAATAATTGCAGATTTTGCTCCAGCTTTGATGGCGGCATCAATTTTTTCGCCATCTTCAATTTCACGCAAACTTAGGATGCCAAGTTTTTCTTTTCCCTTGATTGGCGGCATAAACGAGTCAGCGCCTGTTGCAACTATGAGGCTATCGTAAGGCAGGGTTTCAGTTGTGCCTTCAGGTGTTTGGATGTTTACAGTTTTTTCTTTAGTGTTAATGATTAAAGCTGTTGTTTGGGTGCGTAGGTTGAGTTTAAGCATTTGAAAATATGCAGGTGGATAAACTATAAGGTCTCTGAACTGTGGGATTGTTCCGCCAACGACGAAAGGTAAACCGCAGCGGGAGTAACCAGCAGTTTTTTCTTTAGTTATTAGCGTGATTTCTGCTGTACGGTCTTTTTTTCGTGCGGCTGAAGCAGCTTCAACTCCAGCAGCGTTTGCGCCGATTATAACTATTTTTCGCGGCATCCCTTTTTTCAGCCTTCAAAATTTATTTTCCTTGGGCTTGTGCTTTGTGCCATTCAACTGCTTTGTCGAAATCCATCAGGTTAGCCAGTTCGGCTTGCAGGTTGGATGGTTTTATGATTAGTAACCATGCTTTGCCGTATGGGTCTTCGTTTAATGTTTCTGGGTGTGAAAGGACTTCTTCGTTAACTTCTTCTATGACGCCGCTTGCTGGCGCGACGAGGTCTGATACGGCTTTTACGGATTCAAGAGTTCCAAAAGGCTCGTTTTGTTTTACCTCAGTTTCTGCTTCGGGCAGTTCTGCGTAAACTATTTCGCGCAGGGCTTTTTGGGCATAATCTGTGATTCCAACACGGATTTTATCATTTTCAACTTTTAACCATGCAAAATCTTTTGAATAATATAATCCTTCAGGAACATCGTATCCTTCAACTTTAACCATGTAACTAAACCTTCTAACGTTAATACAATTAAGCTAAGCTAAAATCTAAGCGTTCCTGCTTAAAAGTTTTAACAAAAAGAAAAGAAAAAGAAAAATGTTTAGCGTTCGCGTTTGCCGGCAATCCAGTCTTCTGTGTCTTGACGGGCTTGGTTGTCTGGAACTTGGACGGGTGGATGCTTAAACGCGTACGATGGCATGCTAAGCAGTGCACCGCTGATTTTGCGGTCTAAGGCAATTTTTGCTGCCCGAATAAGGTCGATAACGACTCCGCCGCTGTTTGGGCTGTCTTCAACTTCGAGTTTTGCGCTGATTGTTATTGGGCGGTCGCCAAAGGCGCGTGTTTTGATTGATAGGTAACAGATTTTTTTGTTGCCAAGGAAATTAACGTAGTCGCTGGGACCAATGCGTGTTGGCAGATTGTACGGTACAAGGCTGGTTACTGCTTCGGTTTTGCTGATGCGTTTTGATTTTAGGCGGTTTTCGATAGTCATGTTTTGGAAGTCTGTGTCTCCGCCAAGGTTTAGTTGGTATGTTTCGTCTACGATTGCTCCTCTGTCGAGGCAGAGTTTTACGAGTGTGCGGTGAAGAATAGTTGCGCCGACTTGGCTTTTAATGTCGTCACCAAGTACTGGTAAACCTGCTGTTTCGAATTTGGCTGGCCATTCTTTTGAAGCGTCAGAGCCGATGAATTCAGGCATGCAGTTAACAAAAGCGCAGCCTGCTTCGATGGCGATTTGTGCGTAGAAGCGTACTGCGTCGTGGCTGCCAACGGGGAGGTAATTGACAAGGACTTCTGCTTTGTTGTCTTTTAGTGTTTGGATGATGCTTTCTCGTGTGGTGTTGGCGTCGTCGTAAACGTTGAATGTTTCACGCATGTGTGGGGCTACACCGTCAAGAATGATGCCTGGTGAAACCTTAACGGCCAAGTTGGGGACGTCGCTGAATTTTTCGCAGCAGTTTGGTTTTATCCAAATTGCTTCTGAGAGGTCTTTTCCAATTTTGTCCTTGTTTACTTCAAAAGCGGCTACAAACTTTATGTCACGTATGTGGTATCCGCCAAAGTTTACATGCATAAGGCCGGGAACTGTTTCGCCGTCTTTAGCGTTTTTGTAATACTGGGTTCCCTGAATCAAAGCGCAAGCGCTGTTGCCTACGCCGATAAGTGCTACTCGAATTTCAGGCATAAGTTAACCTTCCAAAGATTACAATGATGTTGAAAGCCTAATGTGGCACTACGCTAATAACTTTTTCTAAAAACCTAACCAAACAATCAACGCCACAAAGCTCATGAACCGCAAAGCACTATTTTTCAACTCAACATACTAATGTGCTTGTTTTCAACCATTACGACCTACCCCCCTTAGTGTTTTGAAGTGGGTAGAGCCTACGCCTCTCTGAAAGTATAGCCCCCCTATAGGTTTCTGCAATGAGTTTCTAATAGCATCCAAATAGACTGGTAAAAAGCAATGTCAACGTTGATTCAGCAAAATACATTCGGGTACTATCATGACCCATTCTCTTTGGCTAAAGCATTTTTCACGCTCCAACAGCCAAAACAACAGCGAAACGTGCCTTTTAAACAATTTTAGCACTAAATAATCCTTATAAAAAACGCATTACAAAACCAGCAAACCAAAAATCAACATACTAATGACTTGATTTTCAACCAATAGCACCTACCCCCTTAGGTTTTTGCATAGAGCCTCTAATAGGCGGCAAATAGGCGTGGGTTAGCTGATTGCTTCAAAATGTTTGCCACAGCGGTCGCATGTGTAGTCTTCGATTTTGAAGAGAAACGTTTCAAACGTGCGCTCTGCTTTGGCGATGTTTTTGCCGCATCGTGGACAAGGCGCCAACAGGTTCACTTCCCTACAGATTACTGACTGCCGTCGTAAACGTCGATTTTGCGGATTTTGCTGCACCAAGGAATCTGAGCTTCCGTCTGAATATCCTTCACAATCTGGGCGTTTGAAGTTTTAGTTGACTCATAACCTAACTCTACAATTATGATTGCTTTTTTGGTTGGGTTGTTTGGGTTTGTCATGTTTTTTGCCTCGGTAGTTGTTTAGGTTGGTTTGCTTTTAAGTTTTGTCCAACATTTTAGGCAACAATTTGGTTTATCAAAAAGATAATTCAATACGGTATTGTTACACAAATTGTGCCACCAAAATGTTGGAAAGCGAAAGCAAAATAATCAACCGCCCCACCTACACAGCAAAAAAACAATACGACAAACTCTACATCTACATACCCACAGATCTCGCCAAAGACTCCGCATTCCCATTCCAACCAAACGAAAAAATAAAAATCAAAATAGACCCAACAAACAAAAAACTAACAATAGAAAAAATGCGGCAACAAGGGTAATCAACATAGTTCTTAGCCAATTCTGTGCTTTTTATTAACTTCAGCTGATTTTAATTAATGGGAAATATTTTAGAGGAAAATAACAAATAAATTATTAATAACGCCACATACATTAGATAGAGGTTCAAATGTTGAAATCTAAGCAATTTTTTATAACAGTAATTGTACTCGCATCATTATTATTTTTTTCAATGGCATACCCTTTACTCACAATTGAAACTTCAAACTGCAGAGAGGAAATAGGCGTAAATGTAGCATATGCTTATTTTGGAGAACCAAGTTTTGATCCTCAAGTAGTGGGTTTATGGCGGAATTACAGTGATACAAATCCAGTTACAATAAACGGAGCAAAGTGGGATTTTGACGTACATGCGCTTAACTATTTTATAGTATTGAATATTACAAACTATTCAAATGAACCTTTATACCTAAACAGTATTGAAGTATCTGCAGGACCCCAATTATTAATTGGCGAACAAGGAGACTTTGCAGGAGGAAATATTATTTTAAGAGAATGCAAAGAAACAGAGTTCATCCCAATCTGGGATGAATTATGGAGTCCAAATTCACATAGGCTTATTTTTTTCTCAGGAACAATTGGTGTACATGATTTGGAATACAACTCTCTAAGCGATTTGTTATATCTCTATAGCAGGGTTGAAGGCGAAAGAAGCAACATTCACGCCTATGGAACCGAATTTAAACAAGCACAGTTCAAGGCACTAAATGGGTCTTACCTGTACAATACCATAATAGACGATAATCAAATGTTTATTTTTTACCAAGACATAGAAGTCGTTATTGGAACGAAAAGTCAGAATTTCGACTTAAATGAAGCCCCATAATAAATTTGTTAACAAACAATAAAATCTTTTCACAAAGATAAAAAAAGATGACTGCTGGTTGGTTACCAGCTATCTCCATAGTGATATGCATCCATGTCAATATAAGAGGTCCAGAATTCTTGAGAGGGTATTACTGTTTGAAGCCCTCCAGTTCTAAGAGCCCATTGAACCATGAATTGCGCATTCACCCAAGACCACGTGTTTTGGGTTGTTCTCACTACAAATGATGGCCTATTCATAAATGCGTTTGTACAACTTGGATCATCAGCCACGAGCAACACATTATGAGTGCTTAGCCATGCAGCTTTATGGAGGTCAAGTTGACCGTAATTAACTACAGTCATATATGGAATATTGTAGGAATAGCTATATGACGAACCGAATGGGCCTATTTGACACGATGCACTCGCACTAGCACTACCCCATCCATCAACAGTGTCAGGGTTATCATAGTCATCCAGCCACCTGTAAGTCCCCGGGCTTTCTACATAAAATGCTGCACCAAGCTTGTAATTCTTCCAGGGGCTATTGTCCCAAATAGAACAACCTGGCACTGTCTCTAAACGCATTCCACTAGAAGACCCCGCATAATAATACCAGTCGTATTCTGAAGTACCATCATATTTCAACTTGAACATATCCACTATGATATTAAGACGACCATATGGTTCGACATTAGAGGCAGGAGGATCAACTATATTTACCCAGCTTACCCAACAAGGATATGGTGTTTGCGCTTCAACAGTATTTACGGAAGTAGCGCCAACGATAACTGTTGTTAAGAGTACATTTAGGCATAAAATATGCAATATTTGCTTTAGCGATGTTTTGCTCATTTCATTTTACCTCCCATCATGATTCAGAAAATCAATTATAGATTCTTGCAATAATGTGCTATTTGTAGTGCCAGATGCAAAATGGCCTGTTACGAAGTCGTGTGATCCATCAAGGTCTGTAATCATTTTAAGTTGGAAACCAACAATAGGCATATTATGGCCTGCAGGGTTTCTTATGGCACCATTTTCTTCTTGTGGTAACGTATAGACGCTGGCTTTGTCTAGAATTTCATATAGCTTGTAATTTGATTCACCTATCGAGATGAATGCCCCAACTTTATTTGCTGTTGCATTTAAGAAGTCATATGTTGATTTGACATCGTTTTGATTTAACCAAGTGCTGTCAAAAACAATTATTGATGATCTGTTAAGAACTATTGAACTAAGTTTAGAATTTGAGTTAAAATCTGAGATTGCTAAGCTTGTTACTGTTGTTCCTTTATCTTGGGCATTGGTTTGCAATAATTCTATAATATTGTTTGTTCCAAAAGTCCAAATTTTTAAATCTTCAGCTACAATTTTGTTTATTTATCGCGGTATTTGCTGGAGCAACATTTGGTTGTAAAGCAAAGGCACTGAGAGCTAAGGTAGGCAATATTAAACAGCATAATGCTAAAACAATTGGTTTAATTTTTTCTCTCAATTCATTTGTCTCCTAATTTCAACATTTCGTAGATTGGTTTAATTAATAAAATCATGTTCGAATTTCGTTCACAGTTTTCGACTAAAAAATTAAGGTTCATTTCTGAATAAAGTATCAAGTTTCTTTAAAGTGTACTGCATAATTTTAAGCATTTTTTTCCTTTTTTTGTAATTCTGTAATACTTCGTTTTGCCTTTTTCAAAAGAACACAATAACTGTTTATTTTCTAAAGCTTGTAAGAGCGAATAAACAGTGCCAGAACTTAACCACACATCGAAGTTAATGCGTATAAACCTTGTAATTTCATAACCGTTAATTTTCTTTTTTTCTGATGTGAAAAGTATTAGAAGCTCTAAATTTTTTTTTGATTACTTTTTCTTGTACTTTAAATACGAGTTGCTTATCAGTTGTTCTAATAGATCTAGCGGTTATTTCAACAGTTCTGATTGCATCCTTTTCGAGAACATCTTTTGATAACTTGTCGTTAATTATTATCGCCCCCTCAATTTGTTGCATATTAATTACATATGTTTTCCATATTAACCTAAATTTTATACATAACATAGAGTTGTCAAATGAAATTCAATCAATTATTGCAAAAAAACAAATAAATATCTATACTTTAGAACACTTGTGCTAATTATTTTACAACCCACAAAAAAGCTGCAATTGACATGGCAATCTTAAAAGGGGAGCGTTTGCTTCTTTGTTTCTGATTTAGTTTAGGTGATTATGTTGAGTGATGCTGAGATTAGGGTTTCGTATGAGCCTTTTAGCGAGATTGTTGTTATGGAGAAGAACCATTTTGGCAGTCCTGAGGAGCTTGCACGTTTTACTTCTGTTATTGCAGGCGGTAAACTGGCGGGGCTTTACTGGGCTGACGGCATGGTTTTCTTGTATTTCCCGCTTCCAGCTTCCACAGCCGCAGTAGCTAAGGAGCTACTTGAAAAACGTAAAGTTTACTGGACCTATCTGGGTTATGCAGTTATGCCAAAGTTTGCGCCAGTAATTGAGACTAAAGAGAAGATGATTGTACCTGTCGTGGACATTTCATCAGATCCGATTCTTAAAGGCGTCGCAGAATGGCTTAAACAACAAACCTAAACAGCCACTTTTCCCACTATTTTTTGGCGAACATTTTGCAAACAATCACGTTTAACGGCGTAGCATACACGGGGCAAGGATGCGGCAAATTTTTTGTTGAAATGCCATGGGTCAAACGGCAACTAACAGAAATCATGGGTTTTGAACCGTATCTAGGCACGTTAAATCTGCGTTTAAACCCTGAAAGCGTAAAGCAGCGAACACGCCTAACACCACAAAACGGAGCATTAGTTAAACCCGAAAACGGTTACCTACCTGGATACCTCTACAAAGCAAAAATCTTCAACCAAGACTGCTATGTTGTTGTACCCGACGTGCCAACCTACCCAAAAGACCTGCTCGAAATCATAGCACCAGACAACCTAAGAAACCAATTTAACGTTAAAGACGGCGACACAGTAACCGTAACCGTTACCATTTAAAAAACGATTTTTTGGGTTTCTGTAAACGACAACTTGTTTCCAGTACGTCAGTCGGGCTTTTTTTGAGTATAAAAACTTGTTAGTAAACATTCTTGACTAAACAAAAAATTGAAAAGTAAAAAAATTGATAGGCTCACACGGTTGTTGAGGAGTTCCATAGGAACTGGAAGTATTCTCGTGCAAAGCCTACAACGCCGATGTGGGCGCTCCAAATGACAAGGTTCGGTTTATCGTCTCCCAAGAAAAGCATGGCTTCTTTTCCGTCAACGATAATGCCGCCGCCGAACATGTGGTCACGTAGCCTTACCTCGTTTATGCCCGTGTATTTTTTAAGAAAAGCCCAGTCCTCAGGGTTGCCTGCTGCCATAAACTGGATGTTAACGTTCTTTTTTAAACTGTTAAACAGGGGGTCGGCTAAGGCAATTATGGGTTTGGCAAACTCTGGAGTTGCAACTACGATTTCTTTGGATGCCATTTTTAGCATTTCCTCAAGTTTTACCAAGACTGCCTGTTGACCTCGCAGAATCAGCATTTCAGGGCGTTCAACAATTTCTTTTTTCTCGTAAAGGGGCTGTAGATTTTCTGCAACCGCTTTTTCCCATACGGCGTATTTGTCTTCAAGCCGAAGTTTGGTGAATCTGGTTGCTTCTATTGGCGGTACGGGATAATATTTGGTGGGTCTGCTTTCGCCGCTTTTTATCCAGCCTTTCTCTTTTAGGCTGTTGAGGACTTCGTAGATTTTGCTATACGGCACTTGGGCTTTTTCGCTGATTTCCATGGCTGTCATTTCTCCGCCCTCAAGTAATGCGACGTAAGTGTCGATTTCATACGCGTTTAATCCTAATTCGTGCAGTGTAGCTCTTGTGTTCTCGTTTATTGACATTGTTTTCCCCTCAATCACCGTAGGAAACTTCTGGAAACCTTATTATTGTGATTTTTACTTCTTAAGCACTTCGACAAAAACGCTTACACGTTAGAAGGCACATTTGAAATGAAAGATATCAAAACTACAAGAAGCATCTGTCCTGAATGCCTCCAACAGTTAGATGCAACAATTTACGAAGACAACGGGAAAGTCTTCATTAAAAAAACCTGTCCCGAACACGGTCAATTTAGTGAACTTTACTGGGGCGACTACGACCAGTATGTGCGCGTAGAAAAATTCCGTTATGACGGAGACGGCATGGCTAACCCCCGCACCGAAAAAAAAGGCGGCTGCCCACTTGACTGCGGAATATGTCCTGAACACAAATCCCACACTGCACTTGCAATCATCGACATAACAAACAGGTGTAACCTAACCTGCCCAGTCTGCTTCGCAAACGCAACAGCAGCAGGCTACGTTTATGAACCAACAAAAGAACAAGTTTACGGTATGCTTGAAAACTTGCGTGCCAACAAACCCGTCCCTGCAACTGCATTGCAGTTTTCAGGCGGCGAGCCAACAATCCGAAAAGACCTGCCAGACTTTATACGAAAAGCCAAAGAACTCGGCTTTAGCCACGTAGAAGTAAACACTAACGGTTTACGCATTTCTCAAAGCGTAGAATATGCAAAAGAACTAAAAGAAGCTGGCGCAAGCACAATTTACTTGCAGTTTGACGGTTTAACCTCTGATGTTTACAAGTTCATCCGTGGAATTGACCTTTTAGACATTAAAATGAAGGCTATAGAGAACCTGCGCAAAGCAGGCATAACCAGCATTGTTCTGGTAGTTACTTTAGTAAAAGGTGTAAATGATAATCAACTTGGCGACATCATTAATTTTGCGGTTAAAAACTTTGACGTTATCCGCTGTGTTAATGTTCAGCCTGTTAGCCTCTGTGGACGTCTGCCACAGCAAGACCGCGAAAAAATGCGCATAACAATAACTGACTTCATGAAAAACGTTGAAGAACAAACCAACGGTCAAATCAAAGTTGAAGACTTCTACCCTGTACCAACAGTTGCACCTATTTCAAAAGCCATAGGCGCCCTAAAAGACCGCCGATACCTAGAGTTTACTGCTCACCCACACTGTGGCATGGCAACTTACTTACTTATTGAAGACGGCAAAATCATTCCAATCACCAAGCTTGCTAACGTTGAAAAATTCGTTGAAGTCATGAAAAAAGTTTACGAATCAGCATCAAAAGGCAACAAAAAAGAAGCAAAACTTCGCTTAACCAGCGCTATCCGTTACGTTAAATTCGGATTCCTGCGAAAATACATACTTGGTGTCCTAACAAAAGGCGACTACAAATCACTTGGCGATTTGCAAAGAAAATCTATTCTGCTTTCTGCAATGCACTTTATGGACCCATACAACTTTGACCTTGAACGTGTCGAACGCTGTCTAATTCACTATGCTGTTCCAGACGGGCGCATCATACCTTTTTGCACAATGAACTCTATTCACCGTCAAGGTGTAGAAAAGAAACTTGGCGTTCCAATCAAAGAATGGAAAGAGCAGCATAAGGTTGAAATAACTCAGCCATTCTAGAAGTGAAGAAATACTCAAGTTAATTGGTGAAAAGTAATGGGCGGAAAAAAGAAGCTCGGCATTAAACAGATGGAAAAGCAGCAAGTGAAAACTGACGAAGACAAAGCTGCAAAAGAGGCAAAAAAGAAAGAGAAAGCAGGACCTCCACGTGAAAAAAAACAGTTAGCAATCCTGCCACCTGACGTTAAAGACCAAAGAATAGTTGCTGAAGTTAAAAAGATGGGTGCCTTGACACCTTACGTTGTTGCAACAAGATACGGTGTACGCATAAGTGCAGCCAAAGTCTTTCTGACACAACTTGAAGCAACTGGTCAAATTCAGCTTGTCTCAGGCAGTCACAACCTGAAAATTTACAAAGCAGCAGCCTAAAAAACTGCGAAACTTTCTTAATCTTCTTTAACTATTCTTACATATTAACTAGGGTAGGTTATTTCATGAGTTTTCCACAAAAACTGTACACAACTAAAGAAGTATGCGAAGCTAAGGAGTTAATTAACCAAGGCTACAAACACGACCTAACTGTTGATGGCACAGAGGATTTCAAAGCTAAAGTTAACCAAGCATTGCAATACCTAAAAACAGCAGGGTACTATGATTTTCTTAGGACCTACGTTAAAGACATAACAGAAATTGACGGCATAACACAGTTAAGGGAAACAGAAGTAGCAATCTGGGCAAACCAGTACGCTGTTAATAACCCTATAGATGCTGCCAGCCTTCTGGTTCAGAAAGCTTTTAGCATGAAAGAGTATCTTGATGGTGAACTTTACTATGGAGGAAACGCTGAAAAACGTTCCGTGGTAAAACGCATAGAGTTTCTAAAAGACCTAAAAGAGAAGACCGCTGACCCCATCGTAAAGGAAGAGTGCCAGCGGCTACTTGACTTGTGGGCTGAAAGCTCATTGTCCTTCTAAGGTTGAACTTTCTGGGGCATTGCTTGGTAGTAACTCTACTTTAACTGCTGTCCCACTTTTTGCAGTTTTAAACAAGTCAAGGTTTTTAGTTATTTTTCCAAGAATACTTACTGGACTGTAAGGTTGGGATTGCCCATAAAAAACGCACAAAGCGCTGCCCATGGGCCAAAAAGCGATGGTACCGGTTTCAACAGTTGGTTTAGCTTTTTCTTCGCCCATTTTTATTGGAATTTCAAAATATATTTCTTCTTTGTAGAGGGCGATTCTGCCTACAATCGGCAGTTTGCGCACTATCATGTCTATTGTTCTTGGTGCTTTGAACCTTACAAGTTCGCCTTCTGCTTCACCTAACTTTTCTAAGATAAATTTTATTCTTATGCGAGAGATATCTTCTTCAGCACTCAAATTTCACGCCTCTGGAGAAAACCATTGATTTTGGAGAATAGTATATTGATACTCAAGGTGTATATTTAACTCTTACAGTAAAAACAGGTTATCGCCAGCAAAACAAAAGAAAGCGGCAGTAAAAAGTAAAAAAAATTCAAAAATAAGAAAAGACGTTGTTAGAGTAAAGCCAAAAGTGTCCTGCCGACATAATCGATTTGTTCACTTGTAACGTTAGGATGAACAGGCAAACTGAACACTTGCTTAGCAGCTTTCTCGGTCTCAGGCAGTTTTCTGCTGCCAAAATTGTTACGGTAAAATTCCATTGTATGTACTGGATTAACGTAGTATGCTTCGGCACCGATTTCTTTCTGTTTTAACTCGTTAATGATTAAGTTGCGTTCTTCTTCGGTTCCGTCAACCAGCTTTACAGTGTAAAGATACCAACTATGCTGATTAGTTTCTGTTTCAGTTGGCAGTTTAAGCCGTTTGGACTTTTGAAGCATGCTTGTAAGTTGTTGAGCGTTTTGGCGGCGTTTAGCAACAAATGACGGTAGCTTTCCAAGTTGAACTATGCCTATAGCGGCTTCAACTTCAGGCATGCGGTAATTGTTACCCATCAGAACAGAGGTGTACTTGGCTTTTTCTCCATGATTTCTAATCAACCGCAAGGTTTCATCAATCTCGTCATTGTCGGTAGTTATCATGCCGCCTTCGCCTGTGGTTATGTTCTTGCTTGCATACAAACTCCAGCAAGCAGCATCCGCAAAAGACCCTGCAGGTTTACATTGATAAGTGGTTCCATGAGCCTGAGCAGCATCTTCAAGCAAAGCTAAATCATGCTTTTCAGCAATTTCCCGAAGAGGCTTCATGTCTGCTGAGTAACCGTACAAGTCAACAGGCAAAATCGCCTTGGTCTTGCTGGTTACTGCTTTTTCTACATCTTCTGGCGAGAGCGTGTAGGTTTCAGGGTCAATGTCCGCAAAAACAGGTGTTGCTCCAGCAAAAACGACCGATTCAGCTGTGGCAACAAAAGTAAAGCTTGGAACAATAACTTCGTCGCCCTGCTTAACACCGACCGCCAGTAACGCCGCGTTTAAGGCAGCGGTTCCATTGTTAACGGCAACTGCATGTTTTACGCCTGCAAACTTGGCATAGTTTTTTTCAAACTCTAACACTTTGGGACCTTTACCTAACGCGTTGGTTAGGGGTCCTTTACGCATAACTTCTAAGACTGCTTGAGCTTCTTCTTCACCAGTTTTAGGCATGTTAATAGGAATCACTTTAACGTCACCAGAGTGGGAAAAGAAGAAGGTAGGCTCCTTATTTTAGGGTTCCCAAAGTATGCCTAATTTATTCTACAGTTAATTCTTCCCAACGACTATAATCAACAAGCACCATAAACCTTCGCGCCCTTAACTCTGCGTCTAAGGTTGGGTCGCCAGTGTCTACTTTGAGGCTTTTAAGGTTCCGCACTTTTCCTTCAGTTGCGACCACAATGATGTTGTCCAAACCTACTTGACGAATAACTTTTGAACTGATTTGCTGGTTGCCCCTGCCAAATATGAAGCCTTGCCCGCCGATTAATGTTACAATAATTTTAGCTTGTTTACTCATTGAGTTTTGAAGCGCTTGAAGAATCTGGTTCTCATTAACGTCTTTTTCAACAATTTGCCTATTGACAAACAAGTCTACTCCAAGGAGTGTCTTCTTTTGGTCCAACAGGTCACTAATGGTGCGAGTGGTCGTTCCTGGACCAATAATGTAGAGGTTTTCTGGTTGCATGTTTTCTATGACGTAAACGGCTATGGCTGCCTGATTACGCAGTTCATCCTCAGTCATCGGGCTTGCCAGTTTGCTAACTTGAATCAAACGCGGTTCATAGGGACTAAGCACATACCCATAAAGCTCTGCTGACAAACGGCCTTCACGAAAAGCTTGCTCATCAACATCCATAACTTCAGCTTCTCGCAACGGCAATTCACCGTTCAAAAACCGAAAAACCACTCGTGCAGCTGCTCTAGGGTTTACCGCAAAAATTGCGCTATGCATTTTAACCCCTGTAGGTACCCCTAAAACTGGTAGCTTTGTTTCAACAGCTTTTAGGATGTCACGGGTTGTACCGTCTCCTCCGCAGAACACGAGCAAATCCGCTTTTGCATCAACCATGCCTTGTGCTATGGCTTTTGTGTCTTCTGAACTTGTTTGTTGACGTTTCTCGCCGACAACAGTGTAGGTGTAGCCTTGTTTTTGAGCTTCTGTTTCACCCATTTCTCCTGCGCCAACGAGCAGGTGGATAAAGTGTTTGAGTGGTGCAAGTTCGTTGAGGAAATCTTCTGCTCTTAATGTCGCAATAGGTTCAGCACCTAGCTGGATGGCTTTGTCAAGGATTGCTTTTCCGTCTGTGCCTTTTAATCCGACGGCTCCACCCATGCCGGCAATAGGGTTGACAATGAAACCTACAGTTTTTGTTGATTCTGACTTGTTGAGTGCAGACAAAATATACTACCTGCTTTGTGGTACATTGAGGGAACGAAAAGAAAAACGTGTCTATCTCAACGCATATTGCTAATATCGGTTACCCTGTAAAATTTGTCGAAATGAGTTTGCGAATCATTTTTCGAACATAACGGAGCCAAATGATTGGATCTGGACTGTTTCTCCTGTTGCTGCGTCAATGTGGTAATTCTGTTTGTCTACTGTTATGGTCCAGACGTAACGGTATGTTGTTCCGTTAACTGTTTGGGGCGTGTAGTCATTTACAGGTTGAGTTACTTTGCCAAGATACGCAAAAACAATTACTAATAATAGAAGGACGTTGCGCATATCTTCCATTTTTGTTCTGTCATTTTTCCAGCTAAAGCTCTTTTTTTAGCAGTTTACTTATCTATCTCTTATTAACATTATCATTTAACCACTGAATAACTGCCCACCAGTTGCTTTCATAGAAACTTTTTGATTACGTATTATCATCGTTTGTTAAAAAAGTAAGTTTGCGCTGCATATGTTGGGGCTAAAAATCTAATTGGGTAAACTAAAAAAGAAAAATAAATGGTGCGATAGGTTAAGGGCCTATCAGGCGATGTATTTCTTTCTGACGTCGTTGAGCCATGGGTACAGTTTTTGTAGTTTCGCCATTGACTCCGCAACTTTCTCTGCCGGGTACTCGCATGGCTGCAAGTTTCCAGCAAAATATTCGCCGTAGGCTGCCATGTCAAAGAATCCGTGACCAGTTAACACGAACAGCAACGTTTTTGGCGTATTGGTTTCTTTGCATTTTCGGGCTTCGTCAATTACTGCTTTGATTGCATGTGTGGCTTCTGGTGATGGTATTATGCCTTCGCTGCGGATGAAAATTTTGGCTGCGTCAAAAGCTTCAATTTGGTTAACTGCTAATGTGCTGATTTGTTTGTATTTAGCAAGCACGCTAATTGTTGGGGCTATTCCGTGGTATCGTAATCCGCCTGCGTGTATGGGTGCTGGCATGAAGTCATGTCCTAAAGTGTGCATTGGGACAAGCGGGGTTAGTTTTGCGGTGTCACCGTGGTCGTAAGTGTATTCTCCTTTGGTGACTTTGGGGCAAGCTGTAGGTTCAACCGCGACAAGCTGGGTTTCTTTTGGTGCCTTCTTAGTTACGCGGTCATGGTAGAATGGCCAAATTAAGCCTGAGAAGCTACTTCCTCCACCGATGCAGCCGTAGATTGCGTCTGGGTAATCGTCAACCATTTCAAGTTGCTTTTGGGTTTCTAAGCCTTCAACTGTTTGGTGTAAGCATACATGGTTGAAGACGCTGCCGATTGTATAATTTGCTTTTTTGCCTGTTTTGCCGCTTTCTAAGGAGTCTTCTACTGCTTCGCTGATTGCAATGCCAAGTGCGCCTCTGTTTTCTGGGTCTTCTGCAAGGACTTTTCTTCCAGCTGCAGTGTGGTTGCTGGGGCTTGCGTAGACGTCAGCGCCGTAAGCGTTCATCATCATTTTACGGTAGGGTTTTTGTTCAAAACTGGCTTTTACCATGTAAACGGTTGCTTTGATTCCAAACATTGAAGCTGCAAATGAGAGTGCGGAACCCCATTGTCCTGCACCGGTTTCGGTGGTTACGCGTTCTATGCCTTCTTTCATGTTGTAGAAGGCTTGGGGTACGGCGCTGTTGGATTTGTGGCTGCCTGCTGGGCTTACGCCTTCGTATTTATAGTAAATTTTTGCTGGGGTTTTTAATGCTTTTTCTAAGCCTACTGCTCTAAAGAGTGGTGATGGTCTCCAGATGCGGTAGATTTCTCGGACTTCTTCGGGGATATCTATCCAGCGTTCTTGGCTGATTTCTTGTCCGATTATTGTTTTGGGGAAAATTTGTGGGACTATGCCGACGCCTGGTTCTTTTGTTGCAGGGTCGATAAATGGTGGGAGTGGATGGGGGAGGTCTGGTACTATGTTGTACCATTGTTTTGGGATGTCTTCTTCTTTTAGTAAAATTTTTCGGGTTATCATGTTTCTTCTTTCCCGGATTGGCTGTGAAATGTTGTATTAGGCTTTATTTAAGCCTTTCAGTACATGAATGTACGGAAATGTACATTTACAGGCGTGTGAACGATGGAAACTAAAAAACTAAATATACACTTTTATACTTAAACGCACAAAAACATACACGACAGCAACCATGTGGAACATGATAAAAAGCCACTTCGAAGACTACCCCGAAAGACTCAAAGTAGCACGCGTACTAGTCGAAAACGGCTTAAGCGCAAAAAACGGCAAAATCTACCTAAACCAAATCGAAATCCCACCCGTACGCATAGCCCGAGTCGCAGGAGTAGACAGACGCACAGTAAACGAAACCCTAACCGCCATAAACGAAAACCAAAAACTAAAACTAATCTTCGAAGAAATCCGACCAGCAGGACACAGCCTAAAAGAAATCGCCAAACACCTAAAACTCGGCGTAGTCGAACTCACAGTAGCCGACGCAAAAGCCCCCGGCATCCTATCCCGTGCATCCACATTGCTAAACAACGCAAACCTAAGCATCCGCCAAGCCATCGTAGACGACCCAGAGCTTTCCCCGGAACCAAAACTTACACTAATCGTAGAATGCAAAATTCCTGGCGAGTTAATTCCTGAAATATTAAAGATTCCTGGAGTAGCAAAAATCTCAGTCTATTAGGTTGCCGCGCAGGTTTTTATGGGCGAAACCTAAATTAATAATCAAAACTATAGAAATTTCTATAGCGTAGCTTTTCTCTGTTTCTAGTTTGCTAGAAAAACTTATATTGTTAAGGGTGTTTTGTTGTTGTTCGCATTAAGGAGGTTTACCTGATTTGTCATCATTACCTACACAAGCTGGCGGCGTACCAGTTCTTGTATTAAAAGAAGGAGCAAATCGTTCTCGCGGAAGAGAAGCGCAACATAACAATATTACTGCAGCCAAAGTTGTCGCGGAAAGCGTAAGAAGCGCGCTTGGCCCCAAAGGCATGGATAAAATGCTTGTTGACAACTTTGGAGATGTAACCATTACAAGCGACGGACGCACAATTCTTGATGAAATGGATGTTCAGCATCCAGCAGCAAAAATGCTTGTAGAAGTCGCTAAAACCCAAGACAATGAAGCAGGCGACGGAACCACATCTGCCGTAATTATTGCAGGCGACCTGTTAGGACGCGCAGAAGAGCTCATTGACAAAAACATTCACCCAACAGTTATAATTGACGGCTACAAGAAAGCCTCAGAAAAAGCTCTTGAAACCCTAAACAAAATCGCCCTGCACTTTGACCTCTCAAAATCCAAAGATTATCTCAAACAAACAGCTGTAACTTCAATGGCAAGCAAACTTGTCGCTGAATACAAAGAATGCCTCGGCGACATGGTTGTAAAAGCAATGCTTGAAATTGCAGAAAAACAACCCGACGGTACCTACAAAGTCGATATTGACGATGTTAAGGTAGAAAAGAAAACCGGTGAATCACTGGGTGACACAAAACTTGTCAACGGTATTGTAATCGATAAAGAAATCGTTCACTCTGGCATGCCTAAACGTGTTGAAAACGCAAAAATCGCTCTAATCGATGCATCCTTAGAAAATGACAAGCCTGAAATCGATTCAAAAATTAACATCGAAGACCCAACTCAAATCACTGCATTTCTAAAGCAAGAAGAAGACATGCTCCGTGAAATGGTTGAAAAAATCGCTACCACAGGCGCAAACGTTGCAATTTGCCAAAAAGGCATTGACGACATGGCACAGCATTTTCTTGCCAAAAAAGGAATTATAGCTATTAGACGCGCTAAAAAGTCTGACATGGAAAAACTTGCACGCGCCATAGGTGGAAAAATAGTCTCTGACATTGATGATATTTCTTCTACAGATTTAGGCTATGCAGCACTTGTTGAAGAACGCAGAATCGGCGATGACAAAATGACTTTTGTCGAAGGCTGCAAGAATCCTAAAGCAGTCACCGTTCTGATTCGCGGTGGAACTGAACGCTTAATCAATGAAGCAGAACGCTCAATCCATGACGCATTATGCGTTATACGCGACCTAATTCAGGACCCCCAAGTTGTAGCTGGCGGAGCCGCACCTGAAATGGAAATGGCAAACAGCCTCAAAAAGTATGCTCAAACCCTTCCGGGCAGAGAACAGCTTGCCATACTGGTTTTCGCTGAAGCCTTGGAATCTATTGCAGTAACATTATCAGAAAACGCAGGTTTAGACCCGATTGATATACTGTCCGAATTGCGGTCTAAACATGAAAAAGGAGAAACATGGGCAGGCATCGAAGTCAACAGCGGCAAAGTCCAAGACATGACCAAAGCAGGCGTCTACGAACCGGTCGCTGTTAAACGTCAAATCATCAAGTCAGCATATGAAGCAGCCTCTTTGATACTTAAAATCGATGATGTTATCGCCTCAAGCAAAAGTAAAATGCCTCCAGCGCCACCTGGAGGAATGCCAGGCGGAATGGGTGGCATGGGCGGAATGGGCGGATATCCAGGTGCTGGAGAGTATTAAACTGTCTAACAATAAAGTAACAGTAGGACCACCAAAAGTAACCCGTTTTGAGAAAGCTAGAATTGTTGGTGCAAGAGCCCTGCAAATTAGCATGGGCGCGCCAATCCTTGTTGACGCTGACGAAACGGTCTCAAACCCGATTGACATTGCACTCAAAGAAATGGATGCGGCAATCTTGCCAATCACCATCAGACGTACACTGCCTGACGGAACCTTCCAAGACATACCTCTAAAATGGCTATCATAAACCACTACTTTCTTTTTTCTTTAAATTTTCTTTAGCAACTTGTAACGTAGCAGTTATTTGTTTCCAGTGTGCTCCCTGCCAGTACACGTGACCACAGTTGGGGCATTTCCAGAACTTGTCATAATACAAAAACGTGTTCGTTTCAACGTCTTCGCGAATTTGGTCTTTAGAGGTGGATTGAAGTTTAGCGTTGCATCTGGGACAATGTGAGTTGTCCATGTCGATTTCAAGCGGCAACCCAAACCGTTTGGACAATTCTGCAAGCCTTTCTGTTTCTGTGTTGCCCTGTAAGTAAAACGCTTCAAGCCCCCTGCTCAAAGCCCGCTGATATAACTCAAAATCCCTTGTCAACAAAACCCTGCCCTCCGCCTTTGCTTGAGCTAGCAGTTGGTTATCGGTGAGTTTTACGTTGTATTCTACGTTTTGTCCAAGCATTCTTAGCCAACGCGACAATTTTCCAAGCATCGCATCAGCTAAAAACTTCAAGGTTTCCTCCTCGGATGACTCTTCCGCTGCCAGGTTTTTCAATGATTTCGCCTTCATCCATGACTAAGACGCCGTTGACGAAGGTTTTTACGGGTTTGCCTACTACTTCCCAACTGTTGTAGGGTGAAAACTTGGCTTTAGACTTGAATTTGGATGCGTTAATTGTCCACTTTTGGTTGTAGTCTATGATTGTTAGGTCTGCGTCTTTACCCTGCTCCAGTTTGCCTTTGTTTTGTAAACCAAAGATTTCTGCGGGTTTCTCTGCTAACAATTCAACCATTCGCTGCATAGGTAACTGATTATTTCTAACAAGTGTCAACATTAGGGGCAGAGTAGTTTCCAGCCCGGGCACGCCGACTTTGGCTTCCCAGACGCTGCTTGCCGATTTTTCTTCAAGAGTGTGGGGCGCATGGTCTGACCCGATTGCGTCAATGTCTCTTTGGTTTAAGCCTTTTCGGAGTGCTTCTTGATGGGTTATGTCCCTAAGAGGAGGCGCCATAATTGCCATCATACCGTAACAATCAACATCTGCAGAAGTCATCATCAAATGGTTAGGTGTAACTTCGCAAGTTACTTTTCTGCCAGCCTTTTTAGCCTCTTTGATTGTTTCTAAGCCCTGACTGCTTGTAACATGACAAAAATGCAGATGCACCTCTGAGTCTTCACCTGCCTTAAGCACACGTTTCATAGCTGCAACTTCAGCTTGCTCCGTGTGAGCCAAAAGAAAATTTTTAGCGCCGTCATGTTTGACCTGCTTTAGTCTTTGCTCAATAGCTAAAATCTGATTCTTGTCTTCAGCGTGAACCGCAACAACTGCGCCTGCATCGCCTGCAGTTTTTAGTCCGTCTTTTAAGGCTTGGTCATCATCAATGTTTAAGCCTCCAACTTGGTTGCCCATAAACAGTTTAAACCCAACTGCGCCTTTCTGCCTGATTTGCGGTAACTCTGCCAACTTTTTAGGAAACTCTGAGTATAAGCCAACGTTAACAAGTGTTCGTCTTTCCGCTATTTCTAAACGGTTTTTAAGATTTTCTACACTGTTAGTCACAGGTTGATTGTTAGGCATATCCAAAACCGTGGTAAAGCCGCCAGCTACCGCTGCAGAAGTGCCCGAAATAAAATCTTCTTTATACGACTTTTCTTCATCTCTTAAATGCACGTGTTCGTCAATTAAGCCAGGCAAAACTAGCATGCCGTGTAAGTCGATTTTTTGGTCCGCGTTAGGCATTTGGGTTTGTCTGCCGATTTTGTAGAATTTGCCTTCTTCAACGGCTATGCTGCATTCAAGAATTTCGCCTTTAAGGTAAGATTTAGTGTTGTTTAAGACATAATCAACAATCAAGGAAACCACACGTTGAATGAATAATTTATGCAAGTGGATAGTTAATTAAAGTTTTAGTGCCCAAATTGGGGCTTGAAAAGAAGAAAAGTGGTTTATTTTTCTTGTTCAAGTTCGATGCGGCATTCATCGCAAAGGTTTTGGCCGTTGAGTTCTTTGAGGTTATCGGAATATGCTTCGCAGCGGTCGCAGTAGCCTGATTGTGGTGCCATTTCAAATTCTTCAATAGGCGCGCCTTCGATGCGGGTGTGTTCCTGCATTATTTCGATAAGTTCTGGCATGACGCCAAGTAGGTCTTTGTCTGAAACTATGCCAACCAAGTTGCCCTTGTAGAAGACACCTAAACGTCTAATGTCCAGGCGGTTCATTCTTCTTGCAGCATCGCTGATAGTGGCGTCTGGTTCAATTGTAACAAGTGGAGTGGTCATGATTTCTTTTGCTTTAATTTCGTCTGGCTTATTGTTTTTTGCGATAACCCTGATTACTAGGTCGCGTTCAGTTATTATTCCGATGGATTTTCCTTCTTTGTTAGTGACTATTACTGCTCCTAATCCTTCTTTGTCCATTGCAGTGGCGATTTTGTTTGTAGTTTCATCTTCGTCAGCGGTAACTACTGGGCTGCTCATTACGTCTTTGACTAGCATTTTTGTTCTTAATCCAAATTCTGACATTGCAACATCCACTCTATAAGTAAAGATAACTTGACTTTACATGTTCCAAATGAGAAAAGCGCAATTTAAGAGTTGCCTACACAATGCTTGCAAAAATTACTAGCCACGTTTTCTGCAAGTTTTATATCATGCACCAATCTTTTAACAACAAGTCTGAAGATGACATCAATGCTGAGAACAAACCGTGAAAAACTCATCAAAATCTCTGTTATGGGCGAAATAGCAAGCCCAACAACAAAAAACGTTTACAACATTTCAGCCACAGGCATCCCCTGCATTTTGCCTGGTGTTGGCGGAATAACCTACAACCTTCGTGTTGGCGACCTTGCATGCGGTTGGGAAGCAGACCACGTTGAACCCTGCGTTAGCACTGACAACAAAGAAAACGATGCACGCTCAGGCAACGCACCAAATACCGCCTACAATCTTCTCTCTTGTGTTGGAAACCAAGCAGTTGTTGCAAGCGGAGACGCCAAAGGTTCAGTAGGCACCGTAACAGGCAAACACGGCGGCATAGAACACGTGTTACTTGATTTTAAACCTGAAATCCTTGACAAGCTTCTTATCGGCGACCAAATCCAAATAAAAGCTTACGGCACAGGCCTAAAACTGCTTGATTTTCCAGAAATAAAACTGTCAAACATGGACCCCTGCCTTCTTGACGCCATAAACCCGCAGGTTAACGGCGAAAAACTTGAGGTGCCCGTGACTCATCTTATTCCCGCGGCAATTATGGGTTCAGGTCTAGGGGCTAATCAGGTTAACAGCGGCGACTATGACATTCAACTGTTTGATGATTCGGTGGTCAAACAGTTTGGGCTTGAAGACCTGCGTCTTGGCGACCTTGTTGCTATAATGGATGCAGACCACTCTTACGGCAGAATTTATCGGCAGGGTGCAGTTTCAATCGGGGTGGTGGTTCATACTAACTGTGTAACTGCTGGGCATGGTCCAGGAGTAACCTCTTTGATGACTTCTGCAAGTGGTAATTTTGTTCCTCAGATAAATCAGAAAGCAAACCTTGCTTCTCTGTTAAAATTACGGGCAGATATATAAGATAGTTAATTCAATAATTGGAACAAAAAGAAATAAGAGGTAAAAATAATGCCAGTTAAACGAAAAAGCCGAGGAAGAGCAAAAGGAAGCAAAGGAAGTAGTACTCTTGTTCAATGCGTAAACTGTGGGGCAATGGTGCCGCGTGATAAAGCAAAACGGTCAACACGAAGAGTGTCTTTTGTTGAGCCACAGTTGGCAAAGGAACTAAGGCAAAAAGGCACATTCTTAGCCTCTTGGGTTGATACTAAATATTACTGTATTTCATGTGCAGTACACCGTGGCATCGTTAAGGTACGTGCTGAAAACGAACGCCATTCAAAAGGTTACAGAAGAAGAAGCTACTAAGCTTCTACGCTTTTTTAGCATTATTTTATTTTTTTAACGCCTTATACACGTGATATGCTCTTTGGATTACTGTAAAGTTTGCAATCACTGCCAAAACAATTATGCCAAAGTTTAGGGCTGGTAAATAAAATATTGCTGCAATCGTAAACACTGCTAAGATTAGCATGCGTTCTGCACGTTCAGCAAAACCGACTGACTCCATTTTTATTCCGATGCCTTCCGCTCTGGCACGTGTGTAACTTACAAGCACTGAACCCGCCAACGCTGCAAGCCCCCACACGGGGTTGCATAAGCCGCTGATGATTATTCCCGCGTAAACTGCCGCGTCAGCATACCTGTCAAGTACAGAATCAAAAAAAGCACCAAACGTAGAAGCTTGATTAAAGGTGCGGGCAACTATCCCATCCATAGTGTCAGAAAAGCCTGAAGCTAACATGAACACTACCGCCAAAACCAAAAGCAGAACCGGTTGCATAGGCGTCAAGGCGTATGCAACTGCTGAAGCTAAAGACAAGATAAAGCCGACGATGCTGATTTTGTTTGGCGTGAACCCTAGCTTGTGTGCAATGTTTGCTTCGGTGCCAAGCATTTCTTGTATTCTTTTTTTAAGTTTAGTTAACACTTTTTGTGTCCTTCAATTTGGCAGTGTTTATTGCTCATAACTGGTTGGCTGTAATAAAGCCTTTTCCAGAAAGACGCTTTATCGACCAATTTTTTATCTCTAAATTTAACTTTTGAATTCGGGTTTTTTCAGTGAACTTATAAGGAAGTTAACGGATTAATAGGAAGGTGACGTTCTGCCGCGCACCAGAGCGCAAAGCAGCAGCGTTACACAAAGCAACATATAAGGAGATAAAACAAAATGACTGAAAACGCAGACGTAATCTTCGTCGGAAACAAACCACCAATGAGCTATGTTTTAGCAATCATAACAAGTCTCTCTTCAGGCAACCTAAAAGAAATCACTTTGAAAGCAAGAGGCCAAGCAATTACCACAGCAGTTGACGTAGCTGAAATTGCAAGGAACCGTTTTGTTAAAGACCTCAAAGTGAGCAAGATTGCCATCGGAACAGCCGAGATGCCGCCACGCGAGGGAGAGAGCAAGTCCCGTATGGTTTCCACGATGGAGATAACCTTAAGCAAAAAAGCATAAGCCTAAAACATCGTAAAAACCAAAAAATAAAAAATCAAACCTTTCTTTTATTTTTTAGCAATTATCAAAAATATCATCTTAAACGTTTTTTCTTAACTTAATTACTCTCAGCCTATTTGGCATCTATTAGAGGTTCTATGTTTAAACCTATAGAGGGTAAGACTGTATTGAAGCAAAACTTTGCTCAAAACAAGCTATTTTTTTAAAAAAAGAAAAAAGGTTAGAGTTAAGTTTTGTTTTTATGCCTTTTTCTTTAGCAACAGAACTGCAACTACTGCAAGAGCTATGATAACTGCTACGCCCATGCCGATTGTGTAGAGTTCGTAAGGTGGGTTAGCGATTGACGAGGATACCGGTGTTGCTTCTGAACCAGCTATTACAGATAAGTGTGCTTCTGAATGCGATTCATAGTAGGCGTTTGTTCCATCAAATGATGCTTTGATTGTGTACATTCCAGTGCTTTCTGGAACAAAATTGGCTGCAAAGTTGCCTTCTGAATCAGTAGTTGTTGTGCCGATTGTGATGGTGTTGCCGTTTGGGTCGACTGCTGTTAGTGTTACTGGTACTCCTTCAGGGTTGGGTGGGTTGTTTAGTAGTGTTGAGTTTTGCATGTGTAGGTAGTCCATCCATTCACTTATTGAGGCGTCTGCAACTGCGGGGGTGCCTGCTTGTGCTGGGGATTGGTCTAGTATGTTGCCTGTTATGAGTGTGGTTGCGTGGTTTGTGATGACGTTGTTTTGTATGGTAACTGTTGTTGAGGTTTGACCTTTGCCTAAGCAATAGAGGTTTCCATCGTTATCTCCGGTACCTATGACATAACCATTAGCTGCAGCAGTGACACGAATTCCGCCGTTTAAAGTAAAGAGGGTGTCGCCATTAGTAGCGTTAATACATACGATGCACTCGAACCGTGGAATAGGGTTGATTTTATATGAAGGCGAATAGCCTGCGTAAGCATATATTTTGCCGTCAACCATCACCATGCTCTGAACGTAGGGCACTACATTGTTGGGGTATTCAGTTGAAGAAATAGCTGTACTCCGCCATATTTCATGTCCATCTGTTAAACTGTAAGCGCGTACTGTACCGTCTGGGAATTGAGTATAAAAGTTTTCGTTGTCGTTGGTGTTCGACAAATAAATGGTCCATGTTGTAGCCCATGTATTGTCTGAGAAATTGGTGCTAGTCCATAGTAGCTGTCCAGTTAGCATTGAGTAGCATTTGAACGTTGATTCAGTTGGATCAAGTACAATAAAGTAGTTTTGGGGATACAAGAAGACTTCTTCATTAGCAGTAATTGGATAGTCCAGAGTCAAGTTCCATAGTGAGGTGCCGTCTGTTGCGCTGTAACCCCAGAGCTGACCGGCGGACTTTACCACAACCGTAGACGCATCACTTGATATGCAAAAGACAGCTTGTGCGGTCCAGCTAGCTCTCGTGTCTCCGACTTGTTCAACTTGATCTACCAATGATTCTGGCAGTGGGAGTTGCCATTCAATTCCTGTCGGCCAATTGTTATTCACGACACTGGTCATGTTCCATTTAATCAGGTTGTTGTTTACTACTCCATAGGCAAGTTCGCTACCGTCAATGAAAAAGAATCCCGTGGTTGCGTTAACGATTGATCGCAGTAGTATTCCTGTCATGGGATCATAATATTTCCATGTATTGCCGCTAGCGACCCCTCCAATTAGGTAAGCAGTTGGGGTACTTCCATAGGAGCTCTCGAGAACAACGTTTCCAGTAGAACTATAACCGGATTGAATAAATGCATTCATGAACGTGTGCAATCCATAGTCAATCGTGCCATCCGCTGTGTACAATACTTCGCCGGTTGCTAAATCAATGCATTTAAACATATTAGCATACTCAACATTTTGAAACGCTTTACCGTCAATGATAACATCGTAAATCCTAGAATTTATCGCACCGTAGCTAATGCTGCCATAAGCGCCGCCTACAATTCCGCCCATTCTCATCGGTTCTTTCCAAACTATGTGTCCTGTGTTAGGTCCTGAACCGTAGGGTTGCCATAAATGACAAGTAGGATTGCTAACTCTTGCCCCATTGTTTAACGAGCCCAGCCAGTCGCCTGAGATTTGGCTCCATTCTCTGTTGTTGCTGTTTATCGGGTAGTTCCAGAAGGTGTTTGAGTTTGGTAGTTCTGCCCATGGATAGCCGTTTAGTAGACCGGCTAGTACTGGTTCGGTTTGAACCGTGAAGTAGGCTGTGTTGCTATTGCATCCTTTCATCAGTACCGTTCCTGAAACGTCCGTTAGGTTTTGGTCGGGCATTGTGAATGTTACGCTCCAGTTGCCTGCCATGTCTGGTTCATAGTAGAAGAATATGGCTCCAAGTGATTCTGTTTGTCCTGCGTCATATACGCATGTTGCGTCTACTGGCATGAAGGTGTCTTTTGTTCCGTCAGGTTTTGTGAATGTTACAGTTACTCCGCGATAACCATCATAGTATGGCTGATAAGCGTAGTTCGTAGGTATAGGGTAGATAAACAGGTTTACAGTTGCAGTTTGGCCGACTCCGACAAGTCTTGGTGAAACGTCAATGTAACCGGTAGTTTTCTCAGGCTGAGAAATACCAACTTGGGCTAGGCTTGTTTGAGTAAAAACTGTAATTAGTGTCATTGATAGCAATAGGATTAGTGAAAGTGAGCAGATTATTTTTTTGTTGCATCTTATTGTATTTAATTCTAATTTTTTGTTCAATTTTTTTCTCCTTGCTTGGTTTTATGAAAACTATCAAGCGGGGTTTTGTCTACTTATTGTGTTGCTGTCTGTACAACGTAAGACAGTAGAACGAATTTTGTAATTTAGACTAACTAAAATTCACGCTAATGAACCGAGTTTGCTGATTTTTGGTTACTTCTCCCTAATGTAACTTTAAGGCTGCCCTTGGCTTATGTTCTACAAGTCAAAACAAAAAAAATAAAAAGAAAAATGGTTTTGTTTTAAGCTCTTTTTCTTAGGAGTAGTATTGTCGCGATTACTATTGTAATAATGATTGCTATGCCCATTCCAACTGTGATGGTCATCATGTTGTCATTGACTGGTTCATAACTGATGGGTGATGTTGTTGATGTTGTCTCAGCTATTACGGATAGGTGTGTGTCTGAGTGTGATGAGTAGTAGGCGTTTGTTCCGTCGAATGTTGCTTGGATTGTGTACATTCCAGTGCTTTCTGGAACAAAGTTGATTGCGTAGTTGCCTTCTGAGTCGGTGGTTGTTGTGCCGATTGTGATGGTGTTGCCGTTTGGGTCGGTTGCTGTTAGTGTTACTGGTATGCCTTCAGGGTTGGGTGGGTTGTTTAGTAGTGTTGCGTTTTGCATGTGTAGGTAGTCCATCCATTCGCTCATTGAGGCGTCTGCTACGGCTGGGGTGCCTGCTTGTGCTGGTGATTGGTCTAGTATGTTGCCTGTTATGAGTGTGGTTGCGTGGTTTGTGATGACGTTGTTTTGTATTGTAACTGTTGTTGAGGTTTGGCCTTTGCCTACACAATACATGTTTCCATCGTATACGCTGGACCCTATGAGATAACCATTAGCTGCAGCAGAGGGGGCAACTCCACCGTTCAAAGTGTATATTGTGTCGCCGTTAGTAGCGTTAATGCATATTAGCGTTGCAAACCTTGGAACAGGGTTGATTTGGTATCCAATGGAGTAGCCTGCGTAAACATAGAGTTTGCCATCTACCATGACTAAGCCCCCCATAACTAAGGGCACTGCGTTATTGGCGTACTCAGTTGAAGGAATAGCCGTACTTGTCCAAAGTAATTGTCCGTCTGTCAAGCTGTATGCTCTCATTGAACCATCAGGGCACGCCAGATACAAATTGTTGAGGTCATTGGTTTCAGAGTTGTAAACGGTCCATGTTGTAGCCCATGGAGAGCTAGCAACGCTAGGGGTTGTCCAGAGTAGGGTGCCAGTTTTTATGGAGTAACATTTCCACGCGCATGCAGTTGGGTCAAGGACAATAAAGTCGTCCACTTGAGCTAATGGAATTTCTTCGTTAGTATTGACTTGATATGTCAGGGTAAGGTTCCATAGTGAGGCACCAGTTGTTGCGTCATAAGCCCAGTACTGGTTACGGTTACTTATAACAAGCACAGACAAATCACTTGATACCGCAAAGATAGATGGGGCCAAGTAAGATAGGGGTTTAGGCATTGGGACTTTCCATGTCATTCCTGTTTGCCAATTGTTATTAACAACACTGGTCATGTTCCAACGATATACATATCCATTTGCTGCTCCAAAGGCAAGAACTGTGCCGTCAATAAGTCTAGCAGAGCTTGCGTTAGCGATTTGCCGCACCAATGTTCCAGTTAAGGGATCATAGTAATTCCAATAGACAACTCCGTTGACGGTGGCGGTTCCAAATACGTATGGGTACTGGTATGATCCATAGGAACTGGCGAGAAGTACTGAAGGATCAAGATTGGATTGTTGATATGTGCTTCCAGGTAAGTGGATACCATTGGAAACTGAACCGTTCGCTGTATATAGTAATTGTCCAGTTGCCTCATCGAAACAGCGAAATTGACCGAAAACTTGTCCAATTGGTGTAGTATTGGGAATATTTGTGAATACTTTGCCGTCCATGACAACAACAGTGTTAAGGCCCGCTGTGTAGCTAAGGCTGCCATAATCGCCGCCTATCATGCCTCCTACTTTAATCGGTTGGCTCCAAGTTATGTGTGCAGTGTTAGGTCCTGAACCATAGGGCTGCCATCGAAGCTGAGTAGCACTGTTAACCGTAGCCATCGTATTGGTAACGCCAGTCCAGTCGCCTGAGATTTGGCTCCATTCTCTGTTGTTGGCGTTAATAGGGTAGCGCCAATAAGCGTTTGAGTTTGGTAGTTCTGACCATGGATAACCATTGAGTAGACCAGCCAAAACTGGTTCAGTTTGAACTTCAAAGTAAGCTGTATTGCTAGTGCATCCTAAGTATTGCACAGTTCCAGTGCTGTCAGTTATGTTCTGTGCCGGCATTGTCCATGACACACTCCAATTACCTGCCATTTTAGGTGTGTAATAGAAGTACATAGATCCAAGAGACGTCATTTGTCCTGCCTCATATCCACCTGTTCCGTCTACTGGCATAAAAGTGTCTTTTGTTCCGTCAGGTTTTGTAAAGGTCACAGTTATATCAAAAAAGCCTTGAAAATATGGGTGATAATCATAGGTTGTAGGTAGAGGATAAACCCATAGGTTTACAGTTGCTATTTGGTCAACTCCTATAAGTGTTGGCGAGACGCTGGCGAAACCTACGGTTTTTTCAGGCATATTGACGCCAACTTGGGCTAGGCTTGTTTGAGTAAAAGTTATCATTAGTGTCATAGCTAACAATAGAATTAGTGTAAGTGAGTATGTTACTTTTTTGTTGTATTTGTTTGTATTTAATTCTATTTTTTTGTTCATTTTTTTCTCCTTGGTTAATTTATGAAAATTCATGCGGGGTTTTGTCTACTTATCGTGTTGCTGTTCGTGTCACGTAAGACGGCTATATAGAAATTTAAAATTAAATCAAGATTTTTTACTGTTTTTTTTGTTTTGTTTTTTGCTTGTCTCAATATGATGTTAAAGTTTGCATAAGCATTTGAACCTGGTTTTTAATGGGTTGTTTAGTGCCCAATGCATTGTGTTGTTCAACTGACTCTTTTGTTTTCAGCCAGCCTATTTGGATGCTATTAGAAACTTATTGCAGAAACCTATAGGGGGTCTATGCTTTCAGATAGGAGTAGGCTCTGCCCACTTCAAAAATGTAAATCACTAAAGGGGGGTAGGTGCTATTGACACAAAAACACGCCATTAACATGTTAAAAAACAGTGGTTAACGGTTTTGGCAGTATGGTTGGGGGAATCGTAAGGTTAAAATCTTAAAGGGTCTGTAAGTGAATTATTCGCGTGAAGATTATGTTAGATATCAAGCTTATCCGTGAAAGCCCAGACCTTGTCAGAGCCAACCTTGAAAAAAGGGGTAACCCAGAAAACATGCAGATGCTCGACGAGCTTATTGCTCTTGATAAGCAGTGGAGGCTAAACCTTACAAGTCTTAATGATTTACGTCATGACCGCAAAATGGTCACAATCGAAATAGCCAAACTCAAAAAATCTGGTCAAGATGCTCAAGCCCAAGTTGATAAAGCCAAAGAAATCGACGCAAAAATCACCACCGTTGAAAAGCAGGTGTGCGCTGAAGAAGAGAAAGAACGCGATTTGCTGCTGCGCTTGCCAAACATGCTTGACTCAACTGTGCCCTTTGGCAAAGATGACCACGACAATGTTGAAGTGAAAACTTGGGGAAAAACTCCACAGTTCAAGTTCCCAGTAAAAAACCATCTCGACTTAGCAAACGACCTTAACATAATTGACATGGAACGCGCAGGCAAAATCAGCGGTGCCCGATTCTTTTTCCTCAAAAACCAGTTGGCGCTACTGGACCTTGCGTTGATGAATTTTGCCATGCAAGAACTCTCAAAGAAAGGTTACGTTGCCGTTGAACCGCCATACATGATTAACAAGGATGCTTACGAAGGTGTAACTGCGCTTGCAGACTTCGCTGACGTGCTTTACAAGATTGAAGGCGAAGACCTTTACATGATAGCCACAAGTGAGCATCCAATGGCTGCAATGTACATGGGTGAAGTCATCAAAGAGCAGGATATGCCGCTTAAACTTGCAGGCTTAAGCACATGTTTCCGCAAAGAAGCAGGCGCACACGGCAAAGACACTCGTGGAATCTTCCGTACGCACCAGTTTAACAAGATTGAACAATTCATTTTCTGCAAACCTGAAGACTCCGCAAAGTTGCATGAGGAACTATTGGCAAACGCTGAAGATTTGCTGCAAAAGCTTGAGTTGCCTTACCGTGTTGTTAACGTTTGCACTGGCGACATTGGAACAGTTGCGGCTAAAAAGTATGATATTGAGGCTTGGATGCCTGCACAGAATGGTTACCGCGAAGTAGTTAGCTGCAGTAACTGCACCGATTATCAAGCAAGACGCCTCGGCATAAGATACCGTGAAAAAGAAGGTGCGCCGCCGAAGGGTTTCTTGCATACACTTAACTCTACCGCTATTGCCACTGGAAGAACCCTTGTTGCCCTATTGGAAAATAATCAGAATGAAGATGGCTCAATAAACGTGCCTAAAGCACTCAGGAAATATATGGGTGACGTCGAGAAAATAGACAAAAAACGCTAAAACCTTTTATATTGCTTTGAGAATGTTGAGGCAGTTTGGAGGATTACTTTGTCATCAAAGACTTCAAAAGCAAAACACATACGCGATAAATGGCGTGGCAAATCATGGTTCAACGTAGTAGCGCCATCGTTCTTCGGAAACGTTGACTTAGGTGCAGTACCAGCAGAAACAACAGACCAACTAATCGGTAGAGTTGTTGAAGCTACACTGTATGATATTACAGGTGACTTTTCACATCACTATTTGAAAATGTTCTTCCAAATAAGCGCAATGGACGGTAAAACCGCTAAAACCCTGTTTAAGGGTCACGAGTATTCACGTGATTACTTGCGTAGCTTAGTTAGACGAAGAACAACCAAAGTGGACGGCCTATTCAATTTAACAACCAAAGACGGTTTCAAGCTAAGAATTGCCGTTTCAGCCCTGACCCTTTCACGCATAAAAACTTCACAAGAAAAAATCATCCGCAACATCATGATAAGAATCATCAAAGAAAAATCTGCCGCACTCACAATGGACCAGTTCGTTCAAGAAATGGTGCTGGGCAAAATTGCTTCAGACATTTACAACGAATCAAAACAAGTTGCACCATTACGCCACGTTGGTATACGCAAATCAAAACTTATCAGTGCACCAGCAAACGCTTCAGAAATTGTACTAGCCGCTGGCACAGCAACTGTTGAAACAGTTGAAGAAGCCGAGCCAGAGGAAGAAATTGTTGAAGCTGCTGATTTAGCCGCTGAGCAAGTCGCGGACGACGAAGAAGAAACAGAAGAAGAATAAACTTCGTTTTCTTTTCTTCTTTCTTTTCATTTTAATTATTTTTTGTTTTCCAAAACAGTCTTAAAAGACACTATGCTAAGCATTATGCTGTTTTAAAGGGTGCAGTAAAATGATTAACCGTGCAGGCATTCATGAAAAGGGTTCAATAAAAGTTGATGACGTAATTGAAAGCATTAAAAACCGTGAAGACTTCAGTAAAGCTGGTGCTATTGGCTTATTTATTGGTGTAGTTAGAGGAGAAACTCTTGAAGGCGGCGAAAAAGTAGAAAAACTTGCCATAGAAGCTTACGAGGAAAAAGCTGACGAGGTGCTTGGCAAAATTTGTGATGATTTAACGCAGAAACCTGGGATTGTTGATGTGCAGATTCATCATTTAACTGGAGAATTTAAGGTTGGAGATGACCTTGTTTATGTTGCAGTTGCAGGTGCCCATCGTGAGCACGTTTTTCCTGTGCTTCGGGAAGCGGTTGAACGTTACAAGAGTGAAGCGCCAATCTTCAAAAAGGAGTCCATTACAGGCGAAAAGGGCAAATCTGAGTATTGGGTTTCAGAAAGACATCACCATTAAAGAGTAACGTGACAGTGTATGATTACAGCTTTAGCAGGCGGCGTTGGCGCAGCCCGGTTCTTAACAGGCTTAACCAGACTTGTTGATGAGGAAGATTTGACGGTTATTGTTAATACTGGTGATGATGTTGACCTTTTTGGGTTGCATATTTCTCCTGATGTTGATATTGTAACTTACACGCTTGCGGGCATTGTTAACGAGGAAAAGGGTTGGGGGATAAAAGGCGACACTTTTGAGTGCTTAAATATGCTTAAACGGTTCGGAGAAACTGACTGGTTCAACTTGGGCGACAGAGACTTTGCCACCAGTATTCTTAGGTCAAAAATGCTAAAAAACGGTTCCACCCTGTCACAAATATCTGCAAAAGTTAGCCGTGACTTAGGGCTTAAACTAAAGATTTTGCCAATGACAAACGACAAATTTGCTACACACGTACGAATTCCTGAGGGTTCAGTTCATTTTGAAGAATACATGGTTAAGCGGGCTGCTCAGGATAAAGTGTTAGGTGTAGAATTTGTTGGCGCAGAAACGGCTAAGCCTGCTGAGGGTGTTATTGAATCAATAATGGCTGCTGAACATGTAATTATTTGTCCCAGCAACCCCGTAGTAAGTATCGGGACGATTCTTTCTGTTTCAGGTATAAGGGATGCTTTGCAGAAAACAAGTGCTAAAAAGGTTGCAGTTAGTCCTATCGTTGCGGGTGCACCAATTAAGGGTCCTGCTGATAAGCTTCTTAGCGGTTTAGGTGTTGAGGTTTCAGCTTTTGGGGTTGCAGAGTTGTATGCTGATTTTTTGGATGGTTTTGTGATTGACTATGCTGATGCTGCTCAGAAGAGTCGAATTGAGGCTTTAGGGGTTAAAGTGGCGGTGACTAACACGGTGATGAAGGATTTAGCTTCTAAAATTGCTTTAGCCAAGGTAGTGCTCAGCTTTTAGGATAGTTGGCTATTAGCAGATTAAGATAAGGGTTATATTTCAACGTACGAATAGTGTTTTAGTTTCCGATTTGGGATGTGCCTGCCGTGGAAAAAAGAAGTTATGATTGGTTTGAGCAACGAAGAAGAACAAGAGGCTTAGAACTTGCACATGAGCAAATCACTAAAGCCTTTGACACAGTAACTTGGCTCCATAAAGCAACAAAGAGTTACTCAGAAAGAAACATTAATGATGCTAAAAAATTCATTGAAAACCTGTACTTAGCAGAGGAAGAAGTCGACAAACTAAGAACCGACACCTTTCTAGAATTGTCTAAAGGAGCCGCCTTGGTTTCAGACTACCGTGAAGACCTCTTGCACCTGGTAAAGCGCCTTGATACTTTGGCTGACCACACTAAAGACGCTGCAAGGTGCCTTGAAATGCTTGCGGAAGCTGACATTCCTGCTGAGCTTTGTCAAAAAACTGTTTACATGACCGGTAAACTTGTTGAAACAGCACAAATGCTTCGAAGTAGCATAGAAAAAATTTCGTCTAACCCTGCAGAAGCCGTAAGAGAAGCAACGCAAGTCGGAGAAATCGAACACGACATTGACACAGAATACCTAAGAACCAAAGGCTTATTCGTAAAGTACGGTGCCAACATGAACTGCGGCGCAATGGTCATTTTTGATGACTTAATCGAATTCATTGAGCAAGCCGCCGACATGTGTGCAGACACAGCCGACTACATCCTGGTGCTCTCAAGCAGAGAATAACTTGGCTCTTTTATTTTCTTTTTTTCTTGTTTGTTTTTGTTTGTTTTGTTGATGCTTTCGTATACGACAAATGCTTGTCGGTAAACTGTTAATATTTTTCAACATACTAATGACGCGTTTTTGCGTCAATAGCACCTACACCCTTAGTGATTTGCATTTTTGAAGTGGGCAGAGCCTACCCCTATCTAAAAGTATAGCCCCCTATAGGTTTCTGCAATGAGTTTCTAATAGCATCCAAATAGGTTGCAAATAGGTTTATACATGAAATTTTGGAGCCACAAAAATGCTCTTTGATAGCCGTTGTTTTGTTTTTTGTGTGGTAAAGGTATATATGGTTGGTTTGGGGTGTGGTGTGTTTGATGCCGGCCAGAGGGCGCGGGTTCCACCTGATCCCATTCCGAACTCAGAAGTTAAACCGTGTTCCGTTCCCAACTGTAGTGCGGTCTTCGGCCGCGTGAACTCGGGAAAGCTGGCACTTCTCACTAACCTAATCACGCTTCTTACTTATGCTCGCTTTTGTTTTGTTGTTAATCATTGTTCAGCAAAATGCAAGTCGGGTACTAGCATGACCCACTCGTTTGGGTTAAAGCATTTCTCACGCTCCAACAGCCAAAACAGCATCGAAACGTGCCCTTTAAACAATTTTGGCACTAAAAAAGCCCTATAAAAAACGCATTACATAACCAGCAAACCAAAAATCAACATACTAATGACCCCATTTTCAACCAATAACACCTACCCCCTTAGGATTATGCATAAAACCCCTAATAGGCTCCAAATAGGCGGTAGGTCAGCTGATTGCTTCGAAATGTTTTCCGCACTGGTCGCATGTGTAGTCTTCTATTTTGAAAAGAAACGTTTCAAACGTGCGCTCTGGTTTGGTGATGTTTTTGCCGCATCTTGGACAAGGTGCCAACAGATTCACTTTCCTGCGGGTTATGGGTTGCCGTCGTAGACTTCGATTTTGCGGATTTTGCTACACCAAGGAATCTGCGCTTCCGTCTGAATATCCTTCACAATCTTAGAGTTAGAAACTTGAACCGACTCAAAACCCAACTCTACAACAATAACAGCTTTTTTGGTTGACATTTCTGTAGGCTCCTTTTTAACATCAATTATAGTGTTGTTTATTGATGTTGTTTAATTATGCACAATATTAATATACAACCAAGTATATATTTGTTGTTTAATAACAGTGTTCATCAGTGCACCTGATGAGCCAAGAAATAGAAAACACAATTCTAGAATTCCTGCAAAAAGAGTGCCCAAAAGATTTCTCAATAGAAGAATTAGCCGAAAAAACAGGATTACATAGAAACACTGTTTCAAAATACCTATTTGGGCTCGAAAAAGCTGGAAAAATCAAAAACTCCCGAACAGTCGGAAGGGCCAAAATGTACACAATAGCATAGTAAACAAAATATTCAGGCTATGCTAAACCTGAATCCAAGCTATGGACAATTAACAATTTTAGCAAGCAAAGACCATATATGCAGTCAACCAATTAACCAAATGGTATTCGATTTACTTGGAAACCATCTAATAATCTAACAAGTAAACCCTTTTTCGTTTCTTTATAACACTTCACTTTAATATAAGGCATCAACTAATCCTAACAAGGCAGATATTGTTTGAAATATGAGTTGCAAAGAGTAACCTCGGCTACTACAAAGGTAAGAAGGCTAGGGTACTTTGTAATCTTTTCAAAAATCCTTTCTAAAACTTCTATGCCCCAATTACTTCTTTGTAAACGTATACTTGATGATTGTCTTAATACACATCTTCTTCTTGAAGAAGCATGCAAAACTTTGCCAATCACCCGGTTGACCTCTGAAGCAGTGACTGGTGAAATTCGTAGTTCTGATGCTTTCAAACGTTATATAAATACTTCTATTGAGCTCGGTCTCGCCCAAAAAATCTCAGGAAGATTATATAATACCAAACGTGGTGAAATTCTTGCTGCCCTTAGTGAGGACAAAGGTAATGTTTTTTTGATCAATCAAGCGCAAAGCTATCTCTTCCTTAAAATACTGATTGAAAAAGATTACGATTATTTAACTAGTTTAGTTTATGCTCTGCGAAGTAGTTCGAATCAGGAGCATGAAGCATTCTTCACAAGTTTAAGCGAACTTTGGCAAAAGAAATTGGTTTTGTCGAGTAGTATTAGAAACGTAAAACTGTATGACCAACTTAAGACAGCCGTTAATACCCACTGGGATGTTCCTGATAGATATTTTAAAGAAATTGTAAAAGGTCCCCGGTTGGAATGGTTGCTTGACTCAAATGCAATTGAACATTGGAATATGAAAAATAACTCGATCTCATTTATTGGCGACATTGATCAATTGTTTAACTCCAACGAAACTAACTTCTCTATGATTTTTGCTCATTACAGAAAAAAAGCTACAAAAAAACCTGTAATTTATTGGAGTGATTTTAGTACCGATGAAAGAACAATTATTATAGATAGTCTCTTGGTAAAAGCATTTGAAATTTTTAAAACCAACGATGCTCTACCTAAGATTTCTGTTAATCAATTTCTTGAATACTGCATGGCTGTTTTAAGTGAGCAGCGAATTGTATGTGAAATATCCGAGTTTGATCACTCATTAGAAGAATATGTGCAATCAATAACTCCAAGTTATAGATATGTTAAAATTAACTCGGAGGTTGATCGAGGATATATTTCGAAACACGTTTAAGAAGTCATTGCACTCTCAATTTCTGTTTTTAATTTATCTAAATATTCCTCATCAATTATTGATACTTTTTCTCTGACAGCTGATTCAAGTAATAACGACAATACTCTGTTAACCGTTCTGGGTTGGAGGTTTGAAGTGCTTTTTTCAAGCATTTGAAATACGTTCTTGAGGCATTTTTCAGTAAACGGATAATACTTTTGAGTTCCTAAATCGCCAACCCTTTTTGCATTTTGAATTAATTCTTCAACATATGTTAGGTAATTTTGTTCATCAAAATAGCTAACGTTAATTATTTTGGCTATTCTGTTTTGTACGGCTGGACCTAGATATGTCATTCTTTCAGGTATCGCCATTCCTGGTAATAAAGTAAAATTCACGATAAAAGTAAGTCGTTCTGGCATTAAGTCCAGTACATCTCTTAAGAAATACTGAAATTCAAACATTTCGCGACCAGGTAATTCTTCGATTCTCTCGCAATCATCTATCCAAATATAAATGCGTGAAGAACATGTTCTTGTGAATAATTTGAGGATGTCCGTAAGTGTTGTGAGCATTTCACTGTTTGTGTCAATGCCTTTTGCTATGCCAAGCTTACTGAGGTCGTTTCGAACTGCGTTTTTGGTTAAATATCGTATAACTAGTAAATTTTTAGTTCGGTCGTTAAATTGTGAAAGCACTTTTGCTAAGTCATCATTTCCAATTATTGTGTTTATCTTTTTCTTCAAGTTGCCCTCTTTTTCTAAAGGCATAACTTGACCCGCAAGCGTTTTTGTCGCTGTTGACTGTTGAGATAAATAATTTAATGCAAGTGAAAGTCGAGGTATAAGATTCTTGTATACTATGTCAAGATATAAAGTGTTAAATACCTCTTTAGTTGGAAAAATTATTGGAATTGAAAAAGGAATTTTTTCCTTTGTTATTCCTGATTTTTCCGCCATATTTGTTAGTATATTCTCATTTGAGAAATAATTCATTGCATGAGTTTTACCACAGCCCCAATCGCCATAGATGCATGCAATTATTTGGCTTTGAGTTCCATATAATGTGAATTGAATGGCTGCTTCAAGGTCAGCTTTGAATTTAGTCCTGTCAGCCCAGAAAGGTTCTGATCTTGGCACGATAACAAAGGGGTTGTTTTTCAGGTGGTAAATTTCAAGCAGTGACATAGTAAAAATACTTAAATGTTTATTTATATAAAACTATGTGAGTAGCATTGCTAAGTAATCCTACGGATAAAAATATTTGTGTTGCAGATGCATGTTCTCTCCTGTTTTCAGCTCAAATAAGATTAAAAGGTCAATCTGTTTTTGATTGGTTACTCAACAAATATGATGTCTATATTTGTTCAACCGTAAAATATGAGTGCTTTGATAAAATACAAAGAAACCGTGTTGTTATTCCTGATACGGTAAGCTTCAAAAGGGACTTGGCAATGAGAACTTCAACACTTGATTGTGTAGAATGTCTACGTTATCTTGAAGCTTTTTGCGAAGAAATGGGTATATCAAAATTCTTATCATTAGATGAAGGTGAAAAGCATTCAATTGCGTTGGCTTTATTGCTTAGTGTAACTCTGAAAAAACCTGTTAGCATACTAACTGACGATTTTGAAGCGGTTGAGGTGTTTAATGAAATCTTAAATGAGCAAAAGTTTGGTATAGTACAATCTTTGCCTGATTTTATAATAAATGTTTTCAAGCTGAATCCTGCTGTGGATGAGAACATAACAAATGGTGCATTACAATCATACTATAATATAATGACAAAAGCAATTCTTAGTATAACCTTTAAGAAACGGATGCGGTTAAGTTGTCGAAGCTTATGGTTCGATAAGTGTGGTATGCGGTGCCAATAAGTAGCAACTTGCCTATCTTTGACTGGGGCCAAAAAATTATTTTGAGGATATTACCATAATTTTTAATTTTCGTTGACTCTGAACCATAGAGTGACTTTAAAATGGGGTATTGCTTTATTCTGCGCTTTTTCATTTTTGGTTGATTGGGTCTTTTAGTGTTAGGTTGGTGTTTTTCCATGTTATTTTTTGTAGTTTTATTAGTGTTTTGTCGTGGGTGTAGATGGTTGGGGTTTTGTTTGCCAAATAATTGGCGACTATTAGAGCGTCTCTGCCGTCTAAGCCGTGTTTTGTGGCAAGGTTGAGTGCGATTTGGCTGGTTTTTTGAGTTTGGTTGTAAAATTTGATGTGGGGATGTTTTAGCATTAGTGAGAGGCGTTTTGCTGCTTCTTCGGGGACCCACTCTAGATAGTAAACAAGTGTGTGGTATGTTTCATGGAGCACGGTTGGGTTAATGGCAACAATGTTTTCTGGTGAAAGTGTGGTCAGTAAATCTTTGACGTGCATGTTTTCTGGGTAAGTTTTGTCAAGGGCGTAGCAGAGAATGTTTGTGTCTAAGCCAGTTATCACTTGACTGTTCTCCAAGTTGTCTTCATTTCTTCTGGGGTGGCGAGTTTGGGTTTTCCTTTGCGTTTAGGTTCTGAGGTTATGGTTTTGTTGAAGGTTTCAATGAAGCTTTCTTGTTTTCCGGGAACTATTAGGAAGCCTTGTGGGGTTTTCTTCATGATTGCGGCGTCTCCGATTTCTTCTCGGAACTCGGCGGGGATGCATATTCTGCCTTTTGAATCGATTTTTAAGGTAACTTGCTCATGCTCCATTTTCTTCCCACACACATTATGTGGGAATACAACTTAAAAGCTTTTCACAGCTTTTCATAATTGCATTCAAAATCTGGCTTTACCAAAATTTTTATATCATTCATTGACCCTGACACTAAAGAGTGACTTTAAAATGGGGTATTGCTTTATTCAACCGCTTCCCTAAGCGTATAAACTTTTTAGATACCACCCTACGTGATGGTGAACAAACACCTGGAGTATCTCTTGTACCAGAAAACAAGTTGCGTATAGCTCAGCGCCTTGATGAACTCGGCGTTGATGTGATTGAGGCTGGTTTTGCCGCGGTTTCTGAAGGCGAACTTGAAGCCGTCAGCCTAATCGCCAAACAAGGCCTTAGAGCTGAAGTGGCAAGCGCGGGCAGAGGTACAAAAGGCGACATTGACGCTGTCATCAAAAGCGGTGCCCAGACAATGTGCATGATTATACCTACTTCCGACTTGCATATCGAGTGTAAACTGCGCAAAACCCGAGACCAAGTCCTAAAAATAACCGAAGACTGCGTAACCTACGCAAAAGCACACGGCTTAAAAGTTGACCTGCTAGCCGAGGACGCGACGCGTTCTGACTTTGACTACTTAACCAAAGTCTTCCAAGCAGCCGAAGCATGCGGCGTAGACCGGGTAACCCCCTGTGATACAGTAGGCATTTTAACCCCTGACCGTGCCTACGAATTCTTCACCAACCTTACAGGCACCCTCAAAGTTCCTGTTGGCGTGCACTGTCACAACGACTTTGGCATGGCAGTTGCAAATACCATTGCCGCCTTGGGGGCAGGTGCACAGCAAGCCCACGGAACAATCAACGGCTTAGGTGAACGTGCTGGCAACGCAGCAATTGAAGAAGTAGTAATTTCTTTACGCTCTCTTTACCAGCAGGAACTACGCATAAAAACTGAACTTCTCTACAGCACCAGTCAGCTGGTTTCACGCTTAACAGGTGTTCACACCCAACCAAACAAGGCAGTTGTAGGCGAAAACGCGTTCAAGCACGAATCAGGCATTCACACGCAGGGCATGCTTGCAAACCCCTTAACATATGAGCCAATCGCGCCCGAACTTGTCGGTTGCACACGCCGCATCGCACCTGGAAAACACTCTGGTTCACACGCAATCAAAGCTGACCTTGACAGCATGGGCCTAAAACCTACTGAAGAGCAGTTTAAGGAAATCTTTCAACGCATAAAAGAACTCGGTGACAAAGGCAAAACCGTCATGGACGCCGACGTATTAGCAATAGCCGAAAACGTCATGGGCCTTGGCGGAGGCAAACGCATAAAGCTGGAAGAAATGACTTTTGTGGGCGGCGACAAAGTAACCGCAACCGCATCCGTCCGCCTGTGCGTAAACGGCAAAGACGTTTGGGGAACCGCAGTCGGTGTCGGCCCCGTTGATGCAACAATAAACGCTGCAAAAAACGCCATAAAAGAAAGCGAACCCATCACTTTAGAGCAATACAATGTTAAAGCTATCACTGGCGGAACAGACGCAATGGTCGAAGTAGTCGTCCACATGCGCAAAGGCAACCGAACCGTAACCGCAATGGGCGTACGCGAAGACATCGTAAAAGCCAGCATGGAAGCAGTCCTAAGCGGCATGAACGTACTAATAACAGACTACCGCAACGGCAACAGCAACGGCGCAAAAAAACCCTAACTTTCCTCTCTACCCTTTTTCAAAATAACACTTTTTGTGCAGTTTATTGTTGTTTTAGACCCCAGTTTTTTACGTTAATAACTGTCATAATAGTTTTGTGGGAAGGGAGACACCTTAAGCTGTGGTAGCTAAAGTCAAAAAACACGTTGACCTATGTGCTTAGTTTAAATGCAGCTGCAGCGCGAATTTAGAAACCACAGGCTCTAAAAATGTGCCTAAAACTCTGAGATGCTGAAGTGGTGTTATGGTGTTTATTCACTGTTTGCTGTAAAAACGTTGCTGTACCGATAGGTTTTTATTTGAACAGCGGCGTATTTTTATTTTAAGTGGACTTAAAGAGGCAAGAACATGAGGGATTGTCACCTCAATAGCTGGGATCGTCGGGTACTTATTCTATAATTCGCCCAGGTTAACCTCTAAATATGCCACAGAATTTTCAAACAATTTTTTCATAGACAACAGTCTAAACGCCAATTCAAAACATAGGAGACAGAATTGAACATGCCAAAAATGTCTGGTGCACAAGCACTTTTAGAATCCCTAGAACGACAAAATGTTGACACAATCTTTGGAATCTTAGGAGGCGCCATCCTTCCAGTATACGATGCACTTTGCGGCACCAAAAAAATCCGCCACATCCTAGCACGCCATGAACAATGCGCAGCGCATGAAGCGGAAGGTTACGCAAGAGCAAGCGGACGCGCCGGAGTATGCATGGCAACCAGCGGTCCAGGCGCCACAAACCTGGTCACCGGAATCGCAAACGCCTACATGGATTCCAGCCCCGTGATTGCTCTAACAGGACAAATCCCAACATACGCCGCCAATTCAAGCTACATGATTGGCAGAGACGCATTCCAAGAAGCAGACATCTTAGGCATCACCACAGCAATTACAAAATACAATTACCAGCCACGCTCAGTAATGGAAATTCCCCAAATGGTTACTAACGCGTTTCACATTGCAACCACTGGCAGGCCTGGTCCAGTCCTGATTGATTTACCTAAAAACGTGCAGGCAGGAGTCGCAGAGGTTGAATTCACAAACAAACCCAACATACGCGGATACAGACTGCCTCAACCGCCAGACCCAGCAAAAATCAGCCAAGTAGCTGAAATTTTGGCAAAAGCAGAACGCCCCTTATTGCTAGTTGGCGGCGGCGTAATATCTGCAGAAGCATCTGACGAGATAGTTCAAATGTCCGACCTGCTAATGGCGCCAGTTGCAACTACATTTATGGGTAAAGGTGCATTCCCAGAAAATCATCCTTTATCGTTAGGCAGCATAGGTATGCATGGTAATCCTGCAGCTAACAGGTTAATCGGTGAAGCCGACGTTTTGCTTGCTGTTGGAACAAGATTCTCTGACCGCGCAACCGCTAACATAGACTCGTTTGCAACAGATGCCAAAAAAATCCAAATTGACGTTGACGCAGCGGAAATTAACAAAAACATTGAAGTTGACTTGGCAATTGTTGCTGACGCTAAAGCCTCCTTGAAAATGTTGCTAAATGCTACATCTAAAAGGCTGAAAAAAGGCGAAGGCAAAGCTTGGAATAACCGTGTTAAAGAAGCCAAAGCGCAATTAAGTCCCTTAATGAAAGATTTGCCCAGAGACCTGTTGCCAAAAGCGTTACTGTCAGAGTTACGAAAGCTGTTGCCTGAAAGCGGCATAGTTACAACCGAAGTTGGCCAAAACCAGATGTGGTCAGCCCTGTACATGCAATCGTTGCAGCCGCGAACTTTCATCAGTTCAGGCGGACTTGGAACAATGGGTTTTGGTTTTCCCGCAGCAATCGGAGCCAAAGTTGCCTGTCCAGACCGCATGGTTGTCGACATTGCTGGTGACGGCAGTTTCATCATGTCTGAGCAAGAATTAGCTTGTAGCGTCATGGAAAACATTCCAGTCATCGTCATTGTCTTAAACAACAGTGTGCTTGGTATGGTTGCCCAGTGGCAGAGAACACTTTATGACAGACGTTACAACGCTGTCAACTTGGGCAAAACTCCGGACTTTGTCAAGTTAGCTGAAGCATACGGTGCACAAGGCATACGTGCTGGCTCAATTGATGAGTTCCGTAACGCAGTTAAAACAGCCATGTCAAGCAATGTTACAACGGTAATTGATGTGCCTATAGGCTCAGAAACCGATGTGGTTCCTTTTGTGCCTCCGGGCTGTGGATTACCCCAACAAAGAGGTGACTACTAATGGAAGCAGGAAAAACAAAAGTCATATCTGTCCTAGTCGAAAACAAGCCTGGTGTCTTGCATATCATTTCCAACTTGTTTAGGCGACGAAACTTTAACATTGAAAGCATCACCGTCGGTGCCACCCAACAGAAGGACATTGCCCGCATGACCATAACCGTTAACGAAGACGAAAAAACCCTTGAGCAAGTGACCAAGCAAGTTGCCAAACAAATTGACGTCTTAAAAGTTGAGGAGCTGGAGCAAGGCAATTTTGTCATGCGAGAGCTTGCCTTGATTAAGGTTAAAATCACGGATTCCAAAGAGCGGTCTGACGTAATCAACTTCGTTAATGTCTTTCGCGGTAGAATCATTGATGTTTCAACTGACAGTTTAACAGTGGAAATCACAGGTGGACCAGACAAAATTGATGCCTTTCTAAATTTGATGAAAACCTTTGGTGTCTTGGAACTTGCAAGAACAGGCATAACCGCATTGGCACGAGGCGCTAAATCCATCAGAATTGACGAATAAAAATGTTTACTGAATGGAAAGGCTTAACTTTCCCTTTTTAAAAGTTTAGTGACGTCTCTTAGAGGATTAATCTTTAGACGTATTTGCTTAGTGGAAAACAGACTATTAAGAGAAGAAAAAACATGAATATTACAGAAAAAATCTTGGCTAAAGCATCAGGTAAAAAATCTGTCGCCCCAGGAGAAATCGTGGATGCAAACGTTGACGTCTTGATGATTCACGATTTAACTGGACCTTTAGCTGTAGAGTCGTTTAAAAAAATTGGCGCAGAAAAAGTTTGGAATAACGAAAAAGTAGTAATAATCCTTGACCACCAGATTCCCGCTGAATCTGTTAAAGCAGCCGAACTTCACAAAACAATGCGTCAATTCGCCAAAGAGCAAAAAATACGTATTTACGACGTAGGACGCGGAGGCATTTGCCACCAAGTTATGCCTGAACAAGGCCACGTAGTACCCGGCTCAGTAATAGTCGGCGCAGACTCACACACATGCACATATGGAGCATTCGGAGCGTTTGCCACAGGAATCGGCTCAACAGAAGCAGCTGCAGTAATGACAACTGGAAAAATCTGGTTCAAAGTACCCCAAGCAATCAAAATCAACGTAGACGGCGAATTTCCCAAATACGTAACCCCCAAAGACCTAGTCCTAAACATTATAGGCAAATTGGGAGTTGACGGCGCAATCTACAAGAGCACAGAATTCACAGGCCCAACAATGAAAGCCATGAGCATCGCAGGCAGAATGACCGTCTGCAACATGGCAGTAGAAATGGGCGCCAAAAACGGCATAGTCGAACCAGACCAAACCACCAAAGAATTCCTACAAAACCGAGTCCAGAACCTACCCGACTTTGAAGTACTAAAAAGCGACAAAGATGCCAAATACGAATGCACCGTTGACATTGACGTTTCAAAGATGGAACCACAAATCGCTTGCCCATCATCAGTTGACAACGTTAAACCAATCTCCGAAGTCGGTGACGTCATCGTTGACCAAGCATTCATCGGTTCATGCACCAACGGCAGACTAGAAGACCTACGTTTAGCTGCTCAAATCATGAAAGGTAAAAAAGTCAAAGACGGCGTACGCGCACTTGTGATTCCAGCTTCACAGGAAGTTTACAAGCAAGCATTAGCTGAAGGCTTAACAGAAATCTTCACAGAAACAGGCGCAATCGTTTGCGGCTCAGCTTGTGGTCCATGCTTAGGCGGACACATCGGCTTGCTAGCAGCAGGCGAAACATGTGTTAGCACCAGCAACCGCAATTTCATCGGCAGAATGGGCAGCACAAAAGCCAACGTTTACTTAGCCTCGCCAGCAGTTGTTGCGGCTTCAGCGTTAACAGGAAAAATCACAACCCCATCAGCAGTGGAGGCAAAACAATAATGGAATCAAAAATTAACGCTCCAGCAATCAAATTCGGAAACAACATCGACACCGACGTCATATTGCCCGGAAAATACTTGGTCTTAGTTGACCCATACGAGTTAGGCAAACACGCCTTGGAAAGTTTAGACACCGAATTTGTTAACAAAGCCAAAGACGGCGTCGTCTTAATCGGCGGCAAAAACTTTGGTTGCGGCTCAAGCAGAGAACAAGCCCCCATTGCCCTAAAGTTTGCAGGCGTAAAATGTGTCATAGCTGAAACCTTCGCACGTATCTTCTACCGCAACGCCATAAACATTGGTTTGCCAGTCATCGAATGCCCTGGCATCTCTGAAGTAGTAGAAACTGGCGATGAGGTTGCTGTTGATTTAACGACAGGTAAAATCGAAAACATGTCAACTAAAAAGAGTCTACAGGGTACCAATTTGCCTCCTTTCATCATGGAAATCTTGACTGATGGCGGCTTAATTGAGAACTTACGCAAAAGGATGAACAAGAAATGACCGAATACAAAATTGCTTTGATGCCTGGAGACGGGATAGGTCCAGAGTTAACAGAAGCAACCCTGAAAATCTTAGATGTAATCCAAGAGAACTTTAGCGTAAACCTCAACCTTGTTCCAGCTGAAGCAGGTGATGCAGTGCTAAAAAAGCGTGGAGCAGCCTTGCCGGAGGACAGCTTAAAAATAATCCGTGACTCACACGCTTGCCTGAAAGGTCCAGTAGGCGAAACCGCAGCAGACGTTATTGTCCGATTGCGCTTACTATTTGACTTGTACGCTAACGTGCGTCCATTAAAGGCGTTTCCAAACGTTCCCGTTGCACGACCAGACATCGACATGATGTTTGTGCGCGAAAACACCGAAGACGTTTACAAAGGCATAGAATACACTATCGGCAACGACGTAACAGTCTGTCTACGTGTAATTTCACGCGCAAACTGCGAACGCATCGCAAAACGCGCATTTGAAACCGCAAGACTACGCAACGGCAAAAAGAAAGTAACCGCCATCCATAAAGCAAACGTTATGCGCGTAACCGACGGCTTATTCAAAAAAGTGTGCCAAGAAACCGCAGAAAAATATCCAGACATCAAATACAACGAAATGTATGTTGACGCAGCAACAATGCACCTAATCCGCACACCACAAGACTTCGACGTACTATGCACTTGCAACATGTTCGGTGACATCTTAAGTGACGAGGCAGCACAACTAATCGGCGGCTTAGGCATGGCTCCAGGCGCAAACATTGGCGACAACTATGCCTTATTTGAACCAATTCACGGTTCAGCTCCAGACATTGCAGGCAAACACATCGCAAACCCCCTATCAATGATACTCTCAGCAAAGATGATGCTGGACTGGCTGGGTGAACGCTACAATGATTCTAAATGCTTAAAGGCTGGCGAGGCAATAGAAAAAGCTACAATCCAAACCTTAATCGATGGTGTTACCGTTCCAGATTTAGGCGGCAAAGCCACTACCATGCAGATGGCCGAAGCCATTGCTGCAGCGCTAAAAGCGTAAGCTTGTGAAAACAATGACCCAAAACCCCAGATTTATCAAAATCTTAGACACAACATTGCGTGACGGGGAACAAACCCCTGGCGTTTCTTTGACTTTGGAAGATAAAATCGAAATTGCCCAGCAGCTAAACAAGCTTGGCGTTGACATTATCGAGGCAGGTTTTCCCAGCAGTTCAGAGGGCGAACGTAAAGTAGTTAAAGAAATCAAAAAATTAGGTTTAACCTCAAAAGTCTGCGCATTATCCCGATGCACAAAGAAGGATATTGATGCAGCCCTTGAATGTGATGTTGACCTTATTCACGTGTTTATTCCAACTTCACCAGTGCAGATGAAATACGCCGTAAACATGACTCCTGAACAAGTCCTGTCCTCGGCGGTCGAATCAATCCAGTACGTCAAAAAGCATGGCGTAACATGCGAATTCTCACCCATGGACGCTACACGCACCGAAACACCGTTCTTACGTGAAATCTGTAAGGCAGCACAAGACGCGGGAATGGACAGCCTAAACGTTCCAGACACAGTCGGCTGCATGATACCCAGAACCACGTTTGAACTCTTTAAAGACCTAAAAAGCTTCATCAAAGTTCCAATTAGCGCTCACTGCCACAACGACTTCGGCTTAGCAGTAGCAAACAGCCTTGCCGCGGTTGAAGCAGGCGCAGACCAAGTTCACACAGCCATCAACGGTTTAGGTGAACGCGCAGGCAACGCCGCCCTCGAAGAAATCGTCACCACGCTGCATGTGGTTTATGGTTACAAAACAAACGTAAACACACGCTTACTATACAGCACCAGCCGCATGGTCTCATCCTTAAGCGGCGTCTCCGTACAAGTCAACAAAGCAATAGTTGGCGAAAACGCTTTTGCCCACGAATCAGGCATCCACACAAGAGGCGTAACCGAGCAACCCCTAACCTTTGAGCCAATCAGCCCAGAACTTGTCGGCAGAACCCGCAAACTAGTAGCAGGCAAACTAGCAGGAACACGCGGAATCCAAGCAGAACTAAACGAAATCGGCATCCACCCCACCGACGCACAACTAACCGAAATAGTCCAACGCGTAAAAGAGCTCGGCGACAAAGGCAAAATGGTAACCGACGCAGACCTAATCGCTTTAACTTCAGCCGTTATGGGTCAAGTCATTGGGGAAGAAAAAATCGTTGACCTATGCGACATGGCAGTCGTTACTGGCATAAAAGTTATCCCAACAGCTTCCGTACGCTTAACCTTGGACGGTAAAGAGTATGTTGCCGCTGAAACTGGTGTAGGTCCAGTTGACGCAGTGCTAAAAGCCATACAGAAACTAACCAGTAACTTGGAAAAAATCCGTCTCAGTGAGTACCGTCTTGAAGCAATTACAGGCGGCTCAAACGCGGTTGCAGAAGTCGTCATCAAGGTCGAGGACGAAAAAGGCAACATAGTCTCAGCTCGAGCGGCACGTGAAGATATTGTTATGGCAAGTGTTGAAGCGATGATAAACGGTATAAACAAGTGTCTACTTAAAAATCGTAATCAGGGCAAGAAACAATGAAGGTAACCTATCAGGGAGAAACTGGCGCTTACAGCGAAATGGCTGTCTACAAGTTTTTCGGCAGCAAAGTAGAGCCAGTACCCTGCAAGGATTTCCGAGACGTCTTCGAATCAGTCAAAACCTGCGCTGTGCCTAATGGTGTTGTGCCGATTGAAAACTCTATTGAAGGCAGCGTGAACCAGAATTATGACCTTTTTTTGGGTTACGACCTTAAAGTCTGCGGGGAAGTCGCGGTTAAACTTGCTCACGTGTTGATTGCTAATCCTCAAACAAAGTTTGAAGAAATTGAAACCGTTTACTCACACCCACAAGCGTTAGGGCAATGCCGCAGTTACCTTGAAAAACAAAAATGGGAAATAATCCCCGCCTACGACACCGCCGGCAGCGTGAAAATGATAAAAGAAAAACAGTTCTTCAACGCCGCAGCAATCGCCAGCGAAAAAGCCGCTGACCTCTACAACATGAAAATCGTAGCCCGAGACATCGCCGACAACCCATCCAACTACACACGCTTCCTTGTACTCGCTCACGAAGACGCAGCCCCAACAGGCGACGACAAAACCAGTATCATCTTCTCAGCTAAACACGCCCCAGGAACACTCTACCACGCCCTAGGCGAATTCGCATCAAGAAACATCAACCTAACACGCATAGAATCAAGACCCACAAAAACAACCGCTTGGCAATACAACTTTTACCTCGACTTCGAAGGACACAGAACAGAAAAACGCTGCACCGAAGCCCTACAAGCACTCGAAAAGTACGCGACGTTTGTAAAGATTCTCGGATCTTACCCAAGAGTCATCTAATTTATTATTCTGTTAGTTGTTTGATTTTTTCGTAGATATCTTTTGGTTTGATTGGTGTTCCGCAGTGTTTGCAGATTAACAGTTTCCCCGATTCAGGTATGTCGTTCATGCCGTTGCATTTGGGGCAGTTAAACGCTGACACAACTATGCCGCTTTCAGTAAGAGACTTCTTTAGGTCAGCAAAGTCTTCTCCTTTAATTTGCATGGCTGGGGTTTGGGACATGGCTTCCTCGAAAACGTCTATGGCGCAGTCTTGACATAGCTTCTTGCCCTCGTACTGGGGGAAGTCTTTCTGTTTACCAAAATAGGGTGAACCTAGAACCATCCATTTAATGTAGCCTTTCTTAAGTTGGGTGTTCCAGAAAACAAGTTTACGTTCATTCCAAGCAAGTTCTTTTCCACATTTGGTGCAGGTTTCCATAGACGTCACGTTTGCTATTGGTTGGGTTCGGTAGTAATTAGATTTTTTGATTCCGCCTCTTGATTGTTGCCTGAAAAAACGTCAAGCAGACCTTAGTGTCTATAGGGTGTGGTAAAAGTTTTCGATTACTTTGTGCCCTTCTGGGTGGGTTTCAGTTGTCGTTTGGATGTCTTCAGGGTGGAATTGGCAACCGTAGAAGGGTTTAGTTTTGTGTTTTACAGCTTCAACTTCGCAAGTAGCAGAATCAGCCAGCAACATAAATTCTGCCTCTTCAAGCCCCTCTTTTTGGACATAATCGTTATGGTACTGGAACAATGGAACTGCTTGACCTTCTGCAAATCCTTCAAACAATCCGCATTTTTGAAGTATGCGTACCTGCTCAAACCTGTCAATCACTGGTTCAGGTAGCGACCCTGTCTTGGCACCAAACGCTGAGCATAAAAGTTGATGCCCAAAACAAATGGCTAAAATGGGCACGTTGCATTTTTTGATAAGTTCCGTGACCTCTTCAAATTTTGATTTATCTTCCTTGTTTACTATTCGCGCTTCTGAACCGCTAATGACGACGGCGTCGATGTCACTGTCGATTTTGAACTCGGCTTGAATTTTTTCGTACGAGATTTCAGTGTAGGCGCTGAATTTTGCAATTGTGTCTCTTAGACTTTTGATTTGTGTTTTGTCAAGAAAGCAGTTTATCAGTAATGTCTTTGTCAATTTTTTCGCTTCTTTAGGGTTGCTCTGTGATTTAGCTGGCAGACGTTTTTATTGTTGTCGTTGTAGCTGTTTAACTAGTTGGACCCAATGGCGATAGTAGTATAATTATTATCAGAACAACTAGTAATACTGCAAGAAACGTAATAGAGTAAACTGTAGGTTTTCTGGCTTCCTTTTTTTCAAAAAAGTTGCGCGGTGAAACACCCATAATTCTCAATGTTAAGGTGCAGCCAAATTCTAAACCAAACGTGTAAACAAGCATCAAAAGTAAAGCATTCATAAAAAAAGCTTGATTGAGGAAAGCCAATTCTATGCCTGCAACCGCTGCAGGTGGAATAAGCGCCGCCGCAATAGCTACACCGAAAAGATACTCAGGCAGCTCTACCCTAAACGCTAATCCCGCAGCAAAACCAATAACCAACGCAATAAACACGTCAAGGATGCTTACGTGGGTTCGTATTGCAATTTGGATGGTACTTGAGGGTACAGTTACGAATTGGGCAATAACAAAAGTCGTTAAAGCCGATAACAATACAACCATACCCAGCAATGTAAGTACAGTTGTTTGGCTATGAAGAAGCTTCTTTGGGCGTCCCAAATTTGTGTTAACAGCTAAAGCTGTTATGGGACCAATAAGAGGCGCAAGTATCATGGCTCCAATTAAAATAACCACGTTATCCAAAAGCAAACCCGCCAACGCCACCAGCGTGGTCAGAAGAGTCAAAGCTACAATATCTTTAGTTAAGTGTGTATAGCGGTCAGTTCTTTCCACCAACGCCTCGGTTGGAAAAGGGGTGGAACCTTCTTTGCCAGCTTTTTCTTCAAGTTCCTCTAAATATTTAGAACTAAACCCTTCAATTTCGCTTATCATTACAAAATTCTCTTTCTCATCAAGATTCAATACTTCAGAAATTTTTTCCATTACCTTCTCAGAATACTCATCAGGTAGCGAAGCTGAATAGTAAGCTTGAATCTTGCAGTTGATTCTTACATGTGAAGCAAAATAGAGGATGCCTAACTCGTTAAATACCCCCTCAACCGTACGTGTCTGTTCCTGGTTGACGATAACCTCTATTTTCTTCAAAAAATTTCAGCCCAAAACAGTTACTACAGAAAAAACTCAACTAAAGAAGTAGAACTGCCTAGACCTTAAAACGGTTTCTAAACCAAAAAGAGAACAGAAACTGTTAAGATTCGGTGGATTCCAGCATCTTATACATAGTCTGATAACTCTTCGCGTAATCACCGTCTACTTTATCCAGTTTTGCACGTAACTTAGCCATACGCTCAACAATGCCTGCTTGATCCTTGCTTTTCATCAAATCCAGCCAAGCTTGCGCGTTAGCGATGAAAAGTTCTTCCATTTTGCCTAAGTCTTCAAGTTTGGTTTGCACGTTAGCGTAAAGGTCAGGGGTTTCCTGTGCGGTAGCTTCGGCAAGTGTTAAGAGCATTCGGTAAGTAGTGCCGGCAAGCTTTTTAGATTCAGCAAAACTTGGCTGCTCCAGCAGTGTTTCACAGGCAACTAAACCGACAAAGTGTGGTAACCCAAGAATGATTGACATTAACTCATCATGCTTCTGGGGAGTCATGACAAAGACGTTGGCTCCTTCTTTTTCCAGCCACTGTTTGTATTGCTCCGCAAAAGCTTGCTCTTCTGGGTTGGTTGGAGTTAGTACGTAGGCTTTGTGTGCGACGCCGTTGCTGCCGGGGCCAAAAACTGGGTGTGTGCCAAGTACGGTTGCGTCTTTGATGTACTGGTGCATAATGTTAACGGGGTACTCCTTAACGGAGCAAATATCCATAATTGCCTGTCCCTTGTGGGTGACAGGAGCGATTTTTTTGATTATTTCTTCAAAAGAAGAGATGGAAGTACAGATTAAGACGTTATCGGCGCCTTTTACTGCTTCTTGAAAATCTGTGGTTGTTTCAACCTTGAGTTCAAGTTTGAGTTTAGCCGCTTTCTCGGCTTTACGGTCAGCAAGGACTACAGTGTCGCCTTTTTCTTTACAGAACCTTGCGAACCATACGCCCATTTTTCCTGCGCCGAGAATGGCTGTCCTCATAATTATTGAGCTGCCTCACAGATTTTATCGAGTGCTGTTTCTATTTGGTCGTCTGGTGCAGTTAAGCTTATGCGGAAATGTTCATGGTAGTCACCAAAGCTTGAGCCTGGTGCAACTGCTACGCCGCTGTCAAGCAAGTTAAGTGTGAATTTGTCGCCGTCTAAGCCGTCACGTTTAGGGAACACATAGAATGGCGCGTCTGGAGTTGTAAATTTGAAGCCTGCCGCGGAGAGTTTTTTGCTTGCAAGGTCTGCGCGTTGTTTGTATTTGGCTTTGATGTTTTCTGCGATTTGTTCGCGGAGTTCTAAGCCTTTCATGGCTGCGTCTTGGATGAAGACTGGTACGTTGTTGAAGGTGATTTGGTTTAGTTTGGTTACTTTGTCGACGTGCATTTTGTTTGCTACTATGTAGCCGATGCGCCAGCCGGTCATTGTGAAGGTTTTGCTAAATCCGTTGGAGAGGATGTGTTTGCAGTCTTTATCGTAGTCAAGGATGCTTTTAGTTTTGTTAAAGGCGATTGCACCATAAACCTCGTCGGAGAGGATAGTGATGCCTTTTTTGTTGGCGATTTCTACTATTCCGTCAAGGGTTTCGTCATCCATGATTTTGCTTGTTGGGTTGTTTGGGTTGTTAAGTATGATCATTTTTGTTTCAGAGTCAATTAGGCTTTCAAGTTTTTCTAAGTCAACTTTCCAGCCTGTTTCCATTTCTGTTTTTAACAGTTTGGTTTGGGCGCCGATGGTTTTAGCGATTAGATCGTAAGCCGTCCAGTATGGTGTTGGGATGATTACGTTGCCGCCGTTTTTCATGGTTAAGTACATGGTGCTGAAAATTGACCATTTAGAACCTGGGGTTATGACAACGTTTTCTGTTTTAACTCCGTGAATATCGGCGATTTTTTGACGTAGTTTTAGCTCGCCGTAAGATGATGAATACTTGGTTTTGCCTGCCTTCATTGAAGCGTATGCTGCTTCCACGATTTCAGGAGGCGTAGCCATGTCTGGGTCACCGAGGTTTAATCGGATAATCTTTTTTCCTTCACTTTCCAGTTTAAGCGCTTTCTCATTTATTTCATACAACAAAGGTGGACTACTCTCCGTTAAGAGTTCTTTCTACTTTTGAACTGCACTGCACATATTAACTATTTCGCGGTAAAGAGCCTCAATTTGGTCTGGTTGCAACTGAAATTTCTCTGCTTTTTCTTTTACTTGAGTGTACACTTGTTTTTCTCTGGAGCGGTCACGAACAGGAAGTCCCTGCTGTTTTTTGAATTCGCCAATCTCTCGGCAGACTGCAACGCGTTCACTTAAGGCTTTTAGGATTTGGTCATCAATTTCGTCGACGCGTTTACGTAATGTCTGAATATCTTTCAATGTTTAATACTCCTTTAGGCTCTTTGAGAATCTTTGATATGTACCCTGCACGTATTAAATGATCAACTAAAGTTAATGCGACCACTGCTTCAATAGCTGGTACTGCTTTAGGAACCACACACGGGTCATGTCTGCCTTTAACGCTTAAAGTTGCGTTTTTCATAGTTGAGAGGTTAACGGTTTTTTGCTCTTTACCAATAGACGGTGTAGGCTTAATGGCTACACGCATTGTAATAGGCATTCCACTGCTTAAACCCCCCAAAATGCCGCCAGCATTATCTGACGTAGACTCCACTTTGCCATTCTTCATTACAAAAGCGTCGTTATTTTGGGAACCAAGCATTTCAGATGCTGCAAATCCAGCGCCAAACTCAACGCCTTTTACTGCAGAGACACCGAACAGGGCTTTAGCTAAGTCAGCATCTAATGCGTCAAACAAAGGCTCCCCAATTCCAGCAGGCATGTTAAGTACAATACATTCAACAATACCGCCAAGGCTATCATCTGCATTTTTGGCTGCAATTATTGCTTCTTCCATTTTCTCTGCACACGCCAAATCGGGGCATCTTGTGGCTGCTGCGTTGCGGTTTTTGCGGATTTCACTTGCGCTAAACTGTGTTTTGGACTTAATTTTGCCGATTGCTGCTGTGTAAGCTAAAACGTCAATGTCATATCGGCTGAGGAGTTTTTTAGCTATGGTGCCTGCCAGTATGAGGGCTACGGTGACTCTTCCGGAGAATCTTCCGCCGCCTCGGTAATCGTTAAAGCCGCCATAACGGGTACGGGCTGGATAATCAGAATGTCCTGGTCTTGGCAGGTCTTTAATTTGGTCATAATCGCTGGACTTGGTCTCTTTATTGTCAACGGTTATGGTTATGGGTGCACCTGTGGTTTTACCGTTAAACACACCGCTCAAAATTTTGGCTTTGTCTTTTTCAACACGGGCTGAAACAATCTTTGGCTGCGCTGGAATCCGTCGGTCAAGTTCTTCCTGAAAATCTTCCTCCGAAAGCGATAAGCCCGCTGGGCAACCATCAATAACTACGCCAACGATTTTGCCGTGGCTTTCCCCAAACGTTGTTACAACATATTCTTTACCTAACGAGTTCCCCGCCAACGATTTCCGCTCCTATGCTTGTTAAATCAGTGTAGAATGCTGGATAAGACTTTCTGACGCATTCCGCATTTTCAATTACTATTTGATTGCTTGCTCGTAAAGCCGCAACACTGCAGGACATTGCGATTCGGTGGTCATTGTGAGGGTTAATTGTTGCGCCGTGCAGTTTGCATGGGCCTTTGATTGTTAAACTGCCTTCGTCTGTGCAGATTTCTGCTCCCATCTTGGTTAATTCTTCATGCACTGTGGCTAAACGGTCTGACTCCTTAAACCGCAAGCGTTGAGCATTAAAAATCTTAGATTCACCATCAGCATAGCAAGCCAAAACAGCACAAATCGGAACAAGGTCTGGAATGTTTTTAGCATCAATATCCACGGCTTTAAGCAAGCCTCCTGAACCCCGAATTTCTACGCTGTCCGCGCAGATTTTTCCTTCGACACCCATCTGTTTAAGAACACCTAAAATCGCTCTGTCACCCTGCGCAGTCTCGTAAGTAAGGTTATCAATTTTCACATTTGAGTTGGTAATGGCTGCGGATGCTAAAAGAAACGCTGCCGAAGAGAAGTCGCCAGGCACTTTACAATCAACTTGCTTGAAAATCTGCCTGCCCGGAATGTGAATACGTCTAAAATCGTCGCTAATTTGAACTTCAACCTGATGCTTAGCAAGAACTTCCTGAGTCATCCTAACATAATCCTTAGACTCCAAAGGCGTTGTAACTGTTATTTCAGTGTCAGCTTTAGCCATTGGGCATGCAAACATTAAACCGCTGATAAACTGGCTGCTAACATCCCCTGAAATGCTGGTTTTTCCACCCGTTAAACCATTGCCTTCAACCACTATGGCTGGGAAGTCCCCGATTTGTTTATGGTAAACGTTAACTCCTAACTGTTTAAGACTTGAAAGCAGCGGGTCAATTGGTCTGCGTTCAAGAGAACTGGATAAAAGAAACGCTGAACGCCCCAACGCCAAAGCAGCAATTGGAATCATAAAACGCAACGTCGCCCCTGACTCGCCCACCTCTATTAGGTCGCTTGCAGCCTTCAACTCTCCTGCACCCCGAACTGTCCAACAGCCTTTGGTCCTTTGTACTTGAGCACCCAACGCTGTAATAGCCCTAAAAGTAGCTTCGGTATCCTCTGAAAGAAGCGGATTTGTAACTTTTCCCGTGCCCTCAGAAAGTGCGGCAGCTATTAGCATTCGTTGCGTGTAAGATTTTGATGCTGGCGCACAGATTGTTCCTTGGAGTTTGCTTGTTGGTTTAACGGTTACGTTGACCATTATGCGAGTACCTTGGCTTTTTCATGGTTCAAACTTGCTTGTATAATTTCCCCTTCATACACCTGCCAAGCTGCTCGAACCTGCTCAACGTTGTCTTTAGAAACCACAGCGGTAGTTGTTGGTCCCTTGCCACATAAGCCTGCTGCATGTGCGCCTGCAGCTAAAGCGTCAACTGCGATTTTAGCGTTAAATCCAAGTGCAACCGAATAGTATAATCCGTTTAGGGTTAAGGCTTCCCAGTGAAGCCCTTTTAAGGTCATGTTGTAGGCTGCTTCAATCTGCGGTTTAAGCGCTGATAGCCTGCTGACATCAGTGTTTACTGTGTACGCCTTCTTAGGCGGCACCTGAAACAGAACCACATAATCCTCAGTTAACATGTCTTGTTTTTCTATTTTACAGTGCAGATTATCTGTAACTACCAAGCCACCGAAAAACGAGGCGCAAGCATCATCAAAAGCGCCCGTAACTGTAACTTTTGCTTCAAAAGCCGCTTGTACACCCAACTTTACAATTTCTGCATCCTCAAGTGTCTCTCCGAGTGCACCCAATGTTGCAAGGGCTACCGCGTTGGCTGCTGTGCTGCTGCTTTTTAGTCCTTTGGCGATGGGGATGTTGCTCCATGTTTTGACTTTAGCGCCAAACTCTTGCTCTTTGCCAAAACGTTTGAGGATTGCCTGAACAGTTTTCTGTATTAAGATTGGTTTCTCGTTTTGGTCAGAAGTGATTTCTGTCTCAAGAATTTGTGGTTCACTTGTTAGTTTTACTTGTGCTTTGGTGTAAAGGTCAACGCCGAATGCCGCCCCTTTCCCTGTGGCTATAGCGTTAACGATTGTTGCTGCACCATGAGCTAATGCTGATGCTTCTCCTTTCACTACATTTTGCACCCTGTCAACTGTTCTAAAGCTGCCTTTCTCATAACTTGCACTGGAGCCTTCTGTCCTGTCCAGATTTCAAAAGAAGCTGCTCCTTGATAAATTAACATTTCTACTCCACTTATAACCTTGGCACCTGCAGTTTTGGCGTCAATGGCAAGCTTAGTTTCAACAGGAGTGTAAACTATGTCCATAACAGTCAAGTTAGACTTTAAGCTGTCTGATGGAATTAAACTTTGAGAGACGTTAGGTTTCATTCCCACTGTTGTAGTGTTTATTAGAATGTCGGCATCGCAAATTTTCTCTTTAATAACCTTAGTAGAAATAGAATCGGCAGAAACTTTTTTCTTGAACCTTAGTTTTAGCGTCTCAGCTAGCTCTTTAGCTTCTGAAACGGTGCGGTTTAGCACAATAATTTCATCGGTTTCCTGAACAAGTGTATAAGCAATCGCTCTAGCCGCTGCACCTGAACCTATCATGAACACCCGTTTGCCGTGTGGGTCAGAACCATTCTCTTTAAGCGCATTGAGCGCGCCTATGCCGTCTGTACTGTAACCTAACAGTTTGCCTTCCAAGTTGTGAATCGTGTTTACCGAGTTTAGAAACTTTGCTGTTTCATCTATCCTGTCTAAGTGGGCAATAACTGCTTCTTTGTGTGGCATAGTAACGTTCAAACCAACAATGCCAAAAGCCCGCATTCCCGCAAGGGCATTTCCAACCTCAGATGACTTTACTCTAAACGCTGTATAAACAACATCAAGCCCTAACTTACTAAACGCTGCATTCTGAACTGCTGGACTAAGAGAATGCTCTATTGGGTCGCCGATAACTGCACAAACACGCGTTTTAGCGGAAATAGACAAGTTTATTGCCTCAATAAAGAGTAGGCAGTTCTCATTTCATTTATGCTTATTTGTCCTAGCGCTGTCTCGCTGCCCTGTTCTACAGATGCGAACGTGAAAAACGCGCCAAAAACAGGTGAGAGCAGTCTTGATATTCTGCCTTGCTCGCCCATACAGAAGCACACAAGTTTAGTTTTAGCCGCGTTTTCTGAAACAAAATTAAGTGCAGTAAGGTTATCCTGAACCTGTTTTGCAGTGCCAACAATTTTGCATACATCTGCGCCGTTGTCCATTTCTTCATTGAGAACTCTTTGCATCTCTTGAGCTGTAAATGCGCCGCTAACCTTGTGGAAAGAAACAATAGTTTTAACGTCAAAGTCATGCAAGTCTACAATTTGCTCTTTTAACTTGAGGTTTGTCAGGTCTAAATCGACGTATTGAAAACCGTTTTTGGCAGCGTTAATCAAAGTTTCCCAGCGTTGAGCATGAGTGCCTGAAAAGTTGCCGCCTTCAGTTGGCAGTTTGTTTGTGGCTATAAGGGGAATTTTGGTTGCGCCTGAAAGATCTGAGAGTTTACGTGTTTCTTCTAAACTGTCAAGGCGGACTTCGATAAAGTCGGCTTTGGTTGCTTCGGCTTTTCCTATTAGGTCGCATGCTTCAAGGGTGGTTTTGGGTTTTATGGAAACGCAGATGTTTATGGTCACTTTTCAATCACCGTTTCGTCGGGTACGCTGACGCCGAAGTGTCTGCCGCCTTTAGCTGCAAGGTGGACTACTACTTCGTCGCCTTCTTTAAGTTCGGTGACTGGCTTAGACGCTTTGGGTGTGACTACACGGATGGTTTCTGCGTTTTGCAGTATTGTTTTAATGAGTTTGCCTTCAACTTGCGCTTCAACAAGTATTAAGGGTCGAATTTCGATTTTTATTCTGCCCACATTGGCTTTGCGTGTTTTCCCTTCACGAGTAACCAGAATGACTTCGTCTCCTGCCTTGAACTCTTGAAGGTACCTTGTTGTTTGCATGTTGCCCAATGTATACATGGAACAGGAACCTGCATTAACACGGAAAGGCCTTGACGCCACGTACGGGTTCTCATTAACTTCAGCTTCAACCAGAAATAGCCCCACGCTTTGACTGCCAACAAGCATTCCCTCGCCATGAGTCATCAAATCGCAAGTGTCAACACAAACCCGTGCACCATTGCCAATGGGTTTAGTGTAAACGATTTTGGCGACAGCCATTTCAAGTTTCAACGCTTCAGGCTTAACAATAACAACAGTTTTCAACAACTCGTCAGTGTCAGAAGTTTTTAGCAGTACACCTTCAGTGCCAAGCTCCAAAGTTTCCAGAGCAACTTTTGCTTCTTCAGCGTTAGTTACTTCAGCGATTAGTTTGCTTCTGCCTTTAACTCGTGCAATCAAGTTTTCCAGCGGAATAACTCGCCAGTTTGTTGTGCTGATAATTAAGTGGCTTGCGCCTTTTTCAGCGGCGTTAACAATCATGTTTTCTGTTGCTTTGTCGCTTATGCAGATACGTAAAATTTTGCCTTTAACATCTAATTCTTCGAAAGACTCAACAGTTGGAGACAGCACCGTTTGTTCTCGTATCGTAGCCAAAAAAAGGGCTTTGTCGCCTTCAACTAAAACGTCACAGTACTTTTTAATAAGACTGGATAAAGCATCTTGTTTGCTGGTTTCTATCCAGAGTTCCTTCACGGTTTTTCACCAAGAATTTTCTGCGCCTGCTCTACAGATGCGCCTTTATGCACAATAGCTGAGAGAGCCTTCACTATTAAAGCTTGGTTTTCACATTGAAACACGTTACGTCCGATAGAAAGTCCTGCCGCTCCTGCTTTGATTGAGTCACTTGTGGTTTGCAAGATTTCCTCTGTGGACTTGCATTTTGGTCCACCTGCAATTAGAACTGGCACTGGGCAGCTTTCAGTAACCTGCTTAAATGATTCGATTGTGCCTGTGTAATTGGTTTTGATTATGTCTGCGCCAAGTTCTGCACCGATTCGGGCTGCGTGGGCTACTACTTCAAGGGCGTGCTCATTGGCGATTCTTGGTCCCCTTGGGTACATCATGGCAAGCAGTGGAATACCAAAAGAGTCACATTCCTCAGCTACTTTGCCAAGGTTGTGAATCATTTTATCTTCATCTTGTGCGCCTACGTTGACGTGAACCGAGACTGCGTCTGCGCCGATTCGGATGGCTTCTTGTACACTGCAGACTTGAACTTTGTTGTTCATGTTTGGGTTAAGGTTTGACATGCCGCTAAGCATCACGATTAAGCCTGTGCCTGTTGTGTCAACGGTTTTGGCGATGCCTTTGTGGACAAGGACTGCGTCAACGCCGCCTTTAACAAGCTGGTTTATGGTTTGTTGCATGTTGGTGATGCCTTGTATTGGGCCGATGGTAACGCCGTGGTCCATGGGGACAACTACAGTACGGTTATCTTGCTGGAAGATTCGTTTCATTCGCCTTGTTTTGCCTTGATTCAAGTATCCCATCTCTTTAGTGTGATTTTAATGAGGTCTTAATGAGCTTTAGAGCTTTTTCTCTTTCGCTCCAATCTACAAACAGCAAAATGCTGGAAGTAATTGTTAAGATGCCTGAAATGTTGATGCCTGCAAGTCTTAAATCTTCGCTGATTTTCCCGATGATGCCGTGAGTTTCTTCAAGACCTACACCGCTGGTTTGGATAAAAGCGAGGTCTTTTTTGACTGCCATAGCTATGGTTTCTTTGTTGTCAACTGTAATTTTGTGAATTTGATTGAACAGTTCATTGATGTTGTTTTCTTGGTTTACGTAGAATATGATTGAGTTTGTGTTCATTGACATGCCAAGCAGTGTTGTGTGTTGCCTGACTTGTTCAAACATTTCAGTTATGATTTGGATGTTGCTTGAGATGCCTTTTCCTATGACAGTTATTTCGGAAACTGGTTGGGAACTGGCTATTTCAGCGTCAAGCTCCCATGCTAGGGCGTCTTTGATTATGGTTCCTGGCTTGCTTAGGTCATCATGTTTGTTGCTCATAACTTTAACATCGATGTCCTTTGGTTTATACTTAAGGGCTTTGCTGTGAATGAATTTAGCGCCTGAATCAGCTAAACCGACAAGGGTGTTAACGTTGATTTCTGACAAAAGCTGCGGGTTCTGGATAATTTTTGGGTCGCTTGACATGATGCCTTCTGCATCTGTGACAAGCATTATTTGGTCAGCACATATGCCTTCCCCGAGAACGAAGGCTGTGGTGTCGCTTCCGCCTCTGCCCAAAGTGGTAATTTTTCCATCCTTAGTTTTACCTATAAAGCCTGGCATTACAGGTATTGTGCCTTTTTCAACAAGAGGCAAGACTAACTCTTTGATGTTTTTGTTGCATTCTTTAATGATTGGGTTAGCGTTTTGGAAGTTGTCATCGGTAATTATTGGCCATTTACCATCCATAGGGTCAAAGTAGCATGCGTCAACACCGTTATTGCGTAATGCAGTGGCGAAAATTCGTATGCTTGTGCGTTCCCCCATAGATAAGATGTCATCTAATTCGTGTTTAGCTAATTTTCCGTTTGAAGTATTTTTAGCTGTGGTCAATAGCACATCAGTGGTTTTACCCATAGCTGAAACTACTACAGCGATTTTGGTGCCGCGTTTAGCTTCTGAAACAACAGCCATCACAGCTTTCAGTAGCTTTTCATGATCAGCAAGGCTTGAACCGCCAAATTTCACCACGATTTTTTTGCCAGATTTTACGTTTTCCATCGTTTTAACCTCTCGTTACGCGCCCAGAACATTTCTTTAAAATTTTAGTTAGTTCTGGGCTAATATTAGAAGTAATAATAAAAGCAGTATTCGAAGCTGTAGTTTTGAAATCTTTTTGGGTTAACTTGAAGATTATCCATTTTTGCTTCGAACCTTGAAATTGGTTATAGCCAAAAAAATATAAGCGTTTCGGAAACAGACAGCAAATTGAACGTTGTTTTGTCTTTCCCGTGTTCTGTCTATCGCCGAAAACTTGCAAGTTGCACCAAAATTACTGACCTACCCCTCTATAGTTTCTGCATAGAACTGCTAATAGGCTGCTATTAGGTTGGTAAAAATTGAGTGCCTAATCTTTTAGGGGTAGATATTAATGGTTTCAATTCACCCAAAAGATTGTAGAAAACTTTAGTAAACAAAACATCAATGAAACTTTAAAGGTGTTACATGAAAAGTTGAAAGTGGTTAGCGCGTGCCTGCTGGGTGTAAACTGCAATTTTGAAGCCAAAAACTGGCTAAACCCCAAACTGCTTGAAGAATTCAGAAACGGCAACCTGTTTCCAATCTGCCCCGAAGTTTTTGGCGGTTTATCTGTTCCTCGGGTGCCTTCTGAGATTCAGGGCGGAACAGGCGCGGAAGTACTTGAAGGCAAAGCCAAAGTCCTTAACATGCAAGGCGAAGACGTAACTAGCCAATTTCTGAAAGGCGATGATGAAGCGTTACGGATTGCTCAGGCTATCGGCGCCCAAGAAGCTTTGCTAACGGAGAGAAGCCCCTCCTGCGGTTGCGGCATAATTTTTGATGGTTCATTTAAAGACAAATTTGTAGTTGGCGACGGAGTGACAACTGCATTGTTAAAGAAAAACGGTATAAAAGTAACCTGTATGAAAGTGAAGTGAAAACTTAGAGGTTACGTAGAACTATCATGGTGTTGGTTTTCATTATGCCTTCTACGCGTCGGATTTTTTCGATGCATTCGTTGACTTCAACTACGTTCATGCCGCCTATTACTGCGACTATGTCGTATTCACCTGTTACTTCATAGATGGTTTCTACGTTGGGGATGTTTTGTATGCGTTTTGTTACTTCCTGTGTTGGATAGGCTGGGTTTACGGTTAGCAGGGTTATGGCTTCTGCGCCTTCAGCGACGCCGATTTTAACAGTAAATTTGCGTATGACGCCGTCATCGGTTAGGGTTTTGATTCTTTTTCTTACTGCGCCTTCGGATAAGTTGACTTGGCTGCCTATTTCAACGTAGCCTGCTCTTGCGTCTTCTTTGAGGATTTTAAGGATTTTTCTGTCTGTTTCATCCATTGGTTCTGAACCTGTTTAAGGGTGGCTTTGTATGAATTTAACGTTTTTGGCATTATTTAATGTTGAAAAGTACGTTTATCGTTTTTAAACAGTTGTTGTTTGCGCAAATCTTTGTGCCCGCCTGCTTTTGGCTTCATGGTTTTTTGTGCTATTTGGAACATTTATTTTCCAACCTGTAACATATAAGTCACAATGTTTAAAAGGTACTCACATTTAATAAAAAGTTCATTTCCAATAAAAAAGTGATGAAGAATGATAAAACCCACAAATCCAAACACCCAAGAAGCAGACATTTACAAAGCCAAATGCCCAGACTGTGACGCAGAACTAGAAGTGCCAGCAGATACAGAAACCGGCGAAATCGTCAGTTGCCCTGGATGTGGACTTGAGCTCGAAGTAAAGACCGTTAAAGGCGGATGCGTCGACCTACAAGAGTTAACCATCGAAGGCGAAGACTGGGGCGAATAAACAGTCAACAAACTATCCCATTTTAGAATGTTACCATTATTTTTGAATCAAATGCTATAAAGGACGTATAGCGATGAGCATAGCCCTTCTTTATGAACGTTCAGAAAATGATGAAGCAGGCATAAAACAGACTGCTCAACAACTTGGAATCGACCTTAAATTTATTCCATTCCGAAAAATTGCTTTAGCAATATCAAAAGAGGGCTTTAGCGCTAAAACCAAAGGCAAAGACTACACTGAAACCTTCAACCAAACCGCTGTAGTGCTCAACCGCTCCCAAAGTAAAAACCGACGCCTACAAGCCTCATACATTATGGAGATGCTTGGCAAAAAAACCCTAAACACCAGCCAAGTAGAATTTACCTGCTACAGCAAACTACGCACACTGCTAAACCTTTGGAAAAAAGGCTTGCCTGTTCCTAAAACTGTTTTTGTTCCCTGTGATGCTTCTGACTTTATGAAGAACGGCAAAGAAATTCATAACGAAAAAGACATCGCCGACTTGTTCCAAGCAGACATTCCCCTTGATGATGGCATCGTGATTAAGGCAGATGCTGGAACACACGGCAAAATGATTATGCTCTCAAAAACACGTGAAGAACTCATCGCTAACATACAAGAAACAAAACCAAACATCATCAACCCAATCGGCGTAGTCGCCCAAGAACTAGTAAACAAATGGTTCTACGACTTACGCATTATCGTTTACAAAGAAAAAGGCAAACAACCCGTTTGCCATAACAAAGCGCTTGCACGGGCAGGCTTTAAGGATTTTCGCACTAACACTTTCCTTGGAAACTTGGTGTTTGAAGCCAAACTGCCTCAAAGTGTAGTTGACTTGGCAGTAAAATGTGGTGACACCTTGGGCAAGAGTAGTGAAGCATGGATTTTCGCTCTTGACGCCATGGTGAATGTTGCCGACAAAAAACAAGTAGAAGATGATTACCTAAAAACACAGCTTGACCTTGCAGCACAAGCATATTTGCCAGTGCAAAAAGTAAAAGCTGACGAGACACGTTTAACCGATTTCCCAACTTGGAACGGTAAGCTGGAAAAGACCTTTAATGCATACGCAAATTCGGATTCTTACCAGAAAGTTAAAAACGTAATTGATGACAGTATAGAAAACAACAAAGATGGCCTCGTATTCCATGAGGCAAATTCTTGCCCCGAGTTCTGGGAAAACACCCGACTCGTAACAGGCTTAAACGTGGCAATTCCACTCTTAAAGGCTGCACAAAGCCTAATCGATTAACAAGAAAAATTCAACCTTTCGGGAGAGGAAACAAGAATGATGAGAATAGGAATAATTGGCGGTTCAGGGTACGTTGGCGGAGAACTCTTGCGGCTGCTACTTTTACACCCGCAGGCAGAGGTAACAATGGTTACTTCACGTCAAAGTGCCGGAGAATTCATCTTTAACGTTCACCCAAACCTTCGCGGTTTAACTCAACTTAAATTTGTGCCACAAGACATGGCTGAACTGCAAAAAAACTGTGACTTAATCTTCACAGCCACGCCACACGGCGGTTCAGTCAACTTGGTCCCCAAACTGCTTGAGGCAGGCCTAAAAGTAATCGACATGAGCGCCGACTTTCGCCTCAAAAACCCCGCCGATTATGAAAACTATTACGGCTGGAAACATGCACACCCCGAAATGCTCAAAGACGCCGTTTACGGGTTGCCTGAGCTTCACCGGGAAGAAATCAAAAACGCCAAACTCGTCGCTTGCCCCGGCTGCATGGCAACAAGCGCAATCTTAGGTTTAGCACCAATAATAAAAGCTGGACTTGTTGACCCAGACAAAATAGTGGTTGACCTCAAAGTCGGCAGTTCAGGCGGCGGTAGCAAGCCAACTCTTGCCTCGCATCACCCAGAACGCTTCGGTGGCGTACGACCTTACCAAGTAACTGGGCATCGTCACACAGCCGAAGTAGAACAAGAACTAACCGCGCTGAGCACTCAACCCGTAAAAATCGGCTTTACACCACACGCCGTAAACATGGTGCGCGGCATCTTGGCAACTATTCACGCTTATCCTAAACAGCCAATCGCCAGCAAAGACCTCTGGAAAGCCCTTCGTGGCATGTATGGAAACGAACCCTTTGTGCGTTTAGTAAAATACCAGAAAGGTCCATATCAGCTTCCAGACCCCAAAATCGTCACAGGCACAAACTTCTGCGATGTCGGCTTCGAAATTGACGAACACACAAATCGCTTATTGATGTTCTCGGCAATTGATAACATGTGCAAGGGTGCTTCAGGACAAGGTGTCCAATGCCTTAACTTGCTCATGGGAATAGACGAAACCACAGGCCTTAAGAGCACTGGGTTCCACCCGATGTGACCTGCCATGCTGTTAGTAATTAAAATGGGTGGCAGCATCCTAAAAGAAGGAGCATCCAACGACCTAGTTGCTGACCTTAAAGAAGTAGCAAAAGAACACAAAGTTGTCCTAGTTCACGGTGGCGGAGTAGAAGTAACCGAAATCGCCTCAAAACTGGGCAAAGAACAAAAATTTATAATGTCCCCTGAAGGTTTTCGCAGCCGCTACACTGACAAGGAAACAATTGACATCTATACTATGGTTATGGCGGGTAAACTTAACAAGCAAATCGTGTTGGCACTGGAAAGTCAAGGGTTGCCTGCAGTCGGCTTAAGCGGCTTGGACGCTGGAATTTTAAAAGCTGAACGCAAAACTCGCCTCATTGTGGTTGATGAACGTGGTCGCAAAAAAGTCATCGACGGCGGATACACAGGCAAAATAACTCAAGTAAACACTGAACTGATTAACCTGCTTCTCGAAAATGGCTACTTGCCAATCGTTACCCCGATTGCGTTAAGCCAAGACAATGAACCCCTAAACGTTGACGGCGACAGAACCGCAGCCATCGTTGCAGGAGCCCTAAAAGCTGACAAACTCATTCTATTAACTGATGTTGAAGGCTTGATACTCAAAGGTGAGCGTGTGCCAAAAATCGCTGCAACCGAAGTTAAAGAGGTCCTCTCTAAAATTGGGGGCGGCATGAGCACCAAAGTTCACGCGGGTCTTGAAGCACTTAATCAAGGTGTAAAAGAGGTTCTTGTAACTTCAGGAACTGCCCAGCAGCCTATAACTTCAGTTCTTAATCATCAAGTTGGTACAGTGATAACTAGTGAATGAAAAAGAAATAATGGATATTGAAACGCGTTATTTGGCTAACGTTTTCTCAAAAAAGCCAATAGTTTTCACACGCGGCAAAGGCGCATTGCTGTGGGATATTAACGGTAAAGAATACGTTGACTGCTCCAGCAGTTATGGCGTAGCAGCACTTGGGCATTGTCACCCAAAAATTGTTGTAGCCGTAAAAGCCCAAGCAGAACAACTAATTACTCTTCATGGATGCTACTACAACGATAAACGTGCAGAGTTTACACAGAAACTCGTTAACATAACCCCAAAAGGGTTAGATAAAGCGTTTTTGTCAAACAGCGGCGCTGAATCCGTTGAATGCGCAATAAAACTTGCACGCAAAGCAACAGGCAAAACCGAAATAATCGCTGTAATGGGTGCATATCACGGCAAAACCATGGGTGCACTTTCATTAACTTGGGACAAAAAATACCGTGAACCCTTCATGCCGCTTGTTCCTGACATTAAGCATGTTGCACCTGACAACGCAGACAAGATACGTGAAGCTATAACTGACAAAACCGCCGCTGTCATTTTAGAGCCAATCCGTGGAGAAGGCGGAATCCGTGTTCCACCAGACGGTTTTCTACAACAGGTACGAGAAATCTGCACTGAAAAAGGTGTACTGCTCATTCTTGATGAGGTTCAGTCGAGTTTTGGACGCACAGGCAAACTGTTCGGTTGCCAAAACTGGAACGTAACCCCCGACATTATGTGTCTAGCTAAACCTTTTGCTGGAGGCTTACCTATCGGTATAACTGTTGCAAGAGAAGACCTTATGTCAACTTTTAAAATCGGTGAACATTCAACAACTTTCAGTGGAAGCCCGCTTGTTTGTGCTGCAGGATGCTCCGCAATCGACGCGTTGCTGGAAGAAGACTTGGCTGGCAAAGCAGCGGTAAACGGGAAATACTTTAAAGAGCAACTTGAAGCGGTTGCTGCTAAACATAAAATCGTCAAAGAAGTTCGCGGTTTAGGTTTGATGCTTGGCATTGAACTTCGATATGATGTTTACGGGGTTATTTTAAAGACAATAAGTAAGGGTGTTCTTGTTATTGACGCTGGCAGAACCGTAATCCGCATTTTACCGCCACTTGTTATTAGCAAAGAACAGATTGACAAGGCTGTTAAAGCGTTAGATGAAGCATTAGGGGAAGAAGAAAATGAGCGAGCAAGCAGTACGGTTTCTAACTAACCTACTTGGCATCTACAGCCCCAGCGGCAAAGAACAAGACATAGCCAACTTTTTAGTTGTCCAAATGGAAAAAATGGGTTTCGAAGTCGGCATAGACACAATAGGCAACGTTATCGGCGTCATCGGCGAAGGTGAACCCGTTATTCTGCTTTGTGGTCACATGGACACAGTTGCTGGTCACATGCCGCTTCGTGTCGAAGAAGGAAAAATTTACGCTCGAGGCGCAGTGGACGCAAAAGGACCCTTAGCTGCAATGGTTATGGGCGCGGTTGCTGCTTCAAAAGACCCTGACTTCAAAGGCAAAATTTTGGTTGCAAGTGTCGTAGAAGAGGAAGCAACAAGCAAGGGCGTTCGTCACTTAATCACTCAGGGCATCACAGCTGACTATGCTATTTTCGGTGAACCCAGCGGAGTAGAAAACATTACTATCGGTTATAAAGGACAGATTCAACTGAAAATACAGGTCAAAACAGAAACTGGCCACGCTTCAAGCCCTTGGCTTTACGATAACGCGCTCGAAAAAGCCTATGAACTCTGGGAAAAAATCAAATCAGCCTGTTCTTTTCCATCAATCGATCCACAAGAAACACCTTTCACTTCAATCACTGCTTGTCTTGTAAAAATGGTTGGCGGAACCGGAGACTCAGTTATTCCTTTTGAAGCTGAAATGATACTTGACGTTCGAGTGCCTATCCAGTTTACAACAGTACAGGTTCACGATAAAATGATGAAAATTATTGGAAACTATCAAGCGGCTAACCCTGAAGTTTTCATTAAATCAACCGTGCAAGATACTGTGGAACCGTTTGAAGCAAACAAAGCCTCTCCAATGGTTCATGCCCTTTCAAGTTCAGTCCGCAAAGTTCTAGGCAAACCCGCAACACTTCTGCGAAAAACAGGTACAGGCGACATGAACATTCTTGGAAAAGCTATGAGCCTTCCAATTGTCACTTATGGTCCTGGGGACGGTCACCTAGACCACACAATAGACGAACATATTGAAATCCAAGAGTACCTTCAAGCTATCGACATCTACAAAGACTTCCTGCTAAAACTATCCCAAGTGCATAATAACAAAAAAGCAAACGTTGCCAGTGACGATAGCCAATAAGACAATAGGCTAATACGCCTTTTATTTTGCGGATTTTTTAATTTACGGCAAAAGCTACATTTTATTTTTGAAATCGGCTAAAAAGAGCATAATATTTTTAGAGTAGCCTTTGTAAGTTTGTTTTAATTGAAAGTGTTATTTATGGTCAACATGAAAAAGAAAAACATCAATACTCGCAAAGAGCAAGAAAAGAAGGCAAAAAGAGAAAAAGAAGCTGTAAAGAAGTCAATGCTAAATCAACTTCCCTCTAAAGGGAAGAAAAAATAGCCAATTTACTGACCCTTCTTTTTGTCTTATTCACCTGTAAGTAAACTGGCAGAAGCAGTTCCAACAACACTACATCTCTTTTTGCATCTTGATTGTTTAGGATTAAATTTAATTGCATGTTCCGAGTTAAACCATGGTTGGGTGTGCTCTTTGAAAGAATTCGAATTAACAATTCCTGAACACTATATGGTTTACGTTAATAGTCAAATTAAAAAACCAAAACGTCTGAACACTGAAAAGTTAGAGTTATGGATTGAAGATGAATTAAACATTGAAAACCCTGGCTCCTACGGTAATTTGCCAACAGACGAAAGCCACGTAACCATCGAAACACTATCAAACGGCAACTACAAAATGAAAATCTCCGAAACATGCTTTATGATGATTAAACGTCACGTGCAACCTGAACCTCACAGTCACAGGCTAAGCAACGAAGATATAATTCGCAGTTGGCTTGAAATAAAAATCGAAGAAGAAGAGCAAAAAGGCAACCGCGTAAAAGTAAAAGAAATACTCTAACCTTCTATTTAGTAACTATCCCTGCGGGTTAACTGCTCATTTTTTACTGTTTTCTCAATTTCCAAAAGCATTTCTTTTTCTTGCCCTGAAACGATTGTCACGTCAGCGCCTGCAACACTTTTCACCGTTGGAATCTTTCTAAGTCTTGACTGCCGTGTTTTGGGCACATAATCTACCTTTACTATACTGCTGGTTTGGCACGACCGTTCACCCGAAGACCAAACTTCAAACATTTCAACTTTTAAACAGTAAACGCCCGCCGCTATACCTTTTGTATCTAAAACCCACATGTACTCTGACTCGTCTGTTGCTAACGGACTTTGAAGCACCCTAATCAAAACAGAACTAATCTGCAATTCTTCAAAAAACAAGGTGGCTGCTACTTTAGAAAACGCTAATCTTGAAGGTAGAAGCTTAAAGCCAACTTTTACGGCTACCTCATCAATCCCTGTTGTTGTTTCTATTTGGGTTATGCAAATTTGCTTTTGTGATGCTTCTTTGGTTTCGGTGGCTTGTTTTTTGGGTGCGGCGGGTAGACTGTCAAAAGTTAATTGTCTTGTGGGTTTTGCTGTTTTATGCATTTTTCGCTTGTTTCCATTTAGTGGTCGGTTTGGTTTTGCGTCTTAGGTTTAAGCTATCGGTAAATACAATAATCTCCACATTAGTTAAAGACAACACTGTACCATTTCAAAGAGGCGGCAAAAGTTTGAGCGACGGCGACATAAACACAGACTACTCCTTTACTGACGATGAGGAAGACACACAAAACAGTGAATCCTTAACCGCTTCAGGAATAGCAGAATACATTCGTTTCAACTGTTGCCCCCGATTCTTTAAACTAAAATTTGAAGGCAAAGAAGTAAAAAACCGAAACTGGCCAGAAGCCTTCAAACCCATCAGTCCCCTGCTTTACGGAGCAGGAAAACAGCTTGAAGAGAAAAAAGTGGCTGAACTAAAAGCAAAAGCCGCAGACTACCATGACTTTACCAAGTATGACCCACACCAGCATGGTTGGGAAAAAGCCGTAAACTCCCTAAATGAGTTAAAACAAATTATTGAAGCTCAAATTTTGGCAGGCGAAAGAACCGATAATCGTCCAGTGTTGCTTTATCAGGTGCCCATGAAAGGTCCAATAGGCGTGTGGGACGTAAAAGGCATTACCGACTTGATTGCGATTTGGTCGCTTAAAAACGGTAAAGTCAAGGTGCGAATTTTTGAGCTTAAAGCCTCTTGGAAAGAACAGACTGCCCACCGTATTCAAGTAGCTATTTACGTGCTGTTGTTATCGCGGGAGCTTGGCAGTTTAATGTCCCATGTTGAGATTGAAGGCGGTGTAATTAGTCGTGAAACTCCTCTTGAAAGTCTTGATTCCAAGGACCTTCCAAAATTCAAGCTTAGCCCATTGATTCAGGATGTTGAACGACTTCTTGCGAGGAATGGCGAGTTAAACCGGATCCATAAAACCTCTCTTGAAGATGTGGAGTTTCAGTTGAGTTGGCGATGTGACAACTGTGGCTTTAACGAATGTTGCATCGTATGTGCTGTTGAAAGGGAAAGCATTGCTTTGCTTAACCTAAGTCGTGGTGAACAGAAGGCGCTTGGGCATCACGGAATCGCGAAACTAGAAGACTTAGCAAGGCTTAAGCCCGTATTTGATACTTACAGTCTGCGTCCTTACGACTTCAAGAACCTTCCAGCTAACGACCCAGAGAAAGTGCATGAACTCTCAACTGACCCAGTGGTTGGTCCTAAACTGGACTGGCTTATTGAACGTGCCCAGTACATGATAAGCGGTATTCGCCCCGGCAGTCCTTATGCGAGCAAAAGCCGCTGGATGCCATGGCTAACCGGAACAGGATACGGCAGCTTACCAGAAGACAATCCCTCTACAGGCGCTGATACATCGTTAATGTTTAGTCCTGATGGCATGATACGGGTTTACCTTTTTGTTGAATGGGACTACATGCTTGACATTGTCTCTTTAATTAGTGCACGCGTCAACTGCACGCGGTATCGCGGCGAACCCCCTAGTATATCTCAAGTCATCCGCATCTTGCCCGATGACCATAAATCCTGCCTTGACCAAGAAAAAGACCTACTTGAAGCCTTCTTCAAAGACCTAACAGCAGCCATACAGAAAATTGCAAACGAAGTAGGCAGCCCCGAAGAAGCCCCCATCCACCTGTACTTCTTCAGCCGCCAAGAACGTGACATCCTAATGAAAGCCGTCTGTCGCCAGCCCTCACTCATCAGCGCTCAAGCCGTCCGCGACCTCCTTGGGCTACGGCAAGCAATCGACCAACCAATGTTCTCAATTTTGCAAGACGAAGTCCAACACAGAAAAGCGCTTAAATTCCACAGTTACGGTTTGCTGCCTATTCTTGAACAAGCCGCCTTTTTTGACCGCAAAAGCTGGACAGTGAAACGTAAAGATGGTACCTTTGTTGATTTGAGTTTGGTTTTCCGTGACGGTTTGTTCAATTATTCTTTGCCGTTTAACAGAAACCCTGATGGCTCCATAGTTTTCCTTAGAGACGAATTATTCCATAAGGACGGCTATTACCCAGCCCGTGCCCGATTCAGTGACCAACTGCCTATCGAATACATTTGGGGCGTAAAAGGCCGCCTTGACACTTACCAAGAAAAAGGCAAAGCCAAGGTTCTGCTGGAAAAACGCAAATGGTGCGACTACACGCAAAAAACACGCCGCATCACAGACGAAGAACTTAACTTAATGGGGCAAAAAATTTGCCAAGTGCTGGAGCATATTGAGCGGTCACTAAACATCAGAAACCGCAGGTTAGGCAAAAAGCCGATTGGTGTTCCAAAAATCGCTGAATTCTCTTTGGGGCTTTCCACTCTTGAGCGGAGTTGCCGTGAATTTCTTGATTTAGAATATTTTTCTAAACGCCAAGAAATGTACCAACACTACGCTTTGTTGCCGTATCAGCGGGTTGCGTCGGGTAGGTCACTGATTTTCCAGTGTACAAGCGTGTTTGAGTTCGAACAAGAATTCATCGTTAAAGGCAAACTGGTTTATGAAGGCATTGGGTTGCCTAAAGCTGAATGCGTTGCCAACGCCTGCCGAGTCAAAGGTTCAGACGGCTCAAGCTCCGGCGACTGGATGGTAGTAACAGAACTTACCAAAAACGCTGCTGGACAATTTGAGGAAGCCCAAAAACGTTCCCCTTCTGAGGTTGAGAAATCTGCCCGCGCCATCGTTGACAAAGTGGATGTTCAGAAATCTGAAATAGCAATTAAAGTTGTCAGTTGGCCCCGAGGCAAAGGCAGCAAATACAGTGCCTGGCATAACCTGCCCACAACTGACCCTGGAAAAGCCAAAGGCAAATACATGCAACTCTTCGAAAAAGGACGCTACTACATCCTTGACGAACTCGCAGATGACATCATTTCAGATAGGGCCGCAAAATGCCTTGATTATTCAGGCAACAACGTGCTCTACCTTTTGTTGGCAGATTACTTAGCAGGCAAAAACAATAACAACTCAACACACACTGCCTTGCCCAAAGCTGCTGCCTTCAACTTCTTAAGTTGGATGACAAATAGGCGGCTTCCTCCAAAAGCGGAACAAGCCCGATTTGTTGAGCGCGTTTTCGGCAAAGAACCCATAGTTATGCTTCAAGGACCCCCGGGCACTGGAAAAACGGAAACCTTGCAATTGGCAGTTTTGGCTCACGTAGCTGCTCATCGGATAGCTTCGAAATGTCGTGTGTTGATGGTTGCGCCCACTCACAAGGCTATACAAGAGTTTGTGGCTAAACTTGCACGGTGCTTGCAAGAATATGTTGACGCGGGCGGTAAAGACCTTAAAGACCTGCGAATTTTCCGTGTGCTAAGCAGCAATACGGCTTCAGTTAAACCCATAGACGGCGTCACTTATGTTAATTACAACGAAGACAAAGACACCGTGGAAGAATTAACTGGACTATTAATGAACCAATCCACGTTAACACCTAACCCTTCCGCTGTTGACCCACTAATCTTGTGCCTCACACCCCCAGGCCTGTATGGGTTAATGAAGAAAATCGGAGACTCCGAACCACCCTGGGGCGAAGGCTTCTTTGATTTGCTTGTTGTTGATGAAGCAAGCATGATGCGCCTGCCAGAACTCATCCTTTCAGGCAGTTTCCTAACCAAAAACAGCCAAATCCTAGTCGCAGGCGACCACCGCCAACTGCCCCCAATCGTTAGCCATAACTGGGAAAAAGAAGACCGCCGAACACTCGAAGAAATGGCGTCTTTTCTATCTGCCATGGACTTTCTGCGACTGTTACGTAACGAGGATTTGGGGATTGAACGTATAAAATGTAAAAACCCCGCTGACATTCCAGCTGAACGCCTCTGTGAAAGCCACCGTTGTCATTCAGTTGTAGCTGACTTCCTTAAAGAATGGGTTTATGAAAAGGATCAGATTGATTTTCGTTCAGACCAAAAAGAGCTGTTGCAATCCGTTAAGCCTGCAACAGAAGGGTTAGGTGTGGTTTTTGAGCCTGAAAACGTGTTTGTCTTAATTGTTCATGATGAGGCTGAAAGTTTTCAGTCAAACATTACTGAGGCTTCAATTGTGAACGCTTTGGTGCGTTGTGTCTCGCCTGAAACGGTTGGTGTGATTACTCCGCATAACGCCCAAAAAGGTTTGCTTAAAAACATGCTCTCCGAAGGTTACAGTGAAACACGCGTTGACACCGTTGAACGTTACCAAGGCGGAGAAGCAGACTTCATAATCATAAGTTCAACCGTCAGCGACCCCGACTATGTTAGAAGCGAAAGCGACTTCCTGCTCAACCTGAACCGAATCAACGTCTCGATTAGCCGCATGAAGAAAAAACTTGTTATCGTTGCCAGCCGTTCCATCTTTGAGTTTATGCCTCAAGATGCCAAAGACTACGATAAAGCCCTGCTCTGGAGAGGTATCTCTGAAACCGTCGGTTTCACGGCAGACTCTACTCCCAACTGGTCTGGAAAACTGTCGGATTTCATTGGGCAGTCACATACCGAAGTTAATGTCTCGGTTTATGTAAAAACCCAAAAACCATAACTTTTTTCCTTACCTTGAAAGGCGTTTGAAACAGGAACCGTTATCTATAACGTAATTGATTAAATCAAAAAACGGCGGCAACGGAAGACGCGTAATGAGTGAAGAGGAAATCATTTTTGGGCGTCATAACAAAGGGCGTATTCATAAACAGACTCGTAAATTTAGTTTCGTTTTCTACCAAGCCCTTTATGGTCCTATAGCTTTTGTTAAAGCGGTTTATCGTCAGGTGCTCATACTTGCGGTAATGTTCATTTTCGGTGCAATCATTTACTCTTACTACGACCATTTGCCCACTATCAGCGCGTTTTTGGCTTCAGTCTCAACAATCACCACTATAGGCATGTTCATTCCGAACGGCGGCAACTTTTTCACTTTGGATTCTACTGAAGCAGTGCTTTTAATAGTCTTGATTATAATATCCGTTGGAGCGTTAGCCTCTATTGTTCAGAGTATGGTCAGCATGTTAGTTGATGGTAAACTTGCAAAAAGTGAAGCTCAAAAACAGTTAATGAAGCGCCTAAAAAACCACGTAATAGTGTTTGGTTACAGCCATTTAGGCAAGTATATTTCTGAGAAGCTTGAAGAATTAGGTTTCGACTACGTTATAATGACCAAAGACCCTAACACTTACAATGAGTTGCTTAAACGGGACATTTTTGTGGTGCTTGAATACGAAACCCAGCCTATTGAAGCCCTTAAAACTGCTGGCATTGACCAAGCATCTATGGTTGTTATAGCGCATGAGCAAGACGCTGAGAACATGCTGATACTGCTTACCGCGCGTAAGGTTCGCCAGGACATCCGCATAATCAGCGTGGTTCATGACCCCGCGTTAGTTGACACAGCAAAAGTGGCGGGTGCAAGCATGGTTATCCCTGACGCTGTCACCGTGGGGCATCTGCTGGCACTTTCAGCTGTCACCAAAGGGTTGGTGGGCATTGTTTTCTCAGAGAAAATTGGCGCCAAAGAAATCGCCGAATTCTCAATCTTTAAAGGCTCCCCACTTATCGGAAAGGGCTTGCAAGAAATCTCCAAATACGGCTCAGTCATAGGCGTTATCAGAGAAGATAAAGTTGTAACTACCCTATTTGAACCCGGATTTGTCCTAAAAGAAAACGATACCCTGCTGGTCCTAGGCGAAACCTCAATGCTTTACAAAATCGAGAAAAAAGCCAACGCCCTATAAACACACCTTTTCAATATACTAATGGCGCGTTTTTCCGCCAATAGCACTTACCCTCTTAGGGATTTTGGTTAAAAAGCGCAGGTTAAGCCTACCTACCCCTCTTTGAAAGTATAGACCCTCTATAGGTTTCTGCAATGAGTTTCTAATAGGATCCTAATAGGTTGGATTACGCTTTTTCAAGAATCATCATATTGTGTCTTTACTGTTTATACAATTTTTAATGGGAAAATCCAGACCAATCGTTCATTTCCTTCGATATCTGTATGGTGTTCATCTGGGTACGGTTCACCAGCCAACTTAACTTCGCCCCTGTAATTGTATTTTTTTAGTTTTAAAAACCTCAAACAAGTGTATTTTGACACCATTGTTTTGAGATTCAGCTAAGGTTTTGTTTTGATGAAAATCTTTCCGTTGGTTTCCAACTTGGCCCATGCCAACGTAGTAAAGAATGCCCTCTGTCCATTTATCATCATAAATATGCTTTAGTATGGTCTGACACAACAACTAGAGTGTTAGTTTTGTGACTTCTTCTCATTCCACCTTGAGGACTACATTTGAAAATTGAACAAAGGTCTTTGTTATCAATTTCTTGGTTTTTCTCTAATGATGGCGTAAACACCATAAGTGTAACCAATAAGTTGTTTGCTTTTATCTTCTTATTTGCTTTATTCTTTTCTCGAAATCTTCAGTTATTTTAGCGAGTATCCTTTCGTAAGTACTTCAGTGTTTAGTTCTAATTTTTTAGTGTACTATTTATTGAACAAGCTGTTCCAACACGTAGCGATAAATTAACGGTTAACCTGTCAGTTGGCAGTAAGATGACCTAAAATGAAATCTAAATCAATCTATGCAGTAGTTATAGCAGTTATTCTTGTTGTTGCAGTTGCGGCAGGAGTATTTTTCTTAAACAATGGTACTTCTAATGAACCGCCCGCTTCAACTCCCACGCCCTCACTCAATCCAACAGCGACTCCGACATCAACGCCTACCACAACACCTGCTCCTACTTCTACGCCAACGCCTACTCCAACCCCAACTCCCACGCCAACACAAAACCAAACCCTGACCTCAGACTTTGAGGACGGTTTAGGCAACTGGACAGGTGAAGCCCATCTTCCAGCACAAGTTGACTGGAACGTTACAACAGTAGCAAACGTATCCTCCACAGGCAACCATTCAGTCCAACTCTACATGGACGGACGCCAAGATGATGGAACAGTTTGGATTGAACAAAAACTCCACTTAGAACCAAATCAGACCAGAAACGTCAACGTTACCTTTAGCTTCTGGAGTGAAAGTGAAAGCTTTAACACTTTAGCGGCAGTTGTGGGTTATGTAGGCGACACGAACCCTTCCACTGAAGCTGACTTCCAAGTGTTAGGCAACGCAAACGAGGCTGCAGGCTGGAAAACCTATACAATATCTGCCGAAGTGGATACAGGCGCTTCTGGCGATGTTTATGTTGCTTTAGGCTTTTCTGTTCGCTGGGAAACCCATTTAACATACAACATTGACGACGTGGTCATAACCATAAACTAACCCTTGCAAGGGCACGCTTCACTAAGTTTCCCAACTTTTATTTTTTTGTTTGTTGCTCCATTTTGCAGTCACATAACCGTAAAAGCTACCTTACTGTTCCTTGTTTAAGGTTTCCTTTTATGACGCAATCAAACAATGTTTGCCCTATTTGTAACGCCACATTTACTAAACCACAAGAATTAACAAGGCATATTCAATCCAAGCATAAACTTGCTTTTGAACGCGTTTGGATGGATATATGCTTAGTACAATGCTGGTAACCTTACTTATTTTTTTAGAGTTTTGCTTGCCGCTATTAGGCGTATTGATGTTAATTCGCCAAGCACTGCCAAATCTTCCGTAGGTAAATAGTTGCTTGCTGCATCATCATACAAAACGTTAACCTCAGCCGCAAACTCTTCATCAGCCTTCCAAAGAATATATGTTAACAAAATGCCTTTCAAGGCTTCAATTACAAAGGAGGCGTCTCCAAGTTTTTGGGGTTTGCCTCCTAAGAGTTCGGCTGCTTTAATCATAAGTTCTGGATTGTTGCCAAACGTTTTTGCAACTGGTTCAATTGCCCTTTTGGTGAAAGCTTCTGCGTAGGAGTAGCCGCCGGGGACGTCTTTGAATTTTACAAGGTTGCCTGTGGCTAGTATGGGTTTGGATTGGGTGTAGTGGCTTAGTATGGCGGGTAAGAGTTTTATGCTTAGTTCTTCTGGGTTGACTTGGCCTATGTTGTTGGTTAGGGTTGCGGTTTTTAGGTTGAGTGTGAAGCCTAAAAAGTTATAGTTGTCGTTTTGTGGGTTTAGTTGTTGTTTTAGTTTTTGTAGGGTTTCTGGGGTGTTGTCGATTTCTGTCATTTTTTGGTTCAAGAATTGGGTGGGTTTGGCTGGATTAATGTTTGTCGTGGTTTTTTGTGGGTTTTTGATGGTCAACTTTTGTCTTACGTTTGTTGTATAACGTTATTTTTATATACAGTAATGTAATACATTTTTTGTATGTCAGAAATCATTACCGTCCGAGTAGAAAAGACCCTCAAAGACAAAATCCGCCAACACAAAATCAACGTCAGCGAAACAGTACGCCTAGCCCTAGAAGACGAAATCCGCAGAATCGAAAACGCCGAACTATCAAACGCAATAAGCGAAATGAAACTCGTCCTAGAAAAAATCCCCGACGCAGAAATCATAAGCACAATACATGACTCAAGAGACCCACGATGAAACAATACCTACTCGACGCAAGCGCATTCATATTTTTAATAAAAAAAGCAAACGTACAAACCACATTCCAGCACCTCCAAAACTCACTAATCCTTGACCTAACCGTCTACGAGGTAGGCAACACACTGCTAAAAGAAAGCCGCCTTACAAAATTCTTAACCCCCCAAGAAACAAAAACACTGGAAAAAGTAACCCAACTAATCTTAACAAGAACAGAAAAAATTTTAAACCAAGACGTAACCTTCCAACAAATAATGGAAATAGCTAAAACCGAAAACCTCTCATTTTACGATTCAAGCTACATCTATTTTGCCAAACAAAAAAACATCAAACTCATAACTGAAGACCAAACCTTAAAAGAGAAAGCCCAAAAATACGCTCAAGCCCAAACAACCACGGCGCTACTGTCAGATTAAGGCGAAAACCGTGAAAGGCATCTATGTTCTAATAATCAAAATCAACCAGCCAATCCAACCCAAGATTGGTGCATTGGGCGAAATCGCTTTTTCCGCTGGATTGTATGCTTATGTTGGTTCTGCCCAAAACAATTTAGAAGCCCGCGTTAGACGGCACTTAAGCAAAGAGAAGCGCCTTTTTTGGCATATTGATTATTTGTTGGCTGACCCTGCCGCCAAGGTGATTGATGTTTATTGTTTGGGGGGCGAAAAAAGGTGTGAATGCCAAACTGCACAGTTGCTTTCTCAGCGTAGTGTGCCCGTGCATAACTTTGGCTGTTCTGACTGCAACTGCCCCAGTCACTTGTACTTTTCTGAAAGTTTTGATTTTCTTGCCAATAAAATGGAAAAGTTTGCGTTACTTGGTGAATAATGGATAATAACCTTCATCGTCTTACATAGGTGTGGGATGGTATTTTTTTGCAGGCAAACCTTAAACCTAATAGGCTGATTAACCAAAAAAGCCCTTACCTTTTGGAACACGCTTACAATCCTGTTGATTGGTATCCGTGGAGTCAAGAAGCTTTTGACAAAGCCAAAGCTGAAGATAAACCTGTTTTTGTAAGCATAGGCTACTCAAGTTGTCACTGGTGCCACGTTATGGCGCATGAATGCTTTAGCGACCAGCAAGTTGCCGATTTGCTTAATGATGCGTTTGTCTGCATAAAAGTTGACCGCGAAGAACGCCCAGACATTGACGCAGCGTATATGACGTTTTGTCAAGCAATGGGCAGAAACTGCGGATGGCCCCTAAACATCATTTTAACCCCTAACCTTAACCCTTTCTTTGTAGCCAGCTACATCCCAAAAAACAGCCGATTCGGCACTGTTGGTATGTTGGACCTTGTGCCCCAAATCAAACAAATTTGGAAGAAGCAGCGGCAAGAAATGGAAATGGTCGGTCAAGACGTTAAGCGCCGTTTGGCGGTTATAGAAAACAGGGTGTCAGAAACCCAGCTTGATGAAACCGTGCTGACGTCTGCGTATGAGCATTTACAGCTGGATTTTGATGATGTTAACGGCGGGTTTTATGCTGCACCCAAATTTCCTATGCCTCACAGGCTCCTGTTCCTAATGCGGTACTATGCTCAAACAGGGGACAAAAACGCTTTAGCTATGGTTGAAAAGACCCTTACAAGTATGCGTGTTGGCGGCATTTTTGACCAAATTGGTTACGGTTTTCACCGTTACAGTACCGATGCGCATTGGCTGGTTCCGCATTTTGAAAAAATGCTTTACGACCAAGCCCTGCTGGTTTTAGCCTACACTGAAGCATACCAGTTAACAGGCAACCAACTTTACGCTGAAACAGTTAGAGAGGTCCTTGCGTATGTTCAGCGGGAACTGACTTCTCCGGAAGGCGGATTCTATTCAGCTCAAGATGCTGACAGTGAAGGCGAAGAAGGCAAATACTACATTTGGAGCCTAAACGAAGTGCTTGAATTTCTGTCTCCAGAGGATGCAGAGTTGGCAGTTCACATTTTTGGTTTAACTGCTGAAGGCAACTTTTCTGAACACGCAAGACCCACAAGAAAAAACGTACTCTACATAGCCCAACCTCTCGAAGAATTTGCTTCATACAAAAATTTGCCTCTGCAGCAATTAAGCAGCCGCTTAAACAGCATCCGTGCGGCACTGTTTGAGGAAAGAAAAAAACGTGTTGCCCCCGCTTTGGATGACAAAGTTTTGGTTGACTGGAACGGCTTAATGATTGCAGCCTACGCTAAAGCCGGAAGAATCCTAAACGAACCCAAATACGTTGAAGCAGCAAAAAAAGCGGCAGAATTCATCCTAACCCAAATGTGCCAGGGTGACCTGCTTTATCACCGTTACATTAAAGGTGAAACCGCAATCGAGGGGTTTCTTGATGATTACGCCTTTTTATCCTTTGGATTAATAGAGCTTTATGAAGCAACCTATGAAGCAAAATACTTGGGTGCAGCCGCTGACTTAGCAAAAAAAATGGTTGAGCAGTTCTGGGATAGCAGCAAGGGCGGATTTTACCAAACAGTTGAAACGGCGGGCATGCCTAAGCTCAAACAGCTTTATGACGGTGCTATTCCGTCGGGCAATTCGGTAGCGTTTTGGGTGCTGCTTTGGCTCAGCCGCTTAACCGACAAGCTTGACTATGAGGTGATGGCTGCTAAAATGACCCAGACATTTGCTGATGAAATTGCGGATGGTCCTCAAGCTTTCACTTTCTTTTTGTCAGCTATGTACATGTTGTCGGGACAATCAAGTAGCATCGTGCTTGTCGGAGACCAAAAAGACAAGGAAACACAAAAAATGCTCGAAGCACTCAAGCAACGGTATTTGCCAAACACTGCAATCCAGCTAAGAACACTTGACGGCACCTACAAACAGCTTGAAGGTAAAGCAACCGCGTATGTCTGCCACAGACAAACTTGCCTGCCGCCGACAAACAATGTAGAGTCAATGCTTAATCAGTTAGAAGAAAACAAAAGTTAAAAAAATGAAGTGGCTTGTTAAGCCTTGTCGAGGTTGAATTCCTCGTGGATTGCCTTGACAACTTCTATGCCGTCTTTTTCTTTAACGACAAAGCTGATGTTAAGTTCGCTGCTGCCTTGGGCAATCATGCGGATGTTTATGCCTTTCTTGGCAACTATTGCGAAGATTCTTGAGGCTAAACCCAGTGTGCCTTTCATGTAAGCGCCCATAACTGCGATTACCGCAACATCGTCTTCGGCTGTAACTTCAGTGACCATTCCGCCGCGTTCAAGCAAGGCGATTTCAAGGTTACTGATTGCTCTGCCAAGCATACCGCGTTTGATTATCATTGAAATGTTTGCTTCAGAAACGGCAGTGGATATCATCATAACGTTTATGTTATTTTTGCCAAGAACATCAAAGACTTTTGAGTAGCTTCCCGGTGCGCCAACCATTGCGGCTCCATTAACGTTAAGCATGGCAACGTCTTTTATCATGGCAACAGCTTTTACAACTTGTTTTGCGTCTGCAACTGGCTCTTTAGTGATGAGTGTGCCGGGGTTTTCTGGGTGGAATGCGTTGCGGATTCTGACTGGAATGTTTTCTTTGCTTACTGGTCCGAGCGCGCGTGGGTGCATGGCTTTTGCGCCGAAAATTGCCATTTCTGCGGCTTCTTGGTAGCTGAGTTGTGGTAGCAGTTTTGCTTCTGGAACAAGTTTGGGGTCAGTTGTCATGATTCCGTCAACGTCTGTCCATATCCAAACTTCGTCAGCTTCCAACGCTACGCCCAAGATGGTTGCGGTGTAGTCGCTGCCTCCGCGTCCAACGGTGGTTACGATGCCGTCTTGGTTTGCTGCAATAAAGCCTGTCACCACTGGGATTACGCCTTTTTCGAGCAGTGGCCCAAGTCTTTCACGTGCAAGATGAGCTGTAAAATTCATTAAGGGGTCTGCTTCGCCAAAATTTGAGTCAGTTACTATGCCTGCTTCTTTGCCTGTGAAGCATTGACTTTCAAGTTTGTGGTCCTGAACTGCGCCCCAAACGATTGGTGCTGAAAGGCGTTCGCCAAAAGAGACCACGTAATCTTTAGATTTAGGCGTTAATTCCCCCACGTAGCAGATGCCTGTTAAGACTTTTTCAAGCTCTACAATAATTTCCTCTATGGTTTGGTTAACTTCTTTTTGCAGGGGTTTGCTTGTGATTGCGGCTGAGACTGCTTCCTTGTGCTTTTGCAGTAGCTCCTCAGTGAAGTTCTTAACCAGTTTCTCGTCGCTTTTCTTTGCTTGACAGGCAACTTCAAGCAGCTTGTTGGTTACGCCTGCCAAAGCTGAAACTACAACAGCGACTCTGTACTCTTTACTGTACTGAGATACTATGTCAGCTACTCGACGTATATTTTCGCCTGTGCCAACGCTGGTTCCGCCGAACTTCATTATTACTTTTTTCATCTTTCTTTTCAGCTCTTTTTTAGGATAGTAGTTTTGAGGCTAACTTATGTCTTATGTCTAAGAGGTCTCTTAAAACTGCGCTTGCTGTCTCTATTCCGCCTGCGCCTCTGCCGATTAAGGTTTGGTCTGCGGCGTACTCAGTTTGGAACGTAACAGCGTTTAGAACTCCACTGACGCATAAGGGATTAGTCCACGGGATTTCAACTGGTTTAACTGAAACTTCTTGATCGTTTACAGTGCCAACGAGTTTGATTGTATTGTTTCTTTTTGCAGCATCCTGAAGCATCTCAAGCGTTACGTCGCGGATGCCTGTTCGGTCCACGTTTTTAAGGGTTACTTTTTTGCCCATAATCCAGTTAGACAAAATGACAACTTTGCATGCAGTGTCAAAACCGTCAATATCCATTGATGGCTCTCTTTCTGCGTAACCAAGCTTCTGCGCGGTAGACAGGGCTTCTTGGAATGAAATGTGCTTTTGCCCCATTTCAGTTAAGATGTAATTGGTTGTGCCGTTTAAAATGCCTCTTATGGATAGGATTCTGTCTCCTGCAAGGCATCGTTTGGCGAATTCCAGCATGGGTGTTCCGCCTCCGACTGTGCCGCTGAACCTCAAAAACACATTGTTGTATTCTGCAAGTTCTGTTAAGGCTGGCATGGCTAACGCAAGGGGTCCCTTGTTTGTTGTTACTACGTGTTTGCCTGTTTTGAACGCTTTAGTAATGTGTGAAAGTGCTGGCTCCGCATTTTTGATGTTAACTGGCGTTACTTCTACAACTACTTCTGCTTCCACGTTCTCGATAACGTCAAGGGCGGTCATGCCTTGGTGACCAAAATCTGGGTCAACAGAGAGTGGGTAACCTTTTTGTTTGAATGCTTCCAGTTTTTCAGGGCTAAAACCACGTGGGTTAATTACTGCCCCATCAACATCAGCGATAGCAACAACTTTGGGGTTAAACCCGTAACTTGCAATCTTTTCTGAATATCTTTTGGCAAGTATTGTGGTTACGCCTTTTCCGACAACGCCGTAGCCGACTAAAATAATTCTCATGCCCAATTCACCTTTGTGTTACAGCTACTTGGGCTTTAATGCCTAAAGCGTTTTCGATAGCTGACATTTCCGCGTCAACCTCAACAGGTTTTTCACTCATTTTAATTGCAGTGTCTGGATCCTTTAAGCCGTGACCAGTCGTTACACAGACAATGCGTTCATCCTTGTTGATTATGCCGTTACGGACAAGCTTTTTAAGCCCAGCGATTGAAGAGGCACTTGCGGGTTCCACAAAGATTCCTTCAATCTGCGCCAAAAGCTTCTGTGCATCAAGGATTTCTTCATCTGTGACGGTTTCTGCTGTTCCATGTGATTCATTGATAGCATTGATGGCTTTCTTCCAGCTAACTGGTGCACCGATGCGAATTGCTGTTGCCACAGTTTCTGGTTCTGCAACTGGTACGATTTTGTTGCTGTGGCTCTTGATGGCTTTGGCAATTGGGGCTGAACCTGCCGCTTGAATTCCTGTCATTTTTGGCAGTTTCTTGATTAAGCCAAGTTTGTAAAATTCGCTAAAACCCTTCCAGATGGCGCTGATGTTTCCCGCGTTGCCTACGGGTACGATTAAGCGGTCTGGGGCATCATAGTTTAGTTGTTCACAGATTTCGTAGCCCAACGATTTTTGTCCTTCAATTCGGAAGGGGTTAATTGAGTTAAGCAGGTAAATGCTTCTATGTTTCTCGGCAAGTTTAAGCACAAACTCTAATGCTTCATCAAAGTTGCCTTTGACTTGCAGGACTTTTGCGCCGTGAATCATGGCTTGTGAGAGTTTGCCGTAAGCGATTTTGCCTGAAGGAATCAACACAGTGCAATGTATGCCTGCACGTGCGGCGTAAGCTGCTAGGCTGGCGCTTGTGTTGCCTGTGGATGCACAAATTACGTGCCTTGCCCCAAGTTCAACTGCTTTGGTTACACCGACGGTCATGCCTCTGTCTTTGAAGCTGCCTGTTGGGTTTTCACCCTCGTTTTTAATCCACAAGTTGGTAAGACCCAAAGCTTCACCAAGGCGTTCGGAGCGATGTAAGCCTGTTCCGCCTTCGTTTAAAGTGACCAGTTTTGTTGCTTCATGAATTGGCATGAAATCGCGGTAACGCCAAACTGAAAGCGGAGTTTTTTTCCAGTCGCCTGTTTTAACGGTTTCCGCTGCTCTTTCCATGTCAAGTTTTATTTCAAGGATGTCTCCGCATTTTTTGCAGAAATAAACTACTTCGTCTATGTCATATTTTGTGTGACAGTTTATGCATTCTTGGTAACTCATTGTTTCATCTCCACTAAGTAGGCGCCTTTGCCTGGTTTTGTGGCGAAAGCGTTAGAGTCATAACCAGCCGACAGGAAACCTTCATGCATTGCCGCTGCAACTTTCGCTGTGTCGCCTTTGTTTTTGTTTACGATTGCTATCATGGCTGGTCCAGCGCCGCTTATCGTCACGCCAAGTGCACCTGCATTTAACGCGTTTTCTTTAACTTTACTGTAACCTGGAACAAGTGATGCCCTTGCTGGCTCAACAATATCATCAACCATAGATTGACCGATAATATCAACATCCCCAATGGCAAACCCTGCAGCCATAGCAACCGCCTTTCCCAAATTATGTACATGCTTCTCTAAGGGTACAAGTTTGGGGATGACTGCCCGCGCTTTCTCTGTTTTGTTTGGAGGCGTAATTATTTTTGGCATTGCTACGGCTAATTCCATGTCTTTGGGGCACTCCAAATTGATTATTTCTAGGGGATGATAGGAACGAATGAGTACAAAGTTTCCGCATATCGCTGCTGAAACGTTATCAGCATGTTCGGAACCGGCAGAGGCTACTTCGCCTTTTGCTGCGTACTCGATGAGTTGTTTATTGTTTAAGCCTAATTCAAACATGGTGTTGATGCCAAAAGCTACTGCGGCTGCTGAAGCTGCGCTGCTTCCTAAGCCTTTTCCGGGAAAGATGCCTTTTTCCACGTGGATTTGCAGACCAGTTTTTAGTTTGAAATCATCAATCATTGTTTTTGCTACTAGGCCTGCAGTGTTTTTTTCTGGTGTAAGTGAAATTGTTCTTGCGCCCATGCCGCTGATTTGGAGTTTAACTCCGTGCATGGTGGCTGTTAACGTTACTTGGTCACTTGGTTGCTCTAAGGCTATGCCGAAAACGTCAAAGCCTGGACCAAGATTTGCGCTTGTTGCTGGCGCTTTTACTGTTACTTGTTTTGCTGGCATCTTTATTTTCACTCTAAGTTAGAAACTTTATCGCTTGTGAATATTATTAATTTTATTGCTCGTAGCTTGCGGCTTAGCCTACCATGTTTGAGAGAACCTCGTAGGTTTTTAGGCTATCCTTCTTTTCTACGACAATGACTGTTTCAGTCCAGCATGAAATGAATTCAATCATGTTCACGTTCTGTTCAGCCAGCAAGGTTGCAAGGAAAGCAACAACACCCGGAGTTGCTTCCAACTCTTCCGGCGAATGAATAACAATCATTGTACAGTTTTCATGCTTAACAAGTGTGCTTATGCGCTCTGGCAAATCTGACCTATCTAGCAGGTACACGTATTTTCCCGGCAAATCAACTTTCATGCCGTTTTTGGATTGTATCTCTTTTGAGGTTATCATGACAGATTTTCGGTCATAAACTGCAATGCTACTGCGTTTGAGTAGGGCAAGAACTTTTTCTTCTCTTTTTTGTTTATGTTTTTGTAGTTCTTCAGAGAAACGTCGTAGGGCAGCTTTTACGGCGCTTGTGTTGTCGGTTTTTAGTTCGTCTTGGATTTGGCGGGATAGCTCACTTAGGTTAACTATGTTTTTTTCGAGTGCTTCTAGTAGGTATGGCTTGTTTCTTAGGTAGTTGCGGACGTTTTGAGCTATGGTCATAGAAATACGTGTGTATCAAATAGTACATTTAAAGGTTCTTATGTAACAAAAAAGTCACAAGGTTTAAAAATACAGTCTGCAAGGTAAGGAAAACAATTTAGCTTACAAAACGGGGGAGTAAACAATAACCGAGAAAATTGTACTTGCATATAGTGGCGGATTAGACACATCCGTGTTAATTAAATACCTCCAAGAAAAATATGACGCACAAGTAATCACCGTCACAGTAGATGTAGGTCAAGGCGAAGACCTGCCCGGCGCAGAAGAAAAAGCCAAAAAACTCGGCGTCCTAAAACACTTCTCAATCGACGCCAAAAACGAATTCGCAAAAAACTACATTTTCCCAGCCATCAAAGCCAACGCGCTTTACGAAGATAAATACCCAATCAGCACAAGCCTATCACGACCATTAATTGCAAAAAAAATGGTTGAAATCGCCAAACAAGAAGGCGCAACAGGTCTTGCACACGGCTGCACAGGACGCGGAAACGACCAAGTCCGCTTCGACATCACCTTAAGTAGCTTAGCACCAGAAATGAAAGTACTTGCTCCAGTACGTGAATGGGGCATGACCCGCGATGAAGAAATGGCATACGCCAAAACCAAAGGCATCCCAATCTCAATAAACGCTACCAAGTACAGCATAGACGCCAGCGTTTGGGGAAGAGCCATCGAATGCGGCTTGCTTGAGGACGCCAGCGTTGAGCCACCAGCCGACGCGTACGAATGGACAATTGCACCTGAACAAGCACCAGACAAACCAGAATATGTAACAATCACTTTTGAAGCAGGCGTTCCTGTAGCTGTAAACGGCAAAGCAATGCAGCCGCTTGCACTTATAGAGGAAGTAAACAAGATTGCAGGACGAAACGGTGTAGGCAGAATCGACCACATCGAAGACCGCATTGTCGGCTTAAAATCACGTGAAATTTACGAGTGCCCCGCAGCGCTTGTTATACTTGAAGCTCACAGAGACCTTGAAAAAATGGTTATGACACGCCATGAAAACCTGTTCAAACAAACCATTGATGACCAATGGGTTTTTCTTGCATATGCGGGCTTGTGGGTTGACCCCTTAAAGGATGATTTAGATGCATTCATAAACAAGTCACAAGAAAACGTTAACGGCGAAGTCAAACTAAAACTTTACAAAGGCAGCATGCAAGTAGTTGGACGCAGTTCACCAAACTCACTATACGATAAGAACTTGGCAAACTATAACATCAAAACAAGCTTCAACCAGTCTTGCTCAAAGGGTTTCATTGAACTCTGGGGCATGCAAACAAAGATGTACAATGCATTAAAAGCAACAAAGGAACCGAAACCCTCAAAGACTACCAAGTAAAACAAATTAAAAAAAACTTTAGGAGGTCATGAAAACGTCTAAAATGTTGCATGGCGGACGCCTCGGCAATGTTCGAGAAGACGTTGCTCATTTTACCTCCTCAAGAAAAGACGATACACGCTTAGCTGACGCTGTTTTGGCAATCAACAAAGCCCACGTTGCCATGATTATGGAACAAAAAATCATCCCAATGCAGCCTGGCGCAAAAATTCTTGCTGCTCTTGGCAAGCTTTCTGCATCTACGCTTGACCCCCAAGCTGAAGATGTGCATATGGCAGTTGAAGAAGCTGTCCTAGCAGAAACAGGTCCTGAAGTTGGCGGCAACATGCATGTCGCAAAAAGCCGAAACGACCAAGTCACAACAGCCATTCGCATAACCTTGCGCAATGAGCTACAGTTTATTATGCAGGAAATTTTGGAAATGCAGCAGAACCTGCTTGATGCAGCGGCTAAGCATTTGGACACAATAATTTTAGAATACACTCACTTGCAGGCGGCTCAACCAGTAACTTACGCTCATTATTTGCTTTCTCAATATGATGCTTTAGACCGTGATTTGCAGCGGTTGCTGGGCGCTTATGAACGTGTTAATCTTTCACCTTTGGGTGCAGGGGCTTTGGCAACTACAAGTTTTCCATTAAACCGTAAACGCACTGCAGAATTGTTAGGGTTTAGCAGTGTTTTAGAGAACTCTATTGATGCAGTAGGCAGCCGAGACTTCATAGTTGAAACAGTCGCCGCATTAACCCTGACAGCGGTCAACTTGAGTCGGTTTGCTGAGGACTTAATCATTTGGAGTAGTGCAGAGTTTAGCACCGTAGAGTTGCCAGATGAATTTACCTCAACAAGCAGTATTATGCCGCAAAAGAAAAACCCTGAATGCCTCGAAGTAATCCGCGCACGAGCCAGCTACGCCCTTGGCGACTACGTAGCCGCAGCAGCGGCAGTAAAAAGTTTGCCAACAACTTACAATCTTGACTTTCAAGAAGTAACACCCAAACTTTGGGCAGCAACAGACAACCTTAAAGCATCACTAAACATTTTTGCTCAGCTGGTTCCTGTAATCAAAGTTTCCAGCAACGTGGAAGAAAAAGCTGCAGCAGGCTTTGTCGGAGCAACCGAGTTGGCCAACATGCTGGTACGTAAGTACAGTGCGGCTTTCCGTACAGCGCACAAGATTGCAGGTGGACTTGTCAAGGCATTAATTGAATCCAAGAAAACTTTGCTGGATGCCACACCAGAACTGCTATATTTGGTCGCTAAGGACTGTGCAGGTTTAGAGTTAACTGTTAAATTGGAAGACCTTGTTGAATGCACAAATCCACGTAAACTAGTAGAAACATATAAAGTTCAAGGTGGGCCATCACCCGTCGAGGTTGAAAGAGCCTTAAAAGAACGAGTAAAATGTCACGTTCAAACAGAAAAGGCAGTTTATAGCCTCAAAGAAGCCCTTTCAAACGCGTCAAGCCAACTCGACGCTCTTGTGAATTCGTACTCTTCACAGTCATCAGGATGATAAATTGAAAATTATAGGTAGATCAAGCATTGGAGTCACAACACAGTATGTCGGATAAAAGCAAAAAAGCGGTTCTGCTTCTTGAAGACGGAACGTCATTTATCGGAAAAGGTTTTGGTGCAACCGGAAAAATCAGCGGCGAAGTGGTTTTTTCAACTTCAATGGTTGGGTACCCTGAATCTTTAACTGACCCCTCATACAAAGGACAAATTTTGACCCTGACTTACCCTATGGTGGGCAATTACGGTGTTCCCTCAAACAAAATGAACCTTGGCTTGCCCCTCTATTTTGAATCTGACCACATTCAAGTTCAAGGCTTAGTAATCCATGAACTTTGTCTTGAACCATACCATTGGGCTTCAACCCGAACCCTTGACAAATGGTTATCAGACGAAGGCGTCCCCGGCATCTACGGCATAGACACCAGACGTTTAACCAAAAAACTTCGAACACACGGTGTCATGCTTGGACTGCTACAAGTTTTTGACGCAGACGAGGAACCAAACCTTGAAGTGCTCCTAAAGAATGGTCACAACATTGCAGACCCAAACCAAACCGACCTTGTCAAGGAAGTTTCTGTTCAAAAACCCTGCAAGTACAATGTTGACGGCAAACTAACCGTTGTCCTTATCGACTGTGGAGTAAAATTCAGTATCATCCGCAACCTGCTCAGACGTGGAATAAATGTTATCCGTGTACCCTATGACACTTCAGCCGCAGACATGCTGTCCTATCATCCTGATGGTGTTTTTGTAAGCAACGGACCAGGAGACCCTAAACGCAACGTAAAAACAATTGAAGCCGTCCGTGAACTGGTCGAAAAACTTCCAGTAATGGGCATCTGTTTGGGTGCTCAAATATTAGCCTTAGCAATGGGCGCTGACACTTACAAACTCAAGTTTGGTCACCGTGCTCAAAACCAGCCTGCTTTGGACTTGTACAGTAAACGTTGTTATATTACTACTCAAAATCACGGTTACGCAATAAACGTGGAAACTTTAAAGCAGACGCCGCTTGAACCTTGGTACGTAAACCCCAACGACAAAACCACTGAAGGCATAAAACACAAGACTAAACCGGTCTTTGCTGTTCAATGGCATCCTGAAGCCTCACCTGGACCTTATGACACTGAAATGCTGTTTGATAAATTCAAAAAATCTTTGGAGGCAAAATAATGCCGAAATTCGATTGGATACATAAAGTTCTTGTTCTTGGAAGCGGCGCAATCAAAATTGGTGAAGCAGCCGAATTCGATTACAGTGGAAGCCAATGCCTAAAAGCCCTGCATGAGGAAGGTATAGAAACTGTTCTCATTAACCCAAACATTGCAACAATTCAAACTGACCCCAGGCTTTCAGGCAAAGTGTATCTTCTTCCAGTTACCCCTGAATTTGTAGAAAAAGTAATAGCAAAAGAACGCCCCGACGGCATCCTGTTGGGTTTCGGCGGACAAACCGCGCTCAACTGCGGCATCGAACTGGCTAAGACTGGTGTTCTTGACAAGTACAACGTGAAGGTTCTCGGTACACCCATCTCCGCCATTGAGGACACTGGCGACCGTGAACGTTTCCGTCAATCAATGCTTGAAGCAGATGTTCCGCCCCTGAAAAGCAAGTCAGCTACAACACTCAAATCTGCAATGGAAACTGCGGAAGAAATCGGTTACCCCGTAATTGTTCGTGTCGCTTACACTTTAGGCGGCAAAGGTAGCGGTGTCGCTCATAACGTTACGGAACTTAAAGAAATCGTAACACGCGGTATCGCCCAAAGCCGCATCGGTCAAGTCCTTATTGAGGAGTATGTTGGTCACTGGAAGGAAGTTGAATACGAGGTTATGCGGGATTACGCTGACAACTGCTTAACAGTCTGCAACATGGAAAACTTTGACCCCATGGGCGTCCACACAGGCGACAGTATCGTTGTTGCTCCCTCACAAACCATGACCAACCGTGAATACCACAAAATCCGTTCAATCAGCATAAACGCCATCCGCCACCTCGGCATAGTTGGCGAATGCAACATCCAATGGGCCCTTCACACTAAATCAGAAGAATGCCGAGTCATCGAAGTCAACTCAAGAATGTCCAGAAGCAGCGCCCTTGCCAGCAAAGTCACAGGTTACCCACTAGCATACATTGCCACTAAACTCACCATCGGCTACCTGCTTCCAGAATTAATTAACAAGGTCACCGAAGTAACAACAGCCTGCTTTGAACCAGCCCTCGACTACATCACCGTCAAAATCCCCCGCTGGGACCTTCAAAAATTCAAAAACGCCGACCGCCACGTTGGACCACAAATGCGTAGCGTAGGCGAAGTCATGGCTATCGGTAGATGCTTTGAAGAAGCCCTGCAAAAGGCCGTGCGCATGCTGGACATCGGCAAAATCGGCTTAGTCTGTAACCCTGAAGATTTTGAGCCTGAATCAGAGGAACGCATACGTGACGAACTTGCAAACCCAACCGACGAACGGCTCTACGTAATCAGCAAAGCTCTCCGTATGGGCTTAAGCGTTCCTGAAGTTTATCGCCTAAGCGGAATTGACCCATTCTTCCTTTACAAAATTAAAAATATCCTTGATATGGAAGACAAACTTCGCGAATTAAACCTCGGCGAATCCGAAGCCGCTGAAGTTATCCGTGAAGCAAAACGAATCGGCTTCTCAGACGAACAAATCGCAGTATGCCAAAACACTGACGAAGCAACAATCCGCACGTTCCGCAAAAACAACAACATTATCCCATCGGTAAAACAAATCGACACACTCGCCGCAGAGTACCCAGCCAAAACCAATTACCTCTACATGACTTACGGCGGAGACGAAGACGACATCGAATTATCCACTACACCAAGTAAAGTTATCGTTTTGGGCGCGGGAGTTTTCCGTATAGGTTCAAGTGTCGAGTTCGACTGGTGCGGCGTTAACACGGTTTGGGCGCTCAAGAAAAACGGCATAAAAGAAGCTATAATGGTTAACTATAACCCTGAAACCGTCAGCACTGACTACGATGTGTCGGACAAACTGTACTTTGAAGAATTAACCAACGAACGCATAATGGACATTTACGACAAGGAAAACCCGCTTGGTGTAATAACCAGTGTCGGCGGACAAATTCCCAACAACTTGTCAATGAAACTGACGGAATCAGGCGCCAAAATCCTTGGCACATCCGCACATGATGTCGACTTAGCAGAGGACCGCTCCAAATTCAGTGCACTCCTTGACCAACTTGGCATCAGCCAGCCACCATGGAGCAAACTCGTATCCATCGCCGACGCTAAACGTAGTGCAGAAAAAATCGGTTACCCCGTCATAGTCCGTCCAAGCTACGTGCTGTCTGGCAGCGCAATGCGTGTAGCATACAATGAGGCTTCACTTGAAAACTTCCTCAACTTAGCAGCCAAAGTTTCACACGACCACCCAGTTGTCATCAGCAAATTCATCTCTAGCGCCAAAGAAGTCGAAGTTGACGGCGTCAGCGACGGTGACAACGTGCTAATCGGCGCAATCATGGAACACGTCGAAAACGCAGGTGTCCACAGCGGCGACGCAACAATGACCATACCTCCACAAGCCCTAAAGCTTGAGGTTCAAAAGAAAATCGAAGACTGCACACAACGCATCGTAAAAGCACTAAAAATCCGAGGTCCCTACAACATCCAGTATCTAGTAAAAGACGATGTAGTCAACGTAATCGAATGCAACCTGCGGGCTTCACGGTCGATGCCGTTTGTCAGCAAATGTCGCGGAGTAAACCTAATAGAACAGGCTACTTTGGCGATGCTTGGCAAAAAAATCACTATCCAGCTTTCACCAATGACAGTTGCGCCGCACGTGGGTGTTAAGGTTCCGCAATTCAGCTTTATGCGTCTTAGCGGAGCAGACCCCGTATTGGGTGTTGAAATGTTAAGCACAGGCGAAGTTGCATGCATAGGCGAAGACTTTTCTGATGCTTTTAGCAAGGCTTTGCAAGCTGCTGAAGTGCATATTCCGCCAAAAGACGGTGCTATTCTCATTAGCGTTGGAGGAGACCGAGAACGCAAAAAACGTGTCGCCCCAATCGCTAAAGCTTTCCAAGATATGAATTTCCGAATATACGCAACAGCCCACACCGCTGATGTGCTTAACGCTTCAGGCGTGAACACCACAGTGCTCTACAAAGTCAAAGACGCTCAAGCCAACCCCAATATTCTTGATTACTTGCAGGAACGCAAAATCGACTTGGTCATTAACGTGCCAGTAGCAAACCGCCAAACAAGCTACTCAGACATCCTAACCGACGGCTACATAATCAGACGCCAAGCAGTAGAATTCAACATTCCAGTCATAACCAACCTGCAACTCGCAGAAGCCTTAGTTGACGTCTTAAAGAAGAACAACCAGAACGGACAAATCCGAAGCCTCAACGAATACATGGACGAAATCCCCTGGAAACAATGGTAACCCACCAGGAATCCAACTATTTCTACCATTTTTCAACATACTAATGGCTTATTTTTCAGCCAATAAAGACCTACCCCCTATAGGTTTTAACATAGAACCTCTAATAGGCTCCAAATAGGTTGGTGGCGGGTTGATTGTTGATGCTTCTTTCTTGGTTTTGTTCTTTTTATTGGCGGCTTTTTGCGTAAATATTATATTGTTTGGGTTACTTTCGATTGGCATCAAGGTAAGGCTGCTTGTCTAAGAAAACACGGACAATTGAGGAAATTAATCAAAAAATTCAGAAAGGCGACGCCCAAGTTTTAACTGCTGAAGAAATGAAAAAACTTGTTGAAAGTAGCGGTGTTGAGGTTGCCTTTAAAGAAGTTGACGTTGTAACCACTGGCACTTTTGGAGCAATGTGCTCTTCAGGCGCCGTCGTCAACCTTGGCCATTCTGACCCGCCAATCAAAATTCAGCGGGCATGGCTCAACGACGTGGAAGTCTGCCATCCTGGCGCAGCAGTGGACTTGTTCATTGGCGCAGCGAATTCTTCTGAAAAACAGCCTATGGAGTATGGTGGCGGTCACGTAATTCAAGACCTAGTAGCTGGAAACGAAGTTGAACTACGCGCCACAGCATATGGCACTGACTGCTACCCACGAACAGCAGTTAAAACAACCATAACCAAAGATGACCTTAACCAGTTTTACCTGTTGAACTTCCGTAACTGTTACCAACGCTACAACTGCGCCATCAACGGAAGTGACGAAACAATTTACACTTACATGAACAAGCTCCTGCCCAGAATGCGTAACGCAACCTTTTCGGGTGCAGGTGAACTTAACCCTTTGATGAATGACCCTGATTATGAAACAATTGGGTTTGGAACCAAAATCTTTCTAGGCGGTGGTCAAGGTTACATCATAGGTGAAGGCACCCAGCATAGTCCCAAAAACCTTAACGGCACCTTAATGGTAAAAGGCGATGCCAAAAAAATGAGCCCAGAATTCTTGCAAGGTGCAGCTTTCACGCGTTATGGCACAACAATGTATGTCGGTTTGGGCATACCTATTCCAATACTTAACGAGGGCTTAGCCAGAAAAACCGCTATTCGTGACAGCGAAATCTTTACCGACGTGATTGACTACAGTGTTATGCGTCGAGATAAACCTAAACTTGCCATAGTCTCTTACGCCGAATTGAAATCAGGCGCCATTAATGTTAACGGTAAAAGAGTCCGTGTTAGCTCGCTTTCAAGCTTGAAAATGGCTAAAAAAGTTTCCCAAACCTTGAAAAGCTGGATTGAAGAAGGTCAATTTACCCTTACAGCGCCGATAGAGCGTCTCCCACTTGACACAATCGTTAAGCCGATGCGTCAAACACAAGAAATACCCTTCGTCTCAAATGTTATGCATCCAGCTGTAACCTGCACAGAAAACGAGGAAATCCGCGCCATCGCCGAACGCATAGTAACAAAATCAGTAAACCACATAGTCGTAATTGATGAGCAAGGCAAACTTTTAGGTATAGTTACTTCATGGGACATCACCCGTGCAATGGCTGAAGGCAAACAAGCACTTGCAGATATTGAATCCCATAAAGTTATAACTGCCAAACCGGATGAACCATTAGAAATCGCTTCAAAACGCATGGCGCAACATAACATTTCTGCTTTGCCTGTGATTGATTCTGAACATAAAGTCTTAGGCATAGTAACTTCTGAAGATGTGTCTAAACTGTTAGGACGGTAAAGTATGGCGCGCATTCTTCTACGGTTAAATGAAAATTTGGTTTCCGAACCTGTAGTTTCACAGGTTATACTGGAAAACAAGGTGCAACTAGCGATTTTAGCAGCACATATTAACTCGAAAGGCGGCGAAATTGTTCTTGAAGTGCCCGAAGAAGACGTAGACAAGGTTGTGTCAGCTTTTCGTCAGAAAGGCGCAAATGTTACTGTTCCAAAACTTATCGAGGTTGACAACAACCGTTGCTTTAACTGCGGCTCTTGCGTTGCCTTGTGCCCTGTGGAAGCAATCAGCGTCGCCGAAGATTTGTCAATTCAGTTTAACAAGGAAAAATGTGTCGGCAGCGCCTGTAGCATTTGTGTGGATGCTTGCCCAGCTAGAGCAATAAAATCGATTAGGTACTCTAACTCTGAAATGCACAACGGCAACGGGCACCGGGTAAAATAAGTTGCCAAACAGCAGTCTCTACCAAGAAAACTATACATACAAAGACAGCGTCTGCCACATAATCAGCGACATCCAGCAAGGTGTTGAAACCGCTAAAGAATCAATTTCACGTAACTATCAAGAACTCGAATGCTACATACGGGAACACCAAAAATTTTTTTACACTTTTGACCCAATACCGCCACCCGATGAGCCCCTTGTTGCCCGACTGATGGCTTTGGCGGCGCAGAAAGCCAATGTTGGACCCATGGCGGCAGTTGCAGGTGTAATCGCTGATTTAGCAGTAGCTGACATGCAGAAAGCTGGCTGCAAAGTTGCCGTGGTAGAGGATGGTGGTGAAATTTCGGCGGTTTCTGATAGACCAGTTGATGTGGCTTTGGCTGCAGGTAACGAGCCGTTGTCAAAACGTTTTGGTTTTAGGCTTAACGAGTTTCCTGTTGGGGTTGCGACAAGTTCTGGCAGGTTTAGTCACGCTTTTAGTTTTGGGGACGCGGAGGCTGCTACAGTTTTTTGTTGTGATGCTGGGCTTGCAGATGCGGCGGCTACTGCAGTTGGAAATGTTGTGAAAGGTCCAGTTAAAGAGGGTATTGAAGCTGGAATTAAGCGGGGTTTAAGCATTCCTGGAGTGTTTGGTGTGCTTATTTTGTATCAAGGGCAAGTAGGTACGGCTGGCAAGATTCCACAAATAATCAAAGTAACCCAGAATATCATTTAAAAAAATAAAAAAAGAAAAAGGGTTGTTTTTTTATTTTTTCTTGAGTATTAGAATTGTTGCGATTGCTACTGCAATTATCATTGCGATGCCTGTACCGGCTATTGGTAGTGTGTAGTCAATGTTTGATTGTGTTGATTGGTCTGTTGGTTGTGTTGCTGCATGTGTAACGCCTAAAGCGGTTGATGCGTATGAACCCCAGTATGAGTTGCTTCCGTCAAAAGTTGCATAAATTGTGTATGCGCCTTCAGTGTTGGGTGTCCACATTACTTTGTATAGTCCGCTGCTGTCGCTTGTTACGGTTCCAATATCAACTTGGTTGCCGTTTGGATCAATAGCGTTTAGTCGTACTGTGACGCCTGTTGGTGCTGGCGGATTGTTGATTAAGGTAGCGTTTTGTCCGTAAAGATAATCCATCCATTCGTCCATGTCTTGGTCGGATACAGCTGGAGTGTTTGGTGCGCCTGGTGACAAGTCAAGAACTGAACCTTGAATTAGAACTTCAGTTCCCGCTGAAACAGTTGTTAATGGTGCTATGATGCTCGTTTCAGTTTCACCTTTGCCTAAACCGTATTGGATTCCGTTTTCGCTGTCAGTTGCAATTATGTAGCCGTCTGCTGCTGCTGTTGGGTTCATGCCGATTGGTAGTTTCCACAAGAATTCTCCGGTGGACTCGTTGATTGCGATGAGTTCGTGGAATCTTGGTCTTGGCATCATGCTGTAAGTTGTTGCTGTCGAATAGTACAGTACGCCTCCTGAGCCTATTGATCTGCCGTTGAATGGTTGATTTCCATAGATCATTTCGTCTTCTGCGCCGACATAATCGCTCTGCCAAATTTGGTTCCCGTTAGTGATGTCGTATGCATAAACGTGTCCGTCGTAGCTACCCATGAAGGTTACGCCGTCATGGTACACGAAAGTGTATGCTGGTAACATGCCCCATGGTATATCACCGCTTGGAGCTCTCCAGATTTCTTTGCCAGTTTTTACATCATATGCAACGAAATTGTTTGATGCACCGTCTGCCATAATCATTGGGCCTGCAGGGCTGGTGGCGATGCCTTCGTCTCTGACGTCAATGTTTAGTACTGTTGCATTGTTCTTCCACAAGAATGCTCCAGTGTCATAATCGTAGCCTGCCATTGTTTGCATAGCGTTTCTTGACCGTACAACTACTACGCCTGCTTCAACGTATGGGAATGGTTTTACACCTTGGAAGTTGTTGTCGCCAATGCTTACTTGGTCATCTTGCATTATTGAAACGTTCCAGACTACGCCTTGTCTCCAGTCATTGCTGTTGATGTTGCTGTACACTTTTGTAGTTGTAAGTTGTGAAATGTCCCATTTAATTAAATTCAGGTATGGTAGTTTCATTGGCGAGGTAGTGTTCCATAATGCCAAGTTGCCTTGGATGCACCAAATTACTGGGTCACCGTCTTGGTACTTAACGAACATTATGTCTTTCGGAACGTTGGTAATGTTTCTGACTATGGTGCCGTCATATGGGTTGTATTGTATCCAGCTGGTTGCGCCTGTTCCAGTGTTGCTTCCGCCTGTTCCTGCCCATAACCATTCGCTGATTGCGCCTTCGTTGGATTGTGCTGCTGTTTGGTATGCTGGGTCTAAGCGTTGTGCGCCAGTTATGCTGCCTGGAGCTGACCAGAGTAATTCGCCTGTGCGTAAATCAACGCAGTCAAAATAGCCTGATTTACCGTTTTGGTAGATTTTTCCGTCTAAAATTATGTCGCCTGATCCGCTGCCGCCTGCATATGGTAAGCTGCCCCAGTCGCCGCCGATAAGTCCGCCTTGACTAACTTGGTTAGCCCAGACGATGTGTGAAGATAGTACTGCTGTGGAGTATGGGTTGTAGTTGGTTCCTAAGTTGTTGTAGCGTGCTTGGACCCAGTCGCCTGAGATTCCTGCCCATTCTCTGTTGTTTGTGGAGACGGGGTTTTGCCAGTAATCATTTGGTAGAGGTGACCATGGGTAACCATTAAGCAAGCCGTTTAGGACGGTTTCGTCAACTACTGTTAGTGTTGCTGTCAGTGTAGATTCAGAGGGCAAATAGGTTACGCTGTAGTTTAGGTTTTCATATTGGTTGTCAGTTGTGTAGGTTTTTCCAGGGAAGCTTGCAGTAAAGCTGTATGTGCCTAGTGCGGTAGGTTTGTATTTGAATTGTAAGTGACCGACAATTTCTGCTTGGCCAGGTATTTCTATTCCTGCTTGAGCTAAGGTTTCGTCTATTGGCATGAATGTTTCTTTGGTTCCATCTGGCTTTACGACTGTTATTGAGATGTTGGAGAAACCGCCGACTAGTCCTTCTACTAAGCTTTGTGCGTCATAGGTTGGTCCTGAAGGACCAGGGTAAGTCATGATGTTGATTGTTGTTTCTTGGCCTAATCCGATTGTTGCTGGGCTTATGCCAACTTCAGTGTAGGTGGCGCGGTCTGGCATTTGTGTGTATTCTTTGCCGAAAACGTTTGGTGCAAATAATGCTGCGGTTGAGATTGCTAATACTGTGATTAATATGATTGCTGATAGTTTTGTTTGTTTTAATTTGTTGGTTTTCATTTTTATCCTCGTTTCAGCGTCCTACTCGATGTTAAATCTATATATAATTTTCGTAAAAAAGAGGGATTAGATAAGAAATAATATAGAAAAAATGTAATTCTTTTGTCTTTTATCGCAGTTAAGATGTTGCCTGTGCGAGTGCTAACTTGCAAAAGTTTATTTTACTTGAACAAAGAATAAGGTAACTTGCTAGGCTGGAGGATGTAAAAATTCAAATTAACAGAAATTGATACAAAAATAATAAGGGCACTCCAAATTGATGCACGTACAAGCTTCACTGAACTAGCAAGCGAGCTAGGTGTATCTAAAAATACAATAAGTAACAGGTTTAATGCACTAAAAAAAAGCGGAATAATCACTGGCTCTCTGCTTATAGTAGACTTGACAAAATTTGGTTACTCATGCATTGCCCATTTAGGCATAAAAGTAGTTCCCTCAAAAATGGATCAGGCAATTAAGTACGTGAAAACAATTAAAAGCGTTGACTTCTGTGCTGAAAGCATAGGCAGTTACAACTTAATTGTTTTCTTGTTTCTTACTGATTTTCATGAGCTTCAAAAAATTATTGATTTTATAAGAAAAGAACCCTCAGTCCTTGAGGTTCATACAAGCATATGGTCACCTATAGAAAAAGCCGTTGCTTGGCCAAGAAATATTAATTTAAAAAACGTCGTGGGGACAGAAGTATAATGGATTCGGTAGACCTAAAAATTGTTGGCTTGTTAATGAAAGATGCTCAGGCGCCTTTTAGTGCTATCGCCCAGCAGTTAGGAATAGGCACTGATACAGTTATTAGAAGATACCGAAGACTCAAGGAAGAAGGCGTAATCTATAATGCTTCAATTATCGTCGATTTAAAAAAATGCAGTTACAATTATCATGTTTTCTTCTCTGTTAACGTTTTACCTGGAACAGATACCAACCGCTTGTATGAAAAATTAATCCGTATACCAAACGTGCTCACTGTTGCTACTACTATAGGCGATTATGATTTTATGCTTCACTGCGTATACGCTAACCTTCCAGATTTAATGCGTTTAAACAAAGAAATAGCAGAAACCAACGGAATAAAATACATAGACTTAGTTAGCCTGCCCGCAAAAAATTTCATTCCAACATTTCCAACTATAACCTATTACTCAAAAGCTATTTTAAACGAAAAAGCAAAACACAACAAAAACCCCTAAAACCCTAAATTGATATTAAGCGAGATTGCTCAATAGAAGTCTAATGTTTAAACGATATGCTGATAAATGAAAACAGTAACAATTAACCCTCAAGGTAGAAAACAGAATGGTTAAAACTTACAATATTGCTGTTCTTAAAGGCGACGGAATCGGTCCAGAAGTAACCGACTCGACCGTAAAGGTTCTTGACGCCGTTCAAAAAACTTCAAACTTTAAACTTAACTATCTCTACGGAGAAGCAGGCGCACACTGCATCCCAGAACACGGAACAAACCTTCCAAACGTAACTGTTGAAATGATAAAAAAAACCGACGCATGCCTAAAAGGTCCAATGACCACCCCTGAAGAACCAGGTGCACCAGTCAGCGTCGCAGTAACCCTACGCAGAATGTTCGACCTATACGCGAACGTTCGCCCATGCAAAAGCTTTCCAAGCGTAGAATCCCTAAAACCTGACATCGACCTAATCGTGGTTAGAGAAAATACTGAAGGCATGTACTCAGGTAAAGAAGCCTTAATCGCCCCGGGTGTAAGTGTTGCTTTTAGAGTAATCACCACTGAAGCTTCAACCAAAGTTGCCGAGCACGCCTTTAAACTGGCTATGCAACGCAAAAAACACTTAACATACATTCACAAAGGTAACATTCTGCGCGTAACCGACGGTATATTCAAAGATGCAGTAAAAGAAGTAGCCAAAAAATATCCTGAAGTCACCGTTGACGACCTGCACATTGATGCAGCAACGATGCAATTAATCAAACAACCAGCCAGTTACGATGTCATGGTTACTACAAATTTGTTCGGTGACATCATTAGCGACGAAGCAGCACAAGTAACCGGCAGCCTTGGTCTTGCAGCAGGCGCAAACGTCGGCAACACATATGGCATGTTTGAACCAGTCCACGGCAGCGCACCAAAATACACTGGCATGAACCGTGTCAACCCAATCGCAACCATAATGGCAGGCGCAATGATGCTTGATTACCTTGGCGAGACAGAAGCAGCCAAAAAGATTGAAGCAGCAGTAATTGCTGTGCTTGTTGAAGGCAAAGTCAGAACAGCTGATTTAGGCGGAAAAGCAACAACAAGCGACATGACAGATGCTATCGTTGAAAAACTCAAATAGGTTTAACCGTGAAAACGGTTCCGCTTCGAGTGGATAACTCCACTTTATTTCCATATCCCTTCTTAACAAACGCGTTTTCTACTGTAACATCATCACCAAGCTTAAGGCCACTAAGCTGTTCAGCTTGGTTACGCCAAACAGACACCCGAATCGAACCTGTTTCGTCTTTTAACTCAAAATTAAGAAGCTTAATTTGTTCGCCCTTGCCTGTGGTTACTTCTTTTATAGGGTCAACGTTTGAAACGTCACCTTCAACGTTAACTGTGTCGCCCTCTTTTAAGTCTGCAAGTTTAGTCATTTGAAGCGCAACTGGTTGAATCTGTACAAAGCTTGTTGAGTCTATGTGGATTTCAAATCCGCCGCTTTCTTTTTCTTTGACTTTACCGTTAATCAGAGACACGCAGGCTTTGGGTTTAAGTTGTCTTTCTAACTCGTCAACTCTGCCGTTCCACACTACAACAGTGGTTTCTGCTGAACCATCCGCAAGGGTGAAACGCATGATTTTGCCTTCTGCGCCGTCGCCTTTGGTGAAGGTTTTTGAATTAAACACTTCTTTTACCATGCCAGCCAAATGCACATTGCTAAATGTGTTGCTGATTTCAGCTATTTTTGTGGCAAACTTTTCTACGCCTGGATAAATTGTTTGGGGCTTTTCATTGACTTCAATTCTGCTTTTACCACCCAGATGCAGCTCAACTTTGCCATACTGGTCATCTCTGGTGTAACCATGCAGAAACTTAACAGTTTGTCCTACTTTTAATTCGCCGTTCTCAACAATTTCCGCTTTATCATTCCACAAAACCACTCGCAGAATGCTGTCTTGGTCAACAATCATCATGTTAGCAAATTTGCCGCTTTTTTCTCCACCGTTAAAGCTACGTGCCGAAAAAACAGCAACCAGTCTGCCCTCCACCGAAACATCATTTAAACCTGAAAACAGGCGACCTGACGACAAAATACCGCTGAACTCCGTTTTCTTTTGGGCAACCTCAACGCCGTGTTTTGCTGCTATTAGCCGTAAAAGCGTTTCGTCACCTAATAAACCGCCTGAACGTACCCTTTCCTGCGTGAGAGTTTCTTGGATTTGCTGTTCAGACAATTCTGGGTGCTTAGCAAGTATTGCTGCAATAATCTCTTGGGTTGTCATCTGCTCTGCACGAAATAGGTGTTCTGCTTGTTTATAGTTTACCATTCAAAAGAGTGTTTTGGCTAAGTTTATTAAAAACCAAAATGCAAAGTATCTTGACCAAGAATGGATTTCTCTGCTCTTTACACAGTTGGCTTTGTTCTTATTGCAGTTGGAGTTCTGATTGTTCTAGCTGTAATTTTAGTTTCGGCAGGCAAATCAAGCGGAAACAAAAGTGAGGGTGAGGGTGAGAGCAAAGTGCGGGGGGCAGGTGTAATTATGATTGGGCCGATACCGATAATTTTTGGCACTGACAAAAAATCGGTAAAAACTGTGCTGGTGCTTGCTTTGGCTTTAACAATTGTGCTTCTTATATGGTATTATTTGATGTTGAGGTAAAACGTGATGTTTGAAAATTCTGAGCAGCCAAATGGTCAATCGGATGGTGTCACGGTTTCTAGCAGATTGTTTGGTTTTTTGATGTTGGGGTTTGCGTTGGTTTTTATTGGTATAATTGTGTTGGTGGCTGCTGCAGTTCTTGGTGGGGGAACTTCGGGTAATGTGGGTGGTGTTGTTTTCATTGGTCCGATTCCTATAGTGTTTGGAGCAGGACCTGACTCAAACTGGCTAATGATAATTAGTATATTAATTGCTGTTGTAATGTTCGGCTTATTCTTTATCTTTTCGCGAAGAACAAGAAGAGTAATAGGTTAAAAAAAGGGTTACTCTTTTTCTTCTTTATCTTCATCTCTACCGTAGTAAACGTAAAGGAAGATTAACATTATAGCAACAGCGGTTGCACCCATCAAGAGATACTGCAATATTGTGAAATATGCACTTAAGTCCATCGAGATTCTCCTTGTGTTTTACCTATTCTTGTAACATCTAAATATTTAAGGTGTAGCTTTTTTCCACTCCTTCATCAACATGTCGTAGTTATCGTCGGTTGCATCAATGGTTTCAAACCAGCCCAGATTCGCCGCGATTTTTTGAGCAAAAAGATGATAACACATATGGACTTTCTTGTCTAAGACTCTAAAATAAAAGTCGTCGCAAGTACAGTATTCTGCTTCAGGCATAATTAGGTAGTCCCGTTCGCGGCCTATTACAATCCAGACTACGCGCATGCTTGGCTTAAAAATGTACTTTTTAACCCTGTTATCCTTAAGCGTGTCTAAAGCTTTTGTGAAGCGTTGCCCAAAAAGTTCGTAAAGTTCGTTAATATTTTCGCCTGAAAGTTTGCCTGCTGTTTTAGCTTGCCTGCATATAGCGTTTAAGGTTTCTATTTCAGAGTTATCAGTCACGCATTTACACTGCATTATTCTATGAAAAGATGGAGAATTTAGGCTTTTAGCTTTAGTTTATGTTGATTGGTTCGCCCTTAGGATTGCTTGAAGGTTCAAGTTTAGGTATAACAACTTCTAAAACGCCGTTCTTGTAGGTTGAATGTGCCTCTTTTATCTGGGTTTTAACTGGCAACTCTACTTCCTTGTAATACTTGTACTGTGGCGTATCAACTGAAATGGTTAAAGAGTCCTCCGTTCCATGCAGTTTAATGTCAGTTTTCTCTACACCCGGCAACTCAACTACGACACGGATTTCTCCAGCGTTATCAATCACGTCAACAAGAGGCTCACGTTCTTCTTTAACTTCAGGACCTTTAAGGCTCTTTTTGAGGTTTCCAAACTCTTGAATGTCTGGTTTGCCGTCGGGACCAATCTTCATACTGTAACCATACACAAATGGTCCAAGCTCTTTAACGGTGCTTCCGTCAGGAAGCTTGCGCTCTTTAATGTATTCTTTGGGCACTTTGTCTTGGAAGGTTTTGAATTCATTTTCCATCATTTTTTCCATTTCACGAAACATGTTATCTATGTCGCCAAAGAATGGGTCTTTAGATTGAGTCCGACGTTTTTTGAACCATTCAGGAAAATCATCATTATTTTCTGAAGACAAACTGGCTCACCACTTATTCTGTTGAGGTTTTCGGCTCCAATAAGTTTTGTGCCCAAACAGGGAGGTATTCAATGTTAGTTGCTTTTTTGATTGATGTTGCCGCGACGGTATTTTGCTGTGTCAATTAAATCTTTAAGGTAAGTTTTTCCGCTTTCCGTCAAACAGTATGACCCTTCTGTTTCTTGTAGGTAACAGGTTTCTATTAGTGGTTGAATTATTTGGTCAAAGTTTTCTGAAAACTCAAAATCTTTACCCATGGCGACCTCTGAAAACACTTTTGGCATGTAGCTTGGTCGAAAAGTTTTCTCAAGAGACGCCACAATTGCCTGTCTATTGCAGTGTTTCTCGTTTTTTACTATGTAGAGTACCCAGTTTCTGTAGGTTTCCATTCTTCTGTTGCTGATTACTTTTTCAAAGGGTAGCTTGAATTGGCTGTAATCTGGCTTTTCACCTTTCAGGGTACGTATTATTTGGCGTGTCAAGTTTATGCCGTCAATTGAGATTCTTACTGCAATAATGCCGCCTACAATCGCGTCTACCCAGTATATGCCAAAAATAGAGAAAACTGCCCCAATTATTACAGCGGCAGCAGAGTACATGCTGTTTTTTGTGTCAACCGACTGAGACAATAAAGAAAAGTTTTGGCTTCTTCTTCCAACATAACGTTGATAAATTGAAAACGTAAATGCTGACGCTAACGCGATAAGCTCGACAGTTATCACTAAATATGGCATTGACATTGGGACAAATGTGCCCTCTAAATTTCCAATAATCGACCTTACCGATTCAAAGGCAAGCGTGATTGCAGTACAAAACATCAAAACAATAATCGTGATGGTTCCAACGGCTTCTTTTTTGATTTTTATGCCACACCAAACAATCCCTGAAGCCACCGTGTCAACCGTTGTGTCCGCGCCGTCCGCAATCAAACCGACACTGCCGCTGAAAAACCCTGCAACCATCTTCAAAACTGACAATAAAATGTAGCCGATAATTGTGTTTCTGGCAGTTGCTGCGGGACTTAAAACCTGTTTTTCCAAAATAGCCGCGCCTTTTTCCATAGCCCACTCGCTTTCTTGGGCGCTAGCTTTGCCTTGCTGGGTTAACTCGTATTTTGCTTCACTGTTTAGGTTTAGCAACTGTTTTCTTGTAAGGTCCTCACAATAGGATTGAACAGTTAGAGAATTAACCCTTTGATGCTGGACAAACCTGCTAAAATCTACAGTATGAAGCGCCATAGCCTTTTCAAGGTCAGCTAAACTGAGTGGGCCTTCTTTTAGAAGAGAGAGCAAAATAAACTCTGACAGGTCACCATCTGCACGTTTCTTTCTTTTCTGTATCCTCTCTCTTCTTTTTTGCATACAGGTCAAACTTTCAATTAATCAAGTTAATTTTTAATCTTACGCTCAAAAAACTATTTCACGCTTGAATTTTATGCAACAATTCCAAGTGTTAAACCGTTTTAAGTTGATTTAACGTGCCAAGATATGTGCCATCCAACATGTAAAGCTCCGAACGTGCAACGTCAACCGCCTTGGAACGTAACACTGGGCCAATCAAGCCTTCACTACCAGTCTCCTTTCTTGGGTGAGTCTCATTTATTGGTCTGCCACCCAAAAAATCGTTGAAACTGGGCATAATTAACAGTTCAGACGTTTTAGCTTTAAACCCAAAATGCTCCTTTAACGTCTGCTCCACTGCCTCTTCCCTCTTGGTGCCGTGTTTCTCCAAAAAAACCTTCGCTAAACCGTTCGTATCACAATTTGCTCTCATCCACACCTGTCGTGTAATCTTAAAACCTGCAGGGTCACGAAAAACAACCACTGGATGCAAATGTCCCATAACCAACGTTTTACATTTCAAAAGCTCAGGCGAAGGCCACTTATGTCCATGAAAAACCCCCACGTCACCAACAACGGTACCGGTTGCAGGAAACATCTTGACGTTTTCGGGTAGCAATGGCTCCAAGTTGGCATCATGGTTTCCTCTGACAATTGCGATGTCTTTAACAAGGTTTGAGAGTTTGCCAAAAAATTCTGGGATGTCATGCCATTCGCCAGGTTCGGTTTTCATTACGGTGTATTTGACGTCGCCTAAAACGATGAGTCTGTCTGGTTGGTGTTGGGTGATTAGGTTGGCGAGTTTGTCGAAAAGTTTGATTGTTTGGCTGGGTACGTGGATGCCTTTTTTTTGGAGTTCGTTTTCCCAGCCGATGTGTGGGTCTGATATAAGAAGGGTTTTGGTTTTTTGTGTTTTTATTAAGGCTGCAGGGTGTGGAAAAAGGAGTTTTAGCATTAGGGTTTGACCAATCCGAGGATTGTCTCATGGATTTTGGTGTTGCCTGATGCTACAAACTTTAGGGTCTGCTTGGGGTCTAATGGCACGTTAACTGGTTGATTGTCCATGCCGGTTACTAAGCCGCCTGCTTCCTTGATTATCAAAAAGCCCGCTGCAACATCAGTTGTGCGTAGTTTTCCTCGTATGTCCACAAACGCGTCAGTTAACCCGTTCGCAACATAGCAAAGTTCCAGTGCGTTTGCGCCGTAATGCCTGATGTGCTTGGTTTGCTGGATTAAATCTGTCAGTTTAGGTGCTACTTCGGCAACCTTGTAAGTGTTAAGGTCCATACCGAGCACGGCTTCTTGAAGAGAGGTTACATCTGAGGTTTTGATTTTTTCGCCGTCACGGTAAGCACCTTTGCCTTCCTGAGCAACATAAGTAATGTCGTGGTACAGGTCGGTTACTAAAGCTGCGTAAACTTCTTTCATGACTGGTTTTCTTGAAACTGCAATAGATGAAGCGTAAAACGGTAAGCCTCTAAGGAAGTTGGTTGTGCCATCTATTGGGTCGATTGTCACATAGCAGTCCTCTGGGTGGCTGCCATAATTTACGAAGCCTGATTCTTCACTAATTAGTGAGAACGAGATTCCGTGGCTTTGTAGTGTGTCTACGATGGCTTTTTCAGCGGCTAAATCTGCTGGTTTCATTGCATCTCCGCCTGCGCCTTTGCCAAGGTCTGGCAGAGGGTCATGTATGGTTTCTAAGTGAGGTTTTATCGCTTTTTCAACGTTGTTTTTGCAATCGTTTAAGATTTTAAACCAGTCTGGTTGAGTGCTCATCTTTGGATTCTTCCTGTTAAGAAAATGTAGTGTATTGGACTTGATAAAGGCTTTATCATAAAATAGACAAGACAAGCAGGCACTAACCTATTTGCCGCCCTATTAGGGGATCCAAATAGTAACCTTTGCAAAAGCGTAGAGGGGTAGGTCAATAATAGCCTAAAAACAACCCAAAAACATGTTAAAGCTATGTATTAACCGTTAAATTTTACGCGGGCAAAACATGTTCCTGTTAAGTGTTGTATACGTCAATGTGCGTTTGGGCTTGTTTTATGTTAACCAGAAAAACTAGTATGCACACCACAATGTATTTATGTTCGGAAAAAAAGCTACTAAACCGCACCTTAAATTGATAATTTAGGAGTAAAGCTAAAGCCATGTCAGAAGCAAATGCAGTGTTGATCGGCAAAAAACCAATAATGAATTACGTGCTTGCTTGCATAACTTTCTTCCATGGCGGAGCTAAAGAAGTAAATATTAAAGCACGTGGAAAAGCAATCAGCAGAGCCATCGATGTGGCTGAAGTTGTAAGGCGCAAATTCCTTCCAGACATAAAAGTTAAAGCAATTGCAATCGGAACCGATCAGGTTCAACCTCAAGATGAGGAAGCGCAACTCAGCAACGTGAGTACAATCGAAATCACTCTTCAACGCTAAAAGCAAAATTAACTTTCAAACTTTAAGGCTCCAAACGAAAAGCTCCTATTTACAGTAAAAAATAAAGGCGATTCAAAAATGAAAACCGAACTTTGTAGCTTTTGCCTAAAAAGCGGCATGCTATGCCAGAAATGCTCAGCCAAAGTAAAGGCTGGAGAAATAACCGACTTAGACCTTAGAATCGCCAGACTCCTTCTCAACATGGAAGATAAGTATCCTACGCTTCAAAACGTTTGCTTCTACAAAGCAGTTGACGTAGAAAAAACATTAGCAATCCTTGTTGGACACGGTGACGTGCCACGCTTACTGGGTTACGGCGGTAAAATCATCAAAGCACTCAGCGACGAAACAGGCAAAAACGTACGTATCCTTGAATACGGCGTTGACGACCGCAAATTCCTCGAAGACCTCTTCATACCATTCAGCATCTTAACCATCAACACCATTTGGCTACCCGACGGAACAACCGAAACACGCGTCATCCTAAAACGCAAACGGGGACAACAAATGCCCTTTGACCTATCAGCGCTCAAAGGAATCGCCCAAAGCGTTAGAAAAATGTCTATCCGCGTTGAATTTGCAGATTAACGGTTGAAGCAGCCATGAACATGGACTTCATTGGAGACTGGACAAGAACACACAACATTAACAAGGTTTCTCCAGACTTAGACACTCAAGAGGTTACTCTGTTTGGGTTTGTACAGGAAGTTCGTGACCTTGGCGGCATCCGATTCATAATCATGCAAGACAGCACTGGCACGATTCAATTAACTATACCCAAAAAACGCATAGCCCCCGAAGTACTGCAAAAATCAGACCTGTTGCAGAAACGTTTTAGCATAGCCGTTAAAGGCACAGTTAAAAAAACCAACATGACCCCACGCGGCATCGAAATCATCCCAACACAACTTAAACTTTTAAACACAGCAATCGAACAGTTACCCATTGACATAACCGGTAAAACACCAGCAAACATTGAAGCACGCCTCGACGCAAGAGCACTAGACCTAACAACAGAAACTGCCCTTGCAGTCTTCAAAATTCAACACACAGCAACTCAAGCAATCCGCAGTTTCCTCTTCGAAAAAGGTTACCTTGAAGTTCACACTCCAAGAATCATCGCCTCCGCAACTGAAGGCGGCGCAGAACTTTTCAGCGTGAAATATTTTGACCAAACTGCTTACCTTGCCCAGAGTCCACAACTTTACAAGGAACAGTTAACCATGAGCATGGAAAAAGTGTTCGAGGTTGGTCCATTCTTCCGTGCAGAAGAATCCCACACAAGACGACACTTGAGCGAATTTACCAGCGTAGACATTGAACAAGCTTTCGCTAATGCTGATGACGTGATGGCGCTTTTAGAGCAAGTTATTCATCATGTTTTTGTTACGGTAAAAGAGAAATGCGCTGATGAATTGCATCTGCTTAAGTACAAGTTTGAAGTTCCAGGGCTCCCATTCAAACGTTTAACTTACACTGAGGTGCTTGAAAGCCTCAAAGAACACGGTGTAGAAATCCCTTGGGGCGAAGATATCCCCACCGAAGCTTTTAGGGAACTGGGCAAACTTTACCCGTTCTTCTACTTCGTAACCGACTGGCCTTCAAAAGCCAAAACATTCTACATCAAGCCCCGCAAAGATAACCCTGAAGTTTGTGAGGGGTTTGATTTGATGTGGCGTTACATCGAACTTGTTTCTGGCGGAACAAGAATCGAAAACAAAGAACAACTCGTTGCCCGAATGCAAGAAAAAGGCTTAAACCCTGCCTCTTTCAAGTACCATCTGCAAGCATTTGATTGGGGTATGCCTCCACACGCTGGCTGGGCAATCGGTCTAGAACGTTTAACAATGATTCTGTCAGGCAGAAAGAACATTCGTGAAGCAACACTCTACCCACGCGACAGAGTAAGACTAACCCCGTAAGGCTGCCAGTTTTTTCGGGAAAAATTTGTTTTTTTGATTTTTTGTTGTTTAATTTTTCATTAGCCTCTTCTGATGGCGAGCCGTGTTTTGCTGTTTTTGCAGAGTCATGTTCTTAAGTAACCAATGCTACTATTGTAAAGGTTTAACTTAACAAAACATGCTAAAAGGGAAGACTTTGGAACCATTAACTAAACGTTCAATTCAACTCCTCAAAACCCTGTATGAGAAAGGAAGATCAACCAGCACCTATACCCTCCGTGTTAAACAGGATGAGTTATCAAATCAGTTGGGCATAAGCCGTCAAGCCCTAAACGTACATCTGCGTAAACTAAAAATCCGCGGCTACATCAGAACAGGACGAGGCTTTATCGACGTCACCGACAAAGGTCTTGACGCTCTCGGAGTATCCTCCACACCTGCCTTCGTGTTGCTAAAAATTTCGCCAATAAAACGTATTCACGTGTATGAACAAATTCACCAACTTGCAATCTCTAGAGCTTTCCGTATCGCAGGCGAAGTTGATGCTTTAATCATGGTTGAACGTGAAAATCTTGATGATGTACTCAAAAAACTCTACAATATTGACGGTATAGAAGACACGCGCTCGTATGTGACAATCGAGGTAATCAAATAAACCCTCAAGTTTAGACAAAAGGTATATTTGACAGTTAACCATCAAAGAAGTAGCCTAAAGTAGAAGGATAACATCAACATGCCGATATTAGATCCAGTTAAGAAAACAATCGCTCAAAAGAAGAGATTATACATGAAAATCTGCCGCGACTGCGGTGCACGAAATGCAGAGACAGCGCTAAAATGCCGCAAATGCAAAGGCAAGAACCTGCGCTGGAAGAAACGCGAAATCGTAAAGTAATCACTTCTTTACTTCATTTTGCTTTTTCTTAAACCAAAACTTCATTTTAAAAAGCAAAAAATAATGCTGATTATTTGCGTTAGATTCGCTTTTTTTAAAAAAATAGTGCTTTGTAAAGGCTGGTTTAAAGCACTTTAGCAAGCGTCTCTATGTTGAAGACCGTGTTTGCGCATCCATTCTTTATTAACGGAATAGATTGCCCAGCCATATCCAAATTGCTCAACAGCGGCAGCATCATCTTAACCTCTTCGCCACACGCCACACCGACAACTCCCTTGTAATTGTTGCTTTTTAGAATCTTAGGAATGCAGGAACCTCCTGGCAAAACATAAACGTCATAGCCTTTTTCTCTGGCTAACTTGTCAGCTTGATTTATCAGGCAATCTTCTGAGCAGTGAGAGCAAACAAATGTTGGTATGCTTGTGTCAAAAGCTGCTTTACATCGGTTGTCTAAATATTTTCTTGAACAATGCGGAAGCAATAGTGCTCTTTTTTTGCTTTCTAAGAACTTGTTTCGTTCAATCATGTTAACTGCTTGCATGTCAATTAAATCATGAAGCAAAAGCACGGCGTCGTTAATGTTTAGGCCTGTTGCTTCATCAATTTTGAATTTTTTAACAATGTCTAAGGATGTTTTTAGAACGGCTGCATGCATGCCCTTTTGATAACTTACCGTGGCAAGTTCGGTAAAGAAAAACCTTGGCACGTTAGACAAATCGAAAATAAACTTATAGGGCATAGGTTAAATAAGTAAAAATCCCTCTTAAAAAAATACCTGTTAAGCCTTGTAATGTTCGAATGATAACAAGGGCTAATCTGATTAAATTTCTGGGTCTCTATCGCAAGTTTGTCTGCTTCAAGAATTTGTTCTGACTTTTGCTCAGAATTGTAACACGTTTTACGCTATTGAAACCACAAAAACAACGGCAAATAAAAAAAATAAATAAAAAGAAAATTTTTAGATGCTTATTTCAAACATCATTCGTTCCACAAGTTCCTTGTAGCGGTTCCTAATTGTTACCTCAGTAACTTGTGCAATCTCTGCAATTTCCCTCTGTGTCTTACGTTCGCCAGTCAAAACCGACGCAACATAACTTGCAGCCGCCGCAATACCTGTTGGTCCACGTCCTGAAGTGAGCTTAAGGTCCTTAGCTGCTGCAAGGATTTTGTGAGCGATTTCTTCAACTTTGCCCTGCATTGTCAGCTGGTTGCTGAATTTGGTGATGTATTGGCTTGGTTTTAGTGGTGGTATGGAATAGTTTAATTCTTTTATTAGGAAACGGTAGCTTCTTCCAACTTCTTTCTTGTTTACTGTTGAAGCTTGCGCGATTTCGTCAAGGGTTCTTGGCAGCCCGCATTGTCTGCATGCTAAATAAAGTGCAGCTGAGGTTACTCCTTGTATTGAGCGTCCACGTATTAGGCGTTCTTTGACTGCTTTTCGGTAAATAACTGATGCTGTTTCCAAAATGTTTTTGGGCAGATTCAAGTTATTGGAAATCTTTGTGATTTCAGATAACGCAAAAGCCAAGTTGCGTTCTGTAGCGTCTGAAACTCTGATGCGTCTTTGCCATTTGCGTAAACGGTATACTTGCGCTTTCTGGCCTGGTGAGAGACTTTTGCCGTAAATGTCGCGGTCATGCCAATCGATAGTTGTTGATAATCCTTTATCATGAATGGTGTAGGTTAAAGGTGTACCGACCCTTGTGCGTTTTGACCTTTGTTCGTCATCAAAGGCTCGCCATTCTGGACCTCTGTCTGCAATTTTTTGTTGGACCACGAAACCGCAGTCCATGCAAACTTTTTCTGCGCATTCATAGTCGTGCATTATTCTGGTGCTGCCGCATTCAGGACATGCTTGGATTTTAATTGGTTCAGTTTTCGTTGCTGCTGGGTCTTCATGAAGTTTACTACTATCCTTAACTATCATTATCTTTTGCTCCGCGTTTTCGAGAGAAGCAAATATAATGGTTTATTCAGTAGTACAGCAGGATTTTTTATGTTTGGTTTAATCACCGCATAGGGAGATGACACTGGACCTATAACATCAAAAACTTTGCCCACAACATTTAAGCCCTCGTCAACAACCTCGCAGCCAATTTTTGGAGGGCTTTCTGTCTTGATGATGAGGCTGCTTGATGGTGTAACACTTAATACTTTGCCCATTCGTTGCAAACCCGTTCCCCTCTCGAAAAACATGAAGGTCAACGTGAATGTGCATTTAAAGTTTTCTATTCTTCGCTTATTTGGAAGTGGAATACGGTATTTTTTCGCAGAAACCTTATTTAATGAGAAGTGTCGATATGACTCTGCCTTAAAAGGGTGAGGCCAAGAAAATGACAAAACCATTTTATGTAAAAATTGAAGTACCAAAAGAAATAGTGGATGCAGCCTATGAAGCCCTATCAATCGCTTCAAAATCTGGCTCAGTTAGGAAAGGAACCAACGAAGCCACAAAAGCTGTTGAACGATCAATAGCAAAACTTGTTGTAATAGCAGAAGACGTTGATCCTCCAGAAGTTATTGCACACTTACCTTTGCTCTGTGACGAAAGAAAGATTCCATACGTTTTCGTTCCAACAAAAGAAGCATTAGGAAAAGCAATCGGCATCGACGTTCCATGCGCATCAGCATGCATCATTAAAGAAGGAGAAGCTTCAGGCTTAATTAAAGAAATCATTACACGGCTTGACCAGGTTAAACGAGGAACTCAGTAATGAGTACCAAAGAAGAACGCGCCGCAGCGCAGGATGAATTAATTCCGGCAGAAGTTATACAGGTCATCGGACGCACTGGCGTTACCGGTGAAATCACGCAGGTCAGAGTGCGCATCATGGAAGGCAAAGACAAAGGAAGAATCATTTCACGCAACGTTAAAGGACCCGTAAGAGCACAAGATATCTTAATGCTCCGCGAAACAGAACGTGAAGCAAAGAAAATCACAAGATAAACATAAAGGAGAATGATTAGTCATGCCAAAAGCAAGAAAATGTTCATTCTGCGGTAACGATTTCCCAGCGGGTACAGGCATGATGTACGTTAAAAACGACGGTTCCATTTTGTGGTTTGATTCAAGCAAATGCAAGAAAAGCAGCTTGAAATTCGGCAGAGATGCCCGTAAACTAAAATGGACCGAATACTACGGCAAAGAAGAAAAAGGCAAAGCCTAAACTTCACCGTAGCACGCCATCAAACCAACCCACTTCTATTTTTTAGATTTTAGAGTATATTTTTAGCGGTTTTGTTTCTGTTTTTTGTTTAGTAGTTGTTGCCGTAAAGTTGCTATGTACAACAATCAACCGTTTGTAGGGGCGTTTGTTTTTTGGGTGCTGCTGGTTTTGCGGGTTGTTGGCGGTGTGTGCAAGATGCCCCAAGCAGAACAAATGGAAAACTGAAAACTTGAGAACATTTTTGGCTGGTTTCTGCCTGCTGGTTGCCACCGCAAACTTTATGAGAAAAAAGATGAAAAAATTAAAGTGGATTTTTTCGTTTTTATTTTTCTTCGTAATAATGAACTTTCGATTGTTTTTATTAATGATTTCTTGTAGAGATTTCTGGACTAATCTCAGTCAAGAATTCGTGACCAAAAATGTTAAGTTAAATTTGCTCTCAAAAGTCATTACAGGGATTAAAGTGAAAAAAGCGCTTGCCATACTTTTTATTCTAACGTTTCTAGCATCAATCGATAGCGTCACTGCAGAGTCTTCATTATCTAGTCAGGTAACTGAAAATTTTTGGTCAACAAAAACACCAATGAATACTGCAAGAGCTTATCCGGGGGTTGCGGCAGTCAACGGCAAAATCTATGTTATTGGTGGTGATGTTGGTTCTATTTGTGCTGAGGGAACAATAGCTGCAAAAGAATTTACTGGCGAAGTTCCTAACGTGACTGAAGCTTATGAGCCTGCTTTAGATATTTGGGTGTTACTGGCGGATATGCCTACACAGAGGGCACGTTTTGGGACAACCGTTTGTGATGGCAAAATTTACTGTATCGGCGGCAGAACTGCGACTGGTATGTCTGTTGCAAACGAGGTTTTTGATCCCGTAACAAATTCTTGGAGCACTAAGGCTTCGTTGCCAAATTCTGTTTATCCAGTGCTTGTGAATTCTGTCGATGGGAAAATTTACGTTACAAGTGCTGGTAAAGAGAGTTTGATGGTGTATAATCCAGCAACGGATTCTTGGAGTAACGTATCAGCTCCTTTGTATCAAATAAGTAGTTGGGCTTCAACAGCTGTAGATGGCGAAATTTATTTTATAGCAACCGATTACGCTTATGATTCTCAGGGTAATATCGTTGAATCCTCAAGGACACCTTTTGTAGAAGTATATGACATTGCCACTGACAATTGGAGTCGTAGAGGTGATGCACCCACTTATGGGACAGTTGGTGCTTGTGGAGCTACCTCCGGAGAATCTGCTCCAAAACAGATTTATTTTTTTGGTGAGTATCAAACATATGTTTACAATTTATTGAACGATACTTGGGCAACATGTGCTGTGATGCCTTCATGTATTCCTTTCGGTTTTGGAGTTGGAGTTATTGAAGATGTTTTTTATATTGTTGGTGGATTTATTGGTCAACACGACCTATTTGTGTTCATGAGCCCTTCATCCGTAAATAGCATTTACTATCCATACGGCTATGGGAAAGTAAGTCCAACAATTACTATATGTTCTCCCACAGATGTTATCTATGATGATAGCATTGTTCCTTTGGTATTTACTGTTGATAAACCTGTTGACTTGATGTGTTATAGTTTGGATGGTCAAGCTAATATTACTATCACTGGAAACACAACATTGACCAATTTGTCTAATGGATTGCACAACTTAACATTGTATGCCAAATACGCTGGAGGTTTGATTGGTGTTTCAGAGAATCTCATTTTTTCAACAAAACTAAAACCATTTTCGGGTGAGAATGCTGTTTTGTTGGTTGCAGCTTTAGTTGCTACTATAGGTCTGGTGTATTATTTCATAAGGTATAAGCCATTTTGCTCTTAGAGGACCTTTCCAACGTATTGAAAAATCAGTCTCTCGCTGTTTTTTTATTGTAAATTATTTGCTCTCTTTGGCACTTAAGATGAATGGGGCTATTCTTACACCTTTGACTATTTGTTCACGGCGGCACGTATTATTACGGTAATCCCGCATCTGTTCTAGTCTACGAAGATATCGCAACCACAGCCTACTACACACCATACAGCAAATAACCACCGCTCTCTTTTTTCAGGTTTAATGGTGTGTTTAGTTTAGCTGTACTTTGTTTAATTAGCCTATTTTTTACCTAAAACTTATCAAATACGTCTAAGCCTTCATGACTGGTCAGAATATGCCGCTTTTGTATGCAAAAAAAGAAGTTTTCCAATGGCTAATGCAGGGCATGAAAACTATTGATGTACGCAGAGGCAAGCCGAGGAGGGGTGCGTTTGCGGTTTTTCAGTGTGGTCCGCAAGTTTTGAGGCTTCAAATTGTCGGCGTTGAATGTGGTTTGCTTGGTGAGGTTGTTAGGGTTGATAATTTTTTGCATGTTATTCCGTCTGCTGATTGTTTGGAGGTGGCTTTGGGGTATGTGCAGGGTTTGTATCCTGGTTATGGTGGGGTTTTTACGGCTTATTATCTTGAGTCTTGCAAGCGCTAATGTGTTTTGTGTTTTGCGTACTTGGAGCGTGTATATTCTGCGTAATTTTTTGGCACTATTACGTTTTACGTAAAATTAATATGTTATTCGTAATGCTTAAATATGGAGCCACATTACTATAAGCTCCCAAAACGAGGAAAACAAAATGTTCACATTCAGCGGCTGCACAACAGCCTTAATCACGCCATTGAAGGCAAATCAACAAGTAGACTACGAAGGATTACACCGCCTAATAGACTTCCAAACCCAAGAAGGCGTAAAAGGTTTACTCGCCGTAGGAACAACAGGCGAATCACCCACACTAAACTGGGAAGAACACAGCAAAGTAATCGAAAAAACCCGCGAATACGCCGGTAACGAAAGCTTCACAATCGCAGGCACGGGTAGCAACTCAACACAAGAAGCAATCGAAGGAACAAGGCACGCCCATGAATCAGGCGTAGATGCAGTTCTGCTTGTAGACCCATACTATAATGGGCCAAGCTCCCTTGAAATTCGCCGTGAATATATCGAGCCCATCGCAAAGCAGTTCCCAGAAATCCAAGTAATCCCTTACATTATTCCTGGAAGAACTGGTTGCCAGCTTTTTCCACAAGACCTTGCAATCCTGCATCAACAGTATCCAAACGTGCGATGTGTAAAGGAAGCAACAGGCAACATCCAAAATATGGAGTTGACAAGAAAGTTTTGTGGAGAAGACTTTGAAATTCTCAGCGGTGACGACGAAAAAACCTACACAATGATGGTGAGTCCTGACATTAAAGCAACAGGGGCAATCTCTGTAGTATCAAACATTGCCCCCCGCGCAATGGCCGACATGATTCACTATGTACTTGATGGAAACGAAGAAGCTGCTGCAGTAATTAACCAAGCACTTCAACCACTCTTCAACATAGTTACTGTAAAGACACAAGAACCAACACCCTACGGTCCAGTAACCTGCAAAGCACGAAATCCCCTTCCCTACAAGACACTGATGAACATTTTGGGCATGCCATCAGGACCCTGCAGACAACCATTAGGCAAAATGACTCGCGCAGGCATAGAAGTTGTCCTTGCAAACGCACGCAAAGTTTACGAAGCAAACCCGCAGGTTCTTGAGCCAATCGCTGATTACTTCTGCGTAGACCTCAAGGACCGCTTGTACAATGAAAAGTACCTTGAGGGCTTAACATATGCTTAGGCTCTGTGTCGCAGGCGCAGCAGGCAGAATGGGTCAGGCAATCATTAGAGAAGCCGCGGCTAAGGGCATCCTAACCGTTGGCGCCATAGAATCACCCAGCAATCCCGCCGTAGGCAAAACCCTTCGAGACTTAGGAATATCTGAACAAGACACGGTAATCTTGAGCTCCGACCAACTCACTAATGCACTTGCTGACGCTGACGTTTTCATCAGTTTCACAGCCCCCGTAGCTGACCTGGTCAACATTCCCATAGTTGCTAGGCAAGGAAAACGCATAATCCTTGGCACTACTGGTTTCACTCCTGAACAAAGACGCACAATCATTGAAGCAATGAACGGCAAGGTTCCCTCAGTGTTCTCTCCTAATTACAGTTTAGGCGTAAACATTTTCTTCAAAATCGCCGAAGCCCTAAAGGCTTTCCCCGAAGGCTACGATTTTAGCATAAACGAAATCCACCACACAGGCAAGAAGGATGCGCCAAGTGGAACCGCCCTAAAACTCGGAGAAATCATTTCAGATATACGCGGTTACACAAAAACCGTTACAGGTCGAGAAGGCATAAGCCCAAGGCAGCCTGAAGAATTGGAAATAACTGCTCTTCGCGCTGGAGGTGTTGCTGGAGTTCATGACTTAATTGTTGCGGGTCCCCACGAGATGTTGCGGATTGAGCATACTGCGTTTTCTCGTGATGCTCTTGCACAAGGCGCCGTTTATGCGGCACAATGGTTAAGCAAGCAGGATACGCCTAAAGTGTACAGTATGGCTGATGTTTTAGGTTTAACTTAACCTGCCTTTTTTACCCGTTAACTTTTTTATCAAGAAAAATATACACAAATGAATATACAGAGGAAGAATTTGTCATGTCGATGAAGCGTAAAGTCGCCATTCTTGGCGCAACTGGAGCCGTTGGACAACGGTACATACAGCTCTTGCAGGGTCACCCCTGGTTTGAAGTTTCAGTGCTCGCCGCCTCAGAGCGGAGTGCAGGTAAAAAATACAAAGACGCATGCACTTGGCTATTGGAAACCGAAATGCCAAAAGAAATCGGCGAGATGCCAGTGGCAAACATAGATGTTAAGTCAGCGGAGCAAACAGGCGACTTCGACTTAGTCTTCACCTCCCTACCCGGCGACTTAGCTGGACCAGTAGAAAACGAGTTCGCCGCACTTTACCCAGTATTTAGCAAAGCCAGCGCACACCGCATGGACAAAGACGTCCCACTAATAATTCCAGAAATTAACCCAGACCACGCTGAAATGGTCAAGGTCCAGCAGAAACTTCGAGGCTGGAAAGGCTTCATTACAACTGACCCTAACTGCAGCACAATCCAACTTGCCATTTCACTTAAACCACTTATGCAGTTTGGCCTAAAACAAATTATGGTATCAACAATGCAAGCCCTTAGCGGCGCAGGATATCCGGGTGTTCCTTCACTGGATATTCTTGATAATGTTGTTCCCTTCATTTCGGGCGAAGAAGAAAAAATGGAAGCCGAAGCCCTAAAAATATTGGGCAAATACAACGGCTTTAACGTACAAAACGCTGACTTCCAATTAAGCGCAAGCTGCAACCGTGTTAACGTTAAAGATGGCCACTTAGAATCTGTATTCGTAAAGCTTGAACAAGACCCCTCAATGGAAGCAATTGAAGAAGCATTTGCCAGTTTCCAAGGTGAACCCCAACAACTCAAGCTGCCAAGTGCTCCACTTCACCCAATTGTTGTAAGGCATGAAAAGAATCGTCCTCAACCACGCTACGACCGTGATGCAGGCTGTGGCATGAGCGTTGTAGTTGGCAGAATTCGTAAGGACCCAATTATGACTTTCAAGTACATGTGTTTAGGTCACAACACGGTTAGGGGTGCTGCGGGCGGCGGCATTTTAAGTGCTGAGTTGTATGTTTCTAAAGGCTTAGCTTAAATCCCACTTTATTTACTAACTTGAAGAATTTGGTGTAGAACTGATGGTAAAACGTAAGCTTCGTGAACCCTTAGAGGACCGCAAAGGCAACCTGTATTTTGACGGTTTCTCAGTTAAGGAATTAGCACAAAAGTATGATACTCCACTTTACGTGATAAGCGAGAAACGAATTCGTGAAAACTATAACCGGCTACATGACGCCATAGTAGCCAAGTACAAGGATTTACGCATCTATTACGCTTGCAAAGCAAACACAAACCTTGAAGTACTAAAAATTCTCCAATCCGAAGGCGCATACCTTGACGCTGTTAGCCCCGGAGAGGTTTTCATGGGTTTAAGCAGCGGCTTCACCCCCGAACGAATCCTATTTACAGGAACCAGCGTCCGAAATGACGAACTCAGATTCCTTGCAGGCGCAGGCATCACCATAAACATTGACAGCCAAAGCGAACTTGACCGCCTACTCAAGATAGCTGTGCCCCCAATCATTTCCGTACGTGTAAATCCAGAAGTTGGTGCAGGACACCATGACCACTGCATCACCGCTGGTCCTCAAACAAAATTTGGCCTCTGGGAAGAAGAAGCCCTAAAGGCTTATGCTACTGCAAAAAAGGCAAGAGTTGAACGCTTCGGCATCCACATGCACATAGGCTCAGGTATTCTAAAAATTGACCCGTATATTCAAGCAGTAGAGAAATTCTTGAGTATCGCTAAGCGGATTCATGATGAACTTGGAATAACCTTCGAGTTTATCGACTTAGGCGGCGGTATTGGTGTTCCTTACCAACCAAAAGAAAAAGAAGTTGACCTATCAGAGTTCGCAACCAAAGTGGTCTCCCTGTTCAAGACTAAAGTGAAGGAGTACGGTTTAGGCAAGCCTTTCCTATGCATTGAACCCGGCAGATATATTGTCTGTGACGCAAGCATCCTGCTAACAACTGTTAACACTGTAAAGATTACGCCACACCGCAAATTCATTGGTGTAGACGCAGGCTTTAACACCCTTGTACGCCCTGCAATGTATGGTTCCTATCATCAGATTCTGGTTGCTGACAAACTAAACCCCCAAGACACAGACATCTTTGATGTTGCTGGTCCACTCTGCGAGTCAGGGGACCTATTAGCTAAAGACCGCGAATTACCCCTAATTAATGAAGAAGACGTTTTAGCGGTTCTTAACGCTGGCGCTTACGGATTTAGCATGAGTTCACAATATAATTCTCGTCCACGCGCGGCAGAGGTTATGATTCGTCAGGGAAAACCTGTATTAGTCAGGGAACGAGAGCAACTTCAAGACTTGCTTACAAGTCAACGCAATGCACAACAGAGTGAATAACATGCAGTTCTGGAAAATGCACGGGTTAGGAAACGACTACATAGTAATAGATAACCGCGACGAAAAGATAGGCGACCAAAAAGCTGCAGACTTGGCTAAGAAGCTTTGCCAACGCCGCTTTTCAGTGGGCGCTGACGGGCTTTTGCTTGTTTGCAACTCAAAAGTTGCTGACGTAAAAATGCGTATATTTAACTCTGATGGTAGCGAAGCAGAAATGTGCGGCAACGGGATTCGATGTTTCAGTAAATACTGTTACGAAAACGGTGTCGTTAAAAATTCCGAGTTTCAAGTTGAAACCCTTGCAGGTGTAAAAAGCATCTGGCTAAACCTTCAAAGCGACAAAGTTGCAACTGTTAAGGTTGATATGGGTGCGCCGAATTGGGAACGCAAATCCTTGCCGATGGCTGGCGAAGGCACCTGTGTAAACGGTAACTTGGTTGTTGACGAGGAAACCTACAACGTAACCTGCCTTTCCATGGGCAACCCTCACTGCGTGATTTTCGTTGAAAACGTTGACGAAACACCCGTCGAGTACGTTGGGCCAATGGTTGAGAACCATGAAGCTTTCCCTAACCGTACCAACGCTGGTTTTGTAGAGGTCATCAGCAAGAATGAGTTAAAGGTGCGGGTTTGGGAACGTGGCTGCGGCGAAACACTTGCATGTGGTACTGGAACCTGTGCTGCTGTAGCTGCCGCAAACAAACTGGGCAAAGTAGGCAACAAAGTTACTGTTCACGTGCTTGGCGGCGACTTGCAGGTTGAAGTCGGAAAAAGCTTGCTTCTAAGTGGAGCTGCAGAAAAAGTTTACCAAGGAACACTGTTTGGAGAAAACTAGTATGAACTTTGAATACGCTGAAAGAATTAAACGGTTACCCCCGTACCTGTTTGCTGAAATAGAAAAAATCCAAAAAGAAAAGAAAGCCCAAGGCATCGACTTAATCTCCCTGAGCATCGGCGACCCTGACCTTCCACCACCAGACTTTGTAGTTGAAGCACTCGCCAAAGAAGCCTTGAACCTTAAAAATCACAATTACTCCTTTAGCCAAGGCGAACCAGACTTCCGAGAAGCAGTCACTGTCTGGTACAAGAACCGCTTCGGCGTCGACGTCGAGCATGACCAGGTTGTCGCGCTTTTAGGTTCTAAAGAGGGCATAGCAAACATTGCACGTGCCTTCATTAATCCGGGCGATAAAGTGCTTGTGCCTGACCCAGCTTACCCAGTTTACGCTAACGGAAGCACAATTCTCTGTGACGGAGTAGCCGTACCGATGCCGATGCTTGAAGATGACAACTTCCAACCTGACCTTAACGCAATCGACCCACAAAATGCACGCATGATGTTTCTCAACTACCCAAACAACCCCACAGCCGCAACCGTTGACAAAGCCTTCCTAAAAGAAGCTGTAGACTTCGCAAAAGACAACAACATAATACTCTGCTACGACAACGCTTACTCAGAAATCACCTACGACGGCTACCGCGCACCCAGCATCCTCGAAATAGAGGGCGCCGAAGAAGTCGCAATCGAATTCCACTCACTCAGCAAAACTTTCAACATGACAGGTGACCGCATAGCCTTCGCCGTAGGAAACAAGCAACTCGTAGCAGGCTTAACAAAAATCAAATCCCAAATCGACTCAGGTCCACCAGTATACACCCAAAAAGTTGCAGCAATCGCCTTAGGCGTCTACAAGAACAGTGACCAACCAGAATTTTTGCGGAAAAACAACCAAATCATGCAAGAACGCCGCGACCTGCTTGTAAACACTTTGGCAAAAATTGGCTACCCCTGCAAGGTGCCTAAAGCAACGTTTTATGTTTGGGTAAACTGCAAAGGTGATTCGATGAAGTTTGCGGCTAAACTGCTTGATGTTGGTGTGGCTGTAACTCCTGGTGTGGGCTTTGGCAAGTACGGGGAAGGTTATGTGCGCATGACGTTTACGCAGCCAAAAGAACGCATCAACGAAGCCTGTGAACGCATCGCAAGTGCCTTCTAAAACCCCCTTTTCATCCATTTTTAACATATAATGCATTGAAAAAGCATCACTAACCCCCTCTACTGCATCTCAAGTTTTTGCAGAGTTCCTATTTGGGGCCTGATAGGTTAGTGAAGGTTGGCTAATCGGTTTTTTCGTTGTCTGTTTGTCCTTCTTGAGCTTCTGGGGTGCTTTGCTGTTTTGTTTTCCAGTCTTCCCGCAATTTTTTGGCAATGATACCATCGTCAAGAATGACTGGTCCTCGGTAACCGCAGTTGTGGCAGTCCCAAATTGACCAAAACTGAGGCATACCTTGAGCCCAATAAACGTCGTCTGAACCACATCGGGGGCAATACTTGATTGAAAAAAGTTTCGACTTCTTTGATGGCTTTTCTGTCAACAACTATCCCTGTTACTATTAATTTAACTTTAATAGTTTAATATTTTTCTCAAATATATGAAAAACAGCAAAATTTCTATAACTTTAAAGCGTTAACTTAACAGGGTGTACTGTTATGATGAGGCTTAAAAGTTTATGGCACAATTTTACTCACCGCAAAAAACATAAACGCCGAAAAACCCGCGAAAACAATAACACAAACGTTTACAGTACACTTCCCTACTATTATCCAACCGAACAGGTTGACAACGTGGGTAAAATACAGAAAAAACGAAGAAAACGTTAAACAGTCGAGGCTAATGCCCCTTTTTGCCAAGTTTCATCTACTAAGCATAGTGCTGGGTTTCTTGGTTATCGTTAATTTTGCATTCAAAAAGATTGAAAGGTTGGGTTTAGGCGCTTATTTTTGGTTGTGGATGAACTCGTCTTCCCATTTTGATGCGGAGTGCGATGCGGTAGAGTTTGCGTAGTGATTTTACCAGTTGTTCAACTGTTGGGGCTGATGAGTAAATTAGTGGTATTTGGTCGTATTCTGCGAGTTTGGTTGCTTCTCGTCAGGCAGGGTTTTGGTATATGATTATATAGGCTGTCATGACTTGTTGTGTTATGTCTGATTTGGCTCCAAACTGTCTTTGCCCTAAGCTAAGCTGCAAACGTCATGGAAACTGTACCGAATGCGTACAGCATCACAAAGAAAAAAACCAGATGCCTTACTGTTCAAGGTAACCCAAACGAATGCAAACCAACAGTGACAAAAGAAACCAGAACTGTTGCCAAAACAAGCAGACAAGACGAAAGAATGGTCAATTTGGCAAGTTGACTTTTTTCTTCAAAATGATATTGCGTACGTTAAAGGACAAAAAACCAGCCAAAAACAACCAGAGACACGATTAATACTATTTTTGTTTCCTTTTTCCAATAGAAACTTACCGCCCTTAGCCTGCCAAGCAGCTTTCCTTATCAATCATGAGCAAATGCTTAATCTTTTTTAAAAAAGCAAAAATGATGTTAAATAAGCATAAGTGCAAGAAAGAAATGGTGGCAAGAATGGTTAAAACTTCTAAAGACGAGGCGCAAAAGAGACTAAAAATTCAAAGGCACTTCTGGAACATTTTTGGTTCAGTGGAGCACATTAACGTTCCTAAACTGCAGGATGCAGTTCGTAAAGAGTTCCGTACTACAGATAACCGCTTGATTGATACTCAGATTAGGTTGATGCAAAATGAAGGCAGGATAAGGGTTGAAGAAAAGGCTAAGGTGTGGATTAAGCAGCCGTCTGTCTCTGTGAGCGAGTGATTTCTTGGACTTTTTTAGTTAAATTCAGGTCTATAACTATCATGAATATGAATGGTAGGGCAAGGTAGATGAAGGCAAACGCGGGGTTGCTGAATAGTTGAGCACAAAGGCTTGGTGTTATTAGGTTTGGGTTTGTTACGTCTATTCCATAGAGGTTGAATTGGTTTATTATGGCTGTGCTTGCTACTGTTAAGCCTAAGCTTATTAGGAATCGAATAAAAAGCCTGTTTATTCCTCCAAAGGTTAGTCTGTAGATAATTGTAGATAGAACAAAAGTCCAAGCGAATGAGAATATGAATATTGCCGTGTTTGTTCTGCTGATTAGTATTGAAGCAAGAAAGGGACTGAAGCTGCTTATGGAGGCTGTTGCTGAGGACAGTGCTGTTTGTGTGAAGATTTGGTAGCTGAACATTAACAAGTAGGCTAAAGCCAGATAGGCTATGGTTGTTGTTATTTTTCTAGCCAAATTGCTTCACTGCCTATCATTAGATGACTGCATATGTTATAATAGTTGCTAACTAAAAGTTAGCTTAAAAGTTATAACCAAAAATTTAACAAAAGAAAAAGTGACAACTAACAAACAAAACGGCAATGCATGCTTAAGAAAAAGAAAAAATTATTTTTTGCTATCGCTCTTGACGTCTTCAGGGTTAATTTGCGTGCGTTTTCCATCTTTTATCATGTAAAAGTGGAAGTCATAATTTGCACAGTAATTCTTCAAGTCTTGATAGTCTCTTTCGTTACCTTTGAACATGTCCTCAGTTGCTACTTGACAGATACGGGTTAGGCAGCCTGGTTTCTTGGCTACTACATCAGGCATGTAAGGACCGACCTTGTCAGGTTTGCTCCAGCCTTCTATGTTAGCGTTTACGTCCCAATTCTCTTTCTTGAGTGATTCTGCAATTTCTAAAACGCATGCGTCACGAGGCGCTTCCGATTTTTTCTTGCTCACCTTAAACACCTAAAAATATTGGGTTAGAATAGTTAATAAACAAAAAGCCTTGTGAATCATTAAAATACAGAAATCGTTTAGTAAAGCATATTTTATTCAAATTTGCATTAACTAATTAATGCGCAGGCAATTCCAAGTTTCACTTATTGTACTTATTTTGACTTTAACCTTTGCCAGCTTAGCCGCTGTTTCTATCGAGACAGTTAAAGCTGAAACTAGCCAAACCTTGCTTGTTCCACAAGATTTTTCAAGCATAAGCGCCGCAGTTGCCAATGCTTCGCAAGGTGACACAATACTTGTAAAAAGCGGCGTTTATCACGAAAACTTGATAATTGAAAAAGCTGTGAAGCTATTGGGCGAGGATCAAACTTCAACAGTTATTGATGGAGACGGCGTTGGAACGGTTGTTTGGATAAACGCAAATAACGTTGCTCTAAACGGATTCACGGTTCAGAACAGTGGTCACAATTTTACTGATAGCGGAATATACGTTAACAGTTCAAAAGGCGTGAATCTCCACGGCAACACTGTCACAGACAACAACATAGGCATTTACCTAGCTGAGTCACCCAACAGTTTGTTACGGGAAAACGATTTGGTTGGAAACAGTTTCAATTTTGGCGTATACAGCAGCACCTTGGAAGGGTACATCCAAGACATTGATGAGTCAAACACTGTAGACAACAAACCTATAGTTTACTGGGTTAACCAAATAGGCAAACAAGTTCCAACGGGCGCGGGCTACCTTGCAGCCATAAACTGCACAGACATAACTGTTTCTGGCGTGTTTTTAGAGAAGAACTGGCAAAACGCTTTATTTGCATATACTAAAAACTCAACAGTCACAGGTGTCACAAGCACACTGGGCGAGGACAGCATCTGGCTATTTGAAAGCAGCAACTGCACCCTCCAAAACAATAACATAACAGGAAACATTTGGGGTGGCGTTGCTTTGGTAAATACTTCAAAATGTATTATTCAAGGCAACATGTTCAAGGAGAATGGCGGTTACGGCTTATTTTTGTCGGATTCCTCAAACAACCAGTTTTACCATAACAACTTCATAGCTAACCCTCATCAAGCTTGGCTTTATGGCGATAATAGTAACAGTTGGGATAACGGTTACCCAAGCGGCGGAAACTATTGGAGTAATTACACAGGTACAGACCAAAAGACAGACCCAAACCAGGATGAGGAAGGAAGCGATGGCATAGGCGACACGCCAATTGTAATAGCTCAAAATAACGTGGATAATTACCCGTTAATGACGCCTTGGACCCAGCAGCCAAATGAACCATTGTTGCCGCCTTTAGAGTTTTCTGTTATGGCGATAATTGCTGTAACCAGCGTTCTTGCAATTTTCGTGATTTACTATATCAAAAACGTGTTCCGCAAAAACACGAAAAATAATAAAGAAAGAGAGAACTAAAAATGGCGTTGCAAACAATCAAGAAGTATTCAAACGTGCTGTGGTTCATAGTTATTTCAGTGGTTTTTGCACTGTTTTTGTACTGGATTAGCGTAGCGGTATACGGTTTTGGTGATTGGCCGTTTTTATTAATTAACATTATTTTCTTTGCAGTTTTTTTGGCGTTTATTCAGTTTCGAAGAAAAATCGCGCGGTTGCCTGCAAGTGCAACTTTAGCATTCATCGTTGCCTTGTATTTGGAAATGTACGGGTTTCCCTTAACCATGTACATGTTTAGTTGGGCGTTTGGTTACGAGAAAGTGTACATGCTTGAGTTCCTGCTGGCTGGCGTAATTGGTGCGGAAGCGTTCACAATTCTTTTTCACTGGATTATTTTGCCGGTTTCAAACGTCTTGATGCTAGCTGGGCTGTTGCTGATTATATTTGGATGGAGAAAAATCCATAAAGCAAAAGGCAAGTACTTGGTAAAAGACGGCATCTACCATCACATTAGACATCCGCAATATCTGGGATTTTTGCTGTTAACTTTGGGCATGAATATTCAGTACACAACAATTCCCACACTGCTAATGTGGCCTCTGCTGATTATCTTGTATTACCGGTTGGCACGTCAAGAAGAGCAAGAGGTAGCAGAAAAATTTGGAGAAGAATATCAAGAATATAAAAAGCGCACGCCCATGTTTTTTCCAAGTTTCAAAAAGCGAGAGTTGTAATTTGTTGGAAAACTGTTGATAGTTTAAATTTTCAGGTTAATAAAAAGGGTCACTAATACTGAAAAGAAGCCTAAATCAAAATTTGTTTTTGAAATATTATACTTAACTTAATGTTAGATATTTCATTTTTTGCGGAAGTAAATATGTAGATTATTATTCTATAGTTCTAAATCAGACATGTTTATATTGGTAATGACAACTAGAACACCGCTTGAAGAGAAAGGAGAAAATGAAGAAACTAACAGTAGTTACACTAGCGTTCACTGCAGCTTTTATCGTAATAATGGCAAGCTCTTTTGCTAACGCAAGCATATACGACAACCTCCGCATTAACGTAACCCCTGCAGAAGCCTCTATCAGCCCAAATGACTCACAACAAATCACTGCAACAGTTAACGAAAAAGGCATAGGAATAATCTTTGTTATTCAACCCGCAGAAGGCCCAACCTGGACAGACTTCTTACAAGACCACCCAGACGCAAGGGCACTATGGATTCTCGCTCCTGACGACATAAAACAACAGATACAAGAAGCCGTTGGAAACAAAATTGTTTCATATGCCATTGTCACTTTTGACGACCCAGGATCAAAAACATTGAACTTTATATCTGACTTCACAGGCATTAACGGAGCACCAAGCACAAAATTACTAGGCGAATACGATGTGGTCTTTGCATACGCATCCTTCCAGCCATGGTACTACATGGAAACAGGCTTTGCATGTGGTGCATGGAACGTTGTTCCAGAAGTTCCACTTGGAACTGCAGCAGCGGCTTGCTCAATGATTGCGGCAGTAGGATTCTTTAAAAACAAAAAACGAATCCCAAAAATCTAAAGCCCTATCTTCTTTATTTTTCTATTAAACCAGCCTATAGTGGTAAATAGGTTTCTTGAAAAGAGTTGTTGGTGCGGTCGCCGGGATTTGAACCCGGGATCATTAGCTTGGAAGGCTAAAGTCCTAAACCAGACTAGACGACAACCGCTCATGTTTTGCTGAAAGGAGCCTTTTACTGCATCTTAACAGGTCACACTTTTCTTGTTGACCTGTTTGACCCCTTTCTGGCTTTTCAGTAGACAAAGAGATATCCTGAGATTTTAATAAATCTTTCAGAACCTCAAACAAATATCTTGCAACAGGTAAACTGTAGCCTACGCGTCCTTGCATCTATAAGTGGTGCAATGTTACTTTTTGGACTTTAAAAAACCAATAATTACGCAACCAAACGTTAAAACTGCCGCCAACAGAAAGGCAATATAAGATGTAGCAGCTATGACGACATTCCATTGGCTAATATTTGGAAATTCAGTGTAGACGCTAATAAAAGCAGCAAGTTCAATACAGGCCAGAACTAGAAAACTTGCGGTTGTGACTGCTCTTTTTGTATTGAGGTTTGTGTTTGTCCTATTGAAAAAAGCAAAACTCCACTAGTTAGTACGAATAAGCCAAATGCGGTATCAGGCGAAAAATAAACAAACACTGTGTAGGGATAGGCGTAGAATCCCCAAAGGGTTTACCTAAAGCAACCTAATAGCAATCCATGATAAAGCAATTTTGGATTTTTTAGAGGAAACAAAACCAACAATATTACACTACAATGAAGACAACGACAACGACAACAAGTTTAGAAAGCGCGAAAAGGTACTGCCACTAAACAGGCATAACTGACAGAGCTATTTCATCTAACTTTGATTTTTTTATGTCCTCATAAGCTTTAAAAGCTAAAATGTTCGGCATTTCCACAAAAGGACTTTGCAGGGACAAACTTTTTCTATTTTCGCTTAAAGAGCAGTATTGCCAAACCAATCACTTCGAGCTGTATTGCTACTATCAAACCAGCAAAATCTTTGTGACTTATTGGAATATCAACTTGCAAGTAGAATACTGCTATAAGTAGCGAGAAAAGAAGTCCAACAAAAATGAGGATGCCGCCTATTGCTGTCTTAATTGAGGTTGATGAGGTCTTGTTTGGTTCTGAAAGTGGTGTATTGTTTTCTTCCAATTGGCTGTTCCTCAATTTAATATGTGTACGGTGTTTGTGAATTTATTAATTTTTTAGAGCTGTTAAAGTTTTTTGACAAAACAACCTGCTGATTTAAAGAACAAACGTCTGCATTTTGTTTTTCTGAAACACTTTTAAGGGTTAAGAATTGAACCACAATAGGTTATTATGAAGAAAGCTGCGGGTCTGGCTGTGGCAATAATTTCTTTGCTTGTTTTGCTGTCACTTGCTGGTCGGGTACTTGCTAATCCTAACCCTTCTCCGGGACCTCCAAGTATTAGCGTTGATTACGCGCTTGATTCACTTAATAATTTCGTTATTCTAAAGATTGATGTGACAGTTTGGCAAGATACCAATAACTGCACAAGAAATGCTTGGTACAGTTTAGACAGTCAGAAGAATGTTTCTATACCTTTGACTTTCAAAGGGATGCTTTCCCAAGGAAGCTATTTCCAGTTTTCCGAAGTAACTGGTGAAACAAAAATGCCCATGTGGACTGATGGGCCTCACACTTTGACGGTTACTGTAGTTTATGATTACGGAAATTTTGTTGACGCAGGCAGTACCACATTGTACATTGGGCAGCCAGAACCAACACCGACTCCTTTAATGTTCAAAATACTCTCCCCGCAAGACCAAGCAACCTACAGCTCCAATGAAGTTCCAGTAACTTACAATATCAACTCAAACGTTAGTTACGCCTATTTCGCTTTGGACAAGCCTGATTCAACCACTGATGGTTGGGGACGTTTTGAAGGCAACATAACCTTGACTGGTCTTTCAGAAGGGTCTCATAAATTAACTATTTTTATAAAACCTGAAGATACGAGTTTGTCGGCAGGGTACGCTGAAAAAACTGTTTACTTCACCGTTGACACAGGTAATGCTCAGACCACCCCAACACCAGCTGTCCCAGAATTTACACTTTTAGCCGCTATAACTTTGATGTTGGTACTCTTTACGGTTGCATTTATACTAAAGAATCGGTAAGAAAGGTCTTCCTACATTTTGTTTTTAGCTATGTTCTTTTTGAAGAACAAGGTGTTCTTTGAGGAGAGCTAAAAGGCGCTTCTTTTCAACTTAGTATACGTTACAGAAAGAAATGCGGGTGCCTGTTAAAAATTACAATTACAAAAACTTTTGGTGCTCTATTGCTGCTTGTTATCGTTTTCTCAGTTATGCAGTTAAATGTATCTTTAGCAAATTCAGCGGGCACATCTAATGTTACGGCTATTTGCATAAAGGCAGATGGCAGCGTTGAGCCTTCGACAGCACCCATTCAATATACTGGAAACATGTATAGTTTAACTGATGACATTCAAAACTGTAACATTACAATTCAACGCAACAATATTATTTTCAATGGCTCTGGTTTTAGCCTTCAAGGACCTAGAAACGCTAATTACATTGTAGCTGCAATAAGCTTGGCCTGCAGCAACGTTACTATCTTCAATTTTCACATTTTTGATTGGACTGTAGGGGTGCTTGGTATTTTTGATAATAATACAGTACAATCTAACGCCTTTTCCAATAATAATTATGATGTTGCAGTATATGCAAGTGATTACAAAATAATAGGAAACAAATTAGGGTCCGAACGCATAGTAGGAAACAACATTACTATCGCCCAAAATCAAATAATCTTAGACGACTATGACACGGGTTTTTGGATAACCAACTGCACAGCACTAAAAATAGAATCTAACAACATTACATTTAGCAAACTAACTACTTTCTTTATCAGCACACAAAACAGCAAATTCCAAGTTTACCACAACAACTTTCTAAATATTGAAGAACTCACAATGGGAACCCTTCTCTACCCAAAATCCATAAACAATATCCCTTGGGACAACGGCGTGGAAGGCAACTATTGGAGCGATTATGAAAAAAGATACCCCCAAGCCGTTGAAATAAACAATTCTGGCATAGGCAACTTTACATATGTTAGTGAGGCTGCTCCAAAAATAATTGATAACTACCCGCTGATTAAACCCTATAACTATAATTTGCCAGCTCCGCCTGATATTTCAGAATTTAATTGGTTGATTGTTCCCATATTTTTTGTAATTATGTTAACGTTTGCAGTATTCTTAAAAAAATTGAAGATTAAAACAGCTATAAAACAAGCGGTTACCTAAAAAAAAGAAAAAATGAGATGCCTATGGGTTGGTTATTGTTTTTGCTCACGTTTGCCTTTTAAGAAGAGCAGTGCGCAAAACGTTGCAATTACAATTGCTATTAAGGCGGTTGCAACTGGGTATTCTGGAACGGTCGGCGTGGGTGTTGCTTCTGAGATGGTTGTTGGGGTAGTTGTTGTTTCTGGAGCTGTTATTGTGCCTGAGACGTCGGTTGTTATTGCGTATTGGTCTGATTCTGCGGTTAATGTGTAGCTTGTCATCATTGGTACACGGTCGTAGTCAACGCATAATACGTCAAATGATTCGGTGGTGCCTGCTGGCATGTCTTCGGGTTCGGGGAAGGTTAGGTCGGTTCCAACAACTTTTCCGTTTGAGTCATAGAATGTGGCGTAAATTATTGTATATGTTGATGTTTTAGTGCCTGTGTTTTGTATTTCACCGGTAATGTGCAAAGCGCCAGTGTTGCTTATGTAACTGTCGTGTGATAGAATGTATAGGGTTTGTTCAGGAACCGTAGGAGCATCTGAATACGTTACGGCTAGTGTGTAGTGGTCAATTTTTTCTAATTCAGCTGCGTCACTTAACAGTACAACTGTGAAGCCTGATTTAGTGTTTGGTAGCAGTACATCTAATTCTGCGTATCCCCAATCGGTAACAATTAGGTCGTTGTTGCTGTCATAGTATGTTGCTGTAATTTTGACAAATCTTACAGGGGTTTCACCAGTGTTTTTAACTTCACCAACAATGTAGTAAGCATCTGATGCTGAGATGTAACTGGTTTCTGACAATATAATAATGTTGGATTCAGCGTTAACAGGTTTAACACTGGCAATCATTACCACAGCTAAAAGAAAAATTAACACAAAAGATGAAGCTATACTAGATTTTTTTAAATTCAACTATAAAGGTCTCTCCTTTCTTACCAAGCAGACAGGTTAGCGTTTGTAATTTAAAAAAGTTTAGTTCTATATCTGTAAAAGCATTGTATCAATAAAACATTACCCGAAACATGGTTGTTAACAACAAAAAAGCGTTGGTTAGGCTTTATTTGACTGATTTTTATATGCCTGACATTGTGATGACATTTTTCACATTTGCAAGATTAAACAGAGAACCTTCTATTTTTTAAGGGCACTAATAAGCTCTTAAAACAAAAATTGCTTTAAAGTAGGTTTGCAAATCGTCTAAACGGTTAAGTATGCATGAAAATTTTGTGGCGTTTTCATGTTTTTTGGGGGAAGGATATATCTTGGACAACAAATTATGCTTAAGCTTACTTAAGTCAGAGTGAAAAAAGTTATGTGTCCAGAAATGCACAAAGTGCCGGGTAACCGCATTAAAGTTTTAACTAAAGACGCCAAGCAGATGGTTAACGGCCCCTATTATTGTCCAAAATGCCGAAAAGAACTGCTGCAGATACTTGGAAACATAGACAAAAAAGAAGTCTACGCTGTCTGCAAATGTGGAGTAAACCAACAATTAACTTATGCACCAGTTTTCCAGCCAATCGACTACTACAACAAGTTCCGAGACATCTGGAAAAAACAAACATACGGCATAATCAAACGTTAAACTGAGCACTTTTTTTAGCTCAAAAAATAATTTCCGCTTTATGTGCCCTCTTTAGCACTTTACGCGGCTAAGACTTCTTTTGCAAACTTTTCAATTCGTGAATGTGCATAAAGGGCAATCACGATTTCAGCTGCAATAATTACAGTTAGAAAAACTGCAAGCATACGTGTTACAGCCATAAAAGTTTCACCTAACGCGTAGTCAATGTAGCTGCCCTCTGAGGCTATCCAGCTCCAAGTGCTAAATCTGCCAGTATTAAGAAACGCGGCTAAGTCAAAGGACATCCAAAGACACAAACCAACTATTACTATTGACAATGCTGTACCAACGATGGTTAAGTTTACCCAGTCTCTGCTTAACTTTGAACTGCAAGAAATCTTGGTTTGCGAGCCTTTTTGAGTTAAGTTGCAGGTGACTGTTTTTTTGGCGCTTTGCGGTGAAATACCCCAAAGTGACCCCTGCTTAACAGTTAAACTTGTAGGCGGAGTTTCAGATGTGACTTTGCAGCCTTTTTGTTCAAAATGAGCCTTCAAATCTGCATACGTTTCAGTAATCGGCATAGTGACTGTTTGTTCTACCGCCAAGACAATGGACCCTGTTTAACTTAGTGTTAAGGGGGTTATTGTGGTTTTTTGTCTGACTTATAGAGACGTTTCTCATAGCTTGGACGTGAACCACCTAAGCCTCTTATGGGTTTACCCATTTGGCGTTGGCGTTCAAGATTTTTGATTCTAGCATATAGTTTGGAGACTTTTGTCTTAGATGGAGGCTTACGCGTTGGATGCACCGGAACAGGTGTGAAGGGCTGGGTGATTTCAAGTTTTTTGCGTTTAGTTTTTTTGATGGGGGCATCGCGGACTTTTTTGAACCAGACATTGCCTTCTTTAAAGTTGACTTGTTCTACTTCCCAACCAGCTTCAATCCATGCTTTGCTTTGGGCGTTTGTGCATGAATTGCTCCACCATAAAGGGTCACGGTATGCTGCCATAGGCAAATTAGTGCCGATTAACCCGTCAATTCGTGCGAAGGAAAGTTTAACCATGCTGGTGAAGGCGCCACGGAATTTTAAGTGACTTGTTAATCCCGTGTACTTTGATTTTTTTGTTGGCTGGACGATTCGGCTGGCGCAGTGAAGACACAGCATAGCGTTTGGGTCACCGGTGGCTACGTCAGGGGTCATGCAGTCACGGCAGAACATTTTTTTGCAACGTTGACACTGCCGCATATAGGTTGTCCGCATTACTCTGCCGCAGATTCCACATTCGTCCTTCATTTTAGGCACCCTACGACGAAAACCTGTTTAGATTCTTTGAGTTAAATAGAAAATATTAATTTTTAGCATCTAAAGTGTTGTTTTGGCTTGAATTTTGGTTTGTGTTGTTTCTTTTTAGTATGAACATGTTTATTGAACCCTTGATTTCAGCGATTATCAGTTTAAGGAGTTTACGTGCTTCTTTATCAATCAATAAAATCAAGCCAATGTATATGCCAAAGCCCGCAGCAGTTTTAATTAGAGTCAGCATCAACGTTGTTGTGTAAGGCGTAACATAAAGAATTAAGCCCATAACTACTGAAGCTAAAACGTATTTTGCCATGCTTTTCCACGCTACTGGCAACCGTGCAGACTTGTGCATTAACGCGTACAAACCGAGAAAACTTGAAATGTGCACGCCAATGTTTATTGCAATCACGTAAACAACCGCTTCCACGGGTCCAGCTGGAATTGTTGTTAAAACAAAATAAACTATAGGCAATGAAATAGCCGCTTGAATAAACGATAAAGAGAAAACTTTGAAAATTTTAGTTTTAGGCAGCTGTCGTAAGGGTATTTTTCCGTCTGCATCAAAGTTTTCAGCGCCCATTAAAAGGTTTGAGTAAAAAGTTGAAACTAAAACTATGACGGTATCAATGGTTAACATGATTAAGGCTGGCCATGCTACAGCGTACTCTATGTTTAGCACCGTTAAAAATGAGGCAGACATAACCATTATTAAGGCTGCAAAAGGAATTGCAAACATCATGACTGACTTAAAAGAGCTTTCCACGTGTTCGTCTGCACAACTGTTGTTTAACAGTTTAGGGTATAATGCAAAGGCTAAAAATGAAGCGTACGTGATAATGTTTGCAAACGTAAATGCGGCTTGATAATAAGCGCGGGTTTCAGCCCCTCCATAATAATACAACAGGACAAGGACAAAGGATAAGATTTGTGTTCCTGCAGTGCTGTAAGCAATAAGTGTGGACCCTTTAATCCATTCACGTAAGTAATCCCAACGAATTTTTTGTTTAAACTCGGCGCCAAAGAGTTTAACATAATAGAACACTTGCACTAGCATCGAAAGTACTAAACTTAAAATTGCCCCCAAGAACAGTTGGCCTAAACCAATAATAATGCCAAAAGCTAATGCAACTTTTACAACTTCATGTATCAGTAAACCGTAACCGATTGCCTGAGGCTTATACGAACGTAGACAAGCTTCAAGATTATTTACTAACGCTGTATCTAAAATGTACAAGGCAGATATGTAGTAAATTGGCAGGTATACTTCTGTACCAATTGCCTGCGCGATAAGTGTTATAGTTGGAAAATAAATCGCCATTGAACCTAACGCGATGACCAAGTTTGCGATTGTACTTGTTTTTACTGAACCTTCCTTATCTCTTGCTACAAAACGGGTTGCCCAAAAAGGAATAAACGTGCTGAAAATCAAAAAGTAACCAGTATAATCAAAAATGTTTGTCCATGTACCATATTGGTCAGGGGTCATGCTGCGGGTTATCAGCAAAGTGTAAGCTAAGCCGGTTACAATGCTCAAAATTTGCGCTGCAAAAATGATAAAACCGGAATATTGAAGTCTTAGCTGCTTTTTATCCATCAGCACCATGCATTCCTTTAGTGCACCAGTTGTTTGCCATCACACAATTATGTAATAGGTTATACTGGTTTGAGTTAGGTTGCAGATATACTATTTCCCAAAATAAGACTATAAAAACCTGAAAAAGAAAAATGAAGAAAAATAGATGAGGCTAAATTTAGCCTTTAACCACTGAGAGAGGTACAAGCCGCGCCACTTTAGTAGCGATACCAACTTGGTCACTAACTTCAGCAACTACATCCACGTTTTTGTAGGCTGGGTCAGCTTCTTCTGCCAACACCATTGGGCTTGCTGCTCGAACAATTATGCCGCGTTTTTCAAGGCCTGTTTTAATTTCTCCGCCCCAGTATTTGCGTTTAGCTGCGCTGCGGCTCATCATGCGTCCAGCACCGTGGGCGGTGGAGCCGAAAGTTAAATCCATAGCTTTTTGGCTGCCAACTAGAACCCATGAACTGGTTCCCATGCTGCCTGGAATAAGTACTGGTTGACCTTCACTTCTGTAACCTGCAGGCACATCTGGGTGTCCAGGCGGGAAAGCGCGTGTGGCGCCTTTGCGGTGAACCCAAACCTTCTTTGTTACGCCGTCTTCAACTTGATGGTTTTCGATTTTAGCGATGTTATGTGCAACATCATAAACAAGTTTTAAGCCGAGTTTTTCTGCGTCTTGTTTTAGCACTTGCTGGAAGCTTTGGCGTACCCAATGCATGATGGCTTGGCGATTAGCAAAAGCATAGTTTACTGCGCAGGCCATTGCTTGGTAATAATTGTGTGCTTCAAGACTATTTCCGGGTGCACATGCGAGTTCGCGGTCTGGAACCTCAATATGGTATTTTTGCACTGCATGCTCCATTACACGCAAGTAGTCAGAGCAGACTTGATGTCCAAAACCTCTAGAACCACAGTGAATCATGACGGTTACTTGACCTTCATGGGTTATGCCGAAAGCTTTAGCAGTTTTTGGGTTTAAGATTTTGTCGACCTTTTGAATTTCAAGAAAATGGTTTCCTGAACCTAAGGTTCCGATTTGTGTTAACCCACGGTTTTTTGCGGTTTGGGAAACCATGTCAGGGTTAGCATTTCCCATGCAGCCTTGTTCTTCACAGTGCTCAGCGTCTTCTTTCCAGCCTAAACCACGTTCAATCAAGTAGTTTACGCCGTCAACACTTAGGCGGTCTAATTCGCTGTTGCTGATTGAGAAGTCTTTTCTGCGGCTGCCTAATCCTGAGGGTACATTTCGAAAAATGGTGTCTGCCAAAGCTGGTAGGTGTGGTCTTAAGTCTTGTTCGGAAAGGTTGGTCGCTAAAAGCCTAACGCCACAGTTAATGTCATATCCGACGCCGCCGGGGCTAATTACACCTTCATTGTAGTCTGTTGCTGCTACGCCTCCAATAGGAAAACCGTAGCCTTCATGACCATCCGGCAACGTAATAGCATGCTTGTATATGCCTGGAAGTTGTGCAACGTTGGAGCACTGCCAAAGGGTTCGGTCAGTTTTCATTTTTTCCAGTAAAGCTTGATTGGCAAAAATCATGCCTGGAACGTTCATTGCCTGCTTGTATTTTGGAATTTTCCAAATGTAATCGTTCACTTTTTCCAGAGGAACATGCTCTGGTGCTGGTCGTCCGTCATCTTCGCCCAAAAATTTTTCACCAGCTACACAGAAAAGAAGGAGATATTATAAAACTTTTAGGAAACCTGTTGTTTTGCTTGAGCTTTCTTGGCGTATTCCACAAAACCACACAGACTGTTTTCTACTGCAGTTTTTGAGTACATTTTGTGTTCCCGTAAAAAGCTTGAAAGCCGATTCATGATTGGGTCTTCAGCAAGAACACGTTCAGTGATTTGTTCAAAGGTTTGGTTTTGTTTAACTGCGTCTTGAACGATTTTGTCCCACATTAGCAGTTGTGCCCTGTAGCCGCGTAACCGTCGAACTGCATCGTCTGCTTTTCCAAAGTGGCTATAATACAGCACGGAGGGTCGGTAACTGATTAGTTTGTCAAGTGAAGCAATTGAAGATTCAAGATAGAACGGTGGCGGGGTTGTTGGGGAAACTTCATTGAATTCTGGGAAGTATGTGCCTGCGGCGTCGCCTGGAAAGATTCCGTTGTTTAGATTTTCGTGGAAACTCAGATTATGTGAAGCGTGACCAAGAGTTTCAAAAATTGTCAGTTTGCCGCCGTCACCAAGGTCTATTGTTTCTTCTGTTACAGTTTCTATTCGGTCTTGGGGAACAGGTTCAGGTTTTCCGAAAACTTCAGCTACATAGCCAAGCACAGATTGTGATGAAGGCCAAAGTCTTTCTGGGTTAACCATGTGGGGCATGCCTTTTGGGTGAACAAGAACTTTGGCGTTTGGTAAATGTTTAAGCAAGGTTCCTGCGCCGCCTCCATGGTCAAGGTGAATGTGTGTTAATGCGACTGTGTCAACGTCTTCAGGGTTTATTTTTAACTCAGCCAATCCACAAAGCAGGTTGGGTACGGAGCTGGTTGGTCCTGATTCGATAAGCATTATTTTTTTGGCGGTTTTTATAACGTAACTTGCGATGAAGTTTTTGTATCCGCCTGTTTCAAGGTCTATTAGGTAAAGGTTTTTTCCGATTTGTTTAGTGTGCAAGCAATAACCCTTCCGTAGCGTTGAGTGAGATTAATTATGCATAAAGGTTTCCATAAAAAATGCCAAGATACACAATAAATTTAATTATTAAGTCTACTTCAAAGAAGAGCAGCCACCGGAGAGAGTTAAAGTGAAAGCTATTATCTTTGGAGCACCAGGCGCAGGTAAAGGCACGTACTCAACTAGGCTTAAAGCCAAGCTTGGTGTCGAAGTTATTGCCATGGGAGACATCTTCCGTGCACAGGTTAAAGAAAACTCTGAGTTAGGACGAAAAGTCAAGAGTTTCGTGGAAAAAGGCGCGTTAGTTCCTGATGAAACTGTTATTGAAGTTCTAAAACAGCATTTATCTAAAATCCCTGAAGGCACCGGTGTTATCTTGGACGGTTTCCCAAGAACGCTTGAGCAAGCAAAAGCTTTGGATGCAATTTTTAAACTTGACGTTGTTTTGCTGCTTGATGTGCCTGACTGGATAATTATTGAACGGCTTTCTTCTAGGCGAGTCTGCAAGAACTGCGGCAACGTTTACAACATAAAGTTCCTTAAACCCAAAGTTGAGGGTGTCTGTGATAAATGCGGCGGAGAACTTTACCAACGTGCAGACGATAATGAGCAAGTTATTAAGCACAGGTTTAAAGTTTATCAAGAACAAACCAGCCCCTTGCTTGTTTATTATAAGGAAAAGAAAGTACCAATCATTACTTCAGTAACTACTTCTGTTGACACGCCGCCAGAACCACTTGTTGAAGAAATGATTAAAGAGTTAAAAAAACTAAATTTAATTTAAATATCTAAAATAAACTCTAAAATTACTTTTCCTTCTTTCTCATTTATAATAACCATCAAATGATAAGTTACTGCTTTAACAGCTACTTTCTGAACATGCTTTTTAGGGTTAAACTTTTCACCCCAAACGTGGGCTGTAATTTTAAAAGAGTCCGCTGTTTCAGTCCATTCTGTTATTTGAAATTTTGAGTACAACATACCTTTGGTTTCAGAATTCACAAGCAAGGCTTCAAGCCAATTATACAGCAAAGCGTACTGGTCTTCCGCTTCCACCGTTACGACTTCTTCTACTTTTTGAGCAATCTTTGAAGATTTAGTAATAGTTTCAAACATAGCTAAAGCCGCATTCTCATAAGCCTCCTGCATTGAAGCACCATAGGCTCTAACATACACATCCGCAGTGTGTTCTAAAAACTCGAATTTCCCTTCAAACTGTTTTGCACTCATTCCAAAATTCACACGCCTACCTATTGAGGTAACACTTCTAAAAACACTTTCCCCAAAACAACAAAAAGTTGGTTTAAGGCTTTTCAAGCCCAAAAAAATCTTGTACAACTAACTTGATGAGTTTTGAGCAGACCGTCTCAAACACGTCTTCCTGTTTTGCTTTTGCTAAACCTTCAGGCGTTGACAAATCACACCCTATCAAGTCATGACACATGACGCTTCCATGTTGCTGTTCAAACAGTTTAAAAAGCGTCTGGGTTTTTTGGTACGTGTCTGCTTTCTTTTGGGGGTCAATTTCGTTTGAGCCATATTTCAAGCCAACAGCCATAATTGCGCCAGTTAATGCTCCGCAGACACTTCCACATCGCCCCATGCCGCCGCCAAATCCAGTAGCAATTTTGGGGATAACTGAATTTGTTTCCTGAGGGTTCATGTGCTCATAAAGGGTTAAAAGAACTGCCTGAGAGCAGTTGTAACCGTCAAGGTGACGTTTTGCGGCTTTTTCACCTAATACTTCAGACATCAATATACCGCCTTAGAAATGTTTAGATATTTTTTTGATTGCTGCTGCAGATAATTTAGCTGAGTTTTCCAGGTCTTTTAGGTTTAGCACGCCAGCTGCGCTATGTATGTAACGTGTTGGTATGGATATTGTGCCGCTTGGAATGCCTTGACGTGTTAAAGAAATTCTGGCTGCATCAGTACTGCCAGGTAAGCCCGATTCAAGTTGAACGGGAATTTTTTCTTCTTCAGCTGTATCTAAGAGCCACCGTAATACTTTGGGGTGAGTGATTAATCCTGAATCGTAAACTGTTAAGGCTGGACCTTTGCCTGTTTTTATGCTGGTGTCAAACTCGCGGACTCCTGGGACATCTCCTGCAACGGTTACGTCTAAGGCTATGGCTATGTCTGGGTCAACACCGAAAGCCGCTGCACCTGCACCTCTAAGCCCAACTTCTTCTTGAACAGTGCCAACGGCGCAAACAGTGCAGTCTGTTTCGCCTAAAATTTTAAGCGTTTCAACCATGGCAAGGCAGCCAGCTCGGTTATCAAAAGCTTTGCCCATAACCAAGTCATTGTTTAAAGCAACATATTTTACGTCAAAAGCAACGGGGTTACCGACGGATATGCCCATTTTTGCTGCGGCTTCACGGTTTTCAGCGCCTACATCAATAAATAGTTCGTCAAAAGTCATGACTTTTCTGCGTTCTTCTTCTTTTTGGATGTGAGGTGGTTTTGACCCAATTATGCCGGGGCAAACGCCTTTTTTGGTGTAAACGGCTACTTTTTGGGCTGGCAGAATGCGGTCGTCTATGCCGCCCATTTTTGAAAATTGTAGAAAGCCTTCTTTGGTTATGGTTTTTACCATTAAGCCGACTTCGTCCATGTGGGCGGCCAGCATAATTTTTGGTGCTCCAGTTTTACCTTTCTTTATAGCGATGACGTTTTCAAGTCTGTCGATAGTTATCTCGTCAACGTATGGTTTCATGAGTTGGATTAATAATTCTCGAACAGGGGTTTCGTTGCCTGTTACTCCGCAGGCGTTTGATAGTTTCTCTAAATTCTCGTTTAAAGACAAGTAACGTGTGCCTTCTGTGATAGTTAATGTAGATTTACTCTAAAGTCAACCCTATTAAATAATGGTAACGCTAAAACTAAAAAGTTGAATGCCTTAAGGCATCTATATGTTTTTTGTCTTTAGAAGTACTGTACTGTTGGGTTATCGGTAGTTACGGTAGCGGGTGTTACTGTAGTAATCAACCAGCAGCACTGTACCTTGTATCAGCAAGAACAAGCCGATAATGTAACCTACCAGTTCAGGAACAATAAACAGCACAACACCAAAAATTATGCATATTACAGCTAAAACGGGGGTAGACACGTTTATGCCGAACTTCTTTAAGCCTTTATCAACAACATCTGTCAATTTTTTAAGCCTCGCCTAATCGACAAGTAAACGAAAGATAAAAAATTATGCAACAACAATTTGCAGTTTCATTTTAAAACTGTAATGTTGACAGCAATCGCTTAGGCGTAAACAGCAGATCAAATGCATCCAAAATGTTGTTAACGCAAACGTCTGCGGATGTTAAAGCCTTAACTGAGCAACCCTCATCACCTGCAACTGCGATGCCAACACGTGCGATTTTAAGCATTTTAGCGTCATTAACGCCGTTGCCTATTGCAACCACTTTTGTGGTTCCTAACTGTTTCACAAAATCCTCTTTCTGCTGGTCTAAGTTTGTGCCTGATACCTTCTGGATTCTACACGGAACATTTGTCAACTGTGTTTTTGCTGTGCCCAATGCATCAGCAGTTAAAATTATTACTTCTAAAAATTTGCTTGCCGCTTCAATTTTCTCTTTTACCCCCAGCAAAAGTGTGCCGTCAAGGGTAAGAGTACCTGTATAATCTGTAACCAAATAATCCAGTTTAACCATGCCAAACCCTGGTATGTCTAACTCAAACAATGCCTTTTGCCTCAGCAACAGTTAGTTACAGCACTGCTTTTTTGATTTACGTTGCCAACCGACGTTTAGCGCCATTAAAGATAGACAAATCTTAAATTGTTAAACTGTATTCCAAACAGGTTAGGTGCAAAAAATTGGCGCAACCAAGTTTCAAAACAGTTTTTGTTTTCCTTGACACTGACAAATATTGTAGTCCATTCGACATGCTAGTAGCAGTCGACTGTTTCCCAGACTCCATGATATTTAAATTTGAAAACGTCACAGGCGAAGACGCCCCAAAAATCGTCTTTGACCTACTCTTCCCAAGAGGCCCATTGGGTGCTGCACACACTAAAATCTTCATTAACGGCAGCAACTTTGAAGAAGTAGAAAAAGTCGTCGCGGCCACACAAAAAGCCATGAAATCAGCCCCATGGGGAAACAGCATCATCGTAGACCCAAGAGGCGGATACTCTACAGCCGCAGCAGCAGTAGCAAAAACCTTCGGTGCAGCAAAAGAAAAAGGATTAGGCGACCTTGAAGGCAAAAAAGTAACAGTCCTCGCAGGTACTGGTCCAGTTGGTCAAACAGCCGCGCGTATTTATGCTGCAGAAAAAGCAGACGTGACAATCACAAGCCGCAGCCTCGCAAAAGGCCAAGTTATCGCTGACAAAATCAACGCTGAAGTTGGCGCACAAAGAGTCAAAGTAGTCGAAGTAAGCAAACCAGAACAAACAGCCGCAGCAGTTAAAGACGCAGAAATTATTCTTTCAGCAGGCGCAGGCGGAGTACAACTTCTCAGCAAAGCAGATATTGATGCTGCACCAAACTGCAAAATCGTCGGAGACATCAACGCCATTAAACCACTTGGTGTTGAAGGATTAGGTCCCAACGATGACGGCATCGAATTAAAACCAGGCGTTTTCGGTATTGGCGCTTTAGCTATCGGTAAACTAAAGATTAAGACTGAAACAGAAATGATTAACCGTGCAACCGCCGCAAAAGATGGTCTTTTTGACTACTCAATTGCTTACACAATCGCTAAAGAGGCAATTCTTAAAAAACTTGCAAAGGCAGCTGCAAAATAAGCTGCTTTCTTCTTATTTTTTATTTTTTTGAAAGCCCACCCCTTATTAGTAGCAACTAAAAAAGCCGACACAGCGGTCGTAACGGTAAAAAGAGCAGCTTTTCAAGTCTTTTTCCCTCCGTTAATAAGTAAATTTATTTATGTTGAGTTACTTAATGGCGCTCATAATCCTTTAAAGTCAAGAGACGCTAAACAGAAGGGTTTTGAAGCTAAATGAGTCTAAACGAAACAGTTCCTCCTACAACTACACTTACTCCAACTCCAACACCTATACCTACTGCAAACTTTCTTAGTGACGCAATTCAACATACACTAAACATTAGCCCTGGAAACGCTGAAATTTTGGTTTCCCTGATTATTCTTGGTATTGTGGGTCTTGTCGGCTGGACTTCATACGCTATAATCAGCAGATACGTCGGCAACTTGACTAAAAGGACCGCTACAACCTTAGATGATAACATTGTAGCTTCCGTTAAAATAATCATTATTATCATGATTATAGTTTTAGGCATAGAATACTCGTTATCGCCACTTACCGTTCTTCAACCATACAGTGGCACATTAAACAGCGTATTTCTAGTTACGCAAGTCCTGCTTTCAGCATATGCAGTTACAAGAATATCAAACGTTGTAGCTGACTGGTTTGTAAGCAAAACATCCGCCTTATCGAACGGAAAAAGCAGCAACCACATAATGTTCATCCTAAAGAAAGTCATTACGATAGCCATTTTCGTTATAGCATTTGTCGTAATTCTAAATTCACTTAACCTTCAAGGAGCATTGGAAACTACCCTTGTCGGTTTTGGAGTTGGCGGTATCGCTGTAGCGTTTGCACTTCAAAGCACCCTAAGTGACGTTTTCAGCGCATTCTCGCTTTACTTTGACCATCCGTTTGAAATTGGAGACTTCATCGTGGTAGGCGACTACAGTGGAACAGTCAAAAGCATCGGCTTAAGAGCAACTAGAATCCAGCTTCTGCAGGGCGAAGAACTTGTAATCTCAAACAAAGAATTAACCTCAGCAAGCATCCGAAACTTTAGAAAACTCGAAACAAGACGCATAACCTTCACCATGGGCGTAACCTACGACACACCTTCAATAAAACTTAAAAAAATCCCCACAATCATAGGCGACATCATTAAAAACACTGAAAACGCAAAACTCGACAGAGTTAACTTTACAGAATACGGCGACTTCAGCCTAAAATTCCTCGTAGTCTACTATGTCCAATCAGCAGACTGGGGCGTTTACTTGGCTACTCAAGAAAAAATCAATTTCGCCATAAAAGAAGCATTCGAAAAAGAAAACATAGAAATAGCGTTCCCAACAAGCGTAACCTACCTCAAAAAGTAAACCACTACTTTACTTTTTATATCAACCTATTAGGCTCCAAATAGAAACTCATTGCAGTTACCTATAGGGGGTCTATAAAATTGAGTAGGGGTAGACTCTACCTAACACTTTTTTTTAGCCTAAAGCTGCAAAACACTAAAGGGGGTAGGTGCTAATGGCGCAAAATCAACCCAAAAGCATGTTAAAAACAGTCTGGTCCTGAAAAAACACGTTATTCTTGCCGATTTTGCTTCTCTTGCTTTTTTGGTTAGCGAAAAGGTGAAAAGCAACAACGTGTTGATTAAATCAGAAGATATGGTGACTTGAAAAATGAGCAACGATGTTGATATGGCTACTATCCAGCTAAACGGAGAAAAAATGAATTTCCTATTAGGCAAGAAAGATTTCAAAACTGGCAGCCGCGGTTATCATGCGCAAGGAAAAATGATGTCAGGCGGTAAAAACTATCAAGTTAACATCCTTGTTGTAGAAATCGGTTCAAAGCCTAAAGAAGAAAAGAAAAAGTAGCTTTTCTTAATTTTTTGTTTTTGTCTAAACTATCGATGCTTCTACAATAACAACTTCTTTGATGGGTTTGTCGTTTCTGTCTGTTTTGGCTTTGCCGATTGCTTCAACAACCTCCATGCCAGAAACAACTTTTCCAAACTGGGGATGCTTGGAGTCTAAAAAATTGTTGTCAACCAAGTTGATGAAGAATTGGCTGCTGCCTGTGTTTGGACCAGCATTTGCCATAGCAATAGTACCCTTGTCGTTCCAGTTTTTCTTTGTAAATTCATCTTTAATATCCGGTATTGATGGATCACCATAACCAGTGCCGGTTGGGTCTCCACCTTGAATCATAAAACCTTTAATGACTCTATGAAAAATTGTACCATTAAATGTTCCCGTTTGAACCAAACTCTTAAAGTTGCCTGTAGTTATTGGCATGTCATTGCGTAACTGCAGGGTTATATCGCCCATGCTTGTGTGAAGTAGAATTTTTACACCATTAACGTATTGGTCTGAACCTTGTGTGTCTACCATAAATTTCGCCTTTAGTATTCCATTAAAAAAGATGTTATTATGAGTATTGCCCAAAGAAGCGGCTCATTTTTTATCTTTAGAATTTTTAAAAAATTAGAAAAGAAAAGGAAATTGTGCCTAAGAAATGATTGTTGCTGAAATTACTGTTACTGTCTGTGTTGGTTGACTGAGTTCGCCTGTGTACGTGTTGGTAGTTACTGGAACATTTGCAATTGCGTCAACCACGCTTTGTCCTTCGACTACTTGTCCGAAAGCAGTGTAAGTTTGGTCAAATGTGGTACCATCATTATCGATAACGTTAGGACCGTTGTCAACTAGGTTAATGAAGAATTGGCTTGTTGCTGAGTTAGGGGCATCGGTTTTAGCCATAGCTATTGTGTACGGTAGGTTACGGTTATAGGTGCCTATTTCGTCATTTATTTCTTGGACGTCACTACTGACTGCGCCGCCTTGAATCATGAAGCCATCTATTATTCGGTGGAATACTGTGCCGTCATATTTTCCTTGAGCAACTATATTTAGGAAATTCTCTGTTGTGACAGGTTTATTTTCAAACAATTCAAGCGTTATGTTGCCCATGTTTGTTTGCAAAACAACTCGTGTATTGCTTGTTGCAGGTGTTTGAGTAGGTACTGCTGTAGGAGTAGGGGTAGGACTTGTTGATGGGTCGCCACTTGAGGGGGTAACATCATTTGTGCCAAATCCACCCACAAAATACACGCCAGCAATAATTAACACTACAGCCACAACACCGACTACGATAATCAATGGTGTTTTTGATTTGCCGCTTTTAGGTTTAGGCTTGTACTGCACTGGTTTTTTCCGATTATATTTAGGAGCCATAACTCAAAGTCGCGGATTCGTTATATAAAATTTTTTCCAAAACTAACTGGTAAAATTAACCAACTATTTGACCAAAAACATCTAAAACCTCGCGTAAGTTTTTGGCAGTAAACTCGGCTGATTGACTGCAGGCCGTTAAATCTTTCAAAGAATAAAACTGTGACCTAACAAAAATTGTCCTAAGTCCCATGTCTTTTGCACCTTTAATGTCTTCAAGAGGGTTATCTCCAATGTAAACCGCCTCTTCAGCCTTCACCTGCAAGCGGTCTAAAATGTCTCTAAAAATGTGTATTGAAGGTTTTCTCCAACCGTTATCTTCTGAAACAACCACTGTATTGAAGTATTTGCTTACACCCAGTTGGTCTAAGCTAAAATAGACAACAGGCGCGTAAGTAAAATTTGAAAGCAAACCAACCTTGCCGTGGGCTGTTGCTTGCTCAAACAGTTTCACTGCACCCGCTCTTAACTTTAATGAATCAATAAAATCTTTAAAAAACAAGTTCAACGCAGCCTTGATATGTGCATCTTCAGGGGTTACTTTGAAGCCGATTTCATTTAACGCTTCAGCAACCCAAATCGCGTTAGTTACCTCTCGAAGTTGCTTGAAGCGGACAACACGGTATTTTTCGTGTGCTCTGCTGTAAGCCTCCAAAAAACTGTTTACATCAACATTGAAGCCTTCGTCTACAATCGAGTTGTAAAGCTTCATTTTTGAAGCAGCCATACTGTAACCAGTACAGTTTACAATTGTTCCGATATAATCAAAAATTACAGCCTTAATCTGCCCCAAAATCTCGGCATCCTTTAACCAAAATGTCTTCTTCAACAACACGCTTAAGCGTTCGACCAATACTTGTCTCTAACAGTTTAGCTTCATCCCCAATAGCATCTTCAACAGTTGAATCAAAACTGATTTCAGCAAGAAAATGCAGCCCAATCTTTTTAGTTTCTGCCTCTATGTTGCAACTGGAAGTTTGCTTCATATTTTCTAAAACACCAATGACATGTGCTTTTAATTCGCAAAGCAAAGTCACCTGTTTCTTAACTGTTTCAAAAGCCAAAAGCGACGAAGTCGTAACAATCAAAAATTCAACCCTGCTAATTAAACGCAACAAATCCAAAATGACATCACCGATTCCAGGAGGCATATCAATAACCAAAAAGTCTAGGCTTCCCCACTGTGTTACGGCTAACAGTTCAATTAAAGCGTTGGAAACGTCTGCTCCCCTCAATGGAGCAGGGTTTTCACCTACAAAATAAACCAGCGACATATACTCAAGCCCATTTACCAACGGGGGCACTATACCTTTGTCTTCTTGTGGAACGGTAACCTGCGCATTTAATATGACATGAGTAGATGGACTTGTAAAATCTAAATCAAAAAGACCAACCTTGCAACCATGGTTTTTGAGAGTTAGCGCCAGTGTGGTTGCAACCATACTTTTTCCAACGCCGCCTTTACCGCTTGAAACCGCTATAATTCGTTTCACTTTTGCAAGGCGACGGTTAATGACGCTTACTCGTGGGTCAATCATTTTGTGTTATTTGACTCCTTGAATGTTGTCAAGCCAAACGCCGCGTCCACTGGCTATTTCAAAATCGGGGCTACCGCATTTGGGACATTTGACAAAAGTGTGTGCCGCCTCTGGAACAAAATGGATAGCTTCAGCGGTTGCTTTGTCAAGGGTTTCTTTTTTGAATTGCCAACTGGTTCCGCAAACACGACATTTTAGTTCAGTTTCAGCTTTAAGAAGAACAAACTCAGAATTTTTGAACAAACCAGTTTTTATTTCTCCTAAAGCAAACTTGAGAATTTCAGGTTCAACATCTTGAAGTTCGCCTACGCGGATTGTTATTTCAGTGACTTCTTTTAGTTGCTCTTTTTGTGCGATTTGTGTTGCTGCAGTCAGGATTGCTTCAGCTAAGGCCCATTCATGCATAGACCAGTTCTAAGTTTTAGAGTAATTTAAAAATATTGTATTTGCTTTGCTTATTCTTCTAAGTCTTGCAGAACTTCGACTAAAGCTTTGGCTAATTGTTTAGTTAATTCAGCATCAACAGTTGGGTCTTTATCGATGTTAGTCAATGATAGGGTTTTTCGCATAATGTTAAGCATGCCAGCTTTTGTTATAACAATTACTTTCACGGTACTTCGAAGTTCGAAGTAGCAAAAATAGTTAGTTAAGCAAATTAACACTTAAACGTCAAAACATCGATAATATGTGAGCAGAAACAACCTGCATTAGCTCAACTTTTATGGAAGCCACGCAAAAAATCTCATTTTTCCACAGTTAAGCTCAACATTTCAAGGCAGATTCAAGAAAAAAGTTATATGCAAACACGTCGCTAAACATTGTTTATGTCAGATAAAGTACGTTGCGCCCACATTCTAGTAAAAACTTTAACAGAAGCTCAGGCAGTAAAAGCACGTATAGACAAAGGCGAAAGTTTCTCTGAAATAGCCAAACAAGTTTCTCTTTGCCCGTCAGGTAAAAAGGGTGGAGATCTTGGCACTTTTGGAAGAGGTCAAATGGTAAAGCCCTTTGAAGTAGCTGCATTCAAGCTTGAGAAAGGTCAAGTTTCTGACCCAGTTAAGACAGAATTTGGGTATCATATCATTAAACGTTTAGGTTAAACTGTTTAAACAACAGAACACCAGCTAGCTTGGACTCTTTTACTGTTCCAGACTTTAACTGTTTTAAATTTGAGAATTGAAACGAATTGAAAACAAACACGTTACGCCAAAGCCGAAATGCAACATTAGCATGCATCATCTTTTTTGCTGTTTTCATACTGTTCTCAATTTACAAGGCAAACTTCCAATCAATAGACGTTGCAGTAAACCTTTGGACAATAACCATCCACACGGACACGTCAATTCTTCTAGCAAAAGCACTTTCAATAATTTTTGACACAACCATAATAGTTGCAGCCTCACTGGTGATAGCAACCGTTCTTTTCATAAAAAAACGCAAACCCCAAAGCTTACTGCTCTTAACAGCCATCGGTGGAGAGGCCTTATTTGTAACAATCATCAAAAATATTGACCAAGTCGCCAGACCAGCAAACCAACTTTTGCTGGGCTCAGGCTTTTCTTACCCTAGCGGTCACAGCGCAGGCGTTATTGTCTTTATAGGCTTAATTGCTTACTACGCCTTGCTAAACTGGAACACTAGCAAACGCGCAAAAATTTTAGCTTTGGCAGGTTTTGGCTTGATTGTTGCGTTTGTAAGTTTTGACCGAGTCTACCTTAATGTTCACTGGCTAAGCGATGTAGTGGGCGGCTGGTTATTTGGGGCTTTTTGGCTGTCATTTTGCATTATGGTTTATGAGCGAATGAAATTGGCAGGCAAGTTCGAGACTAAAAGGTTCAATTTTGTTGCAAACTTGCTGTTTGCTTTAGGTGTTGTAGTTGCAGTTACACTTGTTACTTTAGGCTGGTTCTTTAACTATTTAACATTTTAATTTTCATACGTTCGAAGTTTCGGTTTCCAAAGAGTGTTGCTTACTTATTTAAGAGAAACTCGCCTACTTTTGATTAGCTTTCGCGCTTTTCAAATTTTGGAACAAGAATCTCCAACAGAATGTTTTATCCTTCAAATATTTTGCATGTTGTCAATTGTAATCATAGGAATCAAAGCCTTGAAGGGGTATCTTTTTGCATAGCTCTTTATCGAGAGATTGTTTTGAGAGTTTTTAATGTTATTTAAGATATATCTTTGTCAGATATACTTATATTTGGCTAAACGCCAATCCTAAATAACAACACCGGACAAGCAGGCAAAATAACATGGCTCAGGAAAAAACCAAAAAAATTGTTCTCAACATCGGTGGCATGAGTTGCATAAACTGTGCTAAAGTAATTGAAAAATACACTTCAAAACTAAACGGTGTAACCCATGTAACAGTTAACTTGGCCGCTGAAAAAGCAATCATAGACTACAACCCAGACATTGTAGACCAAAAAACAATAGAAGCCACCATAACCGACATTGGCTACCAAGTAATTCACGAAAAAGCCGTCATACCTGTAGGCGGAATGACCTGCATAAACTGTGCCAAGACAATTGAAAAAGTTCTAAACGCTAAAGAAGGAGTCTACAACGCAGTTGTTAATTTTGCAGCTGAGCAGGTTACAGTTGAGTATAATCCTGAACAAATAAGCAATGTAGCTATAAAAAAAGCCATAACAGACACGGGCTACGAAGTTATTGAAACCCAAAAAACCGCAGACATTGACTCAGAAAGTAAAGCACGCCAACGTCACATTCGGCGATTAAAACTTCTTTTGACTGCGAGCGTTTCATTAACAATTCCTATCATGATTTTGATGTGGATTCCACTTTTACCAATGGAAATAAACAAAATCGTAATGTTTCTTCTTGCAACACCCGTCCAGTTTATTGTAGGCTGGACTTTTTACGTCGGCACATACAAGGCACTTCGCAACAAAACCGCCAACATGGACACCCTAATAGCCATGGGCACATCCACCGCTTGGATATACAGCACAGTCGTTACTTTTCTGCCGGGAATATTCGGAGATGCCGCCGTATTCTTTGATACTGCAACCATGATTATGTCATTTATTTTGGCAGGCAAACTTTTAGACGCTATTGCCAAAGGTCGAACTTCAGAAGCTATACGGAAAATCATGGGTCTGCAAGCTAAAGTTGCCCGCGTCATCCGTGACAACGTGGAACAGGAAGTGCCCGTGGAAGAGGTTCAGGTTGGTGACATTATTCTTGTTAAACCTGGCGAAAAAATTCCAGTTGACGGAACCGTTATTGAAGGTTATTCAGCAGTTGATGAGAAAGTCATAACTGGCGAGAGCATTCCAGTTGAAAAGAAAGTTGGCGACCAAGTTGTCGGCGCAACCCTAAACAAAACAGGCGTATTCAAATTCAAAGCAACCAAAGTTGGAAAAGATACTGTTCTTGCCCAAATAATCGGTATGGTTGAAGACGCCTTAAGCTCTAAAGCGCCAGTTCAAAGACTTGCTGACATTGCAGCAGGATACTTTGTCCCAGCAATCATACTTACAGCCACCATTTCAGCTTTAATATGGTACTTCGTAGTTGGCGAAACCTATGTGTTCTCATTAACCGTGTTTATAGCTGTCTTAATTGTAGCGTGCCCTTGTGCATTGGGACTTGCTACCCCAACAGCCATCATGGTTGGTGTAGGGAAAGGCGCAGAAAATGGCATCCTAATCAAAAGCGGCGAAGCCCTCGAAACAGCACACAAGCTTCAAGCCGTCGTATTTGACAAGACGGGAACACTCACAAAAGGAGAACCAGAAGTAACCGACATAATCGCACTAATCCCTGAAGCAGAATTATTGCGGTATGCGGCGGCTGCAGAAAAAAACTCTGAACACCCCCTCGGCGAAGCTATCATCCGAAAAGCCACCCAGCAAGGCATAACCGCCGCAGAAGACCCTGAATCTTTCGAGGCACTTCCAGGCTTTGGAGTACAAATAACATACAACAATCAACCCGTACTGCTTGGAAACCGAAAACTAATGGAAACAAATAGCATTGACATCAGCGAACTTGAACAACAAATGATGACTCTTGAAGAAGGTGGCAAAACAGTTATGCTTATTGCAGTAGACGGCAAGTTTGCAGGCATAATCGCGGTTGCAGACACATTAAAAGAGCATTCCAGCGAGGCAGTACATGCGCTTCAACAGATGGGTTTGGAAGTGGTCATGTTAACAGGGGACAATCAAAGAACGGCAACTGCAATAGCAAAACAGTCAGGCGTTGACCGCGTAATCGCCGAAGTTTTGCCTGATGAAAAAGCAAACCAAATCAAGGAGCTGCAAGCGGAAGGCAAAGTTGTAGCAATGGTCGGTGACGGAATTAACGATGCGCCGGCTTTGGCTCAGGCAAACATTGGCATTGCGGTTGGCAGTGGAACAGATGTAGCAGTAGAAACAGGAGACATAGTGCTAATCAAAAATGACCTGCGGGATGTAGTTGTGAGTATTCAGTTGAGTAGGGCTACGATGCGTAAAATCAAGCAGAACCTGTTCTGGGCATTCTTCTACAACATAATACTCATCCCATTAGCCGCTGGAGCATTCTACCCAATACTGCATGTGCTCTTTGACCCCGTTTACGCTGCTGCAGCAATGGCAACAAGCTCAGTCACTGTAGTAACAAACGCTTCACTGCTAAGGAGATTCAAACCAAAACTCTAAGTTACACGATGACTATTCATATGGAGGTGAAATTTTATGGCAAAAGATTTAGTTTGCAACATGGACGTTGACGAGAAAACCGCAAAATGGAAAACAGACTACAAAGGAACAACCTATTACTTCTGTGCTCCAGGATGCAAAAAAATGTTCGAAGAAGAACCAGAACTTTACCTAAACGCTGAAATCTCAGAAGACCAACACCACAAACACCATCATCACCACGAAGGCGAAGACACCAAAAGCTGCGGTTGCGGCTGCGGAGGACACTAAACCCCCGCTTCAGCATTTATTTTTTTTATTTTGTTTTATTTCTTTAAGGGTTCAGAAACGGTTGATAGAAGTATGTTTTCGGCAAACAGGTCCTCTTCAACAGCGCCAACAAAATCGATTTTGTCGTTAATTACTACTTTAGGAACACCGATAACATTGTATTTTATGGCTAAGTCTTGGAATTCGTTTGCGCTTATTGCGTCGGCTGTTATTAAGTCATTTTCGATTGCTAGTTTATGCGCAACAGCGATGGCTACAGGGCAATGTGGGCAGGTCATGGAAACAAAAACCTGAATGTGAACAGGCGATTTGACATCTTGAAGGATTTTTTTAGTTTTCTCTGAAAGGTCTGTTGTGCCTTTTGAAACGTTTATTATGGCGTCAAGCAATGCAGGGAACTCGTAACCGTAGGGTAACCCGTAAATTCTTACGCCATAATCTTTAGCGCCAATGATTGCCAAAGCTGGAATCTTTGTAACCCTGTATTCTTCAGCTTTAGCGGCGTCAGCAACAAAATCGTAAACTTCAACAGACAACTTGCTGTTTAAAGCAGCGAGTTCTTGAACTAACTCTCTTGTGCTGTTACACGAGCCGCATTCATTTTCTTGGGTAAACATAACAATTTTTACGGGATTGACCAGTTGTTTAAAATCGTTTTTTAAAAGTTCTTTTTTGTCTTCAGGAATGATACCCATAAATTAAGTCTCCAGCAAAGAAGGCTTTAGTGACCGTTTAGTCAACTTAACCGTTTAGAATTAATTCAGTTATCTGAAATATAACTTTTCAAAAAAAAGAAAAAGCCGTTAATCATTTTCGCCAGCGTTAAAAACGTGTTTTGATGAACTCCACGTTTCTTCTACCAACAGGTGAAGCCCATCAAGAACAATGGCTAATTTTTCTCCTTTTGCTGTTAATCCGTACGTTTTTGGTGCTCTACGCATGAAAATAAGTTTCTTTCCTTTTAATCCCCGTAGGTACTTGTAGGTTCTTCGAATTGAAAGCCCTGTTTTTTTGGCTAATTTTCCAGCGGAAGTGCCGTCTGGACTTATGGTTTCGTAAACTCTTTTTTCTGTTGGTGTTAGGGTTTCTTTGTTTGGGTCTCGTCTGGATTTAAAGAAGAATATGTAGTCTCTTTCTTTGGGCGTTTCAATTAAGTCGACTTCACGCAAACGCTTTAGAATACGGGAAGTAATTTTTGGCGAAATAAGCTCTTGTATCGCTTCAAAGGTTTTGGGTCCAGAAAGCAATGCTTGAAGCAGGGTCTCTTCGTAACATTCACTGTGCGCAGGAAGCACCATGCAATATTCTGGAAAATCACAAAGCAATTCTGTTAATCTGCCGCCGAAATTGGTTGCATAGTATTCATCTCTAGCTTGATTTGCAAGACCAACTTGCATTAATGGATGCAAATACTCTACGTTAATAGTGTCTTGACTGTGAGTGTGACCAGTTTTTTTAAGTTCCTGTTGAATCTGACTAACAGAATATTTTCCCTTAACAATTGATTGCAAAATATGAAATCTGGTTTCATTTTTTAGAACGTTAAAAAGGTCTTTAATGAAGTTAGGGTTATCCATTGTGTCGCGAAGTTGTCGTAATTCATTTTTTAGTTTGTATACGTGGCATCGACCGATGCATTCAAGTGGTGACACGGGTGCACAGTTTCGGCATTCAGAATCAAGTGTAGAAAGCAGATCTGTTAGGTCCTTCTTTTTTTCGCCGTTTTTTATCGGCGTTACTACATTTCCCATTATTTCCCCTCTCTTGGCACTGCCATGACGGGTGAAGGAGTAAAGTGATTAAGTTGCAAATGTTTTGCAATTTTTTGATAGCCCCGTTATGACATGTGTCATAGGTATGACAGACGTCAAATTTAAATAGATTTCCCCATAAATTACCCGATAATCAGGTGATTGTTTGCTGTTACCATGCGAAGTCGGAGTAAAAACAGTCCTACCAGCAGTAAAAGCCATAATGGCACGAAATATTGTAGAAAAACATGGACTTAAAGAAAAGGACACTGCGGCACTATTAGGTTTGTCGCAATCAGCCATTAGCCGTTATATGAACCGTGACCGCGGCAATAACCTGCTTGAAATAGAAAAAACATTAGAAGTACAATTACTTATTGACCAGATGGTTACGTTCTTAGTTAAAGAACCTGAGAAAAAACGCGAAATCATGATGCTGTTTTGTCAAACCTGCAGAACCATTCGGGAAAAAGGCTTAATGTGCAATTTATGCCACAAAGATATGGCTAAAGACTGGGCTCAAGAGTGCGCTTTTTGCCAAGCCGAAACGATAAAAGTCTGCCAACCACCCTAATAATTTACAGTTACAAATACCAGCTTGAACGTTTATTAAAGCCCAAATTTAACTAAAAACTAAGGGAGCCTACCTTGTCGTCATACGATGAAAAAGCTGTTCTAGACATTATCGAAAAAGTAAGCAAAAGCGTAGTGAACATAAGCACAGTAAAACTGGTGCACAACATCTTTTATCAAGCCGTACCAGTCGGAGGCATGGGTTCAGGCACCATAATTGACGCTAAACAAGGCCTAATCCTAACAAACAATCACGTGGTTGGCGGCGCAGAAAAAATAAACATAACCCTTTGGAACAACGAAGTTCTGCAAGGCTCAATAACTGGTTCCTGCGCCATTCACGATATTGCAGTTATAAAAGTTAACGGTAACAATTTGCAGGCATCTGAACTTGGGGATTCTGATAAGCTTCGAGTTGGACAACGTGTTTATGCGATAGGTAACCCCTTTGGTTTAACAGGGGGACCCAGCGTCACAAGCGGCGTAGTTAGCGCCATTAACCGCACCATTGAGTCACAAAAAGGAATTTTTGAGAATCTTGTTCAAACAGACGCAGCCATTAACCCCGGCAACAGTGGAGGCCCACTTATAGATTTAGAAGGAAAAATAGTCGCCATTAACACTGCAATTATACCTTACGCCCAAGGCATCGGATTTGCCATTCCAATAAATTCCGCAAAAACATGCACAAACGGCATTGTTACGGAAGGTGCGCCAAAGCGTGCATGGCTTGGCATAATTGGGTTAAGCTTGACTCTTGATGTAGCTCGCTATTACGGTTTACCTGTTGACCATGGTGTTTTGGTTACGAAGGTGTCAAGGGGAAGCCCTGCTGCGTCTGCTGGGATGGCTGAAGGCGACATTATTTTAAGTTTGGAAAACGTTGAAATTCGTAAAATAGAAGATTTAATTGCGCAGATTCATAAACGCAAAGTAGGGGATTCAGTTCGAGTGTTTGCTTTGCGTAACAGTCGAGAGCAGTACTTTGACTTAAGTTTAAGCCAAACTCCTTAAGAAAATGTTTTGAAGGCGAAAAAATGAGCAGTGAAGAGCAAATTAAAGAAATCCTAACAAAATACAAGACCATAGCAGTGGTTGGTTTATCTAACACTATTGGAAAACCAAGTCACCGAGTAGCAGCGTATCTGAAACAGCACGGTTACTGTATAATACCCGTAAATCCAACAATTGATGAAGCATTAGGCAGTAAAAGCTACAACAGCCTACTTGAAATGCCTCCTGAAATCGCAAAAAACATTGAGGTAGTGGAGGTTTTTCGTAAAAGCCAGGCTGTACCATCAGTTGTTGAGCAGGCAATTGAGTTAAAAAAGCGGTATGGTCAACCTTTTGTTGTTTGGATGCAGCTTGAAATAAAAAATGAGGTTGCTGCAAAGGCTGCAAGACAAGCGGGGCTCATTGTGGTTATGGATAAGTGCATGATGAAAGAACATTTGCACCTGTTTCCACGTTGATTTTATGCGGCGCCAAGCAGTAGTGAAGCGATAGTTGCTATTATTACGATGACCGCTGTTTCTGCCATGGTTACTTTCCAGTTGACACGGGTTTTCTTTGAACGGTATCTAACTAGGAAGATGCCGACAATGGCAACCACCAGAGTTAATGATACCACCATGTTGATGATTGGTGGAAGCAGCAAATAGGCAGCAATAGGTATAATGCCTGCTACAAAAGTGGTGGTTCCACAGATTATTGCCGCGTAAAGGTTTGAACGGTGAATCTCTTTACCCAGCAAAGTGAACAGGTTATGAACCAGTATCAAAGATTTATCACGTTCCCTTTTGTCAGGTATGTCGCTTAAACTGTAATTCATCAACGTTTGCAACGTCATAATGTCAGCAAGGTCTTCAGTGATACCTCCAAGCAAAAAGCTTGAAAAGTTCGTGATTGCAACTGCACTCAATGTCAAGAAAGCAGCAAAGACTACAGCGCTTGGATTGCCAAGAAACGTTGACGTACTTGTCAAAGTAGCTATAAACGCTGAAAGTATAACAACAAGACTTGTCACTGAACCGTCAACAAGACCTGCGACGACCTCCATAATTGGTTCTTTTTTCAACAGAAGGCTTGCCCATTCTTTGCCTAGTTTTTGACCTTGAGTTGTTAATTGCACATACCCGTCTTCTTGCCGAATTAAGCCTTCATTGGACATTTCGATTAATGCCTTGTCTAGCTCGCTCATCTCTATACAAGTATAGCTGACGCAGACACGGTCAATTTTGCTCTTCAGGGCATCTTTTTTTATTTTAGCGCCCTTGCTCAAATTTAAAAGAACTATAACCCTAATAACATCTGGGAGTTCTTGTATTTCAAGTGCCACTTAACAATTTCACCAATTAATACTCAACTGTGATATTTCATTTATTGACTAATTAACTTTTATGCGTAAAAAGAAAAAATTAAATAAGCAATTAAACAATTAAACGCGGTTTAACATGCTTTTGGGTTGATTTTGCGCCATTAGCACCTACCCCCCATAGTGATTTGTATTTTTGAACTGGACAGAGCCTACCTCTCTTTGAAAGTATAGACCCTCTATAGGTTTCTGCATACAGTTTCTAATAGCATCCAAATAGGCTGCAAATAGGTTTATCGATGAAAATTTTGAGCATGAAAAGGCTCTTTTGTGGTTGTTGTTTTGTGTCTTGTGTGGTAAAGGTATATATGGTTCTTTTGAAGTGTAATGCGTTGATGCCGGCCAGAGGGCGCGGGTTCCACCTGATCCCATTCCGAACTCAGAAGTTAAACCGTGTTCCGTTCCCAACTGTAGTGCGGTCTTCGGCCGCGTGAACTCGGGAAAGCTGGCACTTCTCACTAACCTAAAAAGGCGCATCATTTTTGTTTTGAGCATTTAATAATGAAGGGCTATAGACAGCGCCGATCAATATCTAGACCCAGCTTGCACATTTTTGGGCACGTAATTTTTCAAACTGTTTTATGGCTTGGTTTTGAACGGGTCTGTTTTTTGGGCATTTTTTATAGTTTTTTAGGTGTTATTTTCTCATTTTTTACTTTTGTTTTTTTATTCAAGCAGTTTTATATACCCTTGGTTGAATTCTGTATTTAACTTCTGCTTTAGGTGCTAACATGTTCGGATGGGTTAACGGGGATTCAGAAAAAGTTGATTTCCCAGTTGACCTTATCCGCACTTTAGCCATCTTCTTAGTCATCCTACTTCACGCTTCAAACGAAACTCTCCAAATGTCACCAGTTCCCAACGGTTACTGGTGGACCGCTGTCATTTACAAAACAATCTCTTTGTCATGCGTTCCTCTATTTGTCATGTTAAGCGGTTCATTACTTCTTCAACCCCGCAAACTAGAGGAACCTATCCGTGTTTTCCTAAAGAAACGGTTAAGCCGCATTGGGTTAGCTTTTGCTTTTTGGACCATCATCTATTTGGCTTGGGGTTTTTTTATTAGCCAGCAGCCTTTAACTTTAGGCAATATTGCTGAGGCAACTCTTTTCGGGGTTTTTAGCGGTTCATATTTTCATTTCTGGTTCCTGTACCTCATAGTTGGTCTTTATTTGGTTACACCAATTCTTCGGGCTATAATAAGTAACGGCAACTGGAATGTTCTACGATACCTAATACTGCTTTGGTTTTTGGCAGTAGCTGTTGTGCCCATCATACAGTTAGCAGGCATTTACACGCTTTACACTTTGGTATTTCTAATAATTGGGTGGATAGGCTACTTTGCTTTAGGTGCATACCTGCAAAGAGTGCACGTCCGCTCAACCCTGCTATATGCTTTGTTGGCGTTAAGTTTTGTTTGGACAATATTTGGCGTCTGGCTAATGAATTACCCGTTAGCTTACATGGAGCAACAAAACTTCTTTTTTGATTACCTAACCGCTAACGTAATTGTTGGTTCAATTGCCCTCTTTATGCTTCTGATAAAAGTTCGTCCAGCTGATTGGCCTGGCAAAAATCATCCAGCCGCAAGACGCCTCATAGAAGCTATAGGCCAAAACACGCTACCGATTTTCTTGCTTCACGTTATTATTTTGGAGTCTTTACAAAGAGGCTTTTTTGGGTTTACCTTAAGCGTTACAACTTTAAATCCTGCATTAGAAATCCCCTTAATAGCGGTTGTTACGCTTTTCATTACTTTAGGTTTGATTCTGCTGATGCGTAAAGTGCCAATTTTGAGAAAACTCATTGGCTAAATTTGCTGGTTTTTTATGGCTTCGAAGATTAGGTTTGCGATGTACTGGGCGCCTTTACTGTTTAAGTGAACACCGTCAAGGTAATATTCTGGGTGATTTAGCAGTGGAGTGTAAAGGTCAATTATTGGCAGGTTTAACTCTTGTGCGGTTTGTTCTATTTTGGGAATTACTCCTTGGACAAACGCTGTGCTGCTAAGGTTTAAGCTGTTCTCCAGAATCGGAGGAGGCTTTACCAGGTAGATTTGTGCTTTGCTACTGTCATTTGAATCTTGAATTCCTTCAATGATTTTTTTGTAGTTGCTAACAAAGTTGTCTATAAATTCATAAGTGTCTGCTCGTGCATCATTTGTTCCCAGCATTAACACGACTGTTGTGGGTTGAAAATCCACCGCGTCAGGATATGTTTCAGTAAAATAATACGGGTGAACCGAAGCAAAAGTCACTGTGGCGCCCACTTCGCCGAAGTTGCCTACAACCGAATCGTTGCCAAGGAGTTCCTGTAAATCTTCGGGGTAACCTGTAATTTCTGTGATGCTGTCACCCATGCAGGCGACCCGGGCAAGCTTATTTTTTTGGTTGTTTGGGTTGTTTCCTAATGATGTTATTGAGTACACCAGCGTTACTGAAACCAGAAACACGGCTAAAATGATTATGAACTTTTTGTTTGTCAGACTCCAACCACTCTTGCCAGTTAGTTGCCGGTAATCCTGTTTTATCTTAACGATACGTTGAGGTATAGAAATTTTGTGCCAATTTCATCCTCTTGCTACTAAAAATTTTTTTAACCTGTTTCTATTGAATTAATACTGCTTTTCTTTTTCGTTGCCTTAATCCCTCAGCAGCAAACACTACTAGCGCTAAACAGGTTATCAAAATAAGCAGAGCAAAGAAGACTTTGAACTCATAGGTTTCAACTGTGAAGTGTAGTGCCAATACCACAAGTTCAACGATTAATATGGACGCAAAAATTGTTGAGTACATCAGCATTTTTGGCACAAGATGCCTGCCAACCCACATGTACCCTGGAAGATTCACTCGCTGCTTAACAGTGTATTCGCTGTATTGATTTTTTTGAAGCAAATCCAGTGTTTCAAGTTTTTCCAAGTGCCTGTACGCAACGCTTGGGCTGCTAAGGTTTAAACCCCGTGTAACTTCACGTGTACCCACTGGCGCCTTCTTTTTTACCACGTAAAGGTACACTTTAAGTGTGATTCCTTCAAGCTCTTCCTTGCCCGTTCTCGCCAAAACTTGTACCTCACATGAATACAAACAGTAAGCGGTAACTATGTATATGCTTTATCTAATGCAGAAAAGGTTCAAGCTAAAAGTTATATGGAAAAATGTTTTCATAATTCATGAAGTGAGTTTCTTTAAGTGGCTCACTTATTTGGTGAAGACTGAACATGTCGCTTCATGAAGCAATGCTTTACACACGCCAAGAAAATAACAAAGTGAAATGCTGCTTATGCGCAAGACGCTGCTTAATCAGCGACGGCTCAACCGGTTTCTGTTTGGTTCGAAAAAACCAAGGCGGCACATTATACACTCTAAATTACGGTAAAGCAGTTTCTTTTGGGGTTGACCCAATCGGCAAAAAGCCTCTTTCTCACTTTAACCCTGGCGCGTTAGTGGCTTCAGTTGCTGCGGCAGGCTGTAACTTCCGTTGCCAATTCTGCGATAACTGGATGATAAGCCAAGACAAAGACGTTGCCGGCAACCTTTTGCCTCCTGAAGAAATCGTTAGGTTAGCAAAAGAAGCTGATTGTCAAGGCATCAGCTACACCTACACTGAACCCACCATCTTTATGGAGTACGCTTACGACACTGCAAAACTTGCCCATCAAGAAGGTCTCTTCAACACGTTTGTTACCAACGGTTACATGACACCCGAGGCAGTCAAAACCGTTTCGCCGTATCTTGACGCGGTAACTGTGGATTTCAAAGCGTCTGCTGACCCAAAATTTTACAAGACAGTTTCAGCAGTGCCAGAAGTTAAACCGATTTTTGAAGCTTTAAAAGAACTTAAACTTGCGGGTGTACACATTGAAATCACAAACCTTATTGTTCCAAAAATGGGTGACTCAATGTACCGATTAAAGCGGTTGGCAAAATGGATTAACGATTATTTAGGTCCAGACACCCCGTTTCACTTGTTGCGTTTTCACCCTGACTATAAAATGACCACTATTCCTGCAACGCCCATAGATGACTTGGAGCATGCTTACCTTATCGCTAAAGGTGAAGGTTTACGTTTTACTTACCTTGGAAACGTGCCCGGTCACGTGGCAGAAAACACGTACTGCCCTGCATGCAGAGAACCAGTAATACGTCGAAACGGCTTTGAAATCACCCAATGGAACTTAACCAGCGACATGCACTGCAAATTCTGCGGAAACCAGTTACCCATCAAAGGCAGATATTATCCTTCAAAACAGTTCTACCCATACGCACTGTTCTAGAACTGAACGTTTTGATAAAGCAACTAACAAGCGTCAAATGCACAAACTAATAACATTTTACGCTTAAACTCGAATAAACAGTCCCCTTTTTACAAAAACTCTTAAATTATACAAGTTCCAAATGAATCCAAGGTCTCTTCCATGTCATCAAACACTAACAAGCTTGAAATTACCGGTTATGACGATAAAGAAAAAGTTTTTCTTGTAAAGTCAGCCGCAGGTCAAACTGTACAAGTAAGTGACACTTTCGCTGAAATGTTCCCGCTTTGGGTGGGAAGAGTTCTTATCACAGCCCAAAACGAGAAATGGGCACAAATCGCTGGAAGCATCACCACAGGTTTTGCCACAAGCGTAATTGCTGCCTCAGCAGAAGCATCCATTGAACGCGCAGTTCCAGCAGACCAAACACCAGACAAAAGACCTGGTGTACTAATCCAGATTTATAACCGTGACCGTTTCGAATTAAAAGGTCAACTAATGGGTCGTATCGGACAATGTGTCATGACTTGCCCTTCAACCGCTGCATTTAACGGTTTACTAGGTAAACGTGTCCTTAACATCGGTAGCAGCCTCCGCTATTTTGGTGACGGTTACCAAAAGAAAACTATGGTTGGCGGACGCAAATGCTGGAAAATCCCAGTAATGGAAGGCAACTTTATTGTTGAAGACGGCTTTGGCGCTATGGAAGCAGTTGCAGGCGGCAACTATATGATTTTCGCTAAAACACAGCCAGAAGCTTTAGCAGCATCCGAAGCAGCAGTCGACGCAATAAGGGCACAAGTTCCCGACGTAATCATGCCTTTCCCCGGCGGCGTATGCCGTTCAGGAAGCAAAGCAGGCTCAATGAAATACAAACTAAAAGCGTCAACAAACCAAGTTTACTGCCCAACACTGCGTACAGTCGTTTCTGACACAGTTGTTCCAGAAGGCGTAAACAGCGTTTTCGAAATTGTCCTTAACGGTTTAACCTTAGAAGTAGTTAACAAAGCAATGCAAGTCGGTGTTACAGCTTCAATTAACTGTCCAGGCGTAGTCAAAATTTCTGCAGGCAACTATGGAGGTAAACTGGGTCCATTCAAGTCATACCTACGAGACGCCATAGGTGCTCCTGCCCCTGAACCAGCAGCAGCCCCAACCGAGAAACCAAAAGCATAGTTCCTTTTTCTGTAGGAACTTTTATTTTGTTCTTATACCCTAACTTAAAAGAGTCAATCCGAATTTACGTGAATTATTGTGAGTACAGCAAAAAAAGACAGCTTAGAGCTATACAGAACAAGAAAAGCAATCAACACGCTAGCCACTAAAGAAGGCAGCCACACAGAGTTAATTACAATTTATGTTCCGCCAGGCAAACAAATCAGCGATGCCCTTAACCTGCTACGAGAAGAATACGGCACAGCAACCAACATCAAATCAAACGTTACCCGCAAAAACGTTCTAGACGCTATCGTTAAAGCTCAACAAAAACTAAAACTATTCAAAGACCCAGGCGAAAAAGGACTAGTTATCTTCTGTGGTGCTCTTCCACAAGAAGGCGGCGGACCAGGAACCGAACGCATGGAATCATGGGTTATCATTCCACCTGAACCAATCCGCATTTTCCTTTACCGCTGTGACTCACGCTTCCACACAGAACACCTGCAAGAAATGTTGCGGGAAAAAGAAACATACGGTATCATGCTTATAGATGCCTCAAACGCTACAATAGCCACTTTGACGGGTAAACACTTAAACATTGTACGTGAAATGCATTCAGGTGTTGCAGGTAAAACTCGTGCAGGTGGACAGTCAGCTAGACGTTATGAACGCCTTAGAGAAATGCAGTTAAACGAGTACTTCCAACGTGCCGGCGAACACGCAAACGAAATATTCATGCCCATAGACAACCTAAAAGGCATAATTCTCGGCGGTCCTGGCCCAACAAAATATGATTTTCAGAAAGGCGATTACCTTAACTATCAACTTAAAGGCAAAATCTTAGACGTTGTCGACACTGCGTATGTTGAAGAGCAAGGCGTAAAAGAAGTTGTTGAAAAAGCGCCAGAAATCATGAAAAAAGTCCGCTACATCGAAGAAAAACAAATTATGCAAAAATTCCTTTACGAAGTTGGACATGACACTGGCTTGATTACTTACGGTGAAGCTGAAGTGCGCAAAGCATTACAGTCAGGTCAGGTACGAATGCTTTTGATTTCTGAGGCTCTTGACATGCAGCGTGTTACCATAAAATGTGGCGCATGCAATGATCAAGAACAAGAAACTGTCAAAACCCAAAACATGCAAACATTCGAACAAAGCCTTCCCAGTAAACCCTGCCCCAAATGCACAGCGCCATCTTTGACAATAGTTGATAAAATTGACATTATCGACGACTTAGCCCAACTTGCCGAATACTCAAACACCGATGTCGAAGTAATTTCAACAGAAACCGAAGAAGGTCAAATGCTAAAAAGCGCGTTTGGCGGTTTAGCAGCAATACTGCGTTTCAAAATGCAGTAAGCACCCTTTTCTTAGATTTTATTTAAAAGTCTTTCTAAATCGGTTTTTTTAACTCCAAAAACTGCCAACTGTTTCTGACGTGAAGTTGCACCTGAAACCAATTCAACTTTAGCATGAAAAAGCCTTGTTAATTCTTTGAGAATTTCCTTGTTTACTTTTCCTTTCTCTGGTTCTTCAGTAGCATGGACCACAATTTCGTTGCCGTCAAACTGGATGCTGAATTTGGGGCTGTTGGGTTTAACAAAAACTGTGATTAGGACGCCGTCAACGGTTTCTTTGATGCTCATGCTGGCGTGCACTCAGTCACTTCATCATCAGGTACTGCTTTTTTGGTTTTGCCCATAAGTGCCCAACTGAACTTGTTACGTAACGTTGTGGGATAGAATTTGACTATGTCAAACTTTACTTTCTTTGCCCACTTAACATACGCTTGAGGGTCAATATACGACTTCAGGGAAGTGCCCAAGTTGTATTCACGGGTAAGCGTTGTTAATTCAAGGTCCAGCCTTGCCTTTTCGATACGTGCCTCTAAGGATTCGGTTTTTTTGCCTTCTGCTTTCTTAGCTTTGAGTTGCGTTTTCATTGTTTTTAGGTTTTCTTCTTTCTTCTTTAGGCGGTCATCAAACGTGGGTGGAATCTTGCGTTTGTGATTTGCTACTTCTGCTACTTTGAGGTTAGCCATTTTGGCTGCGTAATTCTTCTTGTAGTCCGGGTCGGACTTGCTTACCCCGCTATTGTCTAGTTGTTCTTTTAGGGTTTTTGTGCATTTCCAGGTACGGAACACTTTAGCTGTGAGTTTAGGCACTTTTTCGGAAAGGAATCTTGACACTTTTTTGCTGTCTATACCTTCAAAGAGGTACTGTTTGCTTTTATCATTCTTGAATTCCTGAAGGTTTTTGATAACCTGCGGTGGGGCTTGGATTGTTTTTACCCATCTAACGCTGTCTTTGCCTAAGAAGTCAAAAGTAACTTTGTCACCTTCAATACCGATGTGCTCATCACGAAGTGTAATGGCACCCACAGTGTCAGCTTCATCGGGGTCCTTTTCATCGCCAACCCTCATGTTGACCGCAAAAATCAGCCAAGCAACCGTAGCTACTTTTCGGCGTTCAAGGTCTTTTGCTTCAAGATTCTTAGTAATGTGCTTTTCAACTTGGCCTATTTGTTTGCCAAGGTTTTCAGCTTTTTGGAACTTTTCTTTTTCACGATTCTGTTTCAAGAAAGCGGTGTCGCTAAACCAAACGTACTTGACTTTGCCTGTGAGTTTATCGACCCATTTTGCAACGTACATCTTGTTTGGTTCCCAAGTGACTTTTCCGTTCCATTCTTCCAGTTTAGGTGCGTCTGGTGAAAGGTTAAGTGTGATGTCTTCTTGGCTGGGTCCTTCTTTCCATCGTCCACGTTGCGGGTGGTCACCTCTACCTGCGAAAAGGCATGATGGTTCAGAAGTCCAGTTAGCTACTTCTAAGCGTTGACCATCAACTTCGGCGTAACCAAACTTTTCTTTCATTTCTAAACGTTTTACTTTGCGTTCTTCAGCTTGAGCTTTCTTTTCTTCTTTGGTTACTGCTTCTTTCTTTGCTTTCTCCTCAAGAATGAAGCTTCTAATTTGGCTAAAATCAATTTCAAGCCTTTGAGTGCCGCCGTTGTTTTGTGTTACTGGCGGGTTATCGATACTTTCAAGATACTTTGGAATAAAAGTAGTTAAGTAGCTTGCGTCAGGGTTTTCTTTCTTAACCTGTTCAAGAAATTCTTTCATAAAATTTTTAGTATAAACATTGTCTGGAGACGGTATTGTAACTGATAAAGTTCTGCGTACCCACGCTACTGCCATCGGTTCAGACTTGCTTGTAAGTTTAACTGGTTGACCTTGAATTTTTATACAGAACCCTTTAAGGTCGTAAGGGGGAACATAAATTCCGTTATGCCTTAAACTTTTCATAACGTGTTTCATAATTTATACCTCAACTTTTGGCAGGCAGGCATTTCAGTTAACCTCGACATTACTTGCCTGTTCTTGGTTTTTTATTTTTCGCTGTTGAATCTACAACTTTCTATACCCATTTATTGCGTGGTTTAAAAATGTACTGCAAAAAACGGCAAAGTTTACGGGGAAAACAGGTTTTTTTGCTTTTTTGCAGCCCTTGACTGCTGCAGTTTCTTATATACTGATTCAACATTTTTACGTTCCACATAACCTTTGTGAGGTCGAAAGCCGCCGCTAAAACCTCCTGGAATATGCATTAATTCATGAATCAAAACACGCTCTTTATCTTCAGGAGACATTCTGTCAAAAATCTCAGAGATAACTTCAATGGTGTAGGTTGGTGGTTGGTTTAGTACACCTTGCCAGATTTTTCCCAATCCATGAATACGTGCAATTGTGCGTCGGGCTTTTGAGCCTCTGCTTCGAACACAGAACACAAATTGAGGTACAACATGGTAAAATTCGCATTCTGCTGCAAGCTGGTCTACTTGCTTTTTGATTTCTGGAGCATCAAAATATTTTATCGGCACTTTGTTGTCTCCGTGGCTGCTTTTCATGTATGAATTAGGGGTTTAAAAGTTGTTGCTTTGCTGCAAGAGTTTTCTAATCTCCATCCAGAAAGTAGCAACAAACGAAACCCCGATTACTAATACCCAATCATTAAGACTTAAACTTGTAATCTGTAACGCTTCCTGAACAACCACCAAGTTTGTTCCCACAAGCAGCACCACAACAGCCAGTAGCGCCCAGAGAAGCATTACCTTGTTTGACAATACACCCTGCTTAATAAGCGGTGTCTGTTCTGAACGGAAGTTAAACGCCAAGAAAATGTGCCCAAACATCCATGTTGCAAACGCAACCGTCTGCGCATAAGGCATATTCTGGGTCATAAACCAAGTAAACAGGTAAGTAGCTGTTACTGCTGCAAATAGGCTAACAGCGCCAACAAATATTCCTCTTGTCATGGATTGATTCATGAATTTTTCTTCTTTTTCTGTAGGCGGTTTTTTCATCGAGCCTTTTTCTGTGGGTTCCGCAACGAAGGTGGCAGATGCTGCTAAGTCCATAAAGAGTTCAAGCACAATGATTTGTATCGGCGCAAACGGCAACGGGATACCTAACATTACTGGAACCAGAAAGATTGATACCAAAGCAACTTTGCAGGCTAGGTAGTATCGTACGCCTTTGCGTAGGTTGCTGTAAAGCTTGCGTCCCTGGTCTACGGCGGTTTCGATGGTTGCAAAATTGTCATCAGTAAGAATCATACTTGCAGCTTCTTTAGCTACATCAGTGCCGCGGACACCCATTGCAATACCTATGTGTGCTTCTTTAAGGGCTGGCGCGTCGTTGATGCCGTCGCCTGTAACTGCAACGATTTCACCATTTTCTCGAAGAAGCTTAACCAACCGCAACTTATCCTCAGGTGTAACTCGTGCAAACACATAGGTGTGTTTCAATGCTTCTTTTAGGCTTTCATCAGGCATCTGCGCGATTTGAGGACCTGTTAGAACTGTGCTGCTGTTTATTCCAACTTGGCTGGCGATTGCTTTTGCGGTTTCGGGGTGGTCGCCTGTAATCATGACAACTTTTATGCCTGCCTGTTGGCATGTTCGAATGGCATTTTGAACTTCTTTTCGGGGCGGGTCAATAAAACCTATAATACCCACGAAAACGATGTCTCGTTCAACGTCTTCGTTTTTGTCGTTTGTTTGGTTTTGGTGAATTCGGTGGTAGCCAAAAGCTAAAAGCCGTTCTCCTGCATGCGCCATCCGTGTCATAGCGTAAATGACTTCAGCACGCATATTGTCTGTTAAGAGGGCTTCTTCGCCTCGAAGCAAAATTTTAGTAGAGTTTGCTAGCAAGTTTTCTGGGGCACCGCTTGACAGGGCAATATTGGCGTTGCCGTACTGGTAAATGTATGAAGCAAGTTTGCGTTTAACGTCAAAACTGTATTCATCTTTAAGAATCCAGCCGTTAGTTACTGTGGCGGCGTTTATTCCGTCCTGTTTTAAGCGTTCGAGAATCGCTTGAGCCATCGGGTTGCCCAATGTGGTGCTGTCAGGTTTTATGCCGTCACTTGCTAATAGTGCTGTTCGCAGGGCAGCTTTCTCGTTCTCATGGAAGGCTCCTGTACCGCTGATTTTGCCGTCAAAGTACATGTGGTCGATTCGCATTTTGTTTTCTGTAATTGTGCCTGTTTTGTCTGTAGCAATTACTGTAACGTTCCCCAAAGTTTCTGCGGCACGTAAACGTTTAACAATGGCACCTTTACGTGAAAGTGCATAACTGCCTACACCCAAAACCATAGTGATAATGATAGGAAGTTCTTCTGGAATAACAACAAAAGCTAATGATAACCCGTATAAAACTGCATCTGCTGGGTTAGGCTGCAATCCGCGAAGGTAACTAAGTAGCGGTATCAGGATGCTGAAGAACAATGCAACCCACACAAGCGTTTTTGATAGCTGCTTCATTGAAAGTTGAAGCGCTGTTTTAGGCTCTTTTCCTGCTTTAGTTATGCCTGTAACTCTGCCCAGTTCAGTTTTTATGCCTGTTGCTGTTATGAGCGCTTTTGCTCTTCCACGACTAATAATAGTGCCTGTGAAAACCATGTTAGTTTGGTCAGTTATTCGCGTATCACTTGAAAGAAGAATAGTAGCATCTTTGGAAACTGGGAACGATTCACCTGTAAGTGAGGATTCATCAACTTCCAAACCGTACGCTTCCAAGAGCCTAGCGTCTGCTGGAACACGCTGCCCAACTGTTAAGAGCAAAATATCACCGGGCACTAGGTCAACTGTTTGAACAGTTACTGTTTGACCGTTTCTAAGCACCTGCGCTGTTGGCGGCGCCAGTTGTCTTAACGATGAAATTGATTTTTTTGCGCGATACTCGTTGTAAACTTCCGCCAAAACAAGCAACACAATGATAACAATAATTGTTATGGCATCCGTGAATCCGGCTCCTGTAACAAACCCCAAAACGCTGTAAAGCACACCGATTGCTAAAAGCAGCAAAATCATCGGTTCAGTTACTTCTTCTTTGAAAATCTCAAAAAACCGTGTCTGATGCGCTTCAACCAGAGTGTTTTTTCCGTACTCGTTTAGCCTTTTTGCTGCCTCTTCATCAGTTAAACCCTTATTCGGATTCACTTCTAAAGTATCAATCAGTTCTTGTGTTTGTTTGGAATGCCATTGGCTCATACTTTGGGCAGCACCGCTAAACACTTCTTTATAATTCTGAACTTGCGATTAGGGGCTAAAATGCTTAAAAAGGCTTGCGCAGTTAATCGCTAAAATTTCCTGTTAGCCCAAAGATGCATTTTAGATGTTTATGTATGAAAAAATGCTGTAGGGCAGATTAATTGCCCCAAAACGATGTTAATGTATATAGTTTAACGTTTTATTCTGGTCTTCCCTTACTTGCTTCATAGCTTCATATTGAGCTTCAACCAAAATTTTGAGTGCATCAATATTCTTTTTGATGTCTTCTAACTCATCATTTTTCTCCATTAAACCAGATTTAGTTAATTGCTCGTTCATTTTACCAACAGATACTTCAAGCACTTTAACTTTGAACGCAAAAATCTGAAGGGCATAATACAAGCTTAACTGAGAGGATAACCTGTCAATTCGGTCAAGTTCAAGGTTTCTGGCTACAAAAATCTTGAGTTTCTGCTCCTGCGTGGCTGTCGGCGACTGCAAAATCTGAGCGTAAGCCGTTGCTTGTTTATTTGCGGTAGTTTTTGTTTCTTCAAGTAAATTTTGTAATCTTTTAGTGTTTCTATCTAACATTTCTAGGACTTCATCCAATCCTGGGTTCCCCTCAAACATGATTTGTTATTTTGTCCAAAAAGCAGTAACGGTCTTATTTAAGGTAGCTGAGCAAACCATCCATCAAAAGCTTAGGTTAAGCGTTTACCCGATTAATCTTTTCACAAAGGGTATTTTCTTTAACGAATAAACAATCAATGACGTCAAACCTAAAGTGACAATTGTAAGCAGAGGTATTTCGATTATTGGGTTAAGCACCGCCGCGTTTAAGGTAAACCCGAAAAACCCAAACATCAAGCTTTCCAAAACAAAATAGTGCATCAAATAAATGGGCAACGTATTTTGACCAACCCAATGCAGCACAGCATTAACTTTGCCATACCTGTTTTGGATTCGATTTACTGGAACAGAAATCAACAACAAGTACACTGCTGCTGAAGCGACAATCAAATTAAAGCTCAAAGAATCCTGGAAAAACACGGTGACACTTTCACCAATTAAAGCTGTTGAAACATAAGCACCTAAAACTGCGCCAGCCAAACCTAAGGCTGCAGCAAGCACAAGAATGCTTTTTTGCACATTAATTTTCTGCAAGAATACGCCCAAAAGGTAGTAACCCATCCAACCTGTGAAGACAAAAATTACTGGGTTAAAACTGAAGCTTCCAAAAACATTGATTAACTGAACGGTAACCGTGCCCACAAACCAAAGTGCCATCAGGTATTTGAAGCGGTTCCAGTCAAGATACCTAACAAGCACTCTAAACAAAGGCGTAACAAGGTATAACCCAACAAGCAAATATAAAAACCACAAATGTACATACGCCCCTGAAAAAGCTGCCTCAACGGCATTATCAAACGTTAACGCGACTCCATGAACATAGCTATTCCAAAAAAAGTAAAAAATGCTCCAAAAAATGAAAGGCAACCCAATACGGTTAAACCGTTTCTTGAAAAAAGTCCCTAACGGCTCGTCAACTTTTGAGGGTTCAAGCAGCAAAAAACCACTGAGCATAACAAATAAGGGTACACCCATATGTCCTAAAGTGGCATAAACGTCAGCTGTAAACCACCCGTACATCACTTGAGGCGTAATTTCTGCGGGTATCTCTGGTGGAAAGGCAGCAGCGTGAAGAAGAATAATTAGCAATATGGCTATTGTGCGTATCAGGTCAGCAGAGAACAGCGTAGACTTGTCGGCGTCTGCGTTTTGCATACGCTGTTTTTCATGTTTTTTTGAGACTTGTTGACTGCTCATGGCGGCTCCTGAAAGAGACCTGGTTAGTAGAAATCGTTGAGTGGTTTTACGTAGATGTCTTGGTTTTCTACTTTGCATTCAAAAGTTTGCAGTTTTATTGCTTTGTTGGTTTGGTATTCGCCGTTTCTTATGTCAAAACTCCAGCCGTGGCAGGGACAAACCAAAAGGTTGCCTTTAAGTTCGCCATTTGACAAGTCACAACCCATATGTGGGCAGTAGCTTGCAAGCGCATAAACTTTGCCTTCGCGTTTAATCAGTAAAATGTTTCTGCCGATAACTGAAACCTGTTTAATTGTGTTGTCAGCTAAATCGTTACTTTTTATGACCCAAACGAACTGGCTGCTCATAATAGTCACCACTATAGCATAGCGTTGAATTGATATTTAACACTGTTCACTTGTACACTTCAGCTATTAATAAAATATTGATTATTGATTAAAGGTTAAACCATCATTGCCACAAAAAAGCCAGCACATAGTCGATTACTCAGTACGCAATGCTTTTCTTGACCTGTAAAAGGGTTTACAGATTAAAGGAAAGTATTGCCTATTTTTAGGTCTCTGTTGGCTCTTTTGGCAATAATATAACCAATCGTCACAGAGTAAAAAACCAAGACCGCATCATAAACCATCAAAAAAGGAATCAAAGCCATTACGTAAACATCAGAATACACTTTGCCAATTACAAATGCTAACATGTACTTGTACATAAAAAAATTTACAAAAGGCATAATTGCAAGCCTTACCCCAATTGCAGAAGACACCAAGAGGATTAAGAGTTTAACTCCTGTTTTCCCTGTTTTTGAACCATTGGAAATTTTTCTGGTAATTAGCCAAAGCGTTAGTGCGATTCCAACTATTGTTGTTGTCATTGCTATAAGGTTCCATATCGGGAAAAAAATTCCAATTGCTTTAGGGAAAAATATTGCTTGCCCAAAAATGCTTATTGCTGCAACTGAAAAACCCATTTTAAAACCATAAAGTAGCAAAGCAACTACTACGGGTATTTCCCAGAAATAGAAGCTTATTCCAGCTCCAATATTTACTGAAAACCTGCCAAGAACAATCGCTACCGCCACAAAAAGACTACATAATGCAATATTTTTTGCATCCATGTCTACCCGTTTCGGGAAATATTTATTTAAGGTTTACTTGATTACCCACTGTGAAAGAAAACAGCGTTAATTGGTGTTGACTTCAGGATACGCCCAATATTTCTCAAAATATGCCTTAGAAAGCGAAATAATTCCTAAATCATTTGACCAGTAAAAAGAAAACTGGTTTAAACCAGTATTAATCATTGTGTCCTTGTCGTCTATTATACCAACAAAGGTTTGAAGTTCGTCTGGAATAAATTTAACCAAAAAGTTGCCATCCTTTAAGAGGCTCGAATATTGCTGCTTATCGTTTACTTTGCTGCATGGTACTATAACTCGAATTTTGACTTTCTTTGCTAAAAGCTTTTTGAAAATAGGCGTAAAAGCACACAACCAACTCTGATACCTAGGGTAAGTCATCATAGTGTCCAAACTGACTTTTGTTGTCATCATTTGTCTTTTAGCAAAAATACTAACACGTTCTTTACCGATTATAGAAATAATCTGTTTATCTTTTATGTTCTCTAATCGTTGACTCATCTGTTTTAACAATTCACCCACTTTAGCTTTAACTTCAAGAGTTTCTTTATCTCTTATCTTAAACAAGATTTTTACTGCAACTTCAGGCGAAATTGCGTTATATCTTGTCGGAAAACTGATTGTCTTTGTAATCAAACCCATTTTTTGAAGCGTAGGGAGAGTTCGGTATACAACTTCTCTTGCAAGATTTGCGGATTTTGCAATCTGAGCTACTGTTGATGGTTCAAGTTTGGCTAGAGCAAGAAAGATTTTGGCCTGATTACATGTTAAGCCTAAACGAGTAAGAACATCAATTTGGTTCTCTGAATCCAACCTGTTGTCTTCCTTATGTAACTTTAGATTGTAAAACGTTACTAAAAAATAGCTATCACTGACAACATCAGTTACAAGATATTAAATCAATTTTTCTCCAAATTGGTTGCTTATAAAAATGGGAGAAAAAACTTTGAAAAATAATTATAAAATACAAAAAAGAAAAGCAACCGCGTTATTCATCGCATTACTAATGATGTCTTCAGCTTTGCTGCTAATGCTGCCAACTCAAGCGCAAATCCTTGCCCAGAATCAGCCAATTCCTGGGCCTCTACAATCAGGAATAAGCACTGCATCAGTTAACACTGTTGCTCACCTTAGTGCAAGACCAAACCCAATAGGTCTCAACCAACTACTTTTAATCAACATATGGCTTACCCCTGCACCAGGCGCAAACAGGTTCTATCCTGACTTCACTATAACCTTGACAAAACCTGATGGACAAGAAGAAGTAGTTACAATGGATTCTTATGTAGCCGACGGCACTGCTTGGTTCGAATGGATGCCAGACCAAGTTGGAACTTGGACTATAAAATTCGAGTTCCCAGGAGTTTACTATCCTGCTGGACGATACCTTGACGGACAAGTGATAAACGCTACCTCTGGAGGTACTAATTATTCTGATTCAGTCTACTACAAGCCAGATACTGCTCCTGAACTAAAAATAACTGTGCAAGAAGACCTAGTGTATTCATGGCCTGAAATGTCTCTGCCAACGGATTACTGGACAAGACCAATAGCTCCAGAACTCAGAGAATGGGCGCCGATTATTGGCAACTATCCTTGGAGAGGTCCCGGAGGCGGTTCAACTTGGGATGAATATTATCCAGATACAAATCCCTACTGGAGTCTTTGTCAAGATTTCACTCCATGGGTTCAAGCACCAAGCAGTGCACACATAGTATGGAAACGTGAATACGCTACAGCCGGACTTTTAGGTGGTGACGAAGGAACAAACAGTGTTTATTGGCCTCTCACTACTTGGAACATTAAACCAAGCATTATCTTTAATGGAAAAGCTTACCAGACTGTTACCAAACCTGCTGAAGATGGACCAAGCGGTGCAACCTACTGGCAATGCTACGACATACGTACAGGCGAAATATATTGGGAACGACAACTATATGCAGGAGAATCAGCACCTGACCAAATCGAATACGGAATAGGCTCTCTACTAGTACCGGGAGTTCAACCAAAAACTGAAACGCCCTATTTGCTCTCTATAAGCAATGGTTACTTGCGAAAGTACGAACCAACATTTGGAACCATGGTTCTGAACGTATCTATAGCTCCGATGACAGGCAGCGGCGGAACATACTACATGAACGGTTACGGCCTAGGAATACAAGATCTAGGTTCAGCAGCAGGCAGTGAACGCTACCGCTTAATCAACTGGACAACCCAAGGAACAAACACAAATTTTGCACAACGCGTCATAAGCAACACTACCTACGCTCGCAGCAACTTACCTAGTGGAGGTACAACTGACTGGCAATCTGGCGCAGGCGCCGTAGTTACTACTGTCAGTGCTGGTGGAGCCTATGAAGGTCAAACCATAGTAAGCTACAACTTGCTTACTGGTGAACAGCTCTGGAACAAGACTATCGATGAACCATCATACAGTTCCTCTTCAAACTTGGCTGACCACGGAAAAGTTGCTGTACTCTCAGCTAACGGCTACTACATCGCATACGACTTGTGGACAGGCACTGAAGTCTGGAGAACTGAACAATTCGATTACCCATGGGACTCCGGAGGATGGGGCACTTACTCAACAATGTCCGCTTACGGAAACATTTACTGGGTAGCACAAACAGGCATCTACAGCATTGATTGGGACACAGGCGACATAAACTGGAAATTTGAAGCTTTAGCACCAACACCTTTTGAAAGCCATTACACTGGCGAAAATGGCACAACAGTAATGCCATACCATGCACCAGGCATGATTGCCGACGGTAAAATATTCATCTACGATGCAAAACACTCACCTGAAATGCCCTACTACAGAGGATTAAGAACACGATGCATCAACGCAACAACAGGCGAAGAAATTTGGAGTATAGGCATCTCTGGCGCTGGACAACACGGTAGAGACGCTAAACAATTAGCAGTTGCAGATGGCTATCTTACCCTTGGCGCAAGAGACGGTTATATGTATGTTTTCGGAAAAGGCCAAAGCGAAACAACCGTAACAGCACCTGATGTTGCTGTCACTTTAGGCAACAGCATCATGATTAAAGGCTCTGTCCTTGACCTGTCTCCTGCCCAGCCTTACACGCCATGTGTTTCCAAAGAATCAATGGACTTACAAATGGAATACTTACACGTGCAGATGCCAATTGATGGAATATGGGGCAACCGCACAATGGTGGGCATACCCGTTTCATTAGACGCAGTTGATCCTAATGGCAATTACATTCACATTGGCGACGTAACTACCGATGGCTACAGCGGAGAATTCGGCTTCACATGGGAACCAAAAGCTACTGGACAATACACTATCACAGCGACTTTCCTTGGTGACGAATCATATGGCAGCTCCTTTGCAACAACCTTTGCTATAGTAAGCGACACTCCAGTTGAAACCCCTGCACCAACACTGTCAATTACAATGCCGCCGTTCGAACTGTACACTGCTGCCTCAGCCATAGCGATAATACTTGCAATCGCAATCGCAGTACTGCTACTAAGAAAACGACCATAAAATCATCTCTCTTTCCTTTTTTATTTTTTTAAAAAAATCTAGAAATTGAATGTATCTTTTTAACCTCGAATGTGGTCAGCTATTGTTTATAGGGGGACTCTTCCGACTCTTCGCAGCAACAAATTAGCTATACCTGCAATAACAAGATCAACCAAAACCCAAACAATAAAGTTAATTCTAAAAACAAGCGCTAAAACTGTGACGACCAACAAAAGGGTCACTGCTACAGCACCGATTAATCTTTTCTGTTTTTGAACTCTTTCGGGGTTATACTTTATTTTTGGCATTAATTTTCGCTCTTAACTCAATAATGTGTAGATTTATAAAAGAATTTTTGGTGTTAACGCTTTAATTTGCTTGGTTTAATAGACTCTTTAGGTTTTAGGTGGTACGGCTTTTTGGTAGATGTTATATAGTGATAGTCAATATATCGTTAGCTTGGTTTTAACTTATGAACACATATGATGAGCAAAGGAAAAAAGAACAGCAGCTAACCAAGGATCTGGCATTGGCTGATGTAAATGACTGGATTAAAAAAATTCCAAAAGAAAAACTAAAAACTCCCGCAATAGTTGTCGGTTCCAAAACCTTCACACCTGAAGAACTCCGCAAAGAAGTAGAAAACGACACCGAATACGGCAAAGAATTCACTAAAATACTTGCAAAATCTCGTCTCGAATTTGCACGGAGGAAAAATCAATGAGCAAAACAGTTTCACTTCAAACTTCAAAATTAATCCTTGAGAGATTAGCACCAGAAAAACTCATAAAATGGCACCTAAAAGTTTCTAAAAAACTTGTGATTATCAGGTCTAACGTGCCTGGTGACAATTATACGACACAGTTTTCGTATCTAGCTGGAGAACAAGCGAAAAACAAAGCCATCGCTGAAGGCTGGACAGTAACTGACCTGCAAGCAAACAACACAAACCGTGCTAACGTGGAGCAAACAATCAACAACATCAAACCTGACTTCATAATCCATTTTGACCACGGAAGCCAATACGCCATTTACGGTCAAGAAAACAACGCCATTGTTCCTGTTTTAGATGCTGCAAACACTTCGTTATTTGAAGGAAGAGCAGTAAGCACAGTTTCTTGTGAAAGCGCTTTAGGCTTAGGACCATTAGCAGTTGACTCTAACGCAAAAGCATACTTAGGCTATGACGATTTGCACTGGGTTCACCTGTGGTATATCAACGATTTTATTGAAGCCTCAAACGCTGCAAACTATGCCCTACTCGAAGGAAAAACATTCCAACAAGCATACGACACAGCCATACAAAAATACAATGAAAAATACACTGCATTACTGGCCGTTGACACCACAGCCGCTGGTTTAATGCTCCAAGACAGAGACCGCCTACAAATAGTCGGCAACGCCTCCGCAAAAGCAACAGGTCTTCTAATATTAAGAAGCACAGTCTCACTGACCACTGCAAACATCGCCAAAAGAATAAAATAAAATCTCTTTCTTTTCTTATTTTTTTAAAAAAGTGTAGTGCAGTTTTTGCGCTACAATTTTATTTTGTGGTTTGTAAGAGGGTATTTTTCTTTCTTGTTATTACTAATGTTGCGGTGGTCAAAATAATGCCTGCGATAAGTGCTAAAGTTGTAAACTCGGGAATAGTGCTTATGTCGTATGGATTCTGGCTTGGTGTGGCTGCTGGTGTTGTGTCGGTGTTTTGGTTGCTGTCTTTAGCGAGGTCTATTACTACTTGGTGCGTGCTGTGGTGGTAAACGAATTCAAAAACCCAGTAGTCTGTTGTTTCGGCTACTGTAAAGTTTGTGCTTTTGCCGTCTAAGGATACTGTTGCTCCTGTGAAGGTTGGTGTCAAGGTTTTTGCTATGTATGCTTTGGTGTAGCCTGTTGTTCCTGTTTCTCCTGTGACGGTGAATGTTAGGGTTAAGGTTGTGCTGTTAAATTGTAGGCTGCTCCATGTGCTGTTTGACTCTATTTTGAAAATTTCTACGCCTCCTTCTGAAGGTACATGTATAGTGGTTGGTGTGGGCGTTGGGGGATCGGTTGTTTGTACTGTTATGTTTTTGGTTGTTGTTTGGGTGACTTCAAAGTTTTCTTCTTTATAGTGTGTGAATTGTGTTGTGGGGTTTGAATAGTTGCCAGTTCTTGGTTCCGCTGTTATAGTGTAGGTTCCCTCTGGAACATTTATGAAGTAATACCCTACTTGATTGGTGAAATAGCCTGAACCATAGTATCCACCATTTGTGCTGAAATGAACCGACGCGCCTAAAACTGCTGCACCCGCCTCGGTTGTGATGTAGCCTGAAATTTTGATGCCTGTTTCCAAAGTTATGTTCTTGCTTACGTCTGATGCAGCTACAAATCCAGACTCTGCGTAGTTAATGTAGTCTGAGTCATAAGGTGGCCAAACGCCAAATGTGTATGTGCCTTCTGGAGCATAAAGCTCATAGTAACCTGAAGCGTTAGTAAACACAGTGTCAAACGAAGTATAATCTCCCGAAAGCAGAACATTTGCATGGTCAATTCCTTGCCCGTTTGAATCTTTGACGTAACCAGATATTTTATATTTAGTCTGGTCCTGGGCGTTGCTAAAATTTGTTGGAAAAACAGACAATAACATAATACTTGTTAAGAAAACTATTGTTAAAGTCAGCAATTTTTTCAATTGCAAATCACCAATCACTTGTTTAGTTAACTTTGCCTTATAAAGTAAATGTTTTTTTACAAAATTTAACCGCCATCTGCTGTTTTGCAATTAAAAGTTTAAAAAATATTAACCCCATGTCACCTTGTAGGGTGAACAGTCTCTTGGCATGTTTTGTAACTAAAGCAGACGGCTCCATGCAGCCGTATAGCCGAGAAAAGGTTGTGCAGACTTGTTTGCGGATGGGGGCAGACCAAAAAACTGCTGAACATGTTGCCATGCAGGTTGAACGACGCCTCTACGATGGCATACCAACACGCAAGGTTCTGCAATTAATTTTTAGTTTGATGCGTAAACCCAAACCTGCCGTTCGCCACCTTTTTGACCTGCGTCGCGGCATAAGTTTGATGGAGCCAAAACCCGAGTTTGAAGTTTTCATCCAAACAGTCTTGGCGCACAGCGGTTTTGTGGTTCAACCTAACACGATACTTCGCGGCTTATGTGGAGAGCACGAAGCAGACGCTATAGCAACCAAAAACGGTTCAACCTATTTCGTGGAAGCCAAACACCACTTTAACTACCACGCCTTAACTGGGCTTGATGAAACCCGCATCGCTCGAGCCATACTTGAAGACGTAACCGAAGGCTACCAACACGGCATAACTAAAATCAAGATTGACAAAGCCGTCATAGTCACCAACACCAAATACTCTCTACACGCCCTGACTTATGGCGGTTGCCGCGGCATCGTACAAATCGGCTGGACAACCCCCGAAGGTTCAGGTTTGCGAGACGTGGTCGAAAAACACAAACTTTACCCCTTAAGTTGCTTAAGAGGTGTAAGTGTGGAAACACGGTTGCGGCTGCTCGACGCAAGCATAGTGCTCATACGACAAGTGCAACAACACAACGCCGACTTTTACGAGCACAAACTTGGCCTGCCACACCAAACGGTTTCATCTTTGATAGAAAAAGCCTCACATACCACCCAAACCCTTTGGCAACTCTAACCACAAAATAACCCCTGAATTTCAACATACTAATGAGCACGTTTTCCGCCATTAGCACCTACCCCCTTAGTGTTTTGTAGCTTTAGGCTAAAAAAAAGTGTTAGGTGGAGCCTACCCCTACTCGATTTTATAGACCCCCTATAGGTAACTGCAATGAGTTTCTATTTGGACCCGTGAGGTGTGCATAATTAAGTTTTTAACCGCTATTCAACTAAGATATCTTGAGCAGTCTGGGACTTGCGCCCGATTGAACTATTGGTTTGGTGTCTGAGCAGCTCCATAATCAATGTTACTGGTTTAGTCCCAGAATCTGCTTGCCTCTTTTAATCCACAGTTACCCTCAAGCAGAGCCACAATAGCATTAACGTTTATACTGATCAACGCTGCATACACCATCGACGTCTTCTTAAGCAGTCCTCTTGGCCGAGTCCAGCAGCCACGCAGCACATTGCTCTTACAGTGACCATTGAACTGCTCCACAGGCCAACGCATACCCCCAAAAAACTCAGCGTTAGACACTTTCTGGTCTTTACCTGCCCTGCGAGGGTTAAGCGCAATCAACGCTGTAGAGCCCTTGTCTTTGATGACCTGCAAGTTTTTTAGACAGTGATACCCAGCGTCGCCTAGCACGTAGTCAGCTTCTATGTCTTTGATTAGTTTTGGTAGAAATATTGAGTCAAAGCGGTTAGCAGACGACACTATAGCGCTGAGGGGCAACCCGAGTTGGTTGACGGCGACGTTTAGTTTAAAGCCCTTAACTGGGCCTCTGCTGGTAAAGCCCCATTTTGCTTCCAAATCGTACATGTCTTTGAGTGGGGTTGAATCGACGATGAGGTGTGTTGTGTGGATGTTGTGTTTTATGAGGTTTGCAAATGTGTTCATGACTTCTTCTAGGACTGGGAGGTAACGCAGCCACCATCTTCCAATGGTGGTCCTGTCGGGTGTGTGGTGGAGTCCGAGTTTTTGGGCGTATTGGGGATGCCGCTTTAGATGCCAAGCGATGCGTGTATCGTTTTCTAGTCCTTTTAGGCGTGAATATACGAGTACTTTGATGGCTGTTTTGCGTCCGTAACCTGGGTTTCCTGCTCTTTTAGGCTCTGTTGGCACGGTGACTTTGTTGAGGAGCAGCCTGACAAGTTCACAGGCTTCCATAAACCCAAATAGGCGCTATCTAGATTTAAAATTATGCACACCCCTCGGACCCTAATAGGTTGATATAAAAAGTAAAGCACTGAACCGCAACAGAAAACAATGAAAAGCAAAATGCAAGTTGGGCAACTAGCATGGTCAATTCTTGAGCTTCCCGCCCAAATAAGCCACAACCAGTCAGCCCATATAAGCAATTTTGGCAAACAAAAAACAGAATAAAATAAGCCTATTAAAAAATCATAAGCCCCCAAAGGCTTGTGTTTAGATTCGTCCTTCTTTTTGTAGGTCTTCGTATTTTAGGGTGACAAGCAGTCGGACTAATTCGGCGTTGTTTTCTATGCAGTAATATTTTTTTATGGCTTCAAACCGTTTTTTGAGTTCTCCCTGAAAAACCACTCGGACTTGGGGCGATTCGTTGTTTGTTTCGCTTGTCATTTATGTTACACCTTGTGCTTTTCTGTGTTGGTTGGCATATAAGTTTTGTTATTGCTTGCTTCTGTGGTTCTGCTGCTGTTTTTTACATTAAGCTTAAATTGTAATATAAAGTTACATAAAAGTACTAAAATGTAACGTAATGGTGTGTAAAATGGTTGCTAAGAAAAAGCTTAATTTTTCTGTAGAGTTTAAAGGTGAATCCCTCAAAAAAGTAGATGCTTTAAAAAAATATTATGGCATAGAAAGCAACGCTGACCTAATCAAAACATTAGTTATTGAAAAAGCACAACAACTCAACAAAATGGAGGCTACCCCAAACGCCACCCAATGACTCTCAGGCAGACATCACTGCCAAATTACCCAAAGAAATCAGAGCAAACTACAACAAAAGCCGCAAAAATTCACCCACCATTGAAGCCCTCAAGATTGCAGCGGCTTTCAAGCTTTGGAACGACCGAGGATTTAGCGACATAAAGTTTGATGTACCCATCGCTTTTGGCGAAAAAACGGTTTTTGTTAAAGTCCTTGCTAAGCATTCAGAAGGCACCGTGTTTGGGATAGAATGCGCCGCCACGGTTAGGCTGGGCTGGCTTAAGGCGCGGCTTGCGGCTTTGCAGAAGTGCTTGCCCCGTGACAGTTATATGGTCGCCGTTTTCCCAGAGACTGCAGGCGAAAGCGTCGATAAGGTGATTGAGCTGGCCGATGAAGTATGGGTTACAGGCAAAAACGGCAAAGTAGAACAAATGATGTTTAAATCAATTTTTCATAGGGGGTAACTCAACATGTCAAGTGACAGTTTATCACACCAATAAGAACCGCTCATTTTAATGCCATATAATGATTATTTTGAAATGGATACGCTATTAAGTTTAAATTGAAAACTATTGCCGTCCAGAAAAGCTTTCAACCGATTTTTCTCGATTTCTAAGTAAAGGCTACTTGGTTCGCCTTTGTCTCCATTCCAGAACCCATTTTGGTTGTATAGTTGTCTTGCGTTTTTTAACTTCTCAATTGAATTTTTTGTTTCTTCTGTCTCGTTTTCTTCTTTTTCCAGATCTTTTAGATCAATACCCTTTGAGATTATTTCTAATATTTTCTGGAATTCTTCAAATTTATTCAGGCTTGTATTCAGCCTGCCTAAAGCGTTTTCAAACTTAGGTGTTAAAAGAGTGCATCTTCGATTTTTTTCGTCTATTAATGATCTTAATAATTCAATCATTTTCTCTAAACTGTTAGATTTGTCAGTAGAAAAATATGCTTTAGTCCGACCCATCGTGTTTAAACGCAAGTTTTCAATTGAAAAATTAACGGCTAACATTTGATTAACTCTGCTAAGCCATTTCTCTTCATAGCCATCACTACATATGATTGAGTGAAGTAGCGCTTTGAAGCCGTATAGTAAAAGCTCAGGTTGAGACCCAAAATTCAAATTATTCCACTCTTTTTTTGATCTATTCAGCAGTTCCTCTGTAAGGGTTGAATATTCCGCGTCAATGCTGAGTTTAACTGAATAATCCCAATTCGGTTCCTTACCACACGTTTCATCTTCACGATAATTTTGAAAAGCATAACGAATCTGAGTTAATTCACTCAAATATTGGTTTTTGAGGTGTTTTATAACTGAACAAAAAGGATAAGGGAGACATATCACCCTATCCGCAATTCTCGATAAACTATTGTTTTCTTGATTGATATACTTCAGCTTTGACTCAAAAATTTGTTGAGCATTTGGCGAAATAATGACTATCGTTAGGTCCTCGTTTACCCTTGCAGCATCCCAAATCATATGGACAATATAGTTGTCCCTGAAAGAATAACCAACTACTATAAGCACTTTAGTAGAGTTGTCACAGAGTCGCTGTTTAAACATTAATTGAAGCTCTGTCAAAGGTTCGATATACTCTGATTTTTGGGCAGGATAAATTATTAGGGGTTGAACGTTCTCTCCATAAATGAGCTTAAGTTCTATGGGACGCCCTTCTACAAAAGAATGTACGGGGATTTTAACGCATTCTTTTGTTCGCTCATTTTCAAACCAAATTACAGAACCATGCATTTTGTAATGTAGAAAATCGAATGGGGTTTCAAAATTTTTGGAATTCCAGTAAATATCAAATCCATCAGTATATCGCATATGATTTGTATAACTCAACTGCTCAATACATGTATCATAGTTTGTTGAGAAAATTTCAATTGGTTTTTCAAATTTTAGTAGTTCCTTAAGATAATCAAGCCTTTTTTCATCTTTAATAATTACTTTTTCCCTGATGAAATTCTCAAGGGTATGCATAAGCAAGATTAATTCTTCGTTGGTGCACTCTATCAAAAACTTCTTACCGTCATAAAATTCTAAAAGTTGATCTTTTTCTCTTTCAATAAGTCGTCTTAGAGAGTCTAATAATTGTTCCACATCTACATTAATTCTTTGTTTTCGGTTTTTTTCGTTTGTTTTTTCAAGTATTTTCAGGATTGTCCACAATAATTCGGATAATTTTGATTTTTCCTTTATGCTTTCCTGAAACTGAGATGTAAACGAGTAAGTGTCAGGTACTCCTGCGTCAACTGAAGCACCTGCTCCAAACAGGAAAACTATCTCTTGCTTGCTATTTTCCAAAGCTATCCCCTGTTTCTGTGTATATGTTTTGTTTGCATATATTTTTGATTGTTTATCGTTTATCGACCAATCGTAAATCATAACTGAAAAAATAACCCAAATGATAAACCTAAAAGTGGATCAAGGGGACTTAAGTCCTCATCGTAGTGGAGAAATCATCCACGACACCCACTTTACCGCTAGAAAGAACCGCATCCTCCTTCATCGCCATAATGTTAATATGTGCATTTATTGTTAGGTGGCTGATTGAATTATGGATTTTTTTGACCTTATGGGTATCTCGCATCGTTATATGGAGATACTTAACCCTTCTTCGTCTGAAAAAATCCTCCAACTTGGTAAACTGCTAAAGTTGAAAAAAGGTAGTCGGGTTATTGACTTTGGTTGTGGTTGTGCTGAAGCTCTTACTATTTGGGCTGAAGAATTCGGTATCACGGGTATTGGCATAGATATATCGGGGGATTTCTGCAGCCGAGCCAGAGATAAGCTGGTCAAGAGAGGATTGTCAAGCCAAATTGAAATCGTATGTTCCCCCGCGGCTGATTACGTGTTTGAAGAGGGGGCTTTCGATGTTGCAACTTGTATTGGGGCAACTTTTGCTTTTGGCGGCTTTCAGCAGACAATCCAAGCGGTGAAGCGAGCCGTGCATCAGAATGGACGCATAGGCATCGGTGAAACTCACTGGCTAACCAATCAGGTACATCCAGAATATGCCCAAAAACAACCAACTACTCACACAGAACCAGAACTGGCCCATTTTACACGAAACGAAGGTTTTGAACTTGAATATATCATCCGTTCAAGCCGCGATGACTGGGACAGATACATTTCGGACTGCTGGTATGGATTGATACGTTGGCTTGAAGAAAATCCCAATCACCCTGATTATGAACAGGTATTCAAATTCTTCCGTTCTGACCAGGATGATTATTTACAGTTCCAAAGTCAATATATGGGCTGGGCTATGTACTGCCTTGCTCCCCTGAAATCTCACCTGCCAAGCAGTCAATTATAAAACATGAATTTCGACTCCCCTGAACACAAAATTATCAAAAGTCGGAATTTAGTTAAAAGTTTGTTAGAGTGGACCGAGGGGGATTTGAACCCCCGACCTCTTGAGTGCAAGTCAAGCGTTCATACCAGCTGAACTATCGGCCCTTGACCTATGTGTGCTGAGAAACATTGGTTTCCAGCCATATTTAGCTTTTGCACAGTTCACACATGCTTATCTACTAAAAAAACTGTTTGGTTCAAAACTTGAAAAAATAAAAGATGAATTGTTTAAGGTTTACTTAAGCTTGTACGCTTAGTATCTGCGTGGTCTTGCTGGGCGTTTTTTGGACCAGCATTCACGGCAGTAAACTGGCCTGTTTGGGTCTGGTTTAAATGGTACTTCACATTCTTGACCGCATTCAGAGCAAGTTGCCTTGTGCATTTCTTTCTCGGACACTACTTTCAACTCCTTCTAAACGTTTATGGTGCAAAACTGCGGTGTTTGCACATCGCATTATTGGACTGTTAGTGGCATATAAAATTTATTATGCTATAATCTGACAGCTTGGGCTGTGAAGCTGTAAGAATGGAAAAGTTTAAAGCCTTTGTGTGTTTTATCTAACATAAAGTGTGTTATACATAACATAATACATGAAATAAAATAAGTGGGAATAAAAAATGACAAAAAACATGAACCTTGCGATAGCAATTCTTGCAATAGGAATCGCTGTATGCCTCACAGGCGCTGCATTAATGGCATTCGGAGAAGGACTTCTAGGCGAAAAACACACAGGCATTGCAACGGTTATAGGCATAGTCGGAATCGGCATTATAGCAACATCAGGAGCATCAATATCAACAATACTGGATTCCAAAAAAATCGTCAAGGGAGCCTGCGCTAAATGACTGACTTCATTTGGTCCATCGCAAGCATTGTAATAATTTCCTTGATTGTTCTAATCGGCGTTTTAGTAATTTGGAAAGGACTCAAAGAAAAAAAATCTGGGTATCCAGCAACCGATGAACGAACCCAGAAGCTAAATGGAAAAGCAGCATACTACTCGATGTTCATTAGTCAATATTTCATCTTGGCAATCCTATGGTTTATTTTTATTGGGCAAGAAATCTTTGGCATGCCAGAAATCGAAGCCGGTTACCCATTGATAGCTGCACTTCTAGTATCGGCGCTGTCTTTTTTTGTGCTTCGGGCTTACCTTGGCAGAAAAGGAGAACCCTAACGCATGCGAACCAGAATAAAGGAAATGAGGGCAAGATACAATTTAACCCAAGAAGACCTAGCAAAAAAGATAGGTGTACGAAGAGAAACCATACTTTTCATAGAAAAAGGCAACTATAATCCATCCCTCAAATTAGCCCACGACATCGCAAAAACCCTCCAAACAACAATTGATGAACTGTTTATCTTTGAAGACTCCTAAATCTTCCAGTTCAGCCCCAAATATTCTTTATTAACTGTTTATGCAGGGGATTAAATTTTAAAGATTAAACACGCAAAATTATCTTGGCGAATAGCTTTGGATTTAAAAACCGTAAAAGTTGACCCACCAAAAGACTGCAATATCATCATTGGCATGGCGCATTTCATCAAAACTCCTGAGGACCTCTACGAGGCACTTGTAAACTCGGTACCCTTAATCAAATTTGGGCTAGGCTTCTGTGAAGCTTCAGGTCCCTGCCTTGTACGGCATGAAGGCAACGATGAAGAACTACGGCGGTTGGCATCGGAGAAAGCTTTTGAAATTGCCTGCGGACACAGCTTCATTATCATCCTCAAAAACGCTTACCCCCTAAACGTGCTTGACAAAATCAAAAAAGTCCCCGAAGTCTGCACCGTTTACGCAGCAACCGCAAATCCCTTGCAAGTTCTAATAGCTGAAACGGAACAGGGCAGAGGCATAATCGGCGTAGTAGACGGTTTTAAGAGCAAAGGCATCGAAACCCAGCAAGACATAGCGGAGCGGCGGGCTTTTTTAAGAAAAATCGGTTACAAACAGGGTTAAACCTGACTCTGAATTATTTTAAATTATTTTTTGCTGTGACCTTTGTTGGTCTATACTTGTTGCATTGGCAATTGGTTGCTTCTTTGCCTTTGACGCAGGAAAGCGCATCCTTTTCATGGAACTCCTTGGGATGACCACATTCACATATTTTAGAGTCAACAAACTCTAGCCCTGAAGGGCCAAATATGGTGTTGCATACAAGGCATTTGTCGATTTTTTCGTTAGTCTGGTTATTTATAATTATGCCTGTGCTTATAGACCAGTATCCGCATATTGGGCAATAACCATTTGAAGCTTTTGTTAGCGGAATGGCACGCGGTTCATCAAAACGTTCTACAATTTGCTCTTTCACATTGTCTTTAACTGAAGAAACTACGCCGTAAGAAGCCCATCCTAAATTTCTTCCACCTGGCAATTAATACACCACCAATAAACTGCTTTAATCACATTATTAAATTATTCATGTTACTCTATATGAGTGCTGACTTGGTTATTTCACAATTTTTTTCAAGGTTAAGCGTAAACTATTTTTAGTTTACTTCAATTAACAAATTTAAAACAAAGCCTTTAGGAACAGTGTTTTTATGAGTAGTCGTTTAGAGCAAAATAGGGCCCAAATTGAAGCTTATCGTCAACAAGAAGCCGAAGACCAACAACGGCTCCAAGACAATATGAAGCAAATTAAGCATAAAATCGCCATCATCAGCGGTAAAGGCGGAGTCGGCAAAAGCACCGTAACCGCAAACCTTGGCGCCGCCTTAGCAAAAGAAGGCTACCGCGTCGGCGTTTTAGATGCTGACATTCACGGTCCAAGCATTCCCAGGCTGTACGGTGTAGAAGGCAAAACAGTTCGGTCAAACATTGCAGGCGCTTTCCCCGTAGATGGTCCCTTGGGCATTAAAGTTATGTCAATTGACTTTTTCTTGCCAGGACAAACTCCAACCATTTGGCGTGGACCCCTAAAAATGAAGGCAATCAAACAGTTCCTCACTGACGTTTTGTGGGGAGAACTGGATTATCTACTTATTGACTTGCCGCCTGGAACAGGTGATGAACCCTTAAGCGTTGCACAACTACTGCCTGAAATGGACGGAGTCATAATCGTAACAATGCCATCGATTCTTTCCAGCGAAATCGTAAAGAAAGCAATCACGTTTGCCGAAAACCTCAACATGCCAGTTTTAGGTGTAGTAGAAAACATGAACGGTTTCATATGTCCTCATTGCGGAGAAAAAACCGAGATTTTCCAGTCAGGCGGAGGCATAAAAATGGCAGAGGAAATGGGCGTTGAGTTTCTTGGAAGCATCCCGATTGACCCTAAAATCGGCATTGACGCTGATAAAGGGTTACCGTTTGTTATTTCTTATCCTGACTCTGAATCGTCCAAAATCTTCAACCAAATTGTAGCAAAAGTTGAGGCTAAACTCAAAAAATAGCCTATCTTTTGTTTAATTTTAACCAATTTTCTTTTTTCTCGCAAGCGTGATTTTTAGGGTGTAGCCTAAAGTTTTTAGTTGTAAAAAGGGTTGAGAGTTTAAAACTGAACTCTCATTTTAAAGTTTTAAGGTCCTTTGGTTTATTTTAATAGAGTTATCTCTATTGTGGAAACCATTCTGGACTTGTTCTCGCCTTCTCTTGGCGGCATCTCGGCTGTTCCGATGGCGATTTTGCTTACTTTGAGCTCTTTGATGAAGCGGCTTCTTGTAATTTCTGCAACGTCAACAGCGGTGGTTATTGCTTGGCCTCGTGCTTTCAGGGTTATATCTTTTGTGTTTCCTGAAGAGAACGCCGTGATGATAGCTAGAACATAGCTCATTGGAGGTTTATTTCCAACGAAGATAACGTCTTGTTGTTTTTCTGCCATTTCTTTTTCACTTGCTTGTAGTTATCGTTCTGTCGTATTCTTTGACAGCCCGTTACAGCCAAATATGTTGGAACTCCCTTATAAACGCAATTCAAAAATAGGAGCCGCTACTTAAACAAAAATGACTCTTATAAAGGCACACTATAATTTTTTTGATAAAAAAAGATTGAACATATGAATTTCAAAAAATCTTAAGTACCCCACCGCCTAAAACGTTATGGCTTTATACTTGTTTAAAGAACAGGTAAAAACCCAAAAAGAGAGTCACCTTATGTCTGTGTCACCTAGTACCCGCGAAGTTTTAGCAAGAAGAATTGCAGGCGAAATAATTCTTTCAGGTAAACCAGGTGCAACCATGAGGAAATGGCGCGAACTCTTCGCTGTATCCCAACTTAGCCTCTCCGAAATCATGAACCTATCATCCTCCGTTATCAGCGACTACGAAAGCGGACGCCGAAAAAGCCCCGGAGCCAAATTCATCCGCCGCTTCGTCTTAGCACTGCTACAAATTGACGAAACAAAAGGCAGCCGTTTCATACGTGAATTCGCCAAACTCACAAGCTCACCAAGCATGGCCATTATTGACCTGCGCGAGTTTCCCATTCCAGTCCGCGTAGAATACCTCTGCAAAGCAATTAACGGTGAAGTCGTCGGGGGCTCTAAAGAGAAAATTGCCAAAGAAATCAACGGCTACACAGTTGTTGATAGTAAACGGGCCATTGAGGCTCTCTCTGGTTCAGAGTACACCCAACTTTTTGGTGCTTCATCTGAACGGGCACTAATATTCACTAACGTTGAAAACGGCGCTTTGCCGATGATGATAGTCCGCGTTTGCAGCCTTAAACCACGCGTTGTAGTTTTCCATAAAACCCTGCCTGACGAGGAAGCAACCAAACTCGCAGAATACGACCAAATACCACTAATTTACTCATCAGCCCCAACAGTTGAACAACTGGTAAAATCACTACGCAAACTCTACCGCGTCGCACTCCGCATCAAAATGGGAAGACGAGTTCGTCCACCACCAAAAATAAGCGCCTAAAACACTAAAAATCAACATACTAATAGTGCATTTTCTAGGATCCACATGGTTGATAGGAAGTAAAGCACTGAACCCGCAACAGAAAAGCAATGAAAAGCACAATGCAGGTCGGGCAACTATCATGACCATCAAACAATGCCAACGCCAACACTCACACCCACACAAAAAACCAAACACTCACACAAACCAAAAAACAGTTTTCACATTCAAAAGTTCTTATAAAAATGCTGTCAAAAAATATAGTCTTCAAAAAATGCCAGAAAGCAGATTTTCTGCCAAACTTTCATTCTGCTCTCTAAAGTTATTGCACACACAACCCTGCCATGCTTCTAATAGGCTGTCCTAAAGGTTGGTGACCAAAAAAATAACAATCTACTCTTTCCTTTCATAGGTTTTAGGGGAATGTCTTTTGGTCTACTGTTTGGTTGCCCAGTTTGAGGTCAACTACAAATGTTAACGGTTGTGGGGATTCCATAACTGAACGCAAATCTGACAGTATCCCTCCTTTTATTGTTCGGTTTTCATTTGCATGAAGAATGCCATCAAAGGGTTCCATTTGAGCAGTCGATCCAATGCTACCTGGTCCCCAAAAGTGAATCTCTGCTTCTATTTTGTTGCCGTTGCCATCAAGCACCGTTATTTCGAGCGTTAAATTATCTATATTTCTGTTTTCCAGATTTTGGAGTGTAACGTTAAATCCAGCTGACGCTGCTACTCCGACAGGGGTTCCCCAAGCACTACGGGTAAAATTTGTGATTTTTATGTTGCATGTTAGGTTTTCAGGTTGGCTTGCATTGGTTGTTTGTGTTGGTTCTTCAGATAGTTGGGGTAGGGTGGCAGTGGGTTGTGTGTCTTCTTTTCCAGCTAGCACCGCCATTTTGGTTTAAAACTAAAAGGACGCTGGAAACAATTACGATTGCGGCAATGAGGCTTACTGTCAATATGGTTCTTTTCATAACCCTTGCGTCCTTCACGATTTTTAAAGCAACCCTTAGGTATAAATTTTCTCGTCAAATTGTCTGGACTAACCAAAGTCAAACTTTTTGACTGAAAAATTTAAAAACAAATCGAACCAAGTTACTGATTTGTTTTAGAAGCAAGAAAACGGCTTCTTGATAATGAGAGGTTAACAGTTTCTGTTTTCCTTATCGCAAATAAAACTTACTGCTTATTTCCAGACTTCACCTTAACAATAATCACTATTATTTTTTAATAAAAATATTTTGCCTGTTTTAGGTGTTGGTGTTTTGGTTTAGTAGGCTTACGAGTAGGTGTCTTTCTGCTTTGCGTAGGTGTTCTTCAAGGGTTGAGCCGCTTACGCCAAGTTTTTTTGATAATTGTTTGATGTTTATTTTTCTTGGGATGTCATAGTACCCGTTTTTGAAAGCAGCAAGCAGGACCTCTCGTTGTTTTTCAGTTAACTGGTTTAATGGTGAAAAGGGTGAAAAGTTGGCGTCTGTAAGCATAACTACTTTGTAGCGGATTTGTGCTTGATCTATTTTTTCAAGAAACAGTCGAACTTGTGCTTCATTGCCTAAAAAAGAGATTCTTATTTTGCCTTCGTTTATTCCAATTGGCGGAAACAGGTAACCGCTTTCTACACCGATAGACTTTAGAACTGAGGATAAGCTTGGGCTTCCACGCATGAAAACTGTGTACGCCCCATTTTTTTGTTTTTCTAACACTTGAACTTCTGATAAAACACCATTTTTTCCTAGTTCTGTCACGTCGGCGCTTGGGTTTTTAAAATCTACTTGTGAGATTGCTGTTAATTCTTCTTGGTCTTGCCTTAGAATATACAGTAGTTCGAAAGATTTTATTTCGTCAAACAGCGGCATTTGTATGCCGATTTTTTCGATTTCTTTTTCTGAGGCTTCAAGGATTAAACGACGCATGAAAAAAATGTTTATTGATCAAATATATGTTTTTTGAAGAAGCCGAACATGTACGGTAGAATCTATATCTGACTGGGTATTGTTTCCATACTAAACCTAATGCCACTAAATTGCACGCTAAAAAACAAAAAGTAAGTGATTTCATTATGAAAACCGAAAAGGTAAATTTTTTTGGAAAACTCGGGAAAATTATAATTAAACGCAAATTCACTGTTATCTTTGCTTGGCTTCTTCTGCTGGGTGTTATTCTTCCGTTTGCGCTTAGCGCGACAGGCGTAATTTCGCTTCAAATGGGCGCAGCAGATGACAACAGCTTAGAATCAGTCAAAGCAGACAATTTAATCAGTCAGTACTTTTCTTCGTCAGTAGCAAACGATTCATTAGTAATTGTTGTTTCAACCAATAATGCTTCATCAATCGAAACACAACGATTTCTTGAGCAATTATCCGACCAAATAAAGTCAGACCCAGCTATTTCAGGTGTTCAAAACGTAACAAACGTTTACACTATACTTGTTCCAGCGTTAAACCAAACCAATGAAGGCGCCTACACACTCTACACTAATGCTAACATGACCTATAACATGCTTTACGGGGTACCTGTTATGTACAAAAGCGTTTGGGAAGCAGCCTATGAGCAAACCCAGACCGAACTGTCCAACGGTTTAGAGCAGTTAAACCCTGCTGTTTACATGGTATTTGATAACGCTAACATGACCTACAACCTACTTTACGGTGTACCAACAATGTACACAACTGTCTGGTCAACTGCTTACAACCAAACACAAATCCAACTAGCCGATGGGCTAAACCAGACAAACCAAGGCGTCTACATGGTCTTTGATAACGCTAACATGACACTTAATCTCCTGTATGGCGTTCCAGCAACATACCTAAACGTGTGGACACAAGCCTACACCCAAACACAAGACACGTCCATGGCTAACGAGCTTGCCTATAACCAAACCGCAGATATCCTTTACCAAGCAGACCCAGCATCGTTTAGCACATATGTTTCACCTTTGCTTGACACTTTCCAAAGTGCATGGGTATGTAGTTTTCAAGACCCAGCAACTCAAAACTTAGACCCAGTTCAACGAGCATCTACGGTTACAGCTCAAACAACACAACTATACATCAACAACTTTTTAGCCAGCGACCCAACCGCACAAGCATTCACAGAAGCCTTAACCAACGCCTACACATTTGATGATTTCCTACAAAGCAACCAAACACAATACACCACTGCACTTGCAAACTTTGCAATTCAATCTGTTGTTTCTGAGTCAGGTTCAACTGTAGAATTCGTTACTGTAGCATACAATTTGGGGCCAAACCCAACTGAATCTGCCCTTAAAGCAGCAGCTGACGCAATTATTTTGAACCCCGACGCTTACAACATGGGACAAACATTCATTCCAATGTATAACGAAATCGCTTACAACCAAACAGCCACAATGATGCAGCAGCTTGACCCTGAAGCTTATGAAATGTACACTGGACCCTTGCTTGACGCTTTCAACGCTACTTGGGTAATGAGTTTCCAAAACCCTGCATCGTATCAGTTAACCCCCATCCAGCGTGCTTCAGCAGCTACAGACCAAACCGTGCAACTTTACATTAACAATTTCCTTGCAGGTAATCAAACATCTATTGATTTCGCAACTGGGTTAACAAGCACTTTAAAGCTTGAAGATTTCATATTTAACACGCCCGAGCAAAACGCTGCCGCTCTTCAAGACTTTTCTGTGCGTTATATTGCTAATCAGTCAGATTCAGCAGTTCAGTTTGTTAACGCAGCTTTCAACATGGGAAGAAATCCAAGCCAATCCACCATTGACCAGTTAACCCTTGACGTCATTTGGAATGCAGAAGATTACGGCATGGATGACTTTCTTTCCATGTTTAACGAAATTTCTTACGACCAAAGCGTGACTATCCTTAAAGATGCTGATCAAGAAGCTTTTGACCAGTACACTTCACATTTGCTTGACATCTTTGATGATTCTTGGTCTCAAACTTTCCATAACACTTCAATGAACCAGTTAACACCCACAGAACGTGCCTACGCAATTGCCGACCAAGCAACAACTCATTTCATAGATGCTTACTTAAACGAAAACAGCACAATCCACGACTTTGCAACCTCACTTGCCCAAACATTTAGTCTAAACGATTTCTTAAACAACAATGAAACACAAAACAACGCCAAACTATACAATTTCACAATAACTTACCTTTCATGCCAGTCAGGTCTTCCAGAGGACCTTATAGCTACCATCTATGATTTAGGTGAAAACCCCACTGAAACCCAACTGCGCACGCTTGCAGGCAACTTTGTTCAAAGCCCAGACGCTTACAACCTCGGCCAGGAATTCAACACTTTAGTTTCATCCTTTGTAGCGCCTTCAAAAGATGTGACAATCATTTCGGTTGACTTTGACCATTCAAGTGACGAAAACACTGTAGCGTTAAGAGACTTAATAGATACCCAGTTGTCCCAAAATCCAACGATTGAATCAGCACTTGTAACAGGCACAGACGCATTAAACTACGACTTTAACCTTTCAACCACCGCCGACCTAGAACTAATCCTACCCGTAACAATAGTGCTTCTGCTGGTTGCTACTGGATTGTTCTTCCATTCAATAGTTACTCCGCTGATAACTTTAGGCACTATTGGCGTTGGACTGGGTATCTCACAAATATTCCTCTACTTAGTAGGCACCTACATCAACCATGTTGACTTCATGATTCCAACAATTCTTTTAACAGTTCTAATCGGCGTCGGTACTGACTATAGCATCTTCATAATTGCCCGCCACAGAGAAGAACGCGTCAATGGCTTACCCCTGCACCAAGCAATCATAAAATCAGTCACTTGGGCTGGCGAAAGCATCACAACCAGCGGTGCAACAGTCATTATATCATTCCTTTCACTGGCAATAACCTCAATTGTGCTAATGCAAACAATGGGTCTAGTCGTCGGTTTAGGCGTTATCGTCATGCTTGCAGTATCCCTGACATTTGCGCCAGCATTAATTACTATTCTTGGTGACAGAGTATTTTGGCCAAACACTGGTGAGCGCTTCCAAAAATACGCTGAATCAGTAAGACACAAATCTGTACACAAAAACGGCTACTTTGCAAAAAGCGGCAACTTTTCAGTAAAACATGCAAAAGTCGTTGTGCTCATTGCAATTCTGGTTACAGTGCCTACGCTTTATGTTTATGCAACAACAGTTCCAACCTACGACTTTCTTGGCGGAGCATCAGACAGTTTAGAGTCAATACAGGCATCACACACGTTAACTGACTCGTTTGGCGGAGGCAAACTGTTCCCCTCATATGTAGTAGTTACTTTTGATCAACCAATCGTTCAAGATGGAGTCTTTAATCAAAACGCAATGGATACTATACAGCAAGTTTCCAGCCAAATCGCTAATCATGCTGACATACAAGAAGTATCAAGCCCCACAATGCCTTATGACGTACCAGTAGATTATCAATACATAAACTCAACATCCGACGAAACTACTTTCAACTCCATAATGACAAACATTGGCTCAGACAACAAATCCGCCCTCATTACTCTACGGTTCAGCGTTGACCCATACTCAACACCTGCAATGAACGCTGCTGAAGACATGCGAACCAGCTTGCACGATACCTTTGACAACACAAACGGGATAACTGGCATTTACTTGGGTGGAACAACAGGCGGAATACTGGACACTAAAAACGTGTTCGTAAACCAATTCAACGTTATTCTGCCTATTGTAGCAGTTGGCGTGAGCCTTGTGCTGTTCTTTGTGCTTGGCTCCTTGATTTTGCCATTGTTCGCCCTTATCTCAGTGTTAATGAGCATCGTTTGGACTTTAGCAGCCACCGCATTTGTGTTCCAGTCAGCATTCAATTACGGTTTGCTATTCATGACACCGCTAATACTTTTCGTACTGCTGCTGGGTTTAGGCATGGACTACAACATCTTCATCCTTACCCGCATACGTGAAGAAGCAGCCAAAGGAGTAAAACTCAACACTGCAATAGTGCATTCAATCGAGCAAACAGGCGGAATTATTACAGCCGCAGCCATCATCCTTGCAGGTTCACTTGGCGCCCTTATGCTGTCAAGCAATCTATTGCTAGCTGAAATGGGTTTTGCGTTTTCCTTCTCCATACTTATCGACGCACTCGTAGTGCGCACTTACCTTGTGCCTGCAGTAATGTCGATGCTTGGAAAATGGAATTGGTACAACCCAATCAAACGCCTACAAAGAATCAAAACCGACGACAACAAAGACACCAAACAATAAAACAGAAAAACCCTAAGCTTCAAAGAGGCTTAAGGGTTACTTTCTTCTTTCTTTTTTAACCAATCAGCCAGGTACACCATGTTTGTGTTTCCAGTCTTTTCAAGTGTAACGATGCCGCGTTCTGAGAGACGTGCAACGATGCGGTGGGTTTTAAGTTTGCTTAAGCCTGTTTCTTTTGTGATGTATTTTTGCAGGTATTTGCCTTGGTGAAGGTTTATGGTGTTGATTACTTTGTGTTCATCTTCAGTGAAAGTTTTTTCGATTGACTCATAAGCCAATGACCCATTAGTCGAAGGCGTAATGTTGGATGTTTGAGTTGAAGCCTGGTTTTTTGTGTTGTTAACTGGCCCAATTTTAACTTGAGGATACGCCAAGTAATAAGCAAAACATACAACACTGATTGCTAAGACGGCTGAAATGACTGCAAATGCGGTCCAGAAGTATCCTGATGTTTCATTGGCTGTTGCTATGCTTGTTGCTGTTTGTCCCATCATGCCTGACATGTGGTCTCCCATGCTGTTTGGGTACTGGCTTGTGCTGGAGTAGGGGACGTTGAAGCCGATTATTGTAAGCGTTAAAAGTGCTATAACAGAAGCAAGGAGACTGATTAGGGACAGGTTGACTCTTTTCATGTTATATCTTATTCAGACTTATTTTCCCACGGATTTAAAACTTACCAAACCCAAAAACAATTTTCAACATTGAAACGTTTCATCAAACCGTTATCAAAACCGTATCACCAAACCATCAAACCAATCCAAACCCACTATATTATTGAGGTGAAAAAACAAAATGCAGAAAACTAAAATTGTCTTATCAATAACTGTCTTGGCACTTATAGCCGGCGCATCAGTCGGCATAGCTCTTGCAGCCGCCCAGCCACTAGGAGCATACAACACTACTTCACAAACACGCGCTTCATATAATGACGCTTATGCCCAAAACTGTTACCAGAACCAGCAAAGCTCTCCTTATGGTTACTGTCAGGGTCCAGCTCCAAATGGCCAATTCCAAACAGGATGGGGCCTACATGGATGTGGTTGGTAAACCCAACTGGCAACCATAATCTAACTTTTTTTAAAATCTAAAAATGTTTCTTTTAAAAAAAGAAAGGGGTTGGTTAGTTTTTTATGGTCTTTTTTTAAGCAGTAGTAATGCTACAATAGCTATTGCAATGAGAATTACAATGGCTGAACCAATCGTGTACAGTTCATATGGTGTTTGTGTCGCTTGAGATGGTGCTGGTGTTGGCTCTGATTGAGTGCCCATTACTGTCATTTCTGTTTGAGCAAACGATGAATAGTAAGCTGCTGAACCGCCAAAGGTGGCATAGATTACATAGTCGCCTGCTGTTTCTGGATTAAAGCTTAAATGGAATCTGCCGCTATAATCGCTTGTTGTGTCGCCAATATGTACATAGTTGCCGTTAGGGTCAACTGCATCGATTGAGATGTAGACACCTGTTGTGTCGGTAGGTTGCTCAAATTGTTTGTACACATAAAGCATCCAGTTGCTTTGGCTTGCATCTGAAACCACTGGGACACCATTGGGGAACCGCATGGCAATAGATGCATCGGTTGTACCTGGAGATACGTCAGTTATTGTGCCTCTTATCATAACTGCTGAGTTAGTTGTTACACCTGCATCTGGCGCTGTAACTGTCATAGTGCTGGGTCCTTTGCCTATTGCGTATATTTGTTGGTCGTAAGTGTCTTGTGTTACGATTATGCTGTCGCCGATGATTGCTCTTCCGCCCCAGCGTGTTTGTCTGAATGCTCCATCTATTTCCCAGATTAAAGTGCCATCAGTTGCGTTTAGGCATATGAAGGGTGCTCCTCTTGGTTTAGGCTCTAAAGCTGAGTGTTCCATGTGTCCAAGGTAGATTTTGTCGTCAGAAATGAACGTGGTCATTAGCCACCAGTTGTTTGTGATGTATGATTCTGTGTATTTGTCTGTTGCATTGTATGTCCATAGTGTTTCTCCGTTGGTTATGTCAAAGCAGTAGACTACACCGCCGCAGCTAGCAGAGTACAGTTTATGGTACGCAATGTTTCTTTCATCAGCTGGCGAATCAGTCCAAGCGTCAGCATAGTTTTGCGGTTCCGTAGTCCATAGTAGATTTCCGTTTTCTAAACTAAAGCCATAGTTAATTCTCTCTTCTTTAGCCCAGAAAACACCAACATAATCTTCTTGACTATACGCAGTAAAGTAGCTCTGCATTGTGCCCGCTAGGTTTGCCCAGTCTGTTGGTGCAGCCCAAGTGTTGCTAAATAACACTGTGCCTTCAGAGCCTGGTTTTAAGCTTATGCCCCAAAGGGTTACGCCGTTTCCGCTTGTTGCTCCTATAGTGTAGTTTCCGCCGATAATTCTGTCACCTGGGAACGCTGTTAGGATAGCGGTGCTTGGTATGGCGCCTGAAATTGAAACGTTCAAGTCATATCCGTTAGTTCCGTTAAATGATATGCCTTGTATTTGGCTTCCCCAACTTTCTGCCATGCCTGTTTTGCCATTGTTGACTACGTAGCTTGAATTCCATCTAAGTAGTCGATAACCTGATTCGCTATTGCCTGTAATAGAGTATCTTAGAAATTCACCGTTTGGACCATAATAGTTTGTGCCGCTAGGTACGTTGGTGTAGTTGTATAGCCAGTCTCCTGTTAAGGCTTCAAACGCGTACAAGTTTGTGCCGCTGGATACCCAGACGTATGAGAAGCCGCCTCTGTTGTTTAGGCAGTCCCATTTTAGGATTTGTCCAAAAGCTATTCTGCCGTTGCTGTCTAAGACTTTTTCCCAGAGAACTTCGCCTGTGTGCAAGTCAACTGCTACTACTTCTTGTGTTGGTGGTGTTGAGTAACGTGCAGCTACATATCTGTTGTAGTATAGTACTCCGCTGATTATGATTGAGTTTGCGAATTTGCCTTCGTATGCGTCTCCGTTTTGGTAGCCCATTTCTGTGTCTCCGCCGATTAGGCCGCCCATGGTGTCTCCGATTGGCATTGTCCATAGTATGTGTGCGCTTTCTGGAGCGTCATTGTATGGAGCATACAAATTATTAGGTGCAGCCACCCAACTGCCTGAAATAGACCACCACTCTCGAAGTTGAGGGTCAATTGGTCTGCTCCAGTATTCTGCTGGCAAATAGTGTCCTGGGAACGTGGCTGTTGGTTCTTCAGTTACTATTAGTTCATAGGGTTCGGTTTCGCTTGAAGCCATGTATTGACTGATTGATGCTGGTCCAAAGTAGCCCATGTACGTGGAGTTGTACCATGATTCTTCAAAGCTGCATTTGAGAATGTATGTGCCGGTTGTTTCGGGTGTAAAGCTGTAACCTACGGTGCCGGTGGACCATGTTTTGCGGTCAACAGTAGTGACATGACCATTTGGGTCGGTTATGGTTAACGTTACGTTCCAGCCGTCTCCGTCTACCATTAAAAAGTTGATCAGGCCGAAGTTGATTAGGGTTTGTTGGTTAACTCCGACTGGATTTGGTACTGCTTCAACGAAGGGGTATGTTTTAGCGCCTGTTGCTGCTGTAGCTGGGGTCGGCAGTGCAAATATTGAAGTTGCAATTGATACGATAAAAAGCACAGCTAATGCCGAAGTATAAAATTTTTTTGACAATCTTTTCTCTCCTCTAATTAAGTAAAAGCTTGGTTGTTGAGGTGCTGTTATAAATTTGTTGTAAGTGAATACATACTTTACAAAGAAAAAGTAAAAAATTAAAAAGAAAAAATTAATTATTCAAGAGAAACAGGTGAATATCTGGAAAGAATTCCTTTAGAAAACTTGGGTTTTCTAGGTTTCCATGCATCCAACCGTGCTTTAATCTCTTCCTCACTCAAATTAACCTTTAGAACCCTGTTAGGTATGTCAATGGTTATTGAGTCGCCATTTTGCAGGATTGCTATTGGTCCACCTTCAAACGCTTCAGGCGCAACATGGCCAATGCTTCCTCCGCGCGTAGCGCCACTGAATCTGCCATCAGTGATTAAGGCGACGCTTTCGCTTAAGCCCATGCCTGCAATTGTAGCTGTAGGTATAAGCATTTCCGGCATGCCTGGTCCACCCCTTGGGCCTTCATAACGAATAACCACGACGTCTCCGGATTGGATTTGTTTGGTGCGTATTGCGGTTATTGCTTCTTTTTCTGAATCGTAAACTTTTGCTGGGCCTGTGTGTTTGAGCATTTTTGGTGAAACCGCTGCGGATTTGATTACGGCGCCTTTTGGTGCAAGGTTGCCTGTTAAGATTGCGATGCCGCCTTCAGCGTGAACAGGCGCTGTCAAGGGGTGAATAACATCTGTGTCAAGCACTGTTGCGTTTTTAATGTTCTCAGCAACTGTTTTGCCTGAAACCGTTGGTACATCCAAGTTAAGCAACGTTTGGATTTGGTTCATTACTGCTGGTACCCCGCCTGCAGCGTCAAGGTCCTCAATTGCGTAAGTTCCGCTTGGAATCATACTGCAAATGTGTGGGACTTTTCTGCCTATTTCGTCAAACATTGAAAGCGGCAGGTTAACGCCCGCTTCTTTTGCGATTGCTGGCAAATGCAGAACCGTGTTGGTTGAGCCGCCAAGAGCCATGTCAACAGAGATGGCGTTTCTGAAGGCTTCCAACGTTAGAATGTCTGAGGGTTTACGGTTTTGTTCAACGAGTTGGAGGATTTTTTTGCCTGTTTGACGTGCAAGACGGACTTTGTTAGCGCTAGTTGCCAATGTGGTTCCACAGTAAGGCAAAGAAATTCCTAAGGCTTCACTTAGACAGGCCATAGTGTTTGCGGTGAACATGCCGCTGCAACTGCCGCATCCTGGACAAGCAACGTCTTCCAGCTGATTAAGGTCTTGTTCACTCATTTTTCCTGCAACTACTTGTCCAAGGGCTTCAGGGACTGCTGAGTAACTGACTTTTTTGCCCTTGTGGCGTCCTGCTTGCATTGGTCCACCAGTGAGAAGGATTGCTGGAATGTTTACACGTGCTGCTGCCATAAGCATGCCAGGGGTAACTTTGTCGCAGTTGCTAATCATTACAAGTCCATCGAAGCGGTGGGCTTGAAGCATGATTTCAACTGAGTCGGCGATGATTTCGCGGCTGGGCAGGCTGAAACGCATGCCTTCATGTCCCATGGCGATTCCATCGCAAACCGCAATTGTGTTGAATTCAAATGGGGTTCCACCAGCGGCTAGGATGCCTTCTTTTACCGCTTCGCCCAGTGTGCGTAAGTGAATGTGTCCGGGAACAACCGTGTTGTAACTGTTGGCTATTCCAATAAACGGTTTGGCTATGTCTTCATTGTCTAAGCCTAATGATTTGAGCAACGCGCGGTGAGGTGCGTGTTCTGTTCCAGTTTTAACTTCGTCACTTCTCAACTCAATTTCCTCGTAATTCTATAATTAAGCTGCTTTTGAGAATTATTGGGTTGCTGTTGCTGTTAAGCTTTTATGTGTCCAAAAAATCTGCACCAAGCCAAACTACTGGATTTTAACATACTAATCGAACGTTTTTCCGCCAATAGCACCTACCCCCTTTAGTATTTTTGGCTGACAAGGACAGGTAGAGCCTACCCCTATAGTTTTATCCTACCCCCTATAGGTTTCTGCAATGAGTTTCTAATAGCATCCTAATAGACGGCAAATAGGTTGGTGACCAATTTCAAGTTTAACCTAACGTCTTCCATCTGCTCTAAAGTTCCCTGAAAGAGTGTTCCTTGCTTGCCTTTTCAGCCCTAGTTTTTAGAAAAAGGTGCTATGAGCGGATTTAGATTGTTTTAAGGGTTTTTTGTATTTCTTGGTATTTTGGTTCAATAGATGAAGTATCGGCAACCCAAATGTAACGAATGATGCCTGTTTTGTCTAAAATGAAAATTGACCGTTTAACCACTGGGTATTCTTGCTCTGTATTAGCTGTTTGGCTTAAACCATAATTTTTGCTTACTTGGCCATTTTTGTCGCTTAAAACTGGAAAAGGCAGTTTGTTGTCTTCAGCGAACTCTTTGTTTGATGCTGGGTCATTAACGCTTATTCCAATAACCTGAGATTCCAAATCAATCAGCCTTGACATGGAATCACGAAACTGGCAAGCCTCCATAGTGCAGGTTGCGGTGAAAGCAGTAACAAAAAATGCTAAGACAACCTTTTGTCCCAAAAACTCGTTAAGTCCACGCATTTTATCGTTAGTATCTGGCAAAGAAAAATCCGGGGCTTTATCTCCAACTTTTAAAATCATAAAAGAACTCCTCAAAATTAAGGAACTTGATTAGGCTATAAAACTTTAGTGTAAGTTAAAAGTGAATGCGGACGGGCAAATTTGGTTAAGCACGCAGGCTTCGCATTTGGGTTTTTTTGCGTCACAGACTTGGCGTCCGTGGAAAATCAGTAAATCTGTTAATTGCATCCAGTTTTCTTTAGGTGTTATTTGCATGAGTTCTTGTTCAATTTTGTCTGGGTTATCTGTGTCTGCTAGGCCAAGTCGTTGGGCAAGCCTTCGTACGTGAGTATCTACAGCTATGCCTTCAACTATGCCGTAAGCGTTGTAAAGTACAATGTTGGCGGTTTTGCGTGCTACACCTGGCAACTCGAGCAGTTCAGGCATGGTTTTTGGCACTTCTGAATTGAATTTTTCGATAAGCATTTTGCAGCAGTTCTGCAGGTTACGTGCTTTGTTATGGTAGAATCCGGTTGAACGAATGTCTTGTTCGAGCTCTTTTATGTCTACGTTTGCGTAGTCTTGGGCGGTTTTGTATTTTTTAAACAGGTTTTGGGTGACTGTGTTGACTCTTTCGTCGGTTGTTTGTGCTGAAAGCATGGTTGCAACCAAAATTTCCAGAGGGTTAGTGTAGTTTAGGGCTGTTTTTGCGTTTGGGTATTGTTTTTCTAAGAGTTCAATTATTTTTTTGGTTCTTTCTTTGGGTGGCAGGTAAACCTTAGGGTTGTTCATGGTTTTTGTTCTTTCCTAAAACTGTTTGTTGATTAATAGTTAATGTTGGTTTGGCTAAAAAGATTTTCAAATGCTTGATTGCCCACTTTTATGTGTTTGTTGATGGTTTTGTATACGCATATATTGTTTTAACGTTTGTGAATTTATTGAGGCTGAAAGTTTTAAGAATGCACAAGAATGTGGCTTAATAATATTAGAAATGTTTATATGAATTATAAATTATTGCTCATACGTTTAATTGGTTGTTGTGTGAAGAATGACTAACCCAATAAGAATAACGGTGGCCTTCGACAAACAAACCGCGGAATTATTGGAAAAAATAAGCACGGACTCTCAGGTTTCCCAAAGCGAAGTAATGCGACGTGCTCTAAAATTCTACAACGAAAACCGTGCACTCGAAGACCCGACAACAAGAAAAAAAATCGCCTCTTACATGGACCTGCTGCTTACAGGCGAACATGTCATTTTAGACATTGACCACTGGTTATCCTTCCTGCAACTTGCTGCAAACTCGCCTGAAAAAGACAAGGAGAAATTCTGGAGTGAACACCGTGAAATAGCTCGTTCACATTGGGAGCAGCTTAAAACTAAGGTTCACTCGCCTGAAGAGATGATTGTGCGGCTTGAGGCGTGCAACTTTTTTAGGATGACTAAAAACGCGCCGAATGATTTTACGTTGGTTTTGTTTTCTGATATTTCTAAGGAGTTCGTTAAGGTTTTTCTTGAAGAGTACTTTGCTGCTATGGGTGTTAAGGCTGAGCTTAAGGAAAACTTGGCAAAGCTGCGAGTTACAATTAAGTCAGGCTCAAAAGCTTAACTGTCCAACTTTAATTTTAAAAATCATACATTTGCATAGTAAATCATAAAAAGTGTGAACAAATCACAACTATATTTATATTTTAACAAGCAATTATCTGTTATGTAACCAATAAGGTGGTCTAAAAAAATGAGCAAAAAAACCAAAAAACCAAAACGGGCAAAAACTAAAACAGGTACAATCCTGACAAAATCAGCATTGTACGCAAAAGGAGGAAAAACCAAATGGTAAGCGCACTATTAATCGCTGCATTTGGAGTTGGATCCTTAGTCTTAGCATTTGCCAATTATACACTCCTAAGGAAGAGGACCGCCGCACCAATCAATAATTAGTAAAAAAGGAGAAACAAAAAATGAGGAATAACAACTCAAACAACAAAAATTCAAGTTTCCCCCTTTTTTAGAAAACAACAAACAACAACTTTTAAAAAACAACTTTTCTCGCTAAAATCTTTATTTTTCAGTTCACATTCAACCATACAGGGAACAGCCAAATGAGCCTAAACTGTAAACTAAAAGTTGACGGAAAAGAAATCCCCCTAAACGAATTTGTCGAAAAAATCCTCGCTGGAACACTGGTTGGCGCAATGTCTTCACTAAAAGGCATTGACGATGACTGGAAAAAAGTAGAATTAGAAATAAAGAAAGCCTAACCGCTAAACCTAACTTCAGGTTTTATCTCTTCAAACATTTCCTGTTTTGCCTTACAAATAGGGCAAACATATGGTGGGTCTTCCCTGTATGCAACGTAACCGCATTGCTTGCAGTACCAAAGCTTCTTTTTTACTTCTCCTTTTGCGGCTGGTTTTTCCTCTTGTGCTGGTTTTTCTGTTGCTGCTTGACTTTCAGAGGTGGATGCGGCTGCCGTAGCGGCTTTAGGTTCGTAGGCACGGTTTTGTTTTTCTATAGGTCGCCGTTCGGGCACTTCAGGCAATTTTTTGCTTTCATATACTGCTTTGTTGACGTATAATCTGCAGTAGCATGCTCCGTATTGAGCTATGTCGGGGTCTCGGTAGTCGCAAGGACAAATTATGTCTCTGTCGTATTCGAATTTTCCTGAAGCCAATCGGCATGGACAAAGAGAGTAGCCGTAGCGTTCCTCATTGATTTTTAATCCTTCAAAAAACGCTTGCAGCAGTTCGGGGTCAGGTGTTAAGTAGTATCCGTAAGTTTTTGCGTCTGCTTCTGCTCTTTGACGTACCTGGTCAATGGTGGTCAAACACCTAGGACCTCTTTTAGTTGGTCTTTTTTAAAACCAGTGATTATAGTTTTGTCATCAACAATTATAGTTGGGTAACTCAGGGTTGCGCCTTTGCTTAGGATGGCTTGGCGTGCTTCTTCTCTATCGTCATCTTCAAGCAGGTCAACATTTACAAACTCGTACTCGACACTGCTGTCATTTAGAAACTGTTTTGTCATTTTACACCAGACACAAGTACTAAGAGCATAAAGCGTAACTTTGTGGTCTGCTTTTTTTCCTGCAACTTTAGAAAACTGCATAAAAAATGGCTCCTATTAAAAGAGTAGATTTTTGGGAAAATATAACTGTTTAGATTCAGTCAAACGTTAGGCTGGCTGCAGGTTTCCAAATGCGTTTTGTACTACTTCTGAAAGTGCTGGGTGAATATGCATTGCTTGAACGATTGGTTCAAAGGTTCCATTGCCAGAAATCATTGCGTTAACGATTTCCTGAATCAACAGTGAGGCTTCAGCGCCAATTATGTGTGCTCCTAAAATTTTGCCTGTTTCCTGCTCAACAATAACTTTTACAAAACCGTTGGGTTCCCCCATTGCTGCTCCCATGGCTGTATCACGGTAAAGCGCTCGTCCAATCAAAATTTTATGCTGCGCTTTAGCTTCAGCCTCTTTTAATCCAATCGCTGCAACTTGTGGATGCGAAAAGATTCCATGCGGCACTGCAAAATAGTTCATAGGAACTTTGTGGTCATGATTAGAGTTATGCCAAACAATGCCTGCTTCAAAATTGGCTGCATGTTTAAACATGGCTTTCCCAATCGCGTCACCAAATGCCCAAATATTCTTTTTGCTGGTTTCCAGGTACTCGTTGACTTGGATGTAGCCTCGCTGGTCAAGCTGTACACCAGTTTTTTCTGGCCTAAGAATGTTCGCGTTTGAAACTCTGCCAGTAGCAATCATTAACCGTTCAGCCTTAAACTCTTCAACGGAGCCGTCAATTAGATTTTTGGTGGTTAAAACTACGCCGTCAGGTTCCTGTCTTGCCTCTACTGCTTCAAGGTTAAGGTGGATGTCAACGCGTTTTTCCAGTTCCAGCTTAAGCAGGTCAGAAACTTCTGGTTCCTCTTCTGGAATCAGTTTAGGCAAACGTTGAATAATTGTTGTTTTTATTCCCATACCTGCAAAAAAGTGGCCATACTCCACACCGATATATCCGCCCCCAACGATTAGGATGCTTTTAGGTGGCTCCTGCAGTTGCAGTACATTGTCGCTTGTTAGATAGTTGATGCGTTCAAGGTCCTTAATCGGCGGAATCGCAGAGCGTGCTCCTGAAACTATGTAAATTTTTTTGGCAGTAATAGTGTGAGTGCCAACTTGCATGGTGTAGTCGCTGATGAATTCGCCTGTTTCTTTAAACCATGTCAAATTCGGTGTTTGTTCTACTCCTTGAGCTTGCATGTTTGAGTCGCCATCAACCAGTGTGTGCATGCGTGTCATGATGTTTTGAAAATCCATCTGGTTTATGCTTGCCTTGATGCCGATTTTTTCTGAATCCTTAAGGGTAGCTGCTACGTCTGCGGGATAAATAAGCATTTTAGAGGGTACACAGCCACGGTTAATGCAGGTTCCGCCCATGCGTCCGCTTTCAACAAGTGCTACTTTTTGTCCTTGTTCTACTGCAACTGAAGCGATTAACATACCTGAGCCTGAACCGATAACTATAGTATCAAATTGTTCAACCATAAACAAACCAGCATCCTAAAAGTAAGACGTAAAAGCCAAATAAACCTTTCAATTTGCTGTTCCTAGGCAAATTTTTTATGCATAAACAGATTAACTTTTTTTGAGGGTTGATTGTGGCAAACCAAAAAGCTCAAGACACTAAAAAGAAGCAAGCCTACTATTATGGCAAATCTGAAAAGAAAGCCAAAGAAGTAAAAAAGTAACTGTTTAACCCAAAAATTTTGGTCTACAACGCAAGTCCGTGATTGGGTTAAAAGTTTCAAGTTCCTGTTTCTGTAGCGGTAACACTATACGAGAAACTAACCCATTAAGACTAAAAGGCAACCGAATTAACCTCATTTCTCCAGAAGTAACCCATTCATCAATATGAAAACCTGCATGTTTAACTTCATGGGCAATTTCAAGCCGCTGCTTTTCATCAAACAAGTACGCTTCTTTATCAAAAACATGAATGTGAAATCCTCTGCCAGAATAAACCGCAGAAACTTTTGAAAAACGGGTTTCCAACTTTTCAATCAAATCAACGGCTTCATGCTTAACAATTTCTAGTTCCAACTCACAAAAACTCAGACCTTGTCCACGATTCATTTTGTCATTTAGGCTGCCGTGAATTGGGCAAACCACGTTTTCTGGGTCAAGATCAAACGCAAGTTCTTGCCCAAGTTTTTCTTCTTTTTCGCCGTAAACTGTTCGATCATAGTAGACTGCTTCGGGCAAAAACTCCAAAATCTCTTTTCGGACATCTTCCAAGTTTCTGTATTGGTCAATAATTATGGTTGTTAAGGCGTCTTCTCGATATTTTTCTGCAAAAATCTGGGTATGCCTACCTATAATTACTGCAAACTTTACTTTGCCTGCTGGATGAATAAACCACCCTGCTATTTTTCCTAAATTAAACTCGTCTCTATAGAACTCTGCTCTTTCCCCAAGCGTAGCATAACGCATTCCCGCCGGCAGGCTATATCTGATCATTTCAACCAATTTAATTTAGCAAAAGGCTTCAAATAACAATTTGCCCTAATCCCTTGGTTGCAGAAAAACTAATATTTCCGCCTTCCAGAATTATTTATGGTGAAATTTTTTGCCTATTGATCCTGATTTTCAAAAAAACCGCAAAGTAGTATCACAACATAATGGTCACAATGTTTGGGGTCCAGTTGAACCTCCTAACAAACTTGGTATTCACGGAACTAACGTTGCAGTCGATTGGGATGTTTGCGTCGGCGATGGCGTATGTGTTGATGTTTGTCCTGTGTCACTTTACGAGTGGGCTGAAACTCCGGGAAACGCGAGTTCAGAAAAAAAATCTGACCCCGCAAGAGAAAAAGACTGTATTCAATGCCTAGCTTGCGAAATGCAGTGTCCAACTCAGGCTATAAAAATAACTCCACCCTAACCTTTCTTTTCCAAAAAACTTTGCTTTTAGTTGCTTTCAAAAAATAGGCTTGGGCGTTTGCTGAAAACTTACTTTTTTTGTTTTCTTTTCAGTTTAAACTAAATCAACCTGCAGCTTATCCTGTAGGTAGATTTACAAATGTCAGATGCATTTTGTTTATTTGCTAAATGCTGGCGGGTTTAATGGATAGCATAGTCAACCCCCAGATTGCTTTAATAGGAAAGGTTTTTAGTTTAGTTATTATATGAGACTGTGCAAAGTGTAGAAGTGTAAAGTGAGGTTAACGTTATGTCTGTATTTGCAGCACCAGGAGCTTATGACCGCGCAATTACTGTTTTTTCCCCTGATGGCAGACTTTTCCAAGTAGAATATGCCATGGAACTAGTAAATCGTGGCGCTACAATTTTAGGTATACAAACTGCTGAAGGTGTCGTGATTGGTTCTGAAGAAAGCCTTGAAGTCCTTGAAGAAGCAGGCTTCTCTTACAAAATCTTCAAAGTAGACGACCATATTGGCGCAGCAATTGTTGGTCTAAGTTCCGACGCAAGAATCCTGATTGATCAGGCAAGAGTTTATGCTCAAAGCAACAAATTAACTTATGATGAACCCATAGACGTTGAGATTGTAACCAAACGCATCTGCGACATACAACAAATGTACACGCAGCATGCAGGTGTAAGACCCTTCGGAGTATCAATAATCTTCGCAGGCGTCGACAATAATGGTTCACGCGTTTTCGGAACACACCCCAGCGGAACATACAGAGGCTACAAAGCAACAGCATTAGGTGCAGGAAGAGAAACAGTCCTAAACATTCTCAAAGACGAATACAAAGAAAACATGAGTCTTGAGGACACAACAAAGCTTGCAGTAAAATGCTTAGTAAAAGCGTTAGAGGCAAGACAGCTTCCGCCAAGAATCAAAATAGCGGTCATACCTGTTGCGACTAAAACGCTTGAAATGCTCTCTGACGAAAAAATAGACGCTTACACCAAAGAGCTGGGTTCAAGCAAGTGACGCTGTAATGAGTGAAAGATTCACCGTTGCACGCTTAACCAGAGAAAACGAGCACTTCGAAATCTTAGTGAAACCGCAAAAAGCGTTAGATTACCATAACGGCAAAATTTCGGGAGTAACCGAGGTTTTAGCCGCAGAAATAATTTTTTCTGACGCAAACAAGGGCACGAAAGTTTCTGAAGAAGCAATGAAAAAAGCTTTCAAAACAATTGACCCTCTAAAAATTGCGGATGAAATTTTAAAGAAAGGCACCTTGCAGTTAACAACCGATCAAAGACGAAAGATGGTTGAAGACAAACGCAGGCAAATTATTGATTTTATTTCTCGCCAAGCAGTTGACCCCAAAACAAATTTGCCGCATCCACCGGCACGCATTGAAAATGCCATGGAGCAAATTCGTTACCCTATTGACCCTTACAAGTCAGTGGAGGAGCAAGCAAAAGATATCGTTAAACTGCTTAGACCGATTTTGGCTTTAAAGATTGAACAAGTCATTGTTGCAATAAAAGTGCCGTCACAGTATGCTTCAAGAGCTTATGGAACAATCAAGTCTTTTGGGGCTCTTAAACGTGAAGAATGGCGTGGTGACGGCTCCTGGTATGGGGAAATTGAAATGCCTGCTGGAGTTTATGCTTCTGTGCTAAACAAACTTGGCGACGTAACTAAGGGAAGTGGAGAAGCAAAAATAATATCATAAAAATAATGAAAAATGAAAAATTTGGATGAGGAATTATGCCAACATTCTTTGAAAAAAAACAGCTTGTAACGCCTGGAGAATTGCTTGCAGAAGGCGACTATTTACCTGGCGAAAACACGTATGTTGAAGAAAATAAAATATACGCTCAACGAATTGGACTTGTAGATAGCGACAACAAGAAGGTCAACGTGGTTGCGCTTAGGGCTTTTTACGTGCCTAAAGTAGGCGACATAGTTATAGGAACCGTTATAGAAGTTGGATTTAACGGTTGGACAGTGGACATAAAGTCACCCTACTCAGCAATGTTAAGAGCCTCAGACGTACTAAGCCGTCCATTTAAACCCCAAAACGACGAATTATCTGCAGTTCTAAACTCAGGTGATTTAATTGTTGCAAAAATTGCTTCATACGACCGAGCACATGACCCACAACTAACCGTTGGAGAACCAGGTCTTGGAAAAATCACTCGTGGACAAATACTGCATGTTGTTCCAACAAAGATTCCGCGAGTCATCGGCAGAAAAGGTTCAATGATTTCCATGATTAAACAGGAAACAAACTGCCAAATTATCCTCGGACTTAACGGAGTAATTTTAGTCACTGGTAAGACCCTCGAAGATGAGGAACTTGCCATCACGGCGATTAGAAAAATCGAGCAGGAATCCCACACAAGTGGTCTAACCGATCGTATCACCCAACTTCTTAAAGAAAGTAAAGTAAACGTAGAGGAACCCCAAAATGAATGAAAAACCCGATAAATTGATTGACAAAAAAGGTATAAGATTAGATGGCCGTAAAGCGGATGAGCTTCGGCCTTTAAAACTTCAAGTCGGTGTACTCTCAAACGCTGATGGTTCAGCTTACATTGAACACGGTAAAAACAAGATTTTAGCCGCAGCTTTTGGTCCAAGAGAAATGCATCCAAAGCACTTAGCACTCGCAGACAGAATGGTTCTAAGATGCCGCTACCACATGGCACCATTCTCAGTACAAGAAAGAAAATCACCCGCACCATCCAGAAGAGAAGTAGAACTCTCCAAAGTAATCCGTGAATCACTCGAACCCGCATTATTCCTTGAATTATATCCAAGAACAGGAGTAGACGTGTTCATTGAAGTATTGCAAGCAGACGGAGGAACAAGATGTGCAAGCATCACAGCTGCAGCCTTAGCAATTGCTGACGCTGGCGTTCCAATGCGTGACCTTGTGGTTGCTTGTGCAGCCGGCAAAGTTGATGACACAGTTGTTCTTGACTTGTACGATGCAGAAGACAAACTTGGCGCCGCAGACGTTCCGGTCGCTTACATGCCATCATTAAACGCTATTACACTGCTTCAAATGGACGGCATCTTAACCCCCGATGAGTTCCAGCAAGCCGTAGATTTGGCTATGGGTGGATGCAAAAAAATCTACGAGATGCAGAAAGAAGCGTTAAAGACCAAATATATGGTCGTTAAAGACGTAGAAGAAAAAGAGGTTGAAGAGTAATGTCGTCACTTATTACAAGAGTTAAACTAAAGCAAATAACTTCACACATTGAAAAAGGTCAACGTTTAGACGAAAGAAGTCTACTAGACTATCGACCAATCAAAATTGAACAAGGCGTAATTGAAAAGGCTGAAGGTTCAGCACGTATTTACCTAGGCAAAACAGAGGTTCTAGTCGGCGTTAAAGTTGAAACCGGCGAACCATTCCCAGACACACCAAATGAAGGTGTGCAAACAGTAAACGCTGAACTTGTACCTTTAGCTTCACCAAACTTTGAGCCAGGTCCACCAGACGAAAACAGCATTGAACTAGCAAGAATCGTTGACCGTGGAATACGCGAATCACATGCTATTGACACAGAAAAACTATGCATTGAAGCAGGCAAAAAAGTCTTTGTCGTCTTCATAGACGTTTACGTGCTTAACCATGACGGTAACCTGATTGACGCTTCCGCATTAGCCGCGTTAGCTGCATTAATGAATACAAAGATGCCAAACTATGAAATAAAAGATGGCGAACTAAAAATCAAACAAGGCTACACACCACTGCCAATGAAAAGCCACCCAATCACTGTAACAGTCGGCAAAATCAACAACCAACTAGTCATTGACCCACAACTTGAAGAAGAACAAGTAATGGATTCAAGAATCACAATTGCAATCAACGAACAAGGTAACATTTGCGCCATCCAGAAAGGTGGTTCAGGCTATTTCACACCGCAACAGATTTTAGAAGCTTCAAAGATTGCACAAGCAAAAGCAGAAGAACTGCGCAAGAAACTTGACTGGTGAAAAAGTTGCCGAAAATGAAGAAAGTAGGTTCAACTCGTGGATTAGGCGTACGTTACGGTTCCACAGTTAGGAAACGCTATGTAAAAGTGATAACTGAATTAAAGAAGCCTCACAGGTGCCCACAATGCGGTTTTGTTAGAGTACACCGCGTTAGTGTCGGTGTCTGGCAATGCGGTAAATGCAACTATACTTATGCAGGCGGAGCATACACTCCAATGACAAAACTTGGCGCTATTGCTAAACGGTCTGCAAAAGGTACAACCGCAGTTGAAGAAGCCGCAAAAACCGCGGCTCCAGCAGTCGCGGCGGCAACACCTGAAGAAGTCGAATAAACGTCTTCTTTTCTTCTTTAACTATTTTTATTCTGTTTTGTTTCTGCTTAGCCTTATTTATTTGAATACTTACTATTTGTCAAGTGAAGTTCGATGGCGATTAAGGCTAAAGCGTCTGTGCGTCTAAAATTTTGTAACCCTGACCAGCTTGCCGCCGCCGTTGCAGCCCTAAGACCTGAAGCTAGCTCGCCAGTAACCCATAGGGCAAGCGTGGATTTGCAGGTTCAAGAAAATTTTCTTGTTTTAATGGTTGAAGCTGACGATACGGTTGCTTTGCGTGCAACGGTTAATGCCTATTTGCGTTGGATTGCCTCAACAATGAACGTAATTGAAACTGTTGAGCATATGAAAGATCATAAGCACTGATTTTCAACATGCCAATCGACTGTTTTTGCGCCATTAGCACCTACCCCTCTTAGTGATTTGCAGTTTTGGAGCTAAAATGTGCAGGATGAGCCTACCCCTACTGAAAGGACCTACCCCTATAGGTTTCTGCAATGAGTTTCTATTTGGAGCCTAATAGGTTGGTTTAAAAAGTAAAGTGCTGAATAGCCATTAAAACTACCTTGTTATGGGTGCTGACTTGCTCTTTTTTTGTATTTGTTGATTCTTTTTTAATGGGCTTGGTAGTTCCTGAAGTTTTTGGGGGACCTACGGGCTTACAATGGGGGAAACTGCTTTTTTTAGTTATGCTGTGTAGGTTTATGGTTGTAGTTATTTCTGTGTGGGTTGTCTTGTTTGTGGTGGTTCTGGTCGAAATTTAGTTGCAGCCTTGACATTAATCTTTGAAGCGATTATTACAAGAATAATGCCCGTCATAGCTATTATACAAAAAGAGATGTTCCAGTTAATGAGTCCGTTTTCATCAAGTATCCACAAGGTTGCCCCTATGAAAGATTCAATAACACCTAATGTTACTAAGTATTTAATCCGATATTTCTTTTCGGAATTAGAAATTATCACTCTGTTTTCAAACCCACTCTTTTACCATCCTTGATATTGAACTTAAAACAACTTCCTGCTGTCGCTATATACTCTAAGTGGATTATCTATAACTTGGTGTTTAAACAAAGAAGCGATTGCTGAAGGGAAAAGAGTTTGACTGATGTAAAAATAAAGGCAATTCTTCTAGTCACTATAATGTTGCTCAGTTTCATTATTACTTCTCAACTAGTTTCAGGGCAAGTTGTCATTGTCAACAGTGATTCTCTGGAGTCACAAAGTGATGACTCTGAGCTAAAGGATATCAGCAATTCTCTTTATTCTCAAAACAACTGGATTATGCATTATGCCAACTTATTGCTTTTAGTTAAGTTGGCGTTAAATAATTTGCGCATACATGTACTACAAACAACACATTAACATCAAAAAATAGTTTTTCATTTTTTTTCCGCTATGTCGAGAATCTGTTTTTTTAAGGCACAGAACTAAGCGGCGGTTATAGTTTCAACTTTTTATTTGCGTTTTTGCATTTGTCTATTTTGATGGTTGTTTTTCATTTGAAAATTGTTCAGGTGCTTTTTTTTGCTTATATTTAGGTTAACTTTAAGAAGGGTAGCATTCTAATTATATTGGCAGTGAGTCTGATGAAGGCTGTATTGTTCGATTTGGATGATACCCTTTTTGACCATAAACATAGTCGTCTAAAAGGTTTAGAGGCGCTTCAAAAAAAGTTTCAGAAACTTAGAGCTGTTTCTATAGAAGAACTCGAAGAAGAACATGAGCGACTTCTTGGCGTAGCAGATTATTGTGCTGTTCCCAGTGGCAATTTAGTAATGGCTGATGCCACCACACATGGAGTGTCTAAACTGTGTGCAATGTATGGCATAAACCTGAGCATTGATGAAGAAAAAAACGCTGTAGACCTATACACAAAAGAATACCTGAAAAACCGCCAACCCACACCCGGCAGCATAGAACTATTAACAACCCTGATGAACTATGCAAAACTGGGCGTAATAGCTAATGGTCAAGTTGATCAGGAAATGGAGAAACTTAAAGCCTGCAAAATAGATACGCTACTTGACTATTTTATAATTTCAGAGAATGACTGCTGCAGAAAACCCAGTAAACAACTTTTCGAGATTGCCCTTGAAAAAGTTGATGTTGTACCCGCAAACGCGGTGTATGTTGGGGACTCTTGGAACTGCGATATTTTGCCTGCAGTTGATGTTGGCATGAAGGCTGTTTGGCTGAACAGGTACGGGCTGGAGAATCCGAACCCAATCATTGCAAGTGAAATCAACACTTTTGTTGACGTCGACAAGGGGCTTTTCCTTTAAATGTTTGAAGGCCTTTTCCCTTCTTTTTAAAGACAAACGACTTCTTGTTTGGAGCATAATCTTATTTGTATTTAAATTTAAACGTTAGAATTGTTGCTGCTTGAATGAATGCAAAAGAGTTTGCAAGTATGATTGGCATGTCCAAAACTAATAAGCCGTAAATAAACCATAAGAACACGCCCCCGCAAAAAAGTGAAAACATCCCAGTGGAGATGTCTTTGGTTGATTTGGTTTTTCTAACTTTGAGCAGTTGTGGTAAAAGTGCAATTGTTGTAAAGACCGCGGCTATTAGACCAACTATTGTTATTGTTAACTCAACCATTTCCCAATCCCTTTCGGCTCATCAGCACTGTCGCCATCATTTATTTAAGTTTAGTTTTTTGATACAATTATTTTTGTAATTCAATATATTATTCAAAATTGTGAATCAATTGCTTGTTTGCTGGTAAAAAGTGGTGTGTTTGTTGATGTGTTGTGGGTTTGCTTTTGCCAGTGTCGTGCAGTTGTTATTTCTGATTTTTAGTGTCTTTTTTCTTTTTTTATGCCTGTTAAAGTAAAATCCTTTTTAGGTACTTTGCATTGCTTGTTATCAGAAAAAAGTTGCGGCAGATACGTCGCTTGGGGCTTTAGACGTTTATAAATTTCATTAAACGAATATTCTGGCAAGGGAAGGTTTAAATAAATACTGCCTCATTTCGTATATGCTTCAAGTTAAAAACGGATGATAATTTAGAATGTCGTCACAGGAATTTCGTCACATAGTACGCATCTTGGGCACTGACTCACCAGGCACCCTTAAGACTTCTTACGCAGTAAAACAAGTTCGGGGTATCAACATGAGCCTATCCAACGCTGTTATTAAAAAAGCAGGCGTTAACCCAGATTTGCGAGTAGGTTTCATCACAGATTCAGACATCGCTAAAATTGAGGATGTAATCCGAGACCCAGCAAAATATGGCATACCAAGCTGGCTATTCAACAGGCAGAAAGACTCGGAAACAGGCAAAGATGCTCACCTCTTAAGCGCTGATCTAATTTTCAAAGTAAAAACAGACATTGATCAAGCCAGAGAAATCCGTTCTTGGCGTGGATACCGTCATGCTTACAGCTTAAAAGTTCGTGGTCAAAGAACCAAAACCACTGGACGCGCAGGCAAAGCCTTAGGCGTTAAGAAAAAGACTTTACAGCAAGGTAAGCCAGCCGGATCTGAAGGAGGCAAATAATAATGGGAGATCCAAGGAAGCAGCGTAAGAAATTCGAAACTCCACGTTTCCGTTGGCGCAAAGATATCCTTCAAGAAGAGCTTAAACTCTTAGGTCAATACGGCTTAAGAAACAAGCATGAACTCTGGCGCCACAAAACATACCTGTCCAAAGTCAGAGGCATTGCACGTTCACTAATTAGCGAAACACCCGAAAGACGCGCAAAAATGGAAGGCGAACTCCTAACGCGCCTAAAGAAATTGGGCATTCTACAAGAAACAGCAGTTCTAGACAACGTCTTAGACTTAACCATCGAAGACATCTTAGAACGCAGACTGCAAACAATCGTCTTCAGAAAGAGCCTAACACGAACAATATTCCAATCACGCCAACTAATCACTCACGGTCACATATCCATCAACGGCCGTAGAGTAACTATCCCCGGCTACGTAGTGCCAAAAGCAGAAGAAGCAGAAATCGCTTACTCCGTAACAAGCGCGGTATCCAACCAAACCCACCCATTACGAGTAGGCTTAACAGTTGTCGCTAAAGAACCAATAATTCGACAACCTAGCCGTGGTAGAAGAGGCGGACGCGGAGGCGGCAGATTTTGAGCAACAGCAAACGTAACGAGAAATGGGGCATAGTCCACATCTTTAGTTCCTACAACAACACCTTAATACACATCACAGACATCAGCGGCGCAGAAACCATTGCACGCACAACAGGCGGCATGTTCGTCAAAGCTGACAGAATGGAATCATCACCATACGCAGCCATGCGCGCAGCAACCGGTGCAGCAGAAGTCGCAAGAGACAAAGGAATCACAGCCATCCACATCAAAGTCCGCGCACCAGGCGGTAGCGGTCCAAGAACTCCTGGTCCAGGTGCACAAGCAGCAATCAGAGCCCTCGCAAGATTCGGCTTCCGCATTGAACGCATCGAAGAAGTAACCCCAATTCCTCACGATGGCACACGAAGACCCGGTGGCAGAAGAGGAAGAAGAGTTTAAACTTCTACCCTTTCCTTATTTGATTAATAGAAAAATTGAAATAATGCACTGAAACAATTATTGAAACGCAAACCAATTATTGCACATATTGTTGGAGTGTCATAGCAAGTGAAAGTTGAAATCCTCGAGAAAAATGATAATGTCCTTCGAGTAATTGTTAAAGACGCAGAGGTTCCTCTAATGAATGCTTTGCGTAGAATATCACTTGCTCAGGTTCCATGCATGGCAATTGACGAAGTTGTCATGATTGATAATTCATCTATATTACAAGACGAAATAATTGCTCACAGGCTCGGTTTAACTCCATTAAAAACTGACCTAGACAACTATAACACTCCAGAAGAATGTCCTTGCCAAAGTGAATTCGGCTGTCCACAATGCCGCGTCACATTAACTTTGGATGCAGAAGCAAAAGATGGAACAAGGACCGTTTACAGTGGAGAACTTGTTTCTGAAAACCCAGAAATCGTTCCAGTATCAGATAAAATCCCAATTATCAAACTTGCAAAAGGCCAAAAACTAAAACTTGAAGCCTATGCAAGACTTGGCACAGGCAAGACACACGCAAAATGGCAACCAGTCTGCGTCTCTGCATACAAGTATTACCCAAAAATTACAACACCAACAGCATTATGCGAAGACTGCCAAAAATGCGTTGACATTTGCCCCAAAAAAGTGTTAGAAATCAAAGGCGGCAAAGTTGACGTGCGCGACTTGTACTCATGCAATTTGTGCATGGACTGCATTGACGCGTGCCCCAAAAAACCTTCACCACTTAAAGTTGAATGGGAAAAGAACGCTTTTATCCTTAATTTGGAGTCAACAGGTGCACTTCCACCTGAACGAGTACTTCAAGAAGCAACAAAAATCTTAGGGCAACAACTTAGGGAATTTGAAGAACAAGCAAAGGTAGAAAAACAATGATACAAACAGAATCAACCAACCCAGAATTAATCCAGCTCATCAAACAATTAAAGAAAGAGAGCAGAGAAAAAGACGCTCCAATATGGCGTGATGTAGCTGAACAATTAGCTCAACCACGCTCTCGACGTGCCGCAGTGAACCTGAGCAGCATCAACAGGAACACAAAACGTGAAGACACAATCATTGTTCCAGGCAAAATCCTTGGAACTGGTTCATTAACCCATCCAATAACAGTAGCTGCATTCAGTATTTCAGAATCAGCAAAAGCAAAACTTGACGCTGTAAAAGCAAAATATGTAACAATCCCTGAGCTTGTTGCAGATAACCCTAAAGGCTCAAACATAAAAATTATCCGGTGAAAATGTCATGTCAACAAAAGTAACTTACGTAAACGCTGACGGATTAATCGTTGGCAGAATGTCAAGCAATATTGCTAAACGGTTACTAAACGGTGAAAACGTCACCATTCTGAACGCTGAAAAAGCAGTATGTTCAGGCAAAAAGAAAAGCAAAATAGCAGAAGCCCACGTATTCCTTGAAGTAGGCGCACCAGAACGTGGACCATTCCACTATCGTAGACCCGACAGAATGCTCAAAAAAACTGTCAGAGGCATGTTGCCCTACCATCAACCAAAAGGAAAAACCGCCTTCAAACGTCTAAAAGTTTTCATGGGTGTCCCATTAGAACTAAAAGACCAACAAACAATCCAATTCGAAGAAGCTCAATCTTCAAAACTTAAGGGACCATCCTTTACTTTAGGTGAATTAGCAAAAGAAATCGGATGGAATCAAGGTGAATAATCATGCCGGCAAAGAAAGTATTAGTTGTTAGCGGAAAACGAAAAACCGCAACTGCACGCGCCGTAGTAAAACAAGGCGTAGGCAAAGTGCGCATAAACTTAACACCAGTCGAAATTTACGAACCAGGCATTGCACGCGAAAAAATCATGGAACCACTTCTGCAAGCAGGTGGCGACGTCTGGAAACAAGTAGACCTTGACGTACAAACCAGCGGCGGCGGTTTCATGGGTCAAGCAGAAGCAGCCCGCATGGCAGTTGCAAACGCTTTACTTAAATGGACAAAAAGCAGTCATTTACGCACAGTCTTCAGTGAATATGACCGAACAATGATTGTTGGTGACTCCAGAGCTAAAGAAACCAAAAAGTTCGGTGGAGCCGGCGCACGCGCAAAGGAACAGAAAAGTTACAGGTAAGGTGAAAAAAGAAAGTGATAATTCCCGTAAGATGCTTCACCTGCGGCAAACTGGTTGGAGACAGATGGGAAGAATTCGCAAGGCGCATTAAGACAGGCGAAAACGCAAGTGACGTGCTTGACAGTTTAGGCATCAAACGTTACTGTTGCAGACGTATGCTGCTTTCAAACGTGGAAATAGTGGACGAGGTTCTACGCTTCTACGAAGAAGCAGAAAAACGCAAAGAAGCACGCAACTTCTACTAATTTTCACATAAAAAATTAGCCTGCGTCAATTTTTTTATTAATTTTTAGATTATTCAGTGTACACTTTCCAACAGTTATTATTAGCATTTTACCGCAACTAACCTGAGAGGATGGCTATTATTTTAAAAAAAGCAGTCGTCTTCATAAAAAATTGGAGAAAAAACAAAATTGGAAATAAAAACCAATCAGAAAAAAATGGTTTTTTCAATCGTTATCGTCTTGATGATGATCGCTTCTACAGTGCTTATCGCAACTCCAATAAAGCCGGTTCAAGCAGCTCTAGCGCCCATACAGCCATATGCTGGACCATTGAAAAGTGGTGACGTCGCCGACGGAACTTTCGACACTGATGTTTGGATTAGCATAAGACCCAGCGTTGTAGGTAAGGGTCAAACTCTTCTAGTCAACGTTTGGGCTACACCTGCATCCAATGCACAACGACAACTAATTGGTTACCACATAATCATCACTAAACCCGATGGAACCACAGACGAGTACACCATGAATTCGGAAAGAGACACAGCAGCCACATGGATGGAATATACTCCAACAGATGTCGGTGTTTACAAGTACAAAGTAGAATTCCCAGGATGCTTCTTACCCGCAGGATACTACAATGACGGAGTAGTTTACACAACAGCCTCTGAAGGCGCCTCAGGCTACAACGTTGCAGTAACAAACTATACAGGCTCAACCTATTACAAGCCAGCTACAAGCCCTGAATACACTTTCACTGTACAAGAAGACATGGTCTGGTCATGGCCTTACGTGGAAACTCCAACAGATTATTGGACACGTCCAATAGCGCCAGAACTAAGAGAATGGTTACCAATCATAGGTGACTGGCCATGGTACGGACCTGCAGGTCCTGACTACTATGAAATGTATCCAGACTGCAGCCCATACTGGAACCAAAGAATGGACTTCTTCCCCTACGTTCAAGGACCAAGCACGGCACACATAGCCTGGAAGAGTGTTAACGCTATCGGCGGAATTACTGGTTCAGGCAGATATGGCACATTCGGCGCAACTGACTGGTCATATGAAGTTCCATTTGCAACAACATCAGCAAGCCCCGGACTTATAACAATGATTATAGATGGAAGAGGCTACATGACAGTTTCAAAGGTTTCCTCTGCTTACATCAATGGCAGCATTCAACAAGTACCAACAACAGCTTTAAGATGCCTAGACATACGCACAGGCGAGGTCATCTGGGAAGTAGACGGTTTCACTCATTCACAAACAGTTGAAAGCTTTGGAAACTGGCAATTCCAAGGTGCAATAGAGTACCCCTCTACAATGGTGTACTTAGACGGCAGCCGCCTTTACAAGTATAATGCAAACACTGGCGCTCAAACCCTAAACACCTCCATCGCGCCATTAACATCAGCCATACACTACATGAGCGGATACGCATTAGGTGTACAAAACTTGGGCAGTAGTGTCCCAGCAGACCAACGATACCGACTAATTAACTTCACTACAGCTGGAACCTCAACGAACTTTACTTCAAGAATTGTAAGCAACATTAGCTGGCCATTAAGCAGTTTCCCTGCGACTAGTGACTTTACTGCTGGTATTGCCGCTTCTTTTGGGCGCGGACTCATCGGTTATGATGGAACAACACCTGAACAGAGACTCATAACTGTCGACATGAAAACAGGTGCAGTGCTTGTTAACAAGACAATTGCTGAAGCAGGCGGACAAGAATTTATGGGTTACAGCGGTGCATGCGACTTATGTGACAAAGGAATCTACGCTTTCTTAAATGCTTGGGGAGAATTCAAAGGTCTTGATATTCGAACAGGCGAATTAAAGTGGACAAGTGAAAAGATGGATGCTCCATGGGATGCCAACAGTTTCGGTGCTTACGATACAACTTCAGCCTACGGCATGTTCTATCGTACTGCATATTCAGGAGTTTATGCTTTTGACTGGGATACAGGTAAAATAGTTTGGAAATACGAAATGCCCGCAGTAAGTCCATTTGAAACACCATACATTAACGAAAATGGCACTACAGTAATGTCATTTAACGGTGTGGCATACGCAGCTGACGGAAAAATCTACACAATCAACACTGAACACACGCCAACTCAACCAATCACTAGAGGCTGGAAGCTTAACTGCATTAACGCTACTACTGGTGAAGGCATATTTGACGTAATGCTGACTGGCAGTATGGGTGGTATCGCTGATGGATACATGTGCATTTCTGAATCCTACACTGGAACAATGTACATGTTAGGCAAAGGAAAAAGTGAAACTACCGTCACCGCTCCAGACTTAGTAGTACCACAAGGCGAAGGCGTAGTAATTAAAGGAACAGTTCTTGACCTGTCACCAGCACAAACCGGCACACCATGCGTTTCAAAGGAATCAATGTCCACACAAATGGAATATCTACACAAACAGATGCCCATCGGTGGACTTTGGGGCAATGAAACCATAACAGGTGTTCCAGTAGTTTTGACTGCTATGGACTCAAACGGCAACGCAATTACTATTGACACAGTGACAACCAACGGGTACTATGGCACATTCAGTTGCGAGTGGACACCACCTCACGAAGGTGCGTACGAGATTATCGCTTCCTTTGGTGGAGACGAATCATATGGTAGCTCAGCAGCATCAACAGGTCTAGTAATAGGTGCAGCGCAAGAAACAACTCCCACCGAGACAACATCAACTATTACAATGCCTCCCTTTGAACTTTACACAATAGGCGCAGCTATCGCAGTTATAATTGCAATTGCCATAGCAACCATTCTGATACTAAGAAAAAGACCCTAAAAGGAAAACATTTTCCTTTTCTTTTTTTAAACCTTTTTAGACAATGCCGCTTCTTGACTTGCTTGGCTTAACATTTTTCCAAAGGATGGGCTAAGCGGAAACATTGTTTCATTGGCAAATGTTACGTTGACTCTTTGTACGCTTGGTATTTTTTTAATTTCACTTATCAAATCTCTTATGCTGTTAAAATCAATGATTGGCGCAATTGCTATGATATCGAATGACCCCAATATTTCGCTCACGACAAGAATGTTTCGCATTGTTTTAATTGCTTTGATAGTGCTTTCTTTTGGTTCATTTGGCATGTTAGTTATTAAAAGAAGAGCTTTGCCTTGATAGCCTAGTTTAGATAGGTCAATATGGATAATTGCTTTATGGATTATTCCCTCTTTAACCATTTTATCGTATCTGCTTTTTATCGTGAAAGAGGAAACTTTCAGTTTTTTAGCTATCTGCAAAAATGACGCTTGGGCATCCTGCAACAATTCGTTTAGAATTAGGTAATCAATTTCATCCATGATTATTTACTTCCTAACGGCTGTAAGTCAATGTTTTCATAAACCATTTTGGCCTCTCCAGTCCAAACGTTGATTGTGATTTTTCTTGCCGCGAATCGTTCTTTTATAGAATAAGCTTTCTTGTCAAGTTCGCTAAGGCTTTTGGCAAACACTAAACCGCAAATATCGTATTCGCCAACACTTGATGAAGGTTCAACTATGTGGATTTGTTCTTTCATCGCTTTGATTATTTCTTCGTCTTTGTTTCCGTCTGTGTTTATGCCTATTGTTGCAATTATCGGTAATCCGAGTGCTGATGCATCTGGGAAAATTGTTGAGCCAGTGATAACTCCCATTTTTTTCAAACGTTTTATTCTGTTAAGAATTGATACTGATGATGTTTTGCATTCTTTGGCGATGTCTTTTAGTCGGGTTCTTGCATCGTTGATTAACATGCTTAAAATTTTAATATCGGTCTCGTCGAGTTCGATTTTCTTGCCCATCTTTTTTCCCTGGTTCGTATTTTTTGAATGCTTATACATAAAGGTGTAGACTATTTTGTTGCCGTTTTTCCTTAAAATTGTTAGTTTTTAAATAGTTTTTTAATAATTTTTTATTGTTATTGCGGGGGGAAGTGCTGATTGCAGAAGAGCTTTGCTAATGGAAAATTTTTTTGTGTTAAGTGCTTTAAATCATTAAAATTTTTGCCAATTTTAATTTGATATGATATTTATAATTGAATAAAATTGTAAAAAATCAATAAATTGCGTGTAAAAAATTAAAAATTTTTGCTACGTCGAGGAAATCTGCCAAAGCTTAAATACCAAAAACAGGCGAACTTTTCCCTTCATAGGGAGAAAACATTGAAAAATATATTAATTAAAAAAACAAAAATTAATGCAACTGTCGTCATTACCGTGCTTCTGGTGTCAACAATTCTGGCTATAGCAACCTCAGCTACTCCAGTAAACGCGCAACTACAACAGACTGGTGCTCCAACTTACTCGTCTTGGCAAACTAGTGTTCCTGCAGGAGTAACTCCAAGCATAAACATTCCTACTGAAGCTTTCATTAGTGTCAGCCCTAACCCCATCGGAAAAGACCAAGAAATCCTTGTTAACTTATGGATGGAACCGCCAACACAAACAAACCGTTACTTTTCAGGATTCACAGTAACAATAACAAAACCTGATGGCACAACCGAGAACGTTGGTCCATTGAACTCATATCAAGGTGACGCAACAGAATACTTCACATATAAAGCAAATCAAGTTGGTACATGGAAATTCGTTTTCAACTTTGCTGGTAACTATTTCCCAAATGGAACATACTTCCAAGGCACTATCTATAATAGTCGAGAGGAAATTCCCGCTTCAGAACTGGCAAAAATAAATCCTGCGTTCTTGTCTTTTTCAGGTCCAACATACCTTGAATCAGCGTACTATGAACCCTCAACAAGCGAGGAAGTTTACTTAACCGTTCAAGAGGACTTGGTTTACAGCTGGCAAGGTCAACCATTACCAACTGATTACTGGACAAGACCAATACCTAACGGAAACAGGGAATGGTGGGTTATCGGTGGACAATACCCATTCGTTGGACAAGGCGGCGGTCCAAACTGGCCTGTGGACACAAATACTTATGCAAGTAACTACAAGTTCACTCCATACGTTCAAGCACCTAACACTGCACACGTAGTATGGGCAAGACAAGGCGCCTTAGGTGGAATCGTCGGTGGTCAATACGGCTACAACTCAGCAGGACCTGGTGAAGGCACTTATGCTGGAACTCCAAACATTATTTTCCAAGGTTTAGCTTATCAATCGGTAACTAAACCTGCAACAATAACGGTCAACGGCGTAACTGCTACTCAGGCAACAACCGTTTGGCAATGCTATGACATACGCACTGGCGAAATACTTTGGGAGCAGTCAGGAATAACTCAAATACCTACTTATGTAACCTACAACACCGCTTTTACTTCTGAACCTGGTGCAGGTCAAACAGGCCAAGGCGCAGGCACCTACTCGCTATTGTACATTGGTTCTGGAAGATTAATCAAATATGACCCCTGGAGCGGAGCAGTGAAGCTGAACGTTTCAACCACGCCAATTACTTCTGGAACATTCTACAATGACCCATACGTACTAAGTGTCTATAATGCTGGAACCACAGCAAACCCAAGTTATCGCCTAATAAACTGGACAACCACTGGAACAGACACCAACTTTACTAACCGAATTATGAACAACATATCCTATCCATTTAGCAGTATAGGAACAGCAGACTACGAATCAATGGTGGCAATTAGCGTTAGCTCAATCATACCCGCAGGTGCAGGAACCGCACAAGGACAAACCGTTATGGGCGCAAGCTTAACAACTGGTCAACTGCTCTTTAACACAACAGTTAACGACATCTTTTACAGCACAAGTACTGGCTGCGCAGACCACGGAAAATATGCTGTTCGCTGTCTAGGTGGATATTGGGATTGCTTCTCATTAACTGACGGCAAACTAGTATGGCAAAGCCCTGCATTAGGAACAAGTGACGGCATGTCCTATCCTTGGGGTGACTTTGGTGCTTACACAACAGCATCCTACGGTGGATTACTATATGACTTCTCATACGCAGGTTTCTACGCTCTTGATTGGGACACAGGCGAAATTGCTTGGAACCTAGTAACACCTGCTGCGCCTTTCGAAAGCCCACAATATCCAAACACTCCACTCTTTAGCAATGCACCACAAATTGCTGACGGCAAACTCTACTATTCAAACGGAGAGCACTCACCAACACAGCCTTTGGCAAGAGGTTGGAGACTTTGGTGTATTAACGCAACAACAGGCGAAGTCATCTGGAGCAAACTTGACGGTGGCGCAGCAGGCGCAGTTGCTGATGGCTACTTAACTTTCGACGACAGATATGACGGTTACATGTACGTGTTCGGTAAAGGAACAAGTGCAACAACTATTTCAGCCCCACAGACACAAATAACCAGCGGAACAAGCGTTATCCTATCTGGCAAAGTTTTAGACAACTCTCCAGGTATCGTTGCTGCCGCGACAGCTTCCGTAGGCGCAGAAGCACCAATGAAGAATCTGCGTGGCATAGATGAGGTCGCATGTGTTTCTGTTGATTCAATGAGTACATACATGGAGTACCTTTACGGTCAAGAACCACTAGACGGACTTTACCATAACATAACTGTAACTGGCATACCAGTGTCAATTGACGCAATTGACCCTAACGAAAACTATGTACACATCGGTGACACAACAAGCGACTACACAGGCAGCTACTCATTCACTTGGAAACCAACAGTGGCTGGTGACTACACAATTACAGCAACATTTGCAGGCGACGATTCATACGGCAGCAGCTGGGCAGAAACCTTTGCTACCGTAGCAGACGCACCACAAGCTACACAGACAACGACATCAAACGTGAACGTTGACTCAATTAACAGCACAACCACCACAACAATGATTGCTGGCGTAATAGCCATAATTCTCGCCGTAGCAGTTGCAACAGTGCTTATCTTAAGAAAGCACTAAAACCAACTTCTTTTTTCTTTTTTCAATAACCCGTAAGCTTCGGTAACAGTCAAAAAATAGCTAAGTAAAAAAGAAAATATTTTTAATGCGAATAAAGCTTCGCATATGGTCTGCTGGATAGAGGTCTAATCTTCTTGAATTTTCCATCCAAAATTTTCTTTGCATCAGCACCAAAAAGGCTCGAGTACTCTTTGACTAGACTTTCAATTATTTGCATGTCTTTTTCGTCTGCATCTTCTGTTTTTGTGCCTTCTTCTGGTTCAAGGATTTCTCCACGTTCATAGATGACTCCGCCGTGCATGCCTGTGCCGACAAATCTTGCTATGCATTTTTCGCAGTCTTTAAGGTTTAATCCTAAAATCAGGATTATGCCGCCTGCCATGTATTCTGCCAGGAAGTCGCCTGCTGTTTGACCGATTACAATTGTTGGGATTTTGGTTTCGTACTCTTTCATGTGGATGCCAACGCGGTAGCCTACGTTGTCGCGTACAAAGATTTTGCCGCCTCTCATTGAGTGCCCTGTTAAGTCGCCTGCGTGTCCATGGATTACTATTTTGCCTTCGTTCATTGTGTTGCCGCTTGCGTCTTGTGCGTGACCGTAAACGGTGATTTGTGGACCGTTCATGAATGCTCCTAGGTCGTTTCCTGTGATGCCTTTGATTTCAATTGGAATTGTTGTTTCAAGGTCTGTGCCGATGTAGCGTTGACCGCAAACGTTAATGATATTTAGTTTTTCTACGGTTTTGTCCTTGATGACTTCTCGCAGTATGCAGTTTAGGTCTCTGTAGTAGAGACAGTCAGCGTCAACAGTGACGGTGTTGCCTTCACGTTTTATTCTTGATTGCAGTTCCGTTTTCATTTCGTTTTGTTTTGCCATTATTTTTACTCTCCAGCCATTTTAACTCCCAAAATTTGGAGTTCTTTGTCAGTCATTCCAACGCCACGTAATGCTAAACGGTTGCCACGTAAGCTTTCAATAGCGTTAATGCCCATTAAACCCATCATGTCTTTAATTTCGTGAGTCCAGCTGTGTAGAAGGTTCACAAGACGTTTTGAAGCTATGTCTGGGTTGATACGTTTGCCAATCCATGGGTCACTTGTAGTGATACCCCACGGGCATTTGCCTGTGTAGCAACGTTGACAAACAGTGCAGCCAATCGCAATCAACGCTGCAGTACCAATGTACACGGCATCTGCACCTAACGCGATTGCTTTGAACACATCTGAACTGCTACGTATGCCACCTGCAATTACAACGGAGGCTTGGTTGCGTATGCCTTCGTCACGTAATCTTTGGTCTACTTGTGCAAGAGCCAATTCAATAGGGATACCTACGTTGTCTCGGATGGCTTTAGGTGCAGCTCCTGTTGCGCCTCTGACACCGTCGATAGCGATCATGTCTGCTCCTGCACGTACCATGCCGCTGGCGATTGCTGCGATGTTGTGGACAGCTGCAACCTTAACGGAAACTGGTTTTTCATAGTTGGTTGCTTCTTTGAGCGCATAGATTAATTGTCGTAGGTCTTCAATTGAGTAGATGTCGTGTTGTGGATAAGGCGATAACGCGTCTGAGCCCTGTGGAATCATACGGGTTTTAGCTACTGGCGCGGTAACTTTTTCGCCTGGTAAGTGTCCGCCCATACCTGGTTTTGCGCCTTGACCAATTTTGATTTCGACTGCGGCTCCGGTATTTAGGTATTCTGAGTGAACACCAAATCTGCCTGAAGCAACTTGAACGATTGTGTGTTCTGCATATTTGTAGAGACTTTTGTCTAAGCCGCCTTCTCCAGTGTTAAAGTATGTGCCGCATTCTGTTGCTGCACGTGCAAGGGATTCATGCGTGTTAAGGCTGATGGCGCCATAAGACATGGCTGAGAACATAACTGGAACATCAAGGCGTAGTTGTGGTGTAAGTTTTGTTTTCAGCGATAATTCTCCCTTTTCTGTTTCGATGTCTAGTTTGTCTGGTTTTGTACCAAGGTATGTTCTAATTTCCATGGGTTCACGTAATGGGTCAATTGATGGGTTGGTTACTTGGCTTGCGTTAAGCAGTAGTCTGTCCCAGTAAGTGAAAGCTGGTTTGTCATTGCCCATGCCGGTGATGATGACTCCACCGTTTTCAGCGTGCTTCTTTACATCGCGAATGGCGTCCATGCTCCAGTTGGCGTTGTCGCGGCTGGCGTTGGGGTTTTTGCGTATGGTGATTGCGTTTGTTGGGCAGAAGGTGACGCATCTTTGGCAGTTAACACAGTTTGCTTCTTTGCTGGTTATGGTGTCTGATTCTTCATCATAGCAGTGAGTATCATAGGTGCATTGGTTTACGCATACTTTGCAACGGATGCACCGTCTTGGGTCTCTTTCTACTAGGTATTCAGGAATTACGTAAGTCTTCATTTTCACTTTTTTTCTCTCCAGTTATGCCTTAACCTCAACGGGTTTCTGGCTGTTTTTTAATCTGCAAATTACTGGTTCTCCACCTCTTGGAGTCCAGAAACTGTCAAGGTTTGGTGATACAAGACGAATAGCTGCTTCTTCAGATGACAAATATGTGAAGTCACCGTTGGTTCCAGCTACGAGGGGTCTTAGTTTGATTCTGTCTGTTAAACCTATCATTTCATCTTGGTTAGCAATTACAATGCTGAATGGACCGTTCATGAGTAGACTTCCGTAGGTTTGACGTAATGCTTTTAGCAAATTTGCTTCTTTGGCTGGCATGCGGTCAATTTCTTCCCAGAGCGGTGCTGCAAGAACTTTAGCTACAAGTTCAACTGGCAAGTGTTGTCTTCGCATGAGCAAGTCAACTGCGTAGGCTAAGACTTCAGTGTCTGTTTGCATGGTGCATTTGTAGCCGTACATTTCGAGGTAACGGCGGTTTATGCCGTAGGATGATAGTTCACCGTTGTGAATTACTGTCCAGTCTAAGATGTTGAATGGGTGTGCTCCGCCCCACCAGCCTGGAGTGTTGGTTGGGAAACGACTGTGGCATGTCCAAAGGTATCCTTGGTAATCTTCTAGACAGAAGAATTCTGCAACGTCTTCTGGGAAACCAACGCCTTTGAAGACTCCCATGTTTTTGCCGCTTGAAAACACAAACGCTTTACCTGTTTCAGTGTTTATGCGCATCACTGCGTCAAGGATGTAGTCTTCTTCAGATTGACCTTCTGGTCTGTGTTTTTGTGGTTGAACAAAGTATCGCCAAACGATTGGTGGATCCCGTACGTCGGCTGGTTTGCTTTGCATTTCTTCATCATAGATTATGTCGAATTTGGATGCGAGGATTTTGTCGGTTTTTTCTTTTGCATCTTTTTGCAGGTACATTATGTGTAATGCATAGTATTCTTTGAATTCTGGGTATATGCCGTAAACTGCAAAGCCACCGCCAAGTCCGTTGCCTCGGTCATGCATGTTTGCCATTGCGCGAACTGGGTCTTTGGAGCCAAAGCGGTTGCCGCTAGTATTCATCACAGCGAAGATGCCGCAGGCTGAAAAGTCTTTGTCATCGTTGTATGGGTTGATTATTTTTCTATCGTTTTGGTCCATTTTATTGCACCACACTCATTTCTTTTTGAAGACCATCTGGTAGGTATGCTAAGCTGAAGTCATCTCTTAGCAGGTCTTGTTTGAAGTCTTTAACGTTGATATGTTTCTTTAGTAAGTTGAAGATGATTCCTGACCGTTCAATGGCGCAAACCATTGTTATCCCAACGATAACGTTGTCTTTTAGAACCAACTTTTTGTATAAGCCTTTGTCTGGGTCATATTTAACGAGAACTTCAAGACCTGTTTCATCCTTGGGGTTAGCTAAACCGATTGAGACAATTGGAACGCCAAAATATTTGAGGCTGCTCATGTTTGTTCCGCCTTCATAGGTGGCTTTTTTGCCTGCCATATTGTAGCCTGCGGTTCTGCCTTCCAAAACTGCCAGTGGCCAAAGTGGTAAGAGGCGGTTCTGGTTTAGGACGTAATCGTAAGCTTCTGCTACGTCGCCGCTGGCGTAAACGTCTGGAACACTTGTTTGCATGCAATCGTCCACCATGATGCCTCTGTTAGTTTTAACTGCTGTTCCAGCAACCAGTTCAGTGCGTGGAATAACACCGATAGCTACAATTACAATGTCGCATGGCACTGTATCACCTTTGGTTAGGATTACTCCGCCAACAACTGCCTCGTTGTCTGGGCGTCCAATAATTTTTTGGACTGATTGACCAGTTGCAAAGTTTACTCCTTCATTTCGGATTGCTACTTCAACTATGTCTGAAGCTTTGGCGTCAAGCAGTAAACTTAGAATTTTTTCTTGTAACTCAACTACGGTAACCTTTAAGCCGCGTTTAACAAGGGCGTCAGTTACGCTTATGCCAATTAAGCCTGCCCCGATGACAACTGCGCTTTTAGCTTGTATTTGGTCAATTTTTGCTGCAAGCGCTTGCGCGTCAGAGAGGGTTGTGAATGTGAATACGCCATCTTTGTCTTGACCCTCCATTTTTGGAACAAACGGTTTGCCGCCTGTTGCAATCAAGAGTTTCTCGTAGGAGACTTTTTCGCCATCGTCAAGACTGACAATTTTAGCGGTGAGGTCTAATGAGACTGCTTTTTTGCAGGTTTTTGCATCTACATTGTTTGCTGTCCAGAAGTCGTCGTTTCGGCATTTCATTTTTTTGGCGTCTGCTTTGCCGCTGACGAATTCGCTAATCATTGGTCTGCTGTAGTATGTGCATTGTTCTTCAGAGATGATGGTGATTGAGCCTTGGGGGTCAATTTCGCGGATGGCTTCAACTGCGCCTACGCCTGCTGCTGAAGCGCCGATAATAGTGTACTTTGCCATTTTAGGGTACCTCTTTTAGCACTAATGCTTGGTTGGGGCAGTTGGCTACGCATGCAGGTTCACTAAGTTCGATGCAGAAGTCGCATTTGGCAACTACTTTGTTTTGTTTGTCCATTTTGAGTGCTCCGTATGGGCAAACCATTACGCATGTCCAGCAACCGATGCATTTGTCTTTGTTGTGAGTGACCAAGTTTGTTTCTGGGTCTTTTTGCATTGCGCCGGCTAGGCAGGCGGTTACGCATGGTGCGTCTTGGCAGTGGCGGCATTGGATGGCAAAGGAGACTGGTTTGTTTAGTTCTAAGCGTACGCGGCTTATTGGTTTGGGGCGTTCGCTGTTGTAGGCTTTGATTGTGTCTTTTGATTTTGAGTGCTGTGTTGTGCAGGCTACTTCGCATAATCCGCAGCCTATACAGTTCTCTTGTTTGGCGATTATTCTTTTCAAGTTAATTTACCTCATTTTTTAAATGTTTTTAGGGTTTAGCGTGGACAATTGAGCAACGATATGTACAAGTCAATGTCTTTTGTGCATGCGACACCGCTTGTTGTGGTTGTTTGCTCTGAATTTTTCAGGACTATTTTACAACTGTTTATTGGCATTTGGTCCCTTCTCACTAGTAGTGTTGCCTGTTAAATGCATGTATTCTATATAACTGTGTTGAAAATCATTTATATGCCAGTTAATGATACATGTTATCTAAATGAAATATATGTAAGCGTGCGTTTTCATGGCAGAAAAAGACTTAGGCTACCGACGAGTCCAATGCACCGGCAGAGGCTCATACATCATCTCATTACCCAAAGAATGGGTACAAGACCTAGGCCTAAAACGGGGAAGCGAAATCGCCTTTAACATCCAACCAGACTCCACCCTAAACTTAGTCCCAAGAAAAATCAAAGAAAAAGAAGGCCTCAACAACTCTTCAAAACCAAAAGAATACTACATAAACGTCGACCCCAAAGAACCTCCAGAATCCGCATTACGCATGATACGCGCACTCTATGCAATCGGCGCAGACATAATAAGAATCCACTTCAAAAACGTAAAAGACGCCGCCAAAGTCAAAATAGAAATGAAAAACTTTGCACGAGACACCTTTCTTGGCTCAGAAATAATTGATGAAACACCCGACGAAATCACACTTCAAATCTTAATTAGACATTCAGAATTCTCAATAGAAAAAGCCATACGTAGAATGGCAATTGTCGCTTTAGCGGCAAACCGTGACGCCATAGCTGCACTACAAGACCGAAATAGTGTCCTTTTTGAAAGCGTAATTAACGCCCACAATGACGTTAACCGCCTTGGTCTTTACATTGTTAGACAATTAAAATACGGAATAGAACGCAACCTATACCGTGAGTTGGGTTTTCGTACGCCTAAAGAATTCCTGCTTTACCGAATTGCTGTAAACGATATCGAAAACATTGGAGAAAACGCTGTTAACGTTGTTAATCATCTTGTTGCATTCCAAAGATTGCTTGATGAAGAAACACTTTTCGTTAAAGAACCCATTGATGAAGAGATTTATTCTCAACTTGTTAACTTTTCAAGTCAAGCCCATCAGCTTTATGAAGATGCAATAAAAGCAGTCTTCAAACGTGACTACAAAGATGCAGAAAAACTAATTTCAAAACGTGAATCACTTGTGCCTTTGGAAAACGAGTTGGTAATGTTGATTTCCAGCAAGAAACTTGACCCAAGCGTTACTTCAGTTTTGCGGTTGATTTTTGACGGCACAAGACGTGTTCTAGATTATGGCAGAAACATGGCAGAATTAACCTTAAACCGTACAGTGGAAGAGTTATGCTCCACACTTACCTACAAGTAACCTCTATGTTTTTAGCCATCCAAGCTTGTAAAACGTGTACATCGCAAAAATCATAGCTACTCCAATTATGAAGCACATCTGCCACAGGTAAGCACCAAAGGGCACGTCAAGCAAGTTCATACCCATAATTCCGCCGACTGCTGAAGGAATTACAGAGATAGCTGTAATAACTGCTAAAATTTTTAGTATTCTGTTTGTTTCAAAGGATGTTTGGTTAATGTACAGGTCAATTATTGAACGCAAGTTATCTATTGAATCATGCGCGATTTCGTTAAGGTAACCAGCGTTATCCTGTAAAACTTGGAATGTTTCTTCAGCGTTTTTGTCAAAACCTTCAAGCGGAACCTTTTTAGCAATTATGATGCCAAGTAGGTCTTTGAAGTGCACAAGGTTCGAGACAAGCCTTGAAACCTCTTTGTCAAGCATGTAGATTCTTTCAAGGAAATCTTTAGGCAGTTTTGAACGTGGCGTGCTGCCGATTTTTATTAATTCGATTTCTATTTCGCTTAGAATTTGCTTGTAGTCTTCAAGCATGCGTTCAAAAATTCCATAAAGCACTGGAACCATGAATGTTTGGTTGTGTCTTGTTTGATTTACTCTGTCAAGAACATTATTGAATAGACCTGTTTTGTGGCGTGAAACCGTTAAGATTTTTGTTCCATCGCAAATAACTATGATTCCTGACCTTGAAATTGTCAAATAATTGTCTGCCTGTTCAGGGTACTCTATTTTGCCTGCTTGCAAGAAAATAAATGAAGCATTCTGCAAATAATCTATGTGAGGATAAATTTCATCCATCAGACTGCTTTTGAAGTGCGGCTCAGAAATCTGCAGAATGTGGCTTAATCGTTTAAAGCCCTCTTCAGAGACATTGTGTAGGTTTATCCATTCTTGTCGGTTCTTATCGGTAACGTGTGCTTCAAGTTCTTCCCAGGTTAAGTTGTTATGTACTGTTTTTAGGTCTGCGTCAACTTGTCGAATTACTGTTTCTGGGTCAATTTCAAGCTTGTTTGCTATGAGGTTATTGTTGGTTCTTCTGCTGGCAACTGCTCTACTGCCAACTGCCAATGCTCTGGGTAACCGAAGCAGCCGAAGTAGGAGCGATGGTGAACCTGTTATAGCCAAATCTATAAATGGTAAGTACTGGATGAACGGTAAAATGATAATGATTAAATCTACTATGTGCCATGGTGCCTTGAAGTGTTGCCATCGGTTTTCTGCGCAGTACAGTTTAGTTACGTATTCAGCAATAAATAACGTTAGAATTATGCCGTCGCAAATGTCAAAAAATTCTAGGACAACTGTGTCAAGCTGAAATATGAACGGTAAAAGAATTATGGGAATTAAAATCAGCGATAAAACCATCATCAGTTTGTCTGGAAAAACGGCATTTACCATTTCTCTGATGTTCGCGCGTGGGTCATTCTCGGGAACATAGAGTGAACGTGGCAGATAGTCATCAGCGGATGACTTGTTGCGGGTTTGGTTATGCGAATTATCAGGTTTTGACATTGCTTAACCGGCTTCCAGCTTTACTGTCAAGTCTGCTCATAAAGTATTCTATTCCAAAATTGTACCCTTAACATGGTCTTGATGGCTTTGCATTGCTTGATTGTTAGTGTTATGGCACAATCACATACGCATAAAAAGCTTCTATAATCCTCTTTTTTGAGGTGAATTTCATGGAAAAAAGAGAACCAATAGCTGAAATCAAAGAAAAAATAGATGCGATAATCATTAAAGATTTCAACCAAGATGGTGCATCAATGCAATACAATTCTACTGGAGAAGTAAAAGGTCGTTATCACGCCATACATGCAGAAACTGTTGATATTAACATGAAACCTGATGGGACTATGGATTGGCAAGTTAAGGCAACAGAAACAACAAAAGAAGGCGACAACGTAATGCTTTCTGGAAACGGAACAGGACTGTTAGAACCTGGCATGACGGGAACTATTAAGGGTCAAGTAGTCTCTATGACAAATTCTGCAAGGTTAAGCTGGGTTAATAATTTACGCTTTGATGTTGACGGCAAATTTGACCAAAAGAACAAAGAAATTGAAATGAAACTCTATCTGGCAATGAAACAAGAAGTCTCAGCACCAGCAATGTAAACAAACAGATTTGTTTAGCTTGAAAAATTGAAGTTGGTAATTACTGCTTATTCTGGAGGTCTAACAAGCAACAGGAAGATACCAACTATTAACACAACTGCTCCTAAGACTCCGAACATCCAAGTGAATGCTCCTAGAGTGTCAGTGCTTGTTGCAGTATAGTAGAGCAATATTCCGCTGATAATTATTAGAATTATTCCAACTATTTTTTCAGCTAACGTTACCCAGTAAGAGTCGACTTCACTCATTTACAGTTCCAACCAGTGTCTTGAAGTTAATTGCTACATTAAACATTAAGGGGTTATTTTAATTTGTTTGTCTAAACCCTAGTTTAGACGCCAAATTTTTGTTTTTTAAGGTTTTTTAGGTGTTTCTTTAAGCAGTTTAATGTCAAACATAAACAAGATTTGCGCCAAAGATATAATCAATGAAGTGCAACCCAAAAACCCAAAAACTGTTTCCTACCTCACACATGGGCACTTACCTCTTTTACAGTTGTTTATAACCCATTTTTTAGACTTGTTTGCAGCAAAAAAGTCCATGCTATAGGTTTCTGCTTCTTTTAGAAATGAAAAGTTTAATCTTGAACCTCAGTTAACTTAAAGAACAAGCAACAAATATACTAACGGAAAATAGACAACTTTAAACTGGAAAGTGGGTAAGCGAACATTGTCTCAAGTAACCTTTGAAGAAATGAGTGTATCGGACTTTTTCTACCGAAACCGAGACATCGCAGGCTTAACCAATCCGTCCAGAAGCATTTTCGTAGCAATACGCGAAGTAGTGGAAAACTCACTTGACGCCGCAGAAAGCCAAAAAATTCCTCCAGATGTTTACGTGCGTTTATCATTTGAAGGAGAAGCCACCAAAGAAACCCAAATCTACAAACTACGTGTCCAAGACAACGGCAGCGGCATCCAGCCAAGATTCATTCCTTCCGCGTTCGGTCAAGTTTTGTATGGTTCAAAATACAAGCTTAAACAGGCAAGAGGCACTTTCGGTTTAGGTGGAAAAATGGCTGTTCTTTACGGTCAAATTACCACACACAAACCTGTTTTGGTAACCTCGAGCACTGGTCAAGAAAAAATTTACAGTTTCAAACTAATGATTGATATCCAACGCAACAAACCTATAATTTTAGACCGTAAAGTCATCACTAACAAGGATGGTTGGCGTGGAACAATCATTGAATTCACCCTTGAAGGCGACTACCTTAGGGCTATGCCAAAAATCATTGAGTACTTCAAGCAAACTGCAATGGTTAACCCGTATGCAAACATTACTTTTGTTGATCCCAAAGGCAGGCTCTACAAGTTCACTCGCGCTACCACAACCATGCCTGAGCCTCCAACAGAAACTCATCCACACCCCTACGGCGTGGACGTAGAGTTACTTCAACGTTTAATCCAGGTAACTACATGTACCAACATGTCTACTTTCCTTAGGCAGCATTTTCACAGGGTCGGCGAAATCACTGCTCAAAAATTCCTTGAATTCTCTGGAATTCCCATTAGTAAGAACCCCAAGAAGCTTACACACGAAGAAATTGTTAAGCTGATGCAGAGCCTTAAACGGTACAAGGATTTCTTGCCTCCTGACGCAAGCTGTCTTTCTCCGTTAGGTGAAGAATTGCTCAAAGCAGGTGTCATGAAAGAATTAAACCCTGAGTACTTGGTGGTTCATCAACGTAGACCATCCACGTATGCTGGTCACCCCTTCATTGTAGAAATGGCTATTGCATACGGCGGCAACATCCCCAAAACAGGCGGCTTCGTAATTTACCGGTTCGCAAACAAAATCCCGCTGCTTTACGATGAAGCAAGCGACGTAGCCTATAAGGTTATTTCAGCTATGAACTGGAGACGATACAAAGTCCAGCCAGACATGCCTATAGCTATTGTAATTCACGTTTGCAGTACAAAAGTGCCCTACAAGACTGTTGGCAAAGAGTTTATTTCCGACAGAATTGAAGTCCGAAAGGAAGAAGCAAACGCGATTCGTGAAGTTTCCAGGCAGCTTTCACATTTCTTAACCCGCAAAGAACACGTGCACATGGAAAAGAAGCGTCTTAGTATCTTTAGTAAGTACCTGCCTAGAATCGCAGAATTCTCAACCACTTTGGCTGGAGAAACTAAGAGACCTGACGTAGAAAAACTGTTAAAGAGTGTCCAGAAATATGGGTCAGACGAAACCTAAAATCAGCGAAAGAAAACAGGCAGTCCTTAAAAACCTAAAGGACTTTGGCACTACAGTGTACAATCAGCTTAACCAAGGTGTCTTTCCAACAGTTAACATGCCCAGCCGTAGCACTGAAAACATCACTTACGACGAAAGACTACGCCAATACGTTTTAGGTGAAAAAAGTGTCGGCAGAAGCACCCGAAACATTCGTCACATTAAACCATTTACGCAACTCGCTTGGGTTGCACTGTTCAGCAATGAATTAACCAGCCAACGCAAAACATCCACCTTAAGAGACGTCTACTACTCAGCACAAGCCTACGAAATGACTTTTTCTGACCAGCAAGAATCAAACAACATTATCACTGACCTTGAAACACTCACCGGTTTTGCACGCGAAGACTTCAACATTTTCCCAGAAGAACGCAGCGCCATCTTTGGTGACCTAGACATAGCTTACACTGTGCCTGGTTACGAAGGAAAATCTGTCAACTTGACCAGTCACCCTGACGGCGTCCTAATTGGGCCCGCTGTAACCTCTTCTGAATTCATCAAAACCACCGCCGACAAAGTAATCGCCATCGAGAAAGGTGCACTATTCACAAGATTCATCGAAGAAAGTGTTCACAGCAAACATAAAGCACTTCTAATCTCTTGTGGTGGTCAAGCTCCAAGACAAACCCGTAGTTTCATACGGCGACTACACGATGAGCTTAACCTGCCAGTATTCATTCTCACTGACGGTGACCCCTGGGGGATGCACATTGCCCAAGTAATCATTTCAGGTTCAGCCAACGCTGCCCACTTAAGGGAACTAAACACGCCTGACGCTGTTTGGAGCGGAGTTTGGGCAAGCGACATTATCGAATACAAACTACCAACTGACCCCTTAGATGAAGTAGACATTAAACGTCTCTATGAACTGCAGAAAGACCCAAGATACCAAAACGACCCAATCTGGCAAAGAGAAATCAAAACATTCCTAAAAATTCGGCGAAAGACTGAACTTGAAGCTTTCAGCCGCTACGGTTTAACCTACATTGTCGACGAATATTTACCTGCTAAACTTGAAGCAGGACCAGATGTAGCTGAAGGTAAAGGCAAAAAGAAACAGTAACCTCTTTTTGTTTCTTTTACATTGCAGGTGCTGCTATTTCTTTTTCTGCTTCAGGCATTATGGCGGATATTTTAAATGAACTTTCACCCTTTATTGGGTCACCGATGCCTTCAACACACGCTTTAGTATTATTTAACCAACTGAGCCTTGGCGAGTTTGTCAAATATAGTAATTCGCCTTTGATTTTCATTTCAGTTCCCCTGAACGGTTCGCCTGTACCGTTGCCGTTGACAAATATTGCTTCTCCTTCTTCTGTTAATTCCATCGCGCGAACTTCCCATCTCATTGTACCATCTATACCCAAAATGTTATCCGCGGTTTCAAAATGGTGGGCATTATATTTTCCGTTGACTTCGCCTGTTGAGTTGACTTGGAATCTGATGCCGTCTATGCTGAAATCTTTTATAGTTGTTGTAGTGGTCTTTTCTCTTAAGACTCCTAAAAAGTCGCGGTTTTCCATTTTAATCAACCCAAAAAATTACAACATCACTGTATGTCTTAACGTTATGTGACTGTATTGAGGAAAAAACAAAAAAAGTAAATTGTTATTCTCTTTTTTCAACGACAATTTTGCAGTTTGCAACTAAAGCGGCGATGACTCCTAAGGCAGCAAGCCAAGGGGCTATTACTATTCCAACTACGCCTACGGTTACAGGGATTTCCAGCAATGTTTTTCCTGCTTCGTCATTTACGATTAGGCGGGTTACGTTTCCTTCATGTAGAAGTTCTTTTACTTTATCTACAAGATTGCTGCCTGAAACAGTGTATTCTTCGCTTGTGTACTTCGCAGCTGGTGCTCCACAAACAGGGCAGAATTTGTCGTCTGCTTTAATTGCGCTGCCGCATTTAGTGCAGTAAGTCAATATTTTCACCTTTTTCTAAGTGTGAGTTGTTATCTCTTAAAAGCCTTTGTTAAACGAGACAATAAAGTATTCAAGTATGAATAGTCTTCATTTGGTAATGAAGTATTTTTATTAGTCAAACATGCATTATCTTCAAGCCAAATAATTATTTAGGGAGGAAAAACTAAGGTGCCCATTCGTCAACCAATCGTTTGTGTTCTAGGACATGTCGACTCAGGCAAAACTTCACTGCTTGATGAACTTCGTAAAACCAATGTTCAAGTTCGAGAAGCAGGAGGCATGACCCAGCATATCGGCGCCAGCTTTTTCCCAGTTGAAACCCTAAAACAACTCATCGGCCCCTACATGGGCAACTTCAAAACAGGCATCGAAATTCCTGGATTACTAATCGTAGACACCCCTGGCCACGAAGCATTTACCAATCTTAGGCGCAGAGGAGGAAGCGTCGCCGACATCGCTATTCTAGTGGTTAACGCTTTACGTGGCTTTGAAGCTCAAACTTTTGAATGCATCGAGATTTTAAAAGCCAAAAAAACCCCTTTCATTGTAGCCGTTAACCAGATTGACCGTGTACCCGGCTGGAAAGTTCATAATCATATGCCATTTTTGCAATCTTTTGCTAAACAGTCAAGTTTTGTACAAGAAGAACTCAACAATAGCCTCTATCGGGTTATGGGTGAATTTAGTCGTCTTCAATTTAAAACTGACCGTTTTGACCACATCAAAGATTTTACTCAAAACATCGCTTTAGTGCCAACCAGCGCCAAAACAGGTGAAGGTTTAGCTGAACTGGTTATGGTTCTTGTTGGGTTAACCCAGCAGTTCCTTAAAAAACGTCTCCAAACAACAGATGGTCCTGCGAAAGCTTCCATTTTAGAGGTTAAAGAGGAACCCGGCTTAGGTATGACATTAAACACAATCGTTTATGATGGTACTCTGCATAAAGACGATTTGGTTGTGGTCGGTGGCAAACAGGGACCTATTTCTGCTCGTGTACGCACAATACTAGTGCCAAAGCCATTGGATGAAATGCGTGACCCTCGCGACAAATTTACTGGTGTAGACTGCGTTTTTGCCAGTGCTGGTGTGAAGGTTGTTGCTCCCGGTCTTGAGGACGCGTTGGCTGGTGCCCCGTTGCTTGCGGTGCCATCAGGCGAGGAAGTCGCTAAATATTGTCAGCTTATTACAGAAGAAGTCGGCAGAATCAGAATCACTAAAGAAATAGACGGTGTCATCGCCAAAGCAGACACTTTAGGTTCACTTGAAGCTATGGCTGAAATTCTTAAAGCTAACAATGTGCAGGTCAGAAGTGCAGATGTAGGTGACATAAGTAAACGTGACGTTATAGAGGCTTCAGTTGTTAAGCAGCATGACCCGCTTGTGGGCGCCATTTTAGCTTTTGGCGTGAAGGCTTTACCTGACGCTGAAGCTGAAGCCGAAGCTAACGGTGTAAAAATCTTTAGAGACCCAATCATTTACAACCTTATTGATAATTATTTGAATTGGGTTAAAGAGAAACGTGAACGCAAGAGCGAAGAAGAGTTTGATGCTTTGGTTAAACCCGGCAAGCTCATGGTGTTGCCTAACTGTATTTTCCGCCGAGCTAAACCCTTAGTTGTAGGTGTTGAAGTTCAAGGCGGTAGAGTCAAACCAAAAGTTCAACTGCTTCGTGCTGAAGACCTCTCAGAACTTGGAGAAATCCAGCAAGTCCAAGATGAGGGCAAAGCAATCTCTGAAGCCAAAGCAGGCGAGCAAGTGGCAATTTCAATGGATAAACCCATCGCAGGACGACACATCTTTGAACGCGACGTACTTTACGTCAAAGTCCCAGAAGAAGACGCCAAAAAACTGTTTGCTAACCACTTGGATGATTTAACAGAGGCAGAATTAGATGTGCTTAAAGAGTACGTCAAGTTGATGCGTAAAAAAGTAATGTTCTGGGGCGGAATGCTACCCCTTTAAACCTGTTTTTTAAAGCATAAAGTCAACAAGCCATCAATGCAAAGCGTGGACAGTTTTCCCTCGGTGTCCTCTTTTATGCAAAGCTGTTTAAGGTCACATTCAGGACATACCTGCACCGTTAATTCTGAAATCTTAAGTTGCAGCATGTTGTTGGCTTGCAGTGTTTCGTAAGCGAATTTTAGGTATTTTCCTTCGGCGATTCTTGGCACTTTATATTTTGCTTCATTTAAGCCGCCCTTGTTTACGTGGTATTCATAGAGGCGTTTTGCACCTTTTTTAGAGTTGCAGCTTTTACAAACCCAAACTACATTACGTTCAGTATCGGGACCATTAAACTTCTGTGGCAACAAATGTTCCAACGTTAAATCCGTTGTGACGCCACAGTAACCACACTCGTGCTGTTCCCTTTCTTTGATGTATTCTCTAAGCTCGTTCCAAGTTATTGCGCCTTGATTGAGCTGTTTGAACTTGCAGGTTACAAAACCGTAATCTTTCTTGCTAAACCCTGCTGATTGGGCAATTATTTTTGCGTACTGCCAATAAATCAGGTCTTGAATGTTTTTCACAACTGCTGGCGGCATAACGCGTGCTCCTCCGGTAGGATAATGCTTGTTTTCTGCTTTTATTTTTACTGTTAGCCTTCTATGGCGCTTTCTGTGTAATGTTTTAGAAAAACATAAACCAGCCCTTTACCTGCGTTTAAGCGATGCAAATAGAAAAAGCCGTTGTCACCGATGCGCAAGAAATACTGGCAATTCAAAAGCTGGCTTTTCAATCTCAAGCACAAATTTACAATAACTACGATATTCCTCCTTTGGTTGAAACTCTTGAAGAGGTAAAAGCCGCTTTTAGTACTCACACAATTTTAAAAGCTTCAATCAACAGCAGAATTATTGGTTCAGTGCGGTTTTTAGAGAAGGATTGCACTTGTTTTGTGGGCAGATTGCTGGTTGATCCTGCTTTTCAGAATCAAGGCGTTGGCGCTGAACTTTTACGGCAAGTTGAATGTCTAAGTCCAACGGTTAAACGGTTTGAACTTTTCACTGGCTACAAGAGCGAAAAAAGTTTGTATCTCTACAAAAAATTTGGTTACAAGGAGTTTAAAACAGGAAAAGACGCCGAAGATATACCTATAATTTATCTTGAAAAATTAAGGTAGACCGACTTGTTTATTTCTAATGTAAAATAAACTTGTTAGCAAGGAAGAACGTGCAAATGAAGCTGAGTTTATCTAACGGAATCTTTAGCAAACTGGGGATTAAAGAAAATTTTGCCGCTGTAAAAGAACTTGGATTTCAAAACATAGAGTTTAACATGAAATCAGTTAAAAAAGAACACGATACAGATGTTTACCGTGAACAACAAGCGTTTGAAGCCTCAGGCTTAACCTGCCTAACTCTACACTCAGCAGTCATGCACGTCAAAGACCCCATTGAGGTTCACCAAGCAGTTTATTACGGAAAAATATCACTTGAATGCGCCCACGCCCTCAAAGCGCCATTAATGGTTGTACATTCAAATGTTTCTAAAAACCTTTCCAAATCCGTACGTAAAGAGTGTTTGGAAGCAGTTTTTGGGGAAATAGTGCCTTTCGCTAAAAAATTTGGTATAAAGCTGGCATTGGAGAATCTTTCTTACACTTCGACTGGGTTTGGTAAAAATGTGGAGCAAATCGAAGAAGTCTTAGACGTCATCGACCCCAAACGTGAAATGGGGTTCACTCTTGACTTTTGCCATGCACTTGAAACCAAAGAAGCCGCCAACCTGCTTGAAAAATATCATCCGCGCCTATGCAATATTCATATGGCTAACAAGTCACATAGACCTTTTCTTGAGGAAACTCGTGAATTAAACTGGCTAATTACAAAACTCAAAGAGTACAATTATGCTGGACCAGTAACGCTTGAGTTGCACCATACCACAACAAAAGCAGAAATCACACAAACCAAAACACTATTTGACAGACTCTTAAAATAGCCTTGCTAAGCGTTAGCGGGTTTGTTTGGTAGTTCTATGGTGAATTTTGTGCCCACATTTTCTTGGCTTTCAAAGCTTATTCTGCCGCCTAACGTTTCAATTAACCGTTTAACCACTGCCAAACCAAAACCTTGCCCCTTCGATTTAGTGGTAAATAATGGTGTAAACAGTTTAGCTTGTGCATTTTTAGATATGCCTATCCCTGTGTCGTCTACAGTGATTATTGTTGTGTCGCCTTTTTGATGTGCTCTTATCGTTAGTTTTCCTCCGTTTGGCATTGCTTGTGTCGCGTTAGTTGCTAAGTTAACTAAAATCCTTTTCAACATTAAGGGGTCGGTTTTTATTTTTGGCAGGTTAGCATCAAAATAAGCCTTTGCTACAACATTTTCTGGGATTTCAAACTTTGAAAGTGCAGAAAGAACAAGCTCCTTAACGTTTGACTCTGTAAGTTCTGGTTTAAGTGGTCCACCGTAATCTTGCAAGTCAGCGACAATCTTATTCATGTAACTTATCTGTTCGTGAACTGAATTTATCTCGTCTAAAACTTCTTTTTTTTCTTTAGATTCAACAAAAGTGTCAAGGTCTGTTTCAATTAAGTAAATTGATGAAACAACCGATTGCAGCGGATTACGTATGTCATGTCCTACCATGCCTGCGGTTTGACCAATAGCCGCAAGACGTTCCTTGTCTTTAAGTTGTCGAGTGCGTTCTTCAACAAGCATTTCAAGATTTTTTGTATAGTTTTCAAGATTTTTCTGTAAACGATTTTGTTCAGTCACGTCAATTAGTGTAAATATAAAATGTTTTTCTCCATGAATTATCACACTTTCAAAGGATGCTATTACGTCAAGCTGTTTTCCCTGCTTATTTCTCATGCGTAATTCTACATTGCGCACGCTGCCTGTTTTATTTAACAAATTAACATATTTTTCCCGTTCCAAATAGTCATAAAAAATATTTAATTCCTTAGAGGTGTGATTAACTACTTCTTTTCGTTTAAAACCCCACAGCTTCAAAAAAGCTTCGTTAACGTCTACAAAATGATTATCCGCTACGCGAGTTATAATTAATGGTGCTGGGTTGCCGTGAAACGCTTTTGAGAAAAGTTCCTCACTTTGATGCAAGGCCGCTTCAGCTTTTTTACGGGCAGAAATATCCACCCCATAAACCGTCACTCCTTCAGCTGAGGGAAACACTGTAAATTCTCTAAAACCTGTTTTGGCGTAGATGGTTTCCCATTCAAAACGCCTAACTTCCCGCTTATTCATGGCTTCAACATAATTTTTTTCCAATTCAGTTCCAATAAACCTAGGAAAAGTTTTCCAAAAATTTTTACCTAAAAGTTCCTCTGTTTTACGCCCAAAATCTTTAGCAGTTTTCTTGTTTAAGTAGATAAAATTCCAGTTCCTATCGTAAGCACTAACATAATCATCAATGCTTTCAAGAATATCTGCTGCAATTTTATTTTTATCTATCTCTGTTTCCGCAAAAACTTTTCCGTTCAACGTTTGACCCTTCAGGGTTTGGCTGACAAATTTATTAACCAAATCCGCCAGAAGCCTTTCAAGACTCCCAACAAAAATAATATTCTTCTTAAGGAATAAAAATTTCTATCCTGCATTTTTGCTGTTTAGGCTGATTTAACCGCCCCCTATTGGCGGTAAGATAGCCAAAACATCTCCCTCTTGGAGTGTTGTTTCAAGTCCTTGAAGAGTGGTTGCGCTTGTGCCGTTGATTAGGAACTGCAGAAAACCCTTAACCTGTCCATCCGGGTCAAAAACGTAATCAATAAAGGATTTGTTGTACTTCTCAGACAGCATTTTCAACACTGCGTTAATTGTTGTTTTTTGGTTTTCGGGAAAAATGAGTTTTTCTTCTTTTTTGCCTGTTAATTCTCGAAGTACTGTGAAGTAGCGGATTGAGACCTGCACGAAATAACCATGACCCAAAGGGTATAGTGAAGTTGTGGCTTTAACTGTTGCGACATAGACTCTTATTTTTGGGCTTACCATTCTATACCAATTTTTTGTACTATGAAGACTTTTACTAAGTCGTTAACTACGAAAGCGAAGAACGCTGAGAGTCCAAGCATTATAAGTGTTCCAGTGAAGGGTACCGCTACAAGACCGGGGATTCCAACGGTGACAAGTATTGTTCCAACAATTAAGCTTGCGATTATGGAGGTGAATAGGATTTTGCTGGGCCGGGATTTGTAGAAGAGTCTTCTTTCTCGAACGTTAAAATTCAAAAACAATGCAGAGTAGAAAAGTATCTCAAACGTGTAAGTGTAAAGTGCTGGGTCATTGATTGGTACATTAAACACGTCAAGCGCTACATACAAGAGTGCAATTGACTCAACAATCACAAACGTGCCCAAAATGGCTGATGCTTTAACTGCTCCGCCAAGTTTCCAAGTGCTGGGTTTATCGGAGCCCTGTAGTTTATCTGTGGATAACGCGATTTTTACGAAATCTGTTAAGAAAAAGTACAGGATAACCACGAAGGCTGAAAGTACATAGCTTCCAGTTAACAGGAAAGTCAAAACTGTAAAGACCGAAACTTGAAGTGTTCTTATTATTTTGCTTAAAATCCAAGCCACTATTCGTTCATAAATTACTCTGCCGTTCTTCACCAAATCCACAATGCTAGTTAAGCCTTCGTTTACTAACACCACGCTTGCTGCGCCTTTCGCTACATCTGTCGCGTTGCTTACTGCGATGCCGACTTCCGATTGCTTTAACGCTGGTGCGTCATTTACGCCATCACCTGTCATACCAACGATGTGTTTACTAACCTGTAGGCTCTTAACAATGGTGTACTTGTCTTCAGGGTACACTTCTGCGAAACCGTCACTTTTCTTAGCTTCTTCCTCAGCCATTAATACATCTTTTTTTATGTCTGCCTTCAAACTGGAAACCAGCGTAATGCGGTCACCTAAACCAACATTTTTCGCTGTTTCCTTTGCTATCGGCAAAGCGTCGCCTGTTAGCATTTTAACCGAAATCCCCAACTCGTTTAATTCATGTATAAGTTGCTTTGAGTCGGGGCGAGGCATGTCATAAAGTATTGCTAACCCCACAAGTCTTGGCTGTTTGCCGTTTTCGGTTTTAGCTACTGCCAAAGTTCTGTAACCTTTCAACGCGTACTCTTGCGTTTGCTCTTCAAGTTGCTTCTCTTCTTCGTCTTTTAATCCGCAGGCTTCACCGATAACTCTAACTGCACCCTTCAATACCCCAAACTTTTCGCTGCCTTTCTGCAATGTAGCTTCTGTGCGTCTTGTTTTAGGGTCAAACGGAACAAAACTTGCTTGTTTGTAATCTTCAATAGGTAACCTTTCACGTTTAGCTGACTCGATAAAAGCTATGTCTATGGGGTCTTGATTGGCTTCCTGAGATGCTAAAGCTCCATAAAACGTTACGTCTTTTTCGCTGAATCCGTTATGAGGCAAGGTTTTGGTTATGGACAGTTTGTTTGTTGTAATTGTTCCGGTTTTGTCTACGCAGAGTACGTTCATGGTTGCAGCGTCTTCAGTAGCACTTAAACGGGTTATTATTACGCCTTTTTTGGATAGTTCCATTGCGCCAAGTGCCATGCTAACTGTAAACATTGCTGGCAAAGCTACAGGGATTGCGGAGAGTAAAATTGCCAAAATAATTGGTAATGTGTCAATTATTTCAAATCCTCTAAGAACAGAAAAAACAAGTGCTACAACAGCTAAGACTGAAACAATAATAAGCAGCCAACGAACCACGTTAGATATGACTTCTTCAATGTGCAGTTTAGGTTTAGCCAACTGAACCAGTTGCGTTGTTCTGCCAAAATACGTCTTAGCACCAGTTGAAACAACTATACCATTCGATTCTCCACGTTTCACAACTGAACCCGAATAAAGGACATCACCCGGATTCTTCTCTACAGAAAAAGATTCACCAGTTAAAGCTGACTGGTCAACCTCCAAATGCCCCGTAACCGTTTTCACATCTGCAGGAACAAAATCTCCAGGCCTAATCCTTACAACGTCGCCTGGAACTATTTCTCGAGCAGGCAAAACCTTCCAGATGCCTTCTCTTAGGATTCGAGCGTTAACGCGAAGCTTCTCTTTTAAAGTTTCCACGGCTTTTGAAGCTCTAAGTTCTTCTTCAAAACCCAAGATTGCATTCAAAAGAAGCAAGCCTAAAACAATGTAAACGTCCGTGTAGTTTTGCAAAAAAAGTGAAAGAACAATAATTATTTCCAGCAGCCAAGCTGTAAGTCCCCAAAACTTTTTGGCAAACTGAAGCCAAATGTTCGCCTTTTTTTCTGAAACCTCGTTGAAACCAAACTGTCTTCTTTTCTGCTCGACTTCTGCTTGGTTGAGTCCAGTTTCTAAAATTTTAGCGTCAAATGCTTCCCGTGTTGAAGTTTGAGAATCCTCGCTTTTTTCTGCCAAGCTAATCAATGAAAACATTTGACTTCCATAATTTACATCTTTATCCTTGACAAACTCAAAACGAACAATCAACCGCTAAATTTTGTTTCAAAAAGAGAAAAAGAAACGAGGTTAATCAAACACCCCAGTTTATGGTGCTTGACCGTTTCTGTGCTGGACTTGTTGTTGGTTGGCGTAGCAGTATTGTTGGCCTTCTGCGTTGCCTGCTTGTCCGCATTCTTCTTGTTGGCTTAAGCGTTGGCGAGTTTGTGTTTCGTCACAATCTGCTAAGCCATTGCAGGTGTTGTTGCAGTCGCAAGATTGTAGGCGTTGTCGGTCTTGGGTGCAGGTTTGGTTGCAATCATTTGCTTGTGTTCCATCTTGTAAACATGGGCCATCGCAGTCTCTGGTTTGCAGTTGAGTTTGGTCTTGTGTTTGAAGTGTATCACCGTTTAAGTTTTGAATTAAAGGTGAAGCAGCAACTAATGGGACAAAAACAGCCAGCCCCAATATCATACTGACCACGATTATTGCTTTCTTGTTCAATCTTTTTCACCTCCACACTTTTTCGTTGAAAAACTCTATGTCGACTGGTCGGTTTAGATGTTGGCTGAAACGAAACGTTTCAAAAAGTGAAACACCTTATAAGTAATCTGAAACGTATATTTCGGCAGGTAAAGTCATGCAGAAACCCCTATTTGCTCTAATAATCGTCTTGTTATCTGTAAGCATCGTTGGTTTGGTATTTTTTTCTGTAGCACTTTATGATGGGGGCAGTAACGGCAGAGGTCACATGATACAAGACTCAGGAATACTGTCAAGTACAAATCTTGCGTGGTTGCTTCTTTTTGTGGTGCCATTGGTTGCCGCGTTGGCAGTGATAGTTTACTTAATTGCCTTTCCGCCAATCAAACAAGCCAAAGCCGCAGTTGAGCCTTCCCAAACAACGGTTCTGCCGCAGACGCCTCATAACAAGCAAACTTTAGTTGCTGTTCTTAAAGTGTTAACTGAGGATGAACGCAAAGTAGTTGAAACAATTGCCTCATCTGAAACGGGTAATATGCTTCAAAAAGAAATCCGTTGGAAAACTGGGCTTTCAAGAGTAAAGATTCACCGTGTAGTTGCAAGGCTTGCGGAGAGGGGTATCGTGAAGGTAGAGAAGCAAGACAACACAAACAAGGTTACTTTGTCTGATTGGATAACTAAATAATTTTTCTGGTTTTTAAATTGTTGAAAAAGGTTAGTCAAGGCTTCTTGACGGAAACTGTTAAGTTTGAATTTTGAGTTTTTTAGGTAACCAATGAAACCGTTATTTGTCTCTTTGATGTTGGTTCTTACTGTTTCATCTTTGGTTCTTGTTTTACCCGTCAAAGCACAGACTACGTCTGAGTATTGAATTAACAATTAAGCCTGACGGCAGTATCGAACCTCAAACAAATCTGCTTAAACAAAATGGAACTGTTTACGCTTTCAAAGCTGACATTTACAGTAGCATAATGGTTCAAAAAAGCGTCATCACAATTGACGGTGCTACCAAAAAATGTGGAAAAACCTTAAGGGGGGTAGGTGCTATTGGCGCAAAAAGTGCCCAAAAGCATGTTAAAACGCTAAGCTATAGTATTGTCTTGCTTGGTTAGTTGGCGTGCAAGTTGACGTTTGTATTATCTTCAAAGGTTTGTATCAGTTAAGTATTTATTACAAAAGCAACCTATTTTTCAGTGGTGTTTTGTAATGGAAAACAAAAATGAAACCATGCAAAAAAGCATGGAAAAAGCTTCTCACGGATTAGAAAAAACCGCTGAATCAATGGGTGAAACAATCATCGCAATTCTAGACAAACTTGCAGGGAAAAAATCAGACTTAAAACTCAGTTTTGAAGACCTAACACTCGAAACAGGCCCGATGAAAGCAAAACTTAACGGCTCCATAGTTTTAGACATAGTTTATTCTTCAGAAGCAGAAACAAAACAATAAACCTGTTTTGAGGAAGAAACAGGTTGCAGTTGACCACTTTCCTGGCTGAAACTATCAAGTCAGGAAAAATAACGGTAAGCCAAAACAAGGTGGAAGCCTTAGAAATCACTGCGCAAGACAAAAAAATCGATGTGAACGCTAAAAACAAAGAATTCGTTAAAGATATCATCTCTTCAGTACGTAAAGACAGTGACGAGCAACCAAAAGGCATAATCAGCAGCGTCGGAAGCACCGTCAAGACAGCACGGAACATGCAACCGATGGTTAAGGAGATTGCTGAAGACCTATGCCGTGAAGGCCTAACAGTAACTATTTCCTACAAAGGCGATAAAGTAGTCACAATAGGCTCCGAGGCAGACTCAAAATTTACCCGCTTTTTAACAGGCACCAAAGGCGTAGAAGTCAACAGTCCCAAAAAACTAATAGAAATGGGCGTCTAGAACACTCTGCAAGAAAACAATCTTTTTTCAAACTTTTTTGTTTAATTAATGATTTTAATTAGTTAACCCTGACAAGTTATGTTGGCAAACAGGTAGTCTCTTGGCTCAAAAAATGGCAAATGCCCTCAAGTTTGATGTAACATCAGCGTTGCTCTCTTCTAATAATCCTGCAGTAATCTACTTTACAGAACGCGACCTGTTTAACAAGAATATGTTGCTCGATAAATCAAGCGGTAGGATTGCCCGTTTATTTAAGTGGTTTTTCTGTTGATTTTGTGTTTGTTTTTGTGTTTTTTATAAGACACCTTAAATATGTCACGTGTCATATTATTGGTGGCTAACATGGTTGGCTAAAAAATGAAAAAATTTTTAACAATAACAATCACAACAATTTTCCTTCTCAGCATACTCGCCAACCCAAACCTTGACGCAAACGCACAAACAACAAACCCCACAGCCCTAACAATAACAGGATTAGTAGACCACCCAAAAAACCTAACACTTGACCAACTCAAAGCCCTACCCAAAACAACTGAATACTCAGCCATAATCTGCGTAGACTTTCCCTCAACAATAGTCGAAGAAGGCAACTGGACAGGAGTCAAACTTACAACACTATTTGAAACAGCAGTAATCCAGTCTGGCGCTGTAAAAATTGTAATTGCCGCAAGTGACGGCTACTCCAGCGACTTAACCATTGACGCCGCTATGCAAGACAATGTGATTATTGCTTACGAAAAAGATGGTCAAGCCCTTAGTGGTTTGCGGTTGGTCGTACCTGACAGATGGGGTTACAAATGGGTAAACCAAGTTACCCAAATTGAAGTAGTGGATTACAATTATTTGGGGTTCTGGGAAAGTAAAGGCTATTCTGATTCTGCAATAATTGGACAAGACCCCGGTGGCAGCGGAGTAAACCCGCCACAATCTACATTATCGCCAAACACTCCCTTTCCAACAACACCTATGCCTAGCCCTTCAGCAACGCCAACTCCATCACCTACAAAAAACGTGCCAACAGAAACACAAACAACACAACCTCCAACCCAAAACCCAACAAAAACCAACACGATACCCATAGAAATCATTTATGCTGTAGCTGTAGCGTTAGTTGCCGCTGTAGCAATTACCACTTTAATACTGCTCAAAAAAGTGAAAAAATAAAAATCAAAAAATCTTTTTATTTTTGTTTGGCTTTGATGGCTGCTAATTTGCCGCCTGCCTTGATTTGCTCTTTCTCTTGGTTGCTCAGGTTCAAATTTACTTTAATTTCTGAGCCCTTGGTTTTGTTTTTAAGCAACAGATTTTCATTTAATCCTTTTACTTCCAATTCAAGCAGGTCGCCTTGGTCTATGCAGTTATAGTCTTGTTTGTCTGCGAAGGTTAAAGGCAAAATTCCAAAGTTAATCAGGTTTGCCATGTGAATTCGGGCAAAGGATTTGGCGATGACTGCTTTTACTCCAAGATACTTTGGTGCAAGTGCTGCGTGTTCACGGGAGGAGCCTTGACCATAGTTTTCGCCTCCAACGATGAAACCGCCCTGTTTTTCTTTAGCTCGTTGATAGAAGCCTGTGTCTACTCGGCAGAAAGTGTATTTGCTGATTTCTGGAATGTTGCTACGAAGAGACATAATGTCTGTTCCACCTGGTAGGATGTCGTCGGTTGTGATGTTGTCTCCAGTTTTTAATAGAACTTCGCCGCTCAGCTGTGGCGGGGTTGGTTGGAATTGTGGCAAGGGTGCAATGTTAGGTCCCATAATTACTTTAGCGTTGGGGTTCACAGTTGCTGGAATAAACATGGCGTCGCATAACACGAATTTGTCTGGCATGTTGATTTGTGGGAATATGCCGAGTTTGCGTGGGTCAGTGATTTTTCCTGTTAAAGCTGCTGCAACTGCAGTTTCTGGGCTGACAAGGTACACTTTTGCGTCTTGGGTTCCGCTTCTGCCTTTAAAGTTGCGGTTAAAAGTGCGCAGAGAAACAGCGTTGCTGTTTGGAGCTTGACCGATGCCGATGCATGGACCACAAGAGTTTTCCAAAATTCTTGCGCCTGACTGAATCAAAGGCTCCAGTTCACCAGTTACTGCAAGGTTTTCCATAACTTGTCGTGAACCTGCAGAGACAGTTAGGCTGACGTTGTCGTTGACTTTTTTGCCTTTGAGAAGGGCTGAAACAATTTTCAGGTCACGCAGAGACGAGTTGGTGCAGCTACCGATACAGACTTGGTCAACCGTGGTTCCTTCTAGTTCGCTAACAGGTTTAACGTTGTCTGGGCTGTGAGGCATAGCAAGCAGCGGCTCAACCTTTTCAAGGTCAATATCCAGGACTTCACTGTACTTTGTGCCCTCATCAGCTTTAAGCTCGGACCACTGGTTTTCCCGTCTTTGAGCGGCTAAGAACTGTCGTGTTACCTCGTCTGAAGGAAATATTGAGGTTGTTGCACCTGTTTCAGTACCCATGTTTGTTATTGTTCCACGTTCAGGAACACTAAGGGTTTTGACACCTGAACCAAAGTATTCAAGAACTTTGTTAACGCCGCCCTTAACCGATAGTTTTCTTAAAACTTCCAAAATTACGTCTTTGGCTGAGACAAACGGTGAAAGTTTACCTGTTAAGTTGATTCCATATACGTTTGGCATTTCAAGGTAGAAGGGTTCGCCTGCCATTGCAGCGGCTACATCAAGTCCACCTGCTCCGATGGCAATCATGCCCATTCCGCCTGCTGTTGGCGTATGGCTGTCACTGCCAAGAAGGGTTAAGCCTGGCTGAGCAAAACGTTCCAGATACAGTTGGTGGCAGATGCCGTTGCCTGGTCGGCTGAAGATAATGCCGTATTTTGCGGCAACGTTTTGTAAGTAGCGGTGGTCATCGGGGTTTCGAAAGTCGTTTTGAAGCATGTTATGGTCTACAAAGCTAAAGCTGCGCTTTGTTTTTACTTGTGGAATGCCCATGGCTTCAAATTCCAAGTAAGCCATTGTGCCGGTTGAATCCTGCGTTAAGGTGTGGTCAATTTTTAAACCGATTTCTTCGCCGGGACTCAATTTGCCGTCGGTTAAGTGTTTTTCAAATATTTTTTCTGTTATGCTTTTGCCCATAAACTTGTCCTTCTAAAGTTAACGTGATATTATGGGCAGATGTAGGGAACTTGAGAAATTTAAGGGTCACGTAAAATAAAAAGTGTTTAATTGGTGAATAAACAATTAAGAACAAGCCGAGGAAAAACTTTGCAGTTTAAAGAAAAAATCTATCAAGTCAGTAAAGCAAACAATTCACGGATAGTTTTGGCTTTAGATTTTCCTTATCAAGACCCAAGCAACCGTCATGAGTTAATCGCTAAAGCTGAAGCCTTACTGGAACAGGTTTACCCGTACATTTGTGCTGTAAAATTTAATAATCACCTTGTTTTGCCGTTGGGGCTTTTTGATGGGGTTAAAGGCTTGGTGAATAAAATTCACAGCAAAGGGCTTCTGGCGATTATGGATGCCAAAGTAAACGACATAGGAAATACAAATCAAGTTATTGCTGACTATTTTTATGCTGCAGGGTTTGATGCAATAATTGCTAACCCCTTTATAGGTTGGGAAGACGGTTTGAAACCGATTTTTGATGCTTCTCGAAAACAAAACAAGGGTGTAATCCTTCTAACATACATGAGTCATAAAGGTGCAAGTGAAGGCTACGGTCAAACAGTAATTGATTCTGCAACAGGTGTAGCAACACCTCAATACTTGATTTTTGCAAAGAAAGACATTGCTTACGAAGCCGACGGCGCCGTGGTTGGTGCAACTGTTCCAGAAAAAATAAAAGAAATTCACGCAATTTTAGGTGAAAAAGTGCCTATTTATTCTCCTGGTGTTGGTGCTCAGGGTGGAAGCGCTGAAGTTGCAATTAAGGCTGGTACAAGCTATTTGATTGTTGGTCGCGAGATTGTTTCTGCTGAAAATCCTGCTGAAGCGGCGTGTAGGTTGCGTGATTTAACAAAAATTGTTTAGGACGCGGTTATCTTCCGCGTTTGTTTTCCCATAATTCTTTCTTTAGCAGGTCGCGTACGGCGCTGCGTATGACGCTGCTTCTGCTTGGGTACATGTTTGCTCTGACTAGTTCGTCTAAACCTTCTAAGTAGGCTTCTGGTAGTAGTACTGTTACAAGTTTCATGTTTGTATATTCCCCTCAAACTATGTTATGCTTATAACATGCGCCAAATATAAAATTTAGTGCGAACCCGCTAGACACTTAAACAAATAGACTTTTTGCCAAAAAAGAGCTTTAGATTTGCTCTTTAGTATTTTTTAGTGCCTTCGTGGCTTGTCCTAACGCTTTAGGTATATCATCCAGATAACCACCTTGACGTTTTATGCCTTCTTGAATAGAACCTGCCGCTATAAATGCGGAGCCAATAATGCAAGTTACCAATGGATCAGGCATAACCATTAAAGTAGCTCCTGAACGGATTAACCAAGGTTTGCTTTCGCCTTTAGAAAGATTTCTGGTTGACAACAAATCGGTTTTAACGCTTTTCATGGCGTTGGCTGTTTCAGCACGGGTTTTAGATAAATCTTGAAGCGACTTGGTTAATGCTTTAAGCTCTTTAATGTCCATTAGCCCTAACTCTCCTTGCACTTTTACAACTGCTAATGCATCCTGTTAGAGAAAAGGTTATGCCCTAAAAAAGACCATGGAAAATAGTCAGCAAAATGATAAAAATGAAATTTTTTGTTGTTTAACCACACAAAAACAAGTAACGGAATCCGCTGTTTTTTCAAAATTAATGTTAAATTGCAGTTACCTTTTTTGTTTAGCCTTTGGGTACTGAGTATAATAATCTTGAGGTTTCAACACAACACTTCGTACACGTTGAACACGTTTACTAGTGTTAGCCTTTTTCTGAAGTAACAATACATCTTTGGGTTTGCTAAATTTTTCAACAGTTCCATCCTCACGTTTGCGTTCCAACTTTATGCAATCATCAACTTGACAATTAAGAACGCAGGCTCCACAGTACACACATAAGTCATCAACAATCTCAACTTTGCCGCTTCCCCAGTACAGAGCGTTTGTTGGGCAAACCTTTATGCATTCTTTGCATTGCACGCCAAGGCACGTGTAGTTGTTGATGTTGATCTTGCCTTCTTTGAAAATGTCTTTTACGCCCGTTGGAGCTAACAGTTCTTCGCGGTTCTTTCTCTTTTCAGAATCAGCAGTATCTTCCGATAATAATCCGAAGATATCGATGGCTCCTTTATTTTGTGGCATAATCAATCATCGCGTGAACTCTGACAGTTAAAAATAATATAACTTCATGAATTATAATTATACTTATCTTACAAAAATCTCCAAAATTATGACCGAAACTTGATTTTAGCTGAGGTTTTTGTTGGTTGATAGTTGGTTTTGTTTTTGTCATTAGGGTTTTTAGTGGCAGTTTTCCAAAGCATATTAAAATAATCTTTTGCTAGCCCTATAAGGCTGGGGTTGTTTGTCCATAAAGCTGGCGAGGCAGAAATATCTTTTTTAGGTTCTACTATGACAAAAAGTTCTCTCTCATCATATAAGCCGAAGACTGTTTCAGGCATATTTGAAATAAAACGTGCTTGGAAGGAAGGATAGATGTTCCAAAGTTTGGTGCCTGCTTCGTTGACTTCTTTTGATGGCGCTTTTTCAACTATGAAACGGTAATTAATTTTTCGTTCTGATGCTTTTTGAGCGCTCTCAAGAAAAACATTCCCTATTCCATGAACAAAGCGTTTCCAAGAAATAACGACACATACTGAGTAATGTGAATTATCTATTGCTTGACGTATCCTGTTCACTATTGCTTCTTTTTGAGGAACTAAAACAAACTGGTTGGTTGTTTCAGCTTGATTTTGCATGTTTCTTTTTTTGAATGAATTTAGAAGCGCGTCTGTTTCGTTTTTTAGTTTTTCATATTGTGCTTGTTTCTTTAGCAGTAAAAATTTGATACCTTCTTCTATGGGTAAAGCTTTAAACTGGATAGGTGCTTCAACAAGTTTTTCAACTAATCCTACTTCATAGAGTTTGTTTAGTGTTCTGTAAACGTCTGGTCTTGCAACGTCGGAGGCTTTTGCTAGTAACGCTATTTTTGAAGCGCCATATTTTGCCAATGCTAAGTATACTCTGGCTTGTACTAATGTGAGACCTAAATCTGTTAATGTTTGAACTTCAGTCGGTTCAGGGTCCAACGTTTTCGCTCCTTTAAGAGTAAATTGTTATTATCCACAATGATGCTATATTCAGGACAACATCTAATAAATCATAAATATTTTTTGTATTTTAAAATTCAAATTTTAATGTTCAAAGAAACCAGGGTTTTTATGCTAAAAATTATCAAGCCTGCATGTACCATTTAGCAAATTTGTTTACAGCCATAGCGCGATGAGAAACATTATTTTTTTCTGTTATGGTCATTTCAGCAAATGTTTTTTTACTGTTAATTGGTTGAAAAATTGGGTCAAAACCAAAACCCGAATTGCCGTCACCATTGCGTTCTGAAGACGTTATTTCGCCTTTTGCTTCGCCTTCAAAAAGCAGCGGTCCGGTCTCCCTACTGCAATAAACTATGGCTGAACAGAAAGTTGCTTTACGGTTCTTTATGTTTTTCATTAATTTTAAAATTCCCTTATTCTGAATTGTCTTGTAAACATACGCTGAGTATGGACCTGGAAAACCCTCAAGTGCGTCAACAAATAAGCCTGCGTCTTCAACAATCAATGGCAGATGACACCGGTTGAACGCTTTTGTTGCACAGTTTTCTGCAATTTCTTTGATGTTGTCACTTTGAATTTCATTTCCTTTCATTTTAAGCATGCCAACAGTTATTCCCAAAGAGCTTAAAATACTGCGTACCTCGTTAAACTTGTGAAAGTTGCCTGTTACGAAAAAAACCATTTTACCTTTAAACGGCGATTCAGCGTTACTGTTTGCGTTCTTCAACATAGCGTCCTCGTCTTTCAATTTCACTAATTTTCTCATAAACCTTTTCTGCCAACTCATCGCCTAATACCAAGTTGTAACCTGCAAGAACGTCATCAAAGCAGGATTCCCAAAAAGCAAAATGTGTACTTTGCAACGCACGCTTTAGCAGATGCAAATCAACACCTTTAGCCTCTAACTCAACATTTTTTTCTCCTAAACCAAAATCTACAAGAAAAATCGTGCCTTGCCAGTCAAGTATCATGTTTGAAGTTGTTAAGTCACCATGGATTAGGCCTTCCTTGTGAAGTTTGCCAACCAATTCGCCGATTTTTAGGCAAATCTTTTTGCGTTCAGCTTTAACTGCCGTGTTTAGGTGCTGCTTTATTTGTACTCCTTCAATGTACTCCATTACAATTGTAGATTCTGGAACGTTTACCATGTAAATCAGCGGTGTTGCGACTCCAGCAATTTTAGCTTGATGAATCAATTGAGGCTCATGGACTGTTCTGTAATTGCGAATTTGCTGGTCAAGGGCTTCTGGTCGGTACTTCTTGGGGATTCGCGTTTTGATTACTGCTTTTCTTCCGTACCAGTCTGAAAGGTACAGGCTTGCTTCAGCGCCCTTCTTTAACAAAACAGGTTTTTTTAACATATCCATGGTACATCCACCTTGTCCACTCGCCAACGCAGCTTTACATAACTTTCATCTATAGGAGTAACTATACCGTGAGTGTAAGCTAAAACTCCAGTCCAAGCCACCATTGCGCCGTTGTCTGTGGCAAACCTTTGCGGCACAACATTAAAACTTGCATTATGCTCCTCTGCAATAACTTTAAGCATTTCCTGCAACCGTTTGTTGGCTGCCACGCCACCTGTTAGCAAGACTTCTTTCTTTTCGGTATGGGCCAATGCACGTTCAGTAACTTCAGTAACCATGGAAAACGCGTATTCCTGAAGACTGTAACACACATCTTCAAGGCTATAGTCGCCATTTTGAAGCTGCGTAGTTGCTGCTGTTAAAAGTCCACTTAAGGATAAATCCATACCTTTCACCACGTACGGTAGCGTGATGAGTCTTTTGCCTTTAAGTGCAAGCTGCTCTATTGCGGCTCCAAGAGGCAAACCTTTCTGGTTTTTCAGGCCAGCTTGTCGTCCAAAGACGTCAAGGCAGTTGCCAAGTGCAATGTCAAGGGTTTCGCCGAAAACTCGGTAACGTTTAGATTCAAAAGCTGTTACCATAGTATTGCCGCCTGAAGCATATAGCGTGACTGGATCAGTTACGCCTGTTTTTAGTTTTCCAACTTCTATATGTGCAATTGAATGATTTACTCCGACTAATGGAATGTTGAGGTAAGATGCTAATGCTCGGGCTACAGTTGCTCCCGTGCGCAGGCAAGGTCCCAGTCCAGGTCCCATTGAAAAAGCAATGCATGTAAGGTCTTTGGGTTTCATTTTTGCTTCAGTTAACGCTTGACATAGAACTTTATCTGCTACTTCGGCATGGTGACGTGCGGCTTCTCTTGGATGAATTCCGCCTTCTGCTGGAACGTAGCCGTCTACTGCGTTTGCAAGGATTTCACCGTTGAATTTGGCTATGCCTACGCCCAAGTCGTCTGCTGTGGATTCGATGCCTAAACAGTACAAGTTATCGGTCTGCAATGCTTTCTGCGTGTTAATCATGTGAATCCAAGTTTTAAAAGGGATACATATTTTTATCTGGATCGAACGTTTATATCTAATTGCATTATTTGGAACTGATACTAGCATGCCTAAACGTAATGACCTTGAACAAAAAGCGCTACATTATGTAGTAAACACAGGTTATCAGGGTGTACTTCAATCAGATTTATGGCGTGAACTAGGCGCAAGTAGCCGGGAAGGTTCACGTGTTTCAATCAAACTTGAAGAAAAGGGGCTCATCCGTAGAGAAAAAGAATTGCAGGAAGGCCGATGGACTTATAGGCTTTACCCTAAAAGGCTTCCAGCATCCATTGAAACAATCGTTGATTGCCCCTGTCTGTTGTGTCCAGACAATGCACGATGCGACCCAACTACTGCTATTTCTCCTAAAAGCTGTCAAAGATTAACTGACTGGATTTTAGGTTTAGGAAACGAAAACAAAGATACGCCTGAAGCTCCAATCGAGCCAAGCATACCAGAAGATGATTCCCTTGACGAAAGCTTGGATACGTGAAAGAAAAAACGAATTCTACTACAAGAAAGCTAAAGCTGAAAACTACCGCAGCCGCGCCACATACAAGCTAGTTCAAGCTAACAACAAATACAACTTCATAAAACTGCACGATGTAGTTGTAGATTTAGGTGCTGCACCAGGCGGTTGGATTCAGGCAGCCAGAAAAATGACTGGTAGACATGGTTTTGTCTTAGGTGTAGACCTTAAACCAATCGAACCTTTCCCGCAAGATTACATCCGCACTGTAGTTGCTGATTTAACCGAACCAGACATTGCTGACCAAATCCTGTCATTTCTGCCTCGCAGACCTGATGTTGTGATTTCTGATGCTGCACCAAACATTACCGGTGTCTGGGAAGTTGACCACGCAAGACAAATTGATTTAGCAACCAAAGCAATGAATATTGCATTACAAATTTTGCGTCCAGGCGGCAACTTTTTCGTAAAACTATTCGAAGGCGACTTAATGAATGAGTTCTTGCAAAACGTAAAGCTCAACTTTGAAGAAATCAAAATTGTAAAGCCTCAAGCCAGCCGCGCTAAAAGTTCTGAAATGTATCTTTTAGCTTTAGGCTCAAAAAATAATTTTGAAGAGTAAACCATAATTTCTCTAGTTTCCTTTTTTGTTTTAGGTGCTAATGGTTGAATGTTATAGCGGCTGATTCTGCAGCGGCAATACTTAATGCTCAGTTTAATCCCGTTTTTCTTGTTGCTTCGGTAGCAGTGTTGGTTAAGCCGCCTTACCGTGAACCCAACCATTGTATTGCTAAACCCATCTTTAAAGAGGTCGACACAACTTTTGAAGTAAATGTAACTGAAGCTGAACTTTGTCTACAAATGCTCGGTGAAATGAAGGCTGACGTGGTTCATTTAGACATGACCTTGGGAGGCATACCAGTTGAAGCGCTCTCACCTGTGGAGTTGTCCAATTTGCGGGCTTCCAGAACAGGCAAAGCAAATATTCTTAGGATTTTGCCAAGGTTACGAAAAATTGCTGGTGAAATGAAGCGCATCTATGATGTGGAGATGCTTGCAATAGGCAAAGAAAGTGTGCCTGTCAGAGTTGCAGAGTTAACTGCTGGTGCTGAAGCAATTTTGTTTGCAGCCAACAAAGTATTAGCTGAAAAGGAACCTGTGCTTTTGGGTTTGCCTCTTAATTGCCAGCCCTTCTTGGTAGATGGCCGGGTTTATTTGCAGTCCCTTATGGCTGGTGAGCATGAACTTCGCGGATATGCGGTTGATACGGAGGATGTACTGGTAAAGGTTAAATTGACAGAAACGTTTAATCCCTGTGCACGTGGCTTTAGAGCCTTAAAAATTCAAAACCAATAAGGAAAGGAAAGTGTTTCATTGAACGACATTTTATCTTTTTGGACAAAATCTTCACCCAGACAGAAAAGAATCTACTCGTTAATCTTTATCTTTATTCTTTCTGTTGTGGCTACGTTTGCTGGAACTTTGGTGCCGTTAACTGCTGAAGAAGCACAAACAATAAATGACCAAGTAGGTCAAACGCTTGTTGAAAATACCGATTTGGCTTCTTTAACGGGTGCAATTTTTGCTAATAATTTTATGCTTTGCCTAATCATGTTCATTCCCGTAGCGGGTGCAGTGTTTGGGTTTTTCACATTATTCTCTACTGGTACTGCTATTGGCGCGATTTCGATGGTGCAAGGTATGCCTGCAAGTATCACTATATTGCTACTAATGGTTACGCCGATATTCTGGCTTGAATTCGTTTCGTACTCATTGGGAATGACGGAAAGTGTTTGGCTGTTCCGAAGGTTAACTCAGAAACGGTGGCGAGAACTTAAATGGACTGCCGTTTTCATTGGCGTTACTGCAGGATTGCTTGCAATCGGCGCTGTCGTAGAAGCATGGATGATACTTTCTACAGGCGCTTAACTCTGCTTATTTTTTGTTATTTCCAAGCTTATATCTAACGATTTTACGCTGTGCGTTAATCCGCCAAGGCTGATGATATCAACTTTAGCTTGGGCGTAATCCAGCAGGGTTTCGCTGTTTATTCCGCCGCTTATTTCAATAAGAACCTTGTGTAGTAGGTTAGCGGATTTAAGCGTTTCAACTGCTTTGCTTACTTCGCTTGGGGTAAAGTTGTCTAGCATAATTATGTCTGCGCCTGCCTCTGCGACTCTGACGATATCGGTTGCTTTTGTTATTTCAATTTCAACCTTCTTGGTAAAGGATGTTTTTTGTTTTGCTTGTCTTACTGCTTCTACGGGGTCACCGACTATTGCGATGTGGTTGTCTTTGATTAGAATCATGTCATCTAAATGTAATCTGTGAGGGTCACCACTGCCCAGTAAAACTGCTTTTTTGTCAAAATAAAGTAGCCCAGGTGCAGATTTTCTGGTTGCTGCGATCTTAGCTGTTGATTTTGATTCGTGCAGTTTTTCTGTTAATTTTTTTGTGGCTGTTGCGATGCCGCACATGCGTGATAGTAAATTAAGTAGTGTGCGTTCGATGGCAAGTATGGTTTGTGCGTCGCCGGTTATTTGCATTAAAACTTGTTTGTTCTTTATGTGTTCCCCGTCTGCAACACTGGTTTTTACTTTTAGATCCATGCTTTCTGCGAGGATTGTTGCTTCTTCGATTCCTGCGGCTACTCCCGTTTCTTTGGCGATTACCTCGGCAGAAACAGTTAAGCCTGGTGGAATGATTGCGGTTGCTGTAGCATCTCCTTGACCAACATCGTCAGTTAACAATTGTTTTAGGCGTTCTTCTACAAGTCTTCGAGGGATAAACATAGTTTTAACTTAATTTATCAAAGGTTTAAATGCTTTCATTGCATCTTGACTTTAGAAAATTAAATACACGTTTCACTGCTGTGATTATATGCGTTTGCTGTTCGCCTGCTCAGAATTGGGGTTGGGTCATGTTTCACGGATTATTCCTTTAGGCAAGCGGCTGGAACAAGCAGGGCATGAAGGGTTCTTTTTTTCAGGCGGAAAAGCATACGAACTGCTAAAAAAAGAGTTCAAGCATGCTTACAAGTGCACGCCAATCGCATGGTATGAGAACGCTTCTGGAATTGTTACATCGGCTTCTTTGATTAACGTCCTGTTTCCTTTACCTGTGTTTAACGGTGAAAATAATCAGTTTGAAGTGAAGAGTTCAAACGCCATGGAAGTTATACACAGGTATTATGATCTGCGAGAAAACATACGCAACATTGCCCCAGATGTACTGATTGCGGACGGTGACATCAACGCTCTACGGCTTGCATCACGTTGGAAGATTCCCTCAGTTTACATTGCCAACTTGATACGTCCAAGCTACGGGTTTACACGTTTACTTAACCCCGGCGAACGCATAGTAGAAGAATACGTTAAAAAATGTACAAAAATTGTTATCCCCGACAATCCATCGCCTAACACGATTTCAGACTACAACATTGGGGACCTAAGGGGTTCAGCGTTTGAAGACAAAATCGAGCATGTGGGTGCCTTCATGGATACCACATCGGTGGAAGGCAGTGAAGAGCATGTTTTTGCGCCTGTAAGTGGACCAGTTGGGACGCGTTCAAAATTGCATAAAACCCTGCTGCCGGTTCTTCAGAAAACTTCTGGCAAAGCAGTAATCAGCCTTGGCATTCCCGGCAAGAAAGCTTCAGCCAAAATGGGCAACTGTGAGATTCACAATTGGCTCTCCACAACTGAGCGTCAAGAAGCTATGAAAAACGCCAAATACGTTATTTTCAGCGGCGGACATATAACCTGCTTTGAAACTATCAAATATGCTAAACCAAGCATTTGCATCCCAACACAGCCTGAACAAGGTGGTAACGCAGCAAAACTTCAAGATTTAGGTTGCTCAATCAAAGTTAAAAACCAGAAAGAGCTTGCAAAAGCTGTTCAAAAAATGGAAACAGAATACGAGACTTACAAGAAGAAGGCGCTTGAGCTTAGCAGGTTCTCTAGTAGGTTCCATGGTTTGGATAGGGCTGTTGATATTGTGGAAACTATTTTAGATTAAGCCTCTGGGGTTAGGCTTAAGCGTTTAATTTCTCCGTTTGGAGTTTGTTCTTCCAAGATTATGGCTGTGAAACGGTATATTTTTGTGCCTTTTGTTAGCCACGTGTCTGGTGGTAAGCCTGCTTTCATGCAGCATTGGCAAAGGAATTCTTCTTCGCACCATTGCCATTCAACTGGCACTTGAGGCAAGAGTAGTCCTTTATTGCAGCCTTTTTCAATGATTAAGCCGTCTTGACCAACCTTGATTTGCTGTATGTACTCTTTGGGGTTGTCTACTTGTACAGGTTCGGGTGGTGTTAAGACGCTAACTTCAAAAATGCACTTATCCAACTCGTCAAGGGTCATTGATGGAAAGCGTGGGTCTTGTGTTGATGCGTTTATGGCTGAATCAATAACCGCTTCTACTAGTGGGCTTGTTGCGTAAGGGTAACCGATACAACCCCGGAGTGATTTTTCGCCTGCTCTTAGAGTGCTTATAGTTACAAAGACGCCGCATTTCTCGTAAAGCTTTTCTGACGTGTCTTTTGGCGGTTTTAGTATCTGCCCTGTTTCAAGATAGGTTTTAACGGTGTTTCTTGCGAGTTTAAGTAAGAACTGTCCTTCTGCATCTGTTAATTTAAACGGCATACCAAAATACCTTCTATTTAGCTAACAAGTAAGCTAGTAACAGTTAAGAAATAAAAAGTTAAAAATGTTGAAGAAGAGGTGTTTAGAATTTGGTTGATTCTTCGGTTAACCCTTCCTTGGTTATAATAAGGAAGTCTATTCCGTCGCCGCTCATTGCGTCTCTGTTTATTGCAGATTTTATTGCTCCTTTAATAAGTTCTTTTGCTTCTGTAACAGTTATTGATTCTTTGTAGGCTTCTTCGATGACTCCTATGGCTACTTCTGTGCCTGAACCGACTGCAGCGTACTTGTCTGGGATAAGGGAACCTAAAACGTCAAGAACATAAAGTGTTGCGCCTTCGCTGTCTATGCCACCTATGATTGTTTGAGTGAATAAGGGTGAGCCTCTGCGGTTAAAGAGAATGTTTGCCAAAAGTTTAGAGGCTGCTCTGACACTGATTTTTCTTCCAACATCCATGTTGAAGAGTTTGGCTTGAGCTTCCATTTCTCTGGCTAGAACCTGCATGTCACCAACAAGTCCAGCGCATGCAACGCCGATTTGGTCTGTTACTTTGAAGACTTTTTTGCCGCCTCGGCTCATGATGAAGCCGCCGTAGGTTACACGTTTTTCTGAAGCTAAAACTACGCCGTCAGCACAAACTATGCCGACTGTTGTTGCGCCTGGCATCCACGCCGTGCCTTGTTGAGCTTGGTTACCCTGAGCCTGTTGTTGGCTTTGCTCTTCTTGGGGCATTATGTGAGCTTGTGGAATTTTCCGTAATAATGGAAATTGTGACTGAAATCCATATCTTTCCATAACTTTTCGCCTTTTCTCGATGTATTACACAAAACAAAGTATTAAGGTTACTTATAACCGTTTTAGACCCCCTTTTAGCTGGCAAATTTTGAAAATGTTCCTGATCTGTTAGAACCGGAAGGAGACTTTTCAGATTCTGCTTTTAACGACTGCCTGATTATGGACGGGAAAGTTTAGAAACCTTTTTCTTTATAGAAAAATTTACAAAACAGGATTAATTAATGATTCAAGTTTACACTCAAAATGTTAATGGCACATGGCTTACCGTAGCTTGTATTGAGCAGCAAATTGTTGCCACCTCTTTTGCTGAAACTGAACAAAAAGCCCTAAGTAGCCTGCTTAACAATTTGCCATTTAACGTACCCTTTCAAGTCTTGCTTTCCCCATCCGCTTGTGCACGAGATACCTTTGCGTTAATGGCAAATATTCTTGAAGGAAAAGACGTTACTTTTAACCTCAACCTTAATCTTGCAACGGCTAAGCTTCCAAATTACACAACAAAAGTGCTTAAAGCAGTTATGCAAATTCCCGTTGGTTATGTTGCCACTTATGGTGCGGTTGCTAAAGCTGTCGGGGGCGGTTCACGAGCGGTCGGAAATGTTATGGCTGGCAATATTTTTGCGCCACTTGTTCCTTGTCATCGAGTGGTGAAATCAGATTTTTCTTTAGGCGGTTACGGTGGAGGTTTAAAAGTTAAATATCAACTGTTGTGTGGGGAAAAGCGTGGTTACCTTGAACCCAAAAATGTCGCTGTTGAAGATGGCGGCTTGTTGCAGGTTTACCCTGTAGAGTTCACACTGAAACAGGTTTGCTTCCTATAACATTTTAGCCCTTGTATGCGTGTTTTTTAGCAATAAGCACATTAACCTCCAAATGTGAATAACTATAGAACATTTTTGAGGTCGCGTTTATGGCTAAGTACAGATGTACCGTCTGCAACTATGTTTATGATGAAGCAAGAGAAGGCATAAAATTTGCGGATTTACCCGAAGATTGGGTTTGTCCCCTCTGTGGCGTTCCCAAAACCGCTTTTGTGCTGCTTGCTGAAACAGTCCCAACAAAAGAGAAAACAAAAGATGCTCAAACAGTGTCTGACGTTTTAATTAACCAGCTTGCTGAGTGGGGGCTTCAATACGTTTTTGGCATTCCTGGCACATCAACGTTAGGTGTTGTGGATGCGATTCGTAAAACCAACGGCAAAGTCAAATACCTTCAAGTTCGCCATGAACAAACTGCCGCTTTTATGGCTTCAGCATATGGCAAACTAACAGGTCACGTTGCCGCTGTGTTGAGTATTTCTGGTCCAGGTACAACGAACCTTGCAACAGGCTTGTATGATGCTAAACTTGATTATTCTCCAGTCATCGCGTTAACTGGCATGGTGACAAGAAAACAAATTGGGCCTGGGTCACTTCAAGAAATTGACCATTCTGCTTTCTTTGAACCGATAAGTGTGTTTAACAAGGTTTTGATGTCTCCTGAACAGACGACTATGCTTGCAACCTTAGCTGTTAAGCATGCACTTGTCGACCGTGGCGTTGCGCACATAGGAATTCCTAATGATGTCCAAAAGCTGCCTTATGACTCTGAACTTTTGCCTTTTGAAGGACGCATGCCTAACCTCGCCTACGGGCAGGAAGAAGCAATCGTAAAAGAAGCTGCCCAAGTGGTAGATTCAGCAAGTCGCCCAGTAATTGTTGCTGGTTTAGGTGCGCGTGGGCAGGGAACTAAACTTTTGAGGCTTGCAAAGAAGATTTCAGCGCCTATTGTTTCTACTTTGAAAGGCAAAGGCTTAGTTAACGATAACGAACCATTGTATGTTGGTTGCCACGGCGGTTTAGGCACAGCATCAGCAGCTGAACTGGTAGCAAAAACAGATTTGCTTATCGTTATTGGCGCATCCTTTGCTGATTTAAGCCTGATTCCTCAGAAACGCATGGTTCAAATTGACATTAACCCGCTTATGCTTGCACGCCGCTATCCCGCTGAAGTTGGTCTTTTGGGAAACAGCGCCGTACTCATCCCTAAACTAACTGCAAATGTTTCAGAAAAACACAACACCGCATACTTGCAAGAGATTGCCCAGCTTAAAGCAAACTGGCAAACCCAAATCGCCAAGGAAGCTGACCCCACAGTTAAGCCCATCCGTGCACCGTACATAATGAAAGTTTTAACAGAAAAGCTTGCTGATGATGCAGTGATTTCGCTTGATGTTGGGGAGAACTGTTGGTGGTTTGGCAGAAACTTCCAAATGAAACGTACCCAAAAAATGGTACTAAGCGGCAACTTGGCAACTATGGGTTTTGGCTTGCCTGGCGCATTAGCAGCGGCTTTAGCGTATCCAACTAAACAAATCATCTGTATCACTGGCGACGGGGGCTTAACAATGGTGCTTGGTGACTTCTTAACCGCTTTAAAGTATCAGATGCCAATCAAAGTCTTCGTAATCAACAACAAGAGCCTTGGCATGATTATGCAGGAACAAAAAGCTGAAGGCTACCAAAGCTGGCAAACCGAACTGCACGATTTTAGCTTTGCAAAATTTGCAGAACATGCAGGCGGCTACGGCATAAAAGTTACCCAACCTGAAGAGTTGCCTCACGCGGTTGACCGTGCCCTATCTTCAAAAGTTGCCACAATCGTTGACATTGACACTGACCCAAGAAGGTTCCCCTAAAGGGCTTTTTTCTTGTTTTTGGTTTGATTTTCAGCCAATACGGACCTCCCCCCTTAGTGATTTTACAGCTAGATTTTAGTAAAAACAGTAAAACCGACAAAAAGTGCAACAAATCAACACCTAGACATGTTAAATCTTTAGTAAAGAAACCTTTACTAAGCCTTCGTCAACATTCCTTTACGAAAACCCTTTTTACACAAGCCAAAGGATGGTGCTTTTGGGAATGTTTGATGAGAAAAATGTATGTCCTGGGTTTAGTCTTAGTTTCTCTCTCGGCATGTTTTAGTCTGGCAAAAAACGGTTTTGGTTCTGCTAAACGTTTGGCAGTAACTTGGGAGGCTTAAACATGGTTGCTGTCTTATTACCGCAAAAGACTCAAAGCGGTCAAGGCACATTTGAAAACCTCAAAACGCTTGAGGACATGTGCAAACACTGTACGCCCATCACACCGGTTCAATGCATCAGCCTATGTCGGTTCTACAAATTAAAAAATGAATTAAGAAACCTTCGAAACATAATGAACAACCCAAGCTATACAACTGATTTTTTCAACGTCCTAAAAAACAGAACACGACTTCAGGTTTTCCAAGCAATCAATAACGGCAAATGCACCTTGCCAAAGATCCAGCAAGAACTCAAAAAATCAGGCGCCCAACAAAGCCAATACACCATCAGTGAAGAATACATTCAACCCTTAATAACAATCGGGCTTGTAACTGAATCTTTAAGCAAATACTCCGTTACCACTTTTGGTGTACGCATAATTGAACTGCTTGACTGTTTTGAAGAATTCACTGCAAAATTGCCGCCTCAATCAGAATGCCATGAAGAAACGCTTCTGCAACTTCTGCTTTCAGGACCTAAGACTTGTGAGGAAATCAAAGAAGTCATCTCGCCAACAATTATTTCCCGTATCCTCAAACGTTTGGCAAAAACAGGTTTAATCAATCTGCCAACTGACCGAAACTATATTTTCTTCCACAAATCAAAAAGAGACCCTGCACTTGAAGAATTAACAGATTCAGCAATGAACGTTTACCAATCAATCCCTGCTGAAGGAATAGCTGCTGATAAACTGGCAAAACTAGTCGGGCTATCACAACGAAGAACCTACAAGCACATAAGACACCTCAAAGGCAAAAAACTTGTCTTCGTAAGAAAAATCCCGTTAACCTACAATTTAACCAGTGACGGACAAAAATTAGCATCTATCCTGCAGAATCTATCCCGAGAAGTAGACGCAACTTGGCAATACACAGAATATGTTTCACAATCATCACAGAATGTTTGCTCCACTAACCCTTTTATTTCCTAAACTGAAGGTGAAAAACAAGATTGGAAGACGTTAATGAACTTGTTTTTGATTTGCTTGCACGAGTTGAGCGCAGCCGACAAAAAGAACTCGCCGAAGCCCTAAAAAGAATGGGCACAATCGATGAGCGCCAAAAAAAGGTTGTCAGCGACTTAACCAGTAAACTTGTTGGTCAACTGTTTCAACCAGTGGTTGAAAACATCCGCATAGCTGCCATGAATAATGAAGAAAAAACCCTTGAGGCAGCCTCAAAACTACTTGTAACCAACCACAACTAACATTTTTTCGATTCCTTTTTTTAGTAACCCTGCAGTACCAATAGTGATGATACAACAGAAAGGTCAGCAAACAAATGCAGTAGTTATTGGGGCTGGACCAGTGGGTTCCTACACGGCTCTATGTTTAGCTAAGCTTGGAGTAGAAACAAACGTATATGAAGAGCACCCACAGGTTGGTTTGCCTTCTCACTGTGCAGGCCACATCAGCATCCGCAGCCTAAAAAGCCTAGGCTACTACCCCTTGCCTAAAGGCATCGTAGAAAACACCTTTGACGCCGCCAACTTTTACTCACCCTCAGGAACCAAATTCTCAATCAGGCTCAAAACCCCTGTAACCTGCGCTTTAGATAGGGCAAAATTTGACCAGCACATAGCCAATCAAGCTCAAAAGGCAGGTGCCACTTTTCACTTAGACAGTTCTGTCCAGTCATTACAGATAGAAAACGGTTGCATTACTGGCATAGTCCTTAAAGACGGCCCAAAAGTCCCTTCCAAACTAACCATCGACACCGAAGGTATCAGCTCAAGACTTCTCCGCCAAGCTGGACTTAGAGGTCTTGACGGGACAGGACTGGTTTACGCGGTTGAAACCGAAATCGACCAAGTCCATGATGTTGAGGCTCACGCTGTTGAAGTTTACATGGGCAGTACAGCACCGGGTTTCTACGGTTGGCTTATTCCGCGACCAGATGGGTCAGCAAAACTTGGATTAGCAACAAACCAAGGAAACCCCCAAACCTACCTGCAACACCTAATGACCAAACACCCAATCGCAAAAAAACAGGTAAAAGGAGCAAAAATAACCAAAACCGCCTACCACGCAATCACCTTGGCTGGACCAATCAGCCGCGCTTACAGTAATGGTTTTTTGGCAGTTGGCGACGTAGCATCCCAAGTTAAACCCACAACTGGCGGCGGCGTAGTTTTTGGTTTAACCTGCGGAAAATTTGCCGCTGAAGTCTCCAAATCCGCCTTTGATTCCGGCGATGTTTCGGCAAATGCACTCTCTTTTTACCAGAAACGTTGTAATGACGCCTTAAACTTTGATGTTGCGTTTATGCTTCGCCTTAGGCGTTTTTTGAATTCGCTTTCGGATGAGCGTTGGGATTCCGTTTTGAGGTTCTGCAACCGCGTCGGCGTAGGCAAAGCATTAAGCAACGTGGAAGAAATCGATTATCAAGGCAGAATGATGATGCAAGTCGTCACTAAACCTGCGATGCTGGCGGCGCTTGGCTATTTTGGGTTGCTTTATTTGTTTGCAAACCCTTAAAACAGTGGAGAACAAAGTTTAGCCAAAAGGCGAAGAAGCATGGTTGAATTCGAATACAAGCAGGTCATAGTTTTCCGTATGGATTTGCAGATGAGTAAAGGCAAAATTGCGGCACAGGCGGGACATGCAGCGGTTTCAGCAGCACAAGAAGCTTACGCGCGTCACAAGAAATGGTGGGAAGCTTGGCTGTACGAAGGACAAAAAAAGGTTGCCCTTAAAGTTCCCAGCGAAAAAGAACTCAGTGAGCTTGAAGAAGCCGCAGACGATTTGGGTTTGCCGCACGCTTTGATTGTTGACAGGGGTTTAACGGAGATTCCTGAAGGCTCAGTAACTTGCCTTGGTATCGGACCTGCACCTGCAGCCATGATTGACCGCTTAACAGGCAAACTTAAACTTTTATAGGTGACATGTTTGCCGTTTGCACCTGAACTTGACCGTTTGCTTGGTATTGAAGTCTACGCAACAAAAACCGACGGTGTAGGCGGAAAAATCAAGGATGCAGTTGAAGATTTTCAAGTTGAAGAGGTCCTTGTTGACGGCTCCAAAGCATACGTAAATCTTTCTGAAGAGAAACCTGCATTAGGTGCATCGTTGGAGCGGCAGCGGCATCTGCTTTGTGTTTTAGTTAAACGGAACTGGGACACGTTTATTGCTTCTAAAAATGTCGCTTACCAGCTTGGATTAGGGCAAAACAGCATTCAAATAGCAGGAATCAAAGATGCAAAAGCTGTAACTGCCCAGTTTGTTACAGTTGAAAACTTAACAGCAGAGGACATGGCAAAAGTAGACGTTAAAGGCGTCCAGATTCGACCAGTAGGTTATTTGCGTAATCCTTTGTCAGTGTTTTACCTTTTGGGTAACAGCTTCACCATTAAAATCAGCGACGTCACTCAAGACAACGCCGCGGTTAATGAACAGGTAAATCAAACTATTAAGGAAGTCAACTCGTTTGGCGGAATTCCAAACTTTTACGGTCATCAACGCTTCGGCACAATCCGCCCAATAACCCACATAGTAGGTAAAGCCATTCTTAAGGGTAATTTTGAAGAAGCCGCCACGCTTTTTCTTGCAAAACCCAGCCCAAACGAGCATCCAGAATCAAGACAGGCTCGAACAGAACTACAACAAACCCGTGACTTCAAAACAGCACTGGACTATTACCCTAAACAGCTTCGTTACGAACGCTCAATGCTAAACTACCTAAACGAAAAACCAGGCGATTTTGTTGGAGCATTTAATGTTTTGCCATTGAAGCTTCAAGTGTTGTTTGTGCAGGCTTATCAGTCGTACCTGTTTAACCGTTTCTTAAGTGAACGTGTCAAAGCAGATTTACCCATAAACAGCGCTGAAGTAGGTGACTTTGTAGTTGGTGTTGAACGCACTGGGTTGCCGATGGTGAATATGGCGCAAACTGTAACCGCCCAAACCCAAGCCAAAGCAAATGAGGCAATTGCGGCTGGGAAAATGCGGCTTGCTTTGCCGATTGTTGGGTTTAAACAGAAGCTTTCAGGCGGCGTCATGGGTGAATTAGAACAGCGTGTCTTATCTGAGGAAGAAGTGCATATGGATGATTTCCGTGTTACCCTTAATTCAAGGTTGGGCGGCAGAGGCAGCTTGCGAACTGCGTTAACACCTGTTAAAGACTTTAAACTGCTTGAAATCGCCCAACAAGGTGCTGGGTTGACTGTTTCTTTGGCTTTTACTTTGCTGCGCGGCTGCTACGCGACGGTTCTGTTGCGAGAAATTATGAAACCTCAAAACCTTGTAGCTGCAGGATTCTAAATTCTGCTGGCAAAGGCTGATAAAGTAGGAGTTTGTCCTTTCTTATGTAGAGGAAAATTTTTGAGCGATAACCCTAAACCTGAATGCGTTATTCCAATTCATAACCCTACCGTTAGGGAGAAAATTTTCTTTTTCATTTCAGGTTTGCTTGTCAGTGTTCCGTTTGCAGTGTTTTGGGGGCAGTTTTACGATTTATTGCCTCTGCTGGTCGCCTCTGCAGTGTTAGCTCCTTTTATTGAGGAACTTGCCAAAGTTTTTCCGCTGTTTTATCGTCACGGAGAAACAGAACGCTCCATCGTCATGCTTGGCATCCTAATTGGGCTAGGTTTTGGCATAACCGAGTTTTTCCTGTACACTGCAATGTTAGGTGTATCGCCAATAGCACGACTTCCCGGCATAGTTTTTCATGCTTCAAGCGCCGCTGTTGCTGCCTATGGCATAGCAAAAAAGAATCCTTTGCCGTATTATTTGGTCGCGGTTGGACTGCACAGCATAAACAATTTTGTTGCTATAGAATACGCTGACACCTATCTTGCAATAGCCGTACAAATCATTGTGCTGCTTGTGGTTTACTACTTAGCTTGGACCCTATACCATAAAGCATCAAAAACTAAAATGATAGTTTAAATTTTGTCTGTTCGGGCAAGGTCTTTTAACCTGTTCACGCCGTCAATCTTGAGTATGAAATCGCTTACGCTTTTTGGAACAAGTGCCGTCCAGTTTTCGTCTTTTAACATTTTTTCACGAATCAGCGTGGAGGAGTAGGTTTGTCTTTCATAGAGGTGTATGTTTTCGACCTTGTAGCCTGCCTCCATAAACAAGCGGCGAGTTAGAGGCTCATTTGAGTATAATGCATGAAATTTTGGTGTGTAACCTTCTACGGCTGGAACCCAAAGCATATGCAGGTGTACGTCGGGAACAGGAACAATCCAAACCCGTGGCAAATCCACGCCAGCCTCTTGCAGGGACTGCTTTATCATCACTAAACGTTCGCCGGCGGTGAAGGGGTTTTTTAGGTTATGGCTATACTGAGCGCTTCCGATAACGATTACGAGTTCATCAACTTTGCAAAGAACTTCTTTTATGGCGTCAAGGTGACCAAGGTGGAAGGGCTGGAATCTGCCAACGTAGAGACCGCGATTAATCAAATCTTATTACCGTTGTCACCTATCCCTTTCGGGCTAATATCAGTTACTATGAATCCGTTTGAACTTCCTGATTTTTCCTTTTTTGGTTCAGTATACAGCCTAAAGCAACAACCGAAAAAGGCACAATTAATGCAGCAATAACTGTTGGGTACGATTGTTCAGCTTCAGGCGCTTCTACGTAGAAAGATGCAGTGTCCGAAACGCCACTGTTTCCAGCAGCGTCAACCACATAAATAGTAATGCTGTGCATTCCACCGAGTAAACCAGTAAGGTTCATCCGGTAATACCATGTGTTTTCATAATTATTGAACAAGACGTTGTCAAGCAAAGACTGGTTTTGTGCTCCATCAATGCTGTAGCTGACTGTAATGTTTTTGCTGTTTTCAACAATTGTAAAATACAGCTGGGTTTCTGTTTGGTTACTGGTCTGGTTCTGTATGTATAGGTTTGTTATTTTTGGCGGTGTCAAATCTACGGTTGGTTGAGGCAAAAACCCTGAGGGTGCATCTGGGTCTATAGTGAAGTATACGGTTGCATTGTTGGAGGGTAAACTGCGAACTAAGCCTGAACATGTAAATAAAACTGACAACGAATGGGCGCCTGTACTTAGTTTGGGCAGTTCAGCGTAAGCATGTGCAGGATAGGTTACATGCAATTCATCGGTTTTTTCAACAATGAAAGGAAGCTCACCCACGTATTCACCGTCAATATAATATTGGATCGTATATCTGACACCCATTCCCACGGTGAATGATAAATTCAAGTTGAGAAATTGGCTTTTGTAGGTGGCGTTAAGAGGGGAATAAAGTGTGCAAATGTAACACTTTATGTGATTTTCATCCGATATTTCCTCCCAAGCTGAAGCAGAATCCACAGTTGCCAAAACACTGCTAAAAAGTGTAATAATTACAAGTGTTACCCCCACCATTTTTCGGTTCAATGCTCAGTCGCCGTGGCAACATTAGCGTTACTAAAATTTAGCTCTCCCCAAGGAACAGGATGTTCTTCAAAAAGAACGCCTAAATATTTTCATGCCACTCTAACTGTAAGGTTTTCAAAAGCAAACTCCGTCACAGGGGAAGAATTAAAGTTGACAAATCTAAATCTCGAGCAAGAAACGCTTGATAAACTCAAATGGGCAACAAACAACGCCGCAAACGACTTTAGTTTTTTAGGTTTCTCTTTAGACCTACAAACAGGCGACATTCAAGACGTACTGAAGCAAAAATCTGCGGAGCCAAAGCTAAAGGACCCAACAATGCACCAGCAAATAGCGGAATTGCTTTTCAAGTACGCTTTAGCTGGTAAACACGATAGAAGCGGCAAACTGGTTAAATTTAAAGACTTTCCCGGTGGCTACGCTTACGAAGTAGCGTTTCAAAGGCGAGCGGTGGAACCAATTGCAAAGTTGTTTGGCAGAAATCCCCAAGAATTAATCAAGGTAGCGGAACTGTTGGGTGGAAAACAGTTAGGGCACGGAGAATGCTCTGTTGAAATTGAAATGTTAAAGGGAATTCCGATTACGATTGTTTTATGGACTGATGAAGAGTTGCCTCCAACAGCTAATGTCCTTTTTGATGAATCCGCAGGCAAATACCTTAACGTTGAAGACTTGGCAGGGATTTCAGACTTGACAACTTGGCGCTTATCAATAGCACAATCAATGCTAAAACGTGATTTTTGAATCGAATTATTCTTAAATTGCTTTTTAGCAGTATTTTCTTTAGGTTATTGTTTATGGAAAACTGGGATGTAATTATTGTTGGCGCTGGTTCCGCAGGGTTAGCTGCTGGAATCTATTCAGTTAGAAGTGGACTTAAAACTTTGATTCTTGACGAGAAACTGGCAGGCGGAAACATTGCCGACTCGCCAAAAGTGGAAAACTATCCTGGTTTTACCGAAATTAGCGGACGAGAATTATCAGAAAGAATGGCTGAGCAATGCAAAAAACTCGGTGCCATCATTCATGACCTTGAACCCGTAAGCGAACTCAAACTTGACGGCGAAACAAAAATCGTTACAACACAAAACGCCACTTATCAGGCTAAAGCGGTTATTTTCGCTACTGGTTCACATTACAGAGAATTAGGTGTTAAAGGTGAAAAAGAATTCCGTGGCAGAGGCGTCAGCTACTGCGGTGTCTGCGATGGCCCATTTTTTAGGGGCAAAAAAGTCGTTGTAGTTGGCGGCGGCAACTCAGCATGCATAACTTCATTGTATCTTTCTGGCATAGTTGGTCAAGTTACGGTGGTTCACCGAAGAGACGCCTTTAGAGCAGAACAACAACTGGTTTCCAATCTTACCGCTAAAGCAAACATTAACGTGCTTTGGAATACACAAATTGAAGAAATTAAAGGCGACCGCCAAGTAAGAAGCCTAACGCTGAAAAACACCGTGACCGGAGAAACAACCGAACTGCCTATTGATGCAGTTTTTGTGCAGGTAGGTGAAGCACCAAACAGCACGGTGGCTAAAGCTTCAGGCGTAGAAACTAACGAAGCAGGTTACATCAAAATAAACATTCAGCAAGAAACCAACCTTTCAGGCGTTTACGCAGCTGGTGACGTTACTACCCATCCGGTTAAGCAAGTTGGCACAGCCGTGGGGCAAGGAATTACTGCAGCACTAGAAACCTATGGGTACATCCGTAGACCATACTACAAAAAATAATCAATCTTTCACATTTTTGTTTTAAGTATAGAATGTTTGACTAAGTTTAGTAAAGAAATCTTTACGAGTAGTCTTTTATGTTGACCGTTTCTTTAGCTCTATAACAGAAGCATTGGTGATAATATGCGACGGTCCTTGAATGTTGCTGTATCGATATTTCTTTTGTTTTTGTTAGCTTCTATTGTTGTATTTACTGTTCAACCAGTAAGTGCTCAACAATCAAGTACCTCGTTTTCTGACGATTTCAGTTCAGATTCAGGAGCATGGCAGTACAATGGAAGCGCACAAAGAGACGCAACAAACCAAACTATGATTCTAACCAGCCAATCAAGTGACCAAACTGGCATAGCTTTTTTAAAAACTCCAATTCAAGGCTCTTTTATAGCCCACTTCAGCTTCCTATGTGACGGATACGCTTACGATGATGGGTTAGTAATGTTCTTTTACAAGCAACAATATCCTTCAAACATTGATTTTTCAGGCAGCTACGGAGCCAACGGAATTGCTGGCGGTCGCACTGGTTTTAACACGGGCTCAATTATTCCAGGTTACGGAATTGAATTTGACGGTTGGCAGAATATTCCTTATGAGTTTGCTGACATAATTGGTGGTCAACCAAATCCACAAGCTGACCCTTCTGGTCATCATATTGCGTTGATAAAGGATTTTACTGGTGACCATTTAGTTTGGGCAGACAGTACAAACATAACCTCAAATGTTTGGCATGACGTTATAGTTCAGGTTCAAGGCTCCTCAGTTGATGTTTATGTCGATGAAAAATTAATTCTTCAATGGACAGGCAGTTTAGACAGAACTTATGATGGTTTTGGTTTTGCTGCGTCAAATGGGCAAGTAGCCTGTAACACTCACATTATAGATAACTTTTCAATTACCGCCAAAGAATTGCATGTACCAACATTATCCACTTCCTGCGAAAGCGCTATATCTCAATCTGGCTTGAAGGTGCAAATCAACGGAGACTTAACCTCTAACGGAGCAGGCATTCAAAACGCTCCAGTTTTGTTATCTTACAGCGTGACAAACGGGGCATCTTGGCAGGACCTTACTTCTGTGCACACTGGGTCAGATGGAAGTTATTCGGCTTTATGGTTTCCAGCTGCAACAGGCGATTACATGTTAAAGGCGGTGTACCAAGGTGACATTAACTATTTGGGTGCAAGCAAAATCGTGAATTTCTCGATTGTACCCTGTTCAGAACAAAATGTGTTTTCAGTAACTTCAAACTCTACTCTTTCCGCGTTTTCTTTTGATTCCCAAGCTAAGGAATTAAGCTTTGACGTTTCAGGAAGCAACGCAACAACTGGGTACGTTAACGTTTACATTCCAAAATCTCTAATAAACGATGTATCTAACCTAAAAATTTACTTAGACAACAACAAAATAGACTTCACTTCGCATCCTCAAGGTGACGGTTGGATGCTCTACTTCACTTACCATCACAGCAGTCACTTAATAAAAATCAGTCTTGGCTCATCAAACACCCAAACTACAGAAAATTCACAACTGCCAACAATTGGTTTATTGGAAACTGCAATCTTAATCTTATTAAGCATAATTTTAACTATTGTAGTCATTGTAACAATTGTGTCCCTAAGCAGAAAAAACAAAAAGTAAAAAACGTTGAGCTATCTGTATTTGGGTACATGCAAGGTGTAAGTTTACCTTGTTTTTTGACAGTTATTTTTAAATATCTCCGTACTGTGGATGTAAGGTGCAGAATTAAGGTGTAACGATTGCCGAAACAAGAAAAAGGAAAATCCCATTCGATACGGCCTGTAAGTCGAAGACCTCCAAGCTGGTGCAAATATCAGCCTGAAGAAGTAGAAGCCTTCGTTATTAAATTATCAAAAGAAGGTCATTCACTAAGCGCAATAGGCACAATTCTTAGAGATCAATACGCAATTCCACTGGTTAAACCAATCACCGGTAAAAGCGTAAGCGACATACTCAAAGGTGCTAACTTAAATCCATCAATGCCAGAAGACTTGTCTAACTTGATGAAGAAGGCACAAGCTCTAGCGGTTCACATGGAGAAAAACAAGAAAGACCTGCACAACAAACGCAACATGCAGGTTATCGAGGCACGAATCCACAAACTTTCACGTTACTATAAGCGTGAAGGAAAAATCGCTAAGAACTTTAAGTACGTAGCAAAAATTGCTTCAGTATTTTAAAGCTCCCTATCTTTCAATTTTGTTCTTTAATTTTTGAATATATTTTTTGGTGCGCCAGCTTTAAATCCAATCACCCATCTTTTACTGCCTACAGAGGCAACCCTGCATGGTAGACCAAACACAAATAGCCAGCTTCTTATCAGCAGCTGACAAAGCAGCAAAAATGATATTGGAAACCGTTCAGCAAGACGGCTTTATTGATTGTTTCTCACATTTGGATGCTGACGGGGTTGCAGCAGCCGGAATAATATCTAAAGCTCTCTACAGGCTTGACGCCCGCTACCGTGTACGCGTGATGCAGTGGGTAGACGATAAAATCGTTAATGATATAATTGCCGATAAACCCCAACTTGTTATCTTAACGGATTTTGGCAGCGGTTACCTGCAACTGTTAAACGAAAAAGTTCCCGGCGTCAAAGTAGCAATTATGGACCATCACCAAATCACCGCCAAAGTAGACAACCCCAACTTTGCCCAAGTAAACCCGCACGAATATGGCGTTGACGGCGCAACAGAGGTTAGCGGTTCAGGCGTAACCTACTTTGTAGCTAAAGCAATGAACCCAAAAAACGTTGATTTAGCACCTGTAGCTTTGGTTGGCGCACTTGGTGACATGCAGGACAAGTATGACCAACGCAGCTTCGGCGGCTTAAACGAGTTAATACTCAAAGACGCTGTACAGGCAGGCTTAATGAAAGTCGAAAAAGACCTAACTTTCTTTGGCAGAGAAACCCGCCCAATCCACCGCACTTTAGCTACCACGACTAACCCGTTCATTCCAGGCATAAGCGGTGAAGAAGACAAAGCCTTAGCATTCTTGGCAACATTAAACATTAATCTTAAACAGGGCGAACGCCTACGTGCGCTTAGCGACCTAAACGAGGAAGAAAAGAAAATGCTATGTTCCGCCCTTGCAGATTATATGCTTTCTAAGGGTCTACATGTAGAAGTTTCTAACCTGATAGGCAACAATTATGTTTTGGTTAATGAGGAGCCAAACACTGCCTTGCGCGATGCCCGCGAATATTCTGTTTTGCTTAACTCGACTGGACGCATGGATCGCCCAAGTCTTGGTATTGCTATTTGCATGGGTGACCGTGGAGCAGCCCTTGAAGAATCAAACAACATCCTTGAAGATTACCGCAAAAACATCAACAAATACCTTGGTTGGGTCATGGAAAAACCCGAACGCCTCCGAGAACTAGACAATATTTACGTAGTAAACGGCGAAGACTTCATCAACGAAAAAATCATCGGAACAGTCTCCTCCATCATGGTTGCAGGTTTAGCAAACAACCAAAAACCCCTAATCTCTTACGCTAAAGTAGAAGGTGAAGATTCAGTCAAAATCTCTTCACGCACAACCGAAGCAGCCCTGCAAAAAGGCGTAAACCTTGGTGACGTCATGCGCCTTGCCTCAGAAAAGCACGGCGGAAAAGGCGGTGGACACAACATCGCAGCAGGCGCTCAAGTCTCAACCGCTCAGATTGAAAACTTTGTAAAGACTGCTGATGACTTGGTTGGGCGACAGTTGAAAGGTGAAAAGCTTGCAGGCAACAATAACGCTTGAATATGTTGACCAGAAAACGGCTGAAGCAGTCGCTAAAGCTGTTTCGCCAGATAATTTTAAAACGCCCACTGGTTTAGCGGTTAGCACGGTTAGGGAAGACTGTAAAGTTGTAACAAAAATCGTCTGTGAAGGCAAACTTGCTACTTTTACTGCAACTATTGATGACCTACTGTTTAGTGCTTCCACTGCAGAAAAAACCCTGCATGCAATAGTAAATCAAAATAATACAGGTTATTAGTTAAAGCTTGCGAGCAAACCATGCAATCGTATGGCAACTATTTAGTTTAGCGGAAAAATCTTAAAAAGGAATTTTGGCATTAAGCTCTCCTTAAGAGGAAGAAGGTTGCAGAATTCTCAAAAAGTAGTAGTGAGCTTGCTTTGTGCCTTAATAATTCTGCTTATAATTACAGCTTTAACGCCAATCGTCAAAGGACAAAACAACAACGACCAATGGTCACTATTTGGACACGACTCTTCAGGCGCAAGATACTCAACTTCAACTGCACCTAAAACAAATCAACTTCTCTGGCAGACCCGTTTGGGCAGTCAAGTTCGACCAGCCGTTTCCATTTATGGCAGTATGGCTTACACAGGCTCTTTTGACAGCAAGGTTTACGCTTTAGATGCAAGTACTGGCCGCTCAGTTTGGAACTACACAACAGGCGGCTACATTTGGTCCACACCCGCAGTTGTAAACGGCATCGTTTATGTGGGTTCAAACGATTTTAACGTCTATGCTTTAAATGCTGAAACGGGCAGTTTTATTTGGAAATTTTCTACTGGTCAAGCTGTTTGGTCTTCTCCTGCTGTTGTTAATGGAGTAGTTTACATTGGTTCATGCGATGACAGCATGTATGCCTTAGATGCTAACTCTGGCTCCCAACTTTGGAAGTACACAACTGACGGAGATATAAGAAGTTCACCAGCGGTAGTTGACGGAGTTGTCTATTTTGGTTCACAAGACGGCAACTTTTACGCTTTAAACGCTTCAGATGGCACAAAAATATGGAGCTCAACAACAAATGACGGTGACACTTACACTAACTCGTCTCCAGCAGTTGCTGATGGCGTCGTCTACATTGGCTCAACTGACCATAACCTGTATGCATTTCGTGCCTCTGACGGGGCAAAACTTTGGACTTTTAATACACCCGATAAGGTTTCTTCTTCACCAGCCGTTCACAACGAACTTGTTTATGTTGGGTCAGAATCAGGAGATTTCTACGCAATTAGCGCGGCTTCAGGAGAACAAGCCTGGAATTATTCTACAGGTGGACGTGTATATTCTTCTGCTGCAGTTGCTGACGGCGCGGTTTATGTGGCTTCTTACACTGACCAATCCGTTTATGCATTTGATGCTTCCTCAGGCAATCTGCTTTGGAGTTACCAGACTGGCGGCGCAGTGTTTTCTGCACCAACAATTTCTGGTGGAGTACTGTTTGTAGGTTCCTATGACAGTTACGTGTATGCTTTCGGCACAGGATTCACTCCTGGAAGCACGTCCACTCAAATGCCCACAAACAATGACTCTGACACTGTTTGGGCGCCTGCTCCAGCAAATGGGGTAGCGGCAAGTGTAGTCACTGTTAGCGCTATAACTGTCACGTCAATTTTAGCCGCCGCATTGTCAAACGTTCCAGCGGCGACAACAGCATCCTCATTTTTCAGCAAGATTGTTGAGCAATTGGCAGATAAGCTTCGGAACATTTTGCCTGTTACAGTTAAGGACTGGTTTGAGAGTCTAGTTTTGACTAAACACAGGATGGATATTGATGATAAGCATGGTTCAATATATCGACCCACTAAAGGTGAACTGGTAGTTTACATTGCATCTACCGTCGTGCTTACTTTCTCTTTTGCTTACGTTCAGGTAAACTCTGTTCCAGAGTTTTTGCTTGTTTTACCAACATTCATAGCCACAAGCCTTGTTGTTGGCCTAGTTAGAACTTATCTCCTTACAGTTTACGCCAGACGTCAGGGTGTATGGACAGAATACAAGCTATGGTATTTAGGTATCGCATTGTTCATAGTTTCAACTCTTGCTTTCCGAGCCCCATTCTCTTCTCCAACAAGAAGAGTAAGCACATCAAACAGACCCGACAACTTCATTGGCGTAGTTATGAGTGTTAGCATATTGCTAAATTTAGTTTTTGCAGGCATTTTCTTTGCATTAATATTGGCAGGGTACACCTTGATTGGAGGTGCTGGTTTGGCAATGTGTTTGGTAGCAGCGTTTATTGATACAATCCCTGTCAAACCCATGTTTGGCGCGGACGTCTTTCAATACAACAAAAAAGTCTGGGCAACTCTGTTTATTATTAGTCTATCGCTTTATGTTATTTGGCTGTCTCACGCCATTTAGCAACAACTTTTCTTTTCTTTATAGGTCTCCACGTATTATATGAGATAATTCGTGCAGGATTATTTCTTCAATTTTATGATAAGGGTTTTCCCGAATTAAAATAATGAATTCAGCTTTTTCCTTGTTGTCCCCGTTAAAAACACAGGCATCTGTGCCTTTAGTTGACAGGATGCGTCCCCACTCTTCAAGTTCTCGTAGCATATCCGCTGGGCACTGGCGACGTTCAATTACCAAGTTGAAATCTTGGTCGCTAAGTATCAGCGCTTTAATTTTTGGGTACGGCTTATTAGTTAGGTTTTTCCAAATTTGGAAAAGTTGACTTTTAGGTATGCGTTTTGCTTTAAGGTTTAATCCTTCAACTACAACCATGACACGGGCACCATATTTGTTTGGTGAGTAATCTGTAGGTTAAATTTTCAAGCTCTAACCTTTATACAAGAACCTGTTTTGTTTGTAAAAGCTTTTGCAGTAGCCACAAGACAACAACAAATTTGAAGTATTTTACCTGTGAAAGGGCAAGTTGCTCTAAAATACTTATTAAAAGGAAAATAATTCTAAAAAAGCGGTAAATAATAATGTGTGAATTTAATGTCATTTTAGACGGAAGCAAGGTTTTCAGTGATGTCGTTTACGCTAAAGTTGAAGGCAACAAAGTAATTGTTAAAAGCATTGTTGGTGAAGCAAAAGAGTTCAACAATGTCAAAATCGTCGAGGTAAACGTTACTACAACAAGGCTTATTTTAGAAACAATCAAAGCATAGCCTTATTTTTGTCCTATTCACCAACCTATTAGGGTCCAAATAGTGGTTCTATGCAGAAACCTTGCAAAGCAAAAAGCATGGGAAATTGTAAGTTAAGGTGTAAGATTAGACTGTAAAACCGTAATTTTACGCTATTGCCTCTTTTCTATGGTAAACAGCATGGTAAACAATGCGTTAGAATTACACTTTTTGTAAACGGTCACGTTAGCTTTTTTCCAGTGAACTGGATGAAAATCGGTGTTCATTGGAGAAAGGGCGTGTTTACATACTAATTCACGTTTGTTACTTGTTTTTCATGCGATTTTCCAATAGACTCTATGAAGAGCACCAAAGCAACAGAAACAGCTAAAGGTTACCAATTACCTAGTAACAAAGTGCTAAAGTGTCATGGATTAGATTGATTTACTCTGGCAAAGTATAATAGAACAGCAGAATAAGTCAAGAGATTACGAGCTATTAATTTGTTAAAGCAACTTAAAGTTACACCCATGGAAGCGCAGATACCAAAAGATGTATTAACCTATCTTTTTAAAAACCAAAAAGTTGAATCTCCCGTTTAAATACGTCATTAAAATGTCTTATACGCTCTAGCAAGATATACCATTTATTATGAAACTATAAAGATGTCAGATGAGATTCATGCGGGTTAACCAAACTGCTTGGCGAGCGAATAGCGAAAACTGGCAAGATAGAAACCTAATGATCTTCTCGCTGATCTACTTAAAGGCAAGTAGTCATGCTTCTTTGGGTTGAATTAGTCCACGTTTTAGCGCTAAAAATACAAAAAATTGCACGAGCGCCGCTATCAATGCTGACTCGATCATGTTAATATTATCTTTGTTCTTGCTTCTTTCTTGTTTGGTTTAAATATATTTACATTTACACCGTGGTATATACAATTGGATTTTATTCCTTGTTGCCATTTGCATAAACTAATAATTTCAAAATAATCCTTGGTAAAATTTACTATTTCTTCTGGATAACCGACTTGATCCATAGGGCTATATAAAGTTGCGTTGGGAATTATCTTCGGGAAGTCACTAAATGCCCACCAATCAGAGAACAATAAACCTGCATCAACTTTAAACTGTTTACAATATTCTGATGCTGAAGATATCCCAAAGGGACCATCTTTTGAAGGCAATACTGGTATGGGATATGAAGGAATTCCGCCGGGGTCTGCTCCATAATATGCAGATATTAACACTTCAAAGCCATATTTTGGTAATCTAGTACAAACCTCTCTTGTTGTCTTACCATAACCTGAGGCAATCCAAGGTGCAACACTATGCCACAATATTCTTAATTTGGAGCTTTGATTCTTTGTATCTCTCAAGTTTTTAACACCTAATGGGTCAAAATTGAGATTTTTTATTAAAAAATAGCGATACCTTTCCGAAATAATAAAAAACTAAAATGCATTGCTTGAATAAGCAATTTTTATTTAGTCACGTTTGTCAAAAGAGGGCGTTCGTTTCTTCCAAACAATGACTACAACGGCTATAACACCTATAGTTACTGACGGGATTACAAAGGAGAGATATGTTGTAAAGACTGATGCAGTTGTTTGTGTTGGGTCAGGTGTAATTATGGGTGTTATATCGTTTGTTGTGTTTGTTGTGGCATATATGAGTGAAATGTAGACGCCGCCATATTTGTTGTATGGTACTCCAAGATAGCTTATATGTGGATTATCGCTTGAATCTAACGCTAAGTAGCATGGCCAACGGGGTGGAACTGTATTGTTTACCGCCAAGGTGCTCCAGCCTGTACCACGCCAACGAGTGTACATTAAACCTTTATCGGTGATATAGGCAACATGAGGAAAGTCGTGAGAATCCAACGCTAACTCGCCAATACTAACTAAACGAACATTAGACACTACTTTTTGGTTTTCCCAAGTGGTTCCATCCCAACTAGCATAGCTAATTGTTTGATTATCAATACCTGTTAGGGCAGGATAAAGTGTCGCATAAGTAAAATGTGGGTTTCCCGCGGAATCTAAAACCATATTTCCAAATCCTCCAACATCCGATAATACTGTTTGAAAACTCCAACTTGACCCTTTCAGAACTGCAAGTTTTACGGTATCAGTACTCCAGTAGTTGCCGGTTTCACTTGGAACAGAATTAGTGACAGTATACATTATAAAAGGGGTATCACTAAAATCAAGCGAAAACGACAGCTTCAAAGAAAAATCAGAACCAGAATCAACGGTATGAATTGTCCAGTTCGAACCAGTCCAACTGGCATATCTTACTGATTGACCACTAACATAGGCAACTTGGGGATTCCCAAAAGAGTCTAGAGCGATTTGACCAAAGGTTGCACCATCAGGGTCAACTACTTGACTGACCCATTTTTGACCACTCCAACTTGCATATGTTAAACCATCAATACCACTATACAAAACGTGAGGAAAATTTTCCACGTCTAGCACAAAACTGTAGGATTCAAACAGGTTGACTATTTTTGTATCCCAACCCAAATTTGTTTGGCTCGCATAATTAGCTGTGGCAGCCACTACAGGATCCTTCGAGGCGTTAAATGCAGAGTAAAAGATATGGGGAACATCGTTAGAATCAACCAGTATAGGGCAATAACCATTACCAGTCCTGGCAGCATAATCATCGACAGTCTGAATAGCCCAAGATGGAGTAGCATTTGTTGGAAAAACTAACAAAGAAATTATTAATATTGATAAAATAGTTATAAAACTAAGCAAATAAAGCCTATTTTTTATCATTTTATACCTTATTTTAATATCATCAAGATATATTAATAGCTTGGGAAAATTGATGGAATTTTTTCGGCAAGTATGTTTCTGAAATATCTCGTCTGTCTTAAAACCAATTCAACTGTTAAGAAACAAGGAGACACTAAAAATGCAAGAGAACAATAAACAAACCTATTTTTCAGATGTACCTAAACAATTTGATGACTTTTGCGAAAACATATCAATCGCCAAAGAAGGAGGTGGAATAATTGGTGAATAATACTAAAGTCCCAACTCGGCAGACTTCCTGTCAACCTTGTTATGTATGTCAAGCCGCATGCCAAGTGGTCTACAATATATGCGATGGAACATGCCAAACGTAATGCCAAACATGTCAAGCATGTGGGTAGGCAAAATTGAGTAGGGGTAGGCTCTGCCTAAGCTTTTCCAAACATAAACCGCAGAACACTAAGGGGGTTAGGTTCACAATGGCTAAAAAGCAAGCCAAAAGGCACCTAAAAACAATCAAAAGCGCCTAACCAGACAAGCCAGTGCAGGATTATGCATTTAGCCTTACCTTTTTGCAAGAAACATTAAATTCCAGACAATAGATTGTTTTCTTTAGAGTGAAAGGTTATGTTTCGAGTAAGAGTCAACAAAATCGAATCAACCCGCGATGTAGACGGGAACATGGGCAAAAGAATCGAACTCCTCGAAGAACGAGAAGTAAACCCCTACGTGCTAAGACCACAAACTGACGAAGCAAAAATGGCACAAGATATCATGCAAGCGCTCCAACAACAAATGCCGTTCCTACCACAACGCACCCAAATGGCAACGCCAAAAATCATCTTGTTTCTCACAGAACAGGAATATGACAGTTTAGGCATAACCTTTGACGTAAACCAAGTCTATGAAGTAGCACTGGAAAATCAGTCAATCCGTTTCATGAAAGTTTAACGATTTCACTACGCATCTGCCTAAGCGCATTGTGCCGTGGATGGAACGAAAGCACAAACATCATGTTGCGAAGGGCAGAACTGATTTCTTCCAAACCAGACATTTTTCCTTCATCACAATACAAAGGAACAGGTTCATCCTCTCCACATTCATAGTAAACATACAGTGGGGCGCCAGTTTTTCCAAATTTTACAATACTAAAATCCATGTTAAGACGTTTAGCGGTTTGTTCAGCAGCAGCTTTGACCGATTCTAAGCGTTCCTTTGACTGCAACCCACTTGACTCGTATAATAACAGTTTTCCAGCATTGTTTTTGTACATGACCCTTCACAGCCTGTTCATCAGCTAAAATTGCTTATAAGCCCAGTTTAGAAACGACTGTCCCTGTCAGGTTAGGGGTAGGTTAAAGTGAAAATGTAGTTGCACATTGTCGTCACAACACCTTAAATGCTTAACTTTGGGTTCTTTGATTTGAGGATGTTGCGTTTGCAAGAGCAAGGTTGGCAGATGCCTACATGGTGGTACCGTGAAAAACGTCCTATTTCAGATGACGCGTATTTTGAGAATATGAGCCGCATAATTTTTGAGGCAGGTTTAAACTGGCATGTTATCGACAAGAAATGGAGCCATATTAAAGCGGTGTTTGAGGGTTTTTCTGTTGAGAAAGTCAGCCGTTTTACTGACGCTGACGTTGAAAGACTTCTTTTAGACAAGGGCATAGTGAGGAACCGAAACAAAATACAAGGAATAATCATTAATGCGATTCAGTTCAGAAAAATACGCCAGCAATATGGCTCTTTTCAAAACTATTTAGACAGCCAAGACAAATCAAGCAATTACGAAAGCGTCATAAAAACGCTCACCCATGACTTTAAACGGTTAGGTAAATCCTCTGCTGCCCTGTTTCTTTACACCGTGGCAGAGAACATTAGTCCATGGCAATATTAATTAAAGAAAGCCTAAAAGAACTGTAGCTATGACAAAAATCAGAGCCCACATTTACGTTACAGGCAAAGTGCAAGGCGTCTTCTTTAGGCAAAACACTAAAAGGCAAGCTCAAAGCCGCGGCGTTTGCGGTTGGGTAAGCAATCTTTCTGACGGACGGGTTGAAGCAGTTTTCGAAGGAGAGGCTGTAGCGGTTAGGGAAGTTGTTGATTATTGTCGTCATGGTCCATCGTTTGCTAAAGTAGCAGATTTTCAAGTGACTTTTGAGGATTTTAAAGGCGAATTTGAAAGTTTTAGTATAGTTAAACAGCTTAACGGTTAAATCTGTGTCCAAAACTTGTTCAGTGAGGGTATAGCATGAAAATTCTTGGTTTAATCGGCAGTCCCAGAATTGCAAGCAACACTGACCTGCTTGTAACGTTAATCCTTGAAGGCGCAAACATAAACAAAAATTCAACCGAAAAAGTGTACCTTTACCCTTTAGAAATAAAACCCTGTATAGACTGCAAAACCTGCAAAAACGGCAGTTTCCAATGCACCCTAAAAGATGACATGACGCAGCTTTACCCTAGGCTGGTGGAAGCTGACGTTATTGTTTTTGGAACGCCTCTTTACTGGTATGGTCCCTCGGCAAAAATGAAACTGCTAATCGACAGGTTACGCCCCTTTATAGCTTCAAAAGGTTTAGCTGGCAAAAAGGCTGTTTTGGTTGTTCCTTCTGAGGAAGGCGCTCAAGCATGCAACCTTACTGTTGAAATGTATCGTTTGTCTTTCAAATATTTAGAAATGGATTTAGTTAACGTTTTATTGCCTACAGCTTCTGATAAAGCTGAAGTTGCAAATCAGCCTAAAACACTTAACGCTGCATTTGAGATTGGACAAAACCTAAAGTAAAAATGTTAAGCGTTAGGTTTTTTCTTTGGCACACGGAAATGGCTGTCTTTGCCGGCGCTGATGTATTCGCCGCCCATCCCGCGGACTGCCGAGGCGATTTTGGCAAAATTGTCACTGCCAAGAAACTGTTTAGGCTTAATTGTAATGTATTCCCCTTTATCTTCGAATCCCAAACGGGCTTCAAGTTCTTCAGGAAAAGACATTCGAACATCATCAAGTGAACGCAGTTTTGCCCCTGACGGCGCCGCTGCCGCTGAAGTTGCTGGCGGTGGTGGCGTGTAGGCTGGTTTTGGCGTTGATGCCGCTGGTTTTGGTGTGTATGCTGGTTGGGGCTGTGTTTGTCCAGCTGAAATTATTTTTATGGAGGCTGAAATTGACCGTAACTCTTCAGAAACTTTGTTCATGGTAACTAAAAGCTCATCAACTCTTGCGGATAGTTGGTTAAGCTTCTCTTTATCACTGCTCACGCTTGCGCTTCCTCAAACCCTAAAAATACTCTTACGCTTATTAAATTATTTGCAACCAAAATGTAGGCTAATACCCAATGTTTGAGATTGATGGAAGCCAGAAAAGTGGAAGCGGGACAATACTGCGACTTTCAATTGCGCTTGCTGCAATTACCCAGCAACCCCTGCACATATGCAACATTAGGCAGCGAAGACCTCAACCAGGGCTGAAAAGGCAACATCTTGAAGCCGTGTTGACTGCAGCGAAACTATGTAACGCCAAAGTCGAAGGTGCCACGCTTGCTTCAGAAGAACTATGGTTTACCCCAAACGTGATTAAAGGTGGCGACGTTGAAGCGGTAATTGAAACTGCAGGCAGTATACCAATGCTTCTCATGGCAACACTGCCCATCTGTGCCTACGCCAAAAATCCTGTGAAGTTGCATGTGGCTAAAGGTGGAACAGACACTACACACGCTCCAACCATTAACTATTTGCGGTTTGTTTTGCTTCCAACTTTGCGCAAGATGGGTGTGGAAGCAGAGATTGAGACGCAAAAGTATGGTTACTATCCAAAAGGCATGGGAGAAGCTACAATGACTGTAAAACCAAACCCTACCCTTAAGCCAATTCGGTTGGAAAGCTTTGGCAAGCTCGAAAGCGTTAGGGGTGTTTCAGTTTGTACTTTTCTTGCTGACCGTCAAGTTGCAGAACGCCAAGCAAAAGCCGCAAGGGAAACCTTAACCAAAAACGGTTACCAACCCCAAATACAAGTTGTAAATGACCAGTCAAACCCGTACCAGAAAGGCAGTTCAATAGTGTTGTGGGCTGAAACAGACACGGGTGTTCTTGTGGGTGCTGATGCGCTTGGGGAACTGCGCAAAACCAGCGAAGCTGTAGGGGTGGAAGCAGCAGAAAAACTGGTTACAGAGTTGCAGGCTGAACCAACGGTTGACGTGTTTTTGGCTGACATGCTTATTCCATACATGGCGTTAGCAGAGGGTAAATCGGTTTTCTATACACGCTGTCTATCAGAGCATATTGAAGCTAACATTTGGCTTATGGAAACCATGCTAAACTCATCATTTAGTATTGAAAAAGTAAATAACTTGTATCGAATAGAGAAAACCCACTGACCATTTATGCCGCGCACAGTTTGCTTTAAAGTGCCTAAAAGTTTGGGCGAAAAAGCCATTTCGTTAGCTCACAAGCTTGAACTGGTCAACAAGGCACTACTTATTCAAAGACAACAGGACCATCTTTGCATACCATTGGTCAAGCAACCCAGCGAAGACGAACTATCACAACTAAGAGCCGCAGCGCCTCAACTCGAGTTAACTACTGAAGATTTTGTTGAGAAACGTCCTGCTGAAGAAACTCTAAACCAAGCCCTTGAAAGGCAACTGCCGCCTGAACTGCACCAACACATTCCGCACTCACTTGACATGGTCGGAGACATAGCAATAATCGAAATTCCCCCTGACCTAAAAACATACGAAAGAATTATTGGGCAAGCAATTTTGAAAGCGCACAAAAACATCAAAGCTGTACATGCAAAAGCAGGCGCAATAAGCGGGGTTTACCGTATTCGCGACCTCACACATATCGCTGGCGAAAACAGAACCCAAACAGTTTACAACGAGTACGGGTGCCAATTCCATGTCGATGTAGCCAAGGCTTACTTTTCGCCTAGGCTTTCTCAGGAACATCATCGAGTAGCCATGCTCGTAGTAGCTGGTGAGGTTGTGGCAGACCTTTTTGCGGGTGTTGGACCGTTTGCTGTGCCAATTGGCAAGTTGTGTCCTGAAGCAAAAGTGTACGCAGTAGACATTAACCCTGACGCGGTTGAACTGCTCAAAATCAACGCCCGCGTTAATAGGGTGGACGATAGGGTTTACCCTTTGCTGGGGGATGCGCGGGAATTAGCTAAAGATAAACTGCGGGGAATTGCTGACAGGGTAATTATGAATTTGCCTGAGACAGCAATTGATTTTGTTGACGCTGCCTGCCAAACCCTAAAACCAAATGGGGGCGTGGTGCATTTTTATGGGTTTATTCGCAAACCAGAAACCATTGAGGACTTAAAAGCACGTTTTACCGATTTGGTTGAAAAGCAGAGTCGAAAAGTCGTAGCTTTCCAGTGTGCCAAAAGCGTCCGGGAAACTGCACCGTATGAACAGCAAGTTGTTTTGGATGCGCAAATCTGTTAGCGGCGTTTTAGTTCTTTTAGCAGGATTCTGGCTTTTAGCGGCAGTTCTGGTCTGATGCTTCTGTTTACCATTGAGAAGAAGGCTCCAAGAAAAATCAAGATAATACCCAAAACCGCTATACTCTCCAAAGGAACAATCTTTAACTCAATCAGCAAGGTGCAGGCTATGAGTATAATTCCTGTTGCAGCCAAAACCTGATTGCTTCTCGACGCTGTGGTTTGAAAAGCAAACTCTTTCTTGCCTGCATCTGTTACGATGAAGTAGCCGTCTTTTTCTTCCAGCATGCCCGCATCAACAAGATAATTCCAGTCATGATGAAAATGTCCATCCGACTTGTAACCTAAAGCACCGCAAATCTGCGATTTCACTCCGGGAACAGCCTGAACTCTACTACGTGGCGCTGAATAAATCAGGTACAGCAATTTTGTTCTTGGAGCCTGTATGTCAGTGTTAATTCCCCGAGTTTTTGCCAATTACAATTCAACCTGCCAAACTTGCAGTTTCTATCTTAGAGTGCCGTTTTTGGTGATTGGTAATGCTGTTTTGAATATGACTCTATGTCTTAGAGTTCGTTGCTCTTTCTGGTAGGGCTATACCAAACCCGTTAAACCCTTTCTGCTGTGATAAAAAAGTGAACACCACAGACAATTCATTAACCAATCAACGCGTACTTATTCTTATTTCAGTTTTATCAATAGCTTGTTTTCTACCTTTAACTTTTTGGCATAACCCCTTTTTTGGTTTAAACCAACCTGTAAACCTGTGGGCAGCAAACCTTCAATTAGGCAACGAATTCACACAAGCAGCCAACTTGGTCTCAAAACTTTTCGACACTACAGTACTGCTTGCATGCAGTTTGCCAATTGCCGCTGTACTATTTTATAAAAAATATAAAGCCGATGCGCTTCTACTTGTAGGCGTTATGGGCGTCGACGCCATAGCCCTTAGCATCATCAAGTCCTTTGTTGTATCACCAAGACCTCTAAATGGCTTGGTTTTTGAAGATGGGTCTTCGTTTCCTAGTGGGCATGTGACAACAACGATTGTACTTTTTGGGTTGTTGACTTTTTTTGTTTGGCAAACCCTGAAAAGTGTGCGCCCAAAAATTGCTATGGCTGCCTTGACCTTGGCTTTAACGGTGGCTGTAGGTTTTGACAGGATATACTTGAATGTTCACTGGTTGTCAGATGTGTTGGCGGCTCCGTTTTTGGCTTTGTTCATTCTAGCAACTTCACTGTTGATTATGCAGTGCTTGACGGGTTGGTATAACAAGAGGCATAACGCGGTTTTTCGGGGTGATTCCACAGTTTAAACGCTTACTCTCAATGGTAGAGCTATAACCAACAGGAGCTAAAGCATGGTGATAGGGAGTAAGATGCAGGAAAGACTTGAAGCAGCCTTCGAATACTCTATGGATCATCCAGAAGCACTAATGCTAATCTGTGGCACAATTTTTGGCTTGGTATCTGCATTAACAGGTTCTTTTGATACAGGAACCACTTCATTTCTAAGAGTCATGTCTATAGGCTTAATCGCTTTCGGCATCTTGTTTTATGTGCTGCGTTTAGGTCTGCGTTTCATAGTTCGCGTCTTCCATAAACTCTTTCGCATGAGAATCACGTTCGACGATGACAAGACAAAATAGAGGCACAAAATTTTATGATACCACTTCTTGAGATGCTAATCGTTTTTGCTACAGCTTTTGGGTTTGGCTTAATACCTTTCGCTGGACCCTCAACATTGTTTATTGCTTCAAATGCCGCGGTGATTCTTGGCGCAACTGACGTGACAACTTTAGTGCTGGTTGCTTTTTTGGTGGCAATGGGTTCAGCTTTGGCAAAAAGTGTGCATTACCTAACTACTTTTGTTATTAGTAAACGTCTAAGCAAAGAAAGACAACAACGCCTAAACGCTGACGCCAAAATTGTCAACCGCTGGGCTTTCCTGTTTCTGTTTGCTGCTGCAACCACCCCAATTCCAGATGACCCAATTGTTATTCCGCTTGGTTTAACCAAGTACAGTCCATACAAGTTCTTCTCTGCATACTTTATGGGCAAACTAGTCATTACTACTGCTGGCGCGTTTCTGGGCAGTTGGACAGGACAACAATTCGCAGAATGGCTGTCACCTGAAGTTACTATTGCCGTTTCTATTGCTCTAACTATAATTATCACGGTTGTTCTGTTGAAAGTCGATTTAGGCAAATTAACAGAAAAAATTAGTCGGAGATTAAAGGTTTGAATTCTAAACGTTTACGTACCCTACTCATACCCGTGCAAGCAGCAGTAAGCATCTTAATACTTTACCTGTTATTCCAAAACGTCAACCTATCCCAAGCAGAAACCATCATAACTAACATCAACATCCCCATACTAGCAACATCCATAATCTTCTTTATACTATCATCTTTCGCAATCAGCTTTGCCCTACAAGGAGCCCTAAAAACCCTAAACGCTGCACCATCCTTTAAAGCAACAACACTTGCAAACTTTGGCGGTCAACTCTTAAGTGACGTGACCCCCGCCAAATCAGGATACTTCGCAACACCAGTCCTGCTTAACCAACTAGAAAAAGTGCCTATCGAAAAAGGGTTAATGAGCGTCATGGCAGTGGGCGCAGGCAACTTTTTTGTAAAAGCATCTTTTTCAACAATTGCTTTGCTCTACTTTTTAACCCGCATACCCAGCAGCGTAATTGACGCTTCAATGACTAACGCGTTGATTGCAGGCATATTGGTGCTTCTTGCGTGCGGTGTAGGCTTAACAATTTTGGTTTGGACAAACTATTTCTCAGGTTTACTTCTAAAACTTGGAAAAATCCCTATTGTTGGCATAGTTATCAAGAAGCTGCAGGAAGTCCGTTCAATGTTCACAAACGACAAAGCTGCACTGCGTAGCTCTTTGAAAGTGATTATTGTATCAGTTTTAGCATCCATCCTATCTAGTGGAGTATCACTGTTCTTGTTAGCCCAAGCTATAGGCATGACTGAACCAACATTTTTTGACTTGCTGTTTATGGGTCCGTTAACTGCAGCATTTATGTATGTGCCAATAACTTTTGCGGGACTTGGCTTACAAGAAGCTGCTTACGTTTTCCTATTAACCGGTATAAGTACACAACCAACGTTGATTCTTCCTTACGCGGTAACTTTTGCTTTATTGGCTAGACTGATCGCTGTAACTACTGATCTTGTCGGTTTGCCGCCTGTTCTTAAAACAAGCACGGGGTTGATAGGGAGAATTCACAACAAATTCTCAAAAAAACCTTCTTCTAACGAGGCTGAACTGCAAGGTGAATTAACTAAAGAATCTTTAAGAGGTGAAAAGCTTGGCTAAGCTTGTATTGCTAAAATATTTTTCTATTTTACTGCTAATCTCTTTTTTGTCTTTTATCATCTCGGGTTTGGTATTGAATGTGAATCTTCTAATTAGTGTGGGTCTATTGTTGTTTGCAGTAGGCTCAGGACTGTTAACCTATTATTTAGTAACAACAAAAGCGTAAGCATAAAGAATGTTAAGTTAAAATTAGCGTTATTTTGATTTGCTGGTTGGGGTTTTTGAGTTTTTCAACAAATTCTCTGGGCAAGTCAATAGCTGCTTTATTGGCTTTGATTGCTAAAGTGCGATCAGAAGTAAAATCACTTTTTCTAACAACCATATCTACATCGTTGCTTAAATCAAGCTTACTCGAGCCGTAGGCGGTAAGTTGCTGAATTAAACTGTCAACCTTAATTAGCATTGTTAGTTGGGTGTTAGGTTCGCGTAGTTTTTGTTTGAATTCTGGGTTAAAATCAGCTAATGCTTTGTCGGCGCCTACGGCTATTATGCAGTCGCCCTGTTTAGATAGTTCTTTGTCTTTGGTTATCATCAATGTGGTTGGGTGAATCGCTAAAACGTTTTCGTGCCCAAAAGCCACAATTTGTTCACTTAACTGTTTTTTCACTTACTCGTAAACCTCTATTGAATCTACTTTTCCATCGCCATCTAAATCAAAACCTTGAACAACAACCGCAAACGTGTCCTTATCGTCAAACCGTTGCAGAGTTTTCTTCCAAAAATTCGTCAAAGCTAACACACACGCTTTGGTTCCAACGGCTTTGTTTCCTGCAATAACGATTATACGTTTGCTGCTGTCCCAAGGATTAATTATTTTTGCTATAACTCCAGAACCGTCTAAAGTGTATGTTTTTCCAGTTTTTTTGGAGGATAACCCACCAAGCAAGAAACCTTGCTCAGATGAATGCATAATGAATTTTATGGGTAAATGTTCATTGATTTCTTGGGTCAAAAGGTTGGTTCCGGGTCCACCGACTAGTATTAGATTATTTTTTTCTTCTTTTTCTACTTTAACGTCAACATCAAGCTTCACGACGAATTCTTGGGGCATCTTTACAAATTGTCCCATAAACAGTGCCAAATGAGCTGCGTAATGTCCGTCTCTGGCGCTTGTTTTAAATGGGCCGTGAGGTTGTGGACTGCCAACAACGATTTTTCCGTCAAGAATGCCGTCGTCAAGCATTTCTTGGAAAAACTTTTGCAGTGTTTCATCTATACTTGGGCTGCATATGTTTTTTATTGGTGTGTAGCCGTTGGGAAATTCGATTCCAAAGGCAGGTGAAACAGTTTTGTAGTATTTGGCGATGGCGCCTTTCTTGTTTTCTTCCCGCTGTATGGTGATTGCGCCTGCTTTTGCCAGTTTTCGTATGTGATAGTAGACTTTTTGTTCATGTATTCCTAGTTGTCTGGCAATTTCAAGGGGGTACATTTCTTTTTTTGAGAGTTCAGTTAGTATTTTCCAGCTTAGGTCGCCTAGTATTGTTTTAAGTTCTTGTGAGTTTTTGAGTATGCTAATTTCTTTTACTTCTTGGGTTTTACCGTTGTCTTGAAGTAGGCGCTTCTTTTCCATTTTGTTTCATTGCTTATTCGGGGATACTATTATAAAAAATTTGTTTATGGTTTAAGATATTGCGCTTTAAGCCTGTTTGTTCTTTACGCAAAAATATCAAATAAGTGCTTAACCTGCTAAAAATTATTTCTTAATGGTAAAAATATTATCTTAAAAATATTAATTAACAATTCACAGCTTTCATAAATCATAATTACGCAAATAAATCGAAGGCTAACAAGAAATGTGCGGAATATTTGGATGCATTTTGAAAGACGGAAACGCCGCTCCAGTGATTCATTCTTCACTAAAACGGCTTGAATACCGCGGCTATGACTCAGTCGGCATAGCTACAATCTCAAACGGGAAAATTTTTCTAAAAAAAGACCAAGGAAAAATTGACGAAGTTCACAAATGCATCAATCTTGATGACATGCCCGGAAACATTGGCATTGGTCACACACGTTGGGCCACACACGGCGCTCCGTTGCAAGTGAACTCTCATCCTCATTCTGACTGTTCCGGCGAAATAGTCGTGGTTCACAACGGAATTATAGAAAACTTTAGTGAATTAAAACTTGAACTTCAAAACCTCGGTCACACATTTGTTTCTAAAACCGACACCGAAGTGATTCCGCACCTTATTGAAGAAATAATGAAAAACAATCCCAAATTCTCCCTTGTAAATGCTGTGCAAGAAACCCTAAAACGTCTCGAAGGCTCCTTTGCATTAGCGGTTATTTCTTCACGGGAACCTGACAAAATCGTTTGTGCAAGAAACGAAAGTCCTCTTGTTTTAGGTGTCAGTGATAACTGTGTTTGTTGCGCGTCAGATATTCCTGCCTTTTTGCCGTTAACAAACAAAGCTGTGATGATAAACAATGGTGAACTGATTATTATTACTGTTGAAGGTTACACAATAAAGAAAATTCAAGACGGCAGCTTAATTGAGCGTGCTCCCGAAACCATTGGCTGGACCGCTGAAATGGCGGTTAAACAAGGTTACCCACATTTCATGATAAAAGAAATTCATGAACAACCTGAAGTTTTACGTAACACTTTGCGCCTTCAAGACCACTATCTTGACTTGCTATCGACTTTTCTTGACCGCGCTAACGAAGTGTTTCTCGTTGCCTGTGGAACAAGCTATCATGCCTGTTTAGCAGCATCTTATATGTTTTCAAAACTAGCGTTCTTACCTACTTACCCAGTGTATGCTTCAGAATTCATTGAGCAACATGGCAAATCAGTAAACATTGACAGCACCATACTAGCGGTTAGTCAATCAGGAGAAACAGCTGACACTATAGCTGCTGTAACCTGTGCACAGCAACGAGCAGCGACAATCTTAAGCTTAACAAACGTTATCGGTTCTACTTTAACACGAATTTCACGAGTCTACATTGGCACTCAGGCTGGTCCAGAAATAGGCGTTGCAGCAACCAAAACTTTTACTTCACAACTTTCTGTTCTTGCACAGTTAGCTTTAAGGTTAGCTAAGAAACGGGGCAAGGTGTCTCAAGACGAAATTGACACGCTTGAAGTACAACTTGCCAAACTGCCTGAACTTGTAGACACTATTGTTAAAACGCAGGAAGAAAAAATCAAACAAATCGCCCACAAGTACGCAGGCTCTAAAGTGTTCTTTTTCCTTGGAAGAGGCATAAGTACAGCAACCGCCTTTGAAGGAAGACTAAAACTTATGGAAATCGCTTACATTCCGTCTATCGCGTTTCCAGCAGGCGAAAGCAAACATGGCCCAATTAGTTTAATTGAGAACGGGTTCCCTGTAGTTTTTGTCTGCCAAAAAGATGATACACATAAAACCGTTATAGGCAACATTATGGAAATGAAAGCTCGCGGCGCTAAAATTCTTGCTATAATCGAAGAAGGCGACAATGACATCAAGGATTTAGCTGATGAATACATCGAAGTTCCAAAAGGTATACCAAGTGTGCTATCTCCAATTCCGTTTGCTATACCCCTACAACTTTTAGCATACTACACGGCTTTAGAACTTGGCTACAACCCAGATATGCCCCGCAACTTGGCAAAATCAGTTACAGTCAAGTAACCTTCCAACATCTTTATTTCTGTTTTTTGAACCATAGCCGTTAAAAGCAACAAAACTCCTTATGAAACCGAAGGAGTTATGCTTTGGAAAAAGCGAACTGGGAAAAACTTATCGATAACCTTGTTAAACAAAGCATTATTCGCACGCCAAAAATAGCTCAAACAATGCGTTTAACTCCGCGCTCAAAATTTTTGCCCCCTGATAAACAAGTTTACAGTAACAAAGATACACCGATTAGCATAGGTTATGGTCAAGCAGTCCTTGCACCACATATAGTTGCAGTAATAAATGAGAACCTAAAACTTGCAGTAGGTCACAAAGTGCTTGAGGTTGGTTCTGGTAGTGGTTGGCAGGCGGCAACCATGGCTGAACTTGTAACTTCTCCTGATGTGCCACGAAGTGAATGGGGACGTATTTACACCGTAGAAATTAATGTAGCGTTGGCTGAGCAGGCACGGAAAAATATTCGTAACGCTGGATACAGTGACCGAGTAACAATAATCAATGCTGATGGTTCAACAGGTTATCCAGAAAAAGCCCCCTACGACCGCATTGTAGTCTCAGCAGCATCGTCAGAATTTCCTCCTCCGTTACTTGACCAACTAAAAAGCGGCGGCATCATGATTATCCCCATAGGTAAAAACAACTTGTTCCAGAACTTAATGTGTATCACCAAAGAAATAGAAGGAAACATTAAAAAAGAAAATCTTGGCGGCGTAGCATTTGCCTCATTAACTGGAAAGTATGGACAAAAAAGCGAAGTTTAGCCAAACCATTTTTCTAAAGACGTTTTACCTTTCTGTTTTTTACTTCCTGCAGTCATGCGTTCAAATGATTTTTTGACTCGTTCTTCACCGAACTCTTTTTCGCTGCACATAAAGTCAATTAAGCCTTCTTCGTTGGGGTCTTTCCATTCGATGTTGTAGTTGTCGGTAACTTCTGGGTGAAGGAAAATATTTCTTATTTCGTCAACACTGTCTGCGAACGTAACATTTTCAATGTGTGATAAGGCTTTTTCTAAATTGCCGTATTGTTTTATGAGTTTTAAAGCAGTCTTTGGTCCTATACCTTTAACGCTATCGTTAAAATCAGTCCCAATTAAAATGCCCACATCAATAAGTTGTTCTTGGCTTAATCCGCACTCAGAAAGGGTTTTACGTAAATCTACAACTTCAGGCACAACCTCTATGAATGCTTTCCCTCTTCTTCTGCGTCCTGAAATAGTTACATTACGAAGAAGTTTAGAAGCACCAAAAAGCAGACTATCATAATCTTGGCTTGCGCAATAATCCGCGGCGCCTTTCTTATTAAGATAAGCTGCTTGGGCTTCTCCCTCACTTGGAGCTTGAATCCACGGTAAACCCATTAAATCCAAAAGTTTTTTGCTATCAGAAATCATGTAATCTTTCATTGTTGTTGCAATTTGAGCAAACTTTCGCATGTTTTCAGTATCACCGTTTGCAACTGCTTTTTGGTAATTTGCTTGTGCATCAACTTTAATTTGTCTACGGCGTTCGACCTCGGCAGTTTTTAAGGTTGGGTGTTTGCCGTCAAAAACATAGACTGGTTTTAGACCCATCTCCACTAAGTTGCTTGTGCGGTAGAAGAGTCCGCTTAAGTGGCTGGTGATTTTTCCTGTGCTGTCCTTTAATGGTGTACCGTCTGGTTGGCGGATAATGCTTAAGAACTGATAGATTGCGTTATATGCATCTATAGCAATTATTTTGCCACTTAAGTCTTCAAGTTTTACTGGAGTTTTTGGTATTAAGTCTTTGAAGTTCACGCCCAAAATGGTTCAACCAAATATTGATAGGAAAAAAACGACCTTATGAGTTTTGCTAAAACGATTTTTAAAGAAAAGCTGATTTGTTGTAGTTAAAAAAAGAAAAAAAAGAAGTGGTTGGTTTTTTGTTTAGTGTTTTCGTACTAGTGCAAATATTCCGATGACGATGGCTATGATTACTAAAACCATGATGCCGTAGAGCAGTGATGTATTGTCCGCTGATGTTTGTACTACTGTGTCAGGGGTTGTTGTTACTGCGGCTTGTTCAACTGAAATGTTTGTTTCATCCCAGCTGCTGCCGTAAGATTCTGAACCTGCAAATGTTGCGGTAATCTTGTACATACCTTCATGTGGAGGTGCCCAAGCATATGCAAATTTGCCGCTGGTGTCGCTTGTTGCTGTGCCGATTTCGATTGAGTTACCGTTGTCGTCTATTGCATAAAGCATTACATCAACGCCTTTTACTGTGGCATTGTGGTAAATTCCGTCGATTGGCATTTGTAGTTGTAGGTAATCCATCCATGTGCCCATTGAGTCGTCTGAAACACATGCTGTTCCAGGCTGTGCGGGTGACATGTCAAGTACTGTACCTTCAATCATTACTTTTGAGCCTTGTGCAGTGATGCTAGGTGTTGATGTTACTGTGGTTGCACTTTGTCCTTTGCCTAAGACGTACATGTATCCGTCATAGCTGCTGGATGCTGTTAGGTAGCCGTCAGCTGCTGGTCCAGCGGTCATTTGAGTTCCGCTTATCTTCCATAGTTTCTCTCCTGTGATTGCGTCTAAGCATATTAGACCCCATCCTCTGGTTGTTGGTTGGCTTGGTGTGTGTTCAGTGTTTGTTACGTACAGTTTTCCGTCAGCAACTCTGATTGTTTGAACTGAATAGGCTGACATCGTGTTGTTTGCTGATGTGTAGGGTGTTTCAAATGGAACTGCTGGGTCAACATAATGGAAGACTACGTCACCGTTGGTTTCGTTTAATGCCCAAACGCCTGTGTAGCCGACTCCGTAGAGTATGTCTTGGTATGCTGCTTCGTCATACATCCAGAATTCACCCCAAGGAGGATCGTTCATGTGTGTTTCCCAGAGTATTTGTCCAGTGCGTATATCTCGTGCTTGCCAGAATCCAAGTTCCATTTCAGCTATGAAGCGTCCGTTTCTGCACCAAGTGTTTGTTGGTCTGTATCCTGACTCCATTTCGTTAACGCTGGTTGATATGTTCCAGAGTGTTTGACCGCCATGTACTAGGTCTATTGCCCAGAAGTTTGATCCGTAGTAGCCTCCGTAGATGAATCTGTCTTCAATTACAGTTATGCCAGTGTCCGGGTCATATGCGCCTAAGGAGCCATAGCTTCCGACTGTGTAGATTGTTCTTAGACTGTTGGGTATAGTGACTGAAATGTTGCTATCAATTCTTGAAGCAAAGTTTGCTGATGAACCTACTGTTGACCAGTTAACTAAATAGCCAGTGGTTGATCTAGCGGTAGTAATGTTTTCTGCTGGGCTGAAGTATTCGGTATCATATGCGCTGTAGCTTAGGAAGTAGCCGTTTCTATAGAACATGGTTGTGCCAATGTTTGGAAGACTAACATTTGTGGTTACTCGTCCAGTGTATGGGTCAATTTTGTAAAGTATCATGTTGTTGCCGCTTCCACTTAATGTGAGAAGATCGACAACTAGGTTGCTTGCTGCTTCTGAACCGGGTACAGTGCCAGTGGCGGAAGCTGCCTCAGGGCTAACATAGTTAATGTATGTAGGTGTGACGCCTCCATCATTGACTGGAATGGCATAGTAGAGTTCGCCTGTTTGCAAGTTATAACATACTGCACAGTTTGTTGGTACGCCGTTAATGTTTTCGTATCTTGTGTCGTATGCTCTGCCCATATAGATAACGTCGGGTGTTCCTGGGTTGTTAAGTGCTGAATATGTTCCTGCTTCGCCTCCAATGATGCCTGATACTGCGCCTTGTCGTTTCCAAACAATGTGTGGTGTGTTTGGTGCAGTGACAAAGGGTCCGTACCATTCATCGTCCCAACTGCATTGTCCGTCAATGCCTGCGATTAATGGTTGAGTCCATGGATAGTTGCCTCCAATAGCGCTCCATTCTCTATTGTTGGGTTGTATTGGTCTTGACCAGTAGTCTGTTGGAAGCGCAGAATGCCAAGATACGACCATGTCATCTTGCACTGTTATGCTTACGACTGGTGATTCAGCTGGTGAAACGTAGACTGATGGATTGTAGATTGCGTTTGCAAAAAGTCCTTCACGTGCTGTTGAGTATTGTCCTGAAATGTAGTATCCTGCGGGGAAGTATTCGCCTGCAAATGAGAATTGGAATTTCCATTCACCTGTTTGAGTGACCTTATAGGTAAACCAGCTGGTGCCGTCTGCAACGTATGATTTCAAGTTTACATCTTCTGTTGTTCCGTCTGGTCTGGTTATGTGAACTGTGTAGCCAACTTGGTATTTGCCTTCTCCAGATGGGAATGTGGTCCAAACGTTAACCAGTAATTCTTGGTTGACGCCTATCGGGTTTGGCGATACACTAAGGAAGGCTTCAGATTTTATTGTATAGTCGGCTGTTTCTCCTGCGGGAATAGCTGATGGTCCTTCATAGCCTACAGTTGGTTGTCCACCGTGTTCTAATTCTTGAGCTTGAGCGGGTACTGCCAATGCTGCCATCGATGTCGTTATTAGAATCGCTACGAATAGTGCCAAAATCTTCATTGAAGTATTTTTTAACAATTTTTTTTCTCTCCTCTATTTTTAGACCACGAAATTGTATGTTGATTTCTAGGTCTGTGACTAAAAAATCGGTTTTATTCTGTTTTAAAGTTGTTAGGAAGGCAATACTTACAACCGAAAGTATTATTTGCGAATAAAGACTAACTATAATACAGAAAAATGAACGGTGTTAAATGGGGGCATGGGGTTAATTAAAGAGGACTTAGCTAAGCAGCTAGCCATCTTTGGACTCACACTAAATCAATCTAAAATTTATTTAACTATAGTGGAAGCAGGTTCTTTATCAGTTGCAGAAATAGCTACACAAACTAATATGCATCGCCAAGATGTTTACCAGATTCTTCCAAAGTTGGAAGAAAACGGTTTAATCACTAAAACATTAGGTACTCCCATAACGATAACAGCTATCCCTGTTGAAAAAGCCCTAAAAGAATTAATCTCCATAAAATGGCGGCAAGCTCGTGAAGAAATTCTTTGTATGCAGGCCAACTTGAAAAATATTACAGAAAGCTTAACACTTCTTGGCAATCAAGATGAAACTGAAGAACCCTTTTTCGTTTTGCTCGGAAAAGAAAATGAGGTTACAAACACTGCTGACATTTTGTTTGGAAACGTGGAGCAAGAATGTGATTTTGCTGCAAGCGTTGAACTGTTAGAACTTAAGGCGGAAAAATGGTTTCGTCGATTTACCGATGCTGTGGATAGAGGTGCTAAGATTCGATTAATTGTGAATGCGTCAAATAAGTTGGATAGAGCTAAAGAGGTTGTTCATAGAATAAACCCTAGAAAAGGTGATTTTGAAGTAAAATTCTTGTGCCATAAATCTGTTAAGCCTTTTCAAGTTTTTGACCAGAAGGTTGTCTGGATATTTACCTCTAAAAAGCAATCTTCAGGGTGGCCTTGTGTTTTGTGGTCAAACGGTAAACATTTAGTGGAGCCTTATCAGGAACGCTTTGAAAAGTTTTGGAACGAAAAGTAGGCGTGTGTATCAGCCTAATTTTTCTTTTAACAATTTAACAATTTTAATGGACCGCTTGTTACTCTATTTCTTTTTGCCTTGTTTATGTGCTAAAAAGTGAAAATGTTTTGTAAGTATTTTGTGATTATTTCGCAAATTTTTTCTTTTTTTGAGTTTTTGTCAGTCATCTTAAAATACTTCCTAAACGTGAGGTGTTCGAATAAAATGGGCTGAAAAAGCGGTGTCGACGAAAAAAATTAAAGCAGCAACAATTCTTTTCATGCTAATTATTGCAGCTGCCAGCCTAACAATTATAATCCAACTAAACTGCCAGCAAAAGATTACCGCACAAATCATCCGTGTTGCCTGTGTAGGCGATAGCATTACTGAATGGTCAAATTATCCCCAAGCACTGCAGGAACTGCTCGGTGACGGATACTTGGTCGGCAATTTTGGCGTAGCGGGTTCAGCGGTAACTAAAAATTCAGACATACCTTATATGAATCAGTCTGAATTTGAAGAAGCTAAAGAATTTGAGCCCGATGTTGTTGTAATTATGCTTGGCACAAATGATGCCAAAGATTTTAACTACCGTTACATCTACAATTTCGTTAATGATTATCATGATTTGGTAACTTCATATGACGTTCTTCCAGAGGACCAACAGATTTATCTTGTGAAACCTCCACCGATTTATAATAATTCTTTAGGTCTAGAAAACTCCAATCTTGAAGAAGGCGTAATACCAAACATCGAGCAAGTTGCAGATGACCTAGATTTGCCAACAATTGATGTCAACTCTGTAATGGCTGACCATTCAGAATACTTCCAAGATGGTGTACACCCTAACGATGAAGGCGCCGAAGTTATTGCAAGTACAATAAATAACGCAATAAACCAAGATTATGAATTTTTAACACCAGACATGCTTGAAGTCTACGAGTACTTGCTCAGCTCCTAAACCCAAGAATAGTTGAAAAACCAAAAACACCTGATTTTTCAAGCACAGCAGTTATAAGTAACCCTTACAATAAAAATCCGCAAAGAAGTGTAAAGCTTATGACAGAAAGAAATGCACTATCACTGGTAACCTGCACCAGCTGCGGAAAACCAATCGCGCCAGGATCAGAATCTACAAAATTCCTGTGCCCAAACTGCGGTGAAATACAAATCAAACGTGACGGAAAATGCCGCAAATTCGGACGCCTCTATAAATGTCCAAAATGTGGATTCCAAGGGCCATAAAAAATAGGTGACTTATAATGGGCGCTATCCTTGTAACCTACAAAGTTTTTCCCGAAGACATAGTGGAAAGCTTTGACCCCTTAAAAGCTGAAATCACCAAAATTCTTCCAAAAGCCTCCAAAATTGAGGGTTGGGGTGAAGAACCAGTTGCTTTCGGCTTGGTTGCGTTGCTTGTCCAAATACGGTTCCCGGAGGATGTTGTGGGTGTCGTTGACGAGTTTGAAGTTGAACTGGGCAAAATAAAAGGTGTAAGCCAAGTTCAAACTTTCCAGATTCGAAGAACAAGCAGAGACTAAACTTTTCTTTATCATTTTTATTTAATATTTACCTTTAAGAGACCTGTTTTTAGCAAATGATTCTGCATTGTGTTTGCGATATTTGTTGTTGTTTAAAGACAGTCACATGTTCTTTTATTATTCAAAAAGCAATAATTATTAAAGAAAAGTTGGCTTAAACAAAGCAATTCCCTCTCTCTTCCTATTTCTTCCCTGTTTAAGCTAACTTTCTCTCTTTTTCAAACTTTTGATTTTTCGTCTCTTCTGTTTTAAAACATTTATCTCTAAATAGCCGTTTAGCGTTAAGTTTAAAATCCAAATCAATGTTAAATTCACGGTTCCGGTTTACCCGTTGCCTTGATGCTTATGTTAACCATTCAACTTGGTAGACCAAAGCCTGCAGTTAGCCCTTAAAAACCCAATTTTTGTATTTGTGCTTCCTTTTTTCTTCTGTTTGAGAGTCTGAATTGTTACGCTTTAAAGTTTATATAGGGATGAAATGTTCTTTTCAACAAGCCTATACGACCAGTTATTATGGAGAATTCTAACGTGAGTGAAGTTCAATTACGTGTTGGAGATGCAAGACAAAGAGACGTCGGTAGAGGAATAGCCCGAATTGATCAGCGCACAATGCAGAAACTTGGCATAAGCGCTGGAGACGTCATCGAGATTGTTAACAAACGAACAACAAGCGCAATTGCTTGGCCCGCTTACAGCGAAGACCAAAACCGAGACATAATCAGAATCGACGGCTTCACACGCAAAAACAGCGGCGTAGCCATAAACGAATACGTTGTTGTAAGACCAGCCAAAGTAAAAACTGCATTAAGCCTCACCTTGGCGCCAGTTGACATGCGCCTCAACGTTGACGAAGACTTTACAAACTTCGTTAAAAACCGTTTAATGGAACGAACATTAGTTGAAGGCGACACAACCCTTGTCATGATGTTGGGTCACGCTATCCCATTCACGGTTTCCAAAACCCGTCCACACGGAATCATCAAAGTAACAGCAGAAACCCGCTTAACAATCCTTAACGAACCCGCACCAGAAGGCAAAGGTTTGCCAAGAACAACTTATGAAGACATTGGCGGTTTACACGAAGAAATTCAACGTGTCCGCGAAATGGTCGAGTTGCCTCTTCGCCACCCTGAACTCTTCCAACGTCTCGGAATTGAACCACCAAAAGGCGTCTTGCTGCATGGCCCACCAGGATGCGGTAAAACCCTGCTTGCACGTGCAGTAGCTAACGAGTCAGAAGCAAACTTTTACAGCATCAACGGTCCAGAAATCATGAGCAAATTCTACGGAGAATCAGAAGCAAGACTCCGCGAAATATTCCAACAAGCACAGCAAAACGCTCCAAGCATCATATTCATTGATGAACTTGACAGTTTAGCGCCAAAACGTGAAGAAGTCACAGGCGAAGTAGAACGCCGTGTTGTCGCGCAACTTCTTGCCCTAATGGATGGTCTTGGCGGTAGAGGAAACGTAATAGTCATCGGCGCAACCAACCGACCTGGCGCTCTTGACCCAGCATTGCGTAGACCCGGACGTTTTGACCGCGAAATCGAAATTAGCGTACCAGACAAAGGTGGAAGACACGAAGTTCTCCAAATTCACACTAGAGGCATGCCATTAGCAGAGGATGTTGACTTAAACAAGCTTTCAGCCATGACCCACGGTTACACAGGTGCAGACTTGTCCTCTTTAGGCAGAGAAACCGCTATGAAAGCACTCCGCCGCTACCTGCCACAAATTAACCTTGAAGAGGAACGCATACCTCCCGCAGTTCTTGAAAAAATGGAAGTTAAAATGGATGACTTTCTGGGTGCATACAAAGAAGTTACGCCCACCGCAATGCGCGAAGTCTACATTGAAGTTTCAACAGTTCACTGGGACGACGCTGGCGGTCTTGAAGAAGTAAAACAGCACCTTAAAGAAGCTGTTGAGTGGCCAATCAAGAACCCTGAAATGTTTGTACGCTTAGGCATTCGTGCTCCAAAAGGCATCCTAATGTACGGTCCTCCAGGCTGCGGTAAAACTTTGCTTGCACGTGCAGTCGCAACAGAAAGCGAAGCCAACTTTATCTCAATCAAAGGCCCAGAAGTCTTCAGCAAATGGGTTGGTGAATCAGAAAAAGCAATCCGTGAAGTCTTCCGCAAAGCCCGAATGGCTGCGCCAGCAGTCGTGTTCCTTGACGAAATCGATTCATTAACTCCGAAACGTGGAATGGGCATGTCTGACAGCGGCGTTTCTGAACGTGTAATCAGCCAACTGCTTACTGAAATGGACGGTATAAACACCTTGGCCGACATTGTAGTCATTGCAGCAACTAACCGACCTGACATGGTTGACTCAGCCGTTATTCGCCCTGGCAGATTTGACCGATTAATCTATGTTCCAGAACCAGATGAAAAGAGCCGAATACAAATCTTCAAAATTTACACTAAAAACATGCCTCTTGACCAAGACATCGATGTGAACCAGCTTGCAACCATCACTAAATACTATAGCGGTGCCGACATTGAATCCCTTTGCCGTGAAGCAGCAATGCACGCTTTGCGTCGGGACGTAAACGCCCAAAAAGTCTCAATGAAAGACTTCCAAGACGCCATGAAAGAAATGGGTCCATCAATTACGCCTGACATGGAAAAATGGTACAAGAGTTTCATGCAGCAAATCCGTCAAGTACAAAAGCCAGCAACCCCTGTAACTTAAGAGAAGCTGAAAACGCCTATGCCACAAATTAAAACTTGGAAAACCCGCCCAGCCCATTTTGTCCTACTGGAGATTTTGGGCAAAAAAGGCGACTTAACCGACGACGAACTGTTCAATCAAATGCGCAGTGAACTTGAAGATTTAGGCTTTAAAGACTTCAACGATTTACTGCTTGGCTTAGAAGTCAGCGGCAAAATCCGTACCTCTGGCATGTCACGCGGTAAAAGACGCATCGAACTAGTTCAATAAGTTCCATTCTTTCTTTCCATTTTCGTTTTTGTAAAAACTTTTCAACCTGCTTTTTTGGCATGTTAACTACTTTTTGGTTCATTAGAGCCTAATCCTACCGGTTTTTGTAAGGAGTTATTAGACGCCAAATTGACAAGAAATAGTTTTGATTCTAAGACACGTTTTTTCTATTGAATAACCGTATTTTTGGGTATTTTTTTAGTACAGTTTTAAAAAAGTCTTGAGCAACAACAAAATCGTTGAGGTCATGCGTGTCTGAGCCGAAAGAAAAAATGTTGCTCGTATCCAAAATAAGCTTGTCTAAAATTTCAAATGGCAATCGGTGTTTTGAATTTATCTCTAAAACTTTTGGGCAGTCAATAAACTGTTCGACATTGGTGTTGTCTATTTGTGGATGGGCAATTATGTCACATTCAGAGTCTAAAAGCCACTTCACACTGCCTGCCCCGTGACAGGCTCCGAGCACTAAATCAGCTGCATTAAAAACGTCTCTGTCAACATTTAAGTCTCCAGACGCGTTAAGGACTTTAGCTTCAACTCCAATAAGCACGTCCACTCCTGTAAAGTCAAGATTGCGAATTGTTTCTCGCAGTTCAAACCAGTTGTAGGTTGGGGTTTTTGAAATATGTTCAGTAAAAGCAATTGTGTCTACTTTGAGTTGTCGTGCAAGTTTTATTGTTTGGGCTGGGTCTGCTTTGCCGTCCGTTGCTTTAGTGTGAATATGATAGTCATCCATCAAAGTCACCGTTCTGTTCTTATCCAAACCATCTCTTTTTTAGCTAACTCGGTGTAATAACCATACAGCACAGCAGACACAAGCAGTATCCAGTAACCAAAAAAGCCAAGCTGTAGAAAAGTTGCTGTTCTTGGATGGCTCTTGTAAATTTTTAAAGAAAACCAAGTGCCCGCTACAGAGAAAAACAGCCAAAAAGCAAAGAAGTAACCAACAAGGCGCGCACAATAGAAATACCCGAAATTATCTAATATACCAACGATGCCAGCTGGATCAAAAATGTTAGATAATAAATAAATTAGCAACGGAATTCCGGGTGCCAATAAACCTCCGAACCATGATCTGCCCTTATTGACAATTATGCCTGCTGCGAGGATAAAGAAAAAAGAGAATGTTAAAAATCTGCCAAATGACGAAATGAACGCTGAGTTTATGTAAAATAAACTGTTGAGAATTAGCGCGATAGATACGAAAATGAAGGTCAAGGGTGCGATTATGTTGCTAAGCCAGAATGGGTATCCGATGGTGGCAGCTTTATGGTACTTTGGTTTTCCAATTTTTCCTTTGTGTTTTAGGGTAACCGCAAAGTTGCCTCTTGCCCAGCGTACTCTTTGGTTCCATAGTCCAGTCAGAGAAGTGGGTTCATCTGCGACCACAATTATTGAGGGGTCAAAATGAATACTCACGTCAGATTCAGTTGAAATCCGCCAAGTAATATCTGTGTCCTCGGCTAACGTATCATGCTGATAACCCCCTAACTTTTCTATAACGTTTTTACGAAATATCGCACAACCACCCGGAATAATGTAATGAATACCCATTGTGTCGTAACCGAGACGCACAATTTTTTGAGCTGTAGCTGATTCAAAATCCACAAACGGGTTAAGAGCCTCGTCTTTTTCAAAAACTTCTACGTAACCAGCAACTGCACCCACTTTCTCGTCATTAAAGTGCCTTGCTGCTTTTTTAAAAACGTCTTTTGTAAGCCTAACATCAGCATCTATAAAAAAAAGGATTTCTCCGGAAGCGTATTTTCTGCCCTCATTGGCAACGTAAGCTTTGCCTCTTCCGCCTATTTTGCGGTTAACTAGGGTGACGTTTTTGTTGCCTGAAAAAGTTAACTGTGTGCTGCCTGTTTCAGCTTGAATTATTTTTGCGGCGTATTTTTCGGCGATTTCGCCGGTTTTATCTTTTGAGCCGTCGTTAACTATTATGATTTCTTTCTTGTCATCTGGATAATCGGTTTTCAAGAAAAACCGGATGGTTCTTTCTATTACTTCTTCTTCATTATACGCTAGAACAATTAATGAAAAAGTAGGTCGGTAGGTTTCATCAAAATGTACATGGCGATACCTGAGCTTGTTAAAGGGCGCTAACAACATTAGAACCAGTATGAAAACTATCACTATGTAACCGACAAGTATTAGAGCACCTAAAACTAGTTCAAGCAACATGCATAACCGCTTCAGGATTTAAAAATAGCTCTTCATTGTACCGCGTCATGATTAATCCCGGTTTGAATTGAAGTTCTTTTGGCTCAATTTTTTCGCCGTTAAAAATTTTTATTAACAAATCAACAAATTTTAAGCCAGATGCAACCACTAACGACAGGGAACCTGCAACACGTGGGTTAACTTCTACAAGCTTAAAAAAGCAGTTATACCCCATTAACTGAACGTTCCAAGGGCCTACCAGTTTGAGTTTTAATGCTATGTCATTGGCTAAGTCTTCAAGTTCAGGACTTAAAACAATTTTTGCAACTTTTGATTCACCTAAAGCACGGATTCGTTTGTTAATAACGCAAACTAATGGTTGAGCGTTTAAGTCTGAGAGTCCATAAATGGAGTATTCGGTTCCTCTAAGTAACTCCATTACTACTGATTGGTATCCTGCACGACGATTTTTTTCCAGCACCACTTTTAAGTCATCTTGGTTTTGGCAGATGTAGAAGCCTCTTGACCCTCGGGAATTGACGGGTTTTACTACGCAGGGAAATTTGGGGTTCGATGCAGAATAAACTTCAGGGCAGAACGATTCACCCTTAAAAAAATTGTAAGTCCGCAATTTATCGTTAGCAATCTCAATTGAGCCTTGGTTCGAAACTGTAATTTTAATGCCTTTTTGTTCAAACAAGTCAATATCCCGAGAAAAAGGCAGCAATTCTTCACTTACAGTCGGGATAACCATTGAAACTTGTTCCTTTTCGCAAATCTCTAAAATTTTTGGAACAAACTTTGGGTCATGTGCTGTGGGAACAACGTATGCTTGATTGGCAAGGTAAAGTCCAGGGGCAAGATTGTTAGAATCAACGGCGACAACAAAATGTGTTCCGTCTAACGCTTTAATTGTTCCCACGCCCGCTGGTCCACCAGCCCCCGTAACCAAAATATTCACGCCTTTTTTGCCTCCACACTAACTAAAAGAAACACCTTGAAACGGTGTCTCACCATGTTTTTGAGGTGTCTCACTACTAGACGCCAACTTTAATAGGTCTCTAACAGAAAACGCCTCTTTACTTAAATTTGAACGCAGCGTCATCTTGATTATTTCAAAAGCCTCCGCGTAATGAAATTCTTCGGACTGCGAAGACCTAAACTGTGCAAGAGCCACAACCGCCTCAACTTTTAGGTAGCTTTTGCAGATTTGTGATTTGTGGCAGTTTAGCATTGCAATTTTTTTGGCGATAACATCAGTTATGTCTACAAACATGTTAGGTGAAAAAGAAGGGTTTGTAGCGCCAAGTGATTCATACGCCATTATGCCCCAAACTTTCTTGGCGCCCCGCATGGTTTCATCAAAAACGGTCACGTGGTCCTGATGTTGTGCCTTGTTAGAGTGGGTATAAATTAGTTGTATCTGGAATGTTTCACAAAACTTGGCTATGGTAGTCATCACTTCTTGACGGTGCTGCCACAATTCAGTATCCGGATATTGCAGAAAATACACGTTGCTATACGGAACACCGGCAAGCTTAAGCGCTTGAAGACTTTCTTGTTGCCGGTCAACTCCATCTTTTAAAGCATTTTCAGGTATACCTCTTTCGCCGTTAGTAAAAATCAACGCATAAACATTATCAATGCGTTGTACATGCTTAATCAAAGTGCCACCGCAGCCAAGCTCAATATCATCAGGATGAGCACCAAGGAAAAGCACGTTTGCTCTTTTGCTTTGTTTATTTACATTTTTTGGTCTTTGCTTCTCAAGTTGTGTTTCAACAGCAAAAAGCAGTTTCTCTTCATTAATAGGCTTTACAAGGTAAGCATTTGCACCTAATTGAATTGCTGATATTGCATCCTTAAGGTTCTGATAGTTTGTAAGCATGATTTTTCTTGTTTTAGGGATGGTTTCATGAATACGAGTTAACAGTTTAACACCCTGCATATCTTGAAGACCTACTGCGATAAGCAGAAGATTGTAGCGTTTACGCAGAGTTTTTTCTATTGCTTGGCTACCGTTTTCTGCAGTGTCTACCAAGTAACCGTTAGCTTTTAGCAGAGTAAAAACGGTTTTAAGGCTGTCTTTTTCTGAGTCAACAACTAAAATGCGAGCATGGCATCCGCTTTCATCGTTATTTTTCACCATAAAACTCGCTACACAAATAAGTGAACAAAATAAATTATTAAAATATTTCAGTCAGACTAAAAATACTAAAACAAAATTCCAAAGGGTTCCTAAAAAGAGACCACATTTTTCTTAAAGACAGAGATAAACAAATATTAAGGATATTAGTAATCTTCAACTGAAAAACAGGTTTGCAGGGGTCTCCAAGCCAGGTCAACGGAGTAGGGCTTAGGACCCTATCGCGTAGGCGTTCGTGGGTTCGAATCCCACCCCCTGCACCATAAATAACGTCCAAGGGGTTTTGCTTGGCGATGTAGTGAGTGTTTTCTAATCGTTTTTGCATTTTCTAAACCTTTTTTGCCGAAAAGCTTTTATCTTTTTAGTTTAAGACAGGTAAATTGTGGGGCGAGATGTACAGCGTTTTAGTTGACTACCTTGTGATCTTCTTTACGCTGTTCTTTTATGCTTTCCTAAGTGTTGTCTATATTTTGCGGGCTCGCCAACTTGAACATGCAGAGTGGAAGCTAAGTGTACCGTTTAGTCTTCAGCTCATACCGTTCTCTATGCTACTGGCGATAAACCTTTTTCTCGGAAGTGGCTGGGAACGCTTGGTTGTTGAGCTTCCTATTATTGCATATCTGATCTATGATCTTTGGTATCGTTTGATTGCTCAAAAAAAACCCTATCACCACCCGCAGCGTTGGCCAATTGGTCTTGTAGTCTACATTATACTCCTTTTTGCTGGAAGCATTGGCTTAAACTGGTACGGCTACCTCGTATCGGACTTGTTTGGAAACTCTCTCGTAGTATGCTTCTTCCTAATGATGGGGTCTTATAGTTATTACCAATACAGTCATAACAAGCAATTAAAGCCAGACACCTAAAACCGTCTATGAGAGCACTTCTGTACTTTTTGGTTATGCACTATAGCTTAATACTGAAGAATATTAAAACCGCTGAAACAATTGACCCGCAAAAAGGAGCTATTACGTAGAATAATTCAAAATGGCGATACGCCAAAGGGTTGGGCTTCAATTCTCATCCCCAGCTCCAATCTTATAAATAAAAGTGTACATACTTTCTAGTACTAAATAGTTTATATAATAAACGCTAAAATATTAAAAAAAGGCTAATCTGCTTGTAGCTAAAGGTAATAAATTATACAAAAGGGGGCTGTAAATGGGTGACGTGGTACAGTAAAGATTGGTTTTATCGAAGAACGCATTCCATTTTGAGCGCAACTGGGGCAGGGCAAGGCTATCAAAAAAGAATATATGTTTATTTTAACTCTGGCAATAATACTCAAGACTCCGTTTTTCTTGATAAAAACTGTAAGTCAGACTTTAGTGATATTCGTTTTACAAGTTCTGATGGTTTTACTCGTCTAAATTACTGGCTCGAAAGTAAAGTAGATGAACAATTTGCTATTTTCTGGGTAAAAGTTAACCAATCATTAGATAACAGCGGTTTCATCTATTTATATTATGGAAATAATGATGCCCAAAGCGAAAGTGATGGTCTTAATACATTTCTTTTTTTTGATGACTTTAACGGTGAATCTATTGATGGTTCAAAGTGGAACGTACGGTACTGGGCTAATCCATATTATGGAACAGGAACCGCCTCCTATAGCATAGCAAACAGCAAACTTGTCCTATCCTCTCCAGCGTACAGTTACCGTCAAATCCAAGTTAACTCTAAAGTACCCCTTGGAACATCAGCGATGCATACAAGTTTGCGTCCTTATCCCCTACAGCAACTCTATTTTGTAACGGCGTGGGGGAGGATCCAAAATGAACCATCCTCCTATGACCAGCGGTCAAAGGGTCAGTTGAATGGTGTAGGTTCAACATGGTATGTAGATGACTACAATAATCATTATTTTGCTCGTAGAAATAGTTCTAATCAAGAAACTTCCGCAGATATCGTTGATCAGCAACGGGTTTATTGGGAGAAGTATATTAAAAATGTACGGCTTGAAGAAGGGTATGATCAAGAAAGCGAAGGTACATTTTTGACAAATGTCCCTGATGCATTTTTGCGTCCAGCTTTTTTGTGTGGTTGTACGGTTGGAAGCGCTTATGGTCAGACTAATTTAGAGGTTGACTGGGTTTTTCTTAGAAAGTATGTTTATCCAGAACCTCAAAGTAACTATTTTGGAAATGAAGAAACGCTTGTTGCTAGTGGATATACGCATGTTTTAGGTAAAGATGCGAAGCTTTCGGGGGTTGGGAGCAAACAAACAATTATTCAAAGTAGTGCTGATCCGATTATAAGTGTGGAATCAAATTTTTCTGACTTGTCAAAATCTGCGTTAATTGAAAATCTCGTTATCTTTGGAACAGGAGAGAACACAGCGATAAGGCTACAGGATGTCAGTGGGTGTCAAATAAGAAACGTAACTATAGGTAATTGTGGAGTTGGCGTGGACTTGTATGCTACAGCGGATGGACGTTGTGATTCGAACTGTATTGAACATCTGAGGCTGTTATATAACAATACAGGTATTAGATTTAGATGTGACTCGTACCCTACCTCGTTTAACTACAATGTATTGGATGACATCGGAATATCCCTAGATGGCGTAGGTAATTGCGGTATTTCTATAGAGGATGAAAACGATGGAAGTATTCTTAATGATTCAATCATTCGGGCAATGTTGTGGGCTAAAGCATCAGGTACTGTATGTTTGACGGTTTATGGTGCTATCAAGAGGGGACTGATAAATCTTAGGTGCGAGGGTTTTGTTGGGAGAACTACGGGAGTTAAACTTTGCAGCACAGGAGTTTCAAACAATCATAGCTTCTATCTGAGTCATGGTGGATTAAGCCAAGATATAGATGATGGTGGTGGGCTTTATTCTCATGATATTCTTTCGGTATCGGATGATATTTAATGGAGATGAAAATTTGATTATTGAGTGGCAAACAAATTATAGCATTAATACGACTTATTTAAGACCCTTTAATGATGCCAGGTTAAGTGGTATTGAAAGCAAAAGGGTCTCTCTGATATACACTGGAAATGGTAATGAACCTGTATTACAGGTTTCTTCAAACATGATATCCTCTGAACTTTGGCAGACAGCAACTGTTGAAAACCTAATTATTGATGGTCAAGACATTGCGGGAACTGTTGGGATACTTTTAGATAATGTTTACAATTCCCATATAAGAAATATTACTATCAAGAATTGTGCAGTTGGCATAAAATTAACGGCTCATGGTGGGAGTAATTTTTATTCTGAATCTAACAGGATAGAGCATGTTCGTATGATAAATGTTGAAAAAGGTATTGTTTTTGATAAGGGTACTGGGACAGGTAGTTTTGCTTTTACAACTATTGATGATGTGGGTATTTCTTTAAAGGACGTGGGCAGTAGTGTGGGGATAGAAATTGGAAGTGGTGTTTTAGGGGGAATCGGTGACTGTGGATGCAAACCTTATAGTTCCCTACTTCGAGCTAACGTTTGGATGGGACCATACAATCCAGGTACAGGACTAAAATTTACAGAAGGCGACCTCTCAGGAGAATTCAAATGCGGATTAGGTAACTTATCTGTACACAATAGCGGCGGAACAACCTCTGGTTATGGAATAGATCTTAGTCGTAAAAACAAGGTAATAGAAAAACTACAGGGTAAATTCTTGTTAGCATACCACAATGTAACACCAATTAACAATGCACCCACACCCGAGGATGACAATGAGATTACAAATTTTCAATATTAGTGCTTTCAACAGGCTTTGCATGAACACGCCTAAAAAACCTATTTTTAGCTTTATTTCCATAACGATTCTTTTATTACTTGTAATTGTCCCAGTAGAATTCGCAAAAGCAGATGCGCCCCAAATAGAATGGCAAAAAACCTATGGGCCATATGATGGATACTTGATAACACAAACCTCTGACGGAGGCTATGTCATAGTTGGAGAGCAAGCAATCTATCAACCGGGTGGACTACACACCACTGGCGGCTGGATAAACAAGACAGCACTACTAATAAAGACTGATAAAAACGGCAATTTGGAGTGGGAAAAAGCATACATTGGGCTTACCTTCGAAAGAGGAGGCGCTACAGGGCCTGTAATTCAAACCAGCGACAACGGATTTGCACTTTTTGGTTTTCAGAAAAACAATCTCTTGTTAGTAAAAACGGATTCTAAGGGAAACGTTCAATGGAATGTTTCTGTGGAGTTGTTCGGTTACACTTTGGTGTATACTGGTATTCAAACTTCTGATGGAAACTATTTACTTGCAGGAGCAAATGTTCCTGAAGATGGGTCGAATAGTCATGGTTGGGTATTAAAGTTAGATTCGGTGGGAAATGTGCTTTGGAACCAAACTTTTGGCGTCACCATTCCTAGTTCAACTATTTATGTAGCTGCCAACGCAGTTGCCCAAGCTCCAGATGGTAATTATCTTGTTGCTGGGAATTGGAGAAATGATTGTTGGTTTGCTAAACTAGACACAAACGGCAACCTCCAATGGAACAGAACCTACGATTTCAAATACAACAACGAAGAATTTAATTATCACATAAACAGCATCGCTCAGTCCCCTGATGGCGGATATGTTCTTGCAGGCGGAAATGGCGACCGAGCTTTTCTTGTTAAAACGGATGCTGAAGGAATTATGGAGTGGAATCAACCGTATGGTGATAACACTGCTTTATCTTCTGTTGTGGAATCTGTGGATGGAGGGGGTTATTTTGGTGTTGGCGGCTTTAGTTTTCCCAGTGAGGATGGGGCGTGGTTTGCCAATTTTAGCCTTACTGGAAACTTGTTATGGAACCAATCGTATGAACTTGAAGGAATCACTACTTCAGGTGATGTAGCGCGTTCAGTAATATCTACAAGCGATGGGGGATATGCAGCAACTGGAGCACTTAACAGTACTATTTGGCTGATAAAGTTCTCTCCTGAAACAGCAACCACCCCAGAAAACCCGCCTGACTTCTTAAACAGTGTTTTTTTTCCAATTATAGCTGGCGTAACAGCGGTGATTATCATAGCTGCAGTTGTATTAGTTTGGCATAGGCGATCAGGAAAGTTCCAAAAAATGAACAATAACGGGGTATGAGAAAATGAAAAAACTATGCTGTTTAACTAAATCGGAATTAAGCCCTCTTTTAGTAGTTGATTTCGTCAGTGGTTGGAGGTTGAGGTAGTGGCGATTTTAAGAATTCAGCAAGCTAGTGCTAGTTATCTTTCTGCGGTTGTGATGAGTTTGCCGCAGACGCCTTTAGCTGGTAACACTCTTATCGCTGTTATAGGTTCAACAAGTTCGTCAGATGTATCTTCTATAACTCAAGATGGTGTTGAATGGAGAAACGCCGCCCGAACAGGCCGCAATTACGGTTATATGTGTGAAATATGGTATGGCAGTGTACTGACTGATGCATCTTCAACATTAATTGTTAACTTTTCAGGCTCTTTGGGGCGTGTAAATCTTACTGTCTGTGAGTACTTCGGCATAAAGCTAACTAATCCACTTGATCAAACGCAAGCAAACAGTGGCGCTAATGGTTCACCAGTACTTACTGGGGCAACCGGCTTAACGGTAGAATCAGAAGAGTTGTGGGTTGGCGGTACTGTAGGAATACGTAGTCAGTCATCAACACAGCAATCGTATCCAACAAACGGCTTTACATTAATCGGTGGGCAACAGGAAGGTTCTGATGAAGACTATTTTCTTTCACTTGGATACTTGGAAAAAATAGTGTCATCAACAGGTCATGCCTCAACAGGTACAACACAACAATCCACATATTCGTATTGGGCAGCGTGTATTGTAACCTTTAAGTCGTGGCTAACAAAAGATGGGCGTCTTTCAGGACGGGGAAGCAAACAAACTGTTATTCATAGTTCTGCAGACCCCATAATTGATGTTCCCTCTAACTTTGGTGACTGGGAAAAATCAGCTGTCATCGAAAATTTGGTGTTAATAGGAAATGGGGCAAACACGGCTATCCGTTTGCAAGACGTGTATAACTGTCAAATAAGAAATGTAACTATCAAAAACTGTCGAAGTGGCATCTGGTTAACTGCAACGAACAATCGTTGGAGTGAATCTAACAGTGTTAAACATGTTCGAATTGAAAGTACGGCATTTGGAGTGGTTTTTGAAAAAGGTGCAGGGACAGGAAGCTTTGGGTTTACAAACGTTTCTGACGTAAGTATTTTGCTTCCTAATATTTATAGCACAGGAATAGTAGTTTCTAACGGTGCAAAACTGAATAATTGTTTTATTAATTGTAATGTTCAGTTAGGCGCAAATAGTTATAATGGGATAGGAATGTATATTGATAATCCTGTTTCTGGGGGTACAGAAATTAAGTGTGGTTTAGTCAGGCTTCATGTAATAAAAAGCGGTTCTCAAGGGGGGACAGGTGTATACTTTACTAATTCAACAAATAGTGTTATCTTAAACAACCAAGATCTTAAAACTCGAGGTGAGCCAAATAAGGGCTTTTTTTTGACGACTAAAAATGTGTTATATGCTACAGTTTTGGAACCTCCTTCTGAAATTACCAAAAAAACTGAGTAAAACGTTTGCAGAGCCGCTTAATATGAGTTCAAATCCCTCCTGCACCAAATATAAGTAAACAGTAGAAATTGTAAGAACTTTTTGATGCGATTTAATTTAATATTTTTTTAATCTGTGCATCTTGTAATATTAGTTTGGTTTTTTTTAAAAACAGCGGAGGCAATTACAGCTACAGGATTATTCGGGGGTCCTTAGACGCTATTTTTAATGCTTTAAGGGCACTTTTTTCTTTGTCTTTAATTTCTAGCATTACATCGAAATCAAAAGGTCTGGTGCTTTTTAGGAAGGCTTCAAAATCTGCAAGGTCGATGCTTTGTGTGTGCTGTCCAAGTTTGCCTTCTGGTTTTTGGGAACTGTAATCTACCATTGGAAGCCCATCCTTGCCCGTCCATGTCTTGCTGATTAATTTAAAATCGAATTCGCCATTCTCAGAGCAGTGGTTTACTTTATGATGAAAAAAGTCAAATAAAACTGGAATCCCAGTTTGCGAAGAAATCCCAAGGCAATCATCAACGTCAAAGAGGCGTTCATCGTTTTCAATGACTAAGCGCCGAGTTATTTTATCATCAAGCAACCTGTACCTTTTAACAAATGTTTGGATGCTTTGAGGTTTGTTTCCGTAAGCGCCTCCGACGTGAATCTGAATCTTCGCTGACGTGTCAAGCTGCATTAGGTCTAAGATTTGGGCATGATACTGTAACTCTTTTTTGCTTCTTTCAAAAATCGCCTCATCTAACGAGTTAATTAACGTAAACTGGTCCGGGTGAACAGAAATCCGAAACCCATTCTGTTTAATGTAATCTCCCGCCTCTTTGAAGTCATCTTTGAAGTGTTGTTGCCAATTAAACGTGTTAACAGGATGTGAGGCAAACGGCACAAGGCCCGAACATACCCTAAAAAATAGCAAGCTATGTTCTTTGTTGTATTGTAGTGTCTGCTTGAGGCATTGGAGGTTGGTTTTGACTGTGTCTTTTAGGCGGTCTTCACTGTAGGATTTAAGTCGAAAAGTGTGTCCGCTTGTGCAGCCAACTGTAATGTTGATACAGGGATAACCAATTTTCATGTCTTAAAACCATTAAAAAATGTTACATTCTATTCTTTGCTTTTGTCTGCCGATAAAGCTTTTTCTTTCCATTAACTTTAAAATTAAAAAATCGTTTGTTTTTTTATGCATTTTTGTTGCATCTTAATGGTTGGACTGCTTGTTTTGCCGGGAGTTTTGCAGGTTCAAGCTCAGCCACAGGACACTATATTTATCGAGACAGGTGGCTCTCTGTGGAATAAAACCGTCTTAACAGTTTTGATTGTTTCAGATAATCAAAGTGCTGGGTCAAGTTTTGTAGATTCAACGATTAGAGCCATAGATGACTGGAACCACGCGATTATGGTGTTTTCAACTAACTATTCAGGTTTTAATTATCTTTCAGCGGTAACTTTGCAGGCACAGGTTTCTAATCAGACAAAACCAGACTTTGACATTTACGTCAACTTTACTGAATCCATTGACTCAGGCAGTCAAGACGCCATTGGCACTACAACCACTATACCTTACAGTAATGGCACAATCAAAAATTGCGTAATCACTCTTGCTACACAGCCGAATTACGTTGCTTTTACTCAGAAAGACGTTCAAAGTGTAGCTACTCATGAATTTGGGCACGCTTTAGGAATAGGGCATTGCAATTCAAGCAGCGATTTAATGTATCCGCTCTTTGATGTTTATGCAAATCAATACGAAATTTCCACATTAGACATGTACGGTGTTGCAGATGCTTTTCAATGGATAATTAATCCAAACCAGCAATTTCCTTCTGCCAAACAGGAGCTCTCCTTACCCGCAGATATTGCCTATGAATACATCCCGTCAGCTCAACCAGCGCCTCAAACAATTGTAGATAACCCAGTGGTGCGGGCTTTAGAGACTTTTGTAAACGTGTTGATATCGCCTTATATTTTAATGATTATTGTGGTGGGTGTTTCTTTGATGGTTATTATTGAATTGTATTATAGAAGAAGCAGAAAAGCGAAAAATAGAAAAAACATTAAACGCTAAATGACCTGTCTAAGCTGAACAGTCTTGTATATTGCAGTGTGGATTTATGGCTGTAAAAGTAAAAAATAAGGATTTATTGATTAGTAAAGGTAAAACTGAAGCATTAAGAAACGCTCGCATGATGGTTCTTGACAGTTATGAAGCAGCCCTGACAGTTGTTCAACCACAAAAACTCTTCCAATCAAAACTAACCCTAAATGGTTCCCTCCTGAAAATATGCAATGAAACGTTTGATTTACAAAAATTTAACCACATCTACGTTGTCGGTGGAGGCAAAGCCAGCGGGGAAATGGCGGCAGCTTTGGAACAGGTTTTAGGAAACTGGGTAACTCGCGGCATAGTTAACGTTCCCAAGGGTAGTAAACCGAAAACCCAAAAAATAGTGCTAAACGAGGCTAGTCACCCTGTTCCAGACGAGGCGGGTGTTTATGGAGTAAAGCAGATGCTTCAAATCGCTAAACAAGCAGGGCACGATGACTTGTTGATTTGCTTAATTTCAGGTGGCGGTTCAAGCCTTATGCCTCTGCCAATCGATGGCGTAACCCTTGAGGATAAACAGGCGTTAACGAAAATGCTGCTTAAAAGCGGCGCAGCTATAGCTGAAGTTAACGCAGTAAGGAAGCATCTTTCAGCGTTTAAAGGCGGCAACTTAGCTAAGCAAGCGTATCCAGCGACTGTTTTAAGCTTAATAATTTCTGATGTTGTAGGCGATGGGCTTGGGGAAATCGCGTCGGGTCCAACAGCACCTGACTTGTCAACTTTTCAGGATGCAGTAGACATTTTGAGGAACTATCAAATCTGGGATAATGCTCCCTTGGCAGTAAAAGAAAGGCTGTCCAAAGGGGTAAAGGGTGAGGTTGTTGAAACACCAAAACCCTGTGACCCCATATTTGAAAAAGTACACAACGTTATAGTTGGCAACAACCAGTCAGCCTGCAATGCCGTAAAACAGTATTTTGAAAAACGAGGCGTAAAAACTTGCCTGTTAGCTGAACCTCTCGAAGGTGAAGCATACGTAGTTGCAGAAAGTCTGACTGAAAAAATCCGCCAAGCTGGAGCGGGAGATTCAGAACCTGTTTGCCTTATTGCGGGCGGAGAAACTACGGTAACAGTAAAAGGAAAAGGTGTCGGTGGCAGAAATCAGGAGCTTGCTTTAGCAGCCGCGTTACAGCTCAAGGGGTTGCAGGGGTTTGTTTTTGCTGCTTTAAGCACCGACGGCATAGATGGACCCACAAACGCGGCAGGAGCATTAATTGACGATACAACTTTAGATAGAGCCCAAACGTTGGGGCTTAATGCTAAATGTTTTCTAAAAAGTAATGATTCTTACAGGTTCTTTTCAAGGTTAGATGACTTAGTTTTTACTGGTCGAACTGGAACTAACGTTAATGACTTGGCAATAATGCTTACCAAAAAGACTTACCATAAAAATTTAAGTGGGACCTGAGAAATGTCCGAGGCTATTTGTAGCCTATTAGAACCCTATTAGAAACTCATTGCAGAAACCTATAGGGGGTCTATACTTTTAGAGAGCGGTAGGCTCTATCTAGTTTTAAGCTGCAAAACACTAAAAGAGTGGTAGGTGCTATTGACGCAAAATCAAGCCTTAACATTTTAAAAAACAGAGCGCTTTTAAGCCAATACAACAGAAGGCTTAAACAAACAGTAAAACATACTTAATCTTGGTTGGTTCGTAGTCAATGAGCGGCAGGCAAAAGTTTGAAGCCGACATTTTAAAATTAATTTCAAAACTTACTATCGATACGCCTGAGTCTACAATAACCAAAATCACAGGTTTAAAAGACTGGCTAATTAAACTTCAAAAAGAAAACGTCATAAAAATTAACCATTCCGTTATGGAGCTTGTCTGCGCTAAATACCTAATCCACCGAGACTACGATGTACAACTTGAATATCCTCTTAACGACATTTTAACTTGCGACTTATTTGCCACTAAAGGCTACGGAAACCTCATAGTTGAAATAGAAACAGGTTTCATTCCGCCTGAAAACGCTTTGGCGCCAATGACTTACACGTCTGCAAGGTTGGCAAGCAAAATCATACGGTACAGCAGTTTTGCAGGAAAATTCGCTTTGGGGGTTCCGCCGCATTACATTTTGCCTTTTCCGCAGGCGTTGGCTAAAGCGCCACGCAACCGAACAGACGACGAAATAGCCTGCATTAAACGTCTTGTCGACGCATACTACAATAAGCCGCCCGTGACTGTAGAAGAAATTCGTAACGCCCACCTTCATGAAATCCAAATTATTGATGTAGACAAGTTAAGTGTTCAAGAAATTGACCCAGAAATGTACCTAAAAAGAGCAATGCAAAAAGGCATCACTTTTGAATATATGCCCCCAGAGGAGTAGCAAACAAGGGTGGCGTTTTACGTTTACATACTGCTGTGCTGTGACGGCAGCTTCTACACAGGATACACTAAAGACGTTGAGGCGCGGACAAGGCAGCATCAAACAGGCAAAGGGGCAAGATACACCAAAGCCCACAAACCACAAAAAATAGCTTACGTTGAAGAACATGAATGCCGCGGAGTAGCCATGAAACGTGAACGAGAAATCAAAAAGCTAAGCCATCAACAAAAACAAGCCCTAATAGATTCAAAAAAGTAGTCCAAAAAAGCTGATTAGACACTTGTTAGCATACAGTTTTTGGTGTTAAGTGTGGTAAAAAAGACGTCTTCATGGCAGGAGAAACTTCAAGACAGCAAAGGAGGACCAAAAATTTCAGTTATTGACGGAAAGCTCAGTAAACGTTGGGGGGAAGGCACTGTTGTTATCCCAGCACCGATAGAAGTTGACGAGTGCATGCGTCAGGTTCCCAAAGGCAAAATCACAACAATCAACCAAATCCGCCAAGCTCTCGCAGTCAAACACGGAGCAACCATCGGTGCCATATAACTACTGGCATTTTTGCTTGGATAGCAGCTAATGCAGCTGAAGAACAAAAACAACAAGGCATAACAAACATTACGCCGTACTGGCGAACCCTAAAAACAGGTGGAATAATCAACGAAAAATATCTCGGCGGCGTCGAAAGCCAGAAAATGCTTTTGGAACAAGAAGGTCACACCGTAATTAAAAAAGGCAAAAACTTCGTTGTCAAAGACTACCTAAACGTTATAGAGCCGCTAAATTATTAGCATTAACGCTGCCGCGGTAAACGTGGGAATTAACACGTTATCGTTTATTGGTAACGGTAGGTACTCGATGAACATGGCTATTGCTGCTCCTGCTAAGGCGATCCACGGTGAAACAAACAAGCTGCCCGCCAAGAAAGCGAAAATAAAACCTGAAAGTGACCCCTCCAAAGTTTTGCCCTTATTAAACGGCAACCGCATGCCAATTAAACCCCCAAAGATTGAGGCGGTGCTGTCGCCTAACGCGAACATGGCTATTGCTGCAGCGCTTACTGGAAAAGGGAAAATCAGCAAAGTAAGCAAAATTCCTAAGGCATAGTATAGGGGTGCAGCGGCAAACCCGTAAAGTTCTGACTGGGAGGCGGCATGGCAGGTAATCGAGGAAATGATGGGCAAGCTTTTGCCGTCTAACCGGTATATTTCTGAAATCAGGTAAACAATGGATAATACACCGATGAAGATGGCTACAGGTAAAACGCCGACTATTTGGGCTATTACAGGCATAAAGAATCCTGCTGCGTGAATGTCTTCGCGGACAAAATCGTTTGTTGAGGGAAACGCTCGTTTAACTTTTTGGTTATCTAGAATTGGCAGGATGCTTGCAAGTTTTCCCATCACAACGTAATCGGATTTTACTCGGATTATAAAGTCGGGGTTGTAACCGATTTTTTTAGTTTTAGCAGTGTAGAGGCAACGGTTGTTTCGGTCATCCGCAACTATCGTGCAATCGTTTAAAGTTAAGCCTTCAATTGCCAAGATTTGTTTTAAGATTTTCATTTTGCCATTATCTTCGATTGCTTCACCACTAATTTCCCCAGTAACCTCACCTGCCGGGTTCACGCAAACGTCAATACCGTATGCGTAGTCGGCGCCTAAACATTTTGCCAAACTTTCAACAATAACAGTAGGCAAACCAGAACTAATCAAGGCAACACGATAGTTTCTCTCTTTTACTTGTGCAAAAAAGCTTTGCAGCCTTGGAGTAGCAGGTATCTGGTCAAAAACACAAAGAAGCGTATCCATTTTTTGTCCTTTTAACTTTTTGAAAATGCGTTTAAGTGACTTTTCAAGAGATGACGCGCCAATTTCGTACAAAAACCCGTACAACAAAATCTGCATAAGCGTAAAGAAACCAAGCGTTCTACCTACTTTGTAGAAGAACATGTTTTTAGGAATTAAGACTCCTTCAACGTCAAAAACGATAAGCCGCGGTTTCTCTTTATTGGTCATGACAGTTTTGCCTACTCGTGTTTAAGGGTTAAAAGATGGTTTGGTTAACCGTTAAAGAGTCTATAATGCTGTTTAGCTACAAATATGTTGCTTGCTTTGCAGTTCTAAAGGGCAGCCTCCGCCGCATTCTTGCAGGGTTGGACAGTTTTTGCATTTAGGTTCTACGTATTCGCGTTGGCGTAGTTGCTCTGCTAAGGGGTGGTGCCAGATTTTTTTCCATGGTTCAGTTAGTATGTTGCCGAGGCTTTCAAAGTAGCTTTGGCAGGGGTAAACGTCGCCGTTGGGTCCTACGCAAGCGTTAATCATCGCTGCTGTACACGATTTAATGCCTAAACCTAACTGGACTGGGTTAAAAGTGCAGTACTGTGTTGGAGTGTACCAGAGAAATTTTAAGCCAACCTCATGCGCCCGTTCATGAACTTTAGGCAACAAATCTTTTAACTCATCTGCAGACAGGGCGAATTGGTCGCTTACTGTGTCACCTTTACCTGAATAAATTAGGCTGTTACAGCCAAACGCGTTCACACCTAAACTCTTAATAAAATCAACAGTAGACAAGAACCTGCCCGCGTTTTGTTTGCTAAGCGTGGTGTTAGTTGAAACATAAATTAAAGATTTAGCAGCATTCTTAATGCCCTCTACAGTTTCAGCCCAACTACCAACCGCTTTAGTCATTGCGTCATGAATTTCAGCTTTATCAGACTCCAATGTGACCTGAACAAAATCTAACCCAGCATCTTCAAGCACCTTAACGTACCTGGCATCTTTGAGTTTACGTCCATTAGTGATTAAACCTGTAACGATTCCTTTCTTTTGGGCGTAAAGCAGCAGTTCAGGCAAGTCCTCGCGCAAGGTGGGTTCGCCGCCTGTAAAGGTAACAATGAACACGCCGATGTCGCTAAGTTTGTCAATAACCAAACGCCACTGTTCCGTGGACAACTCTGGCGACTCGTGTGGTCCTCCAGCGTAACAGTGTATACAATCGTTTTGGCAACGAAAAGTCAAGGCAGCATCCATACGAAGCGGCGCCGAGTACTGGTAAGAAAACGGTTCTTCCCGTTCGATTTCAAGAAACGTAATAGGGTCAATCTTTTCAGTCTTTGCCAAGGTGCTAATGGTGTTGATAATTTTCTCGTAATCAACTTTAGCGGTTTCTTGATTTACCTTGTAGATTTTTCGAATGCTATCTAAAACTTCTCGTTCAGGCAGACCCTGCATAAAATAGTAAGCAAACGCTGTGGCGGTTTGATTTAAGTGAAGCACCGTGTTGGCGTTAATTACCATTATGCCTCGTCTGTCGTGTTCTACTCTTAGCTGCAAGGACATGCCTGAATACTTATCAGTTCCACGGTAAGCAAATCTGCCAGACGGAATTTTTGTTTTCTTAAATAGACTCATTTTTTATCGTCCTCCTCCACCTGCACAGGCACAAGCACATGATACACAAGCGCAAGCACAAGCACACGCGTGACAAGCGCAGACGCAGTCAGAACCATGACGGGCTGGTTCATGGGATGCTTTTGGCGGCGGTGGAACAATAGAGTTTGCGAATTTTTCTAGGTTCTGAACGATGCTATTTGAAGTGTTCTCAAGGCTGGTCGCGATGTTGTTTGCAAATTCTGCGCCTGGAATTACGGGTGCGGGTCCTGACTGTGCTGGAACGTTTACGTTTGGATGGTATATTGGGTGTGGATGATAGATTGTGTAGCCGTACCACCACCAGAACCAAAGCGGGTCAGGCTGGAAAACGCGGTCTCGAAAGATTGTTTCTGTTTTGGTTTTCTGGTTGGGGTCAAGCATAAGCCAAAGCAGTTGTTCATTGTAAGCGTTAGAAGCAAGTTCAGGTGTTCCCGCCTGTTCCACTTGCGTCCAAGCTGTGGCTACAATTTTGCGGTAATAATCCACAGTTTCCTTTCGGTTGTAACCCCGCATTTTCTCTTCAACCGTGTCACGTAAGTAGGTGACTGTGTGAGCAAGTTTTTCTTCATCAAGCGTACCGTCAGCCCGTAAAGAGTTCAAGAAATCTATTTCGTAATAACGGAGCGGGTTTTCCTTTGTTCCTGTCTTGTTCTCATACGGTGCGAGCACTTTTAGTTTCAAAGAAGGCTTAGTTGATTCCGCCCATACCGCCCGTTTCTGCAGCAAACTGTAAAGAATTTCGGTTACTATCTGGGTGGGTTTAAACTCTAGAAGACTTGATGCTTCAACAGCTGTTAAACCTCTTTTTAAGCCCAAGGTTTCCATGCTAACTTTTGGCGCTGTGTATTGGCTTTTGCTTTTCCTTGCAGTCAAAACAATGATGACTACTATAATTACGATAAAAATAGGTATCACTGCATAATCCAGAATGGTTTCCCAGTCAAACCCGCCTGTTTGAGTTGGAACATAGTTTGGCAGAAACTCTGAAGGGAAAGAAACCCCGATAGGGTACTGCTGGTTAGCTGCAAGCATTGGGATTTCCCAGTAAAACGCGGTTTTGCCTTCAACTGTTGAAGTGCTGTTCCAGAATTTGTCTGGCAAAGTTTTAACGTCTTGCACGGTGACGCCGTCAGGCATGACAATTTGCACGCGCACGTTCTGGATGGGCACGTTTTCTATCCATTGAGGCGCAAACTCCATGCCGTAATTGCCGGTGTTGGTTGTGTCGTTGCTTAACATGCCTGCAACATTGGTGGTTATAGTGTACCAGATGCTGTCGCCAGTGTTTAAGGGCTCATTAAAGTCTACAGAAGCCACATCAGGTGTGTAACTGTACGTGTTAAGACTGTTACCGTACTGGTCTACTGCTATGCCGATGGTGAAGTCTCTGTTAGGCATTCCCAAATCAAAAGCATGCATGGTGCCCGAGGTTACGGTTATTGACATGTTATACGTTAAGTCAACTGTGCCGTCTGGGTTAATGAAAAGCTGTGCCCATTCCTGATTAACAGTGTAAGCTAAATTTTGGGCATTTGCTATACCTGAACACAAGGTTGCCGCGGCTAAAAAAACAACGATAACCGCCAGCAGGAACGAGCGTTTTACCATTTTGGTTCCTCTGTAACTTCAAAGGTGGTTCCACAGTAGGGGCAAGTAGCGTAAGGTACTCCTTGGACAATTTTTATTTTGTTTGCGTCAACAGAGGCACCACAGTGGGGGCATTTAATTGATGCTGCTTTCATTTGGCCTGAAAGTTCTATTTGCTGGATTACAGTTTTAGGTTTTCGAGTTGTATAATATATTCCCGTTATTACTGCGATGCCGGTGATGAATAGTATGCCGCTTACTGCCAATCTTGAAGTGGTTGCCTGCACGGTTGAGGCAAGCGCAAAGATAACTGCTAAAAAGAACAAAACCCCAACCGCTATGGCTCCAACAATTTTAATTATTTTCACAATTTCCGATGTGACTTGTCAAGATTTAAACCTAGCCCTCTTCCCAACGCCACAATATTACGTTTTTCGATATAAGTAGAAAACCGAAACTCGGCTTATATGCAGAAAATCTGTAGCTGAGTTGTCCAAAAGGTGCAACACATGAGTAAACGAACGTCAAGCAAAGACTTCCTTAAAGGCTATGATGCAATCTGGAAAAACGGTCCAACCGTTAAATACAGTAATCCTGACGCTTGGTAAATGCAAATAACGCCTAAAAAACGGTAAACCTCAAAGGCAACACTCAATCAAAGGGTGTGTTGCAGAACAAACTTTTCATTATATCAAACTTGCTTTTATTTGGTTTAGAGATAAAATTGGAAAAAGCTTCTTATCTATGTTGAACCCAAAGTAGTTTTCAATAATCTTAAGGTTGACGTTTACTTTGCAGTTTGATAAACGGGAAATAGCAGTCTTAGCGGGCATGCTTGGCGTGTCCTTTATAATCCGTGTTCTGCTGTTTCCACTTCAAGGCTACCAAAACGACATGGGCACTTTCATTTCATGGTTTAACACAGCTGCAGACTATGGTCCACGACTGTTCTACAGTGCCGTAAGCTGGTGTGATTATCCACCGTTTAACATTTACCTGTTCTGGGGTTTTGGTTCATTAGCCCAAGCTTTAGGTCTTTTCGGAACACCATATGTGACCTACATTGTAAAGTTGGTTCCAAACATTTTTGACCTGTTAACTGCTGGAGTGATTTACTGGTTTGTCAGAAAACAGTTAAGCCCCAAGTTAAGCCTAATAGCTGCTGCCCTTTACGTCTTTAATCCAGCTGTAATCTTTAACGCTGCAATCTGGGGACAATTCGATTCAATATACACCTTGTTCCTTCTTCTTTCGCTTATTCTTGCACTAAAAAGCAAGCCTGAATTTTCCGCTGTAAGCTTTGCTGTTGCCGTTTTAACTAAACCACAGGCAATAGCGCTGCTACCGTTGATTGCGTTTGTGATTATAAAGAAAAGCAACATTAAACGTCTACTATTTTCTGTTACAGCGTTTGCGGCTACTATTTTTGCCGTAATTTTACCCATGCAATGGAGCAACCCAGTAACTTTTCTTATTGACATCTATTTTGGTGCATACAGCGGATACGAGTACACTTCAATTAACGCGTTTAACCTGTGGGGCATATTTGGCCTGTGGGTTCCAGACGGTAACCTGTTCATTTTAGGCTGGGCTCTCTTTGCAGCTTTCTCAATTTTTACCCTGTACGTTTTAAACAAGCGTTGGGGCAAATCAAACCAGATGCTTATCTTCTTTACAGCCTTTATGCTGTTCTTTGCATTCTTTATGCTGCCCACCCGAATACATGAACGTTACCTGTTTCCGGCAATTAGTATGTTGGCTTTAATGTTTCCATTTGTGAAACGAGCCCGACTGCTTTACGGCGTTATTACAGCAACTTTTCTGACAAACGTTGCTTACGTATTGTACTGGTTAAACCTGTACGCAAACGCAGGCTACAGTTATGGCCCCAACCTTTCTGGTGACATCGTAGTTGTTGCAGTAGGCGTTATCAACGTGATTACATTTTTATACGGTTCATTGCTAATGTGGGATGAACTTAAAGGCAAAGCAGTGCTTAAAACTGAGCCACTGGTAATCGACGAGCAAAAAAAGGAGCAAAGACCCGATGAAACACAACTTTGACTTCGACTTAAAAGTAGACAAAAAAGACATCATAACAATGGTTTTACTGTCACTAATCTTCTTCTCTATCGTTGTCACCAACTTAGGCGCAACATCTGTGCCTTCGAACAGTTTAACCGTGAACTCTACTGAGCCTCAAGCTGCAGTAATAGACCTTGGAAACTCTACGTATGTTGACAAGCTGTATTTTTACATGAAAGACTGCCAAAACACATGTACAATAAAAATTTACACTGGCCAACCCGGAAACTGGACCGAAAACGGCAAAATCATTGCAGGCTATCCGTTTGCTTACATGAACTGGAACAGCACCAACATTTACGAAACAACAAGATACCTTAAATTAGAATTTGAGTCACCATCAAATATTGAAGTTAACGAAGTAGCAGTACTTGACCAAGATAGCCAAATGATTCCAATAGCCTCGATTACAGGCGAAAACAGCACCAGCCTTGATTTCAGCTTGCTTATTGATGAACAAAGCATTGTAGAGTTACCTAACACTTACATGACTGAAACAATGTTTGACGAAGTATACTTTACAAGAACCGCTCAACAGTACCTTAATGCACAATGGCCATACGAATGGACTCATCCGCCACTTGGAAAACTCATCATTGCAACAGGCATTGCAGTTTTTGGATTAGACCCGTTCGGTTGGCGCATAATGGGCGTAATCTTTGGTACATTAATGATTTCTTTGATTTTCTTGCTGGGAAAGAAAATGTTTGGATCCTACATTGGTGGCTTCTCAGCAGCGTTCCTGTTTACATTTGACTTTATGCATTTAACAGAGGCACGTCTTGGAATTACAGACACGTATGTTGTGTTTTTCTCGTTAGCTGCACAGTTGTTCTTCTTTATTTACTTAAGCGGTGTAGTTAAGAAAGGCTGGAAAAACACCAGTGTTGTGCCGTTGTTTCTATCTTTCTTGTTCTTTGCTTTTGGTTTTTCCACTAAGTGGCTGGTTCTTTTCGGCTTCTTAGGTGAATTAGCCATCTTGGTAATTATTCGTCTATCAGAAGTAGTGAGAAGCAAAAGCACGTTTACCAACAAAATCTACGAATTCTTTGACCACCCCTATGCCTACTTGGTAGCTTTCATCATTATGTCCATAGGCATTTACTTCTTAACCTACATTCCCGACATGATTGCAGGCAGAGACTTCCTTAACATTGTTGGTTTACAAGACAGTATGCTTGGTTATCACTCAGGACCGATTGGTCTTGACCACCCCTACTCCTCGCCAGGTTGGAGTTGGCCAATAATCGGAAAACCTCTGTGGCTTTACCTTGGCACTTTACCTGGTAATATGCGTTCAACAATCAGCCTGTTTGGAAACCCCGCAGTATGGTGGGTAGGTTTTGCATCAATTATTGCTATCACTGGACTTGTCATTTTCAAGGCTGTATCTAAACTTAAAAAACGTGAACTACCAAAAATCGAGGTTCCCGCAGCGTTTCTCGCAGTAGTCTTCTTTGCTCAATGGCTGCCCTACGCGTTTGTAAGCCGAGGACTCTTCATTTATCATTACTATGTTAACGTGCCAATTATCTGCCTTGGCTCAGCGTATTTTATTAGCAAGTATTGGAAGTACAAGTGGATGAAGATTGCAGCAGTAGCATACTTCATAGCGGTGGTAGCACTGTTTGTACTGTTCTACCCAGTAATCACAGGTACACCAGTATCAACTGAAACAGCTGAAAGTTTAAGATGGTTCAACCAATGGGTGTTCTAAAAACGCAAGACGCAAACATTAACGGGCAACTCGACGTTACAGTTGTGCTTCCAGCCCTAAACGAAGCTGACATTATCGAGCAGACAGTAAAAAGAATCAGCCAAGCCCTCAAAACTTATGGCTGCACCTACGAAATAATAATAGCAGAAGACGGCAGCACAGATGGCACAGACAAAAAAGCCTCCGAACTAGCACAAGAACTGCCTTATGTGCGTCACTTGCATGGCGAAAAACGGCTTGGTCGCGGTAGAGCATTAAAGAACTCTTTTAAACAATCCAAAGGCAACGTCTTAATCTACATGGATGTGGATTTAGCAACTGACCTTAAGCATGTGAGTCAAATAATCGACGCTGTCACGGTGGAAGGTTACCAGTTAGCTACTGGTTCAAGAATGCTTTCTCAAAGCAAAGTAAAACGTACTTTCACACGTGGATTTGCTTCTAAAACTTACAATTTCATGGTCAGAGTAGTTCTTGGCTCCAAAGTTAAAGATCATCAGTGTGGGTTTAAAGCGTTTCAACGTGAAATATTGTTGCCGCTTTTAGATGAAGTTGAAGCTAACCATTGGTTTTGGGACACTGAAACTCTTGTCCGTGCGCAACGTAAAGGCTACACGGTTAAAGAAATTCCTGTTGAATGGAAAAGCACAAGGGAAACTAAAGTTAAACTTTTCCAGGACTCCTTTGACATGGGCTGGCAAGTTCTTGTCTTATGGAAGCATTTGACTTTCTAAACTTGTACCTGCTCCTTGACGGTTTCTGGTTGTCTTACTGCAAGCAGTACAAAAGCTCTTGCTATTAGGGATAAGCCGAAAATTATTATGATGCCTATCCAGAAGACAAACCACTTGTTTATTGTTGCAGAATCAATAAGGTAAGCCCATATCAGGTATGTTGCGCCGAACCAGAAGACAACGTTTGAAATTGTTTCTGCTTTACGCTTTATAGATGAATTAAAGACGAATCTTAGCGCTAAAATAACTACTTCTGCTACTGCTATAATTATGAAGAACTGAAACAGGGCAGTGTATAAGTCAACGTGGGCAGCGGGCGAAATTGGTGCGGGCAAAAATATGCCGGTGTCAGGTACCCGGGCAAGGGTTAAGTGTTCAAAGAAGTCAATTAACTCGATGAAAAGGTTGTTTGGCAAGTGACTAAGATAGATGACTCCAAGAGAGATGAATATCGTACCAATATATAATGCACTAAACAAGCTTTCAGCGTGCCTGAAGCTTTTGGTTTTGGTGCCCTGATTTTGCATGCGCCATCGCTCCTGATTATTTCCTCATTTAGACCAGATATACCTTTTGTACTGGCTTACTAAAAGTGATATTTTAAATAGTCAAAACATCTAAACAGAGTTTGGAGAAAAATTCCATGCCGTACTGCCCAAAATGTGGCAATCTTGTCGATGAAAACATGACTTTCTGCCCACGATGCGGGGCACCTCTTAAAAGTCAAGCAGCAACCCAAACATCACCGCCAAGCACAACTTACCATAGAGATGAAAAATCAGAAAAAAATGAAAAAGACGAGCACAACGAAAAAAATGAGAAACACGAAAAAGGCGAACATGGTTTCATCGGTTTTCTCATCGGCGGCTTAGTTTTAATAATAATAGGCATCTTTAGCCTGCTAAGCATCAGCGGCATCCTCACAGCAACTGCAAACGGCGCTTTTGTTCTGGTTTTAATCGGCGTAGTAATCATAATTGCTGCAGTTTACGCTGCCCTTGTAGCCCGAAAACGTACGCCCCAAACTAACCGATAATTTTTCCTAAAAAGGCGCGGTACAACTTGTGTTCCAAGATTGTTAAAGCGTTAGCCCTGCCAAAAATTCTAAAATAATTTCCGCCTGCAGATTCAACCATGTCACCAATGTCGTAACGTGGAAACATGCAGGAAGAAATAATTAATCTGCCCCATTCGCCACGTTTAAGGTCACAAAGCAACTTTACACTTTTGCCAGTTACAACCTCAAAAAGGTAAGAGTCATAATTCATCGAAATATACGGCAAATCATCGAGTTGTTGACCAAACACGCCCTCGGTCGCTGTATACATTTCGACTATGGGTACATTGCCGAAATATTTCTGCAATATTGGCCCATACTTAAACTGAATTTTGCGTACACTTGTACAGAATAACGCTTTAGGTTGCCAAAGGTCAACTGGTTTTTTGCCGTACTTGTTCTTGATGTAGTGGGCAAAGCCCAAAATCACTTGTGTAACGCCCATTGTTGCAGTTACATTTTCGTTTTTTGCTTGCTCATAAACAAGGTCAAAGCGGCGTTCCCAATCAGCACGTGAGATGCCTGACCCAAGCTTGTCAATGTCTTCCTGTCGAGGCAGCAGGTTAACACGGTCAAACATAGGGTTAAGCCGCGCATACGTACCCGAACTGTAGCCGTATGTTACTTGCCGCCCATTTTGCTCAACAGTATGCACGCTAGAAGGGAAATTTAAATTCAAAATGACTCCAGTAAAAACGTCAAAGTTTTGTTTCCGAACAGCAAAATTGATTAAACCTCTAGCGCCGCAGGAGAAAATCTGTTTAAGATGCGTTTGCGTGGCTGGCAAGACTTTGGATTGTTTTCCTGTTGAACCGCGTGTCATAACCCACGTTTCAGCTGGTTCAGAAAGAAAGGCTTGGTAGTTGCCTTTTTGGATTTCTGCAAGATACGGTTGCATACCTGCATAGTTGATTATAGGCATTTTTGCTTGGTAATCCTCAATTGTGCTGATATTTTGGGCGCCGTATTTTTTGCCGTACTCTGTCTGAGCATACTTTTCAAGCAACTCTTTTAGGACCTTTTTTTGGGCTTCTTTGGGGTTTTTTAGTGAAACGTACCATGGTCCAATGAAAGGTTCAAGAATGCCTAAATCGTCACTGCTTGGATACATCTAAGTCTCAACAAGCATAAGTCTGTTTCAATCTGCTTATATGCTTCACCATCCAATACCTTACATAACCAAAAACCAAGCGTCAAGTGAAAAACTATGGAAACCGTAAAAGCTACAGCCGAAAAAATACGCAAACTTGAAGTTCAAGGAGCAAGAAACGCCGCAATCGCAGCCGTAAAAGCAGTCCAAGTCCTTGCACAACAAACAACAGCAAAAACCAAAACGGAACTGCTAACTGAACTCTTCGAAGCTCAGAAACTGATTTTTGAGACACGAGAAACTGAACCTTTAATGCGAAACGCCGTCCGCTGCCTAATTGGGCAAGTGCAACAAAGTAGTAACCAAAAGGTTTCCGAATTATCTGACCTGTTAATTGTTGGCGCTGATGAGTTTCTTCGTGAACTTGATGCTTCACGCGAACGCACAGCAGAAATTGGTTCCAAACGGATCCAAAACGGGATGACTATCTTTACGCATTGTCATTCCTCAACGGCAACCCGAATGCTTCTAAAAGCAAAGGAGAATGGCAAAGACTTCAAAGTAATATGTACCGAAACCCGCCCAGCTTTCCAAGGAAGAATCACCGCCCGAGAAATGATTGAACATGGAATAGAGACCACGTTTATTGTTGATTCAGCTACTCGAACGTTTATTGCAAAAGCTGATATGGTGATTGTTGGTGCAGATGCGATTACTTCTGAAGGAAACGTAGTTAACAAGGTTGGCACAAGCGGTCTTGCGGTGTTGGCGCATGAGGCGCGCAAACCGTTGTATGTGGTTTCGGAGCTTCTCAAGTTTGACCCGGTCACTTTGTATGGGAAGCTTGAGGGTATTGAGCAACGCAGTCCTGCAGAGGTTTGGTCTGATGCTCCAAAACAGCTTGATGTGCGTAACCCTGCTTTTGATGTTACGCCTAACAGGTACATTCACGGATTGATGTGCGAAGAAGGTATTATTCCGCCGCAGAATGTGTTGGAAGTTATGCATCGGGTTTACCCGTGGGTTTTTAAGTGATTTTTTATTATGTTTTTTTGTATTTTTTTGTGTTGGTAGAAAAATATAAGTAAAATGTTTTTAGTATTGTTATTTACGAATTAGTATAACTAAGTAGTGAATTGTATGTTGTCCGAAGAAAACTCTAAAAAAGAACTTGTGCTCTCAGGGGAAGAAGCCGTTAAAGTGGCAGACGCGTTAACTGCGACGACGATGCGGATGCTTATGTTGCTTTCAAAGGAGTCTCTTGATGTTTCTACTATTGGCAAAAAGTTGGGGTTAAGTCAAGCTTACATTAGTGAGCAGGTAAAGTTGCTGGAGCATTTGAAGCTTCTTGATGTTGAGTATGCTCGGGGTAAGCGGGGTATTAGGAAGATTTGTTCTGCTCGTGTTGATAGTGTTACTTTGCTTGTTAAAGAGCAGTAATTTATTTTTTAATCTGTTTTTGGTTTTTGCGTGTTTGTTTTGGTTTAGGATAATTTATTTTGTTAATATAAAAATTGTATAGGTGTTTAGCAATATTTATATCTTTAAGGCGATAACAATTTTTAAGCCCAAAAACCCAAAAGGAGCACACAACCAATGGCCGAACTAGACCTAGTCCTAAGAGCAACAGTAACAATATGCATACTAGTCTTCTCAGCAAAAATACTAGGCGAACTATTCACAAAAATCAAAATTCCATCCATTTTAGGCGAACTATTCGCAGGCATCATCCTTGGCCCATTCGCCCTAGGCTCTATAATCAACATAAACGGTACACCCCTAATCGAAATAAACGAAATAGTCCAAGCCTTCGGCGAAATAGGCGGCATACTAATCCTCTTTGTAGCAGGCTTAGAAATGACCTTCAACGACTTTCGCCGTGTAGGTGTATCAGGCTTCACCATCGGCACCTTAGGCGTTGTCATTCCATTTGCAATGGGTTACGGGTTTTCAACTCTCCTGGGTTTTGAAACCGGCGCATGCTTGGTAATAGCGGCTGCCTTAGTTGCAACAAGTATCTCGATTACTTCACTTGTGCTTCAAGAATTAAACAAGACTCGAACAATAGAATGCAAAACAATGGTCAGCGCCGCCGTAGTAGACGATGTTCTTGGTCTTGCAATTCTTGGTGTAATTGTCTCGTTCATTTCAAGCCCAGCCACCGCAATAGACCCACTCAACGTGTTTGGCATAATTTTTGCTTCACTTGCAGTATGGCTCATTTTAGTAGTTTCCGCTTCCTACATTCTGCCCAAACTGATTAACTTTACAGCACGCGGACGCTCAGACGAAACCGTAGAAGCAGCCGCAACAGCATCCTGTTTTGGAGCCGCCGCATTAGCTGCAGCACTAGGGCTTTCACCAATTGTTGGTGCATTCGCAGCTGGCATGGCAGTTGCAAGCTCAAACTCTATCGAAAAAATACGGGAATACGCAAAGAAAATCAGCACCATCTTCTCGCCAGTCTTCTTCGCACTTGCAGGCGCCGCCTTTAACATTCAAAGTTTCTTAACCACAGACTGGTTCTTCTACGGTTTCTTTATAGCCTTAGTAGTAATTGCCATTGCAAGCAAACTGGTCGGGTGTGGCATTCCAGCACTCTTCTTCCTAAAAGACAAAAGCAAAGCATACAAAGTCGGTGTTGGCATGATTTCCAGAGGCGAAGTAGGCTTAATCATTGCGGGTGTTGCAATCTCTGCAGGCGTAATTAGCCAAAGCGTTTACTCAGCAATCATAGGCATGATAATCATAACAACCATAATAACACCGATAATGTTAAAACGCTCCTACGACAAAACCCCGCCGCAAGAAGAAAAACCCTTAACACCCCAAGAAACACCCGAACCCTGCCTGTCTTAACCCAACAAAGCATTGCCTTAACAAGCGCTTCACCATTTTTTCTTTGAAAACTTTGAAGTACATAGTACATAGCTTTTATGGGCTTAGTAATCTTTAGAATACCTTATGCGGTAATTCAAAGCCAACCTATTTGCTGCCTATTTGGATGCTATTAGCAGTTGTATGCAGAAACCTAAGGGGGGGTAGGTCCTATTGGCGCAAAAACAAGCCATTAGCATGTCAAACTCTGTTCTGTTTCTTTTTTGTGCATGTTTAGCTTGCTTGAAAGTCGCGTTTAAACCGTAAGCATTTTATTGACAAGACGCATTGTTTCACGAAGAACAACACATATGTGCCTTCGTAGCCTAGCCCGGTGGGGCGTTACCTTGGTAAGGTTGGCTTAAAGGAGCCAATCCCGATGAGGTAATGGTCGCGGGTCCAAATCCCGCCGAAGGCTCCAACTTAAAATTTTGTTTTTTCACGGCGATGTTGTATTTTGTGGAGGTTTTTTGGGTTTTGGTTCCGCTTCTCTTACTGCTCCTACTAATGCAACAACTGCATAAACTGCTCCTGCTAGCCCGAGTGTGAAGAACAAGATGGTGCCGATGATTTGAAGCAAATTCCAGTAAACCAAACTAAAAATTTTTAAGGGCAATTGTTTTCAGTTGGCATGAGAGTAATGAAAACCAAAATTGACATTCAAACTTGGTCGCGACGTGAATATTTTGATTATTTTGGTAGTTGTGATGACCCTTTCTTTGGCATAGTAACAAACGTGGACTGCACAGTGGCTTACCAGACCTGCAAACGGCTTGGTTTCTCATTTTTTGTTTATTACATGTTCGAGTCAATCAAAGCAATAAACAGGATTGAGAACTTCCGTTACAGACTTATCGACGGCGATGTTTGGCTGTTTGACCGTGTGCATGCAAGCACCACCGTTGGAAGACCAGACAACACCTTTGGGTTTGCCCTTTTTGAGTACACCAACGACTTTGATGTTTTTCAAAAGCAAGCAACAGCCGAAATTGCTGAAGTCCAAAAAACTCAAGGTCTACGGGCTAACGATGGCGCAAGAATGCTTGATGTTATTCATTACACCACGCTCCCATGGATTAGCTTTACCGGAGTTAAGCATGAAAAGAACATTCGCTGCAATGAAAGCATTCCAAAAATTGCTTTTGGCAAATTTTTTGAACACGAAAATAAAAAGTTGTTGCCAGTTTCTGTAAACGCTAACCACGGCTTAGTAGATGGATACCACGTCGCCAAATATTTGGAACTATTTCAGGCAGGTCTTAACAAAGCACATTAACTTTTTTTAGTTTATTGCTGAGATGGGTATCACATAAGGTACATTATTGCTATAGTTTATTTCTACTTTCACGTCATAAACCTGCTTTATGTTTTCAATATTTAAAACTGTCTTTGCGTCTCCGGCAGCGTATATTTCGCCTTTTTTAAGCATTACAATTTTATCGCAGAAACGTGCCGCAAGGTTTAGGTCGTGTATTGCCATCATGGCTGAAAGGTTCTCTTTTTTGACCAATTGTCGCGTTAACTCCATGACTTCCAGTTGATGTTTAATGTCAAGGCTGCTTGTAGGTTCATCTAACAGCAAAACTTTTGCTTCTTGAGCTAAGGCTCTTGCCATTAAGATTCTTTGTTGTTCTCCACCACTTAATTCATAAAAATTTTGCATGGCAAGATGCTCAATGCCAAGTGTTTTGAGGGTTGACCAGACTTTTTCTGTGTCTTTTTCGCTACTTTGCCAGTTGATGTGTGGTCGTCTGCCCATCATTACGACCTCAAAAACTGTTATAGTTTCTTGGTTGTAGGTAGTGTTTTGGGGTACGTATCCTATGTGGTTTGCGATTTGGGTTCGGCTGAGTTTTTTTATTTCTTGTTCGCCAAGCATGATTTTGCCTTGTTTGGGTTCTAAGATTTTGTTTATGCATTTGATTAGGGTTGTTTTTCCTGATCCGTTGGGTCCGATTAGTCCGAGGATTTCTGATTTGTTGAGTTTTAGGGATATGGCGTTGAGGTTTTTGGTGCTTTTGTAGCTGAAGGTGACTTGTTGTACTTCTATGTTCATTAGGGGTCATTGTATGTTGTGTTTGTTTGGCGTATAAAGGTATTACGTTTTGATTGTTTGGTAACACAACATATAAGTATTACTTTTATAGAGAAGGGTAACACGTTTGTGATTTAAATGAAAAAATCTTTCCTATTAGGCATAATACTCGCAATCATCCTTATCGGTTCACTAACAGTAGGCTACAGCCAAAACTGGTTCCAACCCACAGAAGAACCAGAACCAACTACAACGCCAACCTCAACCACAACACAAACCCCTCAAGCAACAGAAACACCCCAAACCACAGAATCCCCTCAACCAACAACTACCACCCAACCAACAGCAACCCCAACTCCAACACCGACACCCTCAACAATTGCTTCAATGGACCTAGTGCTTGAAGTATACGGAAACGCAAACATGGATGACAAAATAGACCAACAAGACGTAGAATACGTAAACAAAATAATCGCTGGCACAGCAACCTCAACCACTTATGCTGACGCAAACAACGACGGCAAAGTAGACTCAAACGATGTCACCCAAATAAACGCCCTCATAAACGGCGATGCCTCCCAAATTAACCTACTTGACGGTAACGGAAAACTAATTACTGTTCATCTCCCAGTTAACCGCATAATTGTTGAATACATCCAACAAGCAGAATTGGCACGTATCCTTAAACTTGAAGACAAAGTTGTCGGCGTTGACTTTTGTGTTGACCAACTAAAATCAATATATTTCCCAGAAAGAGCCAATGAAATTGTCTCAGTGGGTCAAATGTACAATCCAGATTATGAAGCAGTTCTCCGCTTAGACCCCGATGTATTGTTAACTTTCTCAAATTCTCCTGCAACAATTGATGAAAAAGCCTCCAAACTCGCCGGCGTCGACGTAGTCTTCTTAGGCTTATACTATCCAAACGTCACTAACCCTGAAGATTCTGCATTCCTGCAAGGCATTCTTAAAGCAGGCTACATTTTTGACCGAGTTGATGAAGCAACAGACTACGCAAACTGGCTGCTCAACATAACCAACACAATACGCACAACAGCAAACACACTGACAGACAGCCAAAAACAAACAGTTCTTCTAACAAATTACCCCTATACTCCTTCATCAACAATCAAAGCATACGCGACAATTGACACATTAGGCCAAGTCTGCATTCTAAGCGGCGGCGAAAACATCGCATCAAACATGACGTCATACTTTAACTCATCCTCCTTATCTATTGATGCAGAATGGATCCTTCAAAATGACCCTGACTACATATTCCTACACACAGTACGCTACACTTTCAGCGGCATAACCTACGCAGACCCAGCACAAGGTCTCAACGTTGATGACATAGCCAGCATGCAACAATGCTTACACGAATACATTTCACAACCAATGTTTGCCGACCTAACAGCAGTCAAAAACAACCACGTTTACATCATCGCAGGAGACTTCAGAAACAACGCAATGGGCGGCATCTTAGGTGCAGTTTACCTAGCCGCAACACTTTACCCCGAACAATTCAGTGACTTAAACCCACAAACAATACACCAAGAATACATAACCAACTACCTCCGCTTAGACTACAACCTTGACAACAGCGGCGTCTTCCTGTATCCAGCATTAAACATCAACGGCGACGTGGTAGGCGTACCTAACGGGGCAACTTAAGAGTGCCAAACGCATTCTCTTTTTTACTTTTTTATTTTGAAAACTTTGCTGAAAATAGTTGATTTAGCCATGGTTAATGTGATAAACTGGGTTGAACTGCGCAAACTGATGCTTTCAAGTACTCACCGACTCGAATGCACTAACTCAAACTACTGGGATAAATGCGCAAGCAACTATAATGAAAATACTCCACAAATGAGTCAATTAACCCAAGACCAGTTAAGCCGTATACAATTGGCGCCAGAAGACACCGTTTTAGAAGTTGGCGCAGGCAACGGACGCTTAACTATACCATTGGCTAAACGTACAAAAATGATTACAGCTTTAGAGCCCTCAAAAAGCATGCTTGACTTTCTAAAGAACAACGCCAAAAATGAAGGTGTACACAACATACACTGCATTAACAAGTCTCTTGAAGACTTAACTTCTCAAGATGTTGCTTGTCCTTTTGATGTGGTGGTTGCTTCTTTCTCGCTTTTCATGCTTGACATTGAGAAAGCATTAACAAAAATGAACGCTATTGCTTCAAAACGTGTTTACCTCTTCTTGTCTGCCTCAAAATGGCTTGATGATTTGGAACTACAAAAACTGGTTCACCATGAATCTGCCTCGCTTTGGGCTGACTACGTTTATGTTTACAATGTACTGTACGATTTAGACATCACCGCTAACGTGGACATTTGGAACCATGTTTCAAAACAGGGCTATAACAGTTTTGAAAAAGCAGTTTCCCGTTTTTCTGACATCTACAGCATACCCTATACTAAAGAAGCTGAACTAAAAACTTACTTGAAAAGTGCTCTTGTAGAAGAAAACGGAAAATTCTGGTCAATTAGAAAAAGAAAGGCGGCTATGATATGGTGGACAAAACCTCAATAAACTCTTCTCAAAAACCCGTTTCTAATGTTGCCGATGAAAAGAAAAAATACCAAAAACTATTGGCAAAACGCGGAATATTTCTTGGTGTTTGTATAGTTTTACTTATTCTTGTTGTGGGTGTCTCTCTAATTTTGGGTTCCGCAGGAATTTCTTTCACTGAAGCTTACGGTGCAATCTTTGCAAGGTTTTTCCCAAACTGGTTAACAGTAAGCTCACTGGCTGATAATGTAGTATGGAACTTAAGATTGCCTAGAGTACTGCTAGGTCTTTTGGCTGGTGCAGCATTAGCCATGTCTGGCTCAACAACTCAAGCAATTCTAAGAAACCCCCTCGCTACACCTTACACGTTGGGTGTCTCTGCCGCTGCAGGGTTTGGCGCAGGAATCGGCATAACTTTAGGCACAGGCTTCATGAACGGACCTTTCATGACGATTGGTAACGCATTTGTTTTCTCTCTAATTCCAGTTATCGTTATACTTTTGTTCGTAAAAAGGCGCGGCGCTTCACCTACAATGATGATTTTGTCAGGTATCGCCGTATCATACTTCTTCCAAGCCTGTACCACAATATTGCAGTATTTTGCGGCAGACAGCGCCGTTACTGCCACCGTATTTTGGGCGGTGGGTGACCTTTCAGCGGCAGCATGGTGGCAACTACCCTACATACTTGGTGCCTTAATCATTTGTTTGATTATTAACCTGCGTTTGTCTCGTGACCTTAATATTATGAAGATGGGTGATGATACAGCTAAAAGTTTAGGTGTAGAAGTAAATCGTGTTCGAATAATTATTATGGTTGCAGCTTGTTTGTCAACAGCAACTGTTGTAAGCTTCACTGGTGCAATCGGTTTTATTTGTTTACTAGCACCGCATATTTGTCGTAGTATTATTGGTAGTGATGAACGGTACTTGGTTGTTGCTTCAAGCCTTTTTGGGGCAATATTGCTACTTTTTGCCGACATATTGGCAAGACAGTTGATTCCACCGTTAGTGATTCCTGTAGGTGCAATAACTGCTTTCATAGGCGCTCCGTTGCTACTTTACCTGCTAATACGAAGAAAAAACATCCAATAAAAACGATGAAAAGCAAAACCTTTTCATTATTTTTAATCACTATTTTCAATTCATAACCTTTAGTATATACATAGTAGTCTGTATTTTGTATAAAATATGAACGGGGTTTAGTATGCAGCCAGTTGATTTTACTTACGTGGTTCTACCCTTAGGTGCAATCGTTGTTTTCCTAGTAGCTGCAGTGCTTCTTTCTGAAACCCGTAAAGAAAGACAAGAGCAAAAAATAAAACGTGCTGTAGAAAAATTAACCAAAGAAAAAACTGAAAAACAACAAGTCTTCAAAAATGAGCAAGCAGAACTTGACAAAATGCATGATGCCAAAGCAATCGACAACGACACATACGAACGCCTAAGCACACTAATGCGGATGAACGAGAAAAACTTTGAAGACACAATGAACACACTGTTGTTTGCTGAAAATCTTGGTAAAAAACCAAAAAAGGTCAAAGTTGCTCCACAAATAAAAATTTAATTTTTTATTGATTTGCCGCCTTTGCCCAGACCCGGCAGGTTCCTTCACTTGAGACCATGCATGCGCCTACAGGTTTTGAGGGTGTGCAAGCTTTAAGGAACAGTGGGCATTGATCTGGCTTTATTTTACCGATAATTACTCGATGACACTGGCATCCCTGCAAAATATCTTTGCCCTCAGCCACGTGAACGTCAAATTTGGTTCTGGCATCTAAACTGTCAAGCTCATCCTTTAACAGAAGTGCCGAGTTTTCCAGTTTGCCAATTCCACGCCAACTACCAGTTGAAACCTTAAACGCGCGGTCCATTAACTCCAACGCTTTAGGGTTACCTTCGGGCTTAACAACCCGTGGGTACTCATTTTCTAAGAGTGCTTTGCCTTGGCTGATTTGACGCATAAGCAAATAAATTGACATTAACACGTCGTTTGGTTCAAATCCGCCGACAACCGTTGGCATCCTGTACACTTTAGTAAATACTTCATAGGGTTTTAAACCGATAATAGCGCTAACATGACCCGGCGCAATAAAGCCGTCAATCTGCAAATCCTCTACGCCAAGCAGTAGCTCCATCGCTGGGGGAATAAGACGGTGAGAAACCAAAAAACTGAAATTTTTTGGCAGTTTTCCAAGGGCTTCAACAGCTGTTGACGGCGCAGTTGTTTCAAAACCAACAGCAAAAAACACGAACTGCTTGTTTGGTTCTGCTTTTGCCATTTCTATGGCGTCAGAAACAGCGTATACTATTCGTACGTCAGCGCCGCCAGCTTTTGCTTCTAAAAGAGAAGATTCACTGCCTGGAACACGCAGTACGTCACCAAAACATGTTACTACAATTCCTTTTTGGGCTAACTGTACTGATTCGTCAATTTCTGATGCAGGTATAATACAAACTGGGCATCCTGGACCTGCAATGACTTCAACTTCGGGCGGCAAAAGGCTGCGTAAACCAAAATGGGTAATTGTCCATTCATGCGTGCCGCAAACATGGCAAAATTTGACGTCGCCTGTTTCAACTGCTAATGCTCTGATTTTTTGTGAAATATTTTTTGCAACTTGTGGGTCTCTGAACCCGTAATTTTCTTCCATACCCTTTCGCCAAACTTATTGTTTGTCGGCTTCTAAAACTTCTTTCCAGATTTTCAGGGTTTCTTTGGCTTCTTTTTCTTCAACAACTTGAATAGCGTAGCCCGCGTGAACAAGCACGTAGTCACCTACTTTAGCGTCAACAAGAGACACGTTCACGTCCCGCAAGACGCCTTGACCAAAATCCACGTTGGCTCGGTTGCCTTCAACGCTCATAATTAGAGCGGGAATAGCTAAACACATAAACATCAAACAATTAAAAACGCCAAAACAGCGATAAAAATTGTTTGGTCTAAAAACATGAAAATCCAGCTACAACAGCCTGACCAAAAGAAACTCCGCCATCGCCAGCTGGAACCGCCTCATGAACAACAAACCTTAACCCCGCCGTTTCTACAACCTCACGCATTATTCCCGCTAAGATTTGATTACACGCTGCGCCGCCAGAAAACCCAACAGTTTTGACGCCTTCTGCCTGCGCTTTCTCAACAGCTAACTTAGCTAAACCTTTTGCCAAATACACGTGAGCTGAATAAGCCAAATCCATTGCTGAAATTTTTTGTCTGCTTTCATAAATCATAGCTAGCAGATTGGTTGTTTCTAACATGCCATTTTTTATGTTTGGTTTAAGGTTAAGTGCATCTGTGCCTTTTAACGCGTAAGACTCCAGTTTCATAGCTGCTTCGCCCTCATAGCTACGCCTGTAGCATATGCCTAAAACTGCTGAAACAGCATCTAACACGCGCCCGCAACTGGTCGTCTGAATGATGTCAAGGCTTTTTTCCAGTTGGCTTAGAATCAGTTTTGCTTCTGTTTCACCATAAGGCAAACGTTGTTTGTTACCTAACAGGTACTCTTCTATGTTTATGCCTGCTTTTTGTAGGATTCCTGCTGCAATTCGCGTTGGATACCGACTTGCCAAGTCTCCGCCCAGCAATGGTTGAGGCTCCAAATGTCCAAGACGCCTAAACTCTGTTGAACCTGCTTGGCAGATGAGGATTTCGCCGCCCCATGCTTCTCCGTCGAGACCATAACCGTAGCCGTCACAAATAACCCCAACTATTTCGTCTAACCCGTGTTCCGTCATCAAAGCCGCGGCGTGGGCATGGTGATGCTGAACCCTAACAAGCGGCAACCCATTGGATTCAGCCCACTCCTTAGCTAAAGCAGTGGTAGTAAATTTAGGGTGCAAATCACAAGCTAAAACCTCTGCTTTTCCATTAATCAAATGCAATAGATGTTCTGTAGCTTCAGCAAGAAAAGTGCACGTTTCAACGTTTTCAACATCGCCGATGTGTTGGCTGATAAAGGCTTTATCTTCAAGTAAAACACAAGAAGTATCATTCAGTTCTCCCCCAAAACCCACTGAACAACGTTTTGTTTTCTTTTTTAGCCTAATTGGTGCAGGTGCATACCCCCTACTTCTGCGCAGAAATACTTGGCTATCTTGGTGAATGCGCATTACAGAGTCATCACAGCGGTGAGCAATTCGGCGATTATGAAACAAAAAGTAGTCCACATTCTCGCCCAAAGTTCGTAGTGCTTCGATATTGTCATTGATGATTGGTTGGTTTGGAGGGTTTGCGCTGGTCATCACAAAAGCTTGGTCATCTACTTGGTCAAAAAGCATGTAATGTAGCCCCGTGTACGGCAACATGACACCTACATTGTGCAGGTGAGGCGCAACTAACGGCGAAAAATTGTAGCTTGCATTCTTGTTTAGCAGTACGATTGGACGCATTGGTGAAGTTAAGAGTTCCTCTTCTTTTTCGTTCACTTCTGTAAACTTTTTTGTGGCTTCTAAGTTGCGTGCCATAATTGCAAACGGTTTCTCCCAACGATGCTTAGCCTCCCGTAGCCTGCGCAACGGCTCCTCAAGCTTGACAGAGCATGCAATGTGAAAGCCGCCATACCCCTTAACTGCAAGCACTTTTCCTTCTGAGAGCAGTTTGCCTGCTTCACGAACGGGGTCCCGCGTTTTAACGAGTTCGCCCATGTTTGTTGTTAGGTAAGCTTGTGGTCCACAGTTTGGGCATGCTACAGTTTGGGCGTGGAACCGCCTGTTTGCTGGGTCTTTGTATTCTTTTTGGCAGAAACTGCACATAGGGAACTCGCGCATGGTGGTGTTTTCTCGGTCGTATGGTAGGCGTTCGATTATGGTGAAGCGTGGTCCGCAGTCGGTGCAGGTGATAAAGAAGTAGTCGTGCCGTGGGTCAGCGGGGTCTCGAAGTTCTTTTAGGCATTGGTTGCATATGGCGATGTCTGGTGGAATAATAGAGCCTGAAAGTTCCGCTGTTTGAGAGCTTTTTATAATTGTGAATTGCGAGTATTCTTCTTTGCCTGTTAGGACGGTTTTGGTGACTTGGTCAATTTGCGCCAGAGGCGGCTTTTCCTTGGCTAAATCCTGCATGAACCGCTCGATTTTCTGGCTTGCGCCTTCTAAAAGCACATCTACTCCAGCATCGCCCATGTTTCTAACATGACCTGTTAACCCGTTTTTCACTGCTGTACGGTAAATGAATGGACGAAAACCGACTCCTTGAACAATTCCTGTAATGTTTAGTTTAACGCGCAAGGATAAGCATCTTCTTAAAAAAGGCGGCTTTTTTCTCTTATAGATTTCGAGTCTGCGGGGCTTGTTTTAGGGTGCGTCTTAGAACTTTGCCTGCTGAACTAATCGGCAACTCAGAACGGAACTCTATTTCTCTGATAGCTTTGTAAGGTGCAACTTTGCAGTTAACAAAACCTGCCAAATCCTCGGCAGTCGCATTCGCTCCATTTTTAAGCACGACAAACGCTTTTGGGACCTCTCCAACTATAGGGTCTGGTTTGCCGACAACCGCGCAAAGTTTCACTGCTGGATGTTCATACAAGATATCTTCTAGTTCTCGGGGGTACACGCTGTAGTCTTTGTGTTTGATTAGGTCTTTTTTGCGGTCAGTAATGTAAAAGTAACCGTCAGAATCCATGTAGGCAATGTCGCCTGTGAGTAGCCACCCGTCACGGAGGACTTGTGCGGTTTCTTCGGGTTTCTGCCAGTAACCCAGCATGACTTGTGGACCCTTAACAGCCAACTCGCCCTTCTCGCCAACAGCAAGCGCCCTCTTTCCAGTTTCCAAATCAACAATTCGTGCCTCAGTATCAGGCAAAGGCAACCCGATGGAGCCAACCCTTACGGTTTTCATGGACTTATCCACGGGATTACAGTGAGTTACAGGAGAAGCTTCAGTTAATCCGTAACCTTCAGCAAGAAACCCACCTGTAACCTGCATGAACTGTTTTTGAATCTGCGGCGGCAAAGGAGACGCACCCGATATGCATACGCGAATTGACTTTAAATCGTGTTTTTCAAGCTCTGGGTTTGTAAGTAGTATGGCGTACATGGTTGGGGAACCGCAGTAAACCGTAACCCTGCTGTTTTCTATGGTTTGCAGGGCTTTGGGTGGGTTAAACTTGGGCAGTAAAACTATTTCTGCGCCTAGGCTAATTGGGGTGGTCATGCTGGTTGTCATGCCGTAAATATGAAACAGCGGCAACGCGGCAAGAAAAACGTCTTGGGCTGTGCCTTTTATCCATGTGGCGAAAGCTAACGCGTTTGAGACAAGGTTAGTGTGGGTTAGCATGGCACCTTTTGCGGTGCCTGTGGTGCCACCTGTGTATTGGAGTGCCGCTAAATCTTCATTGGGCTTAAACTGCACATTTGGTGCTTTATCGGTTGCTTTTTCGATTAACTCTTTGAAGTCCCACAAAGCATCACTTCTTTTTCCTGCTATTTCTGAACCAAAATCATCTAAACCCGTTAGTATAATGTTTTTTTGCGGAGTTTTTTCTTGAACATTCTTAACAATTGGGTAAAGGGAATCCAAAATAACTATGGTTTGTGCCCCTGAATCAGAAAGCTGATACTCAACTTCACGTTCCCGATGTAGCGGGCTAACAGTTGTAACCACTGCACCCGCTTTAAGAGCCCCAAAAAAGGCTACTGCAAACTGTGGAATGTTCGGCAAAAACACTGCCACCCGCTCACCCTTTTCAACACCTAACTCATCAAGGGCAACAGCGAACCTGTCTGAAAGCCTATCAAGTTCAGCATAAGAAATTTTTCTTTCTCCGTAGGTGATGGCTGTTTTTTCTGGCAGGTTTTTGGCGGTTTGGCTTAAAACAGCTTGAAGCGGCACCTGTGGGATATCGATGTGCGTGGGCACTTCTGGCGGCCAATGTTTAAGCCATGGCTTGTTATCACTCAATTTTGTTTACTCGCTGGCAGTTTCAGGGTCTATTATTACCGCTGTTCCAGTTGCGGAGAAAAGCATAATCCCGTTTTGAACGCCCATGTCTGAGGTTTCTACATCCATGCCGATGATTGCGTTTGCGCCAAGTGCTAATGCACGATTTTTGGCGCGTTCGATGGCTTCCCAACGGGCTTTTTCAACCTCAGAAGTGAAAGCTGTAACTTCTCCACCAACCATTGATTCAAATCCTGCCATGAACTGGCCAAAAATGCCTCTTGTTCGCGGGGTCAAGCCTGTGACTAAGCCGAGAACTTTTTTGATTTTGTAGCCTGCAACTGTTGGAGTGGTTACGATTAGGAATTGGCTTGTCTGGGTTAGTTGGGCGCCGCATTTTGAACAGAAGCTTGCGCCTTCAAAGTTTACGTTTCCACATTTTGGGCAGTTCATGTTTTTCACCTAAAGACTGTTTGTTTGTTGTATTGTCATGATTGGCGGCTTTTATTTCTATTTGATGCCTGTTGTTTGCAGCCAAAGTTTTCTCTATTTATTCTAAATAGATAATTATTAACTTGCCAATCACCTAATCATTTCTGAGCAAGACTTGAAAGCAGTTATATTCACAAACTATGGTCCTCCCGACGTTCTTGAACTTAGAGAAATCGACAAACCTGCTCCAAAAGACGACGAGGTCCTCATAAAAGTGTACGCCACGTCGGTGACGGCAGGAGAAATTGAAATTCGAACATTAAAATTGCCTTTGTGGCTTCGGTTGCCAATGCAGTTATGGCTAGGTTTTAGAAAACCTCGAAAACAAATTTTGGGGCAAGAATTAGCCGGAGTAATTGAGGAAACAGGCAAAAACGTAACATCTTTCCGTAAAGGTGATGCCGTATTTGGAACAACTGGATTCCACATGGGAGCAAACGGCCAGTACGTATGCTTATCCGTTAAACCGCAAGAAGGCACACTTGCAAAAAAACCTGTAAACGTGAGTTTTGAAGAAGCGGCAGTCTTGCCTGTTGCTGGATTGGAAGCGCTTTATTTTCTTAGAAGAGGAAAACTTCAAAGTGGTCAAAAAGTGCTTGTTGTGGGTGCAGGTGGAAGTATAGGAACTTTTGCTGTTCAGCTTGCCAGATATTTTGGCGCTGAAGTAACAGGGGTTGACAAGGCAGAAAAACTTGACATGGTTCGTTCTATCGGCGCAAATCACGTTATAGATTTTACTCAAGAGGATTTTACAAAAAACGGTGAAGCATACGATGTTATTTTTGATGTTATTGGAAAAAGCCCTTTCTATGCAAGTTTAAAGTCGCTAAAACCGAATGGACGCTACCTTTTAGCAAACCCAAGCCTTTCCGATATGCTTCGTGGTCGCTGGGTTTCGATGAAGGGTAACAAACAAGTGATTTTTGGTGCTTCCAATCAAAGCCCTGAAGACTTGCTTTATCTTGGCGGTCTTCTTGAAGAGAGAAAAATAAAGTCAATTATAGACCGAATTTACCCATTAGAAGATGTTGTTGAAGCTCACCGTTATGCGGAGAGCGGGCAAAAGAAGGGAAACATCACAGTAACTGTACATCATGAGGAGAATGGTTAGTTTGAAAACTTTGATTGTTGTATATTCGTATCATCATATGAATACCCAGAAAATCGCAGACGTTTTCGCAAAAGTCTTTAACGCAGAAATAAAAACCCCTCAGGAAACTAACGTTTCGCAACTGGGCAGCTATGACCTGATAGGTTTTGGCGCTGGAATAGACAGCGGAAAACATTACAAGCCCCTACTGGACTTCGCCGACCAACTGCCAAACGTTAACGGCAAAAACGCTTTTATTTTCTCCACCAGCGGAGTATCAAACCCACGTTACCAAACAAAAATCCACACCGCCTTACATGAAAAACTGCAAACAAAGGGCTACTTGATAGTTGACGACTTCAACTGCCACGGGCTTGATACGAACAGCTTTCTTAAACTATTTGGCGGCATTAATAAAGGCCGACCCAACGCTGATGACCTCAAAGCGGCTGAAGAGTTTGCTTTGAAATTAAAAAGCAGGTACAAATAATACAACCGTAAATTTTTCCCTTATAAATAATCGATGTTTGTGGTGCCGGGGGCGGGATTCGAGCCCGCGACTTCTGGCAAAGAGCGTTTAGCCCCTTTTGTCTCCAGATTATGAGTCTGGCGCCCTAGCCAGGCTAGGCTACCCCGGCAACACGTTGCCTACCGTTTTTGCTTTCGCGGATATGTTAGTTTGTATCCATTCATTTAAACCTTAAGTTGCAACATCACCTAAACATTGAATTATCAGCAAATGACACCCCTGAAAAATTGTTTTTGTTGCGATTAGTTTATTTTTCCCAATCACAAGCTTACTTAACAGAAGCGACTTTTAGATGAAAACTGAGAACGAAAAAATAACAATGCTGCATGGCGCAGGCGGAACAGTCATGCATGACTTAGTCAAAAATCACATCGTCAAGAACTTTGGCGGCTTAGACCTGTTCGCAGACGTACCTCTAGAAGCCATGGATGACGCTGCAGCAATCGGCGATTTAGTTTTCAAAAGCGATTCGCACGCCGTAAAACCAATATTTTTCCCAGGTGGCGACATCGGACGCTTATCCATCTCTGGTACAGTTAACGATATTTCAGCTTTAGGTGCCGAACCATACGCGTTAGCTTCAGGTTTTGTCTTAGAAGAGGGCTTACCCATGGCTGACTTGGACAGAATATTGGAAAGCATGCGCCAAACCCTCATTGAAGCAGGCGTAGGCATAGTTACCGGCGACACAAAAGTTGTGGAAAAAGGCAGTTTAGGCGGTTGCGTCATGAACGTTTCCGGAATCGGCAGACGCTCAGCAGCGCTTGAAAGCAATCTCAATATAGTAAAAAAATATAGCCCAAATTTCTCTTCTCGTTGGGCTCTTGATTCAAACCTGACTGTGGGCGACAAAATAATTTTATTAGGAACCATCGGTGACCACGGGTTAGCCGTTCTTTCTGCACAGCAGGGGCTAACTTTTGGAAGCGACATAAAATCTGACGTTAAACCCCTAAACAAAGTAGTGCAACGGGTTCTCGGCGAAGTCGGAGGCGTCGTAACCATGAAGGACCCAACCCGCGGCGGCTTAGCTGACGCCTTAAATGAGTTTACCGAAAAATCAAAAATAGGCATCTTAATTCAGGAAGACAAAATCCCTATAAGAAAAGACGTTGTTGCAGCCTGTGAAATGCTTGGTTTAGACCCTCTTGAAGTTGGAAACGAAGGAAAAATGCTCTTCGGCGTGGTACCAGAGAAGGCTGAAGAAGTGTTAGCGTTTTTGAAGCAAACAGGGGAGGGTAAAGATGCACAAATCATTGGCGAAGTCACTGACGCTTTTAAGGGAGTGGCAATGCAGACGGTTGTGGGCGGCAAACGCATAATCGCAAGACCCGTGGGAGACCCAGTGCCAAGAATCTGCTAAAACCGCTTTCTTTTTTGTATAAAAATAAAAATTGAAATTATTTTTGGATTTTTTCAACTTTGCTCGGTGTAGCAATGTAGACAATGTCTGTTAATCCGACAAAAAATCCTGTTTCGACAACGCCTGGAATCATTTTTACTTTAACTGCTATTTCCTGCGGATTTTGAATTAACCCAAAATTAGCGTCGATAATGAAGTTGCCATTATCGGTCACGATTGGGCCAAGTTTGCCTTTTCCTTCGCGTACAACTGAGGTTCCGCCAAGTGCGGTTATTTTGGCTTTTACAAGTGCAACTGCGACGGGTAAAACTTCGATTGGTACGGCTTGGTTGTTTTCGCCTAAAATTTTGACCCGTTTTGTTTCGTCAACGATTATGATGTTGAATCTGCTTGCTGCGGCAACAATTTTTTCTCTTGCCAAAGCTGCTCCCATGCCTTTTATTAGATAAAGCTCCGGAGTTACTTGGTCTGCTCCATCAATGGTTACGTCAATTACTGGGTGCTCATCCAAAGTCGTAATTGGAACGCCGTATTGAACTGCCAACTGAAACGCCTGATACGAGGACGGAATCCCCATGATTTTCAGGTTTTCCTTTTTTACTCGTTCACCTAAGGCTTCTATGGCAAAAGCTACTGTGGTTCCGCTTCCCAAGCCAACAATAGCGTTGTTTTTGACGTGTTTGACTGCTTCAAGTGCAGCGTTCTTTTTTGCTTCCACAATTAAATCTGCGTTAGCTTTCAATTTCCATCTGTCCTAACTTGTCTAATACTTTCTCAACTTCACTTCTAATTGATTCTATACGTTTTTCTGCTTCAGTTTTAGCATCTGGCTTTTCTGTTGCCGTTTTACGTTGTGGCTTCTTTTTAGGCTTATCTTCACTGTTTATAGGCGCGGTTTCTTCCTCTTCTTCGTCATCATCAGATTCCATCTGTATTGGTGCAGGTGCTGGCATTTTTACAGGGATTTCTTTGATAGGTTTAATGTCTATTCTTCCCCGAAGTTCCTCGACTTTGCTGGTTAACTCGCCGAAGCGTGAACTGAAGAGCTGCATTAAATCTTCTTGCATTCCTTCAAGTTCGTGTAATGCTACGATGGTTTCGTCTTTGGCTATGGAATCTTTGATTGTAGTCATGCGGTTTTTGTAAGTTATTGCAAGTCTGTCGCGTTCGGTTTCGGTTATTTTGCCTTCTGCTTGCGCTTCATAAAGTCGCCTGATTGAGTCACCTAAGATTTCGCGTTCTAAATCTAAAATGCGTAATTCGTCTTTGGCGTTTGAGGCAGTGGTTGATTGGATACTTTTAGAAATTCTAAAAGGTGAACTGGCGCTAGTGAATTCTAAATCTATGTTTTTGGGGTCTTTGACTGTTTTTTCTTCTTGTGTTGGCTTTTTTCCCCTTAGTCTCATTCCAAAAAGCACTGACATGGTTGCGGTTATTATCACTGTTACCGCTAGAACAATTATTATGACGATTGTTGGGTCATCGTACCAAGCCATGCTGTGCTATCCTCTGTAATGTGATTGCTTATGATGTATAAATAAATTAATATAATTAGTCCCCAAGTTTGCCTATAAATATTTAAATGAGCAATTAAAAAACTTTGGATGCTTGATTTAAAAAGCCTTTTGCCTGTTTTGGGCTTTGTCTTTTGTTTTTTCATTGCTTGCTTTGACGGGCTTTGAAACTTTGTATTTTTTGTTTTTGGAGGCTTGCAATCGGTTATTCAATTAATTTTTTTGTGTGATAATTTTGGTTTAAAAGTTTTGTTCGATATTTTACTTAAATTTTATAAATGGCTAATCTAATTGTTTATTGTGGTGCTACTTGCTCTTTTTGTAGCTATATCGATATATTTTTAGGAGCGTTAATTTTTGGCTTATCATTTTTGGAAAGGATTATCAACACCAGTTATAATCGCAATTTTGTCTGTTATAATTTTAGTTTCCATTTCTACAGGTTTACTAAACGTGTCAAGAACTATTCCTTCCAGTGGAACCGTTGTAGTGTCCAATCCCAACCTTGCAGTTTTCTCAGACAGTCAATGCACTCAAGCGTTAACAAGTTTGGATTGGGGTTCAGTATCATCTGGTTCGTCGGTTACTAAAACAATTTATATTAAAAATACGGGGGATGTAGCGTTAACTTTGTCTATGACAACAAGTAGTTGGAGTCCAGTTGCAGCCTCTGATTCAATGTCGATTCTTTGGGATAAACAAAGCTCAATACTTGCTGCTAATCAAACAACTGCTGCCATTTTAAGATTAAGTGTTAGTACTAGCATTAGTGGCATAACGGCTTTTAGTGTAAATGTTGTAATTACTGGTACAGGGTAGTCTTCATTTTTACATTTTTTTCTTTAAGTTCTTGGTCCTAAAACAAGTGACTGAAGCTTATTATGGTGACTACACAAACCCTGTTGGCTCTATTTAATGCTTTAAAGTTCTCTGAAACGATTTTTATCCCAGTTTTGCTTTTATTGTCTTTTAGGTGAAGGCTTTTTTAACAAAAAAGGGCTACCTAATTAGCATCAATTATGTCACGTCACTTCACCTAATTTGTGAAACTATTCAATTGCTGATTTGGCAAAAAAACAGTTATAGTTCCTGTTTTTTGGGTGTCTTGTTAAATTCTTGTGTTTAAGGGCTCTTTTTGTTCTTGGTGGATGTATTTGGAAAAACTATATTAGCTTAGTTGCACTCCCAAGTCTTTACACACCTCACGCGTTCGAATTGATCCCTCGCAGGGATGCTTATTGGCCTGATACAGATAAAATCTTAGTTGTGATACGGAAAGCCATATAAATCGCGTTTACGTGTTTGTTTGCGCATCGGAGATATAGAAATGCCAAAATGGGGATACTCCATCATTCAAGAAACATTAAATCCGGAAAAAACAGCGAAAGCCAGCGGAAGAGAACTAAAGGTATCCCATAAAGCGGCAAGAGAAGTTTGCCGTGCTGTTAGGGGTATGATGCTTAGTACCGCAAAAGAATATTTGCGTGACGTCATCGCAATGAAAAAAGCTGTCCCCTACGCAAGATACAATAAGAAACTCGGCCACCGACATGGTTTAGTCCGTACTTTTGCCGGAAGATACCCAGTAAAAACAACAGAACACATCCTCCGTGTTGTCGAAGCAGCAGAATCAAATGCTGAAAACAAAGGCTTAGACGTTGACCGCCTAAGAATCATGCACGCTGCTGCCTATCCAGGTATGAAACTTAAGCGTTTCACTCCACGAGCACACGGCAGAGCATCACCAAAATACGAAACAACAACACACGTTGAAATCGTCCTAGACGAGAAACCGGGAGAATAGGCATGTCGATAGTTAAACGTTTTATAACTGAATCAATAAAAAGAACAGAAATTGACGAGTTCTTACAGAAAAAACTTGAACGCGCAGGATACGGTGGAGTAAACCTTTCAAAAACTCCACTTGGAACTCACGTCGTCATCTACGCCATGAGGCCAGGTTTAGTTATTGGTCGCGGCGGAGAAACAATCAAAGAACTCGCAGCATCATTAGAAGAAAACTTTAAACTTTCAAACCCACAAATCAGCGTCTCTGAAATTGAAGTTCCAGAATTTAACGCATTAGTCGTTGCAAACCGTGTTTCATCCGCATTGCAGCGAGGCGTTCACTTTAGACGCGCAGGTTTTTGGGCACTTAACCAAGTTATGGAAGCAGGCGCATTAGGTTGCGAAATTGTCATCAGCGGCAAACTTCGCACAGAACGCGCAAGATTCGAAAAATTCCGCGCAGGATACTTCCCCAGATGCGGTGAACCAGCATTAGTCTTCACTAAGAAAGCTGAAGCACACGTTCAACTTAAACCAGGCATGATTGGCGTTCGCGTTAAAATTATGCCTCCAGATGCACAATTCCCAGACAAAATCAAAATAGTCGCAGCATTGCCACCCGAAGAAGAAAAAGAAATAGTCAAACCAGCCCCCGTAGAAGTAAAAGCCCCCGAACCAGCTCCTGAACCTGAACCAGCACCAGAAGAAACCGTTGTAGCTAAAGAAGTAACCGACGAAGCCACACCCGCTCCTAAACCAGCCAAACAAGCAAAATCTGCAGAAAAAGCTGAAGCAACTGAGGAGGCAAAAGAGTAATGGCGATAATTCGTCTCCATGAAATCATTAACATGTCCAGCGATGATAGGACAAAAAAACTTGTAGAATTACGCACTGAACTTGCACGCATGAGAACCATGATTCGTGCAGGCGGCGCTGTTGAAAATCCAACACGCGTTAGACAATTGCGTAAAACTATCGCTCAAATTCTCACTGTCGAGAATGAAGCGAAACTTAACCTTAGGGCTACAGCTCCAGAAAAAGCTGAGAAAAAGTCCAAGGTGACACAGTCAAAGGAGAAACAAGATTAATGAAAGTAACCCCAGACATCATCCGATACGAGTTTATCGGCACGGCAGCTCACGTCGCTAAAAGTAATCATCCTGGTTACCTTGGATTAAGCGGCAGAGTTATCGGGGAAACAAAAAACACTTTCACTTTAGACAGTGAAAGCGAAACAAAGAGCATAGTTAAAGAATCCACAGTTTTTAACTTCACATTCAATGATGGTACAATCGTTGAAATTGACGGTAAACTTTTGGTTGGAAGACCAGAGGACAGACTTAAAAAAAGCATTAAGAGGTTATGGTAATGTCTCTAACATTCAAGCAACCTAAAAAAACATGCGATGACCGCAATTGTCCATTCCATGGAACACTGGCCATAAGAGGCCGTATTCTGGAAGGAATAGTTGTTTCCGCAAAAATGGACAAAACAGTCATAGTTGACAGAGAATTTATGCAGTTCTCATCAAAGTTCTCAAGATACGAAAGAAGACACGGTCATATAGCATCACACAACCCACCCTGCATCGACGTAAAAGAAGGCGACCGCGTAAGAATTGCTGAATGCCGACCAATCAGCAAAACAGTATCTTTCGTAGTTGTTGAAAAATTAGGAGAGACCACGTAATATGTGTGCAGCGAAGGCAAAGCAGAGAGCCCTTACAGCAAAAGGCATGCTTTCTCACGGACAAAAAATCAGCAGAGGCTTACTAGCCGGTTCTGAGCTTCGATGCACTGACAACACAGGCGCACGAGTTCTCCGTTTAATTCAAGCAATGGGCTACAAAGGCCGCCTGAGACGTTACCCATCAGCCACAGTAGGCGACAAAGTAACAGTTTCAGTACGCCAAGGCTCACCAGATATGCGTAAAAAAATCTTCCAAGCCGTCATTGTACGCCAAAGAAGATCATTCCGCAGAGTCGACGGTGTCTGGGTACAATTTGAAGATAATGCAGCAGTAATCATTACTCCTGAAGGCGAAATGAAAGGCTCCGAAATTAGGGGACCAGTCGCAAGAGAGGCTGCAGAAAGATGGCCAAGAATCGCCAGCGCCTCAAGCATAATTGTGTAAGGAGAGAAAAAAATATGCAAGTTAAAGTTAAGAACCCCCGCAAACAAAGAAAACGCCTATTCAACGCCCCAGCTCATATACGTCACAAGTTAATGGCTGCTCCACTTACAAAAGAGTTAGCTGAGAAACAAGGCGTAAAAACTCTTCCAGTAAGGAAAGGTGACACCGTTCACATTCAACGCGGTGACAACAAGGGATTTGAAGGAAAAGTTTCCCGTATTGATCTAAAGATTTACCGTATTTACATTGAAGGCTTAACACGTGAAAAAGTTGATGGCACCAACATTTTCCTTCCAGTGCATCCTTCCAAAGTTATGATTAAAAACCTTAACTTGGACGACAAAAAACGCAAAGCGATCATTGGAAGAAAGAAGCCGCTAGAAAAAGAAGCTGCTCCAAAACCAACACAGAAACCTGCACTAACCATTAAAGCAAAACCAAAACGCAAAGTTATCATTGAAGAAGAAGTCGAAACAGCAGCAAAACCAGCAGCTAAAAAGGCTCCAGCGGCAAAAAAAGACGCCGAATCTAAGCCTAGTGCTAAACCAAAAACCCCTAAAAAAACTGAGGGAGGACAATAAATTTGGGAAGAAAAGGAAAAACAGCAAGGCTGAAACGTAAGCCAGCACCAAAATACTGGCCTATTCACAGAAAAGAAGCACCATGGGTAGTAAAACCTTCATCTGGTCCACATTCACTTCAAAAATGTTTACCTATGACACTTGTACTCCGTGACATGCTTGGAGTTGCAGGTACACGCAAAGAAGGAAAACTTATCCTGTCAGAAGGCAAAGTTCAAGTCAACGGTATAGTCCGCAAACAAGATGATTTCCCAGTTGGATTAATGGATGTTATCTCAATGCCAGACTCAAACCAGTACTTCAGAGTTGTACCTTCACACAAAGGATTAGTTGTATCACCAATCAGCAAAGAAGACGCAAAATACAAACTTGCCCGCGTTGAAAACAAGACAGTCACATCAGCTGGCGTTCAAATTGCACTTCACGACGGCACAAACATGCTGATCAAAGTTGCAGACACTAAAAACCCAGTTGAAGTAACATACGAAACCTTCGACATCCTTAACATAAACCTTGCAGATGGCCAGGTTGCTGAAACACTCAAAACAAAAGAAGGCAACACTGCAGTTATCACTGGCGGCAAAAACATTGGTGTTCAAGGTAAAATCGTTGAAATAGAAAAGACTGAAGCCAAGAAACGTCGACAAGCCCTAGTCGTCATCGAAGACGACAAAGGTGAACGTTGCCAAACCATATTGGAATTCATCTTTTCCATCAGCAGCAACGAACAACCCCAAATAGTAGCAGAAGAACCGGAGGAAACCACAGTTGTCTGAAGAAGCCCAAATTGAACAATGGACCGAACACAAAATGCTGCAACCACGAATTGAAAAAGTGGTTGTTAACCTCAACATCGGCAAATCAGGCGAACCGCTTGAAAAAGCCACACGCGTACTTAACGAAATCTCAGGTCAAGCACCATACAAAGCAAAAGCAAAGAAAAGCATCAGAGACTGGGGCATCAGACAAGGTGAACCAATCGCATGCGTTGTAACATTACGTGGCGAAAAAGGCTTGGACTTCTTAAAGAAGGTCCTTCCAGTCGTTGACAACAAAATTTCAAAACGTGCATTTGACGAAATTGGAAACTTTGCATTCGGCTTAAAAGAGCACATTGACATTCCAGGCGTAAAGTATGACCCTGAAATCGGTATCTTCGGTATGGACATCTGTGTTGCAGTTAATCGTCCAGGTCAACGCATAAAGATTCGTCGAAAGCAAACAAAGCACATCGGCAAAAAGCATTTGCTTACACCTGAAGAGTCCATGGAGTATGTTAGACAAACTTTAGGAGTAGAAATCGTATAAACTAGAGTGTGAATGTATGGGAAAACAGCAAACTAAAAAAGAACGAAAATACGGCAAAGGTTCACGACCATGCGTTAGATGCGGTGCATATGGACCAGTCATCAGACGTTACGATTTATATTTATGTAGGCAATGTTTTAGAGAAGCAGCGCCGAAATTAGGATTCAAAAAATATGAGTAGGAGCTAGGGCAATGGATACTTTAACAAATGGATTAATAACAATAATCAACAACGAGATGCGCAATAAACGCGAATGCATCATTAGCCCAGCCTCTAAACTGTTAGGCCGCGTTTTACGTATAATGCAGCTTAACGGTTACATAGGTGAATTCGAATTCATCGATGATGGCCGCCTAGGCAAATTTAAAGTTCAGCTCTTAGGCAGAATAAACAAGTGTGGCGCAATTAAACCACGCTTCCCATCTAAAGTCACTGAATTCGAAGATTGGGAAAAGAAGTTCCTTCCATCAAGAGACGTAGGCTTAATGGTTGTTTCAACCTCTAAAGGCGTTATTGCACACAAGGATGCTGAACAAAAGAACGTAGGAGGAAGGCTGTTAGCCTTCGTGTACTAAGGTGTTTTTTATGCGGCTCCCAGAAATATCTAGAACCATTCAGGTTCCTGAAGATGTTACCGTTAGTCTACAAGGAAAAGTAGTTAGTGTAAAAGGCGAAAAAGGCACTTTAACACGTGACTTTTCTTATGCTCCAATTGCAATTGATGCTGAAGGTAAAGATGTTCGCGTTTCGGCAAAGTGGCCCCGTAAAAAGGAATCTGCTCTTGTCGGCACAATCTATTCACACATAAGAAACATGATTACAGGTGTGACCAAAGGCTACTCTTACAAGCTAAAGATTGTGTTCTCTCACTTTCCAATATCTGTAAAGCTTGAAGGCAAAAGTGTCCTGATTGAAAACTTTACTGGTGAAAGAAGAGCAAGACACGTAAAAATCCTTGGTGACGCTAAAGTCAAAATTGAAACAGACGACATCATTGTCTCAGGGATAAACCTGGAAGACGTAAGCCAAACAGCAGCCAACATTGAGCAAGCAACACGTGTCAGAAACAAAGACGTGCGTGTTTTCCTTGACGGCTTGTACATTTATGAAAGAAATGAGGGTATGGCATAATGACTGAAAAGAAACCACAATTACAGCGCAAAGCACTCAGAACAAGAGCACGCGCACGCAACAAGAAACCTGCTTTCCTTAGACCCGAAAGCTGGCGATATGACAAATTCAGCGAAAGCTGGAGAAGAGCACGCGGCTTAGACAACAAAGTCCGCCGAAAAATCTTAGGTTGGCCAGCAAGCCCCAGCACAGGCTACAAAGGACCAAAAGTTGCCCGCTACTTACACCCATCAGGCTATCGAGAAGTCCTCGTTTACAATGCTGAATCAGTCGCTGCCGTTGACCCTAACACTCAAGCTATTCGTATTGCTCACACAGTGGGAAACCGAAAACGTGCCTTAATCATCGCTGAAGCTGAAAAACTGCAAATCAAAATCCTCAACGTTAAAGTTGTTGGTGAAGAAGCAGAGGCTGAAGGCGAAAAAGAAGCCGAGGATGAGCAAGAAGAAGCTGAAGAGAAAGTTGAAGAAAAAAAGAAACCTAAAGCTAAAGAGGACAAAGCAAAGGCCAAAAAGTCTAAGGAGAAGAAGAAATAATGACCAACCTATCCAGTCAAAGACGCCTTGCTTCAGCTATTCTTAAAACCGGTGAAAACCGCGTTTGGATAGACCCTGAACGCATTGATGACGTTGAAGGCGCAATTACACGTGAAGAAATTAAAAAATTGATTCACGAGAAAGTCATAGTTTCATTACCTGAAAAAGGTGTTAGCCGCTCAAGAGCAAAGGTTATTCGCGAAAAGAAACGCAAAGGTAGACGTCAAGGTCCAGGTAGCTATACTGGTTCACCAAGAGCTGTTGTAACCAAGAAAGAGGCTTGGATGATTAAAATCCGTTCATTACGCCGTAAACTTCGCGAGCTTAAAGCAAACCGTACAATCACTGAAGAAACATACACAGAGTTTTACCGTATGGCTGGCAGTGGACGCTTTGAATCTGTTGCTGACTTAGAGCGTAACTTGAAAGCAAAGGATCTATGGAGGAAACGTTAAGATGGCAAAAAATGCAAATTACCGTGTACAATTAAGACGCAGGCGCGAAGGCAAAACTGATTACCAAGCCCGCAAAGGCATGGTTGTTTCAGGAAAACCGCGCTTAGTTGCAAGAGGTTCATTAAAGAATGCTAACGTGCAAATAATTCAAGCAAAACCAGCAGGCGACATTGTATTGGCAGCTGCAAACAGCAAAGAGTTAAGCAAACTGTTCGGTTGGAAAGCCCCAACAGGCAACATTCCAGCAGCATACTTAACTGGATTGATTTGCGGTTTGAAAGCTAAAAACAATGGCGTTGAAGAAGCAATCTTGGATGCAGGTCTTGTTTCCCCAACAAAGGGTGCAAGAATCTTTGCTATGTTAAGCGGTGTTGTTGATGCAGGTGTTGAAGTTCCTTACAGTGAAACAAAAATTGTTAAGGACCGCATAAAGGGTGAACAAGTTGCAAAGTATGCAAAGAAACTTGGTGTCGGCTCTGAAGAGTACAACCAAAAGTTTGCAGCATACCTTAAAGCAGGTATTGCCCCAGAAAAATTACCTGAACACTTCACAAAAGTTAAAGCCGACATAATTGCGTCATTTAAAGGTGAGAAGAAAGAATGAGTAGACAACAACGAGAAGATCGCGATAGACGTACAGCTAATCTTGAAGAGTGGGTTCCAAAAACTCGTCTCGGCAAGATGATTCAAGAAGGCAAGATTACTACAATGGAAGACCTTTTCCTTAGCGGCATAAAGATTTCCGAACCACAAATCGTTGACGCCCTACTTCCAGACATTCAGGAAGAAGTTATCAATGTAAATTTGGTTCAGAAACAAACTGACGCAGGCGAAAAATCACGCTTCAAAGCAATCGTCGCGGTAGGCAATAGAGACGGCTACATTGGTCTAGGTAACGGAAAAGCTGGTCAAGTACGCAACGCAATCGAGAAAGCAGCAGCAAACGCACGCCTAAACATTGTTCCAGTAAAACGTGGTTGCGGCAGTTGGGAATGCAGCTGTGGACAACAACATAGCGTGCCCTTCCAAGTTGAAGGCAAATGCGGTGGTGTCCGTGTTGTCATCGTTCCAGGTCCAAGAGGCTTAGGTCTTGTTTCAAGCGAAGTCGCAAAAACAATCTTTGGCTTAGCAGGCGTAAAAGACCTTTGGATGAGAAGCTTCGGTTCAACAAGAACAGTTCCTTCATATGCATGCGCAATCTTTGACGGTTTACGCAAAACATATAATTTGATTACAACAGCGGATTGGGTGAAGTAAAATGGCACAACAACAAGACGAACAATACAAGACAATAGCAGTTGTCCGCATCCGCGGAACAGTCAGTGCACAAAGAGAAGCACGCGAAACCTTAACACTGCTTCATTTGGACCACACTAACCACGCAATCCTCATTGATGACCGCCCATCATACAAAGGTATGCTGCAAAGAGTCAACAGCTACGTAACATGGGGCGAAGTCACCAAAGAGACCGTTACTGCAATGCTGGAAAAAAGAGCCCGCCTCGCAGGCAACAAGAAACTTGACGCCGAATACATCGGAAAACTTGGCTTCAAAACATTCGAAGAACTTGCAGATGCAATAATGACTGGAAAAGCAGAACACGGCAAACTGCCATTTATGACTCCACTGTTCAAACTGCACCCACCATCAAAAGGCTTCAAAGGCAACGTCAAAAAGGCTTTCCGAGCTGGTGGCGAAGCAGGATACCGCGGTGAAGCTATCAACGACTTAGTTAAACGCATGATCTAAACAATCAGCGTCAATCTTTTTGTTTATTTTTTAAATTTTTAACTTCAACTTTAATATTTCATTTGTTGTCTAGTTTAGCCAAACATTTTAAAGCTGAATTGAATTACAAAATGGCTAAATGAGCTTCCGTAAATGGTTATCCGATAAAGTTTCCACGCCAAACGCAACATTAGACCTATTTTTAGAGAAAAACAAATTCTCTTTAGGAGAACAATTACGTGGAAAAGCAACAATAAGTTCAGAAGAAGAAATCGAAGTCACTGAAGTTTCTGTCATTTTAACATGCTCTGAAAGCGTAAAGAAAACTCGAATTACCAGCAGCCAATACGGAACACAACAATCTGAATATTGGGACAGCGGCGAAATATACAAAACAAAACATGTCTTCTTTGAAAACACGCGTCTTTCTCAAGGCTTAAACCAAACTTACCCTTTTGCTTTGCTTATACCAACAGCCGCCAAAGAAACCTGCTACAGCATAGACCGCTACGTCAAATGGTACCTAACATCAGTTTTTGACGTTAAAGGCCGACCCGACGTGCACACCGAAACCTATGAAGTTCTAATAGAAAAACCCATAGTCGCCTCTTCACAAGCGCCTGTTATCAAAGAAGTAGTGAAAGAGGTCGTTCTGATTCCCTGCGGTTACTGTGGCGCATTAATGCCCCAAGCATCCATTTTCTGCCCAAACTGCGGCGCAAGAAGAAAAGCCTAAACTCACATCTTCATCTTTTGTGCACAAAAACTTAGCGTTGATTTGTGGTGTCCATCAGGTTTCTCGTTGCCATCAATGCTTTATTTTTCATACTGACCTATTTGGATGCTATTAGAAACTCGTTGCAGTTACCTATAGGGGGTCTATACTTTAGAGGAGGGGTAGACTCTATCAGTGCATTTTCAACCAAAAACACTAATGGGGGTAGGTCGTATTGGCTAAAAAAGCACCCAAAAACAATCTCTTACTGTATTGACATGTGAACTCTAACCCATTCTTCTGGGCTAATCTGGCGTTCTGTTTTTTCTGTTCCTGTTTCTATGCGCACCCAACTGATTTTTCCGTTAAACTTGTTGTTTTGGTCTTTGAAGTCTTTTGAGAGGGGCGCCCCAATTTTGTCGCCTACCATGCAGGTGGAATCTGCTGAAAAGATGATGGGTGCGGTGTGCTCTAGTTTGCCTTGAGCGACTTGTTTATTATCAACAAATAAGGTTGCTGTACCGCCTTTTCCAAGACCGCTGCTATCATAATTGAAATCCATGCGGACCTGATGTTTTCCCTGCGGCATCAAATCTGGAGCTTCTACAGTATAGAGGGCAAGCCCTAAAAAGTTGTAACAGTATTTCAGATGTCCATCTAAGAAGTAAAGTGCCCAACCGCCAAAATTGGCTCCCTGAGCTACAACTACTCCTGAAGCGTCTGCAGATGGAACTTCAACTTCGGCAAGAATAGAATGTGACTTGTTTTTTATGTCAATAACTCCAGTTTCATTAAGAATCATTCCTGGATACAAGAACTGAATGTTTCCTTTTACCATCTCTGGTCTGCCTGCTAATTTAGGAATGAAACGTTCTATACCTCGGTCATCCATTGGTAAAACGTTATAGCGGGTTGCCTCAATTAGCCATTGACGCTGCAATTCATGAAGCATTTCAGGGTTTTGTTTTGCCAAATCTTCAGATTGAGTCCAATCTTTTGTCGTGTCATAAAGTTCCCAGTTATCATCATCAAAAGCAACGGTTTTTTGGCCTACAAGCTGCCAGGGTGTACGATGTTTAGTTACTGCTGTCCAGCCTTTATAGTAGATTCCCCGGTTACCAAACATTTCAAAATACTGGACATCATGACGGTCAGGTGCTTGCGTATCTTCAAAACTATACGTCATGCTGATGCCCTCCATCGGTTTTTGCTCTACACCTTCCACAAACTCTGGTTCAGGTATACCAGCGATTTCAAGAATAGTAGGCGCAACATCAATTACGTGATGAAACTGGTGGCGCAATTCGCCTTTTGATTTTATTCCTTTAGGCCAATGAACAATCATTCCGTTTCTGGTACCGCCAAAGTGAGACGCAACTTGTTTAGTCCACTGATAAGGACAACACATGGCATGCGCCCAACCTACAGCATAATGATTATAAGATGTTGGTCCGCCAAACTCGTCAAGATGCTCCATTAAATATTGAGGGGTTTCAAGAGCTGAAGCGCCATTAAAATTGGTCATTTCATTAAACGTGCCGTTTAACGTGCCTTCTGCTGAAGCACCGTTATCGCCAATTATGTAAAAAACCACTGTGTCATCAAGAATTCCCAAGTCCTTCAATGAATCAAGCAGTCTTCCAACATGATAATCCGTAAATTCTAAAAAGCCAGCATAAACCTCCATTTCACGACTAAGCACCGGCTTAAGACTCTCAGGCATTTCATCCCACGCAGGAATTTCCTTATGCCGCTTCGTTAATTTAGCATCTTTAGAGACTACTCCAAGCTGTTTTTGTTTCTCAAAAGTTCGCTCCCTAAGATTATCCCAACCATCATCAAATTTGCCCTTATATTTATCTGCCCACTCTTTAGGAACATGATGAGGCGCATGCGTAGCTCCAGGCGCAAAATAAACAAAAAACGGTTTATCAGGAGCAATTGCTTTTTGGGTACGTATCCAGTTAATTGCTTGATCTGTCATATCCACCAGAAAATGATAATTGGGATCATCAGGCAGTGTTACTCTTGATCTGCCATCGTAAACTTCAGGGAACCACTGATTAGTTTCTCCAGCAACAAACCCGTAAAACTTTTCAAAACCCGAAAACGTTGGCCAATGATCAAACGGTCCAATAGGACCCGTTTCCCAAACTGGAACTTCATGGCATTTTCCAAAATGCGCTGTTGAGTAACCGTTGTACTTTAGAATCTTTGCTAAGGGTGCACAATAGTTTGGTCTAATAGAGTTGTACCCTGAGGCTGCTGTGGCAATTTCGGTTATGCCGCCCATTCCTACTGTGTGATGGTTACGTCCTGTTAAAATAGCTGCACGGGTCGGCGAGCACAAAGCGGTTGTATGAAATCTAGTGTACCTCAAACCGTCAGTAGCTAATGCTTCTGCAACTGGCGTGTTGATTGGTCCCCCAAAAGCGCTGGAAGCTCCAAAACCTACATCATCAAGCAAAATTAAAACAATGTTTGCAGCTTTTTTTGGCGGTCTAATAGGCTGTATAGGCGGAAACTTTGCATCAACATTTTTTGCATCATAAACAATCAATCCTCTGTAAGGCTTATCTGGAATGGGAAGAACCGAACGTTGCAAGTTAATGTCACCTGCAGCAAATTCAGATTTTTCAGGCTGTGACAAAAAGTTCACCAACAATTTTGCTTTCACACTGACAGTTAAAAATTTGTGATTACACCTGACAACAACATTTATCCACAACCACAATATGTTTTGCCTTATTTTTTTTGTTAAAACCGTTGAAACTTTGGCGTTTACTGTGTTGGTGGTGTTATGTTTGGTGTCTTGGTCTTCTTTTGAGTTTTTTGCTGTTTGGTTTTTGTTTTATGCGTTGATTCTGTAGTTGCCGCGTAGATGTTTTTTCTCCTTTGATGTGCGATACGTTTTATAATATCGATAGAGAAATGCGTTAAGTAAATTGGAGGGGGAAAAATGAGTGCAAAATGGCGTAGAAGTACTAAAAATCGTAAGTGGCTAGACCTTAACGAGAGTGCAAAGAAGCCAGTTAAAAGTAAACCTAAAACCCTGCGAATTGAAACCATTAAGCCCACAAAAAGCGTCCGTTCTACCCAAAGTTTTAGGACCCCCAAAAGCTTTAGCAAGCGCAAATTTGTAGATCCTAAACCGTTAATTGACATTTTTCAAGAAAACAATTGGATTACTATAGTTGCAGAAATCGCAGGCTTTAATAAGGAATCCTTCAAAATAAATGTGAAAGACCAGAAAATTACGCTGTCAGCAAAATCAAAAGAGCGCAGATACTATAAAAGTTTAAATCTGCCGAAGGTAGTCATTCCCAGCGATATCCACACGACTTTCAAGAACGGCGTACTGGAAATAAAGTTGAAGAAAGCGGAAAATTCACAACAAACAATAAACAAAGAAGCGGATTAGAATATGCCTCATAAACTTAGAAAAATTAGGAAAACACGAGGTTCAAGAACACAAGGCTACGGGAGAATCGGTCAACACCGTGATGCTGGAAGTAAAGGCAACCGAAAAGTGGGTCGCCACAAGCACCTTTGGAGCAAAGTTGTAACTTCTGAACCTGACTATTTTGGAAATCATGGCTTTACATCTCCACAAAGCCTTCACAGGAAAGAAAATACACTCAATCTCCAAAAATTGACTGAACTAGCTGAAACCAACACGGTCGATTTAACTGGGTTGGGCTACACTAAACTGTTGGGCACAGGAAGAATAACAAAACCTTTGACTGTTACGGTGCCAACCTGCTCCAAATCAGCTGAAGAAAAAATCGTTCAAGCAGGCGGAAAAGTAATTACAGTCTCCCAAGACAACGGAGAGTAAGGCTAACCTATGGCCGGAAGATTCCTTAGTCTGTTCAAGCCAATAGGCAGAGTTCTGCCTGAAATAAAAAAGCCCGAACGTAAAGTCTCGTTTAACGAGAAAATCTTCTGGACCGCGCTTGTTTTAATTATCTTCTTAGTGATGACTGAAATTCCCCTGTACGGGGTCAGCTCAAGTGCACAAGACCAGTTTGGTCAATTGAGGGTCATCTTTGCATCCAACCGCGGTACCTTAATGGAGTTGGGTATCGGCCCAATCGTGACGGCTGGTTTGATTCTCCAACTACTTGTAGGTTCATCAATTATCAAATGCGACATGTCAAACCCTGAGGATAGAGGACTCTTTACTTCAGCAAGCAAAGTTTTCTCTATCGTGTTAACAGGTGTCCAAGCAGGAGCATACATCCTCAGTGGCATGTATGGTGAAATCACTGGACCCGTAATGCTTGTAATATTCTTCCAGTTGCTAGCCGCCGGTATAATAGTAATGCTTCTTGACGAATTAGTCCAAAAAGGCTGGGGTCTAGGCAGCGGTATAAGCCTCTTTATCATGGCAGGTGTTGCCCAGAACATATTATGGTCAATGTTTGCACCACCTAACGGCTTATTCGTAGGTGCATTAACTGAACTAATGAATGGCTCACTATCCCTATACGAATGGGTAGTAGGCACAGCCAGCGGATACTTCCCATCCTTAATCGGCTTCATCGCAACCATCATAACATTCATCGTAATCATCTACATGCAAGGAGTCCGCGTTGAACTTCCAATGACTTACGCAGGCTACAAAGGCTTCCGCAGCAGATACCCAATCAAACTACTCTACGTCAGCAACTTGCCAGTTATCTTCGCTAGTGCGCTATTTGCAAACGTGTTCTTCTTCAGCCAACTGCTTTGGTCACAAATGGGTAGACCTGAACCAGGTACAAACTTGCTGTTCCAAATCATCGGTGACTACAAAGAAACACTCGTGGATAACGTTCCAAGAGTCACAAACGTTGGTGGCTTGTCATATTTCATGTCTCCACCAAACGGACTTACAAACGTTGCCATGGATCCATTGCGCGCAGTAGGATACCTTGGTATATTGGTGGCTTTCTGTGCTATCTTCTCGCTAATTTGGCTAGAAGTAGGTGGATTAGGTCCAAGCAAAGTTGCACAACAACTCATGGACAGCGGCATGCAAATTCCAGGTTACCGACGTAGCGGAAGACCCATCGAGCAAATACTAAAACGCTACATTCCAGTAGTCACAGTGCTCGGTGGTATAATAGTCGGTTTAATAGCTGGCTTAGCAGACTTCCTAGGCGTTTACGGTTCAGGCACTGGTATCCTGCTATCAGTAGGTATCATATACCAGTACTATGAACTGTTGATGCGTGAACGAGCCGCAGAAATGTTCCCAGCGTTCAGAAGAATACTGGGTGAATAAACCACAAAATAGGCTTTTTTAGCCTACTCTTTTATTTTTTCTTTAAAATCTGATTTTAGTCAGCAATTTTATTCAAAACTGGCTTATTTCTCGTCTTGCCCGTATTCGCCTGTTTTTATTTTATCTACAAGCAAACCTACAAATTCTATTGGCCACACATCATCGCACACGTCGCTTGTGAGGATGTTTCTTTTGTTAAAGAATGATATTAAATCGTTCTTCAAGAGCAAAATAAGCATAAACTTGTGCCCATAAGTTTGTTTAAACAGGGAATATTTTGAAGACTGTTTGAGATTCATTTCATAATGCGGTTCAAGAATAATTCTTCTACCGTTAACTTCTTTATCCAAGATAAAATCAGGAGTATACTTGTCGCCTGGTAACGGAAAAGTAATAGTTTCATAACCATAAGGAATATGCATACGCATTAGCATTCTCGCGGTTTCTTTTTCCCACCCACTTTTGTAACGACTCAACTTCTGGTAATGCACCTGAGGCTGTCCAGTGACTTTTTGGATTTGTTCAAAAAACTGCAATGCCTCTTTTAAGGTGCTTCTGTTAAGGTTTTTACGTTTAAGCCATCTGCCCAGAAGGAAAAATGGGTAATCTGCTTTTGCAGGGTCACGTGGAAAAATTCTTTTAGCGTACTCGGTGATTTTTGATTGTGCTTTTAGAGCGGCGGTTTCGTCTTTCCATAAATAAGGTGAAGTTGAATTTATCAAGCCTAAGCTTATTGCTACACTGGCGTTTTCTTTTGTTAAGGGCACTAGTAAATCTTCAGGAGAAAAACGCTTAAAGATTTCAAGGTCAGGCTCTGGACGCACCATCCAACGCATGTAAGTCCACGCTTTGTATCTATGAACGCCTCTCATTCGTTCAATGCTTCGTGTTAATTCTTCAACAAAGTCTTTGGGCTTAGCAAACTTTAGTGAGTAACGAATTAAGTCTCTTTCAGCTTTAAATTTGACAAAGATGTTCACTGCCGCTAAGGTTTCAGGTATAGACTCTTTACGTGGTCCAAGATAATTGTAAAAACTGTAATTTACGATTTCTTCATTGAAAAGGTGTGGTTTAGTTATTTCAAATAGTCTTGGAGCTCCAAATTTCTCGTGCAGGTTAATAAGGAGGTTTCTGGCGTTCTCTGAAAATCCCACCATTTGGTCGTCAAGAATTGATGCGGCAAGCAGGAAATAATGTGCTGCTTTCTTTTTTTCTTCATAATCTGTTGAATAAGGGTTAAACAGTAAACGTGGGCTCATTCTTTTGTCCCACTGTATATCGGCGACGTTTGCGTTGGTTTTTACAAACTTTGCAAGTAAGGAATGCAAGTCATCGGTCGCCATTCTAATATTTTGCCTCTTTATCTATGTAGTAGTTTAATCTTTTATTAATTACCTACAAACTAATCCAATGTTGTTTAGGAATGCACATGCTTCATGCCTAAAATCGTACCTTTATTGAAGCGATAATGAGCAGAAACTGCAAGTTGAACGTAAAATCAGTAAAAACGGTTATAAACAAGGAAGAAGTGTACGCATACACAACAAGTGTATCAAGTGAATGAGAATGTCGGCAACAGAGATATCTTGGTTTACAACTGCACCAGTTGCAACAGTAATTATAATGGCCATTGCGCTTGTAATTGCAATCGCTAACACGACCATTAACAGAGCCCTTATCAGCTACTTTATCGGTTGGAACAAATATCGAACAATGCAGAAAGAAATGGCTGAATACCGTAAAGAAACTATGGACGCTGCGCGTTCTAACGATAAAAAGCAACTTGAAAAGCTCAAGAAAAAGAAATCACAAATTGACAGCATGCAGGCTCAAATGTCAAAACCAACAATGGTGCAGTTTGCTGTATCCTTCATTTACATTGCAGTTTGGTGGCTCGTTTTGATACCTCTATTTGGTACTCTGCCTGATGGTTCACCAAATTATGTTGCATACATTCCTGGAATTGGACCCATTACCGTACTTTACTGGTATCCCATATCGTCATTCTTCCTTGGATTACTAATGCAGCGTATCATTGGTACAAATCCCATTGAATAACCAGAGAGGCAACATCATGTCGACAGACAGTACTCTTAAATGCGTTACACGCAAACCCCTTATTCTTTGCATATCAGGCATGGCTGGAACAGGAAAAAGTACACTTTCTAAAAAAATTGCAAAACGATACAGTCTTAAATGTTACTCTGGTGGAGATGCGCTTAAAGAATTAGCTAAAGATGCTGGTTACGAAATAACTGGTGAGGGCTGGTGGGAAAGTCCAGATGGCTTAAATTTTCTGGAGAAACGTGTCAAAAACCCACAGTTTGACAAAGAAGTAGACAGTAAACTTCTTGGATACGCAAAACTGGGTAACGTGTTGCTTGACAGTTGGACTATGCCTTGGCTGCTTAAAGATGGCTTTAAAATTTGGTTAATGGCATCTTTAGATAAGCGTGCCGCAAGAGTTGCTGAAAGAGATAAAATGCCTGTTGAGCAAGCTTACGCGGTTCTAAAAGAGAAAGAAGCCCAAACAAAAGCAATATACAAAAAGCTTTACGGTTTTAATTTAGGTGAAGACTTTGTTCCTTTCAACTTTATCTTGGATACTGATAATTTGAACGCTGACCAAGTTTTTGAGGTTCTTTGCAGAGTTATTGACAATACAGTTTGTGTTTGTCAATAATTTAAAAAAAAAAAATAAAAACTCAATAGTTTCTTTTCTAAAAATTTAATAGCTTAACGCTTGCATTACCTCTTAACTCAAACTTCATGTCTTTGAGGCGAAGGGAAAGGAAACTGAAGATTCACAAGGCATTACTCACGATTTTAATAGCAGTTGTTGTCGCTCTAAGTTTGATTGCGTCTTACAGGATAATGAGCATCGAATCAACCATAACCTTACTAATATTTAACTTCCTTTTCATCTCACTTATTTTTCAATTAAAAGGCACTTTAGCTAAAAAGACATTAATTTTGGTAGCTGGAAATCTTGTAGGATTTTTATGTAACTTTGTTTTTTTCAATTTCTCTTATGCTGGCTTGAATTTGTTTGGGGAACAGTTTAAAGTAGTTTACACTTTTCTTTTTCCGTTCCTTAACCTATTTTGGATAGTACCTTTTTGGTCTTTTAGTTTAAGTTTTTTTGTAGACTCAAACGTTACTTGAGGGGTCAAACTTGTTAATCGTTACCTTATTACAAGTGTTCTTCTTTTTTGTTACCCTTTTTATTGTTGCTTATCTGATTCGTCATTACATTTTCACTTTTACAGTTTTAAAGTTTTCAAACAATCCTAAACCCAAAAAAAACTTGGTTCAAGAAACACCGTTTGAACCAACTGTTGCAATATTTGTGCCAGCACATAATGAAGAACAGGTAATAGGCAAAATGATAACGCAACTGTCCCAATTAACATACCCTAAAAACAAGCTGGAAATAACTATAATAGATGACGCTTCAACCGATAACACTGGACAAATAGCTGATGAATACTCAAAGAACTTTTCTTTTATTAAAGTTCTTCACCGCAACAAAACTCAAGGCGGCAAAGGCAAAGCAATGGCATTAAATGATGCTTTTAGACAATCAAAAGGCGAAATTGTCCTTTGTTTTGATGCAGACTACTTACCACAACAAGAAATCGTGGAAAAACTTGTACAACCCTTCTGTGACCCGCATGTTGGCGCAGTACAAGGAAGACCCGTGGTTCTAAATGAACCTGAAAATTTAGTTACTCGAATGATAGCTCTTGAACGCATAAGCGGTTATCGTGTTGACCAAGAAGCACGCGATATATTAGGTCTTATCCCGCAATTCGGCGGGACAGTCGGTGGCTTTAGAAGAAGCATACTTGAACGTTTAGGCGGTTTTGACGAATCCATGCTTGCAGAAGATACCGATTTAACTTTTTCAATTATTCTTGAAGGCTTCAAAGTGCGTTATATTGGCGATGCTGAATGTTACGAGGAAGCTGTGGATTCTTGGAAGGCTTATTGGCGGCAAAGGCACCGGTGGGCTCGTGGTCACATGCAAGTCTGCTTTAAACATTCGCTAAACGTTTTAAAAAGTAGCAAGCTGAATCTGAAAGAAAAGATTGATGGTTTGCTTTTATTGAACATTTATTTTTTGCCAGTGTTGTCTTTTGTTTCCATTTTTTTGGGGATACCATTACTTTTGTATAGCTCCTCTACTGTAGGTAGTTTTTGGTTTTCAATTCCCATTCTACTTTACAGTTTTGTAGGCAACTTTGCGCCTTTCTTTGAGGTTGGAATTGGCGCATATTTGGATGGAAGAACCCGTCTTCATTGGTTGGCGCCACTTTTGATTTTTGCTTTCTTTTACAATATGCTAATTTGTACAAAAGCTTTTTTAGATTTGCTAATCGGCATGGCAACAGGTCGAAGTGGTAGCTGGGAAAAAACTGAACATTCAGGGAAGGGAAAATTTTATATTTAAAACAAGTTAATATCAATAAATCGAGGGAAAGGAAGGGGATATGGAGCAATTCTTTGTGTTCCTAGTGTTTACAGCGATAGTTGTACTTGTGCTTTTTTTGCCATCTTTATTTGAACTAAAAAAACCAAAAGATACTGGACCAAGAAAAATTGTTGGTTTTAAAACAGGCGTAATCCTTCCAACAAGCAATGAACAAGCGCCCAGTAAGCAACCCTTAAACGGGAACTTGGCTGCTGTTGATCCTTTAACTAATTTGGAAGTTTAACTCTTCTCTTTTTTAAGCAGAAGAGCCGTGTTTTTCCATTGATCCAGGGCTAATGCAATGTGTCCTGATGGTGAACCATACAGCGAGTAGAAAACATAACAAAGGTAGGTGCATTGAGTGCATGTTTTGTATTGTTCCCTAAGTTCGTTGAATTTTTCGCTTTTCCAGGTTTTTGGTAAATCAAAAATGGAACCTGCAAAAGTGTGGCTATGGCATCCCGCGATTCTGCCTAAATGGTCTACAACTAGAAAACTTTGAAGGGCTTTGCAATCCCACGTTCGCTTGTCTTCAGCGTAGAGGCTTCTTAAGGTTTTAAAAAGTTTGTCTGTCATCAAGATTAGGTTGTTTGTTTTTTTCATTTCAGTTAATGTGTCGCAGAGTTTAGCCATGGCTTCTTTGTCGGTTATTATGTATTCGTCATTGGCTTTACCGATACGGAACAGTTGGTCAGGGTCTCCAGTCATGTCATATGAGTAAAGGCAATACCAAACAGGGATACCTTTGTTTGTAAAATATGTGGTGATATCTGCGATTTCATAGAGGTTCTTTTGAGAAATCGTTGGGGTAATGCTGACTTTTATGCCCTCTTTATGTAGAGTTTCTACTGTTTCCATGGCATTTTTCCATGCGCCAGGAACGTTTTTCATGTAATCGTGCTTTTTCTCGTCAAGGCTGTCAATAGATATAGCAACGAAGTCAACTTTTCTTAAAAGATCCATTTTTTTGGCGGCTATGCTGCCGTTATCACAAACTGTTGTTATAAATCTTTCTGAAGCGTAATCAATGATTTCGCCTATGTCGTTTCGAAGCAGAGGGTTACCGCCTGATAGAACAAGCTCGATGATGCCTGCATCTTTAAGGATGTCTAAGCCGCGTTTAATTTCTTCTGTGGAAAGTTCATTTTTATCTTGTTCTTTCCATACGTTGCAGCCTAAGCATTTATAGTTACACTTTCTTGTAATTAGCCACTGTGCATGGTGTGGTTTGCCGTGAACAAGTGAACGTGATACTATACTTACTGCCTTTTTTGCTCCCATAACCAAAGAGGGTCACTAGCCACCTAAATTGATATTTACACTTAATCAAATCTAAACTATAAAAACCATTATTAAAGTTCACCCGTTTGGTAACCTTAATTCTTAATTTTTAGGTGATTCTGATATGTTTTATTCGGCTAAACCTTATAGGCACAAATGTGAGTGTACACAAATGTTAGTGTAACTGAAATGGAGGGCTGATAAATTGTGGATTCAATAGATGTGGTTCTGCTAACAAAGAACAGTGAGCGGGCGCTAATCAAATGCTTGGACTCACTTTACAAAAACGTTCCAGTCCACCAATTGATTGTAGTTGACGGATACTCTACAGACGGTACTCTTGAAATAGTGGAAGCTTACAATAAGAGACATCATAATGTAAAAGTGATTTTTGACCATGGCACTCGAGCTTCAGCCCGTCAAAAAGGCATAATGGCTGTACAAACGGAATGGTTCATGTTCATAGACAGCGATGTTGTCCTATGCAAGAATTGGTTTGAAAAAGCATCTAAAAATATCAATGAACATGTTGGAGCAGTTTGGGGAACAGAAGTGTGGTCAACGCTGAAAAACCCTAAACTGCTAAAACTATTCTTGGTTGTAACCCGTAAAATCTTTGAAGTACGCGGCGGAACCCATGACACCCTAATACGTTCATCACTTGTAAAAGACATTCAAATCCCAAGTGAACTGCACGTTTTTGAAGACGCTTACATTAAAGATTACATAACTCAAAAAGGCTACAAAGTCATTGCCTGTTACGACCCTTTCTGTATCCATTTTAGGCCCGATTCAGTGTGGACGTTTAAAGGTAGCTTAAACTTGGTTGCTGAATCGTTGCGGTTGGGTAGTCCACGTTTGCTTTCAAAGCTGTTTTTGGCTTACGGTTTCTATACTGGGTATTCGGTTTACAAGTTTTTCGCAAACGGTAAATAATCATTTTGGGAAATGTCTTATTATTTCAATGCCCTCTATATGCAAACAATCCAGCGTGTTAACCTTGAATGACTCTTTGACGCAAATTGATGTGGTACTGTTAACAAAAAACAGTGCATATCTCCTTACAAAATGCTTAACATCAATTTACGCCAACGTGCCTGTTCACAAACTCATTGTGGTTGACGGTTACTCCAGTGACAAAACCATTGAAATTCTGGAGAAATTCAACAAAAAATATGGTAACATAAAAATCTTCAAATCAACTGGTACTCGCGCCGCCGCAAGAGAAACCGGCATCCAGCACGTTACTACGGATTTTTTTGCTTTCATAGACAGCGACGTTATCCTGTGCAGAGACTGGTTCCAAAAAGCGTTCTCGGAAATGCTTGAGGGTGTTGGTGCTGTCTGGGGCATAAACATTGATGTTATTCCTAACGTTAAACAAAAATGGTTCCTGCTGCTGGAAAGCATGATTGCACGACAGGGCTTCCGTTTACGGGGCGGTACACATGATACTCTTATCAGAAAAAGCGTGTTGGAAGGTCTGCATATTCCTTTTGAACTTCATGCCTTTGAAGACGCTTACCTTATTAGTTGGATTGAAAAACAAGGATACAAAGCAGTCATTGGCAGCAACATTTACTGTCTGCATTACAAGCCGCCGACAAACTGGAGCCCACAAAACGCCATTGACCAAGCAATAGTGGAATTCAAATGTGGTATGCTCTACTCACACATGTTTTCTTACGCATTGTTTTATCCAGTGTTCATGTTCTACTGGTTCCTGCAGGTGCCGCTGAGTGGTTTTGGCGGTAAATCAACGCGATAAGGCAACCCAAAGCTGATCTGATTTAGGTCTTGGCAAATCTTGAATTGCTCCGGTTTTAGTTTCAAAAAAACGTTTTTCTGGATAAGCAGTGAATTCGCCTATTATTGTTGCGTAAATCTTTTGCTCTTTTAGGGCTTCAATAATTTTAGGGGCTGATTCAGGGTTTGCAGCGATTAAAAGTGCGCCTGAACTTATGAGTTGTAAGGGGTCAATTTCAAAGTAACGGCAAATCTTTGCTGTTTCAGGTTCAACAACAATTTTTTCCTCAAAAATCATCAAACCTAACCGTGCGGCGTCTGCCATTTCGTGAACGCCGTTAATGACTCCGCCTTCTGTTGGGTCATGCATTGCATGTACTCCACCTGCTTGGTAAGCTGTTAAGGCGTCCTTGACTACGCTTATTTGATTATAATAGTTCTTAGCAGCTTGTAGCATTTTGGGGTTAAACACTTTTGATAGTTGTGCTTCTTTGTCTGTGGCTAAAATAGCGGTTCCCTCAATGCCTGCGCTTTTGGTAAGGATTAGTTTGTCTCCTGCTTTTGCGCCTGTTGCGGTAACGTATTTGCCTTTTTCTGTTAAACCCATGATGCAGCAGACTACAATCGGGCTGGTTAACCCAGGGGTAGATTCGCAGTGTCCGCCAACTATGGCGATCCCAAGCTCTTTGGCTGCCGCACCCATTTGTGTACTAATGTCTTCAACTATTTGGCTGTCTGCACCTTCAGGAAGCATTATACAGGAAAAAATGAATGCTGGCTGAACACCAAAAGTTGCCACGTCATTCGCGTTAACGTTTACGGCTTCTTGACCGATGCGTTCAACTGCACCAGTTATTGGATCCATGGAAACTATGACGGATTTGCCGCCGATTTCCAGTACTGCGCCATCAACGCCAGCGGTTGGGCCAAGGGTGACTTCTTTACGGTCTGCGCCTAAATTTTTGAAAACGACGTTTTGAAGGATGTCGATTGGGATTTTTCCGGGCGGTAGCTTCATGCTTGTATCATCTGTTAAATGTGGCTTTTAAGTTGTGGGAAAACACGTAACACTGCATGCATTAGGGGCACTGCAACTATTAAGCCGACAAGCATCTGGACAATATTTAATGGTACCTCAGCCAACGCTGCGGCAAAACCGTAGCCCAAAACGAATTGTTCATACAGGAAGTAACCGGTTACCATTTCAAAGCCGCCGACCAGTATGGCGATTGTGGCGCATACGGTGGTGTTTTTTATGTATTTTTTGAGTTTCTTGTTTAGGTAACCTACGATTGCTCCTTCTGCTCCTTTAATTACTAAGGTTCCGGGCGCGAATACGCCAAATCCAAGGTAAATGTCTGATAACATTGCGCCTATGCCTCCTGAGAGGCCGCCTACTATTGGGCCAAAGATTAGGGCGGCGGTGTAGATGATTATTTCTCCAAAGTTGAAGTAGCCGCTTGTGGCTGGGATGGGGAAAATAAATAGTATGGTGGCTGCTGCTACGAGACCTGCAAATATTGCTGATAATGCAGCTGTTAGGGCTTTGTTTTTTTGTTGCATGTTTTTCGTGCCTTTGGTATAGTTGCGACTTTAGTATAGCTACAACTATACTATCTAATCTTATAAACATTAACAGCCGTTACATCAAAAGTTGAATCTCATCAAACGCCGCCAAAACCTTCCTTCCACGCTCCGTAATGCGGAAAAACCGTTTCCCCGACTCCTCATAACTAACCACAAGCCCCTTTGCCTCCAACTCATTAAGATGCTGATACACCGCAGCCCTAGTCATAACCTGTCCAAGCTGCTTCCACAAATCATAACCATACGAGTCCTTCCCACTAAGCACCTTGAGAATCCTTTGCTTGGTATTCACCGCAAGACCCACTCCGGCCGCCTTCTGCTTTTTAGTTAACGCTTGCAAGACGTCTGTTGCTTTTAATCCGCTTCCCGTGATAAGGCAAGCAACACTGTCCTCAGCAGAAATCTTTTCATCTGCTCTTAATCTTTGAAGTGCCGCAACAGTGGCTGAGCTTGCAGGCTCCGCAAACACACCCTCCAGCTTAGCAACTAACAGTTCGGACGTTAAAATTTCTGGGTCAGACACTGTTAAAGCCAACCCGTTTGACTCTTTGATTGCCTTAACTGCCAAATCGCTTTGTAATGGGTTGCCAACAAGAATCGCAAGAGCCCTAGTTGATGAACTGCAAGCTTTGACTGATGCCTCTTCGGCAATTTTTTTGATTATGGGCGAGCAGCCTTCTGTTTGAACGCCCACCATTCGAGGCAACTTGTCGGTTAAGCCGAGTTGTTTGAGTTCTTTAAAGCCCTTCCAAAGCGAATAGATGGTTCCGCCGCTTCCCATAGAAACAATCATCCAATCAGGCACTCCGTGCTGTTCAAAAATTTCGTAGGCAATTGTTTTTTGGGCTTCAACTGCATAGGGGTTGATTTCTGCTGTGGCTTGATACCAACCCGTTTCATGTGCTAAAGAAACAGCTCTTTGGATTGCCTCATCAACAATGTTGCCTGACTCTTCAATAACTGCGTCGTAAGCAATCATCTGTGCCAACTTGCCGACATCGACCATTTTTGGGACTAAAACGTGGCATTGCAACCCTGCTTTGGCAGTGTACGCAGATAGGGATGCGCCCATGTTTCCGTTTGTGCCGCAAACAACAGTTTCAAATTCTTGGTCAATCGCGTTTGAGGTTAAAAAGGCGGCAGCGCGGTCTCGATAACTGTTAGTTGGGTTGCGAGTTTCATCTTTTAGGTATAATTCTTTTAGCCCGATGGCTTTAGCGAGTCTTTCTGCTCTGTGTAGTGGTGTTGCGCCTTCCCCCAAACTTACCATATGCTGTACTGGTGGAAGCATCTTTTTGTACTTCCAGAATCCTTCAACTCCTGAAACCTTAAACTCTAATTTTTGAGGCATTTCTGCTGAGTATTCAAGGGTTCCGCCGCATTTTTCACAGTTACTCCGTAAGGGTTCTGTAGGGTAACTGGTTTGGCAGTTGACGCATTTAAGAGTTGGATTCATCCTGTGCTATGTGCCTTATCAAGCTTTAAAATGTTAATTTTTTAACAGTTTCCTGTTTTGGTTCTGTTTGCCTTTTTTTGTTAGGGGAAAATCTAAATGTGAGTTTCATCAAACTATTGCGTGTGTGACAGTTTATGAGTATAAAAGAAGATCCAATTAAACTCCACAAAGACGCTAACGCGCTCATGGAAAACGGCAAATACGTCGAAGCACGTGACTTATTTACAAAAGTAGGCGAACTCTACTATAAAGGACAAAACTATTTTGGTTCAGCAGAAATGTACTACAAAGCCGGAGAATGCAGCGCAAACCTAAAAGAATACCAAAAAGCAGTTGAATACTTTAACAAAGCTGCTGATGTTGCCTTAAACAAGGGTTTTGACCGTTACGGCTTAAGCGCGCTTGAACAGGCAAGAGACAACCAGAAAGCATCAGGCAACACTAAAGAAGCAGAAGAAATCGACGTCCGTATAAAAGAAATTAACGACAAACTTAACAAACAAAACGCAGACGCCGACGAATCTTCATTCTCGCTGTTCTCTTAACCCAAACATTCTTTTCTTTATTTTCTGTTTTTCAAAAATACTGTTTTCCAACATATTAATGAGCGGTTTTTTAGCCAATACGACCTACCCCCCCTTTAGTGTTTTTGGTTGAAAATGCACTGATAGAGTCTACCCCTCCTCTAAAGTATAGACCCCCTATAGGTAACTGCAACGAGTTTCTAATAGCATCCAAATAGACTGATATAAAAAATAAAGCAATAGAGAAGCCGTAAACAGCACAATTCAGTCTTACAATAGCATGCTTATTTGCAGGTTGAAGGTTGTTTTAAGAGGTATTTCTTTTGCAGGATTCTTCGCCGCTTGGCTGCATACTGCCCATGCTTCCACTTGCCATCGAAATGTTTGCATCCAAGTCTTGATGGCAACTTAACCAGTGATTATCATAATCCTGCCTAGAATCAAAAACCTGCTTACAAACGGGGCATTCAAGCTTATCCCCGACAATTTTAGGTTCCCGCATACCCACCATACTGTCCACGTCACGAGTACCATAAGCTTTATCCAAAAAATCAACCAATAAAGAATGACAGCACGTTCCTCTTTTAGTTTTTGTACCCTGCAAATGCACTTATTTTTGAATCAAAATTTTGGTAGGATACAAAGAATTATACTGTTAAATTGCGTGAATTTTTATCTCCTTGAACCTTTCTTTTTTTGCTTTACAGATTGGACAAACCAGTGGCGGGTCTTCTCTGTAGGCGACATAGCCACACTGCTCACAATACCAAAGCCGCCTTTTAAGGTCACGTGTTCCAACAACTGCTTTGGTGGTCTCAACTTTTTCTTTAATTTGGAAATGTCCCTCTCCCAAATATTCAAAAACGCCATGCAGCTTGCGAATTGAAGGCCAATGCCCACTAAACGGGTGATTCGGTGCCATAGCAATAACATAGGAACGTAACGTAACCGCTGGAATCTCGGGACTTGTTTCATGCACCCTTTTAACTATGTCCATAGGCGAGAACGTCTGTGTTTTCAAACTTTTTGCAGCTTCAAAAACAATTTGCCAAACTGGCTTTCCATATTTATACAGCTATATCACCAACCAGTTTTTCTATGTGACTAATAGTTTAAAACTTCTTTTCCCAAAAATTTTTGTAACTTTTTTATTTGTTGCAGGTAATACAGCCTAATCGAAAAAGGAAAAAGCAATACCCCAACAACTATGACAAATACAACAAAACATAAAATACGGTATATTTGAAAAAAGCACTTGCTCTTTGTGGGGCGTGTTTTTCTGTGTGGGTTTGTGCCTATGACCGTGTGCTTTTTTGGTTGTTTGCAAAAAATTTATATTTTTGATGTTGTAAAATTGTTCTATACAACTAAATCATGTATAGAGGGGTTTGAAATGGTTGATGAAGAAAAAATAAAAACAACTGTGTCTCCAGCAACTCCTGGAACTTCAATAGCAAAAAGAAGAGAACAAGAAGGCTTAGAAAGAGGTATCAACGACATTTTCAGTGACTTCCGCCGTTCCTTTGATTACTTGATGCGGCCCTTCTTCCCAATTGCTGAAATAGCACAAGAATTCCAGTTACCAACAGGATATGCTCCAGTAGACCTAATAGACAACGGCGACTCTTATCTAGTCAACGTTGAATTGCCCGGATTCACTAAAGACCAAGTTGACGTACAAATCAACAAGGACGGAGTAGCCATCAGGGCTGAATGCAAAGAAGAAAAAGAAGATAAACACAAAAATTACCTGCACCGAGAACGCGCTTATTCCTCTTTACAACGATTCGTTACCTTCCCCGAAGAGATTGACCTATCAAATGTCGAAGGTTTCATGAAAGAAGGTGTGTTGGAGCTAAAAGTTCCAAAGAAAGAACCTAAACCTGAAGAAAAACTACGAAAAGTGGAGCTCAAATAAGCTCTTTCCTTTCTTTCCTTTTTTGTGAGAGACAACCATTATGGAAAACATACAAATTGATTTAATGCTAAAAGCAATTGAAAATCCAGTTAGAAGAAAGATAATCAAACGTTTAAGTCAAGAACCCAGTTATCCGCTTGAATTAGCAAAAGAAATCGGCGAAGCTCAACAACTTGTAGCCAGCCACCTCTCAATTTTGGAAAAAGCAGGAATTGTAGGTTCAAACGTAGTTGCAAGTCCTGTTGGACCAAACAGACGGTCATTCTTCCTAAGAGAATCAGGTTACTTAACCCTAAGTTTTGGTCCACATTTATTTCATGAACAGTTTTTCAATTTTCAAGCTCTACCCCCAGAATTATCCAGCCAAGCAACAAATTTCATAAAACGTATAACAGATATTGCTCAATCCCCTACTGACGGTACAATAGAACCCTTTTCTTGCATTCTAAAAGACATAGATAACAAACTAGCCGTTCTTGAACATGAAAAAACTGTATTGCTATTTGTACGAAATTTAGCAATGAAACATGCCACAAAAAACATGGAAAATCAAGAAAAAAGTCATGACGAAAGAAGAATCCTGCATTACATCCTTGACGAGCGAACCACAGATGTTGAAAGCATCTCCAAGGCTTTGAACCTAAAAGAGTCTATAATCCGGTTAATTCTTGAAAAACTAAGAGAAGACATACCTTAACACTTTGGGAGTTGTGTTTGTTGCAAGTTGTTTGGATTAAAGAAAAACAAACAAAATACCACTGCTGTGACTGCGGCAAAAAACTAGTCTCAAGAGCAAAAACGCCTTATTGGCGAAACACCCCAGCAGACCAAAAACGATGCAGAAGCTGCTCAATGAAACACAGAATGGCCCTAAAAAGATTGACAAAACAAAACAGCATCTGTCAATTTGGTGTTTAACGCTGGTGATACTTACGAACGTGTTGTAAACAATTACGAACTGAGCAGGGTAGATAACCTTGTATCCCCCTGAGTGTTGGCAGAGGCTCAAATAATGCTGATAGTGAACATACAATAGCGCCAGTTGAAGAACAACATTTTCAAGCACTCATTATTTAGGTACAGTGATAATCACTTTACTTGTTGTTATCCCTGCATTGATTTACTATAAAAAACATCCGCAAAAACAAAAAAAAAATAAATAAAAATTGTTAGGTTCATGTATGACTTTTTCTTGAGTATTTGCCTATTATGCCTGCGAATTCGTTTATGGTTTCTGGGGGTGTAGTGGTTGTGTTTTTTTGGGCTTTAGCATAGCGGTAGTTTTATTATGAATTTTGTTCCTTTGCCGAATTCACTTTCAAAGTCTATTGTTCCGCTCATTGATTCTACGAGTCGTTTGGCAACAGCTAATCCTAAACCTTGACCTTTAGCTTTTGTAGTCATCATGGGCGTGAACATTTTAGGTTTTATCTCATCAGGTATGCCAACTCCAGTATCTTCAACAGAAACATTTATGCTGTCACTTTTTTTCTCTGCTTTTACTGCAAGTTCACCGCCTTTTGGCATTGCCTGAATTGCATTTATGATGAGATTGGTTAGGATACGTCTAAATAAGGTGGCGTCAATTTTCAGCTTAATTTTGTGGTCTATTTCTATTGTGGATTTTATGTTTTCTGGGATTATAATAGGTCTAAAAACGTTTTCAACTAAGTCATACAGATTAGTGTTAGTGTATTCAGGGTTTATTTTACGCGAGTAATCTTGCAAGTCAGCAACAACTTTGTTAATGTACACAACATTTTTCTCTATGGCTTCCAAACTTTCAGTAACGTCTTCTTTTGTTGGCGATTCTGGTATTGATTTTAGATAATCTTTGAGTAAATAGACATCGCCAGCTATTGCCTGCAGTGGATTGCGGATGTCATGACCCACCATCCCTGCGGTTTCGCCAATAGCGGCTAAACGTTCTTTTTCTTGTAACTGTTTTGTTCGCTCTTTAACAAGGCTTTCAAGATTTTTACTGTACCTTTCAAGTTGTGCCTTTGTTTTCTTCAGGGCTTCTTCTGCTTTTTTGCGTTTGGTAATGTCCGTATGCATATTGATATTAGCAATATGTTCTTCTTTCTCGTTAAAAACAGGTGAAGCGTTAACTAAAGTCCAAAGTGTGCTGCCATCTTTCCTGATAAACTCACATTCGAATTGAACTGTACCTTTTCTACTTAGTGTTTTTCTGTTTTTTAACACATCTGTGGTCTGGGACTTATCCAAGAAATCAAGACCTGGCTTTCCAAGAATTTCTTCTTTAGAGTAACCTAACATATCCGCCATTTTTTGATTAACAAAAGTAGCCTTACCATCTGGTGTAGCGACCCAAATGCCTTCTCCGCTTGTTTCAACAATGAGCTGATACTTTTCATCACTTTCTTTGAGTGCCTCTTCGGTTTCTTTGTGTTTAGTTATATCTACTGCCGTTCCAATGCTGAAGCGTCTGCCATCTTGCAGCGTCCCAAGTGAAGAGGCGCTAAAACTCCATACCAAACTGCCTTTGTTATGAGTGCGTACAGTAAATTCCACATTTATCGAACGCTTATCACCGTGAAATAGTTCACGCATACTGTTTCTAACAACATCTGCCCCGTCAACGGTGTTTGTCAACCAACTATCAAATGTTGAAAAATCGTTGAGTTTGCAGCCTGTGGATTCAGTCCATGAACGACTTATCTGAAGAATTTGGCCATCTTCCGCTTGTATTATTGTAGGGACCGGCGCATAGTCTATGGCTCTTCTAAATTCTTCACTTAATTCAAGGGCATGTTTATCTGCGTCAGATTCTGTTTCTGCAACCAGAAAAAACACCATTTAAATACATTGTATGCTAGAAAATTTAAACTTAAGTTGCCGAATTTTTTTGAATTAAGTTTTGATTCTATTTTACGCCTCTTAAAAATCAAATACTTAACTAAAACGATTTAAAAACAATTGAAAAAATTAAGTTTAGATTCTTAAGACTATTTTTTCTGAGTACTTGCCAAGTATATCTGCGAATTCGTTTATGGTTTCAGGCGCGTATGGGTGCAGTGTTTGGTAGTGTTTGTCTGGCGTGTTTTCTGGCACAAACTGTTGTAATGCGTGTGTTTTGGCGCCTTTGGTTAATTCACCGATTCTGTCAGCATCCTGAAGCGTAACCAGTTCAGGCACGACGGTTGTGCGGAACTCATAGGGTACTTTGCCCATTTTAAGCATTTCAATGCTTTTCTGCAGGTTGCTGGTGTCTTCTGCGCCAAGTTGCTTGTATTTTTCTGGGCAAGTCTTAACGTCCAATGCAACGTAGTCTACATAGCCTAGGCATTCTTCAAGCACTTCTGGATAGAAACCGTTAGTATCAAGTTTCACGTAGAAGCCGCGTTCTTTGAGTTTTGCAAGAAACTTGGGCAACTCCTTGTGCATGCAGGGTTCGCCGCCTGTGATAACTACTGAGTCAACGTATTTTTTGCGTTTCTCCAAAATTTCCAATGCGGTTGTTTCCTGCAGAAACGGCGGTTGGGGGTCAGTGGCGATTTTCCAGTTGTGGCAGTATGGGCAGTGCAGGTTGCAGCCGGGGGTGAATAGCACGCTGGCTATCTTATCTGGGTAATCGAGTAGACTTGTTTTTTGTAATCCACTAAATTTCATTTTCCATTTATCACCTTAATGTACAAGGGGTGCTGAGGCGATGACTGTTGAGCGGTCAAAGGTTTTGCGTATGCTAAATTCTGCTTGTTTGCCGTTGTTCCATTGGTCAACTGGACGTAGGTAACCGACGACGCGGCTGTAGACTTCACTGTATGCACCGCAGATTGGGCAGTGTTTGTGTTCTCCTGTTGTGTAGCCGTGGTTGGGGCAGACGCTAAAGGTTGGTGTTAAGGTAAAGTATGGAATCTTGGTGTTCCAAGCAACCTTTTTGACCAGTTCAGCAGCTGACTTCCATGAGGGCAAGCGTTCGCCAAGGAATATGTGGAAGTTTGTTCCGCCTGTGTAGAGGGTTTGCAGTGTGTCTTGGTGTTCTAAGGCTTCAAAGAGGTCACCTGCAAAATCAACAGGTAACTGTGAAGAGTTAGTGTAGAATGGTTCTGCGTGGTCTTGCCGTACGTTTCGTTGGTTAGCAAATACTATGTCGCGGTAACGTTTCTGGTCAATGCGAGCTAAACGGTAAGCTGTTCCTTCTGCTGGGGTGGCTTCAAGATTGTAGATGTCCCCTGTTTCTTCTTGATACTCGCTTATGCGGTTACGCATGTAAGTTAGTGTTTTAACGGCGAAGGCTTGTCCCTCTTTAGAGGCAATGTTTTGTCCAAGCAAATTCAGAACTGCCTCGTTTACGCCTACGATGCCAATTGTTGAGAAGTGGTTCTTCCAATATTTGCCGTATCGCTCTTTTACGTTGCGTAGGTAACGTTTAGAGTAGGGGTATAATCCTTTCTCAGTGAAGCCTTCTAGGACTTTGCGTTTAATTTCTAAACTTGCTCTAGCTACATCCATAAGGTCGCCTAGTTTCTCAAAGAATTCATCCTCATCTTTGGATAGGTAACCAACTCTTGGAATGTTCAAAGTGACTACGCCGATGCTGCCTGTTAATGGGTTAGCGCCAAAGAAGCCGCCTCCACGTTTACGCAGTTCACGGTTATCAATGCGTAGACGACAGCACATGCTACGGACATCTTCAGGTTTTAAGTCGCTGTTTATGAAGTTGCTAAAGTTAGGTACACCATATTTGGCGGTGACTTCAAAGATTGCCTGTGAAACTGGAGAGTCCCAGTCAAAGTCTTTGGTGATGTTGTATGTTGGAATTGGAAAAGTGAAGACTCTGCCTTTGGCGTCGCCTTTGGCCATTACTTGGGCAAAAGCTATGTTGAGCATTTCCATTTCTTTGGTCATGTCGCCGTAAGTGTCTTTTGTTACTTTGCCGTTGAAAATGATGGCTTCGTTTTTCATGAATTCTGGAACTGTCAAGTCCAAAGTCAGGTTGGTAAATGGCGTCTGGAATCCGACTCTGGTGGGGACGTTCATGTTGAAGAAGAATTCTTGCAGTGCTTGCGCGACATCTTTTTGTGTCAAGTTGTCGTAACGGATGAATGGGGCAAGGTAAGTGTCAAAGTTGCTAAAGGCTTGTGCACCTGCAGCTTCTCCTTGCAGGGTGTAGAAAAAGTTTACTACTTGACCTAATGCGGTGCGGAAGTGTTTTGCTGGTTTGCTTTCAATTTTTCCTGAAACACCGCCAAAGCCTGAAAGAAGCAAATCGCTTAGGTCCCAACCGACACAGTAGGGGCCCAAAACGCCCAAGTCGTGGATGTGTATGTCGCCTGAGAAGTGTGATTCAGCAATTTTGGATGGGTAAATGCGGCTTATCCAGTATTTGGCAATAACTGTGGATGAAAGATAATTGTTTAAGCCTTGTAGTGAGTAGCTCATGTTGCTGTTTTCTTTGACGCGCCAGTCTTCAACTTCAAGGTACTGGTCAACAAGGTCAGCGCTGCTTAAGAGTGCTGCGAGTTCACGCATGTCGTTGTGCTGTTTGCGGTACAAGATGTACGCTTTTGCGGTGGAGGCGTGACCGTTTTCGATTAACTGTTTTTCAACAAGGTCTTGTACTTCTTCAACTGTGGGGACGCCGTCGTCGCCGTACTGCTTGTTTAGTTTGGCTACTACTTCGTCGCTGACGCGTTTAGCTTGCTCTTTATCTTTTCCGCCAACAGCTTTGGCAGCTTTCCAAATGGCTTGTGTAATACGTTCTTGGTCAAATGGTTCTAATTTACTATCACGTTTCAGTACAAACTTCATTGTTTCTTCACTTCCATAAGTAAACGCCCGAAATCTTCGGGTTCTTCAAACTTTTTGTAAACAGATGCAAAGCGGATGTAGGCGATTCGGTCCACATTTTTTAGGTACTTCATTATTAAATCGCCTATTTCTTGTGACGAAACCTCTTCAACACCTTTCGCCATCAAGTCTTGCCGTACATTTCCTGCTAACTCATTGATTTGAGTCATGGTTACTGGCCGTTTTTCACACGCTTTCTGTAAGCCGCGGATTATCTTGTTTGCGTCAAAGCGTTCAAGTTTTCCGTCTTTTTTGCGTACCATCAGCTCTATTGTTTCGACATACTCGTAAGTTGTGAAACGTTTGCCGCAGTTGATGCATTCTTTTCGTCGGCGCGTAGTGTTATCTGGGGAATCGCGTGTTTCAAGTGTTTTAAAGTTTTCAGAGCCGCAATAAGGACATTTCATGAATTTTCACCAAATGTAGTGCCGACAAGCTTACATGATACACTACAGTTAGCGCGTTATTTAAGGTCTTTTCACATTAAACATGAAATAAAACCTAAAAACACAAAATAGAACTCCGTGAAAAATACACACATTTGGAGAAAACAAAAAACCAAAAAAGGGCTTGTTTTAGCCAAAAAACCCTATATACCCCAAATGATTGCGGACTTAAAATTTTAGGTCAGAATCTGACTTAACATTCATTGGCAGGCTTCACAATCAAGTAACCCTTATCAATCAACCAATGATGAAACTGATAAGTAGTAAACAAACACCCCGCCGCACAGGTTTTACGGGTTTTCTCGTACTCCACAGAACCCTCTTTCTGCTTGTTTAACTCTACCTGCACAGGACATTTAATATCATTGCAGTATTCTCGACGTTTATACTCAACAAAACCTTCCAAAGTCATATTCATCGATTGGCATATCCTCAACAGAAAATATAAGCCTTATTTGATTATTTTATTGACTTTGATTTACTTTTACTATTAGTAATGTTGTCTTTATACAACCACATATTTAGAAAAATGCGTCCCACGATATTTATTATAAAGATGTTGTTATAAAGATGTTGTTAGCTAAAAAACTTTCAAGTTAGCAATAGAAAGTTACAAGCAGGTGAAAAATTGGTACAAGAGACACCCAAACAAGGTTCCAAGCAGATTATCAGCGGTTTATATAAGCAAATGAGGCGAATTTTGGATTCTTCAGGGCAACCTGTCTTCATTTACCTTGCTGACGACCAAAAAGTGTGCAATCAACGGTTTGCTGACTTTTTAGGATACGATTCACCCCATGATTGGTCCAAAACTTCTGGTTTTCTTGAAACATTTGTTGATGATGAAGCCTCAAAAAACGCTTTCATGACTGCTTACTGGAGTGCCGTAAATAACATGGATGCCTCCTCTGTGGAGATAACTTGGAGAAAAAAAGATGGCACAAAAATACGCTCAACAATGGTTATTTTGCCAATGACCTATGAAGGAAACATTTTATCGGTTCATTTCATTATAGGAACAAAATAATTTTTGTTTAACTTCCTAAATTTTAAAAAACACCACTATTTTAATGCAAAAAAGTAGTACAATTGTTTACAAATAACGTTAAAAACAAGAACAGCCAATGCTTAATTGGTAGGTTGGCTCTGTTGAAGTTTAGACAAGTAACACTTGCATTGGTTCTAATTTTGATTCTTGGTGGCTACTTTGCGATATCGGTGTATCAACAAGCAACCGTCAAATACACGGTTTCCTTTCAGGATCATTACCTGAAAATATCCAGCTTTAGCGGGATACAGTTCATATCTATAGACAAAATAGCCTTGATGGCGTTGCCAAATGACTCTACAGTTTATACGCCCGCATCGCAACAGCCTTCGCTGATTAACTCTACCCGCACGCAAATTTACCAATACATAGAAGCAAACCCCGGTGTTCAATTCCGAGCTATCTGTTCAGGCTTAACCATTCCCGTCGGTTTAGTGCAGTACCATTTGCGTGTGCTTGTTAAGTCTGGGCTTGTATCGTTTGTTCGAGACGGCAAATACAAACGGTTCTTTGTTTCAAAAAAATTCACAAAAAAACAGGTTGCCACTATAATCTTGCTACGACACAAAACTGCTAAACGCATCTTTGAAGTGTTGCTAAACAAAAAACAGGTATCTCACGGCAAACTTGCAAACGAACTATGCATAACCTCCCAAGCGTTAACATGGCAGATGAAGTCTTTAAAAAGCACAAACTTCGTCCTACAGGTCAATGACGGCTTAAAAACTGTCTACTCAATCAACGAATCCTCACAGGTGCTACTAGAGTCATCTTTAGCCATCATAAACTAACCTTTTTTAAAGCTTAACTTTTTAGCCTCAAAACATCTTTTAAGGTATGCGCAAGGTGTATCTTTTAGGCGGCGAAAGCATCCGTAAACGCGACGGCGAAAAAGTTAACCAACAAGCCTTCAGTGACGCTGGAGGGTCTCCTGAGGTTTTAGTTTTTTCGTGGGCAAGAGCAAATTTTGACCAGCAGTATCAGCGAGAAAAACTGGTTTACAATTACTTAAGGTACCTGGGGGCAGGTTACATATCTGTTGTTGACTACTCAACACCCTTGCAGGAGCTTAAAGAAAAAATCAGTCAAGCAGACCTTATTTACTTGACTGGTGGCAGCCCAAGCATCTTGGTTGAACGTTTCAAACGTGTAGGCGTGGATGTTTTGCTTAAAGATTTTGACGGCATAGTTGTTGGTCGAAGTGCTGGAGCGTTAGCTCTTTGCAGAAAATGCCTCGTCACTATCAGGTCAACTAAACAGGTTAAAATGGTTGATGGCTTAGGCTTGCTTGACCTAACAATGAAAGCGCATTACACTCGCCAAAAAGATAAGCAGTTAAAGGCGCTTTCTGTGGGTGGACGGATTTTTGCTGTTCCCAAAGGTTCAGCGCTGGTCGTTGACCAGACTGGTTTTTCTTGTATTAATAGCGTGTTTTTGTTTGAAAACGGGGAACGCCAAAAACTAAACTGTTCACCTTAACCCAGTTGGTTTAGCTGAAGTATATTTTGACGTAAAGGTTTGTTTTAACAATGTATGGCGTTAACACAACTGTAAGCATAGTTCCCAAGGTGGCAAGAACTATTATGTCTCCAAACACCCAGCCAAAGAAAACCGTGGAAAAAGCTTCAACTGGAACACTGCCAAACAAAACTAAAGCACCAACACCAAACAACCCCGACACCAAGCTTGCAGCAAAAACCCCAACTGCAATCCAAGTAAACCACGACTTATGTTTCTCAAAAACTGCTTGAACAAAAAGCAAAGCAATCGCTACAACAAATGTGCCGATGAAGACTGTTCTGGCAGAACTTGTAAGAGCCCAAGCAGAAACAATTAGGTTAACGATGAGCAATGCGTTTATGCTGTACGTGATTTGGGGGCGACTCAACTTTATAGATGGCTTGCTTTTTAGTGACCTAAAAATGAGCAAAACAACAAAGCCTTCAAAGAAGTCTGCTAAAGCCCAAACAAGCACAAAATCCAGTTGGTACCCTACAAAGAGACCCATGAAAACACAGCTTACGTATCCTGCAAGGCAACCCCATATGCCAAACCAAAGTGCCAATGGAACGTAAATAGCTGCTGCGATGTAAAGACCGGAAACGCCTGAAACAGGTGCGCCTTCTGTTGGGGCTTGAACAACTGCCCATATGGCTAAAATTGTGCAGACCATTGTTGCAACTGCGAAGACTGTTGGTTGTTTCCATGTTATGCCTTTCTTGTTTGGGGTCTGCTTTGTTGTCTGCATAAAGCGGGTTAGTTCTTTTCTGCTTATAAATATTGACTGAAGGTTTTTTGTTAAATGTGTCTTGCTTGAAATAGGTGCTTGTGGTTTGAAGGTTGTGTCTGTTCAAAAAAGTGTGCTTGCTCTTTGATGGTTTTTTCGTGTTGCTGATTTAATTTATGGTGCTTCTGAAACCGTTTATCCCATTTTAACATGAACTATTAAAAATTGTTGAATAAATGTAGGAGTTTTTTATTTAAAACTGTTTATTGACCTGATTTGTTGTATGTTGAACAATGTTTTCCTTATAAACTAGTAACAAACATGCAATCGCAAGTATTCTGAAATTATATAACTGAGTACAATCTTTAATGTTATTATTCAATAGGGGAATGCAATGGCGAAAACGGCTGTAATTGAAATAACGTTAGTTAAAGAGTCTGCCGAAATTTTAGATGTAAACTTGGAAAAAGAACTCTTTGATTTCCTTGACAGGTGTCCCGTAAAGCTTCCTTGGCAAGACGAAATTAAACGAATTGAAATAAGGTAAGTTTTTTTCAAAAACTTTTCTTTTTCCACAATTATGATTCAAAGTTATGCTGTTTTAAATATGTTTGACATGAAACCCTCGATTTGATGGCCATCTTTAAGAATGATGTCAATAGTCTCGTTACCCTTTTCTGTCAATTTGTATATTCTTCTTCTTTCTTCGCCTGAGCCTTCTATAAGTTGTTTACGTTCTAATGCATAAAGCAAAGAGTATACAGTGCCAGCGCTGATAAGCATGTTAAAGCGTTTGTTGATAAAAGCGATGAAATCGTAGCCGCTTAACGTTTCAGTCTTTAACTTTGCCATGATGACTATGTCTAAAAAGCTTTTAATCACTCGTTCGTTTAGTTCCTCGAGGATTTTTGATTCCGACACGTTGTTTGCTGACATAAAATTTTCTCCTTTCAACTATTCCTTTTTTGAATGCGGACAGTCCTTCGGCTAGCACTGTAAGCCCCTCGGATTTAAATCTTGCTTGAAAATTAGACTTATTATCTAAGCTGGAATATTATCATAAATGTTGCAAATTCATAACATTTCTTTTCAATTAATGAAAAAATAGTTAAAAAAAGAAAAAAATACAATAAAAATTGAAAAACGTGCATATTTTCTATAAAAATTTTTCATCAAAATTGAAAGACAAACCCTCAACCTGATAAAAATCAAAGTAGCGATGGACCACTGCGGTTTGACGCCCAGACTCCGCCTGAGACTTCCAGACCCTACACTCATACCCGCACCCCCTTGAGCGCATAACGTCCAAACTTAGGTTGCTCTCTCCCGAGCCTAGCCGGGTTCGCCTGGTAGACCATGAAGTAACTCCCCTACGGAAGCCACACATTGACCGCCAGCCCCAAAGGACGGATACTCAACGTTTCGGAAAGGGAAACTCAAACGGCCTTTGACGCCGCATCCGCAGATGTCAGCCCGTCATGTAGAGGATTTACGGAGATAATGGACCCCTGACCCACCGCCTAAGATCCATCGCCGCAAACTAAAAAGAGAAGGGGCAATTAAAACTTTCCCAGAAAAACGAGGTCAGGCTTCGAGGTTAATTGCCACTTTTGGTTGCTGCTTTAAGTGCTTTAGCGGTTGCTGTTAGTTCACTAAGCATAGTGCCAGTGTTGTTGCTGTTTTTCTTTATAATGCTGATAAATGCGCTGCCTACGATTGCTGCGTCTGCACCTGCATTGATTACACTTTGAACATGTTCAGGCTGGGAAATTCCAAAACCTACTGCTAACGGGATTTTGCCTGCTGTGAATGGACAAACACGCTTGATTAGCTGCAGTGTAGAATTTTCTACCGAGGATTTTGCTCCGGTAACGCCGAAACGTGAAACCAAATAAAGAAAACCCGAGGAAGCGTTGACGATTTTGGTTAGACGTTCATTTGAGGTGGATGGCGCGGCAAGGAAAATAGTGTCTAATTCGTGAGAGTCTGCGGCTTTTTTAAAATCTGCAGCTTCTTCAACCGGCAAATCAGGAACGATAAAGCCGTTAACGCCGTGCTTTTTTGCTGCAGCCAAAAACTTGTCAAGTCCAACGCGGAATACTGGATTGTAGTATGTCATGATTACGACTGGACTGTCATGTTTAGCTTTGATTTCTTTAGCGATTTCCAGAACCTTCATTGGAGTCGTGCCAGCGTTTAATGCGCGTAAGCTTGCTTCTTGAATTGTTGGGCCATCAGCGATTGGGTCAGAAAACGGCAATCCTAACTCCAAAATGTCTACACCGCCCCTGATTAAGGCATCAGCAATCTTGGGTGTAGCTTCAGGTGTTGGGTCTCCCGCAGTAATGTAACCAATCAGACAACCGTTTCCGCTTGCTCGGTTGTTTTCAAAGACTTGTTTTATGCTGCTCATATTTTTGCACCTATGTAATCTGCTATTGTGTTTACGTCTTTGTCGCCTCTTCCGGACAATGTGACAACGAGGGATTGGTCTTTGCTCATTTGCGGCGCAATTTTTATTGCATGCACCAGAGCATGGGATGATTCAAGTGCGGGCAAGATGCCTTCGGCTTTACAAAGCGTAAGGAATGCTTCTACAACTTCTTTGTCTGTTGCTGAAACGTATTCTGCACGTTTTAGCGTTTTAAGGTAGGAATGTTCGGGTCCAACACCTGGGTAATCAAGACCTGCAGAGATGCTTGTTGTGTTTCTTATTTGTCCATTCTCATCCTGTAGGATGTATGTGTACATTCCGTGGAAGACGCCTTCGTAACCTGCCGCGAGTGTGGCGGCGTGTTTACCTGTTTCTACTCCTTCACCTGCTGCTTCTACGCCGATGAGTTTGACTTCTGTGTCATCTTCAAATGGGTAAAAGGTGCCCATGGCGTTGCTTCCGCCTCCAACACAAGCTATCAAAACGTCAGGCAAGCGTCCTTCTTTTTGCTGGAATTGTTGCTTGATTTCCTTTCCAATAACACTTTGGAAGTCCCGAACAATCATCGGATAAGGATGTGGACCCATTGTTGAACCAATCAGGTAATAGGTTGATTCAAGATTTGTTACCCAATCACGAAAAGCCTCATTTATTGAGTCTTTAAGTGTTTTTGACCCTGAATCTACAGGGTGAACTTGAGCGTCTAAAAGTTTCATACGGAAAACGTTGAGTTTTTGGCGTTCACAATCTTCAGTTCCCATATAAACTTCAGCTTTTAACCCCAACGCGGCACAAGCAATGGCTGTGGCTACTCCATGTTGTCCCGCCCCAGTTTCTGCGATGACGCGGGTTTTGCCCATCCGTTTCGCAAGTAGTGCCTGCCCAAGAGTGTTGTTGATTTTGTGTGCACCACCATGTGCGAGGTCTTCACGTTTTAGGTAAATTTTTGCTCCGCCCAGTTTGCGTGTAAGGTTCTCAGCAAGATAGAGTGGTGTTGGTCTACCAACAAAGTCTGCTAAGTAATGGTCAAGTTGTTTTTGGAATTCTGGGTCTTTTTTAGTTTGCTCATATGCAGCTTCAAGTTCGTTGATTGCTTCCATTAGGATTTCTGGAACGAATCTGCCGCCGAATTTTCCATATTTTCCATCTATGGGATGGTTGCTTATTTTCATGCGTTTACAAACTCCCTTACTTTTTCTTCAATATTTTCTGTTAGCATTATGCTTGAGCCAATAAGAAACGCGGAAGCCCCTGTCTCGCTAAGAAAACGCAGGTCCTGTGGCGTTTTGATTCCGCTTTCACTTACGACAACTAAATCTTCAAAACTGTTCTTTGTAAGAATTTTTTTTGTGATGTTTAGGTCTATTTTTAGGTCTGCAAGGTTTCGGTTGTTTATGCCAATTATGTCTGCGTTTGTTTTTTTGGCGGCTTTAAATTCTTCTTCTGTGTGCACTTCAAGCAGAACCTCAAGCCCTTTGTTGTGTATGAGTGCTATCATGCTGTCAAGGTCGATTTCACCATAGCCGCGGTCATAAAGGGCTTTAATCAACAGTACAGCGTCTGCCCCAATGTAGGTTGCAGCAGTAATTTGAACTTGATTTACGATAATGTCTTTCATTAAGATTGGAAGCTTTACTGCCCTACGAACATCTGCGAGGGTGTCTGTTGAGCCCTTGAAGTGTCTTGGTTCCGTTAAGACGGAAATTGCTGTTGCTCCGCCATTCTCCATTGCCTTGGCTATTTCTGTTGGGTTTATGTGTTCTCGTAAAGTTCCAAGAGTTGGTGACGCTGGCTTGATTTCTGTTATTATCGGGTTTTTGTTACATTCAAGAATAGCCTTTTTGAGGCTTAAGTGCAGGCTCGGAGTAGGTTCAAACAAGTCATAATATCCGCTGTCAATAGTAACTTGCGCATCAAAACCCAGAGTATCAAAGAAGTCACTCACGTTTTTCCATCTCCTCAAGAGCCTGCAAACTACCACCAGAAACACTGATTAATTCTTTTAGTTTACCGTAAGCTGCACCGCTCAAAATGGATTTCTTGGCGATTTGCATAGCCTCTTTGAAATCTTCTGCTTTGCCGCCCACAATAATTCCCGCTGCACTGTTCACTAAAACCATTTCTGCTTTGGAGTCACTTAGGTTTTTGCCTAAAAGAATCCGCTGTACGGTTTGGGCGCTCTCTTCCGCACTGGAAACTTTTAATTCCGTAGCTTCAGCTTGCTTTACCCCGAAAAACTCTGGACCAACCTCAAGTTCTTGGACCCTGCCCTGTTTTAAATGTGCAATCTTTGTTTTTCCCAACGTTGAAATTTCGTCTAACCCATCCAAGCCGTGAACAACCATCGCTTCCTCGCAGCCCAACTTGTTTAGCGTGTTAGCTAATGGTACCGTAAGTTTAGGGTCATAAACTCCCAGCAGCTGCCCTTTGGCGCTTGCAGGGTTAGTCAACGGTCCCAAAATGTTAAAGACTGTTCTTATGCCAATTTCTTTACGCGGTAGAGCCGCAAACTTCATGGCTGGGTGAAACGCCTGCGCAAACATAAAACCCACACCTACCTTCTCAATAGCCGCTCGCACCGCTTCTGGCGTCATGTTCAGGTTTAACCCCAACTTTTCCAGTACATCTGCGCTGCCGCTTTTGCTGGTAACTGCACGGTTTCCATGCTTAGCCACTGGGATGCCTGCGCCTGCAATAACAAACGCCGCTGCCGTGCTTACATTGAAGGTTTTAACTTTGTCTCCGCCTGTACCACAGGTATCAACAAGTCTGCCTTGCACGTTGGGGGTGATTTGTCTGCATTGGCTCCTCATTACTGTGGCAAAAGCGATTAGTTCTTCAACTGATTCGCCTTTGATTCGTAGAGCTGTCAAAAACGCGCCTGTCTGGGCGTTAGTAGCTTGTCCTGTCATGATTTCTTGCATGACTTGTGTGGCTTCTTCAAGTGTTAGGTCATTGTTTTCGATGAGTTTTTGGATGGCTTCGCGTATCATAGGTTTTTGCCTTCGATGAAGTTGCGTATGATTATTTTGCCGTCTTGGCACAGGATGGATTCTGGATGAAACTGGACGCCGAAGATGGGGTATTTGACGTGGCGTACACCCATGATTTCTCCGTCGTCTATGGCTTCAGCTGTGATTTGTAGGCAGTCTGGGAGGGAGTCGCGTTCGCCCGCAAGGGAGTGGTACCGTGTGGCTGAGAAGGGATTGCGCACGCCCGTGAAAAGTGCTTTGCCATCGTGTTTAATTGTGCAGGTTTTGCCATGCATGAGCTTTTTGGCATGAACGACTTTTCCGCCATAAGTGTGAATTATTCCTTGATGCCCAAGACAGACGCCCAAGGTGGGGATGTCGTGGCTCATGGTTTGAAGGATTGCTTTGCAGACGCCAAAGAATTTTTCATCTTCAGGATTGCCTGGGCCTGGCGAGATTACTATGCGGTCTGGCTTTAATTTTGTCAACTCTTCAAGGTTTGTTTGGTCGTTTCGGAAAACGATTGTTTCTGCTCCCAATTCACCAACGTATTGTACAAGGTTGTAAACAAATGAATCGTAATTGTCAATGACTAAGACTTTCATTTAGTTGCCTCCTACGTTTTCAAGTGCTTTCATTAGGGCCTTGGCTTTGTTTTCCGTTTCAAACCATTCGCGTTCAGGAACTGAATCTGCAACAATGCCTGCCCCCGTCTGAATGTATGCTTTATCTTTGTCAGCGAACAGGGTGCGAATTGTTATGGCAAAGTCTGCATTACCGTTGTATGAAAAGTAACCAACTGCTCCAGCATATGGCCCACGCTGTGATGGTTCCAACTCGTCAATGATTTCCATTGCCCGAACCTTTGGAGCGCCTGAGACTGTGCCTGCTGGGAAAACTGAACGTAAAGCATCAAAGCTTTCCAGTTCATCCTGCAACTCGCCGACTACTTGAGATACAATGTGCTGTACATGGCTATACTGGTGCACCTTCATGAATTCTGGCACCCGCACGCTTCCGTACTTGGAGATTCTTCCTACATCGTTTCGTGCAAGGTCAACAAGCATGACATGTTCGGCCCGTTCCTTGGGGTCAGAGAGTAATTCATGGGCTAAACGGAGGTTCTCTGTTTCGTCAGGGGCGATTTGGGTTGTTCCAGCAATCGGGAAGGTTTCAACCATGCGGTTATCGACTCTAACAAGCATCTCTGGGCTTGAACCAACGATTTGCCGTTCGCCTGCCTTGTAATAGTACATGTAAGGTGACGGGTTAATGCGCCGTAAAGCTTGATAGAATGGGATTAGGCTGCCCTTGGTTTGGAATTGGTAACGTTTTGAAAGGACAACTTGAAAGATGTCGCCTGCAGTCACGTATTCTTTGGCTTTTTCAACCGCTTTCTCAAAGCGCTCCTTTGAAATGTTGACTTGAGGCTCTGAAACCTCAAGGTTGCACTCTTCGGCTGGTTTTTGAAGTATTTTTTCAACTTCTGCAAGCCTGTTCTCTTCTTGATAGTAGTAAAGTGCTAACTGTTGAGTGTGGTCAAATATGAAGCCGTCGTCGTAAATGCCCATTTCAATGTCTGGGAAGTCTATGTCGCCCTTTGGTTGGGGTAGTTTTTCCCAGTACCTGACGGCGTCATATGAAATGTAGCCTACTGCTCCTCCAACAAGCCTGAACTCCCTGTTGTAGACGGTTTTGGGTTTTAGGGCTTCCTGAATCAGGTTGAGTGGGTCGCTGGTTTTTTCTGTGGTTTTTTCTCCTGTTTTTTCGTTTTGGATTGTTGCTTGTCGGTTTTTGGCTTGGATTGTCATTGTTGGTGCGAAGCCGATAAAGGAGTATTGGGCCAGTTTTTTGGGGCCTTCGATGGATTCTAGGAAGTATGCGTTTTTGTAGTGGCTTTGGAGTTTTGAAAAGATTTCAAAGGGTTGTTGGGTGTATGAGGCTTTTTTGTAGGTTATTGGGTGTGCTTGTTTAGTTGTGGTTTGGGGCGTTTGTACGCCAAAGGCAATTCCTCATTTTGTTTGTGCTCCTGTCAGTTCAGAAGCATACAGAAATGTTTTATTTAAGGCTTATTTGTACAATTATGTACATGTTAATGTTGGAGTACCTTACTCATCCAATCCAAATACCCCTTAGAACCATCCACAACAGGCACAGCAACAATCTCAGGCACCTCATAACTATGCAAACCCCTAACACGCCCCTCCAAAACAGAAAACAAGTCAGCACAAGTCTTCATAATCATCAAATATTCTTCAGCCGAATCAATCTTTTCATTCCAATGAAAATGTGACCAAACAGGTCCAACAATATTAGCACACGCAATCAAACGTTCTCTTAGCAGAGTTTGAGCAATTTTTTCTGCCTCCGCTTTGCTTGATGTAGTAACATAAACCATAATAAAGCTGGTCAAGACAGGAAAACCTCACTTCTTGATTGTTTTTGTTTTCTAAGCTTTTAAACCGTTTTGTTTCTGTGATAAAACAGATTTAAGCTTCCCTGATAGAATAGTTAGTATAGAAGGCGATTTTGTCGTGAAAGAGGAACAGTTAAACATTTTAAAATTAATGAGCCAAGTTACAAGCCGCATGGACTTAACCATGTTTGCCCAAAAAGTCAACCTTGACCCAGCCGAGATCATGACAAACGTGCAAGAACTTGCGCGCAAAGGTTTAGTGCGTAAAACTGGTAGCGGCTACGGCGTAACCGAGAAAGGAAAATCTGCAATCAAAGCTTTCACGCCAGTGCCAGAAGACAAAGCTTTCCACTTCTACACCCGAATTGGGTACCCAACAGTGTATTCCGCCCAAAGCCTTTCCGAATTCTACAATATAGCTCGGCAAATCGGCGATGACAGCTTAGAATTTCATTTATCCCGTGACGATTTTGAAAGATGGGTAAGTGATGTTCTTGCTGACGCTGAATTAGCCGAAAAAATAGAAAAAATCAAAAAAGCTAATCCGAAACCTGAAATAATCAGAAAAGAGCTCCTAAAAGTATTAGACCAGAAATATGGTCTTAAAGATTTACTTTGACTTATTTTCTTCTTCCAGTTTCTGGCGCCATTCTGGAACCCGAGCACTCGGTTTGCTGTCCCATAAATCATACGGTTTAATATCTAACACTGGACTGCCATTATACGCGTCTAAACCACGTACAATCAAAGTTGAGCCTTCAATTTTAAGCAATTCAACAACTGTCAAGCCGATCTGGTTAGGACGCAGCATAGTGCGGGTTGCATAGACTCCTACAAGCGGCAAATCCTCGCGTCCTCTTGGATGAATTTTAAACGGTAACTCTTCTTTAGTAACTTGGTTTAGGTAAAAAAGAACAAAGATGTGCGAAAACTCTGATAAACCCTCTAAGGCTTCCGTTAAATCTTCTCGAAGCTCAATTTTGGAAACAAGCGTTTTATCCCTTACTTGGTTTCCTTCAGCGATTGTTTTAACAAAACCTATTGGTTGCAAAACAACTGGTTCCTTGTAACTCATAACCAATCATCCAAAATAAGTAGACAACCTATAAAGCCGTTTCTTAAAAACAGCGATTACAACGTTTTTGGGTTGATTTCAAGCCAATAGCACCTACCCCCCTTAGGTTTCTACTCCTTGCCTGCTTTACTTTACTTAGTGGACTGCAACTGTTTTTTTAGACGTTTTCTATATGTTGTGCTTTCTTTGGGTTTTAGCATTCAGCGGCGTTAAAGTGATTTCATCGGCTGATTTAACACCAAAACCCAATTCCGAAGCCATTTTTAGCTGATTCTGCTCAAAAACCGTTTTTTCTCCAACTTTTTTTGCACAATACAAATTTAAAATAGCCTTTCGAACTGCGTCTATTTTTTCTTTTTTCAATGGCAACCAATTGCAAAATCACATCAAAAATGCCTGCTATAGTTCCTTCTTAAGCATTAAATATGACGCAGTTGTTGGCTTCTTAGGGATAAATGGGTGTACCGTAAACTTGCTGTTTTAGCTGTAATAGTGATTGCTATTATCGTATTCTTTTCGTCTTTGTATTACCTTTCACTCAACCCATATTACCAAGCAAATGTTGGCATGAAAATTGTTTACGCAAACTTCTGGGATTCCACCACAGACGAAATAAATATGCCCTATGGTTACACTGCGGTTTCATATGTTGTTGTGCTAAACGTAACTAACTATGCACCTCAACCAGCTTTCATTAGTATTGCTAACATAATTGTTGGTGAAAACATAACTCAAAATGTAACCGCTCATCAATGGAGCTTTGGTAACATACAACTATTCGATAGAGACAACGGTCAACTCATTAATTTGAACGTTTCAAATAATCCTCAAAGCAATCGGCTAATCACAATAACTGGCGTTAGCTACTTTGATAATTTTAAAGCACCTGACTTATATGCTCATGTAATAGCAGAACCCCCAAGCGAAAACGGCAAATTATCTGAACGCTTTGCATTACTTGACTCTTCAGCATTCCAGCCTTATGGTGATGGGTACTTGTATAATAACTTGCTTAAAGGCAACCAAAAACTGGTTATAGACGGCGTTTTTGCCTATGTCGTAGAAGGCTGATTCATTTTTGCTCCTTTAAAGGATTATGCATTTGGAAAAAATTGCCTTAAAACCGCAAGCTCTATATTATTCAATGGAACATTTTTTGAACTGCAACAGGTGGGCCCGTGGCTCAGTCAGGCTAGAGCGGAGGACTCTTAATCCTTAGGTCGCGGGTTCAACTCCCGTCGGGCCCGCCATTATTTCTTTAGTGTCCTAAAGTGTAGTTTTAAAAACAGTCAAGTCTAAAGTTACAGGTGAGGTTACTGTTGGGTGCACAAAAAAGCCCTATTAATAATTGCTACTTGTTTGGTTATTGTACTTGCCGCATCTCTGTTTACATGGTACACTTTGTGCTCAAAAACCAATCTCAAACAAATCGACCGCAACTTTAACAGCCAAAAAGAAGAAACTGCGCTTACAACAGCTGAATCCATCAACTATTCACAAATTACCACGTTAAACCGTTTTCATAGTTCAAGCAATCCTGACACATACTCGGATTATGAATATGCAAACTATATCGACTCAGAAGTCCTAACCTATTATGACACCCGATATTTCGTTAAGCAAGGACAAATCGGTTCTAACTCTCCTAAAGGAATAACATTCACTTACCAAGCAAATGCGTCAGAGTGCTCCCAATTCCAAATCTACAATAGCCCCGCCCCAGAAGGTGCAACTTGGCACAATATCACAATCGTCAAATGCACACCAAGCGGCTTAACAACCTACAATAGCGGAAGCATGCAGTTTTTCTATAGAAACCAATCAACCTACCAATTAACCCAATGGGACTACAATTTTAACTACACTGACTGCTACGTTGTAGAAATGAACCTTCATTACTCCGAATATTACGCTCCTGTGGCGGCTTTCTCTTCGAATGTCCATCAAATCGTTATCCTTGACCAAAATTTAACGCCCATTTTAGTGGGCGTTGAGTCCCAAGCTGCTATTGCTTAATATTTTGGTTTTTATGCGGCTATGTTTGAATCTGTGTTTCTGGCGATAAACTCGTCAATTCTGTCTGACAAGAGCAAATCCATGTTTTCCTTTATCTTTTTGAGGCTCCAATTCCACCACTTTAATTTTAACAGTTTCTCAATTGTTTTGGGGTCGTACCTCTTTTTTATTTCTCTTGCCGGAATCCCTGCTACAACACTGTATGGTTGAACGTCTTTAGATACAACTGCTCCGGCACCAATTATTGCCCCATCCCCAATGTGAACACCTGACAAGATAATTACGTTCATTCCAATCCACACGTCACTGCCGATTGTAACGTCTCCTTTTGTGACTTTTTTGGGTCGGTCATATTCTGGAAAAATTTCGCTAAACGGGTATGTTGTTATCCAGTCACTTGTGTGTTCGCCGCCTAAGAGAATGTTAACGCCTGAGGCTATAGAGCAAAAACTGCCAATTTTTAGTTTTCCACCTGTTGGAAAACTCCAAACATAGGGTCGGGCTGACGCGTAAGTGAATCTGCCAACTTGATAATCTTGAAAATCTGGATTCACCGATAAAATGTGTTCTGTGATAGTCCATGGTTTTGGAAAAAACATTTCTCTTAATGATTGAATTCTTTTGGCCGGATTGTTTTTGGCCATAAAACTTACGCCTGCATAGGCTTTTTATTCCTAAATTTGAAATAAAACATGGTCTAACTTAAGATTTATGGGAGTTGAGGGTACCCTAATCGGTAGGTGGTGGTGTTTGGGGTACTGCTTTTTGCTCTTGTTTTCTGGTCTTGGAGAGTTTTAAACTGATGTTAATCAACAAAAAATTAACTTAAGTTTAACTAATATTTATTAGGTTTTTCAGATGTTAAATCCAGCCAGCAGGAGAGACAAACACTGGGCAACAAAACTATTTACCCCTTCAGCGCTATCGTCGGTCAAGAAAAAATGAAATTAGCCTTAATTCTTAACGTTATTAACCCAAAAATTGGCGGTGTACTTCTTCGTGGTGAAAAAGGAACCGGCAAATCCCTAACCGTTCGCGCCTTGGCTAACCTGCTTCCAGAAATTGACGTCATCGCCGATTGCCCTTTCCACTGTGACCCAAACAAACCAAAAGACCTCTGTGACACCTGCGCCACCAAAACCATAGAAGGCAAACAATTAGTTACAACCCAACGCTCAGTTATGGTCATTGAGTTGCCCGTAGGTGCTACTGAAGACCGCCTAGTCGGCACTATTGACATCGAAAAAGCCATAAAAACCGGCGAAAAACATTTTGAACCGGGCATCCTTGCAGAAGCCAACCGTAACATCCTATACATAGATGAAGTTAACCTGCTTGATGACCATTTAGTTGACGTTTTGCTTGACGCCGCCGCAATGGGCATGAATTACGTGCAACGTGAAGGCATCTCATTTACTCACCCAGCCCAGTTTGTTTTAATCGGCACCATGAATCCTGAAGAAGGCGAGCTTAGACCTCAGCTTTTGGACCGTTTTGCTCTATCCGTTGAGGTTAAAGGCATTCCCTACAAAGAAGCCCGCGCTGAAATAGTAAGGCGAAGAATAGCTTACGAAAACAATCCAACAGCATTTATAGCTACACAGCAAGAAAACCAAGAAACCTTGCGCAAAAAAATCAGTGCAGCAACCAAACTTTTACCCAAAGTAAAACTTGCTCCGCAAATGCTGGATTTAATCACCCAAATAAGCACTGACTTCTCAGTTGATGGTCACCGTGCAGACATAACTATGTATAAAACTGCTTGTACGCTTGCCGCTTATAATGGGTGCATTGAGGTAACTGAGGATAACGTTAAGGAAGCAGCTGAACTTGTGCTTCCTCACCGCCAACGCCGCCAACCCTTCGAGCAACCAAACTTTGAACAAGATAAAATTCAAGAAAGCATCCAGAAATGGGACAAAAACCAGCGGACACCACAACATAAAACAGAAGAATCCCAAACTCAAAACGACAATCCTGAACAGCCTCAACAGGAACAGCAAGAACAACCCGCAAAAGAGAAAGTTTTTCAAGCCGAAAAACCCTACAACGTAAAACCTTTTGTGCCACCTGTTCTTGATGAAATCCAACGAAGCCACACTGGACGGCGCTCTAAAACACTTAGTTTTTCCAAAAAAGGACGCTATGTTGACAGCAAAATACCCAACGGTGCAATGAACGATTTGGCTTTTGATGCAACTTTTCGGGCTGCTGCTCCTTACCAGAAACGACGTAAACAAGCCTCTTGTGGTGGAGCGGCTTTGCTGCTTGAAAATTGTGATTTGCGTCAAAAAATCCGTGAAAGCAAGATGGGTAACTTGATTGTTTTTGTGGTTGATGCTAGTGGTTCTATGGCTGCTCAGCAACGGATGAGTGCAACTAAAGGTGCGGTTCTTTCTTTGTTGCTTGACGCTTACCAGCGCCGTGACCGCGTGGGCATGATTGCTTTTCGTCGAAATACTGCCAAGTTGGTTTTGCCTCCTACTAATAGTGTGGATTTGGCAGAGAAATACTTGTCAAAACTGCCAACTGGCGGGCGTACTCCAATGGCGCACGGGTTAAGACTTGGTGTAGAAACAATTAAAAATTATGTACGTGGTGACCGGGAAGCTGTGCCGTTGTTGGTGTTGGTGTCGGATGGACGCGCTAACGTTAACTTGTATGGCGGTGACCCCTTTGAAGAAGCAAAAATGATGGCACGCCAAGTGTCTTTGGCTGGTATTCAATCTATTGTTTTGGATACTGAACAGGATTTTTTGAGTTTTGGCTTAGTTAAACAAATCTCTGACGAAATGCATGGCAAATACATGCGGCTTGAAGAGTTAAGTGCTGCCCCTATTGCTTCTGCGGTTCGCTCTAAACTGCTTGACGACCAAAACAACCTTTGTAATTGAAGGTGACGCTGTTTGACTGACTCTATTTACACTGAAAACTTGGTAAAAGCATACGGGGATACCAAAGCAATCAACAACCTTAACTTGCAGGTTCATCAAGGCGAAATTTTTGGTTTTTTAGGTCCTAATGGGGCTGGAAAAACAACAAGTATTCGCGTTTTAACCACTCTAACGCGTCCAACATCTGGGTTAGCGGAGGTTGACGGATTTAACGTTGTCAGTCAATCTGATAAAGTGAAAAAAGTAATTGGTGTAGTTCAGCAGCACATGAGTTTGGATAGAGATTTAACTGTAAAAGAAAACATGGAGTTTCACGCTCGTATTCATCACATTGACTCTTCTATCAGAAAAAAACGCATAGCTGAACTGCTTGACTATGCTGAACTATCCGATTATGCTAATAAAATGGTTGATACCCTGTCTGGCGGCATGAAAAAGAAAACCCAGATTGTCTGTAGTTTGCTTCATCAGCCTAAACTGCTGTTTTTAGATGAACCCACTGTAGGGTTGGATGCTCAGGCAAGACGTCGCATGTGGGATTTAATGCGCCGTTTAAACAAGGATGGTACAACAATTTTCTTAACAACTCACTATATTGAGGAAGCTGAGGTTCTTTGTGACCGTGTTGGTATTATGCATCATGGTGGCTTGATTGCTGTGGATAGGCCTCTTGAGCTTCGTAGAAAGTTGGGGTTGGTTGCGGTTGAAACTCTGGGTGGTGCTAATAAGGAGACGCATTACCGGTTTTTTGCTAATAGGGAAGCAGCTAATGATTATGTTAAGGGTTTGCCTTCTGACGCTCAAACTGTGATTATTCGTGAGTCTAATCTTGAGGACGTGTTTATTGAGCAGACGGGCGAGAAAGTTGGTGATTCTTGATGTTTTTGGTTTGTAGGTGCTCTTTTCTTATTCAACCATTGGTTAACTTTGGTTAAACTAATGTTTATTAGAAGTATGTTGGATAATCCAACAGCACAGGGAAGAAAAGCATGAACAAGCACCTCAAAACAGTCAAACCAGCAAAGGCTACACACAACCAAAAAACTATGCTATCAACAATCCCTAACCCAAACCTGCTAAAAAATAACAAAGAGTGTGCCCAATAAACCCTTGACTACTGCTACAGAAATAAAACAAAACTACCAAAAAAGCAAAAAACGCAACATTTTTGTGCTTCTAATAATTGTAACTGCAATCATCGTAGCAGTAATAATATCCGTTAGCCTAGGCGCCGCCAAACCTCAATTTAACGAGGCAATGTCAGCAATATTTGCTAAACTGTTTCCCTTTCTAAATATCGACGGTGGTTTGCCAACTGTTCAGAGAATAATCTTGAATGTTAGACTACCCCGCATCATTCTGGCACTGCTTGCAGGTGCAGGACTTGCCGTTTCAGGTGCAACAATGCAAGGTGTTCTAAGAAACCCGCTAGTCTCTTCATACATTTTAGGTATATCCGCCGCCGCAGGCTTTGGAGCATCTTTGGCTATAGTTTTCGGTATCGGTGTTTTGACCACGGCTGACAGTTACATGATTATCGTTAACGCGTTCTTTTTCAGCCTAATTGCAATGGTCATCGTTTACGGTGCTTCACGTATCAAAAACATGGCAAAAGAAACCGTTATACTGATGGGTATAGCCATAAGCTCCCTATTTTCAGCTTTGACGTCTTTAGTTCAATACATTGCTCCTGAACATGAAGCGGTACGCCAAGTTGTTTATTGGTTGATGGGCGGCCTTGACTCTGCAAGCTGGACTAATAACCTGATAATTTTCTCTGTTGTTTTGTTTTCTACAGTATTGATGATGCAACAATCTTGGAATATCAACGTGTTAAGCATGGGTGAAGAGGTAGCAATCAGTTTAGGCGTCAATGCTAAACGCTCTCTCGGAATAACTCTGGTATTGTCTGCTTTGGCAACTTCTGCAATAATTGCCTTTACAGGTGTTATAGGCTTTGTATGTTTAATGGCTCCCCACATAGCACGTGTGCTAATTGGTAGCGACCACCGATTCCTTATCCCCTGCAGCGCTCTTGTCGGTGGATGCTTGCTTTTATGTGCTGATACAGTAGGTAGACTTGTTCTTGCTCCAACGGAGATTCCTGTGGGTATTGTAACTTCCATGATTGGCGCTCCATTCTTCATCTATATACTGTTAACTAAAAGGAGGAAAAGTTGGTTTTGAAACTTGTAATAAATGATTTATCCTTTAATTATGCTGGAAATCCTGTCTTAAAAGATGTAGAATTCATAGTAGATTCGGGTGAAGTTTTAAGCATAGTGGGTCCTAACGGTTCGGGAAAAAGTACCCTTCTTAAATGCATCAACCGCATTCTAAAAACCAAACAGAACACCGTGCTAATTAACGGCAAAGACGCCAGTAAAATCAACTTCAAAGACCTCTCGAAACTCATTGGATACGTTCCACAGAGTTCAACAAGCACCTTTTCTTTTACGGTTTTTGATGTAGTGCTGATGGGTCGTCGTCCATACATCAACTGGAACCTAAGCGACAAGGACACTGAAATCGTTGCCGAAGTGCTGGACTATTTGGGTATCGGTGAGTTGGCAATGAGGCACTTTAATGAGTTAAGCGGCGGTGAGCAACAAAAAGTTGTTATTGCTCGGGCTCTGGCTCAGCAGCCTCAAACATTGCTTCTAGACGAACCTACAAGCTCTCTTGATATTCGGCATCAACTCGAAATTTTGTGTATTGTGCGATCCTTGACACAAAATCAGGAGCACTCTGTTATAGTGACTATGCATGATTTAAATTTGGCCAGCAGGTTCTCCGACCGTTTGTTGATGCTTAAGAAAGGTGAGATTTTTGCATGCGGAACCCCAAAAGAAGTGTTGACTGAAGAAAACATTAGGGAAGTTTATGGTATTGAGTCGAAGGTTTCTGATTCTTTTATGGGTATTCCGCAAGTTATGCCTTTGATTACTGGTATTAATCGGATTAAAGGTTCACAAATCTCAAGGAAGTTGGCGGAAAAATATGCTTAAAGTTTTTGTTTTTTCATCATTTTCTGTAATCAACTTTTGTTTAACTTGTGTTAAATTATGTTTAAATAAATGGATGGCTAATCCATCCCAAACAATCGGAAGGTTGACAATGAATCTATCAAACAAACACATCCAAACAAACCAAAAAACAGCCAAACAAGAGGTATCTCTTGCTATAGCAGCAACAACCCCCATGATTCACACTTCAGAAAGTGTCTGCTACATACATTCAGGTGGTGAATAAATGAAGAAAACAACAATGACTCTCGTAGGCATAGTCGCTATCGTAATTATTCTCGGTTCAGTTTACGGTTCTTACACTTTAATGTCCACTCCCTCAACTACTCCAGAACCAACTGCAACCCCAACAGCCACAGCTACACCAAGCGAAACCACAACCCCAACGGAAACAACATCACCCACTTCCACTCCAACTGAAACCACTCAACCAACAGCAACTCCAACTACAACACCAGAACCTACACCAACACCTCCACAAGACGTAACTTATACTGATGCAAAAGGCAACACCATCACTTTAACAGCACCATTAACCAGTATTGCAAGCCTTAACTCAGGCGTAACCGAACTAATCTGTTCCCTCGGCGGACAGGACATACTTGTCGGGCGTAGTGCTGGTTGTCTTTATCCACCTTCAGTTCAATCCGTACAGGTTATCGGTGACTCATCAAACAGTCCTAACTTAGAGTTAATCCTTCAACAGGCTCCACAACTATTGATAGCTGACACAATGATATCATCAAAAACCGAAATTCTGCAGCAAATACAAGATGCTGGAATACCCGTAATTATTGAACAACCCGGTAACTTTACACGGTTACCTGAACTTGTAACCTATCTAGGTACAATGTTGAATAACCAAACACAAGCCACCGAAATAGTTGACTACATCACTTACTACGTTAACCTTGTCCACACACGCGTTGCAACCCTCTCAGAAGATGACAAGCCATTGGTTTACTATGAAATGTCCATGCCATGGAGAAGTACCCCTGCAAACAGTGTACGCGAAGAATACATGATTGAAGCAGGCGGAAAGAACCTTAACGCAGGTTCCAGCGGCACTACTGTGACTCCAGAGTTCGTTGCAAGCGGTAACCCCGATATAATCATTAGAATGATAAGTAGTGACTCCCACATCGAATCTGACTTCCAAACAGTGTATGACGAAATTATGAGCCGAAGCCAAATATCCACCACTGATGCCATCAAAAACGACCGTGTCTACATCTATGACTCTTCAATCTTCACTGGACTACGTTACCCAATCGGTTTGCTGTACTGGGCACAATGGTTTAACCCTGAACTCTTTAGTGACATAGACGTAGGTGCAGTACATGAGGAACTTAACCAGAAATTCTATGGTCTCTCACTTGACGGCGTGTATGTATATCCATGAGTACAACGGCAGATCAACTAAAAAATCTCTACAAAAAAAGCAAGAAACGTAAAATTCTTGCTATTTCTTCTCTTTTTCTTGTTTTGTTAGTGTCGATGGTAGTGTCAATTAGTGTCGGTGCTGGTGCACCAACATTTATGGATGCTGTAAAAGTTATCGCATCAAGAGTATTTCCATTTCTAAACATTAATCCTGGCTCAGAATTAACTCAATCAATAATCTTAGATACCCGCCTTCCACGATTGTTGCTTGCAGTAATAGCAGGCGCAGGACTTGCCGCTTCAGGGGCAAGCATGCAGGGTGTTCTAAGAAACCCGTTAGTTTCATCTTACACTTTAGGAATTTCTGCCGGTGCAGGTTTTGGTGCCGCTCTTGCAATTGTCTTCCAAATAGGCGTTTTTACAGAATATCCCGCCTATGTCACTGTAGCTAACGCTTTCCTCTTTAGCTTAATAGCTGTGTCAATAGTGTACGGTATTGCCCGAATGCGCGGAATATCCTCTGAAACAGTAATCTTGTCTGGAATTGCAGTGGGTTATCTTTTCTCCGCTGCGCTTTCCTTTATTCAATATGTGACCCCCGAACATGAAGCGGTACGTTCCGTTGTTTTCTGGCTGCTGGGCAGTTTTGTTTCCGCGTCCTGGACCAGTGTCTTCATTGTTTTACCTTTTGTAGCTATCACAATTATCTTTATGATTCGCTACTCTTGGGATTTGAACGTTATGAGCTTAGGCGAAGACACTGCGTCAAGCACTGGAGTCAACTCTAAACGTGTCCTCACAATATACATGATTCTCACAACCATAGCCACTGCCAGCATCGTATCATTTACAGGCATACTTGGCTTCATCTGCCTAGTTTCACCACATATTGCCAGAATGCTAATCGGCAATGACCACCGCTTCCTTATAATCTGCAGCATTCTCGTCGGCTCCTCTTTACTTCTGTGCTCTGACACCTTGGCAAGAATGGTACTGTACAAGTCAGACATTCCAGTCGGAATCATAACCTCTCTTCTGGGCATCCCCTTTTTTATTTACCTACTCTTAAGCAGAAAACAAAGGAGCTGGTAGATATGTCCACTTATTTCCACTTTTTAACAAAAGAAAATTTACCCCTCTAATTTGGAGCTTTAAAAAAATGACCCCAAACCCACTCAAAATAGCATTTATGACAACAATCCCCAATGACGCTTTACCCTTCATTGGCGCCGTAAACACTGTAAACGCAAAAAGCAACATAGTCTCGTCTTGTGTCCAAAGTGTTGCACACGCCCGTGATTTTAGGGACTTCGGCAACATCGAAGACTTTATTCATTTCGCCCAAACATCTCACATAGTACTTGTGCATTTAATGGGTAGCTCAGGTGAAGTAGACCGACTAATCGCCCAAATGAAAACTGCCGGTGTACCCTGTTTTGTTTCATCTGCCTCCCCCGCACGTAACCGTGAACTTGCGAAACTGTGTACCGTTGAACCTCAAGACTATCAAATAATCTTAAAATATCTTAATTTTGGCGGAAAAAACAATATGGCAAATCTGCTGCTTTATTTGGCAAATCGTTTTACGGGTACAAGTTATAAGGTTGTTGCTCCTGAGGCGCCTCAATGGGAAGGCATTTACCATCCTGACCTGAATTATTTTCCTACACTTGACGATTATGCCCAAAAGAAGCTTGTTGCAGGTAAAGTAACGGTTGGTTTGTGGTTTAATCAGAATCATTTGCAGGGTGGAAACACAGTTTTTGTTAACAGTTTAATTCGGGAAATTGAAAGTCAAGGTGCCAATGTTATTCCTCTGTTTTTCCGCGGGGTAAAAGATGACAATTTAGGAACAAAAGGGTTAGAATGGCTCGTTAACAACTATTACATAAAAGACGGTAAACCATTAGTTGATGTAGTCATAAACGCTTTATCTTTCTCTCTGCCGTTAAATTTGACAACCGCTGAAGCTTCTTGTGCTTTCCTAAAACGTTTAGGTGTACCAATCCTAAAAGCAGTGTTAACCTGCAACACTTTTACTGAATGGCAAAACAGCCTACAAGGCTTAAATCCTGTAGACATTTGCCGTTGCATAGCTTTGCCTGAATTTGACGGCGACATAATAACCGTGCCTATAGCCGCAATGGAATTCACAGAAACCGATGTCACAACTGGCGCAAAAATAATCAAATTCCAACCCATCCCTGAACGAGTTAACAAACTGGTACGTTTAAGTTTAAAGTGGGCAAAACTACGTTACACGCCAAATAAAGAGAAAAAAGTAGCAATAATTTTACACAATTATCCGCCCAGAAACGATACCGTCGGTCACGCCTTTGGTCTTGACACCCCCGCATCAGTATTGAACATTCTAAAGCGTTTAGATGCTGCAGGTTACAGTTTAAAAGAACTACCTGGAACCCCTCAAAGCTTAATTGAAACTATACTTGACGGTTTAACAAACGACCGCCGATGGCTAAGCAATCAGGACCTTGCAGAAAGAGCAGTAGCAAAAATCTCGGCAAAGCAATACACTGAATGGTTCAAAGAATTGCCATCTTCAACCCAAAAAGCCATGGAGCAAGCATGGGGACAACCACCCGGAGAAATTTTCTCACACAAGGGCGACTTGCTGGTTGCTGGTATAGTCAACGGTAACGTCTTTGTTGGGCTGCAGCCTCCACGTGGCTTTTCCGATGACCCTGCATCTATCTATCACAGCCCAGACCTTGCAATGCCTCACCATTACTACGCCTATTACAAGTGGATCAGAGACGTATTCAAAGCAGACGTAATCATGCATGTAGGCACCCACGGCACCTTAGAATGGTTGCCCGGCAAATCTGTCGGGTTATCCGACGCGTGTTTCCCTGACGTCACGATATCCGATTTACCACACATTTATCATTATATCATCAGCAACCCAGGTGAAGGCACACAAGCAAAACGTCGCAGTTACAGCTGTATCATTGACCATTTGGTTCCGGTAATGAACAACGCCGACTCATATGGTGAATTAGCTGAACTTGAAGTTATGCTCCGCGATTATTATCACGCCAAAACTTACGACAAAGAAAAACTTCCACATATGCAGAAATTAATCTGGGAAAACGTTTGCAAAGCAAAAATCGACAAAGACTTAGAAGTCACCCAAGAGGCTGCTTTTGCTGATTTTGATGAATTTCTTGAGGGCCTTCACAGTTACATTCACGAGTTATCTGACACTCAAATTCGTGACGGCATTCACATTCTCGGAGAAGCACCTACTGGTCAGCAACTGAATAATTTTTTATGTTCGTTGACACGGTTAAGCAACGGTGCAGTACCTTCTCTTAGGCAATCTATTGCTGAACTGAAAGGCTACGACTATGACGACCTCTTGGCAAATAAGGGAAAACTGCGTGCTGAAGGCAAAACCAACGGCGATTTACTTAACGAAATCTCTGAGCTTTCACTTGAACTGTTAAAACAGTTTAACCTTGCAAACTTCAAAGAACAAAACATTTCCATTATAATTCAAAATGTACTGGGTAAACCTTGCTCCAAAGTGCAGCAGTGCCTTTCGTATGTTTCAGGTTTTCTTGTTCCCGCTTTAGCCGCTACCACGGATGAGTTAACTAACACCTTATCTGCCTGCGAGGGCAACTATGTTCCCTCTGGTCCTTCAGGTTCACCAACCCGTGGCATGTGCGATGTATTGCCAACAGGTCGAAACTTTTACTCAGTAGACCCTCGTGCTGTGCCATCAATGGTTGCTTGGCGGGTTGGCGTTTCAATGGGTGACACCCTTTTGGAAAGATACCTAAAAGATGAAGGTAAATACCCTGAAAACGTAGGCATGGTTGTTTGGGCAACTGATAACATGCGTTCGAAAGGTGATGATGTTGCTGAAATTCTTTATTTGATGGGTACAAAGCCTGTTTGGGAAAAAACCAGCGGTAGAGTAACGGGTGTTGAAGTTATTCCGGTTGAGCAGCTTAAGCATCCAAGAATTGACGTGACTGTTCGAATAAGCGGACTTTTCAGAGACACCTTCCCAGATGTTGTTAGCTTACTTGACGATGCGGTTCGTTTGGTTTCTGGTCTTACTGAACCCGCGGATAAGAATTATTTAGCTAAACATGTACTCTCTGAAGTTGAAAAACGCGTAGTTCAAGGAGAAAACGCGGAAACAGTTAGAGAAGAAGCTAGCTACCGAATTTTTGGCGCCCGACCAGGTACCTACGGATGTGGTGTCAATGAAGCAATTGATTCAAAAAACTGGAAAGACCAAAAAGACCTTGCCAACATTTACGTTACATGGGGCGGTTATGCTTATGGCAGAAACAATTTTGGAAAGTCAGCCCCAGACCAGTTTAAGCACCGCCTTGGCAACGTGAATCTTACCGTAAAAAATGACAACACACGCGAATACGACATACTTGATAGTGATGACTGGTACGATGCTCATGGTGGCATGATTTCTGCTGTTAAGACCTTCAAAGGTGAAGCGCCGAACTCTTACTGCGGAGACAGTTCCGACCCCGACCGCGTCAAAGTCAGAAGCACTGCTGAAGAAACCAAACACGTTTTCCGTTCACGTCTTCTTAACCCTAAATACATTGAAAGCATGAAACGTCACAATTATCATGGTGCTGCTGACCTTTCTCGTTCTATGGATTTTGTTTTCGGATGGGACGCCACCGTTGAGGCAGTAGATGATTGGATGTATGAAGACTTAGCCAAAAAATACGTGCTTGACCCAGAAATGCAGCGGTGGTTTAAAGAAGTGAACCCTTACGCGTTACAAAACATGACTGAGCGTCTATTGGAAGCTATTAAGCGTGGCATGTGGCAAGCATCTGACGACATGAAAAAACAGTTGCAACAACTTTACCTAAACATTGAAGGTCTGCTCGAAGGAGAAAACGACAAGCAATGAAACCCCTTTCTTTTCATACGTGTTTTCTGAGAGTATTTATATCATTTGCTTGGATAATTCGAAACAATTAGGTCAACAAACATGCAACCCCCAAACACTATATGCTTTAACCAGAACCCTCCGACTCGCCGCATATTAGCAAATGCCTTAATTAAAACAACATGAAAACGCTGGTGAAAACATGTTTTCAGTAAAAAATGTACCCATCTTTAACAAGATTGTTTGGACTTTAGGTGAAATTTATTCTGTTTGGTGGGTTGACTTGCGGTTGATGAGGCGAAATAAGCTTCGAACAATAGCCACCAGTTTAATTAACCCTCTTCTGTATCTGGTAGCTTTTGGTTACGGCTTAGGCAGAGGCATAAGTTTTGAGGGCGTCAACTACCTTGCTTTCGTTATTCCCGGTATTATATCTTTAACAAGCATGACAAGTAGCTTTAACGGTGCCGCATCAAAACTAAATGTAGACCGTATTTTCCATAAAAGTTTTGATGAACTCTTAATGGCTCCCGTAAGCTTGTTTTCAATAGTTATAGGGAAAGCTTTCACTGGTGTTATGCGAGGTCTGATAAGTTGTTTAGCAATATTGTGCATCGCTATGGGGCTTTCTCCAATGGTAATTACCCCCGAATTCATTTTACTGATTGTTTTGTCTTGCTTTGTTTTTTCACTATTAGGCGTGCTGGCCGCGTTTTTAGCAAAAACTCATCAAGGCTTAAACACCTTCAACGCCTTAGTTCTCTTGCCAATGACTTTTCTAAGCGGCACTTTCTTCTCCTTAAACGACATACCTGAAGCTTTAAAGGCAGCATTATACGCCTTGCCGTTAACACATTCAAGCCAATGCATTCGCGCCGCCGCTTTAGAGCAACCATTTCCGTGGCTTTCTTTGGCAGTGCTTGTGGGTTTTGGTGTTGCTTTTTTTGTTGGATCTATGATGGTTCTAAAAAGAAGCAGCGTATAGTGCAACATAAAATGTGAAAAAGCCCTCATTTTAGCGAGTATATCTTTTTTTGGTTAAGCATTTTAGAGTCTTCGTTTTGTTAACGGCTGACTTTTTGGGGCATCATCAGTTGTAGTTTCACTGTTTAGACGTTGTTTTAGTCTTATAACGAGCACTTCGCGGTCGTTGGGCTTTAGTTGCATCCAAGCAGCGCGGTTTTCTCTAAATTCTTCTCCGGAGATTTTATGTTGTCTTTGCAGTTCACCCAGAAGCTTCACGAAACCCTGCATGTCAAGTTGCTCATCTGTTACTTGGTTTACCAGTTTTTGTTCTGTACCTGTGTCTGGTTGGGCTTTTTCACTGTCTGGAGGTGGATAAGTTATGTATAAGAAGCGTGTGAAGTACATGTTATCCCAACCGCGTGTGATGGGTATGCTGTTTTTTGTTTTCAAAAGTTCAGCGGTATAATGCTCATATTCTTGTCCAAGCGAGAAATATTTTGTTGGTCCACTGGAAGAATCAACTGTGCGGTTAGCAAAGTAACGTAGATGCTGAATGCTAAAGACTGGTAGCACTGTTTTGTTTTCATAGTTAAAGCTGTAAATGATTTCCATGGCAAGGGCTTTGTCTTGTCCAATGCCGCCGATTCTTTCCCATTTAGCGTCGACTTTCTGAGCTAATGGTTTTCGGTCATCAACTGCTGTTCGTAGCAGATTTTTGAAATCGCTAATTTGCAGTCGAGCATTTCGGTAAACATTAGAATTGCCCAAAGCAGGGTAACCTAAAAGCTTGAAAATGTCTTCTAAGGCTTGGAAAAATTCGCCTACGCTGTCAGGGTTAACCCTAAACAACCTGTCAGGGTCTAACCATTCTATTTCACGCAGGTTTTCGACAAAAGGAAATTTTTGCCTGAACTCTTTTAAGGCAACAAGTGCTTTATCTGTTTCACGTTTAGTAAAGCCTGCTTTATCGAAAGCGTTTGCTTTTTCTTGCATTTGATTACTTCGCAGCATTATGTACCATACCAAGTATGCTTAAGTGGGGCTAAATATGTTTGCGGTGCATTTGGCACTGTTTGGTTAGGAGAATATGAATCCGATGACTAAGCCTACTATGAATCCTAAGCCTACTGGCAGCATGCCGATAAGTAAAGTGCCGTATTGAATCACCATTGGACCGTATGTTTCTGCTGTTGTTTTTAAGGCGTCAAGGCTCAAACCGAAAAAGCCCAAGTAACTAACAACAACTAGTATTACTGCTCCGATGATTGCGATTTTTAGAACTTTGTGAACAAGATACCCCACAATAATTCCAAGAATAAAGGGAATAATCATTATTACTAGTGGCGGTAAACCTGCTATAGTTCCTGAAGTTATGAACCCGAATACTTCTTCTAATGCGCCCATTCTAACAACTCCAATTAGCTGTAAAAGTACAGAATATGCCTATTAAACCTGTTTGGCAAGCTTTTCAGCGCTTTTAAGGCAATTGAGCGAAAAATAGAAATACATTATGTGGTAACACTTTTTTATTATGAGGTAATACTATTGAATGTTGAAGAAATCAAGAAAAACTGGGATGTACCCAACCAAAACATCCAATCCCAAGTAGAAATGTGGGACTCCCAAGCAGAAGACCCAATATACAACATCCTACCAACTTTTGAAGAAAACAAGTTTCTTCAACTACTGCAAAACGAACACATGATAAAATCAAACTTTGACGTTTTAGATGTTGGATGCGGTGTTGGTGTCTATGCGATGGCGATAGCAAAACAAGTGCATTCTGCAGTGGGCGTTGATTTTTCACAAAAAATGATTGAACGCGGTAAAGAAAAATTGGCAAGCGAAAAAATAAGTAACGTAACGCTTTCCTGCATGGATTGGTCTAAAGTTGACCTTGCAGAAAAGGGCTTCAAAGAACGCTTTGACTTGGTTTTTGCCCATACAACTCCTGCAATTTGTAACGTATCAACTATCGAAAAGATGAATGCTGCCAGCAAACGGTTCTGTGTAATATCTAATCCCAGCAAAATGGTTGAACCCGTGTTGGAGCAAGTGCACAAAATTGCAGGTTTAGATGACGGCAAGGGTGACTGTGGTGACACGCGCATCTACATTATTGATATGCTATTTCACATGGGGTATTTTCCTAATCTTGCTTACGAACAACAAGTTTGGCCTATGAACCAATCCTATGAAGATGCTTGTTCATACTATATTGGCAGAACAATGATGGCTAAACAGTTATCATCTGGCGAAATCAGCGAAATCAAGCAATACCTTGCCTCAATAACAACAAACGGAAGAGTACTAGACAAAATAGATACAACAATAACAACCATCTACTGGGAAAAACAGCACTCTTAATCATTTTAAAAACCCCTATATTTTTAGGGGTTTACCCTATTGATTATTTATTCCTTAAGCAAGAGGCGTACAACTTGAATGACTTGCATGTTATAGTTGGCGGTTTCATGAGTGTAGACGGAAAGATAGCGCCCGCCAACCGTAATGGTCGAGAATTTTCACAATACATGACGCCCCAGCATGAACGGTTGCTTCATGAAATACGTGCAGGTGTAGATGCAATAATTGTTGGCGTTGAAACCGTAATAGCTGATAATCCTTCCCTTACAGTAAGAAAAGTCGAACACAAAAATCCCGTGCGCGTAGTTCTAGATAGTCAAGCCCGAACACCTCTTGACTCAAAAATCCTAAACGCTCAAGAAGCACAAACAATAATCGCAGTCACCAAAAACGCGCCCCAAGACAAAATTGATTCCTTCAAGCGCAAGAACGTGGATGTGCTGTTTTCTTCAAACCCCCAAAAGGTTGACTTAACCGAACTACTTGCTGATTTAGCGAAGCGTGGCGTTAAACGTGTGCTGGTTGAAGGCGGTGGCGAAGTGCGTTGGAGCTTTTTTGAGCAGAAACTGGTTGATGAATTGTTTGTCTGGGTTATTCCCGCCGTTTGGGGTGGACAAAACGCGCCAACACTTGTTGAAGGTGCAGGTTTTCTTAAAGCAGAAGACGCCGTGAATTTAGAGTTGGAAAGCATTAAGCAGGTTGAAAACCTACTTGTTTTATGGTTCACTGTTAGACGGTAAATCAGCGTTTTTGTCAACGATTTTTTGAAGAAGTTGACTTTCTGTTGCTCCTCTAAAGTTTCTGTAGGAAAGAAAGGCTTCCACAAGCATATCTATGAAGGCATCCATTTCGACACTACAGTTTGAGTCTTGTTCAAAGATTTCTTTTGCTTTGATGAGTTTTTCAAGTTTGTCTTTATCATAGTTAATTGTTAACTCAGTTTTATGCTGATTTTTTGTCATTTCTCTATCCTCCCTGTTTAAAGCAACCTGTCAAGTTTTTCCATGTTGCCCCCTGTTAACTGTACAAGTTGCTTGAGCTTTTCAATTGCTCGCCCTTCATCTATCGTCTGTACAGCAAGTTCATAACCATCACGCAGTTCCTTGCATACGTCAGATAATGAAAGTATTGATGCGGCGTTAAGCAAAATTATGTCTTTACATGAACTAGCATCTTTGCCAGTCAACACCCGTGTTATGACTTTGGCGTTTTCAAAATGGCTTTCCCTGGCAACAATTTCCTTTGCTTTTCCTCTCTTTATGCCTATTTCTTCAGGGTAAACCTCGTATGTTTCAATCTTGCCGTTAGTTTTTAGTTCCGAAACCACGTTTTTTCCTAATGTGGAAAACTCGTCAATTCTTGTCTGTTCAGTCTTGCCATAGCCAAGGACAACAAATGCTTTTTCATAACCGCATTTACCCAGCACCTCTGCAATCAACTCCGTGAAGGGTTCACTGACTCCTCTTACTTGACGCTTAAGCGAGAACGGATTAAGGGCAGTTGCAATAACAAGCCTTAACGAGTAAAGAAGCGGCATCATCTGGTTTATAGGTGGTTTTGAACCAGCCTCAATTAACGGGTGCATCCAAGGGTAAATGCCCTCTGAAGCCCAAATGGTTGTTCCATTTTTTTCAACACATTTTTCTGTTTCTTTTGGAGACAAATGTACATTGATTTCTAAGGCTTCAGCCAGGTCGATGCATCCTGTTTTTGAAGAAAACGATTTTGAACCACTCTTTACGGCGTATGCTCCTGCAGCTGCGGCCGTTATGATTGCAGGTGTTGTTATGTTTATCGTGTGTAAGGTGTCGCCGCCTGTTCCTCCCGCTGTAACCACTGGCTTGTCAACGTTGAAGTTAAAATTGGTAGTTTTTGTTTTTTCCATGGCTATAGCTGTTCCAATAAGCTCATTAACGCTGGGTTTTTTGATTGTTAACGCTCCAAAAAACGTCGTTAATAACGCGATATTGTTTGGTTCATTTTTTGACAGTGCAGTGAAGATTTTTGAAGCAGCAGTTTGAGCTTCCTGTTGAGTCAAGTTTTTGCTGTCAGCGAGTTTGCTAAAGATTTCGTGCATTTGTTTGTTGGTTTCACAGGTGCTTGTTTTCATTTCTTTGCGCCTTTTAACGAATTTTAGAGCGTTTTACTGCCTTGACTACAATGTAAGCTAAGACGGTTGAGGGTACAAGCTGCAGTACAAAGTACATTGGTAACGTTGCAACGTAAACAATGGAAGGCAAACCCAGTACTATCACCATTACAAGATAAACTAGTGGAACATCTAGTAATGCACAAACCCCACTCATCAGCAAAAGTCTGGTGCTAATTTTCGCTTTAGGATGCAGTTTAGAGAACCCAACAACTACAATGCCTACCGCTAAAGCAAAAACCAGATTTACTATAGGCCAAAGCCAAGATAGTGGGTTTGCTAATGTGATTAATCCAATCATTGCTTGGATTTCGGTGGTTATGATTGCGCCCCAGAAGCCGAACAATAAGGCGGAGACAAGTATCCATGTGTAGGTGTTTATGTATCCTAAGGGTGTTGCGTTGCCTCCTGTCATTAGTGCGTCGGCTCTTTCGGCAAATGTTGCTATGACGCCTGCTGTGACTCCGAGGAGTAATGCGGATATTTTGTTTGTTCTGTTTAGTGTTGTGTTGTTTGGGTGCATATTTATCGCCTATGTCTTCTCATATTTGGGTACAGACTCAAAAATGTGTACGCTTTTTATAAGTGTTCTTAACCAAAAATGGGTACAGTTAACCCCTTTATTCTCTGCTTTTTCCAAAATCTATTTATCCATATCATTACAAGCCTGAACAGGGATACTGGGTATTAACAGGGGGATGGCAAAAGTGGAGGAACAATCAACTCAACAAACATCACAAACCTCATTTCAGGTAACAAACTCAAACTGCACATTAGAACTGTCTCAAAAGCGTTGGTTCTACATGGCGCTCGATGCATCTTGTAAAACTTGCAAACAAGAAGCAGAATCACCAACCCAACTCCTTGACATAATAAGTCAGTCTGTAGTCGTTTGGGTGGACTACACCTCAGATGACCCAGTCAAAGACTTGCCCGTTTTAGCCGCCAAACTAGGTTTTAGTGACCTATTAATTTCAAGTGTCTCTGGCGGAAGCGAATTGAATTATCAAGATTTCGATTCTGAACTGTTTATGCGACTTCCCTCTATCCAGATTCGAGGTAACGACGTACAAGCATACCCTCTGCTGTTTTTAATCAGAAAAGGCATGGTTTTTACTATCCACAGTCGCCTCGTTGACAAGCGTTTCATTAGGCTAAGACGGTACTCTGACGTTATAATGCGTAGAGTGCCCTTTGATATACCACCCGAAATAAAACTCACTCTTCTTATTTCACGAATAATCGATGCAAACAACGATAGCAACTTTAGGCATCTGCGCGCAATTGAAGAGTTCGGTGATGACCTAAACAAGGACTTAATGGACCCAGACACAGACAGAACACTTTTAGCTCCAAAAATTTACGACATGAAGCATGCACTTATAGTTTACATGAATGCACTTTGGGAAAGCGCGGACGTACTTCATGCCATTCGGTATGGAGATGCTGAACTACTTACCGATGATGAACATGTTTTAAACAAGATTAGCTTCTTGGCTGAGGAAGTTAAAAGCCAACTTGGGCTATCTGAACACATGTCTGAAGTATTAGCATCAGGTATAGAAGCTACCCAATCAATCTACAATAACCAGTTAACTATCGCCAACAATCAGTTAACCATTTCAAACAATCAGCTAACCAAAATGAATAATCGTTTTGCATTGCTTGCCGCTTACCTTGCAATTGTGGGCACAGCGCTCTTGATTCCTAACACTATCGCTACAATGCTGGGAAACAGCGTATGGGTTTATGGACCTGCCGATTTTGGGGTATACATTACTTTGATAATTGGTGCCACTATAACTGGGTCACTTGTGATGTGGTTCTGGATAAGAAAGCACGATTTACTGCCAAAAGATCATGAACCCTAACTTCTATTTTAAAATTCATATCTTGATAAATCAAGTTGCGAACCACATTCAGGCGTTACAAAATAGAATACGTAACCACATTTGCCGCATCGATGTTCCTGATTTTTTATTCTTTCAACAATTTTTGAACCGCATTTGGGACATTTCAAATCAAGATTTGGCATTAAATTCACCTTTCATAGGCATAAACGACTTTAATATTAAAGAGCATTACCATAACCTGTTATTACGTGTCAGCAATCACATACTGTTAAATTGACAGCAAAAGTGAATTGTAAAACACACCATTAAATGAGCGGTAAATAAATGAAAGCCCAAATCTGCACCAGAATTGATAAAATCGAAAATCATCCACTAGTTTACACCACCGTTGATGACCCAAAACCCATGTCAGACCAGCTTCTGATTAAAGTCAAAGCCTGCGGAGTATGTTACAGCAACCTACACATGATTGAAGGAGAACTCCAACAGTTCGGCGTACCCAGCCGTTTACCAATAATTCCTGGACACGAAGTCACAGGCATCGTGGAAACAGCAGGCAGCAACACTAAAGGTTTCCAAAGAGGCGACCGTGTAGGTTTACAAGTGCTTTGGTGGGCTGACGGCACCTGCGAGTTCTGCCTAAACGGAAAAGAAAACCTGTGCATAAACAAGCAAACCACAGGCGAAACCGTGGACGGTGGATACGCAGAATACATGACAGTGCCAAGCGCGTTTGCTTACCATTTACCTGACTGCTTGGGTTATGAAGAAAGTGCTTCTCTTTTTTGTCCTGGAGTTACTGGTTATCATGCGGTAAAGCGGTCTGGCTTACAGTTAGGTCAAAAAGCAGCTGTTATCGGAATAGGCGGCGTGGGACACATGACTCTACAGTTTGCTAAGTTAGCTGGGGCATATACTGTAGCTGTGGACACAACAGAAGATAAGCTTAAACTGGCGGAAACCATAGGCGCCGATGAAGCGTTAACTGTTGGAAAAGTAGCTGATTATGTTGAAAAATCTGGCAAGTTTGACGTGGTTTTTGTTCACGCTCCATCCCAGAAAGCTGTTGACCAAGCTTTACGTGTCGTTAAACGTGGCGGCACGGTTCTTATGGGTGTGTTTGGTAATACAACGATTAATTTTCCCGATGAATACTCGGTTATAGGCAGCGTTATTGGTACAAGACATGATATGGTTGAAACCCTCAAGCTGGCAGCTGAAGGCAAAATAAAAGTTGATTGGACTGCATATCCGCTTAGTGAAGCAGAAGATGTACTTATCAAGCTAAAGCAAGGTAAAATTGTTGGAAGAGCCATTTTAGTGCCTTAACCTTTATCCCTCATTATTTTGGTTTGTTTTTTTGTTTTTACTAAATATTGTTTGTTTCTCTTTTTTTGTGATTTTCCGAAAAGTAAATAGCTTGAGCATAACCAGATACATCGTGAACGCAAGTTTCTCTCACTGAGGCGTCTTAGCCCAGTTTAAGATGGCATATTCAAGGGAAAAAACATGGCAACATCTAAACAAAAAATTACAACCTTAATCATCATCTCAATTCTTGTAGCTTCAAGTTTCACTTTACTATTAACAACACAAAACAATGTTAACGCATCTGCTTCAAACGACCTACTGCAGTATGAGTGGCCACAGTTTAACGGTGACTCCTCATTTACAAGGTTCTCAGAGGGTCCCGCTCCATCAACCTCAACAGTAACTTGGGATGTCAACATCACTAACCTTAGCAGTTACCTTGCAGCATTTAACGGTATGGTTTTTGCCTGCACAAACAGTTCAGTAATCGCCCTGAACCGTGACACAGGCGCAACTATTTGGAGTACAGAAATTCAAATGAAAGGTAGCTGGCCAGTAGCCTACAAACTTGATGATACACGCATGATAGTAGAAAGTACATGTCTTGAAACTGCAACTGGGCACATCCTTTGGACCAGCAACGACTTCTGCGCTGACACAGGCAACTTTAACTCCAACGTGTATGTACCAGAAGAACAAATGTTCTACGTAAAAAATAACTCATTTGTAGAAGCATGGGATTTCTCTGACCTTTCAACAGCGCCAACTTTAGAATGGACAACCTATACTCCGGGCGCTGGCAGAGTTGGTATCGGCATAACCTACGGTGACGGTAAAATATTCCCAGGCTCCTTCCAAGACCAACAAATAGCAATAGACGCTAAAACAGGCGAAATTTTGTGGACTACTTTCACAAAATCTGCCATGATTTTCTTTGGCTCTTACGCTGATGGTAAATTCGTTCGAGGTGGTACCGACGATAACACAATGTACTGTTTTGATGCTGACACAGGCGAGATTTTGTGGACTTACGTTGCTGATACTCATGGTTACTTCTGTTCAGGAACCGCAGTAGGTTATGGCCTGGTTTATTCTCCTAACAAGGATGGGTACATTTACGCTATCAGTTTAGCAGATGGTAAATTGGTTTGGCGGTATAAAGGTCCAGGAACAATGCTGTTTCCAGGTATGCCTACAGTTGCTGACGGCAAAATGTATGTTACTTCAGGTCAAAACGCCCAGTACGGTGACGAGTCAGGCTCATCGCAGTTTGCCTGTTTGGACGCTTTCACTGGCGAGGCTATTTGGACTTTGCCAATTGAAGCTTATGCTCCAAGAGAATCCGTTGCAATCGCGTATGGCTATCTTTACCTTATTCCAGGTGAAGTAACAAAAGCCGTTGATTCAACCTCAGGAAACGAATATACCGTGCAAGGTCACGTAATGGCTATTGCTTCAGACGGTTTTAAGCCCGATACAAGTGCATGGCGCATGTTTCGTCATGATGCAGACCGTTCTTCAATCGGCGAAAGTGGACCTGCAAACTTGAGTTTAGTTTGGAAGTTCACAACAGACGGTGCCGTTATGTCTTCACCAAGTGTTGCAAACGGAATTGTTTATTTTGGGTCTCAAGACCACAATGTTTACGCCGTTAACGCCAAAAGCGGCAATCTGATTTGGAAATTTGCAACCAACAACACAATCGAGTCTTCAGTCGCAGTTGCTGACAATAAAGTTGTAACAGGCGCCGAAGATGGCTACGTGTATTGTCTTGATGCTTACACTGGAAAAATGCAGTGGAAAACATTTGTGAACGCAAACCTGCCGGTAACTTATGGTTCAGCAGTTATGATTCGGTCTTCACCAGCAATTATTGATGGTCGGGTTTTCATTGGTTCGTTGGATGGCAACATTTACGCACTTAACTTTACAGATGGGGCGGTCGCATGGAAGTACCAGACTGGTGGTTGGATAAAATCTTCCCCTACAATTTCTGATGGTGCAGTTTATGTAACTTCAGAAACTCCTGATACTGGCACAATTTACAAGCTTGACGTAGCAGATGGTGATTTGATTTGGAAGCAAAGTATTCCTTATGAAGTTCAGTTTACCGGCGGCAATGACATGATAGGTACACCTACGGTAGCTGACGGCAAAGTGTTTACTTCTGCTAACCTGCGAACTTATTATTGTTTAAATGCTCAAAACGGAAACATAATCTGGAACTTTACAAACCCCGAAGCCAACGAATTCATAGTGTCTTCACCAATCTACCTAAACGGGCAAGTATTCATAGTTGACAAGTTCGACATAACTTGCCTTGATGCTTCAACTGGACAAAAAATCTGGAACACCTTTACTGGCGACGAATACTATGTTTCACCTTCTTATGCAGATGGCAAAATCTACATTGTCACAAGCGAACGTAACATTTTCATTTTTGACGCGGTTACCGGCGAAAAACTTGACCGATACATTCTGCCTTCCGCAAGCTGGTCTTCACCAACACCATACGATGGACTGCTATTTATTGGAAGCAAAGACTGGAACCTTTACTGTCTTGGTGAATACAACACAAACACAATGACTATCACGTTGCAAGCTGATAAGGCTCAACTAAAATCAGGCGATACTATCACATTTTCAGGACAACTTTTACCCGTTCGACCAAGCGTTAATCTTGATCTTATTTTAGCTAAACCTGATGGATCAACACAAACTATTACAATCACTGTTAAACCTGATGGGTCATACAGTTACCTTTATTCTCCAAGCATTGATGGAACGTACAGTGTAACCGCAACTTACCTTTCAGAACCGCCCGTAACAAGCTCACCGCTAACCTTCACATTAAATCAGGCGTCAACTTCAATTTCACCTTCACCTACACCTACAACAACCACAGAAGCTCCGATACCTGACTACTTGTACGTTATCTTGTTTGTGATAATCCTCGTTCTTATAGTGGCAGTAGCAATTCTGATTCTAAGACGCCACTAACCATCTTTTCTTTTTATTCACTATTTACTGGAAATTCAACCGTAAACTTTGTTCCTTTGCCTATTTCGCTTTCAAAATCTATTTTGCCGCCCATTTTTTCCACCAAACGCTTAACCACAGCCAAACCGAACCCTTGACCTTTCGATTTTGTAGTCATTAACGGCTGGAAAAGTTTCGGCTTAATCTCGTCAGCAATTCCCATTCCAGTGTCTTCTACACTTATGCAGACATTTTCTTCTTTTTGAAATGCACGTATTGTTATTTTCCCCCCGTTTGGCATTGCTTGAATAGCATTGGTTACAAGATTGACAAGTACTCGTTTTAGAAATGTGACATCCAGTTTAAGTCTAGGTAAATCTTTGCTACACAAAGCATTTGATCTAATGTTTTGCGGTAAAGGCACTGTTAAAAGAAGTTTAGGAATTGTTTCGCAAAGGTCAACAATGGTAAGTTCAGGTTTTAACGGTCGAGAATAATCCTGCAGGTCAGAAACTATTTTGTTAATGTAGTCAATTTGTTCTTGAATTGAACGTAAGCTTTCTTGAACATTTCGTTTGCAATCACTATCAGGTGAACCATCTACTTCTTGTTTCATCAAAAACAAATCTCCAGCAATCGCCTGCAATGGGTTTCTGATGTCATGTCCAATCATGCCTGCTGTTTGCCCAATAGCTGCTAAGCGTTCCACTATCTTAAGCTGTTTAGTTCTTTCTTCAACAAGCAACTCTAAATCTTTAGCATACTCAGCTAATTTCTGTTCATCTTGTTTTCTTTTAGTTATGTCTTGCTCTACTCCGTCAACTTTGGTTGGCTTATTATCTGGACCTACTTCTCTTACCATGCGTTCAGAATGAATAGTGCGAATTGAACCGTCTTGTCGTATAATGCGGTAATCAAAACTGGCTTTTGAATCTATTTTTCCTTCGAACAATAGTTCCATTGCTTTCTTATCTATTTTTTCGCGGTCATCAGGATGAATTCTTGAAATATACTCGTTAGCATTGGGGCCAAAGGGTAGGGGTTCTAACCCAAAAATACGAAATAGTTCTTCAGACCAAACTGCTTTATCTTCATTAACCAAATATTCCCAGTTCCCTATGTGTGCTACACGTTGAGCCCATTTTAACCGTGTTTCACTTTCCGTCAATGCATTTTGCGTTTGAACACGCTCGGTTACATCATCAAAAATGGTCAATGCAGCGTTAATGTTGCCTTCTTTATCGTACAGTGGTGTTGCGCTAACATTAACGATTAACCTTTTTCCGTCAGTTAATCGCTCTATAGCTATTGGTAAATTATGGATTGTTTCCCCTCTATTTAATGCTCGATAAGAGTATAATTCTTTAGTTGGGTAAATATCCTTGTTTAAATCAAAAATTTTTAGGTCCTTTGCGTGTTTTTCAAATTCAAGTCCGCAAGGATTTATGCCGTGCAATTCGACTGTTCGGCTATTAACAAAAACAATTTTTCCTTTGGGTTTTACAATTACTATGACTGCAGAGGGAATGTTCTCTAAAATAGATTCAAGCATGTCCCTGTTTAGGGTGTCATAGTGGCAGGCTTCTGCTGTTTTTGAGGGTGGTTTAGATAATTTCTTGTGGCCTGTCTTTTTTGAAGTTGATTTTGTTTTTTTTGATTTGGCAGAGTAACCTGATAACTCCACCATAGGCAAATCCTCCGCTAAAACTTGAAATAATTTTCAATTAAAAGAAGCCTAAACATCTGGATTAAGTTTTTTGTTTATTGGTTTAAGTGTTTTCTAATCTATCTAACTCGTTTGTCTCTCTGCTTTCGTATATTTGCCAGTTATGGCATATGCATGACTTTTGCGGTTAGTCGAAACGGTAAGGTTATAATGTAGATTTTTAACTAACGTTGTAACTGTTGAAGCCCAGTGGTGTAGTGGTCAAGCATAGGGGCCTCTGGAGCCCTTGACAAGAGTTCGAATCTCTTCTGGGCTACTTACTTTCTGGCGTAATTTTTACTTTTTCAGCCAAACAGTTATTAAATCTACTACAATGTTGAATCGTCAATATGTCTCATAACTCCACAGTTTTCCCTGCCCACCAATCATCAACATCACGGTATTTCAGCTTAATATTTGTACTAATAATTGCAGTACCGATAAGCATAATTCTATACTTGACACTTGAGGGACCAGTGATTTTCTCTGCTATCATGTCTGCCGTACTGATAGGGCTCTTGGTTTTGTTGGTGTATCTTGCCGTAGCTGGCGGCGTTGCACGCTATGAGGTTTCCTCAAAAGTGTTACGGGTCAATTTTGGGTTAATTAAAAAAACTATTCCCTACACAAGAATAGTCAAGGCTGAAGTTGTAGATATGAATGTTACTTTGCGTTTGTTTGGTGCTAGCCTTCCAGGGGTACATTTGGGTCTTTTTAGAACCAGCCTTGGCAATGTTCATGCTTACGCCACCAAAATCTCAGGACCCTTCTTGGTGCTAACTTTGGCAGACGGCCAGAAATATGCGCTCTCTCCCGAGCAGCCCCAAGGTTTGCTTGATGCAATAGACCAAAAGCGTTCTTTTTTTGGCACACAAAACCCTTCAGAAATAGCCCGAAATGAAAAGTCTCTTTCAAGGCTTGTTTACGTTCAGGTTTTGGCTGTAGCCGCAGTGTATATTGTTTATTTGGGCTATTTCGTTTGGACTTATCTTTCGCTGCCTCAGGTTGTGCCTTTGCATTTCGGCTTTGATGGTGTTCCGAACCGTTTTGGCGACAAATCCGAACTGCTCTGGGTAGCTGGTATTGGAGGGATATTTCCAGTAATTAACGCTGTTTTGTCTCTCAAATTTGGCAAGCACGAGCGTGGCTTTGTTATCGCCCTTGGCGTTATATTTACTGCGGTTATCGCAATGTTTTTTGCTGTTACCCATTACACAGTTGCGGTGGTCTAACAGCAAACAGCCGCTTTTGCTTGTCATTGCGCCGTAAACAATAACTAATATTTCATGCTCAAACAGTACTTGATGGGAATAAACTGTTGAATGGAAAAGTAATTGTTCTTCCTGACGGACGCAAACTCGGCTACACCCTAATCGGCAAAGGTGTTCCTGTCATGTATTTTCATGGAACTGCCAGCAGCCGCCTTGAAGCTTTACTGCTGAAAAACCTTACAGAAACCTCCAACTTGCAACTCATTAGCGTTGACCGACCTGGATATGGCTTATCAACCTATAAGCCCAGAAGGAACCTTCAAGACTTCAACAGTGACCTCACCTGTTTGGCTGATTCTTTGGGTTTGGAACGGTTTGCGGTTTTGGGCTGGTCTGGAGGCGGCGTTTTTGCCCTCGCCTACTGCACCTATAACCCTGAACGAATAACAAAAACAATGCTGGTTGGGACTCCGTCTTTGCCTTTTGACGTTTCTACAGCACACAACATGCCCCTAGCACGATACATCATGAAGCTTCCATACGTCGGCGAATTAGCAATGCGCCAGTTAAGCCGGCAACTGCTTAAAGCCAATGGTAGCATGGAAGCTTTTCTGGAGACGAGGCACGGAAAACAGTTGCTACATGGTTGCTCAGAAGGGGACTTGAAATTTTTTTATAACCCGCAATGGCTCAGCTTAATGTATGAATCAATGGCAGAGGCTTTCCATCAGGGCAATTTGGGAGTAAAAGCAGTCGTTGAGGAGCATCAGCTTTTCATTAAGCCTTGGAGTTTGCCTTTTTCGGCACTTGACGGTTGCGATGTTTTGATTTGGCATGGCGGACAAGATTTGACTTGCCGTGTTAGTAATGCTTATGCAAACGCGAAGGTTCTGTCCAATGCTAAGCTTGAGGTTTTTCCTGATTCAGGACATTGCGTAATGTTTGAGAACATGGACAAGCTTGCCAAGGTTCTTTCCTAAAACCTGCCTATTGTTTGCTTATCATTTTTACGCAATTTAAAGCTGACAACGCAGATGTCTCCATGCTTGAAACTGCAGGTTCAACAGCATTAACATAAAACAGCCCATTGTCAAGTTGGGTTGGCGGCAGCTTTAAAATTGGCTTAAATTTGGGGTAAGTTGCTTTCCAAGAGTGTTCCAAAACTGGCGTGCTTTTACTTAAGATTTCATCAAATAAGTCGTCGGATATTGGTTCAGTTGAAGTCAGGGTGACTATTGATTGGTCGTTTTGAGTTTTATGAATGCTGTAGTGTGTTATTGGGTCTGCTTTTTTTGTTGTTAAAACAATGGCTGGAGCATCTGTGGCGTTGTTTACGCCAAAGTAGGTTGGGTTAAAAATTCCCAACTTAACTTTGGTAAACATGGTTTGGTATTGTTGCGGTTTCCAAATGGGAATTTTGATTTCGTCAAATTCTATATCAGCTAACTCAAATGGAGTTGCGATGATTATGTTATCAAAAATCTCCGAATCAGTTTCACTGGATAACCTGTATGAGCCCTCTGCTGTTCTTTCTATATTTGTTATTTTTTGGTTCTGCTTCACTTTGGCATTTGAAGCCTCAACCAGACGGACTGGAAACGTGTTGTTGCCTTCTGTAAAACGGTAAATTGGGTGCCCATATACTCCGATTAATGATGCAAGCCCTGCAAATCCACTTAAATCTGCGTTTTGACTGTAAATTGTTCGAGTAATAGGTGATACCGCTTCATCTATGAATGCTTGATTCACTCCTGCTTCTGTTAAGATGGCATCAAACGGTTTGCTGTAATACTTGTTAAGACCTGTGGATTCAAAGAGGCTGCCTATTTCGGCTGGACCTTTTTGTGCTTGTAAGTAAAATTCTGCTAATTGCTTTTTTGCTTCTGTTAAAAGGTGCAGTACCTTAAGAACGCTTGAGTGGTATTTTGAAAAAATTTTTAGGTTGTTAAGCAACCCATTTTTGTTTGACCTAAAAACGGTTTTGGCGCCATCCCAAATCATGAAATCTCTATACTCTTCTACTTGTTGAAAATCCAGTTTTAATTCGTTTACCAATTCAAGAATCGTTCTGTTGGCTCCATTGAAGAATGCAGCGCCTAACTCTAAATTGGTGTTGTAGGCTTTATGGGTTAGGATTCTTCCGCCCGTCTGTTGTTGGGCATCGTAAATGGTTATTTTTGTGTCGGGTAAATATTTGTGGGCAAAATAAGCTGATGCGCATCCTCCTATCCCTGAGCCTACAATTGCTAACTTGGTCATAACTGATTCAAAGAAACGTTTGAAGCGTGCAAGATAAATGTGATTTACTTTGATTTTGTTTTTTGGTTTGAGTGTTGCTTTTATATGTCTCTTTATCATTAAGACCATTGTGAAGTGTTATGGCTGATTTGAAAGGTTGTCCGTTTGGTCAAGACATAAAAAATGACTGCAAAAACTGCGATTACGGCTCAACAAACCATTTTGACGCCGTAACTGGGCAATGCATTAAACGTTAAAATCTTGTTTGTTTAAGGGCAACTGTAATGTGAAGGTTGTGCCTTTACCGTTCTGGGTTCTGTAAGTAACTTCTCCGTCTTGTGCTTCAATTAAACGTTTTACAACTGCTAAACCAAACCCTTGTCCTTTTGATTTAGTAGTAAAAAGCGGCGTAAACAATTGTTTCTGTGCTTCTTGGGGGATACCTTCGCCTGTGTCTTGGATGCTGATTAGTGCATTGTCATTTTTGGTTTGTGCCGTAATTTTTAAGGCTCCACCGTTTGGCATTGCTTGAACCGCGTTTTGGATAAGATTGATTAAAGCCCTCTTTAGCATGGGAAAGTCTGCTTTAAAGCTTGGAAAATTTTTTTCGATATTAATGGAGACCTCAAGTTTGTTTGGAATGTTTACTATAAGCAAGGCTTCTTCTATGGCTTTTTCAATCCTGACTGGTTCCTTGTTAGGTTTTAATGGTTTTGTATAATCTTGCAAATCAGCTACAATCTTATCTATGTAATACAAGTTTTCCTCGATACTTGCTACGTTTTCACGCAGGTTCTTCTTAGCTTGGCAATCAGGCAAAGCGTCAAGGTCTACCTTAGCTAAATAAAGTTCTCCAGCAATAGCTTGCAGAGGGTTTCTGATGTCGTGTCCAACCATGCCTGCTGTTTGTCCAATAGCTGCTAAACGTTCAGATTGACTGAGCTGTTTTGCTCGCTTTTCTGCAAGCGCCTCCATCCTTTCAGCGTATTCTTCAAGTTTAATCTGAAACTTTTTACGTTCAGTTGTTTCTACAAGAGAAAAAACTAAGCTTTCAACTTTTCCTTGAGCGTTTTTGATTGGTTGCAATGTCCAATCCCAATATGTTACTCCTCTTTCTTGTTGGTCAGGAAAAATGAACGGTTTATCTTTGAAACTTATTGGTTTGCCTGTGTCTCTTACTTTGCGGAAGATTTCTTCATTTTCTTTGTTTGGGTAAAGGTCAAAATGGTTTTTTCCAACCATTTCTTCAGGTTTTAACCCGCAAGTTTGTGCATAAGCCTGATTAACTTTAACAAAATTGAAGTTGCGATCCAAATAGATTAGGTGAACATTTTTTGCCCCGTCCATTACTGATTGAAGCAAGTTTTTTTCTTTTTCAAGTTCACTTTCTGTAATTTTTAACTCATTAATGGGTGTAAAATATACACGGACCTTTTTTGTATTTGGCACTAAAAAGAATTGTGTGATAAACCAGTTGTTACCGATTTTGGTTTCGTTGCGGTAGTCGGTTACTTTTTTGTCTGTCACTGGTTTTATTATTTGTTTCCAGTCGAAAAATAACATTTGAATTTTGTGATATTCTTCTAAATCTGGAAACGTTGTTGTTGCTGCTTCATTTAGATAAACTATGTTACCTTCAAAGTCAGCTTCAATTATAGGGTTAGGATTAAGCATAGGGAAGGAAAGTAATTGCGAATTTGAATCACTCTTAGAAGACTTTTCCATGAAACCTAGTGCCTCTAAAATCCAACCTAACAAATCTGCTAGGTTAAATATAAGACTTATCTGAGAAAAAATTTTGTCTTTAGTTTTTATCTAATACAAAAATTATTTGTCTTTTTCATGCCTTGTGAGGCTTGATTTTTCCAAAATAAATACGTTTTGCTCTGGGCGCAAAAACTTAGTTTTTTTAGTGCCTCTGCAAGTCCTTCAGGGTTTTGTTGATAAATTTTCTGTATAAATTCTTCGTGTTTGGGATACACACTTTTTAAGTTAGCAAGTCTTCTGCGGACAATTGCGTTATGCTTTGACAATTCTTCAAGGACAGCTACAACTTTTTCTGTGCCGACTGTTTGAATTTTTTGTTCAGTTAAACTTGACGCTGAAAGCAGTGCAACATCAAAACTTAGCCCTTCAAGCTGCTCAAAAGCACGACTAACATGTGGGTCTTGTTTGTTTTCTGTTATTTTTGTCATGCCTGCTTTTTCGAAAAACGGGTTATATTTCGCCATAACCGCAATTGTTTCTACGCAAGGTGTTCCCGCTTGAGGCAGGGTTTCTTTGACGATTTTTTCTCCTAAACCTATGCTGCGGTATTTTGGATGAACAATAACGCGGCTAATAACACTCACTTCCTGCTGCAACTGCTTAATGTTGCCCCTCCAAACCTGTTTTCTGCCAAAAGTTACCGGCGAAGGGTAACTGTAAACGATGGTTGCACAGAGCTCACTTTTTCGTTTTAGTGTGAAAATTTTTCTTGGCGGCGGGAGGCGGTTTGTGCGGTAATGGAATTGGCTGAGGCTTTTGTAATCTGAAGTTGTGCCCGCTTCAAGATGCATCTGACGGGTAAGTGAACAGGCTGCGGCTTTGGCTTTAGGGTAATACTTGACGGTGACTTCTTTTCCATACCGCTTGTGAATGTGCACGTTTGGCGCGTAGTCTTTTAGTAGGTCTTGGTGGGTTGTTGCTGCAATTACCGCTTTTCTCATGCGGCGTGCTTGGCGTTGCAGGTTGTAGGCAAGGATTTTTGCGGTGTCACGGTCAAGATTGCTTGTAAACTCGTCAAGAATCCAAAACGGTTTTTCTGATGCGGCAAGTAGGGCGGTTTGGTAGCGGTGTCTTTGCCCATCGCTAAGTTGATTGTAAGGTCGCAAGAACAAAAAAGCGTCGTTTAGTCCTACGCGGCTTAGGGCTTCTATGGCTTCTGTGGTGTTTTGTCCCACTGTTTCAACTATCGGCGTGTCAGGGTTGATTTTGATGTCTTTGGCGTCCTGCGCTTGGGTGCCTAAATCGGTTTTTATGGCTTTTAAAAGGGCGCTTTTGCCGCTTCCGCTATCTCCCGTGATTAAAACGATGTCTGTTGGGCGAATTTTGATGTTAACGTTGTCGTAGAGGGTAAATTGGCGGGTTTGGTCTGTTCCTAATCCGAAGGCTTCTGCGACTTCTTTGGTGCGTTGTGTCAATATGGTTGGGGCGGTTTCGTAGCTGATGTTGATTGTGAAAGTGTCGGTGTTTCGGTTGTAGGTGCGTTTTAGTTGACTTATATGGAAATGTTCTGGTCGTCGCCGTGTCATCAGGTGCCTTCTCCTGTTTTGTGTAGTGCCAGTTTTTGTCGGAGGATGTTGAGGCTGTTTTTGGTTTTGAATGCTTTGCTGATAACCCACAATTTGGGTGCGGGCTGAGTTCTTGAAGCGTAAGCAGCAAGTGCGAGTGCCCAGAAGCGGTCATCATGTGTACCGACCGGATGAGAAAGACGGATTTTTCCATCCTTTGATAGCTCATACTGTTCAAGGTTTAACTCAGCAATCAATTCGCTATCATAAGGAATAAAGAGCCGGTTTTCGGTCATTGCCTGCTTAAGATGCTGCGCCATCTCCTGCTTACGCTCCGCCGTAAACGTTACGCCTTCAATACAGTCTAACCCCGTGTTAGTCATGTCTTCAGTTATGTAGTCGCCTACGCCGCTTTGGTCAACAAGAATTTTGCCGATTGTTTGCCACCTGTCACTTATGGTTTTCACATAGCCAATCACGCTGGCGTACGGGGTTTCCAACGGGAACCTGCGCAGGTGAACAAGCCTCAGTTTTTGGTCTTCCAGCTTGAAAATTGCCAGAACGCTTGCGTCTTGATGTTTGCCAAGGTCCAATCCGCCATAGAAGACGCCGCTTGTTTCTGTTTCAAAATCGGTGTAGTCTAAGGTGTGGTCAATGCACTGCGTTATTAGGGCTTGACTAAGCCAAGTGTTTTGATTTTCTGCCCAGTTTGCTTCCATTTCACGTTGCCAACGGCACGGGTCGCCTTCAAGCTGTTTGCGGATGCGGTTTAGAATTTGCTGTTTGAGTGGTCCGTTGGGTTCAAGGGCTTGTTGGTAAGTTACATGTGACTTCGCATAATCTGCGTATGCTTGGTCGTGGAAGATTTTGTGGAAGATGCTGTCTGTGCTCCATGGAGTGCTTGTGCAGATGAATTTGCCGTTGGTGGTGCCTAAGGTGAAGAGCATGGCGTCGTAGAGTTCTTCGTCGTCAGGTATGAAGTTGAATTCGTCAGCGTAAACGATATGGAGTTTTGGGCCTCGGATGGTTTCGGGGTTATTGGGGTAGGCTTCTATGATGCTGCCGTTGGTTAGGGATACGTTGGTTCGCTGTGGCTTTTTGTAGCTGCCTTTTGGTAGTTTGCCAAGAAAGCCGTTGATGGTTTTTATGATGAGTTTTGTTTGTCTCCAGCTGGGGCCAACTATGCCGATGTTGCAGTTGGGGTTGACAAGTGCATAATGCAGCAGCAGTGCGCTTATGGTGTGGCTTTTTCCTGTTTGCCGTGCCCACCGCGCCGCAATAAACTGGCTGCTTTGGAATTGGCTGACTAGTTCAGCTTGGTAAATAGTTGGGGTGAAACCTAATATTTCCCTAAAAAACTCTGTCGGATCAACTGGGAACTGTACAGTTTGTGCGTTATTGAACTTTTGTGTCAGGGATTTGAGTTTTTGTTTTTGACTGGGCTTCATTTATGAGTTCCTCCAAACTGTTTAGGTCTTTGTCAATTTGGTTTTCATCAAGACGCACAGCAACAGAATTGATTACTTGACAAGTGTACGCGGCGATGCGAATCCAATTCTGCCGTTCTTTGGCCTTTATACTGGGATTTCGTGCTTGCTCTTTTGCTAAATCAAAAAGTTCCTGCAAACTTTGTATGGCCTGATTGCGAAGGTTTTGAGTATCCGTCTTTACTTCAGAGCGAAGCTTGCTTACCCTGTTTTTCAACATATTAATGCGCTTGATTTTCACCAATAGCACCTACCCCCCTTAGGATTTTGTAGAAATCAGTATCCCCGTGATTGTGCCTGTTAACCCTGTGATTGCGGCGAAGACTTCGCTGTTCCATGTGCCAAGCAGGGCTAAATGTGCAATCTCAATTGCCGTAAAACATGCGGTTAAGGCAATTGCAAACTTTGTACCCAACACGAGGCGGTCGCTGGGCGCGACTTCTTCAACAGTTTTGGCGTTCTCCTGCAACTGTGTCTTATTGGTTATTCTGCGCGTTAGGGCGCGTCGTACCCAGTCAGTCAATGGTTACGCACTCTCTGTTGGCGTCGGCATCGCCCAAAACTTGCGCCGTCATTTTTGGCTTTGGCGTTTACGGTGAAGCTTTTGAGCAGTATTTGGGCTTCTTCGGTACCGACATGGTTTTTCTGGATTATGTTGGCGTTTGTTGTCCATGGCAGGGGCACGGCGGTGTAGTCTATGTCGTATAGGCCGTCGCTGTAACGGAAACAGTTCTGGGCAAGGATGAGGTGTTTGCGTTTTTGTCCAAGCTGCCCAATGTAGATGCCCCAGCTTTTAACGGGGACATCGATGCCGTTTACTCCGTTGGATAGGCTTTTGCCGATGCTGGCGTCGCTCCATTCAACGCAGATTAAATCGCCTGTTGTTAGGTTGTTTATTTGGTTTGTGATTTCTTTCATTTTCAATCTACCGTTGTGGGTTTACGGTTTTTTAATTGAAAATTAAGAGTTTAGATGTAATATTTATAGAATTTTCAGCTAATAAATGTGTTATTTACGATATAATTTTTAAGATATCCTATTCCATAACACTTACAAAAACAGCTTTCTCAAAATGCAGAAACTTCCTTCAGCAACAGTACAAGGCCCACGCATTGCAAACGAGGTACTTGTATTGTGCGAAGTTGTTTTTTACAGGCACACCTATAAAAGAGGGTAAAGCAACATGGCTATTGCAAATACTTGGGAAAATAGAATGACTGAACAATCTAACGAGAAAAACCAACAAACCCCAGAAAAACTCGAAATTGATGATCCCGAAAATTTTCAGTTCCACGCAGCCTACTCGGTTTATGCTGAAGCTTTTGACAGAACAAGTGACGGCGAAACAAAAGACGAATTAAACCAGTTCATTTTGGATTTAAAAGAAAACAAAATGAGCTATGAAACTTTCTACCGTGATGTTGCACCTTTCCGCAAAATTGATGTGCCCCGTCAAGAACGTTTTACGATGCAGACTCAGCGTAAGAAGGATTGGCGTAAGAAGACTCAACGTCAAGACCGCATAAAACGCCACAAGAAATAAACATTCAAGGCATTGCGTGGTTGCTTTCAAGTTAAAGGTTGCCTTCTTTTCCTATTTTAAATTAGGTTCCCTACTGTTTTAAGCAGTTGTCTAATTCTTTAAACTCTAATCTAATATAGTCTAATTTGTTTAAACATGTTTAAACAATTCATAGGTAAGTTTTATCTACAAAGCCCACATCACAACAGCCTTAAACACCAAAGCAAGGAGCAAAATACAGATTTGAAACCAATACACATAATGGCGTTTGCATTAAACGCTGCATTATACGTAGTAGTCGGCGTATTATTATCAACAGTTTTCCCAATATACTTTGGAGGCGTACGTTTTTGGCCCCAAGTCATCATACCCGCAGTTTTCGCAGTCATTTTCGGTCCATGGGTAGGCGGATTAGGCGCAGGAGTAGGCATATTCATAAGCGACATAATGTTAGGCGGAGACCCACTTCTAAGCTTGATGGCTGGCGTTACTTCAAACTTTCTCGGTTTCTGGCTAATCGGCTACATCGCAAACAAGAAAGTAGACTCCAAAAAAGCATTGTCAATTTACGGCGTTATTACCGCTATATCAGCTGTAATAGCTTTCATCTACACTGACTTACTCTATGTAGGCATAATTATTGGGTGCTATCTTGTTTATTTGGCAATAGTTCTAAGCAGGTCAAAATGGGCAAGCTATGAATTAGGTTCAGTAGTTGGCTTAATCGTAGGTAGCCTAATAATCGGCTTAATGGTGCCCGTGTATGGAGTTCTTTTTGCTCCAAACCTAACAACTCTGCCAGCATTAACCACCTTAGGTGTACTTGGTCTGTTCACTTGGACATTTGCTACGGAAATTCCGTTTCTCATCATTTTGGGACCGCCAATTTTAGCAGCAATTTATAGGGCGTTCCCCACATTGATGAAGCAGAAACAAAGTGAAGCCGCCCGTGAAAAAAATCGTTAAAGCATTCGCGCCTGGAGCAATCTCCAGCTTTTTTGAAATCTACAACACAAACCCAGACGGCACCCCAATCACTGATTTGCAGCGAATGGGTGCAAGAGGCGGCGGCTTTGGGCTCAACTGCGGTGTCCACACCAAAGTCACCCTTGAAGACGCCCCTGAAAACAGCATCCAAGTCACCATAAACAACCAGCCAGCCACAGAAGCCAAGGTCACCCGAAACGTAACCCAAACACTGCTTAGCCAAACAACCAAAAAATACTCTGTCACGGTGGAGCACCAAATTGACGTTCCCATCGGCATGGGTTTTGGAACCAGCGCAGGCGGAGCCTTAACCACTGGGCTTGCACTTAAAGAGGCGTTGGGGTTGCCTTTGACTTATAACCAAATTGGCAGAATTGCGCATGCCGCAGAAATTCAGTCCCAAACAGGCTTAGGCACGGTTAGCTCGTTAACGGTTGGCGGTGGTTTAATTCTTGTAACTGAACCAGGTGCGCCTGGAATCTGCAAAACAGACCGCATACCCATCAGCCCCGACTATGCTGTTGTTGCAGGTTTTTATACAACAAAAATCTCCAAGACTCTTCTTTCTTCGCCGCAGCGTAAAGTTGAGATTAACCGTTATGGCAAACAAGCCCTCGAACAAATCCTAGCTGAACCTACGTTGGAAAATTTTCTTTCAAACTGCTGGTTGTTTGCCCAAAAAGCTGGTTTTGCCTCAGACGGCGTGCGGGAACTGGTCAGGTTGGCAGTGAAGGCGGGGGCGGTTGGTGCTGCTCAAAACATGATTGGGGAAGCGGTGCATGCGGTGGTTTTGGAAGAAAACGCGGTTTCTGTGGCAGAAGCTTTTAAGCAAGTTTTACCAGAGAACCAAGTGTTATTGTGTAAAGTGGATTTCCAAGGTGCCAGGTTGGTTGGCAATGAAGAAGCAATTTAAGAAAGTCGCGGTGGGCGGAACCTTTGACGAGTTGCATAAAGGGCACAGGGCGCTGCTTAGCAAAGCTTTTGAAGTAGGCGAATACGTGCTTATCGGGTTGACAAGCGACGAGTTTGTTGCAAAAATGAATAAACCCCACAAAACCGCGCCTTACAATGAAAGGTTTGCAGGTTTAACTTGTTTTTTGGAAAAATCTGGCTTTAAGAACCGTTTTGAAATTTCCCCTTTATACACATCCTACGGGTTGACGTTAAACAAGGACGGGCTTGACGCGTTAGTGGTTAGTCAAGAAACCGTTAAAGTGGGTGAAAAAATTAACAAAAAACGGGCCGAAGCTGGATTGCCACTGCTAAGCATCATCGAAATTGATTTGGTGCCCGCTGAAAACAAGAAACCCATATCCACTACCAGAATACGCGCCAACGAAATCGACAAAAACGGGCATCTGCTAAAACAAAAAGTGTAGTAGCTACTGGATTTCGCCGATGACGTTTACAGGTTTGGGGAACAGGTCTTTTAGGTCTTCTACGCGTTCAGGGTCAACACTTGCCAACACCACAGTTGCTGGTCCCGCGGACTTGTTAAGGTCAAGTCCCGATACGTCAAAAAGCTTTAGTTGCCTGCCCACGCCGTACGCCATCATACGTGCTTCAGCGGCAATCCCATAAGTGCCCACAGCAGCAATATCATGCACATAACGTTTCTGAACAAGCTGACCAACATTGCGCAAATCTGCAATTTCTCCATGCGCCTCTGCTGGTATGACTTCTTCGCCAACTTTGGGGCGTCCAATAGCAACGATTTTGTCGCCGGGGCATGTTTTTGCCAACCGCAGTTCTTGCTCATTTGCGAACCCGATTACGGTTAAGCCTACACCGGTTTGCAGGGTTTCCATGTTGTCTTCGGTGTTTTCTAGCAGAACCTGGTTTGGGTCAAGTCCGATGAGGCGGGTTTCTTTGCGTATGCCTTCAAGGATTTGGTTGCCTGTGGGGTCTTTTTCAACGCCCATGGTGACTGAGAGCAGCAAGGGGAAAGCTCCAGTTGCAGTGACATCCATTAGAGCGACGCGTGCAAGGAATTTTCCGAGGATTGCGCCGGTGACTTTGACTTTGTCAAGTTCTTTTGGGCCTATGGCGCCGCTGCTTGTGGAACCGGTGACTATGGCGTGTCCTGTTGGAGTTTTTATGATGGATACGTCGCCGTGTCGTGTGTATTCCATTTGGGCGGGTTTTACTTGGAAGGCGAGGGGGCGTAGCATGGTGCCGACGTTTTCTATTAGGTGTAGGTACATGGTGAGGGCTTGTCGTATGACTTCGCTGCGTGTTAACTCGTGTTTTTTGGCAAGTGCGTCTAGGTCTTTTGAGACTTTGTCGGGTAAGCGTACGTTAATTATTTCCATTCAAGTACACCTGTGTTACAATGGTAATACGTTGTAGGTTTTAGCTTTTATTCTCCAAAAACCACCCAATACAACACTTGCAAAGATTTCTAGCAAATTATTTAAACAAAAACAATCGCAGTAATAATGTGGTTCTTTATGCTCAAACAATTAGCTGCAACGTTACTAATTTTTAGCTTCTTATTAACAGGTTGCATAACAACCGCTTCTTGCCAAACCTCGGATTCTGTCGGTGTCAAAAAAGGCTACTGGATGGAATACACCGTGAACGGTTCAGGAGACCTCCCCAAGGGGCATGATGTTGTTTGGGCTAAAATGGAAGTCATCGAAGTTGCACCAGACGGCAGCAAGTTCTGGGTAAATTTTGTTTCAGTTGCACGCAATGGCTCCATATACACTGCTATCCGCGATTTCGATTTTGCCACAGGTGATGTGGAAGCTTGGCTTATCATTCCTGCAAACCTTAGTCCCGGCGACAGCTTCTATGACGAGTTGTCGGGTCATGACATAACAATTCAGGGTGAAAGCACCATAACACTTGCTGGAGCCACTCGCGTAGTCACTTTCACTAACACTACTGAGCGAACTAAAGTTTGGGATAAAGAGACCGGCATGTACGTTCAAACAATTGATGTCTTGCCAGACTATGAGATTAGCGCAAATATGACTGCGACAAACGTTTGGGAACCGCAGATTATGGGTTTAAACCAAAACGTGTTCTATGTAGTCCTCTCTGTTGTCATTACTGCAGTTGTAACTGCGGTTGCAGCGGTGTTAGCTGCTTGGCTGCTTATTAGGCGACAACGAAAGCTGCAGTACAGGTAATTAGGGTTAAAAACCGCTCAGTTTTTCCATTTGTATTACAATTGTGTTACTTGTGGTAAGGCTTTTATTTTATTCAACCAGCATACAGCCAAAGTGAAACCCATGCAACAACAAAAAACCCACAGTAAAATCCCATCTTACCTCTTTAGCAAGCGCCCAAGCGTACGAATCGCACGAATAGCAATATTCACCGCCCTTGCCGTCGTCGGTTCATTCATAAAACCTGACCCTGCAAGCAGCATCGCCTTTGACTCCTTTGCAGGCTTCATAGTTGCACTACTGTTCGGCGCAACTGAAGGCGCACTTGTCTGCGGCTTTGGACACCTTGCAACCGCATTAATCAGCGGCTTCCCACTGGGTATCCTACACATTCCAATCGCAATCGGCATGGCAATAGCGGGAGGCGCAATAGGCGCAACAAACAAGCTCAACCGCAAAGCATTCATCCCCGCCCTAATCATCGGAGTAGCCATAAACACCATAATGGTCTTCCCGCTTGCACCCTTGCTCGGAGCCACATTCAATGAAGGCTTACTAGTTGCAACTGCTCTTGCCCCTGCATTGCTAGTAGTCGCAAGCCTTAATGCTCTGCTTGCAGGCATAGTTTACATCGCAATAAGAGGCAAAAAACCCGCTTGACAAACAAAACCAGCTTTTCTCCGTTTTCAATCCCAACAAAGCGAGACCTAAGAATTTTCCAGTTCACAACATCCGACGCAATGGTGATAGGTTGCGATTCAAGCGGCGCCATCGGACCTAAACCTCTTGACCATCTCAAAGTTGACGGCTACATTGTAGGAAAATTTGCCGCCCGCGTCGCCTTAATGGAAGTTATTTCCACAGGTGCACAACCCTTATGCGTCGTAGACAACCTAAGCGTTGAACTCAACCCAACAGGGCTTGAAATCCTTAGAGGCGTCCGAGAAGAAGCTGCCCAAGCAGGCTTAGACCCAAAATTGGCGGTGACAGGCAGTGCAGAAAAAAACTTTCCAACAGACCAAACTGGCGTAGGCATAACCGTTATTGGCATCTGCAAAACAGCCGCCCTGCAAATAGGTACCGCAAAAACGGGGGATGCACTTGTAGCAGTTGGTGTTCCCGCGGTGGGCGCGGAAGTGTTGCCAGGAGAACAAAACGGTACAAACGCAACAATTTTGGATTTGCAAAAACTGTTGGGGCTCAAATTTGTGCATGAGGTTATTCCTGTAGGTTCAGAAGGTATTACGCGGGAAATTAAGGTTTTAACAGAAAGCTCTGGCCATAAATTTGAGCCTAACTCGTCTTGTCTGGTGGGTCTTGAAAAGTCTGCTGGTCCAGCTACTGCCCTTTTAGCCAGCTTGCCCGCTGATAAAGTTGTGCTTCTTGAAGATTTGTTTGATAAGCCAACATATTTTGTTGGAACAGTGCTTTAATCAGCCTTTAACAAAAAAGGAAAGTTTGGAGTTGACTACTTCTTCTTACCAGAAGAAGAAATGCCATACATGGAAGTGGAATGGGAAGTAGTATGTTCTCCAGATGCGCCAGTAATGGAACGGTTGGAATATTGATGGGACGTCTGGTTGTGTTGGCGTTGTTGAGGGTTCCGTTGTAGAGTCTGTTGTTGGTGTTGATTGTGGGTCAGATTGGCTTGGAGTAGTTGTTGGTGTTGGTGTCTCTGTTGCTGAAGGTGTTGTTGTTGTTGGTTCTGGCGTAGTTGTTGGAGTTGCTGTTTCTGTAGGTGTTGGGGTTGCTGATGGAGTTGGTGTTGTGCCTGTTGATGGGAAAACTTTCTGTTCTTGCAGATATTGTTGTGTGATTTGTCCGCCTGCTGTTGGTGAAAAGTTCGGTGCACCAGTGTGTAGTCTGAAGATGCCTATGTCTCGGAACCAGTGGACAATCCAGTTGATTCCCCATTCGTTGAAGATTTTTAGTTCATTTGCAAGTGCCTGTTGTTCATAGTTTGCTTCAGCGCCGCCTAAGTCCATGTTGGCTCCGCATTCAGTTACGAATATTGGCTTGTTTAATGTGTTAAGGACGTAATCGATTTTTTCTGCTGTTAATGCGCGTTTAATTTCATTGTAGTCGTATGCATGGTTTGTTCCCCATTTGGCTATTGATGCTGAGTTTGAGTAGATGCCTAATTGTCCGTATTCGCGGTAAAGGTGTGTGACGTATACGAGGTTGTTTGTTGGGTCTTGAAGGTTTGCTGTGTTTACCCAGTCCATTGTTGAACCGCCGCCGTAGTCAAGGTCTGTCCAGCTGCCCATGTCCCATTGTGCAAGGATCAAGTTTTGGGCGCCAGTTGCGCGGATTGAGTTGATTACTTGTTGTTGTACGCCGTAGTATTCTTGGACAGCTCCGCCGCTTGCGATGGGTTCGTTCCAGATTTCAAAGAGCACGTTGTCGTATCCTTTGAGTTCATTTGCTACGTCAGCCCACCAGTTGACAAAGTCTTGTTTGCTGGTGATTACTGAGGATGCTCCTGATGAGGTTTGGTATGGTGGGTATGGTAGTGGGTCTTGGTTTCCGCCGTTGAAGTAGTTGGTTACGCGGTAGCCGGTGAAGATTACGTACATGTCGCGTTCTGCAGCGAATTCGATGAGGCGTTTTACTGCGTCTCTGCTTGAAATGCTTGAGTATGGTGTGCTTAGGTCGTATTTCCAGTTGTCAACGGATTGTATGCATCGGACGGTGTTTGCGCCCCAAGATTTCATTTCATCAAGTTCGGCTTTGACGTTGGCGTCGCTCCATAGGGCGTTGCCGTTCCATGTTCCGTCTGGGTCGTCGGCCAGTTCTACTTTTTGTAGGCCTCTTAGGTAGATTGTGTTGCCCGAGGCGTCTTTGATTAGTTTGCCTTCGGTGTGTAGGGCCATTGGGTTCGTTGCTGCTTGAACTCCAGTGGTCATAAGTATTGACACCATGCTTAGAAGCAATAGGGCAGATAAGCATATGACTATGGGTTTAGCAAGCTTATGAGTGGCGTTTAGGGGTAGCAGTGATTTAGCTCTTGTTTTTAGTTTCATTTTTGTCTCTCTCTTCCTGAATTTTGGAGCCTACTAATCCTTTGATGGATTTTATAGGTTTTTGCAAAGTCCAGTTGGTGTGATTGTTAAGTTCAATACGCCTGTTTTTGCAAAGTCTATTTAACAAAAAACGGCTATAGTTACTGACTTATTATCGTATAATAATTTATGTAATTGTGAGGTGAACTAAAAATTTAACCCTTTTGCATCAGAGTAACAAGCACAAGTATTATATGCATCGTACGGCTAAAAAATTGATTAGGGAGCGAGAAATTGAAAAATAAATCCATCGCCATATTAGTAATTATCTTATTAGCATCAACCACCCTTTATATAACAACCAGCACACCGACTCAAGCAGCAGTTGGACAAGGAGACTGGATAACCAAATACACAATCAAAAACGCTGATAATGGTCAAGTAATTTTAGCCCAAGATTTCACTTCAGGTAATAGTGCCCCAAGCGGCTCAGGAAGCCTTCTTGAAGGAACAAACATCGAAGTTTCAGTAACAATAAACATTGGTGTAAGTAACCCTTCAACAAATCTTAACCTAGCAACTGACCTGCAGAAATCAGGGTCACTAGACTATTTTTGGTCACATGACACAAGCGACGGTTACACACTTGGAAGCAATTATAACCCCAATGCAAAGACATTTTCATTTCCTGAAAACGCAGGAACCTTAACTATTGTCTGTCACGGTGTAATTCCATCAGGCAAAGTGGTACAGACAGTTGGTGACGTTACATTACATAAACCAACACCAATCGCCTTAGTAATTCTTAAAGACCCAAGTGGTACAGTCCTTGACCAAGTAAAACCAAGCATAACTGACGACAAAATTGACCAATACAATACACTTCTAAAAGAAAAACAAGACAAACTAGCCAGCCTCCAAGGTTCTGGAGCATCACCCAGCTTTGTTCAAGCATTCCAAAACACAATTGATTCATCTCAAGAAGTAGCTCAAGAAGGATTTGCAGACAACGCAATAGCAATGCTTAACGCTTTTAACGTTCCAGACCCAGCAAGTGCAACTCTTGAAATTTTATTCATACCCTTAATTGCGGTGTTTGCGGTGCTGGCAGGCGTTTTTGGATTTATGTTCATGCGTTCCCGCGGTAAAATTGGTTACTACAAGTTAGTTGTCGAGGACCAAATCAAAGATTTAGAAGGTATTTCTCTGAGAGCCTCTAAAATTGACCGCAGCATGGGTGCCAGCTTAGAAAGTGTAAAAGACCGTTTGAAACGGTTAGTGGGGATGTAAACTACGGTTAGAATATACCAAAACAGCGTACAACTCATCGGATTAGGTTCCGCAGGAACCAACATTGTAGAGGCGTTCATGAACAGCCAAAAAACAATGGACCTCATGAAAAATGAGTTAACCCGCCTCTCTCTTTTGGCAATAGACATTGCCGACCCTGAAATCCGAGCTTTACAGGAAACAAATGAAAAAATAACCAAACAGATGATTAAATCTGGCATTCCAGCGGAAAGAATGCGTCTAATTGCTCAATCTGTAAAGTTTCCAACAGCAGAAGCAATGTTTGACTTCATTAACCAAAAATACAACGAGTACCTGGTTGGTGAAGGTGCAAAACTAACTGACTTTATACCATGGCTGCAATCAACGATGGCGATTCCACCTATGGCTGGCGGCGCTGGACGAAGAAGAGCACTTGCAAAAGCCATTTACGCCCTAAACTATTATCAACTTGGCATTATCCGAAGCGCAATAAACTCTTTTAAAGAACAAGCTCTTTCATCAATTGTTACACCGACAGTAATTTTGGTTTACGGTTTAGGTGGTGGAACTGGCAGCGGCATTTTCTTTGACTTTGCTAGGCATTTGCGAAAAGTTCTCGGTTCAGGTGTACCTATCATAGCTTTTGTGGTTACCCCCTGTGGTGGTGATGACCCCCCAGCAAAGGGCTGCAGCGCATTCACATCCATGAATGAACTTGCCCTTTTGCTAAACAAAGACTACAATGAAGCTATAACCAAAGAGTTCGGTGACGTTTACCGTAACCCATTAAACGCCTTAATCTACTTGCCTCTTCTTCCAGCATTCTCTAAAGTCGGCAACATAATAACCGCCCGCAGAGAAATGGACGAAATGGTCGTAGACATGCTGTATGTCCTTATGGATTTTGACTTAGCAGACCTAATGGGTGGAATAGGCACCGAAGTAGGATTAACCAACAATTCAGCCCACACACTAGGCATGCAAAAAGTAATCTATCCAGTAGAGGACTACATTGCAGCGTTTAAAATTAACTTTGAAGCCCTTCAAATGCTTCAAGACCACCGCAAAGAAAAACTTGAAATTCTTGCCGACATAAACTGCATAATCAAAGTTAATTCTGATGTTGCAAGAAATCACCTAAAGAATTACTTGATTAAAACAGGCACCTTTAACGAGGACCAGTTTGAGGACAAAGTTAAAACCATAGTTAACAGCAATCCACGCCTTGAAGATGACGTTGCCCTGCACGTTAAAGGCATCGAAATCCAAGTTAAAAACTGGATAGCCGAATTAACAAGGTTTCTCTCTACAGTCAAATTTGTAGGCAAAACAGGTCCAATCGAAGAATCCATAATCAACCTGATACTTAAAAAGGAAGGCACAAGAAAAATTGACAATCTTGAAGCCTTACTCACCAACCTGACCAAGACGCACCTTGAATATTCCGAACGCAAAGAAGAAATTGTTGAACGCTTAAAACAACTTATTCCAAGCTCACAAGTCTTCACCGTACGCCAAAAGAAAATCCTCGATGACTACGTTATGATTGCTGAAATAGCAGATAAAGCCTTAGACGTACTCAAATTCTACGATGAAACCCGCTATTTAACCGACGCTCTTGCTCGTTACTATGAAGCACTTCCAGAATGCCAATGCGAAAGAGATGAACTGTGCGAAATTCAATCAGAACTTGCAACACTCTACTTGATGGTTCAACTAATGCTTAGAACACCCCAAGATGAGGCAAAAATGATTGATGAACACTTAGCCTACGTCAACGGCGTCATGGCTAAACGCATGGAGAAAAGAAGTGTCGCCGACAACGAAGTTATGCGTATACAGGAATCAAAGAAACGCAAAGAATTCGACAAATCCAAAATGGAACTGCAAGTCCGCAAAGTTTTCGGTTCTAAACGTTACGCACGCGAACAACTGCTAGATCTTGACCGCAGCCTTAAACGCATTGAACAAGAAGAATCCTTTGCGTTGGAAACTCTTGAAAAACTTGACAGTACAATCAGACGCTACGAGAAACTGGCCAAGAAAATCGAGTTAACCTCAGGTTACCGTAAACGCCTCGCAAAAATTGTTGATTTACAAGACGATTACGATGAGCGTCTTGCAGCTATTGTTAAGCCTAAACGGTATTTTGAGAAAAACGCTGAATTAACCGAGGCAGAACAACGCAAGATACTTTTCAAAATCGTTACAGATCAAGAAGAAACTTTAACCCGTGACGTTATCTTCCGAGACATCCTTGACATGGACCACTTTAAAGATTACATAAAAAGCGTGGTCCGCGCGTTTAAGACACCAAGCCTTATGGGTTACAAACCCAGCTACAAGACTGACTACATCTGGGTAACAGTGTCAACACCGCCAAACATGTGGACTGAAGACATGTCCCAAGAAGTATACACTGCCCTAGCAGGCTACGTAACAAGTGAAGTATCAAGAACCATAACAGTTCGCCTAATCGATTCACGTGAACCATGGACAACCAGCATCCTTGTAGTCGGCGGCAGAGGCAAACCAGAAGACATGGAAGCTTTTGACGAAATGCAGTTACTTTACGTTAAATCAAACGATTTCGAAAGACACCTTTCACGCAGCTACCTACTTGAACACGGCGTTCACGCAACAAACATCATCAAAGAAATCAACGGCCAAAACGGCATGGTAAAAAGCCTAAATGGCAACGGCGCAAAGAAACCATAAGAAAGCTCTAGGCTTTCCCTTTTTTAGTTTGTTAATTTTTTAACTATTTCTTTCCATTCGTCTTCTTGCAGGAAACCGTTTTTGACTGCTCGGTTTTTCATGGTGTTTACTTTCTTTTCTATGGTGGTGAACATTTTTGACGTGTTAAAGCCGCCTATGAATAATGCTATGTCTATGCGGTCGCTGTTGTCTTCAATGTATACGGGTTCTGCGGTGTGTATGGATTTTAGGGTGGTTTTGTCTTTAAACCAGTTGGCTGCTGCCATTTCGATTTTTCCGCGGGTTACTTTTTCTTTAAGATGATATGGCACTCTGGTTAGTATGTAGATTAGTTCAATGCTGGAGAGGTCTATTGACAGGAACTGTTTGAACAGTAACGTGTCTAGTATGTTTTCTATTGAACCGTAAACGCGTAGGCTTGCGCCTGTGCCAAACATAAGGGTGAATATTGGTGAATCAAAGGTTTGAGAGAACTGGCAAAAATCGTCAACTAATGTTTCTTTTGAAAGCATTAAATCAACAAGGTAATTGATTACTGTTGACCCGTTTATCATGTTGCCTTTTCGGTCTACACCAAGATACATATCTATGCTGTCTCGGTCTAAAAGTACAATTGGCGCTGAACCTAACAGGGCACATTTTCCTACAGCAGCAAAAGCGTTAAACTGGCTTTCTAAAGATTGAACTTTAGATGGAAACAACGCTAACGCGGCTGAGTTGATTTTGTGTTCGTTAAACTCTGCAATTAATGTGGGTAAAAGTGCGCTGCCTACTCCATCCCAGATTGAAGAAACAATTAAACTTCTTTTCAGTTGATTGATGGGTTTATTTTGTAGCCGCGACAAAAATGGGCTATCCTTTGATACGTTTGGCAATATGTTAAACCAGAAGTGAGCATCTAACTCTGAATCTAACCCGACAATAAAGTCTGGGTTAACCCGATTATTACTTTCCTTTATTATGTCTTGACTAGATTTATCAATAAACAACGGCAACACCCCGTCTGGTTTGCTTGCAAAACGATTCTTAAGCAGCAAATGAACCGGGTACTCTCCGATTGACAAAACCGCTTTCTCCGCAAAACGTGACGTGTCCTCTCTGGTGAACTTGCCAATTTGAATGATGCCGTCTGAAAACGGCGCCTGAGTGTTAAACTGCAAAGTTTCAACAGCTTCAGGTTCAACAATTTTAGCTTGCAGATTCTCCAAAGCCCCAGACGAATCATCAACAACCACAACCTGTTCAGTAACAACTTTTGTTTCAGTCTCACTTACAGGTAACTCCTGCAGCACAGGTTCTTTGTCTACTGGAACTTCAGGCAAATCCATCGGCAAAGGCTCTTGTAAGTCAACTTGAATATCCACGGGCTCTTCTGGTTTAACAATCGGTTCACTTGTCTCAACAAGTTTAGGTCTTTGCTCTTTGTTTCTTTTCAGAAAACTAAAAAAGCCCTTTTTCTTTGGTTTTACCTCTGCAATTACACCTGAAGGCTTAACGGTGAATACAGGTTCCTCAACTGTCTTTTCAGCGACCATCTGAGCGACAGGTTCAGGTTCCTTTTCAATTATTTCTGCAGGTTCAGCTTCACCCTCTGCAGGGGGCATTTCTTTTGGCATTTCAACCGTTGACTGTTCAGTTTCAACCTGTGTCGGCTGCTCTTCAACAGTTTCAACTGGCGGTTCTGTTTCGATTACTGGTCCAAGTGGTTCAGTTTTGGGTTCTTCAATTTTTGGCGTTTCAACGGGTTCGGGGGTTTTTGTTTCTTCAATTTTGATTTTTTGTGGTGGCATCTCTTTTTGGGCGGCTGGTTCTTTTTTGTTTGATTTGCTGAACCCAAAACGGCTCTTCTTTTTAAGCCTGCGATTTACATTTTCAAAATAATCGTCAGTACTTTGGTTTGTTTCAGCCATTTTTTCGCTTTCTTTTTGCGAATTTTGTTCGTTACTTGTTGGCTGTTCGCTTTCAGATGCCATGTTTTCTCGATAAGCTTAAGAATGCTTTAGCAAAATAAGGTTTTAGGTATTATCACTTGAAAAGAGTAAAGGGCTCAGTTGGCAAAGTTAGAGGGGCAAAGTTTTCAGGTTGGATAAGCAACCGTAGGCAGAAAAGTAAAGAAAAAGAAAAACTTGAACAGGCAAAAGAAACTATGCCTCTTAAACTACTTACGTTTGTTTTCACTTTTGTAGCTATGGGTCTAGCGTTTTCGTTTATTCCGTTGTTTCCTCAACCGTTGCCGTTGCTTTTAGCGGCGTTGATAGCTTTTGTAAGCTTTAAATCGCCACGAATCGGCATTCCTGTTGGAACCACACTTATCGGTCTTGGTTTAATTTACCATTTATCTGAAATTAACTTCATAGCGTTAATCGGTTACGTTCCAAACCGCATAGCTTTCACAGTAATCTGGATGACGCTTTTTGTTGTGCCGCCCATATTTTTCCGTCGCTACAAAACAGCAATTGCCATAGACTTAGGCATAATTTCCGCTATGGTGCTGTTTTATGCGCCCATTTACTATTTGGCTATACCAATAATTTTGACTTCAGCAGTTTTCTTCAAAAAAAGTGCTGCAACCACGATTCTGTATTACGTTTTAATTGCTATGCCCCTTCAAATAGTTCATTACTTTAATTATATCAAAACAATTCCGCAACAGGAATGGTGGATTGTACCAGGCTCTAGTCCACCAGTGCTGGTTCCGTTAAACGACCTGTTTACTGGGCTTCAAACTTCAATGACTCAGTTCAGGCTTTTTGACACAGCTCAATTTGTTGACGTGGTTTATTCTCAATTCACAACTCACCCTGACATAGTGGGCAAAACTCTACGGTCAGCCTTCACCCAGTACCTTGACTCTTTCCCTGGCATTTTCCTTTTCATAGTAATTATTGCAGGTATCGTTTTGGCGTTTGTTTTCTTTGCAAGAGTATTCGTACAAGAAACCAGCCTACCCTATGGCGAACAGTTACTTGCACCAATAACCGCAATTATTACAACTGCATTATTCTTCATTTTGCTAGATGTACTGCAGGAACCTTTAGCTTTTAGTGCTGACATTGACGCGGGCACTATTCTTTTTGCTACCCTTGCAACTGCCCTATTTACGTTACCTTTGTCCTTTGTTACTACTAAACCAAAAATAACCGCAACTGGCGAAATGATTATTGCCAAAGCAAACGAGCTAAAAGCCGAATTAAACCAGTTCAAAACCAACCTAGACAATGTAAAAGAATCTATTCCCGTAAACGTTAGCTCACCTGAAGGAAAAATGCAAATAATCAACGACAAACTAAACGACATCCTAAACAAATTCTCATCAGCCTTCTTTGCAGAAGCAGACTTAGACCGACTATACACTGATTTGCGCGAAAACACAAACCACGAAATCAAGAACCTATCCATTGAACTTAATCAGATTCTTACTGAATACCAAGTTTTAGTTAACGGCGAATACTCCGACTGGTCAGGCAAACTAAAACAGGCTGGACTAAAAATTAGCGGCAACATAAGAATCAGCCCTCAAAGAGAAATGTCTCTGGAAGAACGAATTGCAAGCATCCAAGCAGTCCTAATTGAAAGCAGAAACATGGCAAACGACGTTATCAACACCGCTGAGCCAATCTACAATATTATCCGTTCCCTTTACGACCCTGACCTGCCCGAAGAATGCCAAGTGGTTTCTTTTGCCAGAGAAAAACTGCACAATAAAGCGCCTTTCCACGCGATAAGCGGTTTATACGGTGGACTTATGAATTGGCGCAAACAGTACGGTCAACAAGTAGAACAATCAATTGAACAACTCAGCAGGTCCTTAAACAAGATTATCGCGTTGGGCGAACGGTCTCCTGATAGTTTAACAATTATATTCGGCGACAAACTGCCAATAATCTTAGCTGACGTTAAGCGTGCAGAAGCCATTAAGAAAGCAAACGAAAAAACCCAGCCAAACGTAATAAACATCCTAACCCTAAGAGAAATGCTTGACAGTTTCATCGAAATCTCCAAAGACGTCCTTACAGTCTTGTACGAAGAAGTCAAGGATAAAGAGCAAACAATCGAAGACTTAACCCCTGCACAGGACACTCTTTGGGAGAAAAACGCTACACTTCGCGAACGAATGACAACTGCAATGCAGGAACTTTACAGCCCCAAAATGGAACTTAACCAGTTAATGTGGCACCTGCCCAAATATTTAGACTACCTCGACGAAGCAGTTCAAACGCTTGCCGCCTACAATGACCGAAAAGAACTGCTGCTAAATTACCCAATGGCAGAAGCCGCTATACTTGAACAACTAAAAATCAAGGCAAAGCTTACTCCACAGGACTTGCCGTTTCAACACAAATACGCCCAAGAATACCTGCGACTGTTCTACATGCAACGGTTCAGCCAATACAGTTTCGACTACCAAAACGCTTGGCTAATAAAGAAAGACTAACCCTAACTTTCTAGGGCAGCTCTATTCTTTACACTGTTTTAGATTATGTATTTCTGCTCGGCTTTGGTTAAGAATTGTAGTGTCACTAATTGAACTAATCAATGCGACAGGAAGACAAACAGTTACTTTACCTAAAAACGGTTGCTTAAAACCAAACAACGCTGTTGCTTCATCGGTTAAGCTTACGTAAAAACTGGTTATCTGCCACGTTTTTTCATCAAGGTCTGCACTTTCGGTTTCTCCAAGCAAAAAACCATCGGAAGTGTAAACTTTTTTCCAAAAAAGCCTACTTATTTCAACCATAAAAAAACACCACAAAATCCGTACTTAATTTTGGTGAGGCAGTTATATTTGTTTTACGCCAAACTGGTTCAGCTTACTGTTTGGTTCCAAGAGTACAGGTGGCTGTATTTTTCAGCAGCCATGTTGTCATCGTAAATTATGTCTAATTGGGGCCCGTGCTTTTCTAAGGCAGACTGTATTGTTTCCCATATTTGTTGAGATTGCTCATTTGCACCCCATGTGCCCCATATGTTGTCTTGTAAATTTCTTAGTCCTCCCCCAAAGTTCTTAGGTAAAACAACCGCTATGTCCACATTTGTAGAGGTGCAAACTACAGGATTTTCCTCCATAGCATTGTTGGAAAGCGTGTTGGTCCAGAATTGTTCCAGCGCCGCAAAATGCTCTTCCTGCAAAGTACCATACGCTCCTTCCATGTCATCGGCAAAGTTGAAGAGAACAACATATTTTGCTCCTCCAAAATAGGCTTCATTCATTTGGCTAAGCAATTCGTCTCCACTTGCCAAATAAGGTGCATGAGTATATTTCCAAGTTAAAATTGCACCCCAATCCTTACCCTGCGCTTCTGCCGCTCCACGTACCAACGCAATATCCTGCGCCGTTGTGTGGTTCCAGCCAAACTGTGCAAGCACAACATCATAACCGCTTAGATAATCAAACCAGTAAAGCCCATAATCTGAAGTAAAAACATTAACTGGCCTTTGGCTTTGATTGCGCAACCATTCAACGTTATGTTGATAGTTACCCACAAAAATGTTTGCTGCAAAATCAATAGTCTGGTAAGGTCGTATTGCCATGATTTCTTGATAAGATTTGATTGGTAAACTGCTGGTATCTTGTACCTGTGAAACAATCTCTCCATTATGATAATCTACATTGTAAATTGTGCTGTTGGTTTCGAAAAGATACACTTTTTCATTACCGTTTTCTTGATCGGAATTTACAAGCATAAGAACTGACCAACCTTCCGATTCGTTGAAACTGTACCTCAAAGACCCAAATGTTGTGTAAACAGTCATCTTTTCTGGACTTTGCTTTATTACATTGTAACCAGTCGATGGGTCAAACAAATGAGTATTCCATGAATTGTCAAGCATTTTTCCTCCAGGTTCATCATCAAAATATACGCCTAAATTGCTCTCCCAAACTTTGAAATCGCTAAAAAATTTTCCAACACAATTATCTCTATTTGCTCCGCTCAAATACACAATATTGTACAATCCAGCATCAGCGGCATAACGGCAAATTGCATTAACTGCATCAATGTCCCCTTGCAGTGGACCAGATTGCACAATAAACAGGTTAGTGAAGCCCTTAACCCTGTCGATTAAAGTTTTTGCGTCTGCAACATTGTCGCCGCCATAAGTGACGCCTACAAAAAAAGTTTGCTCATTGACTGCAGCAATTGTTTCGCTTGATGGATTGTTAGTAATTAGAACCGTGGCAATTAAGGCGCATATTATTAACGTTACACCAATAGAAAGCATATTTTTTCTTTTCATAAATAACGATTGCATCTAACGATAACTCACTCTAAAGGGCTGCCTTTACCAATGTTGCTGATTGTTAAAATAATTTGTTACCAACAAAAGAAACAAAACCTTAACGAGAATTGCAAACTACCGCTACAGAAAGAGTTATAGGCGCACTTCATGGCTGAATACTAAATGAGAACGCCTGCATGTCTACAGTTGAACCAACCCTTACGCCTATAACTACGCCGGTAGCTAACATTTTAGGAGTTTCCATAAGTCAAATTGTTAGTTTAGTGCTGATTGCAACCATAGCCATTGCTGTAGAACGTTCCATAACCAGATATCTCTCTCATTTTGCTAAACGTGCAAAGCTTGAACCTAACACTGCAAACAATTTAACATTGACATTTAGACTCCTCATCCTAATTGGCGCTTTGCTCGCGATAACTCAAGTTGGCGGCGTCCCCTCAGAATGGTTAATCTCCATTTCAGCCATAGGTGGTGCAGCGTTAGGTTTTGCTTCCCAGAAAACCATAGGCAACTTTGTTGCAGGACTCTTTCTTTTGATGTCAAGGCCCTTCAAAGTGGGCGATTACGTAAAAATCGGAACAATCGAAGGCATCGCACAAGAAATGACCCTAAATTACACAAAAATCTTAACCGCAGGAAACAACATTGCCGCGATTAGCAACCTGCAAATGCTTGACCGTGACATAACAAACTATCTTTATGTAAGCAAAACAAAAGGCAACCTTTACTGTTACACGTTTGAAATAGGTTTTGACCATTTAGTTCCAACAGACAAGATAACGGAAATTTTCAACTCAATATTTGACGGCTATGAACGTATTCTGCCAAAGCGGCCCTTCTGTGTTTTGACGCGTTCAACTGCTCTAGAAAGAGTCTACACCGTTTACTTTTACGTAGAGCAAGCAGGCGACATATTTACTGTAAGACCTCAAATTGCAGACCAAGTTTTCAAACGTTGGGATGAAGAAAGAGCAAAACTAAAGAAATAATTACTTTTTACAACTATTTATAGCGGTGCAAGTTATGGACAATCCGAATCAGCTTGAAGCAAAAGCCAATAACCTTTCTGGTTTAATTAGTTATCAGGGCGGCGCAGTTGTAAGCCGAACAGTAATTGATAAAACCGTTGGAACAGTCACGCTTTTTGCTTTTGACCAAAAACAAGGCTTAAGCGAACACACAGCACCATTCGATGCAATGGTCATCATTCTTGAAGGCACAGCTCAAGTCAACATCGCAGGCAAACCACTCACACTAAAACAGGGAGAAACAACCATAATGCCCGCAAACAAACCCCATGCACTAACAGCAGTAACCCCTTTCAAAATGCTCTTAATAATGATAAAAGCCTAAAATGGTTCACCCCAAACGTCACAGTAACAGTAATCCTTGAGCGGCTTCCTACTTGGTGCAGGCGGTGACTCAGCAGGATAACCCAGCAAAATCAAAGCCGACGGCTCCACCGAAACAGGAATTTTAAGCATTTCCCTAACAGTATCTTTGCAGAAAGCTGGCGCACAAAACCAGCAAGCCCCCAAACCAACCGTGTGAGCTGCCAAAAGCAGATTTTCAAGACCAGCCCCCAAACTTTCCACAGCCAAATCACGCTCAAACTGTTGCTTTTCCTTGTCAGGAAAATTTCGGAGCCCCTCCATAGTTAAGCAGGCAAGAATCAGCACAGGTGCATTTGCAAAACGGTCTCTTCGTTCGTTAAACTTTTCCTCTTCAGGAATAACGCCTTCTTTTTTTAAGTCAGCCTTCCATGCTTCAGCCATTTTTTGAGCTAATTCATGTTTGACTTCTGCATTCTTTAAAATGATAAATCTCCAAGGCTGCGAATTATGCGCCGAAGGAGCCCAACCTGCAGCTTCTAAAACTTCTAAAACAAGCTGTTCTGGTACGGGTTGACTGGTGTATTTGCGGATGCTTCGTCGCTGTTTGAGGGCGTCTTTAATTGACATAAAAGAAAGAAAGGTTGTTTGGGTTTTTATTTCTTACAAGTTAGGATTGTTTGGTTCAAGAATCACTTTAAGTGATTCGCCAGCATTTGCCATTAGTCGGAAGCCTTCTTGAGCTTCACGTAGAGGCAGCCTGTGGGTTATCATGTCTTTAACGTTAAGTTTTTTGGTTGCAAGAATCGCCAAGGCTTCTTCAAGGTCGTCAGGTGCAGCGCCGTAACTGGTGCGGATGGTGATTTCGTTTCTCCAGAACTGATTAATCGGCAAAGGAATCTTTACTGTTGGGTCAGGAACCGCAAAGAACAAGATAGTGCCGCCTTTCTCAACACAATCAACTGCAGACGTCACCGCCGAAGTTGCCCCCGTACAAACGATAACTTGGTCAGCCAATCGCCCATCATTTAAGGATTTAATTTTCTGCGGCAGATTATCTTTTGCGTCAAGTGCAAAGTCTGCACCAAATTTTACTGCAAGTTTCATACGGTACTCATTAATGTCAGCAACGATGACTTTCTTTGCACCTTTGAATTTAGCAAGTTGCGTATGCAGTATGCCTGAAATGCCGCTGCCTATAATCAGCACAACGTCGTCTTTTTGGATATTGGTTAACCGTTGCCCGCGGGCTACACATGCCAATGGTTCAATAAATGTTCCCTCCTCAAAGGACATGTCAACTGGCAGTTTGTAAACGCCGAATTGGACATTGATTTTTGGAACCTTGATGTATTGTGCAAAGCCGCCTGGAAAATAGTTGGTGTTATGTAGGGTTTCGCAGGCTGTGTGGTGTCCCTTTTGGCAGTGTTCACAAACGTTGCAGGGTACATGGTGTGAGACAAACACGCGGTCGCCAACTTTTAGGTTGGTAACTTTTTTGCCTACCTGTTCGATGACGCCTGTGGCTTCATGTCCCAGCACACGTGGCGCCTTTGGCAGTCGATACCATTCTAAAACGTCACTTCCACAGATGCCACTTGCCATGACTTTAAGCAAAATTTCTTCTTCGCCAATTTCAGGCATGGGAAATTCTTCAACACGGACGTCTTTGTTATTGTAATAAACAGCAACAAGCATAGTTTTCACCAAAACAGGAGTGGGTTAAGCTTTTTCAGCTATAACCTGATTGTAAAGGTCCTCCGCTTCTTTAGCGGTGTAGTCTTCATGGATTATTGCGCGGATAGCTTTAATTGAGGCAACAGGATGCTCGGTTTGCCAAATGTTTCTGCCCAAGTTAACGCCTATAGCGCCTTTCTGTATGCCGTCATACACGAAATCGAAGACTTCTCTTTGGGTTTCAGTTTTTGGTCCACCCGCAATCACGATGGGCACAGGGCAGCCGTCAACGATTTTTTCAAAGTGCTCTTTGCAGTAGTAGGTTTTCACTACTCTTGCGCCTATTTCGGCGGCTATACGTGCAGATAAAGCGAGGTATCGTGCTTCTCTTTTTTCAAGTTCTTTTCCAACCGCGCAAACTGCCATAACTGGAATTCCGTAATTCTCACAATTGTCAACCAGTTTTGAAAGGTTGGTTAAGCTTTTGTTTTCGTATTTTGAGCCAACGAAGACTGACATGGAAACTGCGCTGGCGTTTAGCCTGATGATTTCTTGTATGCTGGTTACGAGGCTTTCGTTTGCTAGGTCCTCGCCTACAACTGAAACTGCACCTGAAACCCTCATGATGTAGGGCTTCTCTATGGCTGGGTCAATACAGTTGCGTAGAACGCCGCGTGTAAGCATTAAGGCGTCTGCGTATTGGTAAATTGGTTTTATTGTTTCTGCAGGTTTTTCAAGGCAGTGAGTTGGACCTTGGAAGTATCCGTGGTCGATTGGTAAAAAGAGGGCTTTGCCGTCTTTTTGGATAAGCTTGTTTAATCTGTTTTGCATACCCCATTCCATAATGATTTCTCCGTCTGACTGCTTTCTTGTTTTAACTGTATAATAAGTTTAGTGATAACCCCGGTACCGCTTAAAGGTGAACCTGGGTTAAGATGGAAAGTTTTGGTTAAAAATGGGTTACTTGGTTTTTTTGGTTGGCTTTGGTTCTTTTGATTCTAACTCTTTTATGCGTGTTTCAATGAATTCGGCAACATTTTCTTCGCAGGTTAGTTTCTCTTCTTTTTGTTTCTGCAGTTGTTCTTTTATTGTGTTAAGTATTTTTTCTACGTCAAACGGTTTCATGACGTAAGCGTTTGCTCCATTGTTAACTGCGCTGATTGCGTTTTGAAGAGTTGGGTAGCCTGTTACTATGATTTTACGCATTTCAGGTTTGGTTGACCGTAGTTTTGGTAGTACATCTATGCCTTCCATGTCTGGTAAGCGAACATCAACTAATGCAATGTTGAAAAATCCACTCTGGGTTTTCTCTATGCCTCTGTTTGCTGTGTCGGCGCATTCAACGTTGTAGCCTTCATCTGTGAGAATAGTTTCAAGAAACCGGCGTATGTTTTCATCGTCATCAATTATTAGTATTCTTGCATTTTCAGTCATTTCTCCTTTTCACCTCCAAGTCTAAAGCGTTGCCAATTGCAGCGTAGGTTAAACACCGCCAATTTTTCATGTTACCATAAAAATCCTCATCTTTTGATAAAGCCTTTATGAACCACTAATCTGAATTATCCAGCACTCGCCTTAAGTGAGCTGTTTTATGTATGCTTTTTTCATTTCCTTCACGTATTCAACAAAACAGACACTTTGTTTTTCTACAGCTATAGATTTGTCTACTTTCATGTACAAATTTTTCATGATTAAAATTTCAAGAAATCTAGCGCCTGAACCAAAAATTTGCTCTAAGGCTTCTTGAAATTTGTTAAGTTTCAGAGGTATCTGTTCTTTTTTAAGGTTAAATTTTTCTTCAAGGTGAAAATAGATTGATTTTTTTACAGATTCGCCTAAACTAAGAAACGCGTTGTCGATAGCTGATAGCAAAAGTTCATCGAATTCTTTAGCTTTAGGGCTTGCAGGTATAGCTGGCATTGTATCTTACTATAGTGCTTTCGTTAGCATTTAAAGTTAATTCTCTGTTCAACTTGAGTTAACTATACTTAAAGTTCAACTTTCGGAGCAACACTTGTCAACGTCAAATCTTCTTTTCTTATGCAAAGCTTCACTCATCAAACTTAACTCCTTAACATAATCCATCAAAGCCAACCGCAACGCTTCACTCTCACTAGTACCCAAACGAGTAGCCAACTCCAAAAGAATCTCCCGTTGCTCCCGACTTAACACCACTTTAACCACAACTTTCCTAGCCATAAACTTCACACTTTTCTAAACTCAACCCACAGGAAGGCCACACATTGTCCCTCCCACAGCCAAACAGGTTGTACAATTCGACTTTTTGGTTTCCACCTATATTAGTAAAGTATCAGACATGTGAGGTCAAATAGAAAATGCCATGGGAAACCACCACAAAATACATCCACAGCGGGCACAAACCCGTAGAAGACTTCCAACAAGACACCCTAAAAACAGTTACAATTGACGAGGAAGCAGGAATCCAAGCCGTAATGGGAAAACCAAACGGCCAAGAAACAATGGAAATCCAAAGCTACCAGTTCCAGACGGACAAAGGTTGGACCCTCCAGAAGGCCCAAGAATGGTTCGAAAAACACAACACAAAAGAACACATCTGCGCGGTCTTGCCCTTTGTCATAACTGAAAAAGTTATTGACAAACCTCTAAAAATCCGAGGTTTAGCCATGACCGCTGGCATAAGCAGGAACTTTAACATTTACACACCTGCAGAGTTGCAGTCTTTTGCTGGCAAACTAGTAAATGCACCTGTTTACATGGAACATGTTGCTGCAACAAGTGCTGTCGGAAAAGTAACACAGACAGAATGGGACGGTCATAACCTGCTGTATGAAGCAGAAATTTACGATGAAGAGACCGCTGCCAAAATTCGAAAGGGCCTAATTAGGCATGTAAGTGTAGGCGCCGATTATGAATCGGTGGATTTAGTTAACGGCAAGGTTCCTCATGGTCTTTTTAATGCAGAAATGAGTCTTGTTGCGGTTCCCGGTATAGCAGAAACCAACATACAAATTATAGAAAAATTAGCCTTCAAAGAACAAACCCTTGAACCAACAGTCGCAGGAGAATATTTGCTTGGGTTCTACCAGGATGCTAAAGCCTTTATTCCTGAACATTTCAGCACAGTTTGGCTGGACAGAGAAAACGGCATTCTAGCATTAATGGGTACACCCAGCCAGCAACCGACAAGTCAACGGGCAATGGCTATTTTCTTCTCAAAACAAAAACAATGGGACCAAACAAAAGCCAAAGATTGGCTGTCCCTTCACCCCGACTACATGACCTCCGTAGCGGCTCAAACTCTTCAAACAAGCCGTTTCGGCGTTGAAGGTCTAATCAAGAAGCCGCAAGAAAAAACCATACCCATCAGTCAGGCTGTGAAGCTAATTGAACAGGTTTTGCCTAACTCGCTGGTTCAACGCAGCTGGAGCCTTGGACCACAACGTATGTGCCAAGAGCTTCAGCGGGCAATTTTGAAGCTTCGCCGCTTGCAGGACAGTCACGAAATGACCGCTAGTAACTAAGGATGAACTTGGTGAAAGTGAAAAAACAAACTAAGGAATGAAAAAACATTGACTGATTTAACAGGAAAAACATGGATGGCCATAGGCGAAACAGATGATCCAAACGCTATTGTCGAATCATACGAAGCTGGCGCCCAAGTAACCAAAGGCGACCCCGTCTACTTTAGTGCTGACCATAAAGTCTCCTCTGCAGCGGCAGCTCAAAACTGCATCGGAATTGCAGTAAAAGGCGCCTCACAAGGAGAACAATGCCCCGTGCTGATTAGTGGACGTGTTAAGGTTAAAGCAGGGGGAGCTATAACCAGAGGGCGAGCAGTTTACGGTGCAGACTCCTCAAAACGTGTTTTAGAAATGGCTGATCAAGCAGTAAACGAGTCTGGTTCAGCAAGCTACACAGTATACTACAGCCGCAGACTTGGCACAGCCCTTGAAACAACCGCAGCAGCCAACGATTTGCTGTTCATTCAACTTTAAGGTGAAAAAAGATGAAACCAAAACTTTTTGAATCCTTAAACAAAGACAGCGAATTTAGGGAACACGTTGAAACCTTAAAACACAAAATGAACGTGCACCCCTTCTTGAAACGTTACTGTGAAGTTGGGGTAAAAGAAGGACTTTTCAGCGACACCGTTTCAGCTTTAGGTCGCATGCATGACACCCTTGTGCAGGCAGCCTACCCTGAAATGATTGGCAGAGGCATCATCACTGTTATGCCAACAAACGAAGCAATGGAACGTTTCCCGCTGGATGAAAAAGCTACCGCCTACCGTTACGCTGAAGGAGCCGCTGCACGTTTAAGCGCAACCAAAAACGCTACTGTTGACGTCTACACTAACATTTTAGCTGAAGCATCTGAAGAGTGGACACGCGAGTTTCTTGAAGACGCCACTTGGAACGTAATGGATCAAATGGTGGAAAAAGTAGGTCGTGCACTTGGCGAAGAAGAAACCAACAGAATCATATCGCTTTACGGTGCAATTGCAGACGCAGACTTAGCAAGCGGAGCAGTAATAAACCAATCCAGCGCCGAAATGGACTGGTCTGGTGTTGTCAAACTGCACAATGCGGTTAGGGCGGAAAACTGGAAACCCACCGTTTTGGCTGTAAACGAAACTCAACTGCACCAGTTGCTAAACGATGATAAGTTCATTCACGCTCAGTATTTGCCTTCAGGACAAACCGACCTTGACCAAGCCACCGTTGCAAGCGTTTTGGGCATGAAAGTTCAAGCCAGTTCCCTTGTTCCAAACGGCACCGCCTACGCTATCGACACCCGAGTCGCCTCAGTAATGCTGCTAAGACGTGACGTTACAGTAGAAGACTGGGAAGACATCAAAAACGGCAAATACGGCGTACGCGCCACCACCCGCTTTGGCATCGGTGTTCTGAAAAGCAAAGCCATCGCAAAAATGACCAATATAGCAACCACTTTGACCTAAACTTGGTGATTATGAATGGCAAGATATGAAGGCAAATGCTCAAACTGCGGAAAAACCCACAGCAGCCACAATAAAGACAGCATCATAACCTGCGACTGCTACAAGCACTGCCCCCTATGCGGCGCCGAAATGCTTCCCTATACGCCTGACCTTGCCGCCAACACTTACAGTTTTGATGGTCACCGTGACCTTGCGGTGCTGATGGTTTGCACTCGTCATTTTCCCAATTTTTTTAGCACTTTAAAACCTGTCGAGGTTGTTTGCACATGAGACGATTAAACGATAGAATGGATTTAGCAAAAACCGTACTAAAAGAACTCACTAAAGAGCCGCTTTCCCGCACTGAACTTGAAAACCGAACCGTCCGCAAAAAAGGCACCCACGCCACATTCGAAGGAATCTTTCGGTACCTTGTTCAAGGCGGCTACATAGAAAAAAGCGAACAAAAACACCGTTCAAACTACAAAGTAACCGAAAAAGGCACAAAACTTTTGGAGGCCATCTAATGAATCCGCATATGCAAAAGCTTATGGAGGCTTTTTCGCCGAAAACAAAAAGCGGTTATGCTTCACCAAACCGTGCCCTTGTTTACGAAACTCCTTGCCTGCCGCTGGATGATGTTGTCAAACTTTACGAGCGAGACCCAACATGCAAGTCAAGCGTGGATTTACTAGCCGCTTCCGCAGTAGGCTCAGGATTCTATACAACCGTAGATGATACTTACGAAAAAGCTGCCCAAGCCAAAAAAGTCGTTGACAACTTTAATGAGAACACTAACTTGGATGCGCTTCTTTGTGATATGGCGCGGATGCTTGTTGCTTGCGGTAATGATTTCTGGCTTAAACTATCCCCTGAAAGCCTGCAAGAACTCCACAGGTTGCCTGTAGACTCGATTGAACGAATCCATCAAACGTATCTTGAAGATAAAACCCTAAAAATCCCCTACAAAACCGAAAGCTACAAGTTGCGGTCAACTTACGGCGGCGAAAACCTTGACTCAGAAGCCGTGATACACTGGCGCATCAACTGCCTTGACTACTCTGGATACGGCACAGGCGTCTTACAGGTGTTACTACATTCATTAACTTTTCAGTCTGAAAAACGTCCCTCGTTTGGGTTAATGAAAGCAAAAATCGAAAAAATCATGCCTAAAATTTTTGAAAAATATGCTGGACCTGACGTCTTGGCACTTCTAGAGAGGGCGGATGAAGATACTATTCAAAAGTTTCAGCAAGCAATAAAGAACCGCAGTGATGAAGGTGCTTGGCTTTTCTTTAACGGCAAAGGCGATATACGGCCTGTCACTCTTGACCCGCGGGCGCGTTTTGAATACTATGTTGACCACATTATCAACCAGTTTTATCTTGGCTGTGAAACGCCGCTGCCCCGCTTGTTTAGCACACCCGGTTTCACTGAGGCTTCAGCAAACGCTGCTTTAGAGCTTCAAAACATGTTAATCCGCCCGATTCAAAGGTACATTAAACGTCAAGTTGAACGCGAAATTTTCAGTCCAGTTTTAACCCAAGCTGGATTGGACCCTGTACAAGCTCAAGTACGGCTTAACTGGAGTTCATTTAAAACCCAAGAAGTAAGCATGACAGACCTTTTGAAGGCTTCAGAACAAGGCTTGATTCGGCAGGAAGAATTCCGTAAAAACGCCGTCAAATTCGGGTGGCAACTTTGGGAAAATCAAGCTTCAAACACTCCAAAGGGTGATTAAACGTGGAAGTTGCTTACGGTAGATATGAAGAAGCTTACAAGGCTATTCACAGCGCTTTAATGACGCTTACTTCTCCGCCTCCTGGACGTAAGCTTACCAAACTTGGTTTCACTTGGAACACTGACGGCACCCTTTCCACGCTTAAAGCCCATGACGGAGTGGACGAACTTTTCATTTTAACATTCACTTGGAATCTTGATGGAACTTTGCGTGAAGTTGCTCGAACATAGTTGACTTGTGCAGCTAAGCGAGAAACAAACCTTATGGAGACTAAAAAGTTGGAGAAAACAAACGAGAAAATCGCTTGGAAAGCTAAATGGCGAATTGACAAATTTCAAGATTTAACTGGTGAAGTTGCAAAGGCACTTCAGGCGGGGTTATCAACTGATGTTGCAGTAAACCAGTACAGTGACCTGTTTGTTGGTACAGACAAATTTGATTGTAACATAGCGTTAAACGAGGGTTTACAGGAACTCATCGACATCATTTGTGGTCTTGGAACGCCAACTAAGTGGGATAACACAAATGCTCGACTTGGCGTAGGCGACAGCGGCACAACAGAAACTGCAACTCAAACAGGCTTGCAAGCGTCGACAAATAAAACTTTCAAAGCTATGGATACTGGTTACCCCCAACGTAGCAGCCAAACTGCTGAATGGCGAGCGACCTTTGCAAGCAACGACGCAAATTACGCTTGGGAAGAATACACAATAGTCAATGCTTCTACAGATGACGGCAAAAATTTAAACCGAAAAACTGCCAGCAAAGGAACCAAAGCAACCGGCGAAACATGGACGCTAAACCTGCAAATAACGTTCAGCTAAAAACAAAGGTGACACGTTATGTCTTATAATCTTCTATTTTTTAGCGGAATCAAAACTCAAGTTGACGGGGAAAGCATCGAGTTAACGCCGCAATTTAGCTGCCCTAATTGCCAAGGAAAAGTTTTGACACAAAAAATAGTCGTTTCAAATGCTGAAACTGTTGATTTTAATCAGCAAGTAACATTCACTATGCCATGCTGTAACGTCTCGATTCAGCTTTATGTTGCAGTTCATAAAGATGCTGAAGGGCACATAACAAACTGTATGTCAATTGAACCTATCGCTGAGAACTGGTGGTACACCGTTGACGAGAATATTTAGCGATGGTTTTGAAAGCGGCCTATTTGACAATTGGGATAGTACCGCGGGAAGCCCAGAGGTACAATCAACAGAAAAATATGCTGGCAATTATGCAGCACATTTTACTTGTCACCAATCTTATGCTTATGCCCAAAAAACTATTGCCGCAACACGTCTTGTTTATGCAAGAGCGTACTTCAAATTTATGCAAATTCCAGTCTCTTCTAATTATGCTATTTGGTTTCTGCGTGCTACAGATGGAACGTTTGGTGCTGAGGCGCAGATTGTTTGGGATGTTGATAGAGCTAAGTTTGCCCTTAAAAGTGGTTACTGGGGTTCAACAGTTAAGGTTGACTCTATTTATCCCGTGGTTGATACGTGGTATTGTGTTGAGTTAAAATACGCTGGCACTTGGAGTACCCCGAAATCTGAACTATGGATAAATGGCTCTAAAGTTGCTGAAATAAATCCTGAATATAATCGTGATGCTGCACAAATTCAGGTTTCGAGATACGCAAATTTGGGCACAGGGGTTGATTGCCATATTTATGCTGACTGCGTTGTAATAGATGACAACTATATTGGGCTTGAATCTGGCAGCACCATACAAACAGTGGCTGATGCTTTCCAAGTTTCTGACGCTATTTTTCGATATAAAAGTGTCTTGCCCGTTTTTGATGCGGTAGCTTTGGAAGACCAAGTGATGGGCAATAAGTCGCTGTTTTTAACGGAACAGTTTTCTGTTGAGGACCAAAACTCAAGTGCGTCTAAAGTACTGTTAATTGATTCAGATGATACGCATGTTGTGGATGTTGTTTCTGTTGATAAAATGTTGGTAGTTTCTGAATATGTTAATGCCGTTGAAACTGTTGAGTCTGGTGTGTTTGGAGGCAAAAAAACTAGGCTTTTTCTAGTTTTAGGCGATTTAGCTATTCAGATTAACGGTGACTAAGGAACCCATCTATTTTTATTTTTCGCTTTAAAATAAAATGTTTATTTTTTAATGTGTTTATACTGCTCTATTTCTTATAATAACCATTTTTTATGACTTTTTAGCTAAACAATGCTGTAATCGTGTTTTATATTGCTAAAATAGTTTAAATTAAGCTTATTTATTAATTAGCGGTTGAGGTTGAGCCTGTTTGGCAAACGTATCATTAAGCGATGTGCGAGACACAATCAATGTCAACGAAACTGACATCCCCGACGATAAACTCCGTAAAATGATAACTCGGGCAGCAACAACACTAACCCTTGAACTAAAAAAAACCATAAACCCCGAAGACTGCACAGAACCCGAAAAAGAATTCATCATCCTACTGTCCGCTGTGCACGCGATCTGTTATTTAACAGGCGGATCCGCGGTTGGCTTAAACTTTAGTGTTGGAGACCAAAACGTTTCAGTCACTGACAGAATGCCGCCGCTTGTAGTGCTCCAAGGTGAACTTGAAAGAATCCTCTCAGCCCTAAAACAGCCCACCATAAGGAGCGCCTAAAAATGCCAGTCCCCGAAGCATACTACAATTTTGTCATGGAATACGCGCCATACCTGTATGTAACACCTAGCAGTGGTCCCGATTTAACTTGGGGAAAAGCTACTCTAGCAGGCGCATTTGCAATAGATTTTCTCTACGACGCCTATTTTGACGACCAATTTGATGGACAAAGCGGTGAAATAGAAGCAAAAATCGTTCAGCTTGCCAACTGGATTTTAACCCAGCAAAATCTGGACACACAAAATCAAGCTTATGGCGGCTTCAAAAGCGCAGAAGCCAGCACCACCTACTACAGTACTGACGCCGCAAGAACCCTGCCTGCTTTGCTTAAAGCCTATGAATTAACAAGCAACACCACCTATTTGGATGGCGCAAAAACAGCTGCCCTTTTCCTCTACAATATGCAGCATCGACCCAGCGAAATTGGCGTACATAATCAGTACTATGGCGGTTTCGCTAGAGCAGTAGATAGCTCTGGTGTTTGGCAGCCCCAAATGGACATAGAAGTTCTCTACGGACTTATCGGGTTAAAGATGCTTTGTGAGGTTGACCCTTCAAATCAAGTTGTGTATGAGGCTATAATGGCTGATGCTGTTCAATTCTACCGTTTAGGCATTGAAGGAGCTCACTTGTTTTTTGACCCTTTGCCCCTCGGGGATGGCAACTGGCACAGAGTTGGAACAAACGATGACACCATATACGATGACTCTTTAGCTTACGCTTTACTTGGCCTTTACGATAACGAAGGCTACAGCCCAACCGTCCAAAAAGCCTATGAAACCCTAAACGCCATCGGCGCATCCCCAATCTACCCCGCCTACAACCCTGCAGTCTGCTGGGCAGGATACCTAAATGTCCCTGAGAAATCTGTAGCCTGCGATTACTATGACGGCGTAACTGCAGGAATTTTAGGTAAAATCCGAAAAAACCACGACAAAATCTCATACAACTTCAGCGTCAAAGTCGTCACTGCTCATCCTGACGAATTCATGTTTTGGGGCATCAAACACGCTGATTACACCTATTTAGAAAACACTTATGCTCTGGCGTCCATCTGCTGGCTGGGCGAATTACTGTTAAATTATGAACCGCAAATAACTCGGTTCACACAGATTTTGAACGCCAAAGGCGAAAACCTATCACTTCAACCTATACTGCAGACTGACGAAAACAGCCAATACGGTTCAACAGTTGATTTTGCCGCTGTTGTTTTGCCTGCAAAGGTTGAAGAAACCCTAATTGAACCTGGCTACATAGTAAACGATTACCTGACCCTGCACACTTTTACTCCGATTCGCCGTCACGACAAAGTTTGCAGAAAAGGCGCCGACTACGAAGTTTTAACTGTCCAGGACTTCACGTTTAGAAATCAAACTGTTTTTCTTAAAGCCACTCTTAGGAGGCTGCAAAACTAATGAGTGAAATAGAAGATGCCCAAACAACAATAACAAGACTACTCAAGCATAACCTGCGTGTAGTCAAAGACAACGGCGCTTTAGCAAACATAACCGTAAGCGACGAGTTCCCACAAGCAGACGCTCTAAAAGGCTACGACGGACAAATCACTGTAGCTTTAACTGACGTCTCTACTCAAAAGTTAGAGTTAAGCGGAACAACACGCAAACGTACCCAAACATTGCGAGTTAACGTTTGGACAACCGATTTTCCACATTCTGAAAACGCTCGCCTAATGCGAAACAAGCTGGTTGAAGAAGTAAATCGTGTAATCAGTAAAAACAGACTATACCCCAACCAGACCCTTTACGATTTTTTGGGCTGTGTAAATGGTAGCCAAACTTGCAAAGCTTTTCAAGGCACTGCAGAGCATGCGCCTGGTGATAGTTTATGGGTTGAGTTTTCCAGCTTAGGATATCAGCAATTGTGGTACAGCGATGATACCCGAATTCAAGTAAGCAGCAGTCAAAACGGGGATTATGCCGTTTTATTGTTAGGTTTCAAGCTGGAAAGCCGAAAAGCTGCAGTCAAAAAGGTTGTTTTAAGTTTTGAAGGGTACGGGTCTTCTCCAACTGGTGACAGCATCATCGTTAAAGTTTGGAATAACGCTACAGAGGTTTGGCAGAGTCCACAGACACAGGAAGGAAATGGTCAGGACCATACAGTAAGCATAACCCTAACAGAAAATTTGGTCGATTACGTAGACAGCAACGGGTATGTGTGGTTAACTGCCCAAACTGCCAATCCAAGCAATGGATCCACACCTGCAACTCTATTATGTGATTACGCATCCTGCACCGTAACAGTTAACGGCGTCACATACTGCAACGTGTCTGGTTACCGTCAAATTGATGTTTTAGACGTTAAACCCTTCATTTTCCGTACAGAATTCACAGTAAAATCATGGTTTTTTGAAAACAAAGGAGAATAAAAAAGAAATGCCTGAAACATATAGTTCACATGAAAGCAAAATCTACTACGTCGACGAAACTACGTATGGAACAACTCCAACAAACCCGGCAATGCTTGGTATACTTGCAGAAAGCATAGAATCAACACTAAACCCAAACAATATCAAACTACGTGGCGTCGGCTCAATGGATTTGCAAGCAATAAAAAAAGGCCTAAAAAACCCCAGCATAAAACTCTCTTACATACTACCAAGTGATTCACCGATAAATTTCTTGCAGTACGCTAAAGCTGAACTTGCCAAATCATTAAGCATACAAATACTCTACTACAAAGACGTCTTTTCCGCGGCAACAGACATAATTTCTCTGCTTTACAGCGGCTGTAAAATCCAAAACGCCACCGTTCAATGCAGCATAGATGACGTCATAAAAGCCGACATGGAACTGCTTGGTCAAGACGTAGCTACCTCTACAAGCAAAACTTCTGGAGCAACATACTTAGACTACACGGGCGCGGTTCCGTTTTATGAAAGTTACATCAAAAAAGACGCTTCAAACCTTGACCGCGTAACCGACTGGAAATTCACCATAAACAATAACCTACGACAAGTCTCCGTAATCCGAAACCCAAACGGAAACACACTCAAACATTTGCCATACAGATACCGCGACCTAACTGGCGAGGTAACTTTTGAGTTTGAAACCAAAGAAGAATTCGACGACACCCTAAACGATCGAGAATTCACCTTAGAATTCGGCTTAGGCAGCACAAACAAAGCCACGTTCACCGGCTGTAAATGGGAAAACACCCAAATCCCGACACGAATCGAAGACCTCGTCAGCCTAAAAGCCTCCTTCATAGCAAAAACATTCACAATAACCTGAGGAACAAAAAATGACCGAAAAAACAGATTACCCCATTACCTGCGCAGAAAGCCAAATTATACCCTTGGAGTTGATGCTAAATGCGTAAAGAAACAGTTAACGTAGGAACTGAATACGGCTCCGAATTCGCTGGCAAATATGTCTTCCAAGAATTAACCTGGGCAAAACGCAGCCGCTTAATCCAAAAACACACAAAATATCACCCAATAACTGGGCAAGTAATAAACAGCGACTTTATAGCGATACAAGCAGAAACCATCTGGGTAGCCCTAAAAGAACAACCACAAAGCCTGCCGATTACGCTAGATAAACTCTTAGGCGAAGAAAACGGCATCCCCATCGCGCTAGGCGAACTGTTCTCCAAAATCGCTAACAACCTGTGCGCTTTGTCAAGGGAAGAAACCTCTTTTTTATCCGAGCAATCCGACGCCAAAAACCCCACAGCGGCATCACAGAGTTCCGTCTCTGCAAAGAATTCGGCTGGACCCCAACACAACTGGCAAAACAACCCGCACGAATCATCCACCAATTCACCATTATACTAAACGAAATAGACCAACAAACAGAGCAAGAAAGAAGAAAAACCGAAAAAGAGGCAAAAACACGTGAGCGTTACAGTTAACATCAACATTTCAGGAGCCGAAGAATTTGAGCAAGCTGTTGCCCGTTTTAATGAGACAATGAAACGCCAAATCCAAGAAAAACTATACAGTTGGGCTCAAGCAACAAAAATGGATGCCGAACGGTTAGTTCCGGTTAGAACTGGTTATCTTAAAAGCACTATTTATGCAAAAACGTTGGATTGGCAAATTGAAATCGGAGCAAAAGCCCCTTACGCTGCTCCAGTAGAGTTAGGAACAAACACAAGACGCGCCAAACCATACTTGGTTCCGTCAGTCCAAAATCGCCTTCCTGAACTTCAACGCGTCATCGATGAAGCAATAAACATGGCAAAAACGGAGGCTAACCTATGAGTTTTCAAGAAATAGCCGTAACCATCCGTGCTATAAACCAGGCAAGTAACGAATTTAGTAAAATCCAAACGGACGCACAAGCCTTAACCGCACGGATAAAAAGTTTGGGTTCCGCAATTGCAGGAATCGGGGTTGCAGGAGTAGCTGTTGGGTACATAGCAAACCAGTTTGGCATATTAAACGATGAGCAAACTAAAGTTTTCAATTCAGCCATGATGGTAGTTTCTGTTATGGGCATTTTTATGCGTACCAGCGCAGGCTTGGCAGTAGCACAAAAAGTCTACTCAGCCGCAACCGCAATAGCCACCGCAGTGCAAAACAGCCTGAACATAAGCTTTGCAACTTTTCTGGCCTTAACAGGTGTAGGTATAGCCGCTATTATAGCAGCAGCTGCAGCAATGTACAGTTTCGCCAACAGCATGAACACCGCCACAGCAAGCGTACAAAACTTTAACGAAACAGCCGCGGAAACACCCCAAAGCAGCCGAAGCATACGAAGAACAGGCGACGACGAACTCTACCGTCGGGGTGTAGAATAAACTTGAGTGTAAATTTGCCCTCTCTTGCAGTTGCTTTTGGCAGTGTCACACCGCCGCAAGGTGACGTAATCATTCTTAGGGTTTATTTAGGATGTACAAAAGAAGTCGGCAGCTTTGAAGCTTTACTGCAGAATTGGAACGGTAAATACAGTCCAAATGGTACCTACCCAATAACTGTAGGGTTAGATGGAACCATCAGCATCGGCAGAGCAGCCACTTGCCCGCAAGTTATGACCTGCCGGGTAGAAAATCTCAAGTACGAATCCACCCCTACAGAAAACTATTTGCGCATCAGTGGCAGATGCTGGGGCGAACGACTTTTCAGGCGAGTAGTAACCAAAACTTACGAGAACAAAAAAGGCGAAGAAATCATCAAAGACCTGCTTGATTATTACATAGGTTTAAGCCACGTCCGCAATGGACTAGAACTTGTCGAAGACACCGATACCACGTACACTAAGCTTGAGTACTCTGACACGCCTGTTATGGATATACTTCAAGAAATAGCAAGTAGCGCAGACCGCTCAGGCGTCATAGGCTTCGACTTCCGTGTTACACCTGACGGCAAATTCGAATTTTTCCCAAAAGGCACAAAATACAGTCAAGTTAACCTTTCAGAAACAATCGAAGCAAGCGAATACGGCAAAAACGTTATCCGTGTACGCAACCGCATAACAGTTTACGGCACACAAGACAAAAGTGTTCCTTCAGACAAAGACCACTGGACAGAAACCCTAAATCCAACCGACGGCACATGGACCGCAACCGCTGGCACAATAAGTTTTGACACAACAACAAAAACTCGCGGCGTAGGCAGCATAAAAACTTCGGCTGACCAGTTAGTCTATGCCGGATGCCTGCTAACGCTTAATTTTGGCAAAGAAGTAAACACTGACCAGTATCCCCTGCTTAATTTTGCTTTATACCAGCAAACCAGCTTCAACGGAAACGTAACCTTATCCCTTTACGACGCCTTTGACCATGCGGCAAACAAAGAGTTTAGTCTTGGCAACGAAAAATGGGTCCAAAACCAGTTCCAAGTAGGTCAAGTAAACCGTGACCTGTGGCAGGTTGATGATGGATTTAACTGGCAACAAGTAAACCGCATACAAGTCATTTGCTGGTTTACTGATTCAGGGTCTGGCAGTTTCTGGGTGGATGGCCTATTTTTTGGCGGAAAACGCTATAGCAGTCTGCAAGAGGACTCGGGCAGTCAGGCAAGTTTTGGCTTGCGCGAACTGGTGGAAGTTAACGAGGAATATTGTAGTGACCTTGAATGTGAATCACATGCAAAAGCCTTGTTGTCCAACCTTAAAGACCCTGCTGAAAGTTTAACCCTTAAAAGTACAGTGATTGATTACAGTTCAACACCCATCCTTGCTGGGGACACTTTGCATGTTGTGTTGCCTACTGAAGGAGTAAACAGCGACTTTCGCGTATTAAGCGTCGAATACACTGTTGACGGAAAAACCCAAACTTTAGAAACCACGCTCGAGTTGGGACAAGAAAAACCCTTGCTTGCCGACTATGTCTATGCACTGCGAAGCAGAACTGACCGTTTAAGCCGCATCAAAAAATCAAAGTAGCCCTCGGAGGAAAAATGTTGTTTTTTAGGCTTTTTTCCTGTTTTTCAACCCGTTTTAAGGGAGCTATTTTTATAATTGAATCACAGTATGCTTCACAACAAGAGACGAGGGATCCGTTTAATTGACAGTCATAGTTGACGACGCCGGCAGCGGAGATTTGCTTTTTGGCGTTGTAGTCGGCGCTTACCGGCAAGAAACAGGCGATTTCAAATACGACCTTATCGATGTACGGTTCTATCAGGATATCTTTAAAGAAAAAGAGTACCTGCAGGAATCTTCCCGTGTAGTTTCAAAGCTTGTCGCTGGCTTTAATCTTGGATTGGACGAGGAAATTCACATTTGTCAAGGTTGCATTTTTGATGTAGCTGCTGAAGAACTACGCAAAGTCTACGGTGAAGATCGCGTAAAACGTATCCATGTTGACGGTGAAGCTCAACGGCTTATCGAAATCGCGTACTTAGACGAAATCCGCAACCTTGGTTACGAACCCTTAGCGGAACGTGAAGAGAAACGCGGCAAAAGCTTCTTTCACATGATGCGCTGGCTAAAAGACAACCCTGAAATGTTGCGTTACGCAAAAACTGGGTGGCCTAAACTAAAAAATTATCAAATATTCAAAAAATATCACGTCATGCCCGAATCTTCCCAGACGTTTAAGGCGGTTTGTGCAGACTGTGGTAGCGAATGCGAAGTGCCATTCCAACCAAAACCTGATAAACAAGTTTACTGCCAAAAATGCTGGAAACAACACAAACCCCCAAAAAACAACAATAATCGCCGTAAAAAACGAAAAACTGTAAAACAGAAAAAACAAATTTAGTTTGGTTTTATTGGACCTGTATTTGTGCTTTTTTTGCGTTTTTATGTTTTGTTTTGTTTGGTGTTTCTTAATTTTTATGAACAGTTCTCAACATGTTTTAAATATTTCTGGACAATTAGCATGTTTTCAGAGCACACAAAAAAGTGATGTGAGTTCCATGGCAGGATACGTTTGGCAATCCAAGCCTTTTGCCTTGTTAGTCACCTTAACAAGAGCCTCTGTCCACACCTAAATACCCTGCGAGCAGTGTCAACGGGTAATTGCCCCTTAATATAGCTTGATAACATTTGGGTTGCCAAGCAAACACCGCCATCCTCCGCTCGTCACAGTTTTAAATAATCTTTTCATAAAAGCAGGTTTTTCAGATGTATATGTGCATGTTACATAATCTTATATTTTGATTCAACAGATGAACAAAAATTAAGGAGGCGAAAAACCTGTTAAGTAGAGACTGCAACGGATGCGCCCAACTGCACATATGCAGTGAACGATACCGCCGTGTAGGTAAAAATGAAAAGGTTTACTGCCCAGACGGAACCGCACACCTGGTAGACCAAAACTAGCATTTCTTTGATTTTTCTTGTTTTTCAACAATTTTTTGGAAAAAACAAAAATGTAAGTCAGCTTATTCTTTGTTTGTTGTGTATTAAGTTTGGATAAAGCAGATTACTTACTTTGGAGCCGCAAATACGATAAAGCAAACGGTTTTTTGGCGCAGCGTGAACGAGAGTTAGGCTCCAAATTCCGCAAAAACAAAGTCATGAGTAAAGCAGATTTGGCTGCGGTTGTTGACTGGAAATTCAAAGATGAACCCGACAAAAAAGGTCGTGCCTTGGAGTTGATTGAACGGAACAGTGATGAGGCTGTTGAACGTGTATCCAGTCAAGCTTTTAATTTACCTGCAGGTGATGATTTGTACCGCATGAATTGCTTGATGACTCTTGAAGGTGTTAGTCCAGTGCTTGCCAGCGTGATTTTAACGTTTTTTGACCCAAAAATTTACGGCATATTTGACGTGCGCATCTGGAAACCGCTGCTTGGTAACCCGCCTGGTAACTTGTTGTCTGCGATGAATTATCGTACTTTGTTGTTGTCGCTTAGAAAATCTGCTAATAAACACAATTTAGATGTACGTGTAATTGATAAGGCGTTATACAAGAAAAGTGTGGAACAGTCCAGCTAAAAAAGAAACAATATTTTTTTTTAAAATAAATGAATGGTTTAGATGAGTTCTATTGTTACGTGTACTTCTTCTGGTACGCGTATACGCATGATGCGTCTCATGACACGCTCTTCTGAGTCAATGTCGATTAAACGTTTGTGAATGCGCATTTCCCATCTGTCCCATGTGGCTGTGCCTTCACCGCATGGTGTTTTAAGAACTGGAACACGTAGGCGTTTTGTTGGTAGTGGTACTGGACCGTTGATTTTTACGCCTGTTTTTGTAGCTATGCTTTTGAGTTCCTCACATACTTCTTCAAGTTTACCGTAATCGGTGCTTGTGAGGCGTATTCGAGCTTTTCTTACCATTTTTGAACGTCAATCCCGCTTTGTTGCAATCCTTAGAGTCAATAACGCACTTTAAAAACCTATCGTAACACAATCCCATTGTTAAAGTTTAGATTACTGTTTATTGTGCTGTTGAGGGTGATTTTTTGGATTTGGTTCATTTTTGTTGGCTGGTTTTAGGCTGTTGCCGAGTAACTTGTGCTTGTGGTTGCTGTTTTTTAACATACTTTTGGGTGCTATTTTAACCATTAGCACCTACCCCCCTTAGGTTTCTGCATAGAGTTTCTAATAGGATCCAAATATGTTTGCCAAAAGTTCTAAGTAAAAATGTTAAATTCATTTTTTAGGGTCGCATTTAGAAAGTTATTTTAGAAAGTGCAAACAATGGCAAACATGATAGCACTTGAAGAAAAAAGGAGCGTTATTGCTCATTTTAGTGTTGATAAGTCTAATAATGGCTTCATCCGTCAACGCCATAGCTACTTCAAATAATTACTGGGTAACGGGAACTAGCATGACTGTTGCTAGAAGTGATCTTGGCGTTATTGCAGTAAACGATAAAATATATGCTATCGGTGGTCGAAGCGATTGGGAAAGCAAGGAATTTGGGGTCACAGGACTTAATGAAATGTATGACCCATCAACTGATACCTGGGTTAACAAGTAGCCAATGCCCACTCCAAGATGCGATTTTGGAATAGCAGTATACATGAATAAAATTTACTGTATTGGAGGTTACTCAAACCGTAGTTTAAATGTTAATGAAGTCTATGATTCAACTACGGATTCATGGTCAACCCTATCGCCCCTGCCCATTCCAGGAGTTATAACCGCAAGTGAAGTGAACGGAAAAACCGTGGTATTAACAATAGAACCTGGTACTTTGACTGCCGTAACTCAAGTCTATGACCCGTCAACAGATAGTTGGGAGATAATGTCACCGATGCCAACAGCGGCAACCTTTTTCGGTTCAATAGTGGTAGATAATATTATCTACGTTTTTGGTGGTGGTCATTACGAAGCAGTTTTCACTTTTATACCTACCAACGCTGTACAGATTTACAATCTCACATCTAACACCTGGCGATACGGAGCGCCCTTGCCTGTCGATATGCAGTCACCCGCCGTCGCCGCTACATCTGGTGTTTATGCGCCTAAACGAATCTATGTTTTAGGTGGAAGCGATTTCCAGTATCTTCCCTACAATTATGTCTATGACCCTATTACAGATACTTGGAATAATGCTACACAGATGCCTTATCCCCGAAGTTCCTTTGGAGTTGCAATTGTAGACGACGTTCTGTATGCAATTGGAGGAAATGGAAGAACAAATGGAGTTATTCCAGTTGACCTAACTGAAAAATATGTCCCAATAAGTTATGTTGGACCCGAAATTCCTGAATTACCGTCGATACTTTTTGTAGGAATTCTTATAACTATTTCAAGTTTAATGGCAATAATCTTAACTAATCGAAGAAACAAGCGCCAATACAAAACAGACATGTTCAACCATTCAAAGTCTAAAAACTAATATTTCGCCATCACATAAAACTCAGACATGTCTTTTCATGTTCGCCGTAAGGAACGGGAAATTACTGATCAAGCTGAAATGCGTAGCGTCCTAAAAAACACCAAGTATGTTACGGTAGCTCAATGCATGAACAATGAGCCCTATCTCGTCTCACTGAGCCATGGGTATGATGAAGAAAAAAACTGTCTCTACTTTCACTGTGCCCCTGAAGGCAAAAAACTGGTTTATTTGCAGGCAAACAACCGTGTTTGGGGCCAAGCAGTGCTGGATTACGGTGTGACGGACGAGTGTGATTATGCTTATACTTGTGTTGAGTTTTGGGGTAAAATGGTGTTGATTGAGGATTTGGCGGAGAAGCAGCATGGCATGGCAGTGTTGGTCAGGCAGGTTAGTTTGAATCCTGAGGAGAAACTCGCCAAAATTAAGCCTGAAAAGTTAGTTAAAACAACAATGGGCAGAATTGACATTGAAGGCATGACAGGTAAAAAGCATCAGAAGCCGCTTGAACCATAGAAACGAAATCGTCTTTTTAAGAAACTATTGTTTTTTGGTTTGTTTAGCTTCTTTGTGGGGTGTTTCTTAGTTATGTATGCTTTTTCTCGAGAAAGGTTAATTAGGCTAATGATGTGTATTGTTTCGGCGCTTAAGAGCTCAGGTAGTATAGTTCGGTCCAGTATATGCGGCTGTCGCCCGCAGGACCCGGGTCCGAATCCCGGCCTGAGCGCCACTTCTCACATTTTAATTCTGGAAAAACGTTAAAACATTGTATTTTGACTATTTTCTTAATGCAAACCAGGCTACCGCCAAAAATGCTTCAGCAAATGCACAACAAGCACGCAATTGTACTTGTTACGCTGTTTGTGGTAGCCTTTGCAGTTTACTACTTTACAGGCGAAGGGTACCCAAATAATTACGATTATTATGTGCGTTTAGCTGACGCTTTTTTGCATGGCAGAACCTATCTGCTTGATAATCCTTACTGGCTTAACGAGCTAATCCCTCTTAATGGCGTGTACTACGTGGTTTACCCACCACTGCCCGCCTTTATCATGACGCCGCTTGTAGCTATTTTCGGATTGAACCTAAACCAAACTTTGGTTTCCCTGTTTTTCGGCAGCTTCACAGTTGTATTAGCCTACATTTTAGCCGTTGATGTTTCAAAAAGCAGCGGTTTAGCATCTAAACAGTCCAGTTTTGTTTGGGCTGCCATCTTGTTTGGCTTTGGCACTATTTTCTGGTGGATAGCAAGCGTCGGTTCAGTTTGGCTTATCGCGCAAGTGTTTGCAACGTTTTTCATGTTTTTAGCTTTGCATGAATCTTTTAACAAGTCAAGACCCTTTCTCATTGGGTTGCTGGTTGGCGCTTCATACTGGTGCAGACTGCCCACGATACTTGGCATACTATTTTTTGCCTGCCTAATTCTAAGCCGTCAATCCTCCCCACAAGTGACCGCCAAACTTCGACAAGCATTACCTTCGTTGCTGAAACTTGCTGTTGGCGCAGGAATCTTTGTCCTGCTAAATTTTGCTTACAATTATGTCAGGTTTGGTACATTGCTGGATGCTGGTTACTGGATGATTCCAGGAATCCAAAATGAACCCTGGTTTAGTGAGGGCTTGTTTAGTTTGTCTTACATACCTGAAAATCTCGGTGCGTTTCTTACTGGTTTGCCCAGTGTAACGTTGAATCCTTTTTCAATTATGTTTCCGTTAACTGGAACAGCTATCTGGTTTACAACACCCGCTTTTGTGTTTGCTTTAAAATCCAAACTTCGTGATGCTGTAACGGTTTCTTGTTGGGTTGCGGTTTTTGCTATTGCTTTTGTCATTTTTACTAAGGGGCTTTCAGGTTGGGGTTTTGGTTACCGTTATGCCTTAGATTTTTACCCGTTCCTTTTTGTGTTAACGCTCAAAGGGTTCGGCAAAGAGTTACGTTGGTACCATAAAGTGCTCATAATTGTCGGTATCGTGGTCAACTTGATTGGAACGGTGGCTGTTAACCAGTATCATTTAATCGGTTAATATTGTGTTGTTGTGAAGGTGTAATCACATACTCAATTATGAAGCCTAACCATTTTTTCGGTTGCCGAGAAAAAATTGAAATACCAAAACCTGCATGACCAAGCAAAGATACTGGACAATTTAATACAAGCCTACATAGATTCGCAAAAAACCGTTTTTGTTCCCATGAACGAGTTAACTAACCTTGTGCCCACAATTTTTCCTAATACTTCTCTTTTGAATTATGGTATGCACAAGCTTGTTTTCAGGGTAACGTATCGTTCAAAAATTTTGGCTCTAAAAATCGGCAAAAAAGACACAATAGAACACGACCATAAAGCCTACAAGCAGCTGCCTCACCCGTATAGGCACGTGTATTTTGCAAAGGTTTTTTGGCACACAAAATATTGCTTGCTTCAAGAATACGGTCAAGAAGTAGAAGTTACCCCTGAAGAGTTAGCAAAACTGCGCAGCATCGCAGGCAAGTTTGGGCTTTTAGATATTAGCTGTGAAAACATCAGAAACATTGATGGATACCTAAAAATTATTGATGCAGGTTTAGCGCCGCCAGGATTTTTTGGGTTATACAAGGCCGCCGATTTTGTTATGTTACGGTTGCCGCCGCCAGTTAGGCGTGTTATCAGAAAATCTCGTATGCTAAAAACCATAACTGGACGTTAATTGACAGTTTTGATTATACACTTTTCATTGCTTTTTCTTTTAGTTGCGGCTGTTTTTTAGGCGTTTATTTGCAGAAAGCATATCAACACGCAACAGCTTTCAACAATGCAAATGTCCTTCACTTCAAAACCAGCACAAAACGTGAATCCAACAGACAACTGGTTAAAGGACCTTCTAAAACACGCCAACGTGGGAGACAACAGCCAAATCGTAGCCCGAACCTCTCAAGACAGCCTCTGCGTAATCTGCAAAGGCTCACGAAACCTCTGCGGCAAAACCCGTTGCCCAATAATGGTAAAAGTAAACTATTTTTCAAAAAGCATCCCCCTGATGTCCAACCAAGACATCGCAGGCATGTCTCCACCAAGCGTTTTTATCGGCAGAATAGGCTACCCAAACGTTTACGCTGGACCACTCGTGCCGCCTGTTTCGGAGGATACAAGCATTTACGATTTGCCTGAACAGTGGTTTGGCAAGTCTATTGATGAAATAGTGGGTTTCCGTTCAATGCTTGTGCGTGGAAAGCACCGAGTTAACGTAGCCAATGTGCTTAAGGCTGGAAAAATCATGGAATCCACTCGTGATTTGGCGTTGGCTGATAACAGTGTTGATATGGAGTTGAACCTTACTAAGAAGCCTCATGGTTCAATCTTTATGGATGATGATGTGCAGCCGTTTGGGCCTTCTGCGCCGATAAGGGATATGCATGTGGGTAACGCTCGCTATGAACAGCACATCGAAAAAGCCTACTATGATACTGACTTAAAATCAACAAATGCTGTTCTTGAACTCTACGACCGTGGCGTGATAGTTACAAAAATCCAGAAAGCCTTCAGCGTTGGCGCGTTTGGCATCGAAAAAAACCGCCGTTTAGTGCCAACCCGCTGGAGCATAACCGCTGTTGACGATATAGTATCAAAAAGCCTTCGTGAACAGGTCAAAACTTTCCCAGAAATCAACGAATACCGCGTTTACGAGTCAGTCTACTTGGATAATGTGTTTGAAGTTTTGATGATTCCCGCTCAGTACAGTTACGAATCAATGGAAGCATGGTATCCTGGAACCGTTTGGAATCCAGCTGGCAAAAACGTGGCAATCTTCTCAGACTGGGAAGGCAACAATGGACGCACAACATACGCGGCGATTGGCGGCTGTTATTATTCAGCAAGGTTGGCAACTTGTGAATTGCTTGTTAAGGAGCGTAGGCAGGCAACTGTGATTGTTTTGCGTGAAGCACGTCCTGGTTACATAATGCCTATTGGTGTTTGGCAGGTGCGTGAAAATGTGCGAAACGCAATGCGGCAAAAACCTTTGGTTTTTAAAAGTTTAGCTGAATCTTTGCAGCATATTAGTACTCGGTTTGAGATTTCTTTAGGTCGCTGGATACTGCAAAGTGAGTTGCTAAAGCGTGCGCTTTACCAAAAGAAGATGTCTGACTTTTTCGGTTAAGCGGTAACCACTAAATATTTGCCTTTGCTTAATGCCTGTTATGCCAGTTACCATTCGTTACAGGTTTAGCCAAAATTTTGATGCTCCACCAAAGCAAGCCTACTTGTGGTGCACAGATTTTTCTTTACACGACCACCAGTTGATGGGTTACAACAGTGCTGAGCGTCAAGTCTTCCCAGTTGCAGACGGCATAGTGCTCTTAAAAGACATTTTTCACATGCCAAGTGGTGAGGTTGAAAAGCAGAAACTGGTACACCTTTATCCCGACAGGTTAAGCTGGTTTTCCACACATGTTTCTGGACCAAACAAGTATTCCCAGTTCCGTTATGAGATTGTGCCGCAGGATGGTGGTTCACGGCTTAATTATGAAGCTCTACACGTTGAATATTGCAAAGACCAAATGTGTCAAAACGAAGTGGCGGTGCTTGCGGAACAGCTTTGTAGGGCGGATTCAGCGGTATGGAAGCTTTTAGCGGCGGCAATGAAGAAAGAACTAAAAAGTTAAATCTGATTTAACTCCACGTTACCCTTTTATGTATGTAAAACGCAAACCCTATGGTTATCTGCTATGAATCTTTGGAAACAAATACCCGCTGGAGACAATCCCCCAACAGAACTTAACATGGTTATTGAAGTTTTAAGCGGTTCACGCGACAAATACGAATACAAATCCGACTGGGAAGCATTTGTGCTTGACCGTATTATTCCGTCTGCAGTCTTTTTCCCTGTTGATTACGGTTTTGTTCCCCAGACCTGGTCAGAAGATGACGACCCCTTAGACATCATGACCCTGACATATGAACCCTTAGAGGTTGGCGCAATAGCCCGCGTCCGCGTAATCGGCGTCTTGCACATTGAAGATGAACATGGTCCAGACGAAAAAATCCTCTCTGTACTGGCTAATGATGCCCGCTTCGAAGGTTACAACGACATCACAAATGTACACGAACATCAACTAAACATGATTCAAGAATTCTTTACTACTTACAAACGGTTGGAACATCAAAAATGGACTAAAGTTAAAGGCTGGCGTGACGCAGAAGAAGCAAAAAAAATTGTAGAAGCCGCAATGCAACGTTTTAACCTGCATTTTAAGTAACCATCTTTTTTGATTTTAATTTTAAATTTTTGTTTTTTTGTTATTGTTGTGTAGCAACTACACAGAAATAAGTGTGTGAGTCAACCCCTAACTATACGTGGTAATACTTGACGGTTTTTGTGGCTTACAATCTGCCATAACCATTGTGTAAGAGAAAACGTGTTATGGGTCAAAAAAAGATTTTATCTATTGAAGACGCCAAAAAAGCTTCACCTGACAAATTGTTTGCTTCTTTATCCACTGGCAAGGATGGTTTAAGTTCTTCTGAAGCAAAACAACGCCTAACCATTTACGGACCAAATGAAATTTCCGAAAAAAAAGTTAACCCCCTAAAAAAGTTCTTTCGATACTTTTGGGGACCAATTCCTTTCATGATTGAAGCAGCCGTTATCATCTCTGCAGTCATTTATCATTGGGAAGATTTCGGCATAATTTTTGCTTTGCTAATGCTTAATGCTGTAGTGGGCTTTTGGCAGGAACGTAAAGCAGACAACGCTATTGACCTCTTAAAGAAACGTTTAGCCCTAAACGCTCGGGTTCGCCGTGACGGCAAATGGGTGGATATTCCTGCCAGAGAACTCGTACCCGGCGACATAGTGAGAATTCGTTTAGGCGATGTAATGCCTGCAGACATAAAACTTGTCGAAGGCGACTACCTGTCTGTAGACCAGTCAGCGTTAACAGGTGAATCTTTACCTGTAGAAAAACACGTTTCAGACGTTGCTTACTCGGGTTCTATTGTGCGGCAGGGTGAAATGGACGCTTTAGTTGTAACCACTGGCATGCATACTTATTTTGGGAAAACCGCAAAACTTGTAGAGCAGGCTCAACCGAAAAGCCACTTTCAAAGAGCCGTCGTCAAAATCGGCGATTACCTTATTGTTTTAGCTGTGGTGCTGGTTACAGTTGTTTTCATGGTTGCCCTGTTCCGGCAAGAAAGCATTATTGATACTTTAGAGTTCGCTTTAATCCTAATTGTCGCCGCCATTCCTGCAGCGTTGCCTGCTGTGTTATCGGTTACTTTGGCAGTTGGCGCCATCGCTTTGGCAAAAAAAGAAGCAATTGTCAGCAAACTCGCCGCTATAGAGGAAATGTCCGGCGTTGACGTATTATGCGCAGACAAAACAGGAACTATAACTAAAAATGAGTTAACTGTTGCAGACATTAATCCTGATAGCGGCTTTAAATCTGATGATGTGCTGTTTCTTGGTGCTTTGGCTTCCCGAGAAGAGGATAAAGACCCAATCGACAACGCAGTAATCATTCGCGCCAAAGCCGAACCAACTGTCTTGGAACAACTTGGCACCTATAAAGTGCTTTCTTTTAAGCCATTTGACCCCGTAATAAAGCGCACAGAAGCAAAAATTCAAGATTCTAAAGGCACTATTTTTCAAGTTTCAAAAGGCGCTCCACAAGTTATCCTTCAACTGGTTAAAGCCGATAAAACCCTGACTTCTCAGGTTGACAAAGTTATTGCAGATTTTGCTTCCAAAGGTCACCGTGCACTTGGCGTTGCAAAAACAAATGAAAAAGCTGTTTGGCAATATGTTGGACTGCTTGCGCTTTATGACCCTCCACGTGAAGATTCAGCTTTAACCATTAAAACCGCTAAGGATATGGGTTTACAAGTAAAAATGGTTACAGGCGACCACATTGCAATAGCTAAAGAAATTGCCAGTCAAGTAAACTTGGGTGACAAAATTGCTTTGCCGCAAACTTTTCTTGGCCTTAAAGATAAAGACGCCAGTAAGGTTGTTGAAGCGGCTGATGGGTTTGCTGAAGTTTTTCCTGAACACAAGTACAAGATTGTTGAATTGCTACAGGATGATAATCATATTGTGGGCATGACTGGTGACGGCGTGAATGATGCACCCGCCTTGAAAGAGGCTGATGGCGGCATAGCTGTTGCGGGGGCGACTGATGCAGCTAAATCAGCAGCAGATATTGTTATTACTAAGCCTGGTTTGTCTGTGATTATTGATGCGATTAAGGAAAGCCGTAAAACTTTCCAACGTATGAACAACTATTCAATTTACCGCATAGCCGAAACCATACGAGTCCTATTTTTTATTGTTACATCAATTATAGTTTTCAACTTTTACCCAATTACAGCCGTCATGATTGTGCTTTTAGCTTTATTTAACGATGTGCCCATTATGGCAATCGCTTATGACAACGTCAAATACTCCAAAGAACCTGAAAAATGGAACATGCGCAGTGTCCTGCTAATTTCAACACTGCTAGGTATTGTGGGTGTTTTTGCTTCTTTTTTCATATTTTACATCGGCCAAGTTGTTTTGCAGTTACCCTTGCCTATGCTGCAATCATTCATTTTCCTTAAACTAGCCGTAGCTGGACACTTAACAATCTTTGTCACCCGCACAAGAGGACACTTCTGGTCAATCCGTCCTGGCGGTTTGCTTTTCTGGTCTGCAGTAATCACTAAACTGCTAGCAACATTGGTTGTGGTTTACGGGGTCTTTGTAGCACCCATAGGTTGGGCTCTGGCAGGTTTTGTCTGGGGTTACGCATTACTGGCTTTTGTGATAACTGATTTTCTAAAAGTATACTTCTACAAACTAATAGACCACAGCAACATAACCTTCAAAAAACCTTAACAGACGTTTTAGTTGAAAAATGGAAAGCAAGTGGAAAAAACTTGCAACTTTTATTCTTTTGGTGCTTCGCCGTTTTCAGGTGGAACAAAAACTGCTGCGGAAACTGTTGTTGTCCAGAGCCCGTTTTTGTCGCCTTGAGCTGACTGGGTGCTGTTTGACGTTTTGATAATTAAACCGGTGGTTTTGAAGATTTTTTTGCGTTCATCCCAAGCGGTTTCGGGGTCAAACTGGATACCCATGGTTGTTGCGAGCATGGTTGCTGCTAGGTCTTCTGCGTAGTCGCCTGCAACTTCGTCGGTTTGTCCGAAGCTGTGGTGTTCGGATAGGTAGCCGTATTGGTCTTTGCCTGATGGGATGGCTACGCCGACGGATGATGCTACTTGGCGGTGGGGCTCGTTGGTTGCGTTGCGTGCGATGACTACGAAGGTGATTTCTCCTGGGTGAATCATTTTGAGACCCTTTTCTTTTGGTAGTAATTCGCATCCTGGTGGGACAATGCTGGATACTGCGACAAGATTGCACATTTGAATGCCTGCGTCTCGTAGAGCTAATTCGAATGATTGGAGTTGTTCTTTATGTTTGCCAACTCCTTTTGTTAGAAAGAAGTATTTTGGTATCATTTAGTGTCGAATTTAGTCATTGCAGTTTTGATTTAAAAACGTTTTTATGGCAAAAACAGCTGTGTAACCATGCTTTTTCGCATTCTAAACCATTTAAACCGAGCGATTGGCTAAAAACTGCCTGATTTTCTCAATATTCTATATTTTTCTACACGTAAAAAATAGTGCTATCGTGTCTATTTTGGTGCGAAGTACCTTTTTTGGTTTGTTGTATTGTAACTGTGTTGGTTTTTTAGTGTTTATTTAGATGTTCGATTTTACGCCTGGTTCTACTTTGATTTTGCTGCCCTGCGCGGAGTAATGAAATAGAGCAGTTTTGTTCTGGGTGACTGGAGTTCAGAGTTTAAGCTCCGTGACTTTTTCAATTGTATCTTCGGTTTCGGTTTACTGATGATACTGATTGCTTGGATAATCGCTACAATAGGCTTCTTCACAGTGAAGAGCCGTCAATACCAACAATACACCGCCCAAAACAACACTTACACTACACCAACCCAGCCAACACAGGCAAATACTATTAACCAAAACTGTGTACAGGTTTAAATGAAGAAGGTGTATCTATGACAGAAAATTTTGAGTATAACACAGACTATTACTGGAAAACTTTTATTCGAAAACATGTTGCCGTGTTTGCAGTGTTCGTTGCGGCGGCAGTGTTAGCGGCTGTTGGTGCAGTCTACGTCTTTGTTTGGTTCACCGCAGAAGCCCAAACGACAGGCTTAGTTCCAACAACACTGGGTCTGTGGACAATGAACAACATAGTGCTGTTTATTCTGCATGCAATCTTTTGGGAACTAGTGCTAATCGGTCTCCCCGTGGCTATAGCTGCAATCGTTGGCTGGCTGTGGTGGAAAAGACAACCCGAACATGAAAAACATCCAAACAGAAAAAACAACCATTCAAGAGACGCCGGCGGAGCAGTCTCTCTGTTCATGTTCATAGCATTTGCAATCAAAGTCTACTTTGACGGCAACTGGTACCTTCCCATTTCAAGCTTTACCTTAGACTACGTAGTTGGCTCAATAGTAACTATACTGATTTGGATAGCTGTCATCTTTGCAATTCCAGCCATAATTGTGCTCATCTGGTGGCTAACCAGTGGGCGCAACAAAAACCCCTAACTTTTTTGATTTTTTTACGCATGCAAGATTTTTACTTGAAGCTTACTTTTTGGGGCCTCAAAAGCAGAAAACGTTCTTTGTGTGCTTGAGCTTTGATTTTTGCCTCTAACTTTTCAGTTTAGGCCTGTTGAGAATTAGTGTTATGGTTTGGTAGTGTTACTATAAAGGTGGTTCCTTTGTCTTCTTGGCTTTCAAAGTTTACTGTACCTTGGAGAGCTTCGATTAAACGTTTAACAACTGCTAAGCCTAAGCCTTGTCCTTTTGCTTTTGTGGTTACTAGCGGCGTAAAAATTCTGGGTTTAACCTCTTCGGGTATGCCTTTGCCTGTGTCTGAAACTTTGATGGTTGTTTCATACTCTTTTTTGTATGCGGTTAGGGTTAGTTTGCCGCCGTCTGGCATGGATTGAATCGCGTTGTTGGCAAGGTTTGTTAGAACTCTTTTTAAGAATGTTGTGTCGGTTCTGAATTCTAAGAAATCTTGAACGTTGATTTCTGTTGTGATGTTTTTTGGTGTGTTGATTGTTTGAAAAACGCTTGTTACTAAATCGGCGAGTTTGACTGTTTCATATTCAGGGTTTAATGGTCTTGCGTAATCTTGAAGGTCAGAAACGATTTTGCTAATATAGTCTGCTTGTTCTTGAATTAGGCTTATACTTTCTAATCCTTCTTTTGTATCTTTAGACGGATAACTGCTCATGGCTTGTCTTGCTATGAATAATTCGTTAATTATTGCTTGCAGGGGATTGCGGATGTCATGTCCAATCATGCCTGCGGTTTCACCTATAGCAGCTAAACGCTCTTTATCTTTCAATTCTCGTGTTCTCTCGTCAACTAACTCTTCTAACTGTTTTGCGTACTCTTCGAGTTTTTGTTGTAACTGTTTTCTTTCTGTTATGTCCCTTACTCCGCCAATTATGTGAATAGCATTGTTGTGCCTTAAAATTTTGGCTGTATCTTTTACAATGATGTAATGCCCTTTTTTGTGACGTAACCTGTATTCAAGCACGTACCCTTTTGTTTGTCCGTCTTTTAAGGCACTATCAAGTTGATTCTTGAATTTGTTGACATCATCTGGATGAATCTGGTTAACCCACCATTCATTCGTAAAAATTGTTTCTTCAGATTTGTGTCCTGTTAACTCTTCCAGTCCTCTGGCTAACTTTATTTGGTCTGTTTCGGTTAAATACTCGTATACTAGTACGTTGGCTGCTTCAGCTACAAGTCTGAATCTTTCTTCGTTTTCTTTCAATATTTCCTCGGCTTTCTTTCTTTGAGTAATGTCCTCAAGAAAAGCAACAAAATACCCTTTTTTGGGGCAATAAGCTGAAACATTATACCATTTTTGTTGATATTGCCTAAAATTTTCAAACATAACCGGTTGACAAGTTAAGGCTACTTTACCGTAAATGCTTGCCCAGTTTGCCTTGTCAGTTACAAGTTCAGGAAAAATTTCTCCAGCCCTCTTGCCAATGATTTCTGAGCGACTCAGATTGAAAGTTCTTTCAAAAGCACTGTTTATTTCAAGATAAATCCAGTCGGATGGGATTCCTTTTTTATTTGTCACTATTTTACAGTAAGAAAAAGCGTTAAGCATGTTGCTAAATAAGTCTGCTAACTGTTTCTGGTCTGTGCTAAATGCGGTTGCCCATCTTTCTGTGATTTCGTCACGTTTTTGTCCAACGTTTTGACTTGTTAAAGCGATTAAAAAGTATAATCCGCCAATGTAATAAGATGTTCTTGTTATCCAACTGAAAATGTCTCCGACCTGTAACTGAAATATTCCGCCAATCTCACCTATTGCAAACAGTATTAGCGCTAATGAATACCAGTATAGGGTTTCTGATTTTGACTGAAAATACTGAAACAAAAACAAGGCTGCGCTTAACATAAAAAAGAACAATGTAGTTGAAGAGAAAAGTTGACTAATTGTTGTTGCACCTTGGCTCATAAAAAATGATGGAAGCAAATTAAACACAGCCAAGACCGTTAAGAAAACCACAAAAGCAATGGTTACCGTGTAGGCTGCTGCCAAAGCAATTTTGCGTTGCATGTTTTGGCTGGAACTTATTGTTGTTAAAGTTGCAACTGCACTCATCGCTTGTAACCCAGAAGATGTTAGCAAGCCTATGTCTTGTATTGTAATTCCAAAATTAACGGAAACTGCTCCTGTAATGCTGCTTATGACTGAAACTAAACCGCTGATTATCAAAGCGCAACTTAACAGTAGCAAGTTTAGTGAACCGTATTTTAGAAAACTATTTCCTGATATGCTTGCGACAATTATGTTTAGGACTGTTATGAAAAAAAAGTTTAATACGATTATGCTTTCTGTGACTACTAACACTGGTTCAGCTTTTAAAGCCAATTTTATAGCGACAACTAAGACTAACAAAACTATTATGGGAATCAAGCCTATTTTAAAAAGTGGCTTTATTTTCTCAATCCGTCCAAAACTTGAATTCCAAAAAATTCAAAACTTTTTCTCTATCCTGCATAGAAAATCTTCAAAGAATAAACAGCATCTTTTTCGTTTTTTATTGGCTGCTTAATTCAATATTCAACTATGCTTAAGGCGTCATATACATTTTTTCGTTTCCAAAAATTAGGTGTTGTGCCCTTGTTATTTGCATAACTAATAAATGTGAGCTAAAAATGTTGTTTGATGAAAGGGTTGACTGCTGTGAAGAAGCTTTACGCTTCAATATTTCTACTTAGCTTATTTGCGATGCTTTACTTAGTGCCCCCAAACTTTTCTGTAGCACAACAAGATTACTCTAACTATACTATTTCTATGCCAGTTGAATACGTTAATTACACGATTGTGTCAGTAAATGGCTGTTTGTGGGCTAAAATTGACGGCACATACCCCATGCACATAAGTGGCGACTTGCCTGACATGCTTCCAATGGTTTATCCTACACCTCCACAAACCACAAACATCCACATGACACTTGACGGTAAAGAGTTATCCTGCAGCAATTACACTGAACTGTATCCAAACGCGTTCCATCATACAGCGATTGGGGATTGGACAATGGTTGCCACAGTAATAAGTCCAGTTAATGAAGAGTTTGTTCTTGGCATTCACTATGAGCATCCTCTGCAGATGGTTAACGGTAGCTACTTGTTTCTTTATGACTTAAACATTAGTCCGTATTTGTCGCCTGAAAACAACAATTCAACTGCATACTTTACAATACGCTTGGAAACCAACATGACAGACGTAAAAGCCTTCACAACCGAAACAGACGCCCAATGGAACCCAATAAACTACACCCTAACAAAAGACGGCAACTCAGATGTGGTTTCTATCGTTATGCATTCAGAATACGATAAGCCGCTTCTGGGCGATTTAGTTGTGGAATTGTCAAATGCTGATTCTGTACCCGAATACACTGCTATAGTATTGGTTGTTATAGTTATGGTTGTATCAAGCGTTTTAGTTGTAGCAAAAAGTTTCCGACGCCGTTTTGTTTAGCGTAAAACCTGTTGAGTTTATCTTCGTTTTTTTGTGCACTTGCTTATCTTGGCTGTTTTTGCGGGTCTGATATTCCACTGTTATGTTTTTTGTAGATTGGAATTTCAAACTCGAAAAGGGGGGTTCTTTTCAAAGCTGTTTTTTCTCCAAAAATTGTGGAACCATTTTTGTTTAAAACTTTTTCTGTGATTTATAGATGTTTACACCATAAAGTTTGCCTAAAAATATTGCTTTTTTAACCTATCAGCAGAACAAAATGGGTTTAAACTGCTATGTTTTCAATATGCTTTACGCTTGTTAAACCCACAACTTTGAAACCAAAGAAACTGTGTCTTGGGAAATTCAAACTATATCACTATTCTTTGTGGGTCATTATTGCTTCAACGTAATTCAAAACACGCGCCCTGAAGCTGTTTTAGCTTTTTCTTATCAAAACATAAACGCAATATTTAGCGAATAGTTTTTGTTTCTCCCGTATCCATAAGTTTTGAGTGAATATGTTGTGCATTTGATTTCAAGTTTTGACCCTTGGCAAAGCGGCTTGTGTACCTGTCCGCCAAAACTTACCTTTAACCCTTACACTGGATGCGACCACAAATGCATCTACTGTTATGCCTCCAGCTACATTGCAGGCTTTAATGAATGCAAACCCAAAAAGGACTTGCTTGAACGGCTACGGCATGAAGCCCCAAAACTTAAAGGCGAAATCATATCGCTTTCTAACAGCTCAGACCCATACCCAAAAACTGAACAATATACGGGCTTAACTCGGCGTTGCCTTGAAATCCTCTCTGAAAGCAACTGCCGCATCCAAATCATAACAAAAAGCAACCTTGTAGCCCGTGACGATGACCTACTAAAACGGGTTCCTTCAACAGTTGCTTTTACTATAACCACTGATGACGACCAACTCGCCAAAACACTTGAACCTAACGCGCCCCCGCCAAGTCAACGATTAAGCGCAGCAGACGACCTAATCAGCCAAGACATCCCCGTATCTGTACGTATTGACCCAATCATCCCCTTCGTAAACGACCAGCCACAAAAACTAATCAAAACCCTCGCATCCATGGGAGTCAAACACGTAACTAGTTCAACCTATAAAGTTAAGCCTGACAACTGGAAACGACTTTCTGAAGCTTTGCCCGATGTTGCAGAAAAACTAAAACCTCTCTACTTCAAGGAAGGTGAACGAGTAGGTGGAAACATATTGTTGCCTCGGGATATGCGCCAAAAGATTCTAAAAGGCGTGCGAGACTTGGCTGATGCTGAAGGCTTAAAGTTTGGTTGTTGCCGCGAAGGCTTAGAACGCTTAAACACTGCCTCATGTGATGGGTCATGGCTGCTGCCTAAAGCCAAAGGAGCGTAAGAAATGGTTCAAAACCGTGTGGTAATGCTTGCCGATTTTGACTACTTTTTTGCCCAATGCGAAGAACTTAGAAACCCCTCAATTAAAGACAAACCTGTCGTGGTTGGAGTTTATTCTGGCCGCACAGAGGAATCTGGCGCCGTATCCACCAGCAACTATGTAGCCCGCAAGTTTGGCGTAAAATCAGGCTTACCCCTGTTTATGGCAAAACGCAAACTCGAAGGCACAGACGCCGTTTTTTTCCATGTAGACCATGAGTATTATGAGCAAATAAGTGATCAAATCATGCAGATTTTCCGTGGCTATGCGGGCAGCCTTGAGCAGGTTAGTATTGATGAGGCTTACTTGGATGTTACCGAGCAAGTCAACAGCAGTTTTGAAAAAGCCCGACTTTACGCCCAAAAAATAAAAAATGACGTCAAAGCGCAGGTTGGCATTTCTTTAACTGTGGGTGTTGGTCCAAACAAGCTAGTCGCCAAAATAGCTTGTGATAGCCAAAAACCTGACGGGTTAACCGTAGTGTTGCCTGAAGATGCAGCAGCGTTTCTTGCGCCTTTGCCTGTTGACCGACTGCTTGGTGTAGGCAAAAAAACTGTTGTTCGCATGGAGCAGATGGGTATCAAAACCATTGGGGACCTTGCAAGGTTTGACGTTCAAAGGCTTCTTGAAGTTTTTGGCAAAGTCTTAGGCGTTTACTTTCATAACGCTGCCAACGCAATCGATAACGAACCAGTTACTGAGCAGGGTGAAGCTGAATCAATAAGCAAAATTGGAACGCTAAAGCAGGATACGCATGATTTAGAGTTTATTCTGCAAAAAACAGACGAATTAACGGAAACTGTTTTCAAAGAGGTTTCGGAAAAAAGTTACAGTTATAAAACGGTATCGATTTACGTGGTTAATGTGGATTTGTCAAGCAAAAGCCGTTCTGTAACACTTGAGCAGCCAGCAAAGGACAAGGAAACAATCAACCGAAATGTTCGTTTGCTTTTTGAAAAGTTTCTTTCTGAGTCACCGATGGAAATTAGGCGGGTCGGTGTTAGGGTTTCAGGTTTTAGCAAAGAGCAGCCTCAGCAGAAGCAGTTGAGCTTTTTCTTTGGGTAGACCCGCTTAATAAACGAAGAAAACTGCGTTTTCTTGTTATCTTAAACTTTATTATCTATCGTAAATAACATCTACAGTGGTTTTTGAAGTGGTTTCTAAAGCTGAAAGGTTGCCTCCTGACCAGCAGCCTATAAAAAAGCTTCTTCGTTGGGGAATAGACCATCCTGGAATAATATCTGAAAATCCGAAAATCAGCCTTGACACTTACAAACTTGTTATTGATGGTGAAGTAGAGAATCCCAAAACTTTCAGTTGGACTGAATTTTTGGCGTTGCCCAAAACGGTGTCTGTAAGTGATTTTCATTGTGTTGAAGGTTGGAGTGTTTTGGATTGCCGTTGGGAAGGCGTGCACATTAAAGAAATAGAACACATAGTCAAACCCCGTGATGTAGCAAAAGCTGTAACATTCACTTGCGCTGACAACTATACTACATCGCTTTACCGAGAAGAACTTGCCCCTGCTGATGTGCTTTTAGCTTACAAGCTTAACGGTGAAGTTCTTGAGGAAGGTTACGGTTTTCCGTTGCGGCTGGTTGTTCCAAGTAAATATGCTTACAAGAGCGCTTTGTGGGTTGAACGTTTAACGTTTACTAGGGGCAAAGAATTAGGTTTTTGGGAGCGCCGCGGTTACAGCGACAGTGCAGATGTATGGAAAAACGACCGTTTTAGAAGTTAATTTGTATTTTTGAAAAAATTGTCTATTAAGACTATTTATTTTATAATGATAACAATCTTTACGTTAAAAAGTATATTTTTTTGTCACCTTAAGCGAGGAAGTGAAAAATGTTTCAAAAAGATTCTAAATGCGGATGTCCTTTAAACTGTGGCCTTTCAACTGCTTTGCCCGAGAACGCAGCTGTTATCACTGCAAGCAGCCAAGAGGCGTCTTTAAGGAAAAGAAAAGAAGAAGCAAACAAAACCCTCTACATAGCCCGAATCTAAATGCTTTTTTCAATTTACTGTAAAAACTACTTGTAATCTTGAATTCTTTTATACTCGTCTACTATTTTTATCAGTTTTAACTGCAAGGAGTCAAAAAAATTTGGATTACTCGCAAGCTAACATGGGTCGAATCTTTATTTTAAGATTGCAAGACGGCGAAATCGTACATGAAACATTGGAATCTTTTGCCGAAAAAAACAATATCAAAAGCGCAATGTGCCTATTTTTAGGCGGGGCAGAAAACAAAAGTAAACTTGTTGTTGGACCAAAAGATGGCGATGCTCTTCCAGTTGAACCAATGACTGCGCTGCTTAACGGTGTACATGAAGGCTGCGGTGTAGGCACAATCTTTTCCGACCCACAAGGCAAACCTAAACTGCACATGCATGGCAGCTTTGGCAGAAACGGCGCCGCTACCACCGGTTGCATGCGGGCAGGCGTTGAAGTTTGGCTTATCGGCGAAGTAATAATGTTCGAGTTAACAGGTAGCTCTGCAAGGCGCGAAAAAGATTCAAAGACAGGGTTTGAAATTTTAGAAACCCGCTAAGACCCTGTTTGAGTCTGGTTTTTATTGAACGGGACAAGGAACATCCTGTGCGGCATAACTCCAAAGAATGGTTGATCCTGAGGGTCTCCAAACCTTTGGGTTTCATAAATCATTGTTGTAACGTTGCTTATTGTTGTGGTTGTATTGTAGAAGGGTGTGTTTGCTCCATAATCATAAAGCACTATGTATTTAACGTTAAGTTCCTCGCATAGGCAGACGAATTCTGTAGCGTTAAAATCAATTTGATACGTATCCACTGGAAGTTCCGGATACTGATAGGCGTTCATGTTTCTGTGGGAACTATTTGCCCAAAGATAAAACCTAAACATGTCTTGACTAAACAGGTTAAAGGGGCAAACAAGCATTATTGACTGATTACCCGTCATGTGGTTGGCTGCATAGTTTGCGACTTCATCAATTGGCATTACAATTTCATCGTTTGAAACCCAACTGTGAGCATCATTAACGCTGAAAAACAATCCTGCTGCCAGAAAAGCAGTCAACAATACAGCCCCAACTTTAGTCATATTTTTCTTTTTAATCGTTACATTGCTTTTCAGTGTTTTTTGCATTTTCTCGTAAGCATAAACAATTAAGTTGGATGTTGCAATCGCCATGACAGGAAACAATGGTACAACATAACGCCATTGCTTATTCGGAATCAGCGTAAAGAAAACAAACACCACTATAAACCAAATCAACAGGTACTTGTCTTCAGGTTTTCTTCTCCAAGCCAAAAAACCTAAACCAGCTAAACCAACCGCATAAAGCAGCAGCGAGACTGGATGAATGTTAGGGTATGGCCAAACCATTTCTATAAAATAGAATACGGTATAGGAAACGGGGACTGAGAAACGAATGCTATAAACGGATTTTTCAGGGTTACCCATCTGCATGGCGTAAATCCACTGTTCAAGCATGTTAGAAGCGTACGTTTGGTAAGCAATAAGAATCCAAGGAACCACAACCAAAATAACCGCAACCGCTAAAATCGTTATTTTGTTTAAATGAATTTTCAGTTTATTCTTAGCTAAAAACAGCATGCTTACAAGCATTACAACACCTGCAGCTATCATCTGGTATTTAGTCAAAAAGCCTAAACCCAACGCTACACCAGCGAAAACCAACCACCTGTTTTTATGGTTTTTTAGCCACATAAAAAAGCACATCAGCGACAGCGTGAAAAAAAAGACAAGCATAGTTTCGATCATTGCCATGCGTGAAAGCCAAAAGAAACCTGGCATAACACCAAACAAGACACTGGACAGCAAAGCGACCTTTTCATTAAACATTTTGTAAGTGAACTCAAAAACAACCCATATTGTCAGAAGCGAAAAAACAACCGCTACTAAACGTCCAGAAAAGACGCTGATTCCCAAAATTCTAAAGAAAACCATCGTTATTAAGTCAAACATTGGTGGGTAAAACGAGTTTAACGTCATGTAAGTCTGGTATTCGCCTCTAAACAAAAAGGAACCGCCGTTTAGATGAGTAATTTCATCCCATTGAATAGCTGCCTTGGACAAATTAAGCAACAAAAATGCTGCGTAAATTATTAGGAAAACTAGAAGTGCCACGCGATACCTATTAAATCCGTTTTTAACTCGGCTTAATAGCGGTTTTAAAGTATCCATAGTAGTCTAGTCCTCAATTGCCCAGCTGTCATCAGGTAGTGTATAAAAAACCATATAAAAGCATCTAAAAAACCGCTTTTTGCTTCAACAGAAACCCGCGATATTAACATTAATTACTTACAAAAAAGTAATCATAAACTGTAAACACTTACTCTTTTAAGAGGCAATTTTTATGCAGTCTCGACCATTTGACATTTTAATAATAGGCGCAGGTCCCGCAGGCTTAACTGCCGCTATCTACACTGCTTGGCTTGGACTAAAAACCCTTATTTTAGAATCAGGAATTCCCGGCGGTAAAGCTTGGACTGCTCCAATGATTGAAAACTTTCCCGGCTTTGACGAAGGCATCAAAGGTAGCGACTTGGCTGAAAAAATGCAACGACAGGCGGAACGCTTAGGCGCAGAAATTGTTATTTCTGAAGAAGTTGCTGGTCTGGAGCTTGCAGGAAAAGTCAAACATGTTTTTACCAGAAAACAAACCTATGACGCTTATGTTGTAATTTTGGCGACTGGAACCCAAAAACGCAAATTACATGTTCCTGGCGAAGCTGAGTTTCTTGGACGCGGAGTCAGTTACTGTGCCGTGTGTGATGGACCCTTCTTTAGGCGAGCTAAAGTTGCCGTTGTAGGTAACAGCAATGAAGCGGCAGTTGAAGCCCTAAGTTTAGCAGAATTTACTGAACACGTTTTACTTGTACACGATGGTGACCTAACAATTGAGGGCACTTTGCTTAGTCGATTGAAGTATAAACCTAAAATCGAACCAGTTCAAGGCAAAGTAACTGCCATAGTTGGCGATAAAACAGTAAATGCAATAAAAATCCAAACCAGCGCCGCCTCCGTTGAACGGGATGTAAAAGGTGTCTTTATTGCTTTAGGCAGTGTACCTTTAACGTCGATTGTGCGAAACGCTGGGGTAGGCATGGACATGAACGGCTGTTTGATGGTTGACAGACAACAACGAACCAATATCGAGGGTGTATTTGCAGCTGGCGACTGCACCTGTGGCGGCATGCAAGTTGTGACGGCGGCTGGAGAGGGTGCAGTGGCTGCTATGCGAGCCTCAAAATATGTTAGAAGTATGGAAAACTGACTCCAAAATTTTTTCAGTTAACTTTTATTTTATTCATTATTGCCTGCTGCTGTTGGTGTTATGCGGTAAGTTGCTACTATGTTATGATTGATATGCAATTTTTATTGTGTATATTTAAGCGATTTATTCTTGTTTGTGGTTAAGTTTTTATTTTGCCTTTGTAGTTGCTCTTGTTTGAGTGGGGCAAAGGGTACGACAAGCATAAAACGGCGGTTAGACCATTTAATCGACCAATTATCCAACATGGGCACTGAACTTGACGAGGAAGCATCCAGTAACGCAGCAGCACAATTAGTCATAATTTTTGGGGCCTTCAAAGAATCGAACAAGTACCCCGTATGCTGCTTCTCAAATGATTCTCAACACAGGATTTGTTGTGACTCCTGTGGTCCACTAATGCGAGAAGCTTTTATGGAAAAATGCGTCAAATGCCAAGCCAAAATAAAAACAGCCCTTTCTCTTTTGCAGTAACTCGTGCGTTGTTGCTGTTTGTTTGCAGTCACACATACTTATGCATTCTTTCTGTATTCATAAAATTGGTGATTTTTAATATGGAAAAAAACATGCAAAAATACTTGGTTCTTATCAAGTTGAATCCGTTGAAAACCAATGCTTTCTTTAACGCGTTCTCGAGTCTTTCACAGAATCCAATTGAGGGCGTAAACATTTCGGGTTCTTACAATGTTTTTGGCAACTGGGATATTGCTATCTGGTTTGAAGCAAACAGCAACGATAACGCGCTTCATTTTGTTGGCGACAAGATTCGTGCAATGGATGGTGTGGTTGATACTCATACTATGCCTGCAACTGCGATCAAAGAGTACATGAGCCGTAGCAGTAGTTCAAGTTCAAGCAGTAGTAATATGTAGTGTAGTTTGTGTGGTGGGGTTTTGTTTTCCCTGCCTGCTTATTTTTTGTGTGGTTTTGGTTTTGTTTTATTTTTAAATGTTTAAATGTGGCTTTGTTATTTGTGTTTTTGACGAGTTTATGTTCCTAAATTTTTGGATTTTTTGACGTTTAAACACTATTTAGTTTCTTGTTAAGATGTTTGTCTATTAATTAATAAAATATATAGACGTGCATCCAGTGATGATGCAAATTTATGAACGGTTGTGAAGCTTTCATAAATAGTCTTTTAAGTGGGCATGGGAATGCCATAGCTATCACGAGGAATTAAACATGCGACAAATTGCAATTTATGGAAAAGGTGGAATAGGTAAAAGCACAACAACACAAAACACCGTCGCAGCATTAGCTGAGATGGGCCAAAAAGTCCTACTACTAGGATGCGATCCCAAAGCAGACTGCACAAGGTTACTGCTACACGGAAAACGCCAACCAACAGTACTAGACGTTCTGCGCGACGGCGGTGGAGAATGCACACCAGAAATGATTGCAACATCAGGCTTTGGAAACGTCACATGCGTTGAATCAGGTGGACCAGAACCTGGAGTAGGCTGCGGCGGACGAGGCATCATAACATCAATCCAAACGCTGCACGACCTTGGCATGTACAAAGACAATTTAGACTTCGTATTCTACGATGTACTAGGCGACGTCGTCTGCGGTGGTTTCGCTATGCCAATCCGTGAAGGATACGCAAGAGAAATCTACATTGTAGCAAGCGGCGAATACATGGCCTTGTATGCTGCAAACAACATTTGTAAAGGTATTAGAAAATTTGCAGATGCTGGACATACACGGCTTGGTGGAATTATTTGCAACTCACGAAAATGTGAAAACGAAGAAGCCTTAGTGGCAGAGTTTGCTAAACGAATCAACAGTCAACTATTGCAATTCATTCCAAGAGACAACATTGTGCAGCGTGCAGAAATTAACAGAAAAACTGTAGTTGATTATGATCCAAAATCACCACAAGCTGACGTTTACAGAAGTGTTGCAAGAAAAATCGTGCAAAACAAGAACTTCACTATACCCACACCGATAACCATTGATGAATTAGAGGAATTGATGCGGGAGTTCGGCATTTCAGACTAAGCTGAAAAACAGGTGAAAACTTGTGATAGACCAAAAAACCGCGCATCAACAGCGGTGCTTCCAAATAACAAAAGAGCATCCATGCTACAGCTCTGATGCGCACCACAAATTCGCACGACTACACCTTCCAGTTGTACCCAGTTGCAACATTGGATGCAACTTCTGCGTTAGAAAATTTGACTGCGCAAACGAAAGCCGACCCGGCGTCACAAGCAAACTAATTACGCCCCAAGAAGCCATCGAACGCGTTAGAGCTGTCGCAAAAACTGATCCAAAACTGCGTGTTGTAGGAATCTCAGGTCCAGGAGACCCCTTAACCAGCGAGAAAACCTTTGAAACTCTGCGTCTTGTACAGCAAGAATTTCCACAGTTATCCAAATGCATATCTACAAACGGTTTGCTGTTGCCAGAAAAAATTCAAGCCCTCAAAGACTTAGGTGTTAACACTTTAACTATTACTATAAACGCAGTTGACCCCGCAATAGGTGAACAAATCTACTCTTTTGTACGTTACAAAGGAAAGACTCTGCATGGCAAAGAAGCCTTTGAAGTCTTAAGTAAAAACCAGCTTGAAGGCTTAAGTTTAGCTGCAGAACTAGGCATGGCTGTTAAAGTTAACACTGTGTTTATTCCAGGCATAAACTCAAACCACATAATTGACGTTGCCAGAGCGGTTCAGAAAAGAGGCGCATACATAATGAATGTAATGCCGCTAATTCCGCAAGGAAAATTTGCAAACATACCAGCGCCGTCACTTAAAGAAATACAACTAGTAAGAAACGTTTGTGGCGGAATCATGTTCCAGTTTCACAATTGTATACAATGCCGGGCCGATGCAGCAGGCATTCCCGGAAAAGATGTCGCAGCACAAAAAGACACGGGCTGCACAAAAAAAGTTGGAGGAAAATAATATGCCATTTATATTACCAAAATGTGATGAAAAAGTTCCAGAACGTAAAAAACACATTTACCTAAAAGACGATCAGGACGCCGAAAAACCCTGTATGTCCTGCAACATAAGCACCATCCCCGGAGACATGACCGAGAGAGGCTGCGCTTTTGCAGGCTGTAGAGGAGTCGTCGGTGGACCAGTCAAAGATGCAATACAACTACAACACGGTCCAATAGGCTGCGCCTACTATACTTGGGACAGTCGTCCACACATTGCAAAAACCGATTTACACACGGCTAACATGTTCTCAACTGACCTAAAAGAGTCAAACATTGTCTTTGGCGGCGAAAAGAAACTTTACGAATCAATCATTGAATCAAACAATGCTTTCCCTGAAGCAGAAGCAGTATTTGTTTACGCTACATGTGTTGCTGGTTTAATCGGTGATGACATAAATGCAGTAGCAAAACGTGCCAGCAAAGCAATCGGTAAACCTGTAGTAGCTTTTAACTGTCCTGGGTTCCACGGAGTCAGCCAAAGCATTGGACACCACGTAGGTAACCAAACGCTCTTTGACCAAGTTGTCGGCACAGAATCCTTAAAGGAAAAGACACCCTACGACGTAAACCTAATCGGCGAATACAACATCAAAGGCGACGACTGGCTAATCGTGCCCGTGCTTGAAGCAATGGGATTACGCGTAGTCTGTACATTCACTGGTGATGCTTCAATACATGATATAGCAAAAATGCATGAAGCCAAACTAAACATTATCCGATGTGCCCGTAGCGCTAAATACATTGCAGAAATGATGCAAGACAAATGGGGAACACCCCACATGGAAGTAGACTTCTACGGTTTACAACAAACAGCTGATGACTTGCGTAGAATTGCCCAGTTCTTTGGTTTAGAAGAAAAAGCTGAAAAAGTCATCGCAAAAGAGCTTGCTCAAACACAACCCCAAATCGATTTCTACCGTAAAAAGTTCCAAGGTAAAAAAATCATGATGTATGAAGGTGGACCAAGAAGCTGGCACTGGGTAAAACCCATGGAGGAACTTGGCATGGACATAGTAGTCAGCGCAACCACTTTTGGTCACGAAGACGACTACGAAAAAATCATCAATCGAGTCAAAAACGGCACCCTCATCATTGACAACCCCAACGCTGTTGAACTAGAAGAAGCCATGGTCAAATACAAACCCGACCTGTTCATTTCGGGAACCAAAGAAAAATACCTATCATACAAGTACGGCATACCTTTCATTAACGGACACAACTACGACAGCCGAGGAGGTTACATGATGTTCAAGGGCTTTGTACGTTTTGCAGAGGACATGTACAAGGCGCTGTATTCTCCAGCCTGGAAATTCGTACACAAAGAACCGGAGGCACAATAAATGACCGTAATTACCCATCAAAGAAACGTCTCAATTAACGCACCTAAAATGTGCCAACCAATCGGCGCCATCTGGGCAACCCTTGGCATCCACGGCAGTGTCCCTTTAGTTCACGGGTCACAGGGCTGTTCTACTTACCCACGTAACCTCATGGCACGGCACTTCCGAGAACCCATTGAAGTTGCTATCACCAGCTTACACGAAAAAGCCACAATCTTCGGAGGAGCATCCAACCTAAAACAAGCCTTAGCCAACATTATCGAACGTAAGCATCCTGAAATAATATCAGTAATAACTACTTGCCTTAGTGAAACAACAGGTGACGACATTCATGGCATAGCCAAAGCTTTCCGTGCAGAACAGCCTGAACTTGCTGGGCAATCAAAAATCGTAACCATAAACACGCCTAGCTATGTTGGCAACCACGTAATTGGCTACGACAATGCAATTAAAGCAATAGTTAGCCAGATTGCAGAAAAGAAAGTTCATCCAACCAACAAAATTAACGTCATTCCAGGCATGATAAACCCCGGCGATGTGCTGGAAATCAAACATATGCTTAAACTGATGGGTGTAGACGCAATCTACCTAACAGACATTTCCCAAACCCTAAACGCGCCTCTACGATTGCCTAAACCAGAGTATCCCAAAGGCGGCACAACTATCGAAGAAATTCAGGATTCAGCCAACTCATTTGGAACTTTCGTAATTTGCAAACGAGAAGGTCAAAGTGCCGCTAACTTTATGCAAGAAAGATTCGGAATTCCCAAATTCCTTGGCCCAGCCCCGATTGGTATTGAAAACACAGAAAAATTCTTGGCAAACGTTACACGACAAACTGGCAGAGAACCTACTCCCGAGTTGATGGACGAACGTGACCTGCTCGTTGACGCATATGCTGACTCGAACATGCAGGTTTTCGGTACTAAAGTGGCAATATTTGGTGACCCTGACATTGTAGCTGCTCTTACAAGATTTGTTTACGAGCTCGGCATGCAACCTGTAACCGTGATGACAACACTTGACGATAAATCATTCGCGCCTGAAATTGAAGAAATCGCTCAAGAGTACGATGCAAAACCAGAAAAACTAAACATAATCATCGGCGGCGACATGTATGACTTACACCAGAAACTCAAAGAATCGAAAGTTGACATGTTAATCGGCGACTACAAAGGTAAATACATTGCAAAAGCAGAAGGCATCCCACTAGTCAGAGTTGGCTTCCCACAGGCTGACCGGTTTGGGTATCAAAGAAAAGCCATTATGGGTTACCGAGGTACACTGCAACTGCTCGATACAATCGTTAACACTATACTGGATAACAAAACATTCTAAGGACGTACCGAAAATGAGGCTTGAAGACTTCTACTTCAAAATGCCCCCGCTAAAAACAGACCCAATCATCGACGACACTACCCTGCGAGACGGTGCCCAAATGGCAGGTGTCGCCTTCAAACCCAAAGACGCATCACAAACAGCACAACTCCTCAACGACATCGGTGTACAACGACTTGAACTCTTTCATTACCAAGAACCCGACAAGGACGCTGCACGACAAATCATGCGCCTCAAGCTTGACTGCAGAATCAGCGCTTGGTGTCGAACAGTCAAAGCAGATGTTGACAGCGCCATTGACTTAGGCTTTGAAGAGGTCGGCATCTCTCACCCTGTTTCTTTTCTTCATATGCAAGCCAAATGGCCCAACAAGACCCCTGATGAACTTCTCTCAAACGTAGTTGACGTAGTAGAATATGCTGCTAAAACTCATGGTTTGCGCACTTTTGTTCACGGTGAAGACGGTACTCGCGCTGACTGGGAGTTTGAGAAAAAGTTTGTTAACGCTGTTTCGGATGCAGGTGCTGAATGCTATCGCGTTTGTGATACCGTTGGTGTTGGTCTACCAGATGTAGCTGCGCCGTTGCCGTTTGGCATTCCACAAAAGATAAAGCAGCTTAAAAAGGAAACCCGCATAAAAGCGTTGGGTATTCATATGCATGATGATTTTGGTAACGCAGTAGGCAACAGTTTAGCTGCGGTTCAAGCTGCTTCAGGCCTTTGGGACAAGCTCTACATTAATACCACGTTTTTAGGCATTGGTGAGAGAGCTGGAAACGCTGAAACAGAAAAAATCTTGATGAACCTGTATTTGCATTATGGCGTCCGCAAGTTTGAAGGTAAAACTGAAAAACTTAAACAAGCCGCCGATTTTATCAGTAAAGCGGTTGGTATTGAGGTTCCGCCTAACACGGCAATTGTAGGCAAGTACGGTTTTATGCATGAATCAGGTATCCACACGTATGCTGTGCTTAATAACCCCTGGACTTATGAACCGTTCCCACCGGAACTTGTAGGTAACACTCGTCACTTAAGCGTTGGCAAACAATCAGGCAAAACAATAATCAAACACAAAATCTTAGAGCTCACTGGCGCAGACTCTGATGCTGAAACTGTAAATGCTGTTTTGTGCAAAATCAAAGGCATCTATGCAAATGGGCGAAGTACATCTATTAGCGATGAAGAGTTCAAAGCTATTCTTTCAGAACTAAACTTGTTGGGTGTCAGGGATGAATGTTCCTGTGGCTGTTCGATAACTGTTTAATCATCTTGTTTTTCTTTTTTATTTAATGAAAATGTTTAGGAAACTAGCTAAAATGCTGAACAAACGCTAAATAAGTGTGGCGCAATAAACGTGGTGTGCAGATTAATGCTAATATTTTGTGAACACTTGTGAAAACTTCACAACTATTCTTTTAAACAACAGAAACTATGCCATACAAAAACGAGGAAAAACAAGATGCGGCAAATAGCAATTTACGGCAAAGCTGGCATAGGAAAAAGCACAACAACACAAAACACCGTCGCAGCATTAGCTGAAAAAGGCAAACAAGTACTGCTGCTTGGATGCGATCCCAAAGCAGACTGCACACGCCTACTACTTCACGGAAAACACCAAACCACTGTACAAGAAGTCCTACGTGACCACGGCAAACAATGCTCTCCAGAACTGATTTGCTCAACAGGATTTGGAGGCATAGCCTGCGCCGAATCTGGCGGACCAGAATTGGGTGTAGCCTGCGGTGACCGAGGCGTGACAACCTCTATACAAGCCCTGTCCGAATTAGGCATATATGAAGATGACTTAGATTTTGTGTTCTTTGATGTTCCAGGCGAATTCTCCAGTGGAGACTTAACTATGCCTATACGTGAAGGTTTAGTTCACGAAATTTATCTTGAAGTTTCAGGCGATTTCCCATCACTTTATGCCGCAAACAACCTCTGCAAAGTAATCAAAAAATTTGCCGAACAATACCCTGTTCGTTTGGGAGGCATCATCTGTAACTCAAGCATTGGCGAGGATGAAGAGTTTCTTGTTTCACAGTTTGCAAGACACATAAAAAGCAAACTAATCAGTTTCATCCCTCATGATAACATTGTACAACTTGCTGAATCAAAAGGCAAAACAGTAATAGACTATGATACTTGCTCAGCGCAGGCAAAAGTTTACCGTAGTCTTGCACAAAAAATTGTTTGTAACGACTACTTAACGGTGCCGTCTCCGTTAAATATGGCAGAGCTTGATAGCCTGATGAAAAAATGCGCTTAACATGACAAAGGCAGAACATTCTCATTTTCTTTTAACTTATTTTTAGAAGGCTGTTTTCTGTTTGAAAAGCCCCAATAGTTTCTACCCCTTCTATAGGGGTCTACCTTTCCAAATAGTGCTAAGGCTCTACCTACAACTCTTTGGTTCCAGAGTTGCAAATCACTAAGGGGGGTAGGTGCTAATGGTTGAAAAACGCGCCATTAACATGTTGAAAACCTTTGCTATTCCTTCTGCATTGCCTTTGCTTTTTGGTCTTTGGGCAACTTTTCAATCGCATACCGCAACGCCGTTCGAGGCATGACTGCCTTGTTTTTGATGACGTATGCTAACACTTCGTTGGGGTGTTTCTCCGTTTCTGCTTTGAGCAGCCACCCGTAGCCTTTTTGCACCAAGTCATCTGGGCTGGTAAGCAATATGTCACTAATCTCAAAAACTTCCCGCAGAAACATGCCCTTTTTCGCCGGAACAATCAACGACACCGCAGCCGCACGCCGCAACCAACGATTCCCAGACCTCGCCCAACCCAAAAGCTCAACCACGCAATCTGGAAAACGCATCATGAAATCACCTACAGTGTGGTTGCAGAAACTGTCACATTTTGCCCAATTATCAACATAGTTTTCAATCCAAAAATGAAAAGTCGCCAGGTCTTCCCGCTGGAACTGGTCGGAGATGTTTGGCAGCCAATTTGCGGCAACAAAGGCTTCCTCCATAACGCCTGATTTGAAAAGTTCCTCGCATAAAGCAAAAACTTCTTTTTTGGACAAATGTTTTGCCTGTTTCCAGTAGTTGCGAGCGATTTTTCCCACCAAGTCGGTTTTTACGCCATAGACGTTTATTGTTTCTTTGAAGTAGTGTTTAGCGCCGTCTTTGGTTTTTTGGTCAGTGTTGGCTTGAAGCTCGCTTCGGATTTGCTGGATAATTGGGGTTTGGCTCATAAGCAAGAATGCGTTTGGATGAATTTAAAAATGTTTTTTAAAAGGGTTAAGTGGGGTGGGAGGGAGAAGGAGAGGGGGTTAGTAGTCTTCCATCTGGTAGAGGTCTAAGTCGATGTTTAGTACCTTTTCGGCGGCGTGTCCGCTTTCCAGATTGTAGAGTTGGGAAGTGGCGTTTTCTAGTTGGATTTTTGTTGTCATTTTGTTTTTCACCACATGAATTTTTGGTTTTGTTAATTCAATTTCTTCCTCGATTGGGAGGTGAACACTGGGTGCACAAAGGTGCAAGGTGTTGTCCACAATTTGTGGAACAACTTCAATTTTTGCGTCATCCAAGTTTTCGTCTAGATGACACTTTATTAATTCTTCAGTTTTAGTCAACGCCTTTTCTCCTCCAGACTTCTGCGCTGATTAGGTCTCGTATGGCAACCCGGATTGCTTCTGCACGGTTGGGGTAAAACCGTTCATCCACAAGCTGGTCTAAAGCTTTAATATAAGTTTCAGGCAAGTATAGGGTGATTAATTTCATGTGTTCTCTCGCTCCCACTCTGTGAACACCAAATAACTGCATTTTGTAGGATATACCTCTGTATATTATGTGGTAAATATGCACATAACATGTTGGTTCCACTCCTTATAAAGCAAAAATGGGCAAGGAAACAAGTACCTGTCAAAAACAACCACACAAAACCCCCAAGTTTTTATTACTTAATGCACCATTCTAACAGCACCAACACCGTGACAACCATGAAAATAGCCATCAAAACCTACGGCTGCTCAGCAAACACAGCAGACACAGAAACCATAACAGGCATCCTAACACAAACAGGACACCAAATCACCAACGACACAAAAGCAGAAATCATCATCTTCAACACCTGCGCAGTAAAAGGACCAACAGAAAACCGCATAATAAACGCCATAAAACAAACCCCAAAAACAAAAAAAATCATAATCATCGGATGCCTACCAAAAATCAGCATAGAAAGACTACAAAACGAAACACAATTCGACGCCATCGCAGGCCCATCAATCGGAAAAGCCATAATCGAACTCGTAAACAAAGTGGCAAACGGCGAAAAAATTGTAAAACTTAAAACAGACGAAGAAAAGCCGCAATTAACCCTACCCAAAATAAACACAAACCCAACCATCAGTATCCTACCCATCAATTTCGGGTGCCTTGGCTCATGCGCTTACTGTGCCGTTGTTTTCGCCCGAGGAAAACTACGAAGCTATAGCATACCTGAAATTATTGAGCGCATCAAAACTGATGTGGCCGCGGGGATGCGAGAGTTTTGGGTTACATCTCAAGATACAGCCGCTTACGGACGTGAAATAGGCAAAAATCTTGCAGAACTGCTCTGCCAAATTGGTGAAGTAGAAGGCAATTTTAAAGTGCGCGTAGGCATGATGACTCCAAACCTGATTGTTGACATGCAACCTAAACTTATCGAGGCATACAAGAACCCGAAAATTTTCAAGTTTCTTCATTTACCGATTCAAAGCGGCGATGACCAAGTGCTAAAAAAAATGCGCAGATTCTACACTGCCGCAGAATTTAAGGAATCAGTGGCAGCGGTTAGGGCGGCGTTTCCAGATTTAACGTTGGCAACTGATATAATTGTGGGTTTTCCAGGGGAAACCGAACAGGCGTTTGAGAACACTCTTCAACTTTTAAGAGATGTTAAGCCTGATGTTACTAATGTGTCTAAATTTTTTGCCAGACCAAAAACGGCTGCAGCACAAATGAAAGAAGGCAAAGTCGCGCTTGAAGAGATAAAGCGTAGGAGTACTGCTGCCTCAGAGTTAGTTAAACAGTTGTCTTATGAAAAAAACAAGCAGTGGCAGGGGTGGAGCGGCGAAATCCTTGTTGACGAAGCAGGCAAAGTAAGGGGCTCGTGGGTTGGCCGTAATTTCGCGTATAAACCCGTTGTTGTTAAAAGCGCTGAGAACTTGTTGGGCAAAACGTTGAGTGTAAATGTTGTTAGGACTACAGGAACTTACTTGGTTGGAGAAATCAAATAAATAACTTGTTTAATGCAGAAAATAACGTGTTTTATATAGACCCTATTTAAAGTCTTAACCAGAACACCTAAGCGTTTTTTTGTTCAGCCTTTGAACGGTTTGTTCTAAAGCGTAGAATTAAATCAAAATGGTCGCTTACCTTAAGGTAGAAAGGAAAAGTTGAGGTTAAAGCGATGAGTAGTAAAAGTTTAGCAGTGGGAACAGCCGTAGTTCTGCTTGCGTTGATTAGCTGTATAGCGTTTTATTCCGTAACCACTGTGATCCAATACGTTAACCCCGTTGCAGTAGTTGGAGCAGTTGTTGTATTGGTAATAGGTATAGCATGGTTCAAAAAATCAATAACATAGCCATAAACAAATCTTCAAGAAAGGATTGAAAAAGTTAGGACTATTTCGGTTTTAGCATCCGCTCTAACGCAGGTTTTATTTTTTCAGTTTCTTGAGCAATCTTTTGGTTACCTAACGCTTTTCTCTGTGCATCAATTTCTTTAATTATTTCAGCATAACGGATGCCTTCCGCAGCGGAAACGTACTCAACACGGAACCGTTCTGGACTCATGCCTAACTTTGTTAGCTGAGTTTTAAGAATGTCTGTTCGGGCTTTCATTCGGTAGTTTCCGTTAATGTAGTGGCAATCATTAGGCAGGTGGCAAGCGCCAATCAGGATCATGCCGGCTCCAAGCCGTAGTGCTTCAAGAATAAACTCTTTGGAAACTCTTCCGCTGCACATTACTCGAATAACTCGTACGCTTGCAGGGTATTCGCATCTGCTAATTCCCGCCAAGTCTGCACCTGCGTAACTGCACCAGTTGCAAAGGAATGCCAAAATTTTTTCTTCAGGTTTATCTTGCAATGCGGCGTGGATTTGTTCCATAATCTGGGCGTCTGTGAAATGCATTTGAGTTATAGCATGAGAGGGGCATTCGGCGACGCATGTTCCGCATCCGTGGCAACTGGCGGTGATTACGTGGGCGGATTTGCCTTTTTCTAGTTTGATTGCTCCGTAGGGGCATTTGTCAACGCAGATGCCGCAGCTTATGCATTTGGATTCGTCGATTGTGGAGATGATTGGTTCAATTTTCCATTTTGGTTTGGATATGACTGTTGCTGCTCGTGATGCTGCTCCGCTGCCTTGTGAGACACTGTATGGTATGTCTTTGAGGCCTGCACATGCTCCAGCGTAAAAGATGCCGTCTGTTGGCGCATCGAGCGGTTTTAGTTTAGGGTGGGCTTCCATGAAGAAGCCGTCTTGGCCTCGGGAAATGTTGAGTATGCGTGCCATTTCGTCTGAGCCTTTTTTGGGTATGGATGCTGTGGCTAGAACTACCATGTCGGTTTCGACTTCGATGGGTTTGCCAAGCAGTGAATCTTCGGAGTGAACCGTTAGGTTGTGGGTTTTGGGGTCTTCGTCAATTCGGCTTACTCTTCCGCGGATAAAGTTAACGCCTCTTTCTCTGGCGCGGTCATAGAATTCTTCGTATCCTTTTCCGGAGCTGCGTATGTCCATGTAGAAAACGTATACTTCGACGTCTTCTTTGTATTTCTCTTTAAGCTGGACTACATGCTTTAGGGTGTACATGCAGCAGTAATTGCTACAGTAGGGGTACTTGCTTTTGTCTCGACTGCCAACGCACAGGATGAAAGCGATTCTGTGGGGTTTTTGGCCGTCTGATTGACGGATGACTTTTCCGCCTGTTGGTCCAGCAGCAAGGATTAAGCGTTCGAATTCCATGCTTGTTATAACGTTTGGGTATTTGCCGTAACCTAAAAGTGGCATGTCGTAAGGTTCGTAAACATCATAACCCGTGGATACAACTATTGCGCCAACTTCTATGTCGACTTCTTCGGGTTTTTGGTCAAAATCTATTGCTTGACGTTCCCCGCATTTTTCGGTGCATTTGTAGCATTCAATGCAGTAATCCCTGTTGATTGCGTAAACTAACGGCACAGCTTGGTCAAAAGGAACCGAGATAGCTTTACGTGTGCCAAGATTCATATCCCATTCGTTTGGATACTCAATGGGACAAACATCTTTGCATTCGCCGCAACCTGTGCACTTTTCCGGGATAACGTATCGGGGGTTTTTGCGGATTTTAACTCTAAAGTTTCCCACGTAACCTTCAACTTTGACTAGGTCACTGTAAGCAAAAATTGTGATGTTGGGGTGTCTTGCGCAGTCCACCATTTTTGGCCCTTCAATGCAAATGCTGCAGTCAAGGGTTGGGAAAGTTTTGTCAAGTGCCGCCATGTGTCCGCCTATGCTTTGAGAGTTTTCAAGCATGTACACTTTGAATCCTTGCTCTGCTAAGTCCAACGCTGCGTTTATTCCTGCGATTCCGCCACCGATGACTAAGGCTTTGTTTGTTACGGGCACCTCAATTGTTTGTAGAGGCTGCATCAGGCGCACTTTTGCTACTGCCATGCGTACGGTGTCTTTCGCGCGTTCGGTTGCTTCTTCAGGCTTGTTTTGGTGGCACCATGAAGAGAATTCGCGTATATTTGCCATTTCATACAGGAAACTGTTAAGACCTGCTTCTGCGACTGTGCGTCTGAAAGTGGGTTCATGCATTCTTGGTGAGCAGGCCGCTACTACTACGCGGTTTAGTTTATGTTGTTGTATAGCTTTTCGGATTTCTTCTTGTCCGGGGTCTGAGCAGGTGTAACGGTTTTCTTTTACGAAGACTACGTCTGGCAGGGTTTTTGCGTATTCAGCAACTGCATGAACGTCTATGGTTCCCGCGATGTTTAAACCGCAGTGGCAAACAAAAACGCCGACTCGTAGTTCTTCGGGTTTTACTAGGCAACTCATTAATCTGAAAGCTCCTCTTGTAATCTTTTAGCTACAATGTCGCGTTTCTTTAGTGACGCAACTGCTTTTAGCTCTTTTACTTCAGCTTGTTTGCTGGTTAGTCTTTCTAATGCTTTGTTCCATGCACCTGAATGAATGTGCTCATGAGAAACTTTACTTCGTTTAACTATCAAAGCATCATCAACAGGACAAACGATTTTGCATGCTCCACAATAGGTACAATACGCCTCGTTAACCTCGACTTTACCGTCGGCTCCAACGGTTAAAACTCCCGGTATTGGGCAAACATCCACACATTCATGACAACCCGGGGGACATTTGTCAGTGTTTATAGCGGTTTTGCCTTCAAAGATTTTTGTCACTTTTAGAGTTCTTGGTGGACATTTTGCTTCGCATATCTTGCAGGTTGGGCAGTAATCTTTTTGGATGTCTACGCTTACTTTGACTCGGCGTTTTTCTGTTGGAGATAACTCGTTAATGTTTTTTACTGGTTTTCCGTCAAACCCTATTCTTGAAACTTTAACTAAGTGCAGTGGACAGGATGTTTCGCATTCAGAACAGTTTTTTGGACATTCTTTAGTGTCCAAAGTGATTTCGCGGTTAATTTTTGGGTAACTTTCTTTGGCTATCAAGTTTAAGTCATGTGCACCATTTACGGTTACTTTGATTGCACCATAAGGACAGGTTACGTCACATACACCGCAAAAGTTGCATTTTGCCAAGTCAATATCTACTGTGGATTTTGGCGTTTTTTCACCTGTTTTAGGTTGTTTTGTAACTTTTACGGCTTCTTTGGGGCAGGCTAAACTACAAATTTGGCAACCAACACATCGTTGCTTATCAAGGGTTAACTTGTAATTTTTTACTTGTAAAGCCCATTCCAGCGTTAAAGCATCTGGCGAATCTTGCTTTGAACTTTTATATGGCGTATACTTTACCCCCAAAGAATTTTTCAAGGCTTATTTTAAGCCCAACAGTTTTTTATAATGTTTCATTAGGGCGTGCTTTTGATATAAATATTGCTTGATGAAAGTGTATGTTCAATCATGGGTCTTTTAGAATAGAAATATTTTTAACAAAATTGAAAAAATTATATAAAAACCAAAGCCTTTTTTATCACAATAAACATGAAACAAATCAATATTGGAAAAATCAATATTTTTTACGGTTTGTTTTTTGAGACCTGAAAGTTTCTTTTGTCTTTTTTCTTTTTGTTTTCTGAAATGAAGCCATAAACCAGTTGAGGCGACAGCGACTGAAACAATTAACCCAACAACATGGCTAACAGAAAGGTCATAAGCAGGCAGGCCAACCGGTTCATAAGAATCAGGCTGGGCATTACGTCAAAACAAGCTAAAGCCAACATAAGCACTGCTAACGCCAACCCAGCCAAGAAACCCTGTTCACGTTTTTTAGCCTCAAACACACTTTTGCACATTTCAGCCAAAAATTATCCCGTTAACAATTCTTGACAAACACATACATTGCAAATTCAAGTTTTCTCCACTAAACTTTCAGTTGCTTAACAAAAAAAGTTTCAATAAAGAAAGTTTATTTTAACAAGTTTTATACATGACTGATTCGATATTTCGTAAAGTGATATAGTTGGCAGGCACTGAAGAAGAAATCTATTCAACAATGTTCACTTCACTTAAGCATCCTGCACGCCGCAAAATCCTTCGGTTACTTTCATCAAAACCAATGACGTTTATGGAAATGGTTGACACTATAGGGTTCTCTACTTCTCATCTCACTTACCATTTAGAGAGCCTTGGAGAATTGATAATCAAGTCAGAAGACGGAAAATATCGCCTGTCAAGTTTTGGGGAAGCAACAGTTGGCGCCATGAAGAGTGTTGAAGAAGTCCCAGAAATTCAAATTAAACGCCGTTTTGGGCTACCGTTTAAGTGGAAGATGCTTTTGGCTGGACTACTTGTTTGCATCATTCTCCTGTCAAGTTTAACTGCTGTGGCATTTTTTAGTCTTAACCAAGTGTCAGGCAATCAGGCAGCGTTGGAGCAGGAAAACCAGCAACTGCTTTCTTGGGGAGTGGGGATAAACAAGGCTTCTTCACTTCTACATGATGTTGCACAAATTGACGTTAATAAGTACAAAGCCAGCCTTTTGAGCAATACAGTTGAGTACCGTTCAGATATTGGCGCTGCAGAAGAAATCATACGTTACTCGCTCACCAGCAGCGCAAGCAACTTGGATTGTTATTTCCGGTTCAGAAATAACCATTTTAGCCGTTACCAATTAAACCCAATTGAAAGCACTCCAATTCAAACCCAAAATCAACCCAGCAGCCTGCTTGAAAATGCTAAAGCCACACTCAACCGTTACAAACTGTATTCTGGCGACACTTACCTTGATGACATGGCAGGGTTACTGGAAATGGTAAGCACTTCAGGCAATATAGAGTTGACTCAGGGTAACTTGAAACTACAAATTGTTGATGACGGAGAAGGCAACGGCAGAGTCACATGGACTTATACAGAGAAAGGCATAGATTACCCATCTAAAAGTGTGGACATGATATTCAAAAACCGCGTTTTAACAGAGCTAACTGACGGCTACTTCCTGTTCACAATTGGCAGCACAAGCCTTAACGTTACTCAAGAAGAAGCAGTACAAATCGCCAAAGACTACGCTAAAACCCTAACATGGACCATTGATAACAAGCAAATCATTGGCTTTACTGTTTTAGAGGAGCCAGTTTCGGTTCAGCTTGCACCACATCCACGCGCCGGTTCCACGGGGCTGATTCCTTACTGGTACGTTGTGTTACGTCTTGACAGAACCTACGCTGACGGCACAAACACATTAACGGTAGGCGTCTTTGCAGACAACGGCGAAGTAGTAGATGTTCAAATGCTAAGCAACTAACTCAACGCAACAATGGCGACATAACATTTCAAGTCGTCATCATCCACAAATTCTACCAGCTTCAACCCCGCCGCTTCAAACAGGTCTAAAAAAGCGGTTAATTCAAACGCTTTCTTTAAACCCGTAACTACAAGTTTGCCGCCTGCCTTGGTTTGCCGTTTAAATTCAAGCATGGTTTCTTTTGGATTTGGCATGTTCTGAAGCACTGTAAAAGAAAAAACAGCTTCAAAAACTACTGGTTTGAAGGGTAAATGGTCTGCGTCTGCCTGAACAACATGCACGTTACAGAGGCGTTTTGCTTGGGTTTTTGCTTTAAGCAGCAAACTGCGGGATACATCGACGCCTACTACAGTTTGGGCTTTATCAGCTATATTGGAGAAAAAGAGTCCGCTGCCGCATCCTACATCCAAAACAGCGCTGTAGGCCGTGGTGTTGAGGGCTTTTTGTGCTGCTTTGTATTTGGCGTCTTGCTCTTGGGCGTATTGTTCGTCGTAACTATTTGAGGTGACGTTGTAGCATTTCATTACTTGACGTTTTTTGCTCCAACTGCTCAATTGGGTTTCACGTTGCTATGGAGCGGATGCGGGGGTTTTAAACTATTCGGGGGAAGAAATGTTGGTAGGGTTGGAGGAAGAAGCTGGTTTGCTTGTTTCCTCTGGCACTGTTAATGCTTGGGCTTGCGTAAGTGTTGGAATTTCGATTTTTTCGCGTTTGCTGTACCATATTGCTGCACCGATTATTGCTGCAAGAACAATTGAGACAATAATTGAAACCAGTGGAATGCTAAAGCTTGTTCCCGGAATGTCTATTATCAACATGTCTTTTAAGCTGATGATTACTGGCGCAAACAGTAGCGAAACTAGGTTAATCACTTTAATCATTGGGTTTAATGCTGGTCCAGCTGTGTCTTTAAGGGGGTCACCGACTGTGTCGCCTTGAACTGCTGCTTTGTGTTCATCAGAGCCTTTGCCGCCGAAGTAGCCGTCTTCAATCTTTTTCTTTGCGTTATCCCAAGCGCCACCAGAGTTTGCCATAAATACTGCAAGCAATTGACCTGTCAAGATGACTCCTGCAAGGAATCCACCCCATGCAGGTGCACCCAGCAAGACTCCAACCAATAACGGTGAGAGTATTGCGATTACGGCTAAACTTGCAAGTTCCCGTTGAGCTGATGCAGTGCAGATGGCAACTACTCGAGCATAGTCTGGAGTTGTTGTGCCAGCCATGACGCCGGGTCTGCGGAATTGAATACGTACTTCTTCAATGATTTTTTCTGCTGCTCTGCTTACAGCTCGTATATTCATGAAGCTGAATAGGAAAGGCAGAGCTGCACCGACTAGTAAACCGACAAACACTAGCGGATCAACTGCCATGTCAAGACTTACACCAGGTATTGTTTCAGTGAAGGCTGCAAATAGTGAGACTGCGGCTATAACAGCTGAGGCAATAGCGATTGCTTTTGTTATGGCTTTGGTTGTGTTTCCGGCTGCATCAAGGTCTGCAAGTATCTGTCGGGGTTTGCCTTGAAGACCCGCCATTTCACCGATACCATTTGCGTTATCTGAGATTGGACCAAAAGTATCCATGGCAACGTTGTTTCCTGTAAGCGTTAACATGCCAATGCCTGCCAATGCTACGCCGTACATTGCAAAGCCTACGCCTGCACCGCTGAAGATGATTACGGATATGACTATTGCAAAAGCGATTACAAGGGCGGTCCATACTGTGCTTTCAAAGCCTAAAGCTAAACCACGCAGAATTACGGTAGCCGTCCCTGTTCTGGATGAAGCTGCAACGCTTAATGTTGGTTTCTTATCGGCGCAGGTGAAGTAGTTTGCGAGTTTGTTGAAGCTAATTGCCAAGATGATGCCCATGATTACTGCGATAAAGACGCGGATGTCTTGAACGTAAAATACTGACAGCAGAAATATTGCAACGGCAGTTATGATGCTTGAAAGGTCATACGATAAATCCATGGCTTTAAATGCGCTGCCTTTGGTTAGCCGGTCAGGCCAAATTGTAACAGCGTAAGTGCCTACTATTGTGCTGATTACACCGATACCGCGTATTAAGAGCGGAAAAACAATCCATTTATAATCAAAAGGCGCTAATGCCAAACCTAAAAGCAAAGCAGACACCATAGTGACTTCATAAGATTCAAAAATGTCTGCCGCCATGCCTGCGCAGTCACCAACGTTGTCTCCCACAAGGTCTGCTACTACAGCAGCGTTTCTTGGGTCATCTTCGGGAATGCCTTTTTCAACTTTTCCCACTAAGTCTGCGCCTACGTCTGCGGCTTTGGTGTAGACTCCTCCGCCGACACGCATAAACAGTGCCAGAAGGGTACCTCCGAAGCCAAAACCTAAGAGGACTTCCGGCGCGTTTTGCATAAAGATTAGAAAGATTATTGTTCCGCCGAGCAAGCCTAAACCGTCTGTTAGCATGCCTGTGATTGTTCCCGTGCGGTAAGCGATTTTTAGGGCTTCTTTGAAGCCTTTTTTGGATGCTTCTGAAACGCGAATGTTTCCTTGAACTGCCATGTTCATTCCGATGTAGCCAACCATTGCTGAAAAAAATGCTCCCATCAAGAATGCGCCGACCCTGCCGACTGTTATATCAAAAGGATAATTGGCCAAGGCAGCGGACAGATACAAGAAAATGCCCAAAATTCCAACAAAAAGTATGATGGAACGCATCTGGGTTCGCAGATATGCGTTGGCCCCAGATTTGATGCCGCTCCAGACTTCAGTTACTTTGCCAAAGCCTGTTGGTTCTTTGAACACTTGTCTTGCAAGGATAATTGCGTATATTAATGCAGCTATTGCGACCCCTATAACTGCATAAAGACCATACTGTTCCCATAATAATAACTCAGCTCCCATCTTTTGTCTCCCACAATGTATAGATTGAAAACCTCGTGACCCATTTTTGTCCGCTATAAGTATTTAATACTTTTTATTGCCCATAGTGAATAACATTCAAACAATAGCTAAAAAAGTAATTTGTTCACAAAGCAGCCACTAAACTGGTTGCCGCGCAAAAGCTTCAACAATTTTTATGTATCATTCAACTGACTATTACAGGCGAAACCTAATGCAGCAACCAAACAACAACAAACTCTCCGTACTTGTGGAACCTACACTTGCAGAAGCAAAAATGTTAATTGAAAAAGCGTTTGTTCAAAGAAGAACCTTAATCGTTGCAGGCAACTGTAAAGTAGACTACGTGGGAAGAGCAAGCTCAAAACTGGAACTAGGCGAACGCCTCTTAATAATTAAAGCCGACGGTAGCCTACTTGTCCACCGCCCAACAGGGTACGAACCAGTTAACTGGCAACCCTCAGGCAGCATTTTTCACGCACAACTAAAAGACGACCTGCTAGAGGTTCATGTGGTTCGCCAAAAACCCAAAGAAAACGTGAAAGTTCAATTCACAAAAATTTACATGACATCATCTATCAGTCTTCTTGATGCAGGCGACTTTATTCTTAACGCCAGTGAAGAAGACATGCATCGTGCCATTCTGCTTAGACCCGATTTGATTGAGGATGGCTTTAAACCGATTAGTTGGGAGAAAAAAGTGGAACCCGGGTTTGTGGATGTTTACGGCATGGATAAAGAAGGCAGGCTGGTTGTTATTGAGGTTAAACGTAAAACCGCAAGTAAAGAGGCTGTGTTGCAACTTGCCAAATATATTGAAGCTATCAAGTTAAAAGCTGACAGGCAGATTCGTGGCATCCTTGTTGCTCCAAGCCTCGGCAAAGACGTTCAAGCGTTTTTGGCAAGCATGGGTTTAGAGTTTAAAGAATTAGACCCCAAAAAATGCGCAGAAATACTCAAAAAAGCGGGTCCAACTTCAAAGTTGGAATCTTTCTTTGAAAACGGAACCCAGCAATGACAGCGGTTAAAAGTAACTTTTAACTAATCAGGCAAGCTATAATTTGCTTGAAAAAAGCCATGCCAGCCCCCAAGCAGTTTGCTTTACCCTTCGCGGTCCAATCAGAAAAACTAAATGAACCATTTAACAGCAAAGCAGAGGCTGCGGCCATATTTGCGCTCTCGGAACTGGAAAGAAAAAACAGTGGATTAACCAACAGGCAAGAAAAAATCAGTTACATCACCAAAGTTGGTTACCCAGTGTGGCTTATTGTTCGAGGCAATTTCACTTACTTGTTTGATGGTTTAAACAAATCCAGCTATGCTTGGACTTATTATGAGGCAACCCAGACAGAGTTTGTTGTTAAGGATTTTGAGGACAGCTTTAGAATACGGGAACAGTACATCAAGTTTTTAGAAAATTACCAGACAAATTTTCGGCAATCGCTAAACAAAAAAGAGTTAACTTGTGAAGGTTTAATTGCAGATGACCTGTTTTTAAGCGAGTTTAATGGTTACCGTAAAGAAGCAACCGATGTTTATGGTCAACCAGTAGGTTTGCTTGCGCCAGTTTTGAAAGAAAACGAAGCAACAGCGGTAGTTGACCAAATTGAGTTAGTGCAGGCAGAGTTTAGGGAAAAAACAGACAAAATAAAACATTTAACAGAACTAATTGTCCAAACTACTAAAAGCTACATTGAAGGTCTTCATTTTGAATCTAAAGCTGTAGCTGAAGAATCGGAAGCAAAAATCAAAGCTCAAAAAGAAATAATCAACCCCAAACTCGAAAAACTAACTCAGGAATACAAAAAACAAGTTGAACGTTTAGAAAAAAGCATCGAAAAAGAGAAAACGCCTCTTGAAAAACAGAAAAGCCATATAGAAAAAACCGTTAAAGAAAAAGAAGCCAACATTGAGCACTTCAGTAAGCAAGCAAAAACCCAAGCAAGCAAAGGCAATAAACGCTCAGAAAACAGCTTTAAAAAGAAAATCAAGAAAGAAAAAAAGGAACTTGACGAATTCAATAAGCAACACAAACACGTTGAAAGACAACTCAAAGCTTTAGCTGAAGAGAAAGCGAGCGAAACTTTTAGGTTAAAGAATGAGTTTGATGAGAAAGTGAAAGTTGAACGTCAACCAATTACTGTGTTGGAGACGTTAAGGGATGAGAAACAGGAATCTTTTAGGCAAGAAATCGTTAAGCTTGAAAATTTAACCCAACCTGTTCTTGAAGAATTAAAAAAGTTTGTTGCCCAGCGAGAAAGCATTTTAGAGAACATGGAACCTGTGAGTCTTGAATCTGACCCTAAACTGAAAAATAACACCCTGATTTATGTTCCATTCTATGTAACTGCCTACAGCAAGGCTGATTCTGCAAAACGGTTTGTTGTTTTTCCGCCAGCGGTAGCGGGCAGTTTAGGTTTTTCTGCTAAACTTAAAGGAGCGTTGGGCATGACAAAAATCAAAAGCTTGTTTAGTGAACGTTTTAGGGCTGTTTCGGTTTTGGGTGAAAAGTTGCGTTTAAGAGCTTCTTCAAGTTCTGAGTTTGAGGCTCAAATAGAAGATTTAGCGCAGAAAAGTAGCCTTTTGAGTCAAGAAGCCGCCTTTAAGGATGGCTTGTTCCTGCTAAAAGCCGAAGGTTGGCTTTCAGAATCTGAATATCAAGCCTATGTCTCAGTGTACAACGCCACGTAAATTTCAGGTGTAACGCGGTTTCAAAAAACTTAATTGTACAAGCTCATTTCCATTAATACAGTTTATAAAACCTTTCTGCGTGATTAAAAGGGACAGATATGACCCAAAATGACGAATACATTCTAAAAGTCAAAAAACTAAACGTAACACTTCAAAACCAAACTATACTTAACAATTTGAGTTTTAACGTTAAAAAAGGGTCATCACTAGCAATTCTGGGACCTAACGGCGCAGGAAAATCCGTGCTGCTACGCACAATCCTTAAACGTATACCGTACACTGGAGAAATTGAGTGGACAGAAAAAACCCGCATCGGCTATGTACCACAGAATGTTTCAGTTTCAGACGTACCCATGACGGTAAGAGAGTTCCTATCCATGGGAAAGGCTGTGGATTTAAAAGAATCATTAAAACTTGTCAGGATAACAGACACAAACATCTTAAACAAACGATTAGGCGTCATTTCAGGCGGGCAACTACGCCGAATTTTAATTGCGTGGGCACTTAACGATAAACCTAACGTACTGTTGCTTGATGAACCAACAACAGGCGTTGACATGGACAGCGAAGAACCAATCTACTTTATGCTTGATGACCTAAAAAAATCGTGGGAAATGACAATTTTCTTGATAACACATGACATCCATATCGTACAAGAATACACAGATACCCTGCTTGCAATAAACCGATGCATCACTTTTTATGGTCCATCAGCAGAAATCGCCAAGCCAGCCACACAGAAACTCATTTACGGCGAACCCGTCTGCGTTGAAACACTCAAAGGAGAGAAACAAAATCATTGACCTAACAATCATCTACAGTCTAGTAGTTGCAGTTTTTGTTGGAGTCGCCGCTGGCTACTTGGGGTCACTTATGGTTTTAGAAAAGATGGCGCTTGTAGGCGACGCGCTTTCCCATGTTGCCCTACCAGGCTTAGCGATTGGACTTATGCTTAACTTCAACCCATACATTGGCGCGTTTGCTTTCCTGTTTGTTTCAGCCATAATAATTTGGCATATTCAACGAACAACAAAAATAAGTTTTGAAGCCTTGGTCGGCGCCATGTTTACGCTAGCCTTGGCAATTGGCATACTGCTTTTCGGAGAAGATTTAGATGCACTTGAAGCCGCCCTGTTTGGCGACATCTCGCAGGTATCGCTTGTAGGTACCTTGACAGCGGTGGCAATTTCAGTTGCAGCTATAGTGCTTACAAAAGTTATTTACAGCCGACTGGTTTTAGCAATGATTTCTGAGGACCTTGCCGTTTCCAAAGGCATCAACATTGCAAAAACCAACTTGCTGTACTTATTTTTAGTTTCAATAGTTGTCGCCGTGGGCATTCAGATTGTTGGGACATTGCTTGTAGGGTTTTTGGTGATTGTGCCAGCGGTAGCTGCAAAAACAGTGAGTTCAAACATGGCAAAATATGCTGTTTTAAGCTCAATTTTTGGTGCAATATCAGCGTTTTCTGGTGTGCTACTTTGGAGCTTTTTTAGTTTTGATTTGCCGTTTCCAGGTCCAATGGTGGTTTTTGCGGGAATAATTATTTTTGCTATCAGTTTAATTATTAATTGGAGATACAAGTTAACAACATAGGAGCAGACAAGCGTGAACAAGCGTTATAGTGGTAGAACCGCAACGGCGATTATTCCTTTTGTGGAAGGTAAGCTTTTGCTTATTAAACGTGATACTTTGCCGTTTAAAGGGTACTGGGCGTTGCCGGGTGGCAGGTTGGATCCGGGGGAAATTGTTGAGCAGACCTGCGTGCGTGAGGTAAAAGAGGAAACAGGCCTTGATGTGGAAATCACGTGTAAAATAGGCGATTACCATGAACAAGGCGTCAAAGATGAGGTTGAGTATGATTATTATCCTGCATGTTTTGTGGTAAAAGTTATCGGTGGAGAAACAAAAAAGCAGGATAGTGAAATTCAAGAAATTCAACTGTTTGACCTGCACAGTTTGCCTAGTCCGCTTGCGTTTGAACATGACCAAATGATAAGGGACTACAAAAAAACGCTTACCCCCTAAACTCTTGTACTTTAAATGTTTTGTTTAATGCTACTTTATGCATATAGAGGTAAAAATCTTTAATTACCCAGCAGTGCATATGTGCAGAAGGAGAACAATAATGCCACGAGCTTATGTTTTGCTTAACGTGGAATCCGGCTCTGAAGACACAGTTCTAAAGCAGCTACGGGAAATAAGCATCGTTGAAGAAGCCTACGTGTCCTATGGCGTTTACGACTTAATCGTGAAAGTCCACTCTGACACGATGGAAGAAATGAAAGAAACCATTTCTCACAAAATCCGCAGCATCAATCAGGTCAGGTCCACTTTAACCTTAATCATGGTTGAAGAGTAAACAGTTTAACCTGTTTCTTGATATTTTTTCCTTAAATTTTAAAAGCAGTTGCCAACTATATTTGTTGTTTGATTAATCTTGGCAGTAGATTCTGAAAGAGTAAAAAAACCAAAGCTTCCTAAAAACAAGATTCTCAAGAAAGCTTTGAAAAAGAAATAGTCTAAAAAAATAAAAATAAAATGTAAATATCGGCTTTTTTAGCCGTGGCTATAGTTCGTTTTTATTTTGAACTGGCTAAATATTTTAGATGGAACGGTTTAACAACTAGTCCTGATTTAAGGTCTGAATGGAATGTTTGACTTTCAACTACCCAGTCAGCTAGTTCTGAGTCGTGTGCACGTATGAATTCTGAGAATCCTGGATAGTTTTCGTGAAGTGAAAGAACTACTGCATCCCAGCCCATTCCGCGTCCGTCCAAAACCAAAATGACGTTTGGCTGTTTAAGGTACCATTCTTTAAGTTTTTTGAGTGCTTCTTCTTTTTCTGCGCCAGTTTTCTGTTTTAGTTTGCTTTTAAGGAAGGTGAAAGCTGCGATTTCGAATCCTATTTGTCCAAATTTCGGAATTACAGTGTAACCTTCGATGAAGTTTTCTTCAAGCATTGCTCGTCTTCTTGTTACTGTTGGCTGTGAAACGCCTAAAGCTTTGGCAAGTTGTCGGTCGCTTCGGTGTGAGTCCTTCATTAACTCGAAGAGAAGCTTGTAATCTATTGGTTTTAAGTCTTTCAATGAAATCCCCTTGTTATTCCTATGCATTTTTTGACATGGTATATAAACATCATTGTTTTATTTTGAAGAAAAAAGCACTATTTTGGGGGAAAATAACAACAACAAAACTTATGAGTAGTATAATATTTAATTCAATCAAGTGAGCACCATAATGCCTATTCAATTAATGCACGGCATACGTGACGAAGTTTGTGAATTATTACAAAAACTTATCCGAAATGATACAACTAATCCACCAGGAAACGAAACAATTGCAACTGAACTCCTCCGAGAAAACTTACAGCAAGACGGCTTCGAAAGCGAAATTATTGAATCAAAACCCTCCCGCGGCAGCCTAATTACCCGCCTAAAAGGCACCGGCAACGGTCCAAGCTTGCTGCTGCTTTCACACTTAGACGTTGTAGCAGCCAACCCAACAGAATGGAGCGTAGACCCTTTTGGCGGCGTAGTAAAGGACGGTTTTGTTTGGGGCAGAGGCGCGCTGGACATGAAAAGCATGACAGCCATCGAAGTCACCACTTTAAAGCTGCTTAAACGCAACGGCATAAAACCCAAAGGTGACATCCTCTTAGCAGCCACAGCTGATGAGGAAAAAGGCGGCTTTGACGGCGTCAACTGGCTGCTTGAACACCATAAAGATAAAATCATGGCAAACTACGTTATCAACGAGGGCGGCGGGGCTTCTGTGCCCACAAAAAACGGCAACATATTCACCATTAACACCGCCGAAAAGGGAATAATGTGGTTTAAACTCAAAGCACGGGGCAGGCCGGGGCACGGTTCCATGCCAAACACTGCCGTTAACGCTATCACTCCAATCAATAAAGCCATAGAAAAACTCTGCAGTTACCAGCCAGAAACCGTAATTATCCCAACCGTGAAAGCGTATCTTGAAAAAATTGCAGAAAAAACCCCACAACTCAAAGCGCCCTTTGATGAAATCCTTGCCCACCCAGAGAGAAGCATGCAGATTCTTGACGACTTAGCCGCAAAAGGTGAACCCCTAGCCGAAGAAATCCGCCCAAGAATCCAACTCACAATAACCCCAACAATGGTCAAAGGCGGCGTAAAAGCCAACATCATCCCCAGCGAATGCGAAGCCACATTTGACTGCAGACTTTTGCCGGGACAAACCGTTGAAGACACGCTGGCGCTAATTAAACGGTTGCTAGCTAAAGCTGGGCTAACAGGTTTGGAGTTTGAGTTTTTGCAGGTTCACAACGGCACAGAATCTCCCATGCAAACACCACTCTACCAAACAATGACGGAGGTTATACGCGAGTTTGAGCCAAACTGTAGCGTCACCCCTACCCTAATGTGCGGAGGAACCGACTCACGACCCTTCCGAGAAGCAGGCGCAATCTGCTACGGCTTCCACCCAATGCACACCGAACCCCCAGTTAATGGCAAATTCATCAAACGCGAACACGGCATCGATGAAAGAATTTCGGTTGATAATTTGGTGTTTGGAACAAGCGTCCTTTATGAAACGGTAAAAAGGTTCATGACCTAAAGGGGCGGTTTAGCATTGTCGGTTAGGGAAATTGGTTGCTGCGGCACATACTGCAAAACCTGCATACAATGGCAAAAAACCAAGCACCCAAACGAACGCATCTGCCAAGGTTGTAAACTCGGCTACGACACAAGAGAAAGAGACATAACCAAAGCCAAATGTGAAATCAAAATCTGTTGCTTTGGCAAACACAAACTGGAAACCTGCGCTGACTGCCCACACTACCCATGCCCAATACCTGAAAAGTTCTACGGAAAAAATGGATACAAATACAAACAATACCAAAAACAACTCGAATACGTCAAGCAACATGGTTATGAAGAGTTTCTGAAACGGGCAGAAAAATGGAATGGACCAAAAGGTAATCTAAGTTTCCTAAGTCAACCATAACAAGATGGAACGCATGAACTGTGAAATCAAAGATAGAGAAAAGACTATACCGGGGCTTAAAGAAAACAGACACAGCAACCTCAAAGGTAAACGTTTACCACAATTACGTTAGACCGCATGAAGCTTTAAACGGTCAAACCCCTGCTAGCGTTTGTATTGATGTTCAAGGAAATAACCAGTGGATAACGCCTATACAGAATGCAAGCAAAAAGTCGTAAATTTGTTTCTTTAAGAAAAGCATAAATCGCCTTTTAGTAAATCTTTCCTTATGTCAGCAAGAAAAATAACTTGCCCTTCTGTAAACACTCAGCTATTGATAGAGACTTTAGGCTAGTAATGTTACTATCAGCACAGCCACCCAGCGACAAGTATGATAAGCATGAAGTTCTTTATTCCAGAATCTGCCCTAACTGCAATATCGTCTTTTATGACCGCCAATACGATGAGGCTAAAAGACCATAAACCTCTTTATCACCCGAAAGTTAACAGCCCTTTTTGTAGAAGTAGAAAAAGATTATTTATCACCCGATTTTTAACAAGGAGATTTATCACCTATGAAGTTAACAGAACCTGCATAGAACCTCTATTTGGACCCTGATAGATTGGTTAAAATCTGGGGAACTTTAGTTTTCCAACATACCGCAGAATCCACTTAACCAAATTGTCATAGGTTTCTAATCCATGCTTTGTTAAAGAAACGTTGCCCTCAGCATCAACTTTTAGCAGGTTTTCTTGGTTCATCCATTCTACATATTTTTGGAGCCTATCGTAAGCAACGCCTGTTACGCATGCAAGTTCCGTCCTCTTCATGCCGCCTCTGTCCCTAAGGACGCTGATGATGCGGGCGACTACGTAAAGGTCAGGTTTGGAATTCGGCTGTTTTGAACTCACTGTTAAACCACCGTAGCTCCCAGAGCAACGCATCTAAGGAAGTTATTTGTTGATACTTTTTCTGTAGGTTCTTTCTGCTTAGTGTAAGAGCAAGGGTTAGGGATAGGACTGCAAAGAGGTACAAGTTTACGCTAGTGTGAATAAACGAAAAAACGACCGCGAAGGGAAGTATTAGAATCATTGCTGAAAGTATCCAGTTGCCGACCACTTTTGCAATAGAGTAGAGAGCATATACGATTTTGGATGTCCGAATGTCTTGAAGAACAGTGTTCCAATCTAGGTCTTGCAGAAGCTTGAGCGCTCCGGGAAAGCCTTCTTGGATAGTGTTTTTCCATGTGTTTACTTCAACTTTTTTTAGTTTGTAATCTACCCAGGCAACTCCCGATAGTACCCCCAATGCTGGAATAAGGATTGAGAAAAGATTGTTTCTGCTGGTGCTTGTCAAGTACGTTGTTGTTAGTGTTGTTAGGTTTTCAAAGTAACCTTGAAAAGCTCCTAATAGATGCAAAACGTTGACTGTAAGCTCTAAAGCTAACAAAGCAACAATAGATGATAGTACAATGACTGTAAAGTCAACCATTAGACGGGATAGCACTTTGTATTTTTTAACTTGGTCAAGTGACTGCATTAATTCTTCAACTTTTGAAACGACTGTTTGTTCACTCATAACGCCACCCCATAACAACTAACAGAAACGTAAGCTTCCCCGTAAACAATGAAGACAAGCGTATCAACATTTGAAATATGCACTATAGGCAAAGCGTACTGTTCAACATTATCAACATCGGTGTTGATTACTAAACTCAAAGGGTTATCCTGTGAAAGATAAATTTCTCCGCTACCAATCCCATAATTGCCAAATAACTCGCCTGTTCGCGGAAAACTAAACCTTTGCGTAAAAGACCGTGCATTTGAACCAGCAATGTTAGAACCAGTTAAGTTGACGGTTTGACCATCAGGAAAAACAATTTCAACACTACTCCCGGGACTAGGGGTCACTGTTAAAGTAACAGTTGCTTCAACATATTTCCATTTGCTAACCGTAACAACAGCGTTGTTGTTTGAAAACTCTGTTGCATCTACCTGATGAAACAGCGATAACGCTACTACTTGACCTGCAATGCACAGAACCAATGCAAGGGCTATCCATGTTTTTTTCATGTTCAATATTTTAGGGTTTACTGGATATAAGTCAAACTCACACGCTGTGAAGATAGCGTTATTTTCTTAAATGTAAACGTTAAGCTTTGGGTTTTTTGCTAAATAGACTAAGTAGTTTACTGTGGCAAGTATTAAGTGGCTTTTTAAGTCAATGTTTCTTTGGATCGGTGAACAGTATTAGTTACAATCATCGAGTAAACTCCAAGTATCCAAATCGCAGTCAAGTTTTGTTCAATGTTAACCATCGACGCAACAAGGAAAACAGGACTAAGAAAGCAAAACCTGCAAAAGTTAACCCACATATTGCCAAGAAAGCAAGCACAATCCAGGCATTCTAACAAAAAAACAAACCACTATACATTCAAACACTGCGTTAGTCGTGTGCTTTCTAAAAAATTTGGTTATGGTGCGAGTGCTATTTCATCTAAACCTATTATGGGCAGTAACTGTTTGAGTTCAGTTATGGTCTGATGAGGTGTTATGTCCACGTTTTGTGCTGTTCTTCTTTTAATATGCACTGAGGTCATGCCCACATTTTTTGATCCAACAATATCTGTCTCTAGGGTGTCTCCAACAAACACTGTTCTGGACGGTTTTACTCCTAAGTATCTTAGACCCATGTTGAATATTTGTGGGTGCGGCTTTCGCAGGTTTACGTCTCCGCTAACTATTATTACGTCAAGAAACTGTTTAAGACTAAATTTGTCAAGAAGGTCCCATGCGCACTCTGAAAAGGAAAGGTTCGAGATTAATCCTATTTTGTGGTTTTCATGGATGCTTTCCAGAACTTCTAATGCCTGTGTATCTAAGGTTATGTATTTTTTGAATTCTTCAGAGAACTTGTTTACTGCTTCAAGTGCCAGAAACGTTTTATCCTTTAAGTCGTGGTTTAACTCGTTTATGGTGTCTTCGATGTACACGCTAAAATGCGGTTCTTCTAGGGAAATGGCGGTTTCTGTGTAGATTTTGTCTACTGTTTTGAGGTAGGCTTGTTTGAAAGCTTTAAAAGAGCAGTTAAGACCGTTCTCTGATAGGTATTTGTGAGTTGTTTTAAGGCTGTTAATGTATGATGCTTGCTCGTCACTTAGCAGGACTAATGTGTCAAAAAGGTCAAAGAGTACTGCATCTGCATTTTGTTTTGAATGCCTGTGTTTTCTGCAGTGGAAAGCTTTGCCGTTGTTTGGGTGGTCTTTTGTCAGTTGTAGCATGGTTAAAAAATGAGGCAACGGCTGATATAGACGTATTTTTCATAATATATAGAGCAAACAGTTAACTATTTAGATAAAATGGCTCTCTGGGCGAAAATTTGAATCCTCATTGCCATTGCTTTTTGCTAATTCAAATAAAATAAAGCTACTCAAAAAGGAGATTAAAATCAAGTCGTTAGGTATTCATCAACAAACTGTGGAACCATGTTTTTTCCTACCCGAACATTCCGGCGGATACTTATCTTTTCTCGTACGTTTAGTGTATGCTAACAATTTTGCTATTTAGTGCTCCGATGCAATAGTTTTCTTATTAATTTTTCCAGCTCTATTATTATGAATCCCGGCAGTACTGTTAGGAGTATTATTGGCCACCATTCCAAAGGTATGCTTGCTGTTTTGAATATTACTTGAACAGCTGGAACATACACTAAGATGAGTCCAGTTATGATGGTGGTACAGATTCCCGCTATTAGATATTTGTTGGAAAACGGTTTAAGCGTAAACGCAGACTTGAAGACCGACCGCGCAGTTATTACGTAGCCTAAATGCACTAATTGTACTGCAATGAATGCCGCTGTTTGTGCTTGCATCAAAAGCAAAACGTCATTGGCTGTGGCTGATTGCCCGAAATACCAGAAAATGAAAAAGCCAGTTACAGCCATGACTATTGACACTAGACATACCCTTGTAAAGAATATTCCATTTGCAATTTTCGCCTTAGGATTGCGTGGTGGCTCATTGAGTAAACCTTTTTCTTTTGGTTCAAATAGTAACGGCATAGTTAAGAAGACTGAGTCAGCTAGATTGATCCATAGAATATGGATAGGTTCTAAGGGGAGACTCAAAGCAAAAAGTGTTATCAATGGCGCCAATATTATTGCGCCTATTATCAAAAACATTTGTCCAAAGTTTGTCGGAAGAGTATACAGAATAGCTTTTTCAAGGTTTTTCCAAGCGTGTCTTCCCTCTTCTGCAGCTGAAACTATGCTGGCAAAGTTGTCATCTGTGAGAATTATGCTGGATACTTCTTTGCTAACTTCGGTTCCTGTTATTCCCATAGCTACGCCTATATCCGCCGCCTTTAACGCTGGGGCGTCATTTACTCCATCTCCTGTCATAGTGACAATTTCGCCACCTTTCTGCAGTTGTTGGGCAATTCTTAGCTTGTGTTCAGGTGCAACTCTGGCGTAAACAGAAACTTTTCTTGCAACTTCATAAAGCTGTTCATCGCTCATCTGTGACAGTTGTTCACCACTAAAAGCGGTATTTTCATTATAGCCAATTATGTTAAGTTTTTGAGCGATAGCCACAGCAGTTCGCATGTGGTCGCCAGTTATCATTACAGTACGTATTCCAGCTTGCTTGCATTTTTCTACAGCTTCAATCGCTTCTGGTCGTGGTGGGTCCATCATGCCTTGCAAGCCAATGAAAACCATGTCATTAAGGTCATCCTGTGATAACGTTATCTTGTCTTTTGGCACTATCTTAGTTGCCATTCCAAGAACACGAAGTGCTTCCTCTGCCATAGAATCTGCTATTTTTAAGATCCCATCTTTATCAAGTGGCGCTCTTTGACCTTGAATTATTTGGGTTTGACAGAGTTCAATAATTCTTTCGGGGGAACCCTTAAGATAAATAATATTTCTTTCTCCATCTTGGTGCAGGGTGGCCATGTACATGCGTTCAGAATCAAATGGTATCTCGTCTAAACGATGGTTTTTCTCTACTATGCCTGCTTTAGCTGCTGAAACTATCAGTGCACCTTCTGTTGGGTCTCCAATAATGCGGTGTCTATTTTCTTCTATTAATAGTGAAGCATTGTTGCAATGATACCCTACTTTAAGGGTTTCAATAAGTTCAGAAACATAATCATCTGCACTTAATTCTGCACCTAAATCAGTTAGAAATTGCCCTTTAGGTTCATAACCAACTCCAGTAACTCTATAATTCGTAGAACCTGCAAAAACTCTTGAAACTGTCATCTCGTTTTTGGTAAGTGTGCCAGTTTTATCGGAGCAAATAACTGTTGTGCAACCTAAAGTTTCTGTGGCAGGTAATCGGCGTATTAGGGCGTTTTTTCTTGCCATTTCTGTTGCTGCTAAGGAAAGAACACCTGTGACAATCATTGGAAGCATCTCAGGTATTCCAGCAACAATGAGCGCTACTGAAGCCATAAATATGTATATCGTGCCCTGTCCAACCGAAATGCCGATAATGGCGTTTATTACGGCTAAGCCCAAAATGCCGATTATTAGAGTTTTAGTAAAAGCGTCAATCTGCTTCTGAAGAGGTGTTTTAGTGGTCTGCGTTTCTTTTACTAGTTTAGCAATTTTTCCAACTTCTGTTTTTTCCGCGGTTCTAACTACAACGCCCTTGGCGGAGCCACGGGTAATGAAAGTGCCGCTGAATGCAATACATTTTTGGTCAGCAGGCGTAAGGTCTGGGGAAGAAAGTGGTTCTGTGTTTTTATTTACAGGTGTTGATTCTCCTGTAAGTGGTGCTTCATCTGCATATGCATCCTTTGCAAAGAATAATCGAAGGTCTGCGGGTACCTTATCACCACTATTAAGTATAACCACATCACCTGGAACGAGTTCACGAGTTAGAATAATTTTTTCAGTTTTATCACGAATTGCTGTACAGGTAGGAACAGCCATTTTTTTAAGTGCTTCAAGTGCTCCTTCTGCTTTTCCTTCCTGATAAAAGCCCAAAATAATGTTTAACACTACAACTCCGACAATAACGCCGGTATCTATCCACAAATCTTCAAGATGTAATACCGACAAAATGCTTGTTACAGTTGCCGCAACGACAAGTATCAAAACTAAGGGACTACGACATTGATCTAGTAAACGCATAAATGCGCTTCTCTTCTTTGACACCAACTCGTTGTATCCATATTTTTGAAGTCTAACTTTGGCTTCGTCTGAAGTGATGCCTATGCTACTTGTTTCTAAAAGCTGGTATACTTTATCGTTGTCTTGCTGGTGCCACTTGATTTCAGACATATCTCAACAAAAATCTGTAGAACTTATTAAGGTGCTTGTCTTATAAATAAAAACTTTACATGGAATTGATTGATTAAATCTTGTATTCGCTTGCTGAATTGGCGCCGGGAGGGGGATTTGAACCCCCGTGGCCCCGAGAGGCCACAAGCTTACAGGTGCACCTTTTTGGTGTGGTGTATCTCCAGGCTTGCTCCCTGCCTGGCTAGGAGACCCCGGCTTTTAGAGTTGGCTTGTGTTTGGTTGGTTTGCACCTTTTCTCTGCTTTCTGCGGCATTTAAAGGTTTACGGTGGTTTGTGTCTTTGTTTGTTTGGTTGTTTTGTTTTTGTGAATTCGGTTATTTTGGTAAATGTTATATATCTCTTGTAACGACAAATAGTTACCGTTTGTCTGCCAACCAATAAGGGTGCGCCAAAATGAAGCAACAATTTTTTACATTAGAACCTCTAAAAAGATGTACCCACCGAACAAACCATGTAGCATGGTGCCTAAAACTCCAAAAATTCTGCAACGCCCCAACAGAATACCACTACTGCAGAACATACCAACCAAAAAACGAAAACACAGGTGAAAACTAATGCAGGCAACCTCAAAACAAACCCCCCCAAACAGCCATCAACAAAAAATAATGCTAATAGGCACCAAAACAGGTAACTGTCAAATCTGCAAACAAACCAAACAAATCCTCATCCTCAAATACGGTTTAAGCCTTTGCGAGGACTGCTTGAGCGTTTGTATAGGCATTTTAGAACACTTACAGATTGGAGCCAACAAAAAACCCATAAATAAAACAAACAAGGCACGCCCCCCAAACTCCAAAAACCCCCCTGTAAGAAAAACAACAGCCACAAAAAACGCTCAGGCTTCCACCCAAAATTGAGGCAAAAAACATGATTATCCAAAAACGCCCAAACGCCTCAAAAAAAGAAAGTATTCAAACACAAAAACTTGACATACCCAACATGATAAAGCAAGGCGGCAGACAATTCCTTACTAAACTAAAGCAAAAATCAATTAGACGCAACATGTGGTTTCGAGTTTTAAGTTTAGACAAACGCCGATTTATTGACGCCGTGATCCAAACTGTTGACCGGATCCAAAGCGCGCTCTTGCTTAAACTCGTAACGGAACTGTCTGAAAAGTTGCTCAATGCAATCGGTGGAATCCATAGTTTAATAGGTTACATGCACTGCGCCATGATAAATTACGGTGTACCTCTAGCACGACGCATCAGCATAACAGCGCAAGCTTGGGGAAATAAAACTGCCAAACTTTGGATTAACGATGAAGCATTTATTCGCTACTTAACGGTTATTGACCAAAATAATTTGCCGATATTTCGGGTAAGCACTAAACTGTGACCAAAAATTCCCTGTTTATTGGCTTCACTTCACTGCTTTATTGACGGTGTGAAAGGGTTGAGCGGTATTTTTATTCTCCTTTCCCTTGTCGTGATGACACCCCACAAAACCATTCATCAAGGCAAAAAATGAATTATTTTAGTTGTGTATTGCTTAAGCATTACGATTCCCAAAGTTACATGGGAGCCGACCTTTAAAATAATTTTAACGCAAATAAAGTGACAAAGTAATGAAAACAACTTGCTCTATGATAGGAAATTTAACTGTCTGAAGTAGCGGTGAAGCAGCTGAGGTATAGAAAGCGCACACAAGGGTCTTTTTTACGCAAGTGATAGTTTTTTGAAGCCCTGTATCATAGCGTTAGTAGGGCCAGTTGGAGCTGGCAAATCAACTCAAATCACTCAATTACTCTCTTTACTAACTAAAAACGGAACCAAAGCTTCAAAGACTGTTTTAAAAAGAGGGCACTTACTTACTCGTATATTGGAAGTAACTTTAGCAAGGTTGATGCTAAAAAAAGGTCAAGACTCCACCTACCCAATTGAAGTAATAATAAAAAATAATCCTGAAATTCTAAAAAACCTGTTCAACCTGTTTCTAATATTTGACGCTTTAAGTGTATTTTGCCGTTTTATTTTAACAGTTTATTTGCCCAAAAAATTTGGGTGCATTGTAGTGGTTGAGGAGTACCTTCAGGCAACAATTGCAGATTATATTTGGCTATCTGAAAGGGTTAATGTAAAACAGAGTGTCTTCTTTCCAAAACTGTTGGCTTGTTTTGCTCATTATGGTGGACCATTTTACACGATTTTTTTGGATGCCCCCGATGATGTATTGAAAATGCGTTGCATTAACAGAAGAAGCCCTGCTCAAAGTGTCGAATATCTTGATATGCAAAGAAATTTACTTTTTAATATTTCCAAAGATTTGTCTTCTTCATTTTTATACATTAACACTGAAAAAAATAGTGCACAAAACACTGGAATACTGATATCGGGTTTTCTGTATTCTTGTGAATTAAGAAGATAATCCATGTTTGTATTCTTAAATATCGTCATACCTGATACTCTCGGGTAATTCCAAAGTCCTTAGTCTTCTTGTTGCTTATGGGTCAGGTTCGGTGCGTTTTCCTGACGTGTTAAGTGGCGGTGAGAAGCAGCATGTTGCGGTGATTCATGCGTTGGTTAATGAACCAGCGGTTTTGTTGGCTGATGAACCAACGTCAAGTTTGGCGGATGAAAATTCTTGTTTGTTGATTGATTTGCTTGGCTATATTTTGGTTAAACATGGTTAGCTTTGGTTATGACTACGGCGGATTTGTATGACAGTTGTCGACTAGTAAGGAATTGTGTGTTGCGGGAGGGGCGATTTTGTCAGATTTGCTGAGCTGATTGTTTACTTGTGGATTAGATTTTTGATGCTTTAAATTTTTATATGGTAACTTAATATTCACTAAGGGGTTGAATATTTACGAGCAAAACAAAACTGTTAACATTAATTTTGGTTGCAACGTTAATCTTAACTGTTGCAGTAAACGTTTACCAATATACTTTAAATCTTGAATTAAACAAGCAAAACACTCAAACCAACCTGCAACTTGACTTTAAAGGCAGTCTTGCCCAAGTTCAATCTCAAATAAAAGGTGAACTGCAAAGCCTTGACGCAGTGTTGCTTGATGCATGCATTCAGCTTTCCTCTACGGGATTAACTGGTACACAAGCAAGAGCATTGCTTACCCAGTTAGTTGACAGTAACTCCTTGATAGTTAACGCTGCCACCGCTGACGCACATGACATTTTGTTAGCTGTTGAACCTTCCAGTTACGCCAGCATCGAAGGCCAAGACATCAGCAGCCAAGAACAGGACCTTTACATGCACCAAACCATGCGCCCTGCAATGAGTGACATGATACTTCTGGTAGAAGGCTTCTACGGCGTAGTTATGGTTGCACCTGTATTTGACTCAAATAACCAGTTCATCGGCAGCTTGAGCATTGTAATTCAACCATACGATTTGATAAAAAAATACGCTGAACCAATAATTGAAGATGGAACCTTCTCATTGTGGTCTATGCAGTTAAACGGCACTTTAATTTTTGACCCAGACCCCGCGCAGCAAGGCAAAAACCTGCTAACTGACCCAATATACACCGATTACCCCGAAGTACAAGCATTTACAAGCCAAGTTGTAGCACAGAACACAGGCTACGGAACATACAGTTACTATGACAAGGACCTCTCTGACTCTTCAGGTAAAGTAGTGAACAAAGAAGCTTGCTGGACAACAATCGGTCTCTATACTACTCAATGGCGACTGGTGATAGTTCACGCTTCAACCTGAGCTGGAGCGACCAAAATCATGGTTGACCTTACAGCCTTAACAAGCACCCTTGCGCTACTAAGCACCGCCGCCTTAATCATCATAATAGCACTAATTTGCCTACGAACAAAACCCTTCAACCCTTCGGCTAAATCTGGCATTTCCAAAATCAGCATCGGAATCCTGCTTGGATTGCTCGCGGTATTTGCAACACTAATGGGCACCAAACTCCCCGATGGAACAATAATCAACGTCAGAGAACTAGCCGTAATGATTGCAGGTATAGCTGGCGGACCCATATCCGGAGTAATTGCCGGAATAATCGGTGGTTTGCACCGTTACACTGTAGGCGGAGCCACAGCATTGCCTTGCACAATTTCAACTGTTGCCATCGGCTTAATCAGCGGTTTAGTCTGGATGAAAATTTCAGGCAAAAACAGCCTGATAAAAGCTGGCTTGCTCGGTTTATCTTTAGAGTCTATGGCGATGGGGCTTATTTTGGTGCTGGTTCAACCGTTAGATGTGGCTATTGGGATTCTGTCTCAAATTGCAATTCCAATGATTGCAGCAACCACAATCGGACTGATCTTTTGGGTATACCTATTCAGCACTCAAAAGTCAACCACAAAAACCCTTAACTCCTAACTTTTATTTGGGGTCTATTAAAAACTCATTGCAGTAACCAATAGGCGATCTAAAAAACCCTGCGAGGGGTAGGTCGGTATTGACTGAAAACAGCGCCATTGGCATGTTGAAAAAAGTTTGTTGATACCAAAATAATACGCCGATTGTTTTTACGATTTTAGAAAAAAAGTGTTTACTGTTTTTAATGCACTTTTTTCGGCGTCTTTTGTTTTAATATTTTTTAGAAATACAGTTTCAAATATTTGATTTTTGTAATAATTTTTGAAATGTAGTGTTTATTTTACAATTTTTAATCGATAAAATTGTTTAAATTACAGCTTTCCGTGATAGTTTGTGGTGATTAATACGAATATAACAAGTTTAAAACAAAAATCAGTCAATTTACAGACTGAACATTTTACAATCGATTTTTCAGTTTATGAGGTGAAAACATGGTAGACGGAACATTCGACAACGTTTACACAAACAACCTATACCCACTAAGTGGAAGCACAACAATCAACATTAACAACCTGCTATCTCTACCCACACAAGGGTCAAGCGGCGGCTTACTAATCGGCGGAGATGCTAATCTTTATCGTTCTGGTTCTAATATTTTGAAAACTACTTCGGATTTAACATGTGAATCAGCAGACATAATCGTTTCACATAATTCATCAAACTTCTACACAAGCCTACTAAGCAGAACCAGTTCAAACTATGCATCTATGATTTTTAGAAGAGATGGAGTGCGCCATGCAGGCATTAGATGGAACGGCACATATTTGGAATTCTTAAATGCGTCCCCAAGTGCAGGTAATCCCGATTTATGGACAACCACCCCATTGCTGTCTCTAGACATTTTAAACAACAAATTAATAATTGGTTCTGACACAAATCTTTACCGCTCAGCGCCTAATATGTTAAAAACAGATGACTCACTAATAGTTTCAGGCGGCTTAGTAGCACAAATATTGCCCAGTGGAAACGTGAATTCCAAAGCAAGTCTTGGTTCTTATGACAATTACTTGGCTTACGCCGACAAACGGTTCACTATAATAGCATCTCAACCTTTTACATCTGGTGATATATCTAATTTGTTTGGTTCAAGCCCAGAGCTTTCTGCAAGATGGACGGCTGATGATCCTCAAATTATTGAAATAGATTTTCCAAGTGATGTTCATTATTGGTCAAGTGTTGGAATTAATTTTATTTACGATCGCATTGCCACCAATGTGATGATCGAATATTACTCCTCACAAGACAGTTTATGGCACACTATTTACGATGTAGACAATAATACAAGTAATCGGATATATGCACCATTCACAACTAACTGGGTGACAAAGCTTAGATTAACAATGTCGGGTAAAAATGCAGGTCAATCAGAAATAGCGGTTCAAAAAATCTGGGGAATCAACTATCACTACAGAGGCGGACACTGGGTCGACAAAGGTGGCGATACCTTATATGGTAACTTTAATAGTTATGGCTCAATATGCGGTCGTCATGCGGACTCACCTAGTTACTGGGCTTTCCTCACTAGATTAGATTCGGAAAGCAATCCACGGATGGTAATAGATACAGGTGGGCATATCCGTTGGAATGACCCTACTGGCACAAATTTTGACACCAACCTTTACCGTTCAGCCCCTAATACACTAAAAACAGATGACTCACTAGAAGTAGCAGGAAACCTGACTGTAAACGGAACTCCAGTCTTGACATCGGGATCAACTGTTTCATTATCTGGCTTATCTGTAGATGGTTCCGTATCATTTCTCGGAGGGCTAGCATCTGCTTCCTTTTCAATCAACCAAGGAACAGTAACTACAATTGCAAACTCTCTAGATGACGGCACAGGTAACGCTTCATGGGGTGGTTATCACAGCTTTAAAGATACAGGTCTTGTTTTAAATGTACACCGTAAAGGCATCGACGAAGGCCCTTGGAAAAATGAAGAATTGACCCCTGCTTATAGTTATAATTGGGGTCAAACATATCCCGCAAGTGATTATGCACCATTACCTTGTCTTTGGGTTACAAAAGTTAGCCCTCAGGATCGAAGTTCGGCATATAGAGAGCAGGGAAATCAACAATTTTTCATGGACCCAATGCTAAGCACTAATTATGCTTTCTTTGTTGAAAAAGACTTTGAATCTTTTGGACATATAGCAACTTCAAGTGATCCACAGAAGCAATCAGGTGGTGGTGCTATTATGATGGGTCAAGGCTGGCTTGGCGAAGGTTGTCCTCCAATTTTTAGTCTGACCGGAACTGAAATTCTTCCAAGTGATGCCGATGCACAAAGATTATATCCTGGCGCATCCGGAACTGTTCTCCCCACACCAACAGGTAACAGAGCAAAATATTACCGTACAGATAATCAAATTTTGTATCAGGACACTCCTCTATACAATAGTGATGACATCAAAGAATCCGAACGATGGCAACCACTTGGTACTGCCGGAACAATAGGCGGCTATCCCCAGCATGTAACTGACCCTGCTCCAGAATCTAATCCCGTTCATTGGTCTTTCTATTATAATACAACAACAAACGCTATTCGACAATATCAGTTTTACAACAGTACATGGCAATGGCGGGATGTATACAAAAATGTTAGGAGCTCTGCTTATGACACTTTATTTTTAGTTAGGGCCGACACAAGTTCACCCGCTAATATCTATTTAAACAAAGTGCAATGCGATGAGATATATAACGCACAAAATGATTGGGTTGAGATCAATACAAAATTAAATCTTAATGGCAATTTCCAACTTAACGGTAATGTTGCAACTAGCTTGAATCCGCTAACATCTGGTTTAGCTTTAGGTTCTCCTGACGAATATTGGTTGGGCGTTGTATCAGCCAGTTTCAACCCTCGTGACGCAACACGACAAACCGCTCCATTCACAGGCAAGATAAAGTTCAACGGCACAAACAGCACAATAGTTTTCAGAAACGAAACTGACACTGGATACATAACTTTAGACCCTCATTGCTATTCTTCTAGTGTTGGTGCACATACTCATCCAAGAAGTGACATAACAAACTTTTGGAGCACACCATTCTGGAATAACATACCTGACAAGCCTTCTTCATTCCCATCAGAACAGCATTATCACCCTGCAAGCGAAATTAATTCTGGAATTTTAGCTACCGGTCTTATCCCAACCATAACTACAGGCATGACAAACTTTGCTAACCAATCCCTTAACACTAATAGCGCAGTTACTTTTACAGATGTTACTATGACAGGTAGCACAACAGTTTCAACATCAATTGTTTGCCACGGAAACATTGATGTTTCACACCTGCGAGCAGATGGCGGTAACAACATTTACTGTTACAACAATCTAATACCAAACGGTGGCTCATATGTTGGCAATTCTGGTGATCACTGGACATATGTGTATTCTACATATTTCCGCGCTGGTACCAACGGATATGGATTTTATGACGAATATGACGACCTAGAAATTGTTAAGCAATGGGGTGAGAAGAACCCGCAAATATCTGACAATTATGCAAAAGACAAGATTCGACCACCCGAAAATGACTTATTTGCTATTCTCAAACCGGTAAACAAAGAAACGGGGGAAGTTGAGCATGATTTCTTCGATGCAAGCAGTTTAACCAGTTTTGCATTAGGCTGTACTAAAGCTTTAGCTAAGAAACAAGATGAACATTCAGCAATACTGCTTCAGTTGCTCAATGATAAAGAAGCGTTAGAGGCGAAATGTCAATTGCTTCAGGAACAAATTGAAAAACTTAAAACAACTGCAACAGAGGTGAACAAGAATGACTGAAAAACAACAGGTTCAGCTCTCTCCTGAATTAGCACAAAATCTGCAGGCTCTGGGCGCTAGAGTTCAGACTCTCCAGATTGCCCAATCAGATATGATGACCGCACTTAATGGTGTGCTTCAGGCTTTTGCTTTGAAGGTAGATACTTTGCAGAAAGAGAATGTTGAGCTTAAGGGTAAGTTGCAGGATAAAGCCTAAACATGGTTTGGGCTAAACTCTTTTTTCTTTTTACTTTTTTTATAATTTTTTGTTTGTGGTGATAATGGTTTGAAGCTGCCGAATGGGTCATGCTAAGCCTGAATGTATTGCGCTGTTCAGTGCTGTCATTGCTTTTGCTGTCGTCTTTGCCATTCTGTTACTTTAAAAAGTAAACCAACCTATTAGTGTCCTATTAGAAACTCATTGCAGTAACCTATAGGGGGTCTATACTTTTCAGATAGGGGTAGGCTCTACCCAACTAAGAGTTGCAATTTACTAAGAGAGGTAGGTGCTATTGACGGAAAACCAGCCCAAAGCATGCTAAAAACCAGTAGTTTATGGGGTGGCTTGTCCCCAGATTTCGATTTTGTGGCTGCCTGGCACTATGAAATTTGCGAATTCGGGGAAAACTTGGGTGTTTAGTTCTTGGTCTTGCATTAGGCGTGTCCAGGTTTTCTCTAGGTCGGTGAGGTTTTGGTATTCCCAGATTTCCATTTGTTGGCAGTAGTGGTCGCCGAACATTTGGTTTAGCATTTGGTGTGTTTTTACTTCTTTGTAGAGTGTTGGGCGTTTTTGTTGGAGCCAGTTTAGGTATTTTTTGGTGTATGTTGCGAATTCGGTTAGTTTGTCTGTTTTTATGACGTATTTTTCTATCATGTAGATTGGCATTTTTTTCACGGGTTTCTTTTTGTTTTTGGGGATTTAAGTTGTCTGAACTTTCGGTATTGAGGTTTGATTCAGATTTTGACATACCCGATTTCTGATTAAATCTTAAAAACATCCATTCAAACAAACATCAAACAGAGTGACCAAAATGCAAAAACGCGTTGACATCAAAATGACAAAACCATACCTAACAGGCATGGAACAACTCATAAAAGACGGCCTATACGAAAACCAAACAGAAATAATCAAAGACGCCCTGCGACGCTTATTCCAACACTATGAAATCCCGCTTATCACCCAAGAAACAGAAACAAAAAACCTCTCAATAACCCTCTAAGTTATTCCTGTTCTTCATCAAGTTCGTCTTTTACTTTGAAGGTGCCCTTCTTTTCTGGAGCAACTTTCAAGCCGTGATATTCGTACATTATTCTTAATGCGTCGCGGATAGCTTCGTTTCGACTGTTGTAAACGCCTTTCTCAATTAATGTGTTAAGAAGGTCAAGGTAGCGTTTGGTTAGGCGGATTGTGATTCTTTCTCTTTTGTTGTCATCAGACATCTTGTTTTTCATTTCCTTTTAGATTGATTGTTACGGGTTGAACATAAAAATTCTTGGCAGACAAAGGGTGTCAAAACACTGATTTTTCGCCCTCAACCGGAGCCACACGTTTTCCAAGCAGCACCCTAAACCCGCTGCCCCTAGCCAACACTTCACAATTACCAAAAGTCTCAACAAATAGTGCCGGCAACAACTTTGCGCCAATCTTTGACCGAATAACCATCTCCAAAACAGCCCCTTCCACCATCACCGCGGGCGCACCCGAAATAATCGCCTTCACCGTATCCATACCAGCACTCACAGGCGGATTAGACAACACACAATCAAACTGCAAACCCAAAACAGGCTCATACAAACAACCATACCGCACCTGAGCATTAAAAACACGATTACGCTCAATATTCTTTTTCGCCAAACTAACCGCTCGCGTGTTCACATCAGTCATGCAAACCTTAAGTGAAGGATTAAATTTGGCTGCTGAAATGCCAACAGCGCCATACCCACAACCGATATCCAGAACAGAACCAGTTTTTGGAAGAACCATTGATTCAATAAGCAGCTGCGTGCCAATGTCAATGCGTTTTTTAGAAAAAACACTGGAAGCAGTAACAAACTCAAAGTTTCTGCCACAAAGGTTCGCCCGTACCAACCCGTAATTTGCTTGGGAAGTGGGGGCAGAAGAAAAATAGTGTTCGGCTGGTTCCCGTTTATTCTTGGTCATTTTCGTTACCGGTTTTCCAAACCTTCGGGTAAGTGCCTCTTTGCATTAACACGCGTTCAGGAGTAGCAACAACGCCGTGCTTAAGTTCCAAAATCCTTTCAGTCGGCTCAGCAGCTTTTGAAAGCGTGATGGCTTCACCTTTAAGCGTCAACACCGCAACCAACGTATCCTTTTGAATCCCCGAATCAACCGATACCACACCTGGCGCAGTTAAACTTGCACCATGACACAGAGCATCAACCGCCGAATCCCGCACTACAATTTTTGGAATCAAATCAAGCGCAGACTCCATCGGCTGAATAAATTTGTGCAAAATTGCTGGGTCCTTCTTTGTTTGGTATTCGCCAAACCAGTAAGCTATATCATGCAAGTTAACATGAGTTGGACTGTTTTCCGTAAAAGGTCCTGCGCGGGTACGTCTTAGTTCTTGCATGTGAGCGCCAACACCAAGTATTTCACCTATGTCATAGCAAAGTTTACGGATGTATGTTCCGCCTTCGCAGCCTACCTTAAACAGCACGTTGCGGCCGTCCATTTCTATGAATTCGTTGTAGTAGATGCGTCTTGTGCGGATTTGACGTTTAACTGACGAGCGTAGTGGAGGTTTTTGGTAGATTAAATCTTCAAATTCTGTTAAGATGTTGCGGACTTTGTCTTCTTGTGTGTCGCCGTGAAGTTTCATTACACAAACGTATTCTTTGCCTGTGTAGAGGAGTGCTTGAACAATCTTTGTAGAATCCTCTAAGGTGACAGGTAACACACCGGTTACTTGTGGGTCTAATGTTCCCCCGTGACCGATGATGGACAGTTTTAGGATTTTTTTGGTCCATGCGGCAACTTCGTGGCTTGTTGGTCCAGCTGGCTTGTCAAGGTTGATGACGCCGTATTTGATGTATTCTTCTGCTGGTCGTTCAGAGGGTTTATGGCCAAATTTGGGGTTGGTGTGGTCCTCTGTTTTCTGCAAGGTTTCACGTTTAGTTTCCCATGGAGGGCTGGTTCTTGGCATTAGTGGGTATGCTCTCCTTGAGTTGAAAGAAAAAGATGTAGTTGAGGTAATTAAAGTTTGAATTTAAAATTTAAGCTTTCATTAACTCTGTTTTACCGGCGGCGTCTAAGGCTTGAGTAACTTCGTCGTCTGAGGCGCCTCTTTTAACGTCGACTTTGTCGTTGAGAGGTGCAACGTGGTTTAAGTTAACTCTTCGTCTTTTGATTCCAGTTAATTTTTTTGGTCCAGTAACAAGGATGAAGCTTTTATCCATTACATCAATGATGACACATTTTTTGCCTTGTTCGCGACCAGCTTGTTTAACGCATATTCTTCCGACTTCTATAGCAGGCACTTTCTTTAAGCCTCCAATTTAAACGAATAACAAAACAGGCTATTTAAGCATGACACAATTTTACAGGTAAACAAGTTACTGTTTAACTGTTTTCTCTTCAAGCACACGGCTGTTGTTGTGTATAATTTTTTGTCGGTTTTTTCTTCTGCTGGTCTGAACATTTTGAAATCTTGGTTGGTTAAGAATCGCTGGTTTATTTTGTGTGGGTGGTGTTTTTGTTTAAAGGCTTTAACGGTGGAACGCGCCTATATTGCTTATTGATGCTGGATGAAAACTAAACTGTTTGTTGCTTGTGTTTTGTTTGTTGTTTTGGGTTTGGTGGTTATGTTTTTGTCAATGCCCAGTGAGGGTGGGGTTCGTGTTGCTTGTGTGGGTGATAGCATAACAGAGGGTTCCAGTTACGTTAGTAATTTGGCGCAAAGGTTAGGTGGCAATTATTCGGTTGGTAACTTTGGTGTTGGTTTAGCTTCGGTGTCGTTGGCTACTGCGAAACCGTACATGAATCAATCGGTTTTTGAGCAAGCCAAAGATTTTGAGCCAGACAAAGTGGTGATACTGTTAGGCACAAACGATGCCATCACATGGTACCAACCCCTAATTGGCAACTTTTCAAAAGATTACAAAACGCTGATTGCAGAGTTCCAAGATTTGCCAAGTAAACCGCAGATTTACTTGGTGGTGCCGCCGCCAATTTTTGATGACAGTCTTGGACCAAACAGCACCATTCTGCAAACACAAATTATACCTCAAATACGTCAAATCGCCGCCGAGACAGGTTTGCCATTGATTGACTTCTACGATGAAATGGCGGCTCATCCAGAATACAGTTCAGACGGCGTACACCTAACACAGGAAGGCTCACGGTTTGTTGCCGACAAAATTTGCCAAGCCATAGCAACAGACCCATAAACACTGGTTTTTAACATGCTTTTGGCGTGTTTTTCAGTCAATAGCACCTACCCCTCTTAGTAAATTGCAGTTTTGGAATCATAGAGACGCAGGTAGAGCCTACCCCTCTTTGAAATGGTAGGCCCCCTATAGGTTTCTGCAATGAGTTTCTATTTGGAGGCTAATAGGTTGGTATGAAAAGTAAAGCAGCAGAATAGCAGTGAATAGCACGATGCGGTCGGGCACTTGCATGGCCCATTTAAAGCATGTTTTTTCTAGGATTCACTCTCCAACTGTTAAACCAGCGGCGCAGCGTGCCCTAAAAAGAATTTTAGCGTTAAAAAAGCCCTAAAATAAAAGCAGAATAAAACAGGGTCTCCAATAACAACCTATCCTTAATGTTTTTTGCGGGTTAACCCAAGCGTCAAAAGCGAGCCCACCACGGCAGCAACAACCGCCAAAACCGCAATTTCTCCTATGCTCAGTTTGAACTTGCCCAAGAGAAAGAACGACGAGGGCTTGGTTGTTGGTATCGAATGTGCCTCAGAGGTCAGATTGGGACGGCTGAGCGAACGGCTTGCCCAGTTACATAGTTGCTTGCCAAGCGGCGGCAGCTACCTTATTGTTGTTTTTCCTCCAAGCACCAGTGAACAAGTCAAGAAGGCGATTAAATTGGTTAATGAAGTCTGGGTAACTGGCGAAAGTGGCTTGGTCGAGCAAATGATGTTTATGTCAGTAGTCCATAAGGGTTAACATGCCCTCATAGTAGCAAACCAAACTCTAAAACCAATCTTAGTTGGTCATAATCTCAGATTTGGCGGTTTTAGAGACAAGATAGTTTACGAATGCAGAACAAGCAACTAACATAAATTTTGCCTCATCAAAATCCGAAGTTATTTTTTCATCTTTAAGAGCATGTCGTATTCCGTCTGCATCACTAGTGTACCCATATAGATTCAAGAATGCTCTTCTCAGGGCTGGATGTATATTGATTTTTCCTTGTTGTTCAATTGTCGCCAAAGCGCCACCAAGCTCAGTCTTGTCATTTTTTGCTATTAGTTTACAAATAGCTTCGACAGCCGATATGGATTCTTTGATAGAGTTTCTATAATCGGGCGATTGTTTGTCTCCCAATAATTTTAGCGCAGTTTCGAAGTGCTGGTTAACGTAATTAAAAGGTGATGATATAGCTTGCTCAATTTCTTCAATTTCTATCTTAGATGTTATCGGTGTTAAGTAAGTTCCTACAAAACGATAACCAGATAATTCTCTTTCAAGAATTACATTACATTCGCTTATGAACGCATTGTTTGCTGGTTTATTTGGGAATCTATTGGCAAAGAATTCAATCAAATCATAAATTTCATACCATGGGGCTTTAAAGTAATGGTCTCTAAGGTTGTGTATCGCTTGGACTCCGTAATTTTCAGTAATTTCATCGTTTTGACTTTTAAAAAACTCGTGCCATAAGAGTTTCAGGAACTTGCACAAACTTTCCGTAATCTGCCTTCCATAAAACGAATAAGGTTCAAAATAAACGTGATTGATTGCGTTCCATAAGCAATTTCTTAGGTCATTATCTATTGATTCTATTTGTATTTCAACTTTTGGCTTAGTTATCCCTTGTCTTTCTGAGAACTTTGGCATTCTTAAACCAACGCATTACCCATTACTTGAGAATCAAAATAAGGTTTGTGTTTGGTCTATTCCTCTGAATTAAAACCTGGTTGCTACTAATTTTTGTAAATAATTTCATTTTAGTTTCCGCTTGGCTTCATTTTATTGCATAAAATCCTGTTTGCATGTATGAGTACTATAAGAACTCAACGGTTGTAAACCCCGTTTCCTTTAGTAATTCACTGTGTTGCTTGAGAGTTATTGGGCGCTATTCTACGTCGAATCTTTTTAGGTGTTCTTCTACTGCTTGGGTGGTTTTTCCTTTGGATAGTTGGAATTGTCTCCACATTTCTTTGCTGCTTTTATGAGGTTGATTGTTTGTGTGTGGAGAAGGCGTCATAGTATGGGATTGTGTTGCGGACTTGGGTGTCGTAGATTGTGGAGTTGTGTAGTGTGGTGTTGTCTAGTTTGAACATGCCCTTTTTTTCCTTTGTTAAAAACAGTCTCGTTTTACTTTGTTTAAATGGTTTCACTTAAGAACGCCTGAATTATGACATTAAAAAGAAGAAAAAGGTTGGCTTAAAAAGGCTCTAAAAAAGTGAAGAGGGTTGTTTTAGTTTGTGTGGTGGGTTATTAGTCGCCATTCTTGTCCGTAGGCGCTGATTGTGGTCCAGTAGCTTTGTTTTGCTTGTCCATCTGTGGTGTATGTGCTGTATCCGCTGCTTGTTTGGGCGATTTGATGTCCCACGGCTAAAACTTCTGTGTTGGTTGTTTCAGTAAAGAAGTTGACTAGTGTTTGGCTGTGTGAATCGAACAGGATTAAGCCGTTTGGTTGCATAACGGTGAATTCGTACTGTGTGTCTTCTGTTACTGCTTGGATTGAGGCTGTTAGGAGTTCTTGTGGGTCAAATATTATGCTGACTACGCCGATTTGGGCTTTGTCGGTGTTGAAGACTGGTGCTGCTATGGCGTTGCCTTGGAAGCCTTCTATCATGGTTATGACGGGGGTCATTACTGGGGTGATGTCGCCGTTGGGGTTGGTGTTTAACCATTTTTGTTCGCCGACGTATTGGCCTATGGTGTCTTTGTATTCTGCTGGTTGTACGGCTACCATGATGTTGTCCATGTTTTGGGTGCCAGCGTCAACAATGTAGGTGCTGTTTGCTGCCAAGGCGGTGAGGATGGTGTCTGCTTGGGTTCCGGTTAAGCCTGTGGTGCTGAGTTGTTCTGCAGCGTAGGCGAGGCTTTGACCCATGCGGGATAGTTCAGTGTCAATTTTTACTTGGATTTGGTTAAGGGTGTTTACCATTTCTACGCGGGTTGTTGCGTTTGATGGGGTGGTTTGTGTTATGAGGTATATGTTGCCTATCATTGAGGCTATTAGTGCTATGGCTAGAATCGTTGTTGTTATTTGGAGTTTACTCATTAATGATTTCTTCCTATACAATACTTATTATACAAGACACCTTTAACCCGCAAATATAAAATTTACCAAAACAACCCCCAAGCACCCTACTGTAGAACAACACACCATTATAGCCAAACCCCAAAACAGCCATAGTCAATCCTTAAATAACCTAACCCCCCAAACTTTCCTGAGCTGAGAAAGTGACCCTAAACCAACACGCATTCTGCCTTTTCAACACCTTAACACGCAAAAAAGAACACTTACAACCCATAGAAACAGGCAAAATCAAAATGTACACCTGCGGCCCAACAGTCTACGACTATGCACACATCGGCAACTTCCGCGCATTTGTGTTCGAAGACCTACTAAAAAGATGGCTAAAACACATCGGCTACAAAGTTCTCCACGTCATGAACCTAACAGACGTCGACGACAAAACCATCAAAGGCAGCCAAGCCAAAGGCATTCCGCTCCGTGAGTACACGGACTTTTACGTGAAGGCGTTTTTTGAAGACATTGCCAAACTTAACATCCAGCCCGCCGACCAGTACCCACGCGCAACCGATACCATTCCTGAAATGGTCGCAATCATCAAAACCCTGCTGGAGAAAGGCGTGGCTTACCGTGGCGAGGACGGCTCCATCTACTACGCCGTAAGCAAGTTTCCAGAGTACGGCAAGCTGTCACACCTGAAGGTCTGCGAACTAAAAGCTGGTGCACGGGTCAGTCAAGATGAGTACTGCAAAGAAGAAGCCCAAGACTTCGCTCTTTGGAAAGCATGGACACCTGAGGACGGAGACGCCTACTGGGAAACCGAACTGGGAAAAGGCAGACCAGGCTGGCACATCGAATGCTCCGCGATGAGTATGAAGTTTCTAGGCGAAACCTTTGATATTCACTGCGGCGGAATCGACAACATGTTTCCCCATCACGAAAACGAAATCGCCCAATCCGAAGCGGCGACGGGCAAAACGTTTGTCAATTACTGGATGCACAACGAGCACCTGCAAGTTGAAGGCAAAAAAATGAGCAAACGCCTGGGCAACTTTTACACGCTCCGCGACCTGCTCGCGAAGGGTTATGACCCAATCGCCATCCGTTACCTGTTGCTCTCTACGCATTATCGGCAGCAGTTCAATTTCACGTTTGAAGGCTTATGCTCCGCCAAAAGCGCAGTTGACCGCCTCAAAAACTTTGTCCGCCGACTCCACGACGCAGACGGCACAGACAGCAACGGAAAAGTCCAAATGCAAATCAGCCACGTCAAAGACTGCTTCGGCGGCGCAATGGATGACGACCTAAACATCAGCATTGCCCTTGCATCCCTGTTCGACTTTGTCCGGGAAATCAACAACCTGCTTGACGCTGGCTTAGTCAGCAAAAATGAAGCAGAAGAGCTTGAAAACGTAATGACAGGGTTTGACAGCGTGCTTGGCGTAATCGGCAAAGTAGACGCAGAAGAAGCCCTGCCCAGTGACATTGACGCTTTAGTGCAGAAACGGGAAGCTGCCCGCAAAGCCAAAAACTGGAAAGAAGCCGACCAAATCCGCAACCAACTCAAAACCATGGGCATCGTAGTTGAGGACACAGCGCAGGGCGTACGGTGGCACAAAGAATAACGTGAGCTATGCGGTTTTGCCGCCGAGCGTCCATTGTGTTGTTGCGTACTTGTCTTCGTAAAGGATTTCGGCGAGTTCCTGCTCGTAAGGCGTTAACTGGGCTTCTTGCAGCTGAATTTTCAAAATCGCCTTAAACCCTTGCTTTAACGCATTGGCAAGTGTGTCGGAGCTTATTTTATGGCCCAATTCGGCTTGGACGCTTGTTATTTTGTTTCTGGCAATGTCAGCAGCTTGCACGCAAGTAGCATCCTTAAGCTTAAGGAGCTGAAACATCCCGTCAACGTCTACACTTCGAAGCAAAGTACCATGCTGCAGGACATATCCGCGGCTAAGATTCTGGCTGCTACCCGAAACTTTTTTGCCCCCAACAGTTAGGTTTGGACAGTTTTTTGCGTCTCCACTGCTAAAATCAGCTGGAACCCCCAAAAGCCTAAGTGCGTCGGTTACGGCTTCATAAATTTTAAAATAAACACTAGCTACATCACTGTTGCTGCCTAAATCTGAGACTTTGGCGGCGACGCTGTAGGTTACTTCGCCTTCAAAATCGTGATAAACGGTTCCGCCTCCGCTGCAACGGCGTACGACGTCAACGCCGAGTTTTTGGCAGTTTTCAAGGTAAACCCAGTCTTCCGCCGTTTGGTTTCTGCCGATGCTTACCGCAGACGGGTTCCAACGGTAAAGGCGCAAGGTGTTGGGAACTTTTTCAGCTATACGCGCTTGCAGGATAGCTTCGTCAACAGCCATATTCCAAGCGGCATTGCGAGTTTCAAAAGGTAGGAGACGCCACGTTTGCATAAGAGTTCACTTTTTGAAAATAGTCATGGTGTTCAACGTTAAAAGTGTAATGTAACTTACTTTTGCTGTTTTTCGATTTGGGCTTGTATGGCTGCAATGTTTCCCTCAACCATTTCCAGCCACTGCCTGTTCTGCGCCGCATCTAAGCATTTGCTGCTAAACAAGTCCTTTGCCCTCTGCAGTGCCTCTAGTGCTGCCGGTAAACAGCCTAAAGCTGCCAAAGCTGTGCCTTGATTAACTTGAGCCATCAAATACTTGCCCGTCTCTACAGCATCTAACTCGCCGCATAAATCAAAGAAAACCATTGCCTTGTTTGCTGCGGCGAAGCTTTCCATGTGTTTGCCCTGTCGCCCGTAAGCTGCAGATAGACCTGCGTGGATGGCGGCTTCGAAACGGCGTCTATCAAATTCTGTGTCTTCTGGCAGTGAACTGCATAGGTGTAATGCTTTTTGGTAGTTTTCAACTGCGCCTTGGTAATCTTTTTGATTGAAAGCTTTGTTAGCGTTTTCACATGCTAATTTCATGTCGCGGATTACATGTGTTGTCTTCATTGCTGATTTTTGAATTGGGCACACTTAAAACTGTTATGTATAATTGGAAAGTTTTGGGTTAAAATTAATTAGAAAGGTTTTGCATTTTCAAAGGGTAGTGAACGTGTTATGGCTTGTAAAGCAATCATTGTTATGGGTTCTGAACGTGACCTTGACTTTTCCCGAGACATCGCCAAATACCTAAAAATCCTCTCTATCCCTTACGCTTTCCGTGTTGCCTCTGCTCATAAAACCCCTGAAAAAGTGCTTGACGTAATCAAAGAGTTTGAAGCAGAAAAAGCAGTCTACATCACCGTTGCAGGCCGCTCAAATGCTCTTAGCGCTTTTATGGACGCCAACACTTCCAAACCCGTAATCGCTTGTCCACCCTACAGCGAAAAATTCGGCGGCGCCGACATCTACAGCAGTTTGCGGGTTCCAAGCGGCGTAGGTTCTGTTGTAACAATTGAACCGGAAGGTGCAGCTATTGCGGTTGCAAAAATTTTTGCGCTCGACGACCCAGAAATTCAAAAACTTATCTGTGAGTATCAGCTTTCTAAGAAGAAAGAAGTTGAAAAAGCCAACGATTCAGTTGTAAAATTGAAATAGTTGTATTGTATTTTCTTTTTTTCTAACTCTATGTTTCAGTGTTTGAACACCTGAAGAGATGAGACTATGAAAACTGAAGTAAATATTCCTAAGACTATGTCAACCCAGCATCCTGACAACGTAAATGTGCCTGAATGGTGCAAAGCCCCCGTCATTGACGGTAACGCAGAAGTGTTTGAGGCATATTACGCTTACGAAACTTTGGGTTGCCAAGAAGTCATGTGGGACAGCGAAGGCAAAGACGTCGACACCCGCGTCCTGCGCAAATTAATGGATAAACACTGGAAGTTTTTCGAACATCACCTCGTCGGCAAAGATGAGTTCCTAACTTACCGTATTCCAAACCCCAAAATCGAAGCAATAGAAAAGAAAGTTGTAACTGAAACCTTGCAAAACATTCCAATGGCGTATGATGCAGCGACGAGTTTTTACAAGAAAGATTTCGCGCCCATTTTCGAGGTTATTTTGCCTTTCACAACTGACGGCAAAGAACCCGTTTGGCTGTACAATTACTACAAAAACGCGATTGTGCACGATGAAGAAGTTATGCTTGATGAAACTACCAAGGCTAAGGATTGGGTTGGCGAAACAAACCCCAAAACCGTCAACGTTATCCCATTGGTGGAAAACTTTGAAAGCATCTACAACATAGACAACATCGTTAAACCCTACATCAAAACGGTAAAACCCAAACACATGCGCGTCTTTATCGCCCGCAGCGACCCAGCCCTAAACTACGGCTTAATCGTAGCTGTTCTGCTCTCCAAAATTGGGCTATTCAAACTTAAACGCCTTGAAAAAGAGTCAGGCGTAGCTATTCACCCAATCTTGGGCGTTGGCTCTAAACCGTTCCGTGGACACCTTGCTCCAGACAATACAGAGGCTTTCCTGCAAGAATACAAGGGACTCTCAACCGTAACCATCCAATCAGCCGCCCGCTATGACTACCCGCTTGAGCAGGTACAGGAATTCGTAAAAACCCTAAACAATAGCCTGCCAAACGGCGAACCCGACCCAATCACACCCGAAGAAGACAAAATGCTCACAAGTGTGCTTGAAAAATGCAAAAACCAATACATCAGCGTCGTTGAAGTCCTCGCACCCTTTGTCAACTGCATCTCACCCTACGTGCCACAACGCCGCGCCAGAAAACTACACATCGGCCTGTTCGGCTACAGCAGAAACGTCGCAGGAGTCAGCCTACCCCGAGCCATCACATTCGCAGCAGCACTTTACAGCATCGGTCTCCCACCAGAATTCATAGGTGCCAAAGCCCTCGAAGACCTAACCGAACCCGAATACAAAGCCTTAACCAAACACTACGTCAACCTAAAACACGACTACTGCAGCGTAGGCGGCTACGTCAGTTGGGAAAATATTAACATGCTAATGGAAATGCACCCAAGAGTCGCCAAACGAGCAGGCATGAACGTAGACACCCTACGCCTCGCCTTAACCCGCGTCCTCGCCGACCTCAAAACAGTAGAAGAAAAAATCGACACCAAACTCGGACCACGCACCCTAGAACACCGCAAACACGAAAACTTCACCAACAACTTCCTAATCAACTACCTCGAAGGCGAAGAAACAGAAGCACGCAAAGCCCTAGTCGAAGCAGCAAAAATCAGACACTGCCTAGGATAAAGCACATCTCATCTTCATTTTCTTTTAATGTTCGCAAAATAACGTTGGCAAAGATTTTTTGATTCAATTTATTAATTTTAGCCTTATTTGTTATGTCAAATGACTAACGATAAACCGACAAGGCTCAAAGCCACAATGCTTGTTGGCGATTTTTGCAGATTCCATAATTGTGGTAAAATGACAGAGGTGGTAAATGTCGAAGGAACGTTTAGAGTTTGTGAAGAACAGGGTCATTGTAGAGCACTTAAGGGTGGTTGTTCAGTATGTGGCGATTACTCAGATTTTGATTCTTTGGTTATTCATCACAAGAATGGTGATGGCGATGAATTAGAAGGAAAACATAGAAGTGGCTTTCATCATAAAATTGTAAAAGGGTCGAGAAAAATAGATGACTTGGCGGTTCTTTGCCCTAAGTGTCACAATGATGGTTTTGTATTAAGGTATCTTGATGAGCCTTTTTTGTCTAGGCGTATTGTCTCTTGTTTTGATTATCATAATCAAGTATTCCAGAGAATCGGTTTTGAATCTGCCTCATTTTTGTGTTTTGACCAACGTTGGCAAGGTACCACATTATGTCTATTTAGAAAACAACCCCTTACAACGAAATTGGATAATGGATATTTATACTGCCATTCCAGTGAAATAAATTTCATTTTAAAGATAATAAATGGTAAAGTCAGGTTTTGTTAATTTGACAGTTATTCTATAGGTCCCATAATGTATTGTCGATTAGTTTTTCCTTTGTTTCTTCTTGCATTCTAAACTCCAATTTACCACATTTAGGGCAAATATACAAAATAACCGGAAGTAGTTCCTCTTCTAATTCGCCTATGGTATCAAAGGCGGGGTGAAGACTTTTCAAGAGACCTGAACATCCACCCACTCTAAGGCTTAGTTTCCTAAAAACCATCTGCTTATTACATGAAGAGCATTTAATTTCTTCGGGCAGTATTGTTTTGTATTTAACTACTCTTTTGTTTTCCCCTAAGTAAGCACAGCTTATCTTGCATTTATTATAATGTGAGCAGAGATAACAACAAGCCTCTATGTTATCATTATTACAACTATCTTTTCTAGTTTCCTTTGCTTCTTCGCTATCAGATATTGCTTTGCAATTTACGCCTTCAAGAAATTGGCATTCAACTTTATGCTCTGCCATTTGACACCAACTGTTTCTCTTTCTACTTGGCACTAAGTGAATTTATTATTTTTCGATTTAAAGTTCACTTGGTGCTATTCTGAATATTTTTTAGCCTTTACCCTACAAAGTAACTTGCGAAATTTTGGATAAAGTGATATAAGGGTAAATTTAGTATTTCACCTATCAAGTACACTCTTTGAGGGATTTACATTGGGTAGTGTTAAGGATTTACAGGTGATTAAGCCGGCATCTCGTGATGTTATGGGTGTTGGTAGGTTTGATTTTTCTGATCGTTTTAGTGTTTTTGATTGGGGAGAAATGCCTGACCATATTGATGGCAAAGGTGAAGCGCTTGCAGTGATGGGTGCTTACTGTTTTGAGCAGCTTGAACGCATTGGCGTACGCACACACTATCGCGGCTTAGTTAATGATTCTGGCAAGGCGGTACGTGTCGGCGAATTAGCTGACCCATCCAACATTATGGAAGTGGCACTGGTAAACGTTTACCCCCCAATAATTGCAACATTAAACGGTAAAATAGCTCGAGACTACAGCATGTACAAGCCAGAACTCAAAAACTGCCTAATCCCACTTGAAATCATTTACCGCAACGGCTTACCCGAAGGCTCATCCGTCTTCAAACGCTTAGCCCAAGGCAAAGTCACGCTCCAAGACCTTGGCTTAGACCACCAACCAAAACCCGGAGAAACCCTTGAAAAACCAATTTTCGACGTAAGCACCAAACTCGAAGAAACCGACCGCTACATCACATGGAATGAAGCCCAACAAATCAGCTGCCTCTCAGACGCTGAACTTGCCGAAGTCAAGGCGGTACTGCTAAAAGCTGACAACATCATTACGGAAGCAGCCAAAAATGCTGGCCTCAAAAACGAGGACGGCAAAATTGAGCTCGCTTTTGACGAGAAACGCAAACTCATGGTTGTCGACGTGGTTGGAACTCTTGATGAATGCAGATTCACCTACGGCGGTGTTCATGTAAGCAAAGAGGTTGCTAGGCAATTTTACAAGAAAACCAGTTGGTACAATGACGTTGAAGAAGCCAAGAAGCAGGCTGAAGCAGAAGGCGTTAAAGAATGGAAGACGCTTTGCAAGTCGCAGCCGCCGAAACTGGACTCAACACTTAAACGGGTAATTAGTGAAATGTACATGTCAGTAGCTAATGAAATGACGGGTTTGGGCTTATTTGATTCCCCACGCCTAAGCGACGTTATTAACGAGTATAAGGAGTATATTGAAAAGGCATGAGCATGCAAAAACAGATCCAGCAGGTTATTGCGGGGTATGACCCTGAAAAGGTGCATATCGGCGTTTTAGGCAGCCACTCCGCCCTTGAAATTGCGTCAGGCGCCAAACAGGAGGGTTTCCAAACAGTTGTCGTATGCCAAAACGGCAGAGAAAAAACGTATGCCCGCTACTACCGCAACATTTTCGACCAATTCATTTTCCTTGACCAATTCCAAGACATCACCAAACCCGAAACCGTCAAACAACTCGCCGAACTAAACACGGTTTTCGTACCCAACCGTTCCTTTAGCGTTTACGCTGGTTATGAGGCGATTGAGCAAAAGTTTGCCGTGCCCCTGATGGGCAACAGGTACCTGCTCAAAACCGAAGAACGCACCGCGCCACGAAACCAGCTTTGGCTCCTAAAAGAAGCAGGCATCCAACTACCACGCGCCATCAAAACCCCCCAAGAAATCGATTGCCCCGCAATCATCAAAGTTCCCGAAAAAGGACGCAGCATCGAACGCGCATTCTTCTACGCTTCCACTTACGAGGAGTACAAGCGGGAAGCACAAAAACGCCTAGACGCAGGCATCATAACCCAAGAAGCCCTTGACCAAGCCGTCATCGAGGAGTATGTGATTGGCGCTAAATTTAACGCAAACTACTTCTACTCACCCCTAAACGACGAGATTGACCTGCTAGGTTTTGACAGACGCATCCAAACAGACCTTGACGGCGTCCTTGACATGCCCGCACAGGAACAGCTTGAACTCAAAATCCCAACACAAAACATCGAAATCGGACATCAAGGCGCAACCATGCGGGAAAGTCAACTGGAAAAAATCTTTGAAGCAGCAGAAAAATTTATTGCAGTATGCCGAAAAGAGTACCCGCCCGGAATGATTGGCTTGTTTGCGCTTCAAGGTGCGGTCACGAAGGATTTGGCGTTTCGCGTTTTCGACGTGAGCCCACGTGTTCCCGGATGCCCATGTGTTGAGCCTACTTCGCCTTACATGAAGTACAAGTACGGCGTCGAAGTTGGTCCAGGCAAACGAGTCGCCATGGAAGTCAAACGGGCGCTGCGCAAAGGCCGCTTAGCTGAAGTGGTTACATGATAGAAGCCCAAGATATCCAAAAAATAATTGAGAAATATGACCAATCCCGACTTGCAGTCGGCACTTTGGGTTCTCACAGTTCCCTTAACATTTTCAAGGGCGCCAAAGAAGAAGGTTTCCGCACTGTCTGCATTTGCAAAGAAAAAGACGCCATAATGTACCAGAAGTACCCCTTAGTAGATGAACTTATTATCGTGAAAGACTTCACTGAACTATTAAATGAGAACCTGCAAGAACGCCTACGGCAGCTTAACGTGGTTTTGATTCCGCATGGCTCCTTTACAGCTTACCTTAGCACCCAACAATTAACTGATAACCTAAAGGTTCCTATGATGGGAAACCGCAAACTGCTCCACTGGGAAGCTAACCGCAAATCTCAAGAAGAATGGCTACGCCAAGCAGGTTTACGTTTACCCGCTACTTTCCAAACACCAGACGACATCGACCGCCTCGTCATCGCCAAACTGCAAGGCGCAAAAGGCGGCAGAGGCTACTTCCTTGCAAACTCGCCAAAAGGCTTCTACAAAAAGGCTGAAGAAATGATGAAACGCGGCTTAATCACCAAACAAGACATTGACACTGTTCATTTGCAAGAGTACGCGTTGGGCGTTAACGTTTACCCAAGCTACTTTAGCAGCATCATAAACCGTGACGTTGAAATGCTTGCCATGGACCGCCGATACGAATCCGCAGTTGACTCAATCGGAAAAATCCCTGCATCAGAACAACTTGAAATTGATGTTGCACCCACATATACAGTGGTTGGCAACTTCCCTATCGTGCTGCGTGAATCCTTGCTGCCCGAAATCCTGCGCATGGGCGAAGCAGTCCACAAAAAAGCAGCCGAACTCGCACCCCCTGGAATAATCGGGCCATTCTGCCTTGAAACCGTAATCACTGACGACCTTAAAATTTACACTTTCGAAATTTCTGCACGCATCGTTGCAGGCACTAATGTTGGCATCGGCACGTCGCCTTACGCTTACTTGCGGTACGGCGAAAACATGTACATGGGCAGACGCATCGCTTTGGAACTTAAAGAGGCAGTAAAGCAAAAACGGCTAAATGAAGTTGTAGCTTAAACTGAACATTTTTATTGCTTTTCTGTATTTATTTTATATTAACAGTTAATAGTTTGTAACATTATTGGCAAGGAGACTAAAAAAATTGGCGCAATCTGAAGAGAACGGGTACCTGTTCGTTGATGGGATTCCGCTTGTTTACAGCAAACGCAACATTGAGCGGCAACAAAAAATCGAAACCTGGCTTACTCTTTACCAGTTAACCGAAGACCTAAAAACTGCCCAACAACTAGAAGAAGCAACAAAACCCGACTATATCCGCTAAAGACACACCAAAAGCAAAGCTTCAAAACGGCTACGTAACCTGTTCTTCTTATAATCTTTAAGTGCCTCAATAATTTGGTTTCTGTCTTTTCCGCCAAAAACCTCCCAAACCAGTCTTGGCACAACGCTGTTTCCTGCAAAAAGGTACTGACACACACTGGTAACGTTGGCGACTTTGCGTTGGATGCTGGCAGTTTCAAAATCCACAATAAACGGTTTTCCATCTGCATCTACAAGCAAGTGTCTTGGTGCCTTGCTAAGTTCACCATGGTCTAAGCCTGCTTCATCAAGCCGCCAACACTGCTCCAAAACGTTCCCCAAAACACGCTGGAAAACTGCTTTTTCTTTGTGTTTTTCAAGCCAGTTTGCCAACAAATCTCCATCAATCAACTGCGACAGCAGAAAGTTCTTGGTGACCGCTACAAACCGTGGACCAACCCCTACAGCGTTTGCTTTTCTTAACATATCTGCTTCATGAAAAAAGTCCTCTCTGCCGCCGTCAAGCCTACGCATCTTCAAAGCCAACCTTTCTCCACCCACATACGCAATAACAACAATACCCACGTAGCCTTTACCAAGCACAGGCACATTCGACGCTGAACCGCCCCCCGAAAACTCCACCGCCTTAACTCCTAAACTTTGAAGCTCCAAAATCCTGCTCTCTACCTCTGTAGCTTTCGCGTGCGGATAGCATAGAATCGACGCGTAAGGCTCCTCTGTCAAGTTTTCAACAGGCACTTTAGCTGGTGGCTTCACTGGTTTTTCCTCTTTTGGCAACACAGTAAAAAGGCTCTGAAATATTAAATTTTAATAGTTGCCCTACTTCTAAAGGGCTTTAATGCAGGGTATTCTTGATGCCGCGGTTTAGACAAGTTACACAAATTCAAGAGTTAATGGGCGAAAAAACTGCCATTCGCAACATAGGCATAATCGCGCATATTGACCACGGCAAAACCACTTTGGCAGATTCGCTTTTGGCTGGCGTTGGTTTGCTTTCTCCAACGATGGCTGGAACCGCAAGGGTGCTGGATTATTTAGAGGAAGAGCAAAAACGCAAAATCACAATCAAAACCGCAAACATCAGCCTGCTTTACAAAACCCTTGCAGGAAACTATATCATTAATTTGGTTGACACGCCGGGGCACGTGGATTTCACCGGCAAAGTTACAAGAGCGCTCCGAGCAATTGACGGGGCAGTGGTTGTAGTGGATGCAGTGGAGGAGATAATGGCTCAAACCGAAATCGTAACCCGCCAAGCCCTCGAAGAACGTGTTCGACCTGTCCTGTTCATTAACAAAGTAGACCGCCTAATCACTGAATTGCAGCTTAATGCTGAGCAGATTCAGAAAAAGCTTGACCACCTAATCGGCAGCTTTAACGACCTTATCGAAGTTTACGGTGAAGCACCCTTTAAGGACCAATGGAAAGTAAGCCCCCAAAAAGGCAACGTGGCTTTCGGAGCAGCACTGCACGGTTGGGGCTTTACAGTTAACATAGCTAAACAAAAAGTCATAAAATTCCAAGACATAATAAACGCCTATCAACAGCGCAATTATGAAACCATCAAAACAACCCTTCCAGTTCACACAGCCGTTTTTGAAATGACCACAAAAGTTTTGCCTAACCCGCGTGAAGCTCAAGCTTACCGTGTAGAAACAATTTGGGGCGGACATGTAGATTCAACGGTAGGTCGTGCACTCGCTGAATGTCGTGATGATGGACCATCAGTTATGTGTATAACTAATGTGGTTGCAACTAAAGACGGCGGTTGCTCGGCGACAGGGCGTGTTTTTTCAGGTAAACTCGAGAAAAGTTGCAAAGTGCATCTTGTTGATGCTTCGGCTGAGGCAGAGGTCGGCGGGGTTTATGTTGACATGGGCGCGTTCCAAGAAGAGGTTCCAGAGGTTTCAGCAGGCAATTTAGCCACTGTCTTGTTGCCCTTGATGGTTAAGGCTGGCGAAACAATGGTCGACTCAGCATACAAGGACGGTATGACTCCGTTTGAAGGCATTAACTATGTTTCTGACCCTGTTATGACAATAGCGGTTGAACCCAAAAACCCTCAACAAATCTCAGAATTGCTTTTGGCTCTTGAAAAACTGGCTTCAGAAGACCCTAACCTGCACATTACAACTGACAGAGCAACTGGCGAGTACCTGTTAAGCGGCATGGGCGAGTTGCACCTTGAAATTGCAACTAATCAGCTAAAACGTGACTTCGGCTTGGAAGTTGAAGTTTCACCGCCACGAGTCGTTTACATGGAAAGTGTTACTAGCCAAGGCATTGTTGCTTGTGCAAAAAGCCCTAACAAGCAGAACAGTTTTAGCATTCAAGTTGAGCCTGAGAAGGAAAACCAGAAAATGCCTTCTGAAGAAATGGCTAAACTTCTGTATTTTGACGCGAACGGTAACGCGTTTGTGGATTGTAGCAAAAAAACTGAGGCTGTCTCTAAATCGGTTTTGGAATCGTTAATTGGTGGGTTTGAATACGCCTGCAAAGCTGGACCCCTCTGCAGTGAACCCACACGGTACACAAAAGTAAAGTTGGTTGACATGCAACTTGGCGAAAACCAAGAAGACCCAAATGAAATTATGCGTGGCGTAGGCAAAGCCATCTTCGCATCCTTTTTAACCGCAAACCCCATACTGCTCGAACCCGTCTACGCCACCACGGTTTCGGTTTCATCTGAGCTTGCTGGAGAATGCTCAAGAATCTTAACAACACGACGCGGCAAAATCAAAAGTTTCGAACAAAAAGGTTTACTCACAGCCCTCAAAGGCTTCATCCCAGTCGCCGAAACCTTCGGCTTCTCCAAAGAGCTCCGCTCCGCCACTTCGGGCAGGGCAATTTGGCAATCCATCTTTGACCACTGGGAAAAACTACCCCAAAGACTTGCAAATCAAACCATAACTGAACTTCGCAAACGAAAAGGCTTAGCCGCTGACGTGCCTAAACCAGAAAAATTCATGGAGTAACAAAAAATGAAGCTTGAACTTGATGTAGCATTTGATTTGGATTTTTCACTTTGTTGCGGTCAAGTTTTTCGATGCAAAAAGATGAATGGCTGGTGGTACAGCGTTTCAGGCGAAGAAATTTTTAAAATTCGCCAAACTGGCAACACCTTAGAATTCGAAGGCGTGGATGCAGTTTTTGTTAAAGCGTTTTTTGGGCTAAACGACGATTTAGCCAAGATAACCCAATGCGTCAACAAAGACCCATACGTGGCTGCAGCTTTGAAACGGTTTGAGGGCTTGCGTCTTGTTCGCCAAAACCCTTGGGAATGCCTAATCAGCTTCATCTGTGCCACTTACAAAAGCATCGCAGCCATCGAGCAAATGCTCTCTAAAATCTCACAAAAATTCGGGCAAAAACGTTGCTTTGACGGGAAAGATTTTTGGTTGTTCCCTTCGGTGGAACGATTAGCAGTAGCAAGCGTGCATGGTTTAGAGGAGTGCGGTTTGGGTTACAGAGCAAAATATGTGCAAGCAACCGCCCAGAGAATCCGTGATGAAAGCATCGATTTAGAGGGCTTTAAGCAGTTGCCGTATGCTGAGGCGAAGAAGCGGCTTTTCGAGTTCTCTGGTGTAGGGTTAAAAGTAGCAGATTGCGTGTTGCTGTTTTCTCTTGAGAAAATGGAATCTTTCCCTGTGGATGTTTGGGTTAAACGTATCCTGCTAAACCATTATGCAGACCAGTTGCCTGCTGATTTGGTTAAGAGGCTTCAAGCTCATGATTCTTTAAGTAATGGCGAATACGAGAAGCTTAACGCGTTTGGCAGAAACTATTTTGGAGCCTACGCAGGATACGCCCAAGAATATCTTTACCATTATGAGCGGTCACAAAAAATTAAGTGACCTTACTGTTTCTGCGAATCGCAATTAATATGGTTGCAAATAGGCAAATCATGCCTATTACAATAATTGCCGTATAAGGCGGAGGCGAAGTCTGGTTTGTTTTTGTTTGTTGTTCTTCAATTTTTGGCGTTTCAACAATAATTGGGTCTGCAAGTGGATGTTGGTCACTGTTGTTTTCGTTAATGTAAAATGGTGTATCCCAGACGGTTGCGTTTTGGATTTTTGACGCGTTAGGGTATCTTGTTTGGTAGTCGCTCCAGTAGTTTCCGATTGATTCATTGTTCCAAACGTTGCCTCCTCCTGGAAGAATGTTTACGTATCCGATACCTGAATCCATAAACATTGGAATAGAAACTTGAAGACCTTTCCCTAAATTGTTGTCAGTAAAATTGTTGGCGTAAATTTGGTTGTTTGCTTGATGTCCTGTAAGCTTGATTCCCCACTGATTGTTTTGCAGAATTTGGTTGTAGCGGATTGTGTTTTGTTCTGCTTTAACGTTAGTTCCGGTGGCGTCAATAAGTATGCCTACCTCATTGTTGGCTATGAAATTGTGTTGCACTGTGTTGTTTGATGACCTTGAAATGTCTAAGCCGTAAACGCTGTTCTGAATGATTTGATTTTCCAAAATAATGTTGTTTGAACATGAATCAAGAGCTATGCCTTCACCGTTTGCTTCTAAAAAGTTATTTTTTACCACGTTTATTGCGGCGTGTTCTTCTCCACCAACCATTTGAATGCCAATACCGTTGCTTACTATTTTGTTATTTACAAGTTGATTTCTGGTTGTAGTGTGTGTTCCGATTCCTAAACGGTTGTTTTGTAGTTCACAATCAATTATAGTGTTGCCGTTTGATTCGGGGTAAGGGTTCCCTGTAGGGTACGGTTGACTGTCAAATGGTGAGGGTTCATATATCAATCGTTTAATGACTATTCCTGCTCCCCAACTAAACCCTTCAACTCTAAGGTTTTTTACAGTCACATTTCTTGTACAGTTAAGCGTCAACCCAGTTCCTTCACCTGTCTGATTATTTTTAACTGTGTAGCCTGCACCATCAAACACGATATCATCAATGGAAATCCAAATCTCTGAACCCGTAACGTTTTCTGTTAGTGTGTAAACGTTTCCTGACCTTTTAATTGGTGCTGAATCTGGAATTATGCTACCGTTAGGCATAATGTAATAATTGTTTGGCTCGATTTTGGGCTGAATAGTTGGGTTTGCTTCTGCCCCGTTTAGTGTTAACCCTTCAAAAACCAAGCATGCCCAAAGAATAATGGCAAGAACTGCTACTGCTTTGTTTTGTTTTTTCACAAGTAGTTAATGGATAAAAAACGGTTTTAGCTTTTGCCCTTTTTTTACTTGTTTAGCCTCTGCCTGTATTTTTCGTAATCCGTAAGCATACGTGGATACTCTTGGCACATTAATGGTGAAGAAATCATAAAATCTGCTGAAGAACGGTTGCAAGCTGTAGGAATATTCCAAATCGCCGCCATACGCAATAACGCTTTGACGTCTGGGTCATGAGGCAATTGAGCAAGAGGATCCCAGAAGAATATGAGAAAATCAATTTTGCCTTCAGATATGCGTGCGCCAACTTGCTGGTCGCCGCCAAGTGGTCCACTTTCAAGAATTGTGATGTCTAAGCCTAATTCTTTTTTCAAAATTGTGCCTGTTGTTCCGGTAGCATAGAGTTCGTGTTGTTGGAGTGTGCAAATATTGAATTTTGACCATTCAAGGAGGTCTTCTTTTTTGTGGTCGTGGGCGACGAGCGCAATTTTTTTTCTGGAGCTTATTATTGCGGTTTTTGTCATCTCGTTTGCCTCTGTTTTTGTATACTTTGAGGTTTACGGTTTAATTATTAAACGATTTCTATCAAAAAATAGCGTAAGAATATAGATACTGTTTTTAGGCGCTAAACGTTTGAGTTAACAAAATGTTAGGCCAGTTTTTTGGTCATTACGTAAGCGTCTTCACCGTCAGAATAGTACCCGCTTATGGTCCTGCTTACTTCAAAACCCAGTTTCTTGTATAATGCAATTGCTGGTTCGTTGGTTACTCTAACTTCAAGGAAGGCTTGTTTGGCTTTGTAGTACCGCATGCCTTCAAGTGCCTTGTTGATAACTGCTTGAGCGACACCTCGGCGTCTTGTTTGAGGCAAAACTGCAATGGAGACCACGTGTCCTTTGCGTATTAAACCGCCAAGTCCCAAGTTGGATAAACCTACTTCAATTCTGCACATAATGTACCCGAGGAGTTTGCCGTTTTCTTCTGCAACAATGAATGTTTCTGGGAAGCGTTGATGCAGGTCAACAAAGAAGAAGTCTGTATAATTTTCTGGGAGGCAAACACGGTTTATTTGCATTACAGCTTGGAGGTCGTTTGGAACGAATTTTCGCAGATTATAGGATGATTCCATTTTGTCGCCTTCAATACGATTTTAGCTAAGTTAACTTAAAGGTTGCGCTCTATGCGTTGAATCCTTTATTGTGCTCAATGTCAAGTCTATTGTGCTTTTAAGGTTTTACTTCTTCAGAGGTTCTATATTCAGGCAACGTGTAGCTTCCTAAGGGCATAGTCCAAACTCTTGAGGCGGAACCTGACAGTTTAAAGGCTTCTGTTAACGCATCATTGACTGCCCTTGCAGTTTTCAGTTTAAACACGTTCGACGCATAATAATCCGGCAACGAAGACACCAAAATAACAGGATGATTCTGAAGCACTTTTAACAAGTAGTAAGCTTTGTGTCCACCCATGGCAAAATTGCGTTTAATCTCCTTCTCTGTGCTCTTCAAATCAGCAAGCCTTGTCATCCAATCATAAAACACTTCATTACCATGACCCTCAGGGCATTCAGCGACAAGAACGATTACACCGCCCCTTTTGATTACGTCTAAGGCGTTGTCTATAGCTTTGTAGGCCTGATACAAGTTAACATCAGCTGGGTGTCCACCAGCGCTTGCAACGACAATGTCAGCACGGCGGTCAACTTTAACCTTGTACATTTCATCTACAAGCAGTGCTGCCTCTAAAAACGCTGCCTCCAAATCCCCTGCAAACGCTTTAACCATTTCGCCTTTGCTGTTTTCAACAATATTAACAATAAAGTCCACTTTTGCCATGCGTGCAGCTTCAGTCATGTCTTCATGAACTGGGTTGCCTTCCAAGACGCCTGTTTTAGCGTTACTGTTAAGCATCATAGCGTGGTTATGCTGGATTGTTTCTACACCACTTACTCCCGGCAAAACGCTTTTTCTTCCGCCACCATAGCCTGCATAGTAATGAAGGTTCACGTCTCCTAACAAAATCTTAACGTCTGCTTCAGCAAAAACGCGGTTAAGAGAAACCTTGTTTCCATGCGATTTAGTGGTGCCGATATAAACAAGGTCTGGTGCTTTGGCGTCATGATTAACGGCTTTGACGCGTTTTAGAACTTCTTCACCTAAAAGCATGGTGAACTCTTCAGGTTTAACTGCCCTGTGGGTGCCGCAACCAAAAATAACTGTTACGTTTTCATCCTTTACTCCTGCTGCGTTTAGTTCAGCAAGGATGGGTAAAATCATGATTTCGTTTGGGTTTTTGCGTGTGGCGTCATCAACGACTATGGCGACTTTGCTTTCTGGTTTGGCTATTTCGCTTAACCGTTTTGTGCCTATTGGTTCGTTTATGGCGCGTTCAATTTCGACCTTAGGGTCTGGTACGCCTGGTTTTTGTGCTGGGTCAATTGAGCCAAGCAAGTTTCGGGCTGGGACTCGAACGCAAACGTCAGTTTTTCCGTAAGGAAGCCAAACATCCACCATGACAAATCACAAACAGGTTATGTTACAATGTTCACGGCGGAACAGCTATTAAGCCTTATCAAAAAGAATCTTTTCATAAACCTGTTACCCTCTGATTAGCGTACTGCTCAAACGGTTTTTAAAAAAAGAAGGGTTTTGATTAATTGAAAACTGACACGTCATCCACGTAGACTCTGACTGATTTGCCCGTGTTAAAGTCAACGCCAAAAGTTGCTATGTTCGCGTCGTATGACAGGTTAATGGTCTGCTGTACTTTGAGAACGCCATCAACGTACAACTGCTGCAAACCGTTTACGTCTCTAACAAGTTGCACCTGATAGTAACTGCCTGAGTTGATGCTGCTGGCCGCTGCTTCAAGATGTATGCTGCCATCTATGAATAGTCCCCAGTAAAGTTGACCGCCAACATTTTGGATTACAACAGCAACTGATTCACTATTACCGCTGTTTGCCAAGGCACCGTAACTAAGCCATGAACCATCAGTGTCAGCGTAACCCTCAACAAACCGGATTTGCATAATCATTGAAATGTTAGCGTTGTCTGCAAAACTCTTGTATGCGCAACTGTAGCCGTTGGGGCTTGTGCTAACGAAATCTGCGTGGTAGCTTCCTGTATTAGGGTCTGTCGTTACCACGTCTGCTGAGTAAACTCCGTTGTGAAGCACGCCTGTGCAGTCGCTAAAGTTGCCTGTTTCAAAACTGGTTGACCAATAGAAGTCTTCAGTAAACACTGGTTGAAGAGTATGATTGGTGCACATTGGCACGCTTATAGGGTTGTTTGAGCCCGCGTTTAAGCCATCAAGACGCCAATGGTCAAAAGAGTAGCCTACACTTGCTGTTGCACATACACTCGCTAAGGTTCCTGTTGTGTAATTGTAGTTTCCATTGGTTGGGTAAGTGTATCCACCCATGCCATTGTTTATTGTCAGATAATGAGTGTTTCCTTCGTAAGTTTGCAGGTGATTAATCAATTTTTGTCCTGCGGCTGTGGGTGAAAAATCGTTGTTAACATACATGAATGCTCCATCAGAACGCAACCAATGCATTACATAGTGTATTCCTGCTTGGTCCATTACAATCATTTGCCAATCCACAACATCAGCATCAGATGCAACGGTGTATTCAGCTCCAAATTCTCCTATAAAGCACGGATAGCTTTGAGCAAGAGCTGTAATGCCTGACATTGCAGAGGCTACTTGGTTAAGTGTTGTTGGTCTTGGGTACCCTAACTGGTTGTAAGCGTTATAGCAGTGCCATTCTAGTCCAAAACCTACGTTTGCTTGGTCATCAATTTCTAAGAAGTCTTCAACCCAACTGGTGTCTAAGCCGCCAAAGCCCCAAGTTAAAAAGAACATTTGGTTGGCGCCGTTGTTTCTGGCGTTAGTTATGCATTGTTGTGTTACATTGAGGTACTCTTCAAAGCCGCCTTCTCCGTGGGGTTCATTCCAGACTTCCCATATCACGTTGGGGTAGTTTTTGTAATAGTTTGTTAGTTGGCTGTGCCAGTTTACAAATGATGTTGTGTTTGGAATTATTTGGGCTGAGTAATCGTTGCAATAGGGCGGGTATGGCAATGGATCCTGTTCAGCTCCTTCTTGACCCCAATATCGTACTTGGTAGGGCGAAATTATGCAGTATATACCTCTGCTGGAAGCTTCGGTTATTACATATGCCATGTGCGAACGTATGTTGTCGACATCATACAGCCATAGTTCAACGCTTAATTGGATTCTTAACACATTTGCTCCCCAATCAACCATGTTATCTAGTTGGTTTTCAACGTAGCTTGTGTTCCATCCAGCGCCTGAAAACTTGAAGCCCCAGTCCGTCATCCAGTTGCCGTTGCCTCCGTCGTTAAAAGCGCCACCGCCTTCGCATCCGTGGAGGTGAATTATTGTGCCTTGGTCGGTTTTGATATATTTGCCGTCAACGTGAAGGGGTCTGCAGGTTGTGCTGTCGTTTTGTGTTGGGTTGTTTGCAGTTATTACTCCGTAAAACAGTAAGACGCTTATTATGATTGCTAATATTTTGTTTAAAATTGACGAATAATGATTCAATTAACTGCACTTCTTTATTGTTTTAAAAATAGTCAAGTATTCTAAGTTGGTGCTTGCTTATAAATTCACCTAAAACTTGTGTGGTTGCGTCTTTAGGGTTGGCTTGGGTTTGGTTCTTGTGGTTTAGATAGCGCTTAAACTTTTTTAGCGCTTGTTAAAATTACAATTTTTAAATCAATTTTACGCTAATTTGATAACTATATGCTTAATAATTGTATTATAATTCAGTATTATTGAGAGTGAGCGTTTTTTGTCAGTTAACAAGAGAAGACTAATCCGCAAATGTCTTCTTTTCTTGTCTGTTCTCACATCAGTAACAATCGAATTAGCAATACTTCTCACATTCCTAAACCTGTACCAAATAATCGCAATCGAACTATACTGGGCAGGACTAATAGTGCTTCTTGCAGCTTTTCTAGTATCTATCAGCATACTGCAGGCAGTCGCAGAAGTCAAATGCGAACACTACGACAACCAACAAAAAATTTTAACACAAAACTGATTACCGAAAATCCTTAGGGGGTAGGTCTTATTGGCAGTTTTTCAAATTAAAATTGTTGAAATCAAGCTGTGGCTTCAGCGCAATTACTGGTGATGGGCAATTGCTTTTAAAAACTACTTGTAATATTATAGCCTTGAGGAATCAAGAACTTTATGTCAATACAGAAAATTCCAGAAAAAAACGCTATTCTCTTCGTGTGGTTCAACCAGTACTCTGGCATACTGCTAAAAACGCCAACCAAGACTTTTGCTATTGACCCTGTAGACGTTAAACCCAAATACCTGCAAAATGTTGATGCCATCCTGCTTACACATGAACATTATGACCATCTTGACTCTAACCTTGTCAAAGAGGTCCAAAAAGCCACAGGTTGCGCAGTCATAGCTGATCCAGCATCCGCTTTTCGCCTAAAACCTCATATTCCAATAGAAAAACTTCAAGTAATACGCATCGGAGACGAAATCAAAGTCGGCGAGGTCTCAATCAAAGCAGCTAAATGCAATCACAACGCAAGGTATCCCAACACTTACATAATAACAAGTGACGACGGCGTAAAAATCTATCACACCGCAGACAGCTTACCGTTTCCAGAGTTAGCAAAAATGGCAATTGACGAAAAGTTTGACTTGGTTTTCTGCAGTGTCGGCATCACTGTTGGCGCTTCACCAGAAAGCGGTTTCGAGATAGCCCGATTAACAAGACCGCCCTTAGTTGTGCCGTATCATACCAATTTGCCTAATGACCAGAAAACTTTCCAGCAACTAATAAAGAAACATCTTCCACGAACTGCATGCTTGGTTCCTGAAATAAACAAGATTTATCAGGTATCGAAAAAAGGAAAGTGACAATTTGCAAAAAAGTTTTGAAGAACAAAAAAATAATATGGCAAATATTCTCTTCAAAATTGACGCCGTAAAATTCGGCGTTTTCAAACTTTCAACAGGAAAAGCAAGCCCCTACTACGTTGACCTAAAAGTTATACCAAGTTTCCCCGACGTATTTAGAGAAATAATTGATTTCTACACAGAAGCCATAACAAACCAGATTGGACTAAAAAACTTTGACCGCATTGCTGCCGTGCCAATAACTGGAATACCGTTTGCTTCCCAAATCGCCTACAACCTGGAGAAACCCTTCCTGTATGTACGTAAAGGCGTTAAGCTACAGGGACGAGAACGTCGAGTCGAAGGCGTACTATTTTCAGGCGACCGCGTACTTCTAATTGATGATTTAGTTACAACAGGCGTCACGTTGCGAAAAGCCGCTGAAGCCATAAAAGCTGAGGGCGGAGTGGTCACAAGGGCAGTAGCTTTTTTGGACCGTGAAGAAGGCGGAAAAGAAAAACTCAAAGAAGCAGACGTTGAACTGTTGCCATTGTTAAAAATGAGTGAAATCGCAAAGACTCTGTACGAAATAGGCGCCATCGACAAAGAAAGCCTAAAAACCATTAACAAGCAAATAAAAAAGAAATAGTCTTCTTTATTCGTAAAAAATCAAATTTGTCTCTTCAAGCAGCTCGTGCAGTTTGCCTACTGCAACATAAACGTCTTCTTCTTTTTTGGCTCCAGTGCAAACAAGTTTTCCGCTTGCAAACAGTAGAATAACTACTTTGGGGTCTTCCATGCGGTAAATTAAGCCTGGAAACTGTTCTGGTTCATACATTGTATGCCCCAAAGTGTAAGCAGCTTTTTCAAGGTCAGCCATGCCCCCTAAAATTCCTGATGCTACGATGTTTTGGATTTTCAGTTCAGGTTTGCTGATGATGATTATTCCGCTTCTCTTTAGTTCCTTTATTACTTTTATCACTGCACGGCGGGCTTCTTTTTCAGATTTAGCGCCTGTACACACCATTTTTCCAGAACTGAAAATTAAAGTGGTGGTTTTTGGGCGTTTCAGACGGAAAACTAAGCCGGGAAATTCTTCAGGACGGTATTCCACGCCTGGGTAGCCTTTTACAACAGAGTTAAGGTCAACTTTCTGGTTTAAGGTTGCAGATGCTACAACGTTTTCTATGTTTACGGTTGCTTTAACTTGTGGCATGTATTCCCTCCCTCTGTTATTCGGCTCCTGTTCTTTTTATGAAATATAAACTTTATAAATACATCTATGTCGCTTGCTCTATTGTTTTCTGTTGAACGAGTTTTTTCCTAACAACTGGAAGCACAAACTCTACTAAGATAAGTAACAGTATGACTGCAATAACAACGGGTAGACCATATGGGTTACGACGGAGAAATAACGTAGCTAGCCCCACCCAGGGAACTCTGCCTACTACTTTTCCTACTACTAAATCTTCAGAGACCCCGTGTCCACCAGACCATTTATCATACTCACTAACAGGCGGCACTACAGGCCAAAGATAATTTGGTGCACCATTGCCGTCACCTTTAGTTTGAAAATAAAGTGTCCCGTTTATGTTTTGTACAGCTACTATTCTGTGAACAATTAACCTGTTAGGGTTTCCTGGTTCATGAAAAACGATTATGTCGCTATCAGGATAATTGGTGTTTAAAATTGCTGGGTCAACGCCTTGAACAATCAGTAAATCGCCTACGTGAAGAGTGCGTTCAAACGGGTGCGACCAACCATCACAGTTGCCGTCATAGGGGATGCACATGCTTCCTGTTTCAACTGTCAAGGTTGGGTAAGGCGTATCAAGAACCAGTTGGGCACCAAAAAATAGTCCTAAAACGATTGCTACAATCAAGCCGATAATAGCAGCGGTTTGGACAAAATCGTTTTTCCATAACCTTCTCATTTTAGAGGCTGCCAAACCTGCGTGTCCTTCCTAAAAAGAAGAAGTTGTTCTATTTGATTAAGGATTCTGTATTCTAAAACCCCACATTTACCTATTGAATAGCGGTTTGTTAATTGATACCGTTTGGTGCTATACGGCTTGAAACTGGACTGGTTTTTTCTTTATCAGAGGCAACACGAATTCAAGCATTACAATCACAATTATGATTAAAACCAGAATAATTGGTATGACTGTGTATTGTTGGGAAAGTAGTGCCAATGAGCCAATCCATGGAATACGCATTATCACTTTACCGTAAACATAATCTTCTGAGATAGGGCTCCATGGGTCGATGCTTGATGTTGGTGTTTGGGGCCAAACGTTGGGGTACCCGTTTCCATCACCTTTAGTCCAGAAGTAGCGTGTACCATTAATGTCCTCGTACTTTACAATGCGATGAACAATGTTTGCTTTAGGATTGTTTGCCGGCAATTCTGGATTTTGATAAATTATTATGTCGCTGTTTGGGTAGTCGGTTTTTAGTTCTTTGGGGTCTACTCCTTGGATGACTAGTAGGTCGCCGACGTGTAGTGTTCTTTCAAAGGTGTGTGCGATTGGGTCGCATTCGCCTGGTGGGATGCACATGCTTTCGCTTGTTACTGCAAATAACGGAAAAATTTTAGTGTTCAACCCTGCTTGAAGTCCAAACCAGAAACCCGCCACAAGTATGGGAATTAAAGCTATTGTAATGGCTGTTTTGAGAATCCCTTTAACTTTAGGCGTTACCATCCTTGCAATGACCTGCCTTGAGGTAAAGGGCTATTTCTAACTGATTAAGGCTTCTACTTTTCTTAAAACTGCACGTTTGCCCTTGAAAAAGAAAAAGTTATTGTTGCTCGGTATTGATTGGTGCTGGGTTGCTGGGTGCAGGCATAGATTTTTTCTTTATCAAAGGTAAAACGAATTCCAATATTACCAGCACAACGATAATTATAACCAGAATAATTGGTATGACACTAAACTTTTGAGAAAGCAAAGCTAACGAACCTACCCATGGAATGCGCATCACTACTTTGCCGTAAACATAATTTTCTGAGATTGCGCCATCGTAGGCACTGCTTGGGTCTTCTGTGCTAGCTCTCCATGGGTCGATGCTTGATGTTGGTGTTTGGGGCCAAACGTTGGGGTACCCGTTTCCATCACCTTTAGTCCAGAAGTAGCGTGTACCATTAATGTCCTCGTACTTTACAATGCGATGAACAATGTTTGCTTTAGGATTGTTTGCCGGCAATTCTGGATTTTGATAAATTATTATGTCGCTGTTTGGGTAGTCGGTTTTTAGTTCTTTGGGGTCTACTCCTTGGATGACTAGTAGGTCGCCGACGTGTAGTGTTCTTTCAAAGGTGTGTGCGATTGGGTCGCATTCGCCTGGTGGGATGCACATGCTTTCGCTTGTTACGGTGAATAGTGGGAAAATTTTTGTGTTTAGTCCTGCTTGTAGTCCGAACCAGAAGCTAGCTACGAGAATGGGAATTAAAGCTATTGTAATGGCTGTTTTGAAGGTTTCGTTTTTCCAAAGTCTTCTTAATGTGGCTGCCAATTTACGCCATCCGCTTACCAAACAACGTGTTGAAGTTACTATAAAATCCTTCGATAAAAATTCTTAAAAAAAGAAAATTAAGGGAGTAACGAAAATTTGTTAAACTTTGTTTTTGCTTAATACTTCACGGAATGTATTTCCACATTTTGTGCATTCATACAATCCGATTTCCAGTTGCATGCGCTTTCCAGTTTTATCTGGTCGGCCAGCCATTTTCCAGGTTTTCTTTGGCTTTGCTACTTCGGTTCCGCATTTTGGACATTTTGCCATATTTTTTTCCTCCGTGATATGGTTCATGTTTTCTCCTAAGACATAAAAAACTTTCCATAATCTTCGAATAGATAATCCTGTTTTTAACATGACTTTTAGACATTTTTGTGTGAAAACAGTAAAGGTTTAAACAAAAACCATGTCGAAACCAACAACAAAAAAACCCAATTTTATACCGTTAATTAAACAATGAATAACAAGATACAACGCAACACAGCAAAATATTTTGCCCGACATTTACGTCAACACACTCCAAAACATTTTTTACACCATAAAAACGATTTCATTTTAACATCTTGAGGCAACATAAGTGCAAGCAACTTCTGGAAACACTTTTGATTTACTCGTAAAACCCGTACGCCGCCTAGTGGAACAGAAAGGTTTCCCAAAACCAACAGAACCTCAAGAAAAAACCATCCCAAAAGTGTTAGACGGCAAAAACGTCCTCTTAATCTCCCCTACAGCAACAGGCAAAACAGAAGCCGCCTTCCTGCCAGTATTAAGCATGCTACTACAAGCCCCAAAAACGCCCGGCATAAAAGTACTCTACATTACACCACTTCGCGCTCTTAACCGTGACATGCTTGAACGTCTGCAATGGTGGTGCAACAATTTAGACATTAAACTTGCAGTCCGCCATGGAGACACAGAAACCAAAGAACGTTCAAGGCAATCACAGTGCCCGCCTGACATTCTTATTACTACTCCTGAAACGTTGCAGGCGATTCTTTCAGGTTGGGTTCTTCGGCAACATTTGCAGGCGTTGCGTTGGGTGATAATTGATGAAGTGCACGAATTAGCTGACAGCAAACGTGGTAGCCAACTTTCCATTGCGTTAGAACGTATCCGAAGTCTAATAGGCAAAGACTTTCAAATGGTTGGTTTATCAGCCACCGTGGGTACACCTGAAACGGTCGCTCAGTTTCTTGTTGGCGATAAACGTCCCGTGGAAATCGTGCGCACACCGGTTGCTAAAATGGTTAACCTCAAAGTAATTTATCCGCGACCATCCGATGAGGATTCAAGGTTTGCAGGAAAAATCTTTACCCACCCCGAAGTAGCCGCCAGACTGCGCATAATCCGCGATTATATGAATACCCACAAGTCCGTGCTGCTTTTTACCAATACCCGTTCGGTTTCAGAAGTTTTAGCTTCACGTTTCAAAGTCTGGGACATAGACTTTCCAATATCAATCCATCACGGCTCACTTGCCAAGCCTTCCCGTCTTGCCGCAGAAACTGGGCTCAAACGTGGCGAACTTAAAGGCTTAATCGCTACAAGCAGCCTTGAATTAGGAATAGATGTTGGACGCGTTGATTTGGTTATTCAGTACATGTCGCCAAGGCAGGTTTCACGGCTTATCCAACGGGTTGGCAGGGCAGGGCATAGCTATGGACACGTTTCCGAAGGCATCATCATCGGCATGGATTCAGATGACACTTTAGAAGCTATGGTTATTGCTAGACGTGCCTTGCAGGAGCAGCTTGAACCTGTACAGTTGCCTGATAAGCCGTATGATGTTTTGACTCATCAAATCGCAGGTTTATTAATGAAGAATCGGCGGCTTGAATTCGAAGGCATATTAGAATTAATCCGTAATGCTGCACCTTACCAGAACTTGACAATGGACGACATTGAAAAAATAATCAAGTATATGCATTCACGTTTTCCACGTTTGGCTTGGGCATCCTTGGAGGACCATGTGGTTCTTAAACCGCAACGTACCACGGCACTTTTCGAATACTACTTTGATAACCTCTCAATGATTCCAGTAGAGAAACAATTCCTTGTAATTGACGAATCCACAGACACCTCAATCGGTGTGCTTGATGAGGCATTCATGGCTGAATACGGCAAACCCGGCACCAAATTCATTATCCGTGGGAGTCCTTGGAACATAGTTCACACAACAGAGGATAAAGTATACGTGCGTCCAGTTGAAGACCCAACGGGCTCCATACCTAGTTGGATAGGCGAAGAAATCCCAGTACCCTATGAGGTAGCGCAGGAACTTGCTGAAGTGCGCGGTTTTGTAGAAGAAAAAATCGTTGATGGTCTCTTACCTGAAAAAGTTAGTGAGCTTCTTGCTGAACGCTACCCAGCTGACAAAGAAACAATCTTGCACGCGTTAACTGAAACTCTTGAACAGGTTGCTGACGGTATTGCGGTTCCCACTCCAAACAGGTTGGTATTTGAAGATTGGGACGAGTTTACTATTGTCCACTCAAACTTTGGTTCAATGATTAACCGTGCCTTAGCCCAACTGTTAGGGCAGGTCTTGTCTGACAAGCTTGGACGCGGCATCATAGTGCAACATGACCCTTACCGCATTTTTGTGCAAACCATGGGTTCAATGACTGCTGAACAAGTAGTACAAGTTTTCCGTGAAATGCACGCCATGCCCGAAGCAAGCATCAAAGAAACCCTAAAACGCTCCACAGTAAAGACTGGATTATTTAAACGCCGGGTCATCCATGTTGCCAGACGTTTTGGGGCTTTAAAGAAGTGGGCAGACTTTAGCAACGTAAGCATCCAAAAACTAATAACCAGTTTCGAAGGCACCCCAATATACGAAGAAGGTCTAAAAGAAGTGTTTAGTAAAGACCTTGATGTTGACGGCTTAGTCTTAGTTCTCAAACGAATGAATCAGGGCGAAATAGTTTTTCAAGCAGTTGAAAACGGCGGTGCCGCTACACCTGTGGCCCGTGTTGGTATCGAACGGGTCAGCATGAAAACAGACCTTATACCCCCCGAACGAATGCGGGCAGTGCTTGTTGAATCTGCAAAAGCACGACTGCTAAATGAAACTGGTAACTTTGTCTGCACAAACTGTTGGGACTACATGGAAATGATTCGCATCAAAGACTTGCCTGACAAGCCTAAATGTCCAAACTGTGGTTCACACGCCATTGGCATGCTCAAAATCGAAGAAGAACGTGCAGCCCCGCTTCTGGAAAAGAAAGGTGAAAAACTTTCAAAACTTGAAGACAAAATGCAGACCATTGCTAAACAGACAGCTACTTTAATCGAAAAGTATGGCAAACCTGCTGCTGTAGCTTTAAGCGCTAGACGTGTTACAGTCTTGGCTGTTTCTGATGTTCTGGAAAAAGAGCCTCTGTGCTCAGACAAATTTTATGAACTTGTTTTGGAAGCAGAGCGTAAGATGTTAAGCAAACGTTTTAGTTAAACCTGTTTTTTTAGAAATTTATGTCTTTACTTTTAAACAACAAGCTTTAAAATGTGTAACAACCATAATTCCTTATCCTGCTTTACTGCAGCATAGGAGATTATAGAGTGGAAATAAGCCGAAAAAACCTACGTGATGAAGTTTTACAGCGAATAAAATACGTTCGCACATGCGTTATGGCAAGGGAGCTTTGTTTGCTTGTACGCACTAACAGGGCAGTTTTAGAGCCAAAAGATGTGCAGGAAATTTGCAATCACATTTCAGGTTTATGCCATGAAGAAGGCTGCAGCGAACCAAGCGAACTCTGCAAAAAAGCCGCAGAAGCAATCGGTTCAAATGATGAAGAAAAATACCTTGAATTATGCGCTCAAAGCTGCGTAAAATGCGGCGAAGCAAAACGTCCAATGCCAAAAAAGGAGTCCTACGTCGCATAACAGGGCTTAACCAATTTTTTGGGGAGTAAAAGAAAATGTTTATTGCACCTTTCGTTCCAAGCCCGATGATTGTAGTTGAAAGAATGCTAAAAATTGCCGATTTAAAAGCTGGAGAAGTACTTTTTGATATGGGTGCTGGTGACGGTAGAACAGTTATAATGGCTGCTAAAAGTTTTGGCGCTAGAGGTGTCGGCATAGAGTTGCGTGAAGACTTGGCAAAAAAAGCATTAAGCAACATAAACGAGAACAACCTTAGCGACCGGGTAACTATTGTTAACAGTGACATGTTTAACGTTAACTTAGGCTCTGCTGACGTGGTTTTTCTATATTTAACTACAAGCGCTAACGAGAAGATTCGTCCCAAACTGGAAACTGACCTAAAAAAGGGTGTCCGCGTAGTTTCCCATGATTACGAGATTATTGGTTGGCGACCCGAGAGAATTGAGAATTTCTGTGAAAACCCGCAACTGGGTTATCCGTCTCACACACTGTATCTGTACAAAAAGCCATAACTGCTTTTTCTTTTTTTAGAGAACATTTTTAATCCGCTATTACTTTGTGAGTCTGCTCTGAAGTGTAGAATATGCAGTTTATTCCATGGCAAAATGTTGCAGATTGGCATTGCAAAGCATGTGGTTACTGCTGCAAACTCTACACGGTCGTCATTAATTTTCCAGAATGGTTAAACATTGTTAAACTGTTCGGGGTAGAAACAACAGTTGCTGGGCTAGACAGGCTTTATATTAAACGATGTAGCGATGGCACCTGCAGTTTTCTTTGCAACAAGGCAAATACGTACTTTTGTGCATTGCAGAACATGAAGCCTGAAGCCTGTAAAATCTGGCCTTTCAAGGTACTTTCTGAACCAAAATATGGACAGCCAAAACAGGCGGCATTTGATTACGGAGGGGCAAAACTGTATGTCTACGTTGATACAATGTGCAGTGGTCTTCGGTATGGTGCATCTACTTGGGACTTTAAGAATGTCACACTAAGAGAGTTTATTGAAATAGCTCTTGGTTCACGGCAAATACAGCATAAGAGCACTAGGCAAACCAATTCTGATTATCAATGGCAATGTCAATCCAGATTTTAAATTACCCTATTTTAAAGGTTAATTAGTGTGGTTTATCTTTAAAACCAGAAAATACTCTTTGAGGAAAAAGTTGTATGTCTAAAGCTAAAGTCGGCGTTTCCATGCTTTACAGTTTAGGTGAACCATTCAACCGAATGATTAAACGGTTAAGCAATGAAGGCACACGATACATTGAAGTTTTAGATGACGGTGCACATGAACTTGACAAAAAACGCGTCAGCCTGCTTAAAGAAGCAGCAAAAAGTTACGACTTAGAATTCACAGTACATGCACCCTTTGCCGACATTAACATTGCCTCACCATCAAGAACAATTCTTGACGCATCCATGAAGCGCCTTACCCAATCGCTTGATTACGCACGCGCTTTAGACGCTAAACTATGGGTTTTTCATCCAGGCGCCAGAACCGGCATAACCCAGTTCTATCCAGGCTCCGAATGGAAACAAAACACCCAAAGCATCCAAGAACTTTATGCCGAAGCAGAACAACTCGGCGTAAACATCGCCATAGAAAACCTTCCAGCAAAATACTGGTTTTTAATGAAGAGCCCCGAAGATTTCCGTAAATTTTACAAGGAAACTGGTTTACCTGTTGGCATAGTTTTGGACATTGGACATGCCCACCTTGAAAACCAAATACAACCGTTCTTTAACCAGTTGGCTGATAAAATAGTTCACATTCACGCAAGCGACAACAAAGGCGTAGATGATGACCACTTAGGTGTGGGCTATGGCACGATTGATTATGACTGGTTTGCTGAAACATTAAAGAAACTGGATTACAACCAACGCGTAGTCGTTGAATCCTGTGAACATGTACCTGAAAGCTTACAGAAGCTCAAGGCACTTCTGAATTAGATTCATTAAGCGGCAGTTCCAATGCTAACAGGTCTTCAGCCAGCATAGTGTTTTCAAAAACTCGTTTAGCTTGCTCTAACAATATTCTTGCATCAGGATATCTTGCACTGATATGCGTCAACATAAGCATTTTAGCGCCTGCTGCTTTAGCTTGTCCTGCCGCCTGCGAAGGCGTTGAATGCCCATCTATGCCCGCTTTTTCAGCAAGTGCGTCATCAAACGTGCATTCATGAATAATCACATCGGCACATTCCGCAAAATCATTAAAGGCTTCAAAGGGTCGTGTATCCCCTGTGTAAACGATTTTTCTTCCCTGCCGCATTGGTCCCATCACATCATCAGGCTTAACAGTTATACCGTTAGGTAACGTCACGTTTTCGCCGTTTTGAAGTTTAGACCACAATTCGCCTTTTGGCACACCCAGTGAAACGGCTTTTTTTGGGTAAAACTTGCCTGGACGTGGTTTTTCTTCATACACATAACTGTAACTTTCTGTTGTATGGTTAGATTTTACAACTTCCACAATGTACTCTTCTTCCTCAACAATAACGCCCGGTTTTACAATCTCGTTAATCTCAACTTGGTAGGTTAACCCAAAATTCAGTGTTTGCTGGCAGCAAACCAGAAAATCCTTAATCCCTAATGGACCATAAACTTGAAGTGGCTCCTTTCGATCCATCAACGCCATCGTTTGCAGTACACCTGGAAGACCTAAAACGTGGTCGCCATGCAAATGGGTCAGAAAAACTTTGGTTTTTTTGTGAAAACTAATTTTTGAAGCCATCATTTGCCTTTGTGTGTTTTCTCCGCAGTCAAACATCCACTGTTCAGTTGGTCCCTGCAGCATGGTGGCGGGTAAACTACGTTTTAAAGTTGGTACTGCCGCGCTTGTCCCCAGAAAGATTATGCGTAAACTCAAGTTTTTGGCACCTTCTCAAATACCGCTACTTCTCTAGTTAGGGTGCTATGTACATAAGCAAAATGGGATTCCACATGTTTAAACCCTATAGATATACCGATTGCTTTAATGTTTAACGTTTTAGGAGACGCAATACAGATACGGTGACCATCCTGTAGTAAAGTGTACGCAGACTCTAACACGTTTTGCACTAACTCTTTTGTCGTAGATTTTAATGTGCTTGCACTGCGCCCATACGGGGGATCGGTTACCATACAATCCACTTTGCAAAATGGTAGCTTACGTGCATCAGCCAAAACAAGACCCTCTGCATTAATATTAAAAAAACGCAAGTTTTTACGGCAACCTAAAACCATCCGCTTAGCCGCGTCAACCCCCAACGAGTGACACCCAATATATGTTGCTTCAATAAGTGAACTGCCTGTACCACAGAAAGGATCAAGCACTGTTCCCTCCACTTTAGCATGCGCCAAATTCACCATGCAACGTGCAAGTTTGGAAGGCATAGCTGATGGGTGGAAGAAAGGTTTTTTGCGTGGACGGCGTTCTGAGAAGGTTTTGCTGCTGATTTCGGTTAGTTTTAGGCCAAAAACCAGTTTTTCATCTGTTATTATGCCTATGAATGTTTTGTCTGGATTTTTCAGGTTAACTTTGGCTTCTGGAAAAAGTTTAAGGATTTGTCGTCCCAGCCTAATTTCAAGCTCCATCGTGTTTATAGCTTGGTCAGCATAGTTTTTTATGCGATTTATCCTTACAACAAAACTTTCACCGGGGTTTAGAACACTTTTAAAGTCCACTTCTGCCGCTGTTTTTTCGATGTCTACATGGTTGGCATTTGAAACAAACAGTTCCTTTGCACAGAGTCGTGTGAATGCTGAGCGCACTGGAATTACTTTTACGCTTTCTTCAGGTGCTTCCAGTCTTAGTACTTGGTCCATAAGTTCAGTAACGGTATAAGGGTAGCCTTCGGTTTCAAGGATTGCTTTTGCTTCCGACGCAGGCATTGTTGGGTTTTCGCCTGAAAGCAAAAAGAAAAGTTTAGGCACTTAGGTTGCGCCTTTGAGTTGTTTGCTGATTAATGGTGCAAGGCTAACCTTGCTGTATGGTCCTGGAACGCTGTCTGTTCCAATAATTTCTTCAACACCAGCATCTAAGATGCGTTTGGCAGCGTCACCAATAAGCAGCGGATGAACACAAGCGGTGAAGACATGTTCTGCCCCGAGATCCTTTAGGATTTTTGCTGCTCCAACTATCGTTCCGCCCGTGCTAATAATGTCATCAAGAATTACGACTGTTTGACCTTTTACGTCTAAACCTTCCCCTGTTTGGGTCGTTTGTCCAGTGTAGCGGTCTCGAACCTTGTTTAAATGTCCAGCGCCACCGCTTAAAACTTGTTGTGCCTCTTGAGCAATGTACATAGCGCCTTTGTCTGGCGAGAGAGCATAAGCTTTTTTGTAGCCTTTATCCACAAAGTACTGCGCCAAAAGAGCGATAGCACTTGCTGTTTTTGCTGGAAACGGAAACTTGGCTAATGCAGGTTCTGAGTGAATGTTAACAGTTACCATTTCATTGATTCCTGAGGCCCCAAGCATACGTGCAATAGTTTCAACGCTTATGCTTTCACCCGAAAGAAACATCTTGTCCTGTCTAGCATAGGCAAGGTATGGAACTACGGCTGTGACTTTATTTGCTCCTGCACGTTTAGCTGCATCAGCCATAAACGCCAACTGAAAAAGCCTGCCATCCTGCCCAGGAGGACACGTGGTTTGGATGATTGCAACGTCATCGCCTGAAACGTCGCCGTCTAACCGAACGTATGATTCACCGTCTGGAAAAATCTTTGAAGATACCGAAACGTTAGGGTAACCTGTAATGGTTGAAACGCTTTCCGCAAGCTCTTTTGAAGCTGGACCTGAGATAATTTTCATGTAATTTTGCCTCTTGACATTGTAGAAATGCAGCTTGTGGCTTTAAGGTTTTATCTTGAAACCTTTTGATTTTATGGTTTGCCCATTTGTTGCCCTCAAATTGCAGTCACATTCGTTTATTACCTTACAACTGTGTCTTTCACATGATACGTTGTTTTGGATGATTTTTCAATGTCGCAAGTTACAGCACCTAAGCCTAAAGAATCAGAATTACTCAAACAACTCTTAGGCGAATGGTCAGTCGGGGTATCTTTGAAACTTCCTAATTACAAAATTCTTACAGGCTACGGCAAACTAAGCGCCAAAATTCTTGATTCAAACCTTGGTGTTACTTCACAAATGGACCTGTATATCGATGAATCCGAAGACTATTTTGAAGACGCCATTTGGAGTTTCGACCGAAACAGCGGCAAAATACACATGTTCAGTTTAATTTCCCAAGGTGACGTTCACGATCATATAGGCGGTTGGCTTGACCCTCAAAATCTTAAAGTAAAATGGGTCGGCAGACACGAAGGCAAGCCTGCGTCTGAAGAAATACGTCTTACGTGGCAGAGTCCCGATGAAATTCGCATTTTCGAAATAGAAAAACTCCAAAACCAACCAGACGTTCAAATAGAATACGTTGCCAAAAGAAAAAAAGCCTGTAAGTAATATTTTCACTTTTACTCACCCCTCCCCTGACCTAAAACTTCTATTTTTCGCTTGTTTTAAATAGACCTGACTATACATCATCATAAAGTGTGAAATTAATGCCCGAAGACACAGACAAAACGCAAGAAGAAACTGAAGAGCAACCAGAAAAATATGAATTCATAGAAGACCTTCCTGGAGTTGGACCCGCAACAGCCCAAAAACTCCGAGAACTTGGATACCACACAGTAGAATCTCTCGCAATGGCAACAATCCGAGAACTTGAACCAGTAGGTGTAAGCGAGAAAAAAGCATTACAAGTAATACAAGCAGCACGTTCATCTGTAGGTGTATCCTTCATCCGTGCTGACCAATTACTAAAACAGCGCCAAAGTGTTGCCCGCCTAACCACCGGAAGTAAAGTACTCGACAAAATTGTTGACGGCGGTTTAGAAACCCAGACAATAACAGAATTTTACGGTGAATACGGTAGCGGAAAAAGCCAAGTTTGCCATCAACTATGCGTAAACGTTCAGTTGCCCATTGAAAAAGGCGGACTTAACGGTGGAGCGCTATACGTTGACACTGAAAACACTTTCAGACTTGAACGCATTGTCCAGATGGCCAACCATTTAGGTCTTGACCCTGAACAAGTTGTAAAAAACATAATTTATGCTGAAGCTTACACTTCAGATCATCAAATGTTTCTGTTAGAAAATGCCGACGAAATAATCAAGGCAAACAACATTAAACTAATCATCATTGATTCGTTAACCGCTCACTTCCGTAGCGAATATATCGGTCGTGAAATGCTTGCCAGCCGTCAGCAGAAACTAAACAAGCACATGCACAAACTTACCGCTTTAGCCCGAGCATTTAACGCTGTCGCAGTTGTTACAAATCAGGTTATGGCAAAACCTGACCAATTCTTCGGCGACGCTATCCACCCCATCGGCGGCAACATTGTTGGTCATACCAGCCAAACACGTATTTACCTGCGTCGTGCTTCTCATGGTCCAATACGCATCGCAAGGCTAGTTTCAAGTCCTTATCTGCCTGAAGGTGAGGAAATCCTTAAAGTCACCGAAAACGGAATAGAAGATGTCTCTGAAGAAGAGAAAGCAACTAAATCCCGTGGTCGCTAAGTATGCCTATACCTCAAGCCTTAGTAACGCGCTATTTCCAGTTAATCGTTAGCAGACAGTTTACTGAAGCTGAACGAGAACTGGAAAGAGTAAAACAGAAACTGCAAAAAACTGAATGGAACAGAGGTTACTTCCGTGCATTATACGGAATGTACCTTTCAAAGAAAAACGCCAACGACAATTACGCGTTTTTTTCAAAGCTTGATTTAAGCGACAAAGTCGCTCTCCACGCTTATAGACGTGAATTTCTAGATAACATGCGTAGTGGACTTCATGGCGATTTTGACCGTGGCTACTTTTCCGCTTGGGCTGATTGCATGCGCATTTTAACCCGCATGAATATTCCTAGTCCCGCAAACGCTACAAAAACAACGCCTGACGAGGAAACAATCGAGACTGTTCGCAGCGATAAAAGTCAAGCTACAATGGCTAATTTTTTTAATGGTGACGAAAAAGTTTCAGCTAAGGCAAAAAAACAGGCAGTACCTTCTGAACCTGCAGTTGAAACTGTTGAAGAAGCCGTTAAAAAAGAATAAAAATCTAGTTTTTTATATTGTTCCACCTGTGCCTACCACGATTATTGTGTAGAATAACACGTAGAAGGCTAGCCAGGAGAAAAAGTACATGCCTATTCCCGTCATCGTTATTTTTGATGGAGTTTCTATTTGGTTTTGGAATTTTATTTTTATCAAACGGAACGATATCAAGTAAATCAGTAGTGTTACTGAGATTGAGTAAAGTAAAATGCTTATTCCTTCCATGCCTGTGGTCGCTAAAAATTGTGATAAAACAGCGCATATCGCTGCAGCACTGATTCCTAATACCATTCGCAGCCAGTAAATTATTGTAATTGGCTTCATTTTCCTTTTTTCCTCTTGTCCTTGTGATAAACTTTAATCATATTAAAAATGTGCCTTATATAAATGAGTATTCCATAAGAAAACGTGTTTATTGTTTTTTGCCTGTTTTTTATAGTAATTGTAAATACTGATTTTAGTTTCATAACCGATTTATCTTCTGAAGCCCTTTTTTGTGTTATGTCTTTGGGTTAAAGGCAATACTTCAAAGAGGAGCAGAACAATGGCTTGTATTGAATTTACACAAGTGTTACATGACGCTATCGGTGAAACGTTCTCTTCTCTGGGTGAATCTCCCAAGCAGTCAATTGAATACCATTTAGAAAACACTTTTAACCTAAAAGTAAACAAGTACTCTCAAGACGTAGTTGCTTTTGACCGAGCTTTAAAAGACATTTTTGGTCCCGGCGCCATACTGCTTGAATCCCTGATTTTAAAAAAGCTCGTGGATAAAGCCCTACAGATTCAAGATGAAACTGTGAAGCAAAATTTTCTTGCAGACATAAGACGTTTAAACGATTTATGGCAAAATAAGCCTTAACGGCTAAAACTTATTTTATACCCACTTGACTGTATATGCTTTCAGTTAATGGTGCATTTGGTTGCCTAAAAAAGAATTTACAAGTTTCGACGTTGCAGCCGCCGTAAAGGAACTAAAAACTATGGTTCTTGATTCACGAGTGAATAACATTTACCAGTTTGACCAAAAAACCATTGTTTTTAAACTTCACAAAACAAACATGGTGCCCCTGCGCATTGTAATTGAGGCTGGACGAAGAATTCATTCAACAGTTTACGCGGAAGAAAGCCCCGCTGAGCCTCCAGCGTTTTGTATGATGCTGCGTCAGTACCTGCGGGATTCTTGGCTTGACAGTGTTGAGCAGTATGAGTTTGAACGGATTGTGGTTTTGGGTTTTAGGACTAAAACTGGTTTGTTGCGGCTTGCTGTTGAATTGTTTAGTGAGGGCAACTTTATTTTGATTAATCCTGAAGGCGTGATTATTCAAGCGCTCTTCTACAAGCGTATGCGGGACCGCAACATTTTGCATGGAGAAGTTTTTTTGTTTCCTCCTTCAAGCGGCAAGAACCCCTTAAAGCTTACTGAATCGGGTCTGCAAGAGGTGTTTTTGGCTGGGGGTGATGTTGAGGTTGTTCGTGTGCTTGCTCGTAGTGTTGGTTTGGGGGGTGTTTATGCTGAGGAGGTTTTGCTTCGGGCAGGTGTTGATAAACGGGTGCTTTGTCGGGATTTGTCGGCTGCTGATGTTTCAGGCGTTTTTGGGGCGTTGCAGGGGTTGCTTTTGGCTTTGTTTGAGGGCAAGTTTGAGTCCTGTATTGTTTTAGGTTCGGATATGGAGTATTTGGATGTGGCGCCTTTTCATTTGCGGCGTTATGATGGTTATGGGTTGCGGGATTTTGGGTCGTTTGGTTTGGCGCTTGACGAGTTTTTCTTAAAGGTGAAGACTGCTGAGAAAGCTTTGGAGAGTGTTGAAGTTGACCGGTTGCAGTCTGAGCAGAAACGTCTTAAACGCATGATTGATGACCAGGAAAAGGCTTTAGCGGAAGAAGATGCCAAGTCTGAGCGGGATAAAACCGTTGGGAACACGATTTATGCGCATTTTGGCGAGTTTGAAGGTTTTCTTAGTCGGGTAGTTTCTGCGAATCAGCAGGGCGCGGATTGGAGAAGCGTTTTTGGGCAAATGTTTGCTGATAAGAAGGCTGGCAAGGTTCCTGAAGTTTACATTGAAGGGGTTGATGCGAAAAATTTGGCTGTGAACTTTTTTGTGGATGGGTTGCGTTTTGGTTTAAGTTTGCGTTTGTCTGTGTTTGATAACGCTAATGAGTATTATGAGCATGGTAAGCGTTCAAAACAGAAGATGGCTGGTACGGTTGTGGCGTTGCAGGATTCTAAACGTAAACTGGCAAAGATTGAACGTGAACTTTCAGAAGCTGAGCAGTTGCGGAGTTTGAAGCCTGCGGAGATGTTGGCGGCTCTTGAGAAACGTAAAATTGAAAACAAAGAATGGTTCGAAAAATTCCGCCACTTCACAACATCCGACGGGTTCCTCGTAGTCGCGGGCAAAGATGTGGTTACTAACGAGATTTTGATTAAAAAGTATACGCAGCAAGAGGATGTGGTGTTTCATGCTGAAATTACTGGTTCTCCGTTTGTGGTGATTAAAGCGGAGGGGCAAGAAATCACTGAGCAGGCGCTTAAAGAGGCAAGTGAGTATGCGGCGGCGTTTTGTCGGGCTTGGCGTGAGAACGCTGGGTCAGCGGATGTGTATTGGGTGCGGGTTGATCAGCTTAGTAAGAGTGGTCCATCAGGGGAGTCGGTGCCTCATGGCGCGTTTTTTGTGGTTGGGAAACGTAACTGGTTCCGTAATACGCCGCTTAGGACTGCGGTTGGGGCGGTTGTTGACGGCGACGGCGGGGCAGGTTTTGTTGGCGGGTCGGTGGATGCGGTTCGGGCACGCGCCAAAGCCTACGTGACGCTGGTGCCGGGTGATTATCAGGGTAAAGACCTGCTAAAGATGGTGCTAAAAACCCTCACCCTAAAACTCTCAAAAGAAGACAAAGAGAAACTAGGCAAAATCTCGTTCGAACAAGTCCGCGAATACATACCATACACCAAAGGAGCAATCAGCCAAAAACCCTAACTTTCAACATACTAATGAACAAATTTTCAACCAATAGCACCCTCCCCCCTTAGCATTTTCTAGCCACAAAACAAAAAAACGCAGAATAAACGAGCCTACCCCTCCACAAAAACATAGACCCCCTATAGGTAACTGCATATAGTTTCTATTTGAATCCTAATAGGTTGATATGAAAAGTAAAGTAGCAGACGGCATTGAACAGCACAATACACGTGGACACTAGCATAATCCACAACAGGACAAACCAAACACATCCCGCCCTAAACAAAAAACCCAAAACCCAAACCAACCCTATAAACAATTTTCAGGTTAAAACAGCCTTAAAACAAAGTGCTTTTTAAATAAGTGTTCAATTTTGACTAAATAATCAGCAATTTGCTTGTCAACAGTTGAAGGTTCAAAGGTTGCAGTAGCCCTATAACTCTGGAAAGACTGCAATACAGAGATATCAAATTTGACGTTCCCATAACTTACAGAGGCAAAATATTTTATGTAAAAGTCCTAACAAAAAAATACAGAAGGTCTTGCGATTGCAATAAAATGTGCCTCAGGAGTCAGGTTAAACCAGCTATGTGAACGATTACCAAGTTGCGTCATTGTTTATCTGTTGACAACTACATAAGTCACCCGTATTCCCATCTTCAACTGGTGAGAAAGCCCAAAAGGTCGCCATGTTTGTTAATGAGATACAGATAAATAGTAAAATGATGTGGTTGTGAAGCAAATGTGTTCGCATCCTTTCTTCGCAGATAATAATCCATTAAACTTGAAAATCAAAATTTAATGACTCTGCATATGACTGAATAATGGTGTGAATTTTTGAGAGATTCTAAGTAAAAGTTATTGTCATAGTTTAATTTATTATTAAATCAAATGATAAAACTTTTTAGTAGAAATTTTTTGTAAATTTTTAATTTATAGATGTATATTTTATTCAATATTGACATATTCAAAATCGTTAAATATTAAAAACTAATCTTTAATAATTAAAATTATTGCCTGCATCTCGCTAAAATTAAAAATTACCTTGAAGTGAAAAAAGTATGAGCTATGAAAGTAAAAGCATAAAAGAAATCGTTGAAATGATTGGAAGTAATAAACTATATCTCCCCGCGATTCAAAGAAAATTTGTGTGGGAACATGAAAAAATTGAAAGTCTCTTTGATTCTATTATGCGTAATTTTCCTATAGGCACTTTCCTTTTTTGGTTTTTAAAAGGTGATAAGGATGATTATACTTTCTACAAATTTTTAGATGGTTACCATGAGCGCGATAAATATGAAAATCAAATAGCCCCTAAACCCGAATTGAAAGATGAAATAATTGGCGTTCTAGATGGGCAACAACGACTTAGTTCAATGTATATTCCTCTCCAATTTTCATATTCTTACAGGATGCCTCATGCCAGAAAGGAAAACGCTGAGTCTTATCCCGAAAGATTCTTTTATATTAATTTGATGAAGGAACAAACTCAACTTCAAGAAGATTCATTATTTGAATTTAAATTTTTAACGGTAAAAGAAGCTGCTACTTCGGATAAAGATCATCTTTGGTATCTAGTAAAAAATATTCTAGTTTGGGGTAATGATCCCGAAATTGATTCTTATTATGATGAATTAATTGAACGGGGCGATCTTTCATCTCAATTAAAAGAGCAAATACATGAAAAAAGAAATCACATAAAAAAAACTTTAAGGATTCTGCATCAACGTCTTGTATTGGAAAAACTAATAAATTATTTCACGGTTTCAGAATCGGATTTAGATAACATATTAGATATCTTCATTCGAGTAAATAGTGGAGGAACACCACTAGAAAAGTCTGATTTGCTTTTTTCAACTATCGTTGCTAATTGGCAGGAAGGTAGAAAAGAATTTGAATTATTTTTAAGAAAAATAAATGAATTGGGTGATGGATTTAATTTTGACAACGATTTTATGATGCGTTCCTGTTTAGTTTTAGCAGACTGTCCAATAATTTTCAAAGTGAAGAGCTTTAAAAAAGAAAACGTTGCTAGAGTACAAAATGAATGGGAAACTATCAAGCTATCTGTAACTTCTACAGTTAGATTACTAGTTGAGTACGGTTTTAGCGGAGAGACCTTAACTTCACAGAATGCGGTAATACCGATAGCATATTATCTAAAAAAGAATGGGCTTATGAATCCTGACACAAAAGCTGAGTTAAGGAAGTATCTAATACATTCTCTATTAAAGGGTACATATGGCGCTCAAACTGATCGAGTAATATCTGCCTATCGTGATGCATTAAGAACGTCTGTTGCAGCCAATTCGGATACATTTGTTTTAAAGGAAAGGACTTTTTCAATGGATCAATTGTTCCATGCAAATTTGCCATCCAATCGTACACTGAAAATTTCAGATGATGAAATTGAAGAAATTCTTGATTATTCTAAAGGACCCTACACCTTTATGGTTTTGTCGTTGCTGTACCCAAATCTAAGATTTGGTCAGGTTAAATTTCACCAAGATCATATTCATCCCGATTGTCTCTTTAAGAATTCTGTATTAAGTGAGAACCACATTCCTTCTGCAAAATGGAAGGAATGGCAACAACTGAAGGATAAGCTTCCTAATCTACAGATTTTGGAAGGAAAAGAAAACGAAAGCAAAAATAAAACGCCTATTAAAGAATGGCTAACTGGATTAGACGCTAACGGAAATGCAAATGTACCTGATGTGAACAAGTTTAAACAAAATCATTATTTTCCTGATGAAAGTCTCGATTTTACAAATTTCGAACAATTTTATAATGCAAGAAAGGATCTGCTGAGGAATGAGATCAAAAGGCTGCTGCAATAAACAGACAAAATTTTTCTTTACGAATTTTTCTTTTTTTTGATTGTTCTCGTACATTAGTTTAATAAAAGCTCAAAATGCTTAAATTTTTTCTGAGAGACTGTAGAGTTAGGTGTTGTTTGGGACCATAACACAGTTAGGTATAGGGCATCTGTTATTCTAAGATTGATAAGAATTAGCTATATTAATGTTCTTTCTTAATTTTTGTTGGTGACTATTTTGAAGATGCATTTTTTGGGTTTGCTTTTGTTTTTGCTTGTTTTGGGTTTGGTTAGTCCTGTTCTTGGGCAAATGATGCATGAGGGCATTGGTGTGTCGGATGGGGATTCTTTTTCTTACAGTTATCTTTGTTATTTTGATTCTGATGATCCAAGTTTTAATATGCCTGCGGATTTTTCTTGGATTAATCAAACACAATATTACATGATGAACGTAACGGGGACTAGTGGTCAAGTGGTCAATTATGATACGCACATGTACTTCGTTAATGGTACAAACATTGCTGGCAATGGTTACCTGAATATGCAGGATGGCGTTAACTCGATGATGTCAGGTTACAACCCGATGAGCGGCACGTATGGTGGTGACTACTTCTTTATGCAGTCAAACGTTGGCATGATGGGCAGAATGTATCCTTCAGCCGCTAACAGTCCAACAGTAAACGACACCGTAACCCGCAGTTACCCAGACGGCGAAAGAACACTAAACCACATGTCCCTAATCCTTAACCAAAACGGCGACATAAACCAAACAGACTACTACTTCGACCAAGCAACAGGCGCAATGGTAGAATGGCGACAACAATACATCCAAACGCAAGGTGACCTGCAGGCAAACAGCACACAAGTTATGCAACTAACCCAATCAACAGCATGGGCAGTTCCAGAATTCCCTGCATTTGTAGTCATTCCGTTAGTTTGTGCAATGACTGCAATTGCCCTTTACCTGAAAACGAAAAGCGGCGCATCCAAACTAAAAGCTAATTTGTAAATGTAAACAGTTTAGCCCCAATTTTTTCATCATACTTTTATTTTTAGGAACTAACAGTTTTTATTGCAAAATCAAGACTTGTGCGGGAGCAGAAAATGTTTAAATGTTTTCTGGGATAGGTGTATAGAGTTAGTTGTTGTTTGGGCCCGTAGCTCAGCTCGGTGGAGCGCCAGACTCATAATCTGTTGGTCGCTGGTTCAAATCCGGCCGGGCCCACTTTGTTCGTGTTTGTTTTTGTGGGTTCTAAAAATGGGGTAGTTTTGGGTTTTGGTTGGCTGGTTGGTTGTTGTTGGTTTAGTAGCTTAGGATTTTTATTTTTAGTATGTAGCCTAGGTGGTCGTGGTCTGGGTAGTGGTGTAGTAGGACCCAGTCGATGTAGACGAGTTTTGCTTGGACGCCCATGTAAGAGTAGTGGTTTCCTATTTGGTCGTGCCACCAGTCGTCAAAGTAGTGGAAGCTGCCGCTTTTGTATTTTAGGTCTTTCCATGCTTCATGAGTAAAGTAGATGTCAAGAGTGCCTTTGATTGTAACGACGTTTCCATCTATTGCTACAGGCGTGGCTTTGATGTGTTTAACGCATGGGTAAGCAGCGGAAACGTAGCAGGAAGCTATTGAAATAACCAGGCATACAACCGTCCAGGTGATCACTGTTTTTTTGTGATACAAAATTTTCTCCTCAGTTTTACTGTTAAAAATCGCTAAGTTAACTGAATCAAATGCAAACTTAATAACCTAGCTGGAACTAAAATCCATACTAAAACCGAATAAAAAAGAAAAAACCTGTAAGTTACCCCCTAAACAGTTTACCATTTATCCCTCAAACGCTTGAAACCCAAGCGTTAACCAACCAAAAAACTACCCATCTACACCTTAAACAACCCCAAAAACAACCCCGGCTTAAAAAACAAGTTACCCAAACCAGCACTCTGCCCTGAAAACTCAAAGGTCGCCCTTAACTACCAAAAAAGCTAAAGCATAAAAACCGTTGTTGGAACCCATTGGCAGTCACATAAGCTTTACTTGAAAAAGCTTTAGCTCAGGCAATCTTTCGTTTTGCATTGAATTTTTCAGCTTCACGCTTCAGCGAAGCTCGGGGACTATCAAGCTGTCTTTTAACAAAATTTACCACTTGCTCTTTGTCCTCTAAATAATCAAATATAGTATCAAAAGTTTTGATTGCGTGTTCGGCAATTACCCTTTTGCATTCCTCAGTCAAGTGAGGTGTCAAAGAAAGATTTTCCACTTTAAGCAGTTCAGCCGCGATTTTTGGAGCAAGATACGGTTTTGCTAAACCAATTGTTGCAGAATTGCCTACGAGATTTGCAACAGTAACCATGTATTCACTGTTCAAGTTGCTATAGTACTTATCAAAAATCCCTTCAAACTTTTTTTCGGTATCTACCCACGTTAAATTGGCGATAACAGCCATAGCGTTCCAAATTAAAATCCTGTAATTACTATCAAGCAACTCAACAATTTTGTTCCAGTACTGGTAAAGCTGTTCTGGCTGTCTACTGCTCAACTCCATAAGCACGCTGCTGCAGCCATAACGGATACTTGCCTTTGAGGAAGAAGTACCATCAATCAGCGCTGGAATTAGGTTCTGGTCTTCAATGGCTTTTTTAAGCAACTCTGTTTTTGTGACTGTTTTGTTTGCAAGACCATCAAGCAAATTTTGTTGCATGTTGTATCAGACGAAAATTCTGTTTTCGAATTATTAGATTTTTCTATAAAATAAAAGTGCCTGTTTAGGCTTCAGGATTTTTGGGTTTAGTTTTCTTGAACAGCGATGTTCCTTCCACAAAAAACATTATCATAGCCAACGCCGTCATACCCGTTAAAAAGAAGAAACTTAACTCGACAACTAAACCCTTAATTATCAAACTAAGCAGTATTATACTTAGTTCTGCGGCGAATGCGCCCATAAAAAAGAAGGAGTAAAACATTAAACGGGGCACAAGGTTTTTGCCGACCCACACGTGTCCGTTAATGCTTGTTTTCTCCTTTAGGATGTAGTCGCCGTAGGATGTTTTTTCGATTAATCCCATGCTTTCAAGTTTCTGCAAATGCCGGTGTGCAACGCTGGGACTGCTTAAGTCTGCTCCTCGTGTAACGTCACGGGTTCCAACTGGTTTGTCCGCGTGAACTACGTATGCGTAAACCGCTAATGTGTTGCCTTCAAGTCCTTCGTTAGCCACTTTTTGTTGCACCTAAATTAAGGGTATTCCACGTTGATGTCAGGTTCTATTTTACTTGTTGAAGGTAGTAAAGTGCCTGGCCATATGTGTTCTATTTGTTCTGCAGGTACTTCACCGTAAATGAATTCGTTGTCGTTCTTTGTCAGTTCTACGTGTGCAATAATTTGATTGCTGTCCGCCAAGGTTACTATAGTGTTGTTGCCGTCGAATGTGACAAGTCCAAGTCTGCTAACGTCAATGTATATCGTTTGAGCATTTTTTGCGTTCAAGAATTTCTCTGGTAAACTAGTGTTTGCAAATGCACTGCTGCCGTATCCACCGCCGTTGCCGCCTTTGTTCATGCCATTAGCTAACGCTTCTGCTAAGGTTCCGTTGAACTTGCTTAGGAAACAGCCGCCGCTGCCTGTTGTATTAAACCAGTCTTCGCGTACAAAGCTGAAACGATCTGAGGGGTCATAGTCATCGATAGTGTTTGCTCCAAAGTGAATAGTCATGTTCTCAATTGGTCCAAGGTCAGAGTAGATGCGCACTAAGAAGTATTCCATTCGAGCGCCTTGTATTAGGTCTGCTGCATCAGGATTCAGAGTATACTGAAGACCGAGATAGCTGGTTGTGCGATAGTTTACTAATGGTACCATTCCTTCTGGGAATAGCTTGTTTTCGTCTTCAGTGGTTGCTTGGTAGTAAGCGTTGGATATTTCAACGTTAAACCATGGTACATCAGTTTCTTGAGCTCTTGCAGGTTGCATAAAGAATGCTAACGGAAAAATTGTTGCAATTCCGATTGTCACTGCGAGGATGCTGCATAGGATTATTTTCTTTTCTATTTGCATTTTTGGTTTTTTCACCACTCCACTAAACGGTGAAGTAGCAATATATTTCTCTCTACAGAACAAACCCGTTCTTACAGAGAACACGCTTCTGCTGTTTATAGTTAAATTTAAACTCTGCCAAACAAACGTATTTTTGGGGCTTTTTAGTGAATAATCGGTGGGTCACCGTTTTTGTTGCCACTGTTTTCTTTTTGGCGGCGTTTCTGATACTTTACCAGCAAAAGATGACTTTTGGCTTGTGGTTTCAAGCAAGCGACCTGCACCATGAAACCTTTGCCATCGCTTTTGCTTCTTTAGGTTTAGGCATAATTATTGGCGCAATCCTTTCCGAAAACCAACATGCTCTTCAAGTTGCGGCTTAACCTTTTCTTGTTTCTTCCAGAATTTATTAAACACCACTTTGCCAACAATCAACGCAAGCGCAACCCCTGCAATTTCATCCGCAATATAATGCTGCTTCACAAAAAGCGTTGAGAGAACCACGCCGATAGCGATAACTATGGTTGCTGCTGCTATTGTTTTGATTGCTTTGTTTGGTTTTATTTTTTCGTATCTGAACCATGTGTAGGCGCAGATGGTTGAGACTGCCGCGTGTAAGCTTGGGAAACAGTTAAACGAGGTGTCGTTTGCAAAAATATTGTAGACTTGGTCTGCCCAAAAGTTTCCTGTTAACGGGTGTGCAAGCAGGTCTTGACGGTACCAAAACGTTGAAACTGGGAAAACAGCATAAATAGCTACAGCGATGGCGTTAATTGCAATAAGTGCAAGTCCCAAAGCGTAACCTTTCTTGTACTCAACAAAGCCAAAATAAGCCATCGTTAGCATCGAAAGGGGATAAAACAGGTAAACGTAAAACACAACAGTTTGAGGGATAAATGGAATTGCAAGGTCCAGTCCAGTGGCCAAATTGAATCCTGAGCCTTCAGGGTACATTTGCCCTGTATAGTCGTAAGCATAATTGTTCAAAACCACATAGAAAAGAACAAGCATCAAAACAACGTTAACAACAACATAAGTCAGGTAAATGCTTGTTTTCGATTTACCTTTAAAATAGTTATCAATTGTGTTTTGAAGTTGATTGAGCAGTCCCACGACTTCAGCATCCTATTTAACTGCATAAATTAGTGGTTTATTATAAAAGCCTAATTACCCTTCCAAACAAAAAAAAAGAAAAGTTAAGGGTTTAATTTTTTGGTCAACAAAGCAACCCTTTGACCCAATATTTCGCATTCAGCAAGGTCATCTGGTTTAGGTTCTCCTTCAACAGAAACTCCGTAATGCTTATCCTCTGACCTGCCCTGTACAATCATGCCGTGAATTAGCATAGCTTCAATAATCGATAACAGGGTGGTTTCTCCGCCACTGGCTAATCCGCCACTGCTGGCAAATGCGCCGCCGACTTTTCCTTCCAGTTTATGATAGACCCTTACTGAATCGTCGAAGAGTTGCTTGAGTTTTGCAGTCATTTGCCCAAAATAAACTGGTGAACCCATAATGATGCCGTCAGATGCCAACATGTCTTCTGGAGTTGTTTGATCTGCCTTTTTGGTGGTTACTTCTGCACCTGTTTTTTCTGCGCCTTTTGCAACGGCAAAAGCCATCTTTTCAGTGTGACCTGTCATAGTATCATAAACAATTAAGATTTTAACCATAACTAACTAACCCTGAGGCTAAAGGGTTTTTTGTTGTAATTAGCTCTTTTGTTTAATTTTGCTGGCTGTTTCTATTTGGGTAAACATTTAAAATTGGTCATTTCTAAATACGGTTTGGGTTCGAGATGAAACGCTGGGCTTTGATTTTAGTTTTACTGTTAGCGTTAGCTTTCTGCCTGCCTGTGCTTTCCATGTATACAGGTGTAAGTAAAGCTAAGCCCAACGAATTCTACTTTGGCGTTTCCTTCGGCGGTGAACACGCAGAAGAAGCCCTGCCCTTAATTGACAAAGTCAAAGACTACACCAACCTTATTCTCATAAACTCATGGAACGTAACCACCAACCAAACCGCACTCAACATGGTCTGCGACTACGCGTCGGCATCTGGCTTAAAATTCATAGTATACTTTGATTTCATTTCTCGTATTACATTTCCGTGGCATCAGCAATGGCTTGACACTGCCAAAGAGCGGTGGGGCGACAATTTTTTAGGTGTACATCTACGTGATGAACCTGGCGGCAAACAAATTGAAGGTCTTGGTTCATTTACAAATGCCACTGACTATGCTGATGCTGCAGAAAAGTATGTCACTGCAATATCGTCATACAACAGCACTTCTGACGCTAAAGCAAAAGGCATCCACCTTTACACTTCAGATTTTTTGCTTTATTGGTGGGATTACCTTGCTGGTTATGACACCGTTTTTGCAGAGTTAGGATGGAACATATCCTCGAACCGGCAAATCGCTCTCTGTAGAGGCGCAGCTACAGTGCAAGGCAAAGATTGGGGCGCAATAATAGTCTACAAAACTGATACGCCACCCTACCTGGCAAGCGCAGACGAGATTTATCGTGACATGATTTCAGCTTACCGTGCAGGCGCAAAATACGTTGTAGTTTTCGATTATCCCACCTATCCTGAAGGTAACCCTTACGGTATACTTTCAGAAGCACATTTAGAAGCAATGCAACAGTTCTGGCAATACACCCAATTGTATTCCCGTACCGCTTATGGCACAATAAAAGCTAACACAGTGCTGGTTTTGCCCGCAGATTATGGTTGGGGTATGCGCCGCAGCAGCTACATTTCTGAAGACAAGATTTGGGGACTCTGGTCTGAAGACGCAAAATCCCAACAAATCCTAAATAACGTGCAGTGGCTGGAAACAAGAAACAACCTACAGTTTGACATAGTCTACGAGGACCCAAGGTTTGATTATTCCATGTATTCACAGGTGATTTACTGGAACCAAACTCTGCATTAAGTCTGCGCCTGTTAAAATGTGCCTGCCACAATTTTTTCAATTATCTGATTTACCGTTAAAATTTTGACATCATAAACTGTTTCTAAATACTTCAGTCCTTGCTCATGGTCTTGAGCCGTGAATGCTTCAACGCCGTCACTTGCGACAATAATGTGGTAGCCACGGAAAAATGCGTCTGCTGTAGTGTGCCGTATGCAAATGTGCGTGTGCAATCCGCCTAAAATCAGGGTTTTTGCGCCTTCGTCCTTGTAGAGGCTGCGCAGTAGTTCATCAAGTCCTGTCCCGTAAAAACCGCTGTAAGTTCTTTTTTCAACTATGTAATCCTTGTTTGGGTCAGGCGTAAGTTCAGGGATGACTTGGGCGCCTTGTGTGCCTTTTATTGCGTGTTCGCCCCATTTGCGAGTAACTTCTATGTCCTGCGGGAAATGGGCGTCATTGCTGTAAATGATTGGGACATTGTTTAGGTGAGCTGCCGTTACTAAGCGTTGTAAAGTGGGAATGATTTTTTTGGCGCGTTTTATTTCCAGTTTGCCTGTGACAAAATCATTAAGTATGTCAATTAAAATGATTGCTGGTCGAATCAAAAAAGAAGCCTTCCAAAAAAAGGAAGCTTGGCGACTAATTTAGGTTTTACTTTACCTTTGAGACTGCAGCGTGTAGGGTGCGTTTGTGAGTTTTTCTGCACCAAATTCCGTTACGAGCACTGTGTCTTCTATGCGGACTCCGCCAAAACCGACAATGTAAATTCCTGGCTCAACCGTGACAACGTTGCCAGCCTCCAGCGTGTCTTTGCTGTCAGGGCTCAATATGGGTGCTTCATGAACCTCTAAACCTACTCCGTGCCCTAAATTGTGAACAAAATAGTCGCCAAAACCTGTCCCGCTAATGATTGCTCGGGCGGTTGCATCAACTTCAACAGCTTTCACACCTGCTCTACTGGATTTTATGGCTAAATCTTGTGCAGCTTTAACTGTGCCGTAAATTTCTTGCTGTTTGCTGCTGATTTTGCCTGCAGTAATTGTACGAGTTATGTCTGAACGGTAATTGCCAACAGTTGCGCCAAGGTCAACAACTACCAAGTCGCCGTCCATGATGGTTCTGCATTTGCATGTTCCATGAGGAAAAGCACAGTTAGCTCCTGAAGAAATGATGGTGTCAAACGCTGTCCCGCTTGAACCCTTTTTGCGCATGGCGTACTCAACTTCTGCAGCAACTTCCTGTTCACTAACCCCCGGTTCAATAACTTCATAAGCAGTGTTTATGCCCACATCTGCAAGCACGCAAGCACTACGGATAAGTTCAACCTCGTCAGGCGTCTTAACAGACCGAAGATTCCTAACGACATTACTTGCCGCTACAAGATTGTTTTCGTCGCCAACAGTTTTAGCTAAAACTTTCCAGCTTTCAATGCTTATGCCATCAACTGCGAGTTTGGCGTTTGCAGAAACCTTGGCGTCTTGGCTGATTTTTTGGAAAAGTTTTTCTCCACGTTTTAGTTTTTCAATTTTTGCGTTTTTGACTTCATGCTTTGCTTGTTCAAAATTGGTTCCTGAAACATACAGGGTGCTCTCTCCGTCTTGAGGTATTAAAAGGGCTGTTGCACCGCTAAAACCCGTAAAATATGTAATGTTTGTGCTGTTTAGGATTAGAAAGTTGGCTGCTTCTTGTGGAAACCGAGTTTTTAGTTTAAGAATTTTGTTGTCCATAATGCCTGCGCCTGTTTGTGGATTTGAAGTTGCCTGTGTGGTTTTAAGTTTTGCTTCTCCAACCGCGGAAATAGTGCAACGCTTCTGCTTTCTTTTTGGCTATGTTTGCCCTTGTTTTTTCAAAAATAGTGTTTTTTCTTGGAAATTTTTGAATCATTCGGAATTAAGTTAATATATTGTCCAACTACTTTTTTGATATTCACGAGGGAAACTTGGTAACATGAATGCTTATGCTGGTAAGATTTTGCATGTTAATCTCACTTCTGGACAATTAAGAAACGAAAACCTTGATGAAACAACAGCGAAATCCTACCTTGGCGGCATAGGCTTAGGCATAAACCTGCTTATGGAACACTCCAAAACTGGCAGAGACGCCTTTGACCCTGACAATCCTCTGATTTACTGCACTGGCCCCTTAACTGGAACTTTAGGTCCCGCAGGAAACGGCTACGCTGTGGTTTCAAAATCTCCCGCGACCGGCGGCATCGGCGAAGGGCAAGCTCAAAGCTTTTTTGGTCCCGAACTAAAACGTGCAGGTTACGATGCTATCATCATTAAAGGCAAAGCGCCCAACCTATCCTATTTGTGGATTGACGATGACAAAATCGAAATCCGAAACGCCGAATGCCTAAAGGGCAACAGCGTAAAAGATGTTGAACAAAAAATCCGCGAAGAAATAGGCGACTTCTATATTCGCGTATCAGGAATAGGTGAAGCTGGCGAAAAACTGTGCAGGTTTGCCACAATCATAAGCGACGAGTATCATGCCGCTGGACGCACTGGTCTTGGCGCAGTTATGGGTTCAAAAAACCTAAAAGCAATAGCTGTCCGAGGTACACATGACATAAACGTTGCAAACCTTGAAGCTTTTACGCCATTTGTCAAAAGCCTATACGAACGCGTAAAAGAACCCCAAACCAACAAGTACCAACCTGCAATTGCAGAAAACTTGATAGAAATAAACGGGCTTTCGGCGTTGGCAACAAGAAACTGGACTAACGCTTCTTTTGAAGGAGCAAAAAAAATTAACGCTGAATACCAAAATGACCATTATGTTAAGAAAACTGTTGGTTGCGCAACTTGTGGAATGAGTTGTGACCGCATCGCAGTGGTTCCTGATGGACCATTTAAGGATGTTATGGCGCAGCTTGACTTTGACTGCTTATTGAGCATGGGTCCACTATGTGGAATTGACCGTCTTGACGCCATTGTTGAAGCAACACGACTAATCAACAATTACGGTATGGATTGTACCTCAGTTGGAAACACAATTGCTTTTGCAATGGACCTTTATGAGCACGGCTTAATAACGAGCGCTCAGACTGGGGGCGTTGAACTGCGGTTTGGAAACGTTGACGCTTTAATGGACTTGATTAATAAAATCGGTAAACGGGACGGTTGGCTTGGAAACGTTTTGGCTGAAGGTGTTGCAAAGGCTGCAGAAGCCATCGGCGGTGAAGCAGTAAAGTACGCGTGCCACGTTAAAGGTTTAGAATTGCCTGCGTATGATTTGCGGACTTTAAAGAATGCTGCTTTAGGGTTTTCTGTAGCGTTTAGCGGTGATGCTCACTTGCGTAATGGCGCCGAATTGTTAGATGTTAAAGGCAAAGTTGACCGCCATAAAATTGAAAACGGCATAGGAAAACTGCTTGTTGAAGGAAGCAGACTTTTCAATGTTCTTGACTCTTTAATTCTTTGCAAGTTAAATCCAGAAACATACACTTGGAAAGACTTAACGGATTATTACACGCTTGCAACAGGCATCCAAGTTACAGAAGAAGACCTAAAACTGGTTGGCGACCGAATGGAGAACCTTGCAAGATTATTCAACCTGCTAGAAGGCAAAGGCACCCGAAACCAAGATGATTTGCCCTACAAGATTAAGAATTCTCCAGTTCCAGACGAAGGCCCAGAAAAAGGCGCCGTTGTAACTGATGACGAGTTACAGTTTGGAATTGACGATTATTACGTTGCCCGTGGCTGGACAGCAGACGGAATCCCAACTGTAGACTGCCTTAAACAGGCTGGTTTAGGAAATCTTGCTTACATTTCTGAAAGCGCTATCAAAGCCGCAAGAACTCAGGGGGAAAACTAAGCATGGTAGATCGTCATCAAGACCGAAAATTCGTAGTTTCAGACCCAGAAAAATGCAACGGATGCAACCTATGCGAATACGTTTGCAGCATGGTGAATGAGAAAACATTCAATCCTAACAAGTCCCGAATCAGAGTTACCCGCATGGGACCATTAGCTAACGTGGCTGTTTCCTGCCGAAAATGCGAAGACCCCATCTGTGTCGCTTCATGCCCCAAAAATGCGCTATCACAAGAGGAAAGCACAGGAATTATCCGCGTTAATGAGCATGCCTGTACGGGTTGTGGTTGGTGTGTCGGTGCTTGTCCGTTTGGAGCCATGAATTTGCATCCTGACAAAAAAGTTGCCTATACCTGTAACAGTTGCACAGACACCGATAGCAAAGGTGAACCTCAATGTGTAGCGTGGTGTCCTGAGGGTGCGTTGCAGTATGTGACAACCGAAACTTTGGCTCAAAAGGCAAGGCAAAAGATTGTTACTCAACTGCTTGAGGCACATGAAACAAGTAAAGAAAACAATCAATAACCATTTTTTGTTAATGTTTTAGTTCAATTAAGTCAAGCCTTGTTGGTTTGGCGCCCGAGTTTTTGAATGCTTGTATTTTTTGGAGTTCTATTGGGTTGTCAAGGGCGGATTCAACCATTTGACGTAAAAGTTCTTCAGTGAATTCTGCCTTGTAAATTTTGACGGTTGCTTGATAAATTTTGGCTTTTTTAATTTTTTCTAAATCTACCTGTTGGTCAACGTTGAAGTTTAAGGGGTAACCTAAGTCTAAATCAAAGGCGTCAATGTTACGGTTTTGTTTATCAATTTTTTGGATTCTGATTCTTTTTTGAACCGTTTCTTCGTATACCCAGTCTGTATTAGTCATTTTAGTTCAGGCAATTCATAAACGTGCAAACTTTCATTAATTAATTGTTCGCCGAAAAATTATTCTCTTTTCCAAAAAAAGTTTACTTTTAACCTTGACAATTTACTTTTAAATTAAATAAAAACGTTACTTGCTGCAGTATTGTAAAATTTTTAGAGTTTTGTGCAAAATTTTTGCCAATGCGTTTTTCCTAAAGCTGAAATACTCGTAGAGATGTTACAAATGTCAAAAAAGCCATGAGTTTTTACCTTGAGAACCCATTAGATTAATATACTTTTAAATGACTCAATCATCTAAACTCGTTGGGGAATTATGTTTGCTCGGTTACTCAGGAAGAATCTTATATCTCGATTTGACCACCGGTAAGAATCACACTGAAAAACTTAACGAAGAAACCGCTAAAAAATATATTGGCGGAATCGGGCTAGGCATGCATCTGTACCTTTCTAAATCAGAAAAAGGTGTAGACCCGCTAAGTCCGGAAAACCCGCTTGTTCTTTCAGTTGGACCACTTGCAGCTACAATGTTCCCAACAGGTGGAAACGGTCACGCATTCATATCCAAATCACCAGCCACAGGCGGTGTAGGCGAAGCAGTAAGCCACGGCACCTTTGGCACAGAACTAAAACGTGCAGGATACGACGCCGTAGTCTTAACAGGCAAAGCTGAAAAGCCAGTTTACCTCCTAATAGACGATGACTCAATAGAGTTACGTGACGCAACTAGGCTTTGGGGCACTGCGCCAGCAGAAACAGAAGACGCAATCAAAAACGAAATCGGCGACTTTTATGTACGCGTTGCGTCCATCGGGATTGCAGGCGAAAAACTCTCAAAAATTGCTTGTATAATTAATGACAAAACACGTGCAGCAGGCCGCAGCGGTTTAGGCGCAGTTATGGGTTCTAAGAACCTAAAAGCCATTGCTGTAAGAGGCACAAACGATGTTGCAATCTCAAAACCTGAAGAATTCTTCAGTTTAGTAAAAGAATTCCACGAACGCATGAAAGGTCCAGGTGCCCAAAAATACCGTACAATGGGTTCAACAGAAAACCTTATCCATCAAAACAAAATGTTCTGCGTTCCAACCCGTAACTATAATGAATCTCACTTTGAACAGGTAGACAGCATCAGCAGCACCGTAATTAACCAACGATTCGTCTCCAAAATTATTGCATGCAACTCATGTGCAATGCGTTGCGAACACGAAGTAGTAATTAAAGACGGTCCATACAGAGGAACAATGACCCGCATCGAATACGATAACCTGTGGGCTTTGGGTCCAAACTGTGGCGTTGACAAACTAAACTCAATCATCAAAGCCGCTGAAAGGTGCAACTATTATGGCTTAGACGCTCAAAGCGCAGGCGGCGTAGTCAGCTTCATAATGGACTGTCACGAAAAAGGCATCCTAACTCACGAAGAGCTTGAAGGCATAGATGCCCACTTCGGTAACGCAAGTGCAATGCTTGCAATCATCGACAGAATTGCCAAACGCGAAGGCATAGGCGACCTGTTCGCAGACGGCGTAAAAGCTGCAGCTGAAAAAATCGGCAAAGGCTCAGAAAAACTTGCACAGCACGTTAAAGGTTTAGAAGTAACCGGTTACGACGTAAGATGCCTCAAAACTGCCGCTTTAAGCTATGCAGTATCATTCAGAGGCGCAGACCATAACAGAAGCGGCGCTTTCACTGTTGACCTACGTGGCAAAGTTGACCGCTTTAAAGCTGAAGCAGGCAGAGGCAAAATAGTTAAAGACCTCGAAGACCAATTTAATTTGATTGACTCATTAATTGTCTGCAAAAACTCCAAGGGCACTTTCTATAAAGAAATTGACGAAATGACCAAAATCTACAACGCAACCACAGGTCTTGGAATCACTCAACAAGAACTTGAACTAGCAGGCGAACGCATACAAGCCCTTGCAAAACTAATCAATGTGCGCGAAGGCTTAACCCGAAAAGACGATACACTTCCCTGGAAAGCCATGAATCAACCAATCAGCGATGACGGTCCAGCAAAAGGTTCAGTTGTAACCCAAGACGAACTTAACCTGATGCTTGACGATTACTACCAAGCCCGCGGCTACGACAAACAAGGCAACCCAACAAAAGCCAAACTTCAAGAATTAGGCTTAGAAGAATACTCAAACATAATTGAAACCAAAGGGGACTAAAAATAATGGCGAAACTTCACGAAAGAAAATTCATAAGCGCCGACCCCGAAAAATGTGTAGGCTGCCAAATTTGTGAATACGCCTGCTCATTCGGCAAAGAAAGAGTCTTCAATCCGACCAAATCGCGCATCCGTGTCATTCGTGAAAACCAAATAAACAACATAGCTGTTACCTGCAGACTCTGCGAAACACCTGCATGTGTTGCTGCATGCCCCAGAAACGCACTTTCCCAATCAATAACAGGCAACATCATTATCGAAAAAGAAAACTGCACAGGGTGCGGTTGGTGTATTGCTGCCTGTGATTATGGTGCAATGATGCTTCATCCCGAAACCAAAATTGTTTACAGTTGCGACCTTTGCAAGTTCAGGGCTGATGGTCCACAATGTGTTAAGTGGTGTCCTGAAGAAGCTTTGACAGTAGTTACAAGTGACGTACTGGCTCAGAAAGCACGACTTAGCGCAATTAAGAAACTGTTCCAAACACCAGGCGAAACCAGAAGCCAGCAGCCTAAAGAAACAACAGAATAACCTTTTTCTTTTTCTTACTTTTCCAGTTTTAACCAAAAAATATTTTTAAAGTCAGGCTTAGAAAAGCAGATTTACCCACTATATTAATATACTTTTCACTGTCTATAGTTCTAAAATCGTTGGAGGAAACGGTTTGCTCGGTTACGCAGGAAGAGTATTACATGTAGATTTAACCACCGCAAGCACACGCGTGGAAGAACTTGACGACGAAACCGCCAAAAAATACATCGGCGGAATCGGATTAGGCATGAAACTTTATTTAGCTAACTCAAAAGCTGGCGTTGACCCATTAAGTCCAGAAAACCCCCTCATTTTAACTGTTGGCCCCATTTCAGGTACCATGTTTCCAACAGGCGGGAACGGTCACGCCTTTATTTCTAAATCACCAGAAACAAACCTGCTTGGTGAATCGGTTAGTCACGGCACTTTTGGCGCTGAACTAAAACGTGCAGGATACGACGCCGTAATAATTACCGGTAAAGCAGAAAAACCCTCATACATTTGGATAGACGATAACTCTATACAAATACTTGACGCTGGGGCTCTTTGGGGAAAATCACCCGGAGAAACTGAAGATGCAATCAAGGAAGAAATCGGCGACTTTTATGTGCGTGTTGCCTCAATTGGACTTGCAGGCGAAAAACTATCAAAAATCGCAAGCATATTAAACGATAAAACTCGCGCAGCTGGACGTACAGGTCTTGGTGCGGTTATGGGTTCAAAAAACCTTAAAGCTGTTGCTGTTCGCGGCACAAATGACGTGAAAGTAGAAAAACCTGACGAATTTTTAAGCATAGTTAAAGATTTTCATGAACGCATGAAAGGACCCGCATCTCAAAAGTACCGTACGATGGGTTCAACAGAAAACCTGATGATTCAAAACTCACTTTACTGTGTGCCAACCCGCAACTACAATAACGCTCACTTTGAGTATGCTGATAGAATCAGCAGTGAAGTCTTAAATGAACGTTATATCGCCAAAATTATTGCATGCAACTCTTGTGCGATGCGTTGTGAACATGAAGCTGTAGTTAAAGATGGACCCTATAAGGGTTCAATGGCGCGAATGGAATATGATAACTTGTGGGCGCTTGGACCAAACCTTGGCGTGGACAGGCTTGACGCAATTATCAGGGCAGCTGAACTTTGCGCTTTTTACGGTTTAGATGCTCAAAGCTTAGGCGGAGTAATCGGTTTTCTTATGGACTGCCATGAAAGAGGCATACTTGACCACATCCAACTTGAAGGTATTGATGCTCACTTTGGCAACCAAGATGCAGTTATCCAATTAATAGAACGCATTGCCACACGTGACGGCATCGGCGATACCCTTGCTGACGGTGTTAAAGCTGCTGCAGCAAAATTCGGAGGAGAAGCCGAACAATTGGCACAGCACATTAAAGGCTTAGAAGTTACAGGTTATGACCTTAGATGCCTTAAAACTACTGCTTTAGGTGCAGCCGTGTCCTTCCGTGGAGCTGACCACAGTCGAAGCGGCGTTTTTGTGGCTGACTTAACTGGCAAAGTTGACCGTCTAAAAGCTGAAGTTGGACGCGGAAAGCTTGTAAAGGAGTTTGAAGACATCTATAATCTAATAGATTCATTCATCATCTGTAAAAACGCTAAAGGCACCCTGTACAAGGAAGCTGAAGATTTAGCTGCCCTTTACATTGCCGTTACAGGTCAAGAAGTATCTGCTGAAGACCTTAAACTTGCAGGCGAACGCATAGAAACTCTTGCAAGAATAATCAACATCCGCGAAGGCTTAACCCGCAAAGATGATACGCTTCCATGGAAAGCCATGAATCTTCCAATCAAGGAAGAATGCCCCGTAAAAGGCAGCGTTGTAACACCCGAAGAACTTGACCTAATGCTTGACGATTACTATACTTCACGAGGTTGGACCCTTAAAGGTGTACCAACCAAACAAAAACTCCAACAACTTGGACTTGAAGAGTTCGAAAACATAACAAAGGAGGACTAAAAACAAAATGGTAAGTGTCCACAACCGAAAATTCGTCTCTGCTGACCCCGAAAAATGTGTAGGCTGCCAAATTTGTGAATACGCCTGCTCATACAGCAAAGAAAAAGCATTCAACCCCATCAAGTCACGCATCCGCGCAGTCCGCGTTAATCAAGTGGCTAACATGGCTGTTACCTGCCGACTCTGCGAAGAACCCGCATGTGTCGCCGCCTGCCCACGAGACGCCCTATCACAATCAAAAGAAAACGGCGCCATCAACATTGACCCTGACAAATGCAACGGTTGCGGATGGTGCATTGAAGCTTGTGATTATGGTGCAATGATGCTTCATCCCGAAACCAAAACAGTCTACACATGTGACCTGTGCAAAGACAAAGCCGAAGGACCCCAATGCGTCAAATGGTGCCCAGAAGAAGCATTAACCGTCGTAACAAGCGATGTTTTGGCTCAGAAAGCAAGAATAAGCGCCATCAAAAAATTATTCAGCGAAAACCCATAACACGGGTTTTTCTCGTCTTCTTTCTTAATTTAACAATTTTTGTTTGATTTTAACATGTTTTTGCGTTAATAGGACCTACCCCCCTTAGGTTTTTGCATACAGTTTCTAATAGCATCCAAATAGGCTGGCTGTAAAGGCGGCTCCTAGTGTCCCATCAGTGAGATTAGTTCTGCTGTTTCTGCGTCTACAAAGTACTCAGTAGAGGGCACTCCGGGGACTTTTGTGTTTTGGTTGACAACAATTGTCCAAAGATACCTGAACTAACCCAGTTTCCTGATGAATCCTTATGTTAATCGTTAACTGGCTCAGTAACCGAGTTGAGAACCTGAAAACTGTAATAGGGTCCTCCAGACGTTAGGTTGTAAGATTCTAGACGGCAGTATTGTAAGGAAACGTGTACTGTCCTGTTTTGTAGGGTGGTTGCGTTCCAGTCTCCATGTTTTAAGCCTATTATAACTGCAAGGTACATGGGAACAGGTGGGTTTAAGGTGCAGTTGTTGGTTTGAATGTTTGTTGAACCAAACAGGGCATGGTAAGCATTCTCAAGCGATTTTGTTTGTTCATCTCTTGTGTCTGTTGTCTGTGGTTGTGCTTGGAGCATGTTAAAATATGCTATAAAACTTGCCGCTATGATTATTAAGACTAAAATGCATGTTAGCATTGGTGTTTTTTGTTTCTTGTTTGCTCTGTCATGGTTAACCCTTTGTGCATTTACTGCTCAACATGTGATAGCCATTAAAAAGTTGTCTTATAAAAACTGGTTTCCAATTTTTAAGTTATTATCTGCAACTTTTGCAATTAAATAACTAGTTGGAATAGTGTAACATGTAAGTATTGTATCAAAAGCCAGCAGAACAGGCATCAAACCTATTATGTAAATGTCAGAAAAGCTTTGACCTGTTACTATAGGCATCATAAACTTGTACATAAAATAGTTCACAAACGGCGATACTAACAGTCTTATTATGAGAGCTGAAACTGTGAACATAATAACATGGTTCACCTTAGACGGATTAATCTGCACTTTTTTTGTAGTTTTCCATTTAATTAGAGAGTATGCTAAAAAAATTCCAATCAACGACGTAAGCATTATAATGAAATTCCATATAGGAAACAAAAACCCTAGCGCTTTGGGAAAAATTAGTGCCTGACCAATTGAACTTAACGCTGCCGTTAAAACACCAACTTTAAAACCAAAAAGCAAGGCTGCAATAACTATTGGTATCTCCCAAAAATAGAAGAAAGGCAAATCCGCTATTGTCGGTATTCTAATTTGACTTAACGCTATAGAAACCGCTGTAAAACTGCTGCATACTGCAATCTCTTTTGCATGCATGGCTAACGAGGTTGATACATTTTCTATTTAAAGTTTTTTTAACCCTCACTTTATCCTTCTAAAGCTGTTTTTATGCTTTGAACTCCTTTAGACGGGGTTTACCTGTTGCGAAAACTTAAATATTGACAAGCGACTCCAATGGCTGTAAACCCAAGAAAAGCAAGGGTCACGGGGCCGTCGTCTAGCATGGTTCAGGATACATGCCTGGGGCGTATGCGATCCTGGGTTCAAATCCCAGCGGTCCCATTCAAGTCTCACAACCATTTTGGGATGGAACCAATAGCGCCCTGATTCGTTTCGGATTTGGGTACCTTGATTATAGCGTTAACGAAATGAGCAATAATTAGTTAGCCAGCCAGAACCGTTAACACGCTTAAACTCTGGGGGGGGCACCCGTCGCTCTAGACAAGAAAAAGATTTCAATAGCCTCTTGTTTTGTAGCCGCATTCTATATCCTTTTTGATTAGCCATGCGAGTGATTCCATGGTGGGTATTATTTTAGGTAGCATACTGCAATGGTTGACTGTTCAAATCTGGCCTCGACCAACTTAACCGTTTCCAAGTTAGCGACAGCGATTTACTTCTGTTCCGTTTAAGACGCGGTTTGTTCGTACTGTATTTTGCTGAGCACTTTTCTGATATGGCTTCGCCCTTGTTCAGTCAGGCTGTATGTCCCTTCTTTTTGGCACACATAGCTTTTCTCTATCAATGGCGTGATTAATTTATTGAAGTCTTCTTCAAAATTGCAGTCTTTGCCTACTGTGAACTCATTAAATATTGGTGGCAGAACTTGCGTTCTATAGGTTTTTTCTAATGACTCAACTATTCTTTGCTTAGTACTTGTTTTTTCTTGAAGGATAGTATATAATATCCACGTTCTATAGGTTTCTTCTCTTCTTTGTTGCGAATTCCCTTCAAAGGGTAGCTTATACTTGTTAAAATCTGTTTGTTCACCTTTTAAAGAGCGGCGAACTTGCTTAAATAAACTAAGACCAGACCCCGTCATCTGCAGAGCGATTATCATACCTATGACTGAGTCTACCCAGTGAAACCCAAAAATAGAGCAGATAACCGCGACTATAACAGCAACAGCTTGGAAGACATTATTCTTAGAATCGATTGATTGCGTAATTAAGGCCAAACTTTGATTTCTTTTTCCGATAAATCTTTGATATAGTAGAAAAATTAACGCGACTACCGCTGCTATACATTCTACTATTATAACCAAACTTGGCGAAGAAATCGGAGCGATGGTTCCGTTTATGTTCGCTGCGATTGAGGAAATTGAATCTAAACCTATGCTGAGTGCCGAAGCCAACATAAGTACAATAATGATGCTGGTTGAGAGATGCTCTTTTTTGGTTCGTATCCCCATCCAGACGATGCCTGCTGACAGAGTACTAATAATGGTTCCTGTGCCATCAGCGATGAGTCCCACACTACCTGTGAAGAACCCTGTTAATGTTTGTACTGCTGCAAGAGAACCATATCCACCAAGAGCATTTCTTGCTGTGGCTGGAGTACTTAACAAGTGGTTTTCAAAAAAATTCGCAGTATTATCTAAAGCCTTCGCAAGCCGTTTAGCTTTAGCTTTGCCTTTTTTTGTTAACTCATATTTTGAAGAAGTAAGGCATAATAGGTTTTCGTTAATCATTTCTTGGCAAATTTGTTCCACGCTTTTAGGTTCTTCAAAGCTATAATGGGTGGGGACTGGTTGTTTATTGGATAATTGAAGACGAAGCGACAAGTTTGCCGTTCTTTGAGTTAGCTCTTCTTGAGCTAATGAGCCTTCTTTATACAGGACTAATAGTATAATTCTACGAAGCGCAACATTATAAGGGTTAATACTTTTCGAGTCAACCCTCGTCAAGTTTTCTCTTAAATTAGTGAAATTCGTAGCTGTCACCAAAAATTAGCTAAAACAAAAATGGGGAGGGCATAATTTCGAGGGATTCCTTGCAAAAAATACTCGAAATTTTTCTATCTGCTCTGGGTGTCCACACAAGCTTTGTCACATCAGTAAGAAGCCTTTGAGGCATCAGTAGGCAACACGTTCATCATAGAGAATGCTATTGTAGCCATCACAAAGGATATCCAAATCAAAGCAAAGCCGACACCTACTATCGTAAGCAATGCGCCGATTACCAAAAGTGCCCCTGAAACCTTAAACAGCGGCACTCCTGAGTGGTAACCTAAGGTTTTCAGCGATCTACGCATATAGACAGCGGTGGCTGTTCCGAATATGGCGAGGACACCTAAGGATATGAATAATGAACCAGCAAAACTGGTAGCTACTGACGGGTCTATAATTTTAACGGCTGTTTGTCCTATGAGTGTCAACCAGTTTCCGTCCCAAGAGGGGTAGATAGCATGGAAAAGTGTTGGCAACGCATTTAAGACTGTGTAGTAAGCCACTATACTTGTTATCACTGTTCCGATTATGCATACAATGAAACCATGCGAGAAATTTTTTGAAAGACGTCTATCATTGTAGTAGGTAGCAAATCCACTGAGGCTAATAACAAGCATTATTAGGCCAATTAGTGGAATCACGGGTATTATATAACCTACAACTATTAAGGCGGCACCGATAACGCTTAGATATTTTGTGGCTTCATAATTCATGCTTTTTACTGACCTGTTATTTTTTCGATTCTTTCTTTGATGTTTTTTAACCGGGGCGAAACGGATTCTATTTTTGCAGTATTTGATGCTTTCAAATCTTCGAGGTAAGATAGCGTGCTTTCCATTTCTCCAATCATTTCGTCTACATCGCGTGGTCTAGCTCGTCCAAAGTTTCCGATGTGTATTCCTAGCGGCCATTCGAGTTCTTGGCGTCCTTTCTCTGTTATTTCATACTTGCCGTCTTCGCGCTTCCTTATGCTTCCTATTGTTGTCAGTGTTTCTAGAAGTGGATAGATGGATCCTGGCGAAGGTCTCCATAATCCTTGACTTGCGAAGTCTATTTGGTTCATGAGTTCCGCTCCATTTTTGGGTGATTTTTCAAGTATTGAAAGTACCCAAAGTCGGAGTCCGCCTCGTTTGAAATGTTTCATTTCATCATTATACATTCGATATCACCTATCCGATATCGATAAATCGATATCTTAAGAGGAGGGTAGAAAAACAATCCTATAAACCTTTACCCGCCTATAACTGTGGTAGCGCCACTTTTCTTAGCAACCTTTGCCAAACTCAGGTTATATTGAGCTTATGAGTAAGCACATACCACGCTATCATTCCGCCTATACAAACAAAAGCAATATCGCCCAATACGTTCCATGAAAGCTCCATGCCAATTCTAAATATGTTGACTGACCAAACAGAACGAATGATCCATTCGAAGACTTCCCATATCAGTGCAATTACAACAAGCGCAAAGAAAGTAAACTCGGCAGAGGCTCTTTTGCGCTCAATTTTTAGACTGCGAAACCGGTTTAAACGGAAAAAAGCGGCTAAACGAGTGTAACTGTAATGATTGACGCCTGTTAGGTATGCCTTTAAAGCCATGGCTCCAACGCCAAAACCTGCTAAACTATGCATTAGCCAGTCAGCTCCGAAAACGTCATATAGTATCGACCCTCCCACTACCACTTGCAACGCTAAGGATATGTGGGCTAAAATGGCGATACGGTAGTCTGAAAAAACTGCGTCTGCACATATTTTGAAAAGGTTTGCAAAGGACAGTTTTTGAGGAGGCATTAAAGCGTCTGTTTTGTTGTTGGTTTTGCTGTTTTTGACGCTGATCGTGTAAAGGGGCATGGCTGATTGGATTGCTGCGTAAACTGCAAGTATGCACCAGACAAGATCGTTTGCAATCAAATTCATGTTGAATGATAGCAGGCAGAGTGCTTGCTGAGCTGTGAGTATGATAATCCATTTTAGGGGTATGAGCGTGTGGTATGCCTTTATGGCTAAGGGTACAAACGGAATAAAGACTGCGATATGTGGCGCATTGCTTTTAAGTAGCGTATTTTTGGTCACTTGCTCTCGCTTCTGTTTTTCTTAATTTTAAATTTTAGACGCAATGGACTGATCCTGATATGTTAGGTATCATATAGCCGATATCGATTAGTCGATATCTTGACAGGAGGGTAGAAAAACAATCCTATAAACCTTTACCTGCCTAATTGGGTAGCGGCAACTGTGATGAAGAATAATAGTTAGGGCATTAAAATTGATGTTTTCAGCGGTAAATGACAGAGAAGAGACGTCGTAAAGCAATAAATTTGTTGATGTTACAATGATTAAAAACTGCGCGCAGTCTATTGTTTTTTATCCAAGCGGCAAACGCACATCAATGTGCTGTGTCGATTTGAAAGCTTCAACCTGAAATTATTTTTCTACCCGACTCACTTTTTGACAGCCTTAAAAACAACATTGCGCTTTTTACCGGAAAATGAAGCCATGCAGAGCTTATCACACCAACCCGCTGGGATGCAAAAGAAAAGAAAAACAAATAACTCTCGCAACTGTTCTTTTTTTGCATCTGTTAGTTCCCAAAAACTGTTCCTTTTATTTTTTTACCTTTAATTAACTATAGCAGAGCATATAGCTAATGTCTATCTACGATACTTTGCGGTATCTTCGATGACTCGTTGATTTCTTGCAATAAGTCAGTCGAACCATCAGGGAGCGCAATGCTGCTTTTCTTTTTACCCCTAAAATGCACCATCAAAGTTGACCTCTTAATCTGGTTTTCTTAAGCCCTAACAGCAATTTGCTCCCGTCAGGTTATTTTCTATTTTGGGCTGCAACAATTCTTTTTCCAAGGCCTTTTTGGCAATGCTGCAATTTTCTGATCATTTCGTCTATTTCCAGTTTTTTCTGGATAAGAATGTCCGCTGAGTCATCGGGTTTTTCAGTCCTTGCCTCAAGGTACATGGCAAAAAGATTTGGCGTTTTAGGTGTCTCGTTTATGGGTACTTTAACGTCTAAGACATCTGTCAGGTACTCTCTGTATAGGTTCTGCATGCTGTTGGCAAGTTCGTTCTGTTTTGTTAGGGCCCGCTCAAGGATCATTAGACCTTTGTCGGTGATTGTGTAGATTTTGCGTTTTCGGCCATCTGGGTTTTCCCAGGCACCTTGAACATATTTTGACTTTTCAAGGTCACTTAGAATTCTGTAGACACCGCCACTTGTCAGTTGTATTGAACCTTGTGTTTTTTTTCTGACTTCTTTCATTATCTCGTAGCCGTGGTAGGACTTTTTGCTCAATAGGGTTAGCACTATGAGTCTTATGTGCCCTTTTCGTGTTTCTTTGAGCCAGTTAACGGTTACGTCTTTTTCCATGTTGTATTCCGTCTTTTTTGGTTACTTGTTGAAGCAATGCTTATATCCCATTGAAACATGTCGCATTGGAACATATTTAAAATTAACTCTTAAAGAGGTCAATTTGATGGTTGAATATAAATGGGTTGCTCTTTCAAACACTACTCTGGGCACTTTGATGGCTTCAATCGACTCCAGCATCGTCATGATTGCCCTGCCAGCCATATTTCGTGGCATAAATATTGATCCTTTCGCGTCGTTCCAGTATATGCTTTGGATACTGTTCGGTTACAGCATAGTAACTGCCACTTTGCTAGTTACTTTTGGCAGGCTTTCTGACATGTTTGGGCGGGTAAAACTCTACAATCTGGGGTTTGCCATCTTCACCGTGGGCTCAATCCTGCTCTCGATAACGCCCAGTCAAGGTGACGCAGGAGCTATAGAGTTAATAATCTTTAGAATAATCCAAGGCATCGGCGGCGCGTTCCTATTTGCCAACAGCGCAGCCATTATAACAGATGCTTTCCCAGCTAATGAACGCGGAAAAGCCCTTGGAATAAACCAGATAGCATTCCTCGTCGGCTCACTGGTAGGCCTAGTATTGGGCGGAGTCTTAGCGGTTTTTGACTGGCGACTCGTATTCTTAGTCAGCGTACCCGTCGGCCTAGTTGGCACAATTTGGTCCTATCTGAAACTTAAAGAGCAATGTCCAATCAAAAAGCACCAGAAACTCGACATCTGGGGAAACATTACCTTCGGTGGTGGCTTAACCCTAATTTTAGCTGGCATCATTTACGGTTTGACACCCTACGGCAGCTCTGCCATGGGCTGGGGTAACCCGTGGGTCATAGCCTCGCTTGTCGGAGGCGCAGCTTTGCTTGTCGCGTTTCCTCTCATCGAAAGCCGAGTTGCTGAACCCATGTTCCGACTGGACTTATTCAAGATAAAGGCGTTTACCGCAGGCAACCTTGCATCCTTCTTTAGTTCCATGTCACGAGGCGGTGTCATGATAATGCTCACGATCCTGCTGCAGGGAATATGGCTCCCCCTAAACGGGTACAGCTTTGACTCTACGCCTTTCTGGGCTGGAATCTTTATGATCCCAATGTCCATCGGTTTTGTCATAACTGGACCCATCAGTGGATGGCTATCAGACAAACATGGAGCAAGGCTACTGGCCACTTTAGGTATGGTGATATCTGCTGTGTCCTTCATAGCCTTCGTGATGCTACCTGTGAACTTTGCTTACCTAGCCTTTGGAACAATACTTTTCATAATGGGTATCGGCGGAGGCGTCTTTGCGTCACCGAACATGGCATCAATAATGAACTCGGTTCCGTCAGAATGCAGAGGCGCGGCATCAGGTATGCGCGCAACGATTCAGAACTGTGCAAGCACGGTGAGTCAAGCAGTCTTCTTCACAATCATTATACTATCGCTTAGCGCAACTCTCCCAACTGCATTGTCATCCGCGGCTATAAGTGCAGGCGTACCCCAGATAGCCTCAGCGTTAAGCGCTACTCCAGCGTCGTCGGCACTCTTTGCCTCCTTCCTCGGATACAATCCAGTCTCAACAATACTGAATACATTACCGAGCTCTGTAGTAAGTGCTATACCGCCTGCAACGCATGAATATCTCATCGGGTCAACATTCTTCCCCAACTCCATTTCAGGACCGTTCATGACTGCACTAAGAGAAGCATTCATCATCGCCGCAGTAATGTGCATCATCGCCGCAGTTTGCTCTATGCTAAGAGGTAATAAATACATCAACGGACAACAACCAGGGGAAGAAAAGCAAAAAATTAATCAATAATTTGCCTCGCTTATTTTTTAAGCGAATTTTCATTTTTTCTTTGTGTCTTTTTTCAATTAAGCTGTAATAAAAAAGAAGTCAAAATTGGGTGGTTTCTTCGTTGATGCCTTTCCTTGTTATTATCATGAAGTCTACACCGTTGCCGCTTAGGGCATCTCTGCTTACAGCGGACTTGATTGCACGTGCAATGAGGTCTTTTGCTTCAGCTACTTTGCTGTCTTTGCGCCAGCCTTCTTCGATGACGGCGATGGCGATTTCAGTGCCTGAACCAACAGTAGCGTAGTCGTCAGGCAATACTGAACCTAACGGGTCTAGCACATACAAAGATGGGCCCTCATCATCTACGCCAGCAACGATTGTTTGGGTGAGAAGTGGCGTTGCGTGTTTGTCAAAGAGCGTTTTTGACATGAGTTTTGATGTTGCATGTACGCTAATTTTTCTACCAACATCTAAACCGTAAATTGCGGAGTCTGCCGTAACCTGACGAGCGAAGTATTGCATGTCTGAAATTAATCCAGCGCAAGCTATGCCTATGTTGCCTGTTATTTTGAAAACTTTTTTGCTGCCTTTACTTATGATAAAGTTACCGTAAGTTACGCGTTTTTCAGAGGCTAAGATGACGCCGTCTTGGCAGACTATACCGACTGTTGTGGCGCCAGGAACTGGGATTTGCTGGTCCTCAGCTTGCGCCTGAGCCTGTGTTTGTAGTTCGTATGGTTCATATCTATACATAATTTTTCACTTTTCCTATTTTGTTACTGTGCTATCCCCATAGTGTTACCTACACCAATAATCAGCACTGTATCGTTTTCTTTGGTTCTTTCCTGCATGACTCTCCTAAATGCGTCGACAACATTGTCAGCTGCTTTAACTATAGCGGGTGTCATTGGTGCCAATACTTCCTTTATTGATTCTTTAACGGTAATGGCGTAAACAGAAACTTTGTATTTAGTCGCGATTTCCTCTATTTTGTATTGGTCAATTCCTGGGCCACCGATTGCGGCGCCGACGCCCTCTGCTATGCTGCCCGAGTCTTCGCCTTCAAGTTTCAAAGCGGCATCAACCATTATAATCAAGGCGATTTTCTCAGCGTTTGCTTCTATAAGGTACTGGACGGCATTTCCTATCTTGCCCACAGTTCCGCCTGGACCTTTAGCTTTGGCTACAATAACATGTCTGTTGTCGATTGTCGTTTTTGCTGCAACAACTTCTTGAGCTGCTTCAAACTTTTCCTGTTCAACCATCAGTTTGGAAGCGGCTAGTGGTCCTATTCCGTCGCCGATTGGTTTACCTTCTCTGAATGCGTCTGTAAACGCAGCATATGCTTCGGCTTCCTCCATAATTTGGGGTAACTGCATTTCAATTTGAACCATGTCATATTGTGAGCCTTTCTTTTTGCCTATGATATAGTAGTTTCGAACGACTCGGTACATTTTGTTTAATGCTTGCCCAGCTTCAACAAGATTTTGCAGATTTTGTATTTGCTGTTCATTGGCTTGTGGTACAATTGATTTTATTTCAGTTCGGACACTTTCATCAGAGGTATCAAGTAAATGTTCATACCTTTTGGTTACTCCTGCAGGGTCCATATCTGATGGTTTTATGATAAACTGCTCCATTAAATTGTCTACACGAGCGCTGACAATTCTTTTGTTCGGTGTATCTGCGGGTATGGCTGAAATAATTTCATTCTTAGTCATATCTCGCATAGTTCTTATTTTTTTCAATGATCTAGAAAGAGTAAAAGTGCTTTGAAAAGTTCGAATCCTTGTTGAAAAGAAGAAAGAAACAACAAACAATCCTAAGTAAATAATATTCATTATGGTTCCAAATATATCGGTGGGTGGAGTTGCAGACATTTAAACGCCTCACTATTTATAAGGACCCTGTATTTCCTATACCTTAGACCAATTGCCCTTATAGTTAATTGATAAAATGTATTGCAATTATTTATGCTCTAGCCAAATATATTGCAATCAACAATAAGAGACCACAAACGGATTGTTAAAAATTTGCAGACTAAACGGTGCACCGGTAACTGTTTCTCTTTTCTGCATTTTTGTTGAACTTTCAGTTTCAAAAATTTTTTCAGTTAATCTTTTATGCTGACACCCAACATGGCGTCCATACAGAAGAGGATTTATGCCTCAATTATTAAGTCCTTAACTACGCCGATTTTTCCGTCCTTTGTATAAACTGTTTTTCTAACTATGCCTGTTGATTTCATCATATAGGTACTGACAAACAATCTATAACTTGCTATTTTTAAAAGTTTAATGCAAAAGAGTTCAAGCTCCTTTCAGCCCACTACTTACATTTTTTCTAAATTACCGTTAATTTACCAAGATGCCGGTATATTAAACCCTGAAATTGCATAAGTCTTTTATGCACGCTTGGTTGATTGCTTCCTAAGGAGAGGTCAAAAAACGAAAAAAATGATATTATTCTCAACAGTAACGTTTGTTATAATTCTATCAATGGCCAGCTTTGCTTCAGCTGCCACAACCAACCACCAATTTAATGGAAAAGGTGCCGCGTTCCAATACGTTGCAAGCGGTCACATAATCAACGCATACATTGTAATGAGCGACTCAGGCAAAGATGGAACAATGTACGTAAGTATCCAGCATCCAAGAGGCGTTTCCGTTGCGCAGAGTGACGTGGCATTCAAATGGAACATGAACCACATAACTGCAGAAGCAATCGATATGGACTTTGGATTGACTGGGGATACAGTAAGCGGTTTTACTGGAAAACATAATATCACCATTACTTGGGTTGCAAGCGGCGACGCTATAATGGGGCAATCAACCCTCGACACCGGCCATGGCTTAACTTTAACAATAAACGGACAATACAAAACCGCTCAAGCAACACTGGACATTTACGACTTAAATGCAGGCGGTCACATGCACATGGGTCCTTACGATGCAACTTGGGCAGCAGTCTTCCAAGGTGAAGGCGAAATATCTTTGACAATGCCATCCGCCTAAACTTAAAACCAAAAATCTTTCTTTTTTCTTTTTTTGTTTAAGTTCATTCAGATTTTGACATACAATTGGTAAAGTGAGACTTATTTTGCTTAAAGACTTGCAGTTCTCTAAGCGGTCGACAGTGGCAAAGAGGTACCTGTTCAAACTGGCTATTTCATTGAAGTTGCTGATGATTCACAAAAATGCTTGTCCTGTTACAGCTTGTTTTCTGAAAAGTCTTGGATTTCATGATTGTTGTTAAAAAAGTAAAAAGAGTGAGATTGAGTTTGGACTTATGACCATTTCGTGTCGAAGCGGTCAAGGTTCATTACTTTATTCCATGCATCAACGAAATCGCTGAGGAACTTTTCTTGGGAGTCTTTGCATGCGTAGACTTCTGCTAAGGCTCGTAGTTGGGAGTTTGAGCCAAAGATTAAGTCCACACGGGTGCCTGTCCATTTAAGTTCGCCCGTTTTGCGGTCACGTCCCTCAAAGGAGTCTGCGTCTTCAGATTTGGCTTTCCACACTGTGTCCATGTCGAGTAGGTTCACAAAGAAATCATTGGTTAGCGTTTCTGGATGCTTCGTGAACACGCCCTCCTGCTTTTGTCCAAAGTTTGCATTCAAGACACGCATGCCGCCAATTAAAACTGTCATTTCAGGAGCAGTCAGCGTTAATAGTTGTGCGCGGTCAATAAGCAGTTCTTCTGCTGATACAGAATATTTGGTTTTAAGATAGTTACGGAAACCGTCAGCGACTGGTTCAAGAACAGAAAATGAATCAACATCGGTTTGCTCTTGCAATGCATCTGTGCGTCCAGGCTTGAAAGGAACTGCTAAGCAGTGTCCTGCGTTCTTTGCAGCTTGCTCCACACCTGCACATCCACCGAGAACAATTAAGTCTGCAAGTGAAACCCTCTTGTCGCCTGTTTGCTTGCTGTTGAACTCTTTTTGGATTAACTCAAGGACACCAAGTACTTTCTTTAGCTGGGCTGGCTGGTTGACTTCCCAATCTTTCTGTGGAGCAAGTCGGATACGTGCGCCGTTCGCGCCGCCTCGCTTGTCTGAACCGCGGAATGTAGATGCAGAAGCCCATGCAGTTGAAACTAATTCTGAAATTGAAAGATCTGAAGCAAGAATCTTGGCTTTGAGGTCTGCAGCATCTAATTCATCAATCAGTTTGTAAGCATTTGTGGGAATTGGGTCTTGCCAGATTAGGTCTTCTGTTGGAACTTCTGGACCGAGATAGCGTGATTTGGGGCCCATGTCGCGGTGGGTAAGTTTGAACCATGCACGGGCAAATGCGTCTGCGAGTTGGTCGGGGTTTTCGTAGAAGCGTCGGGCAATTTTTTCGTATATTGGGTCAACTTTTAGGGCTATGTCTGTGGTTAGCATTGATGGTGCGTGACGTTTTGTGGGGTCGTGAGCGTCTGGTACGCTTCTTGCGCCTGCGTTGTCTTTTGGTTTCCATTGGTGTGCTCCTGCTGGGCTTTTGGTTAGTTCCCAGTCGTAGCTGAACAGGTTTCGTAAAAAGTTGTTGCTCCACCTTGTTGGAGTCTGTGTCCAGGTGACTTCTAACCCGCTGGTAATTGTGTCATCGCCCTTGCCTGTGCCCAGTTTGTTATTCCAGCCGAGGCCCTGTTCTTCTATTGGGGCTGCTTCGGGTTCGGGTCCAAGATTTGACGCTAAACCTGCGCCGTGAGTTTTGCCAAAAGCGTGACCACCCGCGATAAGTGCTACTGTTTCTTCGTCGTTCATTGCCATTCGTGCGAAGACTTCGCGGATATCTTTGGCGGCGGCAAGTGGGTCTGGGTTACTGTTTGGGCCTTCGGGGTTGACGTAGATTAGTCCCATCTGTACAGCGGCAAGTGGGTTTTCAAGGTCTCTTTCTCCTGAATAGCGTTTGTCACCCAGCCAAGTGGTTTCTGAACCCCAGTAGATGTCTTCAGGTTCCCAAATATCTTGGCGTCCACCGCCGAAACCAAATGTTTTAAATCCCATTGATTCAAGTGCGCAGTTGCCTGCAAGAATCATCAGGTCCGCCCAGGAGATTTTTTTGCCGTATTTTTGTTTGATTGGCCAAAGTAAACGGCGTGCTTTGTCTAGGTTAACGTTGTCTGGCCAACTGTTGAGAGGTGCTAAACGTTGTCCTCCCGAGGATGCGCCTCCGCGTCCGTCCCCTTTGCGGTAGGTGCCTGCACTGTGCCATGCCATTCGAATTATTAGTCCGCCGTAGTGACCAAAATCGGCTGGCCACCAGTCTTTTGAGTCGGTCATCATTGCCTTTAGGTCTTCTTTTAGAGCCTTAAAGTCAAGTTTATTGAATTCTTCAGCGTAGTTGAATTCTTTTCCCATTGGATTTGACAGTTGGGAATTCTGGTGTAAACTGTTCAGGTTTAACTGGTTTGGCCACCAGTCTTTATTTGTTGTACGTTTGAGGTGAGTTAGCTCTTTTTCGTCATTCAAAATAACGCCACTCCTAAATTTCGCGGAAAGTGTTTATTTTCTCTTCTGAACCTCCTTTCCGTCTATAGAGGACAACAAAAAATGTTATTTAAGAATTATTATTAACTAATAATCGGTTGACTTCTTGCTTAGGTCCCTCATAAATTGACGCTCTGCAAAGTAAATGTTAAGGCAACCCTCCAGAGAATAACCTTACTTGATACCACCTATGCTTCTACACTTGCCAAACTTGCTTTTCTATATTTTTGTTAAACATGTTCTGTAGTTGTCGTTTTTAGTCAGTCACAAACGCTTAATTTTCTTTGAATCTTCAAAAATTAAGGGTTTAGGGATTTTATGACAGCGTTAGATGTGTGTCAAAATAAAATTCATGTTTTAGAAGAGGAACTTGCTAAATCAAAACAGGTTTTTACTATTGGGCATTATTTAGCTGAACGGTTTGAGCAAATAGGTCTAAGACATGTTTTCATGGTGCCAGGCGATTACAACTTGGTGCTTCTTGATCAACTTTTGGAAAACAAGAATTTACGTCAAATTGGGTGCTGTAATGAACTTAACGCAGCATATGCCGCCGAAGGATATGCCAGAGCCAACGGATGTGGTGCAGTAGTTACCACTTTTAATGTCGGTGCCTTCTCAGCCCTTAACGGTGTAGCGGGCGCCTACGCTGAAAACTTGCCAGTAATTTTTGTTTCAGGCGGCTTTAACACGAATGATCCAGCAGAGAATCATTTGATTCATCACTCTATTGGAACACATGACTTCTCCTATCAGCATGACATGTTCAGGCAAGTGACCTGTGCAGCTGTGCGAATTCTCAATGCTGAAAACGCTCCAGCACTTATCGACCACGCAATCACAACCGCACTGCGTGAACGCAAACCCGCATACATTGAAATACCCTGCAACTTAGCTGCCGAACCCAGCAACAGCCCAGCGCCATTTGACCTAACATTGACCAAGAGAATAACCAATCCGTTTGCTTTGAAGGCTGCAGTTGAAAAAGCTGCTTATCAAATAAGCAAAGCAAAAAAACCGTTGTTGTTAGCCGGCTCACATCTTCGCTCTTTTGGAGCAATCGATGCATTTCGTGAACTTGCTGAAGCGTTAGGTTGCGCTGTTGCTGTGATGCTTGACGCAAAAAGTTTTTTTCCAGAGGACCATCCGCAATTTGTCGGAGTGTATCTGGGCGCTGAAAGTAGTGCTGATTGTGAACCTGTTGTGGATTGGTCTGACCTAATAATCGCTGGTGGACCACAATTTACCGATTACACTACCGAGGGCTGGACTGCTTTGCCTTCTCGTCAAAAGATGATAAAAGCCGAGCTTGGTTTTGTACAGTTTTCAGATTCAGAATACACGGGTATTGAAATGGCTGATTTCTTCTCAGCTCTTGCAAAGAAGGTCAAGAAAAATGATGCAACCCTTTTGGAATATCATCGGTTATGCGGTAAAGAGAAAACATCTTCATCTTTTCTGTCGGAGTCCGATTCTCCCCTTACTCGTGCTGAAATGGTTTCACAAATTGAAAACGACTTGGACGAAAATACGACTCTTCTGGTTGAAACGGGCGATGCTTGGTTTAATGGGTTGTACATGCGTTTGACTAAAGGTGCAAAGTTTGAGATAGAGATGCAGTGGGGTTCAATAGGTTGGGCGGTTCCAGCGTCTTTTGGGTACGCAGTGGGAATGCCCCCTGGCGGAAGAGTGGTGTCGATTATTGGTGATGGGTCTTTTCAGCTAACTGCTCAAGAAGTCGCTAACATGATTAGATACAAAACTAAAAACTTAATCTTCCTGATTAATAACGGCGGATACGTAATTGAATCCGAGATTCACGAAGGTCCCTATAATTACTTCAAAAATTGGGACTACAAGGGATTAATCTCCACATTTAACGCGGATGACGGCAAAGGTCTTGGACTTAAAGCTACCACTTCAAGTGAGCTAGCCAAAGCTATAAAGCAAGCTCGTGACCACGATGGACCCGTGCTAATTGAATGCAAGATTCCACACGATGATTGCACACCTCAACTGCTGAAATGGGGCACAAAAGTAGCTACAGCCAACAACCGCCCCCCTCTTAAATGAAATACCCCCTCTAACCCTAATAGAGCAGTATCAAAATCAAGTATGCGAAAATAAGCATGTTAATCAAGAAAAGAGAAACACCGTTAATAGCGCTTGGAGCTTGAGCGTTTTTTCCTTTAAGTACTTGTAGCAAACTAGTTAGCCCTGCAATTAAGGGTATGCTTGAAAACACTGCAAATACTGAAAAGTTAACAGACGAAATTGGTGCCTGCCAAGCAAAGTAAAGAAAAACAAAGAAAACCGCCAAAGCCAAAAAGAAAAACAACGCAAAGACTGCTCTTACACCTTTGGTTACGCCTAATGTTTTTTTGTCTCCTAAACGGTCGCCTTCAATGTCAGGTGCTTCAAGGCTCAATGCAAGCATAAAAGCGTAAAATATGAAGGGTACTACAAATAATCCATACCAACTGTCTAGTGTACCTTTGCTTGATAAGTAACCTACAGCTGGAATAGCAAACCCAACCGCTAACGCTATTGTTACCTCCCCTAACCCTCTTGACACTAACCGTAATGGGGGTGAAGAGTAGAACCAACCCAGAAAATTGGCTCCAATCATAATCAAAAGTACGGCCAACGGTGCAATGTCGAAAATAACTGCAAGGAACGAAATTAAAAGTGACGTCGCAAGTAGGGTAACTGCTATTTTTTTGGTTAACGGTAACATTTCTGGTTTGTTTGTCAGAACTTTTTGGTTTGAAAATACTGATTTTTTGTGTTTTTCTTTGTCCTGTTTAACATCAAAATAGTCGTTGCTGAAGTGGGTTGAGAGGTCTCCAAAGAATACTGTAGCGTAGCATACAGCAAAAACAGCAGGATTAAAGACTCCACCGTTTGCTAATCCTAACAGTGCTCCAACCGTAAAAGCCAGTATGCCTCCAACGATAATGTGAGGTCTTATAATCTTTAGGTATTGTCTAATCAACGCCTAACACTTCAGTAACATCAATTTATCCCGTGATAAAACTAATATGTAAAATTAGTTAATATGAACATCAAGTGACTTTATAGTGATTAAAGCTAAAGGATACTTAGACTTGTTGCGGTTGCACTTCTTTTTTGTTTGGCCAACGCTTTTTTGTGCAGGACTGTTTTTAGGTTTCTTTTTCTATGGCAGTTTTTCTTTAATTACTGTTCTGCAAGCTGTTTTGATAGGTTTTCTGGGGTTCGAAGCTGGACTTGTTCTTAATGATATTGTAGATGCAAATATCGATAAAAAAGAGTTGCCGTCAGATAACAAATTAACCAAGTATTGGCGACCTTTTGGAAACCGACCTATCTCTCAGGCTTTAATCTCACGTAAAAAAGCAGTCCTAGTTTTTGTTGTTCTTGTTGCGTTAACAGCTACAGTTATCGTCACTCTTCCTTATCCTCACTCACTATACGTTTTTGTTATAATGCTTTCATGTTACTGTCTTGAGGCGTTCTATCAACTTAAAAAACGTCACGAAAGCTTCCCAATAGCCCAGATAATTGGTAGAATGGATTTTGCACTTTTCCTTGTTGCAGGCTACCTCGTTGTGGGTCAACCCGATTTGAACGCGCTTCTGTTGTTTCTCTTCTTTTATCCTTTGGCACTTGCACATTTAGGCGTAAACGACTTGATAGACGTATCAAATGACATTGCTAAAGGACTGAAAACAATACCCACACTTTACAGTACCAACTTTACCGCTTATTGGATACTTGCGTTTAGCATGCTTCATTTTATAACGGCTATAATATTTCTAACAGTGATTGGAACAATTTTGCCCATTGCAGGGTTTGCAGTAAGCTTAACCATTTTAGCTATTGGAAATTTCAAGATAATGCAAGAAAAAAACCCTCAAACTGGCATCAAAGTCTTGCCGCTTTTCCATGTGGCAATGCTGATTTATGCAATAACCATAATTCTAAACTTCTTTATTCCAGTTTTTCTTTAGGCTTAAAATGAGGACAAGCCGATTCTTTAGGGTTTAAATTAGTGAAATGAAAAAACTTGCATGTTCCATTATCAAAATTGTCACAATCCTCATGCTTGTACTTGTAAAAATCCATTCGTGGAACACCACTTCTAAGCCGCCGCAAAGCATTACCAAACACACTAATCAACCTTAACGTATCTTTGCTCATTTAATGCAATTTAATTTTTCCAATTACAAAAAAAGAAATCATGGTTTAACCGGGACTTCTTTGATGGCAAGTGTTAGAGGGCAAGCTTTAAGTTGACTGAGCATTCGTTACTGAATTGATGTCTCAATCATCTGAGTGGAAAAGGCGTATTTAACGCGTTTTCATTATAGTCTTTTAGTGTTGGGCAGTTTTATTTACGCTTTTACAGCTATGAACGTCTTGTTGATAGCAACCTTTTTAGCTCCAATAATTGCGGAGTTTGGGTTAACTCAACAAATCCTCATTTCAGGTTTACTTTTGAGTGCCGGAAAACTGAGGGTAACATTTGCCGATAACAAAATCAACTTGTAAGCCACTTAGTATTTGTCGTGTTGTATGGAGCATTTTTGTTTTTTGTCTGTGAGCCTTAATAATATGTTATTACGTAAAAATGGTTAAGGAGATTTGTATTTTGACAGGCGAATTTGAAGACCGTGTAAAAAAGTTAAAACTTGACCCAAAATTCGAGAAATACATCCTTGATATGTTTAACGAAGCTTCAACTGAAGACCCTTGCATGAAATGTTCATCCAAAGTTGACTGTGAGAATTTTAAGTGGCATAAAAAATATCTCAACACAGACGACAAAGAAAACTGCGACAGTTGTAGTTGCTGTCCATAATATTTTCAATTTTTTGTGTTTTTGTTATATCTTGTTTTGCTTTATTCTGTTCAGTTTTTGTAAGTCGTGTTTGACATTTTTTGTATAAATTTCAAGTATTGGTGTGATACTTCCAGTTTTTTGTAAAATTTATGAAAAAATTTCCATTATCTTTAAATCGGCTATTGTAAACTTTTTTCCATTAAAGACCATTAACAAATTAAATCAAAAACTTGGAGACTCACAAAAATGTGTGGAATCATAGGCATCTTTAACATTTCAGAACCCATCCCTCAGGCAAGGGACAAAGCACTGCGGATGGCTACTAAAATCAGGCACAGAGGCCCTGACTGGAGTGGAATATACTGCGACGACAAAGCAATCCTTGCACATGAACGCCTTTCTATAGTTGACGTTGAACATGGTGCTCAACCACTGTTTGACAAGAAAAACGGTAACGCTCTTGCAGTGAACGGCGAAATCTACAACCACATAGCTCTACGTAAAGAGCTCAAGCAGGAACATTTGTGGCAAACAAAGTCCGACTGCGAAGTCATACTGTACCTCTACGATGAGTACGGTCCTGGCTTCTTAAACATGTTAAACGGAATGTTCGCGTTTATCCTGTATGATAAGCAGGCGGGTAAATACTTCATAGCCCGAGACCATATCGGTATTATTCCATTATATGTTGGCTCTGATGACAAGGGAACCCTTTATGTTGCTAGTGAAATGAAGGCATTAACGGAATACTGTACAACCGTTAAAGAGTTTCCGCCAGGGCATTACATGGATGGTAACCACGAATTTGTTCGCTGGTACAAACCAGAATGGGCTGAAAAAATCCCAACAAAAAAACTCTTGCTATCCGACCTTCGAGAGGCTCTGGAAAAATCTGTAAAAGGACAAATGATGTCTGACGTTCCTTATGGTGTTCTAATTTCAGGCGGCTTAGACTCCTCTTTGATTGCCGCTATTGCCTCAAAATACCGTAAAAACCGTATTGAATCAGACGATAAAGAGGAAGCTTGGTGGCCAAGACTACACTCATTCGCTGTTGGTTTAGCTGACTCTCCCGACTTAAAGTACGCAAAAAAAGTTGCCGACTTCATTGGTACGGTACATCACGAAATAATCTTCACAATCCAAGAAGGCTTCGATGCCATAAAAGACGTAATCTATCACCTTGAAACTTTCGACGTTACCACCATCCGTGCAGCAACACCAATGTACCTAATGGCAAGAAAAATCAAGTCAATGGGCATCAAAATGGTGCTCTCAGGTGAAGGCGCAGACGAAGTTTTCGGGGGATACCTCTACTTCCATAAAGCACCAAACAAGCAAGAATTCTACGAAGAAACCGTACGCAAACTCTTCATGCTCAGCAAATACGACTGCTTACGCGCAAACAAAGCCACCGCAGCATGGGGCGTTGAAACCCGCGTGCCTTTCCTTGACCGGGAATTCTTGGATTTCGCCATGAGTTTTGACCCTGAAGAAAAAATGTGCAATGGCAGAATAGAAAAGTATGTGCTCCGTAAAGCCTTTGAAGGCTACATTCCTGACGAGATACTTTGGCGGCAAAAAGAGCAGTTTAGTGATGGTGTTGGTTACGGCTGGATTGATTATCTTAAGAAGCATGCTGAATCCTGCGTTACTGACGAAATGATGGCAAACGCCAAAACCCGTTTCCCTGTGCAGACGCCTCAGTCAAAAGAAGAGTACTATTACCGGCAAATCTTTGACAGCTATTTCACTTGTCCAGCCGCTGCGTTAACTGTTCCAGTAGGTCCAACAATTGCCTGCTCTACACCAACTGCTTTTCGGTGGAGCAAAGAATTCGCCAAACACGCCGACCCCTCAGGTCGATCAGTAGTTGAGCATGTGGCTGCAACTGAAAAAACCTAAGCAAACCCTTTTTTGGGTTATTTATTTCTATGTTTGAAGTGTTTTCTTTGAGTGTCCGTGATGAAATAGAAAAGTGCCAGTTTTGCAAGCAATACTCAAACGGTAAAATCAGTTTTGCCGAGAAACCTTACGTGGTATTCCAAGTGGACGAGAAGTGGCTTCCTGAAACGGTTGAGGTGTTGTTTCTCGCTGAGTCTCCGCCGTGGAGTAAAGACCGCTATTTCTACAAGACCGACATGAAAGGAAACAAGACACACCTACAAAAAGAAGTTCTAAACTACCTTAATTTGGCATCATTATTAGAGTTCAAAGCAAAAGGCTACATTGTTATTGATGCAATAAAATGTCGCCTAAACAAACAGGTAAGTGAACATGTACCAGCGGCGGTCTTGAGTTGCTGCACAAACATTTTCCTGCAAAAGGAGCTCGACCGTTTCAATCCTGGCACGGTTTTTGTTCTGGGAAACTCTGCAAAACATGCTCTTGAACAGTTGCCTTGTTTTGGGGAGCTGAAAAGTCACAGGATTTCTGAAGACTTTGACAGGACCGTTGCTGGACGCCGCGTTATTTTTTGCGTTTACCCGGGCGGTAAAACAAGAATGCATGTTAACTCCATCAAAAGGTCATTTGATAAACTTGCAAAATAAAGGCAAGCGCTTAGTTAGCGTCTTCTTTCTTTTTGTTTATTTGTTTGCTGTTGAAGGTAATTTTATTACAAGAAACCTGAAGGCGCTTTCTCCAGTGTTGCGTAGTAGGTGTGGTATGCCTTTTGGGCTGTCAATTGTTGTGTCTTTTTCTACTTCTTGTGTCTCTTCACCAATCTCGACTACGCCTTTTCCTTCAAGGATATAGAAGAAGACGTTAACAGGTGTGGTATGTTTCTTTAGTGATTGTCCTTTTGATAGTGACATGTGGATTACTTCGGTGTTTTGTGTATAAATTTTTCTTGCGTCAACCATGTGGGGGTTTTGGAAAGGTTTTGTTTCTTCTACTTTAACTGCATTCATAGGTTGTTGATTAGTGATTTTAAAAATTTAGAGTTATCCCCTAATTGATAAGGGTTTACGCTTATGGTTCCTTGCAATAGTTTTCCGAAAAATCAGTCACTGTATTTGGACAGTATTTGTTAAAAAAGTCCCTTAACGATGATGGCGCGTTATCGTTTTCTTGATATGAATCTGTTACTGCTTTTGAATTTTCCATGTATCATTAATGGTTTTATAAACCGCAAAAGACTTTAAGCCCATCCTGAACCTATGCCGCTGTGGTACTATGGAGAACGTTTGGGGTGAGCTAAAGAAGATCGAAGCTCAAGCCGAGCAGATTACTTCTGAGGCTCAAAGCAAAGCTAAACAAATTACTGCCACGTCACAACAGCAAGCACAGACGCTTATTGATAACAGTAAGGTTGACGCTGAAGCGGAAGCACAAAAGCTCCACGCTGACGCAGTAGCAAAGGCTAATGAAGAGCGGGAAAAGCAGCTTAAAGCAAATCAAGCTGAAATTAGAAAGCTCAAAGTCAATGCAGAAAAACACGTAGATCAAGCTGTTAAACTAATTGTAAATGCAGTGCTTGAGGAAAACTAGTTGAACCAGACAAAAAATTATGCTCAAGTTTTGCCCAAAATAGGTGTAGAACGAAAGGGGCTGCTTAGTGACGTTAAAGTAAAGGCTCTTTCTGACAGCAAGAGTCTATCGGATTTTGTTGCTCAACTTAGAGACACCGCTTATCATGAACAAGTCAGCAAACTGCCTACACCGTTTAACACTCGAAAGCTTGAACGCGCATTCAACGATAACCTTCTCAACACTTATCTTACGCTGTTAAAGAACCTGCCAAAAAACGTCAAACCCTTCTTTGAATTATACCTAGAACAGTTGGAAATAGAACACATTAAAATGCTCATCAAAGCAACCCTTGCCAAGATGCCCCCCGAAGAAAAATTGGCAAAAATGTACCTGCCAGTTGAAGACTACTTTAACAACCGTGGAGTTATTGAAGAAGCAGCTAAAGCTTCCACTGTATCCCAATTAGTTCAAGCACTCAAAAAGACAGACTACTTTTCAAGCTTGAATACAGGTTTAAAAAAGTATGACGAAACTGGGTCAGCACTTTACTTTGACCTTTTGCTTGATAAACAATATTTTGACAAACTCTGCACAGTTTATTGGAAGCTTCCTAAAAAAGAGCAGCCTCATGCACGGTTTTACGCAAGCATGAATGTTGACGGTTACCTGTTGTCGACTATTCTGCGTGGAAAAGCATTAGGTTACGATTCTGATTGGCTAAGAGTATCACTGCCAACCAACTGTTTTAACCTAAATCAACGCACTGTTGAGTCTTTGCTTTATGCTATAGACTATGATGCCGCATTAAAAATTGTAGAGTCCACTGACTACAAAACATATTTCGTACATGCTGGTTCTCCTGAAGAAACAATTTCCGCCGCTGAAAAAGCCTTCAAGAATGCAGTACTGCAGCACGCAAAGTCCCGAGTGCTACTTGATGTCTTTAATATTGGTGCGCCTCTGTCGTTTATTACGCTTAAAGAAGCCGATGTGCATAACCTGATTGCTTTAACAGTAAGCATAGATGCAATGTTAAAGCCTGAAGAAATACAAAATCACCTTTTAACCTACTAAAAACAAAAAATTTTTTGGCCCATAAAGGGCTCTTCTTTTGTTGTTATTTTGTTTCTTCTTTTTCGAAGACGACATCCGTGTAAGTGTGTTTCTGTTTGAGTGGTGTAAATGCTGTTCCTGTACCTGTGTAGAATTTGCTAAACCATTCGTAGAAGTGCAGTCTTAAGGTGTGTATGAACACGATTAAGCCTTCAAGTGCCAGCACGAAGATGTTGCCAAAGATGATTACGACTGTGCTAAGGATTATGGTCAAAATTGACCCAGAGCCTATTAAGCTTGCAATAGTGTAGACTACAAGCATTAGTGCCCAGTGTGCCATCAGTAACGCTAGAATTCTTGAGTACGAGATTGTATTGCCTAATAGTCTGATGAAGAAGTCTCCGCCTTCAAATAGCCTGTTTGCGATGCCGTCCATTTCTTCTGGTTCGTGTTGTGCTGGTTTTGCTATAGCTAAGTATGCTGGTTTGCCGAAGATTAGTACTACGATTGGGATTATTGCTGCAAGAATTGGGCCACTAAACCATGCGCCGAAGTTTAGTTGGTAATTGTAGATTATGTAGATGCCGCCTATGAAGAAGGCTATCTTTGGTATTGATGTAAGTACTGCATCTGCAATTTTGTGGTTCACGATATAGTTGCCCATCTCTATCACTAAACCAACTAGTATCTGTGCTATACCCACGAACATGCAGAAGATTAGGAACGTGAATATGTCCTCAAATGGGCTAAACCACAACGGCGCAAATACTTGTTGACCGAAAAACTCGCCGAACAGCACACCTGTAACGCAAGCGGCGATACCGCAGGCAGCCATGATGTAGCACAAGTTTTTCATGCCTTGGTTTTTCTTGATTAGTTTGCCTACCGTTAACCCGCCTATTAGCAGGAGCAAGCCGTGTCCAAGGTCGCCGAACATTAACCCGAAAAGAATCGGAAATGTGATTGCCATAATTGGGGTTGGGTCTATTTCGTTGTATTTTGGTAACCCGTAAAGCTTTGTTAATTCTTCAAAGGGTCTGACAAACCTGTTGTTAGTGATTCTTGTAGGAGGCATCACTACCGCGTGAGCCTCATGATGACCCTTCTCATCTTTCTCACTCTTTTCCGCTGGAACTGGATGTGCAATTATTGTCTCATCGTTTTTTAGGACAACAACTTTTCCGTTGAGCATTTTGTTCAGTTTATCGCTGAGTTCAGTGAATTTCTCTTGTGGAATATACCCTTTAACGGTTGCAAGTCGTTCAGACTGCAAAATTTTTGTTTTAGTATTAAGCAGAAGTAGAATGTTTTCTGCTGTTTCTTTCCAAGCGGAAAAATATTTTTTGTTATCCTCGCCTATTTTGCTTAGTTTGGCTGTTAACTCTTTTTCTTTTTCAGTGTTGGCTTTTAACTTGTTGTCTACTTCTTTGATTGCCTCTGCCGTGTTGGTTGGTAAATCTTTTGGTGCTTGGAACATTTCTGCATGATAGGTTTTAAGAAGTCTATCAACGTCAGTGTAATGCGTGTTAGATGTTGCTACACAAATAAAGTTGGTGTCTTTTCCAAGTTTGCGTTGATTTAGATATACTGGAAAGCCGGCAAGTGCAGTTTGCAAACCTTCCATGTTTCTGACAGGTATACTTGCAAAGATGACGTGAATGAGGTTTAACTCGTTCATGGTTGCAAGGTCAGCATTCATCGCCATCATGTTTGTAAGCATGTCTTTTGTGTGGTTAAACTGGACTGCTTCCTTGTAGAGGTCGTTTAATGAAGCCCTGACTTCTCCAGTTTCATTTACCACCGCAGATATCTTTTGAATAATCATTTCTGTTAAATTATGCCAATTATTTGCGGTTACAACAGTTTTTGTTGGTAGTGTGTCCTTAAAAAGGTCTAAAAGGTTCCCTTTTTCATTGGCAAACTGCTTGATTAAAGCATCAACATTAACGATGGCATCTTCAAGTTTCTGAATGTTTTTTTTGTATTCAGAAAGGTCAATGTTATCTTCTTGAACTTCTTCAATAATGTGGAACTCGCCAAAGTCACTCAACGATTCCAATATTGCTTCAATATCTTTTTTTACGCAGATAATTGATGTTGAAGTCATTCTTTCAGGTAGCAACATTTTTATGACAAACTCATTTGCATTACACTCAGATTTAAACATATATCTGGCGATTAGTATGAATGGATACGTAATTGGGGACAATGATATGCTCAATGGTTTTCGTTTAGTGGGCGTTGAAGGGGTCGAAGTGACTTCGCTTGATGAAACACAAAAAGCGCTAAACGATGCACTAAACCGCACTGACATAGCCGTTCTAATAATAAGCGACGTATTCTCAAACGAACCCTCTATTCGCGAAAAAATTGACAAAGTGCGTCTGGAACGCATGACCCCCTTAATTGTCGAGGTGCCTTCAAGCAAGGGGACGTCAAACAGGGCTCAATTGTCTGATATCATTAGCAAAATATTAGGCATCGCAGTAAGGTGAAAAAATGTTGGATGTCAAAAATGGTGTTTCGGCAATAGCAGACGAAGTACTTGGAGCTGCCCAAAAAGAAGCTGAATCAGTAATCTTAGAGGCTGAAAACAACGCCAAAGAGACTCTGCGCAAAGCTAAAGAACAAGCGGACCAGATCCATCAAGAAATACTCAACCAAGCAAACATAAAGATTGAATCTGAAAAACGAAAAATTGCCTCCATAACTGAAGTTGATGTACGCAACAGTTTGCTTCAAACAAAAGAAGACTTGGTTGATGTTGCCTTCGAAAAAGCTCTTGTTAAGCTTAAAGACTTCGTTGCAAGTGAAGAATATCACGATTATTTTCTTAAATTAATTGAAGATGCAGCTAAAAAAATTGGACAGAAAAACCTGGTTATTCAAGTTAACACGAAAGACTATGAATGGATAACCCAAAACACGCTGAAACATTTATCTGCCAAGTTGCATCTCGAGTTGAAACTATCAGAAAAAACGGAAGATTATCTTGGGGGATGTAAAATCCACACCGCTGATGATAAAATAATCTTTGATGCAACTTTAGATAACAAGTTGCAAGAACTTAAACCCTTTTTACGTGTTGAAGTAGCAAAAAAACTGTTTGGGGCGCTTTAAATTATGCCAGCTAAAGGTAATGTATGTAGAGTTTCAGGACCAGTAGTAGAAGCCACAGGTATGTCTGAAGTAGTTATGCATGAACTTGTCCAAGTGGGCGAGGCAGGATTAATCGGCGAAATCATCCGTTTAGACGGTGACAAAGCAACAATCCAAGTCTATCAAAACACTACAGGACTCAAACTAAACGAACCCGTTCACGGCACAGGTACCCCTCTTTCGGTAGAGCTTGGACCTGGTTTGCTGGGTAACGTTTTTGACGGTATTGAACGTCCGCTTGAAACCCTTAAAGAAACAACTGGTGCTTTCATTAAACCATCTCAAGGTATTACTGCCATTTCAAGAGAGAAAAAATGGGCGTTCGTTCCATCAGTAAAAGTAGGTGACATGGTTGAAGCAGGCGACGTTGTTGGTACCGTTCAAGAAACGCCCCTAGTTGAACACCGCATTATGGTTCCATTTAACGTTTCAGGCAAAATTGTAAAGGTTGCATCAAAAGGCGAATACACAGTAACTGAAACAATCGTAACAGTAGAATCATACAACAAAAAAACAAAAATTCAAATGCTTCAAAAATGGCCCGTAAGAATCCCTCGTCCCCACAGCAAACGATTAACCTCATTCACTCCGCTTATCACTGGTCAACGTGTCATTGACACCTTTTTCCCATTAGCAAAAGGCGGTAGTGCAGCTATCCCTGGTCCTTTCGGTGCAGGAAAAACCGTCACTCAACAACAGCTAGCCAAATGGTGTGACGCCAACATAATCATTTACGTCGGATGCGGCGAACGCGGTAATGAGATGGTTGATGTCTTGGACAGTTTTCCAAAACTAACTGACCCAACTACTGGTCACCCACTAATGGAACGTACAATCCTCATCGCTAACACAAGCAACATGCCCGTCAGCGCACGCGAAGCAAGCATCTACACTGGAATTACCCTTGCAGAATACTACCGCGACATGGGTTACGCAGTTGCCTTAATGGCTGACTCAACAAGCAGATGGGCAGAAGCACTAAGAGAACTCTCAGGCAGACTTGAAGAAATGCCTGCAGAAGAAGGATTCCCCAGCTATTTGCCTTCAAGGTTAGCAGAATTCTACGAACGCACAGGCGTCATCGAAACTGTAGGGTCCGAAAAACGTGTCGGCTCAATCTGTGCAGTCGGTGCAGTTTCCCCGCCAGGTGGTGACTTCTCTGAACCAGTAACTCAACACACTAAACGATTCACCAGAGTTTTCTGGGCGTTAGATGCAGAACTGGCAGACGCAAGACACTACCCATCAATTAACTGGATGAACAGTTACAGCGGTTACATTGGAGAACTCGCAGAATGGTGGCACCAAAACATTGACAAAGAATGGTCCAACTACCGCGAAGAAGCTATGCGTATCTTGCAAGCAGAAGACGAACTCAAAAACATAGTCAAACTTGTCGGTCCAGAAGCTTTACCTGACAAACAACGTTTAATCTTGGAAACAGCAAGAATCATCCGCATCGCTATACTACAACAAAACGCGCTAGACGCAGTCGATACTTACTGTTCACCCCAAAAACAGTTCAAAATGCTGAAAATGGTTGTGGATTTCCATCACTTAGCTGATAACGTTGTAAGCAAAGGTTTGCCAATTTCCAAAATAACTTCCTTGCCTGTAGCAGAAGAAATAATGCGTATCAAAACAGGCATACCTAACGATAAACTCTCTTTGCTTGATGATTTAGCTAAGAAAATGCGTGAAAGCTTTGAAATATTGGAGACAAACATGAGGTGATTATGATGACAGGCTCAGGATTAGAATATAAAGGCGTATCTTCAATTTCAGGTCCAATCATAGTCGTAGAAAACGTGCTAAATGTAGGCTATGACGAACTTGTATCTGTCAAAACACAAACTGGTGAAACCCGCTTAGGCAAAGTCATCCAGATTATGCCCAAAGCCGTAGCAGTTCAAGTATTCGAAGGCACAACCGGTCTGTCACCTACCGAAACACGCACCCGTTTCCTTGGACACCCCTTAGAAGTTCCAGTATCCACCGAAATGCTTGGCCGAATAATGAACAGCTTCGGCGAACCAATCGACGGGCACCCACGCTTTTTCACAGAAGAAAAACGTGACGTCAACGGTTACCCATTAAACCCCGTAGCAAGAGAATACCCCAGAGAATTCATACAAACAGGCATATCAGGCATAGACTGCTTAAGCAGCCTTGTTAGAGGCCAAAAACTTCCAGTATTTAGCGGTCCAGGGCTTTCACACAATGAACTTGCAGCCCAAATAGTAAGACAAGCTCAGATTCGTAATGGCGAAAACTTTAACGTCATTTTCGTCGCAATGGGCCTAAAAAACGATGATGCAGCATTCTTCAAGAAAAGCTTCGAAGAAACAGGCGCCATCAAAAACGTAGCAATGTTTCTCAACTTAGCTGACGACCCACCAGTTGAACGTATCATCACACCAAGAGCAGGCTTAACTTTAGCCGAATACTTGGCATACGAACAGGACCGTCACGTTCTGGTAGTAATGACAGACATGACTAACTACTGCGAAGCCCTCCGTGAAGTCAGCTCTTCAATGGAAGAAGTGCCAAGCAGAAAAGGTTACCCCGGCTACATGTACAGTGACCTTGCAAGCCTCTACGAACGTGCGGGCAGAATTCACGGCAAGAAAGGTTCAATCACGCAGATGCCAATTTTAACAATGCCAAACGACGACATCACCCACCCAATCCCAGACCTTACAGGCTACATCACTGAAGGGCAAATCGTGCTGTCACGTTCATTGGAAAAACAGGGCATTTATCCGCCAATTTACATTACAACAAGTCTTTCAAGACTAATGAAAGACGGTATCGGTAAAGACAGTACAAGAGAAGACCACGCTAACGTTTCAAGCCAACTTTATGCTGCATATGCACAGTATAACTCGGTGAAGTCACTTGTTACAATCATTGGTGAAGAAGGCTTAGGTAGCAGAGATAAAGACTATCTGCGTTTCGGTGAATACTTCGAAAAACACCTTATTAAACAAGATAAAGCTGAAAACCGCACAATTGAAGAAACACTGCAAATCGCTTGGGATGCAATTTCGCTTTTGCCCACTGAAGAATTGACTGCTATTAAACCTGAATTCATCCAAAAATACTACAAAAAACATCTCTGAGGTAAATAGGCTCCATGTCAATGGAAAATATTAGCCCAACAAGAATTAGCCTTATTCAAACAAAAAAGACGCTAAAACTAGCGGAGACAGGACGCGAAGTACTTGAACGCAAACGCGATATCTTGTTACGAGAATTGCGAAACAGCATTTACGATGCTGAACAAATACGTGCTAGTCTAACCGTTGCCATAACTGCCGCTTATCAAAGCCTAAGAGAAGCAAACATTGCTAAAGGTTCTGAAACCATTGCTAACGTTGCTTTAGGTTCCCCTTTTAGGGCTAATTATCTTGTAGACACCCGAAGTATAATGGGTGTTACTGTTCCTATTGTTGAATTTCAAAGTGAAAAGAACGTGAAACCTGATTATGGTTTTGCAAACACAAGTGCATCCCTTGACAAAGCGTTTAAACAGTTCTATGATGTGCTTAAACTGGTTGGCGATTTAGCAAAAGCTGAGGGCACCACCTTTCAACTTGCAAACGATGTCAACCGCACACAACGCCGAGTTAACGCTTTAAAATATGTCCTTATACCCAAGTACCGTGACGCAGTAAAGTGGATTGAACTTGTTTTAGAAGAAAAAGAACGTGAAGAATTTGTTAGAACCAAACGAATTAAAAACATGATTAAGGTGAGACAATAAATGCAAGAAACCAACAAGTTGTTTAGTTCAGAAACAATCGAGCTAATTTTAGTTCCAACCGACGGTTCAGGTCACAGTGTTCGTGCAGCCGAATATGCACTGAGCATCGCAAAAGTGCATAAAGCCAAAATTTTAGCTGTCTACGTGATTGATAATTTTGTGGTGGATCAATTCTCAAAAGTATCCTCAAATATTGAGCATGATTTAAAAGAAAGTGGTCAAGGCTACGTGAACTACATTGTCAATCTGGCAGAGAAACAAGGCATTGCTGTTGAATCTATCGTAACAGAAGGTAAACCTTTCGAACAAATTGTGAATCTGGCAAAAACCAAAAACGTGGACTTGATAGTTATGGGCACAACTGGACGTAGAAGTACAGACCGCATTCTTATCGGCAGTGTTACCCAACGAGTCATCGAGTACTCTAATTGCCCTGTTTTAGTAATAAAATAGTAAACTCTTAAAAGTAATAAAAAATGGTTGGAGCTCAAAAGGCTTCACCATAAATGTTGAGGTTTTTATGCAAACTTGACGCATTTCAGATGGCTTGTATTTCATTAAAATGTTTATTTTTCCCATATTTAATGCTTCAAAAGTGTCATTAAAATAAAAAGGTTAATAGCTGACTTTGTGATGAGGGGATTTTTATTGGAGTTGAATTCAAGCTTGAATCGCAAACTATTATTGTTTGTGCTATTGCCTTTGGTACTTTTACCACTAATGGGTCTAGCAAGTGCATTAACCTTAGACACAGTTCAAAACGTAGTCACTGCTCAAGATGCTACAGTCACTGGCGCCGCCAATTATGACAGAATCGCAATCGCATTCGCCGCTTCATTAGCCATCGGTTTGCCTGCAATCGCTGCCGGCATTGCTATTTCTTCCGCAGGCACCGCTGCGATTAGTGCATTAGCCGAGAAGCCTGATACTTTCTTTAAGAGCTTCTTGGTTGTTGCGTTGGCTGAAGCTTTGGCAATTTACGGTTTGATTATGGGTATTTTGCTCTGGCTCAAACTGTAAATAAGCAGTTTAAACACCCCCGAAGAACACTGGTATTACAAGCCAGTGACTCCTCTTTTTACTCAACTTTTCTTATTACGACTTTGTTGCTGTTTGTTATGTTTGGTTGTTTTGTTGTGGGCCGTAAGACTTAATTAGCGAAGTTATTAACCAGTAACATCGAATGGGGGTTTACGATAAATGACAACAACACAACGGCAAACAGTTAATCACTTATCCCAGTCACCTGAAACTATGATGGACAAACGTAAACCTCTTGACCTAACTATTGAACAATCAAAAAAAGCTCCTAAGAAATCCAAATGGAAACAATGCCTACGTTTCAAAACAAGAAAAAGAGGCACCGCAATAGTAAACACCCAACAAGGAATACTAATTGTAAGCGAGAACGGGAAAAAATACGATCTGCCTGGTGGAGCAGCAAAAAATGGAGAAACCCGCAAAGACGCAGCCTTAAGAGAATTAGAAGAAGAAACAGGTTTGAAAACCGTTGACTGCACTTGGCTTTTTGATTTTAAAGGGCACATTCAAAGAAACATAAAAGGCGGTTTCTTTAGAGACCACCACAAAGTTTACCTGCTAAAAGTCAACGGCGTAGCTATACCAAAAAACGAAATCAAATATTGTGCGTACTACACCCAAGGCTCCACTGTAAACCTTTCCTACGCTGCCAAGAGAATAATCCAAAAATATTCAAAACTTAGAGGGGCAAAAAGTTGACCGTAACTGACCCGTCAATTATAAAGAAAACCTTTCACGTTTTGGAAGTAAAAAGTAGGTTAGGTGTAAAAAGTCGTACAAACCTTACTACCCGGCAAATGGAAGTTTTGCTGCTGCGAAAACGAGGCTTTACCCAAGAAAAAGTCGCCAAACTGCTTGGCACTAGCCGCGCAAACGTAAGCATAATTGAACGGAATGCTTACAAGGTTGTATGGGAAGCTCAAGCAACGATTGAAGCGTTTGAATCTTTGCATGAAGATGGCATATTTTTAGTGCCTAGCAGAACATCGATTTATGATGTTCCTCGACTTATTTTCTTGCGGGGTGACGCTTTAGGTATTAAAGTAAAAGTTAACGAAAACGGCATATTGTCTATGGTTAAGTCTAAGGGAAAAATTAGACAGTACCGTTTGGTTTCTCCTTTGTCTGTGCGGATAAAGCCTGATGGACATTTGCTCATGAAATAAGGCTCTTTTAACAAAATTGTTACCTTTTGAAAGGTAATCTGTTTGGTTTACGAACACTTATAAAGTAATTAACGGTAAACGTCCCTAATCAGAAAAAGGAAGCATTCAATTTGCAATCCCCTGAAACCAGCCATCATCACGATCAAAAACCAGTAAATTTTGACGATTTTGAAGGATTAATCCAAAAAGCTGCCGAACTGCGTGGACACCGTTGTCTAGGCTTACCCTTGGGCATAAAGATGGCTCAATTAGGCCTCAAACTATTGAACCTGACTGAGGAAGACAAAAGAGAGTACCTTGTTGTTTTTGTAGAAAATGACAAGTGCCCTGCTGACGGAATTCAAATAGCCACAGGTTGCAGTGCAGGAAGTCGTAAATTCAAAATGTTGCATTACGGAAAATCGGCGGCTACTTTTGTTGATGGACGAACTGGCAAGGGCTATCGCGTTTTTTCAAGGAAAGATTTTATGCCTAACGCTTTAGCGTTAGCCGTTAAAGATGGCATAATTAAATCTGGCGAAAAAGTAGAAGCTATGTCTAAGCTGGAAAGACGAGTGCTAATGAATGCTTTTATGAAGATGACTCCTGAAGAGCTACTTGACCATAAAGCTGTCAAAGTTGCCTGGGATAGTCCACTTATTTCTTCAAGAGATGCCCCTGCTGTTTTCTGTTCTAAATGTGGTGAGGAAATAATGAGTGGGATGGGCGTTATGCAAGACGGTAAAGTCTTATGCAGAGCCTGCATTAAAGGTCCTTATTATCAGCCCCTCTAATTTCTCAATTTTAAGCAGTATTTTGCTCCTTTTGCTTTTTGCTGACTGTTTTTTAGTTTTCTTAAAAACGGTTTGCGATGTTATCATGTAAACATAACGGTTTACCAAGGCTTATAGAACACGGCTTGATTGCCTCTTTTTCAAAATTACTTGGAAGGAAAATAGATGGGATTCAAAGATAACAAAAATCGAAACATCATAATTATTGCCGTCGTACTTGTAATCATAATCGCTGCAGCTGCTTTAGCTTCACCATACCTCTTAACAGGTTCACCTTCACCATCTCCATCACCAACACTAACCACAACACCAACAGAAACCACCACGCCTTCACCCTCATCAACCACCACTCCGACACCAACCACTAGTACTTCACCTTCTCCAACTACCACTCCCACATCAACACCAACCCCAACAGCTACTGCTCCAACCACAACCACTGTAACCGACATGTACGGAAGAACTGTAACCATACCCGCAACAGTTACTCGCGTGTTATGTACAGGTCCAATCGAAGCAGAATTTGTTTACATGTTAGCACCCGACAAACTCGCAGGCATACCTTTCACATTCAACGGCAACCCCGCATACGTTCCAGACCAATATGCAAATCTGACTGTAGTTGGTGGCTGGTTCGGACAGCAAACAGGTAACATTGAAACTTTCTTAGCAGCGGAACCTGACCTTATCATAGATGGCTCATGCAGCACGATTGAACAAGTTGAAGAAAGACAAGCACAGTTTGGATCTGTTCCAGTAGTAGGATGCGTAGCTGGTGACTACCTAACTTCATACAAAGCTGAAATCACTTTCATAGGAAACTTACTAAGTGTACAAGAGCAAGCACAAAAACTCGGCGATTACTACCAAGATGCGATGAACTATGTAACCTCTAAAGTTTACAACATTCAACCCGCCGATAAAGTTACTGTTTATTATGCAGAAGGCTCAGCTGGACTTAACACTGACCCTCAAGGCTCAATGCACACAATGCTCGTCTCATTCTGCGGCGGCATAAACGTTGCTAATGTTGAACTTTTACCTGGATACGGCATGGCTTCAACCTCTATGGAAGCAATCTACCAATGGAACCCTGACATGATTATTATTGGACGCGGCAGCCAAGCATCACTCCACGATACAATAATGAACAGTGACGCATGGAATCAACTTGATGCAGTCAAAAACGGTAACGTAGTAATCAGACCAGACAATCCCTACTCATGGTTTGACGGTCCACCCGGTCCCGGTCAAATATTGGGTATGTACTGGATGGTTAACACGCTTTACCCAGATTTAACCGCAGACTTAGACCTCGGTGCACAAGTGCAGACATTCTACTCAGAGTTCTTCCACTACGACCTAACAGCCGAGCAAGTTCAAACATTACTTAGTGGAGAAAATCTCTAACCCATTTCCTTTTCTTTTTTTTCAGTAAAGTAAAAAACTTTTAAGTGATGTGAGTATGCAAGCAAAAACAGAAACAATCAAAACCCGCAGAAAGCATGTATCTAAAATCTTAAACTTGCTCAAAGCGCTTCGCGGTCTGCCAGTAGCTGCAATTTTGTTGATTCTGCTTGTATCTCTTGCTGTTTTATCGTTAGGATTAGGTGTGTACCATATTTCTGCTGGTGATGTGGTTGATATTTTGGTGTCTAATATTTTAGGGCACGCTCAGGACACTATTCCTAATCATGTAATTATGACCGTTAGGTTGCCAAGAATATCTGCTGCTATATTGGTTGGTGCAGCTCTTTCCTTAGCAGGTGGTTCCTTTCAGGGGTTATTTCGTAACCCTTTGGTATCTCCCGACATTTTAGGTGTCTCTGCAGGAGCAGGTTTTGGCGCAGCATTAGCCATCCTGCTTTCTGGAGACCGCCTTATGATACAAGTTTCCGCATTCACTTTCGCGATAATAGCTGTAATAATCGTTTACTCTGTAAGTAAAGTTGTTAAAGGAAATCGCACCCTCAGCTTAGTTTTAGCAGGCTTAGCGATTTCTTCTTTTTTTAATGCTTCTTTAGCGTTAATGGAATACATTGCTGACCCTACTAATCAACTGCCAATGATTATTTACTGGCTGATGGGTAGCTTGGCTTCCCTTACAATGCCCGATGTGCTGTTTGCTGCTATACCTCTTCTAACTGGTGCAGTTATAATTTTGCTTATACGTTGGCGTTTTAACGTGTTGGCAATGGGTGAAGAGGAAGCTCAAGCCTTAGGCGTAAACGTGGGCAGACTTAGAATAATAATTGTTGTATGCTGCACATTGATGAGTGCCTCTGCAGTGTGTCTAAGTGGCATCATCGGTTGGGTTGGTTTAGTTATCCCTCATATCAGTCGATTGCTGGTTGGACCTGACCATAAACGGCTTTTACCTGTGTGCCTTTTGTTGGGTGCATGTTACCTTCTACTTATCGATGATATTGCACGCACCGCTTCCAGCTTGGAAATACCGCTTGGTATTCTAACAGCAATGATTGGTGCGCCGTTCTTCCTTTACATGCTTAGCAGGAGAGGAAAAGGTTGGGCATGAAACTCTGCGTAAAAAATGCTGAATATCATTACGATATCGAAAAAAATAACGGTTTTCGAGATGTTAGTTTTGATTTAGACCAGCCAGGTGTAATGTCTATACTTGGACCAAACGGTTGCGGAAAAACAACCTTGCTAAAATGTATCGATGGCTTGATGAAGCTACAGGGCGGTAGCATTTCGATAAACGGTAAAGACCTTTCAGAGTTATCAAGGGTTGAGCTAGCAAAGTTTGTGGGTTATGTGCCGCAGTTTCATCAGCCCAGTTTTGCTTTTTCCGTGCTGGATGCTGTGCTTGTTGGTCGTGCACCTCACATTGGTTTTCTTGATTCCCCAAAAAAGGAAGATGTCCTAATCGCTAAACAGGCAATAGACGCTATGGGCATTTCTCACTTAATTAATGCTGCTTATACTCAGCTTAGTGGCGGCGAAAGACAAATGGTGCTTATCGCCCGAATCTTGGCGCAACAACCGTCACTGCTTTTGCTTGATGAGCCAACTTCGCACTTAGATTTTGGAAATCAAATAAAACTTTTAGGAACACTGCAAAAACTGGCCAAAAATGGTTTGCCTATAATTATGACTTCTCATTTTCCTGACCACGCTTTTTTGGTATCTAACAAAGTGGCTTTGATGAAACGTGGCGAATTGATAGATGTTGGTACACCTGAAGAAATTGTGACCGAATCCAATTTGGAAAATGTCTACAAGATTAAAGTCAAACTTGTTGATGTCGATGTAGGTGTTAAGCGCAGAGTTTGTGTACCCGTTGGAGAGTAATCAGGAGACTAAAAAATTGAATGAGTTTGAAATGTACATAAATAAAGTTGGTGACTACCATGGGCATGTCTGTTTCGGCATTGCTATGGGAACAAAAATGACTTTAGCAGCTATGAAAAACCTCGGTTTAGACCCTGCAGTTAAAAATAAGAACCTCATAGTTTATGCTGAAATTGACCGTTGCATGACAGATGCTATACAGGTAATCAGCGGTTGTACATTGGGGCATAGGACTTTGAAATATGTTGATTACGGTAAATTCGCTGCTACCTTCATTAATCTGACGACTGGCAAAGCTTTACGAGCTACAATTTTGGAAACCTGTGAAATTAAGGGGTCACCTCAAGAGGTCGTGGAAAAAATGGCGGTTCTTCCTGAGGACGAAGTTGTAAAACTCCAAGAAGTCAAGGTTAACATTGCTGAAGTGGACTTGCCCGGGTTTCCTAAGAAACGGGAAAACTGCACTGTTTGTGGCGAAAGAATAATGGATGGCCGTGAAGTAATAGTTAATCAAAAAGTGTTATGTCGTTCCTGTGCGAACGGCAAATATTACATTGAACTAAGTAAGGAAGATACAAAAATATGACTCGGCGAATAGTTGAAGAAGCTTTAGAAAAAGTAAAAACTCTCATACCGGCGGTTGACAGCATAATTGTTGAGCAGATAATTTTAGGTCTCGGCTACACTGGCGTAAGATTAAGCGATGGGCATTCTGGTCTTTGCTATACTTTCCAGACCGAGATAGCAGAAAGCTGCAGTCACTGTCAAGTATCAAATTATGCTGGAACACTTGCTGGTTCACCGGCCCTTAAGTTGGCTGAAAAAGCCAAATCATGGGACATAAAAGAAGCAATCATTGGTTTTGCAACATTAAACGCGCTATCACAAATCATCATAGACCAAAACCCGCAAAACTATGAAATCTTAAACGGCGACGTTATAGAGTATATTAACCTGACAAGAAACGATGTTGTGGCGTTGGTTGGTTACATTGGTCCGTTAGTTCCACGGATAAGGGCAAATTCTAAGAAGCTTTACATTCTTGAGAGAACCCCAAGCAGACGTGAAGAAGGCATACTTCCAGACACTGCTTGCGACCAAATACTGCCTACCGCCGATGTGGTTTTAATCACTGGAACCGCGATAGTTAACGGAACAATAGACCATCTGCTTGAACTTGCCAAAAACGCGAGGGAAGTTGCAATTATTGGTGCTACGGCTGGTATTTTGCCCGAAGTTCTATTTGACCACGGCGTAACAATTGTCGGTGGCGTCAAAGTTGTGGATGCAGCCAGAATGATGCAAGTAGTCTCAGAAGGTGGCGGAACACCCGCACTTAAAACCGCAGTTAAATTCGTAACAACCAAAAGGAGTAAACAAAAATGAAAATTCTAATCTGTGGCAAAGGTGGTAGCGGAAAAAGCACCGTTACCTCCCTTTTAGCCAAAAATTTGGAAGCCGAAGGTTACCGTGTACTTGTTGTGGACGCTGACGAATCCAACTATGGTTTGAGCGCTCAACTTGGTCTTGCTGAACCCTTGGAGCTTATGGAGCAAATCGGTGGAAAAAAAGCATTAAAAAACAAGATGGGACGCGTTGTTGATGGTCATAAAGCACCCGTGTTTGATGCATCTTGGCGTATTGAGGACATACCTGCTGAGAGTCTCTCTAAAAAAGGCGACCTGTACTTGTTGCAAATTGGAAAAGTCAAACATTTTGATGAAGGCTGCGCCTGCCCTATGGGTGTGCTTTCAAAAGACTTCTTAAACCACTTAACTTTGTCTTCAAAAGACATTGCCCTCATTGATACTGAAGCTGGGGTGGAACATTTAGGTCGCGGCGTAGCGGAAGGTGTAGATTTAATCTTTGGTGTTATTGACCCCTCCTATGAGTCGATTAGGTTGTCCAAAAAAATTGCGGCCATGACTGCAGAAAGCAAAAAACCTCTTTATTTCATAATTAACAAAGCAGACGCGGCTGTTGCTGAGAAAATTATTTCTCAAATTGGCAGAGAACACGTTATCGGTGTTGTGCCTTTTAGTCCATCTTTACAGGAAAAGGGCTTACTGGGTGAATCGCTTGACGCAAAAATGCTCGATATATCAGCTATCACCAATTTTATTATCAAAACTGTTAAGTAAAACGGTAAGCACCGATTTTCAACATACTTTTGGTATGCTTTTGAGCCATTAGCACCTACCCCCATTAGTGTTTGGCATTTTTGAACTAGGTAGCCTACCCCTGCTTGGAATTATAGACCCTCTATAGGTTTCTGCAATGAGTTTCTAATAGGATCCGAGGGGTGTGCATAATTTTAAATCTAGATAGCGCCTATTTGGGTTTATGGAAGCCTGTGAACTTGTCAGGCTGCTCCTCAACAAAGTCACCGTGCCAACAGAGCCTAAAAGAGCAGGAAACCCAGGTTACGGACGCAAAACAGCCATCAAAGTACTCGTATATTCACGCCTAAAAGGACTAGAAAACGATACACGCATCGCTTGGCATCTAAAGCGGCATCCCCAATACGCCCAAAAACTCGGACTCCACCACACACCCGACAGGACCACCATTGGAAGATGGTGGCTGCGTTACCTCCCAGTCCTAGAAGAAGTCATGAACACATTTGCAAACCTCATAAAACACAACATCCACACAACACACCTCATCGTCGATTCAACCCCACTCAAAGACATGTACGATTTGGAAGCAAAATGGGGCTTTACCAGCAGAGGCCCAGTTAAGGGCTTTAAACTAAACGTCGCCGTCAACCAACTCGGGTTGCCCCTCAGCGCTATAGTGTCGTCTGCTAACCGCTTTGACTCAATATTTCTACCAAAACTAATCAAAGACATAGAAGCTGACTACGTGCTAGGCGACGCTGGGTATCACTGTCTAAAAAACTTGCAGGTCATCAAAGACAAGGGCTCTACAGCGTTGATTGCGCTTAACCCTCGCAGGGCAGGTAAAGACCAGAAAGTGTCTAACGCTGAGTTTTTTGGGGGTATGCGTTGGCCTGTGGAGCAGTTCAATGGTCACTGTAAGAGCAATGTGCTGCGTGGCTGCTGGACTCGGCCAAGAGGACTGCTTAAGAAGACGTCGATGGTGTATGCAGCGTTGATCAGTATAAACGTTAATGCTATTGTGGCTCTGCTTGAGGGTAACTGTGGATTAAAAGAGGCAAGCAGATTCTGGGACTAAACCAGTAACATTGATTATGGAGCTGCTCAGACACCAAACCAATAGTTCAATCGGGCGCAAGTCCCAGACTGCTCAAGATATCTTAGTTGAATAGCGGTTAAAAACTTAATTATGCACACCTCACGGATCCTAATAGACGCCAAATAGGTCAGCGATAAAGTGTTCTGCTTACATATGGTTGTTGTTCTAATCTACGTAAAAAGTTTGGCTAACAGGTTATTCAACTCATCTTTTTCGGTGCCACGGAAAACAATTCTGCCATTTTTAAAAACCCTGAAAGTAACTTTTAGAAAATTAACTTCCCACATGTAATCAGCAACTCTCTTTTTAACAGTGCACCGACTCAAAATCCGCGTTATGGCTTTATCAATCTTCTCGGGTCTAAGCACTACAACGCTGTTTACTTCTCCCCCACAAATGCTCTCAACCTTTAAAACAAAATCCTCAACGTTTGGCATTAAATCGCCTGAAAAAGAAAAAAGTGTTAAGCGTTTATCTTTTGTTTAGCGCTTCTTTTCTTACTTGCTGGTTTCACGGTTTTTGTTGGTTTTGCCTCTTTTTCTTCTACTGCTGCTTTGTCGGCGTTTTTTGCTTTTTTATTTTTGATTGCCCTGATTTCAGCTAAAATCATTTTAAGAATTTCTTCATCGTTTGGAACGCCTGGTGGTGCTTCTACAACTTTTTTAACCATGATTGGTACGCCGTCCATGCGGTAAGCTGTGCCTTCACTTTCTATTCCGCACCATTGTGTGGGAAACAGTACATCGCCTACTTTTGAGGTGCAATTCATATCTGGATTAATTACGATTAAGGGGTGCTTCATCATTTGCTGCATTGAAGGCTTAGGAAAGTGAGCGCCAGGGTCTGAACCGATAACCATTGTTGCGTCAATATGCCCGTTTTTTAGTAGGTCAATTGCTGTAAACTCTCCTGGGTTGTATTGTGGGTAGCCTTGGGAGAAGTCCAATGCGAACGGGTAACCTGTTGCCCAAGCAAAAGCAACGTTTGCTCCTGTAATGTTGAAGTGTCCTCTCATTGGTGCAACTACAAACTTGGTTTTCTTGTTTAGGTCTCGTGTCAATTTAATTGCAACTTCAACATTGCGGAAACGTCCAGCGCTGGCAGTTAAGCCTAACCCAAAAAATATTGCGCCAAACTCACAGTTCACCATTGCATCTGCAACTTCTTTTAAGTACTCAACTGGAACTCCGCCAACCTTTTCCACATCAACTTCTTGGTCATTAACAAGGCACCTCAGCGTCTGCATAATTTCATAATCCATGTTAGGTTCAACTTGGACAAAGTAATCTGCAACTTCTGCGGTCATTGTTTTAATTGGGTCAAAAACTATCAGTTTTCGTCCCATTTTATTAATTGACTGTGGTGGAGCACCAACAACGCAAGCTTGAGGACGTGGGGGTGGCTGATATTTTATGTCTTTTCTGCGGGAAAGCGCGTCAAGTTTCTTTCTGCTTGCTCCCGCCTTTAATTTCTGCACGTAGCTTTTAAATTCGCTTTTCTCAAAGCGTCCTTCAGGAAAAGCCGTGTATCTTTCAACATGGCGAGGATGTGACGCCCACGGATTGCTTCCCCAATAAATAATCAAGTCAGCACGGTGCCTTACCTGTCCTAAAGTAGCTCCTGGAATGCCTGCCTCTTGAGTAGCCATCATTGAAGGACCATGACAAATGCTGCAAACATTATCTAAGGCAGCACCTAATTCTTCAGCCATTTCCACGCCAATGCTTTGTACTTCACTTGTGCAGCACTCCCAACCGAAAAGCAGCGGGTATTTGGCGTCTGTTAAGATTTGGGCTGCCTTGCGTACTGCTTCATCCATGCTTACGGGTACAAGAACGCCGTCTTTTCGTATCATGGGTTTAAGAATTCTTTCTTCTTTGTAGCCATAGACCATTTTTGCTTCGCACACTGCGCAACCGTTTTTCATTTTTACTATTTCGTTGTTTTCAACGGTAACTTCAAGGTCATCGCAAAGGCAGCCGCAGATTGGGCAGACAACTGATTTTATAACTGTCATGGTATTTCCTTTCCGTATTCTTCTTTTAGAAGCTCATTTAAGGTTAAAACGGGCTTGTCTTGTGCGGGTTCAACTTGAATGGTGAATCCCTTGAACATTGGCATGCCCATGCTGTAGGTTTTGTCGCCGCAGACTGCGTTTGCCCAAAGTCCACAAGGCATGAAAGCTATTCCGGGGTGTGAACCTCTGGGGTACTCTTTTGCTTTTACTATTACTGACCCATACTGGGATGTGACTTGTACGTTGCCGCCTCTTATTCCAAGTTTAGTCATGTCTACTTTGTCTAGCATGCATATTGCGGCTGATTCAAAATATTCTTTTGAGCCTTTTCCTTTTTCTTTTCCTGCGCCTTGGTCAATTGTTCGGCCTGTTATCAAAGTTAGTTCTAACTTTTTTGCAGTCATGTTTCCACAGCTTGCCTATTAAAAAAATAAATACATTATATTAAATTTTTTGATAACTATGTTTATTTTTGCCGTAATTATTGGTTTAATGTTTCATGGCTTTTTTAGCCGTTATGCAAAAACCCTAAAATAGTGCTACAAATTTAGAAAACTGTAACATCAGAATTCGCTTAAATATCACAACACCTAAACAAGAAAATGGTGAAAACATGGAAAACAAAAAAATCGAATCACAAGACTACTACAGAGAAGTACGAAAACTCGAAATAAGACTTGAAGACTACCTCAAAGAAGAAGAAATATTTGTACAAAAAATCCGAGACTGCATAACACAGCTAAAGGACCTACACATACTAATTGAACCGCTGTCTGCTCCAATAAATCAAGAAACTGCAGAAAAAATATCAAAACTCAAAACAGACGCATTAAACACTCTTAGCGAAGCCATGAAACTTGAAGGTCACGCAGAACACGAAAAAAGCCACCTGCTTGAATCATACGCCGCCTTAATTGTAGAACTAAACAAACTCGGAATTCCATAAAAAACAAAAAAATTCCGTTTCTTCCATTTATCATATCAAACTTGTTTGACCTTTTTATTTCAGGCTGCACAAGTTGGCTGCTGCAAAAGGAACAAGCATTTCTTGTTCGTTTAAGCCTCCATGCTGACCTAGAAAGTTAACTCGTCTTCCTTCAGAATTTTCGAACCAAACAGTTTCATTTTCAAACGGCAGAATCATCAAGTTTCCTGTTCTTTCAAAAAACTCTTCACTTGTAGCTCCAATGCCGAAGAACCCGTTTTTTGCTGCTTCCTTGGTTTCAAGGATTTGCGCTTTGCTGCCTAGTTTTTTCTCCAGTAACTGTTTTGTTTCTTGAATTTTTTCTTCTTTAATGTGCAAAAAGACTTCTCTTAAGCTACCTGTTGGGGAGATTGGGGTTAGGTTTTCTTCTGTTTGTAGGTTAGGTACTGTGTAGTTTGAGAAGTTTAGGTATGTTGTTTGTTTGGGGTTTACGCTTAATCCGCCATGGTCAGCTGTTACAAACAGTAGCGTTTTTTTGGCGGTCTTTTTATCAATTTTTTGTACCAATTCTTTGTTTAACAAGTGTGTTATGAGTGATAATTCCACTTGAGTTTCATAACTCTCAGGTCCATATTCATGAGCGATTGTATCTATGCTATCTAAGTGAACAAAAAAGTAAGATTTTTGGTCACGGTTCTTTTCTATGTTCTTTCTCAGCCCAACAATGGTGTCTGATAATTTTAAGCCTGGAACAATTGTGCTTCCCTGAAAAATCAGTTTAGAACATGCATTTGCAGCGTTATAGGCGTTTATGTGTGTAAAGCTGTTGATGCCTTTTTCTTTTAGTTTGGTGTGGATTGTTTTTCCTTTTGATAATAGTATGTTGGGCTTGGGGTCTTCTTTATTCAAGTTGTTTTGTTTGTTGCCTGTACGTTCAAAACTTAGTGTGTTGACTATTCCTATGTTTTTTAGGTAGATGAAGTATTCAAAGAGTCCGTGTTCTTGCGGTGTTAAACCTGTGTTTAGGGTTGTGAGGGCATTTGTTGTTTGTGATGGGAATGTGCTGGTTAAGGGAAAAGCATCACCTTGGTCGGCAAGTTTTGATAGGAATTTGTTTTTTCTGTAATATTTTAAAAATTGGTTAAATCCAAAACCATCAATAACAACAAGTACAACGCTGTTTGCTTCTTCGTAGTCTGTTTCTTCGATTTTTTCTTCAAAAGATTCTTTGTGTGATTTTTTGGTGGCGTTTAGTGCATGTGAAACTAGTTGAGGAATGTTTGAGATGCAGTTTTTCTTGTAGTCAGGGCAAACGAAGTTGTTGCTGTTTTTTTCCATTGTTTCACAAATGTTTTGTAGCATTTAGTCACCCAAAGTTTCTTTGTAGTTTTGTCTAATGCTTGTTCTGACGATTTGCCTTTATAAACTTTGGTTTAAATTGAGTTATGATGGGGTTAAGTTGTTTTTTGCAGTTTTTTGTTTTTGTTCAATTGATTATGTTCAACTTAGTTTTAACTTAAGTTAAACTAAAGTTTAAATAATTGGTTGGTGCATCCAACCCATAGATAGAGGAAATAACATGGAAACAAAACCAGCACTCTACGTAATGACATTATTAATAATAGTAACAATATTGTCCTCAGCATATTTATCCTCAATAAAAATAGGCGACCTTGAAAACACAATAAATGAACAAAACAACAAAATAGCCTCATATAATCAACTCTTAAGCGATCAAGCAACTCAACTACAAAATTTTAGCCAAAGGCTAGACCTTCAACAAAGCATCATAGAACAATATAACCAAACAACTAACCAACAAAATAACCAAACAACCAATCAAAATACACAACAAAATGAAACTTTCTCAGTTACTGTCGTAGACGATTCAGGTTATTTAATTAACATTACCACTCTGCCCAAAAGAATTGTGTCACTTGCACCCAGCAACACAGAGTTACTATTTGCCGTAGGCGCAGGTGATCAAGTAGTCGGTATCACCAACTATTGTGATTACCCCTATAATTTTAGTGCATGGGTAAACGCCGGTAACATGAGCAGCATCGGCAGCTACTGGCATCCATCTATAGAACCCATAATATCTTTGGATCCAGACTTAATTTTAGCTAGTGGCAGTTCTAGTGAAGCCGCAGCAGATCAACTGCGTAATTTGGGATACACTGTTCTTAATATTGATGCTACAACAGTGAATGATGTTCTCGATGATGTATACTTGGTTGGTCAAGCTACCGGTCATTCTGAAGAAGCAGCAAGCCTAGTAAATAGCCTCCGATCAAGAATTGATGCTGTCAAAAATACTGTAGCTGACGCAGAAACTACCCCTACTGTCTATATTGAAGTATCCAATGACCCCCTGATGGCTGTAGGACCTAACACTTTCCTGAACGATTTAGTTAACCTTGCAAAAGGCAAAAACATCTTTGATGATGTAGCAACAAAATATCCAACCGTAAGCTCTGATGTTATCATAACAAAAAATCCCGATGTAATATTATCTCCGTTTCCTGACGTTACCACGCGACCCGGCTGGTCAACTATTAACGCAGTTGCTAACAGCCAAATATACAATCAAGGAAGCGATTCAATGTACGTCCGAGCTGGCCCTAGACTTATCGATGCTTTAGAAGAACTTGCACAAATACTTCACCCTGAACTCTTTGGGAGTTCTTAAAACCCCTTTTTTAGTTTAAGGAGTAACTTCAGTGGCTACTATCAAGCAATCAAATAAAAAAATTGTTAAAACAAACTCCTCAGAACACAGACGTTACTGGCAAGTAACTTTAACCTTTCTTTTAATTCTTCTTATTTTCGCAATTATTGCTTCTATAAGCATCGGTTACACGTCAATTCCTTTTGCAAATGTCGTTAAAGTATTCATCAACAATACTCCTTTACTCAATAGCTTGTTTCATTTTCCAGTTACCGCTATCGAATCCACTTTGATTCTTGAAGTTCGGTTTCCGCGAGCAATTTGTGCTGTTCTTGTCGGAGCAGCTTTAGCTATGGCCGGCACGGTATACCAAGGATTATTTAGAAATCCAATGGCTGAACCCTACACTATAGGTGCCTCTTCGGGGGCAGCTTTGGGTGCAACTGTTTCAATAGTTTTGGGTGTAAGTATCACCCTTTTAGGTGTTAAAACGCTTCCCTTTTTTGCTTTTATTGGGTGTTTACTTACTGTTCTCGTAGTTTACTCTATTTCAAAAGTGGGAACCAAAGTTCCTGTACAAACGTTGCTTCTGTCTGGTATTGCAATTAGCATTTTTTTAAGTGCTATAGTAAACTATTTCCAATCACTTTACCCTGATGAACTTAGACAATCAACCTTCTGGTTAATGGGCAGCTTCTCCTACACTGAATGGATTGACGTATGGACCGTTTTACCCCTTATATTAATAGGTGCCATCGCCGTTTACCTGTACTCTCGTGACCTTAACCTTTTAGCACTTGGCGAAGATGAAGCCACACACCTAGGTGTAGACTTAGAACGTATGAAAAAAATACTCCTCGTTTCAAGTGCATTAATAACGGCAGCAGCTGTTTCCATAAGCGGATTAATTGCTTTTGTGGGTTTAATCATTCCACACGTAACTCGTTTAATAATATCACCTGATCATCGATTGTTAATTCCATCTTCCGCTCTTATGGGCGCCATTTTCTTGGTAGTCTGTGATAGCATAGCTAGAGTGATAATTTCACCTGCAGAATTGCCTGTAGGTGTAATAACTGCAATTTGCGGTGGTCCTTTCTTTTTGTATCTTATGCGCAGAAAGAAAAAATTGGATGCAGCTTAGGTGAAAAAAATGGTTGTTTTAACTGTAAACAATGTAGATTGTTACTATGATTCTCTTAAAATTGTTGAAAATGTAAGCTTTTCAGTTAAAACAGGTGGTTTTATTGGTATTCTTGGACCAAATGGGTCAGGAAAATCAACTTTGTTAAAAAGTATCAGTCGCACTCTTAAACCGCATAAAGGTTCTGTTCTTTTAGACGATCAAGATATTTACGGCTTGAAACCTATAGATTTAGCGAAAAAATTGGCAGTTGTTTCACAAGGAACAGTGATAGCTTTTAGTTTTACAGTTTTAGATGTTGTGTTAATGGGGCGTTCCCCTCATATATCACGGTTTGCAATGGAAAGCGAAAAAGATGTTGCAATAGCTAAAAAATCGTTAGAGCAAACTGGAACATTGCATCTCAAAAATCGTTTAATTACAGAGTTGAGCGGTGGTGAAAAACAGCGAGTCATTATTAGCAGGGCTTTAGCTCAAGAACCCGAAGTTTTACTGCTTGATGAACCTACCACTCATTTAGATGTAAGTAACCAGATTGAAATAATGGATATTCTGAAAGGTTTATGTGCCGAAAAAAAGCTTATGATAATTGGTGTTTTTCACGATTTCAATTTGGCTGCACATTACTGTGACTCTTTAATATTGCTAAAGAATGGAAAAATTTTTGAGGCTGGCAATTCAGAAAAAGTTTTAACTCCTCAAAATATAAAAACGATTTTTGGCGTAGACACGCTTGTTAAGAAAAATCCATTAACAAAATCTGTTTATGTAATACCCCTTTCTGCAAGTCATAACCAACAAGCACGTGGGCTGACTGTTCATTTGATTTGTGGTGCAGGAACTGGCAGTTCGCTAATGAAGATTTTGCTTGACGATGGTTACACTGTGACCAGCGGTGTTCTAAATCTGCTTGATACTGACCAAGAAACCGCTGATTTTTTAAAAGTGCCCATTATCGGTGAGGCGCCTCTTTCACCTATAAGTGATGTGGCACACAAAAAAAATTTAGAATTAATCAATAAATCAGACATAGTTATTTTGACTTCTATACCTTTTGGACATGGAAACATTAAAAATTTGGATGCAGCCCTACATGCATTGGAACATAACATACCAGTTTTAGTGCTTAACGAGTCACCGATAAGTATCCGTGACTTCACAAAAGGCGACGCTCAGAAAAAAATGCTGGTACTACTAAGTAACGGTGCAACATTTGTTGAAGACCAACAAAGTTTATTCAAAGCTCTCAACAATTTGAATCTAAAACTTTCGGTTGATAAAAAAATGTCTTCAACGGACAAACAATTAATAACTTCACAAAAAATTCATGCTTCCAGTGGGGTTAACTATTGAGAGCCATCGCGTTTTACGGAAAAGGTGGAATAGGCAAATCTACCACCCTGTCAAATGTAATAGCTGCGTTAGCCGCTAAAGGAAAAAAGGTTCTTCAAATAGGATGCGACCCTAAACATGACTCTACACGCCTGCTTTTAGGCGGCTTCACACAAACAACCGTGCTTGAACAATTAAGCGCTACAGGTGTCGTTTCGTTGGAGTCTGTCATGCTTACGGGGTACAACGGCGTAAAATGTATAGAAAGCGGTGGACCTGAACCAGGCGTGGGTTGTGCAGGCAGAGGCATAATACAAACCCTTCAGCTTTTACAAGACCAAGGCTTGGACACCAACAATTTTGATTACGTGTTTTTCGATGTATTAGGTGATGTAGTATGCGGCGGCTTTGGGGTTCCAATGCGTGAAGGCTATGCTGACGAGGTTTTTATTGTGACTTCAGGTGAAATTGCCTCCTTATATGCAGCAAATAACATTGCCAAAGGCCTGCTCCGTTTCTCCTCGCGTACCGGTAAACTTGGGGGAATAATCGGAAACGAACGCGGCACAAAAAACGAGCGCGAAGTCATCAGTGCTTTTGCAAAACGTATTGGCACAGAAATGGTTGCGTTTATTCCTCGTAGTGAACTTGTTTCTACGGCTGAACTTTGCTCTAAAACCCTTGTGGAATATGCACCTGACACTGAATTAGCTAATGTTTACCGATCAATTGCAGATTATATTGAAAATCACAAAACCGCTGTCATTCCTAAACCTCTTTCTGGCACCGCTCTTGAAGAGTTTTTCTTTTCAAACTGCTACGCCACAAAGGTGCCTGCAAAACCCATTACTCGACAAGCCTTGGCATGCGGTTCGTCGCCACAAAATATTGAACCCTCGACCAAAACACCGCAGAAACCATTTTGTTCTCCAAGCGTCAAGTCTGAACATGCACTTAGAAAAGACCGTGAACCAGTGCATGGCTGCTCTTTAACGGGCGGATTTAACGTTGTAAGTCAATTAAAAGATGCTGTAGCTTTGATGTATTCACCGCAGGGTTGCTCATACATCAATTTTTGTACCCATTTGAATCATAATTCTCTTCAGTATTCTGATTCACGGTATCTTCTAAACCTTTTATGCACCAACATGCGTGAGACTGATGTAATCTTTGGTGGCACAAAAATGGTAGAAGACTCATTGCTGAAGCTAAGGCAAAGGTTTCCTGAAAAGACACTTTTTTTGATCACATCATGTCCCGCAGGTTTGATCGGAGACGACGTTAACGCTGTAGTATCTTCCATAGATAGACCTGAGCAAAGGGTTATTCAATTGCCTTCAGATGGTGTCCTAGGCGGCGACTTTTCTTCAGGAGTGTCCAACGCATACAGGTTGCTTGCAAAAGAGTTTATTGATACTTCAGTTTCTCCCGAACCTGATTTAGTCAACTTGATAGGTGAACAAACATTAGCTACAACCGCTGACGTAAACTTCGCTGCAATAAACCACATGCTAAAAGCCATAAACATAAAGATAAACTGCCGCTTTGTTAGACATACAAGCCTTTCCGAAATTAAATTCTTCAAAAAAGCAAAAATAAACATTCCCTTTAACCATGACCAGGCTGTTATAGATTTAACAACTTTCCTGGACTCTGCGTATAACACTATAACTTTGGATGTGCCTTTGCCGATAGGTTTTGAGGATACATCTGAGTTTGTTCGGGTAGTGGCAAAATGTTTTGGTAAAGAAGTGCTTGCTGAAAAATTTATTGGAAATGCCAAAGGAGCCTATGAGCAAGAGATTGCTTCTCTTAAAACCTTTTTTTCTGGCAAGAAAGTCTTGATTTTTAATTCGTTTGGTAGCGACATTAACTGGTTGATCTCAACATTGCTGGATTTAGGTGTTAACATATCTAAAGTCTGTGTTTCTAACCTTTTCTATCTAAAACGGCGTGAGTCTTTAAAGTATACAAACCTTAAATTTGAAACTAATTATCCTGTTGAAAAGTTTGGGGAAGCTGTACGTGAAAGCTGTCCCGATTTTGTTTTAACCGCTGGTTCAGCAAGTATGTTTAACAATGTGCCTTGTGACACTTTTCCAGTTAACCCCCCTTACGGTTTTTACTCTGGACTTGAGTACGCTAAAAAACTACAGCTAAAATTAAAAATTCCTTTTCTTGAAGGTTGGAGAAATGATGAGCAATTATTCTAAAGTCTCACATAGACCTGATTCATTGATGGGTGCAATAGCCGCTTTTGAAGGAATCAAAGAAGCGTCAACGCTCCTAAACGGTCCTATCGGCTGCAAACTCTATGTGTCCTACATGGCAGATATGTTAGCGCCACGCTTCGCTCCCATCGATTCTAATCAATTTAGCAACTTTTATTTTGGGCAACGCCGAGTACCCTGCACATACGTTGACCAGCAAGACCTTGTTTACGGCACCGAACAAAAAGTCATAGAAGCACTAAAATTGATAGACTCAAAAAATCCAAGTCTAATCGGAGTTGTTAACTATTCAGGCACTTCATTAATTGGCGACGACTTAAAACGGTTCGTCAAATCCGCAAATGTCAAAGCCAAAAGTGTAACAATTGAAAGCTCAGGTTTCACAGGAACCTTCGCTTATGGTTTTCAAAACGCTGCCGTCAAAATACTTGGCAGTATTCTAAACAAAAACCAAGAAAAAATACCAAAAAGCGTTAACATAATTGGTTACACAATTTTCCATTACAATTGGGAAAACGACATCGCCGAACTCAAACGAATGCTGCATCTTATAGGCGTCACGGTAGTTTCAGTAATTTGTGTCGATGAGTCCATTTCTAACATAAAAAAAGCAAGTCAAGCAGAACTTAACCTTGTAGTAAACGAAGAATACGGAAACACCATCGCTACTTACATGGAAAAAGAATACGGCATACCTTCTTTAGCTTTAGATTTAAACACACCTTATGGGTTATCTGCTTCAGAAAAATGGTTTAACGCTGTTGCCGATTTTTTCAAGATTTCAAAAGATGCCGTAACATCTGAATCTAAACGTGTGCGCATGAAATGTTACCCGGCAATTTTGCGAGCATCCTCTTTGAACAATAATTTGCGTGGTCTTCCGTTTGGAATTTTCGCTGATTCTTCCCAAGTAGCTACGGTTTTGCCGTTTGTTTATGAGTATCTGGGTATGTATCCTGTGGTTGTAGGCATCAAAGAAGTTGGCGCAAGAAGCTTTGATTCCTTGAAAAGTTATCTGTCTGCTAATGCTTTGGACACGACTGTTCTTGTAAATCCTGACCAGTATGAACTGCTTGATTACTTAAACAAAGCTGAACCTGCAATAATTTTCGGCAGCAGCGTTGAAGAAAAAATTTCTAAGCTTGCTGACACGCCGCCTGGGTTCATACCTTTATCATTTCCATACTACGATAACATCCTCTTAACAGCACGTCCATTGATAGGCTTCAACGGTGTTCTAACATTTGTAGAAGACATTCTAAACTCGCTCAAAGCAGCCTCATCTCCTAAACGATAAAAATCCTTAACGCGACTTCGTTAGTTAGAACGTCAATTGGATGTCGGGTTAGGTGGCTGTTTGTATGATTGACGCTATAAAGTCTTTGTTCCCAACGACTTTTGTTGTATGTCCTTTGCCTTGTGTGTCTTCAAGCAGAAAAACGTCTCCCGCGTTGAAGGTGCGCTTTTCGTCGTCGCCTGCCACTATTTCAATTGTGCCTTGGAGGCAGCAGAAGTATTGTTTTTTGGGTGCTGGGTGCCAATCGCCAAACCAGCCTTGGGGGATTTGGAAGAAGACCATTTGCGAGGTGGCGATGTATTCTGAGAGGCCTACAGGTGGCGCTGGGGGAGCAAAATTAGTTGATTTGAAGTCGAGGTTTTCTTCTTTGAAGTGAGAAATATTTTGGTCATCTAAATATAAGGTGATATATTTCATTTAGATCTCCAATTATTGTAGGTGTTTGGTAAATTTAACTTCAATTGTTTGTTGCAAAAAAGCTAATAGACTTAAAGCCGAAGAATAAGTAAAAATCGTTGGATTGTTTTGTTGTCTTGTCACTGCTACTCATGTTCTCAAGGTTGGCTCTTTAATCCAAAACCTTTTGTAAACGTTAATCGAAAAGGCTTTACGGCTGTTTCGTTTGCTTACTTGTTGTTGACTGTTTTGCCGTTAGTGCTGGTGGCTGTTGCACTGCTTGATGCGGTAACGGTTTACAGGATTATTTTGTTAGTTGGTGTTTTTTAGCGTTTTCTGTGTACACTGCAATTGTTAAAAATAAAAAGATGCTGATACATCAAAAGCCCTAAAAATTTAAGAAAAAATTTAGATTCTTAACCTTTAAGATACCTAATATTTTGCCAATATTGTCCATTTTTGTTTATTGTTTTCTAAATAGAAGTCCGCGTTTTTTTGGTGTCTATCAATTTTATGTTGGTTACCGTTAAATGAAAAGACCGTTTATTAAGCAAGCGGGGAAGGACTTTGAAAGCGGTAAAGCTAGTAGCTACTATACTGTTAATTAGTTTATGTTTAATTACGCCTCTACCTGTATTAGGAACAGATCCTGCAATTAATGGACAAATGGATGCAAGCGAACCTTGGGTTCACTGGTTTTCAGACCAAACTTGGGAATTCAAGGGTTACCCCCACAATCAACAGCCTGGTAACACTTTAGGTTTTGACGCCTACTACTTCTATGCTAATTCAAAACTTTACCTGTTTATTTCTACTGATGATAACACTGCTGAAAATTTTAACCGTGACAAGTTCACTGTGTATTTTGATATTTTCCCGTACGGTTTAGGGCCTGAAGATGTTGCTTACTCTATTGAAGCTCCAACATTACTGTATGATGAGGGCTCAAAACTGCGTGGTCCAAGCTGGAGCAATATCAGATCATACGAGCAAATCTCCACAGATTCTATTGCAGGTCAAAGAACATTTGAGGTTGCTATTCCTCTTAACGATATAGTTCCTAATGTCAACAATGTTAACTATAGAACCGCAAAGATGATGATTTACTTAGAGAATTATGGAGAATATTTGTGGGCTCAACATAAGGTAGTAAACTATCACCCCGATCAAGCTAACGGAAATAATTACTGGAAAAACCCCAATAAATGGGAACAAATCGACCTAACTACGCTATGTCCAGGGTATTTTCACATTCAGCCGCCCCAATACGGTTTAACTCTTAACACTGTAGGTGATGGCTCCATAGTTTCTGAGCCAAACCAGGCTGCTTATGTTTCTGGCACCACTGTGCAGTTAACTGCTGAGCCTGATGAAGGTTGGCAGTTTGCAGGTTGGAGTGGTGACGCTGTTGGAACTGGCAATACCACAAGTATCGTTATGAATGGCAACAAAGCAGTGACGGCTACTTTTACACAAATAGAGTACACTTTAGACGTAACATCCATCGGTGCAGGTTGTTCAGTAACTAAAAGCCCTAGCAAAGCAACTTATCATTACGGTGAAGTAGTTACCTTAACACCTATTGCGGTTACAGGCTACGAATTTTCAAACTGGATGGGACATTTAATAGGCAACAACAGTCCTGCAACTATTACAATGAATGAAAGCAAGCTTGTAATTGCCAACTTTGTACAAACTAACTACACTTTAGGCATCAATTATGCTGGAACTGGCACAGGTCAAGTAGTAACAAACTCTACCAATTACTATTATGGTGATGTAGTAGCGTTGATGGCTATTCCAGACGTTGGTTCAGAATTTACAAGCTGGAGCGGCAGCTTAACAGGCAACACAAACCCTGCTTACCTTACTATAGATGGAAACAAAGCTGTAACGGCGACATTCACAAAACAGACAAGCACTTTAACCGTAAATACGGTTGGCAGCGGTGTTGTAACCAAGACCCCTAGCCTAACTGCTTACTATTATGGAACAAACGTACAGTTAACAGCGACACCTGCGGCAGGCTGGTCTTTTGCCGGCTGGTCAGGCGACTTAACAAGCAACATGAATCCAGCCACAATCAATATGGCTGGTAACATGACAGTCTATGCCACTTTCACCCAAGACCAGTACCCACTAATTTTAGAAACGTCTGGCCAAGGCAACCCAACAATTACCCCTAACACAGCAGTTACTTATGGCTCAACAGTGCAGTTAAACGCTAACCCACTGGCTGGCTGGGCATTTACAGGATGGAGTTCAAACACTCAAGACATAACAATAGCTGACCCGTCACAGCCAGCAACAACTGCAGTTATCAAAGGTGCCGGAACAATAACCGCAGTCTACTCCCAAAACACCTATGTCTTAATGTTGAATCACCTTACAGGCGGCACTATAACCGTTGACAATAATCTAGGCTCATATTTTGACGGGTACCATTACGGAGACACCGTAACATTAACCGCAATACCTGACGAGGGGTATACGTTTTTACGCTGGAGTGGTGATGCAGAAGGAACCGGAACTACCTGTACCATAACAATAGATGGCAACAAACTGGTGGGCGCCATTTTTACGCAACCTGATTATGAAATCATAGTCACAATTGATCCTTCAGCTGGGGGTTCAGTGCTCGTTGAACCGCCTGATATCTACAATTTCGGCTACCATTACGGTGACGTGGTAACTTTAACTGCTCAACCAAACGCTGGCTACTATTTTTCAGGCTGGAGTGGAGACGCATCAGGAACCGTTCAATCTATCCAGTTAACGGTCACAGGCGACATAGCCTTAACAGCCCATTTCGTACAGAACGAATATCAACTGATAGTTAATGTAATTGGTGAGGGTACAGCAACAAAATCCCTCGAGGGGCCATACCATTACGGGGATAACGTAACCTTAAGTGCCCACCCAGCGACTGGTTGGTCATTTGCAAACTGGACAGGTAGCACCTCAAGCACCACAAACTCAATTACTTTGACGATATACGGTAATATTACTTTAAATGCCTTTTTCAATCAGAATTATTACACTTTAGATGTTAGTGGGTCAACAGGTGGTCATCTAATTTTAACGCCTGATCAGGCTACTTACACTTATGGTACCCATGTTCATATTGAGGCTGTTGCTGATCTTGGGTGGGATTTCGATAGGTTTAGCTGGTTCGAAGCGGATGGTCCAGTTATGAGTAGTTCCAGTTCTACAATTGACCTTATAATAAATTGCAGCACAACCATATGGCCTCATTATAGTCGCCAAGAGTGTTATTTGACATTAATTAATACTGGTAACGGTTCTGGAACGATTAGCGGATATCAGTCTCTTTTTTACAGTCTTTATGGCTATTATTATTATGGCACCGAAATAACACTTATCGCAACACCTGGTGCTTATTCAGTTTTTGCTGGTTGGGGGCAAGACCTCACTAGTACAGATAATCCAGTAACATTTACGTTAACTGGAAACACTACTGTAACAGCAAATTTCATTACATCACAAAAATCTCCTTTACTACATCTTACCCCTGACACAATAGTTGGTCCAGAACCTGATATAGGTGACAGATTCGATTTAGAATTACGTGTTGAAAATGTAAGTGACCTTTGGATTTGGGCAGTTGACCTGAAATGGAACCCCGCGGTTATACAACTGGTAGATGTGCACGAGGGACCTTTCTTGTGTTCTGTTGGTGAAACCCTATTTGTTGCACCAGCAATTGAATCGCAAAGTCCTCGTGGTCTCTTAAACGGTACAACAGGCGTCTTTTTCAATTTGTCTGATAAAATCAGCGGTAGCGGAGTTCTAGCAACATTTACTTTTCAAGTTTTAAATTACGGGAATAGTGAGATTGAATTCACCAAAACTGTATTATGTCAAACACCGTTTATCTTTAATTACTTTGATTTTTCCGAGGTTCCTATTCCCCATTTGGTCGCTGGAGCAACTTTTACTTTGAATCCTCCGCCGTCTGGGGGGCCAACCGCTAGATTCTCATTACCAAATGATGACATGTGTTATGTCGGTGACTTGCTTGTTCTTGAAGCTTCCAAGTCGCTTCCAGGTTTTGATGCGTTACCGGTTGGGCATGCAACAACAAACCCCATTACCAGCTATGTTTGGAGTATCGACTTTGGAAACGATGGTACAGTAGATTTGACTGTTGAAGGTGCTAATGCTACAGCGGTGATTCCCCAAATTGGTGTAAGTTCAATAACTCTAACCGTTACTGCACTTGACGTTTATGCCCCTACAAGTCCAGATTACAACCAAACAAGCATCCTTACAAATCTAATCACCGTTAATCCGTTGCCAACCAAAGCAAACCTTGATGTTTACACTGAACGCGGCGGAACTTTCGCAAATCAGTCAAGTGACGCTTTTGGTCCTCAAGAAGATGTTACCCTCTTTGCTCTTGTAACATACAATAATGCTCCCGTGGTTGGAAAAGATGTTGTTTTCGAAATCCGCAGCCAAGACCTTTCACAGATTTACTATCGCTCTGCAAGAACCGATGACTATGGAGTAGCCACCGTATCTTTTAGGTTGCCTTGGCTTGATGTTAACGCTGAAAGTTTGATGGGCAATTGGACTATAATTGCTAATGTTGACATATCAGAGCAAGTTGTAAGTGACACCTGCAGTTTTCAGTTTGGTTACCTCATAAACATTGTTTCAGTTGAAACACTAAACAACAGTCATAATACGGTAACAAGCATTTCAAGAAACCAGGGACTAAACGCAAACATAACCCTTAACAACATTAGAAGAATAACAATTGATGCAAAACTAACATTGACAATTTATGATGAAGCAAACGTGCCAATCGTCTTGTCAGTGGTTCAGGTGTCAGTTCCTCCTCAGGAAACCTTGTCAACAATTGTTTCAGTGACAATTCCCTCATGGGCTTTTGTTGGCTTAGGAAAAGTCTATGCTAACGCTTTTATGTCTTCACAAGTGGTGTTCTGTCCAGAGAAGGCATCAAACATTCTTATTAATCCCTAATTTTTTTAAACACAATTTTTTATTTTTATCTATATAATCAAAGCAGTTATAGAGTTCCAATAAATTCCTATGCCATATATAAATTTAAATTCACTTAATAAAATATAGCGATAATTCTTTTATTAGTTTTTAACTTCTTGGAATGCATGAAACCACTCATTATTCTTGTCTCTTTGCTGGTTGTGATGGTAACATCATGCCAATTTGTAATAGCAGAAACATTATCTACTCCACAAATTACAAACATCACAACTGTAGATCCTTGGGGCCACAACAGTAATTTTCTAAATCGAGGCTATAAAACCACCTTAAATATAACAATTGATTCTCAAAACAGCGGAAATTTTTTGGTTTCAGCTTCACTATTTGATAACTGCAACACACCTGCAGGTTTCACTCAAGAAATATGTGCTTTACAAGCAGGTACTAACTACATTCTAATTGACTTAAATGTCACTTCTCACGCGTTTGTAGGCATAGCTGATCTGCATATAGTTATCTCAAATGCAGACAATCATTCACCTATAAGTTCATCAGATATGCAAACTTACATCAAGATGCTAGGCGATTTTGACGGAAATAAACTTGTTAATTCACAGGATATAGCTATCTTAATTACCGCATTTAATTACTATTGGACAAATAATGCTATTTCCCCTCAGTATCAATCATGCGATATTAACGGTGACCAAAAAGTTAGCTCCAGTGACTTATCAGCCTTTTTAATAGCATATAACCTCTTTATGACCGTTTAGAAAAACTTTGTTAACATGCTCAATTTAGCCGTCTAAAGCATACCTGTAGCTTAAGCCCAATTAGTTTGTTAGCAATCTTTAACTATGCAAGCATTCACTGATACGGTGCCCTCGGCTATATTTTTTTGAAACACAGATTATGCTTTCGCCAAACCGTTTAGTTTGTAAGTTACTTGGAGTTTTTAGTCAAAGAAATATTAGAAGGTAACAGGAGCTTTAAAATGTCTAACTGCAAGTACGCTTAGGTGCTCGCTGAGTTGAGGTTTTGTATCGTTTTTTACCCATCCAAGCGCCCCAATATGCGTCCACACTGCATGTTTGAACGTATTTGCTTTTCATTTAGTCATCTTACTCTGCTTTGTTTTCAAAAGAAGTTGTGTCTTTTCCGCTGGTTAACTTCTTTAATGCATCAATGTTCTCCTTCATGTTTGCCATCTCCATTTCCAAGATTTCTATTTGAGAGTTAACTAGCCGTTCAAGCGCCTCCAATTCCTTCTGACTTTGCTTACTTGGGTTTGAACGCAGAATTTGGGTTTTTTGTATGTTTAACTCGATTGCACGTGCAGATAGGGGAATCAATTCTATGCTTTGAAGTTTAAGCTGGGTTAGTTCATTTTGAAGTATATCATTGTTTCCAATGTCAGTCTGTAGTTTTTCAATATCGCTTTTTATTTCTGCATTAGCTTGTTTTGTTATCGGTAAGACGTTTGAGTAGCTTACGGGTCTAGCCGTGGGCGCTTCTTGATTTGAGCTTTTCACCGTGGCTGATGTTGCTGGGGGCACAGGTATTGCTGGTGTAGGTTGCAGTAACTTTTTCTGTTTTTCTCGTTTTAGCGGTAATGAAATTTTGAACGATACTGGCTTTTGTCTCCATCTAAGGAATGACAGCGATGAGAATGTAGTTAAACCTATAATGAACAGTGAAACCACAAAAAGGCTGGTTGCAAACAAGGTTGCTGTTTCAGCATTTTCCTGTTGTAGTATCTCTATTGTTCCTGCAGTAAAGTTGTTATCGCTGGTTTCTGTTTCGCCTTCAACCGAATTAGCGTGAACAGTGACTGTAAAGTTTCCAGGTGAAACTTTACTTGTATTCCATGCGTATGTCACAGTTTTCTCTTCTAAGGCTGAAAGCTCAACCGTTAAAGAACCAGCAAGAATATTATTGTAAAGAATTTGAATGGTTGGTTCTTCCGTGGTGTTTCCTTTGTTTTTTACGGCAATTGTAACATTCAATACTTCGCCCTGTCTAATTTGGGTAGCAGATAAACTTGCACTTGTTACAGCAATATCCCGACTGCCTGTTTGAACTGAGCCTTCACCTATAGAAAACGTTACTGCTTTTGATTCAGCTATTTGAATCTCATGCTCATCGATAAGTGAAAACAAGCTTGCATTCAAAAGTGCTTGTCCAAGGGCTGCGTTATCAGGAATCTGGAACTCGTATTCTATTACTTGTGTATCATTCAATGTTTGGTTTGCAGTGTTTTGGCTTGTTTTAGTATTACCCGCATCAGTAATATCCAGTCTTAGACTCGCATTAACCGCTGAAGCTCGTGTACAGTTGATTTTAACTTCAACCTTTGCGGTTTCTCCCTGTTCAAAACTATTTTTTTCTGTGTGGTTTTGATCAAATAGTCCTACTTCCTGTATTATTATTGGCCAAACTGATTTAGAAACGTTAAATGATGTTTGTTCTTGAAGCATTCCGGTTATGGTTTGAGTTGTGCAGTTAACTTTCCATTCCCCAATTACCGGATTAACTGTTATGTCCCCGAGTGGAAGCCGAAAAGTTATTCTTGCTGTGCCATTCTGATCTGTTTCTGCTGTACGTATTATCACGTTTGGACTAGTAGAGTTTTGTGGTCCGACAATCTTAAAGACGACTTGATTGTTGGCTCTGGACTCGTTTCCGTAATTCACTTTTGCTTCTAACTGGATAAGTTCAAATGGTGCGAAGATAGCTGGTGTGATTGTTTGGTTTTTTTCGGTTAATATTGAAATATTCATGCTCCATTCAGATGTGTTTGTGTTGTCCTGTCCGAATGCTATTTGACCGGCAACTAATGAAGTAAAAAGAAAAAGCACTATACAGGCTGAAACTTTTTTTGCAATTTTTTCCTTTGCTTTTTGTTGCATTCTTCCACCCATTTATTTTCCTGATGCCTTCTTTGCCATGTAGTTTCTTAGGATAAGTGAGGCAAAGCATATAGCAAGAAATATTACTAATAGTACAAGACTGGCGGCGAAGGCTACGTTAGTTTTTTCCCACTGGTAATCTATGCCTGGTTGGCCGCTTCCTATGTTCCAGAAGTACGTTCGGTAAATCAATACTGGCAAAGTGGGCATTCCATATCCTGTTAAGGGTAATCCGTCTGGGAGACGGTAAGCTCCAGTATCAGCGGTTAAGATAAGTACTGTTGTTTCTCCAAAAGCTGCGCCGAGTCCGAGGACAAATCCCGTTATTATTCCTGGAGAGGCTGACAATAGTATTATCTTCTTTATTGTTTGCCATCTGGTTGCGCCTAGAGCGAAGGCACCTTCGCGGAAGGCGTAGGGGACAGCTTTTATTGCTTCTTCGGCGACTCTAATGTTCCATGGTAATGTCATAAAGGCTAGGCAGACTGATGCTGAAAGCCAAGATATTCCCCATCCTAATCCTTCTCCTCCTCCTTTGGCTATAAAGTAGAAGCCGAAGAGGGCTATGACTATTGAGGGTGCTCCTGCTAGGGTTTCGATAAAGAAGCGTATAGTTTCGGTTATTTTGTTTTGTGGAGCATATTCTGCCATGTATAATGCGGCGCCTAAACCTAATGGCAAAGCGATGGCTTCAGATAACCCTACGATTAAAATTGAGCCAATTAAGTATTGGGATATACCCATTTGTTGTGTGCCTTCAATTAAATCTCTTAGGTTTGGAGGTGCAAGGCCTGTTCCTGTTATGAAGTTCCAACTAAGATATGGGGTTCCGCGTATAGTAATGTATAATATCATTCCGATTAAGATGATTATCCCGATTAGTCCTGATAAAAGTAGACCGAACTTTGCTATTTTTTCAGTTACTACGGGTGAGTCTCTTCTTTCTTTACTTATATTTCTTCTATTTAGGAAGCCTACTTCGGTTCCAAGAAAACACAGCACGCCTGCAAGTGTAATTGGAATATTGATCCATATAACTCCCAAAAATATTGACAATACTGATAAAGAGATTGAAGTTTTCAATCCTAACGAATGTGATTGCGCCACAAGGTATGCTACAACAAAGAAGATTACGGCTGGAAAAATGTATAGTACTGAAGATATGGCTGAAGCCATCATTGTATCAAACGGTGCCTTAAAAAGTTCGCCGCTGGTTAGCCATTCCTGAAGCGAGTTCTGTAGGCTTAAGACTCCTATTGAAGCAACTGCTAAACCTGCTAAAACAATTAGGCTTCCCGCTACGATTTGACCTTTTTCAAGTTTTTTCAGACTTTTTAGTTCATTTAGCAGATTTTTTGTGAATGTCACTGTATTTTTTCTTCCTATTATTGCTTTTTCTGTATAAATCTTCTTAAAATTACATTCAATCCTCCAACTATCACAAAGAGGATGAATGCAGCGCCCATCAAAGCTGGTAATAAGTCCAATGTGATTTCGCCTTGTTTGTAGTTGGCAGCAATTAGAGTGGGGATAGTGTCAACTGAGCCGAAAAGATAAGTTAATGATGGTGCTATTGACGGATACATTCCCCCTCCTATCACCATCCAAACAGCCATCGTTTCGCCTATGCTGCTACCCAAGGCTAAAATTAAGGCTGTAAGGATTCCTGATTTTGCTCCTGGCAGGGAAACTTTAAGAGTTGTTTGCCATTGTGTGGCACCTAATGCTAATGAGGCTTCTTTTAATTCGCTGGGGACCGCTCTTATTGCGTCTTCAGCTATACTTGCAACTAATGGCAAGGCTAAAACGAATAGTACTATCCATGCAGCCATGACTCCAATTCCGCTACCGCTTAAATTGAAAACTTTTTGGATTGTTAACACAATTAAGACTACGCCTACTAATCCTACAAGAATAGACGGCATTGATGTCAGGACTTCTAAACTTGGTTTTATAATGTTTCTGATTTTGTTATTTGCGTATTCTGCTAAGTAGATGGCGCAAGGAATGCCGATTGCCGTGGCCATTACAGTGGCGCCTGTTGCTGTATATAGCGTGTAGAATGCCATTGAAAGTATGCCATATAAGCCGCTGGTATATGGATCCCAGAGTAAACCGAATCCATTAAGGATCCAATCTTGTAGTTGAGGGAGTCCCATGTCTAAAATGTAGATGAATATGCCGAATACAATGAATATTGAGGAGGCTGCACATAAAAAGAAGATTTTTGAAATAGCTGAATCGATAAGTTGGCTACTGACCATGACTGTTGACCCCCTCCTTATAATAGGGCTCGATGAGTCTAAACGATAAGATAATAGTTTCCTACCTAAACTCAATAGTTGACATATCTGTTTATAGTCGCTATAGCGAAATCAAGAGAAAACGAGTTCACTTTAGTTTATGTCGATAACCTAGATATTCCCAGAAAGTGAATAATTGCTTCGAACGAGCAATCGTTCAATTGAATATTAGGAGAAGGTAAAAAAGCATGAAAAATTTCAAAGCAATAGTATCCATAGCAATTGTAACAATGCTAATAGCATCAACCTTTCTAATGTCTGCAAATGCTCTTCAAGGTGCACGCGATGAATTAAAAGTTGATAATCAAGTGCTCATACGTGGGTCATCAACAGTATACCCAATAAGCGCAGAAGCTAAACTCGCCTACGAAACTGCTCACTCAGGCATAACAATTAATTTACCTGACGCTGAAGGAAGCGGCACAGGCTTAGATGCTTTAACACAGAAATCCACTGCAGAAATCGGAGCTGATGTAGCTGCTGCTTCAAAGATTCCAGATTACAAAACATTACCGGACAAGAATTATTGGACTGACATTCCTGCCAATGATTTTGGTATGGCTGATTTACGCATTTGGCCAATCGGTAAAGACAGCGTCGCTATAATTGTTGACAAAGAAAATCCATACTACTCAAAGATTAGCCAATTAACAATTCAACAAATCGCTCTGGCATTCACAAGCGATACAACAAATGGTCCATCTCACTATCCAACATGGAAATCACTGGTTCAAGCAATAGGCGGTGACACAACAGGCATGGGCGACGAAGCAATCGAATTAGTTATGCGTCCACTTAATTCTGGAACACACGATGGTTTCAACAACATGTTCTTGACACCTGGAGGCAGCACAACCATAGCAGCACACACTGAAAAAACAGAAAACCAACAAGTCGTCGACTACGTAAAAGATCATCCTTATGCACTTGCATATGTTGGCTTAGGTTTCCTAGAAGACAACCCAACATTACTCAATGGTATCGCGGTTGGCTATGACGGTGTTAACTATGTTACACCAACCTTAGCACACGTTCTCGATAACTCATACTGCTATGCTGAAGGTAAACCAATCTACCGATGGCTCTGGTACGCAACTAACGGCATCCCAACAAAAGGCTCAGACGGCGCACTGAAAACTAGCTTCATCAACTGGGTTAAAATGCACCCTGAATACGTTGATCACGCAGGTTACGTAAGAATGCTCAAAGCCGACTTCTGTGGAGCAACCCCACTATTTGCAAGCTCAGATACCGCTCCAACCCACCCATCACTTCCAGATGACAAATGCAGTTCAGCAGACATTACATACTTCCTCTTAGCTTACAACGCACAATATGACTCTCGCCCAACAATCAACCCATTAACCGACTACAACATGGATAATCAAATCACATCAGCTGACATCACACAATTCCTAATCGGATACAACAGTTACTTTACCGGCGGAGGATTCTAAAAATCCTCTTTTTTTAGAAATTCAAGTTTTTTTTAAAAAATGATATAAAAAAACATGAAAGGAGACAAATAAAAAATGAAACAAATACAAAAATTCGCATTTGCGATAGTAATGATATTGGCGATTTCGATGCCGCTCAGTACAATCGGTGGCGTTAAGGCTGCTGCCGCAGGGACAATCAGTTTCACTCTACCCCCTAGTGCTGCTGACTTGCCTCTTGGTTCAACCTTTACCATGACCGCTCAAATCACTGGCGGTTCAGACGTTTGGCAATGGGTACTTGAAGAAATAACTTGGGATCCAGCAGTACTAGAAATGATGAGCTATTCAGAAGGCAATTACCTTAATTCAGTCGCTGCAACACTCTTCGCAGGAGCACCAGTAAGCTCTACAAAAACAACAGGTGTACTAACCGAAGTTTCTGATTCATTTATGATGTTATCAAACGTCGCTAATGGTGACGGTGTATTAGCCACTTTCACATTCAAAGTCGTCGGTTTCGGTGACACTAACATCTACGTTGACGGAAACGCATTCTTACAAGACAATGTTCCACAAGAAACTCAACTTACACCACCAAGCGTAGCCTACGTCGGCGCTGACCCACCACCACCATACGGTCCAACAGCAGTTATGGCTTCAATTCCAGACTTCATTGCAGAAGGTTCATCAATCACACTAGACGGTAGTGCCTCATTACCAGGATTCGACGGTGCAAATCAAGTAGACATTACTACATATGCTTGGACAGTAGAACCATTAGGCTTCACCTCTGCCGCTCAAACACCAGGTACTCTTCCTCTGAACGATGCAGGCGAATACACAATCACCTTAACAGTTACAGCTCCAGGCGCCACACCAGAAACCAACACCGTTAGTAAAACAGTAACAGTAGTTCCTCCAGCATCAGGTCCATCAATCGATGTTTATACTCAGAGAGGCGGTGAATTTGCAGGCGTCTCAAGTGATGCTTTTGGTCCACAGGAAAACGTTGAACTAACCGCGGTCGTCACATATAACAATGCCCCAGTAGCAGGTCAGCGTGTTGCCTTTGAAATCCAAAAACCAAACGGTGATGCAATCGCATATAGAGCTGCAGATACTAACGAAGACGGTATTGCAACAACATCTTACAGACTTCCATGGCCCGCACCAGACGAAAACCCAGAAGATACCTTCGGTACATGGAGCATTGTCGCAACAGTTGAATTACCAGATCCACAACAGGGAACTGAACTCTATGTTGTAGATGACGTAGTAAGCTTCAACTTTGACTACATCCTTAAAACAACAACAATTACAACATTGACCATGCAAAACCAGCCAGCAAGCACCTTTGCAAGAGACAATCAACTCAAAATTAGAGTTGACGTTAGAAACATTGCCAACTCTGAATACACAGGAACAGTAACCATTACAATATACGACGAATGTAATGTTCCAGTTGCTGTAGAAACGGTTGACCTACCCATTGATGGTGTAGACACAGACTCAGCAATAGAAACACTGAGCATTCCACTATATGCATACGTAGGAACAGCAACAGTCTACGTTAACGTGCTGACACAGCTTCCATCACTCGGCGGCGTACCATTCTGTCCAGAAACCTCTAAAAACTTCCAAATTAGCGTAGCCTAAGAAGGTCTAAATATGAAAAAAAATACACCCCCCTTTCTTTTTTCTTTAGTGACCATCTTAATGTTAATCTCATTACCGATAATTGTTCAAGCAACAACTGTTACTGTTTCAGTTACAGCAAACAATGCATATAATCGACTAGACCGCGCTGTCATTTCTGGAATACTAAGCCAAGATGATTCACCAGTTTCAAATGGGCTAGTCGCAATTCAAATCGTTTATCCTGACAACGATATTCTTACTTTGAGAACTTTAAACACAGGAAGCAACCCATCAAATCCAACTGTAACAATACAATCAATACAATTAACTGACAGCGAAGGTAATCCAATATCTACAACTCCAAAAAATGACCTAGCATCCTTCAAAGTTTTAGTAACTAACAACGCGCAACAGGCACAACAGGTTCTAATTTCTGTAAACGCTTATGATAATTTTAATGTTCCAATAGGCTTTTCATCAAGTCAATCATCAATTCCTGCCCGAGAAACTCGGCTAGTTATACTCAGTATTCCTATTCCTTCAACTGCTCGCACTGGCGTGGCACGAGTTTTCGCTGGCGCATATTCAAACAGTATAGACTTTGGTGGAATACCTTACTGCCCTGAAAAATCTTCGACATTTGGCATCATAAACCAAGATGGATCTGTTCCACTAGATACACCAACCGGAAGCCAGGGACATTATTCATTACCATTAAACCTGCCAATTAATGCTCCAATAGGTACCTATACTGCATATGTAAGTTCATTATACAATGGTGCATTAGCTGTTTCATCGACTATTTTCCAAGTAAATCAGGCAGGTGATTTTAACAACGACGGAAAGGTGACTTCAGCAGATATAACTTCATTCTTGATTGCTTATTCAAACTATTGGATCAGCCTACCATATGACTCACGCGCTGACATGGATCACAATGGAGCAATGAGCTCAGCAGACATAACTCTATTCTGTTTTGCATACAGCCAATATTGGAGTTGGCATTAATGAATCAGACAACAAAAAATGTTGTCAACTCTCTTTTTTTGTTAACTCTTTTATTCTCAACTCTATTTACATTTACACAAATCAATATTGAAGTTGAAGCACAAACTAAACCTGCTTTATCTTTGAACCCTTCAGAAATCAATTTGACACAAGTAGGTGAAACTTTTGACGTTGAACTCACAGTTACTGACGTTTCAAACTTATATCAATGGGTAGTCAAAGTCACGTGGGACCCAACAGCTTTAAGTATAGTTGGTGACCCTGAAGAGATCGACTTTCTGCAAAGCGCAGGCCAAACATTATTTAATTCCGCTCCTGGACCAGACGGGGAACTACCCGAAGTTACCTGCAGTTCAATTGCAGCTTTAGCAGCAGGAACAGGTGTATCTGGGAGCGGAGCTTTGGCAAAATTTACATTCAAAGTATTAAAACCTATTGTAGACTCTCCCATTAACCTTGAAGAAACATATCTGTCTACTCCTGAATATGAAGCATATTCACCAACTATGGCCAAATTAATAGACCATCAGGTGATAACACCAGCAAAGGTAACACTAATTGTTGGTAACGCTCCCATAGCAGAAGCAGGCGATCCCCAGACTGTAAACGAGGATACGCCTATGGTTTTTAATGGATCAAAATCAGTTGCATTATCTGGTGATCTTACTTACACATGGTCCTTTCTTGATAACGAATTAAAAACTCTTGACGGTATTACACCTACTTATTCATTTGAACTTCCTGGAATCCACGAAGTTACTCTAACAGTGGAGACGACTGATGGGGAATCAGGTAGCGATAATGTGACAATAACTGTGCTCGATATAACTAAACCAATCGCTAAAATGACCTTTAAACAGGAAGGCGCAGGTCAATCTTACTATGCAGGAAAAGAAATCGAGTTCAGCGGAGCCCAAAGTTACGATCCGGAAGATGGACGTATTTTCAGTTACAACTGGAATTTTGGAGATGGACATACATATTCAGACAATACAACTATAAAAGGTCCTATTGCGGCTGAAGCAACCAACATTTACGCTCAAGAAGGCACCTACACGGTTAATCTAACTGTAGTTGATAAAAGAGCAAACTTAACAGGTACTGAAATAATGGAATTAACGGTAAAACCTGAAAGTGAATTTCCAAAAACTCAAGATTCAAACAATGTTCAAGGACTTATTTTACCGCCCACAATTATAGGTATCATAATTGCTATTACACTTATAGTCATTGTTGGCTCTGCTGCTTGGCTTTTAGGCATTACAAATAAATCTAAAATTAATTTTTCTTAATTTTTTTAACTATATATGACTATGTTCGTGTTTTAATAATATTTAGGGAATCAAAATAAGCCTCCGACCAAAGTATAGGCAGAAGGAGAAGATAGTCTTGAATAGAAAACATTTCGTCCTACCATTGATTATCATGGCAGTTCTTAGCTTGATTATGATAAATACGGTTGATAACGTTAATGCAGTAGCACCTTCAATTCAACTGGTTCCAAATGAAATTTCAATAGCTGATATGCAGGTCAACTCAGATTTAAAAATAAATATTACGGTAGAGAATGTTGATGAAATTTTTCAGTGGGAAACAGAGCTATATTGGGACCCAGATGTCTTAAATCTAACAGCAATTAGCGAAGGTCCTTTTCTAAAAACCGCTGGCGATACCTTTTTTGTTTATCCATCGTTGACTAGGCCTGATTACAGAGGTAATCTTCCAAACATGGTGGATTCAATTAACAGTTTTGGAAAAAACGCCAGTGGATCAGGTGTAATTGCAACGTTAACATTTAAGATTCTCTCTATTGCTCCAACAGAAATAACGATGAACGGCACGGGTCTCTATCAATATAATCCGACATATACTGATCGTATTGCTTTAGAACACACATCAACAGGCGCAAGCTTAACGGTAAATCAACCAACGCCTACACCTTCTGCAACACCAGAGGTAACACCAACTTCTACACCAGTTACAACGACACCACCCGCAAGTAGCACGCCTACTCCTACTGCCTCACTCTCCTCAAGTCCTACACCGACTCCTACCGATACAAGTCAGCCAGATTCTACCATTATATACATAATACTTATAGCAGGTGCAGCAATCGCGGCAATAATAGCAACTGCAGTAATGCTTCAACGTCGATAACTCAATTGGAATAATTTTCCCAAAATTAATTTTTTATTCTTATTAAGTGCCAACACTGTGATTGCTAAAACAATAGATTATGGCTGTCTAAATAGTTTACTTCCTAAAGATAAATAACCCTAAATTAAAAAAGTTTCTTCTTGAGGGAGAAGCTTACGATTCAGTGCTTATCTATAGTACATCTGCTATCCATAGACATTTTAAAAAGCTGTAGCTTTCCAGTTCACATTAACCTTTTTAGTTATTTTTTTTTAGGAAACATTTATGGATCGTACAAAAAACGTCTTTCTCAATGCATTAATAGGAGAAAACTATATTGAAAACAAAACCATTGGCTCTCTTGCTGGTTATAGTAATAGCTTTACCGCTTTTTTCGTTTGTCTTCATCTCAAGCGCGCAGGCCACTCCAGTTATAAGGGCTAATCCTTCAAGTATTCCAACACAAGGTCTGACAATCGGTAGTACTTTTAATGTTGTCATCCAAGTGGATAACGTACAAGATCTCTGGAGATGGGCATTTGTACTGACATGGGATCCAACAGTGCTAACAGTCGAGCCAGACGGAGTTACCGAAGGTCCGTTCTTGAAACAGGCTGGTTCAACACTGTTTGTTCCTGGACCACGATCAAACATTACACTGGGTATTCTCAACGAAACAGTTAGCTCTCTTTTTATGGTATCGCAAAGTGTATCGGGAAGTGGTGATCTAGCCACAGTTAAATTCAAAATCGTTGGTTACGGTTCGACTAACATAAATATTGTAGAATCTAAACTAGGCGGACCCGCCACCGACGTTCTTCTTCCTGAAAGCTCACCTGAAATCCAGCACAGTGTTGTTGATGCAACATTTAACTTGGCCAACCCCAATCCTACACCAACTGCGACCCCCACTCCGACTCCTACCCCCACTCCGACACCTGCAATTCCGACAACTCCTGATCATAGGCCAACAGCTGATTTTACACCTACAGAAGGAACTTACTATACTGTAGGAGACACCGTATTTCTAGATGCCAGTCTATCCTTACCCGGCTGGGATACAGAAGGTGCAAACGAGTCATGTCCAATAACCAACTATGCTTGGAGAATAGAATACCTCAATGGCTCATTGGTTGGTTCATTTAATGGATTAGCAGTAAACTTTAAAGCTACAGTTGCTGAATCCCTTAGATTAATACTGATAGTAACGGCGCCAGACCCAACTCTGCCATCAGGTCCCAATTTTGCTGAAACGCATACGAAAACAGCAGTGATACATGTTCAAACTATTTCACAGGCTGCAAGTGTCGATGTATTCTTAGACCGTGGAGGAGAAGGAAAAAATGCAACCAGCAATCCATATGGACCACAAGAATTAATTAAAATCTACGCCAATACTACATATCACAGCGCTTCAGTGCCCAACAAAGACGTTGTATTTACAATCAATGATGCTCAGGGAAACTCTTTTGCGGTTCGCACAAGACGAACAAACTCTTCAGGCATTGCATATGCAGAGTTTCGTCTTCCATGGTCGGATGCAATCACGCCGGAATCTGATTTTGGGACTTGGTCTATAACAGTAACTGTTGATATGTCAGGAAAACTGATTAATGATACAGCGTTTTTTGATTACAATTATATTATTAGTGCTAACGGAATACAGGTGCCTGCAGTAGCTCACAAACTAGAAGACATGAACATCGATTTAACTCTTGACAGCTTAAGCGATCTGCCACTATGGACAAGTTTAACATTGACTATTTATGACGCACAAGAAGTTCCAATAGGTTATTATACCGTTACAAATACCAATCACGCTAAGGGAAGCTCACCAATAACTGTTACAGTAAATATACCATTCTGGGCTTTCCAAGGACAAGCAACGATCTATGTAAATGTACTAACAAATCTCCCTGATAACGGCGGTGTGCCATATAGTAGCGAGAAAACAGCAACATTTAAAATAATTTAACAAAAACTTTTTTCTTTTTTTAAAATAAAAGTAACCCGGCGTTATTTTATCGACTTAACGCTTGAAATATTTTTGAAATGCAGAATACATGAAAAAGTCACATCAGCTTTTATTTGCGAAATCTTAAAGTTGAATTTTTTGCGAATCAACTTGAGACGATTTTTGTAAAGTAAAATTGAATTTTGTAACCAAGACATAAAGTATAATGCTGTTTAATATTGTTAAAATAACTGAGCTTGGTGAACCTACAATCCCGAGAAGAAGGAACTCGATAAATTGAGCAAAAGTCGATAATGCAAATATTATGACTGCAACTATCTGAGCCAAACGGTGCTTGACCCAAAGTCCGAGCCCTGTAAGTAAAAGGTCCAAACCGATTATCCAAGAAACAAGTCCAATAGCTGATAAACTATATTGCGAAAGAGCACCCATATTAAAAGGGATTCCAGGAATTAAGTCAATAACTGAAATGGCGAATTGTGGTGTAATTTCTTGGGATGGTTCATATGGATATGATGTGTCCGATGTCATTAGAATGAGTCCCGCAAAAATCAAGACGACACTGAATGTTATGATAGCTATTATTACAAAATCAGTAATGATGGCGGGGTTACCGATGGACTCTTTAATTTTTTTCATCATTATTGTACACGACAACTTGCGAGCTCTTTAATCAAGAGGTTTCATAGCAAATTTGGATGATACATAGAAATTTTTAATTTTAATTTATTGTATCTCTTTTTACCCTCGTTTATCAGAGGGAACGTGTATACGATAAATTTGTTATCACTATATTCTATTTATTGAGATATAGATTTTAACAGTCACTCGTTAAAGGTCCAGAATTCCTCATTAAAATCCAGAATTTTTTTACTATATCATATATAGATTATATTCAAAAACGATAAAAATCAAAACAGGGCTGTAAGTCCTGATGTAAAATGTTCAAGGTAACACTGCCCATTACTCTCTTAGTTCTTCTCTGCTTATCAAGTATAGGGGTCGTCTTAGCCCAGAACCAGATTGGTGTTTCTATTGACGATAGCTTTACATACAGTGTAACAAGCAATTCCAATATACCCCAAATTTATCAGTTAGTTAACCAACCTAAAGATGTTCAATGGCTTAAAGTCACTGTCATAGATATTATCGCTCCCAATACGGTACAACTGAACCTGACTCAACACTACAAGAATGGAACCGAAACAAGTGTGATCCAAAACAAAGACTTAACATCAGCCCAAAACTTCCCAATGACCTTTTCTAATCTTAACGTAAATGACAAATTATGGTCAGCTGAATCGCAATCTCCTACGATAAATGAAACAATCAATCAAACATTTTCAACAGGTGTAAGAGAAATAAACCATGCAAGCATAGGACCGCAAGAATACGGTTATGACCTCGTAGATTTCAACATCGACAAACAAACAGGGATGCCCATTAAACTAAGTTATATAGAATCGCAAGATTATTCCACCGTTTTAGAACTAATAGAATCAAATAAATCTATAATTCCCGAATACTCATTTATGGCTACAATTATACTATTAGCTACGTTAACATTCATGACTGCTGCAATCGCTATCAAAAAACAAAAATTCAATAAACTATTCCGATTTTGAAGAACTTAATTTTCCTTTTTTAGGTCGACCAGGTCAGGGCTTTGACGAATCATTCTAACGCAACAAACCACTTGCACTTTTATATCTCCAGTGCCACTCACTACATTAGCCACTTCAACTTTTCATTTGATTTTTAAAAATATTTTAAAGTAGTCAAGAAAGAATAGATTTTATTGTTAAATTTAATACGACTTCTGCAATATCGCTACCGTACTCTGCGGTTCTGCGTATACTTTCGATTATTAATCTCAGATTTGCCAGTTCTTCGCTACTGGTTTTTTGGGTTAAAGCCACAGCTTCTTTCTCGATTGTTATTACTTCATCTATTTTTTCAACTATTCCCTCAGCAAGAGCGTAATCTTGTCTAAAAAGTGCTTCAATAGAGGTTTCGAACATTGATATCGCTAAATTGCTCATTAACTCTAACTTTGTAAATAGTTCAGCGTCTAAATTATGTTTTAAAGATAACACATTATCTGCAATTTTTGCAGAATGATCCGCTGTCCTTTCTACTGATTTTATCACTAACCTATAACCCAGGCAATCGCGTGCATTATCTAAACCGATTTCTTTTATTATTCTAGGGTTCAATATTGCTGTTTTAAGTTGTCTGACAACATAAAGATTGAATCTGTCAACTTCGTTATCGGTGTTTTTTACTTCATTGGCTAACTGATAATCAAGTTTTTTTAATGCAGACATGGCGTATTTATGCATTGATGCTGCAATGATGCTCATACGTCTAAGAGCGTTTTGGATAGACAGTTCAGGGTAGCTTAAAAGAACTTGCAAGGTTAATTCTTGTGCAGTGTCTCTTACTATTTCTGTTCCAACAAGCATAGTTCTAGAAAATCTTTTGATTTCTTGTCTTTGATTTGTAGTTAAAAGTTTTTGTTTTTCAGGCCTTATTCGTATAACATTGAAGCCTATAAGGTAAGTTGAAATAGTTTTTCTAATTATCACTTGCGGATTTTCTTTTGAAACTATTTTCAAAATTGCCTCATTTGGATTTTCTTGTACAGCTTTATTGTTTGGAATGATTGAAAGTAGACCGTCTTCTTCAATCCGAAGTCTTATACTGCTTCCTCGGTTAAGCTGATTTTCTTCAATCCACCTTTTAGGTAATGAAATAATGTAAGTACATCCTCCTGTGAATTGAAGTTTCCTTGTTTCTTCTGAAAGTTTTGAAGATGACATTTAATACCTTTATATAATTTTGTAAAAATCAAGTTTATTTTGTGATAAATGTCTTGTCTATGTAATCTATAAGTAGTTATGTATACTACTGTAGAAACCAATTTAATAATAGCTTGTCATGTATGCCGTAAATGTTAGAATTAAAACGATTTGTAAGGTAGGTCTTTGAGAGGGGGCGGGTATGGCTAAAGTTGATATTAAGCAACTGAATGTTTGGTTTAAAGATAATCATGTTCTTAAAAATGTGACTTTGCCTATTGAAGGGAAAGCAGTTACCGCTATAATGGGTCCCTCTGGCTGTGGAAAATCAACTCTGGTCCGCTCGATAAATAGAATGAATGATTTAATTCCTGGAAGCAAAACCGTTGGTGAATTATTTGTTGACGGCGAGAACATCTTTTCTGACAGCATGAGTATTTACGATTTAAGGCGAAGAGTAGGCATGGTTTTTCAGAGACCTAATCCTTTTCCGAAATCAATTTTTGATAACGTTGCTTTTGGTCCAAGTATCCATAAAACCGCTAAAGGGTCTGGGTTGAAAGAACTCGTTGAACGCAGTTTGCGAGGTGCAGCTTTGTGGGACGAGGTAAAGGACAGACTTGGTGATGGTGCTTTTAGTCTTTCAGGTGGTCAACAGCAAAGGTTGTGTATTGCCCGTGCGTTAGCTGTCGAACCTGAAGTTCTACTTATGGATGAACCCTGCAGCGCTTTAGACCCTGCAGCGACAGCAAAAATTGAAACCCTAATTCAAGAACTCAAAGAAAATTATACAGTAATTATCGTTACTCATAATCTTCAGCAGGCAGCACGTGTTTCAGATTATACAGCTTTTATGTATGTAGGTCAGCTTGTTGAATATGGTGAAACGAAACGTTTGTTTGAAAAGCCTCAAAATCCTTTGACGGAGAACTATATCGCTGGCCAGTTTGGTTAACTGCCCAAAGTTTTGGCAAAAGGAAAAAGACGCTTTGAATGGTCTGAGAATCACCATAAACAAAAGACTTTAGCTCTTGTACGTAATCAAGCATTCATATCTGAACTTTAGATGCAGATAAGCGTTAAAAAAGATGTAAAATTATTTTAAGTGATTTAAGAAAAGTTATTCTGTAGTTTTTGGTGGCGTTGTAGATTCTGGTTTTACTGCAGGTTTAGTTTTAGTTTTTGTTTTGACCTGTTTAAGTGTCTGTTTAGGTATAGACTGAATTTTTTCATTTTTCCTTATGTTCCATGCTGGGTAGTTTCCGTTTTCTTTTTTATATGCTTCTAGAAGTTCTTGTTGGGTGGCTTTTGGGTCTTCGGTTGGTAGCCAGCTGACTAACATTTTTTCCAAGAAGCCTTCATTGAATAGTTTAGCGTTTATTTTTTTGTTTGTTTTTCCACCGTAGCCTGCTAAGTATCCCCCAAAGATTCTTTTGGCTGGTTTTTTTGATTTACCGATGTAAATTATGTCCGAGGTGGATTTTCCTGTTAATGTTTTGTCAGCAAGAACTATGACACATCCTTTATTGTTTGGAACGCATGAAAACGTGAGTTCTTTTATGAGGGTAAATTCAGTTAAGTTTTTTTCTTTGAGAGTTAAAGAATTCATAGTCTCTACTAAATCGTTTTATACTTAAAGTTTTCCTATATAAACTATTGAAGACTATAGAGTCTATTTTCGCAGTGCTAAAAAGACTTCATTGATTGCTAACTGTAACCAAGGTGAAATTGTGAACAAGAAGGTTCCTCTCTTCGAGTATGAAACATTTGCCGTTCGTAAACTTAAAAAAGTCGATATTGATTATCTGCCAAGGAAGCGTAGCCACTGAAAACGTGCCTCTTTAGTCTTAACATTTGCAGTAATACTCCTAACTGGCAAAAAGCGCTGTTTGCGCTAAATATTCCGGAGAAGTAAAAACCTTTGTTAGACACAAGCAACTTTGACCTTGACATCAATTCTTCAGCTTTAAAAAAACAACTAAATAATCCAGACTATTTCATTAATCGAGAACTTAGCTGGATTCGTTTTAACGTTCGTGTACTTGAGGAAGCGAGTGATTTTTGGCATCCTTTGCTGGAGCGGATTAAATTTATTGCAATTTGTGGCAGCAACCTAGATGAGTTTTTCATGACGCGGATTCCTAGACTTCTCAAAACTATCAATAAAGGTTCAGAAGTAAAATCCGTAGATGGTCTAACCGCTATAGAACAAATTTATGCTACAAGAAAAGAAATACTTCCACTCATTCAGCGTCACTCTGACTGTTGGCATGATGAACTTGCACCTGCATTAGCAAAAGCGGATATTCACATAAAACAATTCGAGTGCTTAACAACCCAAGAAAAAGCTGATTTAAGGACTTTTTTCAAGAACAACATTTTACCCTACCTTGTTGTTCCTCCAAAAGGCTGTAATAACAATGCCCTTGAAAACTTGCACGTTAACCTTGTAGTTATGGGTTTTTCAGAAAAAGAAACTTTTTACATTTTAGATGTTCCTACCGAAAGGTTTGGCAGATTAATAGAAATTCCAGACAACTCTGCTACTTTAGATTTAGACGTAGACAATACAGTGCATAACTATGTTTTCTTGGAGGATTTAATTGCAAACAATTTGGACCTTATGTTTCCAAACAATAACTCCTTAACTGCTTATCCTTTACGTTTAACTCGTAACGGCGAAATCGATATTTTAATGGATGAATCTTCCGATTTTATCAACACAGTAAAGAAAAGTTTATCCAGACGAAAACTCGGTTTTCCTAGCAGGCTTGAATTTGACAAAAGGATGCCCTCTTTTGTTAGAGACGAGATTTCTTTGTCTTTAAACTTGCCTGATTACCTAATTTATGAAACTGATGGACCGCTTGGTCTTGTCGATTTTTGGCAATTACTGAAAATAAACCGACCTGACCTTAAAGACAAATCTTTCATACCTTATCTTTTGCCTTCTCTTTCTTCTCAAAAACTCATTTTTAGAAATATTGCTAGACAGGATTTTGTGCTTTATCATCCCTATGACAGTTTTGATGTAATAGTTAACTTGCTTCAGGAGGCGGCGGTTGACGTTGATGTTTTGGAAATTTGTATAACGATGTATCGTATGGATGCAAAGTCGCCTGTTGTTGATGCTTTAATGGATGCTTCACGGAACGGTAAAAAGGTGGTAGCTGTCATTGAGTTGAAAGCTAAATTTGATGAAGAAAATAATATTTTGTTAGCTTCAAAGCTTAAGGCGGCAGGTGTAGAAATTGTTTATAATTTTCCAAAAATCAAGGTTCACGCGAAGCTTTGTCTGATTGTTAGACGTGAAAAAGAAGGTATTGTAAGGTATTCTCATGTTGGTTCTGGTAACTACAATTCGGTGACTGCTAAAATTTATGGTGACATAGGCTATTTGACGGCTCGGCATGATGTTGGTTTAGAGCTTGAAGCTTTGTTTAACATACTGGAAAATGGTCTTCAAGAAAACGAGTATAAATTTAAACATCTGCTTGTGGCACCAAAAACGTTAAAACGTGAAATACTCAAAAGAATCGACCGCGAAATAGCGTTTCACCAAAAAACAGGCAAAGGGTATCTTGCTTTTAAATTAAACAATTTGGAAGAAACTGAAGTAATCCAAGCGCTTTACCGCGCTTCAATAGCTGGCGTTAAAATTGATTTAAACGTTCGCGGTTTATGTTGCTTACGACCGGGCTTGAAAGGTGTTAGCGAAAATATATCTGTCATTTCTATTGTTGGCCGTTTTTTGGAGCATGCAAGAATCTTTTATTTCCAAGCAGGCGACGAAAGTGAAGTGTTAATCGGCAGTTCCGACCTAATGTTTAGAAACCTCAACGAACGCATTGAAGTGCTCTTTAGCGTGCCAGATGAAAAATTGCGGCAAGTAATTCTGCAGGACATGCTAGAAATTCACCTTAAAGATAACGTTAAAGCTCGCAGGCTCCTTTCTGATGGAACCTATCAAATGGTTGTGCCTAAAGAAGGCGAGGCAGTGATAAGTTCACAACTTTGGCTTATTCAAAATAGGGGCATCTGGCATGAGCACAGAAGCTAAAAATCACACACTTAATCGGGGTGAAAGTTACTGCTGGTTTGGCTTTGACGTTTTGAGTAAGCTTTTGAAGGGTTTTGAAACCCAAATAGGTGGCGTCATAGACAATAAAGACGTTGAATTTGTCCACAGGATGCGGGTTAACTCACGAAAAATACGCGCTGTCTTGCCCCTTTTTCAGTCTTGTTATCCTCAAAAGAAATACAAATGTTGGTTTAATGAAATAAAAGCAGTTACCAAACTACTTAGAGACGCCAGAGACCTTGATGTTCAAATTGTTTTTTTAAAAAATTACGTCCAAGAATCGCCAACCGAACGTAAAGGCTTGATGCCTCTGTTAAAAAACCATAAAGACCGCAGAAAAACAGTTCAAGCAACCGTAACCGAGGGTTTAATGAAACTGCAACGTTCTGAGGTGTTGAAGGAAATTTCTGATTTCTTAAAGCAGGCTTCTGATGAATTATCAAGAGGCTCTTTTGACCCTTTGCCTGTTTTAGAAAAAGCTTGCTGGAACATAACTTATATGCTTGACAATTTTTTGGCGTTATCTGAATATGTTCATCAAGAATCTGCAACGCTTAAACATCACGAAATGCGAATAAACGCTAAACATCTACGTTACACAATGGAAACATTTGCCCCTTTATACAAAGACGGGTTAACTAAAGAAATCCAGATTATGAAAATTTTTCAGGATTTGCTTGGCGAAATGCATGATTGCGATGTGTGGCTTAGCCTTATTTCCGGTTTAACCGTTGAACCTGAAAAAGATACCCAAAAAGCCCTCATTAAAAAAGAATTCAAAACAGCCGAGTTCAAACAAGCAGTAAACGCCTTTTCAACATACGTTACTGAACGCAAAAAAACCAATTATAACATTTTTGTACAACAATGGGATGATGCTGTGGCACAAAACTTTTTTGGCAACCTTAGAAAAACCGTAAATGATGCCGCAGGTTTTGACACAAAAAAGTTTGATTCTGCTTTACTTTCAAAACCGAACCTGAAAATTGCGGTCTTGTCAGATATTCACGCTAACTTGCAGGCTTTAGAAACTGTAGTTCAAGATGCCGAAAAAAGAGGTGCCAAACTATTCTTGAATGCCGGAGACTCAATTGGGTTTGGCGCCTTTCCAAATGAGGTTCTTCAGTTATTGTACGAAAAGAATGTGCTAAGTGTTTGTGGAAATTTTGATTCTGAAATTTTAAACAACTCCTACAAAGGTAACAGCACTAAAAAGGTTGCCATAGCATATGCTAAAAAGGCGTTAACAGAATCCTGCAAAGTTTACCTTCACTCTTTCCCTGATGAAATCAAACTAGAACTTGCAGAAAAAAATGTCTTTATGATCCATGCAAGTCCTTTATCCTCTACGGAGCATCTTACGCATGAGACGCCTGAGGCTCGTTTGAAAAAAATCTCTGCTGAAACCGATGCTGACTTGATTATTGTGGGGCATTCGCATGACCAATTTCACAGGCAAATTGGTGATGTTTCATTTCTTAATCCTGGAAGTGTAGGTCGCCCAAGTGACGATAACCCTCAAACTGCTTACGCGCTGCTAAGTTTTGACCCCTTCAGTGTAGAGTTGATTCGGTTAACCTATCCTGTTGAAGTTGCTGCTGAAGCTTTAAGAAAAAAGGAGTTGCCTGAAAGTTTTGCTCAAATGTTGCTCTGCGGAAAACCCTTAGACACAATAGTAAGTGAAGATAAAGAAAAAAAGGCTAATCAAAACCGCAACTGGTCAGAAGTAGTCAAAGTGGCTCGAAATTTATCCAAAGTTTATCAGCAGGATAAAGCGCACGTTGAGCATGTGAGGACACTTGCTTTAAACTTGTTTGATAACCTAAAGAGCCTTCACCATTTAAGCGTTCATGAAAGGGACCTTTTAGAGTCTGCCGCTTTGTTGCATGATTTAGGTTTATCCCAAGGTGTAAAAGGGCACAATAAAACCTCGATGCTTCTTATTTTAAATGACCATACTTTGCCTTTGACGTCTGAGGAACGGCGGATAGTAGCAAGCATAGCTCGTTATCACAGAAAAGGTCTTCCAAAACAGAAACATTACAATCTTGCAACCTTAACCGACAAGACTGTTCACCAAATCTCAGTTTTGTCAAGTATCCTTCGAGTTGCCGACTCGTTTGATTATATGCATAATTCTGATGTTAAACTTATGTCGGTAAAGGTAGCTTCAAAAAGGGTTATACTTGAATGCGTTTCTAATTCAGACACCGCTTTTGTGGAGCAGGCGTTTAATAGGAAAAAGGACTTATTTGAAAAAGTCTTCAAAAAGAAGATGGTGCTGACATGGAACAAACAGTAGCAACTTTAGGTCAAGTTGTAGGCTTCATAGATGTTGGAACCAACGCTGTTAGGCTACTTGTTGTACGAATAAACCTAAATTTTTCTTACACCATAATCAGCCAAGAAAAAGAAGTTGTACGATTAGGCGAAGACGAATTCAATGATAACCTGCTTAAAACCGAAGCTATGGACCGTGCAGTCTTTGTCTGCGGAAAATTTGTCAGCTTAGCCAAAACTTATGGAGCAACCAAAATAATTGCTGTCGGCACTTCAGCTATTCGTGAAGCAGACAACAAATCTGTTTTTCTTGAACGGCTCTATAAAGAGACCGGCTTAAGTGTTCAGGTTATTTCAGGGGAAGAAGAAGCTCGTCTAATTTACTTAGGCGTGTTGAGCGGTATAGACATTGGCGAAGAAAAAGCAATGTTTTTCGACTTGGGCGGCGGTAGCACTGAAATCGCAATTGGTGACCAATACCATCTTTATTACACGTACAGCTTACGAGTTGGGGCAATAAGGCTTACAACCCAATTTATCGGTGAGGGCTGGACAAAACCAGTTCCTGACAGTGTGTACAAGAAAATGAAGAATCATGTGCATGGTAGTACGCACGCTGTGCAAGCAATTGTTAAAGAATGCGGTTCAAGGCTTGCTTGGGGTTCCTCTGGCACCATAATTAACCTTGCAGAAATAGCCGGCAAACTGTACAAAAAAAGCAGTAGCGGGGGACTTGTGCTTAACAGGAAAAACCTGAAACGGTTGGCCTCTACGTTGTGTTCTTTGCCTCTTGAAGAACGTCGTAAATTGCCCGGAATTAATCCTTACAGGGCAGACATACTCATTGCGGGGGCAGCCATTGTGGACGCGTTAATGGAGGATTTTGGTTTAGAAGAAATCCGTGTCAGCCACAAAGAGCTTCGTGACGGTATGCTTGTGGATTATTTATCTAACTTTGAAAGTTACCGAGAACTGCAAAAAGCGCCCCTGAGAAACCGTAGCATTTTGAATTTGGGTCGTTCATTTAATTTTGATGAAGAGCACTCGGAAACGGTTTCAGTTTATGCCCTGAAACTTTTTGACAGCGCAAAACATATTGGTTTGCATTACCTTTCAGACAAATACCGCGAACTGTTAGCTTACGCTGCCACGCTGCACGATATCGGCGACATCATTTCTTTTAACAACCATCACCTGCATTCGTATTACATTATTAGCAATGCGGAGCTTTACGGTTTTGAACCTCAAGAAATCTCCATTATTGCTAATGTTGCTCGTTTTCACCGCAAAAAATTACCCACCAGCAAAGTATTAAAGAAACTAAATTTAGATCAGGAATCCAAATATGCTGTGGTTATTCTTTCAACTTTTCTAAGAATCGCTGAGAAACTGGATCGCAGTCACAGCAGTTTAGTAAAAGATGTTGAGTTTACTAACAATGACGGTGACGTTGTTACTCTTTCTTTTAATTCCGAAACAGATTGCAGTATGGAAAAATGGAGTATTTTGCAGAACAAGCGCGCATTTTATGAAGCGTTCGGCAAACAATTAGATGTATCCTGTGTCGTAAACCCGTAGACAATTCACGGTTTGCTTATTGTTATGAATTCTAAAAGCAACAAAAATATTCCATAAGCTCACGTAAAGGGTGCCTTCAAACCTGTTATAGTTAATAAGTACCCTTAACCCGTTTGCCAAATCTTTGGCTTCAATCTTCCCAGATAACTATACGCTAATGTTGCATGGGCATTTCTAATCGTTTGATTCTGTTTTCTTGGTCAATCATCAAGGTTAAAGTGGATGTAACATTGGCGATTGTTCGCAACTTGTATGTTACAAGTTCTTTTAATTCATCCATAGAGTCTGCTTTGGCTTTAACAATGATGTCGTAGGCGCCATAGGAAACGAATGCTTCTTCGACTTCTCCAGTCTTTTTTGCAGCATCTAAGACCGCGTCTTCAAAACCTGGGGAGACCGTAAATAACACGTATGCACTTGGCATTTTTTTTGAGCTCTCCACAAGATATTTTGGGTTGTTTAAGAATAAAACATTTGCGCAATTTTGGGGCTTTTTTTTGTTTTTTGATTCAGTTTGCTTTGAATTTTTTTGGTTTTATTGTTAACTTGTTTTAGTTGCTCCTTCACTGTTGCGCTTAAAAAATTATGTAGATACTGCATTCACGCATGTCTGTCCATTAGTACATTTGTTGTCGTTAGTCGAGTTTCAACTTTAACGGTTAGCATTGTCAGTTCACGTTTTGGGCAAAGCGACCACTAACTAAAGCGGCAATTACAAAGGTTAACAGGCTTGCAAGTAATTGCTACTGCTTGTTCTACTTGGTATGTCCATTCTTTCTATTTTATAGTTCCAACAATAACACCGACGGCTATGCTGTCCTCGCCAACCCCGACATTGATGGTTGATCCTCCGATACAATTCTTACCGTACACTTTGGTTGTTGCCCTAATTGTTGTGTCAGGTTTCTCAGTGTTGCTGTATTTTAGGTATGGTAAAAAACGGTTTGCAGTTATCTCTTGAGGTTTGTTCATTTATTTTGTCATTTTTTTCTAAAAGGTTTTATTTTTCTTTGTTGCTTTTCTTTTTGATCAATTATGTCGCTGCTTGAAGTAAAAGGCTTAACTGTCAAAGTTGAAGGTAAAGTAATCCTTAAAGATTTAACCTTCAATCTTAAAGAGGGAAAAAGCCACATTCTTTTTGGACCTAACGGTTCAGGAAAAACAACACTTATCAGCACCTTAATGGGGCTCCCTGGGTACGAGATTGTTTCAGGACAAATACTTTTCCAAGGAGTTGATATTACCAACAAAGGTGTTGATGAACGTGCTAATATGGGCATAATCGTAAGCTTTCAAAACCCGCCAGAAATCACTGGTGTAAAGCTGGGTGACTTGCTTAAACTATGTCTTGGTAAAACAGCCAATGACGAGTTTTCCCCAGAAGAAATGGCTCAAATTGAAGCCTTCAGGTTAACTAATTTTCTTAATCGTGATGTTAACATGGGTTTCAGTGGTGGAGAAAGGAAACGTTCTGAAATACTTCAACTTATATTCCTTAAACCCAAACTGTTATTGCTTGACGAACCTGACTCTGGCGTTGACGTTGAAAGTTTAAGAATGATTTCAACTGAAATCCAAAAGTATGTAGAAAGCACAGGCAGTTCAGCTTTAATTATAACCCATAAAGGGGACATTATGGAAAACATTAAAGCTTCTTATGGCTGCATTTTGCTTAGCGGTCAATTCCACTGCTTCAAAGAACCCATGCGTATTTATGAAGACATAAAACGGTTAGGATACGAGGAATGCGTAGCCTGCCGAATAAGAACAGACGAAGGATGGAAAAACAATGGACAAAGAAAGTGACTTAACTAAAATTCCACACCAAATTCTACTAGAAGCACAAAAAGTAGGTTTGGAAACTGACGAATCAAAACGTTCAGGTACATACGTCCATTTAAATCAAGAAACAATCGCCGCCAAAGTCAACGAGCTCTATGAAGGCAAAATCGAGCTAATGGACATTAAATCTGCACTGAAAAAGTACCCGTGGCTCGAAGAATACCGTTGGAAACTGGTTGACAAGAACAAGGACGAGTACACCAAAAAAGTAGCTGAAGACTACAGCGGCGGCTACTTTATGAGGATTTTCAAAGGTGCAGAAATCGATTTCCCACTGCAATCATGCTTAATGATTACACAGAAGAATCTTGAACAAAAAGTCCACAACATAATAATCGCTGAAGAAGATTCCAAAGCACACATAATTACCAGTTGCCTGCAACACTACAACGTTCCAAACGCTACACACATGGGTATTTCTGAAATCTACGTGAAAAAAGGTGCAATGCTAAACTTTACTATGATTCACCAATGGAGCGAACAAACAAAAGTTCGTCCCAGAAGCGCCACCTTAATCGAAGACAAAGCAACATTTGTCTCGAACTATGTCTGCATGACTCCTGTTCGTGATGTTCAAATGTACCCTGTAGCATACTGCACTGGCAATGAATCCCGTGTAAGCTTTAACAGCATCGTTTACGGTCACAAAAACAGCTTACTGGATTTAGGTTCTAAAGCAGTTTTAACTGGCAAAGACAGCAAAGCAGAAATGATTAGCCGAGCAATCGCACGTGAAGGCTCAAAATTGATTATCCGCGCATTGGTTGAAGGCGATAACGCTGAATGTAAAGGTCACCTTGAATGCCGTGGTCTGCTTTTAGATAACGACGCCTTCTTGCAGTCCATACCTGAGCTTATCGCAAAAAAGAAGGGTGTTGAAATCACCCATGAAGCTGCCGTAGGCAAAATCAGCGAAAAAGAAATCACTTACTTGATGACACGAAAACTTTCACGTGACCAAGCAGTTTCCTTGATTATCCGAGGCTTTATGGATGTAGGCATTTTAGGTTTGCCTGACTCGCTAAACAAAGAAATAAAAACCATCGTAGACACTTCAGCAAATGCTGAATAACTTTTTTTATTTTACTTTAAATTTATTTTCTTGTTTAACCTTTTTTGGTATTTGCCTGTCTCTTGTTACGAATAAAAAAAGAAGTAAATACTAGTTTAGTGTTTTACAACCTTGTACAGCAGCCTAGCAGGTAATGGTCCGATACTGATTTTGCCTGCTTTAACATCATTGATCATTACCTTCATATCATAATCGTATTCTTCTTTGCATCTTTTTATTAACTTGTTTGCTTCTCCAACGCCGTACTTGAAAACCATTCGTATGCCGTAGCCGCGGGTAATGCTTTGAGCAAAGTATTCTTTGATTAGTGTGCCGCTCCAGTCTATGTTGTGTTGCCAGCATTTTAGGAAAAGTTCAGATTGCACACGGTTGATTTTTTCCATGGAAAATGATTCGGCTTTGCCTTTTAATCCTCCTTCACAGACCATGAATAAAGGTACAATGAGGCTTTTACGTTCCTTGAGCCTTTCTACAAGGTCTATTGTTAGTTGGGTATCTTCTTCTTCCTCGCCAGGTAAACCAATGATTAAAGTGGAAACTGGTACCCAATTGTTCTCGTTTAATATGCGAAAGCCTTTCTCAACTACTTCTGGCCATTCGTCAGGTGTAAACGGTTTAGCTTTGCCTACCATCATGTTTTTAATAAGTTTGGGGCTGCCTGTTTCAACTCCGCATTGACCGCTCATCCATAAGCTGTCGCTTTTCACATCCAAAATTTGTGATAAATCCTTAATCAGGTTTGGAGCGCTAACTACAGAGGAAAGAGCAAAATGGCTAATAGCTACTGCTTTAACGCCTGGATGATGATAAACTGTGTCAAAAAGTTCCCTTACCGCTGGTTCATTAATTTCGAAACCTTTAGCTTTGTATCTGAGAACGTCTTCTGCGTGGAGCAGTGGGCGTCTTCCAGCTTTTAGGTTAACGTCTACTTCTTTGAGTATGCTTTCGATGGAACGGCACCTGTACTGTTGAAGGGTGGGAACACAGAATGCACAGCCTCTGCCGCAACCGCGCGAAATTTCTACTATGCCATCTATTGTGCCGTTTTGAATAAGTGGTATGTCTTGTTCTTCTACAATGGGGGTGTTGACAACTCCGGGCCATGAGTCTTCCAGTGCTGTTGGAGCAAACAGTGAATCTATTGCTTTTTCTCCTTCGCCAATCACCACGGTGTCAACGCCTAAAGTTTTTCTTAATTGTTCATCTTCAAGTTGCCATGCGCCTGCACCGCCAACAATGATTTTAGGTTTGTACTTTTGGACGGCGGGGTTGTTTAGGATTTCTTTGAATTTTATTTCCATGAAGGATTCGCCGCCGAACAGGTTCTTAAAAGTGGATGTGGCTGGACCCATGCCTAAGGGGTCGTTTCCTGTTATGCATAGGACTTTTGTGTTTGGTCCCACGACTTTGTCAAGGTGGTCAGGGTGTGCAACGATGATTTCGTTTGGATTGTAGCCGTTTTTTAGGAGTTCAGCTTCCATTTTTCTGGTTCCGCATGGTGCGTACTTGGCTGATCCGTCTTTGTTTACTGGTATGGATGGGCAGAATAGGGAAAAGTAAAGTTTGTCTGGTATAACTTTTTGGGGAATGCAGGCGCTAAATCCTAGAAATATGCCTCCGTTGTATTCGCTCATTAGTGTTCTGTCTGCGGTTAAAACTATTTTGTAACCGTTTTTTGTTTTGTCCATTTTCTACCCTTCTTAGCTAATAATTTAAATGTTTTATTTTATGAATCATTTAAATTCCGATATATACCTTGCCTGTCAACCGCCCATTTGCCACAACAGAAACCCAAAAAACAGCAGCCAAAACTATCAATTATTGAACTGAACCAGAAAACATTGCACTTTAATCTTGTTCGCCGAGCAAATCCGCAATTATCCGCCTAAGCGGCAACTTGAAAAACTCTGACATTTTAGCAAGACATTTCTTGCCTTTCTCAGTCAAACGGTAGCATCGCAGTTTTCTGCGACCTTTTTCCGTCAATTCACTTGCCAGAAAACCGTCATCTTCCAGCTTATTAAGCAGTGGATACAAGGTTGCAGGTTTAAGACGCCGTCCAGTTAACCGTTTTACTTCATTGTTGATTTCGTATCCATGGACTGGTCCCTTAGAGATTAGCCAAAGAATAAGCGGCTTATCTAATCCTCTTTGGAAGGCACAGACAACGTCAACCATTATTCCACTATATTGAAGGTTCTTTTTTTGATATATCAACCTTTTTGACTATGGCCCCTGAAAAACGATTAATATGATGAATAAATAAGCATTCAACTATACTTGGGGCGTCTTGAGTAGTGGATGCGGCTGAACGAGAGGCAATAAGAACAATCGTGACAAACTTCAGTAGAGCCCTTATTCTATGGCTCGTTAACGAGACGCCAATGTCTGGTTACGGGCTTGTTAAGGAACTTGGGCGCCTAACGGGGCATAATTTGACTTCTGGTGTAATATACCCTCTTCTTTACGAACTTGAAAAAGATGGTTCCATTGTAGGTGACTGGACACAGAAGGGCCGGCGACGAATAAAATATTACACAATTACTCCTAGCGGTGTCGAATCATTAAACCGTTTACGTGCGCTTCTCGATATGCCTGTAAAAGAAGCTCTTAAAGATTTTATAAAAAAAGATTAACAACTATCTGACCAAATAATTTTTACCATAATTTAACAAAATAATATCTACTTCTTTTGCATGATTAATTTTTGGAGTTAACGATAACATGTCAACACCCAAATCAAGTCAACGAAAAGACCCTTATCCAAATTACCGTTTTGTAGTTGAAATCGCCGGAGTTGTACAAGCAAACTTTTGCGAAGTTATTCTTCCTGAATCCGCAAGTGACGTAATAGCTGTACGTGACGGAACGGAATCCTCCTTCACCGTTAAAAAACAAGCAGGTCTAGTAAACTATGGTAGCCTCATTTTGAAGTCTGGGCTTACAAGCTCACTTGAACTATACATGTGGCGAAAAATGATTGAACAAGGCAAAATTAACTCTACGCGAAGAAACATTGCTGTTGTTTTGTTTGATGAAGAGAGCAAGGATGTTGCTCGATGGGAATTCACAAACGCTTGGCCAAGCAAGTACAAAGGCCCAGACCTAAACGCTCAAGGAAACGAAATTGCTATCGAGACGTTGGAAATCGTTTTTGAATCTATGCAACGCGTAAAATAAGCTTAGGTGCCGACCTTTGAGCTTTAACAACATTAATGCTGCAAGCAGAACAATTGCCCGCCAAATCTGGAATGCATTTAGCGCCGACAAGCAAGTATGCTCTATAATCCGTAATCCTGAGCAAATCAGTTTTCTATCGCCCAAAGATGCTGCTAACCTTAAACCGCCACAAATCTCAGTTTACCTTTACAACGTTACAGAACTTGCTGCTATGCGAAATCCGCCAACGGCAAACTCGTCTAAACCTCCAATGTACTTGAACCTGCGTTACCTGATAACACCGATAACTCAGAACCCCGAAGATGACCAAGTAGTTTTAGGAAAAATCCTCCAGTTATTCCATGAAACACCTATTCTCCGCGGTTCCAACCTGCAAGCCAGCTTAAGTGAATCCGATGAAGACCTAAAAGTCGTATTAGATGGACTTACTATTGAGGATTTAAGCAAGATTTGGAGCACACTTACGACGCCTTACCGGTTAAGTGTGAGTTACACTGTTTACCCAGTCAAGATTGAAGGTGCAGTTCAACCAGACGAAAAAACTGTTGTCATAAAACGACCTGCGGTGAAGGTTATAACGCCTCTAAAAGCTTAACTTTTTTTAGTAACTGGTTTTTTAATCAGTTTTTTTTAGCTTAAGGAAGTCTATTAACCAATTGCTTTGTTACTTCTATGAGGATTTGACGTCAAGTTTTCGTGTTCATTGGTTAGTTCACGTTGTATGGTTGTTGCCCCTCCAAGCGTTTCTATATTAAATAAAATTTATCTATAGATTGTTTATACAAATCTAAATAGTTACAATAGTTTAAACTTCAACATTTAACAAAACTGTACCTAACCTATTAGGCTCCTATTAGAAACTCATTGCAGAAACCTAAGGGGGGTAGGTCCTATTGACACAAAAACAAACCAAAAATATGCTAAAAGCACACCGTTAGTTTTGTTTTTAGGCGATTTTTTTATAAGTCAAGTTAACGTGTTGCCTGTTTATAGGAGCATGTTTGCGTTGACGGTTTATTTTGTGCCTTGGAATGTTGATCAAAACCTGCTTTTGGAGGCAGAACGACTCTACAAGAAAGCAGGAACCTTTAACTGCATAAAGAAAGGCGATTTAGTCGCAGTTAAACTACACGTTGGCGAGTTAGGTAACCCAAGTTATGTGCAACCCTTTTTTGTCCACCACATAATTCAAAAAGTCAAAGAAGCAGGCGGAAAACCGTTTCTCACTGATTCAAACACGTATTATCTTGCACAACGCCACAACGCCTACGACCATATGCAAAATGCCTTAATGAACGGCTTTAACATGGCGCCATTCATCGTTGCAGACGGCCTAAAAAGCGAAAACCAACGCAGTGTCAAAACCAAAGGCATACTTGATGAAATTGAAGTATCAGGGGCTATAGCCGAAGCAGACGCAATGATAGTTGTTTCACACTGTAAAGGGCACGAAATCAGCGGGTTTGGAGGCGCAATCAAGAATTTAGGCATGGGCTGCACGTCACGCGCTGGAAAATTACGTCAGCACCGAGTTGTCGGCTTAGAAATTGACCATTCAAAATGTACTGGCTGCGGAAAATGCAAAACCGTTTGTCCTTTTGATGCGCCAGAAATCATTGAAGGAAAAGCTCGCAACACCTCCCATTTGTGCATGCGTTGCCCTATATGTAGAAGCGAGTGCCCCATGGAAGCCATCAGTTTTGTCCATCAAGAAGACATCTGCAAAGCACTTGCTTCAGCCGCGTTAGGTGTTCTTGAAACTTTCAAACCTGGAAAGGTTGCTTATGTTAATTTTGCTAAGGACATTACCCCGTATTGTGATTGTCTATCAAGCCCCGGTGCGCCAATAATGAGCGATGTTGGCATTTTTGCTGCAGATTCGCCCGTTTCAGTAGATGCGGCTTTCCTAAGAACTGTGGATTATAAAATGTTTAACAAGGCTTCGGGTGTAGACTGCATGACTCAAGTTAACGAAGCATTTAACATAGGTATACACGGTGACGTAAACCCGGAAATCCAAAAAATCTAACCTAACTATAGCGTTTAAAGCAAGTCAGAGTTGTTGTACCAGCCGTTATCAAAGTTGTTGCGCACCCCTTCAGGGGGTACCATTCTTTGTTGTCTGAAATTGTTTTTTGGCTTGTTGTTTTTTATTAAACGCAAAATAGTGTCGGAGAGGGTTTCGTTGCCTTTTCTTTCTCTAATTAGGGCATTATAGGCTTCCTGAGTTACCGTGATTGTTTTACCGCTAAACATACTTTAACCTATGAAGATTTTATAATAAAAAATTTTACCCAAAACCGCCAGTTAAACCAGTTTTTGAGCATGTTACCTTCTTATATCTCTCAACGGCAAACATTAAACAAAAGGAGCCCACTAAAGCTTGCCTAAACTAGCTGAACCACTACAAGTCAAAGGTTACACTCTTAGAAACCGCATTGTTTTCCCACCGATGCAAAGCGGACGCGCAGACTTTGACGGCTCAATCACACAAAAACTCATCAACTTTTACGTCCGCCGCTCAGCACACATAGGTTTACCCATCGTGGAACATGCATACATCAATTTGCTTGGCAAAATTGGACCAAAACAACTCGGCATCTACGAGGACTCACTGATTTCTGGTTACGAAAAACTTGCCGAAGGCATCCACAGCGTAGGCGCTCCTGCCATCGTTCAAATTTCCCATGCAGGCGGAGTAGCAAACAAAAAAGTGATACATAATCAACCTGCAGGACCATCATCAGCGGGAAAAACACGAAAACTTGAAACATGTGAACTTCACGCAATAACTGAACAGTTCTCGGCAGCGGCTGAAAGAGCAGTAAAAGCTGGTTTTGATGGTGTCGAACTTCACGGCGCCCACGGTTACCTGCTTAACCAGTTCTTTTCACCATTACTAAACAAACGAGATGATGAATACGGCGGCAGTTTGGAGAAGCGCATGCGTTTTCCTTTGGAAGTTACTAAAGCGGTACGCCAAAGCATTGGAACTGGCAAGTTGCTGCTTTATCGGTTGGGTTCAGATGATTTAGCGCCGCATGGTACGCATATTGAGAACGCAATTGTTTTTGCCCAGAAACTTGTGGATGCTGGTGTAGATATTTTGGATGTGTCAGGCGGCATGTGTGGCAGTAACCCAAAACAGTTCAAACAAATTAAAGGTTATTTTGTTCCGCAAGCTCAAATGGTTAAACAGACAGTTGATGTGCCCGTGATTGGGGTGGGCGGGATTACTGAACCCAAGTATGCTGATAGTCTTGTGCGGGAAGGCAAGGTGGATTTGGTTGCGGTAGGCAGAGCGTTGTGGCATGATGTTGATTGGGCTAAAAACGCTATAGATGTACTTGGGCATTAAAACTGTTTAGTTATTGTTATAGCAGTTGAGCAGTCACACGAAGTTATACGGTTTAACAGACTCTATTACAGGGTAGTAAAAAGCGGGTGTCAAGGTAATGAATGGTTTAAAGGGTAAAGTTGCAGTTGTAACTGGCGCTGGACGTGGCATAGGTAAAGAAATCGCGTTTACTCTGGCACGGCATGGCGTAAATGTGGTTGTTGCAGACATTTCAGACCAAATCTTTGATGTTGCCAAACAAATTGAAGCAATGAACGTGGAAGCGTTACAGGTACATTTGGATGTTTCAAGTTTTGAACAAACCCAAGAAGCAAAAAGAAAAATTTTTGAAAAATTCAAAAAAGTAGAGATTCTTGTAAATAATGCAGGGATTTACCCACAGAAGCCTTTCTTAGAAATGACTCAAGAAGACTGGAGCAAAGTCTTGCACGTTAACCTTGACGGCGTATTTAACTGCACAAAAACGTTCCTGCCCAGCATGACTGCACAAAAGTACGGCAAAATCGTAAATATTTCTTCAATTTCAGGCGTTTCGGTTGCTTTTCCAAATTTGGTACATTATTCTGCAAGTAAAGCAGGAATCATGGGTTTCACAAAGGCTTTAGCTTTAGAAGTTGCAGGTCAAGGCGTAACTGTAAACGCTATCGCACCTGGTCCAGTTGACGTCTCTGAAGGAAACCAAACTGATGAGGCAATGTATGCTCAAGTTGTCAAGATGATTCCTGTTGGCCGCATGGGAAAACCAGCTGATGTTGCAAATATCGTGAGTTTTCTCTGCAGTGACCAAACCAGTTTCATTACCGGACAGTGCATTGTTTGTGACGGCGGCTACACACTCCTTTAATCTTCAGATTTGTTGCATCAATGGTGTGCCAACATAGGTTTTTTACAAGCTTCAAATGCCAATATAGCGGTGAACTTTTTTTGTCTGAAGAAGAAAAAAAGAAAGTAAATTATTATTATGGCGGAAAAGAGAAAAAAGCCGGCGAAATCAAAAAAGCAGAACAGCCAGAGGAGGAAATGATTCCGTATTTCTCAAGAGATTTTCAACGTGACTTTAATCGAATGATGGATCGTTTCCAACGAGAGTTTGAAGGCTTTTGGGGACAGCCGCCACGGGCACATTATGAACGTTTTATGCGTCCATTTAAAATAATGATGCCATCTGTAGATGTGGAAGACCGTGGAAAAGATTTCAGGTTAACCGTGGATTTACCTGGTTTTGACAAGGAAAACGTAGATGTCGAAGTTACTGAAGACACAGTTACAGTGCAGGCAAAACAAACCCAAGCATCTGAACAGAAACAAAAAAACTATGTACGCCATGAAAGAGCATATCAAACCTACTACCGCAAGATACCGCTACCTGAAACTATAATTTCTGACCAAGCTAAAGCAAACCTAGACAACGGCATACTCGAAATCACACTGCCAAAAAAAGCGCCTAAAGAAACAAAAAAACTACAAATCGACTAGCCACCCCCTTTTTGTCAAAAAACTTCATCAATAGACACCCTTTTTAACATGCTAATGACTTGTTTGCGTCAATAGCACCTACCCCCCTTAGGTTTCTGCATATAGTTTCTAATAGGATCCAAATAGGCTGGTTTTTTCCTGCAAGGTTCAATATTGAACCCCTATTTGGAACTAAACCTGCAATAGATAGACAATTTTGCACGGTTTCTTAGGCGTTGATTTAGTCCTTTTTTCTTGCGTAAAATTCAACTTTTACTTTCTTAGGAACGTGCTTTGTTGCTTTAAACGAAACTTTTTCTCCTTTTCGTGTCTTGAAAGAGACATTTACCTTTTCGGGAACTTGTTTAGTAGCTTGAAAGCTTACTTTTTCTTTTCGATTAGCCATCTGAACATCAATAATAGTTTGGCAATAAGGTTTTAAATTTTTGCATTTTCAGTTAGTTTTTTTGATTTCTATTCATTTTTCGTTGCTGTTTATTTTGAGTTCACTTATGCTTTAATCAGGTTTGTTGATTAATGCGTGTTGTGGATTGCAGTCTTTTTGTGCCTTTTTGTGTGTTTGAGGAGGGTTGGCGCGCAATTGTATGGGCGTGGCTTTTGTTGTTTGTTAATTTTTCTTGTTTTTTTGTGTTTTTTGTGTGAGCTTGCTGTGCAGTGGGTGGGGTGTTTTGTTTTTAATCGTTTGGAGTTGAAAGAGGTTTTTTAGTTTTTTCTGTATTATTTTTTGTTTTCAAATATTTTTCTGAACGTTTGTACAGTTTTTCAGTTTTGACCTATTCAAACGGGTAATCTTAAATACTTGAGTGTAGTGATTGTGCAGTATTAATTTACAATATCTAACAAACGTAAAGAGGAGTTCAAAAGATTGCAACAAACAAACACAAAAAACCCCCAAAACAGTGCACAAATATCAGGCGCGCCTCCGCAATCTTTTGAAGACTACAAACGTCCCCCAGCACCAATCAACTTAGACCATATGGACATAAAAATCCTTGGAATTCTGCAAGACAACTGTCAGCTAAGCTACAGAAAACTTGGAACAATGCTTGGAGTATCCGGCGTCATTGTTGCAAGCCGAATAAAAGCTCTTGAAGAAAAAGGTATTCTCAAGGGTTACTCGGTTATTTTGGATCCAATGAAGTTGGGTTATGATTTAACGGCTATTTTGTATGTTCAAGTTGAGGGTGGTTTTTTGGTGGATGTTGAGGCTGAGCTTTCGCGGACTTCCGGTGTTATCGGCGTGTATGAGGTGACTGGTGATTTTGATGTTATTGCTGTGGCTAAGCTTAAGGATCGGGAGTGTTTGAACATTTTGATTAAGAATTTGTTGTTGACTCCGCATGTTAAGCGGACTTTGACAAACATTACTTTGAATGTTGTTAAGGAAGATTTTAAGATTCCTTTTTAAGCTCTGCGAATCCTTTTAAAATTTGCATGTGTCTAGAAATTTACTTTTTTTTAAGACATGCGCTGGTTTTTTATACGTTTTTTAGTGTATTTTTTCAGTTTTTCATAAAAGTTATGAACAAATCATAACCATGTTTATATTGCCCGTTATCCACGCTTCCTATAAAACGGTGAAAAAGCAACATGAGAAAGGGAAAAATACTAACAAAAATCTCAAACACAGCTGAAAAAGTACTCACAAAACACTCAGAAATCTTCATGAAACGAAAATTCTACATGCTCGCAGGCATACTACTAACATGCTTAGCACTCAGCGTAGGACAAGTATTTGCACAATCAGCCGACCCCCTCGTGGAAACAGGTGCCGCAGTTAGCATTGCATGGACACTGGTCATGGGTGGCTTAGTCTGGTTCATGCAGCTTGGCTTTGCTTTCCTCGGTGCTGGCTTTATCCGGCAGAAAAACCAAGTCAACTACTGGACAAAAAGCTACCTTGACTTCAGCGTCGGTGTAGTAATCTTTGCATTAGTTGGCTTTGGCTTAATGTTCGGAGGTTCTGGAGCCGCATTCCCCGCGGGATTCAACGCAGCAGGTGAACAAGTCTTTGTCACTTTACCAGGATTGGATGCTGGCAACTCTTTCATTGGTTACAGCGGTTTCTTATTAGCAGGTGAAGCAACTAACACATATACACTTGTATACTTCTTCTGGCAAGCAGTCTTCGCAGCCACTTCAGTAACCATCGTTGCAGGAATGGTTGCAGAAAGAATGAAGTTCCAAGCTTACTTCCTCTATACAATACTCATCAACATTCTTATCTATCCAGTCTATGGCCACTGGGTATGGGGTGGCGGATGGCTCGCAACATTGCCCTTCGGTGTCGGTGTAAGAGACTTTGCAGGCTCAGGTGTCGTTCACGCAGTCGGTGGCTTTACGGGGTTGGCGGCTTGTTGGCTCATTGGTCCAAGAATTGGTAAATACGGTAAAAACGGTGAAGTTCGCAGTTTCGGCTACACAAACGTGCCATACATCGTAATCGGTACCATGATTCTGTTCCTTGGCTGGTTCGGCTTCAACCCAGGCAGCACACTAAGCACACTTGACGGCGTTACACCACTGGTTTCAGTAAACACTTACCTTGCAGGCGGTGCCGCTGGAGTAGTAGGCATAATCATAAGCTATCTTGACCGCAAACACTTCACAGGACCAGACATTCAAGCAGTCTGCGCAGCCGCTTTAGGTGGCTTGGTTGCTATTACGGCGCCATGCGCTTACGTCGATCCATGGGCAGCACTAATCATCGGTGTCATTGCAGCTCCACTAGCACTTTACGGCAACATATTCGTTGAACGCAAGTTAAAAATTGATGACCCAGTCGGCGCATTCGGTATCCACGGCATCAACGGTCTCTTCGGTCTGCTATCAGTCGGTATATTCGCAAACGGTCTATACGGTGGCGTTAACGGTGTACTAATCAACGGTGCTGACGGTGTTGGCCAGTTAATTGCTCAGGTAATTGACTGTGCAGTCGTTGCAGGCTTCGCTTTCGGTATGGGCTTGTTAATCTTTGGTCTAATCAAGTACACCATTGGCTTAAGAGCTCCCCATAAAGAGGAAATTGAAGGCTTAGACCTTAGCGAACATGGATTCAGTGCATACCCAGAAATCCAGATGAAACCTGAAGCAAAAGAGTGGGTTACCCCAGAATCAAAAGACAAAGAGCTCCTTGACAAGAAAGGCGAATAATCGCCCCCTATTTTCTTTTTTTATTCAGTCTTTTTAAATGGTTTTTTGTTTTGTTTGATAATTTGTTTTAACTGTTCAATAAGTGCTTAAACAATAGTACAAATGCGAATTATTTTTGCTTTTAATCGTTCAATTTTTCAGTTTTTCATAAAAGTTATGAACAATTCATAACATCCTTTATATCGGGTAGGGCTCATCGTCAAGCAAATATTAACCATAACGAGGATTGATAGCCCTGCCAATAGACGCACAAATCTTAATACTGCCAATATTCATTGCCTGCTACGCACTTGCACTTAGCAGAAAAGTCAAACTAGCATACACATCCATAGGCGCCCTAATAGCTCTGCTCATAATCGGTCTCATATCCTGGCAGGACGCTATCTTTGAAGCAATACAGTGGGACGTGCTCGCCGTAATATGGGGCTTTATGATGGTATCCTTCATATTCTCAGAAAGCCAAATGCCTGAATTAATAGCAAACAAAATCCTCACACACATAAAGACAGAAAAATATGCACTCCTTGCACTCTGCTCGGTCGCAGCATTCCTTTCTGCTTTCATGGCAAACGTTGCAGTGCTCTTTCTAATGGCTCCAGTTGCAATACAAATGGCCAGAAAACTTGGTTCCCCACTCTTTCCATACATAGTTTCTGTTGGTGTATGCTCAAACATGGTAACCACAACCACAATGATCGCCGACCCACCCGCACTTATCTTGGCAATACAAACAGGATTAACCCCGCTTGATTTCTATTGGTTCCAAGGCAGACTTGGTCTTGGCGCAATAACTACCGTAGGTGTAATCGCTGCCCTGCTAACTTTGCTGATTATGTTCCGCAAAATGAACAAAAAAATCGATATTGAACCAGAAAAAATCAAAGTAACCAAAATGCCAACAATTCTGTTCTTGGTTGGCATAATCGCGCTTGCATTGGCTCCAGAAATCAACCTGAGTTTAGGTGTAGTAGGTTTGGCTGTAGGTATCATAGCGTTAGCTATTGGACACAAGAACGCTAAAAAGATGCTCATAGAGTTTGATTGGGACTCACTAATCTTCTTGGCTGGTATATTTGCAGTAATCTTTACTCTGTCAACGTCGGGTTTGCTTACTGACTTTGCCCAAGGCATCATAAACAGCGGCATCAGCAACCCAAGTATACTCTTGGCGTTTGTAGTGTGGCTATCTGTGGGTTTATCATCCTTTATTGACCCCAACGCATACACAGTCTTAATGATTCCAGTGTGCCAGCAGTTAGCAGCTTTCACTGGTACGAGTGCATGGCCACTACTGTTTGGTACACTTATAGGAACTGGCAGCGGAGCAAACATCTTGCCTATGGGTGCAGCTACAAACGTGTTTGCCTGCGGTTTGCTGGAGAAAAACAACTGCCTTGTCAGCACTAAAGAGTACATCAAGATAGGTTTGCCTCTATCTGTAGTTGCAGTGGGTGTTGCAAACTTGCTCTTGTGGCTATTCTGGGTGTGATAAAATTAATAAACCAAAAAAATAAGAGGTTGGATGGAAAGTGTCAGATGAAATGGGTCCGTTTAGAAAAAAAGGCAAGAATTTCAAAGAAGTAATTGCCGAAGAGAAAAACAAAGGCAGATACTTTAAACTGGTTATGAGACGCTTAACGAGTTTAAACTCTTCATTACTGTATAGTGTTTCATTTTTGTTGCTCTTCGTAGTTATTGATGTTGCAGTTTATGCGTTGTTTGAACCTGCCGTTTTGGTTTGGGCTGGAATATTGGTGGCTTCAGCTCTGGCAAGTTCGATATTTGCATCTAAGGTAACACATATGCTTAAGAAGCAACAGTGGAAATACACAACATAACTATATATTCTATTTTTTTGCTGTTTGTTGTTATGTTAAACAGTTTTTTTCTATGTTCTTATTTGAATCTGAAATTTTTTTAAGTTTATTGCCAGCTTTGCCAGTTTAATGAGCAATCACAGGCAATTTTGGAGAAAACTTAAATGCTCAATTCGGTATTTTAGTTGCAATGAAATCCACTATCGCAGTATTGCTTGCTAACATGGGGTTTGTTCTCCAGTTATCTGGGATATTCATCCTGTTGCCCATCGTTGTTTCTTTCTTACGTAATGAAACAAACGCAACTGTTGCTCTGTTCATTTCTGCCACTGCATTCATGGCTCTGGGTTTTCTTACAAATGCATTATGCGAGAAAAAAGAAATGACTTACAGGCAATCTTGCCTATTAATCGTTTCAGTCTTCGTAATTTTAAGCTTAATTGGTTCAATTCCCTACTTGTATTTGAGCCTTCCCAGTTCTAATCTGTTACAAACCGTTACAGACTGCATTTTTGAATCAGTTTCAGGATTCACAACAACAGGCTTCTCGGTTATACCTGACCTGTCAGTTCTTCCTCAATCAATAATTCTATACAGAGGATTAACACAGTTCATCGGTGGCATCGGTGTCGTCATTGTGTTGCTTTCATTTTTTTACCCTGAAGCAAAACTAAGAGAATTTGCGAAAAGCATGGGCTTAAGCAATGGGGAACACAAAATCAAAAAGACTTTCCTGGTAATTGTTTCTCTATATTGCGCTTTTACACTTGCAATGATTCTTATCGGGTACCTGTGGGGTTATCATGATTTAATAAGTCTAAGCTGCATGGTTTTTGGCGCCATCAGTACAGGTGGTTTTGCACCATTTGCTGATGTATCAAATTTGCTTGCCCAGGCGCCATTTAACGTTATAATTCCTGCAAGCATGATTTTCGGTTCAACAAACTTGTTACTTTTCACTCGTCTTCGTCAAAGAGAGTTTAAAGACTTCTTAAATTCTCAGATTGTTGTTTTCATGATAATAACTACGATATCAGCATTTCTGGTGTTTCAATTTTACAATATTGACTTCTATTCTGCTTGGTTCACTGTTGTTAGTGCAATGTCCTCAACAGGCTTTGCCATTTTGCCGGTACAAAGCTTGAACAGTTCGATATTGATGCTGCTGATTGTTTTGATGTTTATCGGTGGCTCTAGCTTCTCAACTACAGGCGGTATCAAGATTTACCGGCTTATGGTATTGCTGGCAAGTGTGAAAAAAGCAGTAACTTATACCGTAACCGGTAAAGATGAAAAAGTGCATGTTTTAGGCAAGAGCTATCTGAATTCTGAAATAGTTCAAATTGCCGCCTTGGTATTTATTTCTGCTGTTTTGATATATTGTTCATCATTAGTGTTGACCTTTTATGGCTTCGCGCCTTTGGATTCACTTTTTGAAATCACTTCAGCATTTGGAACAACAGGTTTAAGCATGGGTATAGTTGGTCCAAATTTGGCAATTGAGTTGAAATGGTTATTTATGTTTGTGATGTTGCTTGGTCGTGTTGAGTTACTTTCCTTCCTTGTAATCTTTTCAAGAGGAAAAGAACGCCCAATGATTGCCTCACGCTCGCTAGAAGAGCCTGCTGTAATAACAATTACAGCTGATGAATAACCTGCTTTTTTTTATCTTCTACTTTTTGTGTTTAGTGGCTTTTCTGAATGTTGTTGTTTGTATTTTTGATTTTTTATAGGCTGGTTTTTTGGATGATTTTCTATTTATCCTGCTTTTAGCGCCGTATTGACTGAACAAATAATTGTTATTAGGTGCATTAATTCGATGTTTGGTTAAAAAAGCCCTCGTTGGTGAAGCAAGTGGATACTTTTATATACTTGACTGAAATAATTGCACAGGTAACAAGGCAATAAGGTGACATTTGTCAAGAGGTAATATGAAAAATGACAGCAGGAGATATAGCGTGGGTATTAACTTCAACTGCACTAGTAATGCTGATGACCCCTGCACTAGGCTTCTTTTACGGAGGCTTAGTCAGAAAGAAAAACTTGGTATCAACAATTGTTCAATGCGTCGTCATATTCGCAGTAATTAGCATAATCTGGGCACTCTATGGCTATGCGCTCGTTTTCGGAACCAGCATAGGCGGAGTAATCGGCTTCAGCAGCGATTTATTCGCCCTGAATGGCCTTCCTATAAGCACAGTAAATCCTTTACTTGCACCAGAAATTCCTGAATTGCTCTTCTTTGCTTTTCAACTAAAATTTGCCGCCATCACACCAGCACTTATCATTGGTGCATGTGCAGAACGTGTCCGGTTCAAATCACTACTGATTTTCATCATACTCTGGTCAACACTAATCTACATGCCAATCGCCCACTGGGTCTGGAATCCTGAGGGGTGGCTACATGGATTAGGCGCAGTTGACTTCGCAGGCGGTATTGTCGTGCACGTTTCAGCTGGTCTTTCAGCACTTGCAGCTGCTCTTGTAGTAGGCAGACGAAAAGGTTGTGCTATACCATGGAAGAGGCACATGGAAGCACTTGACCACAAGGACAGCGCAACAGAATTCAAACCAACAAACATTCCATACGTGCTACTGGGTGCAGCACTTCTATGGTTTGGCTGGTTCGGCTTTAACGCAGGAAGCGCACTTGCAGCAAACGACCTTGCAGTTTTGGCTTTAGTTACTACAAACGTTGCAGCAGCCGCAGCCGCAGTAAGCTGGATGATATCAGATTGGATTCGCAAAGGAAAACCCTCAGCTGTAGGCATTGCAGTTGGAGCAGTCGTTGGTCTCGTTGCAATAACGCCCGCAGCAGGTTACGTTAGCGTTTCATCAGCATTAATCATAGGTTTGACCGCAGGAGTTATCAGCAATTTCGTAGCAAACTGGCGCGCAGGACGTTCAAAAATCGATGATACCCTAGATGTTTTCGCTTGCCATGGTGTAGGTGGACTTTGGGGTTCAATCGCTGTTGGATTGTTCGCTTCGGCATCAATCAACGGTGTAAACGGCTTGTTCTTCGGAGACGTATGGCAATTCGTAGCACAGCTGATCGCCATTGCAGTAGTAGCGCCGTTCGCGTTCTTCGGTTCGTATGCATTGCTTAAGTTAGTTAACGTGTTTTCGCCGTTGCGTGTAACTGAAGAAGATGAAGATGCAGGCTTGGACCTTAGTGAACACGGTGAAGAAGCCTATCAACTAGATTAAACATCAACCATTTCCTTTTTTGTTTCTTTTTTAAAGGCTTGTTTTCTGTACAATTAATGTTTACGTGTTTTTTGTGGTTTTTTGAACATTTTTTTATGCCTGTAACAGTTTTTTTTGTTGAACATGTGATTTAATATTTTCAATACGATTTAAATGATTGTTTAGTTTAGTTTGAAAAATTGAAGCATATGCATAGTTTAAATGTTTGTTTGCCAAGAAACTGGGTAAACGCTCAATCAAAAGAGGGACCTCTATGGCAGTTAACCCCGCAGTTGTCGCATGGGTCCTGATGTCCACAGCACTATTTATGCTTATGACCCCCACCTTAAGTTTCTTTTACGGAGTCGGCATATCCGTTGGTGCAGTTTGTTGAATGGCGGCAGTAACAGCCGTAGCAGGATACATCAACTTTTCAGAAGCCGTTCTAATCGGTTTAGTTGCTGGTGTTGTTTCAAACCTTATTGCTAACTGGCGTCTTGGTAGATCCCGAATTGACGATACTCTTGATGTATTTGCATGCCATGGTATCGGCGGAATCATTGGAGCAATAGCCGTTGGCCTATTTGCTAATAAATCGATAAATCCAACAGTATCTGGGCTGTTCTACGGAAACCTCCTACAATTAGGCATTCAAGCATTGGCAGTTGTTGTAGCAGCATTTGCTTTTGTCAGTTCCTATCTGTTGTTAAGACTGGTTGATGTGTTTTCGCCTTTACGTGTTAGTCCTGAAGAGGCAGACGCAGGTTTAGATCTTAGTCAGCATGGCGAAGAAGCATATCAACTCGACTAAATACCTGTTTTCTTTTTTATGCACTTTTTTGCTACTTTACGCTTCTTGGTGCCATTTTCTGTGTTTAAGGCAAGTGTTATAAGATTTAAAATATGATAATAGCCCATGAGAGGGTATGTTCGGCAACTTACGTTTTGCTTAACTCTCATTGTTACTGTTTGCTTACTTTTAGGAAGTGTACAACAAGCAAACGCTTGTTATGGTCCACACATAACTGCTGTAATAGACAAAACAGAAGTTGACATAAACGGTACAATAACCGTTACAGGGTGGGTTTGTCCAGCCGAATACAACAAATCAGTTCGCATAGACTTCACACGCCCAGATTACACCTATATTGATATTTGGACAACAACTGATGAAAACGGCAACTTTACCTACACTCAACAACTCGATATGATAGGTTACTGGAACGTGTTTGCCATCGATGGGCACATGTGCGACCGCCTACACGCCATCGTAACTGACCCTTCTGACCCTGATGCACCAGTTCCTACCCCAATACCCTTGCCTGCATACCGACCTAACTATTCTGTTATCGCAATGGCTTCAATAAGCATAGGCGGAGCTGTCTTAGCCTTAGCCTTGGGCAGAACCAACCGTACAAGAAAAATCAGCGGACTTCGCTTGTTTGTACAAGTATCCTTAGTGTTCTTAATCTTTGTAGGCATTTTCATTGACCATCAAAATCTCCCGATTCCAGCAGAACAAATCTCGCCTCACGAAGTGCTAATAGCCAACCAACTGTTCAATGTTCAATTGCCCGACGGCATACCCGTGCCATTCTATGGCTGCTATTACCCATGCGGTAAAACCGTAACCTGTGCACTTTGGGAGCTTCAAACAAACATCTACCCCTTCTGGGATGTCGGCAAAGGCTGGGGCGTAACCTATGATTCTTCAGGTTTAGAACGATTAGCGGTCTTGTTTGGAATCTTAATTTTCTCTGCGGTATTGCTTGGCAGAGTTTTCTGCGGCTGGGTATGTCCCTTTGGGTTGTATACTGACTTGATGACTCGACTGCGAAACGCCTTAAAAATCCGTCACCGCCAATTCAGTGACAACTTTACCAAACGTTTCCACCAGTTAAGCTACGTTATCTTAGCCCTAATCATAGTATTATGTGTCGTTTTTGGTTCCCAAGCATTAACAGGAACCCAACTGGTCGAAGGCACCGAACAAGGCGGATTTATCTACAATAATTTCGCCGCCCCCTTCTGCCAAGTATGCCCCATGAAACCCCTCTGCCTTCTGACTCAAACCAGCATGGGGTTAATGCGCCCTGAATGGCTCGTAGAAAGTACAACAGGGGCCTTCTATGAATTAGGCTACTACATAACCTCAACAAACATAATCGTTCTTGGCATAGTAACTGTTGCAGCGTTTTTCTTTAGACGTTCATGGTGTCAAATCTGTCCCTTGGGTGGATTAATTGCCCTCTTCAGCCGTTTCCCGCCATTCAAATGGATAAGCGGCGTTCGGCTAGACAAGACTGAAGAAAAATGCACAAAATGCGGTATCTGCAAACGCGTTTGCCCCACGCAAGTTAAAGAAGTGTACGAGCAGAAAAGCGGAGACGTTGCATCTTCACAATGCATTTATTGTCTGCGGTGCGTGGAGATGTGTCCATATGAGGATTGCCTTAAATTCAAGTTTGCAGGAAAAACAGTTTGCAAATCTCGCAACTGGTTAAACAAGTCAGATAGGAAAGTGACCGATTAATGAACAAAAAAACAATGTCAAGTTTTTTGATAGTTTTCTTACTATTAAGTATGCCCATAACTGTTTTAGTTGTACCGGCTGTCTGCGATGATACTGTAATTCGTTACACTATTGTGATTCAAGAAAACGGCAAAATCTACCCAGCAGACGCACCCATACAAATCGATGGTGACACCTACACTTTAACTCAAGACATTTACGACCCAATTCTGATTGAAAAGAGTAACATAATCTTTAACGGCGCTGGTCATGCTCTTATTGGTCCACTTACCGAGGAGCAACATAAGTATGGACAAGTAATAGGGTGGGGTCCTGACTATGAGGAAGAGGTACCTTACATTATTGGTATAGATGTTGACGATGACGTGTCTGGGGTGCTCATCACGGGCTTAACTGTTTACAACTTCTCTATTGGTGCATACATCCGTTCAGTAAACAACACATTGCAGGGCTGCAGCATCTATAACAACATTGTTGGTGTACTGCTTTCAGGCTCAGGCAACCATGTAACCTACAACAACATTACAGGCAACCAACAAGGACTATTTTTCGGGTTTGAAACCGTAAACGACATGGGAAACATTCCTTCAGATATCCTAATCAGCCATAACTGCTTTATCAGCAATAATCAACAACTTAGCGGCTGCGTCTGCAAAGAATACAACATGACTGAAGAGCGGCATTCTTGGGACGACGGACAAGAAGGCAACTACTGGAGCGACTACACAGGCGTTGACGCTGACTGTGACGGAATCGGCGACACTCCTTACGTGGTGGATATTTTAAATCAAGACAGCTACCCGTTAATGCAGTTGCCAGCAATGCCAGAAACCAAAGAAGCTCCGTTACCAACGGAATTAATTTTGATAGGCGTCCTTATTCCAGTAATAGCAATAATAGCCGTTGTCTTTTTACTTAAAAGAAAAAAATAGAAGCCGCAATAAAGCGGCGTTACCCTTTTATTTACAGCTTTTATCAGGTAAACTGGTGAACTGTTGTGAAAGTTGTTGCTTTTAACTCAAGCCCAAGAAGTGAAGGAAACACTTCCATCTTAATCAAACACGTCCTAAAATCCTTGGAAGAAGAGGGCGTAGAAACCGAGTTCATTCAACTCGGCGGCCAAATGATTCACGGTTGCATGGCATGCGGAACATGCGCAAAACTACGAAACCAAGAATGTAAAATAGTAAACGACAACGTTAATTTGTACATTAAAAAGATGGCGGAAGCTGACGGAATAATTTTTGGTTCTCCAACGTATTTTTCAATGATGACTCCTGAACTCAAAGCTCTAATAGACCGGGCAGGCTACGTGGGCATGTACAATGACCACTTGTTCAAACGTAAAGTCGGGGCAGCAGTGGTTGCCGTACGCAGAGCCGGAGCAATGCCAACTTTTGATGCGATTAATCATTTCTTCCTTATCAGCGAGATGATTGTTCCGGGCTCTATTTACTGGAACGTTGGTATCGGTCGCAAAGTAGGCGAAGTAGAAAACGACGTGGAAGGCATTAAAACGATGGAGACTTTGGGCAGTAACATGGCTTGGCTACTAAAAAAGCTTAAAGCTTAAATCTAAACGCAAACATAACAGGATACGGGTGGATTTTGTGTCTAAACCCGTTTCCAAAATCACCGATAATGACCGAAGCAATGCGTACGTAATATTTGCTATAGCCTTTCTAATAGTTGGACTCTTCAATCTGTTTTTTAATAATCTCGCAATCACTGGGTCCTTTTCAATAGTGTCAATAGTCTTTCTGAGTGTTTCACTCTTTTATTCAACAAACGAGTTTAGACAAAAAAGAAAAAGAGAGAAAGCCTCAACAGTTCTTTAAACTGTGAGTGCTTAACCAATTATTGCTTTGAGGTCTTCATCTGCAGTGGTGATTGGCATAATGTTGAATTTTTCAACTAACACTTTTAGGATGTTTGGCGTGATGAATGCGGGTAGGCTTGGTCCAATGCGGATGTCTTTTATGCCGAGGTACAGCAGTGAAAGTAGAATCGCTACGGCTTTTTGTTCATACCACGACAGCACCATTGAAAGCGGCAAGTCATTAACGTCAACATGGAACGCGTCTGCTAATGCTTGAGCAATTTTAACTGCAGAGTACGCATCGTTACACTGACCAATGTCAAGTAGTCTTGGTATATCATCGATTGTGCCTAACTCTTTGTCAAAGAACCGGAATTTACCGCAAGCTAGCGTCAAAATTATTGTGCTTTGAGGCGCCTTTTCAACGAGTTCTGCATAGTAGTTTCGGGAACCTTTTGCACCGTCACAACCGCCAACTAAGATGAACTTTTTGATATGTCCCTCTTTTACGCTTTGAATCACTTTGTCAGCTACGCTAAGCACTGCATTTCTGCCAAACCCAACCATTACAGTTTTGCCTTCGGTATCAACTGGGAAACCTGGCAGTTCAAGAGCTTTATGAATTGCGGGTGTGAAGTCTCTGTTTTCGATGTGTTTTACGCTTGGCCAACCAACTGGTCCAGAGGTGAAGATGTTACTGCTGTAACTGTTCATGGGTTTTTGGATGCAGTTTGTAGTCATTACGATTGCGCCGGGGAATTGTGCGAATTCTTTTTGCTGGTTAAACCATGCGGTACCATAGTGCCCGTAAAAATGCTTGTATGCCTTGAGTTTGGGGTAACCATGGGTTGGGAGCATTTCGCCGTGTGTATAAACGTAGATGCCCTTGCCTTCTGATTGCTTTAATATTTCTTCAAGGTCAGCTAAGTCGTGGCCTGAAACCAGAATCGCTTTGCCCTTCTTTACACCTAAAGGCACCTTTGTTGGAACTGGGTGACCATATGTTTCTGTGTTTCCCGCGTCAAGCAACTCCATAGCTCGAATGTTGATTTCTCCGCATTTGAAAACTAAGCCTACAAAATCGTTAACGCCCAATGAATTGTCCAGTGGCGCGGCTAAGGCTTGATAGATAAAGTTGAAAACTGCTTCATCTTTCTTGCCAAGCAGGTATGCGTGGTAAGTGTAGGCGGCGATGCCTTTAAGCCCGAAAGTCAAGAGCCACTGCAGCGAATGCAGGTCAGGGTCAATTGTTGTGTCAGCGTTTATTCCAACTTTTTTGCCTCGCTCAATTAAGCCACTTATTGATGATGCTAACGGCTGATATGAGGTTTGACTGTTCAGCTGTTTTGCAATTTGGTTTTGGAGTTTTTCTGTTTTTCTAAGATATACAACGATTGCCTCTGGATCAAAATTTACGTTAGTTAGAGTAACAAACAGTGCTTCAGATGTGAAAACATCTATTTTTTCATCTTTGATGCCTGTTTTGTGTGCTTGAAGCATAAGCTGGCTAAGTTCACGCAGTTTGAAAACCAGCAAGTCTTGAAGTGTGGCGACTTCTGGGTTTTTTCCGCAGACGCCCATAACAGTACAGCCTTGTCCTTTAGCTGTTTGTTCACACTGGTAGCAAAACATTTGATTTTGGCTCATAATACTTCACTAAAGATAGTATGAGGCAATTTTGTAGATAGACATTTCCCCTTATAGATATGGGTTTAGAGGTTTTAGAAATATTAACAAGCAACAACCCGTTTCATTACGGTTATGAAACGGCTCGGTGTAATCATTCCATCATCCAATACTACTGTTGAACCAGAATTCTCAGAAGCACTGCATTGTTCTGATGTTACTTTGCATTTTGCAAGAATTCATCTAAATAACGTTACCGTCAAAGACCTTCAAGATATGGAGAAAGAAACCGAGGTTGCAGCCAAACTTTTGGCTGATGCAGCTGTTGACTTGATTGCGTTTGCCTGTACATCCGGTAGCCTCATTAACGGGTTAGGATACGATAAATCTATAGCTGAAAAAATTTTTAAAACAGCTGGTTGCCCTGCTGTTACAACTTCAACTGCAGTAGTAGACGCCTTAAACACGGTGAACGCCAAAAAAATTGTTTTATCAACACCATACATTGAAGAGGTTGCAAAGAAAGAAATCGAATTTTTAACTGAAAGCGGCTTTGCCGTTGTACACCACAGGTCATTAGGTATTAGAGAAAACCTGAAAATAGGCAGACTCACCCCAAATGATACACAAACATTGGCTCTAAACACCGATTCTTCAATTGCCCAAGCAGTCTTCATTAGTTGCACAAACTTCCAAACATTTAAGGTGTTACCCCATCTAGAAAAGGAACTTAACAAGCCTGTAATTAGCAGTAACTCTGCTACGCTTTGGGCTTCACTAAAAATGCTAAAAATGCCTACGCAGGTTAGTCTTGGTAAGTTGTTTTTGAGTTAAAGCTCTTGTTTGAAGTAATGTTCTAGTAGTCTGCGTGTGCCACGGCGCATAATTTCGGAGAGCGTTGCGGGGGTTATTCCAATTTTTTTGGAGAGTTCCGTCATGTCAACTTGTCTTGGGTAATCAAAAAACCCGCTTTTTAGTGCCAGCCAAAAAATGCGTTCCTGCTTTTCTGTCAAAATGCCTATTTGCTGTTCAAATTTGCCAATTTTACGCACGTTAATCTTGTGACCAGTCTTTTTCAGTTCAGCAAGGATAGCTTGGTAGGCTTCAAAGGTGGGAACCATAAAACTGTACAATATCATATTGTCCTCTAAGCTTTTTCCAGAGACTAAAAAAGCGTCATGAGCCAAAATGGTGTTACAGACTTCACAGCCTTCACTTTCCATCCAAACAGCCGATTTGCCCTCTACCCGTTTATGTGCCATGAGGTCTTTAGGGACTTTTTTGGCTTGCTCTTCGCCGAGGTCCATTAAGTGCTTCACTGACCTTTTGGTTGAACTTCGTACATCAACAACTTTTAGATGCTTTAAACCTAAAGTGGTAAGTTTTTTGACCATTTTGCACTGTTTGTTTTCAACTTCAAGTACAACATGGTAAGGTTCTCGCCAAGCAGACGCCATCACATTCAACCTAACATTTCAGTTAATTCAGCGTAATAGTTAAAACTATATTATACCCAACAAAAGGAAGAATGAATGTTAAGCTGCTGTTGGTCTTGTTCCCAACACAACCATAACCGTCGTGCTAACGTTGTTTCGCATAACTGTAATTTCTATGCTTTGACCTGGTAACGTGTTTTCTTCAAGATAGCTTGCCAAGTTATCGTTGTTTTTAATAGTGACTCCATTCATGGCTACAATGATGTCTCCAACTTGAAGCTTACCGCTCGAAGGGCCATCGTTCACAACGGACGCAATTCTCCACCCATAAGTAACGCTTGAACCAATCTGTTGAGCTGCATCATAATTCATGTCATTGCCGTTTACTCCCAAGTAAGAATGTCCCTCGTAGGTGCCAGTTTTAATTAACTCACCAATTTCTCTAAGGATAGTGCTTGAGGGAATTGCAAAAGCTAATCCTTGTGAATCTGAAACGATGGCTGTGGTTACACCAATAACTTCTCCTGCGGCATTTAGCATAGGTCCCCCAGAGTTGCCTGGATTAATCGGTGTGCTGGTTTGAATAATGTTTGCTATAGAGAACCTGTTTGCTGTGTCCTCAGTTATGGTTCTGCCGAGGGCGCTGATGACGCCTGTAGTTAGAGAACCGACAAGCCCGTATGGGTTTCCAATGGCGATAACTTGTTCGCCAACGCGTAGGGTTGTTGAACTTGCGATTTGTATTGGTTTGAACTCGTTTGTTGGGGCGTTAACGGAGACTGTTGCCAAATCCGCGTATGGGTCTGTTCCAAGCACTGTAGCAGAGTAACCGTTGCCGTTTTGGAATGTGACGCTTAAATCTGTTGTTCCTTCAACCACATGGTAATTAGTTACTACAACATTGCGTCCTTGATATGAATAGACAAAGCCTGAACCTTGAACACTTCCGTCGCTGGTGGTTCCCTGAATCAAGACAACTGAGTCCTTAACACTTTCGTACAACTCTGAAAGTGACGTACCATTCTGGTAAATTGTAATGTTTTGATATGTAGCATTTTGCAGACTTTCCAATTCAGAAATTTGTGCTCGTAAACCTGTAACTTGCGTTTGTAAGTCTGTGGTGTCATTAATTGTTATAAAAAAGATTGCAAGTCCACCGACAAGTATTCCTGCAACAAAAAGCATGATTAGAAGACTTGTCATCGCTTTATTGTGACCCTTTAACAGACTCATGTTGATTTTCCTTCTGAAAAACAATTAAAAAGATAAAGAAATAAAAGTTGCTATTAGCGACGATCAATAATGTCTAACGCATCTGGCCCTGTACCTATCAATGTAACAGGTACACCAGTTCTTGTTTCAACTTCTTTAATGAACTCTTTAGCTTCAACCGGCAGATCCTCAAATTTACGTACAGCATTGCATTTAGGGAACAAGCAATCCAGTTTTGTTAGCGCTGCTTGAGTTGCACCATTGATTTTAGCTGTTTTCTTTGCTAAATCAAAATCAAATGGCGCGCTACGTCGGTCTCTGCCTGTGCCTGCTGCTGTTTCAAACCAGCCGCGTTTTATGGCTTCTTCTTTGCTGATTTCTCCAGGTAACGGTCCACCACCAACTCTGGTAATGAATGATTTATAAACTATCATTACGTCGTCGACTCTTGTTGGGCCTACGCCTGCTTCTGAAGCAATTGCTGATGCACCGGTGTCTCTGCCTGTGACGTATGGGTAGCCACCGCTTAAGAAAAGTGACAACATGAAGCCTTGAGTGCCTTCAAGCAGAACTTTTTTGCCTTCATCTAATCCGTCGTTTACTTCTGCTATGCCGTCGGCAAGGAAGGGTTTAAGTTCTGGAATGTCTTTTGCAAGTTTAGCCGTTCGACGAACGCGTTCTTCTAAGGCGGGACCTACTCCCCAACCTGTTGTTCCAATGCCCTTGTTAACTGCACTTGCTTTGTCTTGCTCGCTATGTTTTTGCTCGATGATAGACGCCATCTGGTCAATGCCTATTTTGCTTTTGTCAACTCGGGTTAACTCAAGCTCTTTAAAAAATTGTCCAACATGCACGTTTGCGCCTGCAGAAATGAGTAGTCTGCATTTGTCGTAAATGAAACCTGCTGGTACCATGTGCAGGGCATATTTTTTGCCTTCATGCCAAACAGTGTGCGCAGCGTTAACTGAACCTGTTCTTACACAAAAGTCAAGTTTGTCTTTAAGGGCTAAGTACGAAATTATTTTTCCTTTGCCTTCATCTCCCCAGAAGGCGCCTACAATAACAGTGCAAGGCATACCGATTCACCTTTGAAAGGTTCACTTATGAATTATTTAAAACTGTTGGAGCAACTAAGGCAACGTTAACGTCTAGCCTCTGCTTCCGCATCTATAGCTTCAAGAAGCCTAATTACCACTTTGCCTTTCTCCTCTTTCTCTTCAGGGGTAATAGTAGATTTTTCAGGACAAATTTCGTCAATTATTATGCCTACATCTTCATCCAAAATTACTGGATAAACTCTACACCCTTCAGGTCGCTCAGTGTAAATACTGCATTGACGCTTCTCTATGTCATAAAATACGCAGTATCCATTGCGGTTTTTGAGTTGTGCGTATCCTTGCTTGTCAATTTTCATGAAATACTTTTTGTGGAAGCCTTTTTTCTCTAACCGTTTGATATCCTCGTTTGAAAGCAGCATTTCTGTTTCTGTACAGCAGATTCCGCAGTGAGAACAACGCATAAAGCCTAAATTCTAACAAGGTTATTTTAGCTTTATCCAAGGCTGAACATTTAGCTTGGAATGAACATAATGTTTGGGTTAAGCATCTCGGCGTATGCAATGCTTCTTAAAGGGATTTTTTTGCTACAAAGGTTTCCGTATGGAGTGTATTCAAGCAGGTTTGTTTTGCCAAGTTCAGCTTTTGTTATAGCTTTTAAGTGTACGTTTACTATTACTGCTCCATCTTTTAGGTGCAGATTAACATTTTTTCCGATGTAAGATTTTGCGCTGTTTAAACTGAAATTTTCCATTTTCTTTTCACCATTCGTTGTCTTGGTCGGCGATTTTGCTCCAACAGTGTTCGCAGATCGGGATGATTTCTCCTTTGAATTGGATGTACAGTTTGATTTGTTCGCTGTGGCAGGTGTCTTCCCACGGGTTTTTACAATGCTCAATGTTGTGTTCCATGATTTGTTCCTCAAAAATGCCTATGGTGTCTTTTTTGCTTTTAAAGAGGCTGTTTAAACTGCTAATGCTGTCTGGGGAGAGGTGAGTTAAAGTAAAACTAGTGTGTAACTTTTTTAGAGGCCGGTTGACTTTTGAATTATTATCTTTTACTTGCCACAAGTAGCTTAATTATTACTGCAATGATGTGCCACTAAAAAGAAGGTAATGCTTGCCACATTCACGCCTTGGATTTTGGCCTTGTTGCTGAGTGTGGTTTTGTATTTTATTTTTATTTGTCTCTAATGGCTTAACGGCTAAAGGGGTTAAATGTGAATTATTTCTGGTGTTATGCTGTCTTTTGTTATTTTAAGTAGAGCAACAGACGGCTTGTTTAGTAACGACGAGGGGTTAGTCGGGCTTCCCGGGTTAATGTATAGAATTTTTTCTTCCCATTTTATGTTGGCATTATGTGTGTGCCCATAAACTAGTACGTCAAAACCGTTTTCTTTTGTTAGTTCACGCATCTTTTCCATGCCTGACATTGTGTCTGGGTCATGGATTACACCGATTTTTCTGTCAAAAATTTTTAATGAATTAAGGGTTGGTAAAATTTCGTTGGTTTCAGGGTTATCCATGTTGCCGCGGACAGCTAAAACAGGTGCTATCTGTTCTAACTCGTCAATTACTTTTAACTCAACTAGGTCTCCTGCGTGAATTATGTAATCTACGTTTTCAAAACTTTTGAAAACTTCTTTTGGAAGGCATGCCGCTCTTGAAGGAATGTGTGTGTCTGAAATTAAGCCGATGGTTTTTGTGGCTGTAGCGTTAGCCATCTCTTTTGACACCATTGTTTGTTCGCTGGTCAACTGTTTGGTCCTCAAGCAATCGTTTAAACTGTATTTACCCTTATATGGATTCCAGTTTTACATTTTCTGCCTTAAAATTTTTATTGCTTAATCCTTACAAAAATGTTGAAAAACAATTATTAATATAAGCGCGTTATAACAACGTGCGATAATTCATGGATCCTCAATGCGAAGTTATCGGCAAATATGTACTTCCCGTTTTCAGGTCAATGCTTGCCAAAGAACTTGTACAAAAATATCGCCTTTCGCAAACCGAAGCTGCCAAAAAACTGGGAACTACCCAAGCAGCAGTAAGCCAATATCTTAGCAGTAAACGGGCTTACAAGGGCATGGAGCAGGTTGAAGAGTTTCTGCCTAAAATTCAGGTTATGGCTCAAGAAACCGCTAAAAAACTGCTGACGGGTGAAGTTGATCTGAATAATGTCACATCAGATTTTTGTGAGTTATGTTCTACTTTTTGCTCAAAAAAACATGCAATTTACAGCGCTCCTACTATTGAATACTACATTTAAAATCTATCATACCTTAATTGGTTGAGACCTCTATTGTGATTGAGGTGTCTCAGTCACACATCTTTAAACAATAATTTTTTGTTAAAGTTTAACGCAGTTAGGTGAAATGTTTTGACCGAAAATGTGCCATTTCATCGAAGGCGCAGGTCACTTCTCGCTGTTCTTTTGGCTATTGTAATTGTCATCGTAATAGTCATTGGAATATCTTTGGGACCCGCTATACCGCCGCATCCAGTAAATCCTGGCTCAGAAGTTACTCCGCCACCAGATAACACTACTTCGCCCTCTCCAGCAACAACATACGCAAGTCATGATAATATTGCATATTCAATTTCAATCTACAAAATTCCTCAACAGTCTGTTTCGCTTGGTCAGTTTTAATAATTCTGTCGTTAATTCGACTTCTATTTGCTTTCTTAATTCCTACTTTTTATGTAAGGATTTGCTTTTTAGATTATTTTAGTTTAACAAATTCTAATGTCGTGGTTTTTATTTATTATTAAGTTATCTAAAAAAATTGAAAAGCTTGAATTTATTAAAAAAAAGATGTTTAGAAGAACTTTACCTTTAAGCCACTCTTAGAGAAATATCCAAACGGCATTTTTACCCTGTTTGGATATACGTTCTTGAGTAGCTCGACAAAGTCGTTGTTGTCCTCCATTCTAAACTCATAACTGCCAGAAAACGAGTGTATCTGTACTTCCCATTCTTGTCTATTATTGTCTTGGTCAAGATACTTTGTTTTCAATTTAATTTCCGATATTGAATTATTATCTATAGCAAAGTTGCCGGGTGTTTCAGCAATAATTGCTGCTGGGTCCATTTCGAGGTATTTTTTTGTATAACCAAAAGATGCTTTAAGCTGCTCCGACCATTGTCCAAAAAAGCCTTTGCCGTTAGCTTTTGCTTGGTCACGTGCTTGCATTGCTGCGTCACTAACCATGCTACTCGTCATTTGTGCAACAATAAACTGTTGAGCTGTTATTACTCCTGTATAACTGTCTGATCTTCCAAAAGATTTAGGTCTTCTTAACGCAATAGCGCCGATTACCTGTCTTTGTTGCGGGGGTATCTGTGGCTGAACATTTGGGGTTGGTTCCGGAGTTGGTGTAGGTGCTGCTGGCTGTGGCATAGGTGCAACAGGTGCCTGAGGTGCTACAGGTGGTTGATATGTTTGTGATGAAGGTTGATATACGGTTGCAGGTTGGGCTTGTGGCTGTGCGGGTGCTGTCACAAATGATGTTGGTTGAACAGGTGCTGCTTGAACAGGTCTTGATGCTTGTGCTTGGGTTTGGTTAAGTTTTGTTCCGCAGTTTATGCAGAAATTGGCTTCTGGGTTTACTTTAGTACCACATTTTTCGCAATAAGGCAATTAAATCACATTTCATAAAATATTTTTTTCCTTTATAAATCTAGCCAAGCTCTAATTCACTTGTGAAATATTAATGCAAAATAAGTAAAAACAGGATTCCTGCAAAAAATTCAGGATCGGTGCCATACTTTGCCCGTGAAGAATGCACTGTTTATAGTAACATTTGTTGTTTGCTTTTGCATCTTTTTTAGAATAGGTTTAGGTCTTTGTGTATTAAGTGTAGTCTTAGGTAGCCGCAGTTAGTACATATAATTTGAATCATGGCTGGGCTGTATTGGTCTGGTTCTGTTTTGCCTTTTTCGTTTACTTTGTTTGTGGTGATGATTTCTCCAAAAGCCCATTGGTTTTTGTTGCACATTGGACATTTTTGGTTGGCGTTTTTATAGCCCAACCAGTTACGTATTTTTTCTTGTTGTTCGCTTGTTAACGTCATATTTTATCATCCGTTAATTTTTGTAAGTAAATAGTATTGATGTTCCATATAGATTTATAATTTAAGACAATTTTGGCTCAATAAAAATGTTGGAAAATTTTACACAAAAAACTAATGTTAAGAATTTATCCACTGCTGGTTTGCAGTTCTTTTTAGTTTACTTGTAATGCCAATATCTTCGTGCTATTACCATTGTTTCGGGTGAAAAGATTGTACAAGAAAATTGGCGGTTGGCTAACTGAATTAAGTAGCCCGGGAGAGATTCGAACTCTCGTCGGCGGGTCCAAAGCCCACTATGCTTGACCACTACACCACCGGGCTTCCGTTTTGTCTTTGTGGGCACGTTATTTACTGTTAGAGGTTTATGGAAGCTTTTTTCCTAATAAGCGTTCCCGTGTAATTGGATGAAGATTGTGGGAAAGCGCGCGCGTTGAGGTAAACATTTTTCTTTAACCTTTTCCATAAAATTGTTCTGGTATGTGTTGTTTTTTGTTAAATTATGTGTCCGATAGGTTTAATAAGACCACAAGATTTATATATTAAATCTGCTCATTTGCTTAGTTTGCGCGGACCGTATGTACAAGTTTTCTTCAGCCCAAAAGGCCAACAGTGAAGGTCATAACGCAAAATCCTAAAAAGGAGTAGAGAAAGTTGAGCAAAAAAGAAGCACCAAGAACATCACAGCGCTTAGCTGACAAGTGCCCTGAATGCGGTAGTGACAACCTAGTTCACGATTACGACACTGGCGAAACCGTCTGCGGAGACTGCGGCTTGGTCTTATATGAACAAATGATGGACAAAGGACCAGAATGGCGCGCGTTCACACAAGAAGAAAAAGCTTCCAGAAGTCGTGTTGGTGTTCCAACATCTTACTCAGTTCACGATAAAGGCTTATCGACAGCCATTAGCCAAGTAGACAGGGACGCTTTCGGAAGAAAACTACCCTTATCCACAAGACTGCAAATGTGGCGTCTCAGAAAATGGCAAATCCGAAGCAGAGTACACTCATCAATAGACAGAAACCTTGCACAAGCAATGGCTGAACTAGATCGCTTATCTGATAAAGTCTACATTCCACCACCAATCAAAGAAAAAGCAGCCGTAGTCTACAGAAAAGCGCTCGATAAAGGTCTAGTTCGAGGTCGATCAATTGCTGCCATCGCAGCTGCAGCTTTGTATGCTGCTTGCCGCGGAAGTGGAACGCCTCGTACATTGCGTGAAATCGCTGAAGCAAGTCTTGTTGACAAGAAAGATGTCGCAAGATGCTACCGGTTACTTCTACGCGAACTTGACGTACACATGCCAATTGCTGACCCATTAACTTATGTTTCGAAGATTGCAGAGAAAACTGGAATCTCTGGAAAAACTCAAGGAGCCGCTATTAATATCCTTCGAGATGCAAGGCGTAAACGTGCTGCCGCTGGCAAAGACCCGATGGGTCTCGCTGCTGCTGCCCTCTACATTGCATGCTTACAGAACAATGAAAAGAAAACCCAAAAAGACATTGCTGAAGCTGCAGGCGTAACAGAAGTCACGGTGCGAAACCGTTACAAGACCCTTAAAAAACAACTAAATCTTGAATTGCCTGACTAAAAACTCGGGCACTTTTTCAACTATATTTCTTTATTTTCTTTAATGTTCTCTTCTTTTTCAAGTTCCATTACAATTAATCCATTGTAACCGCATTCATCACAGATGTATGATTTGGGTGTTAACCATAAATCAAGCCCACTAGATAAGTGAATTTTTGGGCTTGCACATCTTGGACAAAAAATTTGAGTTGGTTTTCTATGTTTAACGGTTTTGAAAACTTCGCGGAAACTCTCTAACTTTTTCATTCTACACCCTTTACCCCTGTAAAAGTGGGGTTACTGTAGTTCTATGTTTTCTTGTGGGTAACCTGTCTTGATTAAGAATTCGCGTACTCTATCTCGGTGGTCACCTTGGAGCATAATTTGCCCGTTTTTGTGTGTTCCGCCACATGCACAGTAACCTTTTAGTTTTTGGGCAATATTTTGCAGGTTAGAATTTTTATCGTCAATTCCATCAATTATGGTGGTGGGGCGACCAAATTTTCGTGTTTCAAGTCTTATGCGAATTCTTTGTTGCTCTTTTTCAATTTCTCCACAAACGCATAAATCTTTTGGGAGCCCGCAAGTTGAACAAACTTCAGCCATGACACTCATCAGTGAATTAGCACTTGACGTATATAAGAGTTTCAAAACCAGATGCGGTAAACTGCGTGAGTCTTCCGTAGTTTTTAGTTGAAACTGGCGGTTTATTTTTTGAACTTTAGGTTTTGGGTATGATTCTCATCTTTGCGCCTATTACTTTATAGGTTAGTGTTTGCATTTTACTAGTTGAGTAGCTTTTTCTAGAGAATTATCGAAATTTATTCTAGAGAATGCTACCGATATCTAATTTTAAAAAGTGAAAATAAAAAATGAAGAATTTTAATACAAATATTTTGAAAACAATAGCGGTCGTTACATTGCTTTTGCTGTCTACTTTTATTGTAATAATGGATAACCCTGTAGAAGCACAAGACGAAACAACTGGCGGAGTAACCGCACATGGAGGTCAACCAACAGCAGGCTATGAAGGACCTACAACTGTTCCCGCAGGAGAAACACCCGACTACACAATTTATCCACTTGCTTTTCTAAGTGTTTCACCTAACCCTATTGGTTTAGGTCAAGAACTTTTGGTTAACGTGTGGATTACTTTTCCTTCAGGTGAGGGCAAATACATGGTTGGGTACACAGTGAACATCACAAAACCCGATGGTACAACTGAAATTGTCGATCTAAAGTCATACGTTGCCGACGGAACAAGCTGGTTTTCTTACATAGTTGATCAAACAGGTGAATGGCAATTCCAGTTTTCGTTTGCGGGCGAATGGTTCCCAGCAGGATACTGGAGTGACGGACAGTTCTCTACTACACGTACAGGAAATTTCAGCACTGCAATCTATAACCCGTCAGTTTTTGTTGCCCCTGCCCAATCTCCTGTAACAATTTTAACGGTTCAGGAGGATTTAGTGGCTTCTTGGCAATCAGCACTACCAACTGGCTTTTGGACGAGACCAATTCTTCCCAACAACAGAGAATGGTACACAATTGCAGGCAACTTCCCATGGAGCGAATTTGAAGGTCAACCAACCCAAGCTAGTGACAGAGAAAACTATTATGGTCCATTCGTTACTGCCCCAAACACGCCACACATTCTTTGGCAAGAGCTAGGTGGTGTAGCTGGCATTATTGGCGGTGAAGCTGGCCAGTACTCTTCACTAAGTGCTCCTGGTACTCCAAGCGTGATTTTCATGGGTAGATGCTACCAAACAAAAACAGTGCCAATAAACGGTGTTCCAACATCCTGTGCAGTTTGCTATGACCTACAAACAGGTGAACAGTATTATGCTATCCCAGTTAGTGAAGGTGGCATAACTCCTAATCGCATTGCATATTGGCAAGGCGTTGATACTGCTGTTCCAGGTGCAGGGTCTGCTGCAGGAATCGGTGCAGAACTTATCACAATAAGCGGAAACCGACTTTACAAAATCAACCCCTTGACGGGTGCTATTGCAGCTAACATTACCTTAGCTAGCATGGGTGGGTCACCTGGCAATTTAGAAATGTACTATCGCGACGGCTACTATTTAGCTTTCCAGAATACAGGTTCTATCAACGCCACACGCGAAGCTGCCAATATCACCGTCACCACAGGATATACTGGCTACTGGATAAACTGGACTACACAGGGCTCATCGAATAACTTTACATCTAGAATCGTAAGCAACATTAGTACAACCCTTCCCACAAGCCTAAGAACCCTTTATCAAGTCGGAAGCTACGGCAACTTAGGCGCTTATGACCCAGAAAGCGGCATAACTGTTATTGAAAGCAGATTTATTCACGGAGGCTACTATGGCTCAACGTATCAGGCAGTAGACGTAACTACGGGCGAACTAATATGGAACATAACCACTCCTGTTGACTTAATGGAATCAGGTTACAGACCAACCAACACATGGGCAAGACACGGACGATTTATTGCTGAAATGGAACGCGGTTATGTGCAAGCGCGTGATATTTTCACAGGTGATGTTCTTTGGGAGACCGAAGTAAATGATTATCCGTGGGGTGAATTCTGGCTTTACGATGTTGCTGCTTACAGTGACATGGTTCTAGGTGTTGGTTATACTGGTGTTTGGGCTTTTAACGAGACTAACGGTGATGTAGTTTGGCATTATGCTGACCCTGCGGTTCCGTTTGAAACACCTTACAACAGCAACATTACTGATGAAGTCTATGCGGTTCAAACAATTAGAATAGCTGACGGTAAAGTTTACGTACAAAACAATGAACACACGCCAACTCAGCCTGCAACAAGAGGTTGGGGATTGATTTGCCTTAACGTAACCAACGGCGACTTTATGTGGAAGATAAGCGGTGCAAACCTTGGTCCTGGTGGAGCTTCAGACGGCTACTTAACGGCTTCAAGTAGCTATAGCGGTTACTTCTATGTAATAGGCAAAGGTCAAACTGCACTTACTGTGGCTGCGCCCCAAACAGCATTAACTCAAGGGCAAGGTGCCGTTATAACCGGTTCAATTCTTGACATGTCACCAGCTCAGCCTGGTACGCCTTGTGTTTCAGCGGATTCAATGTCAACATGGATGGATTATCTGCATTTCCAGATGCCAATAGACGGATACTACCATAACGTAACAATTAATGGGGTTCCAATATCGATAGATGCTGTAGACCCTAACGGCAACTTTGTACACGTTGCAGATGTCACAAGTGACGCTTCAGGCACTTTTGGTTATACTTGGGCTGTTCCTTCAACTGCAGGCGATTATCAACTGATTGCAACCTTTATGGGTGACGACTCGTACGGCAGTTCCTTCTCTTCTGCATATGTTAACGTGGCAGAAGGTGGTCAGTCAAGTCCAACACCTACAACAACAGGCGGCGGTACAGTAGCTACAACTGCTGACTTGATGACTTACATGGCTATCGGCGTAATCGTCATCGTTATTGCAATTGCTATAGTCGGCGCTTTAATTCTGAGAAAACACTAAATTTTTTCTTTTTTCTTTTTTTGTCTAATTTTTCTTGTATGTTTTTTGAATTAATTTTTGATTTTTTTATGCATTTTGGCTCTTTGAGATTTGTTTTTTGATAAATATTTGTGCTGATTGAATTGTTCTTTTATATTTTTTGGTGTTCTAAAGTGTAGACTTAAAAAGGGATTGGTGTAATAAAGCTTGATACTTAATGCCTCTATTATACCCCTTTAAACGAGTTACCCGCAACTGGAAGCTATTCTTTGCCTTGTTAATCGGCGTAATACTTGCTTCAACATTTTTTGCAGCTATAAATATTAAAGCTAATCTTGCTGCACAAGAGTCCCTTGACACGCAGCTAAAACAAGTTACTTCCGATTTAGAATTTAGTACAACAATTAATTCAACTAATCTTGCTTGGGCAATGAACAATATTTCCAGCATTGAAGGTGTAAAAAGCGTTACAGTGGTTAGTAGGCTTTATCAAACCTCTAAATTACCAAACGACAATTTTACGTCCAGCTATTTTATTCCCATAGTAGTTTTCCCAGACTCAGAGTTAATCAACAACGAATGGCTAAACCGTCCTGAAGGTGAAATAGGCGAAAACCAAACATACCTTGTAATGGGCAACATTTTCAAAGACCGCATAAATATTGGCGATAACATTTCAACATCAATCTCTTTTCCAATGCCCAAATATTACAATTCGACCTATATCCCGGTAAACTTAACGGTTGCAGGTTATGCTGATTTAACCGATAAAGGCTACGCATACGTTTCTGGAAACCGTTTTCTGGCAACATCGCTTGGTCCAAGTGATTCTATTGAACGATACAACATTCAGCAAGACATAATGATTGTCGGCTGGAACTCTACGTTTGTAAAATTGTGGTCTAACATTACTAATAGTGCAATTAGTGCTACATTTCTAATCAATGTAGACCATGATAAACTGTTAAACCCTTGGGATACAGCAACTTCAGCCAAAAATGTCCAAACGGTAGCTGACGATATTCAGAACAATGTGTTAGCGTACTTTGAGACTTATGGTAATATAAACAACCTTTTAGGTAACATTTTAACGACTTTTGAATATAACTTCTCTACCACTTTGCTTAACTTTATTTTGGTATCAATTCCCGTATTTTTTGTTGCTTGGTACTTAGGTTCAACAGTATCTGATGTATCCTACAATCTGCGAAGACGCGAAATCGGCTTATTATCCACAAAAGGAATGTCAAGCGGACAAATACAAAGAATGTTTTTAATCGAAGCAATAACCATTGGTCTAATCGGGGGCGCAATCGGCGTAGTATGCGCTTTAGCCCTAAACCAGGTCTTCATAGGCGAATTGACCCTTAGCAATATGTTTAATCTTTCACTTTTAAACCCAACAACAATGCTGGTAACTGTAATTTTTGGTATTCTTTTAGCGTTATTCTCTGCTTTTAGGTCTGCAAGAAACGCTTCAAGGCTTCCAACCGTTCAGGCATTAAGGGAATACGTCGACTTAGATTCAGGTACATCTTACCGAAAGATGCTACCCGCTTGGATAGCGTTTATTTTTGGTACCTACAAAATGAGCATGTTTGCGTTAGGCATAAATGTGCCTAACCTTTTGGTTCAGCAAGGATTCTCTTCAGCGGGCGGCTTTAACTGGATTTTACTTCAAATCATAGTTTACTTTGACCTTTTCCTAACCTATTTTGGTCCACTATTTTTCTTCTGGGGCACCACCAAACTATTTGTAGGAAACTCTCTGAAATTCCAACAGTTAACAACTAGTATTTACAAACTTACTGGTGACTTGGGTGCTTTGGCCGCAAAGAACGTGCGAAGAAACCCCAAACGGTTAGCCGCGATAGCTTTCTTGATTGCGTTTATAGTGGGGTATAGTGTTCAAGTCACAGGACAAATAGCAAGTGAACAAGATTTAGTTTCAAGAACAGTACATAACCAAGTTGGCGCCGACATAAGTCTAAGTATCACAAATGCGTCTCAAGCCCCTGTTATTGTGGCAAATATATTAGAAAATGTTTCTGGAATCAAAAATTCTACTTTAGAATACCAGCTTTCTCAGAATTCTCAAAATTATGGTCAATCATATGTGAAAACTATTGATCCTGACTCATGGCAAGCATCTGCTTATTTTGAACCCGAATGGTTCACTGGTGCAAGTATGGAGCAAGCCATGAACGCTTTAAAGGCTGACAATATGACCATTATTCTTGAGAAACGAGAAGCACAACGACTTAACGTTAACGTCGGCGATCAAGTAGGCATTAATTTCCCCTCAGGTTCAAGAAAATTAACTGTTGTAGGTTTTTATGGTCCTGAACCAGTAAAAACGGGTTCCAGTAGCCAAACGTACGCCGTACAGACATGGTCATATGTTCCAAGAAACCTTTTTAATATGACAATTGGCAGTGACGCATATCCGCTTGAACATTTTGACACTACTATGCTGATAAAGTTGCAGGACGGAATTAACGGGACTCAAGTTGCAGAACAAATTCGAAGTCTTGACTTGGAAATTTATGGTGTAGACTCATTTGATGAACAATGGCTGAATTCGCAACAGAATAACAATTCTTACACTTATAGCAGTCTGCAGACTTTGGATGTTCAACGTTTAGGCTTGATTTTTGCGGTGCTTTCTGCTTCTGTTGGAACAGCGCTTGTAAGCCTTGTAAGTTTAAAGGAGCGTAGCCGTGAAGCTACTTTGATGAGTGTTAGAGGCTTATCTTACAGGCAACTGGTGTGGATGTTTTTAACAGAACATATTGCTGTTATAACTTTCTCAGTAATTCTAGGGTTAGTGGCTGGAACCGTAATTTTGTATGGGACTGTTTCAACTTCTGGGTCAACTGTTTCGGCTCTTATAACAAGACATATGGTTTTCCCAGCTGAAGCAATAAAACAGATTGGATTTTACATTGCCCTAATTTATGGTTCAGTAATACTTTCGGTTTTGATTATGGCAAGGCGATACGTTACTAAACTTGATAAAATGGTGAGATTAAGATGAAGGGTTTAAACATTAAAATCAGAGACCTAGTAAAGGTGCATCAAACAGGAAAAATAGAAGTGCAAGCCCTACGCGGCTTAAACCTCGACATAACCTCCGGTGAACTTGTCTCAATTATTGGTCCAAGTGGAAGCGGCAAATCCACCCTACTAAACATAATCGGCGGACTTGACAAAGCCACAGCAGGCACCATTCAAGTTGGAGAAAACATCATAACCAACTATTCAGTAAACCAACTTGTAGATTACAGAAGAAAAATTGTGGGTCACATTTTTCAAAACCTTAACTTAATTCCAACTCTTACCGCCAAAGAAAACGTTGAGTTCTCCATGGTTGCTTCAGGTGTGCCAAGAGGGAAACGTAAACAGCGTGTGCAGGAACTGTTGGAAACTGTTGGCCTTCAAGACCGTGCTGAACACAAGCCTGAAGAAATGAGTGGTGGCGAACAGCAAAGAATCGCTATTGCCGCTGCTTTAGCTAATGATGCACCCTTGCTTTTAGCTGATGAACCAACTGGTGAGTTGGACACTGCAAATGCACGATTAATCGTGGAATACCTTGTAAAAATCAATCAGGGTCTTGGCAAAACCATTATTATGGTAACCCATGATCCAAACGTGGCTCGTGCTTCGCATCGGATATTGCGTATTGAAGATGGCGTAATAAAAACTTCTTTGGCTCCATCTGATGTCGCTGGGAAAGAACATGCAGGTTCCTATGTTGAGCACCTCAAAGAAAGAATAACTGAAATAAACACTCAATTAACCGAGCTAGACAGTGATTTCAGAGGCGAAAAAATATCTGGTGATGAATATGTGCAGAAGCGTCAAAGTCTAAAAGGTATTCGAGATAGTCTAAAAGAAGAATGCTCCCGTATGGGTGTTATTCCTCCTTAACCCTTTCACGATTTTTGGTTTTCGGTTTAAGACTTTTTTAGCTGGCTAGAAAGAATTAAATCGTAAACTGTTTTTCTAAGCTATATATGCATCCGTTTCTTGGCGCCTATAAAGAAGAGGATATGAGTTTATTTACCGATTTTTATGAGTTAACGATGTGTGCAGCGTATTTTGATAACAAAAACTTTGAGCCTGCCACCTTTGACCTGTTTATTAGGCGTTTGCCTGAAAATCGTTCCTACTTCTTATTCACTGGTTTGGAACAAATTCTGCTATATCTGCAAAACATCAAATTTACCGAGCAACACTTAACTTATCTTAAACGTCAAGGGTTTAACCAGGCGTTTCTTGATTATTTACGGGACTTCAAATTTACTGGTGATGTTTGGGCAGTTCCCGAAGGCACAATCGCTTTTCCTAACGAGCCCCTTGTCCGTATTACTGCTCCAATTATTGAATCCCAAGTTGTTGAAACATTTGTTCTTAACACTGTTAATCTGCAAACTACCATGTCAACTAAAGCCAGTCGGGTTATACATGCTGCAAAGGGCAAAAGCGTAATTGAATTTGGCTTACGTCGTGAACAAGGAATTGATGCGGGCATGAAAGTGGCTCGAAGCAGTTACATTGCTGGCTGCAAGGGGACTTCTAACGTGCTTGCAGGCATGGTTTATGATATTCCTGTCTTTGGAACTATGGCGCATTCTTTCATTATGTCGTATTCCAAGGAGCTTGACGCTTTTCGGGCTTTCGCAAAAACCTTCCCTGACAAGTCTACATTGTTAATTGATACTTATGATGACATTGCGGGTTTAGAGAAAGCTGTTATTGTGGCTAAGGAGCTTGAAGCTAAGGGTTTTAGGCTTGGCGGTGTACGGTTGGACAGCGGTGATTTAGCTGAAACCAGCAAGAAAATTAGAAAGATTCTTGATGAGAACGATTTGGGTTATGTTAAAATTTTTGTTAGCGGTGACTTGGATGAGTTTCGCATTGCCGAATTGCTTAGTAAGGGTGCTAAAATTGATTCTTTTGGTGTAGGTACAAAGATGGGTACTTCTTCTGACCGTCCTTACCTTGATGTTATCTATAAATTATGTGAAACCATGACGGCGCCTGACGTTTATTCGCCTATAATGAAGCTAAGCACTGACAAGTTGACTTTGCCGGGTCGTAAGCAAGTTTACCGTTACAAAGACTCTGAAGGTAACTATGTGCGGGATGTTATAGCTTTGGCTTCTGAGAAAGTGGATGCTGAACCTTTGCTTGTTAAGGTGATGTCTGAAGGTAAATTAACTTACACTTTGCCTTCGCTTAATCAGATTAAGGATTTTGCCGCTGAAAATCTTTCCAATCTTTCGGAAAAGTACAAAGCGGTTACTGAAGCTGAAATGTATCCTGTAGAGTTAAGCTATAAATTACAAGAATTAATCAAAAGCTTGCGTGAGAAAATCATTGAAAACGAGATAACTAATCATAATCATGTCTAAGTCGACTTAGGGCTTGTCAACTGTTTTTTTCAGGCTTAAACTTCGCAAATATGGCAAACACTTAATAATCTTTTTAGAAAAGTTGTACTGCTATTAAACGAGGGAAGAAAACAGATTATGCAAAATCGTCCCGTTATAGTGGCTGTTGGCCGAACAAAGTTTGGAGAACATTACGGCAAAGAGCCAGAAAGGCTAATTGAAGAAGCTTGGCTTGCAGCCTCAAATGAATGCAATCTAGAACGAAAAAATCTAGAAGCATGCTATATGTCCGACTGTTTTTTACCAATCACCAACAAGCTTGGGCTTGAAGAAGGTTTTCTTTCTGAATTAACCGAACTTCACGTGCCCATGGAAGTAACCCGCTCCTTTAGTGCAGCACTAAAAACAGCATGTCACGCAATACAGGCTGGCGTCTACAATACTGTTCTAGTTGGCGGAATAGAAAAGATGACTGACCGTTGGGACAAAATCCGCGACGACCTCATGTTGCTTGAAGACCCTTGGAGTTATTATGCAGGTGGAACCACAGAGGCTAACCATGAGCTTATGCTTCGTGCATACATCAAAAAGCATGGCATAACAGGTGAGAACCTTGATAAACTGTACAATGCTTTAGCTCAAGTAGCAATAAAGAATCATGCTAACGGTGCAAAAAACCCGTATGCGCAGTATCAACGCAAAATCAGTTTAGAAGCAGTGTTAAGTTCACGAAAAGCTGCAAACAAAGCTTTAGGCCTATTTGATTATGCTCCAGTTACTGATGGTGCAGCTGCATTAATTCTTACCAGCGAAGAAGTAGCTAAAAAAATGGGTGCCACTCCAATTTACATTTACGGCTGTAACGCGGCAACAGACTATCTTGATTACGCAGCCAGAGACGAGTTAAGCTATTTTGTTGCAACCCAAATCGCTATGAAGAAAGCCTTGCAAACCAGTAAATTGACCCCTTGGGATGTCAAGCTTTGGGAAGTTAACGACCAATCCACTATGATGGAAATGGTTTCTCTTGAAGACTTGGGTTACTGTGCTGCTGGAACTGCATGGCAAAGCATAGCTGAATCGTGCCCAAACAGTAAAGGTTGCTACGAAATTGATGACAAAGAATTGTACGTTAACACTGATGGCGGCTTAAAAGCTGACGGCAACCCGCTTGGCGCAACTGGTGGAGCACAGATTTACGAGATTTTCCGTCAATTAACAGGAAAAGCTGACCAACGCCAAGTAACCCTTGATGGTGCCGCACCCAAGTATGGTGGCTCTTTGGAGTTTGAAGGGTTTGGCACGAAAGCTTATGTAAGCATTTTAGGGAGAGAATAAACTTGAGCAGTGAACCAATAGAACGTAGAGTATCTTATCTTGGTGACCGATTACGTGCAAGCCGCTGCCAAATCTGCGGTAAAGAATACTTTGAAGTACGTGATTACTGCGGTAAATGCGGCAGAAAAAGCTACGGCAAAATGGATAATGTTGACCTTTTCTATGAGAAGGGTAAACTTGAGCTGTGCACGTTAATTGATGAACCGACTAACAAGTTTAGCAAGTTTGAACGTTTCGTTTTTGGTATGGTTAGTTTTCATGACGGCAAAATCCGTGTGCCTGCAAGAATAACTGACCAACTTTTAAACAAGGGTAACCTTGACTTGGCCAGTCTTGAAGGCAGAGAAGTCACTCCACGGTTCCGTCGTCGCTACTCAGTAGGCAAAAACGAAGTTGTTCCAACAATTTCTTTAGCGTTTACGTTGGCAGACGAGTATTATCCGCATCAAGAATACAAAGTCATCCAGCCAACCAAAGACTATGACGTGCCCGGCATCGTTGGTTATGGTGCTTACAGTTCACGTTTCCGCATAAAAGACGGCGGCATCGAACGTTCAGTGCCATTTATCGATGAAGACTCCGTTACAGCCGCTGTTGAAGCTGGCAAACTTGCACTTATTCACTCTGGAATTGACAGTTCTTGGGTAGGCAAAGTTTACGCTGGCTCTGAATCAAACCCGTACGCTGTTAAACCCATCGCATCTAAAGTTGCCCAAGTGCTGCAACTCGGTGAAAAGTGCGGTGACCTTCAAGGCGTCGACGCAGTTGACACAGAATTTGCCTGCAAAGCTGCTTCAAGCATGTTCAAAGATGCTTGTGCACTTGTAAATTATCCACGTTCAGGCATCAATTACGCAATGGTTATCGGCGCAGATAATTCTCAAGCTGCACCACGCGGATGCCCCGGCGGCGAACTTGACGCTTTCGTAGGTTACGGCGGAGCCGCTTTCATTTTTGGCAAAAAGGACGTTATCGCTGAAGTTGAAGGCTGGTACAGCTGCACATCTGACACACCAGACTTCTGGCGCAGAGACGGCGAACCCTACCCAATGCACGGCGGAAGATTCACAGGCGACCCAGCATATCACAAACACGTACGAAAATCCGCAAGCACACTTATGGAAAAATGCAACATGAAACCAGCCGACTTCACCTATTTCGTGCCACACCAGCCAAACCCCAGTTTCCCAGTACGCATCGCCAAAGACTTGGGCTTTAAAGAAGAACAATTCATGCCAGCAATTCAAATGACCAAATTCGGTAACACGTACTCGGGTGCGTCGCTTGTTGGTTTAGCGGCGATTTTGGATATTGCAAAACCAGATGACCGCATCCTTGTAGCAAGTTACGGTTCAGGTGCAGGTAGCGACGCTTACATACTGCGGGCAACAAGCCAGATACTTGATAAACGAAGCCGCCAAAAAGTCACTGTTAAATTCCTTGCAGAAAACCCGTTCATTGAATACGTTGATTACGTAACCTATCGTCGCCTTAAACAAGGCATGTAAACACAGGCTGTTTTTATCAGCCCAGTTTTTCTTTTCTAATGTTTTCCAACATATTAATGACACAAAATTCAGCCAATAGCACCTACCCCCTTAGTGTTTTGCAGTTTTGGGTTGGATAGAGTCTACCCCTTCTTGTTTTTACCTACCCCCTATAGGTTACTGCATAGAGTTTCTAATAGCATCCTAATAGGCTGCAAATAGGTTGCTAACCACTCGGTTTATCGCTTTTTCTTCAATCGGTTTTTCCGAAACCTTAACTATAGTTTCAAAACACTGCACTTATTGTATTGCAGAAGGCGCAGTTGGATGTCTGAAGAAAAGCGTCCCAGTTGCGAGAATTGTGGAAACTTTGACGAATGCAAATGCGTTTGCCCATACTGCGGCGTTGTGAGAGTATTTTAAATTCGTTTGTATAGCATAACAAAAAGTTGTATAGTAGCATTTTTTATCATTTTTTATCGTCTTGCTATAGAAACAACAGAAAAATATTGTTCTCCAGAAAGAACAGACTGTTCTTTTAGGAGACATAAATATGGCTATTTATTAAATGAATAGCTGTTGATACAAAATGCTCAAAAAATTTAGCAACTTGAAAGTATTGCGGCTATCAATAGTTTTTGCTCTTGTAGCTGCACTGTTTTGTAGCAGTTTTGTAACGGTTCTGGAAGCTTCTGATGTTTCGAATGACTCGCAACATCCAGTTAGTTTTGAAGATTTCTGTCAAATGTATGCTAGGTATGTGAGTGATGGTGATGCTGCTGAGTATGAACGGATGTATAATGTGATGATTTCAGCTGGATTGACAACAGGTGTTCCTGTAGACATCCCTATTGCATCAGAGCCTCCTGTAGTAGTATCACTTGAAGAGTACCAAAATATGTCGCCATCTGAGATAACTGAGGGATTAATAGTACAAATTGGAGAATACGAATGCATTTTAGCGTCTGCGCTAAATGAGTCAAGATCTGCTGGCACCCAAATTGGTGACTAAATATTTCTTTTTATTTGTTTAATTTTTTCAAGTTTGCTGATGTGTCTCTGTCGAGGTTATCTGTGTGGGTGTGAAAAATGTTAGGTTCAAACTTAATTTGCACACTATTCATGGTAGTGGCAGAAGGAAAGGTTTGTTTTTTGTTTCTTTATTGTTCATTATAGTCTTGGTTTTTTCTTGTTTATTTTTGGTGTTTAATGGTGCTTTTCCTTTTATGACAAAAACTCCTGAAACTGAACTAGAGGCGGCAGTTAATAATGCTGTAGGACCTACCGTTATTACTCTTGATGGTGATATTGAGCTTACAGAAGCCCTTATCATTCCAGCAGGTAAAGATATCACTCTAACAAGCAGTAACATTGAAAATGGGTTTTACAAGTTGATTGGTGCAAATAACCAGAGCACTATCATTGTTGAGACTGGTGGTGTGTTGCGACTTGATGGTGTTGTTGTGGCTCATGAAGAGGGTGTTTATGGTAGCGGGGTATTTGTCGATTTTGATGGTGCATTAATATTGTATAGTGGTGTGATTTGTAATAACACTATGCCTAAGGATTATGTGACGCTTAATGGAGAGTGGGGTGGTGGCGTGGTAAATTTAGGAAATTTTAGTATGATTGGTGGTGAAATTTCTAGCAACACAGCTTACATTGGTGGGGGCGGCGTACTTAACTATGGCACGTTTGAAATGACTGGCGGCAAAATTTCTGGCAACACAGTAAGTATTGGTAGTGGCGAGGATAACGTTAGTGGTTTGCCTGGTGGTGGTCATGGTGGTGGCGTGTTTAATGCTTTTGATTTTAATATGAGTGGTGGTGAAATTTCTGGTAACACAGCCGAGGCTGGTGGTGGCGTGTTTAACAGGTGGAAGATATTTAGTTTAGATGGTGGAGTTATTTGTGGCAACACAGCCAGCGTTGGTGGTGGTGTGTACAATCTTTATGGTAATGTTAGTATGAGTGGTGGTGAAATTTCTGATAATGTTGCATGGGATAAGGGTGGTGGCGTGCTTAACTATTTTATGTTTAGTGTTTTTAGGTTGTCTGGTGGTGTGATTTCTAACAATACAGCTATCCTTGGCGGTGGTGTATGTAGCGATGACGATTTAGGTATGAGTGGTGGTGTGATTTCTGGTAACACGGCAAATTGTGGCGGTGGTGTGTATGTTGGGAACGGCAGTTTTAATTCGTCTGGAGGCAAAGTTTCGGGCAACACAGCTAGTCAAAGTGGTAATGACGTATACTACCCAAAGTAACCCTGCAGCAATCGGTATGGTTGAGGCGCTCCTGGTTTGTAGAAACCTAAAATGCAAAAAGCAGTTTACAATTTGCTGGTATAAATCTGCGTTAGGCTAACTAATAAAAAGTCATTACGCGCCTATCCTTTATAGGCTTAAGTTTTAATAGGGACCCAAAGAGAATGTAGCATCACCTACTTTTTGTTTAACTGTTTAAAAATCGGGTTGCTTGCCACGTGTTTTGTCAAATTTTAACGTAAAAGCAGTATAGCGCTAAACGATGACGCTAACATTTTTTCCGTGGACATATTTTCCGAAACATTAATTATAGTTTTAGACCACTGCTCTAATTGCAGAAGGCGCAAGCGGATGGCTAAAGAAGAACGTCCCCGTTGCGAGAAATGCGGAAACTTTATCGATGATTGCAAATGCGTATGCCCTTACTGTGGGGAAACCTATAGTTGTACCTGCTGTATAGGCAGCGATAAGGCAACAGGCGGATAAAAACGCCAAACTAAAAGAAAGTGTTTGCTTCAGGAGTGAAATATGGTTTGACAATTGAGAGTATAAACTGGATGGCTGGCGGGCCTCAAGGTAGCGGTGTAGATACTGCCGCTAACATTTTTGGTAAAGCCTGCGGTTACGGCGGACTGTACGTTTTTGGCCGCAGAGAATACCATTCCAACATCAAAGGCTTGCACAGCTATTTTCACCTACGAATATCCAAAACTGCAACATTGGCAAACGTTAATGATGTTAACTTGTTGGCGGCGTTTGACGCTGAAACAGTAGTTAGGCATCTTGACGAAGTAATGCCGGAAGGAGCCGTAATTGTTGATTCCCAACAAGTTAACCAAAAAATCCTAAGTATACCCACGTTGCCCTTTGAGTACAAAGACCAACTTGTCGCTTACATGAAAGAGCAGAATCTGGGCGAAACAGTAAACGATTGGCTCAACCACGCAAAACAGCGCAACATCGAAGTTTTTGAGGTGCCATATCTTGATTTAATTACTCAACTTAGCAAAAAACTTGGCATACCTCAACTAAGCAAACTAACCAAAATGATTAACGTCCTGACAGTTGGCATCTCCTTTGCAATGCTAAAATTCGACAAAGACCTTGTTGAGAAAGCAATCAGAGTAATGTTTAACGAAAAAATCGCTGAAACGAACGTTGCCGCCCTAAACATTGCCTACGAGTACACGTTGAACAATTTCAAAGGCAACTTTAAGTATAAACTTGAAAAACAAGATACTTCTGAATCTCGAATTTTTGTAAACGGCAACCAAGCTGTCGCAATGGGTAAAGTTCTTGGCGGCTGCAGAGTACAAACCTATTATCCCATCACTCCAGCAGCAGACGAAAGCGAATACCTTGAAGCCCACGAAATCCTCAAAACCAGCCAAGGTGACGAAGGCATAATTGTAGTTCAAACCGAAGACGAAATCGCTGCAATAAACTCGGCATCAGGAGCCTGCTTATCAGGCGCAAGAGCCGCAACATCCACATCTGGACCAGGCTTCTCACTGATGGTTGAAGGCTTAAGTTGGGCAGGAATGAATGAAGTCCCAGTCGTAATCTCCTATTATCAACGTGGAGGTGCAGCAACTGGACTCCCAACACGGCATGGGCAGCAAGATTTGCTTTTCACAACACGCGCTGGACATGGAGAATTCCCAAGAATAATCCTTGCGTCTGGAGACATCAAAGAATGCTTCTATGACGCCGCCAAAGTGTTCAATCTGGCAGAAAAATATCAAGTCCCAGTAATCCATTTGATGGACAAAGCCATGGCTAACTGTTCACAAACTTACCCCATGTTTGACTACAGCAGCTTTAAGATTGAACGAGGCAACATCGTAACCGAGAAGGACCTTGAAGGCAAAGAATACCGACGCTTCACATTAACTGAAAACGGCATTTCCCCACGTGCATTTCTTGGCACAAAAAACGCTGTCAGCTGGTACGTTGGTGATGAGCGAAACGAGGAAGGTCACATAAGTGAAAACCCCCAAAACAGGCGACTAATGATGGAGAAGCGTATGAACCGATTGATGCTAATTGACCAAGAAGTGCCAATGGAAGAAAAATTGAATTTTTATGGAGACATGGACTCTGAAAACATTGTGTTCAGTTGGGGTTCACCTAAAGGGGCAATAATTGAAGCCATAGACAACCTCAAAGAGGAAGGCTTAAGCTGCGGTTTTATGCAAATACGCATGATTCACCCATTGCCCGCCGCGAAAGTTCGTTCAGTTTTAGAGGGCAAAAAACGCATAATCGACATAGAACACAACTATCTAGGTCAACTAGGCATAGTAGTCAAAGAGAACACTGGCATAAGCCCAACTAATCAAATTCTAAAGTACACAGGCCGCCCAATGACGGTGACTGAAGTACAAGACGCTTTAAGAGCGGTTTTAACCGGAAAAGCAAATGAAAGAGAGGTGTTGATGTTTGGTTCTTAAACCTTCAGATTTTAGAACAGACGTTTATGCAGACTGGTGTCCTGGCTGCGGCAACTTTGCAATAATGAATGCGTTCCAGTTTGCCTTTGCTGAACTTGGATTGGAACATCATCAAGTTGTAATGGTCTCAGGTATAGGCTGCTCAGGAAAGCATCCTCACAACGTAAAAGTTAATGGTGTTCACACTTTGCACGGCAGAACCTTACCGTTTTCGTTAGGCATCAAACTGGCTAATCCAGACTTAACTGTGGTTGCCATCGGAGGTGACGGTGACGGTTTAGGCATTGGCGCTGGACACTTTGTTAACGCTGGCAGACGCAACCTTAACATGACCTACGTTATCAATAACAACGGCGTTTATGGTTTAACAAAAGGACAAGCCTCCCCTACACTTCGACGAAACGTTCAAACAAAATCTTTGCCCAAACCAAACATTAACGAGCCTGTCAATCCAGTAGCTTTAGCCGTTACCTCAGGCTTTACCTTCGTTGCACGGTCATACGCTTTTGACTTAATGCATCTTAAAGACATGATAAAGCTAAGCATTCAGCACAAAGGCTTAGCATTCATCGACTGCCTACAGCCATGCCCAACATACAACAACATCAACACAAAAGACTGGTATAACGGCGAAGACCGAAAAGACGCTAACGGCAAACCACAATCACGCCTCTACAAACTGGACGCAGAAGGCTTTGACCCAGTAGTTAAAAATTGGGACGAAGATTTCCCGAAAAAAATGGCTGCCTTTGATAAAGCACGCGAATGGGGCGACAGAATCCCAATCGGTGTCTTCTACAAAAACGAGTTAGAACCAACCTATGAAGACCGCGTAACTCACAGAATTCCATTTTATCCGCAAAATCCGCCGGCAAAACAGAAACTCAAAGACGAAAACGGCAACTCTGTTATCGACCTAAGCGAGTTCATGAACGAACTAAAAACCAACTAAACCCAACTCGACAGCTTTTCTGCTGTCCCAAAACATTTTTTCATAAAACCTTCTTAAACTTTAGTTTAAAAAATAAAATATTTATTAAAATTTAAAAGTGTGTGGCGGTTTTATCCGACTGTTAGTTTGCCGAATTTGCCAACGTTTAGTTGAATTTCGCCTTTGAAGCTTGTAACGTAGCCGTTTTCAATTTTTATGTTGTCGCCAACGTTAACCTGCTCGATTTGCTCGTTCCATAAGGTTAGTTTTATGCTGCCTGTTTCGTCTGCAATAACGGCGTCAACTATTTTGTATGTTGCATCGCCAAATTTTGACCTTACTTCTCTTACGTCGCCTTTTTCTACAACTTTTGCTTCGACGCTGACGCGTTTAGCTCCATCGCGGAGGTCTTTAATTTCCATACTCACTTTTTTCACCTGTGTTATTAGTCAAACTGTATGCTAAGTTCACTTGCAAAAAAGTTCTCAATCAATATAAATATTGCTAACATCCCTCAAGCAGCCGCAAGAAAACCCTGCGCCAACAAAAATTCAGTATTTACAAAAGAAAAACTAAAGAAAAGAAAAGAAAAGTTTTGGGTTTGGCTTTTGCCTTAACCCTTTTGGGTGCCTTAGATTAGGCCTATTATTGATAGCAGACTTAGTATTAGAACGGTTAGGATTACTGAGCCTACTGCGGTTGCGATGCATTTGACGTATGAGAATCCTGTGAGTGCTTTTGCTGCAAAAGTTACAAGTACAACTTGCCAGAGGTACATGATTACAGTGATTGCAGTGCTAATTGTTGTGTAAGTGGTTGTTGCTGCAACATTTGATTGGTAAACTGCTTGTGAGGCGGTGGATGCGCCAGCGATAACGTAGTCAGGGTAAACTAGTGAAGCGTAGGGCGGGAAATCGTATGGGTAATAGACTGTTGGTAATGTAAAAGAACCTAACAATGCAATTATCGAAGTGATAACAAGAACAATTAGAACGTAACCTATTGCGATAAATACTGGTCTCCAAACAGTGTTAACTGCTTTTAAGCCTTTGAAAAGCATGTAAGCTACAGCTGAAAGGATAATCCATTGGAACAATGCTTGTATGACAACTGAGTAAGCTGCAAAACCAAGGAATGCTCCAGTGCCTAAAGCATCAATTTGTGTTAAGTATTGACCATGGAAGAATACTCCTTGCATTAGAATGGTTATGTCTGAAGCGGATGCGTATGTAAGGTCAAGTTTTAAACCTGTTATTTGTGACCAGTCTGCTGAATTAGTGCTTTCCCATTCTGAAGTGCCAACGGGGATTGTAAGGTTGTTCCATTCGCCAGAATTTGCAGTTAACATTGAAGTTATGTCAAGAGTAAAGTAGCTTGATGTACCATTAACTGTGTAAAGGGTTACGACAGCTTTTTGTGGAGCAACATTGGGTACAACCTGTTTGATGCTCATGCTTAAATTCATGAAACCGTTTTGTCCACAGTCTGCAGTGTACCCAAACTGTTCAAGGGTAGCGGATAAACTGTTACTGTTAGTTATGGCAAACTGCAAACTATTATTTCCATAAAAGGTTTGATTTATGAAGTCAGCAGTGTTTTGTGTTACAGTTGTGCCCTGTGTGGTAACCCATTGGGTAGCGTTAGTAGTGGTAAAAGCGCTAAGATCAGTGGCTGGCGGCATGGTTTGTTCATAATTTATTCTTGAATAATAGTTATAGTAGTAAGTAGTTTGTAAGGCTACAAAGAGAATAATGATAATTGCTACACCCAAATATTTGGGGTTTTCAACAATTCTTTTGAATGTTTTATGAGGAGCGTAAATGACGCCTAAGATGTCCTTAATAACCAAAGCGGTAAACTCCGTACTCAAAAAAATAACTTGCCTATTTATAAGGATATACAATAATTATTAATAAGAAAATTCTTTATAGAAAAAACGCCTTTCTTAAACAAAAATGGGGAAGGGCAAAAAACCCTTTAAAACCTAGTTTTTAAGCTATGTATTGATCGTCGATGACAATATTGTCTGCCAACAAAACAGTGTTTCCACAATTGTAAAGTTCTGCAAAACCAACTCGCACGTTTGTGGCATCGCCGTAATTGCTTGTATTGTCGTTGCCTACCTGCAAAACTTGCTCACCATTCACCCAGAGGGCTCCTCCACCGTTTGACGCTGAATTAACCCACTGCAACTCTATAGTGAACCACGTTGAAACATCAATGCCTGCCTGCGTATACGATTCAATGTAGCTTGTGCCATCTCTTGTTTCCATCCACCAACTAAGTGAACCACTACGCATCGCTATACCTGCCGCAGCAATAATTGTGCTTCCAGCACGCAACTCGACGAGTTTTACTCTGTCGCCGTTTTCCACAAAGTTAGTTTGGGTAAACTCTAACGCGCATTTAACATAAAGTTCGTCAAAAGAGTCGGTTAAAGTTTCGGTTACATATGCTTTTTCGTATCCGCCGTCACCGTTTGAAGTGAAGACTGCTGCATAGTTGCCTGCGTACACTGGATTAGTTATGACATCTATTGCTTCTCCTGAAGTGGTGCTTCTGCTTGACCAAGCGCTAAAATCGCCTGATTCAAAACCGTCTGATAGGATTGGCTGTGCTGGGGGTTCTTGTTGTTCAGTGAAGACTGCTTCTAAGACGTAGTTGTTGTTCATGGTGACTACGGTTGGGTTAGTTGAACCGATGTCTGTACCGTTTAGGTTCCAGTGGTCAAATTGCCAGTTTGCGTTGGCTGTTGCTTGTACTACAATGTTTGAACCGCTTGGGTACTGATTGACGCCTGTTATGCTGGTTGTTCCTGCACCAGTTGTTGACACTGTGAGCCGGTATTGGGTTTCAGGTGTGCTTTCAACAAAAATTGGTGCTATGCCGTGGGTTGTATCCATTGTTATGTGGTAGGGGTTAGTGTTTGACATTGTTATGCCGTCAACTATCCATCCGCTTAAGACGTAATTTAGTGCGGGATTACCGTATACTGAAACAGTTGAGCCTTTTTGGTATGGGTATCCGCCTGCAACAGGGTTTGTTGTTCCGTGGTCTGCACTGTTGATTATTAGGTAAACCATTTCGGGCTCAGGTGGAGTTGTGTCTTGAGCAATACTGACTGCTGCATCGTCCATGTACACTGTTGTTGGTGCGCAGTTGTAGACTTCTGGTAAGCCCAATCTTGCAATGGTTGCGTTGCCATAGTTGGCTGTGTTTCTGTCTGTAATCGAGGCAACTAATTCTCCGTCAACATAAAGTTCGCCTAAACCTGCTGTTGCGTCTGCTTTCCAATGTAACTCAACAAGATACCATTTGTCTGTAACTGGGGTAACTGTTGAGTAAGCTCCCACTGTGTTGGTCCCGTCACGTATCATTATGTGCCAATGCAGATTTCCACTGGTGTCCTGTCTCCAACCGCCGTAAGCTAAAATGTTGCCGCCTGACATCATTTGTATAAAGTAGAATCGGTCGCTGTTGTCAGATATTCCTGACTGGTCAACATACACGTAAGCGCTTGTGTAGACTTCGCCTAGGTTTAAGCCGCTGCGTGAAGCATATGCTCTTTCGTAGCTGCCGCCGCCATCTGTGGTAAAGACTGCACTGTGGCTGCCGCCGTGTACAATATTTGAAGCTATATCTGTTGTTTCACCTGTTGTTCGGGTTGTTGAACTAAACGCGCTAAAGTCTGCTGATTCAAAGCCGTCCTCAAACACCGATTGAACTGGTGCTGTGGAGGTTGAGAATGTTGCTGTCACAAGTTTGTTGCTTGTCATTACAACTGTTGTTACCTGTCCAAGGCCTGAAGCATCTCCGCCCCAACCTAAGAATGAGGCATCCGCATCAGGTACAGCTGTCAAGGTAACGATTGCTCCGTAAGCATAGGTTGCTTGGTTTGGATTCTTGTCAACTGTTCCATCACCGCTAACACTTAATGTTAAGGTGAAAGCTGTTTGTGGCGTGAAAACTGGCGTTAAGCTGTAGTTGGCGTTCATTGTTAACGTGTAGGGGTTAGCTGAACCAACATTTGTGCCGTTTCTTAGCCAGTAGCTGAACTCATAGCCACTGTTTGGAATGGCTTGAATTACTGCTTGAGCGTTTTCAGAATAAGCGTATGTACCAGCTGTTGGACTTGTGTGACCATTGCTTGCAGTTTCGATTTGTAGGTTGTATTGTTGTTGAGGTGTGGTAGTTACAACTATTGATGGTGAATTTGCTGCTCCTCCATCTTGCCAAGAATCATTAGGAATAACTTGGCATCTCCAAGTCTCACCGACATTGGTTTCTTGAGAAACTATAGTGTTGCTGGTGCTTAAGCCGTCTCTTGTTTCAGTGTAACGTTGAAGAACTTGAGCAGCAGAAAGTACTGTTGGGTAAATTCTTACTTCATCCATTGAACCTGTAAAGTCTGCTGTGCCTCCAAGACCGCCGATGTCTAAAATTCCGTCTAATGTAGCGTTGATGTTTCCGCTGAATGGTGTTGTAGCTCTTAATGCGCCGTCAACATAAAGCTGCAAACCGACGCCAGATTGGTATGTGCAGACAACATGATGCCACAAGCCAAAATTGATGCTGTCGGTGTATTGAACGTTTGCTGAGCTTGTATCATTGTAGACGTACCAGTAGATTCTGTCTCTATCGGCATAAGAACGGAAGTCCACGCGGTAACCTACACCATACGATGACCAAATGTAGCCGCCTGTACTGTAGCTTTGATCATGTTTCATCAATACGGTTTCAGTGCTTGTTATACCGTTTGCTTTAATCCAGAATTCGACAGAAATATTTGACCACGTTCCGCTGCCGCCTAAACTGTTGCTGTGCTCTTGAACTCTGACGTAATCGTTTCCGTCAAAGCTTAAGCCGCCGCCGACTACGCCGTCTTGGGTCCAGTATGCTCCGTTTACTGTTCCGTGGTTGTTGTAGCCTGAATTGTCAAGAGTTGTTGGGTTTGTTGATGTGCTTGTTGGGGTTTCAGTGTCAAAGGACATTTGTAGGTTTGTTTGTGAAACACCGTTCTTGTACCAGTGATAAATGTTTGTTGTTTCATCACCATTTGCGTCATAGGTTCCTTGCGCTGTGGCTACAAGGTTACCTGAGACTGAGGTTAATGAGGGTGTGTTTGTGATTGGTGCTGTGTTGCTTCTAATATTTACGGTGGCTGATGTCACTAAGGTTCCAACTGTGCCTGATGCATCTCGGGGTAGCACCGTATAGTACCAGTTTTGACCCACAAGTGTAGCAGATTGAGGAATAGTCAAAGTATTATTGTACTGCGTTTGTAATGCACCGTTTAGGTACCATCGGATTTGGGTGCCTAACTCCAGGTCGCCGTCTAAATCTGTGTATTGGTATGCCGCTGTAAGAGATTCAGTGTCTAGTCTGTAGTTGCGGTCTCGTAACGGGTAAATCATCAAGTTGGAAGCGATTGGTGGGCTGTTCTTCAAGGTAACGCTTGCAGACCTTGTTGCTCCTTCTACGTAAGAATCAGTTGGAACTACTTGGCCTGTTAATGTGTCGTCTGGTGTTCCAATGCCGATTGGAATAAAGCTGGCGCTGCTGCTTGAACCGCCTATCATATTTTGGTAGGAATTGGCTATTTGCTGTGCTGACTGAGTATATGAGTAAATTGCGACTTCATCGATTAAACCGTTGAAAGGCTCAACAAGTCGACCGATATAGACTGGTTCGCCTAAACTGTCTTCAAGTGCTCCTGAAACGCCTGCTCTTTCACCTACAAGTTCACCGTTAAGGTACAGTTTTACGCCTTCACCGCTCTTGTAAGTAAGAGCGATATGGTACCAAGTGTTCAGTTGCAAATTAACAGGGGCAGTAACTGTTTGAGCACGGTCTGAAGATGCATGGTTGTCATCGTTGTAGTTTACAACACCTGTTTTTGGCCAAACTGAAGCTGTCAAAGTGTTGGTTGACCCACTTTGGAATCCCAGTTCATAGCTTGGAATTTTAGCTACAATTCTTGACCCAGTGTTATTCTCTTTAAGATTAATCCATGCTTCAACCGTTAGTTCTGTCCAAGTTCCATCGCCGCCTAACTCAGGTTGATTGTCAGCGTAAGTCTTGTTATCATAGTAGCCTTTGCCGCCGTCACTGATGATTATAGCATCGTTTTGCCCATCAAAACTGTAAGCGCCGCCGACTATGCCGTTTGGAACCCAAGTAGCACCCTTTACAATGCCGTTATTTCCGTATGCATAGTCTTTGGTTGACGTTGCACTTCTTAAGTCAAAGGGCAATTGCAGGTTAGCTACAGGTACATTGTTAACTAGCCAACGGTAAATGTTTGTTACTTTATCGCCGTTGGTGTCGGTTGTTGATTGGTTGGCTGCAATAAACGTTGAGGCTGTTGTGCCTATTCCGTCTGTTGGCGTGAGTGTTGGGTTGCTTTGTGTTGGTGCAGTGTTCCCTAATGAGGCAGGTGCAAGTGCAGTGTGGAACATGTAAGTTTTATTTGTTGTATAGGTTCCGTCTGTTGCTGTTACTGTCCAAGTGTAGGTTGTGTCATAGTTTAGGCTTCCCGGATTAAGGTTGATTGTGTATGTACGCCAATTGTACGAGTTTCCCACACTTGAACCGTTGACGCTTCCAATGTTTGGCGAAGTGGTAACAGTATAGTTTACACTTTGCCCTTGATGTTCACGCATGTTAAACGTTAACTGTGTCGTTGTAATGGGCACGTTAAGTGCGTCGTTAGCTGGTGAAACTGGCGCAACAATCGGGGCAACCCAATAGTTTGGTCCCCACGGGGGAATCTCATATTGAGCTACGCCAGTGCGTTTTTCACCATAATAAGTTACTTCGGAACGTATACGTTGAGCAGGTTTTGGTGCTTGAGTGTCAAAAGCGTAAATGGTTCCTGAAGACGAATGCGTTACAAGCTCTAAAAGGCCATCACCGTCAATATCCTGAACTATCGGGTAAGCCAGTTGAGAACCTATTGTGCTACCGTTGAAACGTGTAATGTTCTGGATAGATTCAAAGTTGCTGTTGAAAATCATTATTGCACCGCGCCAGTATCCAGTTTCCAAAGTTGTTCCGTTAGGTACACAAATGATTTCTTTGCCAGGTTGGGTAGGTGAAATATCTGCTACAATTGGAGACCACTTTGTGTCGCCGCCTGCAAGATTAAGTTCAGCCTTAAGTTGACCAGTAGTTAAATCGAAGACGTCAGCGTACGGGTCATCGTCATGATCGCCGTCACAGCATAATAGTTCTTGGTGTCCGTCGCCGTCGATGTCACAAACGGTGAAGCCGTAGTGAACCGACATAGTACCTGTGTAACTGCTGCCCCATTTCTGGATTATAGCGCCGTTTGATGAGTTTTGAATGTTCATTTCACGGTACATGCCGCTTAGGACATCCAGTATGCCGTCGCCGTTAACGTCTACAAGAACTGGTGCTTGGCTGCTGCTTAGAAAGTCAAGTCGCTGCCATATTATTGACAGGTTCCGTGCCCAGTATGCAATTGTGCCTTTGCCGTAGTTTCCGTCGCCATAATACATTTGGCGGTCGCCCATGTATAGTTCAAATTCTCCGTCGTTATCTGTGTCAGCTAAAGAGAGTCCGCCTGAACAGGAGCGCCAATTAAAGTTTTGAGCAATAATGTTGCCTTGATAGTCAAACATTGTTACTGTGCCATCATAGCCATCAGTGATTGGTAGACCTGTTGTGCTGCTTTGGCTGTATGCTGGTGACACGTCTTGGCAGGCAATGTAGATTTCCACATGGCCGTCGCCGTCGATGTCTCCTGCTACTGGTTTTGACATGCAGCTTCCTGAACCGCTTGTGCCTTGTGTATCGCGTACCCAGAGTTCTCTTAGTGTTGAATCACCGTCATAGGTGACTACTGCTAAGCCTGGTCGACTATACAATGGCACCAGTATGTCAAGTACGCCGTCACCGTTTACATCGTATAGTTGTGGTTGACAGTAAGTGCCAATTCGTGTGTTAGTGTAACTTGCAATAGTGGCTCCTGTTGCTCCGTTTAGAACATAAAGTATGTCGCTTCCGCCTCCTGCATAGACGATATCTTCTAAACCGTCTCCAGTGACGTCGCCTATGACAAGGCCGCCTTCCCAGTTAGTTCCTATGCCTGAACGGCTCCATTTTGCCGTTAAAACGTTTTCAGCTGCATTTGCTGGTTGAGCCTTCATTAAAATTAGTAGTGGTGTTGTTAGTAGCGTTATTAATAGTAGGCTTGTTAAAATTTTTTTGTAGTGTTTTTTATAGTTTTCACTAAAAGTAGCTAGCATTTTTCTTATCTCCTAAAAAATAGACTAATGCCTGTTAGGTTTTCAGTTAAACGCTGTTTATAAACATTCTCTATCTTGTGGGTTATCCAAGCGCAAATCATGGAAAAAGTCTTTGTTTTTAGTTTTCGCTATCTTTGCAAACTGTATTTCGCATGTTAGTTAGGCAGGTTAGCAATTTTAGGTAGCGTTTTTCTCAAAAACATTCAAACGGTATCTTTGCTATACGCCAAGCGAAGGACAAATTTAGAGAGGGATAAAAAATACAACAAAAAAAGATACTGCCAGTTATACTAATTGTTCTACTGGCAACCGCAACCTTCACAACCTTAGCACTGCAAACACAAAAAGCACAAGCAGCAACAACCACGGTTGCAGGCGTCAACTACATGTCATCAGGCAACGCATGGGCAGAAAGCGACTCAGTACTCAAAGCTGACTTCCAACGCTTTGCAGACGACGGAATTAAACACATAAGCGTACGCGTAATGTGGAGCGTAATGGAGCCAACCTCTTCAGGACTCTCCAGCACTGCATTAAGCAACATAAAACGTGTCTTAACAATAGCAGACCAATACGACATCAAAGTTAACCTTGACTTCTGGACACAATTCGGCTACACCCTTGGCTTCCCCACTTCGTGGGCAGGCACAGACTACTACAGCTTACTATCAAACCCAACCAAAGGCTACTACCTTAGCTACATCAAAGACGTAGTAAACGAACTCAAAGGCTACGATGCAATTGAATCATGGTCAATACTAAACGAACCATACTACAGTAGTTCAAGCCAAAAAATACCCTTCCAAACTTTGATGTCTGACTGCGTACAAACAATACGAAGCGTTGACAACACACACGATGTAGTCTGCAGATTCACTTTGTCATACACTCCAGGCAGCGGCAAATACGACAGCAGCGTATACGACCTTTTTGACGCTTTTGCAGTAACAGAATACCTTGACCCATCAAACCCCAGCGACACAAGATACAATGCACGCTGGAGTTATTGGGACAAAACAGTTGCTGACTGCAAAGCCCGAAACTTACCCTTATGGGTAATCGAATTCGGAGACGACAACACAAGCACAGAACACGTAAGAGAACACTATCAACTTAGCATGGAAAAGTTTGCTACCGACGGCGTAGTTAAAGCGTACGCTTGGGCATGGCAAACAAGAAGCGCAACTAATGAAGCCTTTAACATTTACAGCGGCTCAAGCCCCGACCCAGCATACTATGAACTAACGAAATATCCAGACAACTCTGGAAGCGGAACTACACCAACAGCCACAACCAAACCAACAACCACCACAACGCCCACTGCCACTCCTACTTCAACGCACACACCAACTTCGACAGGTTCATTGTCGTATCCAAAAGCTGGAGATATCGCCTATGGCAGCACAACCTCAGCTTACAAGCCTTGGACACTCAAAGAAGACTGCATTCCTGAATTCATCGCCTTAGCTGACAAGTACGGCGGCTCCTACGAAAGCATCGGCAAAAGCAGCAACGGTCAATGGGACATAATCATGTTTAAATTTGGAAACCCTAACGGCGCCAAAATCATGATTGATGCCCAACTGCACGGCAACGAATACTACAGTTACGAAACACTTTACGCGCTTGCAACCTGGTTACTGACAAGCAACGACGCAGAAGCAAAGCAGATACTGGAAAACAATTACGTTTTGATGGTACCCGTTGTGGATTACAGGTGGGGACGAACTAACTATAACTCGCCCTCATGGATGACCACAAATGACCCCAGCATGGACGGCGGAGACTGCGGAGTAAACCTAAACAGAAACTTTAGCCCCGGGTGGTCCAGCAGTTTAAGCACTTCAAACACTGACTCTTACTCAGGCGTTGCACCAAACAGCGAAGCAGAAACCCAAGCCTTAATCAACGCATGGAAAACCTATCAACCACAAATCTACTGGAACCTCCACCAAGGCGCCTCACCAATGACCTCCTGCAGTGCAACCACAACTCAAGCAAAAGCTGACGCAAACGCAGTTAAAAGCATACTACCCACCATACAAAGCAGGCTCGGCGTAACAAGCGGCTGGACATTCTCAGTTGGCAGCGGCAGTTCAGGATACGCTAAAGACGGTGCAGCAGCCCAAGGATGCGCAGGCTTCTTAACTGAAGTTCTCGCTGGATGGGACAATTCAGCCTCAAAACTTGCCGACCTTACTAGTGGAAACACCTTCAAGCAAGTGAAAGCAATGTTCATCGCAATGTGTACAGCCATTTCCGATTCGGATCCAACACCAACAACCACACCATCTCCAACCCCAACACCCACAGTCACTCCAACTCCTACTCCTACATCAACACCAACCCCCACAGCAACCGCAACCCCCAAACCCACCGCTACACCAACAGCGACTGCCACTCCAAAACCGACCTTTACGCCTAATCCAACATCAACATCAACAACTCAACCAACCACAACACCTAAGCAAACACCTACACCGACACCAACAGAAAAAGCGTTCACACACGGCTGGCACCTATGGAGACTGTTTAATTATCACCCCTATGCTCATTGGGCTTTAATCAAAGTCCACTTTTCTCTCTTTTTTTAAAAAGTTTCTTCAAAAACTTTAATTGTGTATATTATGCCATATTTTTGAAGGTAAATGCCTTGAATAACCCTGTTGATTATACCGTTTGGATTCTGCATACTCGACCTGAAATTAGTGAAGACACAGATTTTATGCTGTCTTACAGGGCTAAAGAAGACAGAGGTAAACAGTTTGTTGCAGAAATGTTCACACAAGCCTTCAAAACAGCCCATCCCACATGGGTAATAAAACAAGTTACCGTAGAAGAAAAACCCTAACTACCTATAAAAGGGCTTCAAGCTTGCTTTTCACCAGCATGCGTGTTTGGCACAGTTTCATTTCATATTTTACCGTTATTCTGCCAATTAATTTTAGGAACCGTATTTTTTGAAGAATCACATTAACCATTTTAAGCTCACCAAGCGTCACAATTCGAGTCAACGGCAACAAAGTCAAGTAAGCCAGTAAATACCCGCAAACACCAAAAGCCAACGTAACGTAAACAGGCAAAACAACTAAACGAACCACAACCAAAGGTGCCACAGACAAAAGCGATACAACAAGAATTTTTGCAGTAACCGCTATGTCAAATTGAACTTGATATTTTTTGCGTGCAAAAAAAGCTCCATACGAGATTCCGACCGTGTTAGCGATTAAGAAAGCAATTATCAAGCCTACAACACTGTATGCTTGCGTAAAAAAGGGCGATAAGGCAGCAACAAGCACAAAAGTGATTAGCGATATTTTCATTGTAGCTTTAGTGTCGCCTAACCCGTTAAAGAAGCTTGCAAGGTTAAGGTACCCCAAAGCTACTAAGAAGTAAAGAAGGCAGTAAAGTGACAGGAATAATGCTGCAGACTGATAAGTTGCTCCATAAACCACCTGAATAATTTCTTTAGAAAACACAATAAAAAGCAAAGTAACTGGAAAAATAATCAACGCAGTGTACTTGTTTGAAAGTTTGAAAAACGTTTTAATTTTGTCTTCTTTTGAGGAATCAAGTTTTGAGAACGCAGATAGCAAAGCGTTAGTAATTGGTATAGAAAGAACAGTCATTAGCGTTGCAAAATTTGAGGCAGCTTTGAAGTTGCCTACATCAAAATCTGTTGTAAAATTTGCTAAAATAACATTCTGAAAAAGCGGCACAATACCCGTTAACAAGAACGATGCGTAAAGCGGTGTCCCGTAACTGATTAAGCTTCTTGTGTGAAGTTTAAACGTGTCTGTGTTTAACTTTATTTTGGTTTTAGGCAGCATAAACCGCAGTAGTATTATGCCGCAGATTCCAGCAATCACAAAACCAACAACGTTGCCTGCGACAGCGCCAAACAAGTTAAATCCAAGCGAAATTAGAACCAGCGACAACGATGTTTTGATTACTGCATCAATGCATTGAGTTAATGCGCTGTATTCTGATTTATCTATGCTTATGAAGGCTGAAACTGCTGTGCTGTAAATGGCTTGAAACAAAACAACAAACGCCATGATTTGCAGGTAAGGATACAGGTCAGCACGGTTCAAAAGCAAAACCGCAAACGGTTCCGCAAAAACATAAAGCACTGCTGACAAGATGGCTCCTATTGCAACTCGAAGAACCAGACCGCTATATATGATGTTTGAGATTTTGCTTGTTTGGCCTTTTACTTTTAGGTAAGAACTGAACTTGATTATGCCTTGGTTAACGCCAAGGTCAGTGAACAAAAAAAGAAGTGAAGGAACAACCAGAATAAGCGTGTATTGCCCGTAAAGTTCAGGACCAAGAAGCCTTCCCGCAACTATAGAGCCGACCGCTAAAATTGCGGTAGCAACTGCGCTTCCAAAAGCAAGGAAAGCTCCGTTACGTGTTGAATCCTCAGCTGTTTTAAACAAGTCATCTGACATTAAAATGCCCCAGCTTAGTTAAGCTGATTTTGCTGTGTTGTATCGGCGCCATAAACCTACAGTGCCAAAAATGATGGTTAACCCGAATAGGCTTAAATTCAGAGAAATCACTGTCACACCGATTGGTGTTAAATCTAATGCAAACGCCACTAGTGACACAACAATGATGCTCATTACAACGCTTAATGCTCCTGTAAACAGCCATTTTCTGTGGTCTTTATTTTCAAAACTTACCATTTTAGGTGGGAAAACTGCTTTCATTAAAGCATACCCTGGTAAACCTAAAGCTAAAAGCAAACCAGAAACTGCTCGTAAAAGATTATCTGCATTTTGAAAAATAAAAATTGAAATCATGCTTGTAACAGCTAAAACCACGGTTAGAACGTAGCTTGTTACGTCAAAGCTGGACCGACTGCTTGAAAACAAATTGTCTTGTTTAGGTACCATTTCTTGAATAAGCTTGGTTTCTGCAGGTTTCTCCTGTTGTACAATTTCAGAGCTACTCAAAAGTTGTTTTTCATTTTCTGCGTTCAAAAATGAGACCTCAAAAAATTATTGTTAACTACTTAGAAGTATACTAAAAGTTAAGAAGGCGCCCTCTTTTAAGAGTTACGACTTAGCCGTTTACAAGTAAAGCCATTACCCTTAAGGCGATTGTAGCAAAAAAAAGAATTGAAACCAGCCATGCAGCTTGATTTAACCTTTTCTTGTTTAACCTTACCTCAACTTTTTCGTAATAATGCATCAAAAGTTCAGATGAAATAATCAATGTTGAGGACATCAACGCTAACATTAAGCTTAACTCCCAATGATTGCTAAAATTCAAAGGAAACGACAGCATCAGGTAGACGCACTCCTTTGCCCAAGCAGCGTGTACTCAATATGTACTGTTTTTTTGTCTTTATCAAGTAAGTGTTGATTAATTATTACCGCTTTGCCTGAAGAATTAGCTAAAGCATACGCGATCGCCCCTGAAAGCGGAAACCCTGCAGCGTCAAGTAAAAGGTTTTGTTTTTCTGCTTTTAAGTACACAGTTAGGTCATACGGTTTTTCTAAAGTCACCCTAACTTGGTCACCGTTTGCTTCAACATTTACGTTTTGGGTTAACTCTAAATTTTCAACTAAAAGTTTAGGTAAAACCGTCTTTAACTTTTCAAAACTTATTCCTGAAAAGCTTTTGCCTAACTTTTGTTCCATCAAATTAAAAAGTTCATTCTCTGGTGCAATGTTTACCTGTTCTTGTTCCTGAAAGGTTAATTCGACGTTTTTTATCTGTTGAAAATGTGTTTTTGGAAAAATCACATTCTCTTTTAGGCTGTTTGAAGCAGAAGCAGTAAAAACAGTTTGCAGGTCAACCTGTTTGGAAATTTTGTTTAGCTGACTAAAGTATGTTAAGCTGGTAGCGTCTAAAACGTCCTTTTTGATTAGCCGTTCGTCTGAAATGAAAACCATAATGCTACCCCAAAAAACCAAAACAAACCCTACAAAAAAAGCTGCCAAAAAATTGTAAATGTATGCGAACCCGATTAGGAGGCTGCCTGCTGCAAGAAAGGTGGGAAAAACGATTTTTGGGATGTTTATTTTGATTGGTTGTTTGTTGTTTAAAGAAACTATTGAAAAGGCGGCTGTGCTTAAAGCTATAATTGTGCCCTGCAGGCTAACGTATCCTGCGAAGTACATTTGGTAAGTGCTGAACCATGCACTACTGAATTTCAATCCAAAACTGTACAGTTCACCATTGATTATGCCGTAAGAAAAAACAAAAAGAACCAACGAACTTATAGTGGCAAAAACAGTTAAAACTGAAAAGATGGCGACCGATTTTTTGGCTGGGATCGAGCAGCGTTTAACGGCAATTCTTAACGAGGTTAAGGCCAAAGCAGCAAAAATGAGAGTTGCCGTGATTGTTATTAACGAGGCAGTTAGGTATTGTTCATAATGGTTTGCCCACTCTGCATTGTAGATTAAGCCGTAACTGTAAAGTTGTGAGTGTACAAGGTTAATGTTCATACTGTTTAACGTAAAATAGGACAAGACTGCAAAGACAATTGACGTTGATAAAGTCGCCGCAGTAATCTTGGGGTTAAACGCGAAAGTTGAATTCATAAAAAACGCCTAAAAACCGTTAAAACACGCTAAAATATCAACAGTTACGTAAGAAGACTGACGCTAATATCCTTTACTGTCAAATGCAAACTAGAAAAAAGCGGTAACCAACCGCCTTTTTACCATGCAGGTTCAACGTTCATCATTAAACGGAAGCTGCCATCATCAAAAACCCTGTTCATGCTCTCAAAATCTGCTTGCTCCATTGGGTCTTCTCCTAAGTAAAACATGTACAAGTTATGCTGAAGGTCAGAATCAACAACATAATCCGACTGCCGTAATTCATACCGTAACAGGGCAGGGCTTGGAACATCATTAAACGGTGATGATAAGCCCACGTCAAGCACTGTATAGTTTTTGAGGGGGTCAAAGTAGCGGATGTACAATGTGAAGTCGCCGATTATGGTGCAGTTTTCAGGGGCATAATTTGTGAAGAACGCGTAACCCGAAAGCAAACCTGGCGTTGCCAAACGGTAATTATCTGCCCCGTACTGAGCTGGAATATTTAGAAACATAAGTCCCGCAAGCAAAACTACCAAAAGCTTAGGTTTAGAACGCAACAACGTGACTGAAAGAAAACTAAGCGGAATCAACCCAAACATGAAAGCCCGCTGATAAGCTTCCACTGCGCCATATTCACCAAAAAAGGCAAATCCTGCAAATAAGAACAGCATTAGCACGTTAAATACTGCAAAGGTTCCTTCAGGGCGTCGCCATGTTCCTTTTCGTGCAAGATTTAGTATTGAGATAACGCCGACAAAAGTGCAGATGCCCACGATAGCCCATGAAGAGACAAAGTTTAGCATCATTGGGTTTGAACCGATTAAACGGCTTGATTCGTTAGCTATTGTTAATCCTCTGGAACCTGAAAAGATATCAGCGAAATGAGCTATTGCCGTGTTAAAAAATGGGGTTGCAGCATAACAATTGTAAACCAGCCAAACCACGGTTCCAAACAGGAACAGCTTGTTAAGGCGGTAGGGACTATTTTTGTCGCTGATTCTAACGGCAAAGTAGAACGCGAAAAATATAGCCATAGACATAAACGAAGTCAACGGATGCGTAAACGTAGTAATTACAAAAAGCACAAACAATAATACGGTAAGCAGGCGTTTGTTGGCTTTTTTGTCAAAAAACAGCATCGATGTAACCAGAAGAGTTGCAAGGAAAAATATGTAGGCGATTGCTTGGGGGCCAAAATATTGTTGGCGAATAAATAAGCTTGCTACTACGAGTGCTGAGCCGATGTATGCAAGGGGCGGGTTGAGTTTGATTCGTAAAATTAGCAGTGAGAGCAGAGCGTACATGGAAACGGTGATTAAAGGAAACAGTTTAAGGATGACTTCGGTTGAAAGCCCAGTTAGCATTGTGAAGCTGCTTGCAAAATACAAGTATAAAGGCCAGTAACGGTAACTGACCATGGATGCATGAGGATTCGCGATAAGATGCCCGTTTTGATTGATTAACAAGGATTCACCATAAGGGTAGTAACTGTTGCTTATCCAGACTGGTCCACGAATCAACGCAGGCGCCACGTACAAGTAGGCAACCGTTAAAACAAGCGCTACTGGCAAAAAACTATGATGCTTAACACCAATGTACCAAACCCCGCCCAAAAACGCCAAACCTACATAGAAAACGATGGGCAAACGGTTAACCAACCCGTAATCGGATGCCTCAACCCACAAAACAGAGGTTGACGCAACAGAGTAAACTAAGCAAGAAACACAAAAAACAAGAACAACAGCAAAAATTAGCCTTTTGTTCAGCGCTAAAAACTCCTAAAAAGCCGTTAAAGAACTAGCGAGCTTGCAGTCTTTTAAAGCGTGCGGTCTCCAACATGCTGGGGGACAGCTTAGAAACTACAATACTTAGTTTGCCGTTTCGGTCCAATGGGATATCATCTACAAAATTGATTTCAAACTTGGCATCTTGCAGGTCAAGAAGCGACGTTAAGTGTCTGTAAAGTTCTTTGCGTACAATGTCTTGTGGCAGTTGAGTTGTTTTTAGTTTAATGTTAAACTCAAACTTGTCAATGTCATTTTGGATTATTCTGAATTTTTCAATTTCAGGGTAATAACGAAAATCATGAATAGCAAAAGTAAACGCACGCGGCGTAAGCATTTGACCGTTCGGCAAAAACAGCATGGAATCTTTCCTGCCTTCAACCATCTTCATCAACGGCAAAGTACAGCCACAACTACACAAACCATCCGAGGGGATGCCCATATCACCAATTGCGTAACGTATCAACGGCATTGCATAATTGAAAAGACTTGTACAGACGACTTCTCCTGTTTCTCCCGTGGCGACTTCTTGCCCATTTTTGTCTAAAAACTGCAAAATTACGCCGTCAGCATCCATGTGGTACTCTTCTTGCGTGGGGCACTGCCAAGCCATGCGTTCAAACTCGACGCTTGAGTACTGGTCATAAAATGGTGCATCAAATATTTTCTGAATATACTGCCTTGAAAGGCTATCGATTAGTTCTGCTCCGCCGATTAAAAAGTTGGGGCTAAAATTTTTTGTGCCTTGACGTTCAATTGTTTGGGCTAAAACCAAAAGCGAACTAGAGTATCCATCTAAAACGTTGGGTTCAAGGTTTTCTAACTGCTTAATCTGCGCGTAAACATCATCATAAACCGACAACGTAATTGGCGCAAACATGCCAAGCACACGCTGCAGATGCCCTGTTTTGTTAACATGCTGTGGACCAACAAGAGTAACCCAACGATGCCAAGCCCGTTGCCCAACGCTAATGTTTGCACGCAAATGCTTGGCTTTTCTGAACTCAAGCTCCCTTTCAGACAGGTACAAAAACAATGGCTCCCCAGTGGAGCCGCTAGTTGAAACCCTGTGCAGTTTTTTAACGTCAATGCCCGTGCAGAGCATGTCAGGCGCGTTTTGTTTGATTTCACTTTTACGGATAATTGGTAGCTTGTTTAGGTCCGCTTTGGTTTTGATGTCTGCAGGGATTAAATTGGCTTGCTGAAATTTTTTGTGATAAAACGGCACATTATCATACGCGTGCCTAACTAATCGTCTTAACTGTTTGTTTTGGTACTCTTCAAGCTGTGCCGGCGACCAATAGGCCCTCTTCATCAACTGATTGAGTACAAATAATGCTCGAAGGTAATTCATTTTTTACACCTAAATTAACGTATCTTAAAACAACTCTTTTCATGACTTGCCGCACATTTTTTTGCCATATCGGAATCTGCTCAGCCAAAGTAGCTGTAATCTGCGCCTGCTTATTCCATGTGCTTTCAATTTTGTCAGCTAACCTTTCTGCGGAAACCATGCTAATGTCTAATGTGCAGTGAGTCATGTCTAACCGTTGGAAAAACCCTGTTTGTTTATGGTCATAGACAATGCTTAAAACTGGAATAAACGATGAAACCGCCAAAATTGCTGGATGCATCTTTGACGAAATAACCATACTCATCCGGTTAAGCAGCGTTTTAAATTCGGGCGCGTTTTCAGTGATAATTATTTTGGTTTTTTCTTTGTGGCGCATTTGTTGGGTGATTTTTTTGCTTATTTCAAGGTCGTCTCCGCTAAAACCGCTGATGTAATGTGGCAAAAACGCAACTGTGAAACCATGTTTTTCGATGGCTGCGTCAAGGGCTTTGGCGTGGGCGCTTATGTAGTTTTGAACATCATATTTTGACATGCTGTTGCTGTAGACGCCTGCGGAGACGCCTATAACAAGTTCAGACGGTAAATTGATGCTTGACGGTATGTTTGCTTGCTGGTTAAACAGTAGTGCGGTGTCATAGGTCAAAATTTTTGAGGTTCTGATGCCCATTGTTTTGACTATGTCATAGCTAATTGGGTCCCGTATAAGCAGGTAATCGCAACTGTTCAGTGAAAGTTTAGCCATAGAGCGGCCAAGAAACGTACGGAATGGTCCCACAGAGTTTGGGAATAATATGACAGGTTTATGGAACGCGCGTGCAACCATAACTTCAAGAGTTCGCGAAAACAGCATGCTCCACCATGTTACTGCCCAAACTGGGTTTAACGGTAGTGAGGAAGCGGTTTCTTTGAAACTCTCATCGCTATGTGAAATCACAACATCGGCTGCCTGTACCTTCTTTATTACTTCGCCTCGATAAAGCGGTTTTAAGCCTAACTTGCAGGCAATGACCGAAAAGAGTGACAGAATAGTTTGGATAGGCATCAAAGCAATTAGGCTAATTGTTAAGAGTTTGTAGAAGACGCCGTTGCGGTTAAAACCCAACGTTTTTGCGGTTTGGTCAGCTCGGTCATAGGGCAAGTCAACCATGGGCGACAAAACCCTGTTCAGCGGTAGTTTCATTTTGTTTACGCCTTCAATGTCGGTTGTTGAGACTGAAACGTCAGCGTCTCTGTCAACTTCCTTAATTATAGAGACGTCACTGGCAAACAAGGCTTGAGTGCCCTTGTTGTTCATGTTGCCAACGTGAATAAAATGTACTTTTAACTTGTCCATGTTTTTTCTCCTTTTCCGATTTTGCATAATGACTTGTAAATGCCATAGTACAGTCGAATTACTGGAAATGGAACATGTGTAAGTAAAACGCGGAAACCTCGGTTTGAGGTAGCTTTGATGTTTGAATAAACATACATTGACCGAAGCGCAGAAATCGAGGATGTGCCTGTTTGCAGTTCATTGTGAACTGGCGTGCTTTTGCCCATTGATGCTAAGAAGGATAACCTGTAAGGCAAATCGTCTTTTTTGAATCGAAGATTAACAAGCTGTGATTCTTCAACACGGCTAATATCTAACGGTGCCAACACGACTGCCTTAGCCGCCACTGCAGCTTCAAGCAATTGTTGCCCCCTGTTTGTCCTTGAAATCACAATTGATGCTCCTTTTTGGTCATTTCGCATTTCAGGAAGCCAAGCGTCTCCAAACGATAAATCCGCCAACTCCGCCGCTTGGTCAGGACACATTGTGCAACGCATCGGCGTAAAAAAGAACGAAGAAAACAACGGCCAATACGCATGCCAACTAGCTACAAGGGGTACAGTGACTTTGTAGTTATCTTTTGTTTCAACCACTAAGTAGCCTGGCCATCCTTGGCCCCGATAACTCATCCTGCGAATTTGGTCTTCGGCTATACCCAGCTTTTTTAGCAAGAAACTAATTCCAGCAAAATCTACGGTGTGAGAACATAGCAGCCCAAACTTGAGAACTATTTTGCTTTCTAATGCCTTGATTATTGTTTCTGCTTTTCGAACGCCGTTAATGTGGCAAGGCAACCCGACGAGGGCGTATTTTCCGTCTTCTTTGAGCACTTGGCTTAGGCAAGTGTTTGCTGCTACAGGGCAATATTTGGATTTTGCAGCATCAATCAGGTCCTCTTTAGTTTTAGCAATAAACGCTTGCGTTTCCATGGGCTTCTTTGGGTTCATGCGGGTAACGATTGCGCCGTCAATGATTTTGTTTTCAAGCGCAAAAATTAATAATTGTGTAATTATGCCGCCAGAGGCGGAATTGAAACGGATTTTTTCATTTAAAGCGTACCCTCTGTAGCAGGCTTGGAAGTTGCCCATTGTGCGGCAGACTGGTTTTTTACCAAAAACATGAAGCTGCAGCTCGTTTAGGTCAAGGTTGCCGCCTGGGCAAGCTTTAAGGCACATTTGACAGTTGGTGCACAAATCCCAATTTATTTCGGGTTTAAACAGTCCCTTGGATAGAGTCATGTTTATGGCGCCGTTTGGGCAGACCCCTGCGCATGTTCCACAACCGCAGCATAAGCCTTTACTGATTACTTCAGATTGCAACCTCATTGTTTACCCTCTTCATTATTCGGCCAACCATAAAACCTGCTAAAACAGCGACAAGTGAAACAAAAAGCGCCAGCAGTTCACTGGACTGATTTTTTTTATAAAAATTTTTAAGCCGTTTCGGAATAGATTTAGAAATTAAAAAAGTCAGGTACGAGCTTTCAGTTGAAAGCACTTTAGGCGAGCCTGATTTGAAGCTTATTATTGCTTTTGAAATGCCCTCATAAAATGAACGTGTCCAAACGTAACCTAAACTTTCGCGGTCTCTGCGTACCCTATGATAAACAATTGCGGAAGGTTCATAGATGATTTTTGAATCAGGTATGCATCTAAGCACCCTAATACCAAATTCAGTTTCCTCATTGCATAGCAACATGTTACCGTATCGGCCAATGTCTGTTCTAAAATAACCCACTTTGTCAAACACGGATTTGCGAAAAGACATGTTGCAACCGATTGGGTTTCGAATTTCAGTGCGTTTGGTTGGCAAACCTTTGTATGAGCAACCTATTACCCAGTCAAGTTCTTCAGGCAGCCAAAGAGAACGCTTGTTTTCCCAATAAGCACTTATTAAACCGCCAACTCCCAAAACATTGTCGTTTTCATAATCTGCTAACGAGTTCTCCAGCCAACGTGGGTCCGCTAACGCGTCGTCATCAATAAACGCGACAATGCATCCTGAAGCTTGTTTTATTCCTGTGTTTCTTGCATGTGATAATCCAATTCCGTTGGAAACCACAATTTTAACAAATTTGGGGACTTTTTGGCGGTAAAACTCGATTAATTCGTCTTTAGGGTCTAAAACCAGTAGTATTTCGTTTGGTTGAATAGTTTGCTTTTCAAGAGAAGCAATGCACTGTTGAATGTCAGGCAACCTTTTTTGAGTGTATGTTGAAATAATCACTGAAACGTCACGCAATTTGGTTTTTAGCTCCTAAAATGAGATTTTTAAAAAACTTTCAGGCGTTGTTGGATGCTGAGTTTGCTTAGGCCTTCTTTGAAAATAGTTTTTAGAATTTTTAAGCCGTCTCTCCAAGCGGAAAGGTTTGTTTTTCCATTTAATCTTGGGGCTTCAATACTGGGAATTTCTGTTATGTTTAGACCTAAGATTTTTGCTTTCATGAAAATTTCTGTTTCAATTTCAAAGCTTGTTGCTTTTAGGTGCGGCTCCAATTTTTGAATTGCTTCTTTAGTGAATGCGGCGTAACCATAGCATAAGTCAGTGTATTTGGTGTGTATTAGCTGGTTAACAAGGAAAACAAACACTTTATTACCGAATTTCCGAAAAATCGTCATGTCATTTGTGTAGCCGCCCTTAATGAAACGGGAACCTTTAACGACGTCAGCCCCGTTTTTTAAAGATTCAACAAACATGGCAATTTCTTTTGGGTCCATTGAACCGTCGGCGTCCATCATTATTATCCAGTTGCCCAAGTTTGCGTAACTGAATGCTTGTCTTAAGGCGGCTCCTTTACCTTTGCCGTTTTGATTTACTACTTTAACGCCTAGTTTTTTTGCTGCTTCTACTGTGCAGTCGTCAGAGTTTCCGTCTATGACAAGAATGTTTGAATAACCCAAGTTGTGCAGTTCGTTAATTATGATTTTGATGTTGTTTTCTTCATTAAGTGTAGGTATAATTATGGTCGTTTGGTCATTGTACGCATCTAACTCGGAATTTTGAATATCAAAATTTAAAAAATCCTCTTTGAAGTCTTCTTTTTTGCAAGTACCAAAAACTGGATATTCTAAAAAGCTGTCCGTTTTCATGTTGTCTTCAAAAAAACGTTCATTTTTATTAGAACTGACCAAAATTATTCTTTCCTTTAAGTTTTGATGGTTAAAAAACCTGCCTAAAACTTAGTCCGTTCCATGTACTTTTAGCAAGGACTTCTAGAAAAAGCGGTTAAGCAGCGTTTGACTTCAAAAAAAGTAGTCAGGTAACCAATTAACGAGTCTTCGGCGGCTATATTAACTTTTAGTTGCTCCAAAAAAGCGGTTAAAGCCCCTGCAAAAAACAGTTACCACGTTGCTACCCGCACAAGAAAGCTGCAATTTCGGGTCAATACTTTTTTATTTTTTCACCCATTTTATTAACCCTTAAGTTGAAAAGTACAATGCCAAATTTCCATCGTCAAACTTCGCTGAAACAGGAACTTAACACTAAAAAAATAGTCACCCTAATCATAGTTGTCACCCTGTTTTTATCAGCTTTCTACTTTGCAGTAACAGTACTGCCAAACCTTTTATCCGAATCACCAAATAACTCTGAAAACTATGCTGTCTTAACCATTGCTTTATACCAATCAACAAACTACACCCAAGCCGGCACAAACTATGAATTCAGGTACGTATCCGGTGGCCAAGCTAACTTGCTACAAGTAACTTCAGAGGGACAAACACAAAACTATTCTGCATTTACAGGAGCAACATACAATCCCTTTGGTTTAAAAGTAACAATATTTTCTGCAACAGAAAGCATACTGGTTTTACACATAACACCGCCTTAAACACGCTTTTTCCTAAGGGGGGTAGGTGCTATTGGTGCAGAAACCAGTCAAAAGTATGTTAAAAAAATGGTTGCTGTATTTTTAAGTCAGCAGCTCTTTAAAAGAAGAGAAATATTGGTTTATTTTACGAAGTCATCAAACATCCAGTAGTGTTCTTCTTCTTGAATTACGATGTCTTCAAACATGCGTCTTGTACTTGTGTCATTAAGTTTTAGCGCTTCAGCAATGATTTGACGGTAAAGCAAAATTGTATCAGCTTCCAGCTTGTGATCTAATGCCATGAATTCGTCTGCATTGTTGCCAATTACTGGCAGTGGGTCTGGTTTGAATACGGCTTCGCCTTCTAGCAGGTAGATGCGTTCGCTAATTTTTTCTAGGTGATCCATTTCCTGCATAAAGACTCCTTTGAGCATGTCGCTGACAACTTTGGTTTTGTTTGTGTCTTTTACTGCTTCAAGTGACGTGTTTTTGGTTCTAAGTTCAAGAAACGCCTGTTTTTCATGCTGGTTAGTGTATTGGATGATTCCTGTGATTTCAGCGGCAACTGCCTTGTTTAGCAGTGCAAAGTATTCATCAGTGTAGATTTTTCGCCATTCAGACATGGGTAAACTGCTTGGTTCTTCTTTTTCATCTTGGAAGCCTGCAAATTCTTGGAATTTGAAAAGGTGCGCTTCTTCTTCGCCATATATCCTTTCAAACAGTATCTTTGTTTGCCTGTCACCGATTTGCTCTGCATTTGTGATTATTTCCCTGTAAAGTGTCAGGGCTTCTTCTTCAGCTGCTACACCGTTTTTGGAAAATTCGCTTATGCTGTTGCCAATTTTTGGTGTATCTGCTTTTGTTGTTGCTTGACCACCGAGATAGTATATGCGTTCTATGATGTCTGCGGCGTGTTTCATTTCTGTTATAGCAAAGTCACGGAGGACTTTTCCAACTGCATCATAAGTTGTTTGGTCTAAAAGGATGTTTTCAGGTAATACTCTTTTTTTGAGTTTTTCCATTTTTCCGTGCTGCAGAATATATTGGATTGAAACTTGTATTTCACGTTCTACTGCTTTGTTAAGTAGTTCAATATATTCCTGCGTTATTTTGACTGCCATAAAATTTCAGAACTCCAGTAAAAAAATAACCGTCACACAAATATAAGATTTGTTATGCAAGCGTTAACTTGTTAATTAATATTTTAACGAAATTTTCTATATAAAATCCAACAGGTTAAGATTCTTGCCTGTTGAAGTTAAAGGAAAAGTAATAGTGAATTGGGTTCCGACGCCTCTTTCGCTTTCAAAAGTGATTGCACCATTTTGTGCTTCTACAAGTCTTTTAGCCACTGCCAACCCGAATCCTTGCCCTTTCGACTTTGTAGTCATAAGGGGCTGAAAAATTTTGTGCTTAACCTCGTTTGGGATTCCTACGCCCGTGTCTTCTACTGAAATTTGCAAGTTGCAAGCGTCAAAGCAGGTTTTTATCGTTAATTTTCCACCATTTGGCATTGCCTGTACAGAGTTAGTCATCAAATTCACAAGTACTCTTTTAAGCAGTAAAGGGTCCAGTTTTATTTTGGGAATCTTTTTGTCAGTTTGCATGTTTAAGTGTATGTTTTGGGGAAAAGCTATTGTTGAAATTGAGGCTTCAATTATTTCTTTAATGTTTACTTCGTCAAACTCTGGTCTTAAGGGTCTAGCGTAGTCTTGAAGGTCGCTGACTATTTTGTTAATGTAATTTACTTGTTCTTCAATGAAGGCTATGCTGTCGTAAATTGCGTGTTTTGTTTTGTTTTGCGGTAAGTTCTGTATTTCAAGTCTGGCTAAGTAGAGTTCACAGATGATGGCTTGCAGGGGGTTTCGGATGTCATGTCCAACCATGCCTGCTGTTTGTCCTATTGCTGCGAGTCTTTCGGCTTCTTTTAGCTGCTTTTTTTGCCGTTTAACCAGTTGTTCTAATAGTTGCGTGTAATCTTCGATTTTTGGTTGGCTGTCGGGTGAGAGTTTTGGTGGAACTACTATAATTAGACTATCCTTATCTAGAATGGGTGGAGAAGAATTGCTAGAAGGCATCTAAACCAAAACTCGTTTCTATACTAGTTTATCGCAAGGTATTAGCATATAAATTTTGTCTAAGAATCCAGTTTTGAATGCTTGGCTTGCAGTTTTTTGGTCACTATTTTTTGTATTTTGATTTGTTTTATGCGTGGTTCTTTCTGTGTCTTGCTTGTTGGAAAATCTTTTATAGGATGTTGATATGTAAAAACTTACACAACATTGAAAAGATTTACAAGGGAGAGGCAAAAGTGAAACTAAACCTAAAACCTGTAATAACAACCAAACAAGTTGCTCTAATGGTCGTATTTTCAGCAGTATACGCGGCAATGAGAGTAATACCCACTTTTCCAGTATTAGGCGTCGAAGGAGGCTATTTTTCAGTTGCAGACATCCTTGCACCAATCTACGGCATAATACTTGGACCATTCGTAGGCGGCGCATGTGTGCTAATAGGCACATTCATAGGCATGAGCATGAAAGCGCCCATATTTCTGGGCTTAGATTTTCTTCCAGGTTTTGTAAATGCTGTAGCTATAGGTTTTCTTGCACGAAAAAAATGGTTACCAGCCGTGATATTATACGTCGTTTTGCTTTCAGCTTTCATCCTAAACCCCTTAACACTAAACGTTGTCACTATTCCCATTGGTACCACAACTATGCTGTGGCCCTTCACTTGGCTGCATATTTTGGCATTCCTGGTTTTGCTTTCTCCATTAGGAATGAAAGCGGGCAAATGGATTCAAACAGCAAAACCCCCAACTTCATCCACCTTACATAAATCTGGTTTTAGTAAATTCATAAGCCAAATATCTTCAAAAGCAGTCATAGGCTTCATTTCACTTGTTTTCATCGGAACAATGCTGCAACATTTAATGGGCAACATACTATACGAAAACATATTCGTCTACGTCAACCACTTTTTAACTCCAGAATCTCTTACCGTAAGATGGTATGCAGTGTTTTTCCTCTTCCCATGGGAGCGTTTAACCCTGATAATCTTTTCAGTAGTCATTGGGTTACCCCTATTCTATGCCCTTAAGAAAACCAGACTGTTGAAAGAAACCAACCCTGCTCTCTTAGAAGAAACGGAAAAAATTAAAACCTAACTTTTTTCCTTTCCAATTTTTTTAAAATATTTTTCTATCTTGAATGTATTCTTTGCCTGTTTTTATGGCGATTTCGGCTTTTGCAAGTTCATTTCCCAAATACGCGGCATGGTCTAAACGCGTTACTAAACCGAGTTGTACGATTTTGGTGTAGATTGCTTCTGCTGTTTTTCCTTTAATGATTTTTACTGGTTTAGCCATCTCGACATCCGCATACAGTGAGGCGTCGATGATGTCATTTTTACGGTCAAGGACTATTTTGAACATTCCCACTGCGTCTAGTTCTGCTGGCAAGTTTTCTTCTGAAGCAACAGTAACTAGTGATGGTTCTTCTAAAACTGGGTTGTATTGTTCTTCGCGTGAACGCTTGTCTTTCAAAACCAGCAAATCAATGCCTAAGTCTTTAGGCACTGAGGCGCGTTTTTTGGCGAGGTACATCATTTTTGCAGCGGTGGTTTCTTCTTTGACGGTTCCTTTGGCTTTGGTGCTTTTTTCTGTTGCCAGCATCATGCTTGCGTTAACTTCTGCTGAAAGTCTTGCAAGTAAAGCGTTTATGCCGATAGAGTCTGCGTCGAATAGTTCGGTTACGTTGGCTACTCCCACAAACAAGGGTATGTTGGGGTGTTTGGCGCCGAAGTTTCGAAAGGCTATGAATGATTCCAGAACGTTTGAGGGTTCAAGTATCAGGTCAGCCATTATCTTGCTGAAACCAAGTTTTTTGGCTTTAATGATTATTTCTTCGGTTAGTTTTACGCGTTCGCTTGCTTTCTTTGGGAAGTAGCCTTCACTTTGGTTAGTTGGAATAATTACAACAGGAACGTTAGTGGCAAAGAGGGCGAGTTTGTCAATGTTTCCCGCATCCAAACTTAAAATCAAGTCTGCCCCAACAGAAACAGCCGCTTGGATTTCTTCAGGGTTTAAAGTATCAATGCTTACAGGCACATCAACAACTGCTTTAACTGCTTTTACTATGCGTTTAGCAGTTTCAGGGTCACTTTTGCCTGCAATCATGCCAACATCAATAACGTGTGCACCTTGTGAAACAAATTTTTTAGCTAAAAACTGAATCTCCTCGTCTTCCATTAGGGCGGCGTCAACGATTTCAGCCATAACCCGCATGGGAAAATCTTTTCCGACAGCCAAATTTTTAATCAACATACTTCCCGGTTGCTTTAGAAGTTCTTCGCGGTTTTGTTCTGCTTTTTCAATTTCTTTAAGCGCTTTCTCAGTAATTATGGCGCGTAGTAAGTCGCAGGCAGGTGTAGTTGTTGAAAGCTGGATTTTTCCGAGAACTTCAAGCACTGTTGGCAAATCGGCAGCGTATCTTGGACCTTTAAACGTTGGAACATCAAGCGCGTCAGTGATGGTTTTAGTGTCTCCTCGGCTTAAACCTGGCGTAAGAATCATGTCTATCCCGTTTAGGTCAAGGTTTTTTAGGCCTGCAGTGATGGTTTCAGAATTTAGAAAGGCTGCAACTGGGTAATTCAGTGCAACTACTACAGTTTCTAATGTTGACTGTTTTGCGTAATCTTTTACCATTTCTTCTGCAAGTCTGCCAGTAACCAAAAGGACCTTCAAGATTTACCACGTTACTTTATTAATTTGATGGTTGCACCCTTATTGTTTGCTTTCGCAATGAATGCTTCTCCGCCAAAGTTTTTGGCAAGATAACCTTTAAGCTTCTTTAAGGCTGGTTTGGCTTGGTCTTGTTTCACGATGCCATAGACGGCTGGACCCCACGAACTTTGCCCAAACCCATAAACCCCTAAGCTTTCAATGAATTCTAAAGTGTCGGCGACTTCTTTGTTTGAGTATGTTCCGCCTTGTACGTGGGCAAAATAGTTGCCTGTCACGATTTGAATTGCTGTCAAGGCTTCGCCGAAGCTTTCAATGTCCTTTTCTGCAAGTGCCGGCAACAGTTTAAGCATTGTTAAATGGCAAATTTTTGCTACTTCTCCTTCTTGCATTGGCGGCAGCTTGTTAAAAGCAGATGTTTCCTCAGAACTGCATAACCCTTTCTTAACGTTAGGCACCGCAACAACAAAACGCCACTCGTCAGGGAATGGTTGCCGATAAATTAACGGTGGAAAACTTGCATCTTGACCTGTTTTTTTGCCGCCGTCAACCACAAAGCCGCCGTGCTGGAAAATGGCGGTGCCTACGCCTGTTCGGTGTGCGCGTCCCATTGCAATTGCAAGTTGTGGGATTGTGGCTTTTATGCCCTTTAGCTTTGCAAGAGCGGTGGCGATTGCGATTGCGAGTTGTGTGCCTGAACCTAGTCCGCTGTGGGAGGGTATTGCTTGTTTTACGTGGATGTGTACGTTTGGACTGGTTTTGTAGGCTTCAAAGAAACGGTTTGTCAGTTGGGTGGTTAATTGGGGTTCTTGACCTGTAACTGTGAAGGCGTCTGCTGTTTCTGCTTCGATGATGCTGTTTGGTTTATCTATGCCTACGCCTAAACCGCCGAACATTCTGCCCAAGTTACCATTTAAGTCTATTAAGCCAAGGTGTAATCTTGATGGAGTTTTAACGTAAACCTTCAAGTTTTAGCCTCCCCGAATCAATCTTTCTTTGTAAATCCGTCATCAGTTCAGCGTAATGCGAGTTAGGGGCTGAACGGTTAACTACGTCATTGCAGTTTTGAATTAAATTTAAAAGTTTAGCCACATGAGCCTGCTCTTCCTTGATGCTGGCAAGGGCTTTTATGCGGGTTGCATGAATTATTGCTTCAAGAACCGCTGGCATTGCCCGACAATAAGCTTGAGGATACGCCTTTACGGCTTCAACATGCTTAACATTGCCTGTGACCATTGTTCTTAAAGCGTCGGCAGATTCAAATTTTTCAATCGCAAATGTGACGGTTGCATCAGCGTTTTTCAGTTTTGGCGCATTAGCAATGTCGGATTTTTCAAACAAGTCTGCCGTCAATCCGTCATTTTTTAGGGCTGAATTGTAATAAATGTCGATGTTGCCTGTCAAGTTTAGGGTGGCTGCTTTGTTGGTTTGCAGGTTTTTTAGGGTTTGTGCTGAATTGTATATGGTTAGGGTGATTTGTTGGCTGTTTTTCATGGTTGCGCCCATGGGGGCAGCGTTTGGGCTTCCGTCAGGGTTGAAAGTGCAGAGTATGGTTTCGCAGATTAAGTTTTGGCAGAAGCCTAAATCAGCCAAAGTGACCAAAGTTATTCCTGCTTTTGTTGGTTGATGATTTTTTCAATCGATTGTAAAATTTAACAATCCATAATAAAGTTTTGCTTCAAGCTTCTCTGCAAAAAATGCCTTAAAACTGCTACTTTAACGACATTACAAAATTCTTTAACATATTTTTGGGTTGTTTTTGCGTCAATAGCACCTACCCCCATTTAGTGATTTTGAATTGAAACGGTACAGGTAGAGCCTACCCCTACTTGGAAAAGTAGACCCCCTATAGGTTTCTGCATACAACAACTAATAGCATCCAAATAGGCCCCAAAATAGGTTGGTTGTTAGCTCTTAGTGGTTGCCTAACTTGTTTTTTTGTGTTTTCTTGTTAGCTATTCTTTTAAATACCTACAAAATCACTGTTTAGCATTAACTGGTGAATGCAAGTAGCATTCAACTTAACGGTGCAAAGTATGGGTGATAAAAGGAAAGGTTCAGTTCAGATACGGTTTGAGATTCTGGAGTTCCTTTTCTTTAGCGGCAAAAACCAACTGCGCACTCACGTTTGGCGAAAAGCAACTGACGTTTCGTATGATGACTTCTTAAAGCATTTGACTTACCTAAAAGACAAAGGGTTTGTTGAAGAAAACCAGCAAAGTCATTTAATGTTAACTGTTGAGGGAAGAAAAGTCTACACTAACCTGCGTGACTCGTTGCCATCACTGCTTTAGAGGCATTCACCAATGGTGCATCACCTATATAACCGCAAAAAAGCACAAAAAGATGAAAGGTATGAGTGAAAAAGAAGACCAACAGCATTACCCAATAAAAACAACGCATGAGTTCCTTTCCGAAATTAATCATGAGTGGGGACGATTCAAACGCGGCGCAATCCTTAGTACTATTGTTTCCGCGTTTTTGCTGGTGGGTTTTGTTTTAATTTATTTACGTATTTCCAAAGCGTTTGGTTTTGAGGTTAGCGACTTTATTTTGGTTGCGTTGCCTGTGGGATTTTTAGCTTACACGATTTATTTGATGGCTTCACAGTATCGATTCTTTAGGAAATGGGAAAGCAGAATGAAACGCATTTACAGTTACGAAGAACGCTTGCTTGCTGACGAAAAAAACGAAGCTGAAATACCTGATAAACAAGAAAATTGATTTATTTTTAATGTTTTACTACTTTTTCTGTTTTAAATAAAATATGTGCTGATGCTTAATGTTTTTCCTAAGATTACATCTGTTGTGTATTGGTTGGGTGCGCTACCTTTTTTATTGAAAACGTTCCATGAATAAAATAGTTAAACCTCAAGCGTGAAAAAAATGAGCAGTCAAATGGAACACGACTAAACAACAAAAAATCAAGCAACTCCACATCCACAAACAAAAAATTTCCTTGGGGTTAGAGCTTGAAGTTTTGGCCCAAGAAACGGTGGAAAAGAATCATGTTAACCGCCCTCCTTGTTGTTTTAGCAGTTTTCGCTAATTTAGGTGCCTACCTTGAGTACAGCGTGTATCGTGAAGTTAATTATACCGAAACCTTAAACCCTTCAGGTCAGAAAATAGCCTTAGTACTCTATCATCCCGGCTTGACAACCTTCACCAAAGATGTTGCTTCTGCTTACACCGACGGTTTAGTATCCAGCGGCTGGCAAGCAGAATTAACCACCGCAAGCCAAGAAGCCCCAAGTAACCTATCAAAATATTCCTTGCTGGTGCTATGCTGGTCAATATATGACTTTAACCCTGCACCAACAATCACTAACTACCTGCACCGTATAGAAAACCTCAACGGCATAAACACAACAATCATAACCGTTGGAGGCGGGGCTTAGACCCATTTAACGCTCCAGCGGCAATGGACAAAATCGTGCAAGATGCTCAAGGTCAAATAATCCAGCAGTTAACCCTGTTTAGAAGCAACCGCAACATCAATGAATTAACAATGCAAGCAAGCAGCATACATCCATAGAAGGACAAAACGATGAACCCTAAAGCTTTAATCCCCAGCGGCATAAGCGCCTTTAGAATTGTAGCTTTGCCCCTGTTTCTCTACTTTAACAGCGTCGGTTCTGCTTCTTTGTGCCTTTTAGTGTTCGCATCAGCCATCTGCACAGATTTGCTTGACGGGTTTATCGCAAGAAAACTAAACGTTACCTCTAAAACTGGTGCTTATTTTGATGCAGTCAGCGACTTTGTGTTTGTGGCGGGAATTTTTTTGGCGTTTGTCCTAAACGGGTACTATCCAGTTTGGTTGTTGCTGTTGATTGCTGGCTCTTTTGGGCAGTTCGCCGTTACGGGCTACTTCGCCAAACGCCTTTATGACCCCTTAGGAAAATACGTTGGCAGCGTCCTTTACATCGGCATAACCCTAACCCTAATATGCCCAACCGCCTGTACCTTCTTGATAGTCCAAGCAGGCATAATAGCGTTCATCCTAACATCCTTTGTTACCCGCACCCTTGACCTTGCAGGCGTAACCAAAAAATCCTTAATCGCCACGCAAGCAAAAATCCAACAAGCAAACACAAACTCTGCAGCTAAAAAACCATAAACCTCTCCTCTGCTTTTCTTATTTAAGGTGCAAACTTGACTGAAAATTGCCAAAACCTGCCATCGCAAACGCGTGTTTCCTTAGGTACTGCTATTGTTTTAGGCTTGCTTGAAAGCAAATTAGATGCAGCCCCGACAACAGCTTATTTGATGACTTACAAACAAGGCAAATGCACTGCTAACTGTGGTTTCTGCCCTCAAGCCAAAGGTAGCAAAAGCCGCACCGAACTGCTCTCCCGGGTCACTTGGCCCAGCTACCCAACTGAACAAATAATAAACGCGCTATGGAAAGCAGCTAAAGACAACAAATTCCAGCGGATATGCATTCAAGCTTTAAACTATCCTAACATGTTTTTGCATCTTGAAGTATTGATTAAAGAAATTAAAAAAACTGTTGACGTTCCTGTTTCTGTATCTTGCCAACCGTTAAACGGTAAAAATATTCATTTACTTAAAAGCGTGGGCGTTGACCGAATCGGAATTGCTTTGGATGCTGCAACAGAACCAATTTTCTGCAAAATAAAAGGCTCTGAAGTTGGCGGCATGTACAGTTGGAGCAACGAAATTAGGCTGCTTGAAGAGGCTTTAACAATTTTTGGAGTAGGGCATGTTAGTACGCATTTGATTGTTGGGTTAGGCGAAACTGAACAGGATGTTGCTTGCTTGATTCAGAGGTGTGTGGCTATGGGTGTTTTGCCTGCTTTGTTTGCGTTTACTCCTGTTCGAGGCACTGCTTTAGAGAATCTTTCCCAACCCAGCCTTGACTCTTATCGGCGAGTGCAGCTTGCACGGTACCTGCTTGTCCATGGGAAAACCAGTTTGGAGCTTATGCGCTTTGATGCAAACGGAAAAATCGTCTCCTTTGGCGTGCCCTCTGCAATTTTAGAGGCGGCGGTAAATGGTGGTGTGCCTTTTCAGACGTCAGGGTGCCCAGACTGCAACAGGCCATTTTATAACGAAAAACCCAGCGGTCCCATGTACAACTATCCTAAAGAATTAAACAAAAAAGAAATAGAAGAAATAAAACGGCAGTTATCTGTTTAGACGTTTAGGTTGACGTTTTTTTGTCGGAAGTCATTTTTGGCTTCTGTCTTGTTACTTGTTCCACAAGGCGCCAGAACTCATCCATGGTGTAACCTTTCTGGAGGTCCTTCATCAACTTCTTCACTTGATAATATGTCATTTGGGCTTCGCCTTTGTCTAAACCTTCATGTGGACCCTTAATTCGGCGGAATAACTCGTCCATTTGTCTTGGGGACGCTCTGATTCCGGCTTTTTCAAGCATTTCCTGAATCAAGTTTTGACCAGTGTTTCTGCCTACGAAAACTGTAGTTTCTCTTCCAACAATTTCAGGTGGGAAAGGCTCAAAAACCAGTGGGTGAGCCATCATTTCTTCTACTTCTTCTTCTACTTCGTGGGCAAAAATGTTTTCGCCAATGATTGGTTTGTGGAATTGAATTGGAAGTGCGAAGGCTTTTTCTGCTGATTGTGAGATTCTTGAGATTTTGCCCAAATCAATGCCAGTGTCAATGTTGTAAAGCAGTTCCGCGCATGTTACAACTTCTTCAAACGGTGCGATGCCTGCGCGTTCGCCAAAACCTGCGATGCATGTGTGAACGTAAGATATGCCTTCTTCCATGGCTGCTAAAGTGTTTGCCGATGCTAAACCAAAATCGTTGTGGCAGTGAATTGAGATTGGGATTTTCTTTTTAATAGAATCAGGTAAACCGTCGCGTACATGAGACATTAGGTACCTCATGGATAAGGGCCTGATGAACCCTACGGAGTCGGCAAGACCAAGCCTGGTTGCGCCTGCGTCTGCAGCTACTTGGAACACCTGCAGTATATCTTCGATGGTAGTTCGTGTGCCGTCCATGAGCATGAAGTTAATGTTTGCTCCATGCTTTTTGCAGTAAGTGATGGAGTCGGTTATTCTTTGCAGTGCTTGTTCTTTTGTTATTTTATACCTGTATTGTAGGTTTAACCCGTTTATGGGTGCTTCAAGGGTGATTTCTTTGATTCCGCATTCTAAACAAGCGTCAATGCTTGGTTTGCTTGGTTGAGCGGAAGCGGTGAGTTTTGCATGCTCAAAGCTTTCGTTAACTATTCTGCTAACGTTGCGTTTTTCTTCTTCTGAAAGAGCTGGGAAACCAACGTTGATTATGGCTACGCCTGCTTCATCCATTAATTTTGCAAGTTTTACTTGTTCTACATAAGTTAAGTAAACTGTTGGAGCCTTGATTCCTTCACGGAATGTTTCATCCCAGACGAAAATGCGTTCTGGAAGTTTAGGCGGCAGATTCTTACGTAGCCTGTTATAATTAGCAATTAGCCCCTGTGCTTCAAGCTTTTTAAATATGGTCTTTCTCATCCAGACACAGTCCAATAAGATAAGAGCTTTAAGTTCATGTTAAATTACCCGTTCCTATATAAAAATAGCATCTATATCCATTAAGGTTCAGTCAGAATCTGCAATATTTTTGTGTACAAACTTCGTGAATCTTAATAAATCAGCAAGTTGAGAGCTTAAAACGGTTACAATAAGAAAAATTAGCAATAACTTGGCGGAACGCATCTTGCAAGCAGTTCAAAAGACGCATTAGAGTAAAAACATTGAAACAAAAAGAACCGGTTCTAACAGAAATCAAGAGTTTAACCCATGACAGACAGACGCAAAGACAAAAAACTTGAAAAAACCAATTCGTGACGAAATAAAATCGTTGAGTGTTTTTTCTTAGCAGAGAAGAGCTATTTTATAGTAAAATTGCTGTTTTTTATCCTGTTTAATAGAACCCTTAAGCTTTATTTCTATTAATGCAAATAAAAATAGTTGAGGAGTACTGAAGAGGTGAAGTTTGTTTGGAAAGCAGCCTGTTAAGCCTACAGATTGCCGGTTTAAATCTTGAATATCCCGGTATGCTGGCGTCAGGAGTTTTAGGTTACTCAGCCGAATCCATGCACAGAGTTATAAAAGGCGGCGCAGGAGCCGTCGTAACAAAATCCGTGGGTTTACAGCCCAGAGCTGGTTATGCTAACCCAACGGTTGTTCAAGCAAAAAGCGGTTTAATCAACGCAATGGGCTTACCAAACCCTGGAATAAATGATTACACTGAAGAAATAAAGTACACAAAAGCCCTTTTTCACGCGCCACTAATTGTAAGCGTCTTTGGGTACACAGCCGAAGAATACGCAACCGTGGCAAAAAAAGCTGCGGAAGCTGGCGCAGACGCTTTGGAACTAAATGTTTCTTGTCCCCACGTGAAACAGACAGGTTCAGAAATCGGTCAAAACCCAAACCTGTTAACAGACGTAGTTAGAACCGTAAAAGCTTCAGTTAAAGTGCCAGTTTTCGTAAAGCTTTCCCCAAACGTAACTGACATCGTGCACTTAGCAAGTTCAGCTGCAAAGGCAGGCGCTGACGCGTTAACCGCAGTAAACACCCTTAGAGCAATAGCAATTGACACAGAAACAACAAAGCCGATCCTAAGCAACATTAAAGGCGGCTTGTCGGGTCCAGCAATGAAACCCGTAGCTTTAAGATGCGTTTATGACATCAGGGAAAAGCTTCCAGAAATACCCATAATTGCGTGTGGCGGAATCAGCAATTGGCAAGACGCAGTCGAATTCTTTTTAGCTGGAGCCAACGCTTTCCAAGTTGGCACAGCAATCGCGTTTGAAAGCCCCGAAATTTTTGAGGCAATAAATCGCGGTATTGAAGTTTATTTAAGAAGAAAAGATGTTAGGAGTGTAAACGAAATTGTCGGATTATCTCACCGCAGCTAACACGTTACGAACTACAACAATAATGCAAGTAGTAACTGAGAGTCCATCAGTTAAAACCTACATATTCATAGACAAGCAATGCGCAAAAGCCAAACCTGGCCAATTTATTATGCTTTGGATACCTGGCATAGATGAAATTCCTTTGAGCATTCTTAACGCTACAGAAGACGGCGTAATCAGCGTATCCGTAAAAGCAGTAGGTGACGCAACACGCCACTTGCACTCCATGGAAGCAGGCGCAACCATCGGCATACGCGGGCCATTCGGAAACTGTTTCACCCAAAACCACGGCAACGTCCTACTGGTCGGAGGCGGAACAGGCACAGCTCCACTTCTATTTCTGGCAAAAACACTCTCAGGCAAAACCGCTAAACTGTCATTTGTGATAGGTGCAAAAACCCGAAATGAACTTTTGTTTGTTGACCAACTAAACAAAGTTTGTCAAGAAAAAAGCTTAATCACAACAACCGATGATGGCACCTATGGATTGCAATGTATGGTTACAGAACCTTTGGCTGAGCTTTTAGATCGTGAAAAATTTGACATGATTTATACTTGCGGGCCAGAAGTGATGGTTAAAAAAATCTTTGCGCTTACTCAGCAACGTAAACTGCCTTTAGAGGCAAGTCTTGAACGGCTTATGCGTTGTGGTATAGGCTTATGCGGTAGCTGTGTTATCGGCAAATACCGTGTTTGCAGGGATGGTCCAGTGTTTAATGCGGCTCAGTTAAATGAAGTTAAAGATGAGTTTGGCTTTTCAAAATTAGGCTTTGACGGCAGCAGGATACCCGTATAACCAACTTGCTGAACGCTTAAAATGCCCTATGCACGGCAAAACCTTGCTCTTCAAAAAACTTGTGTCATCCCGCCTTTTCTTTAATTATCTCGTTGAAGTCTCCATCAAAGGCTAAACAAAAATGAGTTGAATTTATAAGTAAATAATCTGTTCGATAAACAAAAAAGATGTTATTATAGATGTTTGCAATAGGCCACTTTGCTTTAGGTTACTTAACTGGAAAAGCCACATCCAAGCTTGCGCATGTTAAAATTAACTTGCCATTGCTTTTAGCGGTTTCAGTTATTCCTGATGTGGACCTGCTTTTTTCTGGATTCATGGACCACCGTGGCTTAACTCATTCATTAATTGTAATAGGTATACTTTCGGTTCCCTTTTTTGCAAAATACAAAAAAGCTATGTTACCGTATCTGGCTGCCATTTTAAGTCACGTATTTTTAGGCGACTTATTCACTGGCGGCATAGAATTTCTTTGGCCAATATCTAAAACGTCATTTGGTCTTGCTTTAGCTGTAAGCAGTTTACCTGTCAGCATTATCGAATTGGCACTATTCTTTATCAGTTTAACAGTGATGTATCAGCAAAATGACCTTCAAACGCTCTTTAAACCAGCAAACCGAAATTTCTTTTTAATAGTGTGCTTTGGAGCCACTGTTGGACCGCTATTTTGGTACCTTCAAAATGTTCCTGGTGCGATATCTGTGTTGCTGATAATTCCCAGTATAATATGGTTATGCATATTTGCATACTCTTTGCTAATTGATTTACGTTTTAAATTGTCTGTCTTTGCAAATAATCGTCATCAAATCAAAGGTTAGTTACTGAGCACGTATTGAGTTTTTAAAAAAAAATTATGTGTTGCTTGAAAATATTGTTATATCAACGTTGAAGGTGTCTGTTTTGGCATCTTTAATTGTTAATGATAAAGTTATTGATATTTCGCCTTTGACTGGAATACTTGAGCCATTATAATCCCAAGATACCTCTCCGTTTACGTCAGGGCTCCAATTTGACGCTGACAGTTCAAGCACAACAGGTTGATAACCCACGTTAGTAACAACAATCTCGTAAGTGCTCGCTCGGTTGATGTGAACTTCTCCCCAATCGATCCTTTTCAAATTGTTGTAACGGTCTTTTCCATTAACTTTTATGCCCTCGCTTTGTTGTACAACTGTTGTTTTACTGTCTGAAGTATCCTCACTTGTTGGTGATGGTTGATTGCTTGTTTCTTGAGAAGGGTCATTTGATGCATTGTCACGTTGGTTGTGGGCGTAACCTGTATTATGTATAGTAACAAAAGAGTTTATCACTAAAATTAACCCGAAAAGCACGACTAATTTTGGAATACCCTTTAATCCTATTTTTCCTTCTCCTCTTCAAAGTATTAAGTCTTTAGATGCTTTTAAGTTTTTTAAAAGCAAACAAGCAAGAGTATGATGGTTTCTAGCAACAAATTGTTTACCCGAAGAGAAAAGGTTTGTTTATAGTAAAAACAATAGAAAAGGGTATGGGTTAAAGTTCTTCTTCTGGCAGACCCATTTTGCGCAGGTAATCTTTGGCGTATTTTGGATTATACGCTAACAATTCTTTGCTTCTAAGTAGGCGTCTGTCCATTCTGTCTAATGCTGTTCTGAAAGTTGATTCTACTCCCCAGCCTTCGCCAGAACTAAAGAATGTGCCTTTTACGGTTCTAAACTGTAACCTGCAATGCACAAGTGGTGTTCCACGCATGTTTGTTGATCCATGTGATTTAATGTACACAAAGAGTGTTCCCACAGGGAAGGCTTCTTGATATTTGCGTGTGAACGAGTCAAATTCATCCATCATGAACGCTTGTTGGTCACTGGTTATTGGTGTGTCTTTTACTCCGAACTGGATAGTTAATTGTGGCAGTATTGTTTCCAACTGTGAGATTGGCTCAAGAAAGTCAAGTTTAGTAATAATTCCCACTAGCCTGTCATTAGACGTTGCTGCAAGACATGAAACATTAAAATCATGCATTTTTTTCTCAGCTTCCCTTAGATTTGTGTCTGCATCAACGGTAATTACTGGACTATTCATTATGCCCCTTGCTGGAACACTAAACGTTTCAACTTTTTCGCCCGCTCTATCTCCAGTTGTTTGACGTTCGTTAGGTTGAAAAACATTCTCTAAAATATCTTGAATGCTTATAATTCCCACAATTTTGCCTGCATCCATAACGGGAACATGCGAGAAACCCTGCTCTCTAAACAGGTTTAACACGGCGCCAACTGACCTGTTAGCATCAATAGTGTAAGGTGCACGTGTCATCACACTGCTAACCTTACCTTTACCCCAGTCCTGACTAACTGCCGCATGAATAACATTTTCGTCAGTAACAAAACCCAAAAGCTTGTCATTGTCAAAAACCGGAAGTTGTCTTACTCCGCTCTCAATCATTAGTTTGGCAATTTTGGCGATTCCGTGACCAGGAGAAATTTTAGGGGCAGGTCGCATTAAACTTTTAACTTTAGTGGACGCGGGGTCAAGTCTTGACCTTAAAATCCATCTTCTGGCTATTACGCCGGCGAATTTGCCTTTGGCATCTAAAACTGCTATTACCGGTGGCATTTCAGTTTTAAAAGATTCAAGACACCTTGATAGTGTGTCGCTTTCATTAACTGTGCTTACGCTTTTAGTGTAGATGTCTTTTGCAAAATTTTGTGTCGACATAAAGTTCCTCTCTTTCGGAATAGGTTAAAGTAGAATTTAAAGGTTCTAAAACAATCGCTTTATCGCCTATTTTTCTATGGCACGGGTAATTTTAGGTTTAATAGTTTTTTGAAATCTTTACTTGTCCTGTTTATAGATAATACTCCTTAATCTTCTATATCACTTAAATATGAGCGCTGTTTTGAGTACATAAAATAACTGCCCAAGCAAGATTTGCAAAGCAGGATATTTGGTTTAAAGAAGAGAGGGGGAAACAGCAGTTGGAATCTAATCAAAAAAAACTTGTAAACAACTTAAAAGGCGAATGGAAAAAACTTTGGACTGAAAGACTAGATGACAAAGTCCGTGCAGAAGGCATAGCAGTAAATGACTATTCCCAACTCTTCGTAGAAAAAGGAACCATTATCCACGCAACAAGAGACTACAAAGCACTCAACTTTAAAGAAATACTAGAAAAACATCAAATCGAAAACGCCGACAGATACGTTCCTCCCAGTCCTACGGTAGGCGGATGGGGAAAATTCGTAAAAACTAACATAACCCCTCAAAAACCCAAACACTTTAAACGTGCAGCAGGTTACACCGAACCAGCAAAAATTAAGCAGCAACCTAAAAAAAGTGGACGCGGCTGGCTGCACAAATAAGCGTTAAAGAAAGAAATATTATCTCCTTTCACCTAATTTTATAATAGCATTCAACCATTCAAGGTTGAACCTGCCTTTTGGACGGTTTTTTATGGCTGACCCTTTTATTCGTTCATCAAGACCTTACTTCTCAAAATCCGATATCGAAAAAATTTTGCAAGAAATTAAACTTGTTTTGATGGATGGCCAATTAAGAAACGGCAAAAACCTAAAGCTGTTCCAACAAAAAGCAACTGACTACTTAAGCATAAAAAATGCTATCGCATTAGATTCCGACGTCAGCGCATTTGAGACTGCTTTAAACTATTATCAAATCAAAAACAAAGAAGTCATCGTTTGCACAAACAGTTTCATTTCCATCCCAAACAGCGTACTGTACGCTGGCGGAAAAGTCGTTTTCACAGACATAAACAAAGACACACTTGCCATGGACGTCAAAAGTCTAAAACAAAAAATATCAAAAAACACCTGCGGCGTAATACTTACCCACATTGCAGGTTTCCCCAATCCAGATTTAGAAGAAATAAAAAACGTGTGCAATGAGAATGGGTTTTTTTTAATTGAAGATGCAACACATGCTTTAGGAGCTTCTGTAAATGGTAGAAAAGTTGGAACATTTGGTGATGCCTCAGTGTTCGCGTTTACACCAACCAAGGTCATCACAACCGGGGAAGGCGGCATGCTTGCTACTAACGATGACGAAATGGCAGAATATGCAAAGCTTTACAGTTACTACGGTTCTGGTCCGGGCAAAACAAACTTTGAACGTTTAGGTCGTCATATGCTGATGCCTGAAATTTCAGCAATTGTCGGCATTAACCAACTAAGCCATGCTGACGAATTTGTCAAAACCAGAAACCAAATTGCAAAAGCTTACAATCAAGCATTTGCTGAAATAGACGGTTTGTCTGTAATTGAATCTCCCAAAGGAATGTACTGCAGCTACTACAAATATCCATTAACCCTAAGCAAAAAACTCAACAAAGACCTTTTTGCAAAAAACCTGAAAACGAAAGGTGTTGAAACTGGCACTGTTTTTTATCCGCCCTGCCATATGCAACCTTTCTATCAAAAACTTAATCCAGACAGTTCACATTTTTCAGTTGCTGAAGACGTTTTAGCTCGCACAATTACTTTGCCCATGCATTCTGCATTAAGTGACGTTGAAGTATCAACCGTAATAAAAAGCGTACAGCAAGCTGTGGATGCCTAATCTTGGTTCATTAACGGCTTGTCGCCTGTGAAGTCTTTGATAAGTCCTTTTATTGTTTCTAATGCTGGCTTTTTTATTTCGTAATAAATTTTTCCTGTAGCGTTAAGGCTTCCATTACTTCGGTTGTATACTGATAAGGAAAACCCTTTGTAAAACCAGGCATCTAATTTTACATTAAATTTTAATCCACTTTGATTTACGGAAACGTTTTCCATGCTTTTTTGGTCTTTAAGTAAATCAAGAATGAAATAGCTTGTTTGGTCAAGAGTTAAATCTAGTAAAGAGTTATCGCTTCCGCTGGTTTGAGCAATAATTTTTTTTATCGATCCAATTCCGCCAACTGAAAGAATAGTCACGGTTTGATTTGGCTGAATTTGCTCATTAAACTCTATCATTTTGGGGAAGCGTGCTGTAGATATTTTAAAGTATGCTACGTAAATAATGCAAACCGCTAATACTAATACGGGTATGGCTATGATAACCCAGTCGGCGATTTCAACCATAACTAACATTCTTGCCTTTAGTTAATAAAAAGTATTTCTACAAAACTGCAAAACTGTAGCTCTCACGGGTGGTTATGCGTGCGAACCTAACTGTTTTTTGTTTGTAACGTTACTGATAACTGCTTGGAATTTTATGTAAAATATGTAGTATTGTTCTATACAATTTAAATAGATGTTTTATCCTGCATGTCTTAAATAACTCGGTTAGAGAGAGAAAGGAGAGCAGTTAGGAATAAGCCTTAACCACTTAAACTTTCGTTGTCCGCTTCCATCAGGAAGGGATTGATTAGAGGTTAATGCGAAGTAAAAACTGCTTGCACGCAACAATTTTTTTCATTTAAAGAGAGGTTTGGTTAGTTTTGGGCATTTACAGGGACCGCCTGGCCATAATAGCTGACATTTTAGAAGTGGCAAACAGAAGCGTAAAAAAGACGCAAATCATGTATCAAGCAAACCTAAGCTACAAAGTTTTGCAAAAATATTTAACAGAGTTGTCTGAAGCAACACTGCTCGAATTTCAAGAAGCAAAACAAAGCTATCTTGTAACCTCAAAAGGAAAAGAGTTTCTTCAAACATACCGTGAATACTCCAAAAACAATAAGAGCATAGAAAAACGTCAATCAATAGTAAACGATAAAAGAAAAGCCCTTGACGATTTATGCTCAAATAAACAACCTTAAAGTCACGTGAGAAACGCTTGAAAACAAAGTATTCAAAATTCTCTCTGGCAATAACAATCGCCTTTATAATTGCTATATCTGTCAGCGTGCCTTCTCACTTAGCGGTAGCCCAATCAAGCGCTATAAATTCCGCCCAAAACACTTTAAACACCTGCTACGAAGCAGCCAAACAAGCAGAAGCAGCAGGCGCAAACATCACCAGCCTACAAGACACACTAAACACTGCAGGCACCCAACTAACAAAAGCACAATACGCTCAATCACAAGGCGACACCAGTTCAGCAAACACTTATGCCCAACAAGTGCAAAGCACACTTAACGCATTCGTTCAAGAAGCTAACACCCTTAGAGATACAGCAGCCCAACAAACACAAACAAGTTTCTTAATCAACGTAGTTGCATCAATCGCTGGAACATTTGCTGTTATTGGCGGCAGTGTTGCAGTTTGGATTATCCAAAAACGCAAAAACACCGTAAAGGAGACCCAAGAAATCGTTGCAACTTGAAAACCACAAAATCCTATACATCACTGTAACAGTGACTCTTGCATTGCTTATAGCTTCGCCAGCGTTACAGCATTTCCTTGTTTATCCCCAATCAGAGTTCTTCACAGAAATGTGGCTTTTAGGACCCAACCAAAAAGCAGAAAACTACCCCTACAACATCGTACAGAACCAACATTATCAAATTTACTTAGGACTTAGCAACCATTTGGGTTCTGCTACTTATTATCGGGTTGACGTAAAGTTACGTAACCAAACAATGCTTGGACCCGACGGTTTTCAACGAACACCAAGCGATTTACCAACATTGTACAGTTTCAACATTATAGTAGCTGACCAACAGACTGTACAAGTTCCCGTTGATTTCTCTTTAACTTACCATCAATTTAATGATTCACAAATCAACTTTAACCAGTTAACAATCAATAGCAACACAATAAACATCAACGGCTACACAACCAGTTGGAACAACACAAACCATGATTACTACGAAAAACTCGTATTCGAATTATACCTGTACAATAGCACCACTAACAGTTTCCAATACCATGAACGGTTCGTGGATTTGCGGTTAAACATGACTGCACCCGCATAACAACTCAATTTTAGTTTTAAATTAGAGGTATTTTTTTATGAGCAAAAAACCTATACGCATTGCAGTTGTCGGCCTGGGAAAAATGGGTCTGCTTCATACAAGCATCCTTAACATTTTGCCCAACGTTGAGTTAGCTGCAATTTGCGAAAAAAATTCTTTTACAAGAAAAATTGGTAAAAAAGTAATAACTAAAGTTCCAATAGTTGAAGACGTTAACGACTTTAAAGGCTTAAACCTTGACGCCGTTTACATAACCACGCCAATTTCTTCACACTATGCAGTAGCAAAAACGATTTATCAACAAGAACTTGCCCCACACGTCTTTATGGAAAAACCCTTATCTGGGAACGCAGACCAATCGAAAGAACTTGTAGATTTTGCTGATAACTCAAAAGGCGTAAACATGGTTGGTTACCTCAGACGCTTCTATGTAACTTTCCAAAAAGCAAAAGAACTTTTAGACTCAAACGCCATAGGCGAACTTGAAACATTCCAAATTAACGCCTACTCAGCTGATTTCATTGGCGTTCATGACCCTGAAGAATCAATTGCAAGAGGTGGAGTCCTGAAAGATTTAGGCTCCTACGCAATCGACATGGCTTACTGGTACTTTAAAGACTTCCAACTAACATCAGCAAAAAAAGAATCCCTGACAGGCAAAGACGCCGAAGACTCAGTCAGCTTCACAGTTAAACAAAACAATTCCCAGTTAGAGGGCGAATTTTCAGTTTCGTGGTGCAAAGAAGGCTTCCGCATGCCCGAAGTAGGCATAAAAGTGGTCGGTTCAAAAGGTATTGTAGAAGTAAACGATGACCAAGTAAACCTAACCCTAAACGGCAACAACAAAACAACATGGTACAGAATGGACCTTAACGACCAAGTAGGTTTCTGGCTGGGCAATCCCGAGTACTACAGAGAAGACCTGCAATTCGTAAACGCCATAAAAAACGGTTCACTTGTCGAACCAAGCTTTAAAACCTCAGCTAAAGTCGACGAATTAATCCAAACAATACAACAGAAGGCAAACTAACATGATAAACCCTTCAGAGAAACTATTTTTAGTCGGCGACAACCCGTTCCACAACATCAGCCACTTGTCGCAGGAACGCGCAAGAGACCGCACAGAAAACCCTGGCGACCCCAAATACGCTGCCAAACTAATTATGGACGCCATAAGCAACGGCGCCAACGGCTTCACTTTTTCAGTCAGCGAAAACACTCTTGAAATACTAAAAGAACTCGACCAAAACGACGCACTAAGCAGGCTTCACTTATGCCCCGTCGTGCCATACGCTTTTGAGTATGTACGTTTAGCCACCCAGCTTGGTGGAATACCTGGTTTAGCAAAAAAATTCGGCGTAGACATGATGAAAACAGGAAACGTAAAAGCAATCGGTTTTGGATTAAAAGGCGTAGTAACAACTGACCCAAAAGCAATAATGAAAACTTACCTATCATACGAAATAACAAGAATCAAAAGCTCAGTTAACTCCAAAATAAACTTGGACTCAATCATGCTACACCAACTAGTAACCGACATGGGCCTAGCATTAAACATGGACTGGCTATTCAAATCATACATTGACTTCCTACAGGACAAAAAAATTACCCCCGGCTTTAACACAGGCAACTTTTCTGTCCTAGTAAATAAGTTCCATGAATGGAACATTGACCTAAACAAAGTCCTAATATTAACACCCTTCAACAAGGCAGGCTTCCAAGTCACACCATCCATGGCAGAATGCGAAAAATCCTTAAGCCTGCTCCCAACACCAAACGTTATAGCCATGAGCATACTTGCATCAGGCTACATAGAACCAAAAGAAGCCCTAGAATACATAGCTGCATTACCCAACATTAAAGGCGTCGCAATAGGCATATCAAAAGAAAAACACACAAACATATTCAACCTATCCAGCCAGTTACTCAAGAGTTAACCTGACTACTTTTTTATTGTGATACTGCATGCTTACCCTCATAGCATTTTCATGTTTGGTTATCTTTTCATTAACCTACATATTGTTCTACGGGTATGTGCGAATCAACGCAAAAAAGCCTTGGAACATCAAAGTAGACGACACCTTTGAACCACAAGTCTCAATTCTAGTTCCAGTGCATAACGAAGAAAAAAACATTGAAACCAAACTAAAAAACCTGCAACAAATTGATTACCCAAAAGAAAAGATGCAAGTAATAATCGTTGATGACGCCTCCGAAGATAACTCAATAACAAAAATTACTACCGCAATTGAACAAGGCTTAGGCTTTCAGACGCAACTTGTTAAACAAAAAGTAAATAAAGGAAAAGCAGTCGCCTTAAACGAAGCACTAAAATTTGCAACCGCCCCAATCATCATTGTCACAGACGCAGATACAACATGGCCCACTGATGCCCTAAAAAAAGCAATGCCGTACCTCGCAGACTCCACCATTGGAGCAATAACTGGACAAGGCTTAAACAAACAAGCAACCCAGTCATGGGTAACCAAAAACGAAGATAACTACCTGCAATTAACATCAATTATTCGTTTAGGCGAATCAAAAATACACTCAACAATACGCTTCGAAGGCGGCTTTTGCGCATACAAACGCATTGCCTTTACACAGTTTGACAGCGAAAGCGGCTCAGACGATTCCGGCACCGCCCTTGAAGTAATCCAACACAATTACCGAACAATCATGGCACCAGATGTAATATTCTTCACAACTTTCCCAACAAGTTTGAAAGGCAAATCAAAAATAAAAGTCCGTCGTGCAACCCAACTCATAGGGTTATGGGTAAAATGCCTAAAATCACTGGCTAAAAAACAGTTGGCGCTTCCAAAAAGAATAGTCATACCCGAAGTGCTCTTGTTCATAATAAACCCTGCAGTCTTTGTTATACTTGTACTGTCATCAATTGGTTCCATATTGCTATTTCCATTTTCCTATTTCTCACTATTACTGTTGGCAGCAACTTGTGGACTACTAATATTTGCAAGACACCTGTTCCAAGAAGTAGTCTTCGACAACCTGCTGCTGTTTTACGCATCAGTAACTTACTTATTCGGAAAACGATATGTCGCATGGAAAAAAACCAACTAAACTATCCCTATTAGGTGAGACTTATGAATTCTGTACAATGTATCTCTTTTAAAGAAGCTCATTCCAAACCCAAAGTGACAATTGGAGTGTGTGTTAGAAACTGTGAGTCATCAATAACTGAGGCTTTTAATAGTATCCTATCTCAGAATTATCCACTTGAAAAGACAGAATTGATTTTTGTAGATGATGGAAGTAACGATAATACTTACGCGATACTTTGTAGATTAGCTTCAACCGCAAAAATGTCAGTTAGAATTTATCGAACTACCTGGGGAGGTATCGGTCGCGCCCGAAATATAGTTTTAAAAAATGCACTCGGTCAATACGTGTTTTGGGTTGATGGAGATATGATTCTATCGCCTGATTATCTTACAAAATTAGTTGATTTAATGGATTCAAATCTTGATATTGGAATTGCTAAAGGTAAGCAATCATTAAAGCCTCAAGGAAACAGTCTAGCAATAATAGAAAATTATGCTCGTGCTGGTTCTAGAATGATTGATTACAGGTCAAAGCCCAATGCTTCTAAAGCGCTTGGAACAGGCGGTGCACTTTACCGTGTTCAAATGCAAAAGCAAGTGGGCCTTTTTGATCCTGCATTAAGAGGTTATGGTGAAGACTGGGATTTTGAGCTTCGCGCTAGATCTGAGGGTTGGTCTTTAAGTGCTCTTGATGTTGATTTTTCAGATTACGAAAGAAAAGGCATAACTTGGAGTTCACTTTGGGGTCGCTATTGGTTGCGAGGGTATCATACGCATCACTTCTTGCATAAGAACAAAGGATTAATCAAACATGCTAAAATGAATCCGCCTGTATCATTTATCGCTGGTCTGTTACAATCAAGACTTCTATACAAAAGAACTAAACAAAAAATTGTTTTTTTGTTGCCTTTTGAATACTTTTTTAAGACAACTGCATGGTATTGTGGTTTCATAAAAAGTCACACCGATAAATATGAGTACAAAAAGATTGAGTCGTAGCTAATTGGGTGATTAATTGGTTAACTCTTTAGACTCAACAATTGAAGTCACAATAGGTTTGTGTGTCAAAAACTCTGCTGAAACAGTTCAACAAGCGATAAACAGTATACTTAATCAGGATTACTCTTTCGAAAAAATGGAACTTATAATTGTTGATGGTAACAGTAAAGATGGAACTCTTGAAATACTTAAAAATAGCCTGATGAACAAACAGTTGCAAACTATGTTTATTAGTGATACTAATGGACTTGGGGCGGCCAGACAACTTGTAGTTAACAAAGCATCTGGCAATTTTGTCATATGGGTGGATAGTGACATGATAATATCTCAAAATTTTATAACATGTCAGGTCCAATTTATGAATAATCATCCTAACGCTGGAATTGCTAAAGGCAAATATGAATTAGGCGTATATCAAAAAGAAATAGTCGCTGTCCTGGAAAATGTTGAGTTTTTTTTGGGCACTTTTTCAGTTGGTAAAACTGAAAAATCTTTAGGGACTTCCGGTTGTATTTATCGATTAGCTGCTATTCGCCAGATTGGAGGATTCGATCTTAAAATTAAAGGCGCTGGTGAAGATACTGACGCTGAGAATAGACTCAGGGCTGCAGGTTGGGACCTTTATGTTAGTACTGCACTTTTTCAGGAATTACGTCGGAACAATTGGAAATCTTTGTGGGTTGAATATTTTTGGCTTGGTCAAGGTGGAAAGCAGGTTGTTGAAAAAGATTGGCGGGCCATCGAATTTTACAAAATGTTGCCCCCTGTAGCGGTTTTTAGTAGGTTTGTTCTCTTACCAAAAGCTTATAAAATAACGCATCGAAAGGTTGTCCTTCTTTTACCTGTTCACTACATCTTCAAACGAATTGCTTGGTTTTTTGGTTTTAGTATGTCCGCCCGCAAGCATGAATTATAGTATTCTAATAGTAGTAATATTAACGATTCAACAGTAACTCTTAATATTTCAAAGTAATAAAATAACAGAAAAATCTGAAAGGTGAATAAGTTGGTTCGTGTAGGTTTAATAGGGTGCGGCGGTATAGCACCTGCTCACTTGAAAGTTTATAAAGGTCTAAACGATGTCGAACTAGTTGCTCTTTGCGATCTTGATAAAGGGCGCTTGAATAATCTCGCTAGTCAATTCGGTGTCAAAAATCTTTACCAAAACTATTGGGATATGTTCAAAGCTCAAAACTTAGACTTAGTAGATATTTGTACTCCCGTGTCTACTCACAGAAAGATAGTTTGTGACTCTGCTGAGGTTGTTCCTTCTATTTTAGTTGAGAAACCGATGGCTTTGACTCTTTCCGATTGTGACGCAATGATTGAAAAAGTGAGAAAACAAGGTTCTAAGCTTTGTATTGGTCACAATCAGCTTTTTGCGCCTAATGTTTTAAAGGCAAAGAGTATGGTGGCCTCTGGTGATTTTAAAGTCTCTTCTTTTAAAACAACTCAAAAGGAAAGCTTTGAATTGTTGCTAAAACATGATCTGGCTCCTCAATGGAACGTTGAACCTGCACAAAGGGGCATCATCTGGGAAGTTTGTGCTCATTTAGCGTATCTACAGTTATACTTTTTACCTGATGTCAAAGAAATATATGCGGTTGGCGGAAAGGTAAAATACCAAGTTTATGATGATTTTGCAGTTCTTTTGCGAACAGATGATCACCGCTTTGGTATGATTGAATTATCTTGGATTGATCGTGAAACAGAAATTGTTTGGGAACTAAGCGATCCAACTGGTCGACGCCTGCAGTTGATTCGTGATTATGATTTCATGTTGGATGCTTCGAGACCTCCTCCTTTTACAGTTCCTGAAGTTGCAAAGAACATGCTTGTTGAGGAAAAACGTTTAATGCAAAAATGGGCACGTTACGCAAATAGTTATTTCCGTAAACGAAAAGTTCTGCCAACCTTTAACCTCATAACAAGATACTTGGAAGCAATCAAAAAGGACTTGCCGCCACCAGTAACTCCCGAAGAAGGGCGAAACACCATAAATTTGCTAGAAAGTATTGAGATGTCTTTAAATGAAAAGAAGCCTGTGCGGCTTTGATTTCCTTTTTTTCGAGATTTTAGCATTGGATTTTGATGATGTTAACTTTGATCAATAGTTGAAATTCAGTAACTTAAAATTATCGAATGTAATCATTTTATTGGTGAAAACGTTATGCAAGCGACAGGAAGGCTAAACAGGCGTTTCGTAAAAATAGGTTTAATTGCTTTAATAGTTTGTATTCTTACGTCGTCCTTTGCTTATTCCTCTTTAATGCATTCTGTAACAATACCTACTAACGGGACCGTAGAAGTTACTGGTACAATGGCATTGAGCGGTTCAGTTTTAGATATTCAAGCAGCAATTGATGAAGTTGCTGCCTCTGGTGGTGGTACCGTAATCATTCCTGCTGGCAATTTTAGTTTTAACTTGTTTGACGGTTATTTTGATGGTTCCAGATGGATTGGTATAACCGTGCCTGGTGGAGTAAATCTAGTTGGCGCTGGCGACAATCAAACAATTCTTTACTGTAACACGAGTTGTTGGCGAAGCGGTGGCGAGGCGCAATATTGTGACACTTTAGTTAAAATGGTTGGTTCAAATAATCGTCCTATACGGCTTTCGGGGATTTTATTTCAGGGGAGCGTTAACTATTCTTCTACTCTTATCTCGACATATGGTAGTGAACCTGCCTCAAATGATGGAGGCGGGCTTGTAGGCGTTTGGGAATTTGGTGTTACGAATTTTAGAATTGATCACTGTACATTCTTGGATTTTTCGAGTAAAGCAATTTATGCAACTAGTAAGCAGGTGCTCTCGTATGCTCCAAGGGAAGGTAACTGTGGCATTATAGATCATTGTGTTATTGATAATCCATATAAAGACATTTACTGGAATATTACTGGCTATTATCCATTGTGGGCTTATGGTATTGTTGTGGAAGGCAGTGGGTGGGTTGACCACAGATGGCGCAGTCTTGACGAATTATTTGGTCAGTATGGTCCCGACATAGTGTATATAGAAGATAGTTCATTTCAAAGATGTAGGCATTGTATAGCCGCTAGTGGACAAGGAAGTGATGCTTATTATGTTGTACGTTATTGTACGTTCAAAGATAATGTTAGAGAATATTATGCATCATTTATTGATCTTCATCCAGGTGCAAGAGGATTTGAAGCGTATAACAACGTTTTCATAGATGTTGCATGTGATTATCGCTCGACTACCTCTGACTATTGGGGTAAATTTATGAATCGTGCAACAACATGTGATAGTGGGTCAGGGCTTTTTTATGATAATGTTATTTATAATTGTGCTTCAGGTGTAAATCTGCGAACAGTGCAAGCGCTAAACGAAACATGGCGGGTTAATGGTTGGTGGATTTGGAATAATGTTTACAATGTTGAAGGTAAAATCGTTTCAGTCTCCACTGGTGACTCTCCATTTGATATTACCGAAGAGGCTGAATATTTTCTCCATTCTCCAAGTGATGAGCTTGGTTTTGTTTACACTCCTTATGCTTACCCGCATCCATTGACTTTGTCAACTTAATTTTTCATGCATTTTTCGTGAATTTGATTAAGATAAATTGATACGTTCGAGATTATTTGCTAAATGGAAACGTGACATTATGCGTGAATTTAATTTTAAAATCAGTGCTAAAGATCTTTTGGCAATAACTTTTTTTATGCAGTTTTTTGTTATTATTTCGGTGTTTTTAGATATACCTGTTTTAAGGCAGGTAATAGTTTTTTCATATTTCACTTTTTTCCCTGGATTGCTTATACTTAAAATTAGTAAGTTACAGTTGGAAAAAATTGAGTTGCTTTTATTGTCTGTTGGGTTGAGTTTAGCTTTTTTGATGTTTGCTACACTTATTGTGAACGAGTTGTGTATTGCCTTTGGTATGTTAAATCCTTTGTCTCTATTTAATTTGTTAATTCCTCTGAGTACTATTGCGTTGTCTCTTGCTTTGTTAAATTATTTTCGAAATAAAACTGAACAATCAGTAAACACGATAAAACTGGAAAAGTTGTGGATTCCTCTTCCTTTCTTGCTTTTGCTTAGTATCATAGGTGCAATAAATGCTTTAACTTTTAAGAATAATTTGCTTTTGCTTGTTATGTTTGTTGTTATTGCATTTTTACTTATTTTTATAGTTTTATCAAAAAAATCTTTTTCTTACGGTACTTTGGCCGTAGTGCTATTTTTTATAACTATAGCGGTTCTTTACCAATCTGCATTAGTGTCGGATAATATGCTTCATTTCGGATCGGATGTTCCTGGCGAAATATTTGCTGCGAAAATTGTACAAACTAACGGTTATTGGAGTTCCCTTAATCCTTTTCCTACTGACCTTACGGTTGGCCGGACGTATGATATGCTAAGTGTTACCCTTTTGCCCGTACTTTTTTCTAATTTGCTCGGCATGGATGTTGCCTTGGTATTTAAGTTAATATTTCCTTTAATCTTCGCTTTGATTCCATTAGGTCTTTATTGTTTATGGAGTAAATCGATTGAACATAAATATGCATTTCTTGCTGCTTTTTTGTTTGTAGCTTATCAACCATTTTATAATGAATTGTTGGGTTTGAATAAACAACTCGTAGGCAGTTTCTTCCTTGTACTTATTCTCATAGTGCTCTTTAGTAAAAATGTTAGGCCCATTCACAGGTCTATTTTACTTTTTCTTTTTAGTTTTTGTCTCGTTGTTTCTCATTATGGCCTAGCAGAAGTTTTCCTTATTTTTCTGTCTGTTGCTTTAGTTTATTCATTGGTGAGGAGGAGACCTTTTGGCGGAATAACCCCGACACTTGTGCTTTCAATTTTTGTTATGCTGTTTGCATGGTATGTTTTTACCTCAGGTGGTTCGGTTTACGAAAGTATGTTAAGTTTTGGCCAAAATCTGGTCAGTCAAATAGGTGATCTTTTCAATTTTCAGTCTCGTGAACAGGATGTATTAAGAGGTCTGGGTCTTGCAACTGCTCCAACAGTTTGGAATTTAATAAGTAGGGTCTTTGCATATGTAACTGAAATCTTTATTGTATTAGGTTTTATTGCTATACTTCTTAAGCGCCAAACGTATGTTTTGTATCGTGAACAAATGCTTTTTATGTTTGTTGCAATGATTTTTTTGGCATCTTTGGTAATTATTCCTGGATTATCCTCCACAATGGGTATGACTCGTTTTTACGAAATATTGTTAATTTTTATTGCTCCTTTATTTGTGATAGGTGTCTTATTTGTTAGTAATTTGGTCTTTAAAAAAAGGAAGTCTCTTTACACAGCAATGCTGTTTTTGATTATACTTGCTCCTTATTTCCTTTTTCAAACTGGGGTTGTATACGAAACAACTCAAAGTACAAGTTGGTCAGTTTCCCTAAGTGGATATCGAATGAGTGTAACCAGATTATACCAGGAATTTGGTGTAAAAAATGATAGTACAATAAATGCCGCTCAATGGATAGCTCAATTTGTAAATTCTCAGAAAAATCAAGTTTATGCTGATGCGTACTCTGCTAATGACGAATTAAACGCTTACTCAATGATATACAAGGGACGTGTAGAAATTCTTTCTAACACAACAATTCTTTTGAATGGTGCTGTAGTATACTTGAACCCTTGTAATACGATTGACAACACAATAGTTGGTCTTTATTACGATTGGAATACTACCGATTTACATTATTTATCCGATTTAAGTAATGTGTATTCGAATGGTGCAAATATTATTTATAAAAAATAACTGACTTAAAAATTCGCTGAGTGTGATGATTTTTGCGCGTTTTGATGGTTTCGCCTTGTTATTATCCTGTCAAGGGTGGTACAGAAACTATAGTGCGTAATCTGGCAATTGCATTAAACAGAAGTGGCATAAAAACTGATGTGATGACATTCAACATGGTAAAAAAATGGCATCCAATCTGGCAGGGTGCCCGTCTAGAAATTGATGGTTTGACAGTATATAAAATTCCAGCACTAAATTGGTTGCCGATCGCTCACTCGAACAGGCTCACTTTGGGCATTAATCTTATTCCTGGGAAATTTAGAAATATTATGTCAGATTATGATATTGTACATTTTAATGAAGTGGATTTTAGTTTTCCACTTTTTTCTTTGCCCATAAAAAAAGCAAAAATATTTCATGTTCATGGAATTAATTCTGACTTTTTCAAAAAGAACTGTATTAGTCGACAATTGTTAACTCGCTTATCGGATATCTACATTTCAATCTCGCACCGAATGACTGAAGATTTAATTGATTTAGGTATTGATGCTAGAAAAGTATTTTACGTACCAAATGGTGTAGATACCAATTTATTTGTTCCCAAAGGAACTAAAGAAGAAAATGTTCTTCTTTTCGTTGGTAGACTAAATCAAGGCAAAGGTCTTCATGTACTTTTAAAGGCTTTGCCTTTATTAAAGACAAGTGTGAAACTAGTAATTGTTGGTCCAGCCGATTGGCACCAAGACTATTATAAAGATTTAATGCAAACAATAGCTGTAGAAAATCGGGCTGGTCGCCATAAAATAATTTATCTTGGTCCATTAGAGCCCTCTGAATTGGTCAAATGGTATCAACAGGCTTCTCTCTTTGTTTTGCCTTCTTTTGCTGAGGGGTTTCCAGTCACAGCTCTTGAGGCTCTGTCTTGTGAGACTCCAGTTATTGCAACTGCTGTTGGTGGAATTCCTGAAGTAATAACCAGCCATGAAACTGGTCTTTTAGTTCCGTTAAATAATCCTTCGTATCTTGCAGATTCGATACAGTACTTGATAGACAACAGGAATGTTTGTTTGCAATTTGGTAAAGAGGGTCGTAAGCGTGTGATTGCGAAATATTCTTTAGATTCTTCAGTCAAGAAACTATCGGCTATTTATGAGCAGCTATCCATTTGTAGATAAAGATGGGTTTGGTAAAATGTTCTAGGTGAGCTATTTTGAAAAAATGTCTTATACTGAATAGTATTTATCATCTATTTGGCATGTATTTTCCATCGCAAAAGCTTCGTATTGCCATCTACCGAAAAGCCGGAGTAAAATTTGGCATACCTTTAGTTTTTGGTTCTAACGTTTTTATCGATGTAACGTATATTCATAATCCCAAATATGGTGTCACTATTGGCGATGATGTTGTTATTTCAGGATATGATCGCATTTTAACCCATTCAAGTATATTGTACGGTATCCGCGAAGAAGGTGGGCCAGTCTTTATAAAGAGTGGTGCCCGCATAGGCATTAATGTCACTATACTTCCTGGGGTGACAATAGGTGAAAATGCAGTAATAGGTGCTTGCTCTCTAGTAACCCATGATATACCTGATAACTGTATCGCAGTTGGAGTTCCTGCAAAACCTATAAAACTGCATCATTTTCGAAATCATAAATTAAGAAGAACAAGGCAAGCTACTCCTGAAGATATTGTTCATAAAGTTGAAATTATAAAGTAACAATATCTTGTCATTAATACTTGCTTTATTTTTTAAAGTTATTGCATTTGCACAGTTTTAAGAATATTCAGTGTTCTTATTAAGAAGTAAGAAATAAACGATAGGAAACCTATCGAGTGTTAAGTCTGTTGAAAATTTAAGGAATTGAGTGGATGTATTCATGAGTATAGTTAGTTTAGTTAAAGCAAAAGGTTATGATGTAAAATCGATATCCGCGTCTATTATGGAATCTTTGGATTTAATAAATTATTCTTTCGAAGGTAAAAAAATTCGGAATGTGGTTATTAAGCCTAATTTGTGTTATTATTGGGATTGTTCAACTGGTCAGACAACCGACCCAAAGTTTGTTGAAGCTTTAGTTAACGTTCTTAGAGAAAAGGTTGGAAAAGCTGTTGACATTACTCTTGTAGAATCTGATGCTTCAGCCATGAAATGCAAGTATGCTTTCAAATTTTTAGGATACGAAAAACTGTCAAAAACAATAGGTGTTAAATTAGTTAATCTGACCGAAGAGAAGAGTGAAAGTACACATATTTCATGTAACGGTAAATCATATGATTTTTCTGTGCCCGCAATCATTAAAAATGCTGATTTAACAATTAATCTGCCAAAAATTAAGTACACGATGAAGGGGATAGAGCTTACTTGTGCTTTAAAGAATATTTTTGGTTGTAATCCATATCCTCTGAAATACAAGCTTCATGCAGATCTTGGAAACGTTATAGTTGCGCTAAATAAAGCAATGCCATTTGATCTTTGCATCATTGATAGTATAATTGCATCTGGAAGTAGGCCCAAAAAAATGGGTTTGATTATGGCCAGTCAAGACCCAGTGGCAATTGACGTTGCAGCAGCTAATATTGCTGGAGTAAATCCTAAAAAAATAAATTATTTAAAAATCGCTGAGCAAGAGGGTGTGGGTGGCATGCGTTTTGTTGAAAAAGGCGTTTCGTTAAATCAATTCAGAGAAGTATATCCAAAAAAGACTTTTACTAAAAAATTCATGGGTGCTGCATACCCTTGGGTAATTCGTCTAGGGCTCGGCAAAAGACTTGGGTTAACCTCATAAAATAACTGGTGAAAAGAATGAAAACTACTAAAGTTGGAATAATAGGCTTAGGCTACATTGGTCAAGTACACTACAGACATTGTTTAGCAATTCCTAACGTAGAAGTTTCTGCAGTTGCTGATGTATCAAAAAAAGCTCTAAAAAATGCTAAAAATGAAGGAGTCAAAAAAGTATTTTCTACTTACGAGGACTTAATAAAGGATCCCGAAATCGATGCTGTAATAATTGGGCTTCCTACTCATCTTCATTTAGACTGCGCCGTTCAAGCTGCTGAGGCTGGTAAGGCAATTTTTCTTGAAAAGCCAATCGCTCGTACTGTTGAAGAAGCCCAAGAAATACTCTCTGTAGCTAAGAAAAACTCGGTTAGGTTTATGATGGGTTATCCATACCGATTTGATGAGGAGTTATGTAGTGTTAAAGCACAAATGGATGCCGGTCTAATTGGTGATGTCGTTAATGCAACTGCAAGTTTAATAAGTTCAGGTCCTTTTTTCCATAGAGCAGACGGTCACTCTCCTATGCCAGTGCCCGAATGGTGGTGGAATAAACAACTAACAGGTGGTGGGGTCCTTGTTGACTTGGGTAGTCACCTCATTAACCTTTTACGCTGGTATTTCGGGGAAATTACTGATATTACAAGTTGTTTAGGTTACCGTTATAACATGGATTTTGAAGATTCTGCAATGTGTACAGCCCGTTTCGATTCTGGCACCGTTGTCGGTTTTAATGTCGGTTGGTTTTCTCAAGCTTATACTATGCAAATTAACTTTATGGGAAGCGTTAAAGGTGCAGTAGCTCAGCATGTTACTGCTAATCCCTTGATTACTGCCATGCAAATGCTTCTTACTGGCAAGTCAAAATTCAGAAAACCACATTATGATGAACTAAACTATTTTATTAATTGCATAGAAAATGATCTTACTCCTTCATCCTCTGGTGAGGATGGGCTTAAAGATTTAATTGCTATAACTCGCGCCTATAACAATCAAGTTGTCCTTGAATGATTAAGGCCAACTTTATTTTTTTTCTAATTAGATAAATTTTATAGAACATTTGTTGTTTGTTCTATATGCGTTATCTGTATAAGCTTAAAATCTACTGTTATTTCTAATGCATCTCAAATTCTTGATGGTCTCGATGTACTTTATATATTTGCTTGGTAAAGGGGTCTGAATTATGAACGGGCTGTGCTTGGTCAGTGGTTTTGGCGGAAGCGTATTTTCAGACTGCTTGGGCTTGTTATTATCTGCTTTATAAGTATTGAACCGTGAAAAATAGTTTTTTTACTATTCTAACTTGACAAGTTGACTAACGCAGAAGTTTGCAAGTATGTTAAAGGTTAATCGCTTGAAATAAACCATTAACAAGGCTTATGGGGCAGTTTTAAAGGTCAACAGAAAGGAAAAGGTTAGATGCTGGTTTTTATATTAACCATTTTGGCTACTGCTGTACTTCTTAGTATGCCTAATCCAAAGCGTGTGGATGCTTTTATGCCGTGCTTGTTAGACATTGTATCGCTGTAATCTTCAAGAGTCACGTCTCGTCGGACCAGCATTATACCTGCGTTGCGTGTGTCGATTGCATAGGCTGTGCCGTTAGGAACAAGAGTGCTGGACTCAACTTTCATCCCAACAATGCTGCGGATTAACCCGGTACTTTCAAGGTCAACATCTGAATTGGATAAATACTCATACTCAATAAAACGGTTGTCCAAAAGAAGTTGCCCCAACTGTGTTTCATTCAAAAGTAGAACGTTAGGGCGAAAGTTCTCACAACGTACAGCGTTATGAAGTTTTAAAACTGCAGTCCAATCCATGATTTCGTTATTTTGGTCAAGGTAGTCCCCGCCAGCTAAATCTTGTTCTTCAATACTTTCATAAAGGTCAATTACAGTTTTGGTTTCATTTTCCCCCAGTGCCGTCCCAGCTTTATTCACAATGTTATCATATGTTTTTTGCGATGCGTCTTCAATAAACTCTGTAGTCCATTGTTCCGCATATTCAGCGTATTTATCCATTTTTATTGTTATTGATTGGTTTTTTCTTCCGCTTAAACGCGTGGTTGAGCCTTCAGCGTAACTGTAAGCTATTGCTTTGCTGTCGAGAGGAAACCTTTCTACGGCTTCGTTGGTTGAGGCGGTGGTGATGATTTTTCTTCCTACAAAGTTTGGGTAGGCACATTTGGTTATCTGTTTTCGCAAAAATCCTGTTGAATCTATAGTGTCGGCGAAAAGTTGCTCTTTTAAGCATAAACTGTGGTATTTTTGTATAAACAAATTCTTTTCAAACTGATTTAACTTGTAATCCGTTGCTTGCATTACTCTTCACTAAAATATTTGGAAGTTTTGCACTGATTTAAACAATTTTGACAAAAAACTGTAGTTAAAATAAAATAGTTAATATAAATGCTTTTTAAATAAAGTGTTGTAATTAGCGCCTTTAAATCTTAATTTATATGTAAGAAAAGTTATTGGTCAAAGTATCATTTTGTTGTTCGCCAGCCTATTTGGATCCTATTAGAAACTCTATGCAGAAACCTAAGGGGGGTAGGTCGTATTGACCAAAAAATGGGCCATTAACATGTTAAAAATCGGTAAAAAAGTTTTTTGCTTTTCTTATGCTCTTTGAGGCGTTGAATTTTTTAGAGGGACTTTTGATTTTAAAAGCTGTTTGATTTATGGCTCATTTTGGATCTTTCTGGTGCTTAACTGTTCTCTGGTTCGTTAGTTTGCAGAAAAGTCCTGAATTGATGTTGCACTGCTAAAGGGCACATTAATTTCTTTATCTAACTTGATATTCAAATAGCGTTGGAAAATAATTGTTGGAGCGCAGTGGCTCCTGCCGTTGAGGGGCGAGAAAAAAAGAAAAAAATCCGCCATATCTGTAAAAACTGATTTTGCACCTTTTTCATTAGGACTAGTTTTGTAGAACATTTGTTGTTTGTTCTATACGCGTTATCTGTATAAGCTTAAATCTTAGTATTGTGGAGTAGGTTTTTAGAAAGGAGAAGAGAGGGCTTGCATCGAGCAACCATTTCCGTAATAATTCCTGCATACAATGAGGAAAATACCATCGGTACTGTTATTTCTAATACATCTCAGATACTTGATGGTCTCGATGTGCCATATGAAATAATAGTTGTTAATGATGGTTCAACAGATAAAACTGGTTTTGTTGCATCCAATTATAAGGTCACTGTTTTAACTAACAGTGTCAATCGCGGTAAGGGTTACTCGTTAAGGCGCGCTTTGAAGCTTGCGCAGGGCGAAATTATTGTTACTCTTGATTCTGATGGTGAACATAAACCAAAAGAGATACCTGATCTTCTTGAACCGCTTTCAAAAGGTGTTGATGTTGTTGCGGGTTCAAGATTTTTGGGCAGACAAACCGATGTGACAACGAAACTGAACGTTTTTGGTAATTTCTTTTTTAATACGGCAATAATGACTTTGACTGGTCAACGTGTAACTGATAGTCAAACTGGTTTTAGAGCTGTAAAGAAAGATGTTCTTGACAAACTGAATCTGACGTCCGATGGTTACGAAATTGAGACAGAAATTACTGTTAAAAGTTTGTGTAGCGGTTTTGTCCTTAAAGAGATGCCAATTAGTGTTGAACGACGGAAATATAGCATTTCAAAGTTAAAGATTCTTTCTGATGGCGCTAAAATATTGAAAACCATAGTTAAATCTTCTCTTCAAACATAAATTTTTTGGCACTCCGCTCTTTTGGCGGTCGCCCACTTGTTGTGGTCTTTTAGAGTGCATTTATTATTTTTTAATGTAGTGGTCTTTAATGTTTTATCATCCGCTCTTTTTGTTTAACAGGCGCTGTTTAATAATTTAACCAAGTAAGGAACATTGCGATAAGTGTTCTATACGTTTGTATCCGTTAAGCTTAAAAGCGCAAGCTTCTTATAGAATTTATAAAAAACAGGAGAAGGAAAAATGCGAAAAATAGTTATTTTGCCTTTGATGCTAGCTTTTGCTCTATTAGTAAGCGTTTCAGCAACAGCATTTGCCGCATACAGCTACAACGTTCAAGTCACAAGCCCAGTCGGTCAGATAATGCCAGGCGATACAGTTACTCTAGTTGCAATCTCAGACGACCCTGCACCAGTATCCAAAGTTACATTCCAATGGTTTGAACCCACCGTCTATGACCCTTCAACAGGCGTAGCAAGCGGACCAGCAGCATACACTGAAACCGATACAACTCCAGGAGATGGTTTCACATCATCAAACGTTGTCAATACAGCAGGCGAATGGTACGTACTAGCAACATTCTATCCAATAACCGACACTGACCCAGCACCACCAGTCGAAGTTACAAAACTTACAGTTGTTATCTTCAACGTTGTACCTGAACTGCCATTACTTGGTACTGCAGGCGCTGCAGTTGCAATGGTTGGCGGCTTAGTCTACTTTAAAAAACGCAACCTAACCGTAGCTTAAGAACAAAAAACAAAAGAAACCCCTTTTTTCTTTTTGTATTATATATTCTGTTTTTCGTAAGATGGCTTATATTTAACGTTGAATTTATGTAATTTAATTTAGGGTGCGTTATGTGACTAAAGACCTAAGCAAATCTGCCTCGTGGATTCAAGCTATAAAAAAGAATTATCGTTTGATTCTTATGCTGGCGCTTGTTGCAATAGCTGTGCTAATAGTTTATGGTAACGATTTGGCTATGTTAGCGAACGAGGCTTGGCAATCAGAGTCTTTTAGTCACGTGTTGCTGTTGCCTTTCTTTGCTGGCTTTTTATTCTATTTAAAGAAAGATGTTGTTAAAGCTTCTTTATCGATTGATACGTCAAAAAAGCAAAGCTCAAAATACGTAAATGAACTTGCAGGTTTAATTCTGCTTATTATTAGTTTCTTGCTTTACTGGTACGGTTCATACACTTTTTATCCGCTTGAAATTCATATTTTATCTTTGCCAATATTCTTAATGGGTATAACGCTTATTATTTTGAATTCTCGAGCCTTTTTGAAGCTTATTTTTCCATTTTTGTTCCTTCTCTTCTTGGTGCCTCTGCCTACAACTATTCTTTCAGTTGCAGGTGGCTACTTGGCGAACTTTAACACTCAAGTGTCATACGGTCTGCTTAGTGCCCTTGGGTTACCAATGACTTTAAGCGGCGATTATGGTGCACCAACAGTAATGATGACAACTGCGGCTGGCCAAGCCGTAAACTTTACGGTGGACATCCCGTGTTCAGGAATTTATTCCTTAACTGCATTTGCAATGTTTGCAGCATTTTTAGCGTTCGTATCATATACTAAAGTTTGGAAAAAGATTTCAGTGTTTATTTTGGGCTTTTTTGTCTTTACGTTGCTTAATCTATTTCGTATAATGGCTATCTTTGTTTTTGGTTACTGGTTTGGCGAAGAAGTAGCGATGACAATTCACTCCTTTGCTGGTATTGTCTTAATTTTCGTAGGCATGCTTATCATATTGGTTGTTGCTGAGCGACTGTTAAAAATTAAAATAATGCCTAAACCCTTAAAGCAGCGCCCCTGTTTTGAATGTGAAAATAAACCAGTGAGTGCTGGTTTCTGCCATAACTGTGGAAGATTCCTTAACAAATCTGCAAAAACGTTCTATAACAAAGCACTGTATGTAAAACTCTTGCTCATAATTTTGTTGTGTTCAGTTGTTTTTATGAGCATTACGGCTCCAACTTTTGCAACTGCAACTGGAACTGGTGCTCTTAACTTCTTGTCAGGCGAAAATTATCGAACCGCTAATAGTACGCTTCCCGAGGTTTCTGGCTATACTTTGCATTATCTTTACAGAGACACTGCTTATGAAAAATTGGCTAAACAGGACGCGTCTTTGGTATATGGCTATTTCCCTGTTAATGATTCAGGTAATATTATTTATGCTGACATTGGTGTTTCGAGCAGCCTTTCCAACCTTCATAATTGGGAAGTTTGTCTTGTAAGTTATCAAACAGCTCAGGGTCAAAACGCTTTAGTAACTGTCCATGATTCCCGAGAAACTCAGTTGTTAGAGAATCCTCCACTAATTGCTCAATATTTCGTGTTTGATAGTCCCAACAATTACACTCAAATTACTTTGTACTGGTATGAAAAAGCAACTTTCAATAATGGTTTAACAGTAGAACAAAAATATATTCGAATAAGTTTGCTTATTCTTGCTGATGACGCCAGTAATTATCCTGAGCTTGAGACGGAATTGTATGCTATGGGTCAGATAATTGCTGAAAGTTGGGAACCGTTAAAGACTCAGTCTTTGATTTCTTTGGGTGTTCCTGCGCAACAATCTTTGCTAGTTGGTTCTACGCTCCTCTTGGCTGGCACTTGGACAACTCAGTACTTTGCTGAAAAACGTAAATCTACTAACAACCGTAATATCTTTAGCCAGTTCTCTTCTAAGAAAGAGCAAATTGTTTATGCTTCTTTTTCAGAGTTGGCTATGACTGGAAAGTATTTGAGAACTCGCGACGTTGCTGAGGCTGTTGCTAAGCGTGTCGGTAAACCTGTAAGTTATAAGAAGGTTTATAGTGTCCTTAGGGCGTTGGAAGAAGCTGGACTTGTTAAACGGACCATTATTTCTGTTGGTAACTCTCCAGTAATGGTTTGGAAACAATAGTAAATATTCAGAATCCTTAAATAAATCTCCCCTATTTTCGTTGATAAAACCTTTCAACATACTTGAGTATGTGATATTCTTGGCGAAAGAAAGTAAAACTGTTACGGCTATTTCAGCAAGGCTATGGCTCGTGTTTCTAGCTATAGGTGGTGTTTCAATGGCCTTATCCTTATATGCTGAATCACAAATTTTAGCCCTTATAGGTTTGGGCCTGATTTTTTGGGGTGCTCTGTTCCTGTTTCTTAATCCTGTTCGTCAAGTAGATGCTCGCCTGCTCTATAGTACTTCAATTGCCTCTTATTCTACAGTTGACCGTATCATGGCTGATTTTGATTATAAAGGAAAAGGTTACCACATACCCTCTTATCCTAAAGACGTTTACCTTCCAGAGCATCTTAAGGGACTCAAAGATGTTCTGGTGTATATTTCTGCTCAAGAAACTACTGAAATGCCTTCTGTTGAAGAGTTGGCTGAAAGCAAATTTTTGCTTAAGGATTCTAAAGGGGTGCTTATTTCTCCTCCTGGACTGGGTTTGCTTGACGAAATAGAAAGTAAACTTAACGTTGACTTAGCCAAAACTGGGTTGTCTGCTTTATGCGAGATGTTGCCCCCATTGCTGCTTGAAAATTTTGCTGTCGCAAAAGACGTTATTTTGGTTGCTAAAGGCAAAGCTGTTAACCTGCGCCTCACAGATTCAGTTTTCAAGAATTTGTATGGGTCTGCAAAGCATTCAAAAAGTGTCGGCATACTTGGTTGTCCTTTAGCAAGTGCAGTTGCTTGTGCTTTGGCAAAATCTTCAGGTAAACCTGTTATTATTCAACGGTACCGTGTGTCTTTGGATGGCTTAACGGTTGAGGTTCAATTTAATGTTGTTGAGGGTAATGGCGAATGAATTTCATGTTGACTGTTTCTGACATCAGCCTTTGGCTTGCTGTTACCGCTATTGTTCTTTTGGTTACTTCTGAACTGCTTTATTCTTCGCCTGAATACTCGACGCATTTGAGGATTGAGAAGAAGCGTTTGCGACTTGTTGCTCTTGGTTGTGGTCTAGGCTTTTTAGTTACTGTAGTAATGCGCGTTTTTCAACCTTTTTAAAAAATATTTTTTAATTTTTTTGATTAATTTTTATTTTGTTTTAGCGGAAGCTGGGTTTGGTTCTTTTCAGGGGCATGTACTTTAATTTTTATTTGTTATTATTTTTCTTTTGAATCTGAAGAAATAGAATATATAATTTTATAATGTGCTGTGTAGATTTTTGCTAATGGCAAGCAATTTTGTGCTTAAACTGGAACAAATTTATCTATGTTATAGAATTATCTTCTACATTGTTTATTAGTTAGCATTGTGTTGCTTAAACGACAGGAGAAAGGAGAAAATGCATAATTTAAAAACTGCAATAATAATTACTACAGTTCTGCTATTATGTAGCAGTTCTCTAATGTTAGCTAACGCTACTAGCTATTACTATCAATTATCAAACGATGTTGGTCCTGGTGGTGTTCAATTAGGCGATTCTGTTACCATAACAGCAACAACAAACAATGGACAAATTAACAAAATACGCTTCACATTAACTGGTCCTTTAGGAGTAGTTGAAACTGTAACCAAATCGGTTTCAGTATCAGGGTCAACCCGCTCAGCGACATACGACTATACTCCTGATGCTTCTGGAACTTGGACTGTAAAAGCAGAATACCTGAAAGGCACCACTTGTTATAGTACAAAAACCAACTCAATAACAATATACGCCTATACTCTGACAAACAACGCTGGCTCTGGTGGCGTTCAATTAGATGACCCAGTTACTGTAACAGCAACAACTAACAATGGACAAATAGACAAAGTACGCTTCACATGGTTCGACCCAACAGGAACACCAGTCTTTACAGAAACAAAATCCGTATCTGGCTCAAATCACGTTGCAACTTCAACATTTACACCTAACGCTTTAGGCGATTGGATCGTAAAAGCCGATTTCCTAGATAAACAAGGTTGCTGTTGTTGCTGCAGTTACAAGACATTAGAGACAAGAACAACATCATTCAACGTTGTTCCCGAAGTTCCGTTGATTGGCACAGCAGGCATAGCAGTAGCAATGGTTCTTGGATTAGCGTTCTACAAAAAAAGAGCCCTACAATAAACCCACTTTCTAACTTATTTTTACTTTTTTATTTCTTCGAATTATTATTTTTGAAATTTTTTTCGGGAATATGGAGAAGCATGCCCAAATGGCTGAAAATCGTGCAAGATATGTCAAAAGCAAAGATTTCTTGTGTAATCTGCATTTTTCAAAATGAACCCGTTTTTTCTGAAAAAATTTTTTCTTTGTATAATCTTTATTGAGCACTGTTTTTTGCCATAGGCAGGGCAACATATATAATCACAATTGTCCATTCTGCCCCTCATTGTAAGGTTGGATGTAACGGATGGAAATACCGCGAACCAAAATCACTTGGAAAACAGTGCTTTTTCCAGTTTTTGGTATTGTTGCTTTTTTCCTCTATATTTACTTGTTCCAGGTTGACATAATCGGTATTATAAAGACCTTGCAAACTATCAACCCCTTGCCATATGCCTTGGCTGCAGCACTAAGTATCCTTGAAATACTGTTTTTTTCTATTTCATGGCGTGTATTGGCAAATTTTCTTTACATTAAATTGTCTGTTTTACGTTCCTACTTGTTTGTGTGGTACGGAATTTTCGTAGACACAATAGTTCCGGCCGAATCTGTTAGCGGCGAACTAGTGCGAGTTTATCTTATAACAAAAGAGCAAGGCAACAGTAAGTGTGGGCCAGCAATGGCTTCACTTGTTACCCACCGTTTTTTGGGCATGGGCATGAACGTTGCGGTACTTCTGATTGGTATAGTGTTGCTGGTTACGGGTGGTCAAACACAGCTTAGTGGTTTAGTTTTTAATTCTATACTTCTGGTTGCAATCGCGATTTCAGCAAGTTTGATTGCTTTGATTGTGTTATCTTTCAAGGAGAAATGGACTGCAAAACTCGTTGAATGGGTAATTAAAGCTGCCAAGTTTGTTAGCAGGGGTCGTTGGAACCTTAATCAGCTTAAAGAAAGTGCTCATCAAATTACTCAAGGCTTTCATTTGTCAATGAAAGAATTCAAAAACAAGCCCAAACCAGTTATCGTTTCACTTTTTTACCTGATAATTACTTGGATTTTCAGTCTTAGCATACAATACTTAGTTTTCATGTCACTTGGAATTTCTGTTTCTTGGAGCATGATTACGATTACGGCAGCGATCGTTCTTGCAGTAAAATCGATACCCGTCGGAATTCCTTTCGAAGTAGGTATCCCAGAAGCAACCATGACAACATTGTACATGGCTTTTAACATTGACCCTGCTACTGCAGCTACAGCGACGATTCTTTCAAGACTGCTTACGCTTTGGCTGAGATTTTTCATTGGTTTTGTTGCTCAACAATGGTTAACTTTAAAACCAATCATAAATTCGACTTCAAACAAGCCTGAGATTACCTGTAAAGCTTAAAATTATTGCGTTTAATCACAAAATAAGGAATCAACTTATGACCATACTGATAGAGGATGCATCGCTTAACGATTTAGGGACAATGGTGGAGATAGAAAAGCAGTGTTTTACTTCTGAAGCATTCAGCAGGCAACAGATTTCTTACTTGTTAACTGATTATAACTCTATTAGTTTGGTTGCTAAAGCGAACAATGAAATTGCTGGTTTTGTTATTTTGCAGTTTGATCGTCAAGATGATACTGTTTTTGGGCATATTATTACTCTTAATGTGGCAGTGAATTTTCGAAGAATTGGTGTAGCACAAAAGTTGCTTTTTGAGTGTGAGCGTATTCTGAAATCGCGTGGTGTACTTGAGTGCCGCTTGGAGGTTCGTCAGGATAACGCAGCTGCTATTGGTTTGTATCATCAGTTGGGGTATGTGGAGATTGGTTTGCTTGAAAAGTATTATGGCAAAAAGCATGGGTTGTATCTTAAAAAGACTCTTTGATTAAATTTTAAGTTATTGATGTTGCTTTTGAAACAAACGTTTAAAAACGTAGATGCCGATTGTTTTGGGTGGTGGGGAGAAATGGGGGATTCCCGAGGAAGAAAAGCCAACGAACAGACACTTGTTAAAACGATTGTCGTTCTAATACGAAATACTACTTGGCGATGCGGCAAGCTTGAGAAATCCATTGTCCGACACCTCTATAAGCGTCATGAAAATTTTGGAAATCCGTCAGTGTCAGTAAAAGAGATTATGGTTAACCTGAACATTACTGGCGAAAAGAAAGATGAATGTCTTGACGCTTTAAAAAGGTTAGAAAAAAGAAACATTGTGAAACTGATGCCGCTGGAAGCTCGCGCAACCTACGCACATCCTTTTCCATAATTTATTTTTTTATTGTTGTTTTGCAGCTTCAACCCATTTAGTAACAATTTTTGGTGAAACTTTCAAGCTTTTTGCAAGGTCTTCAACTGATGCTTGGGCTAATTCTTTAACTGTGTTTATTCCTAAAGCGTTAAGTTGTGCGGCTCTTTTTTCACCGATACCCTTAACATTTGTCAATGGTGCTTCTGCCTGTTGCTCAACTGTAGTAGGTGTTGCTTCCGTTTGTGCTATTTTTTTAGATGTTTCTTCTTGAGGTGATGATGGTGTTGAAACTTCGTTTTCGGGTGCTGCTGTTTCTACTTGTTCTTCTATTGCTTGTGTATTTTCAACAGGGGTTGGTTCTTCGGTGACTTGTACTTGTTCGTTTACGTTTTCTTCTTGAACTGGTGCTGCTTGTTCAATTGGTTCTGCAGGGACAGGTGCAACTGGAGTTGTTTGTATTTTTTGAATTGTGCTCTTAGTTTTTGGTCTTTGGTAGTATCCTAAACCAACTGAAAGAACGCCCATAACCGCAGTGGATACAATCCATAAGCTTCTTTCTGCATCGGTGAATATGACAGCTGAAGTGATAGTTAATGCGAAAAAGAATGCTGCCACAACATATAATGTAACGTCTGAACGCATTTTTGTTCCCTGAGGAGCTATTTCCCTTTTTTCGGCTTAAATAACTTTCCCCGAAAAAAAGATTTTTTTAAAAAATAAGGATTATTTTAAAAGTTCCTCATCAGAAGGCGCTTGTTTTATCAAGCCATGTTTCATTAATAATTCTGTTGACTGTCTCGCGTTTTTAATAATGGCTGATGCGCGCTCGTAAAGTTCTTGCCTGCTTGGTTTTACTCTTGCTACGCCTTGCTCGATAGATTTTAATGCGCAAGCTACTGCTTCTCGGGGAAAAACTTCCCATTCATTCATTGTTGGTAAAAGGTTTTTTTCGTCCATTCCGCGTTCTTCAGCATAGTTTGCAAGTTCACTGGCTGCGGCGATACACATATCGTCAGTGATTGTTTTTGCTTTGACGTCAAGGACTCCTCTAAATATGGCTGGAAATCCCATACTGTTGTTAACCTGGTTAGGGAAGTCGCTACGTCCAGTGGCTACTACTCGTGCGCCTGCTTCTTCTGCTTCCCATGGCCAAATTTCTGGAATTGGATTCGCACAAGCAAAAACAATGGCGTTTGTTGCCATGCTTTTTACCCATTCAGGCTTAATTGTTCCGGGACCTGGTTTAGAGGCTGCAACAACTGCATCAACGCCTTTGAATGCTTGTTCTATGCCGCCTGTTCGACCTTCAGCGTTTGTTTTTTGTGTAACATCATACTTCCAAGGGTCTTCTTGTTCATTTATGTCTGGCCTGCCCTTATAGATGACGCCTTTAGTGTCTGCCAAAATAATGTTGCCCGGTTTAACTCCCCACCGCATAAGCACGTAAGCGGTCCTGATGTTTGCAGCACCTGAGCCAACTAATGTGATAAGGCTGTCTTTTGGGTTTTTGCCTACAAGCTTAAACGCGTTCATCAAACCCGCTAAGATTACTGTTGCGGTTCCCTGCTGGTCGTCATGCCAGACTGGAATGTTCATTTCTGACCTAGCGGTTTCAAGCACTTGGAAACATTTTGGTTTCTCAATGTCTTCAAGATTTATGCCTCCAAAAGTAGGCTCAAGAGCTTTGCAGATTTTTATGATTTCTTTTGGGTCTTTGGTTCTTAAACAGATAGGAAACGCGTCTACGCCGCCTAAGTACTTGAACAATAAAGCTTTACCTTCCATAACAGGCATTGCGGCTTCAGGTCCAATGTCACCTAAGCCTAAAACTCGTGTGCCGTCACTAACTATTGCAACGTAGTTCCACCTGTTTGTTAACTCAAAGGATTTGTCAGGGTTTGCATTTATTTCTCGGCATGCAGCGGCGACACCTGGCGTGTACCAAATAGCGAAGTCATCCACGTTTCTGATTGTGCATTTAGGGATTACTTGCATTTTTCCTTCGTAAAATCTGTGCATTGGAGGTGATAATTGTGCCGGTTTTTTTGCTTTCGCGAGTAATTCGTCTACGGTTGGTTTAACTTGTGACTTATCATTGTCCATTTGTGTCGCCTGTTGTCTTTGAGAAGTTGTAAAGGATTTATAAATCTTGGTTATCGTGGATACTTCAAGAAACGGTAAAGATGCAAGTTTTTGCTATGCCTGTAAGTTGAGGGTAACTGTAACATAAGTCTATATTGGTTTATAAGCAGGTGTTTAGTTGCCTAATTAAAAATCTTTCAAGGAGAAGGTGAAAGGAGAATGAAAAAAGTAGGCATTATAATTTTACTAGGTGCTATACTGTTACTTTCAAGTAATATGCTGCTTATGGCAAATGCCGCCTCAGATGAAGGTTCACTGAATTCAGGGTATGCTGTAACTAACAATTATCATGGAAAAGTTGTTCAACTGGGAACCCCTGTCACAGTTACTGCAATGTCAACAGACTCTCATGTTGATTATGTAGTGTTCATTTGGAAAGACGCTTCAGGCAACGTAAAATACCAAGAAACTGTCTCCGTCTTTACTAACGGAACAACCTATAACGGAAAACTTGTCAAGTACGCTGTTTCAACCCAAGCACCAGATTCATTAGGCGATTGGGGTGTCCAAGCTAAATTCTATGACCAATCCAATTGCTGTTGCACATGCGATACAAGATTAGCAACAAGAGCAACTTCTTTCAACGTTATTCCAGAGGTTCCAATACTTGGTACAGCCGGCATAGCATTTGCGATGGTTCTTGGCTTAACCGTCTTCAAAACCAAAAAGCATCAGTAACCTAACCCTTTTCTTTTTAATCATAAATCATTTTCTTGGGTTAAGCTACTAAATTGTTATTCCCTAAAATATCATGTAAGTTTTAAACTAAAAAATATAAAAAAAGAAAAAAATCTCTTGATTCATTCAACACTTTGGAAGATTAGTATCTTGGTCTGTAACCGCCGCCGCTTCCGCCGCCACCGCGACGATCGCCTCTATCTCGGTTACCACCGTATCCTCCGCCGCCGCGCCTGTCACGTCCGCCGTATCCGCCGCCTCCGCCGTATCCGCGTCCGCCGCCTCTACCGCCTCCGCCTCTGTATGGTCTGCGTTGCTGTTCGTATGTCTTGCTGGAAACATTGTTTTCTGTGTTAACCTCAACTGCTAGTGGTTCAGCTGCTGGTTCAAGTTTGCCGTATTTGCCGATGTTTAAGCGTATGTTGCCTTTGAAGAGTGTTACATATCCGTTTTCAATGCGGATGGTGTCGCCGTCGTTCACTTTTTCAATGTTGTCATCCCAAAGTGTCAGATAAACAACACCTGTTTCGTCACCGACTAATGCGTCGCTGACTTTATGTGCTGATCCATCTCTGCCCATGGGGATTTCGCGTATTTCAGTTTTGGATACTACTTTGGCCGTAATGTTAACCGCTCGTGATTGTGGGGTTAACTCTCCGACTTTTGCTTCTACTGGTTCTTTTTTGTTTTCGAAAAAACCTTCAACAGCCAATTGGTTCTACATCCTATTTTGGTAATCTAAAGACAGAGTACATTTTTTGTGCACTTAAGTGTTTCGCTATTCTGTTTGGACAGTTTTTGCGGTTACCATATTAACCTGTGGTTGCATAATCATCTTTTATGGGAAAAGTGTACGGCATAATTGTTGTTATAGCAGTTTTAGTCCTCATTGTAGGCATAGTAGCAATTATTCTGTTAAACTCTAATCCCATGGTTGCTTCTCAAACGCCGAATTCCACAATCACGCCGACTCCAAACCAAACACCCATAGCATCCACGCCCGCTACATCTTCAACTGCTCCGCCTAGTTCAACTGTAACACCAAACAACGCCGTTACTGCCTACAGTTACCAAATCGTTAACAGTTATCCTCATGATTCTTCAGCTTTCACAGAAGGTTTACTTGTAGAAGACGATGACACACTGCTGGAAAGCACAGGCTTAACAGGTGCATCCTCGTTGCGGCGTGTATCTTTAACCAATGGTCAAATTATTCAACAGTATGATTTGTCGTCTGCTTATTTTGGGGAAGGCCTAACAGTGGTCGGTGACAAGGTTTTGCAGTTAACATGGAAGAACGGTGTTGGTTTTATCTATGACAAAGAAACCTTTGATGTGCTTGGAAATTTTAGCCTTAACACTGAGGGTTGGGGACTGACTTATGATGGAAACCGCTTAATCATGAGTGACGGCACCGAGTACCTGTATTTTTTGGATGCAAACACTTACCAGACAATCGGCAGCATCAAAGTAACCGATGACACGGGTCCAGTTGTTAATCTTAACGAGTTAGAATACGTCAATGGCTCTGTATATGCTAACATTTGGTTAAGCTCAAAAATTGCGGTAATAAACCCCAGTTCAGGTCAAGTTGAAGCCTACATAGATTTAACTGAACTAGCACAGCCATACACGGCAAAAGACCCAAATGCAGTGTTAAACGGCATTGCTTATAATCCACAAACAAGTCAGCTCTTTGTAACAGGAAAATTTTGGTCAAGCCTTTACGAGATACAACTGCAAAAAACGCAGTAAACTAAGAAGCTTGGCAATTTAACATTTCAGGGCAAAATATTTGTATAGTTAACTTTTGATTAGCAGTTAACTTGAAAAACCTGCGGATACCGAACCGTTTAATTTTAAGCACAACAAAAATTTAATAGGATAAACCTTTAATGGTTGACTTTTTTAGCTCAATTATTCTAAACGTGATAATTATAGCGGTGTCTTTAGCCGTTTTAGATTGGGCCAGCAACCTAGCCATCAACAACGCGGTCAAAGTTTCAACCATAACACGGATAGGCAAAACTGCTGTCGGCTTTACACTAATAGCGTTCTCCACGTCGCTGCCCGAGTTAACCGTGGCTGTTATTGCCGCTTTTTCGGGTGGAGCAGCGCTTTCAATAGGCAACGTTTTAGGTTCAAACATTGCAAACATAAGCCTCATTATTGGTGCAGCCTCAGTATTAGTGTACCTAAAAACACGGCGGCGAGCCAAAAAAGACAACGATAACATAGTTAAAACTAACATTGTAAAATCTTTAGCAAAATCAGACTTAGGCAGCATATACTTCGGTTTATTCATTTCTTCGGTCATACCTGTTGTATTAATTTTCTTTTCAACAGCAACGTGGCTTGTGGGGTTAGTTTTATTTGGAATATTCATAGGGTACATGTATCAGCTTTCAAAAGTAAGAATACCTGAAGAAGAAAATGAACCCGTGACAATCGAACAAAAACGAAGCCTCAAAAAATATGTTGCTTTCACAATTGTGGGCGCCATCGGTGTGGTTTTAAGTGCGTATTTTCTTGTAGAATCAGCCGTTGTCATCGCTGAGGCGGCAGGTTTATCTCAGCAGGTGATTGGCGCAACCATAATCGCGATTGGCACGAGTCTACCCGAGTTAACTCTTGACATTAAAGCTATTCTTAGAGGACACGCAGGACTAGCCTTTGGTGACATCATTGGCAGTTGCTTTGTAAATATAACGTTAATTCTTGGAATAGGTCTTTTTGTTCCCTCCGTTTTAGGGACTCCCGTAGAGTTAACAATTAGCGTGTTCCAGAACTTGATTTTGTTTTCAATAGTTACTAACTTGCTTTTCTGGTATTTCCTTTCAAGAGGCCAAATAGGACACAAGGAAGGCATAATTTTCCTGTTCATTTATGCCCTTTTTGTCATTACAACCATCGGCACAATGTAGCTTTAACGCTGTTTAACCATGCTGTAAACTGTAACATTGGCAAGTTTTAAAAATCCGCAAGCACATTAGCTTGCTTGATATCCCGTGGTAGTTTCAGTCTCTATAGCCTTAGTAATTGCAGCAGTCATCATATTAATTGGGTTCCTAGCTAACTACCTTTTCAAAAAAACTGGCTTACCTGATATGCTTATATTAATTGGGCTTGGTGCCCTTTTTGGTCCATTGTTGGGCGTTTTTGACATTGACCTTATCAAAAGTTTTGCGCCTTACATAGCCGCGTTAGCGTTAGCCTACATACTGTTTGACGGCGGCATGGGCCTAAACATACGTCAAGTATTCAAAAACAGTCCAAAAGCACTTCTGCTTGCTTTTCTAAGCTTTACTCTTAGCGTTCTAGGCGTAGCTGCCTTCATGATAACCGTGTTCAATGTACCCTTAACCTACGGTTTTCTTTTCGGAAGCATAGTCGGTGGAAGCAGTTCAGTAGTAGTAATTTCACTTGCCAACAGAATAAAAATTAGCGACAAAGGCTCAACAGTCCTTATTTTAGAATCAGCATTAACAGATATTCTGTGTATCGTAATCAGCTTAGCCTTAATCGAAGTTATCATTACTGGTCAAGCAAACGTTGCAAGTATCGGTTTAGGTGTTGCAACCAAATTCCTTATTGGCATACTCATCGGTATTACAGCAGGGTTTGCATGGCTATTTGCGCTTAGACGATTAGCTAACCTGGATTTCTCTTATATACTCACTCTTGGAATAATATTACTTGGTTACGCAGTTTCCGAAAGCATAGGCGGCAGCGGCGCTTTAAGTGCACTAATTTTCGGTTTAATATTGGGAAATGAAAAAGACATAATGCACGGGTTGACAAACATTTTCAAGTTTAATATTGGCGGCGGTATTGACGGAAAAATCGAGCTTTCAGTAAGCAAAGGTCTAAAACGGTTTGAATCTGAGATTGCTTTTCTTATTCGAACATTCTTTTTCGTGTTCTTAGGCATAATCGCGTCAATTTCAAGCATTACTCTGCTGTTTGCAGGGGTCATAATTTCCTTGATATTGTTCGTAACGCGTTATGGTGCAGTGTTCATAGCAACTGCTGGCAGTCCAATGAAAAAGGAAAGACAAATAATGACCTACGTGCTGACAAGAGGCTTAGCAGCCGCTGTACTAGCTACCTTGCCCGCCCAATACAGCCTGCTGTATTCAGACCTGTTCATCAACATAGCGGTCGTAGTCATCGTAACCACTGCAATAATTGCCACTGTTGGCTCAATGACTGTTTCACACCCTGAAAAATTCAACAAGATTTTCCACTTTAAACTTAAACAAAAACAAGAAGAACCTCTAAAACCAATAACTCAATAACCCTGCTGAAATGTTTTAATCTGTAATTAAAGCGGTGGTAAGTGCGTAAAAAATGTGTGATGCTGTTAGGTTTTTTATCCATTATTTTCAGGTAATTTTGGGAGTACTTGATGGATAAGTATAATATCTGTTTACAACTAATAATTGACGCATGTCATATAATTACAAGAAACTATTAATCACTGTTATCTCCGTTGCTTTAGTTGGTTTGGTTTTAATGGGTCTTGTAGCATTAATCCTACAGACTAATGAACCCCAGAACCTGTACCCCGCCGAGGTTCGAGAATATCAAGGCGAAGACCTCTCTTCAATCAGCAACGTAAGAAACAACGCTATCGCAGGAACACAGTACATTGACAACCAAACTTACCGCCTCAACATTACAGGTCTTGTAAACAACACCTTAAGCTTATCCTACGATGAAGTCCTAGCCGATTTTCAAGCATACAAGAAAGTTGTAACACTAAACTGCGTTGAAGGATGGTCAGCAAAAATCCTTTGGGAAGGTTTTCTTGTGCAAGACCTGCTGGACCGAGCTGGTGTTGACCCTAACGCGACCACCGTCATCTTTTACGCAAGCGACGGATACTCTACCGCTCTACCAATAGATTACATAAAAGACAATAACATTCTGATTGCCTACAAAATGAACGACCTCACTCTGCCTCCTGAACGCGGATTCCCATTCCAACTCGTCTCAGAAAGCCAGTTGGGTTACAAATGGATAAAATGGATAACCACAATTGAAGTCTCAAATGACAGCAGTTACCTAGGAACCTGGGAAAGCAGAGGCTACCCTAACAACGCTACTATCCCATAAAGACTAAAGACTTAACATAAGCTTAAAAGTAGACCTGACCATTTTGGTTATGGTTTGCAAGGCACTTGATGATTCCACAAAAAAAGCCGCTTCAGATTAACAAGATTTTTCTGCTTCTCCTTTTTGGCTTGGTTGCCTTCATAGTTTACTTTATCCTTTTTGTTGACCCTCAAAGTTTTGTTGAAACAATTTCTCAAACAAACCTTGCAATTTACGGCTCAACTTTTCTTGTCTTTTTGGTCGGCATATTTTTTTCTTCAATGGTTTGGCATAGTTTGCTAAACTCTTTATCCGTAAAAATGAGCGTAAAAAACGCGTATCTCTTCACATGGGTCGGCTTGTTCTTTGACTCCACAGTTCCCCAACTTGGTCTATCAGGCGATTTAGCAAAAACATACCTGTTTAGCAAATCCTCAAGCGAAGATGCAGGAAAAATCGGCGCCTCTGTCATCGGCCAAAAAATTATGGTCATGACAATCACAGTTGTAACTTTTAGTGCAGGATTAATACTGGTGCTTCTTAACACTGCCTTAGACATTGCGGCAACTTTTTTGATTGTAACGTTTTTGGTGCTTTCAGCCGCTTCACTTTTTCTGATTTATTATCTTAGCATTAAACCCAAAGCTACCGATGCCTTTTTACGCTTCGGCATTCGTGTTGTCCTGTTTTTCCGTAAAAGCTGGAACCCTGAAAGTTTCAAACATGAAGCATCTGAAGTGCTAAGCAATTTTCACAGTGGAATAAGTGAGTTGAAAGCTAAACCCAAAGCTCTTGTTTTGCCTTCGGTTTTTGCGGTTTTAAGCTGGGTTTTTGATATTGCCGTTATGTTTTTGGTGTTTATCGCTTTGGGGTATCCTGTGCCGGTGGACACCGTGCTTATTGTTTATACTCTTATGGGCGCGTTGCAGGCGGTTGGGGTAGGATATTTTACTGACTTCATAATGAGCGCCAGTTTATCTGTGCTTGGCATTCCGCCAGTGCTTAGTGTTTCTGTAACCTTGTTAACCAGAGCTGTAACGCTTTGGTTTAGACTAATAGTGTCTTACGGGGCATTTCAGTGGACAGGTATAAAATTGGCAAGGCAAAAAGATGGCGGTAGCCTTCCAAATTAGCTGGCATGTCACCATTTTCTGTGCAGTTGCTAAATAGTTTTTTATGAAAAAGCTTTAATGCAAAAATCGCCATTATTTTAAGTGGAGAACCTGAGGGAAATGAATATGCCTACAGCCTTTGTGTTGATTAACACCGAAATCGGTTCTGAATCTGACGTTTTAAAGGACCTAAAACATGTTGAAGGTGTAGAAGAAGCTTCTGCTGTTTACGGTGTATATGACATTGTAGCAAGAGTAAAAGCTGACACTATGGATAAACTCAAAGAAATTGTAACTTGGCGCATCCGAAGGCTTGACAAGGTACGGTCAACACTAACAATGATTGTAGTTGAAGACCACTAAAACAACAACTCGCTTCTCATTTTTTAAACAAACATTTTAGAATTTTTTAGGAATTATTTTCTACAGGCGCAAAACCACATTTTCGTAATAACAAATTGTTTAATTTAAACCGAAAAAGGAAACAATCAACCCTTTTTTGTTTACTGCTTTAGCGTTGAATATATAAACGGTAACTTGTGACTGTATCGATGCAATCACATATTTTTAAATTTTTTAGAGCCGCTAAAGAGATTCTGTATAATCAACGGTGAAAAAGCATGGAGAACAATACAAGTTTTCCCGGTAACATGCTAGTAGCGGTGGATAGTAGCTTAGCCGTTGAAAGTACCAAGTTTTTAGCGACAGCAGGCGAGCGGCGGAGGTATGGACCCCCATCAAACATTTTTGCGTTCCCCTTGAACACGAGAGAGCATCCAAACCTCTTAAGCCGCCAATAAAAAATTTGAAAGGAAGGAAAAAAAGTTGGCTACAGCATACATACTTTTAACAACAGAAATAGGCGCCGAGAAACACGTGCTTAATTCTCTTAAAAAAATCAGCGGCGTCCAAGAGGTTCACTCGTTATGGGGCGTGTACGACATAATTGCAAACGTGCATGCTAAAGACATGGAAACTCTAAAAACAATAATTACTAATCATATTGATAAAATCGGAAAAGTCAACTCTAAACTGACAATGATTATTGAAGACAGCATGCCAAAAATTGAAACGGACCTAATTTTTGCAGAACCCCTATACGTGTAAGATGGCTTTGGCATTTTCTTGTTTGTCTAAACAACCTTTTTTTATTGTACCCTACAATCCATACCATACTAATTAGTGTGTGGAGCTTGGGCGTTTGACTGATACTTCCCTGATGCACATTGGCTTAGATGATACAGATTCAACCAAAGGCGGTTGCACAACATACCTTGCTGCTGTACTTGTCGAAAAACTTGCCCAAATGAATGTACATTTCATCGATTATCCTACTCTGATTCGTCTTAACCCAAACGTGCCTTGGAAAACCCGTGGAAACGGGGCGCTTTGCCTCCGCTTCAAATATCCTAACCCGCTGGAAGACGACATCAAACAGGTAGCTTTGGACCTTTGGGAGCAGCATTCTCACGTAAACAACAAAGGAACCGACCCCGGCATTGTATTTCTCAAAAGTCAAAATATTCCCCCTGAGTTGACAGAGTTTTCTAGGCGGGCAGAAACAAGCATCGTTACCTTAAAGGAGGCAGTTAAACTAATCCGTCAAGTTGGCGCAGAAGCGTTAGGCTACAACACCTGCAGAGGCATCATCGGCGCTTTGGCAGCCATCGGAGAAACCCTAAACGGCGACTACACCTACGAACTCATCGCCTACCGCACCTCAGAGAACATTGGAACCAAACGTTGCGTCGACGAAGAATCAATATTTACTATGGACAAGACGTTGCAGCCTAAAGTTTTCAATAATGTTGACTACGAAAAACGGCGTGTCATCATTACTCCGCGAGGTCCTGACCCAATCTTGTTTGGCATAAGGGGCGAATCAGCCGACGCAGTAAAGCAAGCTTACGGGCTTGTAAAACCTTTGGAGCCTGTGGAGCGTTGGATGATTTTTCGGTCAAACCAAGGCACAGACGCACACTTAACACGGGTTAACTCGATAGCTGAACTGAAAACCTACAGTTCGGTAATTGTAAAAGGCATAATTTCTCAAAACCCCAAAATTGTGCCTGTTCGGCACGTAATTTTCAGCATTAAAGATGACTTAGGAGAGGTGGATTGCGCCGCTTACGAACCTACAGGTGACTTGCGTAAAGCCGCCCGTGAACTCATACAAGGCGACCAAGTGGAAGTTGTAGGTGCAGTGCATAAAGCAACAAAAAACAGACCTTTGACCATAAATCTTGAAAAAATCAGCATCCTAAACCTTAACCAAAAAGTGCTGAAGCAAAACCCGTTTTGCCCAAACTGCAAAAAACGCTTAAAATCTATGGGAAAAAACCAAGGCTTGCGATGTGATAAGTGCGGAGAAAAATTTGTTGACCTAAAAAAACAGGAATCTGTTCAGTCTCGTGAGCTTAAGATAGGTTTGTATGTTACTTCTACGCGGTCGCAGCGTCATTTGACTAAGCCCTTGAGGCGTCTTGGGCAAGAAAAACATGGCGAGCCCGTTGAGTTTGTTGAGGGTTGGCATTTGCCTTAAGGGTGTTCTGCTGTTGTGGTGTGCTGTTCTAAAGTTTAGATATAATAACTTGGTATGTATTTTATTGATTAGCAGAAGCTTACTTGCTGAGGAGCGGAGAGATTGGATAAGAACGTTACAAAAAATATTGTAATTATTGTGTTAGTTATTTTTCTGGGGTTTTCAGCGGTTTTAAACGCTTTTTACATATATAGAAATCAAGCTTTAAACCAGCAAGATAATGGTCTTGTATTTTTTGATAGTTTTCCCAGAAATCAAACAATTCATGGTTTTCAGTTTAAAAACTTCACTGACTTGCCTCAATCCTTTAGCAACTGTTCTGTAGTAACCTCTTGGTATACATCACCGTACGTCATGTTTGGAAAATAACCTTTGGCGCCCATAGAAACCAGCCACTTTAAAACCGTGGGCTGATTGGTACAGGTTTCTTTTTTGTTCTTGGGGTGCAATACCTTGCTGGCTTATTGAAATCCTTTAAATCTGTGAAGACCATAAACCCTTTTCTAAATAAACTTTAACTTACGGTGCAAAAAGAGGCATCTTTATGGTTGAGAAAAGCTTTCCAGCAGAAGCATACGAGTTGCCCTTCTTTAAACAGGAAGGGTTTATACGCAAACGTTGTCCAAAATGCGGCGAATACTTCTGGACACAAGACCCCAACATGGAAACTTGTGGGGAATCAAGCTCTGACGAATGCGGCTACTACTCATTTATCGGAGAACAAACAACAACAAAACGCTTTACCCTGCCCGAAATGCGCGAAGCGTTCCTATCATTCTTCGAACAGAACGGTCATACACGCATCAAACCCTATCCTGTTGTTGCCCGTTGGAGAAGCGACATTTACCTAACACATGCAAGCATCATTGACTTTCAACCATACGTAACCGAAGGCATAAGCCCGCCACCCGCAAACCCACTGGTTATTTCTCAGCCCAGCATTAGGTTAACTGATATTCCAAACACTGGACCAACATTTGGCAGGCACCTAACCATTTTTGAAATGGGCGGCGCTCACGCATTCAATCTTCCAGATAAGGAAGTGTACTGGAAAGATGACACCGTCCGATACCATCACCGCTTTGCAACTGAAGTCTTAGGCATAAAAAGCGAAGAAGTCGTCTACAAAGAAGGCGTGTGGATTGGCGGCGGCAACGCAGGTCCAGATGTTGAATGCATAGTGCGCGGCTTAGAAGTTGGCACTCTTGTGTTTATGCAGTACAAGGTAGTTGGTGACAAGTTTGTTGAATTGCCCATCCGCACAGTTGACACTGGTTATGGTCTTGACCGTTTTGCATGGATAAGCCAAGGCGTACCTAGCTGTTTCCAAGCTATCTACGGCAACATGCTAAACAAAATTTACGACATGGCAAGCATAACTAACGTTGACAATGATTTTCTTTCGCAAGTTGCCAAATACAGTGGCCTTGTTAACGTGGATAAAACCGCAAACCGCATGGTGCTGCGCAAACGGGTCTCTCAACTAACAGGAATAGACCTTGAAACCTTAGAGAAACGCCTAATCCCAATCGAGAACGCATGGGCAATAACTGACCACACTAAAACTCTAAGTTTCATGCTCAGCGAAGGAGTTGTACCCTCAAACATTCAAGAAGGCTACCTTGCAAGGCTGCTTTTCCGCCGAGTTTACCGTTTAATGCTTAACTTGAACATGAAACCAGACAACCTTTACGACATAATTGAGCTACAAGCTAACTATTGGGCAAAAGATTTCCCGCAAATCAAAGCTATGCAGAACGAAATTGTTGAAATGCTCAAGAACGAGGAAGAAAAATTCCAAGACACGCTAAAACGTGGTGAAGGCATGGTTAAACGCATCGCCGACGACTTAAAAGGCAAAGGAACAGGTAAACTGCCTGAGATGACTTTAACTGAACTTTACGATTCACATGGGCTTCCGCCTGAAATTGTTAAGCAAGCAGCCGAAAAAGAAGGCATACAAGTTGATGTGCCTGAAAACTTTTACTCACTTATCGCTAACCGTCACATGAACGCTAACAAGCCAACTGAAGAAGAACAAGCCCAAGCAGAAAAAGTCCTCAAAGAAGAAGCAATAAAACTCCCACCAACCGAACCACTCTATTACGCAGATGCTTACATTAAAGAATTTGAAGCCAAAGTCCAAAAAGTCATCAGCGACAAATACGTAGTTCTCGAAAAAACCTGTTTCTATCCTGAAGGAGGAGGTCAACCCGCAGATGAAGGCTGGCTAAACTACAACGGCGTCATGGTTGCAGTAGTGGATACACAAAAAATCGGCAAAGTAATCGTTCACAAAATTAACGTGAATTCACCCTTCAAAGAAGGCACAACAGTCAAAGGCTCCTTGAACTGGGAAAAACGCTACAACCTAATGAAAGCTCACACCGTAACTCACCTAGTGAACGGTGCAGCACGCCGTGTCCTTGGTAACCATGTTTGGCAGTCAGGCACCCAGAAAGGACTTGAAACCTCACGCCTCGACATATCCCATTACAGACGTTTAACCCCTGAAGAAATCCACCAAATCGAAGTCCTCGCAAACCAAGCAATCATGGCAAACATGAAAATCGACATAACATGGTACCCAAGAAACGAAGCAGAAGCACGCTATGGCTTCCGACTCTACCAAGGCGGCGCAGTACCCGGCAAAGATATTCGTGTCGTCAAAACAGGCGATTGGGATGTTGAAGCCTGCGCAGGAACCCACCTTAAAAGCACCATTGAAGTCGGCATGATAAAAATCGTTTACACCGAACGTGTACAAGACGGCGTCGAACGTTTAGGCTATGCAGTCGGCTTGCAGGCGTTAAAAGAGATTCAGAAACAGGAAAACCTGCTCTGGAACGTCGCAGCAAGCCTGAATGCGCCTGTTGAAAAACTTGACAAAACCGCTGAAAAAATCATGAAGGAATTCAAAGAAACACAGCAAGATAAGCGTCGATTAATCAAGGAACTCGCAGAAAAAGAAAGCCAAACAGCCCAAACCACACAAGCAGCAGAAGAAGTCAACGGCGTTTCCATAGTTAAACGCGACTTCGGCGAAGTCATAGACGTCAACCGCATGGTAACAACCGGCAGCGAAATCACCAAACAAAACCAAGCCGCCGCAGTCATCTTTTACGGTTCAGACGGCAAAACCGCCCGCATCATGGTTATGGCAGGTGACACAGCAGTGGCAAAAGGTATCAACGCAGGCCAAGTCATCAAACAGGTTGCACCTATCATTGGCGGAGGCGGCGGAGGAAGACCAAACTTTGCCCAAGGCGGAGGAACCTTACCCGACAAACTGCAAGATGCAATAAAAACCGCTGAAGAAACAATCAAACAACAAATCAAACAATAGCCCTTTTTTGGCTAACTTTTTGTTTTCTATATAAAAAGAAAAAATTTTGTTTATTGTCTTATTTGGTTTGTTAATTGGTCAACAAAGTCTTCTGCTCTAGCGTTGATGTCTTCGTCTTGACCGATTTTTACGACAACTGCGTTTGATAATGTGCCGTCGGTTCCAAGCGCTGCGACTCCGTCTTTGATTTGTGCTATATCTTCTGGTGATGTTGCTCCTTGTCCGCTTCCGAAAACGCCTATGCTTACGTTAGCGTTTGGTTGAAGATTGTTAAGTGTATCCTTTACTGATGCTGTGGGTGTTCCTGCGTAGATGGGTCCGCCGATGATGATTATGTCGTAGCCTTCAGTGCTTTGTGCTTGGGGGCTTTTTATGCCTGCTAAAGTTACGTTATAGTTTTGTGTTTGAAGCTCAGCGGCGACTTTGTCTGCTACATTTGTTGCGGCGCCAGAATAGCCTGGGTCATAAAGAACCAACGCGTTCCCAACCTGTTCCCCCATAGGGGTTAAGGTTTGGGAGCCGGTTGCAGTGTAAGCTGAAAGGTCTAAAACAAACATGGCTGCAAAAACAGCGAAAATAATAACCAAAACCGCGACTATTGCTACTATGATTTTTAGTATTTTTTTCAAATTAACCTCTCCTTGTACTGAGGTTAACCTGATGAGTTTATAAATTTTCACATGCACTTCAGGCTTCAGCCAGCCTATTTGGATGCTATTAGAAACTCATTGCAGAAACCTAAGGGGGGTAGGTGCTAATGGTGTAGAAATCAGTCATTAGCATGTTGAAAAACCGTCAAAACACTGCATCGTGCTTTGAAGGTTTGATTAATATAATGCCTGCAACAAAACTTTCCTAGTTGTCACAACTGTTTTTGAAGGATTCAAACCGTTGGAAGACTTTTTAGTCAGCCTTGCCCAAGCAGTAATTGCCCTTTTCATAGTTGTTGATCCATTTGGCAACATCCCCATCTTTATGGGTTTAACCCAAAAAATGACCAAAGAAAAAGAGCACAGAACCTACAACGTTGCAGTTTTAGTTGGATTTGTGTTGCTGCTGATTTTCGCGTTTACAGGACAAGAAATCTTTTCTCTGTTTGGCATTTCAATTAGCAGTTTTGAGATAGCAGGGGGCATATTGCTTTTGATTATTGCTATTAGGATTCTTGTTAATGGTAACTCATATGAGAAAGCAGGGTCTCCTGAAAGCATTGGTGCAGTGCCTATTGCTATGCCTTTACTTGTCGGTCCAGGCGCCATCACAACAACTATTTTAAATTTGCAAACATTTGGGACAATTGTGACGGTTTTGGCAGTGATTGTTGTTTTGTCGATTGCTTGGGTTATTTTGCGTTTCATTGACCGCGTTTATGGCTTATTGGGAAAAACTGGCGCTATGATTATTGCTCGTGTGATGGCTTTGCTTATTTCAGCTATAGCTGTCCAGTACATCGTGGATGGTGTAACTACGCTTCTGCAGTAAAAAGAAAGTTAAGCTGAAGAGTTTTGGATGAACCGTTTGAATAAGTAAATGAAGGCTACAGCGTTAAGTATTGCACTTGTCACGTTGATTAATAATGCTGCAAGGGGTAATTCTGCGCTAAAGTAAAGCAGGTTAAACGCATTAAAGGCGAACGCGTAAATTAGCGTAAAAGTGATATTGCGTATCCAGTTTTTCTTGTAATCAAAAGTGAAGCCATAGATGCTATCCATAGTATGAGTAGTATGGAGTTGTTTAGGTCTGCGGCGTCGTTGAAGAGGGGTGCTTCTAAAGCAAAAAACACCGCGTTTATTGCCATCCATACAAGAACTATGATTGCTATGATTGTTTGGTTCGAGTTTGCATAAGGAAAAAGTAGGGCTGTTTTGTTTTTATGCTTTCTTGCATAGAAAGTAAATGCCACTGGAGCAGCTCTTTTAAGAATTGTATGCTATGAGTTAAGTCTTGGCAATTAACATATCATTTGATGCATTAAGGAGCTAAAAAGAATCAAGTTTATATTTTTCCCTGAAATCACTTATTAGGTTTCACCTTAAACAAACATCAGGGAAAGGAGGTAAACAGCATAAACAGACAGGCAAAAATCCTCATGATCGATGATGACCAAGCATTACACCGAGTATTCACCCGCATCCTGCAAAAAGAAGGCTACACCGTTGAAACCGCAGAAACCGGTAAAGAAGCCATAGAAAAAATTCAAAACAACACATTTGACGTTGCTTTGATTGATATGAAACTGCCCGACGTAAACGGTTTAGACCTACTGCCAGTACTAAAAGAAAAATTTCCGTCAATGGTTAAAATCATGATAACTGGTTACGCCATGGTTGACGGTAAAACACGCGCTTTGCAGTTAGGTGCAGACGACTTCTTTAAAAAACCAATCCCGCCGCCAGTACTGCTTGAAGCCATAAAAAAGCATCTTGAAAACAAAAAAACCAAAGACATCTAAAACCATTGAACTACGTTTTTGATGTTTTTGTATTTTCTTTTATTTCACCTAACAAAACTATTTATTAACTCTTAACGTTGTCAATAGGTAGCTTATAATGAGGCTAGAGAATGAAGGCATTCATAATTCAATACCCGTTCGGCGTTGCCGCTTTTGACGAAAAGAACACCTTAGTGGAAAAAGTTCTGTTTCCTAAAAAGCCTCAGGCAGCAGCAAGAAGCTTACTTAAGACTGAAGCCGGCAAAGTTTCCGACGAAGTCTTTTCACTTGTGTCCCTTCTCAAGAACGTTGGCTACGATGTGTTTGTGTTTGAAAGCGCCAGCGTTGCAGATGAAGTTCAAAGAAAAAACAGCATAAAAGTTGAAGTTGCATCTCCCGCAGAAGCTGAAGTGCTCCGCGGCAAAATGAGCCAAGTAGGGCTAGAGTCAGGCTTTGCGAAAGATGACCAAGACCTTGCACTTTGGAACCGAAACGTCAGCATGGAACTGGCTAAACTGCGCATCAAAGGTGCTTCTGAAAAACGTGACTTAATCGTTGGACAAGCAATTCAAACTCTTGACGATTTAGACCGCACCGTTAACTTGTTCATGGGTAGACTGCGTGAATGGTATGGTATTTACTTCCCTGAAATGGACAGATTAATCGAGAAACATGAAACCTACTCAAGGCTGGTCCTGAAATTAGGTTATAGAGAAAACTATACGTTTGAAACTGTTTCTGCTGAAGGTCTGCCCAAAGAACGTTCAGAGCTTGTTGCAAAAACAGCTCAATCTTCAATGGGCGCTGACATTTCAGAAACTGACCTCGAACAAATTCAAAGCCTCAGCCGTGACGTACTGTCCATGTATGAATTGCGAAAGAACATGGAAAACTATGTTGACCGCACAATGGAAGAACTTGCTCCAAACGTTCGCTCAGTCGCAGGAGCTCTTTTAGGTGCAAGATTAATCGCTATGGCAGGTGGACTGCAAAATTTAGCTATGCGTCCAGCAAGCACAATCCAAGTTTTAGGTGCAGAAAAAGCTTTGTTCCGTTCACTAAAAACAGGTGCCAGACCACCTAAACACGGCTTAATTTTCCAGCACACACTTTTGCATGACGCTAAACGTTGGCAAAGAGGAAAGATTGCCCGTGTTATTGCAGGCAAACTCTCTATTGCGGCTAGAGCAGACGCTTTTGGCGGAAACTTTATTGGAGACAGGCTAAAAGAAGAAATTAACAAACGCATCGCAGAAATCCAAGAAAAATACAAAGACGCACCACCACCTAAAGAAGCTAAACCAAAAGAAGAACGCAGAGACCGCGAACAACGTTTCGACCGAGGTAGACGTGACCGTTTCGGCGGCGGAGGAAGAGACCAACGCAGAGGGGGCGGTGGCAGCAGAGGCTTTGACAGAGGCAGAGATAGAAACCGTGGCGGAGACCGTAGAGGCAAAGACCGATTCCACGGAAGCAGCGGCGGTAGCGGTAAATACCGCGATAACCGGAGAACCGAGTAACGTGCACATTAAAGTTAGGCCGCATCCTAAGTTTAAAGAAATTTATCAAGCCATGCTGGAAGGCGGTGTTCAACGTCTTGCCACGCGTAACTTGACTCCTGGTTTAACAGTTTATGGTGAACGTTTAATCCATGTTAAAGATGTGGAGTACCGTATTTGGGATGCTTTTCGCAGCAAACTTGCAGGCGGAATCATTAAAGGTTTACAGAACGTGCCGATTGAGCCAGATTCACAAGTGCTCTATTTAGGTGCAGCTTCAGGAACAACTCCAAGCCATGTTTCAGACATAATCGGAGAAACAGGCCACGTATACTGTGTAGAGTTTGCTTCTCGTTCCCTGCGAGACCTTGTTAACAATGTTGCGGCTTTCCGTCCAAACATGTCGCCTTTTCTTGAAGATGCACGTAAACCTGAAAGATACGCCATGTTCATTCCGGGAAAAGTTGACGTCATTTACTGTGATGTTGCACAGCCTGAGCAAGCTAAATTGTTGGCTGATAACGCGGACGTACTGTTAAAACCGTCTGGTTGGGTTATGCTTGCATGCAAGTCACAAAGCATTGATGTAACTATGGCGCCTGAAGCAGTTTACAGGCAAGAAGCTAATGTTTTGCGTAGCAGAGGTTTTAACGTTAAAGAAGTAGTTGACCTTGAACCTTACGATAAAGCTCACGCGATGATTGTGGCTCAACGTTAATAGAGTTGGAAGTCTCTTGTTGAAAAGGGAGACTTGACATTTTTGTTTTCTTTCTGACTGTTAGAGGCAGACCATAATGTTTCAAAATAGTTATTGGCCATTTCTACCAAGAAACCGTTGTTTGAACGTAGCCAAACCATGTCTGAAATGTTTTCTTCATTGCTTGTCGATAGGTAAAGGATTTTTTTATCAAAAATCACCATTTCAACTGGTACAGCATCAACATATCTGTAGTCTATGACCTTAAGTTTTGAGATAAGGCTTTCTGAAAAGTGCTCAGCAGGCGGATGAGCTATGATATCTTTTGTTGCCGTTTGAGTTATCATGTGCATTTTGGTTTTTCTGAGTATGGCATTGTCAATGTTTTGTTCTGCAGTGTGTTTGGGCCATTGAAGAAACTTGTCTGTTAGCATGATTAAGTCTACATCAGTTTTGTAGTTTGCCCAATCTTTTTTCCAGTTGGGGTCTTCTTTTTTTGGTGCAGTGAGGGTAGTGTATGACTCTTCATTTTTTACTTTTGTAATTTTTTGCTGCTTTTTTGCCATTGCTTGGGCTTTTGAAAAGAGTTCGTTGTCTTCGTTTTTTCTTTGTTGAAGTAACAAGTCTATAGTGTTTTCTAGGGGTAGGGCTTTGAAAGTTTTTGGGTTTGTTATTAACTCGTCGACTAGCCCTTTTTTCTGGAGTTTAGGGACTATTTGGTAAACTATTTCTCTTGCTACGCCTGAGGATTTTGCTATTGCTTTGGCTGTTAAGCTTTCTGAAGCATAAAGTGCAATTAACACTCTTACTTCGTTTAAAGTTAGACCCAGACGAATTAAAACGTCAAATTCTTCTGTTGTGGCGTATCGAGAATTCAACCAATAAGCCCCTCAGTTAACCGTAATTAATACTATTAGTTACAATATCTTATTTAAGACTTTTCAACATTTTAAATATAAAAAACGTCACTATCTAAGTCTAATTCTGATAAAAAGTGAAGCCAAGAACCCGAATATAGCAAAAACATAACCGTAATTTGATGTTTTTAAATCCAACAAAGCTATGGCTGCATTAATTTTCAATTAAACAGTTCCCTTCTTATAATAGTTAAAGCAAAACCTGATACTAAACAAAACATGAGCTGAAGTTTCCGTTACTATGTAACCTTTAAATGCTTTTCACTTGTTAATTGCTTAACTAACACGCGGAGCTCAGACATGTCGCTAATACCTGAGTTATCAAACCCTTATCTAACATCATTTGCTTCAGGACTACTCTATGGACTTGTAGCCTGCACCGCAACATGTCTACCGTACCTTGCCAGTTACATAGCAGGCACAGGAGCAAACTTCCGCAAAGGCGTACTAACCACCTTGTCTTTTAACTCAGGCAGAATAATCGCATACACACTAATAGGTACATTAATCGGAGTTTTCAGCAGTTTAATGCATTTTTTCGCAGAAGACTCAACAATTTCCATATTTCAAGCTTATTCAACCATAGCTTTTAGCGTAGTTACAATAATAATCGGTGCAAGCCTGCTCTACAAAAACAGAAAACCTTCCTGCAACTGCAACATACCCGTTACCTCAAAAAAGCGCCTTACGGGTAGGTTTGATGCAGGTGCTTTCACTTTAGGATTAAGCAGAGGTTTAGTACTTTGTCCACCGTTGCTTGCACTTTTACTGTATTCAGTACCGTTTGCCAGTCCAGTTGATAGTGTCGCGTTTGCAGTCTTGTTTGGGGTTGGGACAGCTATTTCGCCTATGCTTTTACTTGGCGGCGTTACAGGTTGGCTTCTTAACAAGGCACCCCTGCTGCGAACCTACATAGCAATCGCTGGTGCAGCAGCGCTTATACTGCTTGGAATCAGCACACTAATCAGTTCTCTGCAAATACTTGCCTGAAAAGGGATGAAAAATGAAAAAATCTAATGTGGAACCCAAAAAAATCATGCCGGAAACCACCCAAAAAGAAATTGACGAACTAAAAACCAGCTTTAAAGCCGCCTCTGAACGCATTATTGCTGAAAACATTGAACACATGAAACAAGCTGCGCCTAACCGACCAAAAGAAATGGCTTACTTTGACGAAATCGCTAACCTGTTCGGTAAACGTGCAACAGAGATTGCCCAAGCTAAAGAGGAAGGCAAAAAAATTGTTGGTTATACTTGTCTTTTTGCACCTTTGGAATTGATTTTGGCAGCTGATGCTGTTCCTGTTAGAGTAAACTCGGGTTGGTATGACACTTCCAAACTTGGCGACCGCGTTGTACCCGTTGAGGTTTGTCCAACTATTCGGTCAACGATCGGCGCCAAAATGATAGAGTTATCACCGTTTCTTGAACAAAGCGATGCTTTAATCACCGTTTTAACGTGCGATGGCATGACTAAGCTTAGCGAAATCTTGGGCGATTACACGCAGGTATGGGGCATGTCAAACCCTCGCATAAAAGACTCTGCGCAAGCACTCAAGTTTTGGAATGAAGAAATAAAACAAATCAAAAACAACCTTGAAAAATTGACAGGCAACAAAATTAATCCAAAAAACCTCAAAAAAGCAATACAGCAAACCCAAAGAGCTACACGAGTGTTCCGTCGCCTGCAAGACCTGCGCAAAGGCAACCCTGTAATTTTAGGCAGAGACGCCATGCTTGTAAACCAAACTTACATGTGGGATGACATTACTCGATGGACAGAGAAAACAGAGGCGCTTTGTGATGAATTGGAGCGTAGAGTGCAAAATAAACAGTGGGTTTGCCCACCTGACACGCCTAGGGTTATGGTTACAGGTACGCCGATGTTTTGGCCTGACAACTGGAAACTGCCCAGCCTTATTGAAGAAGGAACACCCCGAGGAGTTTTAGTTGCAGACGAGTTATGCTCCAGCGAACGGTTGCTATACGACCCCGTAGGAATCGATGAATGGACAACGGATGACATGCTAAACGCAATCGGCGAACGTTACCTGATGGCTTCCACTTGCCCCTGTTTTACAAGCAAAGACGGCAACGAAGACCGCATAAACTGGCTGTTAAACAAAATTAAAGAAAACAAAGTGCAAGGCGCCATCTATTACGTGGTTAGGGGCTGCATGTTGTATGCGATGGAGTACACAAGAGTTAAACGGGCGTTGGATAAGGCAAATATTCCAGTTTACTACCTTGACACAGACTATACACGAGAAGATGTGGGACAACTGAAAACCCGTGTTGAAGCTTTCCTTGAAATGCTTAACGCACAAGTAGACTTCTAAAGTGAATGCTATGATAACAGTTGGATTAGATTTAGGAACCCAAAGCATCAAAACCGTAGTGCTAAGCGACGGCAAAATCTTGGCCAGAGCTCAAGCTTTTTCCGGTTTTGACCCAACCAAAGCAGCCCAAGACGCTGTTGAAGAGGCACTAAAAACCGCCAAAATCACCCAAGCAGACGTTACAAGCTTCACCGCGACAGGTTCAGGCGTGGAACTTTCACCCTACCCGGCAGCAACAGTCAGCATGATGGGTGCAGACGCAAAAGCAGGAACCAACCTTGTCCCTAAAGCCAAAACAATCATTGATGTCGGCGCAGAAGAAGCACGCGCAGTAAAATGCGATGACCGAGGCGTTATGATAGATTTTGTAGTTAACGAACGATGTGCAGCTGGGGCGGGAACTTTTATTGAAGCTATGGCACGTGCTTTAGAAGTGAAAATGGAAGATATGGGTCCTTTATCTCTTAAAGCGGAGCGTGCAAGCTCAATTAACGCGTCTTGTGTTATCTTTGGCGAATCTGATGTGGTTTCACTTATTCACCGGCAAGAGTCCAAGCCTGAAATTGCAAGGGCAGTTTATGACGCAATGGCTGACCGCGTTTCATCTATGGTTCACCGTTTAGGCGTAAACCCCGAAGTAGTGCTTGTCGGCGGAGTCGCAAAGGATGTGGGGTTTGTAGCTTCTTTGAAACGCAAGTTAGGTGTTGACGTGCTAATTCCCGAGTTTCCTGAATACGCTGGAGCGTTAGGCGCCGCATTAATTGGCGCAAGCAGAGGGAAGACAAAATGACAGAAGCAAACACTGCGTTTTGGCGTTGGCAAGAATACCATCGCGTTATGCCTGGCAAATCTTGGTCAAGCAACGACACAATCACTGCAGGTGTGGATGTAGGGTCAGTTGGCTCTAAAGCGGCGGTTCTTGTTAACGGCGAAATCTATTCATGGGGAATAATGCGAACAGGCTCAAACAGTCCTGAAAGCGCAACCAAAGCACTTGAATGGGCACTTCAAGATACAAGCATTAAACAGTCTGACATCAAATATGTAGTTGGCACTGGTTACGGCAGAGTAAACGTTCCCATGGCAAACAAAGCCATAACCGAAATTGCCTGCCACGCAAAAGGCGCTAACTACATCTGGGGACCACACGTTCACACTGTTCTTGATGTTGGCGGACAAGACATCAAAGCCATCCGCTGTGATGACACAGGACGCGTAACCTCTTTTCTGATGAATGACAAATGCGCTGCAGGAACAGGCAGAGGTATGGAGGTCTTTGCTGACCTGCTTAAAATTCCTATTGAAGAAATTGGGGATATGAGCTTAAAGGTGGAAGAAGAACCTCCGCCAGTAAATTGTACTTGTGTGGCTTTTGCGAAAACTGAAGCTGTTGGGCTTTTGCGTAAAGGGTGGTCTAAAGAAAAAGTGCTTGCAGCTTACACGCGGGCGATGGCAGTTCGGATGAGTAACCTGATTAACAGGGTGGGTTTAGAGCCTGAACTTGTTATTACTGGTGGGCAATCAAAAAATATTGGTGTTGTGTCTCGAATTGAGGTTGCTCTTGGTGTTAAGTGTCTTCCGATGCCCAATTGGCGCGAAAACGGCTTAGACCCGATGATTGCTGGAGCGTTGGGTGCGGGGATTTATGCTAAGGCGCTTTATGATAAATCGCAAAGTTAGGTGGCTGTTTTGATTACATATTACGGGTATGCGGATGGTTCGGGGGAATACTTTGTTGCTATTGACTCAGACAAATGCAACGGTTGCGGAAAATGTGTTACAATTTGTCCAAAAGATGCGTTGCAACTGGAGACTATGTTTATTGATTTAGAGGATAAGGTAGTTGCTTCGGTCAAAGAGGAGCATCGTAACAAAATCAGGTATACGTGTTCTGAGTGTAGGCCTGAAAAGAATTTGGCTCCCTGTGCTGTTATTTGTCCTTTTGAGGGGGTTAAGTGTATTTTTGTTGTACGATAGTACAATTTGTGACGCACAAATATTTATTTTTATTCGGAATCTGAATCTATAGCGAGTCGTACGAAACCGCTGATTTCAAATTAGTTTTGCAGATTCGTTACGTTTATTTACATTTTTCAATAACTGGTAGTCAGTCAGCTGGGGATGAATCAAATGTCAAAAAAACCTCAATCCAAAGACGAAGCATTAGAGGCTTTAGACTTCATAGTTAACGTGCTAAAAGAGCACGAAAAAGACCTTGACCGCCTAATCAGCGAACTAGGAAACGTAACCGAACAAATAGGCGAAACAGGCCAAATAAACGGAAAAGTCGAGAACATTGACGAAAAAATTGGCACCCTACAAAACGAAGTAACAAACCTCCTGTACTGCATAGCAAAACAGAACAACATACCTGCCCCCGAAGCAATAAACAATAATGATGCGAGCAAAAATCAGGCTGCTGATATCTCTACATTGTTAGCGCCTCCAACTGCTACAATATCTTCTGCTGGCCCATTTTTTGCTCCAGCCGTACCATCCGAAACATCCATTATTTTTAGGTGTAAAAATTGGGAAGACTTCCAAGTTTTAGCTCGTCAAGCTCAAACTATTTCTTTCACATGTAAGGAGGCTGAACCTGTTTTCAAGGTTGATGCCTTAAGAGGTAACCAGGTAATTACTTATAGCGGCGAGTTGCCAAAAATGTCTTGTTTGTTAAAGATGTATTTGTCTAAGCAGCTTGAAGTGTCTGAACAGCGTGTGCTTGAAGGCGTTTTAAGCATTAGTTAACTCTTGTTTTATTGTAAATTCACTTCTTGGATTCATAAACCTTATAACATAAGATATCTTAAGTCTTATTATTGTTGGAGTAAAGTTGGGTTGAAGGCATCACTATACACGTCAATAATACTTTTCCGTTTTCGAAGCCTTCTCCTTTCTCCTCGATTACGGATTGGCGTGAGTTAGGGCCAACACACTAACTCCTCCAACAAAAACAACTTTTAAACAAAAACATCTAAAACAATAACCAAAAAAACAATCAAAGCAGTCTTGTCCAATTAAAATTTTATATAACCTTTTCTTTAATACTTTCTTAGGGATTTTTTATGGCACAAAAAATTCAAGCCATATTACCCTTCGCAAACATAGCCGCATTTATCGTCACAGTCATAATAAACGGGCTAGCAAACACCACCATAATCGGCGGCAGAAACACAGCAGAAATCTCAGATATGTACCCAACCCTGATTACTCCCGCTGGCTACACGTTTTCAATTTGGGGCATAATTTACCTTTTATTGGCAATTTTTTTGGTCTATCAAGCACTGCCACGCCAAAGAGAAAAACCCTTCCAAAAACAAATCAGCGGCTTATTCATCTTAACCTGCATATTTAACGTATCTTGGCTTTTTCTTTGGCAAAACAATTACATTTCTTACTCCGTGATACTAATCATTGGCTTTTTGTTGTCTTTAATTGCAATCTACTTACGATTAAACATAGGCAAATCCAATGTGCCCTTAAAAGAAAAATTGGCAGTACATTTGCCTTTTAGCGTTTACTTAGGCTGGCTAACCATAGCTACCATCGCAAACATTACTATCGCTTTAAATGCTGTAAACTGGGACGGTTTTGGCATAGCCGCTGAAACATGGGCAATACTTGTTCTGGCAGTAGCTTTACTGATTACATTAGCTGTAATTTTTACTCGCAGAGATATCGCGTACAGTTTAGTTGTTATTTGGGCTCTTGCTGGAATAGCTGTTAACCAAACCGTCAGCAACGTTATCCTAACAGCTGAAATAGCCATAATCATAATTGCAGTAGCACTTGTTGCCGTGTTGGCAGTTCAATACCTAAGAAAAACAACAAGAGCAAGAACGTAATGAACCGTAAAATCTTAACCTACGAAATCATCGGTATGGCATTCATAATAATATTGGGTAGCCTGCTTCATTTTACCTTTGAATTGTCAGGCGATCAGCCGATTGTTGGCGTTTTTTCTGCGGTTAACGAAAGCGTTTGGGAACACCTTAAACTTGCTTTTTGGCCAGCTTTGCTTTTTGGTTTAATCGAGTTTATGCCCTTACGGCACGTGGCTAACAATTTTGTTTTCGCAAAAACTGCAGGCATCTATCTGATAGTGGCAGTTATTCCCGCAATTTTCTTTTCCTACACGGCTTTGACAGGTGAAAGCATTCTTGCAGTTGACGTAGGCTCATTTGTTGTTGCAGTTGTCTTGGGGCAACTATTAAGTTATAAGCTGTTGACTGTTCGACAGTTTTCAAGGTGGGTGCTGTGGGTTTCAGTTGTTTTTTATGCCCTTTTGGCAGTGTTATTTGTTGTGTTTACTTTCTGTCCGCCTCAAGCGCCAGTTTTTCTTGACCCTGTTTCAGGAGGCTATGGCATTTCAAGCGGCAAGTAGGCGCTGTTGTGATGAAAAGTTAAGTATAAGCATTTTAATAATTCAGTGAAGAAACATGGCGTACACACGTGAAGAAACAGAAAACGTTGAAGTTGACTATTCCATTAAGGATCTTTGGGACGGTATTCCAAAAGCCCTTGAGATACTTGAGTGGGCAATTCAAAAGTCAGACAAAGAAAAATATCTCTTAACCATAAAAACAAAGGGCGCGTTTATGTCTTATCCGTCAAGTATGAAAATTGCTTTGGTTTCAATAAATGAAAAGACAAGTCGTATGTTAATTTCTAATGAGACGCCTGTAACTACGATAACTTCTGTTTTAGATTTTGGTAAAACACGGGAACGTATCGAAAGATTTGTAGTTGTTCTTGCTCAGGTAATGGAAAAGAAAAAATGAGTTTATTCGTTGATTTGAGTCTTTTTGAACGCAAACCAGCCTATTAGCAGAAACACTACAATGTATGCTAAAGCTATTGCCAGTCCACGCAGGGCAATATAGCCGATGGATTCGGTATAGAGAAGTTCAGTTACAGGCAAGATGGTATCGCCGGCTTGTGCTGACCAAACATCAATTTTAGAAAAAGTCACTTCTTGCCCAGGATACAAAAGCGCCAAAACCATGTTTTGACCTAAACTATCCGTGCCCGTGCTGATTCCAATTGTAGTGTTGTCAGCAAGTATCATGGTTCCGCTTGCTCCGCTTCCCGGCAAATAATTCAACGCCGGTGAAGGACCAGAAAAAACTGAAACAATAGGCATCGCTATAAACAGGGAACCAAACAAGCCTAAAGCAATAATTACGGTTAGGATTGTGTTTTTTGTTAATGCGCCCATGGCGAGAAGTATTGAAACCCAAATGAAAGTGCCAATCAGGTCCCCAAACAAAACAACTGGAATAAGACCCAAATCATTTTGTGGACCATAAAGCAGAATAGACCCCGCCGTAGTGTACGTGAAAATTATTGTAAACGAAACCAGTAGTATGACAAACGCAGCGAAGAGTTTTCCTAGAAACACGGTTGTTCGTGAAACAGGTTTTGTCAGTAAGGGTACGATGGTGCCGCTTTCGAATTCGCTGGATATACTGTTCATTGCTGTGGCAAGTGCGAATAAGAAGAAGCTGAAGCTGCCTGCGCTGTAGGTGATGGCAAATGTTTCGTCTTGTGGAATTTCGCTGCTAAGCATGAGCGGTAACACTAAACCCAAAGTGGCAAGTACAAACGCAATTATTATTATGCCGATGAATTTTTTCTTTCGAATATTCCAAATCATTTCGTAACGAACTACAGCCAAAAAACGGGTCAACCAAGAATTCGACTCCCCAGAAGTTTCTTGCTGTGTTTGCTGATGAAGCCTCATTGTTTTTTGCCTCCGTTGTCTTTGCCGATTAATTGAATAAACACGTCTTCAAGAGTTGACGTTTTCTGACTCATACCCACGATTACCCCGCCAGCGCCTGTAACTTCTTTTGACACTGTCGCACGCACATCATCATGCGATGTGACTTGAACTGTTAAGCTTGAACCTTCACGGTACACTTCTGAAACAAAAGGCAAATTTTTAACCGCTGAAACAACATTGCCTGTTAGGTCGGCTACTTCAAAATGTATCATAGCTGGACCTGCAAGCAAGCCTGAAACCGTTTGTAAATTGTCCGAAGCCAACATGGAGCCTTTGTTAATGATTGTTACGTAGTTGCATATTTGTTCAACCTCAAAAAGCAAGTGTGAGGAAAGAAAAACTGTCATGCCCTTGTTGGAAATTTCTTTTACCAGTTCCCGTACTTCTACCATGCCAACTGGGTCAAGACCAATGCTTGGTTCATCTAAAATTACAAGTTCAGGATAATTCAAAAGAGACTGTGCAATACCAATGCGTTGCTGCATGCCTTTGCTGTATTTGCCGATGTGGTCGTTTTCTCTGCCTTTTAAGCCTACAAGCTCGATAAGTTTGGGTATTTGTTCTGCTCTTTGCTGGCTTGACATGCCGTACATTCTGCCGTAAACATCCAAAAGTTCTGCACCTTTAAGATGTTTAGGAAACTTGGGTAATTCTGGCATGTAGCCGATTCTTAAACGTGCATTTGCTTCATCAATGTGAACTTCTCTGCCTAAGACTTTAGCTGAGCCTTCGCTGGGTTTAAGCAGTCCAACCAAGATTTTAAGAGTTGTAGTTTTTCCTGCTCCGTTTGGTCCCAAAAAACCGTGAATACTGCCTTTTTGAACCTTAAGGTTCAACTTGTTTACGGCTGTTAAGCTGCCGTAGTTTTTCGTTAAATTGCTAGTTTCTATGGCGTAATCCATTTTTACGCTGGCTCCTCTACTTAACTGTTAGTGGAGTCTTAATATAAGGTTAATCTATAAATAGGGAAAAGTTTTAAGGCGATAGACTGGTTGATACGTTTTATTTGCTTAAGTGACTCAAAGAAAAGCAAGTAGACCCTGAAAAGTTGCCTGCTACTCATTTGTTATGGCATCTTTCAAAGATTTTTTGTTACGCTAGTCAGGTACTACATAACCTTGATAACGCAGGTAACATCTTTTCCCAACATTATCGCAACATTTTTGGTATTTCACAGTTCGGAAGCACTACTCGCTGATAATTTTTTGCAGCAATAGGCTTGTTTGTTCTTTTGCCTGTGGCGTGGTTGTGGAAAAACCGGTGGTTTAGCTCAAGCAAACTTGACTAACCTTCTTTTAGGTTGGTTGATGAAAAGTTATATGCCTTAAACAAGAACAAAGTAGATGGTACGGTCAAATCTGTGAATGGCAAACAGCAACCAATAACCATCAAGGGCAGAAGCTTAGGAATAACCGCGTTAACCGCTGCTCAAATCTTAATCGGCATAGTCCACACCGTTTTGGGGTTGATACTGTTAGGTTCAGAACTTGTTGTGGGCACGCAGGTTTCAATAATTTACAGCATCTACACCATAGCGTTTGGGTTACTTACGCTCTTGTTTGCACTTTTAATTTGGCAAGGTAACAAGATAGGGTGGGCAGGCACAATCGCCATTTCTCTTTTCGTTATTGCCGCAGACACATTAACCGTTCTGAATTTGTCAAGCATCCCAGGAATTCCCAAGTTTGCCGCTGCAGGCGAAATACCATACAGCCTACTTGTAATTCTTTATTTGTTGCTACCTCACGTAAGGAAAAAGTTTAGTGCCTAAGCTGCAAGCGGATTGGCGACATATTTGTGGCGTTTGCGGGTTAAAAGCAGAAACGCTGATGCAACAATGATTATTACTACAATTATTATGAAAGTGTAAACTATTACGGGGTCAAATCCGTTGCTTGTCCACATGTTAGTTGCTGAAATTACACTGTGCATTGTGTAATCTTCGCCTGAAGAGGTTCCTTCAACGCTGACACCTGTTGCTTGGTCCCAAATGTAGGTGTTGCCAAGGCTTGTAGCTGAAACAACTGTGCGTTCTGCACCGGCATAACTGCGTTGAGCAGTGTTGCTGATTGTGATGTTGCCTACGCGTGAATCATAGAAACTGTCGCCTGTTTGCAGGTTAGGCGGAATGATAAAGTCGTCAATAAGTTGGCCTGTTTGCAGGTTAAGTGTTGATTTTGTGGTTTCTTGTGTACCGTTAGCGTAAGTTGAAACTATATTTACGTAAATCATTGGTCCAGAAACATCAAGGATTTCCATTCTGGCAAAAGTTATTGAATGGTCCGGGGAAGGTGTTCCAGTGAATGTTACTTGATATTCTATCCAGTCACCTACCTTGACGCCGGCAGTTGGTTGAGCAGATGAAAAACCCGCAAAAACTGACGCTAAAACAATCGCGGCTAAAGCGAAAACATACATGATATGTTTCATCAAATAAGCCTTCATCTTCTGAAGCTATGTAGCCTTGTTTTTATAAAATTTGCCCAACCCATAACCAGTCTAAGTTTTTCTTCGGCTAAAATGCAGCCAAACTAAAAAGACACCAACAAAAAACGCAAAAGCCCCCCCAGCAACCAAAACCAACCAAAAAACCGAAACCTCTGCAGCATCAGAAACGTTAAAGGTCACCGTTTTTGAAGCTCCAATGTTTCCTGAATAATCAACTGCGTAAACGGTTATGCTGTGGTTTCCCGGCTGAAACGTCAGTGACGTATTGCCTTGAACTGAAACCAGAGTTTGCCCGTCAACACCCAACAGGAAACTTTGTGCAGGCTTGTTAAGTGTAAAATCAATTGCTACTGTGCTTGTGTACGTTTTTTCTGGGCTCAGTAAAACCGTGACTTCGGGTGCCTGAATGTCTGTGGGCGCGTCTTTTTGGGGAGTGTATTTTTCTACGAGGGTGGTTGGGTGGGCATTGTTTTCAATCATAACAATGGAGCCGCCGATGACATATACTGCATCGTCAAGCGTGGCTAATGCAGCGTTAACTCGTGGAGTTGACATTAAAGAGCAAACGCGCCAGCACTTCTGCTGGGAATCCCACGTTAAGCTTGTAAAGTTGGGCGGTCCTGCATCCCACCATGTGCTGTCAACTCCGAAAACCCATGCGCCTTTAGGCGAAGACGTAGCAGCTGCAGAAGCTAAAAGGTACCCTTGAACAATGGGTTCCTCAAGGCTCCACTTGTCAACTGCGGGGTCATAAACTTGATGAGACGCCGAATAAGGGAAAGCCCCAAAAACATGAATCTTGCCATCCAAAACCGTTGAGGTGCAACTCCAAATCAACCGCAGCCCCGGCTTAAACAGCATCGACGATTTGTTTGCCCAAGTGTCTGTTTTGGGGTCGTAAACTTCAGTAACGTCAGAGTTGCCGCCTATAACATAGATTTTACCGTCAACTACTCCAGCAGTTACACCCACACGTGGTGTTGGCATAGCTGATTTTGTATTCCACGAATCAGTTTGGGGGTCATAAACCTCGTTTACTCCTGAAACTATCACTTGCCCATCCTCTAAACCCGTAGTTCCGCCTATACAAAATATTTTACCATCGACAACTGCTATTGCAAAGCTGGCTCTGGGCGTTAGCATGCTGGCTTTTGTGGTCCACTGGTTAGTTTCTGGCTCGTATTTTTCGTTGGCGCCGGTGCAGGTTACGTAGCTTGGAGGGTCATTTACTCCGCCGATAGCATAGATTGCTCCATCTACAACGGTTGCGCCTAAACTTGAACGGGCAACATTCATTGATGCTATAGTTTCCCAGGCAGTTGAAGTAACTGCTTGGCATGGATGAAAAGTGAGGCATGTACATGTTAAAAGGGTAAGGGACATCAGTATTATGGCTGTTTTTAATTTCATATTTTGCCTCGTAAGCATAAATGTTGACTTTGTTAAAGAAACTTGAGGTTAAAGTGCAACTTCGTAGGTCATGTATCCGTAGCTTAACTCGTTACCTGTCACTGAAGGAAACACAACAAACGGTTGTCCCTTATAAGATGCAGTTAATTCAAACCAGCAGTTCCTTGTAATTTCAATTATAAACCTGTCTGAACAGTTGGGTACATTGTAAATTTCAACAAAAGCCTCTATGTCTCCATGCGTTTTTTGTCCATCCTGAAAAACCCAAAAGTTAACGGTTGTCTGGTTGTAGTCGCCGCTGTCTTCTTCACGCAGTTCATACCAAATGCATTCTCGAACGCCTGTGGAAGGAAATGCCTGGTCAGTGATGTTGATTAGTAGGCGGTCTTTTATTTGGTAAATTTCAGGGTAAAGAGGATAATGTTGCCGTTCAACTGGTGCTGTAGATTGTAAAGTTTGAGGCAAAAAGGCGCCTAATATTAACCCCAGTAAAAGACTGATACCTATACAAGCCGCTAAGCGATTTCTGGACATAATTTTTCGTTAAATAACTGTTAGATAATCGTTTAAATTTTTACCAACCTATTTGCCGCCTATTTGGATGCTCTTAAAAATAGTATGCAGAAACCTATAGGGGTAGGTAGAAACCAGCCCTGCGGCGTCATTGTCTTGAAAATGGCGGAAAAATCTCTAAAGGGGGTAGGTGCTATTGGTTGGAAAACACGCCATTAACATGTTGAAAACCAATAAAATTTTGTGAGCCGAAAAAAGTAGAGTTTGACAGGGTCAACCTAAGTTAGCTTTCTGCGAACGCTCGGAAAAAAATTATTCAGGAAGAGAGAGGGGAGAAAGGGGAATAATCGGATTCGCAGTTGCTGACTGTCGACCCGCCAAACCAGCGCGGGCTCACACAAAAATAATTGTACGTGTAAAAAATAAAAAAATTTGTGACAGCTAAAACACTACCACACTTGCAGTTTGGGCAAGCGGTTTTATGTTTATTTTTAAATATTAAGTCAAACATTGTTGCTGTAGTTTGCGGGCGATAAGGATGAGTTTGCGTTTAAACCCTATATATGAAAAGATGTTGCCAACAATGACTCAGGAAGAGTTTGAACAACTTAAAGAATCCATCCGCACTGAAGGTCAACATTACCCGATAATTGCCAACGAAAATCTTGAAGTCCTTGATGGACACCACCGTTTTCGCGCCTGCATTGAACTTGGTATCGAACCAGATTTTGAAATACGCAGATTTGACGACAAACTTATCGAAAAAAAGTTTGTAATAGAAGCCAACCTGCGACGCCGGCACCTTAACAATTTCCAGCTTGTCGAACTCGCTGTGCCCCTGCTTGAAATTGAAAAAGCCCTCGCAAAACAACGCCAAAGCGTGGGCGGAAAAAACGGCAGAAACAGCCAACTGGGTATAGAGTCAGATGACGCACAGCCCCTTGAACCCCAAGTTAAAGCCAAAGCCGCCGAAGTTGTAGCAAAAAAAGCAGGCGTCTCAACACGAACTTTGGAGCGCGGCAAAAAAATTCTTGAGAAAGCCAGTGAGGAAGAAAAGCAAAAGCTTCGGGAAGGCAAAACAAGCATAAGCAAAGTTTACCGTGAAATCACGCCGCCAAAACCTAACCCTCCGCCAGACCCTGAACCTGAACAGCCAGCATTTGACCTAAAAACGTTACGGAACAAGGAAGCCTTAGCAGTTCTGATAAAAAGTTTCATTGCACAAGACCTGTTCTGTCCAGAATGCGGCAGCAAAATTTTCCAATGCAGCAAATGCCACAAAACCCTCCAAGAACTCATAGAAACTCAGGCGCCGCCCAAACAAACTGAAACTCAGCCTCAACCGCAAAAACCTGAACAGCCAAAAGAAGAAAACCCAGAAGACGGCGAACCCCTCGCAGATGAGGAAGGCTTCAACGACGAATTCTTCTAACTTTGTCTAAATTCACTAATTTTTGTTTTTAAACGGTACCCTAAAAGCACAACCACCCAAACAGCAACCAAAGGAACCGCAACCACAACCACCAGCAGGTCCAAGTTTAACAGCGACCTATCCTGATTATCATTATTCTTTACTATGTTGTGGTCTATGGTTGGCATAGGCGTGTAATCTGGCGTAGGTTGTGTTGTGGATGCTGGCGGTGAAGTTGGTTCGGTTGGAGGCGGTTCAGTAGTGATTGGTTCATAATGCCAAGGAATTTCGGGTGCAGCAGGGTTTGAAGAATTTAAAATCGGCGTGAAAGTAACTTTACCCCAATTAGAGTCGTCGTAGTAGTCATAAATTGTTTGGTTAATCGCGGCAAGGTCAGTTGTGCCCCACCAGTTAAGGGTAGCATCAACATTAGGCGTTGTTGCAGTAACACTGTTAACGGTGTTGCCGATAATGTTGTTGCCTCGGATTACTGTGCCATCTGCAGGGTTATGGATGCCGATTTTATTGTTAACTATCGAGTTAGAATCAATATAGACGTTGCCACCATTTATTCCCGATTGAGTGTTGTTGCATATAAGGTTCTTTCGGATGGTAACGTTTTCATAATCGTTTACTGTGATTCCATCCATGCATTCGGTTATTTGGTTGTTGCTGATTAACCAGTGACCTGAGTAAACGTTTATTCCAATACCAAAATGGGATATGCTGTTGCCAGAAATGGTGCCTGAACTTTCAAAACAATAGATGCCCGTTGTCCAAGCTGTCCCAACAAAAACATTGCCAGAAATTGTTGGAGAACCACCGAAAAGATTCAACCCATCTGAAACATTAAAGAAGCTATTTTCAATAACAGGCGAACCAGCAAGAACCCTAAATCCAAGGTCTGATTCAACATTTGAAAACTTTGCAGACGAAGAAAACGAAGTCTCAACCGAATTAAAAACAGCGTTCTCAACAATACAGCCCTGCCCAGTCAATTCATTCCAGCCCTGACAGAATTCCATAAAATCAATATGATGAACAAGAACAAATCCGTGAACATTTTTGGTGCCTTGAAAAACAATCTTTTCGTTACCGATGCCACGAGCATTCAAAGTCCCGTTAACAGAAAAATAGTAACCACCCAGATTCACAGTAACGCCGGGTTCAATCGTTAAAGTAGCTCCTGAAGCAACAAGAACATTTCCAGTAAAGTTGTAGGGGCTGCCAGCTTTAGTCCATGTTGTATCTGAGCTTATTGTGCCAGCCACTGTTGTGTATGCTTGCGCTGGACAAACTAAATTGAAGCAACCAAGAAAGCTTACCGTAATAATCAGCAGAAGCAAAGTTGCCCAGACAGGTCGCCGCATGCAAATCATAAAAGAGCAAGTAGCAGAACAATATAAAATTATTCAAAAATTTAAGGTAAGCAAAAGATTACTGTTGCGACCAAAGAACGTTCGTGTACTGTTTAGATAAAGGGTAAACAGCATCATCAAACACAACATCCAAAGCATAACCATAACTATCTAAAGCTGACTGAAGTAAATCCCAAAGCACCCCACTTGCTTCGTCACCTTTAAACACCCCCCAAACGATATCTTCACGCCAACGAAGCCCTCCACCAAAATTTTTAGGCAAAACAAGCACAGAATCCGCCTTAACAGACCCATGAACAACCACAGAATTATTAACTACTTCATTCCAAAAGTCTTCTAAAGCCAAAAAATACTCAGCCCAAGATTAGTAGTAGCCTATGAACCAATGGATTGTTACGGGAGCAATTATCACAGTAATAGCAATAGTCGCTGCTTCAATCGTTGCAGTATTAAATAAAAAACGGCTAAAACACTAGACATTATTCATTTTTTCTTTAATTTTTTCTTTTTGTTTTAAACAGATTTGGCAAAAAAACTATATACCACACATAACCCTTCATAGCCAATGCCAAAGAAAACATATCTCGCAATAATCATAATCATAGTTTTGGCGGTAGCCTCCGTCGCTGCATTCTATGTGCTTCAAACACCACAAGAAAACAACACAGAACCAACATCAACAACAAAAGCAGGCGTAAAAGCAGGAGACACATTCACTTACGAAATAACAGGCATCTCAGAAACCAGCAGCGAAGACGTAACCACACCTGAAAACTTCTTAGACGTAAACAAAACAGACTATTACCGTATCGAAATAACAAAGGTTGAAGACCCAATCGTTTCCTATAACGTAACTTGGCAATTTAACAACGGAACCAAATACAGCTATAGCAGCCAAATTAACATTGACACTGGAGCTTACACACAAGATTTCTGGGGAATTTATACCGCAAACCTTACACAAGGCAGCCTATCCAGGCCAGGATACCCTGAAGGAGCAACAGTTAATGCAACTGAAACAAGAACATATCTGGACGGCGACAGACAAACAAACATTCTTAGAATGAACGGCGAATTCTATGACAGTTCTGATTTAACTTACACGAAATCATATTTAGAGTACACTTACGTCTACTTTGACAGTCAAACAGGCATGCTAGTATATCTCAAAGACATGAAAATTTACACTAACCCCGAAATTATATTAACCGTTGAATGGAAACTAGTAGACTCAAACGTTCTACAGGTTTCTTAACGGCAAAACCCTTTTTTTCAAGTTTTCTTAAAAGTTTTTTAACAAAAAAAAGAAAAAAGGAATTTGTTGGTTTTATGGACGTTTTTTGAGCAGCAACAGTGCTAGCAAAAGGCCAATTATTACAACGACTGCAATAATTGCGGCTACTGCGGGAATAAAGTATTGTTCGATTGTAGATTGCTGGTTTACTGGTTCGGGGGTTGAAGCTGCTGCTTGAACCACCATCGCTGTTTGATCATATGAGGAGTAGTACGCCGCTGAGCCTCCGAAAGTAGCATAGATTGTGTATGCGCCTTCATTTTCGGGAGTGTATACAAAACTGAATAGGCCACTGGAATCGCTTGTTGTGTCACCGAGGTGTATGTAGTTGCCGTTTGGATCAACAGCGTCAATTGACACTGGAACACCAGTAACGGTTGGCTGCTCAAATTGTTTGTAGACATAAAGCATCCATTCGCTTTGACATTCATCTGCTACTGCTGCGACACCGTTGGGGAAACGCATTTTTATTGAATCATCATTTGTGCCAGGTGCAACGTCAGTTACTGTTCCTTGTATGATAATTGAGGTTCCAGCCGAAACTGCTGTGGTTGGTGCTGAAACTGTTGTTTGGCTTGGACCTTTGCCAATGCCGTAGATTTGCTGGTCATAGGTGTCCATTGTTGCGATGATGCTGTCACCAATGATAGCACGACCACCCCAACGTGTCTGACGGAATAAACCATCTGCCCTGAAAACTAACTCACCTGTTTCTGCATCAAGTGCAAAGAACGGTGTACCTCTTGGTTTAGGATCAAGTGCAGAGTGCTCTAAACTACCGAAGTAAACTTTACCGTCAGTTGCAAATAAGGGTGCTAGCCACCATGTGTTGCCAAGGTATGCTTCAGAGTACGGGTCTTCTGCTTCATAAGTCCATAATCGTTGACCAGTGTTTACGTCATAACAGTATACTATACCGGATACGCTTGCTGAAATGAACTTGTCAAATGCTATAATTTTGTCTGGTCCGAAGCTTGCAGATACGGTGTCGCTCCATGCATCTTTGTAGTCTTGTGGGTCGGTTGTCCACATGTGTTGACCTGTTTCTAAGCTGAATGCATAGCCTTGTCGGTTTTCTTTTGTCCAGTAAACGCCGACATAAGGATCACAACTCCATGCGCACCAGCCTGCTTGGGCGATGCTGCCGACAACAGTTAGGTCTTTCCATACTGCGGGTGCAGTCCAACTGGTAGGACCAAAGAGTACTGAGCCTTCATGTCCTGGTTGCAGGTTTAATCCCCAAAGCTGTACACCAGTTTGTGTAACAAGACCACCGATCAAACGGTCACTTGGGAACACATAGAGTATGCCTCCAACGTTTCCAATACTTGCAGGTATTGAAATGTTAAGGTCATAGCCTTGACTTGCATCAAATGTTACGCCTTGTACGGCACTTCCCCAGCTTTCTGCCATGCCTGTTCTACCGTGCATTGCTACGTAGCTTGAGTTCCATCTCAGTAAGCGCCAGTCTGGATTTGAGGTGTTGCCAATGTTGGTTATGAAGTAGCGTAGGAATTCCCCGTTTGGTCCCCAATAGTTAGTGCCTGAAGGTACATCGGTATAGTTGAAAACCCAGTTGCCAGTTTGTGTTTCAAAAGCCATCAACGTTGATCCAGATTGAGCAAACAAGTACGAGAAACCGCCTCGATAGTTAAGACAATCCCAGTACAGGTTTTGTCCGAACGATATTCTCAGGTTTGCATCGTTTAGTTGTCTAGACCAAACAAGCTCGCCAGTGTGAAGATCAACACAATTGACTGTTTGTGTTGGAACTGTCGAATAGAATGGACTGCCCATGACATTGTAGTAAAGTCTGCCGTCAATGATTACTGCGCTTGAAAATTTGCCTTCATATGCGTCACCTGTACCATAGCCGTGGTCTCCTGAGCTTCCACCCATTAAACCGCCTGCAGTGTCACCGATTGGCATGTTCCAAAGAATGTGTGCCGTTTCTGGGCCATCATTATAGGGCGCAAGTAGACTGTTTGGTTTTTCTACCCAACTGCCTGCGATTGACCACCATTCGCGTAATTGTGAGTCAATGGGTCTGCTCCAGTACTCTGAGGGCAGTGAGTGCCCTTGGTATTGCGAAGTTGGTTCTTCTGTTACAGTTAATTCATATTCTTCGGTTTCGCTTGCTGCATACCATCCTGCGGGTGCTCTTGTTGGTGCTGATGAATTGTAGTAAACGCGGTCAAAATGGCATTGTAGTATGTATGTTCCTACTGTGTCTGGTTGGAAGCTGTAACCGACTGTTCCGGTTGACCAAGTCATCTTTGGTCCGATTGTTTCAGTGTGACCGTTTGGGTCTTTAATTGTTAGGGTTACGTTCCAGCCGTCACCGTCAATTGCTAAAAAGTTCAATAGTCCAAAGTTTATGAGTGTGTATTGGTTGACTCCAACTGGGTTGGGGATGGCTTCAACAAATGGGTAAGTTTTGACGTCAGTTTCTTGGGCGTTTGCTATGTTTGGTATTCCAACGATTGTTAGCGTCATCGATACGATTAGCAGTATTGCGATTGTAGAATATATTGCCTTTTTACCTAAAATGTTCAATTTTTTTCTTTTCTCTCCTTAATTTATGATTTCCATTTGTGCTCGAAAAAAGTATATAATATTTGGGACAAACAGGGATTTATTACCACTTTTTTATAGAAATTTTTTGTAAAAACTCACTTTATTTGCTGATTTTTACAAAAAAACACCATTTATTGTAAGTAATGTCATAACTTACAAACAAAAAATCTGAACACAAAAAGATAAAAAACAAATAAAGCAAAAACTTAACAAAAAGCATGAAAAACATGGACAAACAGCCAACACAAAAAAAATAAAAAAGAGAAAAAAAATGCAAACAAACAACAAACCGCCACCAACCAGCAAAGAACTAATCAAAAACCTCAAAAAAACTTTAACACTCATATAACAAAACACAACCAACTTGATACTAATTTTTAACAAAAAAACCAAAATTATGTAAGCAAAAATAAAATCATACAATACAAAAAAACACAAAAATAATTTGACTTAAAATCAAAATAAATACCAAAAATGATTATAATTCAATCAATCATCAAAAGCACTCGCAGCCCATAAATACTAAAAACTCCAAAAAAGCCCTCAAAAAACCATAAAATGTCCATAAAACGCGAGCTCACTAACCCCACATTTTTGCAACAACAATTCATTTCAAATATCAATAATGCTTGGTTGCAGGTCAAATACCACTTCTATTTTTTAGCGTTTGAAGCATTTTATGCAACATTTGATGGAAGCAACTCAAACTTTGGTTCATATGCAGAAACTGCATTAAGCGTAAACAAGGCACCAACAGATACCTCAACTACACGACAACAAACAATCCCAGATTATACAATGACAATAATGGCGGGAGTACTGGCAATCATAATTGCAGTTGCCGTAGCTGCGGTTGTCATCATTGTGATGGTAAGAAAGAAGTAGCAGTCAACACGAGAAGAAACAAAACGCTTCCGTTTTCTTTTATTCAAAACTAAAGAAGATAGGCTTGAAAAGATTAAACAGATTTTTCGGGGCAAACCAGTATTTCCAACTGTAGCCAATTAATTCTAAAAAAAAGTTTTACTGATACTTTGACTTTTCTATGACACAAAAAAGTTGAAAATATACAGTATGCATTCAATTGAAAAGAGCTTACCAAGAACCTATCAAATGACCAATCATAACCATAGTTACTAACAAAACAGAAGAAGTCTTCAACTAATTAAGCAGGTTGACTTTATCACTGGTGAATACAAGGATGGCGGCAAAATCTTCCGAAAACGAAAATAAGGTGTTTGTTATCTCTCTAAGAAAGCTACAAAAACGAAAGGCACAAAAACGGCCGAGGTGCAGGAAATGCATGGAAAAGTGGCCGGGGTGAGGTAGCTTGGTAGCCTAGAGGCCTGTGGAGCCTTTCGCCAGGGTTCAAATCCCTGCCCCGGCCCTCTCAAGTCAGAAATTACTTTTTATGGAAAGATAATCGCTAAAGGGAGCTCTTAATTATCGTTAATTTGAAAAAATTTTAGAAAAAATGCGTGACTTAGTGTAACATGATCAGTCTATTTTCCAAAACCAACCTATTTGTAGCCTATTTGGATGCTATTAGAAACTCATTGCAGTTACCTATAGGGGGTCTACTTTTCAGAGGAGGGGTAGGCTTATCCTGTGCTTTTCCATTACTGAACTGCAAATCACTAAGGGGGGTATAGGTCCTATTGGCGGAAAAACAGCCCAAAAGTATGTTGAAAACATAGTTTAACTGTAATGTTGTCGAAAACCGTTATCTACCAGTTGAAGGATTTGTTTTTGGTTGATTTGTATGATAACAATTATTGGTGCAGGGAAAGTAGGTTCATCTACTGCTTTTGAAATTTTGCGTTACAAAATCAGCGATGTCACATTAATCGATGTTTTTGGAGATTTAGCTCAAGGAGAAGCTATGGATATGATGCAAGCTGCGCCAGCAATTGAGTTTGACGGCAAAATCACTGGCACAAACAATTTTGAAGACATGAAAGGCAGCGACATAGTGATTGTTACAGCAGGGCAAGGCAGAAAACCCGGCATGACACGCACTGACTTGCTGAATATTAATGCAAAAATTATCGGCGACATCGCAAAACAAGTCGCTAAGTATGCTCCCGACGCTAAACTAATGATGGTAACAAACCCTGTAGATGCATTAACTTATGTTGCCTACAAGAACACAGGTTTTCCACGTCACAGAGTATTTGGCATGGGTAACATTCTTGATACTATGAGGTTCCGTACTTACCTTGCACAGCAATGTGGCATTTCAAGAGAAGACACACGAGCCCTCGTCATAGGTGAACATGGTGAAACAATGGTGCCCCTAATCGAGTACGCTTCGGTTTCTGGCATCCCAATTACGAATTTGATGACGCAAGAACAAATTGACACAGCAGTTTGCCAAACCGTAACATCTGGTCAAGAAGTCATCGCGTTAAAAGGCGCAACCACTTTTGCTCCTTCCACAGTTATCGCAATAATGGCTGACGCAATCCTTACAGGTAGAAACCGTGTCCTAAGTGCAACAACACCTCTACAAGGCGAATATGGTCTTTCAGACTTATCCATAGGTGTACCAGTAGTCCTTGGCAAAAACGGCATCGAAAAAATCATTGAACTAGACTTGTCAGCAGAATCTAAAGAACGCTTTGACCTGTCAGCACAGAACGTTAAGGCAGCATTGAAAACTTTAGGCTTAGCTTAAACTCTGCGTTTGGAACAATAAAAGTTCCCGTTTATTTTTACAAAAGCAGGGCATTTTCCGCCGTCACAGTGGTTTAGCCATTGGCAGGGCGCACGGACCTCGTAGACTCGACGCATTGATTCACGCATTAAAGAAATATCACGGTTACGTGGATTTAGCTCATCTAAAATAGTTCCCAAAACAAAAACACCTCAAAAAACTCTTACTGAATTTAAAAAACCATACCAAAAACAGGTTAATATAAATGTGTTACAGTTCGCAAACAACAACAAAGGCATATAAGAACAAACAAGCCCCAGCAGTTTTTTAAACAATAAATCTAATATCCACAATCAAATACTAAAATAGCAACATAAACAGGCGAAAGGCACATGCAGTTTCAAAACCGAGACGTAATCTCAATACAAGATTTCACAAAAGAAGAAATCAACCACATCCTAAAAACCAGTCAAACCATGGAACCAATCGCCAAAACAGGCACAGACACCCTGAAAGGCAAAATCCTCGCAACACTCTTCTTTGAGCCATCAACACGTACACGACTCAGTTTTGAAGCCGCCATGCAAAAACTCGGCGGAACAACCATTGGCTTTAGCGATACTGAAACAGCAAGCACCAAAAAAGGCGAAAACCTAGTAGACACAATTCGCACAGTCGAAAACTATGCAGACGCCATTGCACTTAGACACCGCCTTGAGGGCGCAGCAGTTGTCGCAGCAGAATACTCTAAAATTCCAATAATCAACAGCGGAACAGGCGCACAAGAACATCCGACACAAGCACTAATTGACCTTTACACTATCCAAAAAGAAAAACACCAAATAGACAACCTTAAAATCGCCATCATCGGCGACCTGCGGTACGGCAGAACAGTGCATTCCCTCGCAAGAGGTCTAACAAACTACAACGTCGAACTCTTCTTGGTCTCACCAGAAACCCTTCGAATGCAAGAAAACATCCTAAAAGAAGTAAAAACCAAAATCTCCATAACCGAAAACCAAAGCCTCGACGAAATAATCCCCAAAATCGATGTGCTATACGTGACACGCATACAACGTGAACGCTTCCCAGACCCAGCAGAATACGCCAAACTAAAAGGCGCCTACCGCGTAGACCAAAAAACCCTAAAAAACGCCAAAAAAGACATGATAATTCTACATCCGCTGCCAAGAGTTGATGAAATCGCTCCTGAAGTTGACCAGACAACACATGCACGCTATTTTCAACAGGTTGGAAACGGCTTATTTGTACGAATGGCAATTCTTTCCTTAGTCCTTGGCGCAACAAAATAAACGTTAAGTCGAAGTGAACCTGTCAAAAGTTCCCAAGGTACCTATTGAACCGCATGTTGGGCATTTGTGCAGGGTTCCAAACCAACTTTTCTTACAATTATGGCAATAAGTTACTGTGCGATTGTAAGTGAAAAACTCTAAAGGCTGCTTAGACTCAACAAGTCGCCGAGTTAAATCTAAAAGAGTTTCAGCTGTAACATCAAACGCGTCCAATTCAATGATGCCTAAAGAACCCCCTGCAGTCAGTCCAGACAGTTTTTGAGCAAACTCTAAAGCTTCTGTTCTTACAGTTAAAGGGTCAACTTTAAGTTTCAACCGTTTAGACGTTGAATAATATGGTTTATCGCGTGTTCCAGAAAACTTTACCTTAGCAATACCATATTTTTCAATGTCAAGTTGCGCTAAACGTTCTGAAGCTTCAGTGCGGCACAATATAGTAGGGAAGAGTCGTTTACCGTATTTTCTACCCATTTTATGCCTGAAAACAGAAATGTTTTGAATTATTTCATCTACAAAGGCTTGGCTTTCAGGGTCGTTAATGCTTTTTTTAGTAAATGCTTCCACAGTTTCAGTTAAACCAGCAAAATTGATGATTCTTGAACAATTCTCTAATCTAAAGTAAGCATCGCCATACCCGCTTTTAAGTAAAAATGGCAAAGAGTTTTTCCCAAACTGCTTAATCGCATTATACTTTATACTTAAAGCGCGGGCTGCCAACTCATAACGTTCTTTTAGTAAGTCAAAAAACTTGTTTTTTTCGCCTTCAGATTCTTGCATGATTCGCGGCAGATTTATAGTTACATAGCCTAAGCAGCCAGTGCGTAACGTGTCTGTTTCCCAGTCACCAGTTAAGTCGGGTACAAGTTTGGTTCCTGAAGAAGAAAAGACCGCTGAAACGTTCTCTTTTGCTGTAAGGTTTGCAAAGTAAAGCATTCCTTGTTGAGCGGCTAAGGAGTGGGCTTTTAGAAGTAGGTCTTTTGTGTTTTCATCGTTTAATACTTCAGGGTTAATTTTTATGATAACCCGTGGATTCATTAATGGCTTGACGGTTGTAACTTCGCTGTAGACTTGAAGGGTTAAATCTGCAAGACGCCACGCTTCTTTTTGGTAGTCCTCATATTTGTTGTTGGATTGACTTTTTGGTCCCACGGCTGTTTTTTCTGCAAGCAACTTTGAAACCAAAAACTCAAGCTCTAACGTGACCTGTGCATGCTGATTAACGTTCAAAATAAACAAGCGCAAGGCTTCTTTAATTGTGGCGTCATCAACTCCAACGGCGTAGGGCGCCAAGAACACGTTAAAGTAACTAAAAACTTGCTGATAACTAGTTTCCCGCTCAGAATGCAAAAGCACGTTGAACGCTACAGCCAGTGCTGAATCAAAACTTTTCGGCGGCTCAAGAGAAACCTGAGCAGTGTCATCAAGTTTAAGACCGTTTAAGAAAAAGAAACGCATGTCATGGACAACTTCTGCGGGTTTAAGAATCCATGTGCCTAAATCATCAACGTTTATGCTTCCAGAAAGATGTGCATCAGCAATGTCTCGTGGAAAAATATTCAAAAGAGTATATTCGCCTAAAACGTTTTGTCCAGCTTTTGAAAGCAAATCTGACGCGTCTAAACTGCGGTCTTTTGCTTCCATTAAAGCAGTAACTTCATGAACGGGCATGCCAACACGAGTCAATTTGTGGCGGTAATCTTCAAAGCCTTTCTCAACTAAGATACCGTTTACCACTTCCCTAATCAACGAAGCAGTAAGATACTTAGTTTTAGATTTAAGTAGCCGTTTTTCTGCTTCTTTTGCAGCTTTCTGGGCAAGTTCAGGCGGAACTTTTGCCTCTTTAATTAACGAGTTCGCAATTTTATTTAAGTCAAATTCTTCCAAAGTAAAATGAGATGTCCTAACAAGCATGCCTTTTGGAGTGAAGGCTTTTTTCTCTATACGGTCAGCAACATCAAGAACCATTTTACCGAGATCAGTTAGAAAATATTTTTTTGCATCAACGTCAGCTTCCACTAGGTCGGCTTTGAGTAGGAATTTTAAGTGGTAGGCGAAGCGTCCTGCGTCTCGGCTGGGGTTCATTTTGAGGCTGTTCATTAGTTCAGTGTAGGAGAGGGCGCCTTTGTCAAAGAGCAGGTTTAGGATTTGCAGCCTGAGGGGTGAAGAGACTGCTTTTAAAACTTTGACGCCTCGTGCTCTGTGTGGAAGAGTTACCATGCCGTTTTTTCCCTCAGACTTGTTATTGATGTCTTATCCTATAAGTAATGTGCGGAGGTATAACTTAGCAAAAGTCATATTTATACAAACTCTATAAACCAGCAAACCCAAAACTGGTTCAAAACCTCTACAGCCCCACGTCAACCAACGTTAGGCATAGTTTCCAAAGTAGTTTTGACTAATCTTTAGAAATTCCAAAAATGCCTCCCCAGCAAGCAACATAAAGCCGTTGCTATGTATTTGACAGTTACAGACTTTCCGTTTAATCTGTGATTAACTGGCAAATACACTTAAAGGCTTATCATTGTATGGTTTAGAATAAACAATTTTGTGTTTTTCTTTTTTCGAGTTGTGTATGTGTTGATATTGTGTGCGTATTGATTCTACATAAATAATGTTTATTAATACTCAAGACTTGCTCCTTGTTAAAGTGGGGGATAAGAATCAAAACACCAAAAATGTCGGCAACAATATTTGCTGTCATAGTAGCAGGTCTAGTCCTAACAACCCTAACAACGGCACTTCTAACGAGCACCAGTAGTCTAAAAATACCGACAGACGGAGTAGTAACAACACCTGCACCGACACCAACACCTACAGTCAGTTTACCCCCCGTAATTCCACCGCCACCCACTGAAGAAACTGTTGAAATCGCCGTCTATTCAGACGAAGCTTGCACAAATAAATACAGCAGTATTACTTGGAACGCAGTCATGCCGGGACATAGCACAACTAAAACCGTTTATGTAAAGAACATAGGTACAGAGCAAGTAACGCTTCACTTAGAAACGTCAAATCTATCACCCGCCGAAGCCTTAGGAAAAATTGATGTAACCTGGAACAAAGAGGGACAAACATTAGCTGCTGGCGAAAAAGTCAGTGCAATATTAACCCTTAGTGTTGATTCATCGATAAGCGGAGTCACAAACTTCAACATAGACATAACAATTGAAGGATCTGCATCTTAAACTCTATCTTCTTCTTTTTTACTTAGAAAACCTGTGCTACATGCATGATAACAGTTACTGCAAAAGCTAAACCGCAACCTATAGCAATCCAACGCAAAAGCTGTTTGTTAACTAGAAATTTTTCATCAAATTCAGGCGCATACGCTAAAAGTTCAGAAGTAGCTAAAAGGATTATCGACATTGCTGCAAGCCATAAACTCAGGTCATACAAGGACAAAGGAAAAACCATCAAGCATTTCCCCTGACAAAATTGAAAACTGCTTCAAGTCCTGATGTGTTAGGCCAAAATTGTTGTTCTTTAATAACCACGGCTTTACCAGACGATTTTGCTAAGGCACAAGCAACAGCACTAATCACTGGGCAACCCAGCAAGCTGACACTTTTCGGCGTATCATCAGGTTTATACAGGCTCTCATACAGTACACCAACCATACTAAGGCGTACAGTTGATTCGTCTACAACTTGCATATCCATTTCTTTAGCTAAACTAAACATTTCAGTCATACTTCGCGGCAAAATATTGCATAATTCAGCTGTGGGTACTGTTGAGAAGTCAACGTTTAATTGGTTCTCAATTTGGTGTAATAAGCCACTGCCGGGGGATGTGATGAAGACGCCTCTGTCATGTTCTGATATGAATTTGCCTGACGCTACCTCTTCAAGTGCTGGTAATCCATTAAAGTTTTCGTCTGCAATGAAAACTATTGAGTCTTTAAGATTCTTGTAGTATTCTGGAAGATACGCGTTTTGTGGGTATGCTGGAATATAGTAGCCGTGTCCGTTGAATTTTAAATCGTTAATCATGCGGTCTAAAGTGGAGTAAACAGTGTATGCTGTACTGTCCAAAATGTTGCCATCCACGTATTTGCCCGGTTGAGCTAAAGAAAAAATGGCGCCCCATAAGACAAAGCCTAAACCAATGAACGCTACGACTTGCCAACTGAACCATACTGAAGAAGCAAGCAGTAACACGCCTACTGCAAAAAAACCTACAGCGATTCCAATGGAAGAACGTCTATTTCTATTGACACTTTTCAAAAAAACAACTCCAATAAAAATTAATATTTTGAAGAAGCTAACTTTGCTTTTTTAGTTTGAAGGTTCGATGTTCTCAGTGCCTGCGTATATCTCTTTGTTTGGTGATGGTTCTTTGCAGATTTTTCTCATGAACAATAATGGAATTTCTAAGATTTTAGAAACTGCACCTAATCCTGAAGACATCAATTTTAGGTTGTCAATATCAACACGGTTTACTGCACCAATGAGTGGGGCACTGACAAGATAGACAAGCAGGAAAATCACTGCTCCAACGGCTAATAGAATCCAGTAAGGTGCATTTAAAACTGCTACAAAAGCGTAAGCTGCAATTGAGGCTGTCAGTGAAGATACAAGGATTTTTGCTGAATTTTTAAAGTCTGCTTTAGCGTGATAGTTTTTCCACAGCCAAATTAAACCCCAAGTCATACTTGGAATAGTTGAAACCATTACTGACAGTATGCCGCCTATAACTACAATCCATTCGCCTACAACTCCAGCGATAGACCCAAAGTAGCTTATTATGATGAATGCGAAGGGCAAGCTTATTGCAAGGGAAAGTATGCTTTGCCACATTATCTGTTTTGTTTTACCTATTCCTGTTTGGAAAGTTGCTAAACTAACATTGCCGAAAAGCACAAACAGGTTTACTATTGAAGAAACCGCCAGAAACAGGGGTGCATATGGAAATTTGGGTTCAGCGCCTACAATAAAGAGCGATTGAAGTATGCCGTCTTTGGGAAAAAGAGTGTTAACCAACGGTACTGCGAGCGTTATAAGCAGCATTGTTGTTGGAACCAGAAAAAGGGCTGTGTATTTTACTGAGGACGCGAAGACTGTTTTTACAAGTTCTGGCTCATTTTCTGGGTCTAATTTAGAGAATGCGGGAAATAGTGCTGTTGAGATGGGGAAACTTATGAACGTGACAATTACTGCGAAGTATGTTGCAGCGTAATAGTTTCCCATTATGCTGTCGCTTACATATACTGCCATGAAAAAAGCGAAAATCTGGGGTAAAACGCCAACAACAATGTTTGACAAAGTTAATGGTATGCCGTATTTTAGCATCGGCGTTAATGTACGTTTGATGTTATATTTTTCAGTCTTAGCTTTGTTTAGCGGTCTAAATAGTGCAAAATAAACAAGCAGTATACTTGTTGCGCCTGCGACGACAGCAGAGACTATGGCACCTAAAACTGCACCTAAAACGCTAAAGCCCAAGAAGACAAGCACTGGACCAAGCAACGTTTTGATTAAGGCTTGAAGAATTTGTGTGAAACTGTTAAGTTTCATTTTTTCAAAGCCAACAAATATGGATGATGAAGCAGAAACGATTGCACTTGCAAAAATGGAAATTGACATCAAAGCGATTAATGGTGTTGCTTCAGGACGGTTAAGAATTATCGCTAAGGGTTGAGCTATAGCATAACAAGCTAGCGAAAGTAGCAGGCCGCTTATGATTTCAAAGATTACTCCTGAAAGTATTACGTCGTGTATTTGATCGCTTTTGTTGGCTGCTCTTAGGTTGGCGATTCGTTGGGTCATAGCGGAGTTTACGCCTAAGTCCCTGAAGAATGCAATTGTGGTTGAAGGAATCAATACAATGCCATATAAGCCGAGTTCTGCGTCAGTTAACATGCCAGCTAAAAGTAGTGTACCTAACGCTAGTACAACTGTGGAGCCTACGATGCCGATTAAAAGGAAAAAGCTTCCAGCAGTTGATGATTTACCCATCTGTAAAGCTTTATCTTCCATTCTAACCTGCAACCTTAACTGCCTACATTAGATTAATGGTATTTTTATAGGCTTTGGAAATTGCTTCTAAATCACGTAAACCGTCCAATCCAGTAGAAACTGGAACTTGATCATCCACTACGCAGTCAACAAAGTGCTGAAGCTCCATAAGGTGTGGAACAAAAAAGCTGCTTATGCCTTTTGTCAACATCTGGTAAGCGGTGTCGATTTGGCTTGGAGGCATGTGGGTGGCTGAAACGTTTTTGACGCTGCCAAGAAAGTCAACTCTTAACAGGTATTCCTGTGAAAACCAGCCTACATTAATCATTGAAGTTGTTCCAGAACTAAATTTTGCAAGACACATAGCAGAATCCTCAAAGCTCATGTTGAATCGGTGTCCAAAATGGGCTTTTATGTCTATAATTTCTCCAAAGAACCATCTTAAAAGGTTGATTACGTGGCAGCCTAAATCAATCAGGACGCCGCCGCCTGTGCTTTGAGTGTTAAACCACCATTCAGGAACAGGAACAGGCGAGTAACCATCGGCACGATGGAAAAATGGTCCTGAACTAATGTACGTTGCATGGGCGTTTTCGACTTCTCCGATTAAACCGTTTTCGTAATTCGTTTTTAGGTTCTCGAAGGTTTTGTTGAACCGCAGTGGGTAGCCCATCATGAGTTTGACGTTGTTTTTTTGTGTTAAGGCAAGGATTTCTTCTGCTTCGTTAATACTGGTGGCTATGGGTTTTTCAAGAAAAATGTCTTTGCCTGCTTCGGTTGCTTCTTGAGTGCATTTTAAGTGTAGATGTGTTGGTAAAGCGATTACAACGGCGTCAACTTCTGGGTCTTTAAGTAGGTCTGTGTAGTTGTTGAAAGTTTTTTTAACGCCGTAACTTTTGGCTTGCTCTAACGCTTTTGGTGACACATCAGCTGCTGCGACAACCTCAGCGTTTGTTAATTTTAAGCTGTGCCTTAAATGGACTAAACCAATGTAGCCTAACCCGATAATGCCAAGTTTAACATTTTTCAAAAAAATCGTCTCCAATTTTTATGTTAAGCCTAATCTTCGTCCAAGCCCAACCTGCAAAACCATCTTGTAGGCTCGTCCCATCACTTTGCGTCTAACAGTTTTCTTGGGATACAACGCTTTGAACTGTTCCAGTTTGGCTCCACGTTCAATAAACCACCTGTTGCCTACCCTTTCCTTTTCAGCTAACCGCAAATAAGGAATACTTTCAGAGTTTAACCATGCAATTTGGGCAGCGGCAACATCAATCGCGACTGGGTCAGTGCTTGCCATCATCAACCCAATACGGCGTGGTTGTATGCCTGAGGCAATGTTGCTGTCTATTATGACAAGGTCAAACGGCATGGCTTTGTTTAACGCTACTATGACGTTTCCAAGGTCATTGTGGAGCTTGTACTTTTTAGTGTACGGGTTGCATCCGTAAAGGTTTTTGAGTGCACAGGTTATCTTGATTGGGTCAACTGTGTACTTGATTTTAGGCAGGTTTATTCGTAAATCGGCTTCTTTGATGATTTTTGGAACCTGGAACTTGTAGGGTTTGCCGTTGCAGAATACTTCTGTTTCGTCGCTTGGTTCTTCTGAAAGGTTGATTAATTGAACATTTTTTTCTAAAGCAAGCCGTTCAAAACCCAGCATCCGAAAAGCGTACTTGCACCGCATAGCCGACGCATCCGACTCAACAACAGAAATTTGCACGTCTTTTGAAATTTTTTCACGTAAAAAATCAATCAGTTCACCAACGAATCGTGGGTCAGAAGTTTGTCCTGTTGTGCTATCCCAATAGTAGCAAAGGTTGGGTTTTATAACGATTTTTTTAGGGGAATTTTCAAATTTGTAGTCAATAAGACTCAAAGTTTCATTTAATGCCTGCTTAAGCGGATTTTGATTTTGAATTGTGTTTTGGATTTTTGTTAGACCAACTATGCTCATAAAAAACGACCTTTAAACCCTGTTTTATTTTATTTGTAGGTTCTAACTTCAAAAAGTGAGTTTATTTTCATGTACAAATTCAGCAAGTTGCCGCCTACAAACCCTTTAGCGTCACCTAAAACGTATGCCAAATACAGGATAGCTTCTTTGTCTACAAAATTTGCTTTCAACGCTTTTAGGTAGTAATGTTTAGCTAAATCTTGATTACCTAAAGAAGAGTAAGCGTTTCCAATTTTCAAATACAAGTTGCCCTTAAGGTTTCTTGACAGGTTAGGGCCATATTTTTGTAGGAAGTATTGTCTTAGTATTATTCTGTCTTTAAGCCAATTTGTTTCATCTTTGACTATGCTGTTGTTGCCGTGGATGCGGTATTTTGCTAAAGGTTCAGAGATGAAAAAGAAGTCATGTTCAAACGCTAAATCAACCATGAAACGGTAATCGCTTAAATATTTAAGGTCTGTCGAAAACTGGTTTTTCAAATGCTCTTTTCTGAACATGAGACTTTGGCCGAAAATGTAGTTATCATCAAGTATCTCGCGAAAAATATTGCCTGTTTTACGTTTTTTGCCTGCCAGATGAAGCCCAGTAAAAGTTTGCCCCGTTGATTTGCCGTTGCTGTTGATTATTTCTCCTTCGGACCAGACCAGCCAGTCAGGGTGTTCTTGAAGGATTTTTAGTTGCTTTTCAAGTTTGGTTTCCACCCAGAGGTCATCAGAACCAATGAAGGTCAGGTATTGCCCGTTTGCGTTGTTTAGGCACTGGTTTGCTGTTGAAGCGATGCCCATGTTTTTTTGGTGAAAAAAAGCTTTGACACGGGAGTCATTTTGTTGGTAGCTCTTGATGATTTGAGGTGTGCTGTCACTTGAGGCGTCGTCTACAATTATTAATTCAAGGTCAGGCATGGTTTGGCTAAGTACGCTTTTTATGGCTTCTGCAATGTAGTGTTCATGATTGTAGGCGCCCATTATTACACTGACTAAAACCATTAGGCGTCCCTTCAATGCACCTTCACAAACATATTTCATATTGGTCATACATTACCGAGTTTGCGCCAAAAGTTTCCTTTCGCGCTATTAAACCCTCATTAAGCACTTGTCCAGATTTTTCTGTTGAAATTCCAAAATCATAATAGGCTTTGTCCTTGTAGTAAGTGTTAATTAAATAATCTTCAATAAGGTCCTGTGCACCAAGGTTCATGCCTTCCTTTGAATTCGCCGCATACTGCACATGGGCAACGTTTTTGCTTTCATAAACCAACAAACCAGAAAGCATCACCTCGCCACTGTAGGAAGCGAAAAGTTTTATGTTGCTTGGAAACCTGCTGGCTAAAAGCTTCATCTCGTCATTGGTATGCACGGGTTTGACGTTGTGGCGTTCGCTTAAGGTTTCTTTTAGCACCTGCATAAAAGAATCCAAATCGTCTGTTTGCTTAACCACAAGCCCACTTCTGCGTGCCTTGTTGATGTTGTATTTTCTTCCGTCGCTAAATTGGTGCCTGCTGGGCAAGTAAATGCATGAAGAAGCGTTTCGTGCAACAAGTTTGGCGTTGTAACGGAAAAGGGCGTAAAGGTCTTCGTTTGTCGGCACAGAATGATAAATGTATGGAATTGCCTTGTAAAATATTGAGTTAAAACCCATTTTTCGGCAGTACACAGTTAAGGCTTCAAAGATTTGCAGCATAGTCAACGTTTTTGTGTGATAACTGACGATTATTCCGCCAAAGGTTAAGCCGCCGTGACTCTGCAATGCGTCGGCTTTGAGGTTAGCTGGAAAAAGGCCTACAAGCTGGTTTTTTAGGTAAAACATTAAGGAGTGGTCTTTGAAGCGGTCGGAGTGGTATTCCATGTAGTTGCGGTTGAAAAGGAAAACGCCGTTTCGGGAATTATTGACATAGTTGTCCCATTCCTGCTGGTGCTCTGGCGTGTAAGGAACAACCTTGATGTGTTCAACCGTGTTAGCTGCCACTTTTACCACCAAACAGGTTAAACCATTCTGTTAATGAAGGATTCAACGCCCTTCTCAGGCAACGGTTTAGCAGGGTTTCCAACGTAAATCTTTCCAGACTCCGTGTCAGAGACAACCACTGCACCAGCACCGATTACTGTGTCTTTTGCCACGTTTATGCGGTCAACTACGCAGCTGTTAACCCCTAAAAAACAGTTCTCGCCAATGCTGCAAAACCCTGAAATGGCAACTTGCGACGCAACAAAACAGTTAGCGCCAACAACTGATTGGTGCGCTATGGAACTGCCTGTCCAGATGGTGACGTTATCGCAGATTTTTGTGGCTCTTTGAATGGCTACGTGTTCGAATATGAAGCAGTTTTCGCCAATTTGGACGTTTTTTCCAAGGAAGGCTTTCGGGCTAATGTACGAGCAAGGCTTGAAACCTTTTAGTTTAACGGTTTTAAGCAGTCGTGCTCTGACGCGGTTTAATTCTGTGAAGGATACCGCTACAAAAACCCGAAAGTCATCCGGGTCAAAAGCCTTCTCCAAATTCTCCAATGGTACAACGGGTAAGCCGTAAAGTGTCTGGTTTTTCATGAACGCTTTTTCAGCGCTAAAACCGGCAACTTCATAGTTAGTGTCTTTGGTGAAGTATTCGTAGGCTATTTCGCCTGTTTCTCCGTCGCCGATAATTACTAAAGGCGTTTTATTTGCTGCCATTGTTAACTAGACCCTTCTTGAAGACTGCATAGTCACGAATGTAATCTGACTCGTCATAGACTTCAGATACAAGCGATAACGCAACAGAGTTAGATGAAAAATTTTCAAGTTCCCGCCAAACTCCCGGCGGAATATACAAACCATAATGCGGTCGGTTCAAAAAGAAATTCTGTTTCGTTACTCCATCGTCAAGCAGGACATCGAAGCTGCCGCTTAATGCAATGATGATTTGTTGAAGTGCCTTGTGGGCGTGTCCGCCGCGTGTGGCGCCGCTTGGCACATCATAAAGATAGTAAACACGTTTTATCTGAAAGGGAATCTGATTATTCTCTTCAATAAACGATAGGTTGCCGCGTAAATCGGTGATTTTTGGAAAATAAATCAGTTTACAATCCTCTAAAACCAAAAAATCCACCACGGTGCATGCCAAAATTTAGGTTTCAAGCAGTGATGACTCGTACTTTTCAGTTTCAAACGCAAACCTGCTAATACTCAACTTGGACGGCATCAAATACAGCGGCACTGGAAGGCGTATCCTGACAAAACGTTCCTGAAGTTGCTGGGGCGCAATCTTCTTTTTTGCCCAATGACTCTGCCTGTTACCCCACAGGTACTTAAAATTTTTCAATCCCCAACCTAAAGCGCTAAAGTTAGCAAAAATAACTTGTAAATTGCGTTTTTTAAGGAAAAACAGCGAGTTAACGCCAATAGAAAACAAGTTTACGGTCAAACCTTTTACTAGGTCGCTCAAAGGGTAGTAAACGTCAAACATGAGGCAGATTTTGGCTTTAAGCAGGTTGTAGGTTGTACGTTTGAGGTTCCAAACTGTTGTTGCCCCTTGGATATGTCGGATTTTGCTGTTCGAAACCGTTACTACACGTTTGTTTGCCAGCCAAACCTTAAACGACAACAATGTATCGTCATAAAAAAATGGGATTTCAGGGTCAAAAAGGCCGATTTCGTTAATTAGGCTTCGACGCGTAATCATTGAAGCTCCCGACGCAACAGAAACCTCAAAAACTGGCTGCAATCTTAAACCGCTGGCTTTATTTTCAGCGAGCCCATGCTTTTGTACCAGATAGTTGCTGTATAGCCAACCGGCAGTTTGGATTTTTTGGCCATCAATCATCAGGATTGTGCTTTGGGCAAGCCCGATTGTTTCGTCGGTTTGTAGTGCGTTTACTAGGTAAGTTAGCCATTCTGTGTCAACAATGGTGTCGTTGTTAAGGAAAACGATGTAGTCGCCTTTTGCGTGGGTAAAGCCAAGGTTGTTTCCGCCGCTAAACCCCAAGTTAATGTTACTTTGAATTAGCCGCAGCCGCACGTCGCCGCCAAAAGTTTCTAGGGCATTTTTTACGCTCAAATCCGTTGATGCGTTATCAACTAATAAGACTTCAAAGTTGGGGTAACTGTTTTTTAGAACTGACGCGATGCAGTTGTCTAGGTAGCTTTCACCGTTATAGTTAAGAATTATAACAGAAACAAGAGGCGTTTGTTCAAACGTTTTTGTTTCACCTTACCTGTTTAGCGTCTATTTGCCGCCTATTTGGATGCTATTAGAAACTCATTGCAGTTACCTATAGGGGGTCTACCTTTCAAAGTAGGGGTAGGCTTATCCTGTGCCTTTCCATTACTGAACTGCAAATCACTAAGAGGGTAGGTGCTATTGGCGGAAAAACAACCCAAAAGTATGTTGAAAACTGCTGGCGAAAGTGAAACAACGGTTTGGTCTCAAGCGGTTCTTTATGCGTTAACCACTGCCTTTGGCGCTTTTTTGGAATCTTTTCAGGTCAACAAGCGGCGAATAAGGTGCGTTAACAGTTTTGTAGATTACCCATTTTGCTCCAATAACGTTTCCGATAAATATGCCCTCAATCTTTCGCAGGTAATACTTGGAGTTTTCTTTCATATGCTTAAGACTATGCACAACACGCACTACGTCAGAGACAAATTTGCTTATCAAAGAAAACTCTGGTTCAGCCCCGTAGAGACGGTAAAAAAGCATTTCAGCTTCCACAGCCCACAACAAATCCGTGCGGGGGTTAAGAAAGTCGCGGCTTGAAGTTCGCCCATGCGCTATATGGTACACTTTGACTTTGGGGTTGTAAACCATGCCGTAGCCTTGTTTCCAGATTTGCCAGCCCAGCATCATCTCCCAAGCGCAACCCAAAATCCATTCCGAAGGCAAACAGATTGCACGCAGTACGTTGCCGTTTACTGCCATTGATGGTCCTCGCAGCAGAGCTTTGGCGGTGCCGTGTTTGCGTGAGTAAGCGTTGTTGCCTCGCTCGTAAACAACTCCTGAATTGGCAATCGAGTTTTTGAAGTTTTCAAGCCCACGCAACGGGCGTCCCCACAACGCAAACTCGTAATGAGACAGAACCGGCGGGATTTCTGTTTCTTGTAGCTTGTGAAGTTTGCCGCCGTTGATTATTACGGGAAACTGGTCGCCCGTTAATGCTGCAACAGTTGGGTCTTGTTGGAATGCTTTCACGGTTTCCATAAGCCAGTCAGGTGCTGGGATGGCATCGTCATCAAGAAAAGCCACTATGTCGCCTGTTGAGTGTTTAGACCCAAAAAAGTATGCATCAACAATGTGTCCCGTTTGCTGGGTTAAAACTGTAATTTTTAGGCTGCTTGAGGCTTGTTTAAGGAGTTCTTCGGTTCCGTCTTCTGAGGGTTTGACAACCATTATTACATCAAAATCTTTGAAAGTCTGACTTTTTAGTGCTGAAAGCATTAGGGGCAAGATTTGGACTCTTTTGTATGTGGGAATAACAACTGATACAGTGGTCATAGCCATTCCTTAAGCAGTGTTTATGCCGCAAACTGTTTCTGAAAAACAGGTGCCAAAACCATTTGCTTATACAAAGCCCCTATGAAGGTCTGATGAGGTTTCAGAGCCTTCACCTAAAAATCAATCCTTGGCGTATGTTTAGTTGATGGCTTGTCGGACTTCACTGCCGCCGTTTGAATAAATAACGTTTGTTTGATTAAGCAGCGTGTTTAGGGTTCCGTTCCACGATTGAGGTTCATAATTGATGCTAATATAGCTTAAATAAATGTATTCTTCAGGATGCAGTATCGTGTCGTTTCTTAATTCTGTAACGTACCCACGGTACACTAGGCCATATGCCGTTAACGACGTAAACAGCCCGTTATCTGCCGTAATATTGTTCTGGTAAGGCACATTTGAATGAAGCCACACCGCGCCCTGTACACTATAATCATCAATAAAGCCAAAGTCTCCATACAAACGCAACGGATTCATTCGGTACCCGCTTAACGGAATTGACCAACTGTCAGTTTTGGCTGCCTCATACACATAATTGGTCTGGAACAAGAAATAAGGCACCAAAATAACCACGACCATCAAAGCTACCAGTATTGGGCGTTCTTTTTTGGTTAAAAACTTTACAAACATCCAGATGCCGACAATGCAGAAAGGCGCAAGCAACATCAAAAGAATATGGTAGAACCGTGTCATGTTAAGCGTGTTTGCCAAGCCTGGAACAATAGTGAGCGCCGCAAGTATTGCCATAGCAACCAAAGCGAAAACTGCGTAGTCTCTGTCAAAATGGAACTTGATTTTTCTTGTGATTAATCCTACGATGCCGATTAGTATGAAAAGTTCAGTTAGGTACGCAAAGCCGCGGCTTATTGTGTTAAGAATTGATGGCGATTCAGCTAAACCTAGCCCTGTTAAGACAGCCGAGCCTCTAGACATTGGATTGAAGAAGTCGCCTAGTTGGCTGTACACGTAATTGGTGAAGGTTACAAAGCTGTCAAAAACTATTGAGCCCGAAGTGAAAATGTACCAACCAAACATGGCAGCAAAAAAGAACACAACCATGCCCAATTGCAGGTTAACGCTGGGGCGTCTAAACATCCACATTGAAGCAGCCCAAGCTGTAAAAATCAAAACCAAAAAAATCTCAGAAAGCGCATAATGCGAAACAATTAATCCAAAACTAAAAATTATAAACGCGAAGTATTTGGTTTGCATTTTAATTTGCTTGTTAAGCAGTACCATAAAGAGCAAAACAAAAAATAATTCAGCGATTAGTTGTCGGCTTAACGCCATCATTTCAGTGTAAAACGTTGATTGCGCCATGAACAAGAAGGCTGCAAGAAACGCGTATTTGCCGCCGATGTAAGGTTTCCAAAGCATGTACAAGGCAACAGGTAGAAAGGCAAAGATAATTGGGTAAATGATTTTGTAGACCCATGTGGGGTCAAGACCCAGCATGTTTGAGTAAACTGTCGGCAATACTGTAACGCTTAGCATTGCGTTCATTCTGCCTAATGGTTGGTCGCCGATTGCAAAAGGCAGTTCAGGGTACCAGTAAGAGTTCATTTGGGCGTTTCTGAAAACAAACAGTTCAACCGGTGAATCGCCGCCATACGGCACGATGTAGCCTGAAATGAGTGAGAAATGAAACAGCAACGCCAAGGCTATCATGAAAATGGCTACAGGATAAACTTTGCTAAGGGCTGGTCGATTAAGGAAAGCAAGGGCAGCAAATAGTAGGCTTACAATGGTTATCATGAGCATTAGGATGTTGCTGTTGCCGTTCAGGTTTACAAAGTAAGTTCCAATTATGCTTAGAATTGGCAGAAAAACCAGAAAAAGTGCCCAAGGTGAAAAAGAGTTTCTTTCAGGAGTGTTTTGTGGAGGAATTGTTGGTTGTTGCTGGAACTGTGCAATTGCTGCTCCAATAAGAATCAAACTGTTAATGAATAAAGATACAGGTAAAGTGGAAAGAGGCATGTTAAGCCCCAAACTGGCGCCGAAACTGTTGATGATTAAGCCTGCAATCATTAAAAATGCAAGGCTAAACCCTAAAGCGAACAGGGCAGATTCAACGGTGCTTACGCGGTCAAGTTTTAACAGTTTAAGCGCTATAAATCCTGGAATAAACGTCAAATAAGCTATTCCAACGATTATGCGAATAAGCGTTAAGTCAGCAAACAATGCAAAATACATTACGAATTGCAGCACAAACACAATTGCAAAGAAATGCTGCGAAAATCTGCGTTGATAAAGCTCCAAAACGGTGTCTCCAACTGTTTTTACATTACTGAATGGTAAACGTTTGCCATTTTAGGGGCAACAGCGCGGATGTCATAACCCTTCACTGTTTGGGCTCCGTTAAACGCCAGTTTTTCTCTAAGTTGCTTGTCACGTAGTAAACTTTTGATTGCCAACGAAAGGTCTTCCACGTTTTGGGGCTTTACTAAAAGGCCGTTCTCGCCGTGGGTTATTGTTTCAGTCATTATGCCAAAATCGGGCGCTATAACAGCTAAACCCGCTGACCACGCTTCCAAAGTTGCAATGTAGCCAAAGTTAGTTGCGATAAAAATGTCGCTGTTCCACAAAAACTTGGGAACATCAGTTTGTTTTCCCATCAAAATAACTGTGCCGTCAAGGTTTAAGTCGTGCACGAGCTGTTTTAGTTTTTCAAAAATGCTGCCATAACCGATAACGTGCAGTTTAGCGTTTGGAAACTCTTTATGTACACTTTCAAAAGCACGAATCGGCAAATCTGGGTTAGTTACAGGTTCAAGCCTGCCCACATAAATCACGATTTCGCCATTTGCGCTGTTAGAACCAGCAGGGTTTTTAAAATGAGGCGTGTCAACAAAGTTAGTTATTAAGTGGCTTTTGTTTTCTAAACCCATCTCTTGTAGGGTGCTTAGAACTTCTTTTGAGTAAGTTGTTATTGCAGCGGCATTGTTGAACAGGATGTCTTTTACTGGGGCTGATTTTAGCGGCATTCCACCATGCAAAGGATCACCAACAAAACTGCCATGCAATGTTAAAACCAGCGGCTTGTGAAAGTGTTGGCTCAAGTAAATGCCAAGTTTAATGTATTCAAGATCCGCCCAGATGCCGTGAATATGAAAAATGTCAGCGGTTTGTGCCGTTTTCCATTGAACTGCCTCATTGTAAAGGCTTGCAAGTTTAAATTTATCAAGATAACGTGGTTGCTGCTTAGCGGCATACATAAAAAAACCGTTGACAAAATCGATAGGTCGTGGTCCAAGACGGTAAACTTTGATGTAGCCGGCGTCTTCAATTTTTTTGATATTTTTTGTTACCAGCAAAATTTTGGTTCTGCCAGTGATTAAGGAGAAGTCTATTTGTTGGCTTTTTGATAAGTAATTAGATAAGCCCATGATGTAGCGTTCTAAACCGCCAATTTCGATGGGCCAAAAGCGTTCCCAAACGTGACAAACATGCAAACATGAAAACCTCACTCAAGAGTTGTATTGAGAAAAAAGCTGCATAAATCTGCAAGAAAAATTGTTTATGGAAAACTGTTCAGCAATCTGTTTGGGCTCCACAGTTTTGTCTTCTGACCAGCCAGCGATTGCATTGTTAATTTTTTCTGCTGCTTCCTCTATGGTTTCGTAACGGTTTGGTGCTGGAACAAACTCTACCATGCCGCCAGAGTTATGACTGATTGGAATGCAGCCAGAAGCCATTGCTTCAACAATTGAAATCCCAAAATGCTCCCCAACCATCGTATGCAGATAAACTTTCGCTAAAGACAACATTTCAAGTTTCTGTTCTGCTGGAAGGTCAGGATAAAATTTTACGCGTTCAGTTAGCCCCAACTCTTTAACTTTCACTTTTAGACGGTTAAGTGTGGCTGTGTCGTAAAGGCGTCCAATTATGGCAAACTGGATGTCTTTGCTTGTTTTTGCCGCGATTTTGGGGATGTTTTCAAGTTTTTTGTTCTGTTCAAACCGTGAAGTTGTTACAACGAGGTTCTGTTTTGCTTTGGCAGGACGATTTTGGATGCTTGAGGTGAAAGGGGGATAAAGAACTGGAACCTGTTTTCCTGAAAAAGCTTCAATTTCTTTGGCTGTGTAGCGACTGTTTGCTAAAATCAGTTTGCCGTCGTAGTTTGAAAGGTTTTTTTCAAAAATGACTTGCGGTAATGCGCCTACTTCAGTGTGGTGGGGACTTAGAAGGTAAGGGAACCTTGTACGGTAAGCATAATGGTTTAGTGTTGGAAAATGGATGTAGCACACGTTTGTCCATGGGAAGATACAGTTTGAGTAAGGGTCAACAAACATGGTGGTTTTTGATTTTGCAAGGTATGAACGAAAAATGCTTTGGTAGAAACCCAGTATGCCTTTGATGTTTAGGTTGGTGGGTTGTGTTACTGCCTCAATTTTTGGATGCAAGGTTTCGCCGAAAAAGCCTTTGACTGCTTTTGGGTCTACAGGTTTTGTAGTGAAAAGTGTTACGTCATAACCGTTTTGGGCGAGCGTGTTGGCGATGGCTACTGCGACGAATTCACCGCCGCCGTAATTGTGCAGTGTTGGGCAGAAGACGCCAACGTTTTTTGCCATAAAAGAGCCCTTATGCGGCTGTTTTTTGGGCTATAACGCCAATGTTTGCGCCGAAAAAGCGCCATGCTTTCTTGTTTTCCAAAGAATTAGAAACCATCGTAACCACTTTGCCGAGGTGAAAAAACCTTGTGATTTTAGGGTGCAAGTGTACGTAGTCGGTTCCTTTAATGTCGATGATTGTTAAGCGTTCGGAGTTGACGAGCCGTTTAACTTTTGGGTAATGAAAAATGTACTCTTTTTCTACGCTTAGGAAGCGTTGGACATATTTTGGTTGTCCCATAACCTTGAAAAATACTACTTCAAAAAATAGGCTGCTGAGCAGGTTAGGTACGGTTATGCAAATGTAACCTGACTTGTCAATTAGTCGGGCAAACTCGTGAAACGCTTTCTCGTGCCCCTCAATGTGCTCCAGCACTTCAGAAGAAACAATTATGTCTTGGCTGCGGTCAACAAAAGGCAGAAACCTTGCGTCACTAACCACAAACTCTACGTTATTGTTGGCGCCGTATTGTTTGGATAACGTTTTTGCTTCCAGAATGGCGCTTTTGGAAATGTCTATGCCGATTGCTTCGCCGCCGCTTCGGGCTACATGCATGCAAAAAACTCCAAGACCGCAACCGACTTCCAGCACGCGTTTGTCTTGGAAGCTGGTTACGGGTTTTATCATTTTTAGAAGCAGTTGATACCAAGGGTCTGTTAGGTTTATTTTGTGGTCAAACCATGTTTGGAATTTTTCGTCAGTTTGACTGATTGTTTTTTGAACCATAAAAAATCAGAACCATTCTATTGTAATGCGCCTTTTAGGTAGCCAAGACACCAGGCGCTAAGTTTGAAAACAAACTGGAAGGGTAACAAGAAATTTTTTTTCTCGTATGTTAAGTGGTAAGCGATAAAGGCACGTTTTAGTCCCGCCGCGAAGCCTGCGACTGGTGTCATCTCGTAAAGTGTTACAAGGTTTGGGTTAGCTTGGCAAGCTTCATGCAGTCCGTAGCCCCAGTTGTAATATTTGTTCCATAGTTTTCTCCAGCTGGTTCGGGGGTACTCGTAAAAGATGGCGAGGCTGCGTTCAAGTTCCCATCCTGCAGCGCCAATTTTGGATGATGCGTCATGGTCTTCACCAGCAAAACGGAGTCTGTGGTCAAAGTATCCTACGTTTCTGAGGGCTTGGGTTCGGTAGATGCTGCCGCCTGTTCCGCATTCGTAACGGTAGTTTTCGCTTACAAAGGACATGTTTTCAAGGGACGCAACAAGGTTTGCGTCTTGGATTATGCCGTAGATGCCTTTTGCGATGCCGACTTTACGGTTTTGCTCCATAAACGCGTATTGTTCTTGGATGAAGCTGTTTGAGAGCACCATGTCGCAATCTACCCAGACAATGTATTTTCCGTCTGCGTTTCGCGCAACAGTGTTTCTTGCTTCCGCGATTCCTTGCCAACGGTGACGCAGAATCCGCACATTCATATCCATCGCAAGGGCTAAACCGCGGACTACTTCAAGGGTTCCGTCAACACTTCCGTCATCAACGATTATGACTTCGATTTGGTTGTGAGGAAAATCTTGTGCCATGACACTTTTTAGGGCTCGCCCGATGGTTTGAGCGCCGTTTTTTACGCAGACGCCAACGGTTACAGCGTAACTCATTAAATCTGCTCCGTTTAGGTTTGCCTGCGGCTTTTCATAAAACCCAAAAACCATGCGACCCGTTTGAAAACATAATGAAACGGCAAAAACACCACGGTTTTTTGGCCTGTTAACTTGTAAGCTTCGGGTACTCGCCGAAGTTCAGCCAACACCGCAACTGGGGGTAGCATTTTGCCGATGTTTACCATGTCGCGGTTTTTGTTAAGTAATGAACGGAAACCGTAGCCGTGCCAAAAATATTCATCCCAAAGTGACCTCCAAGAGTCTCGGCGTCGTTCAATAAACACGGCGTTTGTCACGTACAGTTTCCAACCATTGCTGTGTACACGGTATTCAGCGTCCATGTCTTCGCCGACGCCTCTAAAAGCGATGTCAAAACCGCCTGCTTGCCGTATGGCTTGGACACGGTAGATGCAGCCTGAAGTGCCCAAGTATTTGAGTTCTGTTTCTCCTTCAACTTTGTAGTTGATTAAAAACTCCATGTTTTCAAGTGAAGCCACAAGTTTAGCGTTTTTGTCTACGCCGTATCGGGCTTTTCCTATGCCCACTTTGGGGTTAGAATCCATGAATTGGACTTGTTTGCGTACAAAATCTGTTGGCAGTTCCATGTCGCCGTCTACCCAAACCACGTATGTACCAGCAGCGTTTTCAACTACTGTTTGGCGAGCTTGACCTAACCCGTGGTTTTCTGAAAAAAAGCGTGTATGCAGTGTGGTGCTGGCGAGGCAGTTTTTGATTGTTTCAACTGTTTGGTCTCTGCTGGTTCCATCAACAACTAGGAGCTCCATTTGGTTAGTCGGGTAATCTTGCGAGATGATGCTGTTTACGGCGGCTTTAACGGTTGCCTGGGAATTTTTTACGCACAAACCAACAGTGACCCTAACGCCGTAAGCTTGAGTCATCATGATGCACGCCTAAATTAAACCGTAAAAAGACAGGTTTGCCTCGTTAAGCCATATGCGGTCGTCAGGTTTTGCCCAGATGCTGAATTTTTTGCCAAACAAAACAGCGAAGATAGATATGAAAAGTAACAAGTTGTTTTCTACAAGCTGGTACGTGTAAAAGCGGACTTGTGGAATAAGTAGCAGCCCAAACAGGACAAGCAGCAACGGGTAAAGAGCCAACAGGTAGCAGGTTAAGCCTAAGAAAACAAGAAACGCGATTGGCGAGACAAGATACAGCATTGTGTTTGGAACAACGGTAACTCTTGAGTGTTTTGCTTTGCCCTCAACAAGCAACCCCAGATACCGAGCGAAAACGTGGACAAGCTGAATTGTTCTGCGCAGTTTAATGCTGATTTTTCCACGGAAAGTCGCTGGGAAACTGCTGTAAAACTTGGCGTCTACCACAAGCATTGCCCTGAAATTGTGTTCAATAACGCTTAGGACAGTGCCACAGTCGTCTGAACCAGTCTCGTAGGGGTCAAAACATTGTAGTGCTTCACGTCTAAACGCGCTAAAGCCGCCTTCAAAAAACAGTGTTGAACCCGCTTTGGATTCGCCCAGCCGTAGCATGTTGGCTGATTTTAGGTAGCCTTCTTCCATGCGGGTTATCCATGTTTGGTCTTTGTTAAAAATAAGTTTTGGTCCACCAATCGCGCCTACTTTTGGGTCTGCAAGGTACGGGAGGGCTTTGATGAGGATGTCTTTAGGCCAGAAGCAGTCTGCGTCAGAAATTGCAATGATTTCGCCGCTGCATTGCTGGAGGGCGGTGTTTAAGGCGTGAGATTTGCCTTTTCTTTGCTGTTCTAAAATGAGTTTAACGTTCAATTGGGGGTTTTGTTTTGAAAAGTCGCTGACTATTTGGCCTGTACCATCGTTTGAGTTGCTGTCAACAACAATTATTTCCATCAAGTCAGTTGGGTATGAGATGCGGCTGGTGTTTGTAAGTTTGTACTTGATTATTTCTGCTTCATTGTATGTGGGAATTATTATTGAAATTTTAGGTTGATAATTGTCATCGATTTTTGTTGGCCAAGCTGCTTTGGATTTATGCTTCATATAAATGTAAATGAAGGCTGGCGGGGCAAACGCTAAAACCCCAAAAAGCAGCCAAAACAACAAAACGAAAAATAGCATGTGTTCGCCTTGAACAATTTTTCAACATACTTTTGGGTTGATTTTCCGCCAATAAGACCTATACCCCCTTAGTGATTTGCAGTTCAGTAATGGAAAAGCACAGCAGAGCCTACCCCTCCTCTGAAAGGTAGACCCTCTATAGGTTTCTGCAATGAGTTTCTAATAGCATCCAAATAGGCGGCAAATAGGTTGGTTATTTTTCTAAAAACGGTGGCAAAACATCTCCTGAAACGGTTGTGTAAGCCCTAAGCATCCTAAGTTGCAAGTCCCAGGATAATGAGTGCATGCGGTGACTGTAATGTGGAAACTCGCGTTTAACTTGTGCAAGAGTTATGCCGTCCTCAATTAGGCCGATTCTTGAAACTTCGCCTAGTTGCTCTTTTGCTGCTAAATGCAGGTATGGCACCTTCATTGGGTTAAAACCCATAGCTTTTGAAGCAACATAATCTGTTGACAGAGCATTATCGCCTGCCATTATAACGCCGAGTTTTTTGGGGCATGAGCCACGGACGATTAAGCCGTCAACTACTGTTAGGTGGGACTTCACGATTTTGTTTGCTGCCACTATTACGTGATGGATGTTTTTGTGGTAGGAGTATTTTCTTGGTTTTGCTATGGCGCCGAAAATGTTTTTTAAGCCAACGGTTGAGCCTACAAAATTGTGCGTTTTAAGTTTAGGCACATTGACGATTAAGTCAGCATTTAAAAAGTCTTCATTGAACGGCAGTGTTATGTGCTGGTTGCCTACCGTGACGGTGCGTTCAACAACATTGCCTTCACTAAGGTTCACCAGTGGTACGCCATGTTTTTCGCATAGGTCTCTGTAACCTAAAATTCCAAACGCAAACTTGGTTTTCATTGCCGAAGCGTCAGCCTCAGCAACGGTAACTGATACGTCGCTGATTTTATTTTTCAGGTAACTTATTACTGCACCTACGATTCTGCTGTCGGTGGTTTCACCTGTGGAGGCGTTCCAGTAATAGCACAAGTTTGGTTTAATGTACGCTGTCTTGACTTTGCTGAAATCATAATTTAGCTTGTCTATTGACCGTGCAACTGCAGCATCTATATTCTCGCAGATAAAAGGTTGCTTAACAGAGGTAACTGTTACCTTCGCCATTTTTTTGTGCTCCATTTATTTTGTATGCTGATTCGATTATTCGTATCACTTCCAATTGTTGAGGTAAAGAAACTGGGAACTCAGAACCGTTTTTGAGAGAATCAAAAAAGAGCTTCATAATCGTGTAAAATGACTCATAATAGTAAGTGTAAGACAGGTACGTGGGTTTTTGGAAAGCTATTCTGCGTGCAATGTTTTTTACGCCTTCTTTTACGGCATTCATTTTTGCGTCAGCTGGGATATAACGGTCTGTTGAATCAAAACCCACAGTGCCATGCAAATTCAGCCGGAAGTTAAAGTCAGGAAAAATTGATTTTGAAAACCAACCCACATTTACGACGCAGTCTAAATCACAATCTTTCGAATGCAACACAATCGTTCCAGCATCCTCAACAGGCAAATTCAGTTTGTGACCCAGCTTTGAAAAGGAAACATCAAAATCGCCAAGCATCCAAGTCAACAAATCCACCAAATGGTAACCTAAATCCAGCAGGGCTCCTCCGCCAGCTAAATCTTTGTTTAACCACCATTCAGGAACCGGATGAGGAACAGCACCATGCGAAATTGGACCGTTAAGCACCAACTCCGATGTAGCAATTACAGTGTCTCCAATTTGTCCACTGTCTAGTTTTGCTTTAAGTTTTTGAACGCATGGAAAATACCGGTAATTAACACCTACCATTAATCGTGTGCCGTTATGCTGCGCTTTCTTCATTATTGAATCTGCTTCAGCGAAACCTCGTGAAAACGGTTTATCCAAAAAAATGTCAAGCCCTCGTTCCGCAGCATAAAACACGCCGTCTTTTTTAAGAAAATTCGGCAATGAAATAATTACGGCGTCAAGCTCTTCTGAATCAATCAGTTTTGTGTAGTCATCATAAGTTTTCACGTGGAAGCGTTCAGCATACGCACGGCTTTTTTTGTCTTTGTCTGCAGCGGCAACCACTTTTACGCCGTCAACACGCATAGCGTTTAGCATGTGCAGTTGACCCATGTGGCCTAAACCAACCATTCCAACTTTTACAGTCAAAAAAATACCCCTAAAAAACAATTAAAAAATGAAAAACAAAAAAAAAAATAAAATAAAAATTAGGAAGCAAAACCTTCGGCGACTATGCGTTTCATTATGCCCCAACCGTCACGAACGCGGAGCTTTTTTTCGCCTAACCTGCTGCGGTATTCAATAGGGATTTCAACTATTTTGTAGCCGCTGCGACCAATAATTGCGTTAAGTTCTGCTTCGATGTCAAATCCTTTGCTTTTAAGTTTCAGACCGTTCAATGCTTCACTGCGTACCACACGTAGACCTGACAGCGGATCAGCAAGCTTGACTCCGTTCATAACTTGTTGGGCAAAGGCGAGCAGTCTGTTTCCAAAATAGAAAGGGTTTCTAAAAGACCTGTTGACGCCGCATTCGCCTTTGAAACGGTTTCCTATAACCATGCCTACTTTGGGGTTTTGCTCTAAAATATCAAGCATTTTAGGAACATACTCAGCAGGGTAAGTGTAGTCAGCGTCTGTGAATACAACAAAATCGGATTTTGCACCGTACACACGTAAGCCTTGGGACATGGCGTTTCCTTTGCCTTTGCCTTCTTGCAAAAGCACGTCTGCTCCCATGTTTTTAGCTATCTCAATTGTTTTATCAACGCTGTTGCCGTCAACAACTATAAATTTGGAGTCATGGAGTACATTTTGCATTTCCAGCAGTGTTGGACCTATACCTTCCTCTTCGTTAAGTGTGGCGATAACGACTGAAACAAAAGAGCGAAAATTGTCCATAAAGAGGCGTCTCCTAAAAAACTTCTCGGGATTCTAAAAAACAATGCAAAGAAACGGTCATTTAAAGATGTAAGGAGGATATAACCCGAAAAATGCGCATAACATCTAGAAAAGATGTTTGATGTTTCATTACAAGCAGGCATGCAAAACTGTTTTTTAGCGAGCAACCTTAACTCCCCTTTTTACGCTTAAAATTTGAAAAACGGCACTTTAAAAACTAAAAGTAACTGTGAAAACATGCGTGATTTCATCAATAATAGCGTGTAATAATTGCCAAGTGCGAAAACGGTAAAGCTTGTGAAAAACAAAACCTAACACAAACTTTTGTTTACTGTTTACGGTTGGTTTAACAAAAAGACGGTTATCCTGCTTAAGAATTATCCAACTGTGCACTGCTTCCCCATAAAAAAACTCGTTAAACCAGGATGGACACTGAATAAAGCCGTGCTTAGCTACACGTTTAAGTTCCAAATAAAACAAGCCTGGATACGCTATATGTTCAAGCAGATAGTAGCTGGTAGCAAAATCAAACGCTCCATCTTTAAAAGGCAAAAAATAGCAGCTGCATAAAACAAACGGTTTACCTGCTGTTTCTAAACGTTTCATGCTTCTGTCTTTTACAGGTAAAACGTTAAGGTCACACACTACATCTGCTTTAGGAAAAGGATTTGCACCACATGCAACATCCAAACAAAAAGGCGGATGCCCCAAAGTGGAGTTGGCAACTTGGAAGTAGCTGCGTTTGCCAAATTTAAAACGGTCAAGCTCTGACTTTCTTATTGGAAACCGTTTAAGTGTAGTGTCAACCTGCTTTGTATCTTGACGTTTTTGGATTGTTACTGTCATAATTGTGCAGTCTACAATTCGTTTAAGGATGAAACAAACGCGTCTGTGATGTACTCAAGGTTTTCTTGAGTCAGGTTGACGTGCATTGGTAAGCAAAGCACTTTCTGAAGCACGGCTTCTGCAACTGGGAACTCACCTTTGTGTGAATAATTCTCTAAATAATACGGTTGCAGGTGACAAGGCGGATAGTAGACGCTGCCGGTTTCTATGCCTTTTTCTTTCATTTTCAAGGCAAGCTTATCGCGGTCAATCTCGTTAGCCAATTTAACAGGAAACTTGTAGTAACTATGCCTAATGTTAGGAGGAACACGGAAAAACGAGACCCCATCAACATTGCCTAAAGCTTTTTCGTAGTACCGTGCAATTTCATTTCGCCTTGCAACAAATCCTTCAAGATTAGACAGTTGACTCTTACCTACAATAGCTGCCACTTCACTTAACCGCCAATTATGACCAAGCATTACAACTTCTTTCTGCAGGGTTTGCCCACAGTTCCGCATGCAACGTGCTGCTTCAGCTAACCCGTCATTGTTTGAAATTATCATGCCGCCTTCACAACTGGTCATAACTTTGGTTGGATACAAAGAGAAGCATCCTGCATCGCCTAAAGTTCCCGCCATTTTGCCATTAATCATTGCACCATGCGCATGTGAAGCATCCTCTAAAAGAATCAAACCATTCTCGTCACAAAACTGTCTTATTTCATCAATTTGGGGACAAACAAGACCCGCAATATGCACAACCACTACCGCCGCAGTTTTCGAGGAAAATTTACGTTTAACCTCTTCTGGGTCAATGCAAAGAGTGTCCTCACGCATGTCCGCAAGCACAGGTTTTCCACCAGCAAAAATTACTGCGTTAGGCGTTGAAATGAACGTGTTTGTTGGCACTATTACTTCTTTATCTTTTACGCCAAAATGGCGAAGCGTAATTTCAAGCGAAGCAGTTCCAGAATTTACTCCAACGGCGTTTTTTACATGGTTGTATTCTGCAAAAGCCTGTTCAAAACCCGCTAAATGTGGACCACCAGTCAGCACGCCATTGCGCAAGGTGGCTTCTATTTCGCTAAGGACTGTTTTTAGGCTGTCTTCTGGAAAACACGGTTGGGAAGACAAAAGAGTATTTATCAACATTTTTGGTTCCTCATTACATACATTTTTTTCCATTCTTTAGAGCCTGAACAAAAAAGAAAATCTACCACTGAAAGGTTAGATGCAAAGTCACCGTGCAACTGTGGATAATAGGGATGATGGAAGTTTTGGAAGCAAAGTTTTATGCCTTCTTCTTCAAAACGTTCAGGGTTAATGTAACATTTTCCGCCTATTCCCGCAAGCTGTGTATCTGCGCCGACAGCTTTGCATTGTGCAAGAACTAACTCGTTTTTATGTCCAGATACCCCTAAAGTGGAGCCCTTGACAAGAGGTGTTTTGATGTCAAGAAAACTCATTATTCCCCGAATAAGATGCATGTTCAGGTCGATTAGTTTAACCCACTTGTGGGCGTAGGTGTCTTCAAAAAAGCTGCAGTAATCACGCCAAAAAGGTGCTTTGCAGTAACTATGTTTAAGTGTTAACCAGTGCCTAGAGGCCCATGCAGGTTCGCCTTCGTTGGAGATTTCTACGTCTTTTATTTTCATGGGTAACATGGCATGTTTAATGGGAACACTTAACCATCTAACGCCGTCAATGGTTTTAATTTTGTTTCTGCTGGTGAAGCCTTGCCGTTCAAATTGAACGTCATCTTCAATAATGAACAAATCGCTAGTCTGCATTTTGTCAAAAAAGCCTAGCCACGGCAAATAATTAGGTTGATGCCCTGAAACAATCAAGGTAGAGTCACAAACAATCAAGCTCATATCAAGTACTCTTTTCACTTTTTTCAACATAACGTACAACCTCAAAAGCTTCCGCAGCGGGCAAACTAACTTGGCTGCCTCTAAATGACGCTAAATTCACCATTGATTCATACGTAATGTACCGTTTAGTTTTCTGAGAAAAATGACACTTCAAAGCTAACCATTTGTCACCAACACAATTCGTTATGTCCACAAAATACGTGGGAGAAAACGCTTGAGTAACCCTTGGAGTCTCATAAGCCAGCAGCCTTGGCGCGTTACGAAAAGCTGAAACCGAAAGCCAACCAACCTGCCGATGATCCTGATGAATATCATGAACCGTATGCGTAAGCACCGTGTCAGGCTTGTTTGCCACAAAAAACGCTTCCAAGAAATCAATTGCCTGACGTGTACAGGGAATTTCGCTGTCAGGAAAATCGCCAAAATAAACTTCTTTTACACCCAGCAAGGATAATGCTTCAATGCTTTCTTTAGGTCTTATTTCTGGGTTGCCACTTTGTTCACCTTTAGATAAAAAAACTGCTATTACTCGTTTGCCAAGTTTTGAGGCTGCACTTATTGTACCGCCGCATCCCAACTCAATGTCGTCTGGGTGGGCTCCAACCGCTAAAATAACTTCTGACTTTAAAACCAAACCAAAAAAGCCTCCAAAAAAGTGGGGTTTGTCAGCGTAGGTTTACCCATAAACTGACGTAACGTTGATTATACACAAAACCGCCTGCCGAGTCATCGTAAAGGTACAACTCAAAAAATACGTTGCCTAAATAGGCGTCTTGTTCAGAATCCCACGCGACAGGCAAATTGTCCATGTCAACAGATGTCCCGTTAATTGTGATGCTGTTTAAAACTGCTTCTTCGGTTTGCACTTGATAATCAAACGCCAAATCAAGCCTAGACTCAACGGATTCGCCGTCTTTAACATCAAACGTAAACGATGTTAACGCCGGCAAACTGCTTTGGGTATGGTTAAAACTGTCAGGCCCCGATTGTTCTTGGTTACGGAATTTTACTTCTAACTTGTAATTGGCTTGCTCGCCTAAATGATTGGTAATTGTAAAATACAGCGGGTAAATATCGCCTGAAGTTAAATTAAATGGGTAAGTAGCGTTATGGTAAGAACCCAGCACTGACAGTTCAGTTAATGGCTCAGTTTTTGGAGCTGAAACATACTGCTCAATCAAGGGTGATGAAACAGCCAACGCTAAAATAGCTGCAATAACCAGAATTAAAGCGCGATGTTTTTGAAAAAAACTCATTTAGAATTTGCCTCCGCTTCGATTTGTTTCCAAATCCTGAAAAAAGTCTGAAAAATTTTTTGAATACTTTTTGACATGTTTTTGCCTCAAAAATTTTAAGGTGTTGCTGTTAGACCGTCTTTGTAGGGGCATAAATCTTCAAGTACACGTTTTTTGTTGGAGAAATCGTTAAGTCGTTTTTCGATGCTTTTGTTTGTTCGAGCGTATTCTTTGTATGCGGAAAGGTAGTCCTGACCTTTGGATGTTATAAGATAGCTTTGAGTTTCACCTTGAAATTGGACAAGCGATGCGTCGGTAACTTCGTTTAGGTATCGTTGAAGCACTTTGTAACTAAGGTTTGCCTGATACATTATCTGCGTTTTCTTAGCGTCCCGACTGGCAGCCTGCAGAATATCCGCAATAATGTCTAGTCGATCTCTATAGTTCCCCAAAAAAACTGTCCCTTCATAAAAACGAAAAATGAAAACAGCCAAACGGTTAGTTTACATGTAGCCAGCCTCTGCCGCCCTTTTTCGGTTGCTGCTTAACCTTTTTTTCGTCAATTTCATCATAATGTCTTCTATTGGGGAAGGGCTTGTTTGCAATGTTACTTTTGACAAACTTGTTCCAACCGCCCACAAAACGGTCTGGAGGAACATAACGTTCAGCGTCTTCTACTTGATGTTGTTCAAGGATTTCTTTGAAATTTAGCGCTTTGTAAGCCCTTGTTGCATGGATGATTGTGCCTTTATCCACAAACAGTTGAGAATAATCAGTGACTGCTATTCCTTCAGCGCGTACTTTATCGTCACGTCTTTCTCGCCAAAGCTTCTTCCATTCAACCTTTAACTCTTCAACCAACTCTTTCTGACTTGCAGCCATGTCTGAAAAATCCCTTCCTGACAGAAGTGGATAAGAAAAAACAGGTTTTTTAATTGACTAAAACAAGCGTGAGGCTAATCCTCATTCAAATATGGAACTTTAAAGCGGTATTTAAACCGTAAGTACGATTAAATCATGTTTTATCTAGAATATGTTGCGGTTTTCTGAAAAAAATACGTCATAGTTTAGGTAGAGTAAGAGTAAATGCATAGAACTTGACAGTTTTTATGGATTAACGACTGCTGAAGTCAACAGAAACCTGTTGAATGCTTTAAAGAGTATTTGATGTTTCACTGGTTTAAAGTTTAGGGAAAAAATTGAATACCCCCGAAAAAGGTGGAAACAGCATAAAACGCTTATTTTAAGGATTCTTTTAACGCTGCAAAATACGTTAAAACTTGCTCAAATTCAGCTTTTGACATAGAAAGGATTGTCTGTACAGCTTCTCGCTGTTTAGGTGATTGAGAAACATTGATTGTAGCCAACGCGTAATCAAGGTTAGTAAACAATTGTTCCCAAGGAATATTGACCTTTTGACCCCGCAGCTTATACAAAGTCAACGTGTAAGCACTAGCACGGCTTAAACTGTCCTTAAACGCCCTAATTGAACAGGCAACTGCAAACGCGTCGTACTCCTTCTCTGAAAGGCTGCTTCTGATTTGACGGTAACTTTCATCTAACTGAACAATCTCCGCAGAGAGGTCTTGTTTAATTTTTGCTTCAGTTCCTTCCGGCATACCTATTCGCCCACTTGATAGCCGCAAAGGCAGTAAATAAGACTTTATCTTGATAGCTCTGCATTTATGCAACGATGAAGTGCGCTTGCTTTACCTGAGTGCTTAACTGTGTAACCTAACGGTTTTCTCTATTACTGTAAAAATATAAAAGCAAAAAAGACATAACTAAGACAGCAAGCAACAAGGAGAAAACCACTTTATGATACAATTTGTTATAGGTAGCTATCAATTTTTTGAGCTTACCGGCGCCAATCAACCGGTACGTATATACTTAAATGATGACACCCAAAAATACCGTGGCTACATTGACTTTATAAAAGACTATACAGGCACACAAAAATTTGTTCTACACACAAACGGCATAATCAACGCTTTTATGCCTTTAGAAAAACTTCAGCCAACTTTAGATATACTAAGAAACGAAAAACCAGTATACTTTGCAGTTAACAAAGCCTACAACTGAGCGGCACTAAAAACAGGCCAAGAACCCACAGGCGAAGAAGAAACCAACCAATAACCTACACTACTTTTTTCGCTCCAAAAACATCAAAAATTTAGAAAAAGTTAACCCGCATTGCAAGATTGCTCTAATTCTACATTTTACTGAAATTACTTGTAAACAGAACCCACGCAAGCATAAATCAGATCCTAAGAGCCCGCATGTTTTAAAAGCGGTAATTTTAGAAAGAAGAAAAAACATTACTAAACTGTTGAGCAATATGTCCAAAAAAACTTCATGCGACACAACATCCTATACTGGCGGCTTCAAAATCACGGTAAAACCAGACGGAACCTTTGTTGCCACAAAAGGCGAAACCACGCTAAAAGCAGCAAATGCCGAAGAAATCAATGCGTTAATAAAAAAATTTAACCAAACAAACCCGTCCAATGAGAACGCAGAAAAAGGTTGCTGCCCTTGAAGCTAAACCAGTACTTCTTTGAAATCCACAGCAACCTGCCCCGAGAAGGTCCAGGCGATAATAGGTCAACAAGACGAGCCTACCGAATGCTAACCGATTTGCCCGAAAATCCGCGCCTTTTAGACATCGGTTGTGGTCCGGGAATGCAGACAATTGAGCTAGCTAAAATTTCTAATGCGAAAATTACTGCTTTGGATTTTTATCAACCTTTTTTGGATGAGCTTGCTAAAAGCGTGAAGGCTGAAGGTGTAGAGGACAAAATCAAGATTGTTCAGGGCGACATGAACAGTTTAGGTTTTGAAGATGGCAGTTTTGATGTTTTGTGGTGTGAAGGGGCTGTTTTTGTTATTGGTTTTGAGAAGGGGTTGAGTGAATGGCGTGAGTTACTTGTTGATAAGGGGTATCTTGTGGTTTCGGAGATGTGTTTGATTGACCCTAAACCGCCTGCGAATGTTAAGGATTATTTGGCAAAGGAGTATCCGTCGATAAAAACTGTTAAGGAAAACTTGGAGATAATTAGGTCAGCTGGTTATTGTGTGGTTGGTTATTTTGTTTTGCCTGAGTCAAGTTGGTGGGAAAATTATTATTTGCCAATTCAGTCCAAGTTGCCTTTGCTTAGAGCTAAACATCAGGGCAACAGTGAAGCTTTGGAGGTTATCAATGCTGAAGAGTTGGAGATTGAAATGTTCCGTAAATACTCAAAACATTACGGTTATGTGTTTTATGTAATGCAAAAAATGTGATAAAAACTTATTTTTAATTCATATTCATTTTAACTGTATATGTGTTGTATGGGTCTGCAGAACGTGAAATGTTTCGTAAGTCTTATTAGTAGTTTTTCCCTAGATTGGCGCTTGTTGATCAAACATGCCAGCACTTATTAACTATAAAACAACAAAAAAATCCACACACGACATGTTAATAAACTCATCCAGCTTGGAGGTTGTCTAATATGTCTGGAACATCCGTAGCTGTTAGCGAAGCAACAAGACTGGGCGAAATTCAATTCCCTGAATTCACCTCAAAATTAATCACAGACGTCTTTGACGCCCTAATCGCTGCAAACATACGACAAACAGAAGCCTACGTTGAACTCCTAAAAGCTGTCTCAAAATCCCTCACAGAATACATCAACGACACAAAAGATGACATCAGCGGCGACATGATATTAGAGTTCCTTGCAAAAGTACTTCCTGACCCTACAAGTGAAGCAGGTACCAAAGTAAGAATAGGTGCAACATTGTCCTCAACAGACGCTGAAGCCCTAAACAAAGCCCTTGTAGTTCCAGGCGTTCAAGAAACACCAGGTATCGCTGCAACATCCATTAGTGACCAAAACGCTTTAGACCAAATTATTTCAGCAGTTGCATCTCGCATTGCAGCAGACAAATACAGTTTACTTAAAGAAATGGTTAAGATGGGTGTTTTACGATTAGTCGTTGAACATGGTGTAATAGAAACCAAGTTAACCTTCACAACTTACGGTTCAACATTCTATGAATCAACCAAAAACAACTACAACTCTAGCTCATTCGCATTTCAAGCAAAAGCAAAAACCGGCGGCTTCGTTAGCCTTTGGGTGAAAGCCTCAGCATCAACACGCTACAATACAATGAACATCTCCACCGCTAAAGAAACAAACCGCGACATTTCAGGCAGCAGAGTCCAGATTTACGGTCACGTTCAAATCGACTTCAAAACAGACTACCAATCATTAAGCGGCACATAAAAGGTTGAAAAAACATGGCAACCAGCATTGCTAAAGAAACCGAGTTGGGCTTTGCTGAGTTCGCCTCCACCCTTATTTCTGAAACTCTTAACGCCGTAGTAACATCAATACTAACACAGGAAAAACAAGCTGCCGAACTAGAACAGCAGGCGCTGCTTTCACCTGAAGACTATGCAAAAGAAAACTTGAGCGAAGAAATCGTGAGAGCAGAAATACTTCGTCTTTTCCCATCTAATAGCGGCAAAGAGGACAAGAGTTCTGTGGACGTTGGCGAACCGTACACTTTAAGCAAAGAAACAGGCGAGTCACCGGCAATAAACCAGAAGACTGGCTACAAAATCGTTAAAACAGACGTGACCTCCACACAAAACAAGCTTAACATAAACCAAACAGGCTACAACAACATTTACGCAGCAGTAAGGTTAACGTTAGCAACTCAGCATCTTGCGTTGCTTAGACAAGTTGTTTCAAGAGGCATTCCAAGAGTATATGTTGACAACGGGCACATAACCTCAAAACTGATGCTTAGACTTGAAACCCAAACACCAACCACAACAAAAACAACTACTGGTTCAAAAATTGCAAGTCTAGGAATCCGCAAACTCATCGCGCAACCTATTAACGCAACTAAACCTGAATATTTAACACTTAAAACAGATGTTTTAAGTGAGGTTGAAATTACATTTAAAACGGTGGTTCCATGAGTACGGCAGCAAACGAGAAAAACGCGTATTATCTGACAGAAGCTATTTTGTCTATTCATAACGAGGTGCAAAGCGCTCTTGACTACATTAGCACTGTCGCTACACAAGAAGGAACTGAACTTGGAAAAAGCACGGCCATTTTAAGCATTGAAAACTTGCGGGTTAAAGTTCCTTTAAAGTTTAGCATTGAAACAGAAAAAACAAAGCCTGAAACGACAACCCCAACACGTGTACCAGCAACAACAGCAACAACAAGCGCAATACGCACTGATTTAACCAAAAGAACCGGTTTAGTGCTTGAACGCGATGTAACTAAAAACTTGAGTATTGCAAGTAAAGTCAAAATAGCTTTTAAACCTGAAGACATTGTAACCTCTACTACAACAAAGACGCCAACGACAACAACGACTACTGACACCCAGAAAGAAGCTTGGGGCGAAATCGAAATAACGTTTTCACCGATAAAACGCCAATAAAGCACCAAACATTTATTTTTTTATTAAAACTGGAAAGCTGTTAGGCTTTTCCAAACCACTTGTCAAACCAACTGTTTAACATTTCAAGGCATTCATTGCGGTATGCCGCCTCGCCGGATTCTTCACGGATGCAGCTGGCCAGTTCTAGATGGTTAAGAATTTCTGCTTTAGCTTCGTTAAGGCTTGCTTCAACGTCATCAAGCATATCGTTGCCGCCTGCCGCGTAATCTTTAACTGAAGCCCGTAAAAAAGCTCTTTTTTCTCTGATTAAATCTTCAAGTTTACCCTGTAACGCCAAACTTTTTACACCTTACTCTTTTCAAGGCAGTGTTTGATAATTATGTTTTGGTTTGCGTCTAAACAGTAACTTGCTTTTATTTTTTAGAAGGGGCTGTACCTCAAGTTTGTTTGTACTGAAAACGCTTATTAGCCCTTTTCTAATTAAAATTATATGCGTTTTTTAATCAAACAAAAGGAGAACGTAAATGAATTTTTTGAAAAAATATGGAAAAATATTTGCTGTAGCTATCATTTTTTTACTTGCAGCAATAACCGTAATGTCTGAGGCTCCAGTTAAAACGGTTCAGGCACAAGACGACGAATTGCCTCATGGAGGAACAACACAAGGTCCCGGTTCAGGAATCAGCGGACCACTAAGTTCTGGTGTATCACCAAATTTCACCGTTGACACAGTATCATACATTAGCATTAGACCCACCGTTGTAGGTATCAATCAAACTTTTCTGGTAAACCTTTTCCCTGTACCTGCACCAAACGCAAATCGAAACTTCCCCGATTTAACCGTAACAATCACAAAGCCAGACTCAACTCAGCAAGTAATCAAAATGAATTCGTATGTTGCAGACGGAACAGCATGGTTCGAATACGTCGCAAACCAGCTTGGCACTTGGACTTTCAAGCTTGACTTCCCAGGCGTTTATTTCCCTGCGGGAAGATACCTTGACGGTTACATAATAAACGCATCAACCGGCGGCACGTTATACACGGAATCTGTTTATTACAATCCTTCAACAAGCAGAGAAATGACCATTACTGTACAAGAAGACCCTGTGTACCCGTACCCTACACAACCTCTTCCTACAGATTACTGGACAAGACCAATACCCTACGATTACCGTGAATGGTGGACAATTGCAGGCGACTTCCCTTGGCGAGGACCAAGCGGTGGACCAACATGGGACATGCTTTACCCAGACACTAACCCCTACTGGGGCGGATACCAATACACCGGCATGGGTGGACCATGGAGAGGAACCTTCACTCCCTGGGTTCAAGGACCCAACAGTTCACACGTAGCATGGAAAAAACAATACGCAATAGGCGGCATAGTAGGCGGAGACTACGGTTATGGCGTAGGCGACGTTACCATTTTCGCTGGCAGCGGTGTAGGACGTTTCCCAACAATAGTTTACTCAGGCAGAGCATACATCTACAACGGCTACGATTCTTACGCAGGCAAAAACGTTTCACAACCCGGAACCGGAAAAACAGCGGTGCCCTACTGGCAATGCTACGATTACCGAACAGGTGAGTTAATTTGGGAAAGACCCTTAGAAGACGGCGAGTCAGCGCCTACAGTGATTGAATACTTTAACCGCGGCTTCTTACCCGGCGGTCAAGTTTCAATTACAGCGGAACAGTTGACGTCAGTTAACTTCCTTTCAATAAGCAACGGGTTCCTAAGAAAATATGACCCATGGACTGGAGCTATGGTTGCCAACATTTCGATTGCACCAATGACTGGCACAGGCGGAATCTACTACATGAACGGATACTGCATAGGCGTACAAGACCTTGGAGCAACAATTCCAGCAGCAAGCAGATACAGATTAATCAACTGGACCACTTTTGGAACGGGCAATTTTAGCACGCACATTCAAGGCAACATTACTTGGCCTTGGAGCAGCCTGCCTGAAATAACAGATTACAATGCTGGAGTTTCCGTTTTGACATCTAAAAATTTTGTAGCTGGAGCACCTAATTCAACAAGCATAGCTGCTGCTGACATTAATACTGGCGCACTTTTATGGAACGTTTCAGTTCCTGAATGGGAATACAGTACAAGCACCGATTATGCAGACCACGGTAAATTTGCAATGCTTACAGAACAAGGTTACTTTTTAGCTTTAGATATTAACAGTGGTCAAGTGGCGTGGAAAAGCGACAAGTTTGATTATCCATGGGATGAACCTGGCTTTGGCGGCTACAATGTTCTTTCAGCATACGGTTTACTTTACAGAAATGCTTACACAGGCATCTACGCGTTTAACTGGACTGACGGAAAACTTGCTTGGAAATACTCTTGCCCTGCAGTAGCTACTTACGAAACCCCCTATGTTGATGCAAATGGAACAACAGCTTATTCCACAAACGTTGGCGGAGCAATAGCTGATGGAAAATACTACTTCTATAACACTGAACATTCAGCAACTGTGCCCATTACCAGAGGCTGGCAACTTTACTGCATTAATGCTACATCAGGTGAAGGCATCTGGAAAGTCGGTTTGCCTGGAGGCGGCTCTAAGCACACAACAGACATGGGACCTATAGCTGACGGCTACTTATCAGTTGGAGGCAGCGACGGCTACATGTACGTTTACGGCAAAGGCAAAACTGAAACAACAGTAACAGCGCCAGATGTTTCCGTTCCACAAGGTACCGCAGTAATGATTAAAGGAACAGTTCTTGATTTGTCTCCTGCTCAACCTGGAACCCCCTGTGTTTCTGCGGAGTCAATGTCATTACAGATGGAGCATTTGCACAAGCAGATGCCGCTTGATGGAATATGGCATAACGAAACAATAACAGGTGTTCCAGTAACGCTTACTGCAATGGACTCTAACGGTACAGCAATCACTATCGGTACTGCAACAACAGACGGTTACTATGGCACTTTTGGTCTTGAATGGACGCCAACAACAGCTGGAACCTATGAAATTATTGCTTCTTTTGAAGGCGACGACTCTTACGCCAGTTCAGGCGCAGCAACCACTATTTCAGTTGGGCAATTGTCATCTGACTCTCAATCAACATCAACACCGACCACTCAAACAGACCTAACAATGATGTATTACGGCTTAACAATCGGCATAGTCGTTATCTTAATAGCAATAGGTATAGCCACAGTAATTATCGTAAGAAAACACTAAACCCCATCCTTTTTCCCTTTTTTATTTTTTTTAAAAATTGAGCAGAAATTAGGAACTATTTTTTGTGGGCTCACATTGAAGTTGCTTCTGTGCTTCAGCAGGCTTATTTTTGGATGAACGAAATTGACGGTAAATAATCAGGGCAGCCGAAATCAAAAGTGCTGCAGCAACAACAGCGGCAGTTGCTCCAATTACAAACCACGCTTGCCATGCAGGAAGAATAGTATAGAGATACACAAGAGAGCCAATAAGAAAGAACAGTGAAGCCGCACCAATAAGGGATATTGAAACTGAAATCATTATCGTTGTAGCTATGCTAAAAATTAAGAGTTTTTTTACGCGCTGTTTTAGGGCATCTTCTGTTTCTTGAAAGTATTCTTCTAAAGCAATTTTTACTTCATTAAGAAGTTGTTTTATGACTTCTCTTAAAGGTGCCAAGAATTCATCTCCAAAAAACTAAACCGGTAAAAATAAGGTTTAGCGTTTAACCTGTTTTGTTGGTTTATCGCTTCCTTATATGTAGTCAACGGGCAGAGGCTCTAAACTGTTTGTGACTGCACAATGACAACCACACGAGCCGCATTAAACCAAAAAGTTTAGCGAATAAAATTAAAAGTTCTTTTCAACATCTTTTCAAAAAAAAAACTACAATATAAGAAAAAGTCACTACAGTATTGTATAATGAAAATTTCACTAACCATCCAGAACACTAACAAAAAGAAAAAAAGAAAAAAGAAAACAAACCTATTTTTTGCGTTTTTTGACGTTCAATACTATTCCTATGCTTACAACTGCAACAATGATTACAATAATTATCACTGCAATGTTAGCTGGAACTAAGGGAGATGCTTCTGTGGATGTTTCTGGAGTCGCTGGATTGCTTGAATCAGACGGTAACTCAGTTGTGTCAGAAGCTGCTGGTGTCTGTGTTTTTGAACCAGAGTTTTGGTTTCCAGTTGACGAAGATGAAGAGGACGAAGAACTGCTTTGCCCTGAAGTTCCTCCTGATGACTCCGACTGAATTGTTTCTGCCATAGCTATGAAAAATGCTTTAGCCTGCTTGAATGTTGAACCACTGTTAAGGTCGCCTTGAATGTCATCAGTGGATCTCCAGCTGGTTTTTAATTCAGTGATTATGCCTACTGCGCCATGACTTGAAGCGCCGTCAATAGCAAAACCTTTCCCGGAACCGCCATAACAGCTTCCGAAAGCTGTCTGAACATAGATTTTGAACATGGAACTTGAAACGCCAACTTCTTCTGCTATTTCTGGTAGCAGGTCTTTTAGGTTGTTGAGGTCGTTTTGTTGTTGGTTGGTGGTTGCTATTGCTTCTGTGTAGATACGTGTGCTGCCGTGATGTAGTGTCCAGTAGAATCTGGGTTGATATTTTGTCCATGCGTTAATTAATGCTTGGGATTCAGGTTCACTGTCCGGTTGAACACCGCTGTATTCTTGCCCCGTTAAGGTGTCGCTCCATGATGGTGCAAAGTTTCGGTTAAGGTCAACACCACTTACTTGGTTATCATCAACATCCAGGATTGGGTCAGCAACGTTTTGATAGTTAAAGTTAGTTCTTGCCCAACGGTAATCAACTACAGGAATAAAAATGACATAATTGTTTGCAAGAATACTTTTGGCAGTTGTGTCATTGCTGACAAGCCAATTCGCCAAAGCATAAAGAACTTCATAACCGTACTGCTCGTTGCCGTGTAAGTACGAGTTAATCATGATTGAAGGCTTGTTTGGGTTGCCAAACTTAAAGGCAATAATGTCCCATTGTTGCGGGGCACTGGATTTTCCTATACTTTCATAGGTGCCTCCTGTTTTGTTGGCAAAATCTATCCAAAGGGGTATTATGTCTTCTTTATTTGTCCACGGTAAAAATGAACTGTTATAAGTTGCATAAGTTATTTCGCCGTCTTTAGGGTAATTAAGGCTTGAACTGCTTGTTTGAGCATGAACTGGAAAAATACATACTGAACTTAACATTGCCAACGAGATAAAAAATGCGGCCATTACTCGGCAAAATCGTTTCTTCAAAACTATACCTCCACAAAAATGGTTAGTAAGCAAAAATTGCACTTTTTTCTTTGATGTGTTTTTTCTTCAAAAAAAGTTTTCATCATTATATTTCTATCCTTTTTGATTTTTTCTTAAAAGCTAGGCAAAAAATCGATTGAACCCTAAAAAACCGCCTACTTCTCTGTTCTTCAGTAGGATGTCTTGCTATTTATATTTTTAGTCCAAAAATGAACAGCATCCTAAACCGCAACTTTGGTTAAAGATAAAGTTTCCATGGTCAACTCGGTTTAAATGGTCAATAACTTAATATTGTCCACTGCACTTTTTCGAATAAAACAAATCAAACTAACCTGTCAAGCTTTGAATTGGATTTGAACCAATTTTTTGAAAGACAAAGCTTGCATTTACTTGGAGCAATACAAAATTGGAAATTAAAATCCTCGGAGGAGCCAGAGAAGTTGGTGGCTCATGCATATCTGTTGAAACCGACTCATGCAAGGTTGCCTTAGATTACGGTACCAAACTTGAAGGAGAACCAAAAAAGTTTCCTAAAGATTTTGACGCCGTAATAATCAGTCATGCACATCTTGACCACACAGGCAGCCTGTTAAGTTTAGCAAAGCATAATCCTACAATTGTTGGCTCCGAAATTACACGAGATGTAACCGTTGACTTGTTACATGACATGGTTAACATTCAAAACGAAAAAGGCAACTTCGACTACCAAGACATGCATGCCGAAAGAATCGGTCAATGTTTTTGGACACGCGACGCAATAGCGCTACCTGGCATGAAAGTTAATTTGCAGTCAGCAGGACACGTTGCAGGCGCAAAAGTAACCAGCATTGAAGCAGAAGGCAAAAAAATCGTCTACACAGGCGATATATGCACTCACGACACCGAAATACTTCAAGGCTGCAAACTGCAAACACTTCCCAAACGACCTGACGTTTTGATTTCTGAGTCAACTTACGGCGGCAAAGTACGCCCTCCCAGACGTCAACTAATTGACGACTTCATGGAAGAACTGTTACGAACCATGGATCGTAGAGGTAACGTTTTGATTCCTACTTTTGCGTTTCACAGAAGTCAAGAAATGGCAAAACGCATCGACACTGCCATAGAAAACGGGTACTTGCCACGTTATAACGTTTACACGATTTCTAACCTTGCACACAAAATCAACGGGTACTACAACCAAAGCAAACCGTTATTCACTAAAGAAATTCGACGCCAAAAATCACCTTTCAACTACCGACACGTTAGACACCTTTACCGGACAGCCCAAATAGAAGAACCCGCCATCGTAATCTGCACTTCGGGTTTTGGTCATGCTGGTGCAAGCCTGCGGCTCTTGAAAGATTGGGCAGGCGACGAACGCAACTCAGTTATTTTAACCAGCGGTTACCTGCCACCTGACAGCCCATTGAAAACAGCTAAAGAGGAAGGATTCTTCAAAACCGAAGAAGAAACATACACGGTTAAGGCGCTTGTAAGGCAAATTGAGCTTTCAGGGCATGCAGACCAGAATGAGCTTGTGGAGATTGTGAACAAGCTAAAACCTTTGCGTACTGTTCTTGTTCATGGTGACTTAGAGCAAGCAGAGTTGTTAGCTGAGAAAATCGGTGAAATGACTGATGTTTGTATACCTCAGCAAGATGAGGTTATTGATGTCTAATTTGGGTGCTTGATAGGCCTTTTTTGGTGTGTTTTTGAGCCCTTAGGATCTACCCTTCTTAATTAGGGTTGGTTTTTCTTTTTTTGTTGGGTTTTTTGACCATAATCCATATAAGTAACATTAGAATATTATAATATTTGCAGAAACTTGTGAAGCCCTCAACCCCAAACAAACACCCAACAAGCACAAACACGGAAGGTTTCCAACAGTTTCCGCAACCAACCAAAATAAAACATTTAGGGAGGCAAAATACAAGAAATGAAAACCTGGAAAATAATCACAATCATAACTCTTGCAACCATAGGGGCAGCCTTAGTAACAACCGCTGCTTTTGCCACCGCATACAATCCCTACCAGAGCATGGTTCCAACCCAAAGTTATTACCACGAAGACTGGAACAACCAAGCAACCGGAACTCAATACCCTAACGACGACGGATACTGTTGCAGTGCTAAAAAAAACTATAACAACTACGTAATACCCGAAACAGAAAATGCATCACTGTTAACAATTGACCAAGCAACCCAAGCAGCACAACAATATGTAACAGCACTAAACAACCCAGATCTAAAAGTTGGGCAAGTTGAAGAATACGCCAACTATTACCACGTTCAAGTTAACGAAGTAAGTACAGGCAACGGCGCATTTGAACTACTCGTCGACAAAGCCACTGGAAACGTCTTTCCCGAAATGGGGCCCAACATGATGTGGAACACCAAATATACCACAACCACTGGAGTTATGGAAGTATTTACTGGAATGGGTGGAATGATGGGTTTCCACAGAACAGCATACACGCCAATGACAGTAACAGAACAGCAAGCAACAACCAACGCCCAGAACTACTTGGACACATACTTCCCAGAAACAACAGTTGGTAACGTAGCTGTCTTTCATGGCTATTATGGCGTTGAAATCCTTTCAAACGGTCAACCGTACGGAATGCTCGGCGTAAACGGTTACAATGGCCAAGTCTGGTATCACAATTGGGCTTGTGGCTTTGTGCAAGAACAAATTGTCGGTTAAACTGGCATTTGTTCTTTAGTTTTGACAAAGCTTAAAGGGGAAACGTCACAAAGTTAGAATATTCGAAGGTACTCGGCAATGGCTGAACAAAACAAAATTGACATGACAATATACAACATGCAAGCTGAAATATCAAAAACCTTAGCAAACCCAATCCGACTGGCAATACTTCACACGCTAAAGGCTGGAGAAAAAAGCGTAAACGAATTAACCGACATACTTGGCGTTAGCCAATCAAACCTTTCACAGCATCTGGCAATAATGAGGCAAAAAGGTATCGTCGCTACAAGAAAGCAAGGCACAAGCATATTCTACCATGTTACCGACCCCCAAATAAATATTGCATGTGATACCATGCGCGAAGTCTTGATAAACCAACTTAAACGCAGACAGGAATTAGCTAAAAAATATCCAACTTAAAATAGAGGTGAAAAAAAGGAATGTTCTTTTTAGGTTGCGGATGTGGATGCGGTTCAAGTCGCAACCATGACAAAAACGAAGAACGGGCCAAAGAAGTTGTACGTGAGGTCGTAGTTGTTCCTTGCAAATACTGCGGCACCCTGTTTCCTCAAACAGCAGTTTTTTGTCCCCACTGCGGCGCAAAAAGAACCGCCTAGTTTTCTTAAGCCCTTTTTTCCAGCAGAAAATGGTTTTAAGGCTTAGATTTTTAGTGCAACCCGCCATGCTTCTTCGAAAGCATTGTAAATTTTTCTTGGCGCCACGCAGTCGCCAATTGCATAAACCATCGGTGCCACACCAGCGTATTCATTAGCGTCTTTAGGTTTGAAACCCACAGCTAAAACAACAGTGTCTGCTTCAATTTCATGTTTTTGCCACGCTGCATCAGAGCAAACAACTTTGCCGCCCTTTATCTCATCTAAATGCCAACTCGTAATCACTTCAATGCATGCCTCCACAAGTTTCTGAGTTAACGCCATTTGGCTTACGGGCTCCATGTCAACAAGTATTTTGTCAAGCATTTCAACGATAACTGGTTGCTTGTTAAATTGCTGGTAAATGTAAAGTGCTGTTTCAGCGCCTACCAAGCCGCCACCGATGACAACGATTTTGTTGCCAACGTTTTGTTTGCCCAGAAGCACATCTACGGCGTTTATGACCTTCATGTTTTCCATTGGTACATTACAAACGGCTGGTTCAGAACCTGTTGCAACTATTACAGCATCGGGATTTAGGGCTTTTACTTGGTCAGGTGTCGCTTCTACGCCAAGTTTAACTTCTATGCCTACCTGGTTAACCTGCCGCAGTAACCAATCAAAAAGCCGTTTAACATCCCACTTAAACGCTGGCACCGTACTCTCAAGCATATGCCCACCCAAAACCGAGTTTTTCTCAAACAAAGTAACCTTATGCCCTCTAAGGGCTGCAACTCTGGCTGCCTCTAAACCAGCGGGACCACCACCTATAACAACAACATTTTTCTTGACTTCTGCTGGGGTGATTTTGAAGTCTTTTTCTCTGCCGCATTCAGGGTTCACTTCGCAACGTATAGCTTGACCAGTGAAGAACCGTGATAGGCAACCTTCGTTTCCACGTATGCAGGGGCGAATGTCGTCTTTTTTGCCTTCTAACAGTTTTTTGGGTATTTGAGGGTCGGCAATTAAGGCGCGTCCAAGGGCAACTAAGTCTGCTTTGCCCTCTTTTAGTGCCTGCTCGCCTTCATCAACGTTAAGAGAACCAACCGTTAACACTGGAACATCAACTATTTTTTTGATTGCTTCAGCATAAGGAACAAGATAAGCCCTTGGAATATAGACTGGCTGAATAAATTCAGGCAACGTTTCGTAAATGCCAGCGGTAACATTAAGGTAATCTACGCCCGCGTTTGAAAGCATCCTTGCAAAGAACGCTGTTTCTTCTATGCGTAGCCCACATGGCATGAATTCGTCTGCAGACATACGGTAACCCACAACAAAATCTTCACCAACTTTTTCCTTTACCCTTTGCAGGGTTTCAAGGGCAAACAAGGCACGGTTTTCCAGTGAACCGCCATAGATGTCTGTGCGTTTGTTAGTTATGGGTGATAGGAATTGGTCCATGAGGTAACCGTGAGCACCGTGTAGTTCCACGCCGTCCAGTCCTGCCTGCTTTGTCCGTCTAGCAGCTTCCGCGAATGAGTCTTGTATTAAATCAATCTCGTCCAAGTCAAGTTCGCGAGGCATTACGCCGAGGAATTGACAGGGGACAGCAGATGGTGCAACAGGTTGTAATCCCATCATGTAAGGGGTGGTTTGGTTGCCTGCATGACAAATCTGTAAAACAGCTGAAGCTCCTTCTGCATGGATGGCTTCTGCAAGGTCGCTTAAGCCTGTTATCATGTGGTCGTTTTGGACGCCGAGTTGGCTTATGGCGGCTTTGCTTTCGGCTTCGTCGATGTAGCTGTATTCAATAATTATCATGCCTACGCCGCCTTTGGCTCGTTCAGTGTAGTATTTTATCATTTTTTGTGTAACTGACCCGTCGGGACGTGCTAGGCGGGTGCACATTGGTGCCATTACAAAACGGTTTTTTAAAGTTAAATGTTTAAGGTTATACGGTTCTAAAAGTTTCCAATTATTCAACAAAAACACTTCCAGTTTCAAAGAAAAACAAAAAGAAACCACTCATTTTTGACGAGTAGAAGCTAATAAGAATTTGTGGCTACACTGCTGAACAAAAAAGAGCAACCTAAAAACAGAAGACAAGTTGGCTTAACTTTTTTTAGCGGTATCAGGTTAGCTTTGAAACGGCTATTGCCAAACGCACATTTTAACATGCCGTAAAATGAAATTAACCCGTATTTTGTATAAGCTTTCAATATTTTAATTTAAATTTTTAATTGTGGGCTTATAAGTTTGGAAAAAAATTAGTTTTAATTGTGAATTTAATTAAACTTTTTTATTATAAGAAGGTACTTTCCAATTATTCTTATAAATTATTGGCTTAAGATATGAATCAAGCAATCCATAAAGTGAATTGCTTTTTATCAAAAAGATGATATAAAATGAAAAATTCTAAAATAAATAAAATTGCAACAACGACACTTATAGCTATACTGATTGCTTCAACCGTTTTATTTGTGTTACCAACGCAAGCTCAATGGTATATTGATGATGAACAACACGGCATGGGCTGGTGGGGTACAAATGCTCAAAACCTACAAGAAGGCGGCGGTTCACGGCTCCCAAGCGGCGTTACACCAGATGTGCAACTAAAAATGGATGCTTACCTCAGCTTTCGACCTAACCCGGTAGGCGTCAATCAAACAATTCTAGTTAACGTATGGACTGTACCAGGGCCATCACTTGTCCGGTATTTCACTGACTTAAAAGTTACAATCACAAAACCAAACGGAGACATTGATGAAGTAGTGTTTGATACTTTTCGTGCAGATTCAACAGGATACTTTGAATACGTAGTTGACCAGGTTGGTATTTGGAATTTAAAGCTGGAAGTTCCTGGACAATATTTCCCAGTTGGAAACTATACCATGCCTGAAGGAACCTCAAATGCAGGTTACACCGACAGCTACACGCGATCAATGTATTATACGCCTGCTTCCACTTCAGAACAAACACTAACAGTGCAAGAGGAACAGGTAGCTTCTTGGCCTGCTTCGGCTTTGCCAACAGACTATTGGACGCGACCTATACAAGTTGAAAACAGAGAATGGTGGACAATCGGCGGCAACTATCCTTGGCGTGGTCCATCAGGTGGTCCAATGTGGGACGAGCTTTATCCTAACACGTACGGCTACTACACCGCCAACACAGGTTTCTTTGCAAATGATAACCAACGTTTCACACCATGGGTTCAAGCACCTGGCTCTTCACATATAGTCTGGAAACGCCAAATTCAGCTCTCAGGCATCCTTGGCGGCGACCAAGGCTACGACAGCATGACTACTGCAAGTGGTGCACCAAACATTATCTATCAAGGAAAAGCCTACCAAACCGTTACAAAACCCTTCAATGGCGAAACACAAAGCGTTTGGCAATGCTATGACATACGCACCGGCGAAATATTTTGGGAAAGAACAGGCGTCACGGCACCCACAGCTATCGAGTATGGTGAAGGTTTACCCGCAGTACCTGGAGCTACATCAGCAGTCGGCACCACACCTGCTTTAGTGTCCGTAAGCGGCAACAGGCTTATCAAGTATAATCCTGCAACTGGCGCTACACTTGTTAATGTTTCAACTCCCCAGTGGGCTTCAATCACAGGATTTACAACATACATGTACTATAGTAACGGTTACGCCATAGGTGTTCAAGAGCTAAGTCCAACAGGTGGACCTGGTGAATATGGTACACCAACAGCTGGCATCTACCGCCTGATTAATTGGACAACATTTGGAACCAGCAACAACTTTACCTCAAGAATAATCAGCAACATAAGCTGGCCAGCCGCGTACTTGGGTGACTTTGTTGATTTTGGCTCCGGCATTGGCTTTAGGGTTTCAGATGAAAGCTGGTTTGACACGCCTGTAACAGGATTCCCCTACGCTTACATACCTTATGACAACGCATCAGGAATTCGATACGGAACACGCATTATCGCGTTTGATTTAGTAACTGGCGGCATGTTGTGGAACCAGTCCTATTATGAGTCCATTTACAGTCCTTCTGCATCTATTGCGTACGATGGAAAAGTCGCCCTGCTAGTAATGAACCAAGAAAAACAAAACGGCGGCGGCTACTACATGTGCTTTGACCAAAGAACCGGACAACAGCTATGGATAAGCGAACAGATGGACGCTCCATGGGACGCACCTGGATTTGGAGCATACGCAATTTCTACAGCTTACGGCATGTTTTTCAGATTTGGCTACAGCGGCGTTTACGCTTTTGACTGGGACACAGGTAAAATAGTTTGGAAGTATGAAGGAACAGCATTTAGCCCATATGAAACCCCCTACACTGGCGAGAACGGCACAACCGTTTACTCATGGAACACTGGCGGTTGGGTTGCAGATGGCAAACTATACGCTGTAAACACTGAACATACACCAAGTCAACCAATCACGCGAGGCTGGGGACTGCACTGCATCAATGTAACTACGGGCGAATTAATATGGAAAACTAAAACTGCTGGAAGTATAGGTGCTGTCGCGGACGGTTATCTGACGCTGTCAGGACAAGATGGAAACCTGTATGTTTACGGCAAAGGTATAAGCGAAACCACAGTAACAGCGCCTGATATTGCTGCACCTTTAGGTTCAAGTGTTGTACTTAAAGGCTCAGTTTTAGACATGTCACCCGCTCAGCCAAGCACGCCATGCGTAAGTAAAGATTCAATGACTACCCAAATGGAGTACTTGCACAAACAGATGCCTATCGCAGGACTTTGGAACAATGAAACAATAACTGGTGTTTTGGTGTCTTTAGATACTGTTGATCCTAACGGTAACTCGATACACATAGCCGATGTAACTACAGACGGCTACAGCGGAACATTTGGTTACACTTGGCAACCAGACATTTCAGGGCAATACACTGTTACAGCCACCTTCATGGGTGATGATGCATACAGCAGTTCATTTGCGACAACATACGTAAGCATCAGCGAAACAAACCAATCTACCTCACCAACGCCATCCCAGATAAGTTTCGACACAGTAAACAACACAATAATAACAGGTTTAGTCGCTTTAGGCATTGCAATAATCCTTTCAATAGCAATAGTTGGCGTTTTGCTGCTCAGAAAAAGAAGCTAAACACCAACCAATAAACCACTAACTTTTCTTTTTTTGTTTTTTCTAACTTATTTTGTGAGTTTAGAATTCGAGAATTTTATTGATAAGCTCTTGACCACCTGGTTGATTTTTTAACAACTCAATTATTGATTCAACATGCGACTTCTGCCGCGTGTGTGATGGAGTATGGTCATTACCCGCTTTTAACACATACAAAAAGTCCTCTTTAGGTAAACCCCAAACTACCCCAACTCGGTCGTTGGATAAGACTTGTAAAAAACAGTGATTTGGATTCTGCTTGGGTGTAGTAAACAGCCTAAACGGTTTATGTTGAGCCAAAGTATACGCGATGATGCCAGTGCTGTTTGAGGCTGCCAAAGCTTTAACTTTTAGCCATAACGTTTGGCAAGGTTGACTGATGCATTTACGACAAAACTGTCTCTCTTTATCATCCGCGTTAACTTTCCACTGCCTGCAAAAGTCTCGGTTCACTACATAAGGCAAGTTTCGGTTCTCCAGTACGTAAAAATTGTTTGTCTCCTTAAAGAAGCGTTTGTAGTGTAAGCTTAAAACTTAAGATGATTGGTTTTGTTTGTTTCCTACAATGCCTACTAAGCGTGAAATTAAAATGGCGATAAACAAGGTTCCTATAATGGGTTCTAACATTACAAGTGATTGGGCTTGCAATGTATTTGGTGTCATAAGTCCACCTATCGTAGTTAATGCGTAATAGCTGTAATATATGAAGTTAGAAAAATCGTGCGTAGGGGGAGACGATAAACTCGAAAAGGAACCCGGAGTGTATAATTCTACTAAACGATAAACTGAAGCGAAGGCTAACCCGATTAAAAGGTAAGTAGCAACACCGCCCCAAACAAAATCTGCTTCAATAGTTTTCTTGTGTTGAGTTCTAATTATGTCAACAAAGATTACTGCTCCAATTAACGAAAAAGAAATTGTTGTAAAAAATCTAACAAGCTCTTCACTATGAAAACTTCCCTGAAGCGTAAAGAACCAAACAAAAACTAACGTAACAAAAACTATAATCAAAGCGGTTGGGCCAATCTTTTTCTCTTGCTTCACCGATAACGCTGCAATGACCAGCACTGCAGAGACAATGACAGAAAGAAAAATTTGGCCAAAATACCCTTGACTGTATGGTATGTACAGCAGGTAAAAAAGGATGGAAAGTACCAAAAGGAAATATTTTGAACCGTAAAACCGTTTCTTTAACGTTTCAAAGCCACTGGAAAAAGCAGTTGATATTTAAATCACCTAAAAACAAGCTGACCCTTGATAATAAATTCCTAATTAGTGACTACAATTTAAGGGTTAACTTGGGTCAGAAAAAGTGGCTTGAAGTTTTATGTTCACTTAAATTCTTTGGTGATTTCTTGACGTGTCCACAGTTTTTCCTGCATTTCAAAATTGTAGGCGGATTTGTTGCATTTGACTTCGTTTAGCTTTTCATCATAATAAAAGCCGGCACGTTTTTCCTCAGTGGCTAATGCAGTGATACTTCCGCCATAGCTTCTGGCGACATAGAAAGCCTGCTTTTTAACTTATACATCCCATTAAGCACGGCCGAAATATTGGAATACCTTTTAATGTCGACTTTTACATTGGTCACCCGCACCGCATACAAAGTATGCAGAGTAGTAATCCAAAACAATTCTTAACTAAAAAATTAACTGCGAAATTCAAAAAAAAGAAAAAATAGTTGGGCTGTAGTTCTTTACCAGTTATTTTTCCCTTAGTATTAATACTGTAGCGATCGCAACTGCTATGATTACGACAATTATGCCTGTTGCAAAGTATGTGAGCATGTCTGAGTTAGAGACTGAATCTGACACTGTTGTTGAGGTTGTCGAAGGCGATGTTGTTGCAACGGTTGCTGAAGTTTCGTCATATGAGCTAAAGTATGAATTGGTTCCGCCAAATGTAGCGTAGACTGTGTATAAGCCTTCAGTTGTTGGAGTCCATTGATACGCAAAGTGTCCGCTGCCGTCACTTGTTACAGTACCTACATTGATGGCGTTGCCATTAGGGTCTATAGCTGAAAGAGTCACAGGGACGCCGACGCAGTTTGGTGGGTTGTTTAGTAGCGTTGAGTTTTGCATGTGCAGGTAGTCCATCCAGGTGCTCATGTCAGCATCAGAAATCGCTGGAACTCCATTGGGGAACATTGCGGTGAGGTCTGCACTGGAACTAGCTGATGACGTATCTAATATCGCGCCTTGGATTAGTACGCTGCCGCCTACTTGCTGCTGTGCTGTCACTGTTGTTGATGTTGGTCCTTTGCCTATACAATACATGTTTCCATCGTTATCTCCTGTAGCTATGACATAGCCATTAGCGGCAGAAGAGGGGCGAAGTCCACCGTTTAATGTCCATGTGATGTCTCCTGTAGTAGCGTTAACACATACGACCATTCCAAATCTTGATACAGGGTTGATTCTGTAGAAAGATGAATAGCCTGCGCAAATGTAGATATTTCCGCCAACCATTACCATGTTATCGACGTAGGGCACTACATTGTTGGGGTATTCAGTTGAATCAATAGCGGTGCTTCGCCATACTTCATTTCCGTCTGCTAAACTGTAAGCACGTACTGTACCGTCTGGGAACATAGCGTAAAAGTTGTTGTTGTCACTGGTCTCAGTCAAATAAACGGTCCATGTTGTAGCCCACGTAGAGTCAGAGAAGGTGTCACTTTCCCAAAGCAAATTGCCATTTAGCATGGAGTAACATTTGAACGTCATTGCAGTTGGGTCAAAGACAATAAACGCATTCGTTGGGTACAGGCTGATTTCTTCGTTTTGCATAGCTGGATAGTTCAAAGTAAGGTTCCATAGTGAAGTGCCGTCTGTTGTGCTGTAACCATAATACTGGTTGGGTGCTGCTCTTACCAAAAGCGTAGACCCATCACTTGCCACTCCATACACATTTAGCCCAGTCGAGCTACTGCCGCGCGCTCCAGTCTGATTGAGTTGTGATATCATTGATGCTGGCAGCGGTACTTGCCATTCAATTCCTGTCGGCCAATTGTTACTGGCAACTTTAGACATGTTCCATCTAACTAAGTTTTGGTTGGGTGCTGCTCCTGTAATTGCATATGCGAGTGGTGTGCCGTCAACAAGGTAGTAAATGGCGGTCATTCCGTTGCTGGGGTTGAAACCTATAGAGGCGTTGGCGATTGATCGCGTCAGTGTTCCAGTATAGGCGTCATAGTAATTCCAGGTGGTGCCAGAGGTTCCAAATAGGTTCGCTGTAGGGGTGTTTCCATAAGAGCTTTGGAGAACTACGTTTCCGGTTTCACTATAACTGCTTTGAGTGTATGCGTTTCCAGGTAAGTGCAATCCATATGAAATCGAGCCAGCTGCGGTGTACAAAACTTGTCCCGTAGTGAGATCAACGCATTCAAACTTGTTAGCACCGGGTAGGTTCACGTATACTTTACCGTTCATAATTACAGAATTGATTGCATCGCCTTGAGCACCATAGCTAATGCTGCCATAATCTCCGCCTACAAGACCGCCCATTCTAATCGATTGGTCCCAAACTATGTGTGCTGTGTTAGGTCCTGAACCATAGGGTTGCCATAAACGACAAGTAGGATTGCTAACTGTTGCCCCTGTGCTTGACGAGCCCAGCCAGTCGCCTGAGATTTGGTTCCATTCTCTGTTGTTGAGGTTTATTGGGTAGTTCCAGAAGGTGTTTGAGTTTGGTAGTTCTGCCCATGGATAGCCGTTTAGTAGACCGGCTAGTACTGGTTCGGTTTGAACCGTGAAGTAGGCTGTGTTGCTATTGCATCCTTTCATCAGTACCGTTCCTGAAACGTCCGTTAGGTTTTGGTCGGGCATTGTGAATGTTACGCTCCAGTTGCCTGCCATGTCGGGTTCGTAGTAGAAGAATATGGCGCCAAGTGATTCTGTTTGTCCTGCTTCATACAAGCATGTTGCATCAACAGGCATGAAGGTGTCTTTTGTTCCGTCAGGTTTTACAAATGTTACAGTTACTCCGCGATAGCCATCATAGTATGGCAGATAAGCGTAGTCTGTAGGTATAGGCTAGATAAACAGGTTTACAGTTGCAGTTTGACCGACTCCGACAAGTCTTGGTGAAACGTCAATATAGCCCACAGTTTTCTCTGGTTGAGGCACACCAATTTGAGCTAAGCTTGTCTGAGCAAAAGTCATCATCAGTGTCATAACAAGCATCAGAATCAATGAAAACGATAAGATTGCTTTTTTATTTCCAAAAATTTTATTTTTTATTTGTGAATCAAACGTCATTTTTTTACCTTCAATTTTTTAAAAGACCTTTATGAATTATAGCAATGATTATTTAACAAAGCACTGATGTGACTCCACCAGCAAACTGCATTACTTTTATGTGAAGTCTCTAACACGTTTTGAATTTTTTTATTGAAAAATCGTCTGTAGAAATTGCCAACTTGGTCTTCAGGTTCTATTTTAGCTGTCTTACGTTATACCGACAGCAACACGATAAGTAGCCAAAATGCCGTTTATTAGTTTTAAAAAAAGAAAAAAATCCAATATTATGTTTTTAAGGAGAAAAGTTTCTTGGAAAACCAGTGCATATCTCCTATTAATCAGGATATGATTGAAGCATTAATCAGGCTTGGCCTTACATCCAGTCAGGCAAAAGTCTATCTTGCAGCCCTTCTTGGGGCCTCAAAAGCATCGCAAATCTCCAAATCTTCAAACATAGGCAGCGGAGACGTTTACAGAGCTCTAAACAGCCTTTATTCACGTGGTTTAATTTCAAAAAAAGTTGGAATGCCCAACACTTTTGTGCCCCTTGACTTTGACGACGCAATGACGCATCTAATAAACCAAAAGGCGGCAAAAGACAAGAAAATGGTGGAGTCACTCAAAAAAATTCGCTCAACAGTCGAACGTTTTGAAGCTTACAAAAACGGTGTCCCAAAGGAAACAGAGATAGCTTGGATCCCGCCCAAACTTTTTTACCTTAAGGCACACCAAATAGTCCAAAATGCGCAAAAAGAACTGTGCTGTATCTTATCTGCAGAAAATATGCTTTTAATATCCAAGGAGAAGGAAAACAAAAAAAATATGTTGCCTAATCTATCGATACGATTTATTACCGAGAAAAAGGCTTCTTCCATGGCTTTTCCATTTTTCGAGAAAATAACCAACAAGCAGGTCAGGTATCAAGAGAACCCTATTGCTGTCAACATATTTTTCAACGATAATAATGACGTGTTTTTGACAGCTTTGCCAAGCGCAAAAATTGGATTTTGTACGAACATTTTTTCTGACAATCCATGCGTTGCCCAAGTTATTCGAGAATATTTTGAATTAAAATGGAAAGATGCGGCAAAGTCCTAATCACTTTTTGATTTCAATAGGGGCCGTCTGCTTGCAATAACTACTAAGAAAATGCTTTATTCCTCTTAAAACCAGAGTTTTCTTTTACTTTTGCTGTTTGAAAGTATATTATACATACTAAACTGTAGATAAAAGGTGATATGAGACCAGCAAGTAGATTTTTTTGCCCCATTAGCTATTTTACTTCACGGATAATGTCATATTGATTTTGTCTTCAACCCAAGTCTCATCGACTCTGATGTCGTAATGTACGTATAAGATATATGTACCTGTCTCATTAGCTTTGAACTCGTATGTTTTTGTGATTTTTTCGTTAGCCTTTAAAACTTGGTGGACTGCTTCAGTTGTTTCGGCAAAGATGGTGCTGTTGTCGTTGATATTATAGAAAAATGCCGCTGGTTGGTGTCCGTTAGAAAGCATATTGACGTCTTTACCACTATTGTTAGTTATTGTTGCGTTAAAAGCGATTTGTTCACCCACATTATAGACGTTTTTAGGCAAATCTATTTCCAGTGTAAAATCTTTTTCGCTAAAGGTCGAATTCGGCATTGCCTTTAACGTAGAAAGTTTTGTGGCATTGAGGTAATAATATCCGTCCTCTGTAGCTTCCCATTGTCCCGATAGTTCTACAAGAGACCCATAATTGGGGTTCGTTAAACCTGCTGATTTTGTGACCACAAGAATGAATTGGTTATTTGGTCCTAATCTTTCTTCGCTTTGGCAAGCAAGTTGGAAATCCTCAAACATAGGAGCGATTGAATGGTACCTAACGATTCCGATAGTGGTAATTGATTTACCTGTAAATTCGTCTGGATGGGTCGCCAAATAATACATATCGATATAGTTGTCTGTGTCAGTTTCTTTCGGTGTATCAGATATAGAAGCAAGTATCATGGGTGCTATCGCTATTGTTAGTAAAACAAATACTACCAGAAATCCAAAGCCTATATACAATTTACTTTTATGGAAACGTGCGGTTTGCAGATTACCATCCAACCACTTACAGCTAACATATGCACATTATATTTAATACTACTCTATAGAACACCAAGAAAGGGCAGGGTACACACTTGCTTGGGAAACGGTCTATGGGTTTATTGCTTCAAATCAACGTTTTTAGCCTAAAATTGTTATTGTTTTTGTATCACTGCTTCCAGCATAGAGTGAATTTGGATAATATGTTGACCTTCCAGAGTATGTGACCTCAATTTGATGACTGCCTGATTGAGAGAAAATTAAGGTAATTGATGATGAGCCATTTGAATCCGTCCATGCACTGCCCAATAACTTTATTCCGAGTGGTTCTGGCTCAGTGTAATACACATGTATGCCCGATATTGGATGCTGGTCGTAATCTGTTAAAATTGAAGAAATTGTAATGTTCTTGCCAACATCAGCGGTTGATGGAATACTAAGTCTTAGAATTGTGGGTATGGGTTGAGTTGATGCTGGGGCGGAATTTGTAGCGCTAACAGTGGCAGTGGCAGTTACGCTTGGAATTGGGGTAGGTGTCACACTAATTTTTGGTACATTAATACTTGTATTAAAGTAAAAAACAGCTCCTGCTAATAAAATAGTCACCACTAATGCAACTAGTATTAATTGAACCCTTTTTTCTTCCAACGTTTTCAGCCAGTGCATAAAATTCATTAAAGAGTCAAGGCTCTTAAATTTTTAATGACTACCCCATTTAGGTTAGTCAACGTTTCTTAACCTCAATAGGAAGTAAGGGTACGCCCTGCCGTGGGAAAAGGTAAAAAGAGGGAATAGTGACTTTTTATCACTTAGGACTGCTTTGTTTTGCTACTTTATATTGATGCATAAGTCCTATGCCTAAAAACGCATAGAGCAGTACGAAACCGAAAAATTGTATAATTGCATTGGTAAATGCGTCTTGTATGGCAGATGAAACATAGTGGCTGTTCACAGCTTTTGAGGCTGTTAAAAGAGCACTAGCGGAGGGACCTAGAATAAAGATGGCGGAAAGACCCAAATTTATTCCTAATATGATAAAAAGCTAGAATCAAAGGTTTTAGTCACAGGTAAAACTTTTTGGTTTGAGGGTCTTTCTCTTAGAGGTCACTTTTTTCAGGATTACAAACATTTTTTCCTTTGAATTAAGGGTGTAACTCGTCAGAGTTTCATCGTGTACCATCAACGCTTTACCCTTCGTTCAATAGTCCTTACGTCAAAGTAGTTGTAGAAAGCAAAAAATCTAAAATTCACGGGTTCCTGCTTGGTGCAGGGGATGGGATTTGAAGCCTCAACATGTGTAGAGAAAACCCGCCCCTTTTTGGAGATAACAATTTCAAGGTAAAAAAGCAGGTACATACCGATTTCTAAAAATGATGCAAAAAAGCTGAAACAGATTATGAAACAGTAAACTATTAACCAATAATTTGAGATTTAAGAGCAAAGTTGTTATAATAATAGAATGTTGTATTACTAAGAAAGAGGAATCTTATTGAATCAAGGAAAAATGCCTACAACCTACCAAGGGCTTCCACACGTGCGAATTTCATTACTTGCTAGAAATGGACTGCTACCAAAAAGGTCTGGATTAAACTGGGGGCAAAGACCGGAATATAACAGAAACCCTAATGAAGCATACATAAGAGTCCCAAAAAATATTGATGATTTGAACTTTTTCCCTGATACAGGCACCCCTTTTGTTTTGCAAACAGACGATGGGCAAAAATTGCGTGTAACACGGGAGCAATCAAATTCCAAAGCTATAACAACATACGAAAACAATGGAGTAATTGGCGAATATTTTAGGAAAAGACTTGGTTTGGTTGATGGAGCGTTGGTTAAAAAAGCAGACCTAGTTAGGTATGGGCGAACAGATATAGATTTTTATAAAGTGAATAAAACGACTTACATCCTGGATTTTCACGTCTAACCCTTATTTTTATAAATATCTGACTTTCTTAAATCAAGTCTGAAAGATGAATAAAATTCGTTGCTGGAATACATATAATCCCCTACACATAAAATACCATGATGAAGAATGGGGAGTTCCGTTACATGAAGATAGAAAGTTTTTTGAGTTTTTAGTTCTTGGAGGTTTCCAAGCAGGTCTTACTTGGTGGTTGATTCTTGAAAGACGAGAACTTTTCAGAAATGCTTTTGATGACTTCATTCCCCAAAAAGTGGCCAAATATTCACTAAATGATATCAATAGATTGATGGTTGCACCGGGCATTATTCACAATAAAATGAAAATTCAAGCAGCCATTAATAATGCTTCGCGATTTTTAGAAGTCCAAAAAGATTTTGGTTCTTTTGATAAGTACATATGGACTTTTGTAAATGGAAAAACGAGACATACCTCTTTTGCTCGTTGGGAGGATTTGCCTACAGAGACTGAAGAATCTAAGCAAATGAGCAAGTCACTCAAAAAAAGAGGCTTTCAATTCGTCGGCCCTACAATTTGTTATGCTTTTATGCAGGCTACAGGATTAGTTAATGATCACATTATTAGTTGCTACAAACATGGAGAACTAAAATCAAATTGTGATCGAGTTTGTTAAAACTCTTTTTATAGGTCATATGCCCAAATACGACGTTTGAACCAACATGACTTTGAAAAACCCTATTTTTGTTGATAAGCTATTTAAAACGCGTCACATAGATTTTGAGAGAACAACAATGGAAACGCCCTATAAAGTGTTCTCCCTATTTAGCGGAGCAGGTGGACTAGATTTAGGATTCCACTTAACCTGCGATTTTAGAAGCAATTTTGGGAATGAACTAAAAGGCGCGCCTTCAGAGACTTATTCAAAGAACTTCCATGCTAAACGTTTTACCGATGAACAACCTCAAATTAAGGACACACCCGCAATTTTTAACAAAGATGTAGCCAGTGTAAAATTTGATAAATTTGAGGGATTCCAGCCAGACGTATTGATTGGTGGACCACCTTGTCAAGATTTTTCACTTATTAGAGGCCCACAAAGTGAACGAGCTGGAATGAAAGTTACACGAGGCAAGCTTTATGCTTACTATGTAGACGCATTGATCCATCTTCAACCAAAATTTTTTGTCTTTGAAAATGTGCCTGGATTAGTTAGCGCAAATGACGGTTTGGCATATCAAACAATACTTAGCGATTTCAAAGATTTAAAAAAGCGCCAAAAAGAAATTACAGATTTAATTGGTAATCACGCCAAAAGTGAAAGCCAAAATTATGATATTTTGTTTAGCGAAATAGTTAACGCTTCAAAATTGGGTGTACCTCAAGCAAGGCGTCGTCTTATAATAGTTGGCATCCGAAAGGACATCATGCAAACTGAAAAACAAAGGGTCCAAGCTACAGAAAAATTGAGTAAGCGATTAAGGGGCGAAGATTCTCTAAGCGGGAAATATCCTCTTACACCATTAGAAGTGTTTGAAGGAAAACCCCTTACAGAATTGCAGGACAAATATTATGAGATTATGAATGAATACAAAGGAGTCGCCGATGAGGTTAATACGCCTGAAGCACTAAAGTGGAAGAAAAATGTTTGGGAGAAATTAAGATTTGATGTTATCAAAGACTATCTCTTCATTAACAAGATAATACCTTGGAATGAAGAAGAAATAAGCAATGCTTTCAAAGAGCATGTAAACCTGTTAAAAGAATTAGGATATTATCAGAAGCCAATCACAACTGTCGAAAGCACAGATAATAGCAACACTATTCGAAAGGACAGTTCTAATGTTTTAGCAAGAATACAAATGATACCTCCCGATGAAAATCATGTATTTGTTAACAATACAAAATGGTCTGTTGAAGGCAAAGGTATGAGCCTTATCTACAGACGCCTCCATCCACTAAAGCCAGCTCCAACAGTTGTTGCATTCGGTGGTGGCGGAACATGGGGTTATCACTATGAACGCAAACGTGCAACCACAACAAACAGGGAACGAGCGAGATTACAAACTTTTCCTGACAGCTTTCAATTCAGCGGAAAAACCCAAGAAATTAGAGCACAAATAGGCGAAGCAGTACCACCACTACTTGCCAAGAGAATAGCACAAATAATCGCCAGCATTCTTCAAAAAGAGGGCAACACTCTATGAGCATTAAAGAAAAAGAATTTAGTGCAAAATTACTAGAATGGTTCTCGGTTAATCGAAAGGATTATCCGTGGAGACAAACAAACGACCCTTACCAAATCCTTTTGGCAGAATTATTATTGCGGAAAACTACTTCCAAACAGGTTCAAGGGGTTTTTTTGCTTTTAGTAGAAAGATACCCAAACGTAAAAGCACTCGCAGATGCAGACGACATAGAATTAAAAAAACTCTTGAAACCATTAGGTATGGAGAATAAAAGAGGCGACTTGCTGAAAAAGTTGGCGTATGAAATAATAACGAATTATTTCGGAGTGATACCTGCAGATGAAAAATGCCTTTTGACTCTACCGGGCGTAGGTAAGTATGCTGCCAACTCAGTACTTTGCATGTCGTATGGACAAGATGTGCCTATGGTCGATACAAACGCCATCAGAGTAATGGAGAGAGTTTTTAACTTAAAAACTTCTAAGAAAAGAGCCAGAAATGATCCAAAAATTTGGGCATTCGTTTCGGAATTAATCCCCGAAAAGAGTGCACGTGATTTTAACCTTGCCATTATTGATTTTGCGCATGAAGTTTGCCGACCTAAAAAGCCACAATGTATTAAATGTTTTTTAAAAGAAATGTGCATTTATGGGCAAAACATGATTGCCATTGTGTAGTCTGTTTATAAATCCTTAAGTAATTTAGCCCATTGGTCTTCTCTAAAGCTAACGTTTCTACAATGAATACCCAAGTTGTCCTCTCTTAGATACGTTACAGGATTGTCCTTTATCTGATATATTCCTGGTGACAACTTGTATTTTCCCAATACCGAGTGAGCGATAACTGTTGTGTTGCTTATTACCAAGTACTTGCTTACACTTTTAGCATTCTTCTTTTCATAGTATCTTGCTGGAACATCTAGCAAAAAGGGTTTTGAGGAGATATTCAAATTTAAAGTTGAAAGTTTATCATCCTTTCTTACAGCTGCATCAATACCTCTTTTTGATGTAACAAACAAGTTATCGGCATCAAAGAAACAGTCGGTACTTGCTTCCATAGGACCCCCTATTTTTTCGAGTTCATCCTGATAATAAACAGCTTCAAGCGCGGCTTCCATTTCAAGAGAATCAGGTATTTTGTCAAGCAATTCAGAGCTCGCACAAGAAAGATGTGGCTTAAAATTTCTTATCAAATGATCTAGCGGGAAATCAATGCGAACAAATACATAAACATCCTGCCTTGCGCCAGTCCATTCATTCCAAGGGACAGTATGCCACCTATTTCGGGGTTTAGTTTCTTTAATTTGCACTTTGAGGTTGGGTGTTTCATAGGACCCTTGCGCACTACGCTTAACGCCTTCAATGTCGCCCTGATGCATCTCTTTTAGTTCAGTGTACTTTTCGAAACCAACTTTGATGTCAACACCTTTAGTCGCCATTATTTTTTGAACCGCTACTTCTGCGAGTTTTCCGCCGATATGATCATTTATGTATTTTCAATGTCTCGTTCTTGGCCTGAACTTCTAAAATCGCCCCGTGGAGCGCCCCAAAGATAATAGAGGTTCAAAACAAACTCAAGACATCGATTATAATCTGATTTGTCTAAAGTTGTTGATAGCGGTGTGTCTACGTTCATAAATACACGTTCCAGTTGATAGACATCTGATACCTTTCAATTTGTAGATAAAACTATCGGTAAAAGCATTATTATGCAAGTATTGAATTGATTATGAAGCTAATTTAACACATAAAAACAAAACCGCTATTATTCACAGCACAAATAACAAAATTATCATTATTAATACGCGTTTTAAGATAACTTTGGCTCTTCCAGTTCTGGTGTTTAATCTATGGCTTATAGACAATTTCTCCGTCAACTTCCAACGACAGCGACGAAAAGTAGCCAAGAAAATAGGCAATCCAAGAATCTTCCAAATCCACTTCCACACATTACGGTACTGGAAGGGAACAATGCTCTATCATCAACACAAAGACATGTACTACGTCATGCAAAGGCTTGGACACAAGAACTTCAAAAACACAGAGCTTTACGTTCAGCTGGACGAGGCATTATTTCAGGGCGAGACAGAGTACATTTCAAAAGTTGCCAAGTCAGAGAAGGAAATCTGCAGTTTAATTGAAGCTGGTTTTGAGTACGTGACTGAGTTTGAGGGCGCTAAAATCTTTAGGAAACGCAAAATGTAAGAAACATCGCCAGAAAAATCCCCTGCTATTTTGTATTTAAAGGTGCAGGGGGTGGGATTTGAACCCACGAACCTCTAGAGGATAGGCTCCTGAAGCCTACGCCTTTGACCATGCTCGGCGACCCCTGCGCACAGCGCAAATAGGTTAGTACCCTCCAAGATATGTTTTACTGATAAATACGTTACCACCCGCACGGAATGGATTTGTTGGTTTTAGCAGTCAACCTATTTGGATGCTATTAGAAACTCATTGCAGAAACCTAAGGGGGGTAGGTCCTATTGGTTGAAAACTGAGCCAAAAGTATGTTGAAAAACTGTTTAGGTGCCTGTTTTGGCTTTGATTGTCTCCAAATAGTTGGGTAGGCTCTCAATGCATTGGATATCTCTGCCTACTAACCCGTGAAGTTTTTGCCAAAACCGCACATCTGCTTTAATGTGCAACCTTTCCAGTTCCAAAACCAGCCGTTTAGTTCCTTGCTTGCCGCGTCGGTCAAAATCCAGCAGCAACACCACACTATGCGCGCCAGACGCTTCAATCTCAAACACAACATCCAGAAAGGATTTACCGCCTGTTTTAACAGTTACAATAGTGCCTTCAATGCCAAGAAGCCTGAGGTTGTCAGCGTCTTTTTTGCCTTCGACCACTACGGGGGTGCCTTTGTCTGATTCTTCTATTAGTTTTGCTATGATTTGCTCAATTTTTTCTTGTCTATCTTTTAGTTTGGTTGACATTTTACCGCGTGATTTTGGCTGCCCGCACCGTTTCAAGGCAATCTTTAGCTTCATGATTGTTTTCAAAGTAGCGTCTTACTGGTTCAAGGATATTGCCTAATTCTGTGGCGACGCCGTTTTTAAGGTCCATTGGATGCAGTTTGCCTTCAGCGTAGGTGGTTTCAAGTTCTTGGTAGCTTTGGAATTCGACGTTTCCGCCAAATTTGGCTGGCCGTTCAATTGTGAAGACTGGTTTTTCTCTGAAAATGATGTACTTGCAAACATCAAGCACTGGGTTGTGTTTAACTATTCTTTCGGGACAGAAGGCTTTGCTCATTTTCTGCTTGATTTCCATGGGTTGGTCGTAGATGAATATGCAAGTGTCTGGCTTGCTTTTTGACATCTTGGCGCTGGCTATGGCTTCTCTTTCTTGTCCTTCTGGAATAGGCCAAATCGCCGGCTTAGCCAAGCCTTGCAGTAAATGATGGTGAACACAGACAGGTTTCCAGTAACCTATTTTTTCGCCGATTTCGCGTCCCACCATGTTAGCTTTTCGTTGATCCATGCCTAGTTGGCACATTTTTACTTTCATTTCAAAAATGTCTGCAACCTGCATTGGCGTGTACAGGTAATCTGAGACGTAGTGTGCTTCGCCTTCTTTTCTTCCCGCAATCTCTAAAGTGCGTGTGGTTCGGGCAATGGTAAGTTCTTTGGAGATTTTAACAGTTTTTGCCCAGTAATCAATATCTTTGTACAACTCGTCGCTGTAGATGAATTCTACTTTGTCTGCTGGAACGCCAAGGGCAATCCACGAATGCCTAAACAGGTCTGCAGCTTTACGAATAAGTGTTAAGTCGCCGCCAAGTTTGTTGTTAAGCCATGCATGCCATGTTGCTAGGAACGCTTTGAAATGCACGCCGGCTTCAGCGAAGTCTTTCATTTTGTAAGCACAAATTACGCCTGTTCCAAGGTGCGCAAGGCCTGAAGGTTCCCAACCGTTGTAGGCAATTGGATGTTCTTCAGTTTCAAGAAGATGCCTTAAATCGTCTATGGTTACGACTTCTTCTGTTGGCGGTCTTGTGATTAGTTCTATTTTCTTTTCAATGTCCAAGGTAAAGTCCTGCTGAAATAGTCAAGTGTTATAAATATTGATTTGCTTTACGCTTAAAAACTTGTTTTTTCGCAGGCTTAGCGGCTCCAAGAAACCAATTACAATAAAAAAATTTAACAAAAAAATGGGGTGTAAAAAGTTTGTTATATGTAGGTTTTAACGTAGAATGAGTCTGCGTAAACTGTTGTTGCACCGCAACTGTCAAGGGTTGGCAGTCCGCACTTTACAAGATTTACCGCACCTTTATCTGCAGTGTTTAACCCGTACATTGAGCATACAAGATTGTTGTTTATCCAAAGTTCTGCTGAACCCTGATTTGTGCTATCAATCCATCGAATGTCAACGTTGTACCAGGTTCCTCTAGTAGGTTGCTCGTTGGAGTAAACTGTCTCAAAATGGTCGCCATCATATACTTTTAGGAACCATCTTAACCCGTCATCTGTACGGGTCCAACCAGCATAAGCGACAGGAAAACCTTTAGCTTCCAATTTTATCAGCGAGAATGAATCATCAACTTGGCGAATACCCGATGTTGCAACCTTAAAGTATGCACTTGCGGATACCATGGTTGTGCTGTGTACGTATTTGTAGCAATAGGCTTTTTCGATTTCGCTCTTTCCGTTGGAAGTGAATTTGGCGCTGTAGCTTCCAAATTTGTCAACTGCAGAAGTTACATATGCTTTCTCGCCGTAGGATGTGCTTGTTCCGCTCCATTTCTTGAAATTATGTGATTCAAAGCCGTCGTAGAATACTGTTTTTCCGTCTGAACCTAAAAGAACCTCGCATCCACCGTTAGGTTTTCCTGTAAATGGGTTGGCTGTTCCAATAATTAGGTACTTGTCTGAAACTGACATTAATCGTCTAATGCCATAGTTGTTTGGGTTGTTAAAACCGTTTAAAGTAACGGGTTTCCATTCTATTCCATCGCTTGTTTTCCAAAGATCTGCGCCAGCAAAGTTTTGATCAATATACTCAATTATTGTTTGAGTGTCAACTGTTTCAAGTTTTTCGAGCAATCCGTTAATTTCAGTTTCGTACTCTGGGTGCTGCTCCAGTAAAGATTGAACTTCTGGGGTAATTATTTCCGCTTTGTATTGCTCTAGCTGTTCAGGATTCAACAGGCTACTGACAAGTTCAGGTGCATACTTTAGAAAACCACACATGTCAAAAGTTCCAACGTATAAAACGCCTTGGTGAACTTCCATATGCCATATGTAAACGTTAAGTGGGTTTCCGAATCCTGCAGGCCATTTGCTTAGTGGGTTTCTAAAAGTTGGGTACCCCTCAACTGGATCATAGGCAACGTATGAACCCATAACCAGTTCTGCATTGTCATCTTTGTCTATACGTATCAAATCTGAAGGTCTTGTACCTGCTACGGTGTTGTTTTTGATTACCATGCCAACGCCGACTGCTGTTCCAACATAGAGGTGATCGTTAAACGCTTTCATGGTCATTCCCCATTGATTCCATGTGTCGCCAAAACCGTCCTTGATTACTTGAATCCAGTCATAGATGCCATCGTTATTTGAGTCTGTGCCATCTGTCTTCCATACTTCAAACCCTTGCTCATAGTTTAGAGTTGAAGCGTACAGGTAATCATTGAAAACTGTCAAATATGGAATTTCAGTGTTATTGCTTTCGCTGCCTACAAAGCCGTCTTCGCATACTTTTACCCATGGATCAACACCGGGGTTAGATGAGCACCAAATTGCTCCAAGACCTGCACCAGAAACTGAAGAACCAGGTGTTGAAGCGCTCACGTAAAGTTTGCCCTTGTACTCAACTAATCCGCGAACATTGTTTGTGCCTGCGATGTCTCCTGAAACATCTTGCCACGACCCCCAATCTCCAGTTTCGGATGTTAACACTCGACTTATCGGCATTGGAGGCCACCAGGTACCTAAACCACAAACGTAGATTTTTCCATTAAATACGCCCATCATTCGGTATCCGTAGGATTCAGGATAGTAACCTTGATCGCCAAGATCTAGTATGCCTGCTTGATGAACAAGTTCCCATTGACCGTTTTGGTATCTCCAGATTTCTGCGCGCATTTCGTTAGCCCATGCTTCTGACCCAACAGGGTCTGCGGGTGAATCAGCCAAATCCAAGGAATTCAGCGATATTGGTAATCCCAACATTTCAAAATTGTAGCTTAAGCCTTCAATGACTGACCATAAGTGATGCCGGTTTGTTCCAACATACAATGCACCGTTTAGGTATCCGACTCCCCAAGCGTAACTGTTTGCTGAGTCTCCAAACCCTTCTGTGCTTAACCTTTGAAAGTCGTCTTCTGTTAAACCGTTTTGAGGCGTTGCCGCAGATGTATTAGGAATTGCTAGAAATATTGATGCAATCAGTATTGTCGTAGAAATTACAAAAAAAACTTTCTTATTTTTCATTGTTTTACCTTCTTAAAAATTAGGCTTAACTTGCATTATTTGAAAATACAATTCAGTGATAAGAAGGCTAGTTGTCACACAAGTGACACCACAATTGACACTCAATATACAGCTTTTTAGCCATTTTGTAGCTTTGTCGCTTCTTTAAGAAGAACAAACGAAAAGAAAAGAGTTAGATTTGGGCGGCGCCAAATTTGTCAGTTTTATTTGATAAAAGCGAATAGGTATCATGATGTTTCTGAATTGCATTCAAACTGAAGCGGTTTTAACTTGAATCCTTGACACGTTGCGCTTTCTTGATGTAATTATGAAGCTCCCGATTCTTCATAACTTGAAGCGGTAACGTTTCAGGCGCATATGCTAAGGGCAAAACCGCTATGAAAAGAAACAAACTGGTAAACGAAAAAATTGCTGTCGAATTTATCGTTGAGGAAATAGTTGTGCCAACAGAAAGTTGAGTAAGTATTGAAAAAAGAAACGGCAAATAACCAATAGCATAATACTTTTCACTATTCTTTCCAAGCGCGATGTCTCCCCAAATGGTCATAAGAAAAATCGTATAGAAAATCCCCCAAGCAACCCCATCTACAACCGTGTAAAGCCACCAACCCGCAATACTCTCGGAAAATAGTCCAAGGCTTGCATAGCCTAAACCTAAAAGAACAAATCCTGTAAGAACCAATCTTCTTCTTCCAATATAGTCCGCTAAAAACCCGCTAACAACAGCAAAAACTCCTGCCAAAACGTTTTCTGTCATCATAAGGCTTTGAAACAGGTCTGGATGGAAGATTTGACTAACTATAGGTGCAGCAATGTAGTTGGCTATTGAAAACATTATCCATGGGATAAAATAGAGCATAAACGTCCTGTTTTTGAAAATTTGTTTATATGAAACATTGTCTTTAGGAATAATATCTTCTGCTACATTAATTTTTAAAATAGCTACTATTCCCGTAGCTTTGACAACTGCTAAAACTATGCCGTTAAGTTGTGGGTCTGTTATTCCTAAGGCCCCAAGAATCGTGACTCCTATAAAAATTGTGAGAAAGGTAAACCCGCCAAGTCTTGAACGGTTTGTTTCTTTTGTTATTGAAGCAAAATAAGCTAAAGAAACAGGCATGCCCAATCCAAAATATGCACCTGCCAAAGAGAAGAAAATTATTGAGTGGAAAAATGATGTGACATTTATGATTAAGGGCAATAAAGATAGGGGTATTCCTGCAATCAGCCAATAACGAATAAACGCTGTTTTTGTTTTTACTTTATTTGAAATGTAAAATCCAAAAAATGACGTCACGACTGCTCCAAGAATGGTCATGCTCCAAATAAGCAAAACCTGGGCGTTTGAAAACTCGCTGTTTAAAGTAACTTCGGATAAGATGCGGCAACTGTACAAGTACCAAATGAATGTGTTGGCAACCATAATTATGCCTGCAAAAGAGTTTTTTAACTCGTTAGTTGACAGGTTCTTTTGCCCAAGGTTTAGTTGCATTTAGTTTTCCTCTTGCATGGAATTTTTCAAACTATGCATTAATGAATGACAATCCAAAAGTAAACTGGTTGCTAAGCAAAAAAATGAGGTAAATTGAATTCATCGTTTTACCACCACATGCCAACTGAAGTAGGGTTAGGTTTTACTCTAACGTTTTGTTTCTTACTCAAACTGGCTCACCTCCGCTATCCAATCTAAAACTTGAGGTAAGTCAATTCTAGCATGATACGATACACCTGCACAGTTAGTGTTTACAGTGTATGAATGAACCGCAATAATCACGTTAGTGTCTTTCAAAAGCACAGGTCCACCTGAGTCTCCATTGTTTATTCCTCCCTTGCCATCACCCGGGGATGCTGTACACCTGATGAATTCGTTACTCCAAACAAAATTGTCCGAAACCAGCTTGGCATATGCAAAATTGCGCATTATTACTGGGCTGGTTAATTCAAACCCGTATCCTACAAGAGTAACTTCGGTTCTTGCTGGTAAGCTATCAACCAGTCCCGCTGTTGGAAGCTTAGCATAAGTATCAACAACACCTGTAGGAACGGGCTCCTTTAAGATAATTACTGCTAAGTCACTGTGAATGAATTCGGGCAAACTGTTGCTTGTTTGGCTTATCCGAAATTCGGGGCTTAGATAAGCAGTACCCTCATAGGTTTCGGCTACACCTTGAATTTCAAGTTGACCATCGTTTATACTCCATGTGATTGGCCCTTCATCAAAACAAACTATGACGTTGTGTGTTAAGCAACTATGAGCAGTTGTTAGCATTATTGTAGGTGAAAGGAGAACACCGCTGCTAACTGAGACAGGGATTTCACTGCCATCCACGTCAAGGTTATAAAAGACTATTAATCCAACAAATGAATGGGTGCCGTCTGGGTGGCTGTTGCCAGTTATTGCGAAGACGGGAATTGTTAGCAGGGTTATTGAAAGCATTATTGATATTGAAAATGTTGTTATTACTGTGATTTTTTTGGTTTGCATGCTTTTCCCTTTAGCACTAAGTCAGTGTATTTACTCGTAAGATATAAGTATTGTGAGTAACTAAATGGTCATTGCTGATTAAACAAACCGTCATCCCTTCAGTGGCAAAAAACATGACAACCAACCAAAACCAAATCCAAACCCTGCTCACAAACTATGGACAACAAGGCCTAAACATAGCAAAAGAAACACTAAACAACCCAAACATTCCCTCACAACTCAAACAATTAACACAATACTTCATAGAAGAAACATGGCCAAACACACACCACCCAGCCTTAATGGCCCTATGCTGCGAAGCAGTAAACGGAAACCCATCCAAAACACATCAGATAAGCGCGGCAGTAGTACTTCTCACTGGAGCCGCCGACATACACGATGACATAATTGACAAATCAAAAATAAAAGGAAATAAAAAAACGGCATATGGCAAATTTGACAAAGACTTAGTCCTCCTCGCTGGCGACATGTTGCTCTTTCAGGGGCTTGTCCTTCTTCACAGGGCAACAGAAAAGCTTCCGACAAAAACACGGCAAGCAGTATTTGACATAATAGAGCAATCTTTCTTTAAAATTGGGCGTTCCATAACAGATGAAATATGCCTGCGAAGAAACCCCTTAAGCGTTGCAGTTGATTTTCGTGATGTACTTGAAGCAAAGGGTTCTATAGCTCAAGCTTGTGCTGAGATTGGCGCCATATTGGGTCAAGGCAAATTATGCGAAGTTGAGGCTTTAAGCCATTTTGGAAAAACTTTGGGGTTGTTAATGACTGTAAAAAACGAGTTTGCCGATATGCAAGACCCAAATGAATTGAAGTGCCGCCATAAAAATGAATTTTTACCTTTGCCTCTGCTGTATGCATTCAAAGATGCCGCTGTCCGCGAGAAAATCACTGCTTTATTGCAAGCCAAATTAACAAAACAAACCGCTCAAACAATAACAAAAATCGCTTTAGCAACAATGCAAGTTCAAAACTTAAAACAAGAAATGCTTGCCTTATGCCAAAATGAAGAGAAATCCTTGGAAACAATTAAAACCAACAAAGAAGCATTTCGGTTGCTTTTAAAATCATCAATATCCTATTCTTAAAAATCTTTTTTACGGGCTACTTTGTCTCCCAACGTAACCTAACACTTAACCTCACAGCTGAGCGTCGCTTTAAGCTTGGCTAAGCTCTCTCGGCGCGGGAATTTATTTTCGCCCGTTGCCTCACCTGTCCCGTAATTGGGTAGAACTCAAGCGGTCATAGGTGCAAGCTTTGTAGTTCTTGCGTTCCTCTGTTAAGTCCGTCGTTACGGGTGCTCATCTACGGCGAAGCAAAAAGAATATCTTTTTTTGGTTTGTTAAAGGTTGTGTTCTTCTTTAATTTTTTTTAAACTGTTTTTACATGTTTTTAGGTAGAAAACACTCGAATAGAGCCTACCCCTACTCTAAAATGAAGACCCCCTATAGGTTTCTGCATAGAACCACTATTTGGAGCCTAATAGGTTGGTATGAAAAATAAAGCAATGAAAGCAATGCAGGCGGGCTGGAACAAAATCATGGCGCTTGCTTTCCTGTTTTTTAATGTTTATGTTTTTTGTGGTACGCAAGCAAACCTGTGGCTGCTAATGCAATCGCGCCTCCAGACGTAAGTGCAATAACTAAAGTTGTGCTGTTTTCTGTTTGGTTAACCGGTGCTGCTGTTAATTGAACGCTTGTCGATGGCGGAACTTTGGATGATGGAAAGCTAAACTTTTCCAGTCTTACGCCGCCGCTGGTGTGTGCAAGTGTAAAACTGTAATCTTCATTGGGTACAATCGAAAAGACGTCTGTTGTATCATATGTTACGTTAAACAAGAAATTTCCATCTGTATCAATTTTTCCAAAGTAGGGTCTCCTAATAAATCCTGAAGATTCTGCAATCAAGCCAACAACAGAATATCCTCCATCTGACGCCTGTTTTACTGAACCCATACCACTATTTCTTTCCTTATGTTCCCACACAACATTTCCGTCAGAATCAATCTTTTGAATCCAATCAAGTCCTAAACCCGTAAAACCAGTCAGCATATATCCTCCATCACTGGTTTGACTGACTGACCTAAAATCCCCATAACCATAAGTTTTAGTTAACGTTATTTCGCCTTGTGAATTAGTTTTGGCAAACCATGCGTCAGAATTCCAGGTTCCCGACAAAGTAAACCCACCGTCGTCTGTTTGAACAATTGAATCTACTGAAGCTAGACTGTAAATTTTCTCCCAAATAGTCTTTCCATATTCGTCCATTTTTATGATGTCGCCAAAGACGCTCATGTTCCAAAATAGTCCTCTGCAGGTTAAAACAAAGCCTCTATCACTGGTTTGGATTATTGAAAAAAATGAGGCATATCCTGCTTCAACCGTCATAGTCTTATTTAGTTCAACGTTTCCTTGAGAATCAATTTTTAAAAACCATCCATCATCACGGTTGCCTGAAAAGAAACCTCCTAAATGGCACAATGCAAAACCCTCATCTGCTGTTTGAGTTATAGCATCTACACTAACGCCTACTCCAAATTCCATTCCATACTTTTTCTCCCACTGCAATTCACCCAAAGAATCAGCCTTCATTAGGTAAAGCACTGTATTTTGGGTTGCAGTTGTTCCAACAATGAGGTATCCTCCATCGAATGTTTGAATCACATTATTGCCGTTAATGCCCTCATAATTCTTACTCCATTGCAGTTCTGGCTCTTCAGTTATAGTTTCCGCACTAAGTGAACTCGAAGACGACACAAAAACAAGAATAAGCAATAAAGCAAAAGCTTTCTTCTTCATACTCATCTAAAAAGTACTTTGAATGCCTTGCAATAAAAGAGTTCTTGCTTTAGATAATATTCACTGCTCCTACTTCTAATAGCAAAATACACTTGTTCTAGTCGGCCTTCTCTGTGTTTTAGTAAGAGTAAACTCGAAAAATCCTTGATAAACAACAAAACCAATATTTCAATAAGTTTTGGGGTCGATGCAAATTGGCGAAAATTAAGGTTATTTTTGTGTGCCCCCATAATTCAGCTCGAAGCCAGATGGCTGAAGCTTTTCTTTCCCATTACGCTGCAAACCAGTTTGAAGTTTACAGTGGCGGCTACAAACCTTTGCCGATACATCCCCTCGCTGTTAAGGTTATGCAGGAAATCGGGTATGACCTGTCAAATCAGCAGTCAAAGGATATGTGGGCACTTATAAAGGGTCAACATTTTGGGGTAGCAGTAAGTGTTTGCAGAAAAACTGAGCCTAACTGCCCCGTTGTTTTTGGTGCCTCAACAAGAATTAACTGGGATATTGAAGACCCAACAGTTTTTGCTGGTTCAGATCAAGAAAAACTTGATAAATTCCGAACTATCAGAGACCAAATACATCAGCATGTCCTAAAATTTCTAGAAGAAAGAAGCATGGTTGTTCCGAGTTTTTGATTTTTTTGTTTACAGAATATAATAGGTTGTTTGTTTATGTGCAGAAAGCGTTTTCGAATGCTTCTTTAGTTAATGTTTTGACTAATTCGCCTGTTAGGGCATCTGCTACGTTGAATATGCGTGGGTCTACAATTGAGTATAGACGTTTTGTTCCGTCTTTTCGGCATCTGACTATGCCTGCGTCTTTTAGGATTTTTAGGTGTCTTGAAACTAGGGGTTGGATTAGGTTTAGTTGGGGTACTATTTGGCAGACGCATTTTTCTCCGTCTCGTAGGTAAGCGATTATTTCTAGTCTGATGGGGTCGGAGAGGGCTTGGAAGACTGCGGCTTTGAACCTGTTTTGATTTTCAGGGGTGGACATGTTGTTTTTTAATATTTTCATAACAATATTAAAAAGTTGTTATAAAGACATTTTTTTAAGGTGAAACCAGACATGTCCAAAACCAACTACAAAGGAATCCCTCGAAACAAAATCCCTTGGGACCCAATAATAGATTACACAAAATGCACAACCTGCGGAAAATGTGTAGACTTCTGCCACACCAAAGCCTTCAGAACAGAAGAAAAAGACGGCCAAAAGAAAACCATGGTTAACCCAAACCGTTGCGTAGTATTTTGTCACGGTTGTGAAGACGTTTGTCCCTTTGGTGCTATAACGCATCCGTCTGAAGAAGAAACCCAAAAAATCATTGATAAACTACAAACAGAGAAATCCTAAATGGAAAAACTAAAAATCCTCTTTATATGTACTCATAATTCTGCTCGTTCACAAATCGCTGAAGGTCTACTACGTAACGTTTATGGCGAAAAATATGACGTTTTTAGTGCAGGAACTAACCCAACAACAATCAACCCATTAGCCGTTAAAGTGTTGACTGAACTGGGCATTGATGCTTCAAAACAGTATTCTAAAAGCCTTGACGAATTCAGCGAAACCGAAATCGACTTGGCTGTTTCTGTTTGCCAAAGCAGTGCAAAAACTCTGTGCAGACTGTGTTCATCCCCTATGATGATGGGTAAGCCGCAAATAATCTATGAAAAGCTGCATAAACTGAAAAATTATGTTGTGCATGGGTTTGAAGACCCCTCAGAAGTTGAAGGTTCAGAAGAAGAAAAGCTTGCAGCTTTCCGCCGTGCAAGAGACGAAATTAAAGCTTGGATAACCGAATATTTCCAAGACCTAAAATAACCCGTTCAGTAAGCGGCATAAACTTGGTCAACTAAGTGTTCCTCTTATTGCATCTGCTTTTAGCCTAAGCAATCCATAATGTCTTCAAAGTCAAGGCAGCTTTCGCCACTTTTTTCAGGGTTGTTTAAGGTGCAATGTTAATCTTCGTAGTGTATGCAGGTTTTGTTGCTGCAAGATGTTTGGCTTGGCTCAAGAGTTAATCCTTTGAAGGGGTGGTTGGGAAATGTTTTGGGTTTTCTGGTTTCCCATGCCGTACCAAAACAATACTTTAACTACAATAGCAGTAAGCAAAGCAGTGAGAGGGCGTGTCAAAACTGTCAATATGAAGCCGTTTGTTCCTGTGACTACGTTCATTGGTGACATTTGCAGTAAAGTGAACAGGACTAAGCCGCCTATGGTGGAAGCGATTACGCCTGAGATTAGTATTCTTTTAAAGTTGTCTGATTTCTTGTTTAAAGCTCCTGCCATGTAACCGATTAGCATTGCACTTAAGATGTAGGCTAAGAGTATGAGGCCTGACCCTGTGTACCTGCCGTAACTGTCATGCCAGTAAAGTGCATACATGGTTCCTAGCAGAAATCCTGAGGCGCCTCCAGCCCATTGATTCCATAATAGTCCAAGAGCTAAGGGAACCGCAGTTATGATGACTAGTTCAAAAATTTCTGAGACAATCCCGTATACGGCTCCGAAGCCTCCTTCGGTTAGTGCCGACAATTGGGAAATTAATACTATAACAAATATTGCTGTTGTTGGGAGGATAATTCCAAAGATTAAATCGTTTTTTGTCCATTTTTTCCAGTCAAGGCTCGTAATCAAACACCCGCTTGTACTATGTGGGGTTGATAAAAATATATAGATTTTGTTATGAAGTGTAGCTGGAAATAAAAAACTGATGCCTGGCCTACTTTTTAACAGCTGAAACCTTAACACTTACCACGCTTTTTGACGCTTCCTTGACCTCTTGCTCAGTCATATTTGACATTTTAATGGCTTCCACTAGTGTGGACTCGCTTATTACGTATTCAAGTGGATAATTTTTCTCTTCAATAACTTTAACGTCAGCAAATCCTGCATTTCGAATAAGCTCCAGATACTTGTCTTTAAGCTCAGCTCCAGCAACACATCCAGCGTAAGCTTCAACGTTACTTTGAATCGACTCCGGCAACTTTTTCAACAAAACAATGTCCGAAACCATCAATTTGCCATTGGGCGCAAGAACTCTAAAAGCTTCCTCAAACACCCGCTTCTTATTTGGCGCAAGGTTGATTACACAATTAGAAATTATCACATCAACAAAATTATCAGCTACTGGCAGATTTTCTATTTCTCCAAGCCTGAACTCAACGTTTGTATAGTTGCCTTTCTTTGCGTTGGCTCTTGCCTTGTCAAGCATTTCAGGCGTCATATCCACTCCAATAACTTTGCCCTGCAATCCAACCTTTTTGGCCGCTAAAAAGCAATCAAACCCCGCCCCTGAACCTAAATCAAGAACCCGCTCACCCTCTTTCAAAGACGCCAAAGCGGTAGGGTTACCGCAGCCTAAGCCCAGATTAGCACCTTCTGGAACCGAATCCATCTCGTCTTGACTGTATCCAACCATGCTGCTTACTTGCTTGTTTGTGGGGGCTGAGCAGCAACTTGCTTTTGAGCCACAGCAAGAACCATTTGTCTTAGCGACTTTTGTGTAACGGTTTCTAACAATTTTCTTAATGTTTTCTTCTTTCAAAAATTTTAGCTCTCCTGTTGGGTTATTCCTTTAAGTAATGGGCTTAGTGTTTTTGTTACGGCGCCTTGTAATTTTTCAGCTTTTAACATCATGATGCAGCAGACTTCTCCGTTTTTTTCGCATGTTACCACTGCGATTTTGTCGTTTGGGTTAAAGTTTGCTTTTTCTCGCAGGTCTTTTGGGAGCACTATTTGGCCTTTTGCATCCATGGATATTACTGCGTCAATTTTGTAAGAGTCTGCTTCACAATCGCATTTGCTCATGTAAATTCCTAATAACAATTTGCGTCTGAACTTTTTAAACTTTCTGATTTTTCAGAAAAATCTGATTGACAATAGTTTGTTGTTGCATTATGTTATCACACATTCTTTTTAGTTGTCGTACAACTTTTTTGTTCATTCAAACTTCAACTGAGGGGTAACGATTGCGCCTAAACAATTTAAAAACCCATATTCTGCCAGTTTTGTTAATCCTTACCCTCGCAACCACATCTGCCCTCACTTTGAATACCCCAACAGTCAATGCTACATCTATTCTTGAGGTGCCATCTGCAAGTTACACTACAATCCAAAGCGCTCTTGCGTCTGCAAAAGACGGCGACACCATCAAAGTTGCCGCTGGAAACTATAACGAAAACATCCACTATGACGGTTACGCCCAAGCCGTCGAAACAGGGTCCTCGCAGCCGAAAACAGGCGTAACCTTGCAGGGTTCAAAAGGAACCGTAATCGATGGAAATGTTACTTTGTTGTATCTTAGAGAGTTTAGAATTGATGGGTTTAATATTTCGGGGGTTTTAACGCTTGGAGATTCGAGTGTTTACGGTTATGTGGTGGACAGTAACGTTACCAACGTTCAGGTTGATAATGCCGCAATAGTTGGCGGTTCTTCCAATATTTTAAACGGCAATTGTTTCAACTGCGGCTTAACTCTTCAAGGTGGTAACACTAAAACAGATATTCCCAGCATCAAAACCAACATAACAGATAACCAAATTCTACAGGGTTTAATTATCGAGGCAGGTTCTGCCCTTAACACTGTTGAAGGCAACAACATTTCAGGCAGCGCTGTTGGAGTTTTAGAGGAGCCTTCTACGCAGTATTTTGTTACCGGTGCAAACCAAATTATTAACAATACTATTGTTTGCAACGAAGTTGGGGTACGACTGTATTCATCAACAAGTGACAAATATGCACCCTCACATTCAGCTGACCTCCTTGTTCAAAACACAATCCAAAACAACACTGTAGGCGTTGAAATTTTGGCTTCAACAAATTATCCAGCAAGCAACACTTTCTACCATAACAACTTCGTTACCAACGGTATGCAAGTAAAAATCAACGGTTCCATAGTTAACGTGTGGGATAACGGTAAAGAGGGCAATTACTGGAGCGACTACAATGGCACAGACAGCAGCGGCGACGGCATAGGCGATTCACCATATGTGATAAACAATGAAAACCACGATAATTACCCTTTGACGCAGGAATGGTCAACCACTGCAAATGGCGTGTCTGAGCCTTCGCAAACGCCAAGTCAAACATCAAGCACGCCTACAACCGTTAACCCAACCCAACCCTCGGGAACAATCCCTGAAATCACTCCCCTTTTTGCAGTAGCAGGTTTATTGGCGTTTTCAATTTTAGCGTTGATTTTCTTCAAACGAAAAGCAGTTTTTCATTAACTCGTTTTGTTATTTTTGCGCCTTTTTTTCTTAATGCCTTATCCTTACTTGCTAAGGTGTGTTGTTTGTAAGTGTTTGTTTTTGTCGTACACCAAAACTGTTATAACGTAGCCGCACTACTAAATTGCTATTAGTAACAATAATTGAGTAATAATACTTCATCGCGAGAATACTCGCTTTGATTAACTCAGTAAATAAAACTTACAATATATTTAAAGAAGGTGCACATTTACGGGAACATCCCAAACATTTACGATTAAGTACGTTATACACGCTAGATTTGAAATCGACGGTGTCGTCGAAAAACCTGATGTGATTGGCGCAGTTTTTGGACAAACAGAAGGACTTTTTGGTCCTGAACTTGATTTGCGGGAACTGCAAAAAACTGGACGCATAGGCAGAATCGAAATAGACCTGCACAGCAAAAACGACCGCACAAACGGGCAAATCACAATCCCAACAAGTCTTGACAGAGTTTCTACAGCTTTAATCGCCGCAAGCGTTGAAAGCATAAACCGTGTCGGCCCATGCAGTGCCAAAGTCACGCTTGACAAAATCGAAGACATCCGTGAAGCAAGACGAAAACTCATCATCGACCGAGCCAAAGAAATCCTACACCGCTGGAACATTGAATCAATGCCAAGCGTAGACGAAGTCTACAAAGAAATCAGCGACACCATGAAAGTCGGCAAAGTCGAAAAATTCGGGCCCGAAGACCTCCCAGCAGGTCCCACACTTGAAAACTCACGCGAAATTATCGTCGTTGAAGGACGCGCTGACATCATCAACTTAATGCGTTGTGGCTTAACTAATACTGTCGCATTAGAAGGCGCAAAAGTTCCAGATTCCATTAAACGGTTAACAAGAGAACGCGAAGCAACCGCACTATTAGACGGTGACAGAGGCGGCGATTTAATCCAAAAAGAACTCCTACAAGTAACCAACATCAAATACGTTGGTCGCGCTCCAAGAGGCAAAGAAATCGAGGAATGCAACTGTAAAGAAATCTCTGAAGCTCTTGAAAACCGCGTTCCCGTTTCAGAACTTCACAAGCAACCATTACCGCCACAGCAACAGGAACGTCAACCCCCACAACAACCACCACAGCCCCCCCAACCTCAAAGAAAACAGCAGCCTCCACCTGAACGTGCACCACAGCCTCCACGTCCACAAAAAGCTCCAATTCCAGATCAAATCAAAGAAAGTGTCAAAACCCTGCAAGGCACACTTGAAGCAGTGTTGCTAAATGACAAACTTGAACAAATCGAACGTTTACCCGTAAGCCAGCTTGCAGAAAAACTCCAGCAAATCACAGGAGTTGAATCCGTCGTGTTTGATGGCATCATCACACAACGTATCGTTGACATTGCAGCTAATCAGCAAATAAAACGAATAGTTGCGTCACGGGTTTCTGAAGCAGTTAAGCCAGCAGCTAACGTTGAACTGGTAACATTCCAAGAAGCACTACGCTAAGCATTTTTAGTCTTAGCGTCTAATTCATTTTTATTGTTTTTTGTTTTATAATAAAACGTTTGTTGCATCATTTTGTTCTAGCATTCGTATAAATGCTTGCTGTTATTCACCGTTAATGTGGAGATGCCTTTTTTTTGAAGCTACACAAAGTAGTTTACGCTTTATTTTTAGTGGCGTTAATTGGTTTAGTTCCTTTATTCTCAACTGCAAATGCAGCAACAGAAGATTTTGAAGATGACTTTGAAACCGGCAATTTAAGCAACTGGAGTGGATACCGAGCTTCAACTGGAGAAACTATAGGCGCTAGTTCCTACAGGAGTTATCTTGGCGCTTACGGCGGTCGAGCAACAACAAATGGTGATGGAGGAGTCGAATACGCTTATACGTACCAACGCTTATCCAGCTCTGAACTGTACGTTCGAGGTTTATTCTATGTAGCCCAGTCTGGGCTGGTTCAAGATGGTGACCGTTTCTATTTGATGGCGCTACAGTCTGGTCAAACAACGCTTGCAAGCCTTGGCTGGAGAGTTATTGACGGGCAAGTTAAATGGTTCCTTGCAGTAAACGGCGCTGACGGCTGGACCATAAATTACTCTTCTGATTCTTCTATTCCAGCCCCAAACAAGTGGTATTCCATTCAGCTTTACTGGAAAATGGACGCAACTAACGGTGAAAGCAAACTCTGGATAGAACAACCCTACTGGCTAGATAACTCGCCAGTCTGCCAAGTAACTAACAAAAACACTGCTGCCAATGGCCCAACCAATGAAATACGTGTTGGCTTACCAACAGTCTCTTACTGCGACAAAACAGCGGTCTACTATGACAACATAAAAACCTCAAACGCCTACATACAACCAATCTATGATATCGGTTGGAGTGTAACCAACTTCAAAGACAGTTTTTCATCAGGAAACTTGAACGCTTGGAGCCAAATTAAAACTTGGCAAGGCGTCGCATACACAGTTCACTACCCCGCAGAAACTGGTTTCTATTGTGCAAAGTTTGCAACCGTCAACTATGGAGTAGCTTACTGCACCAAAAACATTGCCTTAGCAGATGATTTTGATAGGGGAAGCCGACTTTTTGAGGCAAATGGCGCCTTCTACATTTGGTCTTGTAACATAAACCATTACGGTGGAAGACTTTACTTGTTTAGAGCTTGGGATGAAAACACAGAAGTTATAGCTGCAGGAATAGAGAAAACCCCTGACGGTTTAAGATGGTTTATGGACCGCAAAGACGGCACAGAAACTGTAACAGTATACTCAACCAACTCGCCTGTACAAAATGAATGGGTTTTTCTTACAATAAACTGGAACCCCTTCGAATACTCTTGGGGTGTAACCTGTTGTGACCTACAAATAGAAAACACTGATGGAAACACCGAAACATTACACACGCCAGGACAAAACACAATAGTGTATGACACAATAACCCGCATAGACATGGGAATAACAAAAGCCTTGCATTGTCCCTCAGCTGAAATAAATCTCGATGCAGTAAACATCAACTCGCATGAATGGGAATAAAACCCTTCCCTCTTTTTTAGAAAAAGTCCGTTAGACTTTTCGCTTCTTCCATTTTTGCTTCGCTTGATAGCAGTTGCTGTTCTGTGACGCCGAAAAACTCCAAAACCCGCGTTGCAGCAGGAACCACTTGGTTGGTAACATAATATTCAGTATCCACCTCACTGTAGTCAGCGAATTGGTAGGGTTTTACGCGACTGTACAGGCGACCCTTGCCTTTAAGGATTACATAACCCACTTTGTCTCCTGTGGTTAAACGCCAGCCTTTACTGGCAAGCATTTTTGCCGCTTCAACATGCGACGCCCTAACCGCGTAACCATCAACAGGCTTAGTCAAAGTCTTCCAAATAACCAAATCCCTAAACGGCACCTTCCGCGCCCGCAAATCCGCAATCACCGAATGCACATAATTGACAGCTTTGCTTGTTGACTCTTCTTTAAGAATAATTTTAAGCACACGTTCCTGAACATTTTTAGCTACTTCTGCCCAATCTCCCCTGATAACCTCCAATCCAACAATATCTAATGTGCCATCCCGTCTAAGCCCCGCATACCGCTTTTTTGCTTCCGTGAAAAATAGGCGCGTATAAACTTCGCCTACCTCAACCTCTAAGCCCCAACGACGCCCAATCTCTTCCTGTAGCTCAGCGATGAGTTTTTGGTTGTTTTTTATAAATAGGCTGTCTGTGTCACCATAAACAACCGTTAATCCTTTTTCTTCAGCCATTTTGGAAGCGATGAGAATAATGTGTCTGCCCCATGCTGAGGCTGATTCAGCTACGGGTTTAATGTACCATCTGGCACCAACCCAGCCAGCGTAACCGTAAGCGGCGTTAGTTACGATTTTTGTGGCTTTCTGGCGGGCATCTAGCACTTGGAATTCTGCTGACTTGTGGTCTAGTTGCTTCATTTTTTTGCGTATTTTGCTTCGTTCGCTGATTAGGTGTTCAAGGGCTTCTTTGTAGAAACCTGGCGGCGCTTTGCGAAATTTGTAGTTTACTTCAGGCGCAACGTTCACTCCAGCTTCGGGAGTAGGCATGCCTGGGGCGATGTAGGTGTCTGGTGACAGGTTGTAGGTTATCATTATGTTGGGATACATTGATTTGAAGTCCAAAACTGCAATGTCCTCATGCAGCCCGGGTTTAGGCGCCAAAACAAGCCCTCCAGTGTACGGGACATAGGGTTGTTGGAGGCGTTTGGGGGTTAATTCACCGATTTTTTGTACCTGACGAATCAAAAAACTTTCTACACGAAAACCCGTTGCAGCAGTCATTACATGGTCAAGCGGCAGCACTGTCAGGCTTGAGAATTCTTCTGCAAAATCCAAAAGCAAACCCGAACAAGCCATAACCCGACGGGCATTATTAAGGCTAAACTGTTTTAGTTCCTCCCGTTTTTTGAGGTCATCCCAGTAAACTGCAAACTCAACCTCCTCAATCGGCTGCTCCCTGATTGCTTTAACACCTAAATACTGCGCCAAATTCCAAAGAGTTTGCACCTTCACATCAGAAAAAACATTCATAAAATCTGCCAAATCCACGTTAGCCCGACCCGTAAAAGACACGTGCCCATACACGCTTGTATGCGGTTCATTGCCTGCCCTGTCAACATCAAAAGTCCGCCCAAGCTGCCGACTGCGTTTTACAAGGTAATTCCAGTCTGTACTGTTACCACCGTAACTAACAATAACGTCTGGATTAAACTCATGCATATAATCGACAAACTGCTGAATCACTTGGCGGTCGTCAATGTCTTTTGAGGTAAACTGATGTTCTTCTCCATTGTTGGCGGTAACAGAGATTATGACGACAGGGTTACGGTCTGGTTTAGGTGAACCTTCACGGCTGTAGTTTATCATTGAAAAACCCAGGACCCGCAGTTGCGGTTTAACTATGATTTGAAGCTGTTTCGGCGATGCTTCTGCAACATACACTTTATCTGCCTTAACTTTGCTGTTTGTTTCCTCTTGAACGTCGGTTTCCATCCAACTGCAGGGTACAAGGTCGTTATCGTACAAGTACCTCATTGGCACTCGCATGTCATCTTCTAGGCAATCCTGCACGCCTTCCCATTTTTGTGTGGTCTTAGCAATCTTTGGCATCTGCTTGGCACTGCTACAGTAAACCTTTATTGCCCTGACTGGTTTGCCAAAAAACCTGCGTTCAACAACCTCAACGCTTTGTACTGCGGCGCCGAAACTGCTACGGATTTTTTCAGAAACAACCGATGCATCAACGCCCTCAACAAGTACGGCATAAAAGTAAGCCACAAAACCTCTATCAACTACAAGCACACGGTTACCTTGCTCATCTATGCCCCAAAGCTGCACTTCTGTTTTGCTTTCATCAGTTTTAGGGTTTAAATCAAGCAGCCAAAATTTTAGTTTCAAAGGGCAAAAACGCCTCTAAATTTAAAATGGCTAATTGTGCCTTTAAACTTTCAATCTGCCTGTGTTTTGGCTAATTGGGATTATTGTGGTTATGGTTGTTCCTTGTCCTTGACGGCTGTCTATATGGATTTTGCCGCCGTGGGCTTCTATTATGCGTTTGCAGATTGGTAAACCAAAACCCATGCCTTTGGCTTTGGTGGTGAAAAGAGGCGTCCAAAGTTTATCTATGGTTTCTTTGGTCATTCCTGTGCCTGTGTCTGTAAAACTGAAGGCGATGTTGTTGCCTTCTTGACTGTTTTTGATGGTTAAGGTTCCACCGTTAGGCATGGCGTCAAAAGCGTTTTTTATTATGTTAACAAAAACCCTGTTGAGTTTAGCTGTGTCAACCGCCATTTTTGGTTGGTCTAAACTTAAGTTTTGAACCTGAACTGTTAGTGGCTTGTTGATTAAGGCTAAGGATGAATTGGTTAAGTCTTTGGGTGTTGTAGGTTCAATGTCAAGGCGTATTTCTTTTGAGTAATCAACAAGGTCGTTTACGATTTTGTTTGAGTAATCAATGCTTTTGTCTATAGTTGTAAGCATGTCTTTTGCTTTATCATCCAATTTATCGACATACCGTGTTTTAAGATAATACGTGGCTCCTCCAATGCTGCTTAACGGGTTACGCAGATCATGCCCAACCATTCCAGCCAATTCACCTATTGAAGCAAACCTTTCCGCGTTAACCAACTTCTTTTCCATTTCTTTGCGTTCAGTAATGTCATGCATAATACAGGTTAACCCAACGCTTTTGCCATTCTTTCTTTTTACAATTGACCCCGAAAAAAGAACTGTAATCTCGCCTGAAACAGTTTTAAATTGGGTTTCCACATTTTTGATTTCGCCATCTTTTAATAGTTTAGCGATGGCGACTTCGCCTGTTTTTTTGTCAACAAAAAGTTCAGTGAGCGGTTTTCCCGTTAACTCTTTTTTAGTGAACCCTGACACTTTAAGCAAAGCGTCGTTTGCATCAACAATTGTTCCCTCCATGCTTGCAAGTATCAAAGAGTCCGGTATTATTGCAAAGATGTTTTCGGCTGCTACTTCGGGGTTTAAATGGAAAAGGTCATAACGCCAGATTGCATACCCGATGAATGCTGAAAAGATGCAGCTTGAAAGGTTCTCAAGGCTTGGAAAAATGATGCCTGCCATTGGCAAGACAGAATCTGTAATTATTGATAGTACAACTGGAAAGGCTAAGCCGACCGCTACGAATTTGGCTTGCTGTTTTTTTGTTGGGTTTGAAGTATGCAAGTAATATTTAGTGCATAGAACTACTGAAAGTACCGCCAATGATGAAACCCACACGGAATCAATTGTTGACAATGTTATGTCTTCAGGCAAAGCAAACGCATACCCCCAAGGTCTCAACACTGGCAAAGCTGATATCCAGTTAGTTGTTAAATCAATCACTGCAAAAATCGTGGCTGGCAGATAAATTAAACCGTAAATTTTTTTGTTATTCAGTAGTTTGCTTTTGGTGAAGACAAGAGTGAAATGTAGCATTAACGCAGAAAGAAAAGGCCATATAACCATGGCTTTTACCCAGAAATAGGCGGTTTGGGCGCTGTCGGCTTGAAACATCATGAATTCTGAAAAGCCCCAGTAAGCGTTGAAAATCAGGATTGCCATGAACAGCTTGTTTAGGGTTGCTTTTTTGTCTAAATGATACACTGTGAGGCCTAATGCGAGGCATACTATGCTTGTTAAGAGTGAAAACCATGCAAATGCGTTCGTGTTTATAGCGACCTCTTGTTTACTGTTTAGATATGTCTGTTTTTGTACAGTTAAGCCGTACCCTGATTGAATATAAAGTAATTGTATTTATGATACAGTCTACCAGTTTGAGCTACAACAAAACAAATAAACCCCAACAAAAACAAGAAAAATATAATTAAAAAAGAAAAAATTATTTGCGGATTTGCCCATTACCCAAAATAACATATTTTGTGGTTGTAAGGTGCTGTATGCTCATGGGTCCTCTGGCATGAAGCTTCTGAGTGCTAATGCCGATTTCTGTGCCTAAACCAAACTGATTACCATCTGTAAAGCGTGTGCTGGCATTCCAGTAAACAGCCGAAGAATCAACTTCCTGCAGAAAACGCGTAGCTTTCGCAAAGTCGCTGGTTATGATGGATTCACTGTGCTTTGTTCCGTACTGGTTGATATGTTTGATGGCTTCGGAGAGGTTTTCGACCACTTTGATGCCGATAATTAGGTCTAAATATTCAGTCGGCCAGTCTTGTTCTGTTGCAGCTTTAACGTCAGGCACGATTTCGCAGGTTTTTTCGTCACCTCTTACTTCTACACCGTTTTTGCGTAGTTCAGCTATGATTGTGGGTAGGTATGCTTTGGCAATTTTGCTGTGAACAAGCAATTTTTCCGCGGCATTGCAGACGCCTGGGCGCTGTACTTTGGCGTTAATCACGATTGGAGTTGCCATTTCTAAGTCGGCGTCTTCTTCAACGTAAATATGACAGTTGCCTGTGCCTGTTTCTATAACTGGAATCTTGGATTTTTCAATAACTGTTTTAATCAGGTCAGCGCCGCCTCTGGGAACAAGCACGTCAATGTATTCCCGCATGCCCATCAATTCCTCTGCAACCCTGCGGTCAGGCGAATTCACTACTTGAACAGCGTCAACTGGAACATTTGTGCTTGAAAGCGCATCCCGCAAGATTTCACCGATGGCTAAGTTGGAATGCAGTGCATCTGAGCCGCCGCGTAGAATAACTGCGTTGCCTGATTTTATGCAGATGCCCGCAGAGTCTGATGTAACGTTAGGTCGGGACTCATAGATTACCCCTACTACACCCATGGGAACACGGATTTGGCTGATAATTAAGCCGTTAGGGCGTGTCCAACTGGCTAAAATTGTGCCTATTGGGTCAGCCAACGCTGAGACTTCTCGGAGTTCTTTTGCCATGTTTTGGATTTTTTTCTGGTCTAAAGCTAAACGGTCCAGAAGTGACGCTTTTAGCCCCTTGGATTTGGCGGCTTCCACGTCAATCTTGTTGGCGGTAAGAATCTTTTCAACGTTAGCTTCTAACGCGTTTGCCATTCTGCATAGTGCCGCGTTTTTTTGGTCAGCTGAAAGTTTTGCCATTTCAAACGAAGCTGTTTTGGCTTTCTGGCAGATTTCCTCTATCATCCATTATTCCTCGATAAAGTGTATGTTTCTATGCTCGATAACCTCTTTAGGTTTATCGGCTCCCAACTTTTGCAAAACTTCTGTGACTTGCAGGCCTTTGATTTGGTTAAGTTGGCTGCTGTTAAAGTTTGGGTTGCCTCTTGCGAATTCATGATGTTTTTCGTCTTCAAGGCTGACGACGTCACCCACGTCGAAAACTCCGACTAATCTGGTTATGCCAACTGCGAGCAAACTTGAACCTTGAAGTATCGCTTCTTTTGCGCCTTCATTGACTTGAATTACTCCTTTAGCGGCGGCGCCGTAAGCAATCCAACGTTTAACTGCGGACATGCGGCTTTGAGGCTTAAAATATGTGCCTACCCCTTTGCCTGCTAAAATGTCTATTATTACGTTTTCTCGTCTGCTGTTTGCTATGATGACTGGGATTCCGCAGTTGGTGGCAATTTCGGCAGCTTTAAGTTTGCTTTGAATTCCGCCTCTGCCTCGTTTGCTTTTGCCTTTAAGTGAATTTTTAAGTTCGCTGGTAATGTTTTCGACCGTTTTTATGAGTTCTGCACCGGGTTCTGAAGGGTCAGCAGTGTACAAGCCTTCAACATCAGAAAGAATAATCACTAAATCTGCACATATGGCTCCAGCAACTAGCACAGAGAGGTGGTCGTTGTCACTAAAGTTTACTTTGTAACCTTTTGTGCGTTTAAGTTCGGCAACGCTGGTTACGTCGTTCTCGTTAATGATGGGGACTACGCCGATTTTAAGCAGCAATGCCAACACGTCGCAGGTGTGAACATAAGATTTACGGTTGGAAAGGTCTTCAGCAGTGAGTAGTATCTGCGCTACTTTAAGACCAAACAGGTCGAATAGATTGCGGTATTTCTCCATAAGCACGCTTTGGCCAGTAGCGGCGGCGACTTGCTGAAAAGTAACATCTTTAGCTTTAGGCGTGATTCCAAGTTCTGCTATTCCTGCAGCCACAGCACCGGAGGTTACAAGTACGATTTTGTCGCCTTGTTTTGTTGCTTGCGCTATTTGGTATGCAAGGTTTTGCATTTCTTGCTCGTCAAGTTCGCCTTTGCTTGTGGTTATGCCGTTTGTGCCAACTTTGACAACTATTAATCTTGAAGGCATGTTTTTTCACTTAACTAACTTAACTTCAACTTTTCTGCTATTGCTTATTATGGAGTTATTAATGCTTGCTTAAAAAAGCAAACAGCAAGTAAATAACGTGTATGTTACTATAAAAACTGTTTAGGCTTTATATGTAGACTTGTCTAGTCCACTTAAAAGCACATCCAACAAATACAAACCCTGTGTTATTAAAAATCATGCATTTAATCGATTAAACCTTCTATTTTATGGCTAACTTAAGAAAAATATATAAGGCTTCAGAACATCGGGATGAGGCTTATAGGCTAACCCATATGAACATCCCGTTTCAAATACTAACTTCCTTGTCAAGTAGTCAATTAACCCAACTCGCATTTCTTCTAGCCCCTGTCGCCGGTATTATCGCAATTCTTGCATCATTCTTGCTCATGCGAAAAATCGGCAAAATGGATGCTGGGTCTCAAAAAGCTCAAGAAGTTGCGCAAGCAATTCGTATCGGCGCTTACGCCTTCCTGAAAAGGCAATACCAGACAATCTCCGTGATTACCGCTGTAATCTTTGTGCTAATCGCAATAGCGCTTGGTATAGGAACCGCAGTAGCCTTCTTAATTGGAGCCGTAGCTTCATTAGCCGCAGGTTACATCGCCATGGATAACGCGACAAAAGCAAACGTTCGCTCCGTGGCTGCAGCAAAACAAAGCGCTGATAAAGCCCTAAGAACCGCATTTTATGGTGGAGCAACAATGGGTTTTGCTGTTGTTGGCCTTTCACTTTTGGGTGTAACCTTACTATTTTTAATTTACGGCGGTTACGGCGCACTTTTTAACAACACCCTTGATGCTCAAGCTGCTGCAACGTTAGGCAGAAACGCCGCAAGCGGCATCGTCGGCATGGGTTTTGGCGCATCACTAATCGCGTTGTTTGCCCAGCTTGGAGGTGGAATCTTTACCAAAGCCGCTGACATCGGCGCAGACATCGTCGGCAAAGTTGAAGCTGGCATCCCAGAAGATGACCCAAGAAACCCCGCATGCATCGCTGACAACGTCGGTGACAACGTTGGCGACTCAGCAGGCAGAGGCGCAGACCTCTTTGAATCTGCAGTCGGCGAAAACATCGGTGGCATGGTCATTGGTGGCATATTGAGTTTCACAACAGGAAACTTGCTGTTTCTGATTTTCCCATTAATCGTTCGTGCGTTGGGAATATTTGCAACATTGATTGGTATGCCCTTTGTCAAACTAAAGCCGTCTGAAATGAAGAACCCAATGAAAGCCCTCCGCAAAGGAGTAACCGTCACAACTATTGCATGTGCAATAATGTTCCTAATAGTTTCAATCTTGTTCTTCTATGACGGCTGGTACTTCATATTTGGCAGCCTAATGACTGGATTAGTCGCAAGCGTCTTGATTGACTACATCACAGACTACTACACTGGACGCGACAGAACCCCCGTCAAGAAAATCGCCCAAGCAAGCCAAACAGGCAGCGCAACAAACATCATCACGGGCATCGCAGTTGGCTTAGAAACAACAGCACTCCCAATAATCACCCTCGTAATCGCCTTAATCGTTTCATACGTGCTTGGCCAGCAATACGCTACAATAAATGGTATTCCAATTTTCGAAGGCGGAATATACGGCACAACCCTTGCAACTATGGGTATGCTATCAGTAATGGGCATAGTCTTAGCCCTTGACGGTTTTGGTCCAATTGCTGACAACGCAGCAGGCATCGCAGAAATGTCCGGCGAACGTGGTTCAGCAGAAACAATGGAAGCTCTCGATGCAGTCGGCAACACAACAAAAGCCCTAACCAAAGGCTTCGCCCTTGGTTCAGCACTGCTTGCAGCACAACTGCTGTTCCATACATACATTGAAGAAGTAGCCCTCCAAACAGGTCAAATAATCACAATCGACATCTCCAACCCTGTAGTGCTAATCTCAGGCTTCATAGGTGCAATGCTTCCATTCCTGTTCTCAGCTCAAGCAATCGCTGCAGTCGGCACAGCAGCCACAAAAATGGTCGCCGAAGTACGCAGACAATTCAAAGAAATCCCAGGCATCTTTGACGGCTCAGCAAAACCAGAATACGACAAAGCAGTAGACATCAGCACTAAAGCAGCACTCGCAGGCATGGTCCTCCCAGGCGTAATCGTCGTAGTCGTGCCAATAATCATCGGTGTCCTGATGGGTCCAATCGCAGTCGGCGCACTCGTCATCGGATGCACATTAACAGCTGTTCCATTAGCCCTGTTCATGAACACTGGCGGTGGAGCATGGGATAACGCAAAGAAACACGTTGAAGCAGGAAACCTTGGCGGCAAAAACAGTCCCGCTCACCAAGCGGCAGTTGTTGGTGACACAGTCGGTGACCCACTAAAAGACACAGCTGGACCAAGCCTACACGTGCTCATTAAACTGCTCAGCACGCTGTCAATCGTGTTTATCCCGCTGTTCCTCAACCTGCTCGGATTAATCTAACAGGTTAGGTTAACACTCTCCCCGTTTTTTGGGGCAAAACTTTTTTTCTTTTTGTTTAAAAATTTTGAATATTACAAAAGAAAGGAAAGTGGACTTTTAGTTTGCAAGAAATGTTATTGGGTTTAGCAGTTTGTCGTCTTCGCTTATGATGCTTTCGTCTTTGATTTCTTCTGCGATTTTTTTGCCGTTTTCTGTTAGGTAGAAGAATTTGTAGGTGTTTCTGCCGTTTCTTGTGATTCTTGTGTCTTCACGGAAAATTCCTGCGTCTCGTAGTACTTCACAGTTTTTCAGGTCAGAGTTTGGTATAATCATGCCTTCGCTGGCTTCCAAGTACCAAATGTAGCCGTCTTTGTTGTCTAAGGCTGCAAGCATGTATTTTTTGAAAACCCCTATACGTGTTTTAATATACTCACACATGTAGTTTTCAAATTTTATTGACATAACACATAATTTGATGTTGAATAAATTTAAATTTTGTCAGTATATCGAGCCTTTGCTTGTGTTAACATGTTTTTGCATGTTTGGTGCCACATTGTATTTTTACCTCTATATGTAATCAGTATTAGTCTTGTTTAAGAGATGAAATTAAGCATTGAAAATAGTTGAAAAAAACCTGCATCAGGGTTTTGTTAAAGTCGTAGCTGATAATCCTGATGACCTCTGGCACTTGTACAATGTCATCTACAAAGGTGACGAAGTTTACGCTTACACGTCAAGAGCAATAAAATCTGACTCTGAAGCAGCCCGAGCAAAAAGTGCTGAACGCATTTCTGCATTCATGGGCGTAACTGTGGAATCAGTAAGTTGGGACAAGTTTCTTGGAAAACTGCGCGTTCACGGCTTAATCTGCCATGCACCTGACATTATTCCAACTGGCGCACATCATACGCTTGCTCTTGGCTTAAACCAGCAATTCACAATCGTAAAAAAAGTATGGCCAAAACATTTGCTTGACAGGTTAACCTTGGCAAGTGAAAGCGAAAAACCCCTAATCATAATCTCCATAGACGATGAAGGTTTTGCAGTTGCTGAAACCAAACAGTACGGTGTAGAAATGAAAGTTGAAGAACGCATAAGGTTGCCTGGAAAAAATGAAGCGGACAAACGCATAGAAGGCACAAAAGCATACTTCCGAAAAGCCCTAAACAGCCTTAACCAGCTTTGGACACAAAACCACAACCCAATCGTAATCATAGGCACAGGCTTTGTCAAAAACGACTTCGCACGTTACCTCTCCGAAGAAGCTAAAGACCTAAACAAATCTGTAGCCGATATAAAAAGCGTCAACAATGGTGGAACCGCAGGCATCTACGAAGCAATCCGCTCAGGCGTACTACTAAAAACCACAAACCAACTCCGTGTCGTCGAAGAAACCGAAGCCATGGAAGAAGTAATGAAACGCCTCGGAAAAGGTCAAGGAACAATAACCTACGGTTTAACAGGTGTGGAAGAAGCGGTTCAGATGGGTGCTGTTGAAAAACTGATTGTTGCTGACACGGCGCTTCGGGATGCTGAGGAGGAGCAGCGGCTTAAACTTGAAACCTTAATGCGTGATGTAGAAAGGCAAAACGCTAAGGTTACAGTGATTAGCACGGAGCATGAGGCGGGCTCAAAACTTTTGTCGCTTGGTGGATTGGCAGCTCTGCTTAGATTCCCAATCTATCATGCCTCTGAACGTTAGTTTTTTCTCTTTTTGTGCTAAGCAGCCTGTTCTAATGATTGGTATTATATTATAAGAGTCTGTAGCTTATGCTTAAGGTATCAGCTGATGGCTATGGATGACTCAACTGAATTAGAGTACGCTTTGCGTGGCAAAGCTTGGAAAGTTTACTGGTTCCTACTAAAAACGGGTGAACCTGTTAGTGTTCGTGAAGTTCAGCGTGCACTGCATTTTAGCAGCCCCAGTATAGCCAACCACCATTTAGAACAACTCCGTGAACTTGGCTTAGTAGCTAAACAGGAAGTAGGCGGTCACTACCTGCTGGTAAGCGAAGTGAAAATCGGCGTGCTGAAGCATTACGTAAAACTTGGCAAATTGCTGTTTCCAAGGTTCTTCTTTTACGCATTATTTTCTACAGTGTTCTACTTAGCGTATGTACTGTTCTTGGTAACCGCGTTTAACGTGATAACCTCTTCATAATTGCCTTTGGAGCTATTGTCTGTGGAATATTTTGGTATGAAGCCCACCGAGTTTGGGGTATGAGACCATTCTAACAGTTAGTACAACATGTCCAAGGCTTAGGATAAAATAAAAACATGCAATTAACCCGTAACATGGAGAAAAGAATCAAATGGTTCAAAGAGAACTAAAAAGCAAAACAAGGCTTTATGCATTGGCGGCAGTGCTTTCCGCCGTGGTATTAATCGGCGCTATTTACACTGTTACCATGCCAACAGTAATGTATGGTTTAACAGGCATTTCGCCAATGAAAAACTTTGCATCAACAGACGAAATCCGAAACTACCTCACCGCAAACACCCAAGGCGACACCGTCTATTATAATGGTGGTCCATTAGATGATGTACGCTCAAGTGGCAATACAGAAGGTTCTTTTACAGTTACTGGTCCTGTTGGTCCTGTTGGTCCTACTGGTCCTGCTGGTGCCATCGCTGGCGATAAAGCTCCAAGTGCCCAAAGCCCAACATTAGGCATAGCATTTGCAGGTGACACTCAAGAATATTCTACAACTAATGTTCAAGTTACAGGTGTTGACGAAGCTGACACAGTAAAAACCGACGGCAAATACATTTACACATTAAACACAAACTACACAACTGAACCCGCAAACAAAATTGAAATCATAAATGCTGACGCTCAAGACCCTTCTGTTGTTGGTGAAATCAGCTTTAACAGTGAAACATCTATCGCTGGTATGTACCTTAGTCAAAACGGGAACAAACTTGCAGTTTTAGGCAGCAACTACGGCAATATGCTATTTTTCCCAACTACACGGGTCTATGGTGAAATCAGTGTAACCTCTAATTATGTTAATGTCGTTAAAACTTTCATTTACGTTTACGACGTGTCAAACAAAGCTGAACCAGCCTTAACAAGAAACCTAACTTTAAGCGGCAGCTACTTCAACTCACGAATGATCGGCAACTACGTCTACACTGTAGTCAGCCAACAAGCATACGCTAACAATGAAACCGTAATTCTCCCACAAATCTGCACCAACACTGTATCCAAAGATGTTGCACCAACAGACATTTACTACACATACATGCAAGACAGCTACTTTTCATACAACACCTTTGCAGGTCTTAACATAATGGATGACTCGCAGGAACCAACAGACATGACCATCCTAATGGGCGGTTCAAGCTGCATGTACGTTTCAACCAGTAACATGTACGTAACCTTCCCAGACAACACAGGGGAAAGCACAGAAATCTACCGCGTAGCCATAAACGGTGCAAACCTCAGTTTTGAAGCAAAAGGCATCGTACCCGGTTACATACTTAACCAGTACAGCATGGACGAATACAACAATTACTTCCGCGTCGCAACCACCGTTTCCACCGGCAGCTGGGTTAACAGAGACCAACACAACAACCTTTACGTCTTAAACATGAATCTTGAAATAACCGGCAAAGTTGAAAACTTGGCACAAGGCGAACAAATCTATTCTGCACGCTTCGCAGGCGACAAAGCTTACCTTGTCACTTTCAAACAGGTAGACCCATTCTTTGTGTTGGACCTTAAAGACCCAACAAACCCCAAAGTTGCAGGCGAACTAAAAATCCCCGGATACTCAAGCTACCTACACCCATACAACGAAAACTACGTTATAGGATTAGGCAAAGAAAACAGTACCGTCAAGCTATCGCTTTTTGACGTTACAGACATGAATAACCCAACAGAAATCGCAAAATACGTTATCGGAGAAAACGCCGATTATGCTGAATCAACCGCTTTGTATGAACCTAAAGCTTTCCTGTTTGACCAGCAAAAACAACTCTTAGTTATTCCAGTTTCAATTACCGACTACAGCTATACACAACCACTACCTGATTCAGAACCCAAAACAAGTAACTCAAGCGACATAAGCAGTGATAAAGACCTAATTGTTCCAAGGATGCAAATCAGTTACTGGCAAGGCGCATATGTTTTCAAGCTTTCACCTGACAACGGCTTTGTATTACAGGGTCAAGTTTCACACCAAACAGATGATAACAACCAAAACTTGTACTGGTCTTATGGTGACACAATAGAGCGTTCCTTATACATTGGCAACACGCTGTATACAGTCTCAAACATGATGGTTCAACTCAACAGTTTAGACGACCTGGGCTTAATTGCTCAAGTCCAATTCTAAACTTTTTTTTCTTATCTTTTTTGAAGTAGCCTTTTTTTAGAAAATAGGTAGCTTTCCTTTCTGAATCGGATATCTGTCAGTTATTCTATCATTATATTCTTAGTTGGAATCCAAAAATAGAATATCTTTTAAACAGCGCGTAACAAAAAATGTTACTAAAGGGTACGGTAAATGTTTAGCAATTTAAATGGTGGCTCCAACGGTTTAGCAGCCAGTTACAGGCTGAAACTTTCATCAATAGCTTTGATAGTTTTCTTAATGATTGCAGGCATATGTCTTTACCTAAACTTAACCGGTGTTATAAGTGACATAATTTATTACGCCATACTGATTGGCTTAGTGGTTGCCGCCCTTGTTTTAACTTACTTGTTTGGAAGAATCTCAAAAAAACGTGATTCAACCATACACTAAAAAAGAAACGAGTTACTTTGCTTTGTTTGCTTTCTTAGCGCAGGCGTCACTGCAATACTTCTTTTTAGCATCAAAAGTCATAAACTTCTGCTTACAAACCGGGCACTTCTTATCCAACAATTCCACCTCTCACACTTAACAAGCCATTCGTGCCTAATCAGCTTTTTTTATTGGCCGCTAATAAGTCCATGCGTCCTTTTTGGGCACAATAACGCTGTTGCCTACATGGTTAGTCAGGTATTCTAAAATGTATAACTATCTTTTGCGAGTTTCTTAAAAACTAAACTTGATTGCTGTTACTTTCTCTCTAAATAACTGGTAACATTTGTAGAGTGTTGTAGTGCTTCATTAGGCCTCTCCGCTACGGGTAATGTTCTTTATCCAAACTATGGGGATTTTCTAATTTTTCTATGATTGCTTGGTAGATGGATATTCAATAAATGAATCACTGGATATTGCATCCGACACAATTTGGGGTTGTTATTGGCAAGAGGCTGGCTGTCCGCTAGGTTACGGAACATATTTTGATAACGAATATCATTGGATTAACGTTTTTGGTAACAGTAATATGGTTCTACCCTAAAGGAGTTGACAGTATGAAAAAATTAAAAGTAAAAATATTTGCTCACTTAATAGTTGTTTTACTACTTATTTCAATTCCACTGACAATGCAAGCCAACGCATCATCGAATACTGAAAAAGCTGTCTCAATATTATCAAATGTTTTCTGTTTTGACCTCTCAAAATACGATGCTAAACTAGATATCAATGTTAATCATACTCGCGTTAGTTTCGGTGATGCTGTTCAGCAGTCAACGCTTTACACTTTGATATCTGGAAACAATAATGTTACAGCTAACGTAAACTTTGTTGGAGATTCATTGTGGTTCTGCAAGGTGCGCATATATGGTGACCCGATTTATAGTAAAACACCTTCAACTGACCTTGTTGAACAGACCCGGGCTACTCTTGAGCGTTATCGTGATTTTGTTACCCAAAATGGTAAATCCGATAATTATCTTGCTCAAATGGAAACTCTACTAGACCAAGTAACTGAGCTTAAGGAAACTTCTATTGTTTCTGGAAACATTCGCCTAAACATAACAATGTATCCAACCAGAATTTCAAACATACCATTGCAATTCTTCAACTGGTACTACACAGAAAACGGTGTAGACTCAAGCATGACATCTGTTGGTATCGATTATACTGATGGTGTACTTACTTCAATAAGTGATACTTGGAATCTTTATTCTGTTGGCAGTTCGGAAACAATTTCTCAAGAAGAAGCAGAAGCTATAGCGTATGTGGCGGCGCAAAATTATGACCTTGAATTTATTGCGGAAAACGGTTCTATTTATACTGAGAAGGCTGACCTTTCAGATGTGACGACTAAAGCGGAGCTTAGTATGCAACAAAGAAGTGACAGTGATTCTGCGCTGTATCCGCTTTGGGATGTTGAGTTTTGGTTTAACGGTAGGCCTCATGGCAGTCAAGTGCGTGGTGTTGAAGTTGGCGTTTGGGGTGACACTAAAGAGGTTGAGTTATGTCAAGCTATTGTAGTCTTGGGCGGTGATGACCCTTCACAATCCGAGACGTCTGATGGCGTGGTCACAGGCGATGGATCGTTCCCACTTGGTACGGTTGCAATTATTTCTGCTGTTAGCATAACTGTAGCTTTAGCCACCGTAAGTATAGCAGTTAAGAGAAAACAACGCAAACCCTAACCCTTTCTTTTTTTCTTCTTTTTTCCATAATTTATCTAATTTGATTAAACGAATAAATTCTAAAAACGTTTGGGAATAACCGTTTAATAATTGGTAGAATTCACTATTCATAAGACGGAAGGGAGAAACGGTGATTTGCCAGCAAAAGTTTTCTTAACTGGGGGTTCAGGATTTTTAGGTGCCCAAATCGTCCAACGGTTAATCACACAAACTGACTCCCAAATTATTGTATTAATACGCGCGGCAAGCCGTGAAGAAGCTGTTTTAAGGTTAAAACGTGCTTGGTGGGATTGGCCAGAACTGTACCAAAACATTGGCAGCCGCATCCAAGTTTTGAATGGTGACCTAACAAAACCCTGCCTAAACTTGGCAGAATCCCAATACAGTGCACTTGTACAAAGTATAACTCACATTATCCACTGTGCAGCCGATACAACACCCAACCAGCAAATTGACAAACTCAGAGACATTAATGTGACTGGCACTGCCGCTGTAATTAAGTTAGCACAGGACGCCCACGCTAACCATGGTTTAGACAGGTTTTCTCATGTTTCAACAGCTTACGTGGCTGGCAGACGTGGCGGCGTTATAGCTGAAACTGACCTTTCTGACAAGTTGGGATTTTCCAGCCTTTATGAACAAACCAAATATGAAAGCGAACAGTTACTTGCAAAAGTCAAAGAGGATTTGCCTGTTTCAGTTTTTAGACCCAGCTTAATTGTTGGTGACTCAAAAACTGGCGCTGTTAAAACGTTTAACACTGTTTACTATATGCTTAAACAGTACTTGACGGGACACCTGCGGTTTGTTCCAGCTTCAGCGGGGCTTAAACTTAACCTTGTTCCCGTTGACTACGTTGCCGACGCTGTAACAAGCTTGACTTTTAACCCAGCCGCCGAGGGCTTAACTTTCCATTTAACCGCTTCCACAGAGAAAACGCCCACAGCAAAAGAGCTTGTCCAGTATGTTCAGGACTGGGCAAAACAGGAAATGCACCTAAATCTGCCAAACCCCGTGTTTATTCCAGTTTCACCCAAGACACTTCAGGGATTCATGCGGCTTCAGAGTAATCTTAATTCTTCAACAAAAAGCAGCGCTCACGCATACCGCACACTTGCACCATATTTTAATCAGAACCAAACGTTTAGCCGCGAAAACACTGACCGCCTACTGGGCAAATACACTTTGCGCTGGCAGGATTATCTTGACCACCTGCTAAGATACGCGGTTTATTACTGCTTTTTCCACCGTTCAGAACGAACAGTACATGAACAGATTCTCTATCGATTAGAAAGTAAAACCAAACCAATCCGTTACCATGAAATCATAGATGGAAAAGTTGTTCACCTTGAAACGTCTGTGGTTAAGCAGGAGATGTTGCAGGCTGCTGCTGCCCTAAAAGCATTAGGCGTTCAGAAAGGCGACGTGGTAGCGGTTATCGGTAATAATTCTGTGCGTTACTTAACAATTGATGTCGCTGTGGGTTTAGCAGGTGCAGTTTCATGTCCACTTTACCCTACAAGTCCCATTTCCGAAATCAACCAAATCCTAACAGGTGCCAACGCTAAACTGTTCTTTATCGGCAACCAAAAAATCCTCGACCAACTATCTAGCATAAAAACTGAAATTCCAATTATCAACTTTAGCCGTCAACCATCAAGCAGCCCAAACGTTATTTCTTGGGAGAACTTTCTGGCAAAAGCAAAACCTGACGACCCTCCAGTTATGGCGCCAGTTGAGTTTGCAGATTTAGCTACAATTCGCTTCACGTACGGTTCAACTGGCCAACCTAAAGGCGCCTGCCTTGAACATGGTAGCCTACGTTACGTTGCTGAATCTTTAGCTTCAAATTTTCCATGGAAAACCCGTAACACCAAAGCATCTTACCTTTCTTTTTTGCCCATGAACCACGTAGCTGAAGGAATAACCGCCACCTATTCACCGTACTATATCGCTACATCCATGGATTTTTATTACCTTGAAGACTACCGTAACCTGCCTGAAGCCTTGAAACTGGCTAAACCGACGGTTTTGTTTGCGATTCCAAGGTTTTACGAGAAACTCTGGGCAACCATGGCAAGTACCAGTGCCGGACAGCAATATATTAACGCTAAAAATTCAGTTAAAAAAGCGTTTTTACGTCGGCTTGTACGGTTTGGTTTGCTTAGAAAAGCTGGTTTAGACAAGTCAAAACAGTTAATTGTTGGCGCCGCCTGTTCTAGCAGTTTGTTGCTGCAGGATTTTCAAAATTTAGGCATTGAAATTTACAATGCTTATGGGCTTTCCGAGGCGCCACTTGTAACCATTAACCGTTTGGGCGCAAATAATCCTGACACTGTAGGGCAACCTCTGCAAAATACGCAGCTAAAAATTGCTGGCGATGGGGAAATTTTGGTTAAAGGTTCTCAGGTTATGCGTGGCTACCTCCACAGCGCGGTTGGTCAGGTTTTCCGAGATGGTTGGTTCCCAACTGGCGACGTCGGCGAAGTCACCGTACAAGGCAGCTTGAAGATTTTAGGTAGAAAAAAGAATATAATTGTAACTTCTTACGGCAAAAAAGTGCCCGTGGAACATATAGAAGCTTCATTAAAACAGGTTCCCCATGTTAGAGACTGCATTGTAGTAGGTGATAACCAACCGTTTTGTTGTGCAGTGTTTTGGGTTGATTGCCAAAAAAGTGACTGCGAAAACAGCCTCGACAAAGCCGTTGAAGAGCTGAATTTGACGCTTGAACCTCCAGCCCAAATCAAACGGTTTGCAGTGTTGCAAAGTTGCCTGTCGGATTCTGCAAGTGCTGACGCGTTAAAGGTGAAACGGCAAGACCTGCTTAAACAAGCAGAAACAGTAATAGAAAACTTGTATAAACAAAAATAACCTACATGTTTTTGGCGTGTTTTTGCGTTATTAGCACCTACCCTCTATAGGTTTCTGCAATGAGTTTCTAATAGCATCCAAATAGACGGCAAATAGGTCTGCTGTAAAAAGAAAGTTGGTTTTATGCTGGTGGACAAATTGCTGCTTGAGGTACTGGTTTAGGTTTTACTGTCAAATTCAATTTAACTGTAACGTCATACATGTCAGGCGTTCGGTCAATAGAAAAGTTAAACCCGTCCAGCCGCACCGCCATCGGTTTCTTACTGCCTGATAACTCTTTAAGTTGGCTTGCAAAATCCCCAATCTTGCTAATGATTTCGTTAACGTCAAGGTCTGTTTTTTTGTGTTCACTCTCGCCTGTTTTGTTTTCTCGTTTTTCAATTTCAACCATTCTCTTCCACCTCCAAAGAGGCGTTAAAACGAAAGTCTCTATCAAAAAATGGGGCAAACGGGCATCATAAAGTTGTGTGACTGCAACAACACAGACACAAAAATAATATTCATACTTAGGAAGTTATGTTGTTAATTTTCTTCATTCTTTTTTATCTGCAACTTTTTGGTTGAAATGAATAATGCAGTTGTTACTATTGCTAAGGCAATGCAAAGGATGGCGATGGTTACGTGTTCCCAGTTTAGGTTGAAATTGGTGCTTGTTTGTATTATTGGTTGAGTTGTTGCTTGTGTTGGGTTTTGGGTTGGCGTTTGTATAGCTGTTGTGGTTGGGTTGGAGGTTGGTGTTGGGTTAACTGTTTGGGTGGGGGTTGGCTGAGACGTGGCTGATTGGGTTAGTGTTGGTTCGGGTCCTTGTGTGGTTGGAGTTTCCGTTGAAGAAGGCGAGGTTGTTGCTGTTGGTACTGCTGTAGACCCGATATCGCCCATAGTTAATGTTTGTGTGTTACTCCAACTGCTTTGCTCTACTGGTTGAAACACTTGATAGAGCGGTAAAATATGGTCTCCGTAGTACCAGTAATAATAGCCTATTGAAGCTTGAATTTGAAAATCTATTTGGGCGCCTTCAGGATAGCTTGGAGACAAAGAAATCACCGTGTATTGACCGCTTGCTTGTTCAACACGGGAAACTGTGCTGTAGTCTTCACCGTAGGAACGTGGGGAAGTCCATTCTTCAGTAAAATGGCCCTTAACTCTGATGCCAAAATAGAAACTTAATTGGTTGCCTTTTTCGTCTGTTTGCGACGTGAAGGGTTGATTCTGGATTGTTACTTCAATTGAACGGTTATCTACGTGGTATCCTGAATGTGTTATGTTTTTTCCTGTATACGGGTCTATAGAGTATGTTGTAGTAACATCGTACGGGTGAGCTACAAGTTTAACTGTAAACGTGGGCGCTTGTGGCTGAGAAACCGCTTCTGCCGAGTTAACGTTTAAACTCAATGATAATGTTATGATTAAAACAATTCCTGCTGTTAAACTGAATTTTCGGCTTAAATGGTTGCCCGTTTCTAAATCCTCCAAGACACCAAAAAGCCTCTGCTGTAGTTTGCTAATAAAGCTTGTTTAAAAACCGCTTTTTTACTTAAAGTGGGCGCTTAAACCTGAGAAGTCATAAATTTTTGCACCCTTAATAATTATTTTGAGGGCGTAAACGTGTCCAAGTATGATAAGCATAATGAAGCATTAAAACGCCAACAAGTATTGCAGAATCACTTGGAAGAACAAATGAGTCATCAAGAAACCCAGAAACATCGTGAAGAGCACATTAAATCACAGATGGAATGGCTAAGTACAGTAGAGAAATAACCTAAAGACTGCTTCAATCAAATAGTTAATACGTAAGTTTACAAATTACTTTTTGTGGCTGTTTTTTGGAATTGTAATTTCAAATCTTACGTTTTTTCCCTCTTGTCCGTTCTCAGTGATTTGCCATCCATAAACTTCCAAGGTTTTCTTGATCAAGTAAAGCCCAAGTCCGCTGCCTTGTCCGTAGCCTTTGGTGAACAGGTTAGCTTTCATTTCTTCAGATATTCCTGCCCCGTCATCTTCATAGGTTAATTTAAGCTGCGTATCTTGTTGACTGCAGCTAAGTTTCACTTTGTTTGCTGTTTTTCCGTATTTTAACGTGTCATCCAGCAAATTGTAGAATACCTCCTTAAGCAGGGAGTCAGCCAAAACCATTAAGCCGTTGCATTCGTTTATTACTTGTAAATTAAATTCTGGAAACAAATCTACTGTTTCATTGAAGACTTTTCCCGCATCCACGAAGCTTAATGGTTCTTGTCCTAGTAATTCGTAGTCTCTTGAAAAATCAAGTGTCCTGTTAATTTGTAAATACGCTGATGCAGTAGCGTCTAGTAGTTGTTGGAGGTTTCCTTTTTTCTTGGCTAAATATGCATGTGCGTTAAGTGTGCTCATTTTGTTGCTTATGTCATGCCTGACTAAACCGCCTACAACTAAAAGTTTCTCATTGGCCAATTGGAGTTTATGCTGTGCTTCTTTGAGGTTATCTTCCGTTTTTATGCGGTCGCTAATGTCTCGTACAACGTCAATAAATCCGATTATGTCCCCGTTTTCATCCTTGATTGGCGTGGTGGTTAGTTCTACAGGTAAAAGTTGACCGTTTTGTTTTATTACATTGAATTGGCCTTTCCAACCGTAATTGTTTTTGCCGCATTCTATTGAGGCTTCTATTGCTTTTGGTTTGTCACTGTCTGCTACAAAGTTTAAAATGCATTTTCCAATTACGGTTTCGCGGTTACTGTAGCCAAACATACGCAGTATAGCATCATTAACATATGTAATTTCGCCTGTTTTTGAATTACCAATAACAATGCCGTCTTGAGATACTTCCACTGCAAGTCTGAACAGGGAATCATTCTGGTCTAAAACCATTTTTTCTTCTCCACTTTATGCTGTAGGTTAATTTAGCTAGCACACCACGTTATCCTAACTATTGTTATACCTCGTGGGAAAAAAATTGTTTTCACTTTTAATAACGCTTATGAAGGCAAAATCCATATTCTTATAAACTTAGAACATGAACTCTACCCGCCAACCGCCTAATTGTAAATTAAAAGCAAAAACCCTCAAGAAAATGTGCAGAATACCATTGAAATAGTTAATGTTCGGGTTTATTTTTTCGTTTAATTTATATACTGGTGTTTGAACTATGCTTGTGCATTAAAGAGGAATATCTTAAGTATGGGTTCCAAGTCTCCAAGAGGCGAATTCGCCGCAAGGCAATTAGCAAAAAAACGGAAGAACTTCCGTTGGCACGATCGTTACTTTAACCGACGCATGCTTATGCTAGACGAAAAAGTTGACCCAATGCAGGGCGCACCCCAATCACGGGGTATTGTTCTAGAAAAAGTAGGTGTCGAATCAAAACAGCCCAACAGCGCCATTAGAAAATGTGTCCGCACACAACTCATCAAAAACGGCAGAACCATTACAGCTTTCTTGCCTGGTGACGGTGCGCTTAACGTTGTCGACGAACACGATGAAGTCGTCGTTGAGGGTATCGGCGGTACACGCGGCGGCGCAATGGGAGACATTCCAGGTGTCCGCTGGAAGGTAGTAAAAGTAAACGGCACATCATTAAACGAGCTAGTTTACGGACGAAAACAAAAACCATCAAGGTAATAGTTTATGAGTACACAAACAACCGTAGCACAACCACAAGAAATCCAACTCTTCCAAAAATGGTCCTTTAAAGACATCACAGTAAACGACATTGGTCTACAACGATACCTAAACCTAACTCCAATGGTTGCCCCACACAGCATGGGTCGCCATGAACATCAAAGATTCCGCAAAGCAAAAGTAAACATTGTCGAACGCTTAATCAACGGTCTAATGCGCAGCGGCAAAAACAGCGGCAAAAAAGCCAAAGCAACAAACATTGTCAAAGAAGCCTTCGAAATCATCAACGTAAAAACCGGCAAAAACCCAATTGAAGTTCTCGTCAAAGCAGTAGAAAACTCTTCACCATGTGAAGACACAACAAGAATCAGCTACGGTGGTGTCGTCTACCACTTGTCAGTTGACGTTGCACCACAACGCAGAATTGACCTTGCAATCCGCCATATAACGGACGGTGCAAGAAAAGTTTCACTAAACAATCCACGTAGCATCCAAGAAACACTTGCAGACGAACTCATCTTAGCTGCAAACAAAGACATCAAGAGCGCAGCAGTTGCAAAACGCAACGAAATCGAACGCGTTGCACAAAGCAGCAGATAATTCTGCTTTTTCTTTTCCTTTTCAAAAAAATAAGTTTTTACTTTTTTGTTTTACCCTATTTTTAATGAGGTTTTTTTGCGTTTACTTGTTTGTTTGTGAAACTTGCCGTGTTTCTGGACATTTAGGAATGAAATTGGGTATAAGTTAATAAAACTATTAGGGCAGCCTTTAACAAAAGATGAAAAAGATGAAAAAACAACTATTAACAATAATTCTGCTATGTGCTTTAACCCTAACTGGTTTCACTGCGTTATCAACAGTACATGTGAACGCTGCTACAACAGACGCAGATATTCTTAGTTACAGCTGGTACGTGGCACCCACATCCGACATGGCAACATATGCAGGCGACTTAGTTGCGGTCGGTGAACTGCAAAACGTTGGCACAACCAACATTGGCTACGCCTACGTAACAGGCTATGCATATGTTAACGAAACAGAAGTTGCCATTGCACAACGTCAAGTTTATGGAAACAATCTGCAGCCGGGACAAAAGGCTCCGTTCTACTTGGATTTCCAACCTGATGACAGCATAACAGGTGACTTAAGTTGGGTAGCTAACGTTACTGACGTGGCTGTCTATGTTTCTTATGTTTACAATACAGACTTGGACATGTATCAAGGCTTAACCGTATCTTCTCAAGGCGCTATAGATAATTCAGGCGTGTACACTGTTATAGGTTCAGTTGAAAACACAGGTTCAGAAACAATCGGCGATGTTCGAGTAGTTACCACATTCTACAACACTAACGGAACTGTTGTCAGCTTGAACTACACTGAAGTTCTATCCGATTCTTTGGCGCCCGGTTCATCTAAAACATTCGTTGCAATACCTGTTGACAGTTTTCCTGGAGATGAAATAACAAGTTACGCAGTAATGGCTCAAAGCACTATTCAGATGCCTGACACGACAACATCCCCAACTTCAACACCGACTCCTACATCAACCCCATCCGCCACAGCCACACCAACTTCAACATCAACACAGACTGCTAACCAAAGCAATCAAGATTACACTTTGATTATCGGTGCAGCAATCGTTTTAGTTGTAGTGATTATTGCTGTTGTTGTTCTGCTTACACGCGGAAAACACAGCAAAACAGAACCATCGGCATAAAAAACCTGATTTTAGTTAACCCTAAAATCGGTTTCTTTTTTGTTTTTCAGACTTTGTTTGTCTCATTTTTTTATGCAACTCTAAGTGTGTAACGTTGCATTTTAGCCTGACCGAGTGTGAAGCTCCACCACGTCGCCGTCATCTAAAACAAAGCTTGAACCAACCTTTTTAGGGCTAAAAGGCAAACGTTTTGCCCAAACCATTGCAAACAAAAAGTTATACAGAAAGTCCTTGTGTATGTTCTTTGCTAAATCGTTAACAGTGGCTCCGCGTTTAAGCGCAAATGGCCTGCCTGTTTCCGCTTTTGAACCTGGCTCTTTTGTGTAAACACGAATAATTCCTAAACTTTCAAAAACTGCTTTTCCTAACTCGTCAAGACCCTTTTTCTGCTCACAAGACATTGCAGTAACAGGCAATTTGTCATTTACGTATTTCTTTAGTATCTTTAGGTTTAAATCAGCGCCTTTTAAGTCCATCTTGTTTGCAACTATTACAGCTGGCTTGTATATTGTGGTTTCAAAAACTGCGTTTTCAACATCTTCTAACGTGACTTCACCGCTTATTCGGACAATGGCGTCATGAATTTTATATTCCCGCAGCAAATCTTCCACATCGTGCATTGTGCAGTCAATTAGGCGGCCAACAAGGATAACTCTTAATGCCAAACCAGCATGACGTCGGTCAATAACTACCCGTCCTTTTGGCTTGTTGACCAAAACACGGCTTTTCTCTAACTCAGCCAAAATTAAATCAAGTTGCTCGATAGGATTGCGTGATAAATCAATCATTAAAATTACGCCATCGGCATTGCGCGCTAAACCAAGCGTGACGTTGCCTGTTCCGCGTCCATCTGAGGCACCCTCCATTACTGCGGGCGCTTCAATGAGCTGAAATTGGACATCGCCATAATTCATGATGCCTGGTACTGGTTCATGTGTGCTGTAAGGAGTGGGTGTGACAATTACTTTTGAATTTGTTGTGGCACTCATCAGGCAACTCTTGCCAACGTTTGTCATGCCAATTACGGCTATTTGTGCTGAACCTTCTTTTTCGATGAAAAGTTTGGGTCCACCACTGCTTTTGCCTGTGCCCTTACGTTTTTTGTCTTCTAAATCCATTTTGATTTGTGCAATTTTGCGGTTCATTTCGCCGCGTAGTTTCATTGTGCCTTTGTGATGTGGAACGTATTTTAGGAATTCGATCATGGCATCCATTTTTTCTTTTGGAGTGTGGGCTGCTTCTACTTCTTCCCATTTGTCCATGGCTTCAGGAGGCAGGTTTGTCGGCATGTAAACTTCAGCAGAATATACTTCATGTCGAGTTTAAGTCTATTTCGAATTTTGTTTTTGTTTTTGCTTGGTTTTGGGGGTTTCTTGGTTGTTTGAGAGTAATGTTTATTAGTCTACACTAATAAAGATAGGTTTATCTAACTTTAATAGAGTGGACTAACTTGCGTTTAAGTGAACTAAAACCAGGCAAAAAAGCAACAATAACACAAATACAAGAAACCGGTCCAGCCCGACGAAGACTCATGGACATGGGCCTAGTCAAAGGCTCAAAACTCCAAATCATCTGCAAAGCACCCCTAGGCGACCCCCTCGAAATCGAAATCCGCGACTACAAACTCACACTACGAAAACACGAAGCAGAAAACATCATCGTAATGGAGGAAAACACCTAATGGACATCCCCTTAAGCATCCTGCCATTTGGAACAGAAGCAAAAATCACCAAAATCATAGGCGGCTGCAACCTAACAAAACGCCTCTCAGAAATGGGCCTAACAAACGGCACAAAAATCAAAGTCGTCAGCGACCCCTGCGGCGGGCCAGTTCTAATCGAAGTACGCGACACCCGGCTCGCACTTGGACGTGGAGTTGCCACAAAAATTTACGTGGAAGAATAAACAATGAAAAACTCCTATACCATAGCTTTAATCGGCAACCCTAACGTTGGAAAAAGCGTCACCTTCAACAATTTAGTTCCTGGCGCTCGGCAACACGTTGGTAACTGGCCAGGCAAAACAGTGGAAAAAAAGGAAGGCTCCTTTACACACAAGGGCGTAACCCTAAAACTCGTAGACCTGCCCGGTACATACAGTTTAACCGCTGCAGCTGAAGACGAGTTGGTTTCACGGAACTTCATTATTGAAGAAAAACCTGACTTAGTTGTTGACGTTGTTGACGCATCAAATCTTGAACGCAACCTATACCTAACAATGCTGCTGCTGGAACTTGACGCCAAAGTCATGCTTGTACTAAACATGACCGACATCGCAGAAGAAAAAGGCTACAAAATCAACGTTGACATGCTATCCGAAAAACTTGGCGTACCCATAATCACTACTATTGCCACAAAAGGAAAAGGCATGACTGAACTCAAAGATGCCATACTCAAAGAAGCACAAAACCCCATACTGAAAACCCGCAGAATCATTTACGACAAAAAAATCGAAAACGTAATCGAGTACCTTGTTCAAATTTTACGAAAAGACGATTCGTTAACCAAAAAATATCCTCTGCGTTGGCTAGCGATAAAGCTTATCGAAAAAGATGAACAAGCACTCGAACTCGTAAAAACCAGCACATTCTCCTCTGAACTGTTGGAGGTCGTCGCATGAAAGCCAACAAAATCATTGGAGAAGACGCCGACATAGCACTCGCTGACGCACGATACGAACAAATAAGCAAAATCCTCGAAGCCTCCCTAATAAAGGGCGAGCGCAAATGGGCAATCACTGACCTCTTAGACAAAGTCTTCCTAAACAAGTACATAGGCATACCAGCGTTTTTTGCCTTACTCTGGGCAGTATTCCAGTTCACATTTGAAGCCTCCGCACCCTTCATGGGTCTAATCGAAATGTTTTTTGCTTGGCTATCAGGCATGGCAGCGGAAATACCTAACCCCGTGGTCGCGTCACTGTTAGCTGACGGTGTATTCAGCGGTTTAGGTTTCATACTGACATTCACGGCGCCGATATTTTTCCTGTTCTTTGCGCTCTCAATACTTGAAGACAGCGGCTACTTGGCACGCGTTGCTTTCGTGTTTGACAAATTAATGTTTAAGCTTGGACTGCATGGACGCTCGTTTATTCCGATGTTGCTGGGTTTCGGCTGCAACCTTCCCGCAATCATGGCTGCCAGAAGTGTCGAAGGCAAAAAAGACCGCCTAATCACCATCCTCACAGTGCCCTTCATGTCATGCGCTGCCCGCTTACCAGTCTATGTACTCATTGCTGGAGCGTTCTTTGCCTCTAATGCTGCAACCGCAGTCTGGTCAATGTACCTGATTGGCATTGTGGTAGCTATACTGTTTGCGTTGCTGCTTCGAAAAACCATCCTCAAAGGCGAACCCGCCCCATTCATCATCGAATTACCAACATACAAAATGCCAACCTTTCGTGGCTCTGTGCTGCACATGTGGGAACGCGGTGTGTCCTTCCTGAAAAAAGCTGGAACCTACCTGCTGGTGGGTGCTGTTATCATTTGGGCGCTTTCAGTGTTGCCGTGGGGTGTTGAACCTGGTAGCGGGGAATCTCTGATAGGCTTAGTTGGTCAAACATTGCAGCCAATCTTTGCTCCGTTAGGCTTTAGCTGGCAAATCGTGTCATCGCTGGTCTTTGCTTTCTTAGCAAAAGAATTGGTTGTGGAATCCTTAGGCGTAATCTACGGAGTAGCTGGAGAAGCTAGCATACAAGGTGCATTAATCGCGTCAATAACGCCTGTAAGCGCGTTTGCGTTGATGGTGTTTACCCTGCTGTATGTGCCCTGTTTAGCTACTGTCGGTGTCATAAAGAAGGAAACTGGCTCTTGGAAATGGACTCTGTTTGCAGTGGCATCTGAGATGGTCATTGCGTACGTTGCAGCTCTGGCGATAGTTGGAATCGGAGGATTATTCGTTTAGAAAGGTGAAACACTATGAGTTCAAACATTAAAACAACAAAAAAACTTGCAATATACTCGCTATTCATCGGAGCCCTCTACTTAGCTTTAGGCTTGTTTGAGTTTGCACGGGGACTTAGCGAATCTTTCGGCGTTACATGGGAACTTAGCACGATGCTAGTTTACCCTGACATGTTCAGCGGCATAACACTGGCAATAATCGGGGCAATCTTCCTGTTCGGCGTTAAAGCACAATGGACTAACGAAAAGAACGCTGCATCTTTCCTGATGGTTGGAACCCTAATCGCGACAGTATTCCTTGTGGTTTACTTAGCCATAATGGGTGCACACGCCTTAGGCTCTACAATCTACCACATCAGCAGTGAACCATACGCTGACATCTTTGCAGACTGGGCAGAATGGACATGGACTGACGATATGCGTGCAGGCATCTGGCTGTACATCTTTGCATTACCTGGCTTATACTTTACATTGAAAACTTGGTTGTCTCGGAAGCGAAAACAATGATAAAAGAAGTCCTAAAACAAATCCACATTGCAGGTGTAGTAAACATTTCAGAGATATCTCAAAAGGTTGGTGTAAGCCCGCAAATGGTGGAGCAAGCACTTGCAGTGCTACAATCCAAAGGCTACCTAAAAACAGTCACATGCGCCCCCAATTCTGCTGGCTCATGTCCCAACTGCTCAGGTTGTCATGGCACCTGCAAAGCTAGTGTTCAATCAACCTCTACTTTTTTTGTTACCGAAAAAGGCAAACAATACCTAAACAGTGGGTGAAACAGACAAGTGCATCGACTAAACATGGCTAAGGAAACCTACATTGAAACAATTTATGAACTGGTGAACGTGCGTGGTAATGTTACGGTAACTGATATTGCTCGAACTCTTGACGTTAAACCTTCTAGCGTGACTGAAATGCTGCGAAAACTAGACGAAATGGATTATGTAAAGTATTTTCCCTACCGCAATGTTACTTTGACAGTTAAAGGGGTAGAATTGGCTGTTTTCCTTAAGCAAGCAAAGCTTTCTTTACAAGCTTTCTTTAAACTTATAGGCACACCTGACAAAATTGCCGAAGAAGACGCCTGCAAAGTAGAACACCAGCTTCATTTTTCTACAATTAAGAATCTTACAGTTTTAGTGGACACCATGCAAAACACAAAACAAGGCAAAGCACTGCTAATTGTTTTCCAGAAAGCAACCCTGAATAACCCACTAGTTAAAGGTTAAAAAATAAACAAGCATACCCGAGTCTGTCGAGCATGGAACCCTTTTTGTTTGGACTATTAGTCTGTATGCTTGTTGGTTTATCAACAGGCTTGGGCGCAACACCCGTACTGTTTACAAAAAGCATTTCTGACAAATTGTTAGACGTGCTACTTGGATTCTCTGCTGGAGTGATGCTTGCTGCAACCTGTTTTAGTTTGCTTGTCCCCGCAATAGATTTGGGCGGACCCTTAATTGCAGTAATCGGAATAGCATTGGGTGCATTAACTTTGCATTTGATTGACCGTTTTGTGCCTCATTTTCATCCAGTTTCTGGACCTGAAGGACCAAAATCTAAACTTCCAAAAGTCTGGTTGTTTGTAATAGCTATAACTATTCATAATTTTCCCGAAGGATTGGCTGTAGGTTTAGGCTTTGGCAGCGGTGACGTTACAGCAGGTCTTGTAGTAGCTGTGGCTATTGCTTTGCAGAATATGCCTGAAGGTTTAGCTGTAGCTTTGCCTTTAATACGAGAAGGTTACAGTCGACGAAAATCTTTAGCATACGCAACCTTGTCGGGGCTGGTTGAACCGTTAGGCGGATTGTTAGGCTTGGTGTTGATTTCGGTTTTTCTGCCTTTTCAACCTTTGGGATTAGCTTTTGCAGGGGGCGCTATGCTTTTTGTGGTAAGCGACGAAATGATTCCTGAAAGCCACCGCAAAGGGTTCGAGCGGCAAGCAACTTTTGGTTTAGTTGGAGGCTTTATTTTAATGATGTTTTTAGATTGCTTGTTTGTTTAATTTAACAAGGATTTTTTTGGCGCATGTTTTATAAACTGAAACAGGGCAAAAATATCTTACCTGTAAGTAAGCCCCATTATGGATTGGATAATCCCTTTTCATTATGGCTTGCAAGTTTGCTTAATTATTTGGTTTTTTGGGCGCACATTTTATTAGCTGAAAACGCATGAAAAGGTAGTTGGAGTTAAACGTGAACGAGAAAGAGCAAGTTTCTAGGCTCAACACAACAGAAGAAACCTACATTGAAACAATTGATGCCCTTATCCGCAAACTTGGGTACGCCGCAGTAACCGACATCGCCAAAGAACTAGACGTAAAATCCCCCAGCGTAACAAGTATGCTCAAAAAACTTGACGCCGTAGGCTTTGTCAAATACACACCTTACCGTAACGTCACCTTAACCCAAACAGGCAAAGACCTTGCATCTTACTTGCGTAAACGACAAAGACCTCTTCAGACATTCTTAACCATCCTTGGCGTGCCTGCAGAAGTTGCTGAAGAAGATGCCTGCGAAATAGAACATATCCTTCATTCATCAACGCTTGATGCGCTTTCAAAATTTGTAGATTTCATCCAGTCAGAACAGGGCAACAGTTGCCTTGAAAACTTTAAGAGCTTTGAGCACCCAAAGAAATCTTAAAAGATTTGTTTTGGGCTGGTTGAATGTTATGAGTATTGGCTGGAAGGATTGGAACAAAGTTGACGTAATTTATGGTTTAATTGTCCCTATTGTTGTGGGTTTATTAATTGTAGGTGTTTCCCAGTTAAGCTCGCTTTTTAGTGGTGACGCTTTTGGAATTGTTGTGGGGCTTACAAGCGAAATAGAAGAACTTTTAGTTATTGTTGCCATTCCCCTCATGTTTGGGCTTGTTTGGAACCGTTGGGCAGGAGGCGCTTCAGGCTTCATAATGGGAACATTCTACGCTTTAGCATTTGCCTCTAAACTGCCAGGCGCAATGGGTGTCGGACGCGATTTCATGATGTCCGCTTACTTGGGTCTTGGCCCAGTCATGCTAGGCTACGTTGTTAGCGCTATGTTAATTGGTTACATAGCTGGCGCTTTGCTTAAAAATTCAGAAAACTTCAAACGCATGCTATTTGTAAGCCTGCTTACAACAACCATTGTCGGCGTAGTCTTGTTTGGAATCTATCAAATTTCCCCGTCAAACGTAGTGCTTGGTCTCAGCGGTTTTCTGCTAACAGTGCTTGCCCGTACCGCCACAGGCGCAATCGTTGCTGTACTAGCAAAAGTAGCCATGTGGTACGGAGTAGCAATGAAAAAACAAACAAGCTACCCTTAAAATTTTTTTAAATCGCTTTATTTTTTGGTTGTTTCTTTTTCTCTTTGTGCCAGCCATGTTTTGGCGAGTTCTTGACCTTTCTCTGTATAAATCAAGGCAACAATTTTGTTCCAATCAAAGCCTTCACGCGCATTATAGTAAGGGTATTCTTGTGGCGTGAACATTACCAGTTTGTCTGAGTCATAAAGTGTTTGAAAGGGTACTGACGGCTTTTCAGGGTGGTCGTGATGAGTGCCTATTATTTGACAGACTTGCTTGATGAAGTCGTCTGGGCAGTTTAGCTGTTTTAGGAGTTGTGTGGCGATTTGTGGTCCTTTTTCGTATTGGTCTTTGATGCTACTGCCGCCGATGTCGTGCAGTATGATTGAAGCATACGTTAGATCTTGCATTTCAGGTTTTACTGGGAAATGCTCTTTAGCAATGCTAAAGACGCGTTGGGTATGTGATACTCCGAAATCGTTTTTTTCAAGGATAGGTTTTGCAAGCTGTAAAAGTTTGTCAGTGTCCATGGTTAATCCTCTGCTCAGTTTTTTGGAGGTTTGGTTGGATAAAGCTGTTTCGATGCCAACTGTAGTCAGCATTTTGTTGTGTTTCCATTTTTTTCTCTGAAATTTAATAAAGGCTTTAAGCGAAACCCGTTTACTGTCGCTTATGGATAAACCTGGGTCAAGCTTGTTTCTGCTATTTTTGGTCTGTTTATTGGTTGGCGCCTGTTTTGTTGGGTCAGTGTCAGCTAACTTTATCGAATATAAACCGCCCAAACTGGAAATTTTGTCTCCCGCAGAGACTGGTGATTATAATTCTAATGTTCCTTTGATTCTTAACATAACTATAACTCCAAAATTGACTGGTTGGGAAAGAATAACTAATCTTACCTATAGTTTAGACGGAAACCCTATGGTTGCTTTGCTGTTACCTGACGAGGATGTGGAAAGTAACAATTATGTTACAGATGTACTGTACGGTTTAAGTGACGGCACCCATACTCTTACTGTTTTAGGCTTAACAAGCGTCGGAAACATCTTCAACTCAACCGTTAACTTCAACGTGAAAACTCAAGCACCAGATTATACACCCTTGCAGATTATACCATTAACCCCTACAAACACGACTTACCTTGGCAACGCAGTCAGGCTGAATTTTTGGGTAAACAAGCCAATCCTTTGGGTGCAATATAGCCTTAACAATGCCGAAAATGCCACTCTAATTGCAAACTATACTTTAGTCCCATGCAATTTGGGCACTAACACTCTAACACTGTACGCTGCAGACGAGGAAGGCAATGTTGCGGCTTCCAAAACAATTACTTTTTCAATGTTTGAATTTCACTTTAATTCTCAATACGAACAATTATTGCCTCTGCCTCTTTGCCCAATTATTTCTGTCTTTGAACCTCAAAACTATACCTACAATCAAAGCAGTGTTCCTTTGACCTTTACACTTAACCAACCAGTCATTTTAGACTCTACAATGCTTAGTTTCTCATTGGGCGGATTAACAGCCACTTATCCCGATGTGTCGTGGGTCGGCTACAGTTTAGACGGGCAAACCAACCAAACACTCACTGGAAACACTACCCTTTCAGGATTAACCAGTGGAACCCACAACGTTACAGTCTACGCAAAAGACGTTTACGGCAACATTGGTTCTTCAGGAACAATATTTTTTGCGGTAGAGCAGTCTTTTCCAGTTGTCGCTGTTATTGTTGGTGTCTCAACAGTAATTATCATATGCGCCGTTTCTATAATTTACCTAAAAAAGCGTTAACTTGTCTTTAAGGCGTGTTTTTATCATTAAACATAAAAACGTCTGTGTAAGACATGTATGGCATGGGTAAGTTTCGGTTAGCTGTTTTTAACACGCAGGCGCCTCACCTGTACAGGGGAGGAGTTGAACGGCGCATTAACGAGACTACACGCCAACTCACCGCAGAGGCAGATATAACTGTTTACAGCGGTACAAAAGTAGGTTTCAAAAATCCTGAAGTTATAAACGGAGTCAATTTTGAGCCCCTAACCTCAACTAACAAAGCTTACCCAATCGATAACTGGACTTTTAACCGAACCGTATCCCAAACCACCTTTAACGCGGATGTTTACGAAGCACACAATGACAATGGTTATGGGCTTCTCAAAGCCTTCAAAATCACAACTGCCAAAAAACCTTTCATACACACGATTCATGGCGTATTAGCCGACGAGTTTGACAAAGCAAAACTCAACGGGCACATATCCTTCCGAGGCAGAGTCGCAAACCGTTTCATGGCGCGCCTTGCCCGCTTAGAAGGCGAAACCTCCAAAGAAGCCGACTTAATCGTAACCATCAGCAAGTATTCTTTTGAGAAAATGCAGAAATTCTACAACGTTGACCCCTCAAAAGTGCGCATAGTTCCAAACGGGGTTGACCCAGAAAAGTACAAGCCCACACTAAATCAAGAGAAGCTTAAGCAACAACTTGGCTTTGGTGAAGCGCCCGTGGTGCTTTTTGTAGGCAGCCTGATACCCAGAAAAGGTTTGCCGTCTTTGGTTGAAGCTGCAAAGCAAGTTGTAAAAACCTATCCAACCGTTCAGTTTGTAATTGTTGGTGATGGACCATTAAAACCCCAATTAACTGCTATGCTGGCAACCACTAAACTAAGCGGTAATTTCTTCTTTAAAAACGGCTTAACTGAAGAAGACCTATCCAAAATGTACGCTTGCGCAGACGTGTTTGTTTTGCCCTCAATCCAAGAAGGGCAAGGTATTGTGTTGCTTGAAGCTTCAGCGTCAGAAAAACCCGTTGTCGCCTTTAATATTGGCGGCGTAAATGAGGCAGTAATTGATGGCAAAACAGGTTTGCTGGCAGATCGTGGAAGCAGCGGTGAATTGGCTGAGGCGTTGCTGAAACTTTTAGCTGACCCTGAGTTGCGGCAGAGAATGGGTGCTGCTGGACGCCGTTTTGTTGTGGAAAACTTTACGTGGGATATTTGTGCCCAGCGGATGCTTGCTGTTTACTTGGAAGCTTTAGGATTGGCTTGAGCGTTTACTTCAACTGATTTTGTCAACCGTCTAAAGTCTGAGTCACTTATCCATTCCGTTTTTAGGTAATGGCAAATCCGTTTCTCTGTTAAACCGATGCGTCTTGCTTCTTTTACTGTGTAACGGTAGGCTTCAATTTCTGTTGGGCGGTCAACGTATGAGTAGTTTGGGTCGAAGAGTTCTTTGCCTTCCCTGAACTGTTTTACGTGGCAAAGTTCATGAACTAAGTCAAGGTAAATGTCGGTTTTGTTGCCGTGTTTAAGGTATTTTTTGCTTATCACTATGTGTCCATCGTCGCCATCAACGTACATGTAACCGCTGAGCCAGCTGAATTCTACTTTTAGGTTGGTTAAGACTTCGGTGGTTTTTTCTCCAAAAATGCCCTTGACGGCTTCCACTTTGTCAAAGTCTTTAAAGTAATCTAAAAAATGCCCGTTGGTATTTCCAATATCCAGCAGGTTAACTGGAAGTTTACGCAGCATACGCATGATTTTAAACATTACTTGTTCTGCCGTGGGCAACTATCATTTTTTCTCCTACTTAAATTCTGAAAGATGCTCAATCCACATACCCATTCCAACTAAATCATTAACATTGATTGTGTCTACGCTGGCGTCAATATTTTGGCGGGCTGGGTTTCTCCACATGCCGTCTGGCACCAAATTAAACTGCAAAGGAATCTTGCAACGTAAACCAAACTTTTCCGCCAACCCCGGAATTAACAAGCCGTCATTGCAGGCTTTATGTGCTGAAATATATGTTTGCAACAGTTGAGGGGCAGCAAACTTGCCTACGCCATGCCAAACCGCCGCATCCTCAGGCGAAGCCAAAGCGTACAGGAAAAACTGTGGCGAAGATGGGGTTTCAGCGTAACGGTAATCTGCAAGTTTTTCGCTTTCGACTGCAAAGGCGTCTTCGCATTGTGTTGTTGAAACATCTTTGGGATCTATGCCATTTGGGTAAAGTGCGGTGTCTTTGTATTTTACTGTAACGTTTAGGAATTTGTTTTCGTCAAAATGAAGTTTGCCGTGGGCTGCACGTTTTGAACCATATCCTTTTTTGGAGTGTGGAACAGTTAGCATTGTTGTGCGTTTGGTCATGCTTCTGCCCATGCAGTTGTAAGCTTGTTCAATTGACTGGTAACTTTGATGAGCTTGACCGATTATGTAATGAAGAATGTCTCCTTTCTTTTCTGCTTGAAGCGTAGATAAAGGCATACGTAACGCATAAAGTGAAAGGTTTAAGCCAAAAACTTTGGACAACTCTTCAAGCTGCCGAAACTTTACGGCGTCAACAAAATCCATGTAGCTGTTTGTGCGCTGCAATTCTTCATTAATTATTTCAATATCATTTTTAGAAATTAGTGTGCCTTCATATTTTTCAACGAAGGTCTTGTCAATTTTTAGTTGGTCAGTTTTCATGTTGGCTGCTGGAACAGCGCTTTGCCCGCTTTCTATGATTGATTGTCTTAAGGGGTTAATTGAGTAACGGTCTGCCTCTACGTCATCCGTGTTCAGCAGGAAAGGTACCACGTAGCCTCTTGGAGGCTTTTTAAGTTCCTCGCACAAGCTGCGGATGTCATCTTCTGTTGGTTCATGCTTTATTTCTGTTTCAAGACAATAGTTTGCACATGTTTGAAGCAGGCGTGTGCCGATGATGCCTTGAATTTCCTCTGCGGTTAACTGAGGGTCAGTGTACTCTACGGATCCGCGTAAGTAAAAATGGTCTTCTTCAAATTGGATGCAGGTTTTTTTGCCGTCTACAAACCTGAAAAGGGTTACTTTTTGGCTGGTTTTTTCTTGTTTATGTTTTAGTGCACCTTCAGCTAACGCTTTAGCGGCAGGCATAGACTTAGCTAAAAAACTCTTAACTAGGCTGTAACAATTATCTGGCATAAACTTGTCTTATCCTCGTTCCAATGATTCGGCAAGGTGTATGCTGTTTTGAATCTTGGGCATACCTAAAAACATTCTTGACAAAGAAAACTCTTTTTTAAATCCAGAATCCACCAAAAACTCTTCTACCCCCTTTTGGTTCTGAGGCAAATAGAGAGCGACACGCTTCCCCTTCAAACCTGCAAGCATTGCCTTTAGAAGGTCAAGTGCAACCATAGGCTTTTTTGGGTCACAAACGAGCGGACCAACTTCAGCCATAGTCTCATAATTTTTAGATAAAATATACCCTTCAACTTCTTTGCCGTCTACTGAAGCATAACACAGGTTCATTTCCTTTTGCATTATACTTTTTAGTAACCGTGACCTGTCTGCTCCAAAAAAGTTGCTGTCAAAACGACTTAACGCCGAAAAATCTGGCTCTGTTTCAAATCTGTCGCTGCTCCAGTCGCAGTGTTGCATGTTGTAGTTTTGCATGACTGTTAGGTTTATGTCTGATTTAAAGCCCGATTTGCCGTAGAATTCTTTGAGGTGCTGGTACCCGTATAACCCGATGGTTTGAACGCCTTTACCCTTTAGGTAGTTAATGGCGTGCTCCAATAGTAAGCGTCCTGCACCATGTTTTCTTTGCTCTTTCTTTACAATCAGGTTTCCAAACCAGCCTACTTTTCCAAAACTAATGCAAGTTGCTATCCCTACCGGTTCAGTTTCGTTAAAAAGTATCAGGCATCCTTCAGGTTCCAAAGATTGATTAAACCTGAAATCCGCCGTTTCCATGCCCCAATCCATGGTGTTAGCTAAATCAACCGCAAAACCATACTGTTCGGGAGACATTACTTTAACCTGAAGCATAGTATGTTAATGTAGTTTTGAGCAATTAAGTGTATAGAAACGGCTTTATGTTGGGTTTCTAATAAAATCATAGTTTTCTAGGCTTGTTTTTTGAAGGTTGAGTAATGGGTTTTGTTGCTTTTTATAAACGCTTCAGGGTTAGGGCTATTTTTCTTTGTTTAGTGTGGATTTTGTTGTTTGTTGTTTCTATGTCGTCTTTAGAGTTGATTTTGGATTCTTTTGGCCAAAACGCGCAGGTTCAAAGCTTAGTAAGTTTAACATGGTCAGGCTACGTTGTTGCTTCTGACTTTTCAAGTCCAAAGCCTGAAATAATTGGCGTTAATGCTTCTTGGACTGTGCCGTCTGTTAGTATTTCTTTAAGTAATACGTATTCTTCCGCTTGGATAGGGATAGGTGGCCAGTTTGACAGTTCATTAATTCAGATTGGAACTGAACACGACTCTGTTAATGGTGCCGAACGATTCGTCGCATGGTACGAACTGCTTCCAGATTACGCCATAAATATTCCAATCACAATTTCAGAGGGCGACTTGATTTCTGCATCCATTAACTTGGTAAACAATAACACTGGCTTGTGGCTTTTACAATTAAATGACTTAACCACTGGCGAAAGTTTCAGCAAAAAAGTAAATTACGAATCAACATTTTTGTCTGCTGAATGGATAGTTGAGCGACCGACTCTTAATGGACAAATAAGCAGCCTATCTAATTTTGGTGATGTAACATTTTCAGAAGCGCACGTGAACATTAACCGTACAGTTGTGCCTCTTGGTGAAGCTTCTTTTTCTCAAATACACTTAACTGACCATAAAAACACTCAGTTGACTACCGTTTCGCAGATTAGCCCTGACGGAAAAAGTTTCACTGTACAGTACATCGCTGGCAGTTAACGGTTTTTTGCTTCTTCATACAAGCTGCTTATGCATTCGCTTGTTACTACGCCTGCAATTTTAGTCGGTTCAGTTTGATTAATTACTGGAATTAAATCAATCCTTTCTCGGTTCATTATTTTGTTTGCTTCCAAAATGGGGTCATTAGGTGAAATGAATAGGCTTCTTTTTAACGGCATCTGTTCAACACGCAAAGAAGCTCTTTGTTCAGGATTAACTTTCATAAGTTCACTCCATGTAACAACTCCTTGAAAGACACCGTCTTTTTCAACTAGAGCGTCATGATAACGATTTTTGAACATTACTTCCAACGTTTCTGCAATGCTTTGCTGCGGATTCACGGTGCCAATGTCTGTTCGCATTACGTCTTTTACTCGTATGCCTGCAAGTTTAGTTGAAATGATAGTTTGTTCTTCTTCTTCGCTTGCTCCAATGTAAACAAAAATTCCAACCAAAACAAGCAGGAAATACAGTGGAAAGATAAAGCCTGCTATAATCATTACGATTCCCAAAATTCTGCCTAAATAAACAGCGTACCTTGTTGCGTCAGCATATTTTACGTATTCAGCCAGCAATGCCCGAAAGACTCTGCCTCCATCCATTGGAAAAGCAGGAATTAAGTTGAATGCGCCAAGAATTATGTTGAGCATCGCTAAATCGATTATAAAGTTTCCAGTGACAGTTGAAGCTGATAGGTTGCCGATTAGGTCTGGAGAAATCAGTAAACCGATGCCAAGCAGTGCTCCCCCCAAAAGTAGGTTTGTAAGTGGTCCAGCAACTGCCATACGCCATTCTTGTGATGGTTTATCAGGGATTTCTTCAATTTCCGACACCCCACCGATTGGGTAAAGAATGATTTTTCTAACTTTGATGCCGTAATGTCTTGCTATAACCGAGTGGGCAAGTTCATGGAAAAACACGAAAACAAACAGTAACAGGACTAAAAAGAAGGGATACAACATTGGATATGCAAGGAAAAAAACGGCTGCTATTAGAAGTATAAACGTGAGGTGGAGTTCGATTGGTATTTTCCAAACTGAACCAATCTTAAACGAATACTTCATACGGTAAAATGAACTTGAATTGTTATTATAATTTCCGATTAAGCGTTAACTGCCCTGCAATATAGATAATAATTACTTTTTCTTACCTTATTTTGAGGCGTTATACTTGTCAGAGCATGTATACAATAAGCCTGTTGTGTGCATTTTTAAAGAACGCGACAAAAACCCTGAAGTTGACCCGTTTGTTGTTGTTAAAGCACGAAAAATCACTTTAAACCAAACAAAAGACTCGAAATATGACTGCAACATGCAAGATTTCTTCACGTTGATGGGTGATGCGGATTATCTTTCTTCAAAAGAGGGTGAAGGTGACCATTTTGTTATGTGCTGGTTTGATGATACACAGCCAGATATGACTCATGATTTGCGTCGTTTAAGAGGTGTCACACTTAAAGGCGAAGCAAAACTGTCCTACACAAAAAGTGGCAAAAGAACCTACAACGCTGAGTTTCAAGCAAAACAAGCAGCACTCTAAATCAGGCCTAAAGTTTAATTTGGGAATGTTATTATTCGCCGGTGTCGAATAATTTTTGAGGTAACTTGATTGACAGAGTTTGTTTGGAACAAACCGGTGATATCCATTTTCAAGGAGCGCAATGTTAACCCCGAAGTTGAGCCTTTTGTAGTTGTGAAGGCGAGAAAACTTGTAGTTAACCAAACTGAGAATTCATTATCAGGGTCAATTCTTGACTTCTTTAGGCTAATGGGTAATGTTGATTATCTCACATCAGCAGAAGGCGTAACGGACCATTACGTGCTTTGCTGGTTTGACGACACCATTCCTGAAATGACTGGCGATTTTCGAAAATTAGCGGGCGTACGTTTCGATGGCAACGTTAAACTTGAAGTAGGTCAAAACGGCAAAAGAACATACAATGCAACATTTACTGCTAAAGCTGCCAAACTCAAATAAAAATTCTTTTTTATGTCCAAGCGTACAGACGCTCAAGCCCGTTTTTGTTAGCAAACAACATGTTTTTTGTCTCTTTAGACAGCCTCTTAATGAAAATATGCTGTTTTATTGATGATTTTTGCGTTTTTTATGAACTTACTCTTAAATATAACTGAACAAATTCCATATGGTGATGGTTGGAGGAGACCATGGTAGAGCAAAAGTTACGTGTAACTTTAATTACCGGTAGAACGATCGATCAAGGCGTAGGCAAAGAGCTAGGTAAAGGCTCCAAAGAATACTTTGACAGCGCCGCAGTCTGTTTTCTAGATCCCGTTGACATTAAAAAGCTTGGTCTAAAAAACGGCATGAACGTACAAGTAACATCCCAATACGGTTCAATTGTCGTAAAAGCAAAAAAGTATACTCATGGTGCAATGCCTGGCATGATCTTTATGCCCTGCGGACTTTGGGTAAACGCCATTTGCGGCGATGACACATACAGTATGGGCATGCCTATCTTCAAAGGTTTTCCTGTTGAGGTCGAACCAGCCCCCGATCAGCCCGTCTTAACCTTAGATGAGCTTCTAAAACAAGAGTTTGGAAAGTAATCATTATGACACAAGTAATCAAATCAGTTGTTTGTCCAATATGCGGTTGTCTCTGTGACGATCTTGAAGTAACAGTGGAAAACAACGAGATTGTCAAAATGAAAAACGGGTGCGCAGTCTGTGAAGCAAAAATGGTTCACGGCTACAAAAGCGAAGAACGCATTCTTGAACCACACATACGAAAAGACGGAAAACTCGTACCTGTTTCTATGGATGAAGCCATTCATAAAGCCGCACAAATTCTAACCGACGCAAAATATCCTTTACTGTTCGGGTGGACAAGCTCTACAAGCGAAACCCAACACGTCGGCGTTGAATTAGCTGAAGAACTCGGTTCAGCACTTGACAACTGTTGCAGCGTTTGTCACGGTCCATCAGTCATGGCTACACAAGAAGTCGGTATTCCAACCGCAACTTTAGGCCAAATCCGGCACCGCGCAGACTTAATTGTCTACTGGGCATGCAACCCTTGGAGTTCACACCCAAGACACGTTGAAAGATACACAGCCTTCACTGAAGGACGCTTCGAAAAAAGCGAATTCAAAGATTACGTTCAAAAACTAAAAGCAAGAGCAAGCCAGAAAAAAGTGGCGGCAACTATACGGCGAACGCAGGTCCGCTATCAACCCCCTCCACGCCCACAAACATGTGTCGTCGATGCGCCCCCACAGACACTTGCAAAAATGGGACGCAAAATGATTGTTTTTGATGTACGAAAAACCATGACTGCGGAAGTAGCTGACTACTTTGTTCAAGTTGAACCAAACAGGGACTATGAAATATTTGACGCCATGAGATGCTTAGTTAACGATCAAGAATTAGACGTTGACAAAGTTGGTGGTGTACCTGTTGATTACCTAAAAGACATTGTTGATGCAATGGTTAACGCTGAATTTGGCGCCATCTTCTTCGGTTTAGGTTTAACCCAAAGCGCAGGCAGATTCAGAAACATCGAAATCGCAATCGCATTAACACGTGACCTTAACAGAAAAACCAAATTCGTAATTTCACCAATGAGAGGTCACTTCAACGTTACAGGTGCAAACACAGTTTTCGCTTGGCAAACAGGTTACCCATATGCGTTGGACTTCTCCCAAGGGTATCCACAATACAATCCAGGCGAATTCACCGCAACCGACCTGTTAAGACGCGGCGACAACGACGCAACACTAGTCATTTCTGCCGACCCAGGTGCTCATTTCCCTAAGAGCGCAATTCAAAACATGATGAAGCACCCATTAATTACAATTAACCCTGACTGGAACGCAATTTCTCGTCTTGGCGATGTGGTGTTTCCAACACAATGGTGTGGCATCGAACAATCAGGCACAGCTTACCGTATGGACTCAGTTCCTATTAGTTTAAAGAAAGTTGTTGACGCTCCAAAAGGCGTGCCAAGTGACGAGGAGATAGTGCGACAAATTCTTGAAGCAGTAAGAGCCATCAAAGCCAAGAACGCTGGACAAGAACCAAAAGAACCCGCAAAAGAATCCAAAGTTGCTGCTCCTAAAAAAGCAACCCGTAAAACCAAAAAACCCATAAAAGAGGTAGCTTAATGACTGAAATCCTGATTAAAAACGGTTTTGTTATTGACCCAATCAACAAGATTGACGGTCAAAAAATGGATATAGCCATTAAAAACGGCAAAATAGTTGAAAAAGTTAACGAACGCAAAGCCCAAATCATTGATGCTTCCGGATTGCTGGTTATGGCTGGCGGTGTTGACATTCACAGTCACATTGCAGGCTCTGAAGTTAACATTGGCAGAATGATTCGCCCAGACGACCATGTGAAAGATGTCGTCAAAAAAACTGCTTTAACTCGTGCTGGCACTGGCTACTCTATTCCTTCAACGTACGTTACTGGTTATCGTTACTCAAAAATGGGTTACACAACCGTTATGAACCCTTCAATGGCGGCTATGAAAGCAAAACACGCCCATGAAGAACTAAACGACATCCCATTAATCGATAAAGCATCATTCACCCTGCTGGGCGACTGGTGGTTCTCACTTGAAAACCTGGCAAAAGGTGACATCGAAGAATGTGCACGACACATCGCTTGGATGCTAACTAACACCCGCAGTTATGCTATTAAAATCGTAAATCCTGGTGGCTTAGAATCTTGGGGTTTTGGTCGTAACGTTCACAGTCTTGATGATGAAGTGCCAAACTTCTGCTTAACCCCCCGTGACATAATCACAGGCTTAGCAAAAGTTAATGCAATGCTCAATTTGCCACACACTATCCACTTACACACTAACAATCTAGGTGTACCAGGCAACTACCGAACAACCCTTGACACTATGAAAGCCCTCGAAGGTTTATATCATGGCGATAAACCAATCGGACACATAACTCACATTCAATTCAGCAGTTTCGCAGGCGATAGTTGGGCGCACTTTAAATCAGGCGCCGAAGAAATTTCCAATTACCTTAACGCTCACAATCACATGACTGTCGACATTGGTCAAGTCACTTTCGCAGACACTACAACCATGACTGCCGATGGCCCGTTTGAGTTCTCACTCTACGAGCTTGGTGGTCACAACAAGTGGGTAAACAGCGACATTGAAACTGAATCCAGCGGCGGCATCATACCCTTCCATTACAAGAGAAACAACTTTGTAAATGCAATGCAATGGTCAATTGGTCTTGAATTGTCATTGCTGATTAAAGACCCTTGGAAACTACACATGACCACGGACCACCCTAATGCTGGACCGTTCTATCATTACCCCCGTGTTTTTGCTTGGCTCTTTAGCCGCAAAGCACGCGAAGCAACACTAAAGAAATGCAATAAACGCGCTCAGAAAAAGAGTTTGCTGCCAACAATTGACCGTGAATACAGTCTATACGAATTAGCAATCATTACCCGTGCAGGAACCGCCAAAGCTTTAGGCCTTAAAAACAAGGGTCACCTCGGCGTAGGCGCAGACGCAGACGTGTCAATCTACAACATTAACCCAGAAACACAAGACATCACCCAAAACTATAAGCCCGTCCGCAGAGCATTCAGTAACGCAGTTTACACAATTAAGGACGGCGAAGTAGTTGTTAAAGACGCTGAAATCGTTGCCACACCTCCAGGTAGAACTATTTGGCTTGATGTCCAAACAAAGGAACCCTGTAGAATCGATGAAGAAATGAAACGCAAATTCAAAGATTACTGGACAATCGAGTTTGACAATTACCCTGTCACTGATCATTACATAAAAGTTCCAGAAAAACGAATAATCAAGGCAAGTGTCTAAACATGATAACAATCACACCTAAACGAGTATTTGACGTGCCACTTCAAGCAGCATGCATCAGTGTTGATGTTCTTGCTGGAAAAACAATTCAAGAAATTAAAGCATTACCTATCACCGAAGGCAAAGAAACAATCCTGTTTAGCGACGCTTTTGAAATCACAGAAGATAAAACCGTTGAAACCCCAAACATTACTCTTAACGGTGACTTCTCAAGAGTAAAACGCATCGGTCAAGGCATGAAAACAGGCGAAATCGTCATCAACGGTGACGCAGGCATGCACACGGGCGAAAAACTTTCCGGCGGCAAAATCGTTGTTAACGGCAATGTAGGCGGCTGGTCAGGTAGCGAAATGAAAAAAGGCATTCTTGAAGTTCACGGCGACGCAGGTGACTACTTAGCTTCCCCTTACAGAGGCACAAGCACAGGCATGAAAGGCGGCTTAATCACTGTTGACGGAAACGTCGGCACAGACGTAGCTTGCTGGCTACAGGGCGGAACCATCAAAATCAAAGGTTCAGCTGGAAGATTCCTCGGCTACCACATGAGCGACGGAACAATATACGTCGAAAAAGGCGTCGACACCCGTGCAGGCGCATGCATGACTGGCGGAAAAATCATCATAAACGGTGCAATCGAACTCATGATGCCAACATTCACAATCGACAATGTCAAACCTAAAGTCAAAGTTGACGCCTCACAAAACGCTCCGGGACCCTTCTACGTGTTTCTCGGAGACATGGCAGAGCACGGCACAGGCAAAATATTTGCGCTTAAAGCATCAAACCCTGAAATGAAATTCTACGAAAAATACCTTTAATTTTTACCTTTGTGTAGGTAGCGCCTAAAAGGCTTGCTTACCTGAACTTTTTGTTTTTCACCTAATGTGGGGTATCTATTGTTTTGTTTGATGGTTTTTAGCCGAATCACTTATCAGACGCGCCCGACTCAAAAGCCCATTGAGGATTGGCTTATGCGCCAAGTAGACATGACAAGGCTTGACTTATCAACAGGCACAGCAACCAAAATGCAAGACAGCATCGCAGAAGAAGTACCCCTCAAAATAATAATAAACCATGATTACGCCTTTGTCATATGGAGTTCTCCATCCCAATTCAAAGAACTCGCCGTAGGTCACCTGTTTGCCGAAGAAATTCTCTATTCGATAGATGAAATTGAAAGCATTACTTCAAATGAAGCTGAAAACATTTGCTACGTAAAATTCAAAGACACAATAAATCTTGAAGAACGCATGAAAACTAGACGAAGAGGCGCAAGAATCGTGCCCCTAATAAAAAACAGTGCTTCAGCCTACCAACATGACGACAAAATCGCCAATGTAAAATCAGAATTAAAAGTAAAATCCCAAACAATTTTTGACGCAATATGCCAAATGAATGAGAAAGCAACGGGTTTCACCAAAACAGGCGGTTTGCATGATAGTGGCATCTTCAAAGCTGACGGTACAATGGTTGCTTTTTCTGAAGACGTCGGAAGACATAACACGGTTGACAAAGTCATCGGTGAGGGACTGCTTAAACGTCTTAATTTTGCTGAATGCTTCATGATTATCACTGGACGCGTACCCGGCGACATGATTTACAAAGCTGCTAAGGTTGGGTTGCCTATTGTAGCGTCAGTGGCGGCCGTTCTAAACTCTGGGGTTTCTTCAGCACAAAAAGCCAACGTAACCTTAGTCGGTTTTGTACGTGGAAAACGCATGAACGTCTACACCAGCCCCGAACGCATAATCCTGTAAACCCCGCTTTAGGCGGTTTTAAGCTTATGCCAACGCTGCTGTAAAGATTTGCCCATAACCCATGATTCACACCAAGACTTATCCTCTAATGCTCGATGCATAAGAAGCAGACACCGTTTTTTCTCGTAAATTTCGGCTTCAACACGGTAACTGTTTGCAGCAACAAAAAACGCTTCTTTACCCTCAAAATCACGCTTCAAGGACAACTCTGGTTCAACACCTTTAAGTTGCTGCGAATGTTCAAGTAACGTTTCACCTTTGCCTTCACCTGCAACGCCAGCCCAAAAAAAACGGCTGCCAAATTCAAAACGGTTCTTGCATAAATCAAAAGTCTCTTCTGCAACCTTAAAATTGCCTTCTTGACGCATTTTGGCTGCTTTTCGGATAAGCTGCAAATCAGAAACCGACAAGACGCCCTGAATGAGTTGCACGTGGTCTTGGACGGGGCCTTGGAGGCGGCGGGTTTGAAGTTTTTTTATGTCTTCTTGGGCGTTGATGTTTGTGAAGCTTTTAAATGTGGGGTCAAGGGTTTTGATGGTTTTCATTGGTGAGGCAAGCAGTGTTTTTGAGGCTGCTCGAGGTATGTCGTCGGAGCGTGGGCGTTTTAGCTTGCAAAGTGTTTCAACAATTTCTAACCCAAAGGTTCGCTGGAGAATCATGATTAGTGTTTCTAGTCTGCCGTTAGGCCACATGGGTACAACAACATCAAAACCGTCCGCCAGAGTGAATAGGTAATTGGCAACTTGTGGTTTAACAAAAGGCATATCGCACGGTACAACAAGATATTGGTCGGCTTGGGCGGCTTTTAAGCCTGTTAAGATTGCGACGTTAGGTCCGCTGATTTCGGTTTTTTCATCAATCACAAGCTTGACGTTTAACCCGTGTTGCTCTAAAACATCCCTGTATATTTCTTTGCGTTCCCAACTGTTAACGCAGACAATGACCTCGTCTACAATGTCTTTCACGTTTTCGACAACGTGAACTAGCAATGGTTTGGCTTCAAGCTGCGCTAAAGCTTTATCCTGCCAGTATTGACTATGCGCTTGAAACCTGCTGGCTTTGCCTCCTGAAAGCACAAGTGCCGCACGTTTAGTCATACTTTTGGTCTCCTTAAGCCTGTTGAGTTTTAGCTAATTGTTGTTTTACCATTTCAACAAGTTTTTTGCCTTCTTCGGGGATTCGGATGATTGGCAAGCCTTGGATGGTTTTTGCGTCAATGTTTTTGCTGATTACTCCTGTAACGGCGAGGATTGGTTCAACGTTTCCTTGCAGGGTTTCTTGGAGGGTTTCTGGCGTTTTTGCTGTTATGATTTTTGATACGTCTTTTCTTTGCGCTATTAAGGCGTGGAATCCTTCTATGAAAATTATGTCTAAGGCTTCTTTTTGGATAACTGATAATACTTGGTCAAGACTGTTTAGTTCCATTTCTGTTCTTTTTATGATTGATACTTCTTCTGGTGAAATGGCAGCAACAACTTGGGCGCCAGCTTGGGCGTAACGCCATGTGTTAGTGCCTTTGGTGTCAATCGTAAAACCAAGATGGTGTACGTGTTTGATTGTGCCGATTTTGTAGCCTTCTTTGGAAAGCTGCGAAATCAGGTATTCAAGTGTGAATGTTTTTCCTGAACCGCTTCTTCCAACTGCCGCGACGATTAAAACCATGCCTGTCTGTTGCTCCTATGGATTTTTGCAGTTTTTGGTTTATAAGTTGATTCCTTTTCTTTTTTGATTGTATGTGCGGAGTTGCTGCAGTTTGTCCTGTTTGGCTCGTTTCAGGCGGTTTTTACGCAGGGTTTTGGGCTTGCGTTTGGTTTTTTATATCACGAGAGTTATGCGACTTGCCTGAATTGTGAGATTCCAAGGTTGCTGTCAGTTCCGCTGTTTTTGGTGGTTGTTTACCCATCAAACGATGTTATTAAATAGTCACATCGTTGTGGTTGTTTTTAAATCTTGCCAAACCTCCTCATGCTCTGCATTGGCTTGGTTGGTTTGTGGTCTTTGGGTGTTGTGTCGTGTTGGCTTTTTCTTGTGTTTGTTGGGTTTGGGGTGGTTGGTTGTTTGGTTTTTTGTTGGGTGTTTGATGTTTATTCAAACGATATGATTATATAGTAATATCGTTTATTGGGTGCAAGAAGGAAAATCCCAAAGCCCCAAGCAAAGCAACAACCAAAAACTACTGACGACATCCACAGTCAGCAAAGAGGCGGCCAAAGCGCAAAAACAATGGCAAAACTAGAAACCAACGGATCTCCTCCAACTACCCGAGCAACTAGTTAGTCATTGTTGCTTGCGCCTAAGCCCTCCCTTTTCCTTCACAAGCAACTTCTTAAGCCCTGAGTCATTACATTTTTCTTCAAGTTATATTTTACATAGGTAGTTTAGGGAGAAAACTAGTTTGCCAAAACTAATTGCAATAGTAGGCGAAAAGCACTCAGGAAAAACAACCATCATCGAAAATCTAATTGCAGAACTTAAAAAAAGACGGTACCGCGTTGGCGCCATAAAAGAAATGGTGCGCATCCCCACTTTGGACACGCCTCAAACAGAAACCGACCGTTACACCCAAGCAGGTGCAGAAAAAATCGTTGCCGTTCCGCGTACAGAAACTGTTATTTTTATCAAAAAATGCTTGGATATAGAAGAAATTCTGCCGTATGTTGAAGATTTGGATTACGCCTTTTTGGAGGGTTTTGAGCATGAGCACACGGTTTCCAGGATTGTGGCTGCTAAAACCTTTGAGGAAGCTCAACGTTTTCTGGATGATTCGGTTGTGGCTGTTTCAGGGTTGATTATGGAGTCTGCAAAGGAGCGGTCAAAAGCTTTTGATTTGAAGGTTCCTTTGTTGAGTAGTTTGACTCAGGCTGGCAAGCTTGCTGATTTGATTGAGTAAAACTGTTTTAGCCAGCCTTTGTTTATGTTCGTGGTTTTACTTGTACGCTTAAATATTGAGATATAATAAATGTTGCTGGGGTGAGGAGTGCCTGTGAGACATGTCTAACTTCTCAACATAGGAGAAAGTGTTGAGATAAGGCATCGTTTAGTAGGAACAGTTTCACCCACATTTCACAAAACCCTTAGGGGGGTAGGTACTATTGACGCTTTTTTACTCCATTAGTATGTTGATTTTGACTTGAAGGTTTTTTAGTGCCTTACCTAAATGTTTCAAGGTATGAGCAATGGTTTAATCTGGCAACGAAGACTCCTGTCTAACGGTTTGCGGGTTCTGTATCTTCCTAAACCTTCCGCTAACACTGTACAACTTTCAGTTGCAGTAGAATACGGATCCAACAGTGAAACCGAAACAGAAGCAGGTTCAGCACATTTTCTTGAGCACATGCTCGCAGGCGGCTCAGACCAACGCATCCAAAAATCCCGCAGCATAGAAAGCTACGGTGGAAGCCTGAACTTTTACACAGACCACGAATACACCATGAGCTTTGTTGACGTTTTGCCAGAAAGCCTTCCACAAGCTTCACAAGTCCTCTCAGAATTACTGTTTGACAACGCTTTCGAAAACGAAAAATTTGAATCAGAACGCAATATCATCCTTAATGAACTTGCAGAAATTTCTGATGACCCAACCGAACTGATTGATGAGTTACTGCTTAAAAGCCTGTTTAAAACTAACCCCATTAGGCGCCCCATAGGTGGTTACCAAAAAACCCTCAACCAGCTAAACCTGCACCAGCTTGAAGCAATCCACACCGCCGCTTATGAACCTCAAAATATGATTCTCATGCTTATGGGCAACCTTTCCGATGTTCAAATCCAAGCGGCACTCAAACATTTTCAAGACAAACCTAAACAACAAAAAATCACAAAAAAAATGCATCCGCAAGAAACCGCTAAGCCACCGCATACTGCTGCTAAACGCAAATGTGGCATCACCCAAACTTACTTGAGCGTTGGAACAAAAACGGTTAACACAAAAAGTCCAGATGCACCCAAACTTGACCTAATCGGCATGATTTTAGGCGGCGGCGCTAGTTCACGCTTGTTTATTGAACTCCGCGAAAAACGAGCCTTAACTTACGATGTAGCATCAACACATAGCAAAGGACTCGATTTTGGATACCTATGCATAAGTTGTGCCATCAAAAACTCGAATCTGGACAAAACACAGGAACTAATTTTCAGCGAATTTGCTAAACTGCGGGAAGAGCGGGTTTTGGAGGAGGAGCTTGAACGTAACAAGAAACTGATTGTAAGCGGCATACTTCGAGGCATCGATAGTCCTGATGATTGTCAGGATATTTTGGCGTTCATGGAAATCCAGTTTAACTACGAAAAAGCCCTTAGCAACTACTTGGCAAAAATAAAAGCTGTCACTACTCAGGACATTTTGGATGCTGCACAAACTTACTTGCAAGAAGACAATTTTACGTCTGCAATTCTTAAACCCAAATAGCCGCCAAAAAGCCATTTAACCCTGCATGTACCTGAAAATGAGCAAAAAAGGGGCAAAAAGTTGCAGCCCTGAAATGTAAAAAACCAATTATTTGTCCATGCCTACGGTTTATTGATGTACGGGTGGCGTGGCGGGTTTTGCCCAAAATTTTTAGAGACTTCACTGCATGGTTGATTTCACTGGCGCTGCCAAAGGTGGCTTGGGATAAAAGATACTACCGTCAATGGGAAAAAGCAGGATACCACGTTACACCGAATCATTTCTTTTTTCCAATACCTGACTCTGAAGCATTAGCCGACGGATTGTGGGAAAAGGAGTCCGACCTTGTAGGCTTAAACATGCGCCCCGAAGAACAACTGCACTTGCTAACTGAAGTTTTTCCCAAATATAACAAAGAAATCTTTTTCCCCAAAACATCAACTGGAAATCCTGCCGAATTTTACTTGGAAAACGGTTCATTTGGACCTGTAGATGCTGAAGTTCTCCACATGATGATTCGTCACTTTAAACCCCGCCGCATAATAGAAATCGGTTCAGGCTACTCAACACTAATTTCAGCCAAAGCCTGCCAACTTAACAAGCAAAACGACGGCGTTACTTCAGAATTGATTGCAATTGAACCCTATCCGAATGAGACCTTGAAACACGGTTTTCCTGGCTTAACAGAGTTGATAGAGACGCCGCTTGAACAGGTTGATTTGGGCATGTTTTCTGGGCTAGGGGAAAATGATTTTTTGTTTATTGATTCAACGCATATTTTGAAAATAGGTGGGGACGTTAAGTACCTATATCTTGAAGTGTTGCCTCGAGTTGCAGGCGGCGTTATTGTGCACAGCCATGATGTTTTCTTTCCAGGTGAATATCCTAAAAACTGGGTTAAGGAGAATCACTGGTTTTGGACGGAACAATATTTGTTGCAGGCTTTTTTAGCGTTTAACCGAGAGTTTGAGGTTCTTTGGGCAAGCCAATACATGAATCGCCGATACCCAAAACAGTTAACCCAAGTTTTTCCATCCTACAGCAGCACGGCTTGTCCTGGCAGTTTATGGTTAAAAAGAAAATTAACCGCTTAAACCTGCCTGCTAACCAAGCATTACGTGTTTAAGAGACTGTTCAACCCTTTTTTCATGTTGTCTGCTGTGTTGTTGAATCAGCATACTTTTATTTGTGACGCAAGAACTATGCTATCGTAAACCTGAAAACTTAAACAGGAAGCTGCAGCAGTTATGGTTGAGCTACGAGTACAAGAACAGCAAGTCCTTTTAGGCTTAGAAAGAAACGGTGGAAAAGCATCAGTAGAACAATTAATTAACACCTGCAATCTACCCGACGCCGCTGTAATGCGAAACGCGTTAACACTTCAAGAAAAAGCCTTGCTGACCATACATGCTGCGACACAGAACATAATCAAACTAACCGACGAAGGCAAAACCTACGCTCAAAACGGTTTGCCTGAACGCAAACTTATCCTTGCCGTTGCAGAAATGGGCGGTCAAGCAGACCTAAAAGCTGCAGCTGAAAAAGCCGGTTTGCAGGCGCAATTTATTCAAATCGCCCTCGGCTGGGTTATCCGCAAAAAATGGGCAATCTACTCCAGCCAAAGCAACACCGTAAACATAACCGAAAAACTGCTCCACGAAACAGTTATTCCTGAAGGGTGCGACGAAAACATCCTAAAATTCCTTGTTAACCGTGAGCAGGCAGCGCTTGACGAGTTAAGTGACGCGCTTAAAGCTGAAGCTGAGCAACTTAAAAAACGCAAACTCGTAATTATTGAACCAAAAACCACACGCGTCCTCCAAATCACCCAAGAAGGCAAAGCTGCACTTGCAGAAGGCAAAACTGTTCAGCAAGAAGTAACGCAACTTACCCCTGAACTCATAATTACAGGCAAATGGCACACCGCTAAACTGCAAAAGTACAATATTGAAGCTCCTGTCGCTAAAACTTGGCCTGGAAAGAAGCATCCTTATTTGAGTTTTCTTGATGAAGTTCGCGCTAAACTTGTAACTTTGGGCTTTCAAGAAATGACTGGTACAAGTGTTGAAACCAGTTTCTTTAATTTTGACGCTCTGAATGTGCCGCAAGACCATCCTGCAAGAGAAGACAGCGACATTTACTACATTAAAGACCCCGCCTATGGTGACATTAGTAGCCATGCAAGAGCTGTTGAACACAATAAAGAAACCCACGAGAACGGTTGGACAACAGGCTCCACAGGATGGGGCTACAAATACTCTCTTGAGGCTGCTCAACGCCTGATTCTAAGAGGACACGGCACATGCCTCAGCGCACGCACCCTCGAAAGCAAAGAACTGCAGGTTCCAAGCAAATACTTCTCAATCGCCCGTGTCTACCGTCCCGAAGTTGTAGACCGAACCCACCTTTCAGAATTTAATCAAGTAGAAGGCATCATAGTTGGCTCTGATTTGAACCTTAAAGACCTCCTTGGTGTGCTGGGCAAGTTTGCCATGGAAATCGCAGGAGCCGATAAAGTGCGTTTTAAACCTGATTATTTCCCGTTCACTGAGCCCAGTGTTGAATTGAGCGCTTACAAGGAAGGTTACGGTTGGATAGAGTTTGGCGGTTCAGGAATCTTCCGTCCCGAAGTAACCAAGCCACTTGGTGTTGATGTGCCTGTTATTGCTTGGGGTTTGGGCGTGGACCGTTTGTTTATGATGCGTTCCTGCATCGATGATATCAGAATGATATTTTGTCCGAACCTTGAATGGTTAAGAAAAAAGCCGGTGACCTAAGATGCCGACAATTGACATGGAATACAAAGAGCTACAGCAACTGCTAAACGTTCAGCTTAACGGTGACATGGAAAAATTGGATGACATGCTATCTTATGTTAAGGCTGAAGTTAAAGGCTACAATAAACAAGATGAAACCGTTAACATTGAATTTAAAGATACTAACCGCCCTGACCTTTGGAGCGTTGAAGGCTTAGCCCGCGCGTTACGGGGCTACATTGGTCAACAAAAAGGCATTAAACAATACTGCTTAGACAAATCCGCTGTTGAAGTTTTCGTCAGCAGAGAACTCTCCAATATTCGTCCATACATTGCCTGTGCAGTAGTCAAAGATGTTCATCTTTCTGACGCAATTATCCGCGGCTTGATGCATTTGCAGGAAAAGCTTGACCAAACTTACGGTAGAAGCAGACAAAAAACCAGTATAGGCATTTACAACCTTGATTTGGTTAAGCCGCCAATCGAATACACTGCAGTTAAACCCGGCGAGGTTACGTTTGTGCCTTTGGGTTTCGATGAGCAGATAGGTCTTGACGAGATTTTAGAGAAGCATCCTAAAGGCTGCGAATACGGGCGCATCGTCAAAAAGAATCCCCTGTATCCCATGTTGTTTGATGCCGACGGCAAAGTTTTGTCTTTCCCGCCAATTATCAACTCAAACGACCTCGGCAAAGTAACCGAAGAATCCAGAAACCTGCTCGTAGAAGTAACTGGCACCCTAAACAAAGCTGTGCTTAACGCGTTAAACCTTGTTGTAACCATGCTTATCGATAGGGGCGGAAAAGCCTACACAACCGCTATCCATTACCCCGACAACTCAGAATACACTGAACAAAACGTGGTTACGCCTGACTTTAGCAACCGCTGCATGTCCTTAAGCGTCGAGTATACAAACAAAATTTTAGGTTTAGATTTGACAGCTAAACGTATCGCGGAACTGCTTGAAGTCGCAGGCTTAGGCATCAGCAAGGTAACGGAAACTGAAGTTTCTGTGCTTGTTCCCTGTTACCGAATTGACGTTATGCATCAAGTTGACCTTATCGAAGACGTCGCAGTTGCCTACGGCTACAACAACATTGTACCCAACTGGCGTGAACTTCCAACAATTGGCAGAGCAAAACCTGACCAGCACCTAATCAACCTTGCACGAGACCTCATGATAGGCCTTGGCTACCAAGAAACCCTAAACACCACCCTAACAAACCCTGAAACACTCTTCACCAAAATGGCAACAGAACCAACGCCCCTTGTTGAACTTTGCAACCCCAAAGTCGTAACCATGACCTGCCTCCGCAACTGGCTACTGCCAGAACTTATGGAGTTTTTAAGCATCAACCAATCCGTAGAGTTTCCACAAAAAATCTATGAATTCGGCAAAGTCACACACCCCGACCAGACACGCGAAACAAAAGTGCTCGAAGAAGAAACGCTCGCAGCTATAGTCACACATCCCTGTGCAGGTTTTAGCGAAATCAAATCAGCGCTGGACTCATTCTTCGCCAACTTTGGTGTAGAATGGCAAATAAAAGAAACAGTTCACCCAAGCTTTATCGAAGGCAGAGCAGGCAAAGTCCTCGTGGATGGACAAGAAATCGGCGTCGTAGGCGAAATCTCTCCGCAAGTTTTGGAAAACTGGAAACTTGAAAACCCTGCAGCAGCTTTTGAAATTAACTTGCAAAAGATTTTAGACAAAAAGTTGAAGCTTTAGCTTCTTTCTTTTTTAGAACCATGCGAGGGTTCCGTTTTTCTTTGCTTTTTTTAGGCACCATGAATACACCAAGTAGCCAAGCGGGACAATTATGGCGCACATTATTGCCAAGACTGCTATTTGGGGTAGAATCTCTAGTACGTTTGAACCGGTTAAGGCGAATCGTATTGCATCAAAAAAGTAGTATTGTGGTATAAGGTAGCTAATTATTTGCAGTCCAAAGGGCATTACGGTTATTGGGAAAAGTACGCCTCCAAATAGGCTGGTTGCCAGTGTAATTACGGATGTTACGGGGTCGCCTTGTTTGGTTACAATTAGGATGCCTGCGCCTATCATGCTGAAACCCAAAAACGTTGAGACACCCAAGGCTAACACGATTATGGTTGCGAGGTAGTTGACGCTTAAGACTACGTTAAACGCGAGTACGCCGATGCCAAGGTAAACTACAACAACGCCAGTGCTCCAGATGAAACCCCAAAGTGAGCTACCAATTATGAATGTGGATAAGCGTGTGGGTGAAACCAGGACTTCTTCAAGCGCCCATGGGTTGATGGTTTTTTGTACAAGCGTTAAGCTCTGGTTCAGATATGTGCTAAAAGCTAAGCCGATAAGCAAAAACGTGGTGTAAGACATGTTGTATTCTATTTCTACTGTCTGGTTAACTGAGCTGGAACCCAAAAACGCAAACGATAAGGCGCCAAAAAAAGCCGTTGCAATAAGCAGCAGCATATTCATTTTGTAAGTGCTGAAACTAATGATATCGCGTTTCATAAAGTAATAGATTTTTTCCAGTTCATCCACAAAAGTCATTGCTTTACCCTTCCGTTCTTTGTTAACTGGATAAAGGCATCCTCAAGCGTTGGCTCTGCACGTTTAAAATTAACCAATTTCACGTTTTCTTTAAACAAAAAATCAAACAGGGCTGGCAAATTGTTAATGCTTTTTAACTCAACGCAAACCTCTTTTTGGTCTGGTAGCACTTCCAGCTTGTTTTCGGTGACGTTGATTACGCCAACTACGTCTTGCAAGTGTTCAAGTTGGGTTTGGCTGGTATTTTCCAATGTAAGGTTAACTACTTCTTCCTTTTTTATCATGCCTCTAATCGCTTCAGGCGTGTCACAGGCAATAATTTGTCCACCAAGAAGAATGCCGATTCGGTCACAAATTTGAGCAGCCTCCTCAATATAATGCGTCGTGTAAAGCACGGTTTTACCTGAATCTGTTACCGTTTGCCTGACAAAATCCCGCAAGTTCCGAGAAGCAATAACATCAAGTGCATTTGTAGGTTCATCAAGCAGTAGCACCTCTGGATTAGGTAGCAAGGTTCGTGCTAAAGCCAATTTGCGCTTCATTCCGCCCGAGTATCGTTGGTATAGGTCGTGAGCGTTGTTTTCTAAACCGACAAGTTTGATGACTTCCAAGATGCGTTGATGGCGCTGTTTTCTTGGCACATCGTATATTGCAGCATAAAATTCCAAGTTTCTGTAACCGTTAAGACGCCAAAAGAAGCCGCGTTCCCCCACACTAAAAAGGGTGCCCAGTGACTGTTTGACTTTCATGGGTTCTTTAACTACGTCATAACCGTTGATTAAGGCGGTTCCACTGTCAGGCGGCAGAAGTGTGCAGAGCATTTTTACAAGTGTTGTTTTTCCAGCGCCGTTAGGTCCAAGTAAACCGAAGAGTTCGCCTTTTTTAATTTCAAGGTTAAGATTATTAACAGCTTTAAACGGAACGCCACCTGCTCTAAAGTTAACGCGCCATCCGCTATTCTCAGGATTTGGGCGTGACTTGAATACTTTTGTTAGGTTGCGGGTTTCAACAGCGTTACTTTGCAAAGATTTTTCCTCTAACCTTTATTTTTATCTGCACACTCTCATGTTTACCTGAAAGGGTTAGTTTCTATTTCAAGACATTTTAGTTTAAATAATCCTGAAATAAGAACAACTATTTTTGTTTGTTTATGTTGCCAAAAGTAGTTATCTACGATTCCGTTAGCGTTGATGGCGCAATTAAGGATTTCGACGTTAACATCCCGCTTCACTACATGATAGCCCGCAGATTTGCCGCCGACGTCATGCTCGTAGGTTCAGTAACTTCAAAAACAGGCGTAGAACTGTTCATGCAAACTATCCCCCCAGAAGAACCTGCCGACTTTGTTAAGCCTCAAATCGCCAAGGACGACAAACGCCCGCTCTGGGTAATCGTTGACAGCAAAGGCAGCATGCAAGGCTTAATGCACGTAAACCGCAGAAACCAATACACAAAAAACGTAATCGTCCTTGTTTCAAAAAGCACACCCAAATCTTATTTTGACTACCTCAAAGAAAGAAACTATGATACTATCCAAACAGGTCAAGACCAAGTTGACCTACGAGTTGCCCTTGAAGAATTAAACAGGCAATACGGCGTAAAAACCGTAGTGACTGATACGGGTGGCGTATTGGCAAGTGTGCTTTTGGAGCAGGGTCTTGCGGATGAAGTGCAGCTTCTTGTTACATCTGAAATTGTGGGCAAAAAATCCGTTAACCTGTTTAGAAGCCTTAGCAAGGCGGTGAAGCTGGAACTGTTGAATTGTGAGGTTTTAGATAAGGCGCATGCGTTGTTGAGTTTTAAGGTGCTAAAATAACGTCGGTCCATTTTTTTAGTTTTATTTTTTCTGTCTGACTTTTGGCTTTAAAGGTGGGCAAACAAAAAGAGAGTTTTGGGGTGTTTGTTGTTGAATTATTGTGTTTAGCGCATTTCTTCCATAATGTTAAGTGCAGATTTCTCTGGGACTTCAACATTTTTGCCGTTTGGCAGTTTGAATTTACACCTCCCGTTAGCGTTTGTGATGAAGGTTGCTGTTAGGCCTTGAGGTATTTTTCCAAATGCTGTGTCAAGGAAGTCTTGCTTGAAACGGTATTTTCGGTTTATGATGAATTTTATTTGTGTCACCCCCAACTGATTTGCAGCTCTTGTCATACTTGGTATGACCATATAATACTTTTGGAGGTAAAGTGTGAATAAGTAGTATAATTATTTAAATATGCATACGCCAAGTATCCTGAGTGACACGCAAATGCCCAAAAAGAAGATCACCATAAGCGTAGATCAAGACCTTTGCGACTGGCTAAAAAACGAAGTCAATTCTGAAGACCACCAGTTCTCCTCAATGAGCCATGCAATCGAATACTGCATAGCATACCTAAAAAAAGATCGAGAATTCAAACTAGCCGACAAACGCGCCAACAAATAACCAAAAACCTGAAATTTTTTCACAATAGCAAGTGTTCACGCAAATTCTAAACTGCACTCATAAAAACACTAAGGGGGTAGGGTGTATTGGCGTTTTTCCAACCCATTAGCATGTTGAAAACCCAGCTTAAATGAAAACGTTTAGCACTGAAGGGCTAAAGGACACGTATACATTGTCGCCGATTGTAAGCCCCAAGTTTTTAATCACCCTGAAAGCGATTCTTGCTTTAATTGGAAAGCCCACATCGATTGTAACTTGAGCAGTTGAACGCATCTGCACCATTTCAGTAATAACCCCCTGAAGACAATTGATGCTTTCCATGTTGACTGAGGAACTAATTGGCTGTGTTGTAAGCGTAATGTCTTCTGTTTTAAGCGTTATATTCACGGTTTTGTCTTCAAGTTCAAGTGATGCATTTGAAAGCATTTTTACCCCGTTAACTTCAACTGGCAAAAACTCTGCTTGTATTTTGCCTGTTTTGCCTGTGAATGTGTTTATGCCTAAAAACCGTGCGGCATAGGCTGAGGTGGGTTTATCAAAGATTTCCGTTCTGCCGCCAACTTGTTCAATGTGCCCATTGCCCATTACCGCTATTTTGTCTGACATTACAAAGGCTTCGCTCAAGTTGTGGGTAACGTAAACAGCAGTCATTTTAAGGGCTTGCAAGTAGTTTTTTAGTTCCAATCTAAAAGATTCTCGCAGTTGCGGGTCAACAGCTGAAACAGGTTCATCCAGCAGCAACACTTGCGGTTCGGTAGCAAGCGAACGTGCTAGAGCAGCACGTTGTTTTTGTCCTCCACTTAACTGGTTAGGATAATACCGTGCATACTCCTGCAACCCAACAAAGTCCAGCAGATAGGTGGTGCGTTTTTTGATTTCCTGTTTTGAAAGGTGCATACCTTTTAAGCCGTAGGCAAGGTTGTCTTCAATTCGCATATGCGGGAACAGGGAAATAGTTTGAAATACATAGCCGATTTTGCGTTCTGACGGGTTAAGGCAAACTCTTTTTTTGCCCTCTTTTCCATCAACCAAGACGCCGTCAATATAGATGTTGCCTTCGTCTGCGGGGGTTAAGCCTGCAATCATGTTAAGTAGCGTGGTTTTTCCAGAACCGTTAGGGCCAAGCAACGTCAAGATTTCGTGTTTTTCAACGGTTAGGTTTAGGTTTTGGATAACCTTTTTTTCGCCAAAAGCCTTTGAAAGGTTTTTTATGGTTATCATTGTTTTTTGGCTCCAAACTTTTTCTGTTCCAAAATTTTCATGGCAACAAGCACCGTGAAAGAGATGGCAATTAGGACGGTGGATAGCATTACGCCTGCAAGTGGGTTTGAACTCATTAACGTGTAAATTGCAAGAGGCATTGTTTGTGTTATACCGGGTAGGTTGCCGGCAAACATTATGGTGGCGCCAAATTCGCCCATGGCTCTTGCCCATGACATCATTATTCCTGAGACAATAATTCTCATAGACAAGGGCAAAGTTATTGTGAAAAACACTCTAAAATGTGAGCCAGTTAGTATTTTTGCACTGTTTATTATGTCTGGGCTTAGGCTTTCAAAGCCTGATTTTGCTGACCGCAAAATGAACGGGGATGAAACAAATATTTGGGCAAGTATTACGGCTATTACGCTGCCTGGTATGGTTATGCCAAAAAAGTTGAATACTGGTCCAAGGAGGCCTTTTGGTGCAAAGGCTAAAAGTAAAGCTACACCAGCAACTGCTGGCGGTAGAACGATGGGTAAATCGATTAATGTGTCGATGACTGCTTTTCCTGGAAATTTTCTTGTTACCAAGAAATAGGCAGTTGGTATGGTTAAGATTAATGAGATTAAGGTTGCTATTCCTGAAGTGTATAGGCTGATTTGTATGGCGTCTATTATTGCCTGATTTTGCAGTTGCCCGCTAACAAGGGATGTGTCAATTTTTAAGAAAACTGCAAGTATTGGTAAAACAATAAAGAGTAAGTAGACAAGCGCTGTGGCAACTAAGAGTCCTAATGAAAGTTTGTTTGAGAAATAATATTTCTCACGCTTCAAAGCTACCTACCTTTGAGTTAGTTGAATAAAAAAGGGTGGTGGGGTAGTGCATAAGGGTTACGCCCGCCTTAAGTTCCAAACCCAAAAGTTTGTAGCAGGTTTTGTCCTTCTGTTGAAAGCCAGAAATCAACGTATTTCTGTGCTAAGTCTTGGTTTGTGGTTGAATCAACAACTGCGATACCGTAAGTTCCAATAGTGTTTACTTCGGTTGGTACTTCAACGTATAAGAGTTGGGCGCCTGACATTGCTCCATAGGTTGCATCTGAAACAAACGCTACACCGGCATCGACTGTTCCAAGGTTCAAAGCAACTTTGCCAACGACGTCTTCTACTGATGCTTCATAAGAGACCACGTTGTCGTAGAATTTTTCTTTAAAGTTGTCCCATTCCTCGCCTTTGTAGAGTGGACTGCTTGAGTTGCCCCATGTTGCATCAATCTTTGTCACCGTCTTGTTAGTGTAGGAACCGACTGGAACAGAGTTATCTGCTACAACAAGCTTTACATCTGGCTTGATGAGGTCTAAGAGTGTTGTTATGTTTTGTGGGTTATCGCCTGGAAGTAGTACTTCTAGTTTGTTGGATGTGAAGTTTTGGTAGCTGCCGATTAAGAGGTTGGCGTCGTCTAGTTGGTTGGTCCATTTGAAGTCTGCTGCCATGAATACGTCGCAGGGTGAGCCTGACGTGATTTGTTGGTACAGGGTGTTTGAGCCTGCTGAGTTGACGATTAAGCGGCAGTTGTTTTCTTGCTCAAAAGATGCTGTCATATTGTTTACTGCGTTGATTAGGCTGGATGCCATAAATATTCTAAGTTCTGTTGGCTCAGTTGCTGTGAGTGTGGTGGTTGGTGTTGGTGTGGTTTCTGGGTTTGTGGAGAATGCTCCGTTGTATGCCATGTAGCCTATTATAGACGCGCAAACTATTACTGCTATCACGATTATGCTGATGTATTTAGTGTTCATGTGTAATCAAACTCGACATTACCGCTCAGTTATGTCGATAAAGATAAACCTTTTTCCTAAAAACAAAAAAACACAAACACACATTAACAAAAACCGCTCAAAAACATACCTTCATAAAAATGCTTATTGCTACATAACAGTTATGAAAACCCGAACGAGCTTAAGGCACTTTCTCCAAGAAAACTTGAAGCTCTGCTTGCGCTTTCCTGAACCTTTTTGTTAGGTCCCTGCCATAAGGCGTAACTTCCGAGGACCCTCCTCCTTTTGCTCCACCCCGAATCCGCGTAATTAACGGTTCATCCAAACGTTCCTCTGCAAGGGTTATTCTGTGCAAGGCGTACCTGTAAGACATGTTGAGGTGTTTTGCTGCTTCCAAAATTGAATGGTACTTGTCAATGTTTTCGATGAGTTCTGCTATGCCGTCGCCAAATACTGACTCACCTTTCTGGTTCACCATCCAAAGTTTGGTTTGATAGTTTAAAGCGCTCATTTGCTTATTCCCTTTACAGTATCTAATGTGACGTTTAAGACTTAAGTTTACCGTGTTTCAATGTTGTCAACGTTGTTTTAGCAGTTTTTTGACTGTGTTATTTTTGATAAATACACCATTAATGTTTAGCTGTTTTTGCAGTAACACTTTTATAGATTTAACAAACCCGTATATTCAAACTTTACTTATCCGTGTCAATTGATTATGGAGAATGGATAACAAAATGCCAGAAAACAAAGAAACAACTCCAATGGATCTTTTCACGATAGTCCAAAAAGAGGAGTTAAACCCTGTAACAAAAAAACTAGTGATTTACGCTCCAGACATCGCAGCAAAAGCAAAAGCAGGTCAATTCCTCATTATTAAAGTCCGTGAAAACAGCGAAAGAATCCCTTTAACCTTTACTGATTGGGACAAAGAAAAAGGCACCATAACAGTAATCTTCCAAGAAGTCGGTTTCTCATCAATCGAACTAGGCAGCCTCAAAGTTGGCGACAAAATCCAAAACCTCGCCGGACCATTAGGCAACCCAAGTGAAATCGAAAACTACGGCACTGCAGTAATAGCCTGCGGTGGTTTAGGCACAGCCGTAGCCTATCCAGTTGCAAAAGCACTAAAAGCAGCCGGAAACAAAGTAATAACTTTAGTCGGTGCAAGAAACAAAGATTTATTCATTCTCGAAAAAGAAATCCAAGAAGTCTCAGACGAAGTCATCTATTCAACCGATGATGGCTCAAAAGGTCAAAAAGGCTTCGTAAGCGACTTGCTAAAAGCTTTGATTGCTTCAGGCCAAAAAATCGGCATTGTTTTTGTTATTGGTCCGCCCATCATGATGATGGTAACATCTGAAGTCACCCGTCCATTCGGCATAAAAACCGTTGCCAGCTTAAACCCAATTATGGTTGACGGCATGGGCATGTGCGGTGCCTGCAGAGTAACCGTTGGCGGTCAAATAAAATTCGCCTGCGTTGACGGACCAGAATTTGACGCTCACAAAGTTGACTTTAAAGAGTTAATGCAGCGTCTGAAATGTTACTGTTCTGAAGAAAAACAAGCACAACATGGAGAGGGACACTGTCAATGTCACAGCCACTAAATAAAGAAAAACCAGTTCAAAACCGTTTCAAAGCGGTAGAAGTTCCAAAACAAGAACCCCAAGACCGAATTAAAAACTTCAAAGAAGTAGTGCTGGGTTACACTGAGGAACAAGCACAAGCTGAAGCCTCAAGATGCCTACACTGCGCAAACGCACAATGTGTACAAGGCTGCCCAGTAGGCATAGACATCCCCGAATTCATCAAATGCATAACCCAAAAAGACTACGAAGGCGCAATCACAAAAATCAAAGAGAAAAACAGCTTACCCGCCATCTGCGGAAGAGTCTGCCCACAAGAAGAACAATGCCAAGCCAAATGCATTCTCGGCAAGAAAGGCGAACCAGTATCCATCGGGCGCCTCGAACGTTACGTAGCAGACCTTGAACGCGAAAAAGGCATCAAAGTACCCGAATCAGCATCACCTAACGGCAAAAAAGTCGCAGTAGTCGGCGCAGGACCAGCAGGTCTAACAGTTGCAGCGGATTTAGCAAAACTTGGCTACAGCGTAGAAATCTTTGAAGCATTACACACTGAAGGCGGCGTTCTTGTTTATGGTATTCCAGAATTCAGACTTCCAAAAAGTATTGTTAAAGCTGAAGTGGACTACATCGAAAAACTCGGCGTAAAACTAACCCCTGACGCTTTAATTGGCAGACTATTCACAATTGATGAACTATTCCAAAAAGGCTTTGAAGCAGTTTTCATCGGCACAGGCGCAGGCTTACCAAAATTCATGAATATTCCAGGCGAAAACCTCAACGGCGTCTATTCTGCAAACGAATTCCTAATCCGCGTTAACCTCATGAAAGCCTACAGGTTCCCAGAATACAAGACACCCTTGGGCATAGGCAAAAAAGTTGCAGTCATCGGCGGCGGCAACGTAGCCTTAGACTCAGCCAGATCAGCCATGCGCTTAAACGCAGAAAAAGTTTACATCGTTTACCGCAGAAGCAGAGACGAAATGCCTGCACGTGAAGAAGAAATTCTTAACGCTGAAGAAGAAGGTATCGAATTCAAATTCTTAACAGCCCCAACAAAAATCATCGGTGACGAACAAGGCAAAGTAAAAGCCATGGAATACATCACCATGGAATTATCCGAACCAGACGCTTCAGGCAGACGCAAACCAATTCCAATTAAAGGCTCTGAAACAGTAATGGATGTTGACACAGTAATCATAGCCATCGGACGAACACCAAACCCAATCATACAATGCACCACAAAAGGCTTAGAAGTAATCCAAGGCGGCATCATCAAAATTGACCGCGAAACCGGCAAAACCAGTTTAGAAGCAGTATACGCAGGCGGAGACATCGCAACAGGCGAAGCAACAGTCATCAGTGCAATGGAATCAGGCAAAATCGCCGCAAAAAGCATCCACGAATACCTAAGCAAAAAACAATAAGCAGGGCAATTTTCAGCCCCCTAAATATTTTATTTTTCCTTATTGCAGTTGACCTATGTTGCATAGGTGTTGTGGGTCTGGCGGTAGTTGGGTTTTTGGTGTCAAAGAGAAAAAGTAGCAGCAAGTTTTCTGTTCAGCAAAGTTTTTGGTCTTTATTTTTTGGCATCCCGACTTTAAAACGATGAATTGGCTGGTCTAAAAACGAGGCATTATATACCCTATAGAATATTGACTCGTAATAAAGGTGCAGCAAAATGGTTGAAGCCGCCAAAGACTTTGAATCTGACAAACAACGTGCAGAAGTTTTCGACGCGTTAGGACACCCAACACGTGTAGCAATTTTAAAAGCTTAAACGAAGGCGGCTTAGGTTTTGCTGACTTAAAAAAGAAAACGGGCATCCAAAGCAGCAAACACCTGCAACACCACATAAACAAACTTAGCGGTTTAGTAAAAACCGACGAATACGGTAGATATTGCCTTTCAGACCAAGGTAAGGATGCGTTACTAATGGTGGGCAGAGTTGAGGATGCGGCGTATCCAGCAAAAAAACGCCATCGCAAGGTAAGCATCAAGAAGGCTGCTGCATTACTTTTGGTTGCAGTCATTATTACTGCAGCGATTTCTGTTTGGGCTTTTGACAGGATTGAAACTCATAAACGGTGGGTAAAAATGGTAAACGAATCGTTCGATTATGCTAACAATATGGTTCTAACGATTCCGCTAATTGATAGTTATTACAATACCCCTGAAGAACCCCAAAGATTCGCACTTAACAGTCAACTTTGGGCTGCAAGTTTATCCTTAAGAGAACTAAAAAATACTGAGCAAGATAGCAACAGTGACCTTGCACTTGAAAAAATTGGTTCTTTCATGTCAAGTTTGCAAATCGAAAACCTAACCAAACTAAGCCCAACTGAAAAAACCGAATTATGCAACGCTATAGCGAGAATGAGCGGTAACGTCGCAAACGCGTACATGAGCATTTGTAACTATACAAACGCAGGCGATTCAGGAATCCCCTTCTGGTATGCTGGTCCATCATCCCCTAATCAAACATACCTACAACGAGCCGCAAACGAAGCTGTTAACGCACAACAAATAATCAACAAAGACCAATAACCTGCTCATTTGATGGATTTTGCCTTCTTTATCTTCTATAAAGTAGCCTATTTGGCGCCTATTAGTGGTAGTATGCAGAAAACGTAGAGGGGTAGGTAGAAAATAGAGGGGCAGACTCTATTGGTCATTTTTCAAGCCATAAGCAGCCGTTAAACTGATCGATGTTGCCGAGCGGGTTTGGAGAAAAGTGTTATATGTTTAAGTGTTTACGTTTTCTGCTGTTTAGGTGGGTAAGCATTGTTAGTTGCGGGTGTTGACGAGTCTGGTCGTGGATGTATTATTGGTCCTTTAGTGGTTGCTGGCGTTGCTGTTGAAGATGAAAATTTGTCTGCGTTGATGGCGCTTGGTGTTAAAGATTCTAAACTTTTAACGGCAAAAAAACGTGAAATATTATATCAAGAAATAATCAAGATAACCACCTGTTTTAAAACAGTAAAAGTGCCACCCTGCGAAATTGACAAAGCTGTTGAATGCCAAATACCATTGCACAAACTCAACCGTTTGGAAGCAAAAACCATGGCCCAAGTCATCGAGTCGCTTTCTCCGCATGAGGTTTACGTTGATGCTGCCGACATCAAAGAAGAACGCTTCGGAATCCACATAAGTGAATACCTGACAGTTAAACCCAAGATTGTTTCTCGTCACAAAGCTGACCTGATTTACCCAATTGTTTCTGCCGCCTCAATAATTGCTAAGGTTGAACGTGACCGTGAAATCGAAACATTAAAGGCTGAATTCGGCGATTTTGGCAGCGGCTATTTGCATGATGAAAAAACCAAGAGTTTCATTATTAGCTGGCTTAAAAACAACAAGGAGTACCCTTATTGTGTTCGTAAATCTTGGAAACCTGCAAAAAAAGCGTTAAGTGAACGTGGCTCTGAGCAGCAGAAACTGTTTTAACTGTTTAGGCGCTGGCAATTAACTCTTCAGGAGAATGCAAAACACGTAAGTCTTCCATTGTGAAGCAGGACAAATCTAGGTTGGTGTTTTTCTTGTTTTCTGTAATCAACACGGGGTACGCGTAGACTACTCGACAAATGCTGAGCAGTTCTTCAACTCTGTTATTAAGGTCAACTTCATCTGAGGTTGCCACTCCGCCGATGATAAGGTAGTTTTCGTTTGGTACACTCATAACAAAGTCAAATGGTGCTTTGTGGATTGATGAAATATCGCATGAACTGAATTTTTTGAATACCTGTTTCAGCAAAAGTTTAGTCATTAGGTCCTGTTCAGTTTTTGGCAGCAAGGCTTGAGTGGGTCGTCGTGTTTTTGCCAAAATATTAATTGGTTTAGCAACAGGAACACCCAATGTTTCAGCCAACTTATACGCTGATGTAACAGACGCTTTTGCCATGCCACGTTCATAGCCATAAAGGGTTCTACGTGAAACCCCAATCTTAGCTGCTAATTGACCGATTGATAACCCCATTTCTTTTCTTCGACATTCAACTAGTGTGCCATCAACTTGAACAGTGTAACCGCCAGGGCTAGCGTAAATTAGGGGATTTCCTGTTTGTAGCGCTATACTTTTGATTGTTTTATCGTTAACAACATAAACATTGTTTCTTGAATAAACAGTGTCGTCTGCAACAGGTTTACCATGTGATAATTGACTGACAATTAGTGCTGCTGCTGGAATGCGGCTAGCAATTACTTTTAGTTCACGCAAATCACTTACAGGAAAAGTGTCAATTTCTGAAGCAAATTTGAGCAAAACAGTGGTTTCTTGGTTTTTTGCTACAAAATCAAAACAGCTTAACCTTGAGCAGCAAATCTGAGAAACTTCAAATCCAGCGTCTTTCAAAACGACGCCAAGATGAATCGCTTTTTCCATTTCCCAGTGGTTCATTACACCGCTCACAAGTCACTTAACTATATGTCTGAAAAATATAAACCATGCTTGTCAAAACAAGCGTTGACATGAAACAAAGAATTTAGCTAAAATTGAATGAATGCTTTCAGGACCAAGCGGAGCAGTAACTGCAATTAAGTTTGGATGAGGGGTCTGTTAGGTTTTAACGCATGGGGCATAAGCATGTTTGTAAGTGAATTGTTTGCAGAAATCCCAAAACACGGTACATCCTTTTGCAAGAGGCTTTTTGTTTTTAGCCATGTAGAGTTTACGGCTGTTTTGTACTTCAACAATCTTTACAGTTCTAATCAAGCCAGCAGCTTGTGCTTTAGCTGCTGCGATAGAAGAAACTATGCTTACTCCCCGCCCTTCTGAAACAGCGGTTATCACTGATTCAGTACTGCCTAACTCTAAAGCGACCTCAAGCTTAGAAACAGGCATCTTGTTAACTTCCAGTAAATGCTCAATTTCTTTTCTGGTTCCAGAGGTTTCTTCACGACCAATAAAAGGGTACTGCAAAACGTCAAGTAGTTTAACCGTTTTACGCTCAGCCAACGTGTGATTGCAGGGTGTAATAAGAACCAATTGTTCTTCGCCGACTTGCAAGAAATCAAATTTATCCTCAAAACCCAAAATCGTTCCCACAGCCGCAAAATCTGCTACCCCATTCTGCAGGCTTTTAAGGCTTGTTAGGCTGTCTTGAGCGGTTATTTTGAACTTTATTTTTGGGTGGCTTTTTTGAAATCCTGAAATGAGGCTGGGAATAATGTGCTCTTCAGGTATGGTGCTTGCAACCATGTGGATTGTGCCTGACAGGACGTCTTTGGTGTTGGATATTTTTGTTTTTGCGTCTTCCACTTCTTGCAGTACATGTTCTGAGGCGGCTTTTACAATTGTGCCCTCTTCGGTTAAGTCGACACCTGTTGCTGTACGTTTGAAAAGTTCAGCGCCAAAGTATTCTTCAAGAGCGGCGATTTGATGGCTTACGGTTCCTTGGCTGGTTTTTAGGTCTTTTGCTGCCAGCGAAAAACTGTGTGTTCTAGCAACAGTTAAGAAGGTTGTTAAATAATCGAACCTCATTTTTTGGCTCCTGTAAGATGCATAGCTAATTGGTTTGTTGTATGATTGTATATTACGTGTTTTGTTATTTAAGCCCGCCTTCTTGAATTAATTGAATTTTTAAAAGGAAAATGTTAAATTAACAAAATTGATTAAACCTATTAACAAAATTTCAAGAGGTTCTAAAGTATGACAACATTTACATTAATTATTTATGACGCACCCGTAGCAAAAGAACGAGCATTAACAGCATTAAGATTCGCTTGGACAGCCGACCTTGAAGGACACAAAGTCAACCTTTGGCTGTTCGAAAACGGCGTATATTTAGCAAAGAAAAACCAGAAACCCGCACAAGGCTTAACCAACTATGGCCAAATGCTTGAAGACTTAGTCAAGGGCGGTGTTGAAGTAAAAGCCTGCGTTGTCTGCGCAGAAGCACGCGGAGTAGCCCCAACAGAACTAATCGACGGCGTCAAACTTGCAACCATTCATGAACTTGTTGAGTGGACAGCTAATAGTGACAAAGTAATAACGTTCTAAAGGGATTACTTTGAGTGCAGAAAAAATAGATGTTAAAGGCAAAATGTGCCCAATGCCTGTAGCGTTAACAAAGAAGAAACTGGCAAGCATGCAGTCAGGACAAATGCTTGAAGTCACTGGTGAAGGCGAGTTGGAATTCGACAATATTCAGCGTTGGCTAAAAAATAACGGGCAAGAAATTGTTGAAGCCTCAAAAACGGGCAGCGAATTCAGGATATTAGTAAAGAAATCTTGAATGTAAGATGCATTTGCGTTATAGCATTCATTTTTCTTTTTTGTTTATTATTATTTATTTTTTTGATAGCAAAAATTAAATATTTAAATAATTTGCGTTGTTTGTAGCTTTAACAAATTCTAAGTACGAGGGGACAATATGTCAGAAAAATATGGTGAAATGTACAAACAACTTGGAATGGACATAAAAAAACACGATGAACTCCTAAACATTTTAGGTCAATACTACACAGCAGTCTATTTAAGCCAAAAAAACAGACCACAAAAAATGGATTACTTTGACTTTGTCGTCTCCGAAGTCCACGGGTTGAGAATCAAAGAATTAAACGATCAACGAGCCCAAGGCAAAAAAGTTGTCGGCGCCTTCTGCATTTACGCTCCAGAAGAAATCGCCTATGCAGCCGACGCAACCATGGTTGGCTTATGTGGCGGCGCAGACTTTTCAGTTCCAGACGCAGAAACAGTAATCCCAAGAAATCTTTGTCCCTTAATCAAATCATTCTACGGATTTAGGCTAAACGGAACCTGCCCATACTTCCAATCAAGCGACCTCGTAGTAGGAGAAACCACTTGCGACGGCAAAAAGAAAGTCTACGAACTCTTAAACGACCTTATCCCAACTTACGTCATTGAAATCCCACACAAACCCGACACACAAAGAGGAAAAGAGTTCTGGCTACAAGAAGTGGAAGACTTTAAAACAGAAATTGAAAAACTAACAGGCAACAAAATCACTCAAGAAAAACTCAAAGCAGCAATCGAACTTATCAACAACAAACGAAAAGCGCTACAACGCCTAAACGCACTGCGCCAAAAGAAACCTGCGCCAATCAGCGGCTTAGATGCGCTGCTTATCAGCCAAATTAGCTTCAATGATGACCCTGTCCGTTTCACCGCCAAAGTTAACGAGCTTTGTGATGAACTTGAAGAACGCGTCCGTAACGGTGTCGGTGTAGAAAGCCCTGATGCACCTCGTTTGATGGTTTCTGGTTGTCCGATGGCTATTCCTAACTGGAAGCTTCACAGCATTGTCCAAGAACTTGGCGCTTCTGTGGTTGTTGAAGAAAGTTGTGTTGGTACAAGATACTTTACTGATTTAGTTGAACCAAAAAGTGACAAGATGGAAGACCTGCTTTGGGCAATAGTTGAGAAGTACAGTAAGATTCCATGCGCATGCTTTACACCTAATGACCGAAGAATTGAAAATGTCAAGCAACTCGCAAAAGACTACAATGTTGACGGCGTAATCTACTACACACTGCAAAACTGCCATGACTATAATGTGGAAGCAGTCAAAGTGGAACGTGCAATGAAAAATGCAGATTTGCCGATGCTTAAAATCGAAACAGACTACACAATGGGCGATTCAGAACAGATAAAGACCCGCGTTGAAGCCTTCCTTGAAATAATCAACGGCAAAAAACAATAAACCCTCTCTTTTTTGGGTTTAAAACTTTTAATATCAATTTAAAAAATTATCAATTGGAGGAAAACAAGTTGAGTTACAGGTTAACTAAAGTTGTTCCTATCCACGGGTGCAGTTGTAAGCTTCCTCAGTACCAACTTGGCGGTCTGCTTGAAAAAGCAGGTTTAGCAGGCGGTTACGGCGAAGATGTGCTGGCGGGAGCTTGGGAAAACAGCAGCGTAGTTAAAATCACTGAGAACCTTGCAGTTTTAAACACGCTGGACTTTTTCACACCTATGGTTGATGAACCAGAAACTCAGGGCAGAATCGCTGGAAGCAACGTTACAAGCGACATTTACACTTTAGGCGTAACCAGCATTCCAAGCTTACTAACAATAATGGCTTACCCCGAAAACATGCCTGATGAACTAGCTGTTGGAATGCTTAAAGGCTTAGGCGATTTCTGCCGCGAAATGGACATACCCCTTGTAGGCGGTCACACCATCCGCAACCCATGGCCAATTATCGGTGGAGCCGCAACCGGCATCGGCGAAATCGACAAAATCGTTTACACGAGAGGCGCCAAAGTTGGCGACAGACTGTTTTTAACTAAACCGTTAGGAATTGCACCAGCAATGGCTGCATACCGCTTGCGCAAAGAGGAAGAAGGCAAAGAATTGCTTGCCGATGTTCCAGTTGACCTTGTTGAAAAAGCGGTAAACAAAGCCATTGAAGGCATGACAGCATCCAATAAACCCGTTGCCGAAGTAATGCAAAAAGTGCCAGTACATGCAGCAACCGACGTCACAGGTTTTGGCTTAAAAGGTCACTCTGCAAACATGGCTATGCTGGGCAAAGTTGACATAGTTATTAACAACTTGTATGTTATTCCCGGCACGCCTGTATTGTCAGAGCTTTTTGGGTACCCCTTGTTGACAGGTGAAGCTAAAGAAACTGCAGGCGGCATTTTAATGGCAGTCTCAAATGAAAACGCTGACGACCTTCAAAGTGAACTTGATAAACACAAGGTACAGTTTTGTGAAGTTGGTTACGTGGCGGCTGGCGAAGGCATAGTGCATGTTTTGAAAGATGCAAAAGTCACTGAAGCACAAGCTTAACCTTAAACGCCAAACAACTCTTTTTTAACAAATTTTTAACACAAAAAACCGTCAATAGAAGACCTACCCCTCTATGGTTTCTGCATAGAACTGCTATTTGCATCCTAATAGGTTGGTAAAAAAATGGTTAAACTAAAAAACGAAGGATTAGATGAGTTTTGGTGCGCTTAAGCGTTTTTTGCTTGCAACTAATGCTACAGAGACCGCTATCAAGAGTCCTGCTATGATTGCTATGCTTGAAAATTCTGGCACTACTGTTGTAATATTGTCTGAGGTGTCGGTGTGTTCTATGAAGTTTGATGTTTCCCCTGTTGCTGGGTGGTCGGCGAGTTGAGTTTCCAAGGTTAAGCCTGTTGAGCCTGCACTGGTTACATTGAAGGTTACTGTTGCGATTGTGCCGCTGCCGCTAAACGCTGGTGAGGAACCTGTTGATGAGGCGATTAGGCTGTATTCGCCTGCGGTTTGTGATGCGAAATCTTCAACAATCAGCAGGGTATCGGTTCCTGATTCATGAAGGACTCCTCCAGGGTTAGCTTCTACGCCCAGCATCGACTTAGCCTCGATTAGGTTAAGCACTGCTGGGTTCCAGCCAAATTGAACATCTACACCGTACAAGTTTTGTACGTCACTGATGACTATGTTAACGGTTAATGTGTCGCCGATTTTTGGTTCACTTGCTGATGCCTCAGCTTTCACAACCGTGCCTGCTGCACACACGGCGTTGACTGTGCAAAATGCCAATAAAATAATAATTAACGTTAAACAAGATAATTTCAAGTTTTTATACGGGTTATTCATTTCTTTTTTTCTCCTTTGACCCCGTTGTTTAGGGTCACTATTTTATCTCTGCCACTTTTAAGCCTTGTCACGGTGCCTTTTTTCTCAAGCGCACTTAAGAGTTGACTTGTTTTTGCTTTAGAGAACCTACACTGTTCAGTAATGTCTGATTGCCTCATGCTACCATTAGACGCGCGAAGTATGCTTAGGATTTTGTCTTCTTCACTTTCAACAATACGCGGCACAACAGTAACGCTGGGTTTGGTTTGATGTTTTTTTCTTTTAATCACAAGAAACGATGCAGCCAACAAGGTTGCTAATCCTGCAACTGATGTGCCGACCAAAATTAGTGGATGCTGAAAAATAAGAGCTGATGCTTCATCGTTTTGGTTGGATGCTAAAATAATTTTTGTGGGGGTGTTTTCTAAGTCTTGAGTTCGGTACCATCTTAGGGTGCCCATGTTTTGGTCTTGGCTGTTAGGTTCAGGTGAAACCGATTTGAGTGCAAAATTTGTCGGGTAATTGATTTGAAGTGAAGCTTCACCGTAAAGTTGCGTAAAGAAACCGTTAACCGAGAAAACGTCTCCAAATGTTACCTCGTTTGCTTCTGTTATGCTAAAGTTTTGCCAAATGAACATGTATTCGGTAGTTTTAGAAGTGGTCGAAATTGTTGTGTTTATCTGAAGTGAGTTATCGTCAATTCTCATTGGTCGTTTTGTGGTTGCTTCTGTGTTGTCGGCGAGGTTGTAGATTTTGGTTTGAAAGTTTTCCCAAGTGTCTATTGGTGCGTTGACGTCTGAAACTTGTGTGATTCTCCAAGTTGCAGAGTTGTCTTGGTTGACGCTGATTTTGTATTCTATGTAGTCTTGCGCGTTTGCACTGTGCACAGTTAGTACTGTTAGAAGTATTAATGTGATGGCACAGTAGGCAACTATGCGGTGAACTTGCATGGTGACTTTAATGATGCATGTATATTTAAAAATTATAGATTCCAGCTAAGTCTTTGCTCGCCCGCCGCACAAGCGCAAACTCAAAAAATATGTTTTCTGTTACTTTGAAAAAAATTTGGCATAAAACCGTTCATAACTGCAATTAAACTTTATTTTTGGTTTAAAAACTGTTTCTAAACTCAAATGAACAATTGTGAACATAAATAAACAGTTAATGAAGCTATTATGTGAAAAGGGGGTCAGAAATGCTTTTATTAATAAACTAAAACAAGGAGTTCGAGGAGCAAGAAAAATGAAAAAATCATCAATAATCGCAATCACAATAGCATCAATCATTCTATTAAGCAGCCTAAGCTTGGCAGTAAACTTTGCAGCTGCAGCACAGGGTGAAAACTCAAACAGGCCACTTCAAAAAACTTGGGTACGCGTAAACGGTGTCATAAATTGTAATTGGGATGACCAAGAAGTTACTGGTCTGCTTCAAACAAGAGCCAGAACAACCTTACTTGCAAGCGAAAACAACCGTGAATTAACTTCAGCAACCGCAATCTGGACAAACGAGTCACGCCCAATCACCAACAGCGTACGAGAAAAAGAAAATTTCACCTACACATTTTACGCTGCAAGATTGAACAATGCATCAATTTCAGAATTAAATATTGACGACTCTGACTACTTCCTTAACGGCACATGGAACATCTACACTGTAACAAGCACAATAACCATAATCACAGACGAAAACAACACAGTAGTTAACATTCACAGAGAATTAGACACACAAGTTACCCAAATAGAAGGCAACTTAACTATAACCGATAACTGGACAACATTTACACTAAAATTCAACGGAATAGATGACACATTAAGTGGTACAGTAACTCGCACACTAACAAGACAAGCAGCATTCAACAGATTCGCAATTATCGACCAAAGTGCAACAAAAGTCACACGCGCCGACCTTAACCAAATGGTAACCTGCTTCCGTGCAATGCCCGGTTGGGGAAACTATGACGCACAAATGGACTTCAACGGCAACTTCCAAATCGACATCGCTGACATCTCAACTGTAGCATCAAACATGTAAACAAAACCTAAACCTGCAAATTTTCTTTTTTATTCTTTTTGTTTTTATAAGTTAATTAGTTAAGAAGTCCTTATTTGAAGAATGAACCAAAATGGTCAACGCCTCAGAATCCAATCAATCCGATGATGAACAAAAAATTACGCGTTTACCTTGCGGCTGCGTTTATCAGGACAAAGGCTGGATATTGATGCGTATAAATGAATGTGAGTATCATCACCGCAGAAGAACAACTAAACGGCCATATAGGCCAAAAGCTGAATGCGTCAGACCATAAAACCGTAGCCTCAAAAAGAATATGTCTTTTTGGTACAGATTTGCCATAATCCATTTAACCTCCCACGGTTATTCCTATCAATCATGTCCAACCAAGATGCACAGTGCGAACAGAAGCCTCAGAGTGCAACAAAGCGGTTTCTAAAATTTTTCCTCCAAGTAACCGTTATGATTGCAATGTTTGCAGCTTTGCTCTGGTATGTGGGCATAGAAGCATTGTTTGATGCGTTACTTACGATTAAAGTTGAATATTTGGCACTAGCTTTTCTGATGTATTTTGGAATAAATCTCATATTCACTTTTCGATTACAGCGGGTGCTTGCTAAAGAAAACGTGAAAACAAGTTTCGGAAAAACTCTTCTAGCTCAATATGCAGGCATGTTAACAAGCGACGTTACCCCTGGACGTTCAGGCTACATCTTAACACCCGTTTACCTTAGTGACCAAAAGGTTCCAGCATCAAAAGGGCTTTCAGCAATTTTAGGCATACAAACAATAGAGTTTCTGGTAAAAGTAGCGGGAGGGATTGGTGCATTAATTTACCTTCTCAGGTTTGCGCCCGCTGGAACATGGAATGACACTTTCACTCTTATCGCCATATTAGGTATAGCACTAATGCTTACAGGTGCAATCTTGCTGGCACTTTTCACTTGGTCCAAAAAAGCCATCTCAATCTTTTACCGAATAGCAAAAATTCGTTTCCTGAAAAGATTTACTGGCGGATTAATTTGCAAACTTGAGGAGTACAAAGAAAGCTCTCATAGCACTCGTAGTGCAATTCCAGAAATAATAGTCTTAACACTGGGATGCTGGATTCTTAAAGGGTTTGAATGGTGGTTTTTGGGACTTGCCCTTGGCATAACAACCGTTCCTTGGATAGCCTACTTTTTAATTCATCCACTTGTAACAGCTCTTGCATTTGTCCCAATTACACCTGCAGGTGCAGGCGTACAAGAATTCGGAATAGTTGGAATTTTTGCACTGCTCGGCGTTACAGCAGGACCCGCAGGCGTGTTTGCATTACTTGCACGAGGCATACTAATTCTAGAAGACCTAATTGGTCTACCCCAAATCATCAAATCCACAAGCCTAATCTTTTCACGCAAAAAACCCCAAAAAACAACACTACCCCCAACAACATCCACATCTTAACCCAACATTTTTAAGATAACCTCTTCTTTTTGCATTTGAAGATTCTTGGAGTTGCCAAAATGAACAGCCCAAGCATAAGGATTGCAACGGCAAGTGACCAGTCGCAGATTAAAGAAATTATTGACTTGTCTTTTCCAAGATTTTACAGGTACTTTTCTAGTCGAAGCGTAAACTCTAAGACTGGCGCGGTACTGGTTTGTGTCGAAAATGGTTTTGTTGCTGGTTTTGCTAGGTTGATAGAGTTTAATGTTGATGGGCGCAGGTTTGGGTGTGTTTTGTGGCTTGCTGTTCATCCAGATTTTCGCCGGAAAGGTTTGGCTGCGGTTTTGGTTAAGGCTGGCGTGGATTGGCATGCTGGTCGGGGTGCTATGGCTGTTTTTGCTTCTGCTGGTCATGGAAATGTTGGTTCGATTTCAACATTTGAGAGTGTGGGGTTTAGGCGTGTTGGGTTTTTGGGGTTGTGGCGGTTTTTTGGTTGGCGCGTTTTTGCGTTTTACGGTAAAATTTGGTTTGTTCCCAGCGAAGTTGTGTTGATGTTCGAAAAATGCTGTTCTGAAGATTGTGTTGGTCGGGAGAGCAGGATTTGAACCTGCGACAGCTCGGTTTCTGTGGCCTAGACAGGCTAGAATGAAGCCCACCGTGGGTAGACCTCTACAGCTTCTCCATCCCTCAAGCAAGTTGGGGGACTCGAGAGCTCTGCCAGGCTGAGCTACCTCCCGAAGTTAGTCTTTTCATAAAGACTGTGAGAAAGAATTTAAATTTATTGGATGCCCGTGTGGTAATTGTGTAATTTGTCCATGAAAACAATTCAGAACGCGGTTGATTGTTTGCTGTTTGTTTTAAGGATAAGTTTTTATTTTTATTTTTGGTTGAGCCTTTAGAAACATTAGCTGGTTGTAAAGCGTTTGAATAAAACTTTGGGTATTGTAACTTCAGGTGGCGATGCGCCGGGAATGAATGCGGCAATTCGCGCAGTGACACGTGTTGCGCATTATAAAGGATTAAACGTGCTGGGTTTTGAACGCGGCTGGGATGGATTGTTAACAAACGAGTTTAGACGGTTAACTCCTCGAACTGTAGGCGGAATCATTCAGCAAGGCGGAACATTTCTTCACACTTTGCGTTGTCCAGGCTTTGAAAAACCCGAAGTTGTTGAACAAGCAGCAGAAAACCTAAAAGCAAATAACGTAGACGCCATGGTGGTTATCGGCGGTGACGGCTCTTTTAGGGGTGCCCTTGATTTAAGCAAAAGAAGCGGCGTTTTAACCGTTGGCATCCCCGCAACAATAGACAACGACGTTTATGGCACTGACGAAACCATCGGGTTTGACACAGCAGTCAACACTGCCGTCGAGGCAATTGACAAAATTCGAGACACTGCAATTAGTCACGAACGTATTTTCATCGTAGAAGTAATGGGACGTAAACGAGGCTTTTTAGCACTTGAAGTCGGCATATGTGTTGGCGCCGAAGTAATTTTGATTCCTGAAACTCCTTGGAAGCTTGACCATGTTGTGAAAATGATGGAAGATAGCAGCAAAAAAGGCAAACGCGCTGGCATTATTGTTGCAGCTGAAGGCATCGGCGACACCAGCATGGTTGCCAAAGAAATGCAACGCCAAACCGAAAGTGAAGTTCGCCTTTCCATCCTTGGGTATGCTCAACGTGGTGGAAGCCCAACAGCCCGTAGCCGATTCCTTGCCAGCCTGTTTGCCCAAAAAGCTGTCGAGGAAATCTGCATCTGTGAAGGAAACAAAGCCGTAGGTCTGCAAAAAGGTGAAATCATAAGTTTGCCGCTTATTGATGCTGCAACAAAAAAGAAAGATATTGACTTAAAACTGCTTGACCTCGCAGACATGCTTGCAACTTAAATATTCATTTTTTTCAAAAGTCTAATTTTAACTTTTGGTTAGAAGCCTTTTTGTTCTTTGCTTCGTTCAAGTAAAGCCCAAAAAACTAAAATGGTTCCAGAAGCAACTGTCCCGCAGTTTTTAACAATCCACCCGTTTTGCGCGTACCCGTTTAAAGAAGTGTTCCAATCATCTGCTTCAACGGCGGCATTTCCTTTTGCGCCGACAAGCGAATCAAGGTCATTTGATTGAAGAATAGTTTTATACTCCGTTTTATAATCCAACAAAAATCCTCCAAAAACTAGTCAGCAATGCTGGGTTAAAAAAATTGTTGTGCTTTTTCAAAGCACTATTTTTGGTTTTTATGATTCTGTTTTTCTACATGCCTGTTTTTGCGTCAATAGGACCTACCCCCCTTAGGTTTCTGCAATGAGTTTCTAATAGCATCCAAATAGGCGGCAAATAGGCTGGTCGCGAAGGCGGAAAAGCGATTTGAAAAATTTTATATTCTTCTTTCTTTTACCAACTAATAGTGAAGGTCGGTTTTATGCAGACAAATTTTGTTAAAGTAGCTCAAAAAAGCGAAATCCCGCCGGGTACAAGTAAAGCTGTTAAAGTTGAAGACAACGAAGTTTTACTGGTCAACGTAAACGGCAACTTTTATGCAGTGAGCCAAAAATGCACTCATATGGGCGGCGACTTAGTAAAAGGAAAACTCGAAGGCAACATCGTTACTTGCCCTAGACATCATTCCCAATTCGACGTGACCAACGGCAAGGTTGTTTCTCACCCTAAAGTTCCCTTAATGCATCCCAAAGCAAAAGACCTGCAAACTTTTGAAGTAAAAATCCAAAATGACGACATAATGGTAAACCCCTAAACAAAAACCGTAAGCGAACGGGTGCTAATGTCAAAACCTGTAATAACCTGTGAATGCGGAGCCGAAATCCCATTCATCCACGACATGTTTGCAATGCGCAAAAACATAGAGGTACACTCCGAAACCCACCGAAAAGTTGCTGTTGACTGTTCAAAAACGGACGCAGAAAATCAAGGCGAAGCAGAACTTGAAGTAAGCAGAATCAAAGAAGCATTAATGAAAAAAGCCTTAAAACTTGCCAATTTGTAAGCTTGGCTATGCATTTTTTTCTTTTGTTTTGTGTTTTCGTTTTTTCTGCTCTTTTCTGTTTAGAGGCTTTGTTAGCTGAGTTTTGCGGTAGTATTTTATAGTGACTAAGAGCAATTGTTGCACAAAAGGACAAGAATGGTATATGAACAACAAAATAGTTGCCCTATCGGTTGTAATAGTTGTAGTTTGTGTCTTGGTTGGCACAGCGGCGTACGGTTATTTAGTTAACCCCTCAAGTTCTCTTTCGCCTACTGAAACGCTTGATTTAACAGTTACAGGTTCAAGTAGTTGCCTAAGGTTCCTTAACGATTCGGTGCCAACGGTTTATGTGCCTTTTACAGTTGCAGCAAACCAACAGATGCAATTAACAGTCAACGCTACAACAATGCCAGGTACAGGTGCATATACAGAAGTCTACATTTACGATGACTACTGGAATAACGGCGACAACAATATCTGCAAATCTGCAGACGTTTACTCCATCATTAGTGACATAAAAAGCGCCGATTTCACATTAACAACTAACACACCATATATCGAAACTTTCGGAGACACGACACAAAAAAGTTACACAGTGTTCTTTGTAATTCCGCCGGGTGGACCCACAACATTCGATATTTCTCTAAAACCCACCTAATTCTCTTTTATTTTTTTGTTTTCTCTAAAACCTAGTAAATCAGCAGTTAAGCTTCCAACAGCCTAAATAATGCACAGGCGAAAGGGGTGTTAGAGCAGGGACTCATAGATTTTTGCGGTTTGCTCTGCAACTTTTTGCCATGTGAAATAGTCAAGGACATGTTTTCTGCCGTTTTCGCCCCAGTTTTTGGCTTTGTTTGGGTCTCTTAACGTTGTGCGAATGCCCCATGCTATGTCTGCTGGGTCTCCACCGTTGATGTGTACGCCGTTTTGTTCTGCTCCGCTACTTACAATTTGTTCTTTAAAGCCTACGACTCCTCGTGCGCCTACAACGCAGGGTTTTTCCATGCTTAAAGCTTCAAGGCTGACAATGCCAAAGGGTTCATAGACGGAGGGAAAAACGCAGACATCAGAGGCTGCATAATGCAGAATGCGTTCGTGTTCTGGCACAAATTCAAAGCGGCCAACCACGTGGTCTTTAATGTTTAAGCGTTCAGCTAACTGCATAATGTCGGCTTGTTCTTCGCCTTTGCCTAAAATGACCAGTTTAGTGTTTGGAAACTCGCTTAGTACAAGAGGCATTGCTTGAACCAAGTTTTTGACGCCCTTTACCCAAGTTAATCTGCCAATGAAAAGCAGCATATTCCAGTTTTTGGGTATACCGTAACGGGCGCGTAGGGCTTCAATTTCCTGTTTTTGATAGTTTGTTGGGTTGTAAACGTCTGGGTCTATGCCGTTCCATACAGCGTGAATCTTTTGGGTAGGCCAACCGTGGCGTGAGAGGTCTTCTTGCATAGCGTTGCTTACGGTTATGATTTTGTCACATTTGTCCGCCATTGCACGTTCTAAGTATGAAACGGTTTCGCTGCCTGTGCCTCCGCTTCTACCCCACTCTGTACTGTGAACGTGGAAAACTACGGGGATTTTGGTTTCGTTTTTGATGATTAAACCAGCAATACCGCTTAGCCAGTCGTGGCAGCAGACAACGTCAAAATTGTAGCCTTCCTTTTTGATTAATCCGTTGATGAATTTGGTGGCGCTTAGCACGTTGTAGATGAAGATGTCATTGAAGAATTTGATGTTGGTGCCCCACCGTTTAAGGTCGTCTGCAACAAAGTAGGGTAAAATGTTGCTTGCGTCCGCAATTTGGGGTCTGTGCACTTCGACGCCTTTCATTATTTCCCTTGTTTTTAGGCTGCCGTCAGGGTTATTTAACGTGAAAACTGAGACGTCATGTCCCAAATCTACGAATTGGTGTGTGATGTATTGAGCGTATGTTCCCAAACCGCCAACCATTTGGGGTGGATATTCATAGACAAAGAAGCCTATCCTCACAATTTTGCACCTCAAAACATTGCTTAAACACTTAGCCGCTGGGCTATTTATGGCTATGCCGACTTTTATGCAACCGATTTTTCTCAAGTGCTATGCTGCCTATATGGTTAATAAAAACCATGAACCTAGTTTAATTGCTGCAACATTTTTTCGGTAGTAACATTATATGGTTGAACCATCATTTTATTCCATAAAAACTGAAGTGCCCAGCAGTTACATGGCAAAATTTTTTGATTTCATCCACAGCCAATACCTGCTCCCACAAAAAGAACGCTTCAGTAATTTTGTAAGGCAAACAACCAGCGAAGCCGACATCCTAAGTTACACCGTGACAAACACTCAAGGGCAACAATTGCTGCAGGTGGAAGCAAAAAGCGGCAACCCAATAGACGTTAAAATAACACCTATTAACCCTGCAGTAACAAAAACAGACCTTGAAGAAGCAAAACAAGACATTGTAATTGCCCTTCAAATGTTTGAAGAAAACGCGCGAAAAGCAACCATGTTTTTCGCTTGGCGTGAAGGTCAAGAAATTGTGCCTGAAGCTTACACTAAACCTGAAAAATCCTTCAACAGGCTCTTTCTTGAAACGCAAGTCCTATTTTTTGTCGTTTTCATAGTTTTAGGAACAACTATCTTCATAACTTTGGCGGCGATTTACCCTGAATCGTTCTGGATAGCCCCCTTAATCCTAATCGTCGTGCAGTTTTTTTTTGTCTTTTTTTCTAACAATTTTATCGGCCGAACAGCCGATTGGCAGATAACCCCTGATAACCCTACAATTCACTTGCTGCAATTCTTTTTACCTATCGAAGAAAAATCGTTTGCTGAAAAAATCAACCGCGAAAAACTGGTTGCCATAAAAAAAGAAATTTATCAAGACATCACCGCCAAACATGGAGAAATCGACCCTGTTTTTGCTCAAAGCATTTTTGAAAAACACGGCATCCCAATAAAACTTGAAGATTTAACCACCAAAAAAATTAACGTTTACCAAATCGTCAAGAACATTGCTGACCGCTTCCATTTTCCGTTGCCTAAAATTGTTGTTTCAAACACCCTGGTTCCTAACGCGGCAGCTTCAGGTCCAAGCCCAAAACGCGGTTTAGTCCTTATTACCACAGGTTTGCTTGTGCAGTTGGAAGAACCTGAAATCACAAGTGTGCTGGGGCACGAGTTTGGTCATCTGCGAGGACGCGACCCCTTAATCTTGTACGGGCTAACTTCTGCAGAATTCCTGTTCCGATTTTACGTGCTGCTTCCACTGTTGCCTGTCCTGTTTTCAACGTTCCTGTTTTTTGTGTATTTCTGGGGCGTGATGGTTGTAATCTTTTTTATCGCCAAATTTTTTGAAGCCCGCGCCGACCTTGTTTCAGCAATTATGGTTGGGCAACCGACAGTGCTGGCGGCTTCACTGGAAAAGATTGGTTTTCAACGACTGCTTTATGAACGTACCCCATCTTATAGGGTTCAAGAATGGATTGGCTTAGACCCTCACCCGCCAATTTACTTCAGAGTAAACCGGCTAGCACGGTTAGAACCAGCAACAATCAAGCATCCGCTACTGCAATCTATTCGTGACGTTTTTTCAGGCTTCTTAGCCAGCCTATAAACTGCTAAATCGTTTTTGAGTTTGACAGATTTGGGATAAAGTTTTTTATTTTAAGTTACTGTATTTTTGGGTAAGGTGGAACGCTTTTCTTCCTGAACAGAAAAAAACTAATAGTAACGCTAAAGTTTACGCTGCCGTTTGTATTGTACTGATTGTTGGTTCCTTTCTTGGGTTTGTTTTCCTTGACCAACTTTTGCTGCATTTTGACGCTTCAAACTCTAACGAGTTAGCAACCGTACGGGTTTCACATTGGTCTGGCTACATTGTAAGCCTTAACTTACAAAACGAGACCGAAGGCGTATCAAGCATCAGTGCTTCATGGGTTGTACCTCAAATCACCAGTTCGCTTAATGATACTTACTCGTCAGTTTGGGTCGGCATCGGCGGCTACGGCGAATCAACCCTTATTCAAGCAGGCACAGAACAACACTGCGAAAACGGCAAAGTTGAATATTTTGCTTGGTATGAACTTTTACCTAAAACAATAATAAGAATTTCAAACCTTGACATTCAACCAGGCGACAAAGTCACAACATCAATCACTTTAGTGGATGAAACTTCTGAGTCATGGCTAATCCACATCGTCGATGAAACAGAGAACAAGAGTTTTCAGAAAACAGTCACTTATGATTCAACACGGAAATCTGCTGAATGGATTGTTGAACGACCACTAGTTAACGGTGAAATCAGCACTTTAGCTAACTTTAACCAAGTCACATTAACCGACTGTACCGCAACAATAAACGGCGTTACCAGCACAATTAAAAACTTCACTTACACTCCAGCCACCATGGTTGATGATGACACTGACCTTGTTTCAACCTCGCCCTTAAACGATGACGGGTCAAGCTTTACAGTAACTTACCTTAATCCCAACCAAACAATCGTCGCGTCAAGACCATAGAAAGAACTTTATTTCCCCGACAACTTTCTTTTTATTGCTTAAAACGTGTTTTTAACATCTACCTTAAAGGTTAGCTTTAGTTTTTTTGTGGACAGATGAAAGTCATAGTAGGCGTTAAGAATAAAAGTAATAACGGCAATAGGCAAGCATTCAAGTAAGCCACTGGCACTTTGAAGGAGACAAGTTAATTTGAAGTTAATTTATGTTGCAATAGACGGTATGGGAGACATTCCAAGCAAAAGGTTAGATAACAAAACGCCCTTGGAAGCAGCTGAAACTCCAAACATGAACGCGTTAGCCCAAAACGGCAAAACCGGTTTAATGTACACCGTCGGCAAAGGAATCGCCCCTGAAAGCGACGTTGCAGTTATTTCACTTCTCGGTTATGACCCACTCAAGTACAGCACAGGACGAGGCGTAATTGAAGCCGTCGGCGCTGGAATGGACATGAAAGACGGCGACGTAGCATTACGATGCAATTTTGCAACTTTAGGCGAAGGCAAAACCTTGCTTGACCGCCGAGCAGGAAGAAGCCTCACCACAGCCGAAGCAGTAGAATTAGCAGAAGCGGCAAACCAGCAAATCAACCTTGAATCTTACCCAGCAACTTTCGAGTTCAAAGCAACCCTTGGACACCGAGCTGTAGCGGTTATAAGAAGCAAAGACAAGCTGTTGTCTGGAAAAATTTCAAACAGCGACCCAGCATACGCAATCATAAACGGTCTCGGCGTAGCCCAAGAAAAAGTGGACATGTCCCTAAAAACCGTTGAGCCCATCGAAGAAACAGAAGCCGCAAAGAACGCTGCAAACCTCACAAACGAGCTTATAACCAAAACCCATGAACTCTGGGAAAATCATCCAGTAAACGTTAAACGTGCCGCAGAAGGCCAACTAAAAGCCAACGTACTCTTAACACGAGACGCTTCAAGCTTGTTGCCCAAATTCTTTAACATAAACCAGCATTACGGAGTAAACTTTGCAGCTTTAGCTGACATGATTACCGAACGAGGCATCGCTAAACTCGCCGGCATGGACGCAACACTTTTGCCGCCACCCTCAGGCGACCTGCAACAGGACTATGCCGTACGCGTGAAAGCATTGTTGGATGTTTTGCCAAAACATGATTGCTTCTATATTCACCTTAAAGGCCCCGATGAACCCGGACACGACGGCAACTGCGAGCTAAAGACCCAGATTATTGCTGCGGTTGACAAGTACTTCTTCGGTCCCCTGCTGAAACAAATTTCCCTAAAAGACAATCTAATCTGCATCACATCAGACCATGCTACACCATGCGACCTGAAAGTGCACAGTGACACGCCAGTGCCCCTTCTGATTTCAGGTGACAGTTTAGGCAGCAGCACAGCAACCAAGTTCTGTGAACGGGAATGCGCAAAAGGTAGCTTAGGCTTGCTTGACCACGCCTACTATTTGATGCCTAAACTGATGGAAAAGCGCAAAAAATAAGCGCCTCTTCTTTTTCCTTTTTTTCTTCGTAATTATGAATAATTTTTTTAAATCTAAACAGCGTTAGATAGGTTGACGCTAAAATGAATATTAAGAACTCAACAACAGTTCGGCTTCGCCTTGCTGTATTAGTTATCGGCTTTTTTGGTGCTGTAACAGGCTTGCCCTTTGGTTTTTCAAGCGGACAAATAAATCTCATGCCCATTTCAGGTTTGACTTATGCAAACTCTCTTTCTGGAATTGTAATAGGTACCCTTGGAATGTTGATATTTTTAGCTGAAGTTGCCGAACTCTTCAAATACAAAAAGAATCTCAAAAATCAAATTTTAGGAAATCCATAGTTTTCAAAAGCTTTTTTGAAAAACACGTTTTTTCAGGTTCTCAGATGTATAGGAAGTCTCTATTGCTAAAAAGCTGTATTTTGAATGTTTAAATTTTGACCTGTTCATATTTCCCTTGGTAAGTTATGCCCTTTTTTTCGTTACTACTGTTTTTCGCAGGGTTGATAATCGTAATTCTAACTGCGGACATTGCAATTAAGCGGCTGCTCAACTTGTCACGGCATTTGTTGAAGAACCCGTTTTGCTCTTATAGCATGTGCTTTTATCAGGTTTGAGTGAATAAAAAATCGTTTTGTTTAAATAAATAGGTGGGAAAGGGTTTAGGCTTTTCCTGAGCTGCCGAATAGGCGCATTTTGCCTTTGGCAACTTCTTTCATTGCGTCCTTAGCGGGGCCTAAAATCTTGCGTGGGTCAAACTCTTTTGTTGAGTTGGTTAAGACTTCGCGGATTGTTGCGGTAAATGCCAATCTTAAGTCTGTGTCAATGTTGATTTTTGCGATACCCAGTTTGATTGCTTCTTGCAGTTGATCTTCTGCGACGCCTTTTGCACCTTCAAGTGTTGCACCGTATTTGGTTGCTTTTTCAACGATCCATTGTGGAACGCTGGATGCTCCGTGCAGGACCAGTGGAACGCCGATTTTTTCGTTTATGATTTTTAGGCGGTCAAGGTCAAGTTTTGCTGCGCTTTTGAATTTGTAAGCTCCGTGGCTTGTTCCGATGGCTACTGCAAGGGTGTCGACGCCTGTTTTTTCAACGAATTCAACTGCGTTGTTTGGGTCTGTTAGAATCGCGTCTTTTTCTTCTACGCTTCTTTCTTCTACGCCTGCTAGTTTGCCCAGTTCAGCTTCTACTGAGGCTCCTTTGGCGTGTGCGTAGTCGACGACGCGTTTGGTTACTGCAATGTTGTCTTCAAACTTGAGAAATGAACCATCTATCATGACTGATGTGAAGCCTGCGTCGACGCATTTGATTGCTGTTTCGTAGTCTTCGCCGTGGTCAAGGTGCATTGTTAATGGTACAGTGGCTTCTTTGCCAGCGTTTTTTACAAGGCTGGTTATGTAGCCCAAGCCGGCGTATTTGATTACGCTGGGGGTGATTTGAAGTATAGCGGGAGATTTTTCCTCCATTGCTGCTTCAGCAATAGCTTTAACACTTTCAAGGTTTTGGACGTTAAATGCGCCGATGGCGTAACCGCCTTTTCTTGCGGGAACCATCAATTCTTTGTTTGTTACAAGCATTTCTGTTTTCACGCTCCAATATTCACAAATTAATAATAGGCGACCGATAATACGTTTTTGTCTTACTATTTAATTTTATCTAATACATCCAACATATTCTTTACTGTGTTACTGTGACAGCAAAGCTTACAAGTGCCTAAATGCCCAAATAACCATTTGAGGGTTAACTATTGACTTGTTATTTTAGGCACTTAAACAATGTTTTCTCCCAAGCGGGAATAACCGTTACTTTGGAAAACAAGAAAGAACTTGACCGCGTCATCCATCAGCTTGTCGGCGTTGAATACAAGGATTGTTCAAAAACTTGGCGTCAAGTTAAACAACGGTTAACTGATAACCCTGACGGTTTTGTAGAAGAACTAAAAAATGCTTGGCAACGCCACGCTTAACATGCCTTTTTTATGGGTTTATCGAGTCTACTAAGCTGTTTAATCGGCTGAACAAGTCTAAGAATTCGTGTCCTCTTTCTGTTGTAAAGTACCTGTTGGTTTTTTTGGCCAAGAGTTTCTGCGTTGTAAGTACGCTCATGTGGCGTTTAAGCTGTGCATAGTTAAGGTTCGCGTTGTACATTATGCTGGTTTTGGTTTTTGGTTGTTCACAAAATATTAGTATCTCCGCTGAGATTTCTAAGCGTCCTCTTCGTGTGCTTTTGGTGTTTTGCCAGTCTTTGTCAGGTCTTAAACGGCCTGCTGGAAAACGTTGCGGATTGTATCGAGAATTAAAACCGTTGGTCACTGGGGTCTTTCCCCTTGTACAAGTTTCCAGTTAGGATTTGAACCACATAAACCAATGTGACTGTACTTTGGTAACAACAAAACGAATAAGCATTTGATTGTAACCTTTAAATGACATTTACCCATTCAATGACCTGTAGACTGACATATGGTTAAACGATTGGTGCTTTATTCAGACGGCGGTGCAAGAGGAAACCCTGGGCCCTCTGCAGCGGCTTTTTTAGCAATGGAAAACGCAGAAATCATCAAGACAGACTCGCGTTTCTTAGGCGTCCGCACTAATAATCAAGCGGAATATGAAGCTTTAACCATGGGTTTAGAGTATGCTTTGAACGCTGGGGCAGAAGAAGTGATTTGTTACTTAGACAGTGAACTTGTCGGGCGGCAAATGAAAGGGGAATACAGCGTAAAAAATCTTGAACTGCGCAGATTATACCTTAAAGCTCACGCTTTACGTGTTAAATTCAAGAAAGCCGAATTTTACAATGTTGCAAGAAGTAACAGCTTCATACAAAAAGCCGACGCATTGGTAAACAAAACCTTGGATGAACAAACCTGATTTTTGATTTCCGTAGGCTTTAATAGCATTCAAAATAAACCTAAAAGTGGAGAGTACTATGTTTACTCACACAAGTATCCGAACAAGCAACCTTGAGCGTTCTATTGCTTTCTACAAAAAATGTTTTGACTTAAACGTTCTTAACCGTATCTCTATAAAAGAAACCGATTCTCAAATTGTGTTTCTACAAGACTCCGCAGGCAAAGGCTGCAGGCTTGAATTAACCTTTTACCGTAAACAAACAGAGTTCATTCAGGCACCATATGAAACGCGTCTGTTTGACCATTTAGGTTTTAAAGTAACCGACATAAACGCAACCATAAACGCGATGCGCAAAGAAGGCGTAACCATAACTGATGAACCATACACGCTCGGCGAAGACGGGCCAACGATTGCTTTTGTAGAAGACCCAGACGGCACATTAATTGAGTTAGTTCAAGAAACGTAGTTTACTCGTAGAATTTTGGGCGCCCACGTTTAGTGTATTCTTCTATTTCTTTGGCGCGTTCTTCCTCTTCTTTTGCTTTCTCTTCAGCTTCCCGTTCTGCTGGTTGCGCAATTGTTTTTTCAAAGTCAGAATCCATATTCTTGTATGAGCCTTCAAGTGCGGTTATGTAAATTTTGAAGTCATCCATCGCGGATTCAGCCTGCCGATGAGACGTATGCACTTGTTGAGAAATAAGAATAACAAGGTCCAGCATGCTTCGAAGCGTTTGTTTGTCAGCTTCTGGGGCATTATCATAATAACGTTGGAACACGCCCATTAAATCCATAAACATGTCATCTACCTCTTTAGTAGACTGCTTGTAAATATTTTCAGAAGTCAAAGACTTTGTTTTGAGATAAAGCATTAGATTCTTCAAAACAGTCTTGTCATAAGAAGCCAAAATAAAAAACCCATAAAAAAATAAGCAGAGTGGCTCAGTTATATTTTTTGGTTACACAATGCCAACTGCAAAACTGTTTACTAAAGGCATTAAACATTTTTTGAGCTAAAAAACCGTTAATAGGACCTACCCCCCTTAGGTTTCTGCAATGAGTTTCTAATAGCATCCAAATAGGCTGGCTGACTTGAACCGATATGTTCAATAAAAACGAGTCTGACATTTCAAGTATGGCAGAATCAAAAAATGCCGATACTTCTAAAAAAAGCAAAATAAAAGTAACCAAAAACGGTCCCTACCTCGTTCAAGGCGGCGTACCAGTTTCAGAAAAAATAATCGTCGCCGACGACGAAGGCACTGCGCTTGAATGGAAAGAAGGTCGTCTCCTTCCGCAAAATGAAACTTACATGCTTTGTCGTTGCGGGCAATCAAAAAACAAACCCTTTTGTGACGGAACCCATGCAAAAATCAAGTTTGACGGCACCGAAACAGCTACACAAGAGCCAGTCATGAAACGTGCCAAAGAGTTTGAAGGTCCAACATTGAAACTGCATGATGTTGAAAATCTCTGCGCTTCAGCACGTTTCTGTCATCGAGCAGGCGGCATCTGGAAGCTGGTTCCAGAATCGGACAAGCCCAACTCAAAACGCATAGCGGTTGAGGAAGCTTGCGACTGCCCGTCTGGACGCCTTATAATGCATGACAAAGAAAAAGGCGAAATAATTGAGCCTAAATGTGACAAAACTGTTGCTGCTGTTGAAGACCCACAAATTGGCGGTGGTGGACCATACCGAGTGCAGGGTGGTGTGCCAGTTGAGTCTGCTGACGGCAAAACTTACGAGGTGCGCAACCGTGTGACTCTTTGCAGGTGCGGCAAATCTAAAAATAAACCGTTCTGTGACAGCAGTCATTACCCAGAATAGATTGGAGGATAAAACGTTGTTGTATGATGAAGATGAAGCGGAAATTGAAAAACTGCTTGAAACTAAGGACCAAGCGTTTGTATTGTTTTACGAGTCTTGGTGCCCGTTTTCTCAACGGTTTTTGCCCGTTTTTAACAAGTTTGCTCAATCTCAAGAGCGTGACTGCGTAAAGGTAGTGGCTGATTACAAGTTGCAGTTATGTGACAGGTTCAGTGTTGAAGTTTTTCCAACGGTGCTGTTTTTTGAGAAAGGCAAAGTAACCAAACGGCTTGATGGTGAACACGGCGTTGGGTTAAGCCAGCAAAAACTGGAAGAATTCGCCAAAAAATGCTAAGGCGACCCTTATGATTGTTGTCGGTTTAGACCTTGCAGGCGTCGAAACAAGACCTACAGGGTTTTGCAAGCTTGAAGGTATGCACGCCCAAACAGCCAACCTTTACACCGATAATGAAATTATTCAGAAAACCCTTGACTGCAACCCAGAAATAATTGGCATTGACGCGCCACTTAGCCTGCCTGCGGGACGAGTTTCGCTTGAAGACCGCAACGGACCACACCTGCGACCTTGCGACCGAGAACTAATCAAGACAGGCATCAAAATTTTCCCTATGACACTTGGACCTATGCGTAAACTGACCAAACGCGGCATCATGCTACGGCAACTGTTTGAGGCGAAAGGTTTTAGGGTTTTGGAGGTTTATCCGGGTGGCGCTCAGGACGTGTTTGGGATTCCACGTAAACAGCGGGGACTGGATAAATTGTTGGCTGGTCTTGAAAGCCTTGGCATCACGGGGTTGAATGCAGGTTTGAGTGACCATGAGTTGGATGCTGCAACCGCTGCTTACGTATGCAAACTCTACCTTGAAGGCAAATGTGTCATTTACGGTAGTGGTCGTGAAACGATTGTTATGCCTAAAAAGTAGGCTTCCTCTTTTTGAGGAAAATTGTGTTTCTTACCGAGAGCTATAAGCCAATAACAATAAACCGTTAATTACTTTGACATAAACAGCAAACTAAAATGAGTGCAATTTCATTAGATTTTTGCAGTAGTTGTTTTTTGTTTGCGTATGTTGTGCTAAAAATAGTAGGTGTAAAAGGGAAAAGTTGGGTTAGGCAAAGTTTGGTTTGGGTTTGCCAAGTTTTTTGTCGATGCAGGCTTGGATGAAGCCTCGGTATGGTGGTGAGGGTCTGCCGGGGCGGCTTTTGAATTCGCCGTGGAACTGGGTGGCGAAATAGAAGTATTTGTCTGGTAACTCTAGGGTTTCCATTCTTCTGCCGTCGGTGCTTTTGCCTGAGAAGACTAAGCCGTTTTTCTTTAGGATTTCCATGTAGTCAAGGTTAACTTCGAATCGGTGGCGGTGGCGTTCCATTATTTCTTCTTGTTTGTAAAGGTTAAAGGCCATACTGTTGGGTTGCAGGTAAACTTTGTGTGCGCCCAATCGCATGGTGGCGCCTTTGTATTCTACGCCGCGTTGCTCTGGCATTAGGTCGATGACTGGGTAGGGTGAGTCTGGGTTGATTTCGGTGCTGTTGGCGTCTTTTAAGCCGCAGACGTTGCGTGCAAACTCTATGGTTGCCAATTGGAAGCCGTAGCATATGCCAAGGAAGGGTATGTCGTTTTCTCTGGCGTACTGTACAGCCGCGATTTTTCCTTCTGTTCCTCTGGGACCAAAACCGTATGGTACAAAGACTCCGTCAAAGTTAGCAAGGTCTTTAACGCAGTTGGGGTCTTTTTCGTATCTTTCAGCTTCTAGGTATGTGATGCAGACTTTTGTTTTGCATGCTGCGCCGCCGTGTCGTAGGGCTTCGCTCATGCTTACGTAACTGTCGGTTAAACCGGCGTATTTGCCTACTAACGCAATTTTTACTTCATGTTCTGGTTTAACGATTGCGTCAACAAAGGTTTGCCATTCGCCGTAATCTTTGTTTATGCAGTTAAAGCCTAAACGTTGACATACAAAATCGCCCATACCTTGCTTGTCTAAAATTAGGGGAACTTGATATACTGATTCTGCGTTGTAAGAGCAGAAAACGGCGCTTTCAGGTATGGTGCCGAACAGGGCTATTTTGCGTAATGCTTCAGCGTCAATCATTTGTGGGCTTCTTGCAACAATAATGTCTGGTTGAATACCGATGCGTCGCAGCTCATTTACGCTGTGTTGGAGTGGTTTTGTTTTCATTTCTTGAGTGACATCAAGAATTGGTACTAATGCGACGTGAACATAAAGAGTGTTTTCATAGCCTTCTTCCATGCGCATTTGACGGATTGCTTCAAGGAAGGGTAAGCCTTCGATGTCGCCGACGGTTCCGCCGACTTCTACTAAAACCAAGTCTGCACCTACTGCTTTGCCGGCGTTTTTGATGCGGTTCTTGATTTCATTTACTACGTGGGGAACTATTTGGACGCAACGGCCAAGGAAGTCGCCGTGTCGTTCTTTTTCTATTACTGACTTGTAAACTGTTCCTGTGGTTAAATTGTTAGCTTGTTTTAAGCTTAAATCTAGGAAACGTTCGTACCAACCAAGGTCTAGGTCGGTTTCGCCTCCGTCGTCTGTAACGAAGACTTCTCCGTGCATGTAAGGGTTCATTGTTCCAGCGTCAACGTTAACGTAAGGGTCAATCTTTACTACTGTAGGTTTTAACCCTCTTGCTTGTAACATTTTGCCGATTGAAGAAGTTAAAATGCCCTTGCCAACGGAGCTTAATACACCACCCGTAACGAAAATGTACTTAACCATGCCTGTAAATTCCCCGATATAACCTACCCTTTTTGTGCCTACGTAATATAACTCTTTTTGTGTCCAGTTAAGAATATACTAAGAAGCAAGAAACCTAAAACCTGTTTAGGGTATGATTAAGGCTTGTTTAAGATGCGGTTACCTGTAACGGCGTTGGCTTCGCATTAACCCTTGTATAAGCAGCCAGATGCCAATAACAACCAACACTATGGGCCAAAAATACGTTATGAATAAGCCAAAGTTTCCTGTTAAAAGCATTAACCCTAAAACTACGACGATTATGCCTCCAATTAGTAATCCGATGCCGCTGTTTCTTCTTTGATAGTTTTGGTCATGATAGTGGCCATGGTGATGTCTTGGGCGTTGCCAGTCTTGAGGATTTGCTCCGTAACTGGTGGTTTGCAGTGGTGCGCCGCAGTTAGTGCAGTTGTTTGCGTCGTCTGGATTTTGGGTGCCGCATTTGGAACAGTAGACCAATTTTTTTCACTATGTTTTTTATTTGTGGGTAGGCAGATAAGATTTGTGGTTAGGTCAAAAAACCATTTTTGGCTGGTTTTGTTTTAACATAAAATATTAATTGAGTATTGTATTCTAGTTCAATTGAGGATTGTATTTTATGCCGAAGGCTTTTGTTTTAATTAATGTTGAATCAGGTTCTGAAGAAGAAGCCATAAAAGACCTTAGAGCCATAAACGGTGTAACTGAATCTTTTACTTCTTATGGCGTTTACGACATAATTGCCAAAGTCCAAGCCAACACAATGGATGAACTAAAAGACCTTATAACACTTAAAATTAGAAACCTCAGCAAAGTACGCTCCACACTCACATTAATTTTAGCCGAAGAATAAACAAAAAATTAGGTTGAGCAGTCTGGCTCAATATGAATCGTCACGACTGCACTGGCAAAATGCTCTTTAATTTCTTTTTCAACCTGTGAAGCAGTCTTGTGCGCTACCGTTATTTTCACGTATTTTGTGAAACAACAGTCAATATTGATGTACCGTTCACCTTCAGAAACGTACGTTACAATTTTTTTAATTTTCAAGTTAGGTGCTACTGTTTTGGCGGCGTCAGTGACTACTTTACGCAGTTTCTCCTCGTTAATCATGTTCTCTGGCAATGTGGCTCCTGAGGGTTCAATATGCACCGTCACGTTCTCCAACTGCTTGATGCCCTGATGCATCTGAACCTCAATTTTTTCAGAAATAGCATGTGCCTCCTCAACCGACAGTTTAGGGTCAACAAACGCATGCAACGTAATGAACAGTTTACCGCCTACGTAAATGGTTGAGATTTCGTGGACTTCATTTACTCCTTCAACGGTGGCAAGTTTTTCTACAAGTTGGTTCATTTCAGTTTCTTTGTCGCAGGGTTCAATGTGAATTGTGGCGTCCACGTTGCTAAATCCGTCTTTAAGACACAGTTCAATTTGTGAGGCTAATGCATGAGCTTCTTCAAGACTCATCAGTTTGGGTACTTGAACGGTGGCGTCAACGAAGACTTTGCTGCCTGCTTTTCTGACTTTTAGGTTGTTGCTGCTGACTACGCCTGCACAGGACATGATGAGTTGTCGCGCTTTTTGAACTATGTCTTTGGAAGCAGTGTCGCTTAATTCATTGATGCTGCACCGTACAAGTCTGAAACTTAAAAAGCACAGCATTGCCCCAAGAAAGATTGATGCAAACGAGTCACTACCGTAGATGCCAATTGTTGCTAAACCAAAACCAATCAGGGCGATTATGGTTGACCCAAAATCTGAGAGTGCATCGTAGAAACCTGCTTTAACCGAGGCGCCTTCTATGTGTTGGGCTTTTCTAAAAATAACTAATCGTAAAACGTCAATGCAAAGCGTGTAGCCTATAGCTATGAAACCGGCAAACTCTAATCCTTGATTGAATGTTACGCCTTCAACGAGCCGAATTGCTGCTTCATAAAAGATAAGCAGTGCAACGACGATGAGGATAAGTCCAGCTATTAAGCCTCCGATGGCTTCGAATTTTTCGTGCCCGTATGTATGTTCTTCATCTGGGGGTTTAAGTGCCGCTTTTGCTGCAAAAAACAACATGACGCTTGATATGACGTCTAAGGTTGCGTGTAAGCCGTCGCTTAAAACTGCTAAACTGTTAACAAGTAAACCGATTATGACTTCTACTATTACGACGCTGGAAATTGCTATTGCTGACCATTTGAGTGCGTTAAGCTTGTAGTGGCTGTCTTTTGAATTTTGCATATTTTTAATCAAGAACATAGCACCTTGCAAGGGCGATTTAAGATTAACGGTGTTTATCTAAAAAACTAACGTTAATTTGAGCCTTTTTTACCGAAATAAGAGTTAATTGAGTCTAACTAAGTGAGGAGTTTCTTAATATTCAAAAATCCACAAAACTAATTAGATAAAACTAACCACCAACTTAACCTAAATAAATTCCATTCTGCAAAAAGTTTCGCTTAAAACCGTTACAGTTTTGATACCGCCCATTTAAATAATCCTACGCTAGAAATGGGGAAACAATGAAGCTGTCTTCTCTTTTCAGCGGCGAATCCAGCATACTCAAAGGCAACTTCCTGCTCATCACAGTTAGCTGGGTAATACTGTTCACTGCCCAACCAATACCGGCAACATACTCCAGCCTGTACTACCTCAGCCTAGGCGCTAACGACTTCCTTTTAGCAGTAATGGGTTTTGCCGGCTCCATCGCCGTCGCGCTCGTCCAGTTTCCAGGAGGCTACCTAGCAGACAAACACGGCAGAAGATGGATAGTAACCACAATGACTTTCGGTTTAGCCGCAAGCACACTGCTGTTTATTTTTGCGCCTTCATGGCAGTTCATCATGATAGGTTTAATCATCCAGAACTTCTGCGCCGTTTACGGGCCAGCCTTGATGGCTATGGTTTTTGATTCCTTGCCGCCAGAAAACCGTGGTGCCGGCTTTAGTTTGCAAACAGCCATAACCAGCATTGTGCTTTTACCGGGTCCACTGATTGCACAGTATCTTGTGGCAACTTTTAATTTTGACTTAGGCATGCGTGTTGCCTACACTATTGTTTTGTTTGCTTATTTTGCAGTTGCAATTCTGCGTTTACGATTAAAAGAGACTTTGCCGCCAAACGGTGAAGACGCAAAACCCAGCATAACGCGCTTGCTACGTTCATATCCCGAATCAGTGAAGCAGAGCGTACTTGTTTGGAAAAAAATGCCCAAATCAGCGTTTAACCTTTTCTTGGCAACCATTACCATAAACGGGTTAGTGGTTAGTTGTCAAATGTACTTTGTTGTTTATGCCACTACAGTTTTAGGGTTAACTAATGAGCAGTGGGCTTTTGTTTTAGCTTTTCAGTATCTTAGCATTGCTTTGCCCTCGGTACTTGCGGGGTTAAGCATGGATAAAGCGGGCAGAAAACGCTACCTAATCCTTGGTTACTTGTTGTATTTACCTGGTATGCTGCTTTTCATTAACGCAAACTTTTACATGATGCTTTTAGCGTTCTTTTTTTATGGGTTAGGAAACATTTTGCAACTCAACAGTTACCAAGTACTAATGGGTGACCTAACGCCCAGAAACCTTCGAGGAACAGTAACTGGTTGCATGCAATTCTTCATGTATATTGTACAGGCCTTTTTACTAGTGGCTGTGGGTTTCCTGTATGCGTTTGTGGCGCCTCAACTGCCTTTTCTGCTTCTTGCAGTAGCTGCGGTTCCGTTATCGCTGTTCGTGTTGTTTACTGTTCATGAACCAAAAGTTAAGGAACCATAGCTTCAATGATGTGTTCACAGTTTTCTTGTTCGGGATATATTTGACTGCTGTTGGGTTTATTCCATGCTTCATCAAAGCTTTCTTGGAAAAACTGGACAATGTTTTTTCCATTAGCAATCAAGACGCGAGGCAACCCTTTTTCAGTTTCTTCTTCCATGCTTATCCACACTTCATTTTTGTCAAAAACGTAGTAAGGTAGCGGTTGAGTTTTGTGAACGTATTTAGCCGTTAGATTTGCATGTTTGGGTAAATATTTTTCTAAAATTAATAGAGTGTCCTCTATGGGTAATTCTGACTCTATTATGAGTCGAATTTTTACCCCTAAATTGTTGTATGTTTGAAAGTTTTCAGAAAGGCGGCTCATTAGGGGTTTTATTAAATCTAAATTTATGACTAAATCGCAGGTTAAGCTGGCTTTTCCAAAGGATACTTCAGCTTGGTTTTTGATTTGTTTAGCGGTGGTTAAGAAAACAAAAATGGCGTCTTCATTATTTGTTTCTAAGAATTGAATTTTTTGTATTGAATCAATTAAATGTTTGCAATTGCGTTCCATGTAACTGATTCTTTTTTGAGCTTTTTCTTTTTCAATTGAAACAAGCTGTGTAAATGCTTTTTCAACAGGAATGGCTTTAATCTGAACAGGCTTCTCAACAGTCCTTGTTATTAAGCCCATGTTTTCAAGTTTAGGCAAAATTTTGTAAATATCTTGAACATGTAATTTGGTGTTCTGGGCGATTTTTACCACGGAAATTGAACCAGATTTAATGATGCTCATGTAGACTTTAGCTTGATTAGTAGTGAAGCCAAACTCTGCAAGTTTAATCACCATATCTTCTTGCATAAATTAACCCGCCGTTTAATCCCCACTTAATCTTTTGCTTGTAAGTGCTGACAGCACTTTCGATATTTTCCTATTTATTCTAAAATAAATATAAAATTTATGTAAATAAAAAAAAGCAAAATTACCAGTAAAATGGCACAAATTTGCCGCTTTTAAAACTATTTCACCTTAAAGACAAAGTTGGTTGACGTATTTGGCAGGCGTACTCAACTGTAGTTCCCGCAGCAACAATTGGGCATTCAACAAGCCAGTCAACTGCAAACCTGTCGTATGAATTATGGGGTGCAGGTGCAGGTTTAGCGGTGATTATTGCGGTTGCATAGTTGGTTTTATGTTGATGTGCAAAAAACCCTGAAAACCTGTTTTAGTTTTTTTAAATAATTACTGTAATTTTAGGTTGTTGTTTAAAAAAATATTTCTGTTATGTTTTGATAAGTTAATTATTTTATGTTGTTGTGGCTCATGCAACAAGATTTTATATAGGGTTTGACATGTAACGGCTATTTTATAACTTAAAACAAATAAAAGAGGTAAAAAATTGAAAAAAATAACTCAAAAACAAACTAAAATTTTGACTATCTCGATAATGGCGCTATTGATGACATCACTTGTCCTGATGACAAACACTCCTGCCAATGCAGCCGCTCCAACAGTACCCACCGCTGGTCCACTAGCCTCTGGTGTCTCAGTAAACGAAACCACAGTTTCAGCTCACCTAAGCTTCAGACCAAACCCCATAGGTGTCGGTCAAAGTGTGCTTGTAAACTATTGGACAAGCCCCGCACCAGGTGCAAACAGATATCACCCCGAATACATTGTACGAATAACACCTCCTAATGGTTCAGTGATAACAATAGAAAAGCCCTCATTCGTCGCTGATGGTACGCAATGGTTCGAATTTGTCCCAGACGTAAACGGAACTTGGAAACTTCAATTTGAATTTACTGGAACCTACTTCCCCGCAGGTAGATATTTCCGAGGTAACATTGTTGACCCTAACTTCACTGACCCAACAGCAACAGGTATGTCAGCCCCATCAAATTACCAAGCAGTCTACTATAAACCCGACACAACACTAGAGCAAACCCTGATAGTGCAAGACGACATGGTATCATCATGGCCTGCAATCCCACTTCCAACAGATTACTGGACAAGACCCGTAGCTTTTGAAAACCGTGAATGGTGGTCAATACTTGGCAATTACCCCTGGTGGGGACCAAGTGGTATACCAGAAGAAGCATGGCAAATGTATTACCCAGGAACAACTTCCGTTTATAATCCAAGGTCACAATTCACTCCATGGGTTCAAGGACCAAACAGTGCACACGTCGTATGGAAACGCATGCTGTCCTTTGAAGGCATAGTCGGCGGTGATGCAGGCATAGCTTCATTAGGATATGAACTTAGCGGATACGGTGGAAAACCAAGCATTATACTGTTCGGTAGAGGCTACCAAACAATCTCACGAGTAAGTGAGACATCTCAAGCTGCTCAAACATGTTGGCAATGCTATGACATTAGAACAGGCGAAGTATTCTGGGAACGTCCACTATATGCTGGTGAATCAGCACCAAACCTCATTGAATATGGGACGCAAACATTTTCAGGTTCGGGTGTAGTCGGAGCAGACATTATTCCTGGACAACCTTCTCTGCTATCTATAAGTAATGGTTACCTAAGAAAATACAACCCATTAACAGGTGCAATGACTGGTAACATTTCAATTGCTCCATTAACCACAGGTACGTACTACATGAATGGTTACTGCTTAACTTTACAGAATAGTGGTAGTAGTGCTAATCCTAACTATCGCCTAATTAACTGGACAACTATTGGGTCAGGCAACTTTGCTTCACGAATAATCAGTAACACATCCTATACTGAAAACAACTTGCCTCAAGTAATTGACTATTCAACAATGATGGGTGCAAACATATCTGATGTTTCAGACGGAACAGGGTCGTACTCAAAGATGAGGATAATAGGTTTTAACCTTAGAACAGGCGAAATAACTTTCAATAAAATCATTGAAGAACCACAATACAGCGGAAGCTCCAACATTGCAGACCACGGCAAAATTGCAGTTCTCTCCGCAAGAGGCTACTACGTTGCATTGGATCTGGCTACAGGCAACATTGCATGGACCGGTGAACAAATGGCTTATCCATGGGACTCATCAGGTTTTGGCACTTATGGTGTACAATCAGCCTATGGTATGCTCTTTAGAGAAGCCTACAGCGGTGTTTACGCTTTTGACTGGGACACAGGAAAAATCGTTTGGAAATTTGAGTCTCCTGCAACATTCCCCTATGAAGGCAGCTACACAAACGAAAACGGAACAACTGTATATCCATTCGATGCACCCGCAATCATTGCTGACGGTAAAATGTTCGTTTACAACTCTGAACACACACCCGCAACACCCTACATTAGAGGCTGGAAACTCTATGCAATCAACATTACTAACGGAGAAAAAGTCTGGGACGTCATGATTCCAGGTGCAGCCTGGTTCAGTGGAACTGACTTAGCAGTTTCAGACGGTTACCTGTCAGTAGGCGGCGCAGACGGATACCAATACATCATAGGAAGAGGCTTATCTGCAACAACCGTAACAACCTCGTCAAAGACACCCGCCAGCGGCACAACCATCCAAATCGAAGGCACAGTACTTGACCAATCACCAGCACAACCAGGCACGCCATGCGTCAGCCATGACTCAATGGGCACACAAATGAATTATCTTCACAGACAGCAACCACAAAACGGTATCACAGGCACCGAAACAATCACGGGAGTACCAGTTACCTTAACAGCAATTGACCCCAATGGAAACCCACAAACTATAGACACTGTCACCACCAATGGCTATTATGGAACATTCAGTTGCGCTTGGACGCCGAACATGGAAGGAAAATGGACCATCATCGCATCTTTTGCCGCTGATGACTCATACGGCAGTTCATCAGCAGCCACAGACATCGAAGTAGGCGCAGCACCACAATCAACCGAACCCACTACATCAGCGCAAGCAGTCAACCCGCCATACGAGTTGTACACTGTTGGAACAGGCTTAGCTGTAATACTTGTTGTTGTAATAGCAACAGCTTTGCTGCTACGAAAACGTCCATAAAAACAAAATCTTCCCTTTTCCTTTTTTCTTTAAAATAACCGATTTTCCTCAGGGGTCACTGAATAATTTTTTCTAAAAACAAATTATAATTAAAATTATTTAGCAAACCATAATTTTATTCTTCGATTTTATTGTTTTTACTGCGTTTATTCGCAGATTTTATATATTAATTCAGTTAATGTCTGCTTGTGGGGCAATTTAGGCAAACCCCAAAAGGAGGAAAATAAAATAAAGAATTTTTTAAAAAATAATATTTTACTGACAATTGCGTTGACGTTTTTGCTGTTTGCTTCTTCTGTTCTAATGATGCCACTGCCCGTTCAAGCACAAACGGACACTCATGGTGCACCTACAACATTTTCTTACCCGTTAGCTCCCCCTCAAGGCGTAACACCAAACCAGACAATTGAAACAATCCCTTACATTAGTGTCACTCCAAACCCAATCGGCATAAACCAGCCGTTACTGGTGAACCTTTGGATGCAACCGCCTCTACATGTATCCCGCGCATTCACGCAATCATTTTTAGTAACATTTACCAAACCTGACGGAACTACAGAAACAGTTGGCCCAATGAATTCTTTCCAAGCAGACGGTACAGCATGGTTTAACTATGAACCAGACCAAGAAGGCACATGGCAAGTCAAGTTTGACTTTTTAGGCAACTTTTTCCCCGAAGGCAACTACACTACTCCCCCAGGCGGCTTTGTTGGGTCTCAAATAGTCTATATGGCATCCTGCTACTATAAGCCCTCAACCTCACCAACCGTAGAATTCACTGTCCAAAAAGACATGGTTGCATCATGGCCACCCTCAGCGTTACCAACAGATTACTGGTCAAGACCAATCTCACCAAACAACCGTGAATGGTGGATAATCGCTGGTCACTTTCCATTCACAGGCGTAGGCGGAGGAGAAGGCTGGCCTGCAAACACTAACATTTACCGCAGCAACTATGGTTTCACCCCGTACGTGACTACACCAAACACTGCACACGTTGTATGGATGCGTGAAGGCGAATTCGGCGGACTAGTTGGAGGACAATTCGGTCAAGACTCATTCTACATGGGCGGCGGATTCGGACGAGACTCAAACATTCCAATTATTGTCTTCTCAGGCAAAGCTTACCAAACTATAAACAAGCCGATGCCGCAAATGGTCAACGGTACAATAAGAACAGTAACAACAAGTGTCTTGCAATGTTATGACTTGGCAACTGGAAAAGTAAATTGGGAAATCACTGATTTTGTTACACCTCAAGCAATCACTAAAGACCCTGGAACTGGTGAAGTTTTAGGTGCCGAATCTGCGTGGAGAATAAGTTACTACCTTGTTGCTGTCAGCGGAAGCAGGCTAATTAAATATAACCCCTACACTGGTGCTTTGGTTGCTAATGTTTCGCTTCCAGTAAGCAGCGGAACCATATGGGCCGACCCGTACGTTTACAGTGTTCAAACAACAGGGACAGGAGCTGACGCAAAATACTTCCTTATCAACTGGGACATGACTGGAACAAGCACAAACTTTACCTCAAGAATACTAAGCAACGTATCATACCCCTTTAGCAGTGTTGGAACGGCTGATTTTGAATCCCAAATAGCTGTTTCATCTCAATCAATAAGCTCTAATGCAACTGGCATCGCTATCGGCTACAGAATAATGGGTGCAAGCCTTGAAACAGGCGCGTTACTGTGGAATACAACAACTGATTTGACAACAGGTCAACAAACATTCTTCAGCGGAAGCACAGCAGTTGCTGACCATGGCAAATATGCAGTAAGATTTAATGATGGGCTTTGGCGATGTTGGGACCTGAAAACAGGCGAAAAAGTGTGGACAACCGAGTTATCAAGTTATCCCTGGGGAAGCTTTGGTGCTTACTCAGTAAACTCAGCGTACGGATACCTTTACGCAATGTCTTATGATGGTATTCAAGCAATAGACTGGAACACTGGCAAATACGCCTGGAAATTCTCTGCGCAATCAGTACCATTTGAAACGCCATACAGCGGTAACTATTCTTGGTTTGCTCAATCTTTAGTTGCTGACGGAAAACTTTTCAGCTACACCAACGAGCACTCGCCCAGTCAACCATTAACACGCGGTTACAGGCTTTTCTGTATAAATGCAACTTCTGGTGAAGGTCTATGGAATATTACTGGTTACCTGCAACCGGGTGCAGTAGCTGATGGGATGTTGGCGGCGGGGAACATGTACGATGGTAACTTGTATGTTTTTGGTAAAAGCATAAGTGCAACAACAATATCTGCTCCTCAAACAGGTGTCGCGCAGGGTCAAACTGTTGTTTTAACTGGAACGGTTCTTGATCAGGCGCCTGCTCAACCAGGGACTGCGTGTGTTTCAGCTGAATCAATGACAGCATGGATGGAATACCTGCACATGCAAGCACAAATCCCAATGAACGTTATCGGTGTCTCAGTCTCGTTAGACACTGTTGACCCCAACGGAAATAGTATTCATATTGCAGACGTTATGACAGATATGAGTGGAACATACGGTTACTCTTGGACGGCTCCAGACGTATCGGGTCAATATCAGGTTACAGCAACTTTTGCTGGCGATCAATCATACGGTAGTAGTTGGGCAGAAACTTATGTCAATGTAGATCAGGCTTCAACAACGCCGCAGTCAACAACTAGTCAGGTGTCTATGCCGCCGTACGAGCTTTACATTGTTGGAACAGGAATAGCTGTTATTGTTGTAATTCTTGCAGCTTTACTACTGCTAAGAAAGCGTCCATAAAACTAAAAGGCGCTACATACACTAAACCCTTTTTTCTTTTTTTTAGTGTTGTATAGTCAGTTTTAAATTGTTCTTGTACGATAGCCATTTAGGCTACAAGCATAATAATAGAGGAAACGGTTGATTACCATATGACTCTTAAGAAGATACGCGAAGTTCTAGACGGATGCTGCCCAGACCAAAAAATAGAAATCCGCGGCTGGGTCTACCGCAAACGTGAAGGAAAATCACTCATATTCTTGGTTTTACGTGACTCCACAGGCGTTGTGCAATGCACAGTGAAAAAGGACAGCCCCGCATGGAGCGCCGCACAACAATTAACAATCGAATCCAGCCTCAGTCTTGAAGGCTTGGCACGAAAAGATGACCGTGCACCAGGCGGATACGAAATCAGCGCAGAAAACATTCAAATCATCGGTTTAGCTGAAATTTTTCCAATTGGTAAAGATAAAAGTGAAGAATTCATCCGTGACATGCGCCACCTTTGGCTGAGAAGCCGAAAAATGAGCCTAGTCATGCGGGTACGCAGCCAAGTTTTTGAAGCTGCCCGTGAATACTTCAAACAGCAGGATTACACTGAAGTTTCACCCCCCATGTTCATCTCTGCGGCTGTTGAAGGCGGCTCAACACTGTTTGAACTGAAATATTTTGACCAGCAACTCTACTTGACCCAGAGCAGCCAGTTGTACCTTGAAATCCTCATGTACGGCTTAGAAAAAGTCTACTGCATCGCCCCAAGTTTTCGTGCTGAGAAAAGCCGCACAATCCGCCACTTAACTGAGTACTGGCACATGGAAGGCGAATGGCCCTTCTCCGACATGGATGACCTTATGAAGTTTGAAGAAGGCTTAATGGCGCATATCTGCCAAACCATCGGCGCAAACTGTGAAAAAGAATTCGCTGAACTTGGCGCAGACATAAACAAACTAAAAACGGTGCAGGCGCCTTTCCCGCGAATCACCTACAAAGAAGCCATAGAGCGCCTAAAACCTAAAAACCCCGCCTTAGACTGGGGCAGCGACCTTGGCTACGAAGACGAAAAAGTGCTGGCAGACGACTTTGGCAAACCCTTCTTTGTGTACGATTACCCAACAGAAATCAAGGCCTTTTACTGCAAAACCTACCCTGACCACCCCGAAATCGCCATGAGCGTAGACATGATGGTCCCACGCATCGGCGAAATCAGCACAGGCGGCGCAAGAGAAGACAACAAAGACACCCTAATAACACGCATGAAAGCCCAAGGCCTAAACCCAGAAGACTACGAATGGTACCTCGACCTACGACGCTACGGCACAGTCCCACACGTCGGCTTCGGCATGGGCGTAGAAAGACTCATCGTCTGGATGCTAGACCTAGACAACATCATAGACGCAATACCCTTCCCAAGAACCACAAGACGATTCTACCCATAAAACCAACCATTTTCATTTTATAATCTCTTTCTAATTTTTTAGACAAGCCTTCAATATTGGGTCAAAGATTATACGCGTAAAGAAGTTTTTACCATAGCTTAGTCGCTTAGTTAAATTTATATTTAAAATGAATCATATTGCTCCTTTGTGAACAAAAATGCCAAAAAAAGGAACAGAAAAAGTATCTTTTACGGCGACTAAGAAAGTTCCGAAAAAAGTCAAAGTAGAATTTTATGCAAAGAAAAAGAAGAAATGAGGTCAGACCGATAAATGGCTAAATTCGACCCTTTTCGATTTGGTAGTCAACCGAAGCGAATTCCCGTTGGGCAATCCTTAAGAACTAAACTCTTGGTTCGTTCAAAGGGAAAGTGCGAAAAATGCCACTGTTCTCTTGATGGAATAAAACCGCATATTCACCACAAAGATGGAGATCCAAAAAATAATAAAATGACTAATTTGAAGGTTCTTTGTCCTAATTGTCACTCGTCTGCTCATGACAAACCAATTAGGAAAAAGAAGTCTTCTGATGGTGGATTTGAAAACCCTTTTTTTGGAAGAAATCCATTGCTATAAAAAATTTTAAATTTTTACTGCTATTGCTTCGTTCCTTAAAAAAACCAACCGCGTACTAAGTCTTTTTTTGCGCCAGAATTCATTTTAACTGACCTCTCTAGGTATCAATTGATTCTATTCTTCGCTTGTTTTATATGTACTAATGAACATAAACACCATAAATATGAACTCACGTAAGGGGAAGATTTAACGGTAGAAATAAGCGAAGACTTGAAAAATATTGTGAGCACAACAATTGAGAGTATCAAAGAGGGCTTGAAAGAGGAAAAATGTGGAGTTTCTGGAACGATAAAATTTGAGGTAACTGTGGCAAAATCAAAAAATGCTAAAACAGGGTTCAAAGTTTTTGTGGCTGATGCCTCAGGAAATTACACAAAAGACAATACCTCAAAAATATCTTTTGAAATAGCAGGTATTCTTTCTGAGTCTGAGAAAACAGGTCTAATAAATCAGATTGGGCAACTTCAAGCGCAATTAAGCGAGAGTAATGTTCAGATTGCAAGGTTAACCACAAAGATTCAGACATTAAATAACACAGTAGAAGACCAAGCCTCAGCATTAAAACGAAAAGATGAGCAATGTGAGGTCTTAAGAACTCAAACAAAACAATTCCAAGAAAAAGCAGTGATTGCTGAGGGTCAAAAAGATAAAGCGCTTAAGCAAATTCAGGAACAAAATAGTGCGATAACACACTTACAGGATGAACTGAAGAAAAATCCTCGAATAATCGTTAAGTGACTTCCTTTTTGTAAAGGAACTCACTGGTAGAAAGGAGGAAGATTGCAGGTTGATATAATACTCAAGCAATTACTCTTGAGTGCTCTCTGGGAGTTCAGGGGTTTCTTTATATTCCATTTTTAAGGTGTCATCGATTCGCCCTATCGTTTGGCGAATTTCGTTTGTTGCTTTAGTAAGCATCCCAATAGGTCTATCGAACCTGTTTGAAAAGAATTTATCATCTAATTTTGATGTTGCTTGCTGAATGGTGTACAAACGCTCTTTTAATTCACTGACATCCTCTTTTATTGAGTAAAACCCATGGATTCTTACAAAATAGACGATGAGTTGGGGCACTGCGGAGTAGCCAGCAATCATTACATTTTTGCTTACTGCTTCAGGTATGACCTCGTTTGTTAAACTGACAACTGAGTCGGGAATCGCCATTACTGCGCAAGGGAGTGTGCTTGTTGGGTCGATATATTTGCAAACTTCCGTCATTTTGCTAGCAACTGAGGTTTTTATCTTCTTTCGAAGGGCATCTCTCTCAGAGTCAGGAGTTTTTTCATCAAGCAGATTTTCGATGTCTTGAGTTGCAACAACTTTGGAATCAATTGCAAGAATCTTGCCATCGTTGAAGACTACACCATATTCAACGATTTTTGTTCCCACTGGTACATTTTGTCTTACTAAACCAATTTTCATAAGTTCATTCATCATGTTTCGAAGCGTGTTTTCTCCTGACTTGCCTTTCTCAAATGAGCCAATCATTATATTGTACATTTTGCGAGTTAGGGCTTCTGTTTCCTCATACTTTTTGCCTATAGTTTCTATTTTTACAGCCTGCTGACCGATATCGCCAACATATTTGTTAACATCTGCGATAGATGAACTTAAATTCATGGCGTTCTGTTGAAGAGTATTGGCTACTTGGTTGAGCGCATTTGTGGGTGCCGTTACTGATGCTGAAGTAACATCAAATTGTGTCTTCATTTCAGTCATTGCCTTTTGCATACTGAACATTTTAGCCAAAACTATTACAACCAAAATAGAGGAGATTGAAGCAATCGCAATAATGATCTCTTCCCACATAGGTAACTACCGAGAGTGCTGTTTGTTGTTTAACTATATCTAATTTGTTGTAATTGAAATTGTTAAAAGGGTGCGATAGAGCGAATTAGTGGGTTATTCTTTTCCTAAATATGAATGAAATATCATTTGGTTGATTTTGCCGTTTTTGCCTGTAACCCATACTTCATCTGCCAAGGTGACCGATTCTTCTGCTTTTTCGCTGGCTGTCTCTGGGAATACTGAGACGATGTAGCTGTCTTTGGGTATGCACTTTTGCAGTGCTGACAGGCGTTGTTTAAGATAGCCCAGTCTTACGTTTGAAGCGCATTCAACCCCAAACACCGTGCCCTCTTCATGTTTGGCAAGGACTTTTATGAACATGGTTTTTCCGCCATAAGCTACGGGTACATCAAACTTTATATCCCTAAAGCCTCGGTCATTCCAAAGCTTTAACGCCGCCGCAACCTTCAACGCCTCGATGGCTGGGGAGTTTTTACGGCTCTTTCTATATTCTTCCTTGAGTTGTTGTGGTAGTTCTTGGGTTAAGTTGGGGTTTGTTTGTTCTTTTTTCAAATTATGTCAACACCTGATTATAATTTACGCTTTACAGTTTATCAATACTGTATTGTAAAACCATTTAAGTTTTGTCTCTAATTCAGGTATCTATATTTCAGATACTAGAAAGTGGAAGGTTCAAGCCATGAGTGTAGCAGACTTAGAGGCGGCAGGCAATTTGCAATTTCTGCTGTTTCTTTACCCAAATAAACGAATTAAAATTTCGGACATAAACATCAAAGGAAGCAGAACAACACTTTATAGCGCATTGGGCAATCTTTTGCGGCTTGGATTGGTAAGCGAAGAACGTGTGCCGCCGTATACGCGGTTCATAACGCTGACCGAGCAGGGACAAAAAGTAGCAGAAAAGATTTTTGACATGGAAAAAATCCTGCAAGCAAAAACCCCATAAAGCCTTAAAAAATAAGCGTTTTTAACAAATGGCTGTTTTATTAGCTGTTTTTATCGACAAAATTGGTTATTAGGGTTGTTTTGGTTGTTGCTTGTTTAGGGCGGAAAAAAAATTCCTTATGGGCCATGCTAGTGCCCGATTTGCATTGTGCTGTTCATTGCTTTCTTCTACGGTTCTGCTGCTTTACTTTTCATACCAGCCTATTAGTGTCCAAATAGAAACTCATTGCAGAAACCTATAGGGGGTAGGTAGAAACCAGCCCTGCCGAGTCCTTGCCTCTAAATTTGCGGAAAAATCTCTAAGGGGGATAGGGGCTATTGGTTGGAAAACACGCCAAAAGCATGTTGAAAACCCGCGTTTTTTTAGAATGCCCACCAGCCCAACGCAAACGTTGCCGTGAAATAGACAAGCCCAACAGTGAATGCGGCGGCGATTGCTGCGTTAACGATTTTGTTGCGTGTCAATGCGCCTAGCAGGATGAACATTGGAAACATTGCCATGATGTAGCGTGGTACGCTTATCCACCATGAGGTTGAAACAGCTAAGCCCCAAGTTAAAAACATGTACACCAAATATGACGGGCGGAACCGTTTCCAAACTGCCGCGCCAAACATGACAAGCCCGAAAACTGCGAAAACCAGCGGTGCAATGCCGATGCTGAAGTTGTCGGGGTAACCGCGGGTTGCTGCCCAATCCCACGCCGCTTTAAGACCAGCGATGGGGTCAAAAGTGTTAAACCAATGGGTTTTTTCTATTTCCATAAACTTGAAAGCATCACCAGTAACTTGCAGGTTTATACCTAAATAAATCAAGAAACCCACAACCGCCAAAACTGCCCAAACAATCTTGTAATCGACTTTTCGGGGGTTCCAGTGTTTCTGATGCAAAAACTCTACAAGCAACACAGGCAACAGCAGCAAACCCGCAAGACGACTTAAAGCTGCAAACATGCTAAGCAACCCTGAGACTTCCCAACGGCTAACACGTGCATAGTAAATGCTTGCTATAACCAACGCAAAAAAGAGCCCTTCAGTGTAGGGTGCTGATAAAAAGTAGGCGGTTGGAAAAATGCTCATAAAGAGCACCGCTTTAACTGCAACTTTGCTGTTGAATTCAAGTTTTGCCAGCCTATAAAGGTAATAGAACGCGACAAAACTGCAGGCGTTGGCAACAATTAAAGCTGAAATGTTAGCATAATCAAAGTTTAATGTGATTAGCCTGATAAGGATGGGGTACAAGGGAAAAAACACAATAAAATTTGCGGGGTCACCCGTGTTAACGTACCAGTTCTGCGCTATATCCAAGTAATGAGGAGCATCCCAACGGTTAAACATGCTAAAAACAGTAAAAACAGACGCAGAACCCGCAGCAACATTTGCCGTAAAACCAACAACAAAAACCAAAATTTTCGCTAAAACAACAATCAAAACTGCCATTTTAGCATCAAACGGAATCCTGGCGTATAATTCTTTAACGTTCACGAGCAGTAGTTCCTACCCCACTCTTCTCAACGGTACGCCTTTAACCTTACTAAAAAAAGGTTAAAAAACAAAAAAGGGGTCAGTAACCTGAAAAAAGCTCCAACTTTAACTGCTCTTTAGGCAAACCCAGTTTTTCAACAAGCCCCTGCATAGCCGCAACCATCGCAGGAGGACCACAAGCAAAAAACACCGTATCCTTAAAATCAGGCAACTCTTTCTGCACCATTTCACCATTAATATATCCCGTAGCACCTTTCCAGTTTGAAGAAGCTTGACTTAACACGATAATCAGTTTCAAGTTACCGTTTTTCTCCGCTAAATTTTCCAACTCAGTCTTAAATGCAATATCTTCTTCGGTGCGGCAACCGTAAAAGAGCGTAATTTTGCTGTCTAATTTTTTGTCTGTTGCATTTTTAATTATGCTCATAAAAGGTGTTATGCCGATGCCGCCGCAGAGTAAACCGATTTTTGGGTATTCGCCATCAAAGGTGAATTTGCCGTAGGGCGCGTCAATTTTTGCGCAGTCTCCAACTTTTGCAGTTTTTAATGCCATTGAATATTCGTGGTCGGTTAGTTTTTTTGTGAATTCTATGTGGCCTGTTTCGGTTGGGCTGGTGCTAAAGCTGAAATGTTTGGTTAATTCTTTGCCGTCTTGTTTTATTGTTACAAAAAAGTATTGCCCCGGTTGGTATTGGAGTTCTTTTGGTCTTGGGAACCTAAAGCTGGTTGTGTCGTGAGTTCGGGGAATTATTTCTTGAATTGTTGTTTCATACTTCATTAGAATCAGCCTGTTAAATTGCTTACTGCTAGTATTTTGTTTCTGCTGTGATTAAGACTTTTGGGCGAAAAATCGAATAAACGTTTGTTTAAACTAAAAAACAGCGGTTTTGCTTTGACGTTTAAATCAAAAGTTTTCAGTTCTTCCCTTCGTTTGTTTAAGCATGTATTATTTAACTGAACGGCTGTGCATTTTTAGCCATGTTTAATGCCACATTTTATCAATAAAAATCGAAAGATATTAAAGCAAAAAAACGGTGTAAGAAAAGCTATATTGGAGCGGGAGACCAATTGGATAAACAATGGCATAGTAAAACTGCAGAGCAGACGCTAACAGAGCTAAACGTTACCTCCAAAGGTTTAACAACACAAGAAGCTCAAGAGCGTCTAAAACAATATGGGCCTAACGAACTTAAAAAAGAAAAAGGAAAATCACCCCTAAAAATTCTGTTAGACCAATTTACCGATATTTTGATGATTATTCTTTTGATAGCCACGGGTCTTTCGCTTGCTGTAGGCGAAACAGTTGACGCATTAATTATTTTGGTCATAGTTTTCGCAAGTGCTCTTTTAGGTTTCACTCAAGAGTACCGTAGCGAGAAAGCGGTAGAAGCGCTCAAAAAAATGACGGCTCCCACAGCTAACGTAATTCGTGACGGTAAAGAAGTTCGCATTCCCGCAACCGAAATTGTCCCTGGCGACGTCATGGTTCTCTATACAGGCGACAAAGTTCCAGCTGACGGTCGACTGCTTGAAGCTTTCACAATGAAAGACGATGAGGCTTCCCTAACCGGTGAATCCTCGCCTGTCAACAAATCTTGCGAAACTTTGCCTGAGCAAACACAACTTAACGACCGCGAAAACATGGTTTACACCGGAACCGTTGTAGTTTACGGCAGAGGCAAAGCAGTTGTAACCTCTTCAGGTATGACCACCGAATTCGGCAAAATTGCACAAATGGTCCAAGCCGCTCCCCAAGAAGAAACACCACTTGAAAAACGGTTAGCTGGTGTAGGCAAATGGATTGGAATCCTAGCCTTAGTTGTTGCATTAAGCGTTGGGTTTGTAGGCATCGTTATTGAACAACGCCCAATCTTAGACATGATTCTTTGGGCTATCAGCTTGGCTGTTGCTGCTGTTCCTGAAGCATTGCCTGCCATCGTAACTGGTGCACTCGCAATCGGCATGTACCGCATGGCAAAATCTAACGCCATAGTAAAACGCTTGCCCGCAGTCGAAACCTTGGGCAGCACTAGTGTAATTTGCAGCGATAAAACAGGTACCATGACCAAAGGCGAAATGACCGTTAGAAACATCTACGTCAGCGAACAAAACATCAAAGTTACAGGCATAGGCTACGCGCCAGAAGGCGAATTCCAAATTGACGACAAAAAAATTGAACCTGACGAAAACCTCAAGGAACTACTGCGTATCTCTGCATTATGCAACGACTCAGGTCTTGAACAGGATACACAAACAAAGAAGTGGATGGTCAAAGGTGACCCAACCGAAGGCGCGTTGGTTGTAGCTGCACAAAAAGCAGGCATAAGCAAAGATGACCTTGACGATGACGAACCGAGAATAAATGAAATACCTTTCAGCAGTGAACGCAAACGCATGACTACAATTCACACCAATGAAGACAAACAATTTGCCTACATGAAAGGCGCACCAGAAATGGTCATCGAACGATGTAGCAAAATTGCATTAAACGGAAAAATCGTGCCATTTACAAAAGAAAAACAAGCTAAACACTTCCAAGTAACCGAATCTTTAGCAAAACAAGCCCTACGCAACCTCGCTTTTGCATACAAAGAATTGCCCAATGGTGTCGAATTCACAGAATCCATGGAAACAGACTTTGTCTTTGTCGGCATAATGAGCATGATTGACCCGCCAAGACCCGAAGTTAAAGACGCTATTGCTGTCTGCAAGAAAGCAGGTATCCGTGTAGTAATGATTACTGGCGACCACAAACTAACCGCTACAGCTGTTGGTAAAGAACTAAAGTTGCTTGACGATAAGGATGAGGAAACTTGTGTTTTGACTGGAGCAGAACTTGAGCACATGTCAGATGCTGACCTTGCTATGGTAGTTGAAAAAACCGTGATTTACGCGCGTGTTGCCCCCGAGCATAAAGTCCGTATTGTGAAAGCTTGGAAAGATAAAGACCAAGTAGTAGCAATGACAGGCGACGGCGTTAACGACGCTCCTGCACTAAAAATGAGCGACATCGGCGTAGCCATGGGCATTTCTGGCACTGAAGTAAGTAAAGAAGCCGCAGACATGGTGCTTGCTGACGACAACTTTGCAAGCATAGTTAAAGCTGTTAAAGAAGGTCGAGAAATCTTTGACAACATCAAAAAATACCTCACCTACCTGCTACAATGCAACATCATGGAAATCCTTGTTATGTTCATTGCAGTGGTAAGCGTGCCCTTCTTAGCCAGCATATTCTCTCCTGGCTCAGACGTGGAATCAATAAACCAAGCAGCTATCGCCTTAACTGCTGTTCAGTTGCTATGGATGAACCTTGTAACTGATGGTTTGCCTGCAATCGCGTTAGGTGTTGACCCTGGTGATCCAGACTTGATGGAACGCAAGCCTCGTAAACCAACCGAGAGCATCTTTAGCAAAGACGTCAAGACTTACCTAACCGCTGTACCAACGCTGATGACAGTGCTATTGCTCATCGCGTTCTTCTCACACTACCCATGGACAAGCCAATACCACCTGCTTGAAGCAAGAACCCAACTGTTAACCGCCATGATAGTGATGGAGTTGGTCGTAGCGCTTTCAATGCGTTCATTAAAGTATCCAGTGTTCAAAGTTGGCATCTTCAAGAACAAGTATCTATGGTATGCAATACTGTCGTCATTTGCATTGCAACTGTTAATCCTTTATGTGCCCGGTGTACAGCCACTCTTCGATGTGCATACTCCTGAACTGATTGATTGGGTGGTCGCTCTATCTTTTGGTGCTATAGTGTTTGGCAGTATTGAAATAGGCAAATATGTTGCAAATCTAAGAAGAAAACAGTAAAGGCTGTTAGAAAAAGTTAAAAACTCTTCAGCCTAAAATCTTTTTTTTACAAATAAATTAAAGTGAAAAAATGAGCAACTCTAAATTAGCAAACCCGGCACCTCTAGGTTTACTAGCTTTTGGCTTGACTACAGTTCTTTTAAATCTGCATAATGCTGGCTTGTTTTCTCTAAATAGCATGATACTTGCGATGGGCATAGCTTACGGCGGCTTAGCACAGATAATCGTAGGCATAATGGAGTACCGCAAAGGTAACACTTTTGGCACAGTCGCTTTTTCATCCTACGGATTCTTCTGGTGGTCTTTGGTCATACTTATCCTCATGCCAAACATGCCATTCTTTGGCGCAGTAGCACCTGCTGATAATACTGCAATGGCTGCATACTTCTTGATGTGGGGCATTTTCACGCTTGCAATGTTCTTTGGGACTCTAAAAACCAACCGAGGTCTTCAATTTGTCTTTATGAGTTTGGCTATACTGTTCTTTATGTTAACAACACGAGAATTGCTTGGAAACCCTGTGTGGTTTAACACAATCACTGGCATAGAAGGCGTAATCTGCGGTTTTAGTGCTGTGTATCTTGGACTTGCTGAGGTCCTTAACGAAGCAAACGGTAAAACGGTATTGCCAATTTGTCCAATAAAATCGAAAGCACCTGCAAACGCAATAACTATACCTGTTGAAGCCCAATAAACCTATAAACCAAACTTTCTTTTTTTATTTTTTTGTAATTAAAGCTGTTTGTTCAATTAATTCATTTTAAAAGCGTTTTTATATTTGTTGTCAGTTTGATAGATGAAATTATTTTAGCTGATATTTTTTTGTGGAAAGTAAACTGTGAAATGCATTGATAATTCAATCTACAGTTAAATCATTCCGCGCAGTGTAATCAAGAATTTTTATTATAAACATAAAAAATGTTGGGTTTATTGTTTTAATTCTCAACTTTACATTGATAAAATTTATATTTCGTTCGAGCCAAAACCGTTACTGGTGAAATGAGGAATAAGCGCATGTCAGAGGCTAGTCTACCTTTCAATGAAAAATATAGCCCCAGTATTGCCAAAGTTTCTTCTGGAGAACTACGAAGGCAAGAATGGGAAAAATCAATAAAAAACCCTCAAGAATATTGGACAGAAAAAGCAAAAGCCATCGATTGGTTTAAGCCTTTCACTAAAGTGCTCGACGACTCTACCCCTCCATTCTACAAATGGTTTCCCGACGGAGAACTCAACGCATCATACAACACTTTAGACCGCCACGTAAAAAGTGCACGGAAAAACAAAATCGCTTACATTTGGGAAGGCGAAATGGGTGAAATCAAAACCTACACATACTACCAACTCTACAGGGAAGTAAACAAACTGGCAAAAACTCTGCAAAGTCTTGGCCTTAAAAAAGGTGACCGCGTAGCAGTGTTCTTACCAGTAATTCCCGAGTTACCCATAACCTTGCTTGCAACAGTACGTCTTGGCGGCGTTCACGCTGTGGTTTTTTCTGGTTTTAGTGCTGAAGCACTCGCAGACCGCGTAAATGATTGTGGCGCAAAAATCCTGGTAACTTCTGATGGCTCCTTTAGGCGAGGAAAACCAGTAGCAATCAAAGACACAGCTGACCGAGCATTACCAAACATGCCGGGCATCGAAAAAGTAATAGTTGTCAAACGCACAGGTCAAGCTGTCACAATGCAGGAAGGTCGAGATATTTGGTATCATGAAGCATTAGCAAACGCAGGTGCAGACGCTTATGTTAAACCAGAACCAATGAAATCATCAGATCCACTGTTTATCCTTTACACTTCAGGCACTACAGGAAAACCAAAGGGTGTTCAACATGGAACAGGCGGGTATCTTACTTGGGCTTACTGGACACTTAAGTGGGCATTTAATCCAAATGATGAGGACATTTACTGGTGTGTCGCCGACATTGGCTGGATTACAGGTCACACATACAACGTTTATGCACCTTTAAGTATGGGCATTACAGCTTTCCTGTTTGAAGGCACCCCTGACTATCCAGCTCAAGACCGCTGGTGGGACATGATAGAACGTCATGGCATAACAATTTTGTATGGCACACCAACTGCGGTTCGAATGTTCATGAAGTTTGGCGAGCAATGGGTTCTGAAACATGATTTAAGCACTCTGCGCATTTTAGGCTCCGTAGGTGAACCAATTAACCCTGAAGCATGGAAATGGTACTACCGCATAATCGGTAAAGAACGTCTACCCATCATCGACACATGGTGGCAGACAGAAACCGGTGGCTTCATGATTACACCCGCAAGCGGCATCGAACTGACACCACTAAAACCCGGTTCAGCCACACTACCCTTGCCAGCAGTTAACGCAGACATCTTCGACGAAAAAGGACAATCAGTTCCACAAGGAACCAAAGGCTTCCTAGTAATAAAATCGCCATGGCCAGGAATGCTACAAACCGTCTGGAAAGACCCCGACCGCTTTAAACAAACATACTTCAGCAGGTGGCCCGGCGTCTATTATGTTGGCGACTATGCAATCCGCGACCCAGACGGTTTCTTCTGGCTACTTGGACGAGCTGACGAGGTGCTTAAAGTTGCAGGACACCGAATCGGCACTGTAGAACTGGAAAGCGCGTTAGTTTCACACCCTGCAGTTTCAGAAGCCGCCGTAATGGGCAAAGAAGACGCAGTAAAAGGCGAGGTCCCTGTTGCATTTGTTGTTTTACGTACAGGCTATACACCTTCAGACGATTTGCGTGTTGAACTAATCAAACATGTCCGCACAACTATCGGTCCAATTGCTACCCCCGAAGCAGTCGTGATGGTAAACAAACTGCCAAAAACTCGTAGCGGAAAAATCATGCGTAGAATCCTCAAAGCAGTTCTAGTCGGTGCACCATTAGGCGACACTTCAACCATTGAAGATGAAGCATCAATCGAAGACATAAAAGCAACATACGACGATTTGCGAAAGCAACTCGCCTAATCCTTTTTATTTTTTTCTTTTTCAAACAAAACATTTGGAGCCGCTTAAAACTGTTTTCTCTAATCAGTTATTTTAGCTCCTGCAATGAAATATTTGACGCAACCACTGATTGCTGTTGACCTGACTTCCTGTAAAAAACTCCAGACGCTTATTTCCAATTAGTTTTAAAGATAATGCTATAATACAAGCAACAGTTTTTGTGAAACCTTTAGATTGAACTTGTTTAATGGTTTTGTTAAATGGGACGTGCATAAGCATTAACTCTAATTTTAAATTCGCCTTTTGCGCCGGGGATACTTTGCAGATCCAAAATTGTCTGGGAAAACATGTTTTTTCAGATGCTTTATTTAACGTTCGTTTTGTCCCCACGACAGGTGGAAACTTTTATAATTGATGAACAAAAATTTTGATAAGCACTTTTGCTGAGCGGAAAATTTTTGATTCCTCCTGTGATATCTTCAAATTATTTGGGCTTAATAGAGACCATGAAAAAAACTATTTTTTGGTTACATGGGAAAACGGGGTAACTTGGGCTGAGCTTAAGCAAATAAAATTTTGTCTTGCCTTAAAAAAGGGTATACGTGATTTTTTATATTCCAAAGAATGTTAAGCCGATGCCTACACCGATTAAAGCCAGTACAGCCGTGATAACGATGAATATTATTGCTGCTATGATGCTTATTAGTAGTGCTTTTAACCAGCCGCAGTCAAAGAAATGCTTTACTAACCCTAAAATGGTTACCAGCAGGATTAGAGAAGCAATTATTCCTTCAAAGAAGTAGCCGAAGACTGAACTGATTACCGTTCCAAGAACAACAATCCATAATGCATCCGTTAATTTTGCTTTCTGTTTGCCAACAAGTATTCTGCCTGAAATCCATAGAGACGGCGCAATTACAGCGATGTTTACAACGATGGTGAAAATTAGACCTATTAATGCTGTATCTAAGTTGACCATGCTTTTATTCTCCTAAAATTGATGGGTATTTTTGGTTAAAAGCTTTGCCGTAACTCGCCAGAATATTCTGCGCTTGCAAGGTTGCATATTCAGCTAAAAATAATTATTTAAAAAAAATTAAAAATGGAATTTACCTTTCTTTGAAACGTCAGTGCCGAACTCTTTGGCTAACTGTTCAATCAGTGACCGCTGTTCACCAGTGAGTTTTTCAGGAACAACTACGCCGAATCTAACTATCAAGTCGCCTTTTCCGTAGCCACGCATTCTGGGCATACCTTTGCCTCTAACGCGGATAACTTCTCCCGGTTGTGTTCCAGAATGTACCTTAACAACTGTTGGGCCTTCCAAGGTTGGTACTGAAATCTCTGCTCCTAAAGCAGCTTGTGGGTAAGTTATCATTTCTACACGGTACAGGTCATCGCCGTCACGTGCAAAGAGTTCATTTTGCAAAACGTGAACTATAACGTAAAGGTCGCCTGGTTCTCCATTGTTGGCAGCCATTTCGCCTTCTCCACGAAGACGTAACTGGGAGCCGTCTTCTATGCCCATTGGAATTTTAACCGTGATTTTTCGTTTTTTACGTACCAGTCCTGAACCGTTGCAGTTGGTGCATGCTGTTTCGATAAGTTTTCCTTTTCCTCTGCATTGTGGGCAAGCTACAACTTGAACGAACATGCCAAAACCGCTTTTATGCATGTTTTGAATTCTTCCTGCTCCGTTGCATCTTGGGCAAACTGTAACGTTAGTGTCTGGTTGAGCACCTGAGCCGCCGCAAACATCGCATCTTTCGGTTCTTGGAATTTGAATATCTTTCTCTACACCTTTTGCAGCTTCTTCCAGCGTAATTTCCAAGTTGTACCCTATGTCTTGACCGCGGTTAGTTCGTTCATAGCCGCCTCCAAAGCCTCCTCCGCCGAAAATTGTCCTAAATAAGTCTCCAAAACCCATGTCGCGGAAGATAGAGTCAAAATCAGCACCTCTGAATATGTCTTCGCTTGTGTATTGCTGGTCAAAACCTGCGTGGCCAAGGTTGTCGTATTGTGACCGTTTCTGCTCGTCGCTTAGCACTGCGTAGGCTTCGCTGATTTCTTTGAATTTGTCTTCTGCCCCTGCTTCTTTGTTGCGGTCTGGATGATACTGCAACGCCAGTTTGCGGTAGGCATCTTTTATTTGGTCTTTAGACGCGTTTTTTTCAACGCCTAAAACTTCATAATAATCTCTTTTCTGAGCCATCTTTGGTCTTACCGTTAACTAATTGATTAATGTGAACCTTAATGCTAGCAACGGACTCAGATTTATACCATTTCCTTGGTTTAGATGTGTTTTTAGTAATTATTTCGAAATTCTACGGTTACTCATGATTTGCTGCAAGCCGCTGACAACAACATTACCTAATATATCCACAAGTTTTCTTTTTATTGCATCTTTTAAACCCTAAAAGAAAGGTTTGCTGATGGTAAACCAAAAAAATAGCCACTCAAGCGCTTCTAAATATAAGATTCTTGCGAAAAAACTCTTTAGCCTTTCATTGATTTTTAATGCGTTGTTGACGATAAGTTACGCTTTGGGCGTTTTAGGTGGCTTTTACTGGTTTTTTAAGGGTTGGCAGCCATTTTATCCCTTTATTGTTAATGGTAACGTTTTTTGGTTGGTTATTTTTGCAGCTGCACTTAATATTGTTCCCAGTGCTCGTTTGGGACGTAACTTGAAAACTGGCAGATTGTTTTTTCATCACTATTTTTATGGTGTGTTGGTTATGGTTTTAGGGCTAATATTTGTTGTAGCTTTTACCAGTGTTTCGCTTTTGACCCTTTTTTTGATTGAAAATTCAAGTCTACCCGTAAATGCTGCGCGGTTTCTCATTTTAGGCGGTTTTACTCTTATTCTTGATGACCTTCCTGACACCTCTAAACTGGTTAAAACGTCGATAAAAAATGTTAAAATTAAAACACATCCATATCAAAAAGCGGCATCTATCCTCAGGTTTGCTCTTGGAATTATAACTTTCTATGTTCTGTTTGCAGTAGGCTTGGCCATGTATCAAAATACGCTTTGGGTAACCTTGGCAAATTTCATTTTGCTTGGTACACTCTTTATCACTTCAGTTTCCGCCATTATTTTTTCAAAGAAAAAATCCCTAAAATTTTAGTTATATCTGCCCTATGTTAGTGGTCTAAAGATTAATAACGTAATAACTTGTAAACCCCTTTATGCTTGAGATGCTTGTGCTTATTCGCCTTGTTTTGGCGTTTGTTGTAGGCAGCTTATGGGTTACAGTAGCTACCATAATAGCTGAAAAGAAGGGCGCCATAATCGGCGGAATCCTCGGGGGTTTTCCTTCAACTGCAGCTTTTTCCTTTCTCTTTATCGCCATAAACCAATCCACAGACGTAGCAGTCAACGCGACCACAGTTTTTCCATTAGCCTTTGCCATTACAAACGCTTACTTGTTTCTATACGCGTTTTTTGCAAAGAAAGGCTTCAAAGTAGGCTTATCTGTTTCACTTTTAATCTGGTTGGTTTCCTCAACATTGATAGTTCTGTCAGGAATTACAGATTACATAGTTGCCCTTACTGGGGGCGCAGTCATTTCAGCAATAACTTTTTACCTATTTTCAAAAAAACTAAAACTAGCCAAGTTTGAAGGTGAAAGAACGCTTTATCGAACATCTGAAGTTTTTTTGCGCGGTTTAGGTGCTGGCGCTATTGTTGCAGTTTCTGTTCTTCTCAGTCAGATTGGTGGACCTGTTTTGGGTGGAGTTGCTGCTACTTTTCCAGCGGTTTTCACTTCAACGCTGCTGATTCTTCACCATAGCAAAGGTACAGAATTTACTCGGTCAATAAGCAAACCCCTGGCTTATTCGGGTATCCTTACCGTTATTCCGTACAGCATTCTTGTGCATTTCCTATATCCTTTAGTGGGTATTTGGTTTGGAACTTTGTTTTCTTATCTGCTTGTTTTTCCTTTAGTGCTGGCTTCGTATTATGCGGCAAATATTCTTTGATTCTTCAAATATGTTATTGTTGTAACGTTTTTGAGTTCTAAAATGGTTAACTGCAGAGTTTATTTCAAGGGCTATTTGATATTAGACACTATGGACCAATTCTGCATGTATCAAAAAATAGGCGCATAAACAGATTTCTTTAAACTTTTTTCTTTTTTAGGTCTTGAACATTTCAGATTTATCGCGATATTCCCTTTTTGTAATAACCTTTTTAACTAAATTCAATCAAACAGAACTTGGGAAATCTCTGTTTGCAGCCGTATACCCCTATAATGTTGAAAGCAGGGATTTCCCCTAAATTTTTCGATATGCTTAAACTACATTTGCAACATACACAAAAAATGGTGTGAAAGTTTGATTGCTACTTTGCCCTTACTTTGTGGTAGAAAAAGAAAAAAAATGGCTAAATTTTAGCCAGTCTTATTTGACTTTGTAGTCGTCTGAGTCTACAACGTGTGGTTCGCCAGTATCGCCTGAACTTGGTTCACCGGTTGGTGGCGGTGTTGGGCCTGCTTGTCCCTGTGGGCCTGCTGCGTCTGCTTGTGCCTTTTGCTGTTTTGCTGCTTCTGCTGCGGCTTGCTGGTAAACTTTGGTTCCGACTTCCTGCAGTATCTTCTGAAGGGCTTCTGATTTGGCTTTAACCTGTGCCATATCGTTGCTTGCTAACGCATTTTTGAGTTCTGTAACTGCTGCGTCAATCTTTGCTTTTTCTTTGTCTGATAGTTTGTCTCCGAGGTCTTGTTTTGTTCTTTCAGCAGTGTAGACCATGCTGTCTGCAGAGTTGCGGGTTTCTGCTTCTTCTTTCTTCTTGCGGTCTTGGTCTGCGAATTGTTCTGCGTCTTTGATTAGTTGGTCTTTTTCTTCTTGGCTTAGTTTTGTAGAGGCAGTGATAGTGATTTTTGATTCTTTTCCTGTTCCACGGTCTTTTGCGGTTACGTTTAGGATGCCGTTTGCGTCAATGTCAAAGGTAACTTCGATTTGTGGTACACCTCTTGGTGCCGGAGGTAAATCAACGAGGTTGAACATGCCCAATGAAACGTTGTCTGATGCCATTGCACGTTCCCCTTGCAGTACGTGGACGGTGACTGCTGTTTGGAAGTCAGCAGCGGTTGTAAATACTTGGCTGCGTTTTGTTGGGATGGTTGTGTTTTTTTCCATGACTTTGGTCATGACTCCGCCCATGGTTTCGACACCTAAGCTTAATGGGGTAACATCAAGCAGTAGTAAGTCTTTGACTTCGCCTGTGACTACTCCTCCTTGGATTGCTGCTCCGATAGCAACGCTTTCCATTGGGTCAATTCCGCGTTCGGGTGCTTTGCTCAAAATTTGTTCTACGAAACGTTGTACAAGTGGCATTCTGGTCATGCCGCCGATGAGTATAATTTTGTCAACTTGCTGTGGAGTTAATTTGGCGTCTTCAAGAGCTTTTAGCAGGGTTGGTTTTGTTTTTTCTACGATGGGTTGTGCAAGTGATTCAAGCTTGGTTCTTGTCAGGGTCATGTGAAGGTGTTTTGGTCCTGAAGCGTCTGCAGTGAGGAATGGCAGGTCAATATCAGTGCTCATCAATGTTGAGAGTTCAATTTTGGCTTTCTCGGCTGCGTCTTTTAGCCTTGACATTGCCATTTTGTCGCCGCTTACATTTACGCCTGTTTGACGTTTGAACTCGTCAAGGATGTAAGTCATTACTGCTTTGTCAACGTCTGTTCCGCCAAGTTGTGTGTCACCACTGGTGCTTAATACTTGGAAGACTCCTTTGCCAAAGTCCATTAGTGTAACATCGTGGGTTCCTCCGCCGAAGCTGAAGACGAGGATTTTCATTTCGTGTTGCAGTTTGTCGATGCCGTAAGCGAGACATGCTGCTGTTGGTTCGTTGATGATACGCATGACTTCTAAGCCTGCAATTTCGCCTGCATCTTTGGTTGCTTGGCGTTGGTTGTCGTTAAAGTGTGCTGGAACAGTGATGACGGCTTTTCGGATTGACCCGCCAAGGTAGGTTTCAGCGTCTTTCTTTATCTTCTGCAGGATAAAGGCGCTGATTTGTTGGGGTGTGTATTCTTTGCCGTAAGCTTGGACTTTGACGTCGCTGCCCATTTTGCGTTTGATTTCAAAGAAGGTTCCTTCTGCGTTGGTGGTGGCTTGTCTTTTTGCGGGTTCACCTACCAGAAGTTGTCCATCTTTTGTGAAAGCTACTACTGATGGGAACATTTTTCCAGCCATTGTTGGGCCTTCCGCGCTTGGAATAACCGTTGCGTGACTGCCTTCAAAGATGGCCGCTGCTGAGTTGGTTGTTCCCAAATCAATTCCTAAAACTTTTTCACTTGTTTTTTGATTACTCATTTACTTTTTTTCCTCCGTTTTGTTACTTTGATTTTGATTTTCTGTTTTTGGTTTACATTTTACTGAAACTTTTACTATACTTGGACGAATTACGCGACCCTTCATGCTGTAGCCTTTCCTGATTACCTGCAGGATTGTGCAAGCTTCGCAGTCCTCACGTTCCTCTGTAAGGACAGCGTTTGCCGATGCAGGGTCGAATACTTCTCCCTCAACACAAGTTACTTCAGAGACTCCTTCTTGTTCAAGCACTTTTTTGAATTTTTTAAGCGTCATTTCAATTCCTTCGAGCAAGGTTTGTTGAGGGTTCTCTGCACTTTTTCCCACTTTGACGGCCAATTCTAACTCGTCAACTATGTCGAGGAGCGAGATTACTAAACGTTCGTTGCTGTGGTTTCTGATTTGCTCAGTTTCTCGGTCAAAGCGGCGTTTGAGGTTTTCAAAGTCAGCTTGCATGTACTTTAGTCTGTTTAGGTATTCTTCTGAAAGTTTTCTTTCTGCTTCAAGAAGCTTTTCAAAATCTGCTGGGTGAGTTTCAGGCTTGGTTTTGGTTTCTTTCTCGTTAACCATACGTTTTAGCTCCTCTATGTTAATTTTATGTGATGTATTTTTCGGTTGTTGTTTCTTTTGCTGTTGGTTGTTGTGTTGGCAGGGCGAGGGTTTGTTGTTGTTCTTTTTGGTTTGGGGTGGCGTTGGCGAGGCCTGCTTGTTCTATTAGTTTTCTAAAGATGATTTCTGCCATTTGGTCTCCAACGGATTCTTCTTTTAATTCTGCGCTGAAGGCGTGTTTTTTGAAGGTTTCGACTATTTCGTTTTTGTCTATTGTGACGTTTGGGTTTGTGTTGTCTGTCCATGCGGCGCTGATGAGTTTGTGTCCTAGTTCAATGAAGATGTTAACCATTGTTGTGTAGTCTATGTCGAGTGGGGCGTCTCCTGTTAGGAATCGTCCTTTTGTTAGTAGGATTTTTTTGTCGTTTTCTGGGGTTACTGTTAAGCTTCTGCGCATACATTCACCAGTGCAAAAGCGGCTTTGCACCGCTTCACCTTATGCACACCTGTGCATGCTTGCTTATAAAGATTTTCAGGATTAAAACATCAAAATCATACATGACTTATTAAGAAGCACCATTTCTCAAAGATTACCTTGAAAGACATTTTTTCGCTAAAATATTATATACTCCTACAACTCCGATTACTTTTGTGCTTCAAGAAGTGAATTCTCTACAATGCACAATTTAACCTCGACACCAGGTTTAGCAAAAGTGCTAATCATTTTAGTAATAACTATTCTTGTTGTTGCAAACCTAAGCTTAACACATTTAGCCACACTAAAACTTGCGGAAGACCCTTTTTAACTTCTTATAGCACCCCAAAGCAGTAGAGGCAATCATTGCTTGAGTCATCTGATAACGGTTATCTGGTAGTTGGTCAACATGCGCGTCTTGAAAACAACTTTATCTATCTGATCAAAACTGATACCCGAGGCAACATTCAGTGGACAAAGATGTTACAATAACAGTTCGGATAATTAATACCATATTCGATGAAGTTGGATGCTCTATTTGGATGCTGTTAGTGGTTGTATGCTGAAACCTAAGGGGGGTAGGTTGTATTGGTTGAAAATCAAGCCAAAAGTATGTTAAAACCGTTTTTTAGAGCCGTTTTGAAACGTATGGCCCATCATGACTGTAACCAAACCGCATGTAATACCGTTTTGTGCCTAACGCGCTTATTACAAGCAACTTCTTTAAGTCATTCTGTTTTGTGATGCGTTCAGCTTCCTCTAAAAGCCGTACTCCATAGCCTTTATGTTGCCAAGCTTCCTCAGCATGCCGCCCAACAGGAACAAGTGGCCCATAAACGTGCAGTTCCCTAACTATAGCCGACGCTGTCTGGATTATTTCGGGGCGGTGAGCTTTAGGTGAAGCTACACGCAACCGCAAGTAACCCAGCAGCACGTTGTTTATTGGGTCTTCGGCTGAGATGAAGTATTCTTTGCCATCTGATGCAACGTATCGTTCTGTAAGGATTTGGATGTTTGCAAGGTCTGGTTTTACATGATCGGCTTCAAGGCGGTGTCCAACTTCACGGCAACGGATACACTGGCACCGTAAGCCTTGAGTTTTTAGTTTTTGATGAACAATTTGTCGCAGGTTACTCTTTTTTACACCATCCAAAATCAGCCTAGCGGGAATGTCTCGTTGTACACGCATGACTCTAACCCATTTAGGGATGAACTTTTTAACTTCAGCTATAACTTCTGCAGCTTCCTCGGTTGTATAGGGTTTATAGGCGCCTTCTTGTAGCCACTGATACGCCTTTGTACCTGCAATTGCAAGACAAGGATAAATCTTTATCATGTCAGGCTTAAACCGTGGATCAACAAAAATTTCCTTAAAAGCTTCAACATCTTTTTTAGGATTAGACCCAGGCATTCCAGGCATCATGTGGTAGACAATCTTCAAACCTGAATCCTTGGCGATTTGGGTAGCTTCTGCAACGTCTGCAACAGTGTGTGTTCTGCCGACTTTTTGATAAATTTCGTCGCTAGGGTTCTGAACGCCAAGTTCAATGCGGGTTACACCCATGCCAAGCATTGCGTCAATGTGAGGTTGTTTTGCCCAGTCGGGACGGGTTTCAATGGTTATGCCGACGTTGCGTGTTTTGCTTGCTTCGGCGTTGATTTTTGCTTCTTCAAGATTGGTTGAGGTTTTGCCTGTTATGGCGTCAAGGGCTCGTTGAATAAACCGTGTTTGGTACTCAAAAGGAGTTGCTGGGAAGGTTCCGCCCATAACAATGAGTTCAATCTTGTCCACTTTATGCCCAATTGCAGTGAGTTGGTCAATACGGCTTTGCACTTGCAGGTAAGGGTCAAAATTGTTTTGGCTGCCACGCATTGCTGCTGGTTCATGCCCTGTGTAGCTTTGCGGTGAACCCTGTGTTGGTCCGCCGGGGCAGTAAGCGCATGGTTCAGGCTGCGGACACGGATAAGGTTCAGTCATAGTTGCGACCACAGTTACGCCGCTGATGGTTCTTGTAGTTTTTCGTCGCAAAATTGGTAGCAACAGTTTAGTTTCTTCGGGAGTTAACGCAGCAATTAAGTCTGCGTTGGATGGCATGGAAGCCAAGTGGTATTTGGCTGCTGCTTTAAGTTTTAGCCTGTTTGCATCCTCATGCGTGGGTGATTGCATTAAAAGAAGTGTTTCAATGATTTCGCGTAGCGGATTTGGATTACTCAAGTAAGTGACCAAAAATATGATTCAATATTGAAATAAATAAAGTGCACTAACAAAAAACAAAAAATTGCTGGTCAAAGAAAAAGAGCCATTCGGTATTCGTCAAGAAACTCTTTTTTCAAGAGCAGTTCCTTTCGAAGGGTTCCTTCTACTTCAAAACCTGCTTTCTTGTACACATGAAAGGCACGGGCATTTGTGACGTTCACGTTAAGAAAGATTTTCTTTAGTTCCATTTTCTTGGCAATAGTTAGCAGGTGATTAAGTAATGCAGTGCCAACGCCTAAATTTTGGTAATTATCGTGCACAGTTATGCCTAATTCAGCTTTGTGCTTGAATACTTCTTGCATGTTAAATTTAAGAGAAGCCGCAGCAACAATTTCTGCTGGAACAGGTCCTTGGGTAACAGCTACAACGGCTAAAACTTCCTTATGGTTAATGTTGCTTGTCCAGCCTTCTATACGTTCTCTTGTAAAAGGCGGTATCAAGTTTGAAACGCTTTCTTCACTTAATGTTGAAAACATTACCCAAAGCATTTCAGTATCGACGGGTTTTTCTGGACGAAAAAACAATTTTTGACCATCTTTTGCAGTAAAAAGAGTTTCCAATTCTGACGGGTATGTCATTTTCAAGTGCCTTCTTTATTTTAAGACACTTAGCATTGTAAACTTTTTTTGCTTGATAAAACATTGCCCAATTAGCTAAAATTAAATAAAATTACAAATAACAAAATGAAAGTAGTTGGATAACAAAAAATTATTTTTGTTTTTACATCCAGTTTTGACCAGGCTTGCGCTGCAGAACCACACGCTTTTCATAGTTGCGTCTGCTTCTTGCTTTGGGACTTGGCGCTACGCGCTCTTTAGCCTCAATTTTCGGCGTCTGAGAGCGGACTTTACCTGCTTTAGATAACGAACCGTGAGTTGGCATATTTTACACCTTCGCAAGTAAATCAAAAAAGTCCCTCTTAAACCTTACCCAAAAAAATAATGCATCTTGGTCGCTTTTTACCCCCAATTTTGGGTTTCACAAATTAAACGTTTACACGTTTATTCTTGAATAAAACCATATTTTTTCGGTTTTAAAGCGTAAATCTTATGCTTTTTTCAGGCAGAAATCTTGTCAGACACCCCTTTATAAAGATGCTTTATATACCCCGTGTGCACTATTTAAATAGACTAAGACACGTGAGTTGACATGAGTAAACGAAAACCAATCATCTCAATACAAAACATTGTAGCGTCCGTTTCACTTAACCAAAAAATAGACTTACAAAAAATTGTAGAAAAATTTCCCCAAACCGAGTACAACCCAAGCGTGTTCCCCGGCCTAGTCTTCAGGCTTAAAAAACCAAAAACCGCCACCCTCATCTTCGGCACAGGCAAGATGGTTTGCACCGGCGCCAAATCAGAAAAAGAATCACGCAGCGCAGTGGAAAAGGTTGTTAAAGAACTCCGCGGTGAAGGCATCCAAATCACCGAGAAACCAATAGTTAACATCCAAAACATTGTAGCCTCGGCAGAACTGGGCGGCGAAATCGACCTTGAAAGCCTCGTTTACAAGCTCAGCCGCGTCATGTATGAACCTGAACAGTTCCCAGGTGCAGTCTTTAGAATGGATAATCCACAAGTTGTCTTCTTAATCTTCAGCGCAGGCAAACTAGTCTGTGTAGGCGCAAAGAAAGAAGAACAAGTCTATGAGGCAGTAGATAAAATCCAAGCGTTACTGGAAGAAAAAGAGTTAATCTACTACCCCAACTAATCTTTTCTTCGCCCTTTTTTAACAAATCAAAAAACAACACGTTTTTTCAAGCCTTATTTTAGCCAAGTTACTTCTGATACTGCTTATTCTAATGTTCCATTATTGGAACAGTCTGTTCTTAGATTAGAACTAAAAGTTGCAGCCAACTGTTTATGAAAGACGACAAATGCTAAAGAAAACATTCACCTTAACGTTTCTAATTGTAACCTTTTTGGTTCTGCCCTGCCTAAACAGTGTAGCAGTTGACTCCAACGTAGACGTTCGTCCCATTTATGCAGTGGTCGCCCCAAATGAGCCAGTCCAGTTCACGGTTACACCTGTTGGGGGAACGCCGCCATTCTTTTATCAATGGTACTATACGTATCTTGACCCAATAGTTGACCCTGAAGACTATGTAAGAGTTGCCTTTCCCGGCGCCACCAATGAGACCTTTCAGTTCTCTGCATCTAAACCGGGCAGATACGGCATATCAATAAGCTGGCAAGACGGAGCTGGATACACTGGATACCAATCATTTCAGCCGATGGGCATAGTTGTTACAGTAACCGACTTATCAACCTCAACATCATCACTGACACCGACCCTAACAACAACGCCGACACCAACTCAGTCACACGTAAACCAAATTATCGATACACCGCCTCAAGTTCCAACAAACACAATCATAAAGTCAATCATTGCATGTACCGTTGTAATCGCAATAGCACTAACCCTCTTTAGTAGAAAAAGAAAATCAGCCTTACAATAAACGAATTTTTCAGGCTTATTTTTTCATTCTTCGACGAACAGCCGCGTTTGCATCCGAGATTCTTTTGAGTGCTAACTCAAAGGTTTCATGAGGCGGCAACTCACGCTTAACAAACACGCCCGTTCTGCCAACGTTGTCTCGTTTCTGCAGTGCGTGAACTCTGTCAAGCACAGTTTCAACGGAAACCCCCAACGCTCTAGCCGCAGCCTCTTCACGGTCAACCACACTGCTCTCCGTATGTCCCGCCAAAGTAGGTTCGATAAGCATCAATCGCTTATCCACTCCTAAGACACGCACATCATCTCTAAGCTGGGCAAGATTAATTTCGCCGCCGAACCGATAAAACTCCCGTTCAACCTTACGCATATCCATCAAGGGAAAAGACACCGTAGCCTCCTCATCAATTTCAATATGAGCCTTCATCGCATACGTAGGCGTCGCCTGGACCACAAGTCGATTATTTATGTGGATGCCGGCTTTCTCAAGTGCAGTTTCAACAATGAAACTATTCTGAACATTTGCAATAAAAACATCAATATCACTGCCAGCCTTCACGTCGCCTCTTGCAATGCTTCCATGAACCACTGAAGGCAAATGAAAACTGTCTAACGCAGACATCAAAACGGCTGCTTTTTCCCGCAACCGTTTGAGTAGTGCCCATCGTTCGCTACCGTAAACGACTTCACGGTAATCGCCGCCTCGACTGGGTTTAACCGCCAAATTCTTTCATTCCTTTAGCCATTTAAGCTGGTGTACATTTATTTAGCTAATATAAAATTAAAAGAATGCTGAATGGTTAATGACTGACTCTATCTGCACTGTTTGCAAACAGCGGGAAAGCTTTTTTTACCGTAAATATTCTGGTCAACGGTTATGCAGAAAATGCTTTGGTGAATCTGTCGAAAGCAAAGTCAGGGCAACCATTACTAAGTATCACATGTTAGAGTTTGATGACCGTTTAGCCGTGGCGGTTTCAGGCGGAAAAGACAGCCTAAGTTTGCTGCATATTTTGGCGAAACTTAGAAAGTACCGACCTAAAACGACGCTTGTTGCAGTGACCGTGGATGAAGGTATCAAAGGTTACCGTGATGAAGCCCTTGACATTGCTGTGGAAAACTGCAAGCAGCTTGAGATTCCTCATCATATTGTGTCTTTTAAGGGGCTTTTCGGATGTACTCTTGACGAGTTACTTTCTAAAGTTCGCGCGAACGGGCAAACAGAGTTGACTTCCTGTGCTTACTGCGGCGTTTTACGGCGACGTGCCATGAATATTGCTGCTCGAGAAGTAGGCGCCACAAAAATTGCCACCGCACATACGCTTGATGATGAAGCTCAAACGGTGCTCATGAACATTCTACGCGGAGACATCGCACGTTTATCCAAAGAGAAACCCGTAACCAGCGAAGTGCATCCGATGCTGGTGCGCAAAATCAAGCCTTTCTGTGAAATCCCAGAAAACGAAAGCGCCCTTTACGCTTACGTAAAAAAGATACCATTCCAAGACACTCCCTGCCCATACGCGTCTGAAGCGTTACGTAACGATATCCGCGCAATGCTTAACCGAATGGAAGAAAAACATGCAGGAACCAAATTTACTGTTTCACGTTCCATAGAAAAACTGCGTCCAGCCTTAGAACAAACCGCCACTAAAGAAGACTTTAAAACCTGCTGTGAATGCGGTGAACCTTCCGCTCAGGAACTATGTAAAACCTGTGAAATGCTGCGCCAAATCCGTTAAACACTTTTAGATTTAGGGCTAGGGTTTTGGGCTTTTGTGGCTTTTAGTTGTTTTAGCATTTCTGAGGCTTCCATAGCGTTTGCCGCTTGTGCGACCTGTGTAGCTTTTTGCAGGTTTATGTTTTTGCCGCAGTAAGGGCAGATTTTGGTTTTTTGCCGTGTTCCTGCGAGGACAAGGCCGCTGCAGTTGGTGCATTTTAGAATTGCTGTTGGCGCCATTTTATGCAAATCTTCCGAAAACCTTTTCCACATACAAGCAGATAACAGTTTAGGGACAATAAGGGAGCAATAGATAGTGAGTACTGGGGAGGACCAACCGAAAGTTCGGTCGCGTTTAGAAGAGATGGCGGTTGCCTACTTTAAAAAAGAGGGCTTTAAAGTAAACGCTGAAAACGCCATCATGGAGGGGTACAGCGGTATGCCTCGTCATTTTGATTTAATAGTTCAAAGAGGTCGTAACGAGCAGGGCGTTTGGATACGTGATTGGAACCGCACAATCGGCGTAAATGTCATAATTACTTTAGATACTGCCTCAGAAGACGTCGGGCTTTCTAATCCTATTATGGTTGGAGAAAAATTCAGTGACCACGCAAAGTCTTATTCAAACCGCAGAAAAATCATGCTTCTAACAAAACAAAAAATAGAAAGTTTCAGATAAAAAACGGTTTACTCTTTGAGGTACTGGTCGGTTAATCCTTCCTGTTCCAGCATACCCAACCAATCAACAACGCTGCAAGAACACACTTTTTCACCCCGCATAACAGCCAGAACCTCCTCAACAGTTTGCTCTACCGTTTTTCCTGTAACGTCAAGCTCGCAAACTTTGCCTTCTTGTGCTTCTATTGCTTCAACTAGGCACACATCCAAAATTTCAGCTGAAAGATTTTCGTTCATTTTGGCTTCTGGAAAACCTTCTTTTTGCATGAACTCTTTAAGCTCTATTGGGTTTCGGCGCAGCACAAAAACGTGTGTTGACAGGCTGCTGGGTACAACGGATGCTGCAAAGTGCCCATCCACGACAACTGAAGTTTCAGTCTGGTTTATGGTTTCTGAGAGGGCTTTTTGCATTTTTTCTTCATCCACAATTGTTGTGTTGCGTTCTTTGTCTTCAGCCAGTGTTAATTTGTTTTCTTTAGCGTAACCCGTTAGGTTGATGTAAAGGGCGTTTAGGCGTTTTGCAAGTTGCTTTGCAAGAGTGGTTTTGCCAATGCATGGGGTGCCCGTAATTAGTATAACCTGTTTCATAGCGTTACAGTGAACTAAGAAATAGTTAATGATTACGCAACCAATTGTTTTCCAAGCCACTATTTTCAACATGTTTTTGGCGTGTTTTTCCGCCAATAGCACCTACCTCGCTTAGAAATTTTTCCGCAAATCTAGAGGCAAAGAACGCGGCAGGGCTGGTTTTTACCTACCCCTATAGGTTTCTGCAATGAGTTTCTATTTGGAGGCTAATAGGTTGGTTTATTTTTTAAAGTGAAAAGGGTGTAACTAAGAAACGGGTTTATTGTGCTCTTTTTTTAGTTATCGCGAAAGCTGCTAAAGCTACTGCCGCTGCTGTCAGAATGATAAGTATTATGGCGTTTTGGTCTAAAGTGAAGGCGGTTGGCGTTTGGTTGGCGGCTGCTGGGGCTATGTCTTGAACGTTTTCGGGTGTGGGTGATGGCAGAATGTATGCCCAGTCTGGCAAATCCAACGAAACACTGGAAATGTCAAATGGTTCCATCAATGGGTAGTTGTCCGAACGGTTAGCATCAATAACATAAGACGAATCGCCTATGCCGTCGCCGTTTGTGTCGGTGCCTGTGTAGGTGCTCCAGTAGTTGCCTACCTGCCCATTATCAAAGGTTCCATAATGATAAGCTGTAAAATTTCCTTGACCTGACAGGTAAACAGTTGAATCAACATAAACCTGCTCTGTGTTGTCTATGAAATTGTTTTGATAATAAATGCTCTCTCCTACTTTTGAAAGGTAATGCGTTGATCTTGCGCCGTAGGTGTTGTTGATGGCGGTGTTTGCGTAGAAAACATTGTTTGTTCCTTGGAGGCCACCAGCGTTAAGGCCTCGGGTGTTGTTTATTACTATGTTTCTGTAGATAATGTTGTTTGAGCCATACCCACCAACTCCAACACCTTGACTGCAATTAATGACGGTATTGTTAAAGATTCTATTTTCATCATTAATCATACCTATGCCGTTTCCGTCTGATAATATGTTGCCGTAAATGGCATTAGAAGAGCCTTCACCTCTCACTTTAATGCCGTTCCCTTTAAGGTTGTTTCCAGCGATAGTGTTGTAGGAACCATAGCATTGGATTGATGTGTTTTGTACGTTGTTTTGGGCGAATGCTTGGTGGTTGCCTTCTAGTCGGAAACTGTTGGAGTTGGTGTTGATGTTGTTGTTTATTATTTGGGCGCCGTCTCCATAAATGAGGGATGTGCCGTTGATGATGGTTATGTTAAAGTTTGATAGTTTTACGTTGTTTGCTTCTATTTGTAGGGGTGGTGCTGGGCTGTAAACGATTTCTATGCCATACATTTGAACCACTTCATTTCGCACAAGATACGGTGAAATGACTATTATCGTATCTTGATTGTCTTCTCCTTCAAGCGATATTGTTTTGTTTATGAGAATCTGCTCTTCAAAATATGTTCCGCTCTTTACGTGTATGGTGTCGCCGTTTGATGCGTTGCCAATGGCTGCACTGATGGTTGGGTAGTCGTCTGGAACAGTGATGGTATTTTCTGTTTGGGCTTTTCCCATTTGAACTGGTATAATACACAATACTAGTGTGATTATGAGCAGTAAACTGATTGCTGCTTGATTTATTTTTGGAGCCATTTTTTACTGTTGCCTTCTCTGTTTGGGTTTGGTTTCTTTTTTTATTTAAGCGTTTTAGTCAACAATTCTGAACTAAGCTTGGTCAATATTTCTTAACTAACTTTTTATCAATTGATGTAATTTTTTTCTTTAAACAAATAAATGTTTGCTAATTTAGTTTAATTTTTTCTAAATAGTTGCAGTATTTTTATTTAGTTCTATATTGGCTAATTTCTAAAAGCGTTTGGTTGCATAAAAAGATGGTTTAGGTGTGTTTTAAGTATATAAACGCCTAGAAGTCTGCGCTATATTGTTAAGTTATCTTATTGGTGTTGATGGCGCAGTAGACTCTGCAGACATAACTTATATGCTAACCAAGTATAGTCGGTGGTGGCTTTATGGTGAATTGGATGTTCTTGCAGATTTTAACCGTGACTTTCAAATAACCTCGCAAGATTTAACTGATTTCCTTTTGGCATACAACAATTACTGGAACCATCAATAACTTACAAACCATACTTTGCACGCTTTACGAAACATTTGCTCCGACACTAACTTACCCTTAGGACTCGGCGATGATTCCCTATTTGAATCCTAAATAGGATAAGGGTAAGAAATGACAAAGTAGTTGTGTCGGGTTGTTTTTATGTTGGTAAGGTTTTAAGGGGTGGCGGTGTTACGAAAGCGTGTGTTATTAGGATTACTGTTGTTTGAGCTATGCGGTCGCTGAATTTTTGGCGTTTATCTGCTCCGGTGCTAAACGCGCTGATTAAGCAGTCCAGTATTAATATGGGCCAAAAGATTTTGCTTAGGTTGCGTGTGAATGCTTTTTCTGGGGTTAATTTAGCGCCGTTTGTTTGTTGTACTTGAAAGCCTAAAAATCGTTTTCCTATTGATGTTCCCCAATAGCTTTCTATGGCTGTGAAGTATGTTACTTGTATTATGCCCCAGATTAGGGAGTATCCAAGCCATGCCCAGTTTTCTACAAAGTATGAGCTTGCGAAGTTGTCTATGAGTGTTAATGGGAACCAGATTGCTGCTGCGATGATGCCTGTTATTATGCCGTCTATTATGTAAGCAGTTAAACGTGACATCCAGTGGTTCATGTCATACTGCCCATTGTTAGATAACATTTGACGAAAAAGCCTCCAAAAATAAATTTGTTTTTGCCTCATTTATCGTTTTCTGATGAAATTCAGGCGTAAAAACGTATAAGGGCTAATTATTAGGGCTTAAATCCTGCAATCACTGCAATTTCAAGCCATTTCCAGTAACAGTCAACATCGATAAAACCTATCTCACGCAGCCAACACAACTGAGTCTCAACATCAAGCAACTTATTCGAAGGATCCTCATTCTCCAAAGACAAACCCGACGCCAAAAGAAACTTTAAATGCAAATTCTCCGAAGCAGGCGCAACATGCTCCAAATTACAGAAAAAACCTCCCGCATTAAGCATTTCAAAAATTTCCCCATAAAGCGCCTTTTTTCGTGAATGCACCAAGTGATGAATCGCCAAGCTAGAAACAACAACGTCAAAACAACCCAACTCTTTAGGCAATGGGTCATTTAAATCGTGTTTGAAAACTTGCACTTTGGGGTCTTTCTCAAATTGTTGCTTAGCCTGCTTTATCATTGTGTCCGAAAAGTCAAGTGCAACTCCTTCAACGTCAGGCAAGCTTAATCGTATTAACTTCATTATTCTTCCGTTTCCAGTTCCCAAATCCAACACCCGTTTAGTCTGTGGGGGAATCTGGTCTAAGAGCACTTTTTCTGCTTCCGTGCGGTGTGGCAGTTTATCTGCTCTTGCCAAATAGTTTAGTACGTGCTCTGCTTTTTGCCATTCGCTTGTGGAGTTGTTGGCTTCGTGTCCCATGACGCTAACCCCGAAATACTCTGTAATCTGTTAAGCTGTTTACCTGTTAATTTATTTTCTTCCATAAAAATGACTGGTTTAACCTAATTTTTGGTTAAAACAGAAAAAATGCTTATATCTTATTTTTGAGTCTATGTTGAAATTAATTAACTATCATTTAGAGAGGGTTCTTAAGTAATGGAATTTTGTCCAAATTGTGGTTGTCGTCTTGAGCCTCGAAGAGCTGACGGTCAAGTAGTTCTCGCCTGTTCAAAATGCGATTATACTAAACAAGCCAGTGGTAGCCGTTCACAGGCAAAAGTCGTCAAAGTTATTCAGCCTACAACACAACCGTTCATGACAGTTGTAACTGCTGAAGAATCAAAAATTAACACGATGGCAACAATAAAAATGAAGTGTGAAAAATGTGGAAACACCGAATGCTTTGTTTGGCAAGTTCAAACAAGGGGCGGCGATGAAGCATCAACACAGTTTATGCGTTGCACCAAGTGCGGTCACACGTTTAGAGAATACACTTAAAACTGCTTGTTTGTTTGCGTCCGTAGAAAAATATTAAAAGCATGACCGTCATAGAAAATGTTTCGATGACCATTAATGCCTAGCAAACAAAGCAAGCCATTAACCAAAAAAGAAAAAGATGCAAAAAGAAAGGCAAAAAAAGCAAAAGGAAGCAAAACACAGACTACCTAAATCGGTCTGAGCAAGCTTTTTGCCTTTCATCACATTAATTTTTTTCTTTTTAAAATGCTTTTTCGATAGTTCAATGTGGTTAAGCTGTAACCTGCATTGGACTTTTCTTTTTTGCTTCTTCTTCATGGAACCGTATTAGCTCTTCAAACAGTTTATCGCTTTCATCTTTAAACATGCCGTGACCACTGTTTTCAAACCGCACAATCTCGGCGTCTTTAATCAGTTTTTTCTGTTCCTCAGCTAAAGCAAAGGGCACAATCTTGTCTTTTACTCCATGGAAAATGCGTGTAGGAACCTTTATTGCTGAAACTTCTTCGCGTAAATCTCTGTCGCCTAACTCTTCGAGACCTCGTAAGCTTGCATGTGCATCAACATGCATTCCTATGCCTTCTAACCAGTGATTTAGCTCTTGACTTACTGGTTTGTTAAAGAAGAGTTTGTTGAATTCATGTTTGAATTTGGCTCTGTCTTCTGCTTCTGTTTGTAAAAACTTGTCCCATGTTTGCCTTGGTATGCCTCCTGGGTTGTCGGCTTTTTTGATTAAGCAGGGTCCAGCTGCGGCAAGTAATGCAAGTTTTGAAATCCTTGAATCGTTTGTTGTTGCAGCATAATGCATTACAATTGCGCCTCCCATTGAAAAGCCTGCTAAGGTTACATCGCGCAAGTTGCGGTCTTTGATTACTTTTCCTATATCGTTTGCCCATGTGTCGTAATCGTTGCCTTCCCATGGCTTGTCGGAGTATCCGTATCCCCGCAAGTCAACTGCAACAACTCGGTAGCCGTGATTAACAATTCCTGCCGCTTGGTATTCCCACATTCGGTGACTAAGTGGCCAGCCGTGAATCAAAACTATCGGTTTGCCTTTGCCCCAGTCTTGAACATACAAGTTTACGTCTTTTGCTACATTAACCATTGGCATAATACAATAAACCTCCATTCCTTTTGTTTTGGAATATGTAGCCTACCGAATGCAGCTAATTAAGAACATGTGACTGACAAAACGCTACTACATAAAAACAAGAATATACTGTTGTCCTGATTAGTCAGTTTACGAAGCCTTGATAAGCAAAGTAAAAATAGGCTACCGCCCAACTGAAGCTTTGGCGAAAAAACGGTTGAACAACAGAATTGTAACTGTAGCGGCTCTATGTGCAATTGTGATTATTTTGCTTGCAGGCTTATGCGTTTTAACTTTTTCAAAAGCTAACCTTGCTGTAACTGAAAACAGGGACGTCTTGTTTCAAATCGCGGCGTTTAACACTTTTTCTTCCGGCAAATTTGCTGGCAACACAAGCTATAGTGAATTGGCAACTCACGGCGATTTCGGTATAGGCACACTTAACGGGTTAGATGGGGAAATGATTGCTTTAGACGGCGTTTTCTATCAGGTTCCAATTGATGGAACTCCTGTTGAAATAAGTCCGTCAGCTTTAACACCGTATGCAACAGTTACCTTTTTTGAGGCAGACCAAACTTTTCACGTTAACGCTTTAAACTATTCAGAATTAACCAGCTACATCAGCCAAGCTTTGCCTAAGGACGAAGCAATTTATGCCATAAAAGTTTCTGGCACCTTCGATTACGCAAAAACCAGAAGCGTGCCAATTCAAACTCAGCCTTACCCAACGCTTTCTGAAGCAGTAACTCATCAGGCAGTTTTCGATTTAACTAATGTGTCTGGAACGGCTGTTGGCTTTTATTTTCCTCAAAGCATGGCCGGCGTAGATTATGCGGGTTACCATCTGCATTTTATTACTGATGACCGGGACGCAGGTGGACACTTGCTTGACTGCGTAATTAGCAACGCCACGGTGGAGATTGGTTACATTGGCAAGTATTTTTTGTTTCTTTAATTAATTAACTATTTTTTGGGCTTTTAACAATTTTTTTAGGACAACTTTTATGGCTAAAAAAGATAACAAAACTACCAAGTGCAAAACCAGGCAGAGCTGCTCAGTACTGCACACTCAAATCAAGGTAAAGGAGAAGGCTAACCTTTGGTTAGTGAAGTATTAGAGGAACTATACCAACGCACCGTAAGAGCCTACTTAGATGTGCTAATACTACAAGAACTAAAAGACCACACACCTTAAGGAACAAAGGACCCAATGCAGGCAATACACACAAAATTTAGAACAGACTTCGGCTGGGGCATGCTTCTTTCAACATTAATCAGCCTTCAAAAAAAGGGCTCATAGATGAAATTAATGCCGACAAAAAACTTTCTACACACTTTCCATAAATGGACAACAACGGCTAAATTTACTTGCCGGGTTCCTTGTACAGCTAAAAGATTTCCTAGAAAAGTCAAATCGCCAAAACTAATCGTTCCACATAAAACCATCCTGAAATGGGGTAAAAGGCCATAAAATAAATAAGCTCAGAGGTTGCATTCCATTTTTACCTTGAACCCCAAAATAAAAGTCGTATTGCCTAATTCTGTAGGTTTCAAATGCAAAAACTGTGGCGTCTGCTGTAAGATACAGCCGCCAGAAGTAGACCTAAACGAACAAAAACAAATTGAATCAAAGGGATACCAAAAATTTTTAACTGAACCAGACGAAGCGGGGTTACGGTGGATTAAACGCAAAAAAGACGGCAGCTGCTTTTTCCTTGAGAACAACAAATGCAAAATTCACAATGTCCGACCTGTCATATGTCGGCTTGAACCATTCACTATTGTTGATTACAATTATCCTGAAAAAACAATCGAGTTAGCTTTGAATTTCCCGTTTTCCTGTGCTTGCGGTGGCATCTCAGAAGATGGCGTCATAAATGTTGAAGAGGTAACTCAGGCTGCTCAGGCAATGATGCAAAAAATTTTAGATTTAACTGCTCGAGATTTGGAGTTGCCTGAATCGGACAAAAAGGTTTCTGCTGAAGCAAGAGCTCGAATCCTGCGTCAACAAATTGAATCTGCTGACTTGACCTTTTAAGAGCTAATTCTTGAAATAGCCGATACGCAATCTATTTTCTTTAATGTTAATTTGGTGCCGATGATGATAATTGCACGTTGGGACAAGCGATTCAGAATTTTCTGAATTGAAAGATGGCTTGCACAATTTTTCGGTTCTGAGGCACCAGTTTTTCAGCGGCTACTCCTCTTTAACAGGCGGTTGGGCGGTTTTTAGGTTTATGTATTTTTCTGCAAAAACTTTAATGGCTAAGCAGTCATCTAACCGTTAACCCGCCGTGGATGTTAGCCTTGATACAGCAAGCAAAACCCAAACCAAAATTTACCGCAAAAACCGTTTTTCTGCCCTTAATAGGGTTGCTGGCGTTTTTTCTTTACATCTGGTTTTTCAACGTTGACCTTGTAAGCATAATTGAAACTGTAAAACAGGTCCAACCTTTACCTTACCTTGCCGCTATAGCAGTTAGCTTTATCGAAATCCTGTTTTACTCACTATCTTGGCGGTCAATTCTTTCCAGCTTAAACGTTAAAATCTCAAAAATCAAATCATACATTTACGTTTGCGCAGGTTTATTCATGGATATTTTGATTCCCGCAGAATCCGTAAGCGGAGAAGTCTGCAGAATGTACCTAGTCAACAGGGAACAAAAAGGTGTAAGCGGCAAAGTAGTTGCAAGCCTGATGACTTATCGCCTGTTAAGCATGGTAATGAACGCGGCTTTTCTTGTTTTAGGAGGCGTTTTGCTTTTTGGCGTGGTAGAAATTAACCCGTTGGTTTCAAGTGTTATTCAGTTATTCACAGGTCTCACCGTTGGGTTGATGGCGCTGTTTTTGGGCATATGTTGGAAAGAAAACTGGACTCTTAAAATCGTAAATTTTGCGGTTCGCGGTGGCGATTTTTTAAGCCGTGGCAGACTGCACTTAGATAAATATCGTCAAGATGCACTAAATGCAACTAAAAGCTTTCATGATTCAATGAAAGACCTACTACGGAATCCCAGCTCGTTGGTTGCACCAACGTTTTATCTTGCACTTAACTGGGCAGCCAGCATGATCGTGTGCTACTTGGTTTTCATCTCGTTAGGTTTTGATGTTTCATGGGGTGTCGTGCTAATTACCACGTCTCTTGTTACAGCCATAAAATCCATACCCGTCGGAATCCCCTTCGAAGTGGGTTTGCCAGAAATAACAATGACCACCCTTTACGTGTCCCTTGGTGTTCCAGCAGACATAGCTGCAACATCCACCATCCTAAGCAGACTCATAACCCTTTGGCTACGATTCATCATCGGTTTTGCAGCATATCAATGGACCGAAACAAAACATGCCCTTGCAAAAGCATGCGTTGATGAACCTGTGATTCCGTTAGAGGCAAGCAATCAGCAGCCATAACAGGGTTTACCTTCTTTATTGGCAATTCAATGAAAATGTTAATTAACAAATCCTAAAACATATTTGCCCAAGTGAAAAACTATGTCTAAAAACTTGCCGTACTGGTTCATTAAAGAAGGAGACAAGCTTATCCAGTGCAGCAAAACAGATTTTGACCAAGCCATCCGAGATGGAAAAAGCATAAAATACCGCACATACGCAAACAAACGAATTGAAAAAATCGCCGAAGCACTTGAAACTTCGCGCATGAAATTTCTAAATAACCCGCTTACGCCGACAAAATTCAGAGAAACCCTAACAAACCCTGCAAACGTAATTCAAGTACAAATCATTGATGTTGACGACCCCGAATTTTGGAATAAGGAATCAAAGAACCCAAAATATCAGACACAACTGAAAGAAAAATAACTTTTTTGTTACATTTGATTAAATATTTTCAGTTATCCGCATTATTTCAAAATGGGGTTATAGAAATAACATGATTTAATGTTGAACTGTCTAAAACTGCTTTTCATTAATCAAATTAACGACTTGCTTTTTCCTTTTACCTAACGTTTTTGCTTTAAGCTTTGTTGTTCTATAATTTAGTTCTATATTTGGTTTCTATAAACAGCTAATAGTGTCCTTAACCAGAGGAATGTTTAGGAGAAATAGGAGAAGGCGCATAGGCAGTGAAAACTATTCTGCAGGCACAATTACTGAAAGGTTTGGGTCCTTATATGATGCTGTACTTGGCAGGAGTAACCGATTTAGCCTCTTCGCTAATGGGCATTAGCCATTTTGGTTTAGTTGAAGGAAACCCCCACTTCATCCCTTTCCTGACTGAACTGGTACTGATACTGTACATTTTTGCCATCCGAAGAATAACTGTCTTCCCCAAAAGAATCGAACGCCTATGTGAAGTGGGCGTAGTGATTTTCAGTTTTGCACCCACAATATGGAATCTTGCCCTAATTCTGACAACTGCTTTTGCTTAACTTTTTAGCTTTTTAACGTTTTTTCGCAAAGATTCCAGGGGTACTATTTAAGCTGTAAAGGGTTAAACTTGTTAATTTCTCCTTGCATTTTTAAATTTTGTATCATAATCTTTGACCCAGTGAACATGAAAATTTAAACGTTAAATTAAAAAAAGCAAGCAAGTAGGTTGCAAGTTTTAACCTAACTTGGCGAACACTTTTTTATCTTAACTTGTTGCACATGAACCTAAAGAACATGGAGAATGCAAGTTTGGGTAACCGTTTTAAGTGGAAGCAAGATGAACCTAAAGAAACAGTAGTTTCAAAAATTATGAATGCAACAAAACCACAAGAAAGCGTTAAAGATCAAATCGGCGTGGTTACCCAACGTCTTGACGCACAAACCAGAACGCTTGACGCGGCGGTTAAACGTTTTGAAATGCGTGACGCTGAAATTTTCAAGAAGGTAGTGCACGCCATGGAATCACGCGATCAAGCACGCGCAAACATTTACGCAACTGAGCTTGGAGAAATCCGCAAAGTTGAAAAAATGCTTACACACGCTTCACTTGCATTACAAAGCGTTTCCATGCGTTTGAATACTGTTTCAGAAATGGGTGACCTCGTAGCTGTGCTTAGTCCAGCAAAAACAATGCTCAACGGTATTCGATCTGAAATGTGTGGAATTATGCCCGAAGCAAGTCAAGAACTTGGCAACATTGGCAATCTGCTTACCGAGATTTGTTCCACAACAAGCAACCAGTACACAGATGTTTCCGGTGTAGGCGCTCAAGCAGCTAATGAAGAAGCGTTACAGATTCTTCAAGAAGCAGAGGTTGCTGCAGAAAGTCGACTAAAAGACAGACTGCCAGAAATCGCGCCAGGCTACAACGCTAATAAGAAATCAAGCTTGGAAGCGTCCTCTTTTTAACCTTTCTTTTTTAATTGTAAAAAGAAAAAATTTAGGTTTTCAATCTTAGAAAGATTGCACTATCTTTTTTACTTCTTCAAGACCAAAGGCTCTCATTGTTAGGGTTTCTTGGTTTCCTGTTGCGGCAACAGCTAAAAGAAAAGCAGCTGCAGATTGCTCGTCAGGAAATTGCACTTTTGCAACAGCATCATATGGACCCATAGTAAGGTTCCAGTCTAATTGTTTGCCCCCAAACCTTTTAACGGTGTCTTCGGCTGCTTGAATGTCTGCAGCTAAAGTTTTCGGGTTAGCCTTCCCTTTTTGAGTTCCCTTCATCAAAACAATGTACGTTAGCATTTTAGCGTGTCCACCTCCAAACTTTTCTAAACTGCTAAAAGGAGAAATGTCATGCATTGTATAAACGCTTACCGCTCAGCTTTAACGTTAAAACCTTTATTGAATATTTAATAAAGCATAAGTAGGGAAAAGTTTGAAACGTAAAGAAGCAGTAGCATTGTTAAAGGAGCTTATTGATAGTTGCCCGGGGCTTGATGGGCATCCTTTAGAGATAACTCCGCCGAACATTGCAAAGTCAACAGGGGAAGGTTACCAAGTTTTAATTGTTAAAGCCCTTGACCAAGAAACAAAAAACTGCGTAATTTCTATAGTTACTCAGCATCAACTTGCATATCAAATGGGTATTATGTGGAAAACAAGAAGCACCAAAACGGAACCAGACACTTTTATCATTTATAAAAAGAAAAAATAAAATTGGATGCTTTGCCCAACTTTGACTGTTTATATGGGCAAGGTTCCTGCGCCTAAAGTAGTGATTAGGAACAGGATGTAGATTGTCATGAACACTAAACCTTCCTTTAAGGCTATTACTCTTCTTGACAGGAAGTACCAGAAGAACGTGTTAATGACTATCGAGAAGATAATCAGGTTCAGGTACACGTTCATGTTTAATATTAATGGTGAACCCAGTAAGAAGGGTACGAATAGGCTTACACCCAAGATTAAGGTGGTGTTGAAGAAGGCTGCGCCGATGATGTTGCCTAATGCCAAGTTGGAGTGACCTTTCAAGATTGATTTTACGCCGATTGTTAATTCAGGCAGGCTGGTTCCTATGGCTACTATTGTGGCGCCGATTATTTGTTGAGGTACACCTGCAGATGTAGCTATGGTGATGGCTGATTCAACCATAAAGTTAGCACTAATTACCACACCCAAAGCGCCAATTATGGTAAACAAGATAAATCTTTTAAGTTTGCCTTTTTCTTCGGGGGTGACTTCTGCTTCTGCTTCTTCAGTGGTTATTCTAACCTTAGAAAGTTTATACACGTACCAGCCGAAGATAATTAGCAGCAGTAAACCAACAATCCATGTTGCCTGTGTAACATAAATAAGCGCTAATGGAACAACGGATGCAATGAACAAGCCGAACTCGATGTTGCTTAATTCGGATTTTACGAAAACTGGAATAATGTTTCCGTTTGTTACTGCTAAATTCTTTCGTCTTCTTTTTCCGTAACCGATGTTTAAGGCTAACAAAATCGAGCCTATGCCAAGGATGGCTGAAATGTTGAAAATGTTTGAGCCTAACGCGTTTCCGATGGATAAGGGGGCGCCTCCAGAAAATGCTGCACTTAAGGCTACGGTTAATTCCGGCAGAGTTGTTGATAGAGAGATTAACGTGAAACCGATAGAGGTTTTGCCTAGTCTGCTTATAGCTGCTACTTTGGTTGCGTATTTGATAACTGTATCACTTGATAGGTTTAAGAAAATTAATGCAACCGCAATGATTACTATGTTAACGATGAATTCAAAGCTAAGTAAATCTGCCATAACGTCCCCTCAAGATAAGTTAGGCTGTAACCAAAGGCTATAAAAACTTATAACTTTTATTGAGGCATTTTCCCAAAAAAAACATGTAATACAGCACAAAAAAGAACAATTGCGCATTTATTTAGCGGCGTTTGGTGCATTTTCTGTTTTTGCTTATTCCACTGCTTACTTCTTCAATTCCGAAACATTTTATCTGCTGAGATGTTGAGCAGTTAACGCATTTCTTATCCGTTTTTTTGCTCATGCACAATTCACCTCAATCATTTATTTGACGCCTCTTTAAGATTATCTGTGATTGCTTAAGGGTTATAACAATTTTTTATACGTCCATTTTGGCTACAATAAAATCTTGGTTATCCGCATGTTTGAAGATGTAGTTGCGTGGTTTACTAATTTTCAAAACGACCTTGGGCTGGTTCTAATTTTAGGTGCCGTTGGGCTTCTGCTGTTGACTATGCATTTGGTTGGAAGAAATTTTTAATTTACTTTTTTGAGAGTTTAGCGCCTGATTAGCTGGTTCCACAACTTTTAACTAAGCAATCAAGTCTTAGATATTTTGTTTAGTTCTTACTAAATAGGTGGTGAATATGCGTGATTTTCATTTTCTTGTTGAAGTGGAAGTTTACAATGAAAAAAGACGTTTTGGCTAAATTCACAAAAATGTACCAAGAACTAGAAAAGCAGGGCGTCAAACTGCAGTTGTACTGGACACTTGGACATTACAATTTTGTAACCATAATGGAAGCGCCTTCTGAAAAAGAAGCCATGAAACTGCTTGTACCTTTTGTTGATGTCGGCGATGTTGAGGTTTTAACAGCGATTCCTAGAGAGGAAGCCTTAAAACTGCTTTAACAAAAAAAGAAAAAGGGAAAATTATTTTGCGTAAGCCTCAACAAGGTCTCGCGCAGTAATTATCCCAACAATTTTCTCATCTTTAACCACAGGTAAACGTCTTATATGCTTCAACGCCATTGCCGCTGCAGTTCGGTGAACGCTTGTGCCTGCTGGAATAACAACAAGAGGCTGTGAACATTCAGGTCCTACATCTGAAAATAATGGTCTGGCTTTAGCCAAAAAACTTGTCAGCAGGTCTCTTTCGGTGAAAATGCCAAATGGCTCCCCTTTATGAGCGATGATAACGCTGCCGATGCGGTTTTGCCCCATAATTTTCGCTGTATTAATAACTGAAGTGTTCACGTCTGCTGTTACGACTTTTTTAGTCATGAAATCATCAATTTTTGCTTCGGTTTCTTCAACGTCAGGTAAACTTTTGATGAGGTCTGAAGCAGTTATGATACCTGCCAGTTTTCCAGCGTCAAAAACGGCTAGTCTGCCTTTTGTGTGAACCATTTCTTGGGCTGCCTCTTTTATTGTAGCATTCACGGAGATGCCTGCCAAAGGGTAGGACATGATTTCGTTGACTTTTTCGTCGGTAAGAAACAGTCCAAAAGCTAAAACCTTGCTTAATAGGTCTCTCTCTGTAATTATGCCCACCGGCGTCTTATAGTTTGTAACGATTAGACTTCCGATGTGTTTTTCACCCATTAGTTGAGCGGCGCTATCAAGAGAAATTTCAGGCGTAACAGTAACAACGTTTGGCGTCATTATGTCGCGTGTTGTTTTAAATTTTGGCAAGTCCCGTTTGTACTGTTCGTACGCGATATCAACGACGGTTGGCAACTCAATTTTAAATTCTTCTTGAGGTGTTGCCAAACAAATCCCTCATAAATTACTATGAGGGAAATTGCTAATTAAGCTTCACAATTCCCAAAAGCAAAGCTACCGATTTTAGGGTTTAACCAAAAAAGGCTGTGTGAAGCATCATGAAATCCAGAACCCCCACAAAGTAAGATAATAACCAGAAAACAGGAATCAGCTTTGCAAGTTTTCTACTCCTGTCGGCAAAAGTCGTTGATGCTGGACGCCACAGCATTACCAGCCAAACCCCAAAAACCAACGCGGGCACAGAAAAAACTCCATGTAAAACATTCATGACCAAACGCAAAGTTGTGTTTGAAAACACGTCAGTTGAGGTACTAAATGGGTCCATGAAAAGTACAGCAGTTAATCCAACCGCCCATGCACAAATAACAATCAGCATCAAAAGTTCATGCACAAAAAAGTTGCCTTTACTTCTAAACCATAAACTGACAAAAACCAAGCCCGTCCAAACAGTCTGCATTATCAGGTTTATTTCTGCAAAGCTTAAGCCAACATCATAAAATGGAAAAAAGAATATAGTTCCAACCTCAAAAAGAACCACTGCAAGAATCGTTAATGCTGCAATCTTTTTTTGTCCACTACGACTGAGAGGCTGCCGAGTAAAGCGAGGTTTTTGCACCACAACCAGCACTAAAAGCAGAACCACCGTCGCCGAAGTTATGAAAACCGCAAGTAACGTGTTGAATGTTTCCTTGTTCTCATGACTTTGGGGCGCCCACAGGTTTGTGGCAGTTGCCTGCGTTACTATAGTAAAATTTTTTGACCGTTCAACCGCATAAGTGAAAACGCCTGTTGCTTTATCCCACTCCTTGATAATGCGTTTTTCGTCACTAGCATGGGTTATAGTTCGATTTGCTCCCGCTACAATTTTTTGTTGTTGTCCTTCTATTGTTATGTTAGCTGGTTTCCAAGAATCATAAAACGTGTCTCCCGCGCTAAGGTTTGCGGGTATGATTATCCAGCCGCCAAAGTTGCCTTCAGTGAAATTAAACTTCCAAACACTGCTCCGCAAGGTACCATTGATATCGCGAACGGTAACGTTCACATCAAAAGCTGACCCATCAACGTCGAGAACGTCAATGCGAAACCACGTCATGTTTTTCGAGGACACAGTTTGCCCAGTCTTTTCGATAGTATATTCTATCCAGTCGCCTTTTTTGATACCTACCGTTGGCGTGTCAACAGCAGCTACAGGTAACATGAGCGCCGAAACCGAGAAGAGCACACAAACCAAAGCTAAAGCGGTTAAAGGTTTCATTTATTCATCAAAAATAGCCCTTATCATGCGGTCTTAAAGCGCTATTCGTCAAGAAACCTTGACTAAAAACTGTTCCAAAACTGCAAATGATTAGTCAAACTTTCTTGACTAAGGTTTGCACCCAACTTTTGGAGATTTTTACTTTTAAAAAGTTCATATATACTGCAAATTGTTGTTTAATGCTTATTAGTTATGCCGAGAAACAAACCTGCGATAACAAGCCATGAATCCGCAAAAAAGAAACTCCCTAATCCTTGTTTGCACCGCCGCTTTTTGGGTATTGATGATTTTTGTTCCCTTCCTCATAGGTATTGATGGTTTTGATGGCGGTTACGCAATATCTTTTGTCAGCTTCTTTTTAGCTATCACTTTTGGTGTAGCAACAGGCTTCTACTATAACCAAGCACTAAAGCTGGATGACATTTTAAACGGCAAAAATGTACTTGCCCACTGGACCTACACGTCACAACAATGGGGAATCTACAGCAAAAAAGAGTACAAAACAGAGATGCAAGAAAAACGTGGATTATTTCTTGTCGTAACAGCGTTTGCACTGTTTTTTGGGGTTCTATTTTGGTTTTTCGACCCCGACGCTGGTTTCTACGTTTTTGTAACTATGCTGGGTCTGATTGGTCTAATCGGTTTTACATGGCGTTTCACCACTTGGCAAAACTACAGGCAAAACACAACTGGCACCCCAGAAGCATACATTTCCAAAGACGCCGTCTACCTAAACAGCAAATTGTACTGTTGGCGTGCACCTTTAACCCATTTTGACAAAGCAACGTTGGAAAACAAGCGAGGCGTTGACGTGTTGACCTTTAGGTTTACAGTTTTTTCTGGCAGAACAGGACCACAAATTTACACGGTACGTGTGCCAGTGCCTGAAGGGCGGAAAGCTGAAGCAGAAGAAGTTGCCCGTCAAGTTAACATGCAGAATTAGGCCTGCCTGAAACTTGGCAGTTTCTTTCTGAGAATAATTGTTGCTAAAGATGCTGTTGCAAGTAAGGGTAACACTGCCAAAGCGGGGAATTCGGGAACTGTCGGTGAAGGGGTAGCATCTGTTTGGGGTACTGTTGCGGTTTGGGTGTTGCTCCACCCGCTAGTCTCGCCAGTGAATACATAGGGATACATGTTTAACTGGTCTGTTGCATTAGGGTTATAACCTCGGTGAACAGAGCCGGCCAAAGCTTCAACTTGAAAGTCTACAGTACCACCCTGTGGGATGTTGTCCCAAAAAGGAAACTCGTTATCATCCAGTGAGTAAGCTACCTTTGTGTATTCACCACTCGATTGAGTTAAGAAGCCTCTGTCGGGGCTGTAAATTTCTATCCAGTCTTTGGTGTAAGCGCCTTTTGTGCGGATGTTTAGGTATAAGTTGATTATTTGGCCGTCTTTTTCGGTTGGTGTGAAGGGCTGGTTTTTGATGGTGACTTCTATGGTTCTGTTTTGTACATGGTAGCCTGGGTGGGTGATGTTTTCGCCTGTGTAGGGGTCTATTGAGTAACTAGTTGGTATATCATAAGAGGCATCCACAAACGCAACCGTGAATTCGGGAACAGAAGGTTTAGAGATAGATTCAGCGTTCACGGATGTAACGTTAAAGAAAAATAGGCCTAAAACAAGAATCAATCCTAAACTAATTGCGATTCTCATAATTTATATGCAATTTTCAGAAAATAAAAACTTGTTCGTAAAGAGTTCTTGACTTCACTCGTCAACGTTTCTTTACTAGCCAGAGTGTCCTCAAGAATTTGCCTACATACGAAGCTCCACAAGTTTTTTGCCAATAAAACAGATTTTTACAGGCGCTACAGTTAAATTCAAAAATTTCTTAACGACCAATAGGTAGTGCCAATGAATAATACTCAAGCCCAAAGTAAACTATCCGAAATGCATGAGTATAAAGGCGCCACAAAAAACCGGCTTGTGCTATCCATAATCGTTACAGCCGTTGTAATGGTTATAGAAATTTTTGGAAGTATCTTCACTGACAGTTTGGCATTAGCCAGCGATGCAGGGCACATGTTTACTCACATGTTTGCTTTGTTAATCAGTTTAGCAGCAATTATGATTTCAGCCAAAGCACCCTGTCATCATCGAACATACGGCTTTTTTAGGGCAGAAATTTTAGCGGCTTTGTTTAACAGCCTTTTCCTTTTCGGCGTAACCGCTTTCATTCTTTACGAAGGTATAGAACGACTACTAAATCCTCAACCTGTTTTAGGTTTCGAAATGTTCATAGTAGCTTTAGCTGGTCTAGCCGCAAATGGACTTAGCATTTTGCTTCTCCATAACAATACAAAAAATGATCTAAACGTTAAAGGCGCTTTTATTCACATGTTTGCCGACACTGTTTCTTCTGTTGCCATCATAATTGGTGCAGTAGTAGTATATTATACTGGCTGGTACATTATTGACCCCTTGTTAGGTATCGGCATTTCCGTGATAATTTTTGTTTGGGCTTTTGGATTAATGAAGGACGCCGTGAATGTTTTAATGGAGACTTCTCCAAAAGGATTGAACATTGACATAGTTACTGCAGAAATCAAACAAAATCTGCCTGAAATCACTTCTATCTCTGATATGCACATTTGGGAAATCACCTCTGGAATGTATGCTTTAACCGTTCACATGGAAGCGCAAATAAACACTCCAACGGATGTTACTGAAATAATAGGTAAAGTAAAGAAGCTGTTGAAGAGAAAATTTGAGATTGAATATACCACAGTTGAGCTTAAACCTGCAATCGAACGCAGTCAGGTTACAAAAGCCGCTCTATGTACCAAGGGTACTTCTGAAGAGTTTGAATCATATTAATAAAATAATAGTTGTTTAGCTAACAAAATCAACCACTAATCACGTTACCTGTATATACATTTGGGCTCCATGGGTCTTAATTAATGCCAAGATTTTAATACAGTCAACTAAGTTCTGTACTTAAGGTCGGTTCTTTGAAAACTAATTGGTTGGCCCTTTTTTCTGCGGTTCTAATTTTTGCAAGTTTACTTCTGCCTTGGATTTCCGCCACCCTCTATCAGCTGAAAGGGTCTTTTCCCAATTATGCACAAGATTTTTCTCTCAACGCAGGAGTATCAATACACTATTTCGGCTTCATAGGCTACGCCAACGGAATAACCCAGACGATGCTTTTCCCCTACTGGTTTAACTGGGTATGCACGGCAATGCTGCTTGTTGCAGGTTTAGTGGTTGCAAGAGCCAGTTTCAGCAACACCAAAACAAGCCGCAGACTGCTCGTTCTGGCTGGCGTATTAGCCATACTTTGCAGCCCACTATACTATGTAACATTCATGACGACCATGCTCAATTTGCCTATACAATCTAACAATATGTTGTTTAACATTTTCTCACCAAACGATTTTGCCTTAAGCAACGTAATAGACAGTTTGCACACGCAAACTGGGTTAAGTCTTTATTGGCTTTCTGCAGCGTCAGGAGTTTTAGCGATTGTTTCTACTAAAATCTTCAAAGGCAAGGAACCTGTTGCACAGTAACCTCTCAGCGGATGCATACGTGTAGTTTAAAGTTCAATGTTCTAAGAGCCTGTAAGTTACTTTTTATAAAAAAAATAATGGTAAAAGAAAATGTTTGGCAGTGGTTATTCCAAATTAAAGTATGGCATTAGCAGGTCTTCCATGGTGTAGAAACCGTTTTTCTTGTCGGCAAGGCACTTAGCGGCGAACATTGCGCCGTTGCCAAAGGCTTCTCTTGTTATGGATTCATGGATTAACCTTACTGTTTGGTGTGGAAAACCAAAGATGATTTCGTGGCGGCCAACGATGCCGCCTGCTCGGACAGATTTTATGTCTGTGTGCGGTAGAGATAGTGTTTGTGAAATTTTAATTGCTGTGCCTGATACTTCTTTTTTGTTTTTGAAATGTTCTTCAATTAATTCAATATCTGTGTAGGGTGCAATTGTTTTGAGAATTTTTGCTGCTAACATCAAGAAGTTAATGCCTATTGTGATGTTAGGTGACCAAAGAACTTTTGTTTTTTCTGATAATTTTTTTAGGTAATCAATTGTTTCATCAGGATAATTTGATATTGCAGTTACAATAGCGATGCCTCTTTTGGCTGCTTCTTCACCATAGGCTAATATGGCATCAGCCGAAGAAAAATCAATTATAACGTCTATGGGGTGTTTATCGAAAAGCTCTGTAGGCGTACATTCGTCTTTTGTGAAGATTAATCCTTGATTTTCATGTTGAATGCCGAGAAACTCGGGAACCGATCGATGTTGAAGGTTTGTTGTTTTCCTGATTACCCAACAAAGGTCTGTTTCTTCGCTTTGTAGTAGTACCGTTGCAACGGCTTTACCTGCCCTACCAAATCCAAAAAGTCCTACTTTCATCTGTTACACCCGTGCTCTCTACTGCCTCACGGTATTTAACTTTTTTACAAATCGCTCCAAAACAAAAGTGGCAAACTATCGATCAGTATCGAAAAATGTTTGATTAATTAGGTTCAGATAAATCAATGGTTGCCTTAAAAGTAGGCTTTGTTGAGAAATAATGCAGTAAAGGGAAAAACTATTATGTGTCAACTTTTTTGTCTAAAATGTCTGCTGAGCACTCAGCGTTCGGGTGGTACCACAGCCAAATTAGGTGTTGAACTTTGTCAGAATATCCTAAGTCAGCGGCTAATTTTCCAAATACTTTTTCGCTTGAATTTTTCCCTTGTAACATGTTTTAATCAAAAATTTTGATTTCCCATATAAACATTCTGAATTACTGTTATAGCGGTATTGGTGTTCAACAAAAATACAGTTTAACCTTTTTTGTTAATAAGTTTCAGCAAGTTTCGCTTTTATGTTTGCTTAAAATGCTTGCTTTAGGTAATAAATTGCATGAAAAGTAACAACTTATGGTCTGAATTTATGCAAAAATTTAAAAGCAAAATTGAAACAATTAAAACTATAGCGCTTAAGCGCTAAATAAAAAACAAATTTTAGGAGAGATAAAAAATCAAAAACAAAAACTTTTTTAGAAAAAGTTTAACAACTTTTGTTTTACTATCAATCCTGTCTTTGTCTTTGCTTGCATTACCGACCTCTGTAACTGCACAAGCACAGCTACCCGCCGGAACAACCCCCACAAATGTGCAAGACAGCGGCTCCCAATTACTCCCATCAGGAGTAACACCCGATGTAACTGTTAACGCCAAAGCATACTTGAGCTTTAGACCAAACCCCGTAGGTCTTGAACAAACTTTTCTAGTTAACGTATGGTTGACACCTGCATCACACGCTGCTAGATACTTTACCGGTTACGAAATAACAATCCAGAAACCAAGCGGACAAACCGATGTAATAACCGTTGATTCTTATCGCGCAGACACCACTGCCTGGTTTGAATATTTAGCTGACGAAGTCGGCGTTTGGAAACTTAAATTTGATTTCAAAGGCGGATACTTCCCCGCAGGAAACTATTCAACTGAATTCGGTGCTGTAATGTACGGAGAAGCAACAACTTTTAACTTCCCACAATCCTGCTACTACGCACCATCATCAACTGATTGGCAAGAACTTGTTGTTCAAGAAAATACTGTAGCCTCATGGCCTGCATCGTCATTACCGACTGATTACTGGACTAGACCAATTTCACCTGAAAACCGAGAATGGTGGTGGATTGCAGGGCACTTTCCATGGCGAGGACCTGGCGGAGGGTCAGCTTGGCCAGAAAATACAAACATTTACTGGGCTTATGGAGACCGTTACCGATTTACTCCTTGGGTTCAAGCACCAGACACTGCCCACATTGTATGGAGACGACAAGGTGCTATTGGTGGATTAATCGGGCCAATAGAAGGTGACACAAAGGTTGAAGACTGGAGTTCTGGCGGCGGCAATCCTTCAATAATTTATGAAGGAAGATGCTATCAAACCGTTACAGAAGCCGATGTTGAAAACAACAGCCCCAGTAGCCGAACTTACTGGATGTGCTATGACCTGCGTACTGGTGAAGTCTACTGGAAGAGACCCTTATACTCTGGAGAGTCAGCACCAACCAACATCTTGTATTATCAAGGCTACTCTGAAGTTCCCGGTGGAGAATCAAGGTTTTCAAAAGATGTGCATTTAGTTTCTATAACTGGTGGTAAGCTGATAACATATAACCCATGGAATGGCGCAGTAAATCTAAACATAAGCATTGCCCCCTTAACGAGCGGCACTTACTACAAAAACGGTTACTGGTTAACCGTGCAAGACCTTGGAGCTAACGCTACCAGTGACAGATATCGTCTAATAAACTGGACAATAGAAGCAATACCTGGCGCGTTTATGGTATCTTCAACAACATGGTGGATGAATGTCGTTAGTAACATAACTTGGCCTTGGAGCAATTTAGGTACAACATGGGACATGGAATCAGGCATAGCGGTTACAACAACCCCATTAACCCCTGCTGCTGTAGGCGCATGGTATGGAACAAATGTTGTAGCGGCTAGCCTACTAACAGGTGCTCAACTTTGGAATCAAACCTATGAAGAAACAATGTATAGCTCGTCATCTACTGTTGCCGACCATGGAAAAGTAGCCATTATAACAATGAATGGTTACTGGCTTGGACTAAATCTTAAGGACGGCAGTGTGGCTTGGAAAAGTGACGCCTTAGATTATCCCTGGGATTCACCTGGATTTGGCTCTTACGGTGTAGCTTCAGCTTACGGCTTGTTCTACCGATTTGCATACTCAGGCGTGTACGCCCACGATTGGGCTACTGGAAAAGAAGTCTGGAAATACGAGGCACCCGCAAACCCCTATGAAACACCATACACTACATCAAACGGCACATCAGTTTACTCATTCAACGCTGCAGGCTGGATAGCAGACGGAAAACTCTATGCATACAACACAGAGCACACACCAACACAACCCATAACAAGAGGTTGGGGCTTACACTGCATAAACGCAACTTCAGGCGAAGGCATATGGAACATAACCGGTTGCATGACGCCCGGCGCTACAGCTGACGGCTATCTTGTAGCTTCAAACTCTTATGATGGATACACATACATTTTCGGCAAAGGCGAAAGCGCAACTACGATTTCTGCACCTCAAACTGAAGTAACCTTTGGTCAAAAGGTTATGTTGACTGGAACAATCTTGGACATGTCACCTGGACAGCCCGATACGCCATGTGTTTCAAAAGAATCCATGTCTGAATGGATGGAATACCTGCATATGCAACACAGCATTCCTGCAAATGTTGTCGGCGTCCCCATTTCAATTGATGCAGTTGACCCTAATTGCAACTTTGTACACATCGGTGACACAACATCCGACGGAATGAGTGGAACATTTGGCTACGCTTGGGAACCTGAAATAGCTGGTCAATACACTGTAACAGCCACTTTCATGGGTGACGACTCATACGGCAGTTCATTTGCAACAACATACGTTAACGTGGTTGAAGCTAGTGCAACATCAACTGAACCGACCTCGTCAGCAGTCAACTTTGACACCATAAACAGCAACATGATGATTGGCTTAGCAGCTGCAACTATTGCAATAATAATCGCTATAGTAATCGCAGTAATTGTAGTCAAAAAGAAGTAGCATCAAACATAACCTATCTTTTCTTTTTTTAAAAAAAAACTGTGGGATATTATCGTTGTTCTACAAAAAATCAACATTTTTTTAAATAAATCTGATGATAATTCTTGAATTTTAAGTTGAAAATTGCTTTTTTAAGCAGTATTTTCCGTCTTGTTTGTTAAACAGTTAGACTGCCAATCATTGAAAAAACATATTATCGTTAACTGTGTTATTTGATAATAGGCATTTGTTATAATTGTTGTAAGTGATTGAGGTAAGAGGGATGACGGGGAAAAACAAACAAAAAGAAGTTTTCAATAATCTTCCAGAACACGGATATTCAGAAACCGCCACAAAAGCAATCAAGCAATGGTACAACATAAAATAAAGCATTTTTAGATCCAATAAAACTGAGCATTTATCGCTTCTGTCTACGATAAAAAAAGAAAAAATGTTTTTAGAGTCCACTCCCGTCTGGCACGCCATCGCCTGCATTAGGAGCTGGTCCCATTCCAGGGGTACTTGGCTGTATAAACTGGTTACCGCTTGGAACTCCATCACCCGAAGAAGGCGCGGGACCAACGGAGGCGTTAACCACTGCGACTCCGGAAATCAAAGTCAAAGAAAGTACTGCAACAAACAAGGTACAAACAAGATTTTTAATCCTTATCACCACCCATGCTAACAAAATTTTATGTTTGATGTTAAATAAGCGTTTTTAAATTTACTTCGGAATTGTCATTGCCCGTTTTGTGTCTTTGACTGTTATTCTTTTTTCAATAAAAGTTGATTGTCAGCGTTGATTAATTGAACTTTTGAGTTAACGCATAATTCTAATTTTGTTGGTGAATATATTAGAAAAAGACCTGAGAAGAAGTCTCAGGATAGTAAATGAACAAGGGTTTTAAAGTTTGACGTTTTTGCGTTTCAGTTTTGCTGCTAAGCCAATTGCCATTGCGCCAGCTATGCCTGCGGTGCCTAAAATTGGAACTTCTGGAACAACATTCTGGGTAACAACCATAAATGAGGTTGCCTTTTGACTAACAATGTGGTCTATATCGTGGTCTGAATGACCGCCGCTTGTAGCTACAAAGTAGGCTTGAACACCCCAATCGCCAAGTGAACTTGGTTCACCTGGTTTACTTGAACATTGTGCCTGACCAGAATTAACGGGTACTGTTTCACGCCATTGCTCTGTACCTGTTGCATCATGCCATATGAAAACAACGCTTACAACATCAGGGTCAGTTGTTGTGGCAGTTACAATAACATTTGCGCCTAAAGGTGTGTCAATTCCATGGTAGTTGCTTGTGACATCGTAAGTTACTGTAGGTTTCGCGATTGCAAGAGTGGCAGTAGCAAAGACAGCTAGCATTATCACTGACGTCAATAGAATGTATTTTTTCATAATCCTTCTCCTCTTGGTTGGTTACTGTGCTTTGTGCTTAAAAGATTTGTGGAAGATTCTTCTATAACAATATGACGTTTGTTCTGTAAAGTATTGGGCTGTGTGTGATTTTTTGTTGAATAATCGCGCGTTAGGTGCTGAATCACGTCTGCGCTTTTAGGCATGGTTAACAGGCAGTAACTTTTGGAGCGTCAATTAGTTGTTGCCCTCGTGGTTAGTTGATGTCGGTGTAGCGTGAAACCTACTACTTCAGCGTTTGTTTGCCTTTATCCAGTGCTTGCTCGTTTTTTCCAAGCAGGCGGTTACATGTCTCTGCCTATAACTTGTATGTTATCAGTGCATGCGTCTATTACACGTCCGCATTCAGGGCAAACAAGGCAGTCAATGCCATCATCCATTTTGAATAATGGTTCAACCATTTTTCCACAGTACTTGCATTCTGTGAGCATTTTTACCCCATACATAGTTAGATAAGTAAGCGGATTTAAGGTTAATCCCTGTTTAGCGTTTTAAACCAACTTTTACCTGCAAAGAAAATCTTTAGATATGCTTGTTTGACTTTCAATTATTCATTTATTTATATTGGAATATTTATCACAAATTTTGCGCCTTTTCCTGGTTCGCCAGCTTCGGTTATGGTCCATCCGTATACTTCTAACATTTTTTTAGAAAGAAACAAACCAAAGCCTGTGCTATTTCCAGTGCTAAAACCTTGTTTAAAAAGGTGCATTTTGTTCTCAGAAGAGATTCCAACTCCGTCATCTTCATAGGTTAATATTACTTGTTTTGTGGTTTTTTTGTAAGATATTTTTGCGTATGTCGCTTTCTTTCCGTGTTTTCGGGTGTTATCTAGCAAGTTGTAGATTAATTGTCTTAGTAAAGAATCCGATTTAACTATCAATCCATGACATTCATTTATTACCTTTAAGGGCAATTCTGAAAACATTCCAACAGCTTCACAAACAGAATTTTCAACATCAATATTGACGAGTTCTTCGACACCTATTTGCTCGTATGTTTTAGCAAAATCAAATATTTTTAAAGAATCCAAAATAGAATGCTCTATTTTAGCGAGATATTCAGCAATTTCAGGGTTATCAACACATTTCTTTTTTATAAGATACGAATAACTGTTAACTACTGTCAGTTTGTTACACACGTCATGTCTGGTTAAACTACCGACAACTTTCAGTTTCTCGTTTAATTGTTGTGTTTTTGACAAGGCCTTGCTTAATTCATCTTGAACTGTTATTATATCTGAGATGTCTTTAAAAACAAAAATTGAACCAAATAGTTTTTTATCTGAAAGCACGGGGTTTCCAGAAACTAGGAGTGGAATTGAAACATCGTCTTTTCGTCTAATTGTCGTTACAAGTTCAATTAAACCCTTTTTGATTTTTTGCTTAATAATTTTGATTTCCTGTTTTGAATGTTCAGGGCTAAGCAAATCCGCCATATCTTTTCCCTTGATTTCCTCAAGTGAGTACCCAAAGATTTGACTAAAACGTGAATTCGCCTCAATTACCTGAAATTTAGGGTCAAAAAATATTGATGGATCCGGATTTGCTTCAAATAAAAATTTAAACTTTTTCTGGCTTTCTACTAAGGCAGCCTCTGTTCGTTTGCTTTCCGTAAGGTTGTTATATATTGCGGCTATGTTACCGTTTGGAAGCTTAATAATCCAGTTTTCACGCCAAGATCCCGAATCACGTTGATCATGATAAAACGCTGCTGGAAAATGCTCAGTTTTGCCCGTTTTCCATACTCGTTGGAAAACCTCAAAAATGCCAAATTCTCGCGCTCCAGAAAAAACGTCAAAAACGCTCTTTCCCAAAACGCTTTCTTTGTTTAGGTTTTCAAGTTTTTCGGCTACAGGATTGAAATCTTTAAAAATGAAGTCTTCGCCGTCGTTGATTGCTTCGTATACTGCAACTGCGCTTGGTATGTTGGAAAAGAACTGTTCATACTGGTCTACTAATAACAGGTGTTTTTCTTTGAAGCGGTGTTGGTTTGATAGCTGAATTATTTTATGTTTTAGTTCGCCATAGATGGTTTCGGGGTCGCCATGTTTATCTATGTATCCGTCTGCACCAAGGTTTAATGCTTTGATTGAGACTTCTTCTCTGCCTTTACCTGTGAATAGAATGAAAGGTGTGTCAATTCTGTTTAATCGGAGTTCTTGTAGAAATTGAAGCCCATTTTTTAAGGGCATATCATAATCAGAAACAATCACGTCAAAGGATTGGTTTTTAATTTTTTTAAAGGCGTCCTCCACATCTAAAGCTGTATCAATTTTAAAGTTTGTTTCAGTAGTTAGTATGTTTTTTGATATTTCCAGTAAACCTGAGTCGTCGTCAACAAGTAAAACGTGAATAACATCCTTTTGGTCTTTGAACAATTGTGAATAATCTATTTCTACTTGTTGGTTTAACTTTATCCCTTGCAACTCAGACCCGTTAGCGTATGTTTGTTTTTTTAACTATATAGCTTATGAATCTTAAATCACTTTTATTTTAAAGCGTTTTATGCGTTGCATTAAGTCTCTTAAGTTGCTTGCCAACATAATGCTAACTTGTGAAAACATGGTAAACGTAACAAACTACGAAATTTTTATCTACGGAAGCCAAGAAGGATACCAAACAAACAGAGCACAAGTAACCCTATATAACGGCGACACAAGAGTTGCCTACGTAAGATTCAATGACGCCGGCATGACTTTCGAAGCAGACAGCGACACAGATGGAACCATAAAAATGCATCTACCCTCAAGCATGTTTCAAAGTGTAGTTGACATGCTACGCAATGAAAAACCAATAAAAGTTTACTTTGCACAAAACCGCGGCTTTTTAGCCACAGGTAGCGAAGCAGAACAATAAAACAAAAAAAAAATTGTTTTTTCTATTGTTTTAGTTTAAACTAAAATTTTGTTGTTTTTGAGTGTAGCCCAAATAATTTTAAAAGGGCTAACCTGTTTATTGTAGGTACGTTAAGTTGTTTTTTGTTTGGGGGTGAATGTTTGGGTAAAGATGAGGTTAAGGGAAAAGCAGAGAAAACGGCTGAAAAGACTGGTGAATTGGTCGGAAAAGGTCTAAAGAAGGGTTTTGGCTTAGCAAAAGGGCTTGGTTCAGGAATCAAAAAAGGCGTCAAAGGCGATAAAGAGGAATAAAATTTTCCTTTTACTTTTTTGGTCATTTAAACTGTTTTTCTATGATTCTAATTTACAAGAACAGTCAATCGGCTTGTTTCCTATGCTAAAGAGAAAGGGTTTAGGTGTTGAAAAGTGTGCTAACTTTTTTGGTCTTTGAGTTGGTTGGGTGATTTGTTCTTGAACTTCTGTAAAGTCACGTTTGATGTTATGCCTGTTTGGTTGAACGTTTATTTTAGCAACTGGTGGCTGATTGAGTAGCTCCAGTTCTTTTTAGTTCTTCTATTTGCTTATCAATTTGTTGTATTTTTTCTAAAGCATACCGATTTACATTGACCCAATGCTGTGAGCTATCAGCTTGTATTTCTTCTATTGAGTTGTTTTTGGATGATTCAAGGACTTTTTCCCATTCCTTGCGTTGATACTCAAAGAAGGACACCTTAATGTTGTAAGGTACTGAATCGGGTAAATTAGTCATTGACAATACCTCAAGTTACAAACGGAGATATCACCAAAAAAAGGGTTTACTGAGTATATTTCGCTTTGTAGTTGTCAACAAACAACTACAGCACCAAAATAGCAATGGAGCAAACAAGCAAGTTTGTAACCTCAAAAGTTAGGCTTTGTGTGTTGAATGTAACAGGCATTAGGCTTTAGTACTTTCTTGTTTTCTTGCTACTACCTGTTTACTCATTATTCCTATTGCACTATTGAATAATGGCTAGTTACATGCTTTTTTAAAGAAACATTAAGGCAAAACTGAGGCGCCTACTTTTTTCCCATTAATAATCCAATTCCCAGTCCTATTAGGGGGATAGGCCATATTTGCGTTAAAACAAGCACGAAACTCCATTCAGTTGGTGAAAACCAAGCATATATTGTGTAAAATGCGAAGTACAAACCAAAGAGAAAAATTGCTATGCCTATGAGCGTTATTGCACGTTTTCGGTTGTCTTGCTTGATTAAAACATATGAACCAGCAACCGCGAAGGCAAATGACATTGTCAACGTTATAGCTGTGTTTAGGAACCCAAGCGACGTAAAACCGCTGAAAAGGTTCACAGCTAAACGAGGGTCTGTGACTTCGAATAATCCAGACATACTAAGCCACCTGAAAAGATTGTAAATCCACATGGCAAAAATGTAACTAACACCTGCAACACAGCCCCATTTAATCAGGTCCCTGCTTTCACCTTCCTTGTACCTCCACACTTTTGTACCTAAAAATACGAATGCTAACCCAGCTGCCAAAATTTCAATAAAAAACCCAACATACAAAAGTGTTGGCTGATAACCCGTTACTATACGCTTTACATTTTCCGGCAAAACTAATAGCCAATATATTCCTTCTAAGAAGATAGCTGCAGCTAAATATTTTTTCACAGCATTAAAATTTTGTTTTTTAGGTCCCCAAGCCAAATAGATAACAAAGAACAACAGGAATACAGCGACTATTCTTAAGGTGTCTGCAGTTGCGCCAAAAGCATGGTCAAGCCAAAAATTTGATGGATTAATCAAAGGCCTATTTTCTATAAGGTCTAGCAGTATGCGGTTATACGCACTCTGTACCCAGTAAATGCCGAATAACATTAAAGACGTAATAGTGGCTAATATCCAAACTTTATTCCAGCGGCTAACTGCATTAAGACTACTCACGCTTTCTCCTTCTTGTTTACCCTATAAGCGGTACAAGTACACTATAAAGATGAATAAAAAGATACAGTACGCGGCAACACTCTTTATAATGCTTAAATGTATGAATACTTTAAGAATCAAAAAAATAGTTTTTTAATAAATTTTTTACATCAATTTCCTGAATGTTAAAGATTAAAAAGTAAATCACTATTTCGCTTTTTCCTGTTAAGCAAAAACAGAGCCATTAAATGCGAGAAGGCATAGAGTAAAAAGAGTCCTGTAGCGCACTACAATCTTTTCCTTAGAGTCAGGGGATGAATTGCCCGAAGCGCAACATTGAGTCGGAATCTGATTAATTTGAAAAAGTTGGGCTTGGTGTGTTGGATGTAACCCGCCTTTGGGATTAGTAATTTTCTACTATTCTCATTCAAATTAAATCCCTATTCTTCTACTATGATCAACTAGTAATAACTCTTTTGGCATATGTTCAATCATGTATAGGGGGTACCTGAGTTCACTATGACTTTTTCAGCTAAGAATTTCATAAGGGGCAGTCTCTCCTCAATTAGTTCAGTGCTTTTAGTAAAAGGAACATGCCGAGCATTACGTTCATAACGATCGGTAGAATGAACTAAAGCGTTACGAATTTCTTTAATTTCCTTCGAAATGTTACTGATTGTTTGTCCTATCTGCAAACGAATTTCCATAGAGGCGCCAAAGACGGAATGTTGTCCAGAATAAACTGGTTTTCCAAGATATTTTTCATGATTTTTTATAAACTCTATTATTTCTTGTTCATCGACAAACTTCTTTAACACATTTTTCAACATCTCAGTTTCATCATTTTCGTTCTTGTGTTTAACTACATCAAAAACGATGCGATCAAGGTTAGTTTCTGAAAGAGTGAATTTAGGATCCTTAATCTTCGTAGATAGTTTTTCATATAACTTTTCGTTTGATATCTGAATAAAGAAGTACTCTAAAACTTGATAGAATGACAAGAATTTCATTTCTGCTAAACCAGTACTCATTCCAAACTGGTAGAATTTAATTAAATCGGAATTATAGTCAGCTCTCAATTGAAATGCCCAACTGGGATAGGGTTCACCTAATGACTTAATTCTATTATTTCCTGCTTTTGACCGTTTACTGCTTGGCCATTCATCAACTAACCAAAAAGCTAAATTTTTTAAGTATGAAACCTGAAAAAGGGACGCCTCAATAATTCGAGTAGATTTTATTGCAGCGTTTTCAATTGAGGTTTCAGAAATTCCGCGAACTTTTATGGTTACAAGTCTTTTAGAAAAATCTCGTATATCTGCCCCACGCTTAAAAAGCATGTCTGCTAACAAAGAACCTATTGAATAACTGTCGAAATATCCTTTGTCAAAACGAAAAAAATTAAAGAAATCTTTTGAAGCTATACTTATCTCAGCAGTTAAGTTTCCTCCCATACATTGAAAAATAATTGCTTTTTTTGGAGTTTTTCAATTGTGTAATTTATGGGTAGCCTTCGAATTTTATCTACAGAAGTTAATACTTGTTCTCTATAATCAGAACTGCACAAACTGCATAAATGAGGAATTTGTTTAAAATTTTTCTGCCTATCTAAAAATTCTGCATAGTCAATAATATCGTCTTCTGCAACTATATAGGAATGATTTCTATGTTTTACGGTAAATGAGCGATCTTCTTCTTTAAGCATCTCACAACCGTTTTTTACATAACCTTGAATGATAGCCTTTTTTGAATCCTCAAATTCCATAGATAGCCCTTGTTTATACTATTCATGGTTACACTTAAGATTTAAGACTAAAAGATTTGACTAAGTCATTTTTGGTAGGCGGCAACCCTTGTGGTTGCTCGCTTCCAACGATTCCTTCTAAGTAGAGAGCGATACAACTCCTCTCCAAAGTAATTTAATTTAGTCCTCGATTAAGCCGTTAAGCTGTCTAATCATTTCTTGAACTACTATTTTGAGAGCATCATAATGTTTGGGATATTTCTTTAAGGTGACTGCTATTCTTTTACCAGTCTCAATTTCCATCGCTTGGGCTGTTCCTGAAAGAATTACCTGAGCCACTTCAACAAAGCTAAGTTTGGCTTTATTTCTGGTGTAACCCCGAGCAATTCTTAAAATCTCAGTATCAAAAAACGGTATTACTTCTAAGAAAATGTGGGCAGGTTCTGCATCAGGGTAAAGAATTTTTGTTTGCTCCAGCAGTTTACTGGAATCTGCTCCTTCTAATAAAGCCATAATCATGCCTTCATCTGTGAGCCAAAAACAGGGGAAATCTTGGTTTCGATAGTTTTTGCTTCCTGTTTTTATGATGAGTTTCTTATCTTCTAAGCTGTTGAATGCTGTCCATGTTGGTCGGTAGCCTTTTGAGATTGCTGTTGCTGTCTGGTTGATTGTTTGCGGTTCGTTCTTTGCTAAATGAAGAACTATGGCTTTTTGCAGAACTGGTAAGTTATTGCATCACTGTTTTTAGAATAACAGAAGGCGATAAAACGGTGTTAGGCATCGTTTCATGCCCCTTCTGTTCGGTGTAACATTGTTTGGGCTTGGCGTCTTGGATGTAACCCGCCTTTTGTTTATTTTGTGGCATTCGGCTAATCGGGCTACCCGCGCCTCTTGTAGAGGGTCATCAGCGTCTGTTTGCCCTTTCCACTTGCAGGACGGCCGTTTCATCGCTTCCAACGTTGGCTGGTCGGCATTTTATGGTGCCTCATCCGTTAATACGCCAGGTGGACGTGTCGTTTCTGCTCCGTTGCCAAGGCTCTCGCCTTACGCCCCGAGAGGGTGTTGCAATTCTACGTGTGGGCGGAGTTTCCTCAGACCCAGCAGACTGGATCCGAAAGCCACACACCAACTCGCCAGCCCAAAACCTATTTTGCAAAGGCAACCAATAAATGCATCGCATACACTCGACTGTAAAAGTCTTAAATATTTATAGTCATAAATATTTGTTAACGGTGTTTTGTTTGAATTCTGATGAGGAGTTACGGCGTAGAGCAAGAGAACGGGTTGAAGAAAAATTAGGTTTCTATATTCATTTGGTTGTTTATTGTGCAGTTAACGTTTTGCTGTTTTTCTTATGGTACTTCTTTACTTTACCGGTTAACGGGTTTCCTTGGTTCATTTTTCCGTTGGTTTTTTGGGGAATCGGGCTATTAGCGCATGGCTTAACAGTGTTTGCACGAACCGGCGTTGTTGACAGAATGACAGAAGAAGAATACCGAAAACTCAAAGAAAACCAAAACAAAAAAGAAAACTAACCCAACCACAAAAGATGATTACATAAACTTTCACAAAGCAAACGTGCATAAAAGCAAAAAATGACTAGTTACCAACTATTAGGGTCCAATTAGTGGTTGTATGTTGAAACCTAAGGGGGGTAGGTCGTATTGACGCTTTTTTCATCCAAAAGCATGTTAAAAACTATTCAACTAAGGGCTGAAAAAAAGAAAAAAATAAGAAGGGTTTGTTTTGTTTTTGGTTTTTTAGACTGCTGTTGGGGGTGGTGGAGGTGTTGATTCTGTCGTTGGTGGGGGGACGCGTTCTGGGGGTTTCATTGTAAAGAATGCTATGGCAAGTACTAATGCGGCTATCCAAACAAGTATTATGCCAAAACCGATTATGATAAGCACTGCACCGATGAGTAGTAGTAAGCCTGCAGTTGAGAACAGGTTTGTGCCCGAGTGGACTGCAACTTCTTTTAGTGACCGTTTTATGAAGAAGGCAGCAATCACTGAGAAAATCCATACTACAACAATGATTAACAGAAGTCCTGTTAGGAACGGAACAATTGCTGCTGGGTCTAAATTAGTGTTTGGGGTTAAACCTTGAAGTCCAGCCAGTGACTCTAAAGAACCGTCCCATTGGGGATACAGTTGAAGTATGAAGTCCTGAAATGACCTTACAAATACTGTAAACGCGACTGCTACTGCAATTACGCCGCCCACTACAGCAGAGATTACTCCGTAGATTGCGTTGTTAAAGATGTTTCTGTCTTTGTAAAGGTTGGCTAAACCGTTAAGGCTGACAAGAATCAGGATGACGCCGACAAGTTCAACAATGCCCATGTAGTTAAGGTTTGGTATTACTCCAAGCAATATCAGTAATGCACCTATGCCGCCTAAAATTTTGCTTGTTTCGAAATTCATTTTCGTTTTTCCTCTATTTTTCAGTCATTTATTTAAGAATAAAAGCTTTTTTATCGAGATACAGAAAGCTTTTTAAGCGTACCCTAAAACGCTTGCTTTACACCTAAAAAGCCAAGCTGTTAAATTGTGGCTTCTTCAAGTTGCTGTTTAAGAACCAAATCGTAGGCTTGAAGGTATTCTTTTCCTTGTTGGGTTATGCTGTATATTTTGCGTGCCCTGCCGTCTTTTTGTTGTTTGTAGCTTTTAAGGAAGCCTTTTTGTTCTAACGAGTTTAAGGTTGGGTAAAGGGCTCCGTGACGCAGTTTTATGCTAAAGTCTGTTTCTACTTGTTTTTTGATTTTGTAACCCCATAGTTCTTCGGCTTTTACCATTCGTAAGAGTTGGATGTCTAGTAAGTTTTTGATTATGCGTTGTATGATTTGTTTTTTGTAGTTTTCTTGCGTTTGTCTTTCTCTCCTTGCATTTTTTGTTGGCGTATTTGGTGGATTTTGTCTAATCCAAGCGTTTTGGGGTTTGTTTTGTTGTGCTTGTTTTAAGTATGAACTTTTATATGAAGCTTTATGGTGTATAAAGAAACAATACTATGTGTCTAATAAAAGACTTATTGTACAATAGTAAAACAGAAAAACTGTACAACAAAAACACACAAACCGAGAAAAAAAATAAAAACAAAAAAACATTCACCAAAATTGAAGTAAAAGTTTAATTTTTTCCCTTTTAGACATTTTATTTTTCATTCATTAGACAGGTTAATAAGTTAATTATGTTGTCTTATCAAGGCACAGAACAGGACTTCTTAGTTAGCAGGTGACCTTGTGACCATTGGCATGTCAGAATTAAATGAGTTAAAACAGCAAATCATTGATTTGGCTTGTCATACTGCTGGTTCAGCGCATGTAACAGCGATTGGTTTAATCGACACTTACCCAACACGCATTGAAAATGGAAAATCTGTTCTTGAAATTGTTGTTGTCATAAAAGATTTTCAGCCACGACTCTTAAGCTACTTAAGATTAATCAATGGTCGAAACGTCATTATTTTTGCTGTGGACCAATGGGTTTTTGAAAGAGACATAGACCGCGGATTCTTAGGCGAAGCAATAGCAAGTAAACTAATATTTCCTTATTCAAGCATACAAGGCGAGCAGTACCTGTACGCCCAAGAATTGCTGTTGAAAAAAAGGTTAATCCTTGAATCCATAGAAAATCTTTCCACAGGTTATCCTGAACTTATTTACCACATGCAGATACAACCGCAGTTTTTTCTTTACGATGTACTGCTTAAGCGTATACGCGTTTTTCCTTTGTTTGCCAATGAAATGTCAAACATGCTTGAAGGTAACACCCTAAAAAATGAAGAAAAAGCGCTAAAAAGCTACAATGACGCTCTTACACGACTGGAAGCTGAACGTCTAATCAGCCGTGTAGACGGTTATGTTACTGTGTCTAAAGAGTTTGCACTTCAAAGCCGAAACCCACGTGTCTGGATTACAAACATTACAAAAAATGCGCCCCGCACTCTTTTCTCTTCCTTTTTCGGCGTGTTTCCCCAACTGTTAAACATTATAGCACAAAACACGCAGGCTTTCATTAAAACCCAAAAAATCAACATACGCCTTCTGCAGCCGGATATTAACCCTAGTTGTTACGTTATTGACCCTAACAAATACGTGTTTGTCCCTACCTCTGAAGGGCTAGTTTCACTTGCTGATAAAGTAAACATTTCAGGGTTCGCCCAAAAAATGTTTGTAAACGAAAAACCTGAAAGCATAACCTTTGAACCAATCGGCGGAGTGCTAAACGACATTTACTTAATAACAGCCCAAGTAAACGGCGTAGAACGCAAGGTTCTGGTTAAACGGTTTAAAGAATGGTCAGGTTTTAAATGGTTCCCCCTGACGTTGTGGTCGTTTGGTGCAAGAGCCTTTGCGGTTTCAGGAAAAGCCCGCTTAGCCAAGGAGTGCGCAACCAGCGAGTTTCTGCGAACACGCGGTTTTAATGTGCCTAAAATATTGTATGTGAGCAATCCTGAACGGTTGGTTTTCATGGATTTTATTGAAGGGGAAGACTTGAGCCATTTAATAAAACGGTTAGCTTTAGAGCCTACGCCCGCCCAAAGCAAAGAACTTGCCTACGTTGAAACTGCAGGCGAATTGTTTGCTAAAGTCCATTCACACGGCATGACTCTGGGCGATACTAAACCAGAAAACGTGATGATAGGCAGAAATGGCACGGTTTATCTTCTTGACTTTGAACAGGCAACTCAGGATGGCGACAAAGCATGGGACATAGCTGAGTTCCTTTACTACTCAGGCCACTATATGCAGCCACTTCAAAATAACGGTGCCCCGGAAGCTCTAACTGAAGCATTCATCAAAGGCTATTTGCAGGGTGGAGGCGAAATGGAAAACATAAAAAAAGCGGAATCTGCAAAATACACGCGGGTTTTCAGTGTTTTCACTATGCCTTCAATTATTTTGGCGATAGCAAATACTATTCGAAAAGCCTAACCCTTGCCTTGAAGGTAAACGGGTTAAGTTTGTGTTTATATCCTTTTTTCTTATTTTGTAATTGTAGGTTGAGTTGTTTTTGAGTGATAAAATTTATTTTTACAAGGGTGTAAGCAAGGTTAAAGTTGTTACTGAAAGTGAAGGCTACTGGCTTGTTGAGGCGTTAGAGGATTTTGTTGATTGTGTTGATGGTGAAAGAGTCTTGATTAAGGTTGGTGAGCGTCGTTTGGTTCCGCCTGATGTTTTAGACAGTAGGGTGATTTCGTCTTCGGTGGAGTCGTCTGCTGGTTAGTGTGGAGTGGCTGGGGGGAACTGTTCAGGGGTTATGATTCTTTGGTTAAAAGGCGGGTTTCTGAGTTGTCAGGTGGGACGTGTTAGTTTTTGGTTTTTGGGTTTTGTTGTTGGGTGTTTGTTTATTTGTGGTATTTATTTAATTTATTAAGTATTGTTTAATAAGTCTTAATAAACACTTTTTTATGTTCTTTTCTTGACCAAAAATGATGCTCCCTGACAATTTAGGCAGAAAACTACGATTCGCCTTCCACAGCTTCGGACTAAGCTGCTTAGGCGGAGCAATATTTCTGCAAATACTTGTCTTCACAGACATCTTTTCCCAAGGCTACTTCATGGCCATAGAACAAAACACAATCGTACTCTCAGGCGAACTCGCATTAACAGCATTCGCAGCCACCTACTTCCTCTACATCTACCAACGCTTAATGCGACAAATAAAATAAACAATAGCAATCCTAAACAAAAAAAGAGTGGAAAAAAATTAGGTTACTTGATGCTTTTCTGCTTGTTTTGACTGGACTTTTCCTCTGAAACAGGTTTCATCGGTTCTCCACAACAAACTATCTCACAAGGTTCACAACCACAAGGGTCTTCAACCAAAACAACTAACCCGCATTCATCGCACTCAAATTTGTCGCCTTTCTTATTTGCCAAAAATAGCACCTCTTAAAAATTCGCTAATAACTAGAAAGAAAAAACAATCTAATAAAAATAGCCACGCTCCGCAATGTTAACCGTATTTTTTTACAATCCCCCTTATTACGTTCAAGTTGCGGGTTGTCGCTTTAACTTTAAATTTGGATTCTATGAATGGATTTGGCAAAGCTCCTTCCCCGCCGCAATGGGTTACACTAAAAACCTCAGTTCCGCATGCGTTGATGACTTTTGCTGTTGATTTTGGAATGATAAACGGCAATTCATAGGTAAGTTGGGTTTGTGCAGTGGGCAAGAACGTTACTAAAAAGCTTGTGCCTTCTGGTATTTGGTCTCTGAAAGGGTCTAAGTCCAGCATGTCTTTTAATTGTTTGATTGTTCGAATGAAAACCGCTACAGGGTAGCCTAAAGTGGTTTGCAGTTTAGCCTCAATATTGCGGATCAACTCTTGCGAGTCTAATTCCTGGGTTTGAAAAATTACGTTGCCGCTTTGCTTAAAAGTCGAAAAATCCGAGAAACCTAACGAGACAAAAACGTCTTTTAACGTCTGCTTAACAACCACGCGTCCGCCAACGTTGATGCCTCTCAAAAAAGCAACAAACCACACCATACAACAAGCATAAGGCAAAGCAGCTTTTATTTTTTAGGCGAAAACTTAAGCAATCTCCAAAACATATTCAAATGGACCAAAATGCTTGAAACATATTACATTCACCTTGAATTCAAAAACAAAAAAGGGGCTTGGTCAATCAACTTGCCTTTTGTGTGCGACAAATGTGGCGTCTGCTGCACACTTGAAGACTTCCTAAACGCTGGAAAAATACACGGGTCCCCCAAACAAAACCCAGATGCTTACGCCAAATTTAACTCTCTCAAAGATGAATTGGGCAGACTTTTTGAAGAAAGCGAAGAAAAATATGAGGCGCACATCGCGGCCACCAAGTGCCCATTTCAAACAGGCAGTATCTGCTCTATTTACGCTATCAGACCGGATGGTTGCCGACAGTTTCCAAACACGCCTTTTGGCATGCTTTCAGAGGACTGCAAAGCGCTCGACAGGTTCAAAAAACAACGTTTAGCGCTCAAAAAAGGTCGTGCATCCAAAGAAACAGGGCACTTTACAACCGACATGATCAAGGCACCTAATTTTTCAGAAGGGCAGTTTACGTCTTGTCTTGATAAACTTCGTCGCGTAGGTATTACTGATGACGAATTGACGCTCTTCTATGCTTTGAATAAACAGTGACTAAAAATTAGAAAAAAGTGGAAGCTAAAACCCGTTTGGGAATGATTCTTTTTTCCACTTTCTAATTATTCACAGGCTTGGTCTGAGCCTTATTGTTGCGACGGCCATCTAAACAGTGTCTTTGACGCAGACAGACTCGAATCGCCGTTTCTAAATCTGTTGCTTCACAGCTTAGATGCTATCAACATTCTGCATGTTCAGCCCAAAGAGGCAAAGTCTTAATCGCATACTGATTTTACGCTGTTTTAATCAGCACGCTTCAATGCCTCAGTGCATTGCATCTAAAGCTTGCTCCCAAGCCTGCATTTAACTTTAAAGAATAGAGACAGCTATTAATGTTGCGACAAATCTGGTGCAAACAAACACTTTAATGTATCAAATGGTACAACTGAATTATTTGCGCTAACCTCTTCTTTACACCTTTAAAAGTTCAAAAATTGAGTCTTTAAACTCCAGAGAACCGACCTTAAACAGATTCTTGCCCAACAAAGCAATTCCCTACATTAGCAACCAACCTATTTGCTGTCTATTTGGATGCTATTAGAAACTCATTGCAGAAACCTAAGGGGGGTAGGTCGTATTGATTGTTTTTCAAGCCAAAAGTATGTAAACACATTACAAGTTAAACAATGTAACGATCGGCGCCTTCAAAGTCTCTGACGATTTCCATGGAACCTTTAGGCACAGAAGACCCGGCAAGTGCCGCCAAAGGCAAATCTTTAAGCAGCATCCAGGGCGATTTGCGGGCCAGCACTGTTGCTTGATGTGTTTCTCCAAAGCTTTTATTGGCAACTTCTATAACTTGTTGGCGCACTGCGGTTTCGGACATTTCCCCAAGTGCATGCAGGTACTCATGAAGCAGCAAGTTGTAGATGAGAGCGTTGATTGTTTCTTTTGAATTGATTTTTGTTTCAACCACATCCACTAGTGCTCTGTTTAATACGATGTTGTTTGTGCCGACTGGGTAATAGGCTCCTAGTTGCAGGGGTAAATTGTCCAGAAAAAGCATCATGCTGCCTCTGCGTTTACGCATGGAGTATTCTACCGTTTTTTTGACTATTTTCCATACTTCCGCGTATGTTTTGGCGTTGTCTAATTCTTGACAGAAATATTCAGAAGTCTTAGATTGATCTATACTCAAGAATAAGCACCTTTAACCTTTAACCGTTTAAAGATGCCTTTAAACTTAATTGAAAGAAAACCGTAAAACAATATGTTGATAAACAAGATTTCTCTACATACATGATGCATTTTTTGGTGATTTTTTATGGCAAGCAACGCTATTGTACGGGATATCATGACTATAAATCCACGAGTTGTTCGTGAAGACACCAGCATACGTGAAGTAATAGCTACCTTAAGCAAGTATGACATCAACTCTTTGATTGTTGTTCAGAACGATAAACCTGACAAACCAGTCGGCATTCTTACAACAAGAGACACCCTTGTCCGTGGTTTCGAATACGGATTGCCTGTTGGCGCTTTAACTGCTCAAATGGTAGCTTCAACCCCCATTATCACCATTGACGAACAAGCCACCGTAGAAGAAGCTGCAAACTTGATGAAACGAAACAAAATTAAACATTTACCTGTAACACGAGACAACAAACTAGTTGGCATAGTTTCAGATACTGACATAATGTTTGCTGTACCCTCAATGTTGTCAATGATGCAAGAAGTCTGCCGCCAAACAGTCACAGCTTAAACTAAAGCACAACAGGCTCTTTATGGGTTAATAATTCTTTCACCGTTATCAACTTCAAGTCAACACGATAATTAATTCTGCCCATAACCACCGCAACTGACGCATCACTGCTAAAACTAAACGCAACAAAAATTGTTCTGCTTTGTTTTAACTTGCATACTTGTATTCAAAAACTTTTCAATTTGCATTACTCACATTGTCTAATTGCCTTGCAATTACCGTTGAGCCATCACCTGTAAAGCCGTTAATACCCTTGCCTGAACCGTTGCAGTCTGTACAAGTTATGGGTTCAATGTTTAGGTCAAGTTGGTGGGTAAGTAGTTTTCGTCTTTTAACTTGTTAAAAGTTATCACTATCAGGGTGTTGCTGTTTGTTTTTAAACGTGTGCTGTTGCTGGTTTGGGTTAAAACATTTTTTTGGGTGTTTATGGTTGCTGTGGCCTAACGTAGACGTCAATGTTTTAGGGATTGTGATAAATTCTTGAAACATTAGTTTGATATGGTTTGAACCTACCATAAGAAAGCCAAAAGTTATGTTCGGCTCTATTTGTCTTGCACCGCCGCATCTAATACATGTTGGGCTTGTATTGTGTCCTGTTCTGTGGCATCTGGAACATTCAACAGACGCCTCTACAACACAAACAAAAGCTGACAACTGCAAAAACTAACAGTACCGTGACAGTATAAGCGAACGTTTTGTGGCTAAACAATCCATTTTAACCCTGAAACTAGTCCTCGCGGAAGTATGACTTGTATTGAAACGGTTTGCTTTAAATTTTATCAAAAACAAAAAACCACAGTCAACAATCACAAAACTGAAAAAACCAAAACTAAAAACAACCTAGGCTTCCACAGGAGATTCACGTTTTTTGCCTGCTTCAATAAGGGCTTTAACGCGGCTTCCACCTTGCTTACCTATTTTTTTATAAAAATCTTTCCCATGAGTCTTTGAAGTTTTCATTCCACCACGCCGACCTGCTTCTGAGACAGACATTTTTCCTTTAGGCTTTTCTTCTTTAGGCATAACCTATCCACCTCCTTTATAATTAGGAGAAGCAACATTTGTGGTAACCCGAAAAACGCTCATAAACTTATGTGGTTGACATGTACCTGTAACAGCCCTTAAAACTTGAACGGTTAAACTTCCAGAGCTAAAAAATGTATCCAACCAATCAAGTTTTTAATAAAAAGCAGAAGCATACGTGTTATATACTTGAATATCCAAGATTTAAAAAAGAGCAAACATGTCAACGCAAGCACAGGCAAAAGAGCGTCTTCAAAAATGGAGAAACGGCATAAAAATCGACCATAACTCACACTTAAGGGCAGCAACCCATTATACCCAACGTAGCCAAATTTTGGGTGCCATCGTCGTAATATTCACAACCATCGTCGGAACAGCGGTATTTACCTCAATAGCTTCTAACGGCACAAGTTCAGTTGTACTGCAAATTTTAGCGGGATTTTTAAGCATCATAGCAGCAGTGCTTTCAAGCCTAAACACTTTTCTAAACTATGGTAAATTAGCAGAAAGCCACCGCAGTGCAGCAGTAAAATACGGCAACCTAAGACGCGAAATAGAGCAGCTACTATGCTTCATGGATGCTGACGCGAATTTAGATGAAACAATGAAAAGCATTCGAACCAGATGGGATGCGATTGATTTAGAAGCGCCTGAAATTCCTCAAAAAATTCATGACAAAGTAAAAAATGAAGTCCAGAGAGATACTGGAAAAGAAAAATAAAGTTTGCTTTACTGCATTTTTGCTAAAAAAGAACATTCATTAATCATTATTCCTAGAATGATATTGTGAGGTTTTTTGGAGTTCATAAAAGGCACTATTGATTCTGATGCACGATTTGGCATAGCAGTAGTCAGACCTGACAATGCAACTAAAAAATGCCGCATACGTCGCATGAGAATCGAATATTTCCTAACAAACTATGCCATTTTTCTTGTAACCCCGCAACCATGCATGAAATGCGACAGAATAGAAGCCTGCGAAGACGACTTCATCATGCAAATAATAGAAAAATTTAACGCCAATCACAAAAATCAGGAACAATACTTCTACTTCTAAAAATAAGAAAGCAACCCCGCAAATTTTTACCCAATTTTTGGAGCTATACCAGCATTTTTGTGAATAAACATCAAAAATGTTATGTTTTGATGACATACTTGATAACATATTCTCCGTGAAAAATTTTTTGCTTTTTGGCCAGTTTGGTTAAATGTTTTGCAGATATTTTATCAGCTTTTCAAATTCGCCTGTCTTTTTCATCTGCCCGTTTTGAAGCATTTCTTCGATGTTTGATTTGACGTAGAGTCCACCTGAGGGATAAAGTTGGCGGGCAATTAAGGTAAAGACTCTGCAGTTTGCTTTTCCAATAGCTTTTTCGCTAAAACGCCATTTGTATGGACCTTTAGGCGGGAGCAGAGTTTCAGAAAGAACGATTACAACATAATTCTTGACGTTTGTTAATGCTTCAGTTTCATTGAATTTTAGCCGTAGCGCCTTGTTAGGGTCTTCCCGTTTACCGTTTTTCAACACCTTAACGCCAACAGAGTTGTTTCTAACCGCTATCACAGCTTTCACAGAAGCAGCGGGGAAAGCGTTTTGGTTTGCGTCAACTTTATCTTTTAACAAAAGTAGGTCATTTTTGATTTTTGAGCCTTCAATGGTTATAGCAGGGTTAAGTGAAAGGTTAAGTTTTCTTTGAAGCAGGTGTTTTCGCATTACAATTTCAGGGGCAGTTCCAAATCTTTCTTTAAAGGTTTTGTCGGTTTTTTGTTTCTCGAATTCTTCACTGGCTTCAAGCAATATTGTGTATTCTTCGTCTTCGATTGTTAATTGTGGATTTGTGGAGTAACTGGTCATGGATAGGCCTTCGATTTTTTAAAATGACAGTAAGTCTAAAAGATTTTTTGCTGGTATTATTCTATTTGAAAAAAGCAAGAAAAAAATAAAAAAGGGTGGGTTTGTTAAGGTCGTTTTCTAAATACGAACCCAACTACGATTATGGTTATTATGATGGCTATGGCTGTTCCTAAAGTGTACATTTCGTAAGGTGGCATTGTAACATCAGAAGTTGTTGTTGGCGTCGATTGTGTAGGTGCGTTAACTACGTTAACGTATGTTGTTGCAAATGAGCTGCCGTATGAGTCGTCGCCTGCAAATGTTGCGGTTATGGTGTATTGGCCTGCAAGTTCTGGTTCCCAGTTGTAACCGAAGGTGCCGCTGTAACCGTCAGAGGTTATTGTTGCAATGTGCATTGGGTTGCCGTTGGGGTCAACTGCATCGATTGAAACTGGAACACCTATTATTGTTTCGTTGTTGTATATTCCAGTGATTGGCAGTTGCAAGTGGATGTGTTCCATTACTGTTGTCATTGAGTCTTTGGAGACGCATGCTGTTCCGGGTTGAGCTGGTGACAAATCAAGAACTGTGCCTTTAATCATCATGCCTGTTCCGATTGCTACATCAATGTCTGGTGCTGAAATTGTGGTTTCGCTTTGACCTTTACCGATTACATACTCCATACAAGTGTATGCGTCTGAGTATGCTAAGTATCCATCAGCGATAGCTCCTTGGAATACACGTGAACCATCGGTTGAGCCTGATTGGGTTCCTGCAAAACTCCAGATGTCTTCGCCTGTAGTGATGTTGATTGCATGCATTCGCCAGCCTCTTTTAATTGGCATGTCAGCTGAATGTTCTGCATTCATAGTGTAGTAGACGCCGTCAGCAATCATTCCGCAAGTGTGCCAAGGGTTAACGGTTTCATTACCTGCTGTGTAAGGGGTTTCGTATGGTGATGCTGCAGGGTCGTAGTATGACCAGACAACTTTTCCGTTAGTCCAGTTTAAAGCTGTAACTGAATCGAATTGGTTAGACATTATCATGCCGCCGTAGCTACATGAGCCATAGGTTCCAAATGTTCCCCATGGATAACTAGATAGTTCACTCTTCCAGAGGTATTGTCCAGTTTTAATGTCCCAGCAATGCCAGTAACCATCATTGTAGCGTTGTGCAATTTTTCCATGGTCGACCTGCGCGGGTGTTCCTTCTGTTGCGTATGCCATGCCAGTTGATATGTTTGCTACAAGTTGTCCAGTTTCTAGACTGTACGACAAGATTGTTGTAGCACTTGCACTTACAGCTAATCCAGCTTCAAAATCAACGGTTGCAGGTAAACTACTAAGAGGCCAAGAGACGTTGCTTATTACACGTGTACTAAAATCGTTGCTTGTTCCTGTGGTTATCCATTTAATTAATCGATATTGAGCGTTTGAGCCAGAACCAATGGATTGTACTCCATAAGCGTATGGTTCAGCATAGTATGTGCTTGCAGTTGTTATTGGAGCAGTTGAATAGTTACCAACGATGTTGCCGTTCCATGGGTCATATTTAATGAAAAAGCCATTACCCATGTATCCAAGATACACTGTGGCTAAGTGAGGTTCTGCTTCAGCTATTTCTGAGGCACCTGCATCATAGATGATAAATGTTGGTGTTTGCACAGCAGGATATTTTTCCCAATAGACTTCGCCTGTTCTTATGTCGTAGCATTGCCAAACGCTTTGGGTTTGTCCGTCAGCTACTTTTGTAGTTGTCCAGTATGCTCTGCCTGAATAAATCAAAGTTGGATGGCCATAGATTACTCGGGCACTTTCCCAGATGCTCTGTTGACCCATTGTGCCGCCGACAAGGCCGCCAATGTTGAAAGGTTGCTTCCAAACTACGTGTGCAGATTTAGGTCCAACAACATATGGTAAATAGCCGTATCGTGGTAAAGCGTAAGTGTTTGTGTCTGCTGGCCAGTAGTCGCCGCCTCCAACAATGCCAGTAGCGGGATAGTTACCTAAAATTGGCCACCATTCACGGTTGTGTGTAGTAACTGGTCTTGTCCAGTAGTCTGTTGGTAAAGGTGACATGGGCCATGATTGAACTTGTTGTTCTTGAACTTCAAGTGTGTATGGACCATCTGAGCTTGGCTTGTAGTAGACTGAACTGAAGTATCTTGGTCGATTAAATTGTCCTGCAGTATAGGGACCGATAGCCTGTTCATTGTCATAGTTTACGCCTTCAAAGTATGTTCCGTTCGGGAAGTATTGTCCAAGAAAATCAAATTTGATACTGTATGTACCGACCTGATCTGGTGTGTATTCGAACCATGCAGTTGCGTCAGCTACGTATGAGTCCTTGATAAAAATGTCGTTTGTTCCGTCAGGTTTGGTGATGGTAACTTTGTATGATTGGTAATACTTGTAGTTAGCGCCCAAAGTAACTGATTGAAGCCAAATGTTAACTATGATTGGTTGGTCTTTACCCACAATTCTAGGTCTGAAGCTTAAGTGAGCAATTGTTTCAGCGGTAGTATCAGCAGTAGCGCCGTCAGGTATTGTTACGGTTGGTTGTTGTGCAGCAGGTAGAGCTTCAACAGGTATGTCATCTAAAATAAAAATGACTGATGTTGACAACAATACTGCAACAAACAGGGTTAACAATTTTGCAGATATTTTCATTTTTATTCTCCTTTTTTAAAGCTAGCTTAAATAAGCCGCTTATTCGTATGACATCGTAACGAATTATTAATAAGACAAATTGGAAAGTGCCCACTGAATAAAACACAAAAAATCACGCAGGCAATCCAGCCTCAAACTCAAACAAGCCACAACCATTTCCAGCATCAAAAAACATTCACGCTATCAAGTTAGAAAAAAATTTGCTTTAAGAATGCACTACCAAAAAATTGTCAAGAACACCAACCACGTATTTACCCGGTTACGGTTAAAAACTCTCATGACTGCCCTTAGCCAAGTGCTATCGACCAAAAATTAAGTTCTTCAGCGTTGCTTGCTAAAGTAACTGCTCGCATTTTTTAGGGTTAGGATGGCGCGGGATGTGGGAATTGAACCCACGCGGCCTTTCGACCACAGACTTAGCAGGCCTGCCCCATACCAGGCTTGGGGAATCCCGCACGCGCTAAACTGCCTGCATTATCAGTTTTAGCCAATCATATTACTGTAGGCAAATTAAACCTTTCTGACAAACAAAGCCAGTACACTTCACTGAGTAATTTGTGTTTAAACATTTAAGGTTACGCTGACATAAAAAACTGTAAAAGGCTGATTTTTCCAAACAGACTAAAAAAATACAGTGAAGCTGTTAATTGTCTATTGGTTAGGTTTATGTCGTCTTAACAGTGATGTTGCTACCAAAGTAGTCATGCAGATTGCTGCAATTATAGCAAGCATACTGGACGCTGGATATTCAGGGGCTACAGGCTTAGAAACTTATCTAGCATACCCTATGGTTTCTGTTTCTTCTTTAAGGTTCACTGGAGTAACTGCTTCTTGGGCATTATCAACTAAACCAACAACCGCTAAAGCACCAATTAAACCGCGTTCTCCAGTTATGGGTATTGCTTGTACGCCTGCCTGTTCGGCTGCATGGAATGCTTCTTCAACGGTTACTTGTTCACGTTTCACTTTCCGAGCATAAGTTTTAAGGACATCTGGAGAACGGATTTTTTCCATTACAACCATGCCCGTTTGTTTTGAAGCTGTCGCTTTTCGTATCAGTTTTTCAAAAGAATTGATTAATTCTTTTTCATGTCCAGGTTTAACAGCAAATACAAGTCCAGATGCAGCGTTGTTTGTTGTCTTTGTGGGATTTGCTGGCCAGTTGAGTGCCAGGGTTAAACGCAAAAATCTGAAGTTGCTTGATGAACGATCCAGTACTGATGCTACCTGCAAGGCTGTGGCAAATGTGGCTCCTTTTTCAGATGAATCAGTGTCGTCAACGCCTATTACGACTTTTCTGAAAAGTTGGTACTCAGTGTCAAAGGCGCGACCTTTGGGGTTTGCGGGTTTTTCGGTGCATTTCATTGCCCCGCTTGACCAGAGCCTTATGAGTTCAGGTCCGCCGCCGATGCCTTTGTAGGAGACAACAACGCTTTTTTCTTTAGGTTTAACCTCAGTTACTGCCAGGGGAACATAACTTGGTATTAGATGGGTGTTTTCTGCTTTTCCTACTTTTAGTTGATTTATGAATAAGTCTCCGAATATTTGGTTGGGCATTGGGTATGCTAGGTCAGTAATTCCAGCTACGCCTTGTCCACTGAGGAAATAGTTGGTTGCGCCTGAGACAAGAGAAGTGAACCATGTGGGGCATTTGCTTACAATTTCAACGGCAGTACCTTCAGTATCCATCAATGCAAGGGAGCGCCATTGTTTTTTTAGGGTTCTTTGTCTGAAAAATTCTTGGTAACTTAAAAATTCGTAACCTCTTATTTTAAGGTTAGTTAACATAAAAACAAGTCCTTTTTTGAAAAAATTCTGCCTAAAAACTGCAATACAAACGTTTACGTGCGCGCCTGCATCTAAAAATATAAAGAAAGTTCTAGTAATTAAGTTTTAATAATCCTGTATACCACTCGTATGTGCCTAAAAAGCACTTGTTTTTTGACGCAACCTTGTGAGGGACAATTATTCTTTAACATCTAGTATAACTTTAAGAAACATTCCCAGACGCAAACTACGATTAACCAGTTTGTGCTCTCAACTGTAAACGAGACAGAAAACGGTGCAGATTCTTATGGACGTTTATCTGGTCAAGCCATCACAACCCAAGAAAACGGGTGGGTAAGCACTACTTTAATATGTATCAACTCAGCAGCAGACTTTGATTATCTGGATACCGCAGCAACGAACATTACAGGGCAACATCAGCTTAGTTTTAACAGTTCTGAAGCCATTGTTGACAGCCGCTTAAACTACACCTTGGAACAAGGGCGCTGTTTATCCGGCTGATAAGGCGTCTAAACCTGACATTGTAGATGCCCTTAGGCATTTAGTTCTGTTGCGTTTGAAAAAGTCATAGGTAGCCGTTTATGGCTAAGGTGTCAAGGATAATGCCCACAGCAAGAAAAAGTTGTGCTTTCACCTTCAAGCACTGGCGGAACAAAACCCAAGAAAAAACAAGGCATGAAGTACAATTCCGCTAAAATAAAGAAAAGCCGACAAAAACGTGACCAGTCGCGTGTTTGAAATGTGTGATGGCATGATAATTAAAGAACACATTAACGTCTTGAAACATTAGCGTTTGTTGGTTTTGAAATCCATTAAGGTTTAAAAATTGAAGCTTACTCTATAAATTCTAGAGTTGCCGTTTTTTTGAATAACGCACAATTTATTCTTTTCATAGGCTCGGTTATTACTTTGCTTATAGGGTTGCTTTCCGCTTTTGTGCCTGGATTAGCGTATATTACCGTTTCAGCTGAGTGGTCAAATTTTTTGCTTCCAGGTCAACCTCATGTGGTAACTATTCAAGCGTTTAATTTCAGTTTTCACGATTTCACGATAAAACTTTTGGTGTCTGCGTTCGGAGGGATTCTGTGCTTATGCTCATTAGGTTGTGAACATAAAGACTCAGTTCCTTTTCTTAGCTTTGCAGGATTATCTCTTGGCGCCATTGGTTTTTTGCTGCCTTATGGTACAACTCAGGCTGCGGCAAGTGACTATTCAACAGACATTTTCTGGGGTGGTTCCCTTATTACATTGGTTGGGGTTCTGTTGATGTTTGTAGGGTTTGCCTTAAAAAACACAAATGTCCCAAAAAAGGCACTTCTTGTTATACCAGTACTATTAATTATTTACTTGACATCACCTGTTCTGATTTTTACGGGAAACCTTCAACTTTTTATTTTCCTTCAAGTAAATATCGCCATCAGCACCACAATAGGCATTTTAATTTTGTTAGGACACCTGATTATTGTTTGGGCAGGAATAACAGGGCTTCACATTTCAGATAGGGAATTACATACCACTTCAAAAGAAATAAGCGCCCAAAAATAGTCACCTTGCAGGTACAACAGACACCCATAGAAAGCTACCCACGCAACTTTATTGATTGGAGCCAAAATTTTTTAAGAATATCCGCTACTTTATTACGGGCTTATTAAAAATCTGCTATAGATATAAAAAGTGGACCAACAGCTGAAAGATAGGCTTTTTTTGGTAAACAAATGTACCTTAAGCCATTTAACTTAACCAACCATTAAGGAATTAACCGTTTCAATGGAAGGTTAACAAATGAAAAAACGCTCGATAATTGTGCTTTCAGCAGTATTGATAGGATTGGTCTTAGTTTCAGCTTTCCTTGTTTTTCAGAGCTACAGCATAACAGCCAAACCGTTTTATATCGGAGTAACATACTGCGGCAACTCAGTTGATGAAGCCAAACAGTTGGTCGACAAAGTAAAGGGCTATACGAACTTGTTCGTATTACAGTCTGGACCTTTGCAGGATAACCAAACTGCGACAATTGAGATTGGTGATTACGCAGTAAACAACGGCTTAGACATAATAGTATATTATGGGTCTTTAGAGTGGAAACATGATACAGTGAGTGGTTTTCTTAATGCTACAGAAAACCGTTGGGGTAATCACTTTTTAGGAGTATATTATGGTGACGAGCTTGGAGGAAAAATGCTTGATGACCCGCCAACATTGACCGAATATAGAGGAGAATGGACTTCAATTTCTTTTCTTCCTTCTGGCGAAATCAGAGTTTATGAAACCAGTCATTACTTTATGGGCGTAAACGATACAGAGCAATATAACGTAATTACAACTTATCAACCAAACGGTACAATCATAGTTGAACATTCGCCGCCTGATGATACAGTAATCTATCAGCCAGATGGAACAACAACATTACACAAACTAGACGGTTCTACCTCTATAGTCACAAACTATGGCAACATTTCCCAGTTTGAACCTTACCAGCAGCTATGGGAAACAAGACCCATAAAAAACTATGATGATGCAGCAGATTATTTTATAGAAAAAAGACTTGACGCCACCAACTGGCTACACAACCAGTCTAAGACAGTAAAGGCGTTTACTTCAGATTATGGTCTATACTGGTTTGACTATTTGGGCGGTTATGATGTTGTTTTGGCGGAGTTTGGTTGGAACCATACAGAAGCTCAGCATATGGGGCTGGTGCGTGGCGCTGCAAGCTTGCAGGGTAAAAGTTGGGGGGCTATGTTGACGTGGAAGTTTGACCATGAACCGTACATGGCGTCAGGGCAAGAACTGTATGACCAGATGACTCTGGCGTATGATGGCGGTGCGGAGTATGTTGTGGTGTTTAATTATGCCCCTGATGACCAAGGTATAGGCGTTTTGCAGGACGAGCATTTTGAGGCTTTGGAACGGTTCTGGAATGAGCAGGTGAAGTCAAACGGTGAAAAAGCAAAAAATGTTAAAGCTGAAGCGGTGCTGGTTTTGCCAGAGGATTATGGTTGGGGTATGCGTAATCCTGAAGACACTATTTGGGGGTTATGGCAGGCAGATGACAAATCCGCGCAGGTTTGGGGTTCACTTCAGAACTCGTTGGAGCTTTACGGGGAAAAACTGGATATCGTTTATGATGATGCAGCGTTTTCGGTTTCTGGCTATACTACTGTTTTATGGTATAATCAAACTGGTTAAAACAGGTAGGCAGAGCCTCATTTTAGAGGGCTTATGACATTGTATCCATTATTTTTTTAAAGGTTTATTTAGTATTTATTGGCAGAATACAATTAACTGTAACCAATATACACATGCAAAAAGTCTTGTTGGTGAAAAGATGGGAATTAGACTTTCAAAATCCGATAAAACATTCATACAACAATTGCCAGTATGTCACCTAGCAACTGCAACTGAAGACTGCGAACCCGTAGTACGACCAGTATGGTCAGTTTTTGATGGTGTCTATATCTATTTTGCATCTGACCCTGATACGCCAAAACTAGATCAGATAGATGCAAACCCCCAAATTTCAATAGTTTTTGATGATTATGACAAAAACAACTGGTCAACGGTACGAGGTGTCCGTATTCAAGGAGAAGCAGAACTTCTCTGGAGCGGCAAAGAATACCAATACGCGCATTCGCTGCTTAAAGAAAAATATCCAGAGTACAGAACCGAAGAGGGCGGCTGGAAAGAAGGCGACCTACCAATTGTCAAAATAACGCCAACAGCCTTTGCCAGATGGGCAGAAGGCAAATGGCCAAAATAACCTCTTTTTTACCCTAAATTTTTTAAGGATTCACCCGTTAATTCTTTTGTATGCAGAACATTAACATTTTGTTTTTTCTTACTCCAATTATTGTAATCATCATTTCTTCTGCATTGGTGATTTATTGGTACCGTAAACGTCATTTCCGTTGGACGGTTCTTATTTTTTCGTTAGTAGCTTACGCAGGGGCAATTGCACTCAAATATGCGGTACAAATCCCAACAATAAACTTAGTTAGAGATTCAGGACCCTTTGTTTTAGGCGCATATTATGGCATTCAAACAATGGTTTTTGAAGTTGGATTAGCTTTTCTTGTTGCATTAATTGCTATTCGTTACAGTGAATTAAACGGAAAAGATGGTGAAGGCTACGCTTCAGGATTGGCTTTTTGGGAAAACGCTGGTCTGCTTGGAATCTTGCTACTGATAAACTATGTAACATATTACAGTGTTCTTTCATCAGACACACCTCTTGCACAACAACTTTATGACCAATTGCTAACAAACTCCCCGGGACTTTTCTCGTCAAATCAGGAAGCCCTTGCTTTAATTGCCATCGGGGTTTTTGAACGCATTTCCTCGATTATTGTTCATTTTGCTTGGGGTTACCTGTGCTTTATGGCTGCTTACCATCACAAGTTACGACTGTTTTTTATTGCATTACCAATGGGGTTAATTGATTTCTTTGTGCCATTTGCTGCAAGTTCACCGCTGCTGTTTGAAGGTGTATTCTTTGGTTTTGCAGTGACATCATTGATAGTTGCATGGTATGTAACAAAAAATTTAAGAAAACATGAAATAGAAAAAGCGGAACCAACAATTTAAGTTAGATTGGTTATTTGCTCCATTGATAGTTTGAGAATTCTATTGCATCAAGTATATGTTGTGAAAAATCGATTGGTTCAGATTGGTCACAGTACATTACAAATCCGTCGTACGCAAAGAAGTACATGTTTCTTCTGCGGTAGATGATTTTGGGTTTTGCGATTCTTACAAGTTCTTTAAATGTTTCTCTGTCGAATTTCACGCGGTAGGAACTTGCTTCACTTGATTCTGTTGTTGCTGCACTCATGGTATTTACCTCAGCCAATTTTTCATCCCTGTTTAGCAATATATACCTGTATTGAAATTTAATTGTTTTCAAAAAAGGCAATGTAGACGCTAAAAAATAGTTGAATCAAGAAAAAATGAAAAAGTTTATTCAGCAAACAAGATACCTAATAGTGAGGTCAACAGTATTGTCTCTTGAGTCAGGAAAAAAATACGGCTTTATCGCCAGCATAATAAACATCATTATGCCAGTAATCGCAGTTGCACTTGTTATTGGCGTGTTTGCGTACGAATTATCTATCCGCATGGTTAGTGGAACATCACCTTTCTTGACAGGTGTTTCCACAGGAACAAGTGTAGTCTTATCAGCAATCAGCATTATCGGTTTAATACTGTTTGTCCTATCTATGTACAAACTTTCGCATTATTATAATGAACAAGCAATATTCAAAAATGTACTTTACGGGTTAATAATCACCCTTGTCGCAGGCGTTTTTTCACTGATAATACAATTCGTTTTCTTAGCACCCCTAGAGTTAAACTCAGTATCTACCGCTACAGCCCCTGCATTCATTGGAAGATTAATGCTTGGACTTATAGCCGTCTTTGTAGTAGCATTCTTATGCGGCATTTTCACTGCAGTTCTTTACTGGCGTGCCTTCACCAAACTTGGAGAAAAATCAGGTGTAGAAGCCTTCAAAACCGCTGGATTACTGTACTTAATTGGCACCGTTTTATTGATTGTTGCAGTAGGCGTAATCATAGTTTGGATTGCATGGATATATGCCGCCAAAGGATACAAGCAACTTCAACCGAAACCTGCCCCAATCACCTCAACCTATCCGCCATCAACACCGCCACCTACAACTCCCCTACCAGCCACTGACAAAATCTTCTGTAGCTACTGCGGAACCGAAAACAACATCGAATCCGTTTACTGCAAAAACTGCGGTAAACCCCTTCACCCAAGCCAAACCAGCGTCTAAACCCGCCTTTTTCAACATACTTTTGGCTTGAAAAACAGACAATAACACCTACCCCTCTAAGAAAAAACTTTTCAATTATTATTTGTTTAGAGATTAGAGAAGATTACTTTTTTGTATGCTCAACATACAAATAGGCGCTCTTTTCCGCTATTGGAACAGACTGGGGCACCAAGGGTTCTTAACCAAAAAATGAAAGGGAAATTAGTTAGGTCTATTATATTGGTCCAAGAAGGTTCCATTTGTAGTATATTCCTTGAGGATGTTGTGCTAGCACTAATGGTATTATCTCTGACGGAAAACCCCACTGCGCCAACATTATTGCAAAAACATCTTGGTTTAGATACAGCCATTTGTTTTGATTATCTAAATTGTACACCTGGTCAAAGACAGGTTGAGTGTTAGGAACAAACAAAGCGTTTCCTATATGATATCTGACAGCATCCATCCACATGTCGTGTTCCCTATACCCGTATGGATTTTCTTGTATCCATTCATTATTCATTGCTTGACGGGTCCCATCTGGAGGGTACAGCCCAATTCCATAGGGTAACACCACAATATTTGGATTTTTTTCTACCGCATTTTCAGGTCCAATAGCCATTACTGGAGTTATCAACACTGCTAAACCCAACAAAAAGACAACAAACATCAAAATCTTCTTTTTCATTTAATCACCTATTTTCTCGCAGATTTAGGTTGCTGCAATCATCGAAACTGTTAAGACTGTAAACTACTTAGCTATGAGTGAGTGACAAAGTCTATCACTACCTCATGTCGAAGGTCAGCAAAGTTGGGCGAAGAAACTATAAAAAAAGTTCTCATAGATTCTGGCTTGACTGAAAAAGAGACTGAAGTATACATTTTCCTTGCTAAACACAATGTTTGTAAAGGAACCGAAATAGCGAGACTCCTAAGAAAAGACAAGGCGCAGGTTTTCAGAATACTAAGAAGACTTCAAGCCAAAGGATACGTGGAAGCGACATTCGAGTTTCCAAGTCGCTTCACAGTTGTTCCCTTCGAGAACATAATAGATACGATTGTAAAAGCTAAACAAGAAGAAGTCGCCCATATAAAAGAATCAAAAAAAGACCTTCTTGATTACATGAGCCTGAAAAGGCAAACACAAGTCTTAGAGAAGTTTTTGGTAATTAGCGGAAACAGAAAAATTTATTCAAAAATATCTCAGATTATCAAAGATACTAAACACGAATTGTCTATAGCTGCTACCTTTGAGGACATAATTCGTGGTTATCGTTTTGGAATATTTGATGACGCCTCCGATCATCCCTTGAGAGATAATATCCAATTTCGTTTTCTAACAGATATTTTAGCTCAAGATTCAAAAGCTTTGAAAACTTTAATCGCGAAAATGCCCCAAACTGATTTTGATTTTAAGGCGAGAAACCCCGAATTAGGTCTAAGTCTATTTCCCAGAATGATAACGAGAGACAACGAAGAGCTCCTATTTTTTACTTCAAGAACCGTCGGAAAAGATGAAAAAGGTGATGTTTGCCTTTGGACCAACTGCAAATCACTGGTCCAAACTTTCACGGCTGTCTTTGACGACTTATGGCGTAACTCTACCGACTTACAAACAAAAATAGCTGAGCATGAAAGTGTCAAAAGCATGCGCTTTGAAGATTTTGATAACTCTGAAGAAAAATACTGGAAAGCTCTTTGTGAGGCTGAAAAAGAAATCGTAATTATGACTTCTGCAAAGACTGTCATCAGTTTCTGGGAGCGAAAACCACTGCTTAGGGAATGGAAGAAAAAAGGTATTTCAGTTAGAATAATGGCTCCAATAACCAAAGAAAACTTTAAAGTTGCAGGACAGCTATCAAGTGTTTCTGAAGTTAGACATGTAGCACTAAGCCAAATGGGAACAACAATTGTTGATGCTAAATACTTGTTTCAGTTCAAGACACCTTTGATAGGTCAAGAAGAGCCAAATTCTGTTTCACCATTTAAACCTCAGTTCTATTCTGATGATCTTGAAAACGTGAGCAAAGTAAAGGCAATGTTGGATGACCTCTGGATAGATGCACATGCATTGTCACCAATTGTGCTTGACTCAATCCTTCCTCCTGCGCCTAATAATACTCACACATATATGGCAGATAAGGCCGACAGTGCTTATAGAAAGATAGATTTTCCAATTGATAGTAAACCTGGAGCAACAACTGAAAAGGAAGTCTTGAGTAAGATAATTAATGCCAAGAGGCATCACATTAAGGATTCTTTCAATGAAAATGTGGTATTCTACGGTAAGCAAGCGATTTCCGTTATTCATCCACCAGCCTACATGAATTTGCCAGAAATGATTATTCAAGTGTTAAGCTTGAATAATAAATCTTCTTTCGGAGCGGAAAACGAGTTATTAATCTATTTGCAGCTTGACACCATCAAGGGTAACGCTTTCGTGCCCGTTGCGTATGTTCAAGACCGTGTTATGAACTTGAAATTTAGACAGAATTTTTATGCAAACTACCCCGCCGGCAAAAATAGTCAAGTTTTCAATGGTGACGAGTTTCAGGTTCAAGCAAACGGCAATAATCTCTTTGTTGGATGGACCAAACCAATTCCGTTGCTTCTTGGGAAATACACTCTGCCTCCTTCCTGCTTGCTTTTTGAGGGATATGGCAAGGTAAAATCTGGTATTATAAATATCTCATTGCCTCCTAACGGCTTTACGCAAAAATGGGAATACAATGGTTTAGAGGCATTTGTAACTTTCTTTCATCCGTTATCGAAGTACTCAGGCTTAGGTACAGACGGCAGGCTAACTCGAGAACTTGTCATTACAGGATATCCACCTAACAAAACCAGATAAACAAAGGGTTACTATTGATTAAGCAACGGTTTCTCAGGTCATCAAGCCAAGTGTGTTCAGTTAAAGTCCGCGATGAATGTTAAAGAGGCTTCTTTTGTGTACTTGACGCCATACTACGGCGGCTCTAAATCTGTACATAAAGTAAATGTTTGAAAGGCTATATACAAAGAGCGCCTTGTTGACTGCTGTATTACCGCCACACTTTATGCTAAAAAATATGCCTTACCGATTTAGTTATACAGTAATTAACGTTTAAGCTATTCATGGAAAAAAAGTTAGCTGGCAGTTGTTTGTGGTTTATCGTATTGTCCATGATAATGGTTGATGCCAAGATACAGCATAACAATAAAAAGGCTAATAAAAACCACTTCAATAATCATGACCAAAATCAACGTGTTAGTTTGATCCTCAACAACTTGTCCAGGGTCTACATTTGTCACGTTAGGGCCTGTCCCCTGAGAAGGGTCGTTCGTGTTATTCTGCAAAATACCAATTACTCCTTGATTAGCCTGAGCTAAAGCTACTATAGGCGTTATTACTGCTACTGCCAAAAATATTCCAGCCAAAGTAAAAAGAAATTTGTGATGCATAAAAACCGCAACTTCCTAGTAACTTTTTGAGAGATATAAACCTTGAAATTGACCTGAAACGCTACAGCATTATGGTGGAAGTTTCTTTTGTTGAGGGCTTGTAGAGTAATATTTCGTTGAAAGCAATTTTTTCAGGCATCCCCTGTAGTCTCATGTAGTCAATGTTTAGGCTTGTTCCTTCTTCTTTAAAGTCGCATTCAATTATGGTTTCAATGTCAACTTTGTTTATTTTATTTCCTGATTCATCTTGAATAGCGTAAGTGTTATCATTTTCTTTACTAATCCAGTGCCCAGGATAAAGCAACGTTTCAAGCACACGTTCCCGATAGGCTTTCATAGAAAATTGTTCAGGAACTTCAATTCGAAGTTTAACTAAAGACGCAACACATTTACGTTTGGAATCAACTACGAACTGAAACACTCTCCAAGAAAAATACGTTCAAAGCAAATCATAAAACTATGCCTAATAGATAATCAACCAATCCTCAACAAAAAAACCTAACAAAAACACAATATTTGACTTTTAGAGACTATTTACCCTTTTAGCAGTTGTGACATTTTAGCAACACATTCAATTTTACATCAAGAATCTGAAATAACTATTGTTTGCTTAATTAAAATTTAAAGAATGAAAAATAATTAGTAGTTACTGACTGCATCAGTCACTACAGTTTAAATCATTTTTTGGTCGAATTTGTTAGCTATTCAAAAATTGGGAGATGAAAAAATTGGATACAAATCCTAAAAGAAACACAAATATTAAAGCAATAATTTTAATTTTAGTGCTTTCAAGCGTTTCAATGATGACAGCGCTAGACACTGCAGCAGCGGCAGTACCGCTTCATACAAGTGCAGATGACAACGGTTCAATTGCTTTACCAGACGGAGTAACTCCAGACATAAAAGTGAAAACAGATGTGTACCTAAGCTTAAGACCCAACCCTGTAGGCATAAACCAAATAATCCTAATCAACCTATGGAACGACCCTGGACCATCATACGCACGATACTTCACAGACTACGTTTTAACAATCACACATCCAAACGGTGAAGAAGAAGTCATAAAAATCGATTCTTACCCTGCAGACGGAACAGCATGGCTTGAATATCAAGTAGATGAAATAGGAACATGGAAATTCAAATTTGACTTTCTAGGCGGATTCTTCCCAGCAGGCAACTACACAATCCCGGAAGGCGTTAGCCAAGCAGGTTACACAGAAACTTACACTAAATCAGTCTACTATTTGCCTGATTCTACACCAGAGACACTTTTAACAGTGCAAGAAGAACAAGTAGCATCTTGGACTCCAGCGGTTTGCCCCACTGATTACTGGACAAGACCAGTATCACCTGAAAACCGAGAATGGTCATCAATATTAGGTGACTACCCATGGGTCGGACCAGGCGGAGGAGCAGACTGGCCAGAAGAAACAAGTTACTACGCTAGCAACTACCAATTTACACCCTATGTACAATCAGTAGACAGCTCACACATTGTATGGAAAAACCAAGGCGCAATAGGCGGATTAACCGGAGGCTCACAAGGAATCGCATCATTTACAAGTGGCGGAGGAACACCCAACATAATCTACCAAGGCAGATGTTACCAATCCGTAACCAAACCATTCGACGGTGAAACACAAAGCGTCTGGCAATGCTACGACCTTAGAACAGGAGCAATAATCTGGGAAAGAACAGGAGTAACAACACCAACCTCAATTGAATACGGTGAAGCCAGCGCAGGAGCAGTTGCAGGAGCAGAAACCGTCTCAACAAGCGCATCATTAATTGCAATCAGCGGAAACAGACTGATAAAATACAATCCCGCCACAGGCGCAGTAACAACAAATGTTTCCATTCCAAGCTTTACAACAACACAGTACTACATGAACGGCTACGCCCTTAGCGTACAAACAATCAATGCTTCAGAATTAAACTTCAGATTAATCAATTGGACCACACAGGGTTCAACAAGCTCTTTTAATTCAAGAATAGTCAGCAACATCACCTACGCATTAAACAGTCTAGGAAACGTACGTGACTTTGCATCAGGCACATGCTTTGTTATTCGAGAACCAAACGCCTTAGACAGCTATGGTCTTAGCCCATACTCAGGTTTTCCATACGTTGACATATACCAAGACGGCGGAACAGGCATACGTCACGGCATGAGAATACTTGCAGTAAGTCTTGTTACTGGAAAAATACTTTGGAACTCAACAGTAGATGATGAACCATACAGTTCAGACCAGGCACCCTACAGTCAATCATGTAACATTGCAGACCACGGAAAACTAGCAGTACTCATGAGAAAAGGCTACTTTAACGTTTACGACCAAGCAACAGGAAACTTGCTTTTCAAAACAGAGGCAATGGATTACCCATGGGATGAACCTGGCTTTGGAGCATACGACATTGCATCAGCTTACGGCATGATTTTCAGAGGAGCCTACAGCGGCGTTTACGCTTTTGATTGGGACACAGGCGAAATAGTTTGGAAGTATGAAGCCCCAACAAACCCGTATGAAACACCATACACAACTACCAACGGAACCACAGTAAACGCATTCTATGGCACATTCAAAATCTTTGACGGAAAAGTCTACATCCAAAACACTGAACACACCCCTACACAGCCAATTACAAGAGGCTTAAAACTACACTGCATTGATGCATACACAGGAGTAGGAGTATGGAACATCACAGGATGCATGTCACCCGGCGCAATGTCAGACGGATACTTAACAGCATCAAACACATACGACGGATACACATATGTTATCGGCAAAGGCAAAAGCGCAACCACTATTGAAGGACCAAAAGTTGCAGCCACTCTTGGACAAAGCGTAATCTTAACAGGAACAATCCTTGACCAGTCACCAGCTCAACCTGAAACAGCATGCGTTTCAAAAGAATCCATGTCTGAATGGATGGAATACTTACACATGCAACACGCAATACCTGCCAGTGTTATTGGTGTACCTGTCTCTATTGATGCAGTTGATCCTAACGGCAACTTTGTACACATCGGTGACACAACAACAGATGGCTACTCTGGAACATTTGGCTACACATGGGAACCAGAAATATCGGGTCAATACACTGTAACCGCAACTTTCATGGGCGATGAGTCATATTCCAGTTCGTTTGCAACGACATACGTCAGTATAGTTAATGCACCATCAGCAACAACAAGCACTGAAACAATAAACCTTGACGCTATAAACAATACAACTACAACAACTGTCGCCGCAGCAGCAATAGCAATAATCATTGCAGTAATAGTCGTGGGACTTCTAATAATTAAGAAGAAATAAACACTTCTTTCTCTCTTTTTTCTTAATTAAAAATGTAATTTTTGTCTATACCTAAAAATAGTCTATAAGCCTTAACACAAACTGTACGTTTAGAGTTTATTTACAAAAAAAGAAAAAGGATTTTGGGGTTTTATTTCTTTTTCATTAAGTTGATTACACCGATTAGGATGGCGACAATTACCGCTACTAATATGGCTATGTCAAAGCTTGAGAATTGCGCTTGCTCAACAATTGTTGACGGCGCAGGTGTAGATGTTTCAGAACCTTCAACTACTCCAACTGCTGTTGTCGCATATGAACTACCATATGAGTTAGTGCCTGCAAAGGTTGCCATTACTTTGTATTCGCCTGCTAGTTCAGGTTCCCAGAGGAAACTGTATGTACCGCTGATATCGCTTGTTGCGTCGCCTATGTGGATAGAGTTGCCGTTGGGGTCTGTTGCATCTATTGAAACACTGACTCCGGTTGCGTCTACTGGAATTGGTCTATCCATATGGATGTATTCCATCCATTGACCCATCCATTCATCGGATATTGCTGGAGTATTTGGTGAACCAACTGATTGATCTAAGACTTTGCCAGTTATCATTATGCTTTGGCCTAGATTTATCGCTGTTGAGGGTGCGGTGATTGTTGTTGAGCTGGGTCCTTTACCGTAAATATAGAGGTTACCATCGTATTCGTTGGTCAATGCTAAGTAGCCATCAGCTATGGCACCTTGGAATGTACGTGAACCAGGGACACCTTGAGCTAAGGATACGTTCCAGAGTTCAACGCCTGTGTATGCGTCAAGACAGTAAAGTTTCCAGCCTCGGGTTAAGGGTTGGCTTGGCGTATGTTCGCAGGAGAATGTGTAGTATTTGCCATCAGCGATTTTTGCTGAACTGTGGAATGCTTGTTCGCCGTTGTATGGTGTTTCAAAGGGTGCTGCGGGGGCACTAAATGTCCATTCGAATTCGCCGGTTGTCCAGTTGATTGCGTGAATTCCAGCGTAGTCTGCCGTGTAGTAAAGTCCGTAGGCAGATTGGACGTCATAAGCACCGAAAACGCCCCAAGGCCAATCACTTATTTCACTAGTCCACATTACTTTGCCTGTTTGCAGGTTCCAGCATTTGATTGGTCCGTCTTGTAGTCTGCAAGCGAACATGCCGTGGTCTGCAACTGCGTCAGATGTGCTGAAGAATGTTTCAAGACCTGTTGAGGTGTCGGTTGTTGTATTCCATAATGATTGACCTGTGAGAAGGTTTACTGCTTCAATTGTTTGACCGATTGATACTCCTTGTGTACCATTTGAGCTTATTGATGCAACTCTTACGGCTATCATTGATTCAAAATCTTGCACTGTTCCCAAGTTACTCCATGGCCAAGAAATGTTTCCTTTGATTCGCATTGAAAAATCGTCAACTACTGTTTGTCCGCCTAAAATGCCAGTTGACCAATATCCTGCGTTGTTTTCAATGGTCCAGTTCAATAATCTGTATTTACCGCCGCCCATGCTTTGAACGCTTAAAACGTATGGTGAAGCATAAAGGTTGTTTACAGATATGCCACTTGTGGGTCCCGTTATGTTTGTTACGATTGCGCCAGTGTATGGATCCCATTTGATTATTCTGCCTGGTGTGCTACCTGAAGCTGAAGTTATGGTGTCAAGGGTTACTGTGACGCCTTCGCGTGCTGTTGCGCCTGCAACTTCTGAACCTTCTGATTGGTATTCAATGAATGTTGGAACTATAGCGTTGATTACCGTCGATCCTAATGAAACTGAGGTGTATGTACTTACTGGATATTCCCAATAGATTTCGCCTGTTCGCAAGTCATAGCATTTCCAATAGTATACTGATGTGCTTCCTGTTCCAGATTTTGCGTATGCTTCGTAGCATCTGCCATTATAGATTATTGTTGGGTAACCTGACCCTGTTAAGCCACCGGATACTGTTGAGACTTGCCCTGCTGTTCCACCGACTAGTCCACCGCTCATGTATGGAGTTTTCCACATTACGTGCGCACTTTCAGGTCCTAAAGTGTATGGGGTAAATTCGTAGTTGCTCATGTACACATTTGTATCTTCTGGCCAGTATGAACCACCACCTACAAGCCCTGTTGATGGCCAATTGCCCAGATAAGGCCACCATTCACGGTTTTCAGATGAAACGGGACGTGTCCAGTAATCGGTTGGTGTTCCTGCTGGTGGAAAAGACATCACTTGGTCTTCTTGTACGGTAAAGTTTAACCATGCTGTGCTTGAAGGCTTGTAGTAGGCTGATAAATAGTAACCGCCTGCTGCAAAGGTACTGCCTGTAACGTTTGCTGGTGGGAAATATGTTCCAAGGAAATCAAGCTTTGCTTGCCATTCACCTACTTGGTCGGGCATGTATTCAAAGTATGCTGATGCATCACCTGCATAGGAGTCAAGAGCAGGCATTACTTCCGTTGTTCCATCTGGTTTCAGAAATGTTACGACAAATGCTTGGCTAAAGTTGCGGTTAACGCTTGTTGGGGGGTGAAGCCACATGTTCACTAGAAGAGTTTGACCTTTTCCAATCGGGTTAGGTGAAACTGAAAGATAGGCATTGGTAGTCAGGGTGATGCTGGGGGTAACTCCGTCAGGAAGGGCGCCAGTTACTTGTGTATCTCCGGTTACAGCGTTAGATAGCGGGTTTATTGCCAATACTGCAGATACTGTCAATATCGCAATTATAAGCACCGTTGCTAATTTTGATTTTAAAATTTTTTTTTGCAATATTTCTTTCATTTTTTCCATCTTTTTTTATTAATGATTTTTGATTAATACCTGCAAAACAAATTTGAATTTTTGTAAACAGTATCACTTATGAAAAAATGTACCTAAACAAAAAACGCTAAAACCTAAGGTCACTGCATGATTAAAACAATAAGCTATCCACTAGATAGTGATGAAAAAGAAAGCTTGGGCATTTGGAATTAACTATTGGTTCACGTATCTAAGATTAACCGGTTACTCTTCGAATACGACTCAGTCGTGTTTTCTTTAACATTATTTGCTTTTTTCCATAACTCTTCAAAATAATTTACCAGTATTTTTACCAATACAGGATTGCTTGAACCTAAACTGTTCATGGAAGCATCCTCTCTTTCAATTACACATAGATGCGCTTCTTTTTCATCAAACAGCACTAATTTATTAGGAACCGGAGAAGGAAGGACATGAATTTCGAAAAAACCCTTTTTCTTTAGGTTAGTTACAATTTTCTCTATTCGGGAGTCTATTTTATGTTCCTCTGTAATAATTCTAATACTGACCCCTTTTTTCAAAGCATCAACGTATTCTTGATTGTGCTCAAATAACCGTCTTCTTAAAAATTTCCAGTCAGATATTGCAGCTATACTCTTTTGGCATTTTTTGTCTTTTTCATCTATGTCTCTAAGGAAAAGTCTTCTCGACGAAGTAATGCTGAATTGGTCGTCTTGAAGCAAGAATATTTCATTATTCAAAGTGCTTGACTGTGACTTTTCAAATAATAGCGCACTTTTCTTTTGTAGCACAGAAAACTCGGTTTGTTTATTTTTTAAGAGTAACGTACACCCTTCTCGAATTGGAACAGCTTTGTACATGACACAGGGAGCTATAATTCTTTTTACAAGACCCATTTTTTGGAGGTTAGGGACTATACGGTAAACATCTTGTCTTGCAACTCTGGCAATTATCGAAATTGTTTTAACGGTGCATGGTTCATTTGTTACAAGAGCCAGATAAATTTTCGTCTGCAGCTCTGTTAAACCTAAACCTAACAATAGTTGAAACATTTCGTCTTGAAACAATTAGTCTAAATCTCCTAAGTAATATTTGGGCTATATGTTATTTTTTTATGAACATAGTTTATATAAATGGATTAATATTTGTGGATGATTATCTCCAGCTACAGAAATTTATTAGGAACTTTTGAAAGGATAGAGAAAGGGGAAACTTGTTAGACTCAGTTATTAGCATAATTAGGTTGTTAACCGAACTTGGGCTTACACTTAACCAAGCAAAAATCTATATAGCAAATCTTCAAACGGGACAAGCAACCGCTAAGACCATTGCTCAAACTTCAAAAGTTGCTCGTGAAGATGTTTATCGAACATTGTCTTCTCTTCAAATATTGGGACTTGTAATAAAACATTTGACTAAACCGACGATATACGAAGCAGTCAAACCAAAAGATGCAATTGCAAGTCTAATTAAACGTAAAGAAAAGGAGCACATAAAAAGATTAGAAAAAGCAGATCAGGCTCTTAAAGAGATAGTTGATTTTGAAAATTGTTGTAAACTTAGTAGTGTAAAGGATGAATCGATAGTTCTTGTTACTAACGATGAAAATGACCATATCGTCATAAATGAAGCTAAACAAGTTAATTCTACTTTGGATTTCACTACAAGATATAACTTATTTTTACATTCTTTTAACTCTGCAGAATTGAACATACTTCTAAAAGAAATGCACAAAGCTATGAAAAGAGGCGTCAAAATGCGAATGCTTATGGACCTACCTGAAGGCAAGAAAAACGTTTCTGAGCTTTCTTTTCATGTTCCATTATCAAATGCTATAATGAGAGACCCAAATTTTGAATACAGATACATGGCTGCACCACTTGAATGCATAATTATCGTGTACGATGATAATAAAGCCCTTATAGAAACTTCAAGTGAACACGACATCTACTTATCACCTTTCCTTTGGTCAAATAACAAAGTGTTGGTCACGTTATGCCGTAAGTATTTTGAAGTTTTATGGAATGCGGCAGTAGTTCCAAAAAAAGACAACTTTTGAGCACATAAAAGTCACTATTTTTAGCTAATTTAGGCATAAGAAAGGCATGTGAAAAGGCATTTTTTCAGGTCTTAAAGACTTTTTATGCAAAAATAGCATTCATGCAGGCGCCAAATGCCAACAGGTCATAATTAAAACAAACGAAAGCCAAAAATACCCCAATGTAATCTATGACGTACCTAACGCGTCTTTAAAAGCGATAACATCGCTACAAAGTCGCAGTTCAACGTTAGACCATATATGTGCGGTCGTAGTCTAGTTTGGTCTAGGACATCAGCCTGCCACGCTGACGACCCGGGTTCAAATCTCGGCGACCGCACCACACAGCTCTCATTATGTGAGCCTTTTTTGAAGAAATTGTGCGTTGAAAACGGTTTCTTGCATGTGGGCGAACCGGGTAGTGGACATTATGTTAAGCTTGTTCATAATGGGATAGAGTTTGGGATGCTTCAAGCAATAGGGGAAGGAGTAGAATTGTTAAAGCACAGTGATTTCGCTCTTGATTTAGCTAAAGTTTTCAAGGTTTGGTCAAATGGGTCAGTTATTAGAAGTTGGCTGGTAGAATTGATGGCTCAAGGTTTAAGCAGGCAAAACGGTTTAGATGGGATTTCTGATTTTGTTGAGGACACAGGCGAAGTTAACTGGTTAGTTGGGGAAGCCATTGAAAAGGAAATTCCTGTTCCAGTAATTACTCAGTCTGTTTTGGAACTGTTTAAGTCACGACAACAGTGCTGTGACGCTGCCAAGGATGTGGCGCTTATGCGGAACGGTTTTGGTGGTCACCCCTTTGGAAAAGACGAGTATATCGCCAAAGAAAGAAAAGAATCAAAAATTAAAGAGTAAAAATAGTCATCACAATACAACTGTTGCTGAATGTCATCAATCACATATCTTTATCCTTGCCTCCAAGTGTCCTTTTTTGGTGAAAGATTTGGTTTTAGGTGAAAAATTGTTTGAAGGCAAAGGTAAAAGTGGACCTGGCTTTATAAAATGGGTCGGCATGGAAGGCATCGCCCAAATGTACACTTGGACCGCAAACGTTAAAGGCATGGGCAAAGCTGCAGGCGCTGAATGCATGATTTCTGTAACCGCTAAAGGCATGACGCCGCCAAAAGGTGTAGGAATGGCTAAAGACCAAGGCATTTTCAGAACAACCACAGGTGAAATGGGCGTAATTAAAGGGGTAGACCTTGCCAAAATGGCTGAAGGTAAAACTATAAGCGTTGGCTTGTGGAGTTTTATGACTTCTTCAGAAAAACTGGCTTGGATGAACGATTTGATTGCTGTGGTATCGTTTGAAGCTTTAGACCCTATGTGGCAAGAATTTAACATTACAATCTATGAATGGGTTTAAGCCCTTTTTTGAGTAGCAGGCTTATGCCTAAAATGGGCATTGCAATTATCCACCAGTCAATAAGGCTAATCCATGTCCAATAGGCAGGCGCAAAAACAGAAACAACAAGAAAAACAGCAACATAAACACCCATCAAGATTAAGCCTGCACCAAACAATCCAGTGCTAAACCGCAAATTCTGCTTTTTTAGAAGCGGCAGAAAAGCCAAAACCATCAAAACCCCCGCAGCCAACAAGGTAATGGTCGAATTTACAAACCCAAATAGCAAAACCACGTTTTCCAAACTTGGTGGTGGCAAAGCGTAAAGTGCCAAAGCAAAATGTTTAACCCATAAAGCAAACGTGAAACCAATTATGGCAAAAGCCAGCATTCTTGCAGTTTGCAGGGGCTCAAAATCTGGTTTTCTTAATGTTAAGTAAAGTTTTAGAAAAATTGGGGTTACAAGAAGCATTTGACCTGCATATGATAAAGCCGCAAGGATTTCGGTTGAACCTCCAGAACCCGTAAGCAGATAAATTATGAACGGCAAATTAAACAAGTAATAGATGCCCTCAAGCATTACGCTTTTGCGTAAAAGCGAAAACGATATTGTGTTTCTGGCAACTAGTGTTGCAGCGAAAACTAAAAAAATGCACGCGCCGATAAAGCGGAGTATAACGCCGACTTCGCCGGTTAATTCTGAGGAAAGCCACGCGATAGAATGCATGTCACCGTTAACAGCTGATGAGAAAAGACGTTGAACTAAACGGTAATCAGCACCAAAAGAATTGGCAAAAAGAAACAGTTGGTAAACAAAAAAAGCTGCGGCAACCACCAAAATGAAGGGCGCTTTAGCTTTAACTTGTGTGTACATCGATTTTGCATATATGCTGATGCAGTCTTAAAAGGTTTAAAAAAAGGGTTTAGGTTCCGAATTTTGTCAAGTAAACAGCGTTGCCTTCTTTGAATGCTCTTAGCAGTTCGCAGTGACGCAGAACAGCAAAATTCTTTGTAAATTCTTCTTCGGACATTTTTAGTTCAGCAATATATTCTGCCCTATTTACTTTGCCGCGTTCAAGGACGGTAGTGTAGATTTGTTTTTGCAACTCGCTTAAGCCGTCTGTTCCTGATTGCCCCAACTCTTTGCGCACGTTTAGGGTTGAGGACACAGCGGTTGGGTCACAAATTTTGGTTTGACCTGCACTCATTAAATCAAAGCAGCAATCTTCGCACAGGGTTTTGCCTTGATGGGTATAAGATTGCCCTTCTTCAAGTTTAACGCCACATTTTTCGCAATTCATACGTTTTACCCAAACAGTAACATTTTTAGAACCTATTTTTAATTTTCTAGTAAAAAACCAAAAAACGCAAGAAAACAAGCCAAGTTAAACTCACCAGCCTATTTGGATGCTATTAGAAACTCGTTGCAGAAACCTAAGGGGGGTAGGTCCTATTGACGCTTTTTCAATCCATTAATATGTTAAAAATCAGGTTATTCGTCGCTACCGTAGCCGTGTTCGATTTTGGCGTGAGTTCGCTTATAATCATCCAAGTGTTGAGCAGGATTGTCGCCGTAACGTTTTAGGTGCGTGTCAAGGTCGGCTTGAGTAAAAAAGATGCATGCGCAGTGGGGACATTTTAGGTATGACGGTTGGTTGTTTTCGGCGGTGTTCATGGTATTGTTTACTTTAGGCTGTTAGCTATTAGTTTTTCTATAATTATCCGAAGAAAAATTGTGCGTAATAGTGCAGAGGCAACAACAAAAACGTAAATTTTTTTAACCGTCTTAAATTAACGAGCAGAGCAGAATTAGGTATTCAAATTTAATCTTACAGGTTTAACAGTCGAAATTTAGAGGTGGAGGTGAAAAAATGAGTAATAGAGAAAAAATAAGAGAGGAGGAGAAAAAGAAAAACAAGGTAGCAGCGCCCCCTAAACAGGAGCCAGAAGATGTAATTAGGTCACCATTACCCCAAAAAGACAGTTTTGAACAATAAAAAAGAAAAACAAAAAGTTAGTGAATGTTGATGTGGATTTTCTTGCCATCCAATTCAGATTCGTGCCAGTCTGCTTCGTCAACTTCACCGCGGCTAATGTGCAAGTAGACCTTGCGGGTGCGGATTAAACCTGCCATTTCTTCAAGGTACGGCTGCAGGAGTTGCATTGATTCGACGTCAAGTTCAGCTATGTGCGCTGATTCAAGAACATCTGTTGGCGTGAAACCCATTTCTTTACGTAACGCTTGAACACGGCGTGCTAAGTCACGCATTATACCTTCCCCAAGCAGGGTTTCATCACGTTGTCCGCTAAGGAAGATTGTGATATCGTTTTCTTGTGCGGACACCCAGTTTTCTCCTCCCACGTATTCTGGAACGGCAGTTTCGTATTCGACGGTTTTGACGTTTGTTAAGTCAAGGAAAATGGCTTCTAAGTGTTTTAGGGCGTCAAGGGTTTTTTGTGGTGCAACTGTTATAGCTTTGGCGAGAGGCCAGCGGCGTTTTAGTTTGCCTTGTTGGCGTGCAGCGTATGAGATTGAAGCGGTCTTGAGCATGATGTCGAATTCTGCTTCTAATGTTGGGTCGCGGAGTGCTTCGTTAATTGTTGGCCATTTCTCGAAGTTAACTGATTCTGGCAGGTTGGGTTCGAGTTTGCGGTAAACTTTCTGGTAAAGCGCTTCACTTAGGTACGGCGTGACAGGGTTGAACAGCAAAGTCACAGTTTTAAGAGTGTGATACAGCAAGGCGTATATGGTTTGGCGGCGTTCCAGTGTTTCGGGGTCGTCTGTCCAGAGTTCCTTGCGAATCATCGGCACATACAAACGGCTTAAAGTTTCAATTACGAAATCGTCAAGCAACGCTACGGCTTGGTTGAATTCGCATTTTTCAAGGTTCTCTGTGTATTGCGGGATTTTTTCCTGCATTTTACTAAGCATCCATTTGTCGGCTGGTTGCAGTTTGCCGTTTTTCATTGCCCAATCCATGCTGTAAGTTGCAGGGTTGAATTCGTCAAATTCAGCGTTTTGCAGGAAGAATCTGCTTAAATGGTAAAGTGTTGAGAGGACTTGGTAGCTTCTGCGTGTGAGTTCTTGCATGTCAAAGTTCATGAAGTCAATTGGGCTACATTTTCGCATCATGTAGAAGCGGCAAAGGTCAGCACTTGTTTTTTCAAGCATTTTTGCTGTTTCAATGGTGTTTCCAAGGCTTTTGCTCATTTTTCTGCCTTTAGCATCCTGCGTCAGTCCTTGGAATAGGAATGCTTTGTATGGTGCTTCAGGTTTGCCTGTGCGGATAATGTTTTCAAGCAAAAGCGAGTTTGCCCAGCCGCGAGTTTGGTCAATGCCTTCAGTTAAGAATTCGGTTGGCACAAACTTTTCAACTTCCTCATCTGTAAAACGTGCGTACGGAGAGGCGCCGCTGTTGTGCCAAGTGTCTAAAACGAAGTCTTCGCGCTTCATGACTCCGCCACATTTACTGCATTTAAGCGTGACACGGTCAACCCATGGCTTGTGAAGCTCAAAATCCGCTGGAACAGGCTCCTGTGCAAGTTTGATAAGCTCTTTTTTGCTTGAGACCAAGTGCTTATTACCACATGCCTCGCAGGTCCACATTGGCAAGGGGGTACCCCAGATGCGTTCACGGCTAATGCACCATGGTTTACCTTCACGAAGGAACCCGAGGAAACGGTTTTTGGGTTCATCATAGAAGTAGTTGACTTTTTGGAAGGCTTCTAAAACTTTAGCGTTGATTTTGTCGGTGCGTAGGAAGTATTCTTTGCGTGCAAGCCAAACGATTTTGTGGTGGCTTCTCCAGCAGGTTGGGTACTCGTGTTTTGTCTTTTTTAGGGCAACAAACGCGTTGCGGCTGCGCATTTCTTCAACTACTGGCATGTCTGCGTCTCTTGCGAAAACGCCAGCGAATATGCCTGCGTCTTTAGTGAATTTAACGTCGTCATCGTAGGGCGCGTAGATTGGAACGCCTCTGCGGTTTGCTGCCCAGAAGTCATCTTCACCGTTACCCGGTGACAAGTGCACAACACCCGTTGCAGTGTCTACGTCAACGAAGTCTTCGCCGATAACCTTGTGAACTAAGGGATGTTTGGTTTCGTTTTCAGCCTGTTTAGGTATGATATCTTTTAAAGGGTAATCGTAACCAGTGCCCTCTAAGCTTTTGCCTGTAACGGTTTCGAGAACTTGATAGTTTTTAATTTCAAGTTCCGTCATGACTGGTTCGACACGTTGCTTAACCATAATCCAAACTTCTGAACCAACTTGAACTTTGACGTATTCAGCTTCTGGCTGAACAGCAAGCATAGTATCAGTAACCACGGTGAACGGCATGGTTGTCCAAACAAGGAAGTACAAGTTTTCGGTGCCTGTAACTTTGAATTTAAAGTAGAATGATGGGTCTTCAACTTCTTTGTAGCTGCCCTCATAACCAACTTCGGCACTGCTAAGGCTGGTTTGGCAACCAGGGCAGTAGGCAACTACATAGTGTCCTTCTTCAAGTAAACCTTGATCCCAAGCACGTTTGAGAATTTGCCATTCACGTTCAATGTATTCGTCCTTGTAGGTCCAGTAAGCCTTCTCTTGATTAATTGCAATGCCCAAAAGGCTGTCGGCGTTTAGCCACATTTCATGGTAACGCATAATGGCTTTTTTGCATTCAGCTATGAAACGTTCCATGCCGACGCGTTCAAGCATTTCCCGCTTGTTGCGTACACCTAAGAGTTTTTCAACTTCAAGCTCAACAGGTAAGCCTTGGCAGTCCCAGCCTGCCCAGAACGGCATGTAATAGCCCTCCATGGTTTTCCATCTGTAACGAATGTCTTTCATAATGCGTCCACGTGCGTGCCCAATGTGCGGAATACCGTTTAAGGTGGGTGGGCCTTCCACGTAGCCAAGGTTGCCCTTAATGTTGGGTGAATCTCGTAGGGCTTCGAGTTTGTTGCGGATACTGTTTTTTATCCAGAATTCGCGGATTTGTTTTTCTAGTTCAAGCGGAGCATAATTAGTAGGTAAACTTTGGTTAGAATCAGCTTGCTCAGTTGAAGATGTCACGTTATATCCCGTACCGCAAAATTACACATAAGAGACTAATAAAAGTATAAAGCTTGCACCTGAGAGACTAATATCAAAAAATCGTGAATTCTGTTTAAGCTATCATTTGGAAATATAAAAAAGAAGAAAGGGTGTTGTTGTTTTTTTATACTATGCGGCAATCGCGAATTTGGGTATTGCCTTTGGTGTCAACGTAGACTTTGTAGGAGCTGCCAACAGTATAGGTGCCTGCTGCATTGTTGTGGATGGTGAAAGTTTCTGTTATTGGTCTTATTGAACCGTCTGCAAGTGTTTGTGTAACGGTAATGGTGAGGTCGTTTTCATTGCCGTGAAGCTTTGTCACAAAAGCTGATGGAGTAGCGCTAATAGTTTTTTCGATGCTATAAGTGTCAATCACTGTGAGGCTGTTGTCTGCGTTCACTTGATAGGTGGTGCATGTGAAAGTGTTAACTGTCATGTCCACAATGCTGAACATTGGGCGGTATTCCTGGTGCATAACTGCTGTGTATGCTTGTTGGGCGACCAAGTCATAGTATTTCTGTCCGCTCGCGGAGTTCAAAGCGAAATAGACAGTGCCTGTTGGGTCGACGGAAGCGCCGTTTTCGTTGAAGGTTTCAGGTTGCATACCCGTGCTACTGGAGGTGGCAGAGCTGCCAGAGTATTTCATAGGATAGGAACGGCTGTAGGAATGGTCATGACCGTTGAATACGACGTCTATACCGAACTCATCAATCACAGGAACATAGTTATCCCTGTAGGTTTTGCCGTCTGTGAGACCGTGGTTACCCTGACCGTATACGTCAAAGTGGAAAGTAAGAACTCTCCAAGTTGCATCTGGATTGGCGTCAATAGCGTTTTGCAAAAAGGTTTCCATGTCCGCTGGAGTACCGTAGTTGACGTTCCAAACCATAAACAGGGCGTCGCCGTATCTGTACCAATAATTCTGGGCACTGTCGGCGTTGGGTGGATTAAAGTAGTCAAAGTTTGCTGTGGTTGAGCCTTCGTGGTTGCCCATGCAGGTGGCCAGAGGCAAGGATGAGAAGATTTGTTGTGGCGTAAAGAAATAAGTGTACTGCATGTTAGCTAGACTAGCGGGGGATTTGTCGTTGATGTTGTCACCAGTGCTGGCCATGAAAGCGAGATTAGGGTTCACTTCAAGAGCCAGTTCTAAAGTGTTTTCCCAGCTGTTGCCATAGGTTTGAGCGGAGACTTGTGGGTCACCGAACACTAGATAACTGAAAGAATCAGTGTTTGCTGTCTCGGTAGTGTATTCCACGCTCCAGTCACCGTTCCCGTCGCCAAGCTGATAGGTATAGGCAGTATTGGTCTCAAGACCAGTCACTGTAACTCTGTTATAATACATAGTGCTAAAGGCTGATGGCAATGCACTGCATGTACCAGTGAACTCAATTGCAACACCGTCTTGTTTCCAGATACGAACAACTGGGTTGTCCATTGCAGAGGTGTGCCATGAAAAATTGAGTTGCGTCGCATCAGAGCCAGGAGACAGCGACAGATAGCTTACATCCAGAGGAGTTGCTGCAGCAGCAAATGGCAATGCAACCGCTACCATGCTTAAAAGAAAGCAGATAGTCAGAGCAAAACATAACATTTTTTTAGTATTTTTTGTTTCCAACTTCATTTTATTCTACCCATAATAATATAGGAAAGCAAGCTCTCCAACCGCTTTTAATTCAAAAATAAATATAAAAAAACTTTCTTAATAGTATCAATATACAACAATATATCCATATATAATATATAAAAAAGATAATAATAACCAATGTTAACATCAAAAAATGGCGTTATACAAAAAGAAACTCGTCAGATATCGATATTGCCATAAGCGCTAACAGTGCCGATAGCGTATTTCCTATTTCTTGGCAGCCAAGGGTATAGCGCTCACGTGTTCATTTACAAGCCAAAGTTTAGTCATGAACCATTTTTGTCTAAAAATAATTTGTTTTTTGAAAACGCGAAATTGTTACAATCAAGGTTCAACTTTTTTTGCATCAATATTTCTTATTACCTGTTGGTTAAATATTGCCACCGAAGAAACAACACCTATCAATGACCCAAAAATTATCAATACCCAAAAAGATGCCTTACCTACATCTAAAACCAACAATAAGACAGGCAAAATCCAGATAAAGGCCAAATTAAAAAGCACATAAAAAACAAGACCAACACGTTTGCCCCAACGATTAACTATTTTAAACCAGCCAGTCCAACTGAAAATATCTACAAACTTCAATGATTCAGACAAAACTGTTTTTTTCGCTATGACAGATGTCTCTTTAGACGTTGCTTTCATTACTTTTGAACGAATTGCTAAAGCAATTACGACACTAGCAATAAAGAAGCCAAATCCTAAAATGAACTGATTAAAATAGAACAACAGCAGCCACACTGAGAGAAGCACGCATACAAATCCTGTTGTACAGTAGGCTTTCTCTTTAAGTTTGTAACCTCTAACAAAACCAATGACTGATAAAAGCACAAAAAAGCCTGCGCCCACTAACAAGAAAGTTAAAGTAACACCCAAATCAGAGCACCCTAATTGAAAAATAAAAAAGAAACATTTAAAATTTTGCGAAAAAACAGAAACCAAAAAGGGGCTATGGTTTCTTAGACTGGCTATTCTTATTATGTGAAGGTTTTCGTGGTTTTTCTGGTTCATCCCAGTACTGCTCGAATTCTTCGGGCGTCATCAAGTTTGCATTTTGCAGTTGTTGGCTAAACTTGTCCAACGCGCAGGGGTCGCTCATGTGGGCACGGTAAACTTCAATGAGCATTTCAATTGCCATAGCTGTGGAAATAGGCTTTTTAGCCATAAAGGACAATTCTTCAGCGGTTTTGATTAGTTCCTCGTAAACTTGCAAGGGCAACTCTAACGTTTTAGTCATACAAGGGTGCCTCTATAGTCGCTGTGCCAGTTTTTGAGCGTCACTTTTTACTTTAGCAAGCTCTTCTGCGGTGGGTTTTCCTCGAATATCGCCCATTCTGCCCTGAGTACTCAAATCTAATCTGCCAATAAACTCGCACAGTACATACATTTCTTCAAGTACTCTAAAGCCCCAATGCTCAAAATATTGTCCCATTACTTTGGCGACGGGTGTTGCCTCATTAACGCCGGTATGCGGACCCGAATAGGTTACAAAAACCATAGCGTTTTTTCCCGGCACTTTGGGTGCGGAAGGCTGGATTTTTCCTTCGTCACGGTACTGGTTCATTTTGGCGGTAAGCAATTCGGTGATTGGTTTTGCGGGTTGCCACTGAATTGACGGCGTACCAACACAGACAAGGTCATACGCGTAAAAGTCAAGGTCAACGGCTTCTTTGGGCTTTTTAACTTCAACATTAACGCCGCTTGCTTCTAAACCTTCTTTGATGGCGTTGGCAACTTTTTGTGTGTTTCCAGTGCTTGAATGGTAAACGATTAATGCTTTTTTCACTGGGGATTTACCTCGACTTTAACCCAGATTTTGCCTGCTTCAACCTTACAGTCAAAACTTTCTAATGTGATTGCGGGTTCATCTTTGAATTCGCCGGTTTTTATGTCAAAGTTCCAATCGTGGCAGGGACAAATAACGACTTCGCCCTTGATTGCGCCATGCGAGATAAGGCACTGCTGATGCGGGCAACGGTCGTCGTAAGCGTAAACTTTTCCTGCTTTTTTAATCAGCAAAACAGGGGTCCCGTCAACGTTTAAGCCTTTCATTGAACCTTCAGAAAGTTCTGATTCATTCATAACTTGGGTAAATTCTTCTTCCAAAACAGGCAACTCCTAACTTTACATGCACATTTACAGTTTATTTAGGTTTATCCCTTTTTTGAATTAGTTTCTTAGTCAAGAAAATCATCCAAAAAAGGAATCAGTCAAGAAAACAAAAATGTTCTTAAAGTCAAAAATAAGATTAAAACTCGATAGCGATGAACAATAGAGCGGTACTGTGGATTACCGTTTTCTTAACAGTAATGTTATGTATGACTATCTTTAATGTTGCAAAAGCAAACCCATTTTTGCCTGGTGGAGAAACAGCACCTCCAGACGGAACAAAACCGCAGGTAATAACAATCTTATCTCCACAGAACAAAACAACTCTCAGTATGGGCAACCTGCTTTTATCAGTTAACGTTACCGTGGGAGAATCAAAACCGTATAAAGGAATGTATACTTCGGAGGTAAACAAGATAATTACTGAAGTCCACTATTATGCAGACTGGCTTAGGAGAAATTTCACCGTTTATCTCCCAAAAACAGACCAATATGGTGGATATATTGATGCTGATGCTTACCGTCGTACGTCAGTCGAGTTTTCAAAAGAGGTAACAGAAATCCCTGAGGGAAACCATACTATAACTATTTATACAAAAGAAAAAGGATGGTACGAAGGAGAATCAAACGGAGCGTACGTTTACCAACACCAATTTTACATAACTGAAGACGCAACAATCAACTTTGCAGTTAATCTAACCATACCAACCCACGTACAATCGCCAAATATTTCAGTCACTTCACCATATAAAGACGGAAAATTCAGTTCGAATGTTCCGCTGATTTTTGAAAATGGGGACGCCGCTAAAATTGTTTATAGCCTTGATGGACAAGAGAACGTTACTATTACGGGAAACACAACATTAACCAAATTGTCTAATGGGTTACATAATGTTACTGTCTACGTTTGGAACTTTGAAGGAAAAGTTAGCTCCTCAGAAATAATCAATTTTTCGGTAGAAGCTTCAGAGATGCCCCAAATAATCGCTATTTTTTCCTTTGTTTTCCTTACCGTTGCAGCTTTCACAGGATTAATTATTTATTTAAAAAAGCGTAACACTAAATTTTAGTATTAAAACGTGATGGGTTATTTTGTGCTTGTAATTTTCAGCTTTAGCAATATGATGAAATCAATGTTTTTACAAAACAATGTATAATAAGTTCTTAAACGCGTTTTGTTAACAATTTCTATTTGTTGTTTAGGCGTAATGTATGCAGTTTGAGTTAGTTTCACCTTTCAAAATTTCACCTGGTCAAGAAGACGCAGTAGATAAGTTAGTTGATAATTACAAGAAAAAAGAAAAACAAACCCTTTTAGGCATTACAGGAAGCGGCAAAACTTTTGTTATGGCAAACGTGATTAACTGCCTACAAAAACCCGCACTTATAATTGCTCACAACAAGATTTTGGCTGCACAACTTTACGCTGAACTTAGACAGTTTTTTCCCAACAACCGAGTAGAGTACTTCATCAGTTTTTATGATTACTATCAACCTGAATCGTACTTGCCAGTTCAAGACATGTACATAGAAAAAGACTCAACCGTAAATGAGCAAATAGAAAAAATGCGCATGCACGCTGTCTCAAGTATTGTCAGCCGTAACGACACCATTATTGTTGCCAGCATCAGCTGCATCTACAGTTTAGGCAACCCTGAAGACTTCAAAAGCTTAGCTGTTAATCTGCAAATCGGCAGCGAACTAAGCCGCCAAGGGTTAATTGGCAGTCTTGTTGACATGCAGTATGAGCGGGATGACACTTTTTTGGAGCCAGGACGATTCCGTGTCCGCGGTGACGTTGTGGACATTGTGCCAGCGTACGAGAAAGATATTATACGTGTCGAGTTTGAAGGTAACAAGGTAAAGAAAATCAAGGAAGTTAACGCGGTAACAGGTGACGTTAAAGTTTCAATTGACAAAGTTACTATTTATCCTGCTCGACAGTACGTGGTGCCTCAGGAGAAGCATGAACGCGCCATCGCTCAAATCCGTAAAGAGCTTGAAGAACGCCTTGAAGTCCTGCCGCCTCTTGAAGCTCAACGTCTTAAGCAACGTGTAAACTATGATTTGGAAATGATTAATGAACTGGGTTTTTGTGCTGGCATCGAAAACTACAGCCGACACTTTGACGGACGCGAAGAAGGCGAGCCGCCATTCACTTTGATGGATTATTTCCCAAAAGACTACCTGCTAATTATTGACGAAAGCCATCAAACCATTCCGCAAGCACACGCCATGTACAACGGCGACTACTCACGCAAAAAAAACCTTGTTGACTTCGGCTTCCGCCTTCCAAGCGCTCTTGATAATCGTCCACTTAAATTTAATGAATTTGAACAGAAAATGGGCAAAACCCTGTTTGTGTCTGCAACCCCTGCCGAATATGAACTGCGGAAAAGCGGTCCAGCGGTAGAATTAATCACAAGACCCACAGGATTACTTGACCCTGAGATTGAGGTGCACCCGATTGAGGGGCAAATGAAGCACTTGATGCAGGAAGCAAAGAAAACAATTGAGCAGGGCAACCGCGTGTTGGTTACGACTTTGACGAAAAGGATGGCTGAAGACCTTGCAGATTACCTGGTCAAAGAAGGCTTCCGAGTAAGGTACATGCACAGTGAAATTGATAGTCTTGACCGCATTGAACTTGTGCGGCAACTGCGTATCGGCGACTTTGATATTTTGGTTGGCATTAACTTGCTACGGGAAGGTTTAGACATTCCTGAAGTAGCAACCATATTCATTCTTGACGCAGATAAAGAGGGTTTCTTGCGTGATGAACGTAGCTTAATTCAAACTATTGGCAGAGCCGCCCGAAACCAGAATGGCAAAGTCATTCTTTACGCTGATGTTATGACTCAAAGCATTAGACGTGCTATGGAAATTACCAGTTACCGCCGTAAATTCCAGCAACGCTACAACCAAGTGCACGGTATCACTCCGCAGACCATCGTAAAGAAGGTTTCAGAGAAAGAAGGCGTAATCAAAGGCAGCAAGCACTTAACTAAATCTGATATTCAACGGCAAATTATCGAGTTGGAAGCTAAAATGCGTGAAGCAGCTGAGAAACTGGATTTTGAGAAAGCCATTGAGTTGCGTGACGCCATGAATGCTTTAAATCGGGACTTAGTTGAGAAGCAGAAACGTGACCAGAAACCTGAGAATTTGGCAGATTCGAAGCAATAAAGTTGAAATGCAAGAGTCTGGAATGGGCTTAGAGTTTAGGGTAGAGAGGCTATGAGAGACTCTATTTCTGTTAAAGGCGCAAGAGAACATAACCTGAAAAATATTGATTTGGAATTGCCCAGAAACAAGCTTATAGTGGTCACTGGGCTGTCAGGCAGCGGTAAATCAACCCTTGCGTTTGACACTATTTATGCTGAAGGCCAACGACGCTATGTTGAAAGCCTAAGCGCTTACGCACGACAATTTTTAGGTTTAATGGACAAGCCAGACGTAGATTCAATCGACGGGCTTTCACCTGCAATCAGCATTGAGCAGAAAAGCACAAGCAAAAACCCCAGAAGCACCGTGGGAACAGTAACTGAAATCTACGATTACCTAAGACTACTTTTTGCACGTATCGGCACACACCACTGCCCCAAATGCGGCAGCAGCATTCACCCGCAAAGTCCAGAAAACATTACCAGCCTAATCATGCAAGAAAAAGGCAAAACCCTCATTTTCTTAGCCCCAATCATCCGCGGCATGAAAGGCACTCATGAGCAAGTCTTTGAAGACCTAAAAAAGGAAGGTTACACAAAAATTCGGGTAGACCAAAAAATCTATGAAACCGAAACTATCAAAGACGAAGTTAAACTGGTCAGGTACGAGAAGCACTGGATAGAAGTCGTTATCGACACAGTGGCTATTTTGGAGGATGAACGTTCACGCATTGCAGAGGCAGTTGAAGGCGCCCTAAAAGCAGGCAAAGGAACCATGATAGTTATCGACGCCCAAGACGCTGATGCAGCAAAGAAAAAGGAACTTGAAAGCTTTGAAGGCGCAACCATGTACAGCACGTTTGGCGCATGCCCAAATCACCCAGAAGTCATGTTTGAAAGTCTTGAACCACGCATGTTCAGCTTCAACTCGCCATGGGGAGCATGCCCAACCTGTCACGGTCTTGGCGAAATCACCGAAGTGACACCTGACAAAGTCATCCCAAACCCCAACCTAACCATTATGGATGGCGCATTGGCAGTTTACGGCAAAATGGACCTATCATGGCGCGCACAACAAATCGCAACTGTAGGCAAAAAATACGGTTTCGACGTTTTTACACCGATTAACGATTTTACAGAAAAACAGTTGCAGGTGCTGCTTTACGGTGACCAAGAACCAATTAGCGGCAACTGGTCAAACGGCGCTAACATGTGGATGCGTGAAGGCTGGGAAGGCGTAATCCCACAAACCATGCGTCTGTACCGTCAAACAGAAAGTGACTGGCGAAAAGAAGATATCGAAAAATTCATGACTGCACGCCCCTGCAACACCTGCCATGGCAAACGATTGCAGCCCATGGTGTTAGCGGTGCAGATTCAAGATAAAAGCATCATAGACGTAACCGACCTGTCCATCGAAAAAGCAGGCGAATTCTTCCAAAACCTCCCCGAAAACCTAAACGAAAAAGAAATGACAATCGCCAAACAAGTGCTAAAAGAAATCAATGCTCGTTTAGGCTTCTTAATCAACGTTGGTTTAGGTTATCTTTCATTGTCACGTGCAGCTAAAACCCTCTCAGGCGGCGAAGCCCAAAGAATCCGTTTAGCTACACAAATTGGCAGCAACCTCATGGGCGTACTGTACATTCTTGACGAACCCAGCATCGGCTTACACCAACGTGATAACACTAAACTAATCAGCACCCTGCACAGGCTACGTGACCTCGGTAACACCCTTATCGTAGTGGAGCATGACGAAGAAACCATGCGTAATGCAGACTACCTTGTAGACATGGGACCCGGCGCAGGAGTACACGGCGGCTTTATAGTTGCAGAAGGTTCACCCGAAGAAGTTATGCAAAACAAGCGTAGCTTAACGGGCAAGTACCTGTCAGGTGAACTTAAAATTGAGATACCCCCTGAACGCAGAGAACCCATCGAATTCATCAAGGTTAAAGGTGCATCTGAAAACAACCTCAAAAACATCAACGTACAATTGCCCCTCGGCGTCTTGTGCGGTATCACAGGCGTTTCAGGCTCAGGCAAAAGCACACTAATGAACCTTACAATTATTCCGCAGCTTCGCAAAATATTCGGAGAACAGGTAGACAAAGTTGGCAGGCACAACTCAATAGAAGTACCTGAAATTGTACGCAACGTCATCGTCATTGACCAAGACCCAATCGGACGCACACCACGTAGCAACCCAGCAACTTACACCAAACTTTTCGATGAAATCCGCAAAATCTTTGCCTCAACCAAAGAAGCAAAAGCACGCGGCTACAAAGAAGGCAGATTCAGCTTCAACGTCAAAGGCGGCAGATGCGAAAACTGCCAAGGAGACGGAGTAATTCGCATCGAAATGAACTTCTTACCAGACGTATACGTGCAATGTAGTGAATGCAAAGGCAAACGTTACAACAAAGAAACCCTTGCCGTGCTCTACAAAGGCAAAAACATTGCAGAAGTCCTTGACATGACCGTTGAGGAAGCAGTGAAATTCTTTGAAAACACGCCACGCATAGCCCGTAAACTCAAAACTTTAGAGGACGTCGGACTTGGCTACATCAAACTGGGACAAAGCTCCACAACACTGTCAGGCGGGGAAAGCCAACGCATCAAAATCACTCGTGAACTAAGCAAGAACAAGCAGGGACACGTCGTTTACATGCTTGACGAACCCACTACTGGCCTGCACTTTGACGACGTAAAACGTTTAATCCGTGTCCTAAACCGTCTAGTAGACAACGGCAACACCGTCTTCATCATAGAGCACAATCTTGATGTCATAAAAAGCTGTGACTACCTCATTGACCTTGGACCAGAAGGCGGCGCAGCAGGCGGACAATTACTCGCGGAAGGCAAACCTGAACGAGTTGCAAATGTTTCCGAATCCTACACAGGAAAATTCCTGCAAAAAATATTGAAAAAATAAGAACCGCTGTGTTTAGCGGCAACTCCCTTTTTCCTTGTGTCGGTTGATATGAATAGTGTCTCTAGCTTATTTGGTCGTTCCAGTATGCGTTGTATTCTAATAAGAATTGGGTAATGTCTGCAGCGTCAATGACGTGGTCACTGTCAAAGTCGCATAAAGGGTTGATTGTTGGGTTAAGACTGTCATATTGTGCGTTGTAAGCCGTGAGAAAGTACGTGATATCGTTGTGGTTTACTTTTTCGTCGGGAAGTGTTGGGTGCATTGGGGTGCTGTCTTGTGAGGCAAAATCTGGCTCTAAACCGCAGAAGTCACATTTCAAAGGAGCAATATACCCTGATTCTGTTATTATTTCAGGATGCATTCTTACATAGTTTATGAAGTCGGTTTTGATTGCGCCTTCAGAACCTTTTGTTGGGATGCCGTTGGTTGCATACCATAAATACTGGTATAAACTCTCTGGGCTTGTAGTATAGCCGTTACTGGAGATGCCATCATATTTGTAAGAATTATTTAAAACATTTTCAGCGGTTGGTTCAACAAAGTTTCCAACAGGACTTCCTGTGCCTATCCATAAAGGCTTAACCAAGTTTAGGTTAGATTCTAAAAAGCCTAAATTGATGTATGCAAGCGAATAAGTGTCAAAGTGAACAATATCAGTTAATATTTGAGAGGGCAAAAATTCTGCATGTGGCGCAAGGCAAGAGTCATTTCTAACATAAACAGTTCCGGTAGGAGCAAGAACGCTGGGCATTTTTGCGCCTTGACTTAAAAAGTATGTTCTGAAGAAATCATGTGAACCAGAGGATAAAGATGAAGTGTATAGGTTAATGGGTTCATTTCCCATTCCTGTAGAGTCTCCGCCTGTAGCTTCAACTAGACTTTTCCAAGTGGGGTATCTCGGATTGTTTCCGTTCATTAGAGTGGCGCAGAATAAATCGGAAATTATTGAGGCATTACAGGTTTTTTGAATTTTTGAATAATACGGGTTGTCGCTTGAAACAATAATGGCTAAACTCTGTTTTCCTACTGGCCATATCCTCAAATCAGCCATGCCAAAATCATTTAAGAAACTGCTATTCCAATAGTTTTTTCCACTGGGATTTGCATCGGGAATTTTTGAAGAAGCAGCAACGTCACAGCTCCAAGTGGCAGTTGAAATCTGGGTTAACGCGTCTAAGCCTACACTGCTAGTTTCGGGATCTTGTAAATCAACAATACCGCCAGTCCATTGGCTAGCAGCCATTAAGCTAATCGGATACAATACTGATGAACCCCGTATTTTTACGTGACCTACTTGAATTACGTTGTTAGTTGGTTCCTGCATTGCGTTTATTGGAACAATCATCAACAGAATAATTGCTACTGAAAAAAGCCCAATGCATATGGATCGATTTCTGAAAGTCATTAACATAGCCTTCTCATTCAATCCGTACCTTGTGGGTTGGTTAAAATATCAAATTAATCCTCATAAACTAAACAGACAGCAATTCATTAACGAAATCTATAGAGAAAATACAACTTTTAAACTGATAATCAGCGTATTTGATTGGCTATTGAAAGCGAGGTTTTTTGAGGAAACACTTAATGCAACCAAAAATGTCAAGTAAATAGCGAAAAAGAGTTATGATAAAGATAGCGGATGCTTCAGAATTCAAAGGCAATGATGTTCCAGTTAATCCAGGCGTTTACATTTACAAGGATGAAAAAGGCGAAATTCTGTATGTTGGTAAAGCAAAGAATCTGCGTTCACGGGTTAAAAGCTATTTTGCCAGCATTGACCAGCCGCCTAAAACCCGCCAGTTAGTTTCAAAAATCCGCAATATCGACTTCATCTTGGTCAACAATGAAGTTGAAGCGCTTCTTCTCGAAAATAAGCTCATCAAACAGCACACACCAAAATACAACATCAACTTAAAAGACGCCAAAACCTACGCCTACATCGCCCTAACCCGCGAAGACTACCCCAGAATTCTAACCAGCCGCAAAGTCTCGCCTAAACTTGAATCCTTTGGACCATACACAGAAGGCTACACACGCCAAGACCTGCAAAGACTTGTAACCAAAGTTTTCAAGCTACGCACATGCAGAAACATGCACAAACGCGCCTGCCTGCAATATCACATTGGCAACTGCACCGCTCCCTGCGTAGAAAAAGTCACCAAAGAACAATACGCCGAACAAGTCAAAAACGCCCGCATGTTTTTGGAAGGCAAATTTGACCGTACACTTCAGTTTTTAGATGCTCAAATGCAGCAAGCATCCAAAGACCAAAAGTTTGAGCGTGCTTTGGAGTTGCGAAATCAGATGGCTTCGATACGGTTGCTTACTCAGAGGCAAGTCGTGGATAAAGAGCGTCGTTTTGACCAGGACGCGATGGCTTTTTGTCAGGAAGGAGATAAAATCCGAATTATTCAGATGGGACTGCGTAAAGGTGTGCTTTTAGGCAAGAAAGAGTTTACTGTTGACCGTCAACCTCAGGTAGAGCAGGAGTTTTTGAAAGCCTTTTACGCGGTTAACCAGATTCCAAGAGAAATTCTTTTGAACAAACCCTGCTGGCAGGACGCCGACGAAAAAAAAGCGTTAGAAGAGTTCCTGTACGCTAAACGTTTGGCGCCAGTAACGTTAACGGTTCCTAAAAGAGGCAACAAATTGTGCCTTGTACAGTTGGCAGAAAAGAACCTGCAATCCAGCTTGACAGGCAACAATGCTTTGGTTGACTTGCAAAGTGCACTTGATTTGCCCCGATTGCCAAGGGTTATTGAATGCTTTGACATTTCCAACCTTGGTCATGAACATGTCGTCTCAGGCATGGTACGTTTCACAGATGCTAAGCCGGATAAGAAGAATTACCGTAAATTCAAAATCAAAACCGTGGTGGGACAAGACGATTTTGCTTCAATGAACGAAGTCGTCTCACGCCGTTACAAACGCCTAAAAGACGAAAATGCCCAGATGCCAGATTTAATAATTATTGATGGCGGACCAGGACAGGTAAGCGCCGCCCAAACCGCACTCAACATGCTCAACCTCAAAATTCCACTAATTGGGTTAGCAAAAGAGAACGAGGAAATCTACAAGCCAAATCAACACGCACCCGTTCAACTGGACAAGAATAGTCGCATGATGCTGCTTATCCGCCAAATCCGAGACGCTACACACGACTTCTCAGTGGGTTACAACCGCAAACGCAGAGAAATGCAACTAAGAGAAGAATTCAAACAGGAAAAATCAAGCAAATAAATGCTCAACTAAAATCTTCAAACCAATAGCTATCAGGATTAAGCCGCCTAAAATTTCTATTTTGTGCCCAAAAGCTTTGCCAAGGTAACCCCCGAAATAGAACCCTGCGAAAGATAGCGTGAAAGTGACTATGCCGATTGCTACAATGGGCAACAGTATGGCTGTTTGCAGGAACGCAAAGCTGAGTCCAACCATTAAGGCGTCTATGCTTGTTGCAACCGCCAAGGTCAGCAACGTGTGTAGTTTTAGCGTTTTTTCTCCGTCTTCTTCGCCGTTGTTTTTTAGAGATTCATAAATCATTTTGACGCCGATAAACGCGAGCAAACCAAATGCCACCCAGTGGTCAAACGCGGCAATTATGTCTTGTAAGCTTAAGCCTATTGCCCAACCAATTATTGGCATAAGCATCTGAAAACCGCCAAAGAAAACCGCCGTTAATAGTGCCGCTTTTTTGCGGTCGTTTTTGATGGTCATGCCGTTGGCGATGGAAACAGCCAACGCATCCATTGCTAAACCAAAAGCAATCAACGTTACTGTTAAAGCATCCAAGAGGTTCACCAAACAGGTGTCCTTTGTTTACTTTTAAAAGATATAGGCTTTGCTGTAAAAAATGAGAAGGAAAAAAATAGTGAAAAAGCAAGAAATGAATAAACCTATTACTTTGCAAAGGAAGAATGTTTTAAAGTGTATTTGTGTTTTCCGTAAATGCTATATCAGTAGACGCATTATTTAGGGCATGCGTACTGAAATATCTGTGCTTGAAGAAAAGCAGCCAGGGAAACTTTTTGTTCCTTCGGTGGTTCTTCCGTTCCTTGCTACTTTCATGGAAAACGGTATACTAATACTGCTTTTGTCAAGCATTACCATAACTTTTTTCGGTGCAGCAAACCCAAGCACAATCGGTCTCGCAGGTCAACTAAGCACAGTTAACAGCCTCGCTGAAGCCATCGTCGCATTTCTGATAGGCATTTTAGCAATCAAATTTAAACACAAAACATTATTTCTTGTAGGCATAACATGTATTGCGCTTTCAGCAATCGGCAACTTTTTTGCGCCATCCTTCACGGTTATGGCAGCGTTTTTCGCTTTAGAAGGAGCCGGCTCAGTTATCGTAACCGTTGTTGGACTTACACTTATAGGCGATTTTATACCTGCAAAAAACAAGTCAAAAGCGGTAAGTTACACCCAGTTTTCATTTTATTTGAGCTCAATTATTGGTCCCCCTATCGTTGGTTTTCTCACAGGATTGGGCGGTTGGCGCTGGGCTTTCCTGTTTTACGCTGTTCCAATCGCTATAGTATCTTTAATGGTTGCCCATGTTGGCATTCCTAAAAAACTAACCAACGAAAAAAATGATTCATTAAAAATTAATTACGTTGCTGCCTTCAAAGCGGTTTTAACTAACCGGTCTGCTGTTTTCTGTTTACTTGCCCAGTTACTTCTGCTTGGGTCGGTAGTAGGAATGTATGTGATTGCGTTGTGGCAACAAAATTACGGAATTACAATCGCCCAAAGTTCAGCACTCCTAATGGTATCAGGAGCAGCAATCGGATTAGGCGGACTCTTTGCAGGCAGGATAATAAACAAATTCGGAAAGAAACGCGGCGCCATCACCTTCTTCCTGATAGACTCAATCTTGCTTGTGAGCATTTTTCAAACCACAGATTTATGGTCAGGAATAATCATAAACACTTTGCACACTTTCATAATTGGCGCAGCATTCACTTCCTTAAGTTGCTTGTCTCTTGACCAGATTCCCCAGTCACGCAGCACAATGATGGCAATGACAAGCTTATTTGCAAAATTAGGCAACACCATAGCAGCAGCCATAGCAAGCTTTTTGCTTTTAACATTGGGTTCATACGAAACAATGGGCTTCGCATTCGGATGCATGGCATTTATCACAACAATAACTTTAATGTTTACAAAAGAACCTAAAACGAGCTTGGCCTAAACAAAAAAAGAAAAAGTTTGTTTGCTGGAGCCGTTGGGATTGAATGGGTGGTTCTATTAGCGTTTCTCATGGGGAGTTGGCTAAAAACCCCTTTAGCTCAGTCAGCCTTTAAAGTGCAGATTATTGTGTTGCAGTTGCTAGGGTTTCGCCGATTTTCTTAGCTTGTTGCTCGTCGGTGGCAGAAATTGCGTTGCCAACAGCTAAGCCTGTTTGGATTTGGGGGTTGAATGCTTTTAGTACGCTTTCAATGTTTGCTATGGCTTGTGTTTGGCTGCCTGCTCCTGTTGCGAAGGCGACCATTGGTTTGCCGGCTAGTTTGTCTTTTACGAAGTACAGTTCGGTGAGTAATGTTAGTAGTGGTCCTGACATCATGCTGAAGTATGTTGGTGAACCGAATGCGAATGCGTCTGCTTCTGATGCTTCGGCGGCGTTGATTGTGTTTGCTTTTTTGAGTTCAACGGTTACGTCGGGTACGGTTTTGGCGCCTTCTGCGATTAGGTTGGCGATTTTTTCGGTGTTGCCGCTTTTTGTGTAGTATGCGATTAAGATTTTTTTCATGTGTTTTTTCCTCTTTTTGAACAAACTGTCAGATATTTTTATATAGTTTTAGGTAACAAAAATATACTAACAAGTGGGGCACAAAATGCAAAACCAACCTGAACCACAAATCACAAACACCCTAAAAGAACTAAAACAAGAAATCAAAAACCTACGAAACGAACTAAACAGACTCGAAAGCTCCGTACTCAAAGAAAAAATACAATCCGTAGAAGACGCCCTAACCCAAAACAGACTCCGCCTATACGCCAACCAACTACAAGACGAACTCAACGAAGACATCCAAAAAATCCCCGACAAACAATGCAAAAACCACGGCCAATGCCTCGAACAATTCAAAAAACTGGCAATCGAAAACCTCCAAATAATCAAAGACCAAAAAATAACCGAAACCATAACCGACCTAGACAACAAAATCGACAAAATGGAACAAGTAATCCAAAAAGCAAAAGGAACAAACTGCGAAATATGCCACCGAGACTTCCAAAAAAAACTACGCCGAGAAAAACGCGCATTCCAAACCATAACACTCGTAGAAAAAACCCCAAAAAAAGACGAAACCGAAATAAACATTAACCAACTAGTTGAAGGCGTACTTGAACCCTTAGCAAACTCAGCAAGACTAAAAATCCTAATTAGCACCTTTGAAGGAAAAAAGAGCTTCTCCAAAATTGGCCAACTAACCAACCTAAAAGGTGGACACTTGCTGTTTCACATCAAAAAGTTGCTCGATGCCGGGTTTATAGCGCAGGAAGACAACAAAGGCGACTACATCATTACTGAGAAAGGCGTAGAGATTGCCAAGAAAATCTTCATTCTACAAAGGTAACTCCAGCCTATTTGGATGCTATTAGAAACTATATGCAGAAACCTAAGGGGGGTAGGTCTTATTGACACTTTTTCAAGCCATTAATATGTTGAAAATTAGTATATTGGGCTTTAGTTAACCAAAAGCTTATTTCTTAACCAACCCGTTTTTCAAGCAGAAGTGAACAAGTCTTGGCTAATACTAAGCACGGTTATGACCATTACGAGCTATTAAGTGCCCTGCAAAAATGTGTACGCAGAGGCATGGAGTATGAAGCAGCTCATTTCGCCGTGGAACTGGAAGAATTTAATCCCACAATGCTTTGGAACCGCCTAAAAATCATCGCCTCTGAAGACATTGGCCCAGCAAACCCGCTCATGCCTATCTTTGTAGACGTAATGCAAAAACAGTACCAAACAGAAAAATCCAAACTCGCCGAATCAGGCTACAAGCTTTACCTGATAAACGCAGTTGTTTGCCTGTGCCGTAGCCAAAAAAGCCGAATAACCGACGACCTCCAAAACATCGTTTACACTGAAAGAGAACGTGACGGCAAGTTTCTGCCCATCCCAGACTTTGCCTTGGACAAGCATACAGCACGCGGCAAAGCAATGGGCAAAGGAATCGACGACTTCTTCACGGAAGGCAACAAAGTAAACAACGAAGCATTCCCAAACCCTTACACAGAAAAAGCAAAAGAACTACTAAAAAACAAAAACACGAAATAGTCTAAAGATTAGGCTTTCTGTGTTAACAAGGGCTTTAAGAGTAAACGCTCAAGTTTGCAAACAGCAGGATTGTTAACTATGAAATTTACTTGCCCTTTAATTGCGGTTAAAGACCTTGAAGCGTCAAAAAAGTTTTATCAAGAAGTGCTCGGCCAAAAAATTGGTTTAGACCTCGGCTGGAACGTTTGCTTTGCTGGGGGATTTGCGATTCAACTAAACTTTGCTGACATAATCAGCGTAAACAAAGAGTCGGTTAAGGAGCAAACGCATAATTTTGAGTTGTATTTTGAAGAAGACGATTTTGATGGATTCTTGGAAAAACTCAAAACATTCTCGGGCATTGAATATGTTCATCCGCCTAAGAAGCATGAGTGGCAGCAAAGAGTCGTTAGAATCTATGACCCTGACAAGCATATTGTTGAAGTTGGAGAATCAATGGCGGTAATTGCCAAACGCTATTTAGACCAAGGCGTCAGCATAGAAGAAACCGCCAAAAAAATAATGCACCCAACAGAATTCGTAAAAATGGTACAAGAAAAAACAGCTAAATAAGGGCTTTAAAGGCCCCAAGTTTGGACTTCTGATTGGTGCTGTGGTTCTTTCTTGTTTTTCTCTTTCTTCTTTTCGTGTCCTTTAAACTTGTTAATTTTTACTTTTGAAGCTTCTTCAGAAACCCAGTGAGTATTGTTTAGGTGTTGATGGTAAACAAATTTTTTAACTGCTTGATACAGGTCAGTTATTGTTGCTTTTTCAGCATCAACTGATAATTTGCCTCTTCCTTCAGTAACTTCAACTTTAAGATGTTGTTGTAGAAAGTTTGACAGGTTTTCTTTTTCGTTTTCTAAATCGCCTAAATCAACTTCGAGTTTACTTTTGTGTTTAAAAAGCAACTGCTCGTACCTCTACAATGATACGTCAAGCATCCATTAAAAAACTTGCGGCACAAACCATGACGCACTTAAAATTTTGTGGAGCAAAGATGCATATTTGTGGTGGGGCTTCCCGGATTTGAACCGGGGTCTATAGCGCCCGAGGCTACAAGCCTGGACCAAGCTAGCCGAAAGCCCCTTTTTTGTCTAAGCCAATGGTTTGTCGGGTTTAATGTTTAATGCTGCTTAAACCTTTAAACCTTAGCGGTAAAATCAAAAAAGAAAAGTTTGTTTTTAGGTTTTTAATGTTTACGCAGATACTGCTAAGCGGCTTACTTTTCGGTGGTATATTCTTGCGGTTATGCATAAACCCGCTGCGACGGCGGCAAGATAAAGAGGCCACTGGAAAGCGGAGGATACTAGCACGCTGATGTTTGCGCCCATAGTGAATTGTGAAGGCAAAATAACGTTGCTTGTGCCAACTAACGGAATATCTAAACCAAAGGTTATTTGCGCAATCAGGATGATTACGGCAAGACCAACAACGCTAGACAGGATTGCGTATAAGGGTTTTTTCCATGCGAATCCAAGAAGGTCTTTAGCGTAGGGTTTTGTTGGCATTACGGAGTAGATGAGCATGATTATGCCGCTGAACAGAAAGGTAAGGATGCTGCCGATGTTAAGCGCATAAATTAGCGGTATAGTGAATTGGGTGCCCAGCAAGCCAAAGTTTGTGTTCATTGGAGACGCGTTGACTTTCATGAGGTTTTCTCCGATAGTTAACTGCCACCACGGATTGTACAATGAAACCAAAATAACCAGAAGAGTCAATGCACCTCCAGCAATACCGAACCAGTTGATTCTGTTGAACTCCATTTTAGTCCCACCTCAACTGTTCTATGTACTCAATTGGAATTGGAATATTACCCACGTACTGTTGCAGGTCCATCTGAATGGTTACTCCAGCCATTTCTATGTCAAGATTTTTAAAGTCAGCATTTAAGCTGCTTTGCCCTGCGTGTTGAGTTGCTATGTGTTCTAATGCTTCGTCGGATAGAACTCCGAAAGCGGTGATGTCGATGGTTTGTCCAGGTTCTAAAGTTGCTGGGTCAATTCCAACGTTGCCTAAGGGGAACCCGTGGTCATGACAAACAACTTCTGCTTGCAGAGTCGTTATGTTGATTTCTGTGTTTAGGGGGTTTGTAAAGTTGTAGGTGAATTTGACGGTGTTGTTTTCAGGGAAATACTGTGGTTCACCTGAAAGCATTGGAGGCTCAAAAGGCGTGTTTGACGTGTCACCAGTAACTGTTCCAATGTTATTGTTTGTGTTGTCGCCTTTGAGTAGATTGGCGATTTCTGGAGGAATAACTAAGCCGACTAAATCGTTTTGATAAATAAGCACTTCCGCAGTTATCGGTGCTACCATGATAATAACGGAGAGTAAAGTAAGTAAGATTTTGACCTTTTTCATTATGTGCTGTGCTCTCCCAGTAAAGGGTCAGAGCAATGTAGGCGTTAGCGACTTTTATGGTTTATGGCGATACACTATTTATTCAGTTTTACATTCCTCTTGCTGCTTTTTCGATTCATCATAAGGTGTAGAAACAACCTCTTTCACCTTATTAGTAATCACAGGACCCAAACCATTAACCGTTTTAGACCAATGCTCAACATTCATCAACGCGTTAATCGGCGTCTTATAAGCACCCAAAATAGCAGTAGCCTTCTCCCGACCAATATTGGGTAAGCTAGCCACAAAATAAATTTGAGAATCAGCCAGAGTGTCACATTTCTTAAACGCATGCACCACGGCGCTTCGTTTCTCAACAATCTGCTCCTGTTTCGCAGAAGTATAAAGAAAATCCACGGTTTCTTTATGCGAACCCGTGTTAACAATGGCTATGCCGTTTTTAGCTAAATTAAACATGGCGCCCCAAACGGCTTGAGGCTGAATACTACTGTACTTATAAATTATGGGCAAATAGCCTTCAAGAACAAGCAAAGCTTTGGGGTAAACATCTTTTAGAAGAAAAAGCTGTTCAAACAGGTAACGCCTTGTCAGGGTGTAAACAAAATCGTTAACAGTTTTTCTTTCAATCGCACATTCATCAGAGATAATGTAGTCGCCTTTATCGAGCAGTTGGGTTTTGATTGTTACACCTTTCTCAACTAAACCTTTGACGACTTTTTGTGCGCTGCTGGCTTCACGACTGTCAATGATAATAGTGGGTTCTTCACCTTTCTTTTTATCGCCAATGAAAGGAACAAGCGTTTCGGTGCCTGACATAATGCATCAATGCATAGCATACCGATGCTTCACGCTTATTTTGGTTACGCTTTAAACCTCAAAAAAAGAAAAAAATTATTCGTATCTGGTTAAGTATAAGGGTTTGTTTGCTTCTCTGCGCCTTTGTTCAATAGGCACATTTTTCAGGGATGCTGCTTTTGCTTGTTCAAACTTGTTATCCGAGTTAACAGTTTTTTTTCGAGTTTTTGATATCTCCATCCACACACCTTACCATAGAGGCGGATTAGAAAAAATATTAACCATTGTGACTAACCCAACACAATCACAAACCAACGAAAACGGCAAGCTAGCTTACCCTTGATGTTAAAAACAGTCAATGTGTTCAATAGCAAGTTTAAACAAAGATGCTACAACAAACAAAACTAAAAAAACTGTTTTGATTTAAAACAAAAAAGACTAAAAAGGGGTTAAAGGGTTTATGGGCCCTTTTTGGTTACTTCTTTGACTGCGCCTGCTGCGACGGTGGTGCCCATGTCTCGGATTGCAAATCTGCCGAGTTCTGGGAAGTCTGTGAATGCTTCAATTGCGATTGGGTGTAGTGGTTCCATGCGTACCCAGGCTGCGTCTCCTGTCTTTAGGAAGCTTGGGTGTTCTTCTGATACTTGACCAGTTCTTGGGTCAATCTTTTTAATTAGTTCAACGAATTTGACTGCAATTTGGCCTGTGTGGTAGTGGAGTACTGGTGTGTAGCCTGCTGCGATTGCTGTTGGGTGATAGATAACGATTATTTGACCGATGAATTCTTTTGCAACTGTTGGTGGGTTGTCAACTGGACCTGCGACGTCTCCTCGGTGGACTTCGTTTTTAGCGATGCCTCTAACGTTCATTCCGATGTTGTCGCCTGGTTCTGCTTGTGGGATGCTTGTGTGGTGCATTTCGATTGATTTGACTTCAGCGGTTTTGTTGGAGGGCATGAAGATTAGGTTTTGTCCTGGTTTGAGTATGCCTGTTTCGACTCTACCTACTGGGACTGTGCCGATACCAGTGATTGTGTAAATGTCTTGGACTGGAACACGGAGTGGTTTGTTTGTTGGTTTTGCTGGTAATTCGAGAAGGTCAAATGCTTCCATTAAGGTTGGACCATTATACCATGGCATCTTGTCGCTCTTCTTGACCAAGTTGTCGCCTGTCCAGCCTGAAACTGGTACGAAGTTAACTTTCTCGATCTTGTAGCCGACCATTCTGAGCATTCTTGAGATTTCATTCTTCATTTCGTCGAAACGTTCTTGACTCCAGTTGACTGTGTTATCATCCATCTTGTTGATAGCAACAATCAATTGGCGTATGCCCAAAGTGAATGCAAGGAATGCGTGTTCACGTGTTTGACCGCCAGCTCCAATGCCTGCTTCAAATTCGCCTTTCTTGGCTGAACTGAAGAGGACTGCTGCGTCGGCTTGGCTTGCGCCTGTGATCATGTTTTTGATAAAGTCTCTGTGGCCTGGTGCGTCAATAACGGTCATGTTGTATTTCTTTGTTGGGAACTGTAGGAATCGTAGGTCGATGGTGACACCGCGTTCACGTTCTTCCTTTAGATTGTCAAGTACCCAAGCGTAGTGGAATGTGCCTTTGCCCATTTTTTCTGCTTCTGCTTTGAATGCGTCGATTGTTCTTTGGTCGATAACGCCTGCTAGATACAGTAAGTGTCCGGTGGTTGTTGATTTGCCGTTGTCAACGTGCCCCATGATGATGATATTTAAGTGGGGTTTATCGGATTTGCTCATACATTACTTCCTCTTTTAACTATACTTAGATATGAAATTCGTTAACACATCAGTCTTCCAATTATTAAAGGTTTACTAGTGCGTCTTTTCGTTTAATAATTGGCGTTTCTAACGGCGGACATTGTGGTTCATCTGCTCTGTCAGTTATTGGCGTCCCAGCAATAGCGATACGTTTTTGGCGTCTAAACCATGAAGCCCCAAACTTGTCAATCACATATTCGAAGCCGCCTAGCAAAGCAATCTTCATTTCATCAGGGGTTGTAACTGTCATGTATTCCCATTGTGTTTCAGTTCTGAAAGACAGCTTCCAAATGTTGATGTACTTCATTGCGTTGTCAATGTTTTTTAGTCCAAGGGCTTTCATTACAGTTATTGGATTGCCGTTTGACAGCTCTGCAATTTTTGTTCCAGCGTAATGACGAAAAGACCGCAGTTCAACATGTATTATTCGGTCATTCTTTGTTTTAGTGGCAACACGTTTTTTCAGCTTCAGGAAAGCATGATTCATAACGCTATATCGACAATCAAACAGCAAGTTTGATTTACGAGGCGCCATGTTAACCATTGCAATACACTTGTCTGAAACTTCAAGCGTTCTTGGTCTGTGATTCTTTACTGGGTATCTTATCGTTATCAAGTTGCCATTAATGTCGGTGTCACGTTGAATTCTTAATGCTTCGCTCGGGTCAGTGAAAGTTTCCTTCAACGTTTGCAAGTAAGCAGCCATACGTTTGCTTTGTGCAGCAGCAATCAACTGGTCCAGTTCCGATTCTTCAGGAATAAACGGTATTATTTCTTCTTGATGATACTCAGGGCGTTCCCAACTTAGCTTTGTACCGGAAGTGGCGTTGTGCATTTTCATGAATGCTTCGTAAGCGTAGCAGAGTAACATTTTTGAGCCGTTCTTAACTTTGTGGGCGCCTATGACTTCTTTAATGCTTTCAGGATTAAGCAGGTCAGCGCCTATATATGCAAGGGTTTTCACATCGTTGGGGTAACGGCTTTGTGCGTAGCCTTGTTTTTGTAGCCAGCCTTCGAACACTTTAAGCATTGCCTTGGTTTCGTCGTTTAGTTCTCCCGTGCCGTAATGTTTAGGTTTCGGCACATGCAAATTTTTCGCTCCTTTAGCGCAGATTTGGCAAGCACTATTTATGGCAACCTCTGTTTTTAAAGTATTGTCTGAAAAACGCATTCCACAAGTCATGCAGTAGTAACGTTGAACCCGTGAACCATCGTTTAATGTTCTTTTGCCATCTTTAACAACTTTGCCCGTTTTGCAGTTGTTTGGGCAGTTGGGGATTTGGGCGCCGTCGTCAACAGCAGACGGGACCACCACTATGTCTGCTTTGCCCGTGTTGACTTTGCTGCCAAATGTACGCTGAGAAGCAAGGGCAAAATCGGCTTTGCTCTCCCCAACCATCTAACTTGTAACCTCCTTAGAAACTTTAGCTTGTTTTTCTTTTTTGGTACGCTTCTTTTTGCCTGTTTTAGCCTCTTCCAAATCAACCAAGTTAAGGTCTACACCAGCAGCACCTAACGCCACAGCGTAAACCTCAACAATAACGCGGTAACGCTCCAAAAAATCTCCTGCACGTTCAATCGATTCAAAGAAATACTGGTTTTCTTCAGGAAAACAACCAAAAGAAGAACCCCTATTAGGCGGCTTAACCTTGCAAGGTTTACTACATGTTTTACATGCTGTTTGGCAATCGCGAAAATTCAGCAACGCCATAAGCTCATAATGATACGAAAGATAATCCTTAGTGAACAGTCGGAACCAGTAAAGCCAATGCTTCACACGATTCTTAAGAACCGCTTGCCAGAACTCTTCAAAAGTTAAAGGTCTAATTGCACGACAATCTAAACACGCCAAGTAAGCTTCATAATTGCGCCCAAACTTTTGCAAACTATTATGCACTGTTGCCGGTGTAACTTCAACGTTGCAGCTTCCACACTGCAAGCAGTTCATTCCAGTTACAGGTCGCGTGCTTTCTCGCGTTGCAGTTTTAACCACCTTGAAAGTTATTTGCTGAATCATTGCTGTGGCTCCTTAGCGGCTAAGAAACTGCAAAGCTTCTCCAGGATTGTTTCATCAATGAAAGCGTCACATTGGAAGTAGTATCTCACTGCTTTAGCATCCGATATGCCTGTGATTGGCAAGATTTGCTTCAACAAAACACTGTTTTGGTGCGAAATCGTGGCTTTATTAACGTCAAGTGTTTTTGAAAATTGTTCACGGGGTATTTTCAATTTGTGGATTCTGCAAACAAAATATAAAGCGACAGCCGCCAAAGTTTGCGGTTCCTTGCTGTGAACAAACTTTTTAGTTTTTTGAAGTAACTGTATTGCTTCGCCTTGATGTTCGCCTGAAATTCCAAGTGTACTGCCAGCCTTCAAAATGTACGCTACAGGTTTAGGCAAAGTACAAATAGGTCTGCCTAACGTTTCAACAAGCAAATTGTAAGTTTTATTAAACTCTTTTCTAGCTACCCCTGATATTGCAGTAACTTCTTTAAGACTACGTGTTACATTGTTGCTTTTGCAAGCAAAATAAACGCAGGCTGCCCCTAACGCTTTGATGCTTTTGTTAGCAGCTAAATGTTTTTTCATTGTTTTCTGAAAAAGATGCGCTGCATGTTCTCTAGTTTGAATTGGCAAATTAAGCTGTTCAGCTAACAGTATCAGGTCAGGCAATCCTTTAGCAATTCCACTTTCATTTCCAGTCTGAGCAAATGTTCTTCTTTGTATTTTACGCAGCCGATAAAACTGGTTCTGCACTGGAGTACATAGTTTTTTGCCGTAAGCATCTTTATTTGACATGCTTATACTGGTCATTACGTTATCATGAAGCAGCTTAGTTGTAGGTGGTCCAACTTGGAGGCTTAGTTTATAGCATGGTTGACTTGCAACGTTGTTAACGTTTAATATGACGCCGCAGTTTTGGCAGATTGTTTCGCCTGTTTTCATGTCGTAGATTTGTTTTGTGCTGCCGCAGTCAGGGCATGTTTCAATGTGAGATAAAGAAACAACCATGTTAAAGCCCCTCCTGTATAAGCTCTATTTTGAAGCCGCGTTCAGTAATAGCCATCAACCGTTTTTGATAGAGTTCAAACTCCTGCCGAGTCATCAAAATAATATGCTGAGTCTTGGTTTCTTTACTATGCATTAATCTACCAAAACGTTGAGATTCTTGCATGCGACTGCCAAAGAGAAAAGCAACTTCAAGAACACGCTGCAGTTGCAGGTCGCTTAAACCTTCATCGCCAACTCTGCTTACGATGCATGCTTGATTGTTTCGGATTATTTCTAAACGGTCACTTGTACCGCCATAAACGAAAGGTATGTTCAATCTTTTACTTAGTTCTTCGCCGTAATCTACGCTATCGCAGAAAATTATAGTTTTAAGCGGTAAACGCATTAGCTCGTCAATTTTTGCGTCTTTGCTTTTTTTGTCACGTAGCACGTAAACGCGGAATTGAGGCACATCCATCACGTTAAGTTGGAGTAATTCTTCCCAGCTCATTCCAACTGGGAAACCTGTTAACGCAAAAATGTAGCTTTCGCGTCCATCTTCACGGAAAGGTGAACCACTGAAGCCTAATCTGTACTTTGTACTAATAGTGCTAAATTTCATGAAAGAATTAGCAGGCAAATGTTGGTGTTCATCAAAAATTACAAGTGCCCATTTCTGCTTGCAAACTTTCTCGAAACCATGATAAGTAACTACTGTGACTTCATTTTTTGCCGAAGGATTAAACAAGTTTAACCTTTCAAGCCATTGTTCACGCAAAATGATACTTGGGACAACAACAAGTTTAGGTCCTTTCACGCAGCCGATTGCACGATGCCCAAACAGGCTTTTACCACTGCCAAAACTCCAATAGCAACCAATGGCGCCATATTTTAGAAATTCGTTCCAAGCACGGTCTTGTATGCCTTTGATGTTTTTGCGGTTGCAAACTTCAAGATACTTAGTGTATCCTTCATCGTTCCATTCGCGTAAATCATCAGTAGTTATTGGTTTAGGTTCAAATGGTAAGATTCCATCTTCAATTAATCGGGCTATTAATTTAAACTCGTATCCTTGTTTTATTCTGATTTTGTCAGTTCCATCACGCATGCTTAGATACTGTGAATACTTGCGCCACGCCTGTTCTTGCAGTTTGTCACCAGTAATTAAGCGGTTATCAGCAACTTTGAGAGGTAATGTTTCAGCGAACTTTAGTTTATTTTCAAGTTCGCGGGGTAATTCACTAAGCCATTTGACGTATTTGTTAACAATAAAAACATTGTAACTGGGCGTTTGATGGTCTAAGTAGCCAACTTGTAGTTTCAACCAACGGGGCACAAGAACATACCATTCTTGACCTGTTTTTGGAAGCAAAACATAAGGTTCTTCCAGAAAATCCGGTAATGCTTCAAGGTCTATTTGGCTTGTTAGATTCTTATCCATTGCAGACTTGAATAAATTAGCTATGTTGGTTTTTTTTGCCTCTAAAGTTTTTATGTACTCTGATATTTGCTGTTCTGCTTCCACTGTTAAACCATCAAGATTTTCAGTGAGTCTGCGTATGTTTTCCAGAGAGTTTGCGCTCATTGGTGAGCCCCCTGTGGTCTTATTGTAGAAACAGTTTTTTTGTTCCACAATTGTTCTTTAAGCAAGTCACGTACTGCAGTTCGGATGGCTTCAGACCTGTTAGGATACATTTTTGCTTTAACAAGGTCTTCCAGGTTGTCAAGGTAACTTTCAGGCAGGTACACAGAGATTCGCTGCAAATTAGCAGGCCTCCAACGGTACAATCTGGATTAAGAAATGTGGTGTTGAATCGTCGCGGCTTGCAAGGTAAACTCTAGCGCCAGTGCTCTTTTCAAGGTTTCTTAACTCTGCTTTTTCAGATGTTGTCCAATTGTTTTTTATCCTGCAAGAAACAAGCTTAATTTCAGGGGCTTTCTGGTCTTTTCTGCTTGGACTGCGGCAGTTGGTGTTGTATTCTTCAAGTATTTTATCGCATGTTTCTGCGTCTAGGTCACTCATTGAAACGATGTTTCCTAAGATTGCATGTATTGCTTGGGTGGTGTCTATTCCTTTGAAGGCTGCAAAATTGAAACAAGCGTTTTTGCTTGCCTGTGTAACTATCAAGCCCTGACTTTCAAGGTGAGCGCGTACCCTACGGTTAAAATTGGCAGACATGTTTGGCGACTCCTAAAGGGGGGTTTGGGAAACGCCTGCTTTGTTTGAAGCTTCACGGGCTTTAGCGTAGCTACTGATAAGTTTCGGTGCATCATCCAAAAGCGTTACAAGAGCATCTTTGGTTAAGTCAAGTTCAAGCTGTTGCTCAGCGGCTTTGTCTGGATGGTCAAGGTTTATGCATTCTTTAGCGTGCTGTTCAATGGCTTTACTCATTGCTGCAACATCAGGCACTATGAGAATTTCGGCGCCGCAACCGCAAGTAACAACTTTCTGAATTGCTGTTGTTTCACCGAATAATTCAGGGTATTTGTTGCCGAAAGCAGTTTTAAGCATCGCATGTTCTTCGGGTGTTTGGCTACATTTGCACATTGGGCAGCAATGAGTTGTTTCTGTTTGAGCATTCACTTGTAAGCCGTCATTTTTGCGTTGGGTGCATTCAAGCTCGTCGCAGGTTGAGCATTCGTCAGTGCAGATCACAGGTTTTCTTGATTCGTAAACACTTCTTTGTTCAACTTGCTGGATTGATTTTGCAGGCTGGGGGTCTGTTTCGGTTCTCTTGCTTGCACACACGTAAGCGGTCCCGTCTTCTTTTATGTGGAATTTTTCTCGATAGCAGTCGCCGCCGTTTTCGCTGTCATTAACACAAGTCAAACAAGGAACTGTAAGTGAAGTGTTTGCGATTTCGTCATGAACACTTTTACCTATTTCTTCGTCAGAAGGCATTTCAGGTGTTTCAACAACAATTTTATGCTCTTCACCTTTAGGTTCAACCTGCAAAATAGTGGCCTGCTGAACTTCAGTGTAACTGGCAACCTCTTCATTTTCAAGAATACTGCCAAGTTCAGCACGGAAAATCTCTATTTCAGTGCCTTCCGACCCATTAGTGTACTTTTTCCATTCGTCGTAATCAAAAGTTACAAGCAAACCTTCCTGTGTTTGACGAATAATTCTTTGCGGCAAGTCATCCTCGTAACCGGCTGTTTTAAAGTAACGCTCAAGACTTTGCGCCGTAACTTTAACATTCAAAGGCAACTGTACCAAGAAACTTATTGGCTTTGCAATTTGAGGTTGATTAACCTGCTCAACTGCTACTTGCTGAGAAGCGGTTTCAGCTTTTTTTCGGCAATCTTCACACAAGCCTTTCTTAAGCTGGTCTTTATGAATCATTAAGTGGCAGCCTTCGCATTCACTTAACATGTCAATGTAATCGCTGCCAGTGTGTTCCATAGTAATTGATTCAGTATCTTGTGTCTTAACAGTGTGCTCCGAGCTCGGAGCAGAAAACTTTGCCTCTGCACGCGCTTCCGCAGCAGCTTTTCCCGCTTCTACCTTTTGAGGATTCTTTAAAGTTTGAGGCTTATACTTGTAAATTGTTGATTCACTAATACCGGTTAACGTTGAAATTTCTTCAGCCTTGAAACCCATGTTAAGCAAGTTTACAACTCTTTCTTCCACTTCTTTTGGACCCATATTTCGTCGGTTAAAGTTGATTGCTAAACGGGCTAACTCAAGTTTTTCTAAATTATCAATCCAGGGTAAAATTTCTTTGCGCCAATTAGCATTTTCGCCTAATCTGTGAAAGCCATCTACGACATATTCTATATCGTTTATTATGGCAACTTTTACTGAGTCAAGTTCGCCAAGTCCTGCTTTTGAAGCTGAAAGACTGTAAGAAGCAGTTTCAATGTTTTGTTGATAGGGAATTTCCCAAATATGCGGTTTTTCTGGATTCTGGATGCCGCCAAGTTCGTGCATTACACGGTTAAATTCTGTCCAAGTTTTAAATTCCAGGTTTGTGCCTTGTACTTGTTTCAGTATTGTTGCGCGACCATTGTCTTGAAAAATAAAGTGGTATGCAAGTTCTTGGTTAGTCATGCAGAGCTCTTTTTTTAAGGCTTCTGTGACTTGTTGAGTTGTTTTTGAGGCTGTTTGCAGCGTCAATTTTCAGCCTCCGTTTGGTCGTTTTTGTTAATGTCTTTGGGAATATTATTTGCTTTCAGTAACTCTTCCATTGCTATTTCGTATAAGCCGCTTGTTGACCTGCAACCTGGAAAATGATTTGTTTTAAAAATGGCATATTCTGCTCTTGTAAGTTGTTCTTCTGGTAAACTGAGGTTTTTTTGAATATATTTGGCTTTTTCCACTTTACCCACCCATTTGCATAATATACAAAAGTGTATATTATGTACTTTAGCAAACATATTGCCGCTTGCAGTATATAACATTTATGTATAATATGCTGTTTTGCATAGTATGTTGTGTTCGTAATAACACAGATAAAAGCCTACCACTAAATTGCTTTCTGGGACCCCCAAATGTCAACCATAAACCCTATAGCGAAATTTGATAAATTAACATCAATTATCCGAGTAACTATTTTTATACACAATCATCCAAAATCTGGAATGAGCGCAATAATAAAAGGCGCCGACGTTGACCAAAGAGCCGCCTACGCAGCCAAAGATTTTCTCGAAGAAAATAAACTACTTTTAACTACAAAAAAAGGGTCAATGCCATATTCACCAGTTTTATCACTTAACGAAAAAGGCCAAAAAATAGGGAAATATTTAGTTGAAATCCAAAAAATATTAGAAACCCCCTAACGTTTAGGCGTCCATAAACTTTCTTTTAACCTTTCAAGTTTATCCTCCTTTACAAGACCCAAATAGTCTTCAAGTATTTTTTTCGCTTCTTCTTTCGATTTTTCACTTAACTCGACAATCGCCAATTCCAAGGCAGCTTCAACGCCTAACCTAAAATTTTCGTCATTACTTATTTCTTCCATATGGTCAAGCATCCCTCCCACATAGTCAAAGTCGAAAAGTGGTCAAACTTTGTATTGATGGTATAAAACAGGTTTTTTCGCCCCAACATTACACCCAGCACAAATTCAACCAATGCCTTTTTAACACTTTTGTTATACCTAATATTTCTGTGAATTGTGCTACAAAATAGTTTAAAAAAACCAAAAATTCTTAAAATACTCGGAAAAAATTGAAAATAATTTGTAGCAAGCAAGCAAAAAATGTAAACAAAAAAGGGGTTAACGGCGTGCTTTAACAGCTATCGCCGCCATAATCACACAAACCAACACAACCGCAACAACCGCCACTAAGTACATGTTAACACCGCTAAGCCAATCAACGCCTTCGCCAGCAACAGTTAAACTATAGGGAATGTAAACTGAGAATGGTTGACTATACGCATCAAAACCCTGTACCGTCATTGTACCCGTATAATCTCCAGCCTTAGCATAATCAGGCACTATCAAAGTATAACCAATTTGAGCATTGCCAGCACTGTACATCTTAGGCAACCCCTGATTAAGCGTTACCCAAGAACTCAAAGGAGAACTAAACGTCACCGAAGTAACCGTTAACTGCGTAGTAAAAATAAAATTCAAAGTACCCGTAAAAGTGCCATTTCCAGTTTTTCCAAAGTTCACCAAGTTACCCTGCACTGACAACAACCCATTCATACTAGTCGGGGTGGGCTGAACAGTAACAGTCGGCGTAGGAGTTGGCGATATACCCCCAGTGCCGTCACTTGAAGCTATCTCAATAGCAAAGAACACGCTAGCCGAATCAGTTGCCCCTTCATCATTGGTTGCCCAAAAATCTGCACGATACAAACCATTAGTGGGTATGTACAAGCTAACATTAGCGCTAGTCAAATTTGAACTATAAAGGTAAGCAGCACCAGTCAAATTATAGATGTTGCCCCAATAATGTGAACCTGTGCCGTTTCCTGATAAAGCAGCGCCAAAAGGAATTGCGGATGTTGTGTATGTTGTATTGGCAGGTTTTAAATCTAAAAGAGTTACATAGTACGTTACAAAATTCAGCACCGTAAATTGAACAGTTGCCGTATCTGTACTTCCTTCTAATGTTTCAACATACGCAGTTAAGGTTGCACTGACATTGTTGTTTACAATTATTTGTGTTGGTCCAGTGATTATTATGTCGCCTGTTGAAGTTCCATTGCTGAAATCAACATTAATTTTTCTAACAGAAATGGTTGAATTGCCCGAAGTTGACAATAATACATCAATGGAAGGACCAGTTAGAGTAGTGTTGAGAGGGCTTTCAATGTTTACATCAACTATGTAAGTGTCAACTAGTGGTGTTTGTTCTGCAAAAACTTGGTCTTCAAATAGCGGATAAACTAATGCATGATAGTCAAATCCAAGCTGTTCAGAGGTTGGAGCTGAAAGAAAATACTCGTCATTTTCAACGATTGTGTATGGTTCTGTTGTTCCATTTACTATTTTAAGAGGCGTTGTAACATCGTGAACTGTGTTATCCCAAATCCACCACCCATTTACTCGCCATGTTTCATTTGTTTCTGAAACGTCACGCAAATTCACGCCTTCAGTGCAATAATAAAGGGTATTATTGAAGAAAAGGCCTGAACCGCTGTCGCTTGTTGTTGCTCGATTCATATATGCCCCCCAATAGGCTTCGCTGATTGAACGATAATCCGATGTTACGTCAATGAATATGTTGTTGTATGCTTCAAAACCTCGGGCACCAGGGTGTACATCGATAAAGCTGTTGTAGTAGCATCTAACATTATCGGTAAAGTTATTGTATCGTGCTACATAGTACGCATCGCTTCCTTGACCAGTAGCGGATATACAATGTCGACAGCGTTGAAAACTACATGTTTCAATTATTGGCATCTCAGGACCATATTGTCCAAATAGTTGGTCGTATGTTCTCCAACCATGATTTAGCCAGCCTTCAGCATTTACAAGAACACCATAACCCCAAACTGGGTAATACCCTGTTTCATTCCAATAAATTTGTTTATATGGTTTGTCAAAAATGCAGTGGTCAATTACCCCGTCATTTCCAGAAAGTACCGTTGAGGGCGTCACCATTTTAGTTTCAACATAAATCGCAGCATTCGAGTGGTCTAAGAATGTACAGTGATCTATTCGATAGTCTGTGACTCCGTGTTCAATAATGCCTAGAAGTAAACCGCCATCGTAAGAATTAACGTTATCACCCCAATAAGAAATCATCGTTGAACTAAAGTTTACGCTTCCCTGAAATAGTATACCTGAAATTCTAATAGATTTGCCATTAGCGCCATCTAAATAGAATTGCCGGTCAGCATAAGTTGCTTGACTATATGTTGCCGTGTTTCCACCGCTTCGCCAAGCATTTATAGGTGTGTAAAGTATGGTTTGATTATCTCCGGCTCCAAAAACATTTACGCCACCATCAATAACAACGCCTGTGTATCTGATGCCATCCCAAGAACCTTCTTCTAGTAGATTAAGCGTAAAGTTTCCCGCAGGCAAAATTATTGAACCACCGCCATTAGCATTACATGCGTCGTTAGCTGCATTTATGGTTGCTATTGAAACACTTGTCAAAGAGATTGAGTAAACTTTCATTGTTTGAATGCCTGTTGTAACTACATTTCCATTATCATCCCAAATCCATGCCTGCCACGCTAAAACTGTTCTATTTGCAGGTAACGTTCCTGTTTTTCTAGCCATTGCACTATATTGGTTTGCTGCAAAATCTATTTGCGTACCATTTGTCATTAGACCTGTGGAGTTATCAGCAATTATGTAATGCGAAAGCGTAGTGTTTGAAAGCGCCAAAACCGAAATTTCAAAACCTTCAGAAGGAATGCTACTGTTAATAAATTTACCTTTTACACCGAGAGATGTTGCAATTATTTCAGATTCAAGACCAATATATTCTGAAACATCAAATTTTACAGAATCAATATCTAAATTGATTGCGGTGCCTATCGCTGTGCTAATGCCAAATTTAACAGAAGTAATGTTTCCCCAATTATCAGTTGCTATGCCTGATTGGTTAATATCAGTAAGTTCAGTTCCATCTAAGTAAACCTGGAAACCACCGTTTGTCGAATCAATTTTAGCATATAACTCGAGGCAGTGCGATACACCTGTTGTTATTGTTGTTGCACTTGTATCAGTCAAAATACTTGTTCCATTTGCATATCGTAAAACTAAAGCGTTAGAAGCAGTTAACCCAACGCGCACTATTTCAGCAGTTCCCGTAAAATAGATTAAACCTCTTAATGATGAACCAGTAATTGAGTTTATAGTAAAGTATCCTCTTGCATAAAGCATATTTGTAGTATCAATAGTTTTTGAAATTAAAGCATCTTGAACACCTGTCCCATTTGTTTCAAAATGTGCGTTATAGCTACCCCTATACGGGTTTTCGTTTGTAACTTCACTAACACAACCTGCACTCGTAGTGTTGCTTGTCCATTGACTGAAATCACATGTTTCAAAACTGTCTTCGAAAGCTGTCAGAGCTTGAGATGTGTGAATATTTAGCGACGGTATAAATGCAAATAGAAGACAAAAGATCACAAAAAAAGAGAAGGATTTGTTAACTAGACGCCCATAGAACGAGTTGTTTTTCACATTCAGGGTTATTGCACAAGTCTTCGCCTTGCTCAATTTCTGCGCCACAAATGACGCAATGACCGTGGGTTTGTTTTGCAAACATGACTTTTCTTCTCCTTTCTCTATCCTTTTTTGTATGTTATCGCTTATAAATTTTGGCATATATTCAAAAATTTGTTGGATACCTTGCAAGAGTTTCTTACATGATAATTGAGATTCCATTTGTCATAACACAAAAGAAAAAAGCGTTAAACAGACTCATTTCGGCCTAAACACAGTGGAATAAATAAACACCCAAAACCTAAAGGAAACAAAACAAACAATATGTAAATGTCTGCTGGAGTCCAGCTTACCGGCAAAAACGGCATATTCTGAACTGCAGTAACATTGCCCTGCAAATAATTCAACACTGTAATGTAACTGTTATAGAATCCGTGAGCAATAACCGCGGCTACAACGCCAAGTTTTGCGCCTTTTAGGTCTTTAGTGAAATTCAAGAAAATCAAGTACAAGCCGTTCACGAACGCTGGCACAAGCAGCCACCAGTCACTGTAAGCTTCTAAACCGTGCCAGAGCACCCACATCAAAACAGGCTCCACAAAACAGAATACGGTCAACAAAACATAACAGCCGAAACGTTTGCTTTTCTTAGCAACTGTTGCATAAGGTCCTAAACCGTCTCGTAACGCGCTAATAGCTGCAAAAACAAGCAGTGTCTCAACAAAGCTGACCATGAACACGTTAAAGCCTATGTCGCTAAACAGGATTGTTGTGTAACTGCTGGGAACCTGCACGATTCCTAAACGGGGCATGGACTCTAAAGGAAACATTACGTTTTGAACAAAACTTTGCGGAATCACGCTTTCAGAGGGCAACGGGTTAGCAACAAGGATACTGGATAAGCTGCTTGCTGTTAGAATCATTATGCCTACAACGCCTAATGTTACCAGTAACCCTTTCAGGTTCATGTTAACGTAGTATGGTTCATCGCTGCGGGTTGACCTTAAAATTACAAGGGCAATCGCGCCGAAAATTGAGTAAGCAGCGGTTACGGCGAAAACACCCAAGTTTCCTAAGCCAACAATCAAATAGTACACTGTTGATGCAATGAATATTACGAAAAAAAGACTCCATTGTAACTGTTTATTTTCCACGCTCTGTAACTCCAAAAGAAAAAACAGGTGTAAAATTTGTTGACAACAAAAGAGTTAGCGGAGCCTAATTTTGCCTGACGCCAATAAACCGCCCAGCAAAGTTAACATGAAAGGCACAACTGAAAAAGCAATTACTCTGTCAATCCAGATAAGCAAAGGATTTACTGGTTGAATCAACAAAGAAATAAGCCACCAAGAAACCCCGTCTTCACATTGCATAAAAAGTACGCTTGCACCTTGCCAACCACCAGTAGTTACAAACTGCACATACTCGTTAGACCAACCAACTACAATATAGAACGCAAAAGTTATCATGAATAAACCGATTGTTTGGCTAACAGTTTTAATTTTATACCCAAAAACTACAAGGTCAGCACGACTAAGCAGGTAAATGCAGGTGTAGGTTACTGCCATGTAAATTATTAATCCAAACACGGGGTTTAACTCGTTAAGGAACAGCAGATAAGTTCTTGTATAGAAAAAGTACCCTAAGATAGCAAAGAGTATGGCTAATATGACTTCTTTTTTAGTTAACTGCATGACTGGTCAAAAGAAAAATGAGTTCGTTTAAATCACGTTAAGCAAAATGGAAAAGGGGCTGGGGAATATGTCATTTGTCTTCATGGCAAGATAACCCTTGATTGAGTTGACCTCCATCAATATTCAGTACGAAGTCCCTTAACAGAAAAAATCAATTAAAAATTAAAAAAAAGAAAAGTGGGCAGCCTAAAATTAGGCTGAAAGATTCACTGTGTCTGTAGTTGTTACAACAGTTTTGCCGTCAGTGCCAAGACCGTAAATTGTTAATTGTGCAGTAATTACGTCGCCGCTGGCTAAGTTGCAGGTAACATGTGTCTTGAAGCTTAAACTGTTCTCTGTGTTAGCTGTGTGCTGAACAAACTTTGCACCATTCAAACTGCCACTGATCATGTAAGTGTAGTCTGTGCTGCCAAGAGTTTCTTGACTTGGCGCCGCTGTTGCGCCGCTTACAACTGTGTTACTCCATGGAACCGCAAAATCGCCGAATTGAATCTTGTTTGTGCTTGCTGTAGTGTTAACGGTTAAAACGAGTTTGGTTACTGCGAAAGCTTGGTTTAATGACGCGAAGCTTGCTGTCCAACCAATGTATTTGTCAACTGAACTGGTGCCGATGCTGCTTATGTCTGATGGGCTGCTAAGAGTTATAGCGCCATAAGGCTTGAAGTATGAACTAAAACTGTAAGTTGGCGCTGAATTATAGGTTGGTACCGCTTCATTTACGCTGTATGGGAAATACCAGTAGTTAACACCGCTACCGAAAGCTGGACCATACATTGCTTGAGTAACGTAAGGCGCATTTTTGGTAACGATTGAATCAGGGTCAGTATAGTAGCCTGTGCTGGGTTCAACTACTGCCCAAACTATACCGTTGTCGCCTGGTGGAACATCAATTGAACCTGTGCCGTTGCTGTCGGAGGGGTTAAGTATTCTGCCTGTGCTTGGGCTTACCCATTGTACAACAAAGTCTGATGCTTGGCTGTAACTGGTTGTTACTCCTGGAAGGCCGCTGTATCCGCCGACGCTCATTGTGTGGGCGCCATAGTTGGCGATGGTTAAACCGTTATTGCCTGTTCCGGTATTGTCGGTTGTTCCGGTGTTGTCAGGACTGCTTGGTGACATTGTATAGATTGCGTAGACTGCCACGCCTCCAAATATTAATGCTACTGTTAAAACTAGGGCAATTACTTGGTTTGTCATGGCTTTTTGGTTTTTAATAAAGTGTTTCAACTTTTTTGCCTCTTTAGGTATCCTTAAAAGAAAAAAGAATTGCAACCACAACTAACCACATAATAAAAAGCAAAAACATCAAAAAATTGCTATTACGCGCCGGCGCGTAATAAGAAATCAATGTTTTAGTTCTAACTCTTTGCCTCCTGTAATTGGTTTTGTTTGTTCAGGTGGATTATTACCTTGTTTGAGGGCGGCATTGTATTCAGCTTGCTTAAGTTTAGCTTCCTTCATTTGAGCTAAAATAAACTGAAAAATGCCCAAATCAGCTTTAGTGAAAGCGTCCGAAACATCAGGCTTATAGTCAACAAGCAGCAAAGTTACTTTTTCAAGATTTGAAAGGTCTTCTTTTAAACCTAAATTAACGCATAGCTCTTCGAGTTCTCGGTACTTTTTGGAAGGCGTGTCTTTCATGTAGCCTAATAGTTTCTGTTTCTGCTGAATTTCCCTGTGCAACTTTACTATTTCGTCTTGTGCTTGTTTTAGGTTAAGGGTTTTTGCTGCTTGAGGATTGCCTTTAACTTCAGCAACAGCTTTTATAGCTAAATTAGTTAGAAAAACGTTCAAACTTTCCTTTTTAGTTTTAGCAATGTCATCAACATCTTTCTTTAACTGCGGGTCCATACGCCAAAGAAACGTAGATTTAGCATTATTGACCTTTATCGGCTGTCCACCAGTATGATTATTTGCCAGAGAGCGCGCCTCCAAAAGATGCAGGTTCCATTAAAGAATCTATCACACGAACAAATGTAGGCAACTCCGTTTCAAACACAAAACCCATCTCTAAAGAAGTCAAAATTAAGCCCTGAATTTTTATAGATTCTTGCTGTTGGGTTTTTTTGATACACGTCATAAATATTATCCTTAAGCATTTCTACAGTTGCATCGGTCAACTCATAACCAACCTCACCTTTTTCTGTTAGAACTTTTTGAGCCATTTTATGCAGCACAAGCATGTCTAAAGCATCTTGAATTGTTATTTTTTTATTCATTTACTTTTTCTCCAACACATTTTGTTTCAATTGCTTTTATTGCAGCTAAAACTTTGGTCTTGCATTTTTCACAGGCATCAATATCAATGTCCTGCCCAACAATAATTACGAAAATTTTATCAACACGTTCATGACAAATGGCGCATTTCAACTTAGGTTCACTCTAACAGAAAAAAGTGTAATATTTCATGGGAAATGTATGTACAGTATATACATTTACATAATAAACTATTATAGTGCGCCAAAAACAGAAAAACGCATGTGCGCGTGATTTCAAACCTCGGGGGTACCCTGTTTTTCATACATAAAAAATTGACGTTTAGCAGTAACTAAACGAAAACAACAAAACGATATTGATAGCACATGTTTTTTTGTTTTTCAAAAAAATTTCCCTAAAAAGGGCTAAAAGCATGGAAAAAAAGAGGCTTTGAAGAAAACTTAACTGTTGATTTGAACGGTGGTTTTGAAGGCTTCACTTTCAAGAAAGCGAACAAGACAATCAAGCAGAGTTTTGTTGTAGTTCGGCGGCGTTTCTAAGGTTGCATAATTTTTTGGTGTGGTAGTGCAGCACGGTCTAGCACAGCTGAGTGTTCCGAGACACATTTGTGTGGTCGGGCTGACAACGGAAAACATGAGTTCAAATCTCATCCACACCACCCAATGCTTAACAGGGAGATTTACCACCCGTCAAGTTAACAGAACCGCAAATCTAAGTTTAAAGGGGTTATAGTCCTGTCCAGTAGCCTCTCTTTTTAGCCCACCAAGTACATTGCAGCAGCAGAAAACCTGAACCAAAAAACAGTAACGATTCCGCCAAAAAAGCTAACCTAAAAACTGCCCCTGCAAGGTCTAACAAGAAAAACAGTAACATACAAACTCCGCAGGGACAAACAAGACAAAACGCTATGACAGAAAGAAATGCAAACAGGTATTCATGTTGATTCATTGTTGAGTCAAAAGAAAAATTCTTTGTTTTGTAAGAAATCCACCTCCAAACTGAAACTGGAAAGGGAGAAGCGAGAGCTCAGTTTTGAAGGTGGATTTCCGCCATGAGGTTAGACCCCCTTTGATACTAACCCCCTGTCTGCCAAAGCTGGGTTGTTCACGCCAATAGAAAAAAGAAAAAACCGTCAAAGTCCAAGTGGGTTTGCGGTAGCTTATTCTCCAAGAGAAAAATGTTTAACTAAAAACCATTTTCCAAAAAACTTCACTGAACTGCAAAAATCCCACAAATTATTAACCAAACGCAACTTGCAGCGCCGCCAAACACTCTTTTCACTTAAAAGCTGTATCAACAAGTCATAATGACGCCTTTCATGTCGCAGTATCTCTGCAAGCTTAAGACTATGTTCATACTTGGCGTCCACATGAATTTCAGGAATCCAAACAATACACTCAGCAAGAACACCCGTTAACTCTTCCATGTTTTCAAAAAATTTTACCGGAATATCAGCAGATAACAAAACTGAAACCTCAATAGAAAAATCAACACTGTGGTTTCGATGAAATATTCAGGGAGTCCATTTGTAAAAGCGGTATGCGACATATCCGCCGATGCCAGCTAATGATAACCACCTTTTTGCGGCAATAATCGCCGTTCACATTTAGGTGCTAAATTCTTGTTATTAACATGCACTTTAGCCATACAAATCAAATCAAAAGAAAAATGGGAACTTAGAATTTTGCCACTTTATTGACAAGTATTAACCCGAAAACAGCAATAATAATCAGGGCTGTACCGATGATTCTTGCAGGTTCACTCCAACCTGTTAAATCTATTGTTGAAGCAGGTGTTTCGGTTTGTTGTGGTGTTGCTGTTGGCTTTTGTGTCTGCACGGGCAAAGGTGTTGGTTCAGGTGAAGCTGCAGGCGTCGGCGTGGCTAACGGGTTAAAGGTTGGTGTCGGCGTAGGGTTAGGGTTGTACGTTGTTTGTGGGGTTTCTGTAAATATTGCTAACGCGCTTTTTGCGGTTGACATGTACACGGTTGTTGTTGAAGAGTAAACTTTGCTGTTGTCTTGCATCAGCCAATAGTTGAAAGTGTAACCTGTCAAGGGTGACGCTGTGATTGTTACGGGAGTGTTAATGTTGTAACTGTAAGTACCAGGCGAAGGTGTTGTTGTTCCTTGTCCTGAAATGCCTAATGTTAGGCTCACTTGTGGCGTAGCTGTAACCGTTGGTGTAGGGGTTGGAGTCGGCGTTATTGGGTTGTATGGTGTTGCTGTCGGCGTAAGTGTTGGAGTTGACGTGGGCGTTGACACTTGAGCAAATGCTATATTACTGATGTAACAAGTTGGGGAATTGCCAAAATAACAAAACGCTTGATTATTAAAGTCGCCCCAATAATTAATGTGGTTCACCCAGCAATAGTAACAAACTGTCCAAGTGGACCCCGAAATTTGATTGTAACCTACTTGGCCAGAGGTGAAAACTGCTTTTTCAACATAATTTGAATCAGGTAAAGGGTAAGCTGAATACACAGCTAAGTATAGTCGGACTATTAGGCTGTCGGTAGCTTGAATACTAACTGTGGGGCAATTCCACGATGCTGTTCGTATACCTTGACTTGAATCATCGTCACGTTCCCAGCGGTACTTAGCACTTGGACCACTTGTTAACTCGTTTTCTGTTCCGTCATTATGCCGTATAAAAACTCTGATAGCAAAATAACCATTGTCGCGCCAGTTCTCATAATCTGTTTCAGATGATACAGTCACAGATGCGGTACTGCCTTGAGAACTGCTTAAACCATATCCAGTTAAACCGTTTACTGTTTGTTGTTCGCTTCGCATGTAAAATGTTGCAGGAGGCAAAGTGATAATTTCGTGGCTATAACCAATGTTTGCTTGACTGGCTACTGCTAAAAGGACACCTGAAATTAATATTGCTACTAAGACTATGTTAAGTTTAGTTTGTGCTGTCATAAATTTTGGTCCTCAATTCTTGAAAGAAAAAAGTGAATGTTAAGCGCGTTTCCACAGTAACACGGAAGCTGCAGTTAACACAAGTCCAATCGCTAACTCTACAAGGTTTATAATGAAAGGCGTATTGTTCAGTACAGTGTAGTTTAATTCGCCTGTTGGGGCTTCACCAACTGGTGTGCCTTGCCCGTTTTGGTCATCCAATGGGTTACTCAGAGGCTCCATGTTGAAACTTACTATTGTTGGACCATTCAACGGTACTGTTTGTATTTGTGTTAAGTAACCAGCGCATTCGACTTGTATGTGGTAAGTTTTTTGGTCTTCTAATGTTTTTTTAGCGTAATAGTAGTCGCCGTCTGTGCTTAGGGTGGTTTGGCTGTAAGCGATTTTGGCGCCGTCTTCATCAAAAATTGATACTAAGTTAAAACTGTCTGTTGGGTTGTCGTAAACTTTAACGGTTAATCGTGCAGTCTGAGGTGGGATAACGATGGGTTCTGTAGTGGTAGGTACAGGGTTGGAGTTTGGCAGGGTAATGTATAGTTTGCCTGAAATTTGAATTTCAGGGTTAGTGTTCACTTGGGCGGTAGCAGTTATTTGGTGTTCTCCATAAATGTTGCTTAATGGTTGTATTGGCGTATCTTGCACTGAGTAGGAACTGCCTGTGATTGTTACGGGAAAATTAACGACGTTATCTTTTCCTTGTCCGTATCCTTGACTGATTAATGCGCCGTCAACATAAAGTTTGAAGTAGACTTGTGGATAGTTGCCTGTGCCTGTCCAAACTGTGAGTGTTAACGTTTTGGTTTCAGTATTGCCAATTGTGAAGGGGTCGCTGCTTAAGCCGAAGGTGAAGCCGTAAGGGTCAGTTACAGTGTTTAATTTGTTTACAGTTACGGCGTTTACTGTGCCGTGCGCGATTAAGGCGCAGCCTATTAGAAAGATGATTGCGAGAGCAAGCTTTTTGGGTGAGGTATTCAAGGAGAATTCACTTCAAAAGAAAAAAAGAGTTTAGCTAAATCTAAACGAAGTTTAAAAATTAAATAAATCAGTTTGGGCAAGAATTTCTTTCTGAATTTTTAAGGTATATTTTTTAGGGTTCTGTTAACTCTTTAAGAGATGAATTTTTCTGTTTAAGTTTCGTGAGATAAAAATTGTCCATGTTAACACTCGTGGGATGTCGAGCCACGCATCGGGGTTCTGAAAGGGCAAACATGTTTGAGCGGGCTATCGGATTTCTGTCGTAAATCTTACGAATGAAACGCCATTCTTAAGTGCTATTGAAGCCAAGTTTAATATTTGCCATAATTTTATGTTGTTCAAGCTCAATGACAATAACCTAATTGATGAGTAAATGAATCATTAAGGACAACCGTTCCAAGAAGCCTTATTAAACAATTCAAACTAAGTTTAGGAGATAAACTCGACTGGAACTTTGATATAAAAGACGGAAAATTGGGGGTAATCATAGTTCCTCTTAAAAACAGTTCGCAATAATTACGATGTGTTTATTTTGATAAACTCGTTTCTTTCAGCTATCAAATCACTGATTTTCTTAATCAAAGCCAATCGTTCTAATTCTTTCTTGTCCCCATCCATAACAATTTTTTTTCTTATTTCTGGGTCGGGGTATGGAATTTCTATATCGAGTATTGTCTCGCTATTTAATGTAAATCCTTTAGTTGCCCTTTGAGCATACGGGGAATAATCCAAAGTTGGAAGAATGTAATATAAGTACCTGCTAAGATTGGGGTCAGTCTTGTCTTTTGGAATAAGTGCCGCTATAGCCTCATTAGTAAAAAGATCTTTGCCTGCTATCGCTGTCTTTCCAACAGTTAATTTAAAACTAAACAGTAAGGTTCCTGAGGCAATTTTTTTGGCGGATGAGTTATGTATTCCTTCATCACTTATTTTTTCTTCAGTATCATCGATTTTTTCTTTATCAGCCATGTCTGAAATTTTTACCCATAAATTATCTCCATGCCAATAGGACATGTTATCTCTAGGTGGTGTACCACCAATTATTGGCGGCTCACATAATTCTCTTAACGTCTTTATATCAACTGTACGCTTTTTTCTATCTTTGTACGAGTTTAATGTAAGTTTATAATTATTATTTTTGATAGTTTCAATATCAACAGAAAAAGAATTAACTGTTTTTCGTTTTTCTATCCATGAGTCTCTTAGTAAAGGCAAATCATTTTCGTCTATAGATGGTCGTCCTTTTATGCTTCCAGTTTTCTTATAACCATCATTGATTACGTTAAAGAACCACACGTTTTTAGTAGGTTTTCCTTTTTCGAAGATTAAAATGTTTGTAGGTTGTCCTGTATATGGCTTAAAAACAAAGGGGTCAAGTTGTATAACTGCCATCAAGTTGCATTTTTCAAGCAAAATCTGTCTTAATTTTATATACTCTGAATTGACATCAAAAAGAAGCCCGTCTGGAACTACAACGCCTGCTCGCCCCTCATTTTTTAATGAGTCAATTACGTGTTTTAGGAATACTGGGTTTGCATCTCTAGTTGTAAATCCATAGTAGTGTGAGTATTTTGTTTTTTGTGAAAAGGGAAAATTAGTCATGACTACTTCAAATCGCTCTGTAACTGGATTCATGAGACTATCCATTTGATTGATGTTTGTATGACCGCCCCCAATGATTATCATGTTCATTTTCGCTACTTTTGCTGTACCTGTTATTTCTCTTCCCCAAACGGTATTTTGCTCAAGCGTTTGTATAGATTCAGGGGTAAGTTTTACTTTTTTCTTAATATGTCTGAAGGCTTGAATTAAGAAGCCGCCAGTTCCACAACAAGGGTCATATACTTTTTCTCCGAATTTTGGGTCAACTAAATCTGTTATTAGTTTAACAATGTGTCTTGGGGTAAAGTATTCTCCTAAATCTGTGCCTACAGAAACAGAGTTTTTTAGGAAATACTCAAAGGCATCTCCTTTAACATCTGAATCAGCATCTAACAGTTTGAGAACGGATAGATTATCAATTATACTTTTCAAATTTTCAGGGTTCTTAATCTTGAGTTCTGACTGAAAAACATCGCCGCTATGATTGTATTTATCCATATGATTGTATTTATCCACTAATCTGGGAAGAATTATCTTGTTTATGTAATCGAGCATTTCTTCACCAGTTTTGGAACAGAATGCATCCCAACAATACTTTTTTTCTAATCGTCTCTTTTCTCCATTTAATTCTCGGTCATCTTCTATTTCACTTATCAGCTTTAAGAATAGTAAATTAGAAAACTCGGTAAACCGCTCTATTCCCTCTCTTATGCCTTCCTCTCTTAGTAAATCATTGGCATCAGAAAAGATTTTGATGAGCTCACGCTTAGTGTAACTGATTTTTTCTGGTGAAAATAATGTTGCGCCTTCTATATGAAAGCGTAAAAGCATTTTTTCTGAAATAAAATCAGTGATTGCTTGTCCATCTAGTTTTAAACTAGATTTTGCTCGTCTATCAAATGATTCTGTTAATGTTCCATCAGTTATGAAGATTATGTGAACCCCGAGAGGTTCAGCATAAAGAGTTATTGCCTGTTCTAATGCTTTGCTTAAATTTTCGCCTTCTCTTTTTGCTTCTATAATGGCAATTGGTTTGTCAGTTCCTGACTGATAAAGGACATAATCAGGTTGTTTACCAAACAGTTTTTTGTTTTGTTCGATTGTTTTTGTTCTTTCAGTAAAAACATTACATTTAGGCGAGCACTCATTTGTTTCCCAACCCAGATTTATGAGCATTTGGTCTATTTTTTTCCGAGTGCTTGATTCTAAGGGCTGTGTTAATTGGGACATGATTCTATTAAGTGCGAGTTTTCTAATAAGAATTTTTCGTTCCTTTTTTCAAAGAAATTTCAATTTCACTTACCTATAAAGGAAGATGATGATACAATCGATTATGGTTATATTGAAGCATTGGGTTCTAGCTGTTTTGGTTGGGAAATTATCGAGAAAGAAATAGCGAGCAGTGAAAAATAAAATTGACAAATCAAGTATGGTTATGTGTTATTAGCAGGGATAATTTTGATATAATAAGTGATGAAGGAGTTTACGGTGTTCCAAATAACCCAAGAGCTTTAAAGTATTTTAAAAATTTTAAAAGAGATGATATTTTATTGTTTTATGTAGTTTCTCCTTCAAAAAGAATCTATGGAGAAGTAAAAGTGACTTCACCTATTTTTGAAGAAACAAAACAAAGTCCTTGGACAGATAAACCGTACCCTTATCGGGTGCATGTTTCTAAAATGGAACCATTTTTAATACGATGGAATGATTTTGTTGGAAAAATTAGCAGTATTGGAAAAAGAATACCTATGGGAACATCCATAATTCCAATTAATAATGAGGATTATGCTATACTTAAGGAAATTCATAAAAAGTTATTATTAAATAAACTTCATACATCTCATTAATTTACTACTATTTTCAATTATGAAAAAGCTCTTATGCTCCAAAGCTGACAAGCAAAAACATTGCCTCAGAAATCACATCGGTTGCCCGACATACCCCATGACTCTTAACGGTCTAAACTCACAAAAAAGTGAGGCATAGAAAACATCCATCGACAGTTAACATGGACTCGGCATCTCACAAAGAGTTAACAGAACCTTTTTCCAAGTGTTTTTTAAAATCATCGCCAAAAAAGGGTGTAAACAAGCTTAGAACACTTCATCCAAACGTAGCAATGGTTTTCTTTGGGCAAAATAGCAAGCATTGCTGACCGACTTGTAAGTTTCTTCATCTAAATAAATTTCCAAGGTTGCTAGCTCTTCGGGTGTTATAGTGAACTCAATTTTTGCGACGTTTTCAGGTAGCGAACATAATATCCAATCGTTTAGGGGAGCTTCATCTATTGTCATATTTTTGTATGGATGTTTTTGTTGGTGGACTATCTCAACTAGTTGATAGGTTGAGTATGAAGCGTATTTGCAGTTGGTAGCATAGATTTTTCTTGTAAATTCGCTATTTCTTGCATACATCCCGCAAAAGTCGGAAAGTAGTTTAAGACCGAATTTTGAGTCAGAATAAATTTTGCCGTCTCCATAGAGCTTTGATTCGATTAATTGCTCTTCTTCTAACCAATTAACATCAGCCTGTAAATCGTCACTATATGGGCCAAAGGGTAATTTTTTAAAGTCATAACTCAAGCCTTTTTCTTGTTGCATCGTCATTTCTAACTGGGCAAGGTATGCGAGCTTATGTGCCTTAGTATCCCCTGCCGCCTTAAATCTCATGGCATCATGTAGTAGCCATAAAAGTAGTAAACGATTAGAAAGCGTTGTTTTGGAATTTTCCAATGTTCTTCCCTTGCACTATGCTTATGCTAAAATTGAGATAAACTTTGTGTATATTCAATAAGCAAAAGAATCAAACAATTAATCTCTAAATTACACTATTTAATTGTAATACAAATGTTAAGATTTACTACAGAAATCCGATAGCCAGCCCAACATACCCTCAGCTATTCAGAAATCACATAGGCTGCCCGACATGCCTTTCATGTTCGGAATCAGATAGCCCCGCCCGACATCCCACGATTGTTAACATGGACAATTTTCATCCCACAAAACTTAACAGAAAAAGCTATCTCTTAAAGAGTTAACAAAACCCGATTAGCCTCATACTCACGCTTTAAATTCTCATACTCACGCACCAACAAACTACAATCTGGTCGACTATTCTTGAGGTATTCTTGTATTTTACGATACTGCTCAGGCAACGGAAAATTTAAGCCCTTAAGCCAATTGGAAACGCAACCGGTCATACCTCCAGTTTTTGAAGGAAAAAGTTTTGCAATCTCTCTACCCTTTACATTTCCTTTGCTAAATTCCGACTTGAGATAAGCAGACATGGGATTTATTCTTGCATAATTATCACTAAGTTGTTGACTGCCTGTTAAATCTGCAAAAGTATAAAATAACAAATATTCCGTTGCCCTTGGATAACTGCGTAAATTATCTGGGCAACGCCCCGCAATAGATTGAAGTCCTTTATTTATAGTGATAAATTGTTTAAACCTAAACGCAGTTTCTTTTTCAAGAGATACATTAAGTTTGCTCACTACTGGAAAAGACATATGGAAAAACCATAAAGTGCCATTTGGTTTAAGCACACGCTCAAATTCCTTAAAGCATCTTAACAGCCATTCGTCATAATTTTTTATATTATCCCATGACGCAATTTTTACGTTATAAGGTAAATCTGCAACAATACAGTCGACACTTTGGGGTTTAAATGTTGGAAGAACCTCTAAGCAATCGCCTTGTATGAGTTTATAAAATAGCGTAGATTCTTCATGAAGCATAAGAGTTCACAGTAGAAAAAAGAAAAGTTTGCGTTTAGTAATTCCTAAACGCAAAAAAATTATTCCGATAACTTGTTGTCGCCATTTGATGCTTTCATTAAAGTAAGACCTCTTGAACTTTTTTGAAAGCACTATTAAAGACATGGAGCCCTACCTCTGGCTCAACACAGTTTCTAAGCAGCTGCCTCTTATCCGTAATATCAACCGCATCAAGATTAAACCGTGTCTTTTGGAGGTCTTGAACCGTTGCAGGCTTCGCTTTAATTCCGCTATGGTCCACAATGCCCCGTCTTTCAAACTGTTTAGGGGCAATAACAAAATTTGACCAAAAATAATGACCGCCAACTTTTTGAGGTTGAATTAAAGGAGCATAATAGCTTACTGTGTTCTCAACAGCCCATTTACCATTAAAATTGTGTTTAAGCAAAATTATTTCTTGATATAAACGCATGTCAGGGTAAACAGGTTCACAATCTCCATTTATTACCCTTTGATTTTGTCTTATTTGGCTGTGTGTTGGGCAAGGAGGGCTAGACCAAATAAACTCATATTCTTTGAAGTGTTGCAACAAAAAATCGTGAGCGTCACAAACAATCACTTTATCATTTGGGAAAAAAGTTTGATATACTTTGGCTATTTCAGGATTGTTTTCTATTGCTGTAACTTCTACATTTTTCCATAGTTTGCGATTACCGCCTATTCCGCAATAAAGATTAAGCGTTTTCATTATGGTTTCTCCGTCAATTTGACATCATTAGACGAGATAACCAAAAGTTGCTGCTCTTTACCATGGCCAAAACGACACAAATGCTTTTCCTGTTCCGGCTCACGCCAGCTTTTACCATCCAAAGAATCATCAATATGGATACGCTGAACCATCTTAGCTTTCTTCACATAATGGTAAATGTAGTTTTTATGAGCAATGTTAATCTCGGTTACTATGCGTTTAGCCAGTTTTGGAAAGAGTATTGCAAAATCATCAATCCCGCAGCACGAAGTAAAGATTCTAAAGCGAACATTGCGCCAGTATGGGGGGTCTTTGTATCCACACTCAGGGCATTCACGCAAGCAGAAGCCCTCCGATATAAGTTATAACTGGAACAGAAACAGCGTTACCGAGCAGTTTATAACGCTGAGTTGCCGATACGCCTAAGGTCCAGTTATCGGGAAACCCTTGCAATCGCTCACAATCTATTTCCGTTAACCTTGTTGCTTCTTGCTCAGACAATATGGCTGTTTTTGAACCTCCAAGAGTCCAAGCGTCACCATTTCTTTTTACTCGCTGTTTAATGTTGCCGCCTAAATTATCTAATAAAACAACATCCCAGCTATGACTGTCTAAACTGCCCCTGCCGCCTCTGATAGTGTTAGCTATAGCAGTCATGTTACTGTGCAATCCTCCGCTATGTCCGCCTCCTGTGAGCGTTCCAACAATTTCCCCTTCTGAATTATCCTCTTCACCATAGAGGCTGAAAGGGAATATTTGGGGTGTATATCCTTCTCTAAGATGTCCCACAATGAACACTCTCTCACGATTTTGGGGGAGCCAGTTTTTAGTGTTAAGCACTTTCCATTCAACATTATACCCGAGTTCATCCAATCTATTGAGAATGGCATAGAAGCAGAATCCGTTTTGCGCTGAAAGTAAGCCTCTAACGTTTTCAAGGAGTACAGTTTTAGGTCTTTTACTTTCGAGTATTCGGGCAATCTCAAAAAAGAGCGTCCCACGTTCATCGCTGAACCCTTCACGTTCTCCAGCCAAAGAAAAAGGTTGACAGGGGAATCCTCCAGCGAACAGGTCGAAGTCTGGAATATCTTTTGCTTTAATTTTGGTAATGTCACCTTCGACAAGTTCTTTTTTACCAAAGTTTTTACGGTAGATTTGGCAGGCGTATTTGTTGTTGTTATTAGCCCACACAGTTCTAAAAGCTGGGTTTGCTTTTTCAAGGCCAAGCCGGAACCCGCCAATTCCACAGAATCCTTCTGCAACTTTGATAATTTTGTCATTCAACGAGAAACCTCCTTGACTGTTTCTTTAGTTTCAAAAGTAAAATCGGAAGGGCTTATGCAATAATCTAATATGTCAGACATGGGGGTTCACAGTAGAAAAAAGAAAAGTTTGCGTTTAGGCGGAACTAAACGAAACCTTAAATACTAAAAATACTCATATACCAATTTAGCGAATTGGAAGCATCAGTATCTTCAGTATTGATGTTTTCGTCTAGTGATGGCTTACTCACAATAAGCCTTCACTACCATTCTTCTGCTTGACAGTTTTTCTAAGACCGCTTCATGTCTGCTGAAAACGTCAGGTTCTTTGTAAGGGAAACCTTCGGGTTTTTGGCGCAAAACACAGTTTTCAGGGCATCGAGAATTATAACAAGAAGGTTTTGCAGGAGCTTTTTTTATGCTAAGCACCTCTGGTTTGGATGAAAATCTTTTATCCGTTTTCGCAGTTTAGCAATCTTTGCAAGGTCCTTAGCTGTTTTTTTCTTATCGCAAACTTCACAAAGAAGCTGAATATTGTTTAAATCAAACTCGTCACCGCCTAACGCGATAGGCACGATATGGTCAGCGGTAAAAGTTCTAAATTCAACTGTCTTAAGCCAAGCATCATGCGAAGCTTCCCACTGTTTACAAGCTTCAAAATACTGCCGTTCTCTCTCACGAAACGCAGGCAACACTTCTTTAGCCCAAAAGGTGTATTCAGCATCCCAAGCACGGTAAGCCGCCTTGAAGGCAGCAAGCGCCTTTCGATGGTCACTACGCCATTGCTTCTCAATCGCTTTAATTTCTTTGAGGCCACATGCAACACAATGAACCCCAAGAGGTTCGCAGGAATGGACAGCTTTTTTGTCGATAAAAATTCGGTCAAAACGTCTCGTATCCTGTGGGTCACGCTTCTGGCACCCACTCCAGCAGTGTGATTCATACTCGATTCCGTTTCTTTTTAGGTACCGAACATGTACACAGTCAAGTTCAAGCGCATCTGGCAGTTGACAGTAGCAGTAATCACCTTCCTTAATCACCGCCCCACAGGAACAAAGCTGTTCTTCGCTAGCCCTGATTAGCTGGTTTTTGAAGTGCCCAATTCGGTGTGAAGATTTCGCGTAATTTGGAAAGTCTGTTTCTTCAGGGCGCGGTTTAGAAAAGGTTGGCATTACTGGTTTAGCAGGAAATGGAACAGAAAACACGGGTTGCTGATAACCACAATGCTGACATTTCCCTTTTTCACGCTCAAAAACGTACTTCCGCAATCCTGCCTGATTGTGTTTGGCGTAGAACTCATTGGCACATTTTAAGCTGCAGTATTTTTCGTTACAATCTGGCACTGGTTGACCGCAACCGTTAAGACACATTTTAACTCCGTTGACTATCGGTGCCTGCATATCTTCAATTGCTACAGCAGTTACCCGTTTCTTTATTTCAATAGTGCTGCTCAATTGAGGGTAATCTCCAGTTTTGTGATTAATTTTTCAAAAGCTAAAGCATAACTTAAACCGTCAGGGGTGCACCCATAAAATGTTCTACCTCGAGAAACGCTTTTACTCAGCCACTTCAAAGAAACAAGAGGCTCTACAAGTTCAGTAAGGGTTGATTGCTGAACATGCAACCCTGCAGCAACAGTGTAAATGGTTTTTGGTGTACTGCAAAACTTTAGAACCTGAACGGTTGTGAAAAGTTTACGCCATTGCTGCTTCTTTTTAGATTTAACCGTTTCAACCTGCATTTAGGCTGCCTCCTTTGCTTTTGCTTTCTTAGTTTTAACTGGTTTTGGCACTGGAATCTTGAAACTTAAAACAGGTTCAGCGATTCTGTAAATGTCACGCCATTCTTCAGGGTCCATGCTGATGTACATTTTTGAAACCTCTTTCATATTGTGGGCAAGCATGAATTCAGCGTAGCCTTCGGGTACTCCGGCTTTGATTACGATTTTGCGGAAAAAGTCTCTTAAACTGTGTAGCCTGTAAGGGTTGGTTCCTTGCCATTCTCCAAACATGTCTTCAGCGTGTCGTTTAACGTATGATTGTGCACTTCTTTGGGAAATGTCAAAAACAAAGGCTTCGTCAGGTAACGTTAGCTCTTTAAGGTCAATGTAAGAGTCAGCGCCATTTTGGGCATTTTGGGTGTCAACTTTAAGGGGGTTCTCGGTTAAAGCGCGTTCTTTAAGGTATACTCTAAGCAGTTTAACGCCAAGAGTGCCCAAGAAACTGCGGTATTTAACGTTTGTTTTACCCCTGTAACAGTAGCCATCTTTAGGAAAAAGTGCTAAAGGAATTGTACCAGCTTCGAATTCTGCTTTTATTGCACCGTACTTGAGATTGTAGAGGTCGCCGTCCATTCCGCTTTGAAACATGCATACGTTTAAAACTTGATATTTGAATTCCATTCTTGAAACGTACTGGGCGAATTCGTCAAGGTTCCAAGCGTGTTTTTCGCTTGCAATGTTGCCTTTGGAAATTTCTATGTTTTTCAGGTTAATGGGGATATTCTTTTTTTTGCCAATTGCTTGAATCACGCTAACGTAGTCACGGCAGCTCTTATCGGATAATTGCCTAGAATCAGGGCGCCTGTCGGGGTTTTTTAGGTAAATGTCAAAGTCGCGTAGTACCGTGTTTTCGGGTGCTTTTTGTTCAAGCGGGTCAAGTTTGCGGTCTTCCTGCAGTAGCTTCAAGAATCCGTGTATGCCAGTTAAAGGGTAGATTTTGTATTGGGCTGCGAAGTGTTCAAATTCTTTGGCTGCTGGCCTGTAAGTTTTTTGTGTGCTGGGTTTTAAGGCTTTTAAGACTATTTCGGTTAATTCGTCTAATACTGGTTCTCCGTTGGTTATTGGCATTGTTAGCGTCGTCCTCTTTTGAGTTTGCCCATCCTGCAATCGGGATTAGTGCATACAATGGCAGTTTCGGTTTCTGTTAAGGTTGGTTCTCCGCAGTATTGGCAGAAAGTTTTGGTTAAATCGACACCTGGCGCTAAGACTACAAGTTTACTGGGATTCGGCATCTGTTTTTTTCTCCAGTTGCTTTTCAGTTTTTGCCAGTCGATTCCAGCCGCGATTATAGGTGATTTTGCCTTCTGCAATCAGTTCATGATAAGCGTTTAAGCAAGCTTCAAAACCGTAAAAATCATCGAAGTGGTAACGCACTGGATATTCTTTGAATGCTTTGGTTGGATACGTTTTTTCGATGAACTGTAACATTTGCGGTTTAAGACTTGCAACTAATTGGGGTAGGCAGGCTTTTTGTAGTTGGAATCTGGCGCTTTGCAGGGCGTCAATTTTCTTTGAGAGAGCGTTTAGACGGTCTGTTACGCCGAGTTTTTCAAGTAGTAACTCTACATTTTTGGCGTTGTCTAAGTCGATAATGTAGTATTGACCTGTATTGGGCGGTTGTTGGTATAGTTTGATGAAAAATTTTTCGTTATTGTTCGGCAAGTTTGGCAGCCTCGGGATGCTTCTGTTTAGCTAACTCAGTTTCTTCTTTGACGAATTGAGCAACAGTTTTTGTGAAACGCCCTAACACGCCATCAGAATCTTTTATCCACACCTGAACCGTAAGCAAATTGTCTATTGATTCCATCAGGTCTTCTTTGACTTTAAGCAGCTCTTCTTTCACTGGATCGTCATAGTGTCGTTTGCAGATTGTGCAGGATGGTTCGGTTATTTCTTGATTGTTCGCAATTTTTTGCCAGTAATCAGGCACCGCTCTGCCACAGTGTGTTTTATTTGTTTTTGGGTTGATTGCATGCATGCTGCCAGTTGGAGATGCAACCAGTAAAGGTTTTAGTTTTTCAGTTGAACCCATTAAGCATTACCCCCAACAGATTCCAATTCAGCCAACTTTTTTTGAAGCAAATTAAAATATCTAACAACAACTGCTCTGTCTTTTAACGCCTGCCAATAAAAGTCTACATTATGGCAATGCCAAGCATTATGTGGTTCAAAAAACTTTTTGAAGCCATCAGAACTAAAAGCGTAATAAGTGCTACAGTCGGAATCAGTGGATAAGTAAATATCGCCAGAATTGCAATCGCCCCCAGCAGTTATTCCAAAAAGCCCTCGACCTTCTGAAAAAAGAATATGTGAAAACGCAAAAATTCGTTTTAGTTGTTTGCATTGCTTAACTGACCGTTCAGAGTATTCAATCAGTAAATTAGTAAACTCGCCCTTGAGTCGATTGCTTTCTTTTTCAACCTCTGTAATTATTCGGTTAGTTTCAGTGCGCAACCATTCAGGGCATTCCTTAATAACTCTTTGATACCCCTTTGGCAAGGGGCATACAAAGCCTACACTTTTATTTGAATACCCTTCAAAATCACGGTCAGTATAGTGGATTGGAACCATATCTATTGTTAAAACAAAGTTTCGGTTCACTTGCTGTTTTTCAGGTAAACAATTTTTCATTGTTCATTTTCACCTAATAGAAAAATGTGCGTTTAGCCAGAACTAAACGCTAAAACCCTTTTTACTATTAGGAGAAGTACCCCCTTTGACAGAAAATAAAAAAACGGTAACGTCAGAAGCCGCTAAAGAGTTCTTAAAAGCTGGAATTAAATTTACAGTTTGTAAAAAATGCGGTCACATAATTGGATATATGGCTGATGAAAAAATACTTAATTGCCTCAATCCTAAATGTGGTGCCCCTCTATCTTTTGCTAATGAATCAACCAAAGACAAGGAGCAGAAACCATGAAGCCTGTAAAAATTAAAAGCTTGCAAAAAAGGCATTATGATGAATGCAGCAAAATTGTTAAAACCACATTTCCGTGTATTGCTTGTTTTGGTTGCCAAACTTACGTTGATGGCGTTAAGGCTTTTCTTGAAAATATTGAACAAGAGGTTCAAAAAAGAGTGACCAGTTCCCAGTATGATAATGCACAAAAAGACATTTTCAAGCTACTTTATGCTTATGCTTCTCTTTCATCAATTAGTCAAGAACTCACTATTAAGGAGCCAATAAAATGAGCTTTAAAGAAAGTACACCGCATGTAGAGATTCCCACTATTAATTGTCGCTACCCTCGATTTTTTTATTTTGAATGCCCAATTTGCCGAATTTACAAGTTCAGAACTTTTAATCGTAAAGTAATTCACGCTCACGAAGTTGTTTGTTCTGCTGTTGCTGAATTATACACAAAAGCAGTTGTATTACCTAACCAAAATAGAGTTAAAAGAATCCAGAGACGGCTTAATCCCAAGTTTGTTTTTTGATTTTTTGTTTTGAGTTGATTTTAAAAAAGGTTTTTCCTAACGCATGTTTTAAAAAAACTTCTATAGACAAAAGCAACCTAAAGCCCCGCAGGGCTTTTTGGGGTATCCCCCTACTTTTATTTGTTGATAAGAACAACTCGGTTACATTTTTTGCAGCGGGTAACGACAAAATAGGTATCGTCTAAATCTTCCCATAGCTCTTTTGAAGGGTCATAGTCGGCGGGTATTTCAGGGTGACAAAAAGAACAAACAGGTAATCCTTTAGTGGCTTTCATAAAAAAGAAGTGGGTTAGGTTGGGTTAAATACTTTGTTCCTAAAATGGCGTTGGGTCGTAATCATCATCACTCGGTGGTTGTTTTTTTCTGCTTTTCTGTTTAAGCCAACGGTCATGTGCTGGTTTTTCCCAATCTTCATAAGTCATGTTATTTACTCCAAAAAGTTGCAAAGTTTGCAACACAAAAAGGGTTCCGCCGAGCGTTAACGTCAACCAAAAGGCAGTATTCGCCACAAGGAAGGTTAAAATCACAAGGCGCTTTATCGCACTTTGCTATTTTGCCTTTCATATTGGTGGCTTCCTATGTTCTGGCTCTACACCGCATTTATCCTGTGTTTTAGGTGAACAAAGGTGACACTCTTGAGGGTACACGTTGCACCTGTTCTTTGTTTTATCCTCTTGCAGTTCGGCTGGTGCGGGTGCTGGTTGTGGCTGGGGCGTTGGTGCTGGTTCGGGTTGTTGTTCTTCTTTAGGCGTGTGGCTCTTAGGGTCAACCCATCGTAAGCAAATAGTCCATAATTCAGGTTTGCTACACTGATATTTTAGGTATTTTTTGCCTTTGGTTTTGTCTATAAAGAAGTCTTGAAAAGGACAGGCGCGATTTTTGCAGCCACAAACGGATTTAGGGGCTTCCTCAGTAAACGGCATCTATTGCTTGCACCTCAGACGGTCACTATTAAGCTGCAATTCTTTAGCGCTGTACTCGATTTCGGGTTGCTTCTCTAAATGCACTTGCGGCTGTGGCTGTGTTCCCTCTGACACTTGAAACTCAAGAATAATTAGTTTAGGGCTACAACGAACAAGACTACAATAGTTTTGAGCATCAGCACGGTCAATGAAAACACGAAAAGTCTGCTTTTTGCCTGTCATAGCAAATCACCTAAAATCAAAGCTATTAAGAACCAAGCAATGCTGCGACCTTTGGAAAGTATCTCTTTCTCACTCAGGGAATCATAATAAGCCAACCATTCGATTATCACCGCTTGCATTAGGTAGTTGGGAACGGTCATAGAAAACAAGTATTCAAAATCATCCATTACTGGCTGCACCTCAAGTATTCAATTACGCTTTTAGGCAAAGGAATCTCAGCGCCCCAATGAACCGTCAACGCTTCACGCATCCTCAAAGAAAGACTACGGTCAAACAATGTAATCCCTCAAAACGGCTCTTTTTGAAAGGTCAATAGCTTGTTCGTAAACTTCGGCGTCAATGTGAGCAATGAAATCGCTATCGTCAAGGGCGATTTTGTGCGCTGTTAACTTTTCTTTGGCTTTATTCTGTTTGGGCTTATGTGTAGATTGCATTTTGGGCATACATACACGCTCCTTTTAGTGGACAGCTTCCTTAGTTTGATTTCTGGCTTGCAAATCGGGCAAAATTGGTGTAGGAGCGTTGAACCCTGCAAAACTGGTTAGCCTTCTATGGCTGCGGTTTCTGTGCTGTTTCCAAGCAAGGCGCTTTTTCAAAGCGGCTTTTTCCTTGTTATTGGCTACCAAAAATAACTCTGCCGCCATCCTGACGGCTTCGGTTTCGCTAACATCTTCCAACCTTGCAAAATTAGCAATCTGCCTGTTAAACTCGTCACTTCTCACAGTAACGCCGTAAACTCTACCCTTATTTGTCATGCGCTGCCCTTCCTTTTCGCTGCAATGCTTTCAAAAGCGGCTAAACTGGCATCCATCTTTTCGATTAAATCATCAAAAAGCGCCACTTGCAAGTCTTGAGGCAACACTTTAGCACGTTCCATAAACTCAGATAACTTCATGCTCTCACCTCCCCAAAGCAATTAGCTCGTCTAATCTCTTCTCAAAAATTTTAGTAACTTCCTTAACAAAGGCTCTCCAAGTTGCTTCTTTGGTCTTACGGTCTAAACCGCCGATTTCAATGTCAATGTTAACCTCTGTGCCGCCTTGATAGAACTCTTTCAGGGTTGCCTCGTCAGTGCCTACATAGTCGCTGATAACGTCACGCCGTACACCGTGAAGGCTCATTTGAGAAACGCAAGTGTGCTTAAAGCCTCTGTGAGTAGTTAAAAACCACTCGTCACCGTCACCGTCAATCAATTTATTGTCGGGGTTTGCTTGCCCCATTGCAACGCCAGCATCCGTTAACAGCCTATTGTAAGTAGAGAGGTTTTGAGGGAACAGTTTTTCTTTAAGTCCAAGTTTTTTGTAAGCAATGTACTTTAAAAGTAGCCTTGTTTCATCTTCATACAGCGGTTTGTCAACATCATAATCAACTTTCCCCTCGTAAAAGTGAATCTTGCCAATTTGAGGCTTAATGTCAATCGGTGCAAGGTCTTTTAATGCATCAAATCTGCCGCCAAAAATCACGCCTGAATAGTCAAGCACAAGAACCTCACTACTGTTAATGTGGGCGGGTAATGCTTTGATTTGGTTTTCACTCTGAAATTCGTCTTTGTGCAATCCTTTAGGGCGCTTAAGTTTGTCAGTGGTAAAGTTGCCATCTTTTGTAACAATCAAATCCCGTATCTGTGGAATGTGACTTTTCAGCATTGCCAAACGGAAGCTAACAGCCGATGCAAACCGTACCCTGCCCGTCATTCCATCTCTAAACTTTTCGTGACATGTACCGATGCTTTTCGGTGGATTGCCCCAAAATACCAGCCAGCCAGCAAAATCTAAATCTAAGGGGTCGGTCTTGCTGATTTCAAAAACTCGTTTAAGGTCTGCCTCGTACTTTTTGCCTTTCTGTGTGAACTCGCTTTTTCTTGCATCCCAGCACTCATTATAACCTTTGATTGCTTGATAACACGCCGTTTCAATCCATTTTTGGTATTTTGCACTTGACTCTCCACGCTTCACCTTTGATGCTTGATTGACGCCGTTTGGATAGTCCTTAATGCGTATCCAAATAGTTTTAGGGTCAACACCAGCAAAGGCTTTTTTGATTGCTCCCTGCCAGCCGTATTTATACTTGCGTTTGTCATAGGGGTGGTTTTCGTAGCCTTTTTCAGTCCATTGGTCTAAAATTTTGAAAAAGCGCTCTAATTCATGGGTTTTAACAAGTTTACCTCGATAAACCCTCTGCGGTCTATTCTCTACGCTGCTTGTTATACTCAACTGAATCTATCCTCAAGCAACATAGCGCTTACTTTCTTTAATAAGCCTTTTCAACATAAATTTGGTAATAATACGCAATCGGATAGAAGTTTAATCCCAAATCTTCTTAAGCAAGCAAAACAAAAAAGAATAACGCGGTGCTGTGTGGCTGCTTGCCTCTGAATCTATCCTCAAATATTTTTAGTGGCTGCAACACCAGCACCGCAACGAAGAAAAACAGTTTTGCTGTTTAAGCCTTGTGTTAGTTATCATAAATCAACGGTAAAAGCATTAATGCATGACAATTTGGTACGCAAAAACTCACAAGCAACAGTTCAAAGAAGAAAAAAAGGATTTATACAGTGTTTTCGATGGCTGGAACACCCGACAATGCACCACAAAGACGGAAATTACGCACATTACAAACACGGTCAGCACCCGAATAAGAACGCCCCCATAACTCGCAAGTATCACCCGATTCAAAAATCAAATCCTCTTGCCACGTACGCCAAACACCGCCGTTCTCACTTTTCTCAGTTCCATAAGCAACACCGTTACGGTAAATCCGCGCATAAACAGCATAAGTACTGGTGGTTCCCGACAAACAATAATCAAAAACGCACCTATACTTACCGCGCAACTGTATAGCAAACTCTTTCAACTTAACATAAGAAGTTGAAACCGTAGTAACCAAAGAATCACTTGCAATCAAAACCGCATCTGAGGGAGTCACAACGTTAAAAGTCGGCTTATTAATCAAAGCATCAAGTTTTATGTTACTATCCATGACAGCGCCATAGGTTGTGCCGTCAAAAGTCGGCTGAGTAGTAGTATAACTAATGCACAAAGCAGCCTCATTAAGCCCCGTCAAATCACGAGGCGCATTTAACTTACAAACTTTGCCAGCAAAACCACTATACCAGCACTCATCACAACGCCTCTGCTTAACACCTTGAAGCGAAGAAGATTTGCCAAAAAAAGAACCAAAAAAAGAGGACAAAAATAAGCCTCCTATGGAACATCAGCAAAAACTATTATGAAGCCTTGCGGATTTTCTGCTTGCCCCTTAACGCTTTTACCATAAAGCCTGTTGCCTGCACCTGTAACCTCAACAATTAAGCCATTTTGCCAATCAGCAAAAAACACAGCATAATCTAACTTAGTTTCCATCGGCATCACCTTATCTTTGTTCCCATAAACCTTCACTAATTAAACGACTTCCAGCAGATATAGCAGATGTCTTTCGATGCTCAATTTTAAGCTCCCTAAATTCTTTTGAAGTCAACCCAGCACCAACTAAAGATTTTGTAGTTCCCAAAGTTACCGTATTATCAGCGTTACAAGTAGCATAATAACGGGTGTTCACTGCGCCAGCCGCTTGAGTTCGAGTATTAACAACGCCATCCATAGTAAACCTGATTTCTAAATCTTCGGTATTATCTGCGTTTCTTATGCTATAGGTAAATAGGCGCACGTTTTGAGCGTCCACATCAACAATCCACTCGTTTTGTACAGGGGCAGAATTAACCGAAAAAGGCGCTTTATGCTGAAAAGTTAAAGCCACTTTTAAATCATCAAGCATGTCTTTAACGCTTGTATTAGCCGCCATCGGTGAACCAGTGCCGTTGTAGATGTAAGCGCCGAAACCGTTTAAAATCGTTTCAAGGTTGCTTACATCTGCCTCTGCGTAGTCAAGAAAAAATTCCTCATTGCCTGCAACTATGGCAAGTGTGCTACTGCCTGAACTGGTCTTGTAACGAATCGCATAACAAGGCTTGTTAGCTCTCGCTCTAACGTAGTAGGTCTTGTTTGCTGTCAGTGTTACAAAATCTTCCTCGTCTGCTTGGCTACGGGGCTTGACAGTCATGCGAATGTTAACCAAAACCGCCGTGCTACCTACCGTTATTTTTAGGTACTTGCAAGACGGGGTAAACTGCTGGGTCTGCTCGGTGGCCGTGACTGTCAAAGGATAGTTTTTCATTAAACAGCCCCCCTAATGGTTTGTGCATCTGTCAGCATCCCTTGAAAGAAGCTAACAGCCCATGACGTAGGCGGGTTAAGTAAGCCTCGGTTGGCTTCATCCTCAATGTGACTGGCTATGTTTTGCATTTCGCTTGAACTGCCAATATAAGAATCAACTCGCCCCCATGAATCGCCTTGTATTGGGTTACCGCCGTACTTCATTTTTGTGCCGTTAGCGTTCAATGCATCATAGTTTAAGCCGAAATTGCCGTCTTTTGTCGGTTTCAAAGAACCATAGTTTAAACCAACACTTTTTGAATAGTCAAACTGGTTGTTGTAGGCGTCAGCGGCGTTTTGCGTTGAAGTTTCGGGTCTGCTGGGCGTGTTAGGCTGCAAAGAACCAAGGTTGCTGGGTGTGTCTGGCAAAATCTGAACTGGCTCGGGTTCGGCAGGTGTAATTTCTGGCTGGGTCGGCTGCACTACAATAGGCTGAATTATGTCCTCTTGGCTTGTCGGGTCAACGGCAACGGGTGCAGTATCAATCGGGTTAAGGAAAACCTCAATGATGCTTAAGATACGGTCAAATAAACCATCAAGTAAACCCATGCTTAAGCAAACTCCATAGCGCTTAAACTTTCTAAGTATTTCTGAATCAATTCAAGACGGTTACGAGCTGGCAAGTTTAGATTTGAAAGGGTATCAATTTGGTTAAGAATAATAGAGCAGTTATTTTCGAGTCGGGCTTCTTCCTGTGAAGCTGTTACTTTTGCTTTACGGCGTTGTACCATTATTAAGCACTTCCTGTTTGTTTTGGTTCTCCCTTACGGGCTAAGAACATAACGATAACAGCCACAACGATAGCGGCTGCAATCAACAATTTTTTATCAACTTTGCTAAGTTGGGTTTTGATTTCTTCAAAATTCATGTTCATATTGGGTTTCCCCTAAAGATTTCTCAATTTTTTAATAAACTCGGAAATTGGGTTTGTCTGGCTGGTTGGGCTTTGTCCAAATTTTGCGTATAGCTCTTTAATCTGGCTGGTGTGAAGATTTGACACATTGACAATTTCGTTTAGCTTGTCGGCTGCTGTGTTAAGGTTTGTTTCCACGTTTGCAGCTTGATTGATTGCGTTTTTAGCATCTGAAAGCGCTCTTTCAGCGTTAGTTTTTGCTTGTGCAATGGTAGAATTGAAACCGTCAAGCGTAACGCCCATCGAGCTAATGCGGCTGGAAAACTCGTTAACTTGCTGGTTGAATTGCTGCACTTTATCGTCTAATGGGTTAGTTATGTTGACTTTAATCCAGTTTTTAGCGGTGTTGATTTCTGTGTTAATTTTGCTTGTTAAGTCGGTTACTGCCGTTTCAACTCTGCCAACAATCTTGCGCCCTGTATCCACGCCTTTGTTGTAATGGTTTTGGTATTCATGCTCGTACACGTAGCCATTGATACCGACAAGAGCATCTCTAAGCGGCTGCAACAGTGTGCCAAGAATAGACAAACCAGCAAACACACTTTTGATGTACTGCTCGTTTGCCTGCATGTGACCATAATATTTCATGTAGTCAGCCCAACCAAACATGTGACTGATTTCGTCAACTGCAAGTCCGTTGTTCCATTGTCTTGCGTAGTCGTTACGCATTGAGTTAACGTCATGTTGAACAACCATTGTTTAGCGCTTCCCCTTACCTTTTTTATTCTTTAAAAAAGCCTTAGAAACGTTCTTTGCAGTGTTTTTGGCGGCTTTGTTGAATTTTACGGCATTAGACGCCATTATTTTAGCCATGCCTTTAGCGCCCTTGTCATATTGCGCTTTGATTTTCTTCTTTTGCTCTGGCGTAAGTCGCTTCCAAGCCTCTGCTGTCAAATCAACTGCGGCTAAAATGGCAGCGGCAACCATACTAAGCCGCCTCATCTGCGCTTTTTGTTGCTCTAAGGTCTTTAATGTTGTAACCAAGAGCCAGCGCATCTAAACCGATTGCCAACCAAAGAAACTGCCCATCGTAAACGTAAGCTAACACGTTCACGCTAACTAAAGCAATGCCTTGCTTTATCACGGAACCAATTTTGTCAATATCCATAAAAATCACCTAAAAAATGGTGGGTAGGCTGGTTAAATCCAGCCCATGAAGGTCAGCAACACCAAGATTGCTGCAATTGCTAAGAGTATGTTTTTTTCGCTCATGTTCATGGCTTCCTTACCAAATTAAGTAACCAATCAGCATCACGACAAATGCTGCTGTGTGACTGCCGTACTTGCCGACAACTGGAATTTTCTTCCAAATGTCAGGCATGAAAACCATTACGCCTGCAATCACAACACAAATAGCCTCACCAAAGGTTAGGCTGTGTTGCCCTGCAACGTGACGTTTGCCTGCGTTGTAAAGTTTGTTGCTTACACCTTGAACTCTTGCTTTCACGTTTGCGGACACGCTTAGACACCTCCAAGCATGTATCTTTCTAAAACTCTCGCTTGGCAGTTAGTGCCAGCGCTGGCAATGTTTAGAAGGCTCTTTATGCTGGTGTAGTCAGTTGTTCGGATTTTGCTTGGGAAAGGCACGTAAAAAATGCCTGTACCGAGTGCGTTACCGAATGCGTCAACGGTGTTTTGCTCTTTGATTTGTGCAAAAGGCACTTTTTCTTTGAGGGTCTTTTTGCCTTTGCTGTTCCAAAGCTGCACCGTTAAGTAGCTAAAAGCTGAGTCGCTTAGTGTTCCGTTGTCTCCGAGTTCGTACATGTAACCTAAAACTTCGTTAGCTCTCATGTGTTCGTACTCTTGTTCACCAGTGTTAGCGCCGTAGGCTTTTTGTGGCAAAAACTGCTCTACCAGCACTTTACCCAAGCCTATGTCAGAAAGCTTGGGGTAACTGGAACGTGAACCAAGTTGAAGCACAGGAGTAACATTGTTTTTGACGCCTGAACCAGCAGCACCTACAGTAAGTGTTAACTGGCAACTTGAGAACTGGTTAAGCGAAATGGGGTCAGCACCTAATTCTGGGTGAGCAATGGGTAAGTGATAGAAGCCTGTGCTGCCTTTTTGGTGGTCAATAATGTTTTCGGCTCGTAGCATTGCGCCTGAGAGGTTGCGAATGGTTTTAGCACCGTCAAGTTTCAATTCCACTTCTGTGATGTTGCTTGCCAGTGCGCCGTCTGTGTCTTTTGCACATTTAAAGTCAATGCCATATAGCAGTTGGTCGCATGGAACATCAAAAGTGATTTTTTCCCCCGCTGTGTTCGCGGTGGCTTGGGCTTTTGCGGTTAAAGGTTGTTCGTATAACTCGGTGTCAACAATTCCGAGTTTTCTTAAAAGGTTTTCCAACTAAATTTTTCCGCTCCTTAATCGAGGTACGGAAAACACTGTTTTTCTAACCGTTAATATACGTTATTAGTAAAAAAAGTACGGTAGGCGTAACGCCCATGTTGTTTTAGTACGCTTTCAAAGGCTTATAAAAATCGTGCTGTCGAGTCTGCATGTTATAGTACAAAAAATGATAAGGCGGCAAGTTCGCAATACATAGCGAATCAGGGTCTTTAGGGTCACCGCTAATCAGCTTTTTATCAGGGATGAATTTCTCCATCCAACGCAAATCTTGAGGTAATCCTAAGTTATAGATGAAATGGTGTTTGCAACCGCTTAAAATGTCGTTATGGCATTGTGCTGGTCTTTGACTATTGCCCCATAAAGCAATGTTGTAGTTACCGCCTTGATTCATCAGGTTCGCAAACTCGGCAGGTAAGCCAAACTTGGTTTTGTTGAATAAGTGCCATTCTTCAATCACTCCGATAACATGCGTTCTCTGCCATAGCTTAGTACACCAACTGCAAAACTCGGGCAGCCTGCCGTCATAGTCTGGCAAAGGTTTGCCTACCCAAGAAGGCTTGTAAATTCTGACGTTTTTCGGTAAGGGCAAATTCATGCCCCCAAGAACGCCGAGAGTATCAAAGATTTCCATTGGGTTAGGGTTGGCTACAATAAAGTTAGCCATTCCCCGAGTTTTGCCTGTTTGCCGCTGCCCTGTCCAACTGCAACACTCCTTAAACGGGTTGTTGAATTGAATGTCAGGCAAAGCAGACAAAAACAACACTTCCCATCTGCAACATACGGCAGCCATCCCCAGCGGTCACTTTGTACGGAATCCTCTTTTTGATGCACTCGCTTAAGTTCCAATCGTACCCTTTACGCCTAATCATTAGGATAGCGGTTGGCTCTGGCATCTCAAACGGCTTACTGGCTTCTTTTAGGCTTGCTTTCATGCCTTCGGACATTTTGCTGTCGCTTCCTCTAATTTTCTTTCCAAAATCTTTAGAGCGTTGAAACGTGGCGGGGGGCAGTTCTCAGGTGTGCATTTATAGCGCTTGTCGTAAATGCAACGTGTAAACTTGCGCACCAAATTGTTTTTTTCAATGCGCCTTTGAAGGTCATACTTGCCTTTTGTTGAGTAACCGCACTTATCGGGGCTGTGGGTCTTGGTACTGGTCGCACCCATCCATTATGCCTCCCAAGAGAAAGTAAAGCCTACAACATGCTTTGCCAAGCGCTCGGCTTTTGCAAGTTCATACTCAACTTGAGCAGCAATGTTTTCAGCAAACGCATAATCCTTGGGTGCATAAGACAAAACCTTGAATTTTTTACCGCTTTCAAGCTCAACGGTGGCGATATGCGTGAATGCCCCTGAAAACAACCGCTTTTTTATTTCAAGCAGTTTAAAGGTGTGCCTTGTCATTGTTGTTTTTCCTCTGGTACTTCAAAGAGCAAAGCGGCAAAATGCACAATTTGCCCGTCTTGCTCAAGTTCAAAGTCCTCAACTGCTTGGAATGGCGGCAGAATATCGGTGAAAATGTCGCTTATGGCTGTTACTCGGCGCTTGTTTTCTTCGGTCTGCTCAAAAAGAACCGCTGCATAAGACTTTGTTAAGGCAATATCGCCTTCAACCTCTTGTACCGTCACTTTTTCAAGTTTGAAAACAGGCATAATGAGTTTAACTAAGTCCAGCACAGGAGTAAGTTTCTTCATTACTTCCGCAAGTTCGCCCATCATCTTAAATTTTTCCATGCTTATCACCTCGGTAGCTTTTTCATCCAATTAGGCTTTGAATCCTTAAACGCTGGCTCATCGGATTGTTCTGGCTGGGCTGGCATTGGCTGGGCTGTTGGTGCTGGGGTCGGCTCTGGCTCTGGCTCTACGGCGGCTGGCGATTCTTCCGCTCTGGCATCCATCAAAATCTTAATTTTGGGAGCTACTATAGAACCAGCACCGAAAAGCGCTACAACCTCGGGATTGTTCACAACAGACGGAAAACGGGTTTGAGCAACAGGCATAACATAGTGAGCAATTTTCGCTTTTTCTTTGTCAGTTATCCTTGCCGCATCAGGCGCGTTTTTCATGTCACACAACAAACCCCAAAGACTCTGCGCTACATCCCCTAACACTTCCTCATCCATTTGGGCGGCTGGCGGCGCTACTTGCTGGTAAGGATTATAAGCAAAAGTTGGCTGCGGCGCTGGGGCTGGTGCGGGTGCTGGGGTCGGCTCTGGCAGTATGTCGGGTTCTGGCTCTGTGTCAGGCTCGGGTACGTCAACCTTTGCAATTTTAAAAGTCGCTTCTTTGGCTTTCACTGGTGCTTTGCGGAATTTGATTTTTTTAAGCTGCTTGTATGCTGTGCCTTTCGCCCATCCAGTTTCAGCAGCTTTTCGTTTAATTACTGCTCTGGCGCTGGCTTCATCGTCAAAAGTTGCTAAGTATTCTCTCCATTTGTCAGCGTCAGTTTTAATTGGTTCGGGTGCTGCGTTGGAAGTCTGTAATTCAGATGTAGCCGTCTCTGTTGTGGATGTAGTTTGTTCTGTTTCTGTTGGTGCTGCTGTCATTTCAGCTAATGCAGCTTCGGCGTCACTCACTTAAGCAGCCTCCCTTTGCAGTTAAAGAGGTAGTGAGCGCATTGCTCACAGTCAATGGATTTATTACAGGTTTTTGGTTCAAAATTTGTTTCGTTCATTTAATAAATTCCTGAGAACTGGTTTTTTGCCAGTACGCAAGGGCTAACGCTATCTGAGGGTTGGCTTTAATGCAGCCCATATAAGTTAGGTAGCTGTCTTTACGGCACTTAAAACAAACCGTATAGTAAACTTTGCACCGCTTCTTTTCACACTCCCATGTTGCCATAGGGAGTTCAGGTCTTGGCGCTCGTTTCAATGAATTGGCTGCTGGCACTGAAAACGTAATTGCTGGGCTGGCGATTGATTCTTCTATCTCTACAGGTTCAGCAATGACTTGCGGCTCGTTAACCATCTGTTCTTTTAGCAAGGTGCAAATTTGACAAACCAGCGGAGAAATAAGTTTAAGCTGGCGTCTGACTTTGCCCTTTTCCCACTGTACGCAGTAAAAGAAATCTTGGTTTTGATAGACAACTTTTTCACCTTTTAGCACTTTGACAATCTGCGGAACTTTGACTCTTAACGGGCATTCAATGCTAATATTGCCTTCTGGGTGTTTCGCTAACTGGTCATTGACAGACTGCGAATTATTGCGATTAAGCATAACATCGAACAGCATATCCAGCATTGCTTTGTGTTTTTCGCTGTCGTTTCCAGTGAAGCCGTAGTACGCAAAAAGCTGCTCTAACTTTTTCGCCCTCTCAGCATCAAGCCTATAGCTTACTTGCACTGAATCTATCCTCAAGCCCTTTCTATGGTGAAACTATGTATATAACACTTTTCTATGTTGAAAACGCCGTGAAAACAGGTGAAAACGCCCAAAAGAATCCACAAGTCGCCCCTTTCACCGCATATAACCAAAAGCTGTGTGAAAACAAAAAACACGGAATAAGGGCTTTGTTTTCCATAGTGTTTTCCATCATTTTAGGGCAATAACGTAAATCCCATGTTTTTTTGTCTTAATCCCACATTAAATCCCAAATGTACCATAAAAAAAGCTAAAACCTTCTTTTCCAGATTGAAATGGGGTTGTGTTCTGCCATTTGGATTAATCCATACTGGATTAAGCCTGAAGATAGGATTTTCTTAAGTGAAGAACAGTTAAAGGGTCCATCATTTGCTAATGGAGAGAAAAAACATGGTGAGTAAACGACTTTCGAGAGAAGAGGCGGCGGCAGATTGGCTTAAGAAGCTTGAAGAATCCGAAGCAGAGGATGAGGATGAGGGCGAAGGTTACGATAGTTCACAGTTAAAACGTGAACTTAAAGCAATTATTGACCCTAAGCAAACAACCCTTGATTCTGCTTTAGTTCAAGTGTCTAATTGCGTTGATAAATCGGAGGCTCCAAAGTGAGCAGTTTAGTAACTTTGACGTTTAAAGATGTTTTTGGAAAAGAAATCTTCTGGGGTAGTTTATCGGCAATTCCGCGAAAAGGTGAAACAGTCTACATTGGTACTCAAAAATATTGGGTTGAAAGAATCGAATGGAAGCTCAATAAAAACACGGTTCATAAAGGAAGGTTCTCTTTTGAAGGCGTTGACGTTATCTTAGATACCGCATGCAAACCTTTTAACAGAAAAGAAAAGGTAACTGAGAAATGAGTACAGAAGCAAAGAAACTGAATGCTGTAATTTCAGAGGAGCTTGCAAGAGAGCAAGGCGCTCTTTTAACGGAGATTATAAAACGTGCAGAATATGGAAGCGAAGCTGGCTTATTAATATCAGTTCATAAAGCCCAGGCTCTTATAGCAGAAGCAAAAGCAGACTTTCCAAGCTACTGGAAAGCGAGAGAAATCGCCCAACAAAATAATATTGGGAGACCGATTTATCGCAAGGATGTTTTAGAAGAATTGATGGCTATGCTACAAGAATATTATAATAAATGGTTTGGCATACCGCCGTTAGTTCCATCTAATGCGAACCAAAGCGCCTCAAAAAAACCATAATTTTTTAGGTCTTGTGGTGCGAGAAGATGAAAGCCTGCCTTGACCCCAAAACAATCAAACACGAATCAGGCAGGCACCAACCTCGTCGCCGAAAGCTGACTTCTCACACACGCAAGACCCGACGGTGCTTGCAGGCGTTGGACGCTACAATAGAAAAAAGAAAGAAAAAATTTAGTTAAGCAACAGAATTGTCCAGTTTAAGTATGTGGCAATTGTTATCCATGCAATGTAAGGCGTCAAGAGGAATCCTGCAATTTTGGAAGTTTTGAATGCATAGTACAAAGTGACAAGGCTTGTACACATAAGGCATAAAATAACAAAGAATCCACCGCCTACACTTTGTTTTCCAAAGAAAACTATTGACCAAGCAACATTTAGAGCTAATTGACCAAAAAACCATAGGTAAACAGGTCGCCAAATAACAGGCAAAACCCATTTTTCTTTCTTTGAATTAATTATAAAATACAAGCTGATGCCCATTAAGGCGTATAGTGTTGTCCAGATTGGAGCGAAAGCCCAGTTAGGCGGCGTCCAAGCAGGCTTCGCTAGCGTTGTGTACCATGAAGAGACACTTGCCAACGTGAAAAATCCGCCTGCAACTCCTACAAGTTCGCAAACAATTATGCAAGAAAGCAGCTTTAAAATGTCAGTTGGTTTCATTTACTTCACCAATATTACGCCGACAATAAGCAAGACTGCCGCGTAAAAAAGTGCAACAAACCCGTTTACGAGAGCAAGTAAACTGCTACCAAAAAACGGTATGCTGCCTAAGCCGCCTGCAATAGTTGTCGAAAAATAGCTTAAAGGATTCCAGATTGGCACGCCAAACAAGGAAAAATCAAAAACTCCGTTTAAGAAGCTAAGGTAACTCATGAAAGGTATGAAACTGCGGAAAGCAACAAGTACAACTGCGACTGCTGCAACAATTAGGATTACTCCCATTATTCTTCGCATACTTTTAGACCCCAAAAGAAAAAAAGAAAGTTAACCTCTGCTTAGATAATACAGTACAATTGAAGCGAAAACTTGCCAACAAGTATAAAAAACCGCTATTTTTAGAAAGTCTATTGACCAAAAGGGCAAGCTGGACCCAAAAATTAGAGGTAAAACAACAAACACTGTTATCAAATTAATTATGACAGAGACAAGAACGTACTGCCAGAGTTTAACGCGCGATTTAGAATTAGGCATTTTAACATCAAAAGAAAAAAGGGTTAATGACGTCTTGATTTTGATTTTGGATGTCGTTTTGACATTACAGCAGCTACAATGATTAGCACAATAACTACGGCGGCAATGACAATTACTAAGTAAACCCACCATGCTAGCCCTTCTGGCTGTTCATATACGGTGTCTTTGCGTTCCACTTCTAAAGTTACACTGTACGATGAAGCACTGTTAATCGGATAGCTAAGGTATGTTGGGTTATAGGTGCCTGTTTCTACGCTTTGAACTGCTAAAGTTCCAGTGTAAGCTCCGCCCTGCGGGGTTGCCAAAGTGATTGCGCCTGTTTCGCCATTAGTGCCAGTGTAAACAGTTTTAACGCCACCCGTACCCGACGGTGGATAAAGAAGCTGCATTTGCAAGCCCGCAATTAGGTTGTTGGTGCCTTTTTCTACAGCGCGAATATTCACGGTGGTTTGTCCAGTGGTTAACGTTGGCAGCAATGTTCCATAGATTGTGTCGCGTCCAGTCTCAGTGCCAGTGTACGTGTCTTTAGCAATAATAGTAACAGGTATGTCGTCAACTTGGTTTTCAACGCCAAGGTTTGTGCAGTCAAAATAAACTGTTTGCGGAACATTAGGCACTAAATTGTTAACAGTCATAGATAACGGCGTAATAGATAGCTTGCTGTTGCCAGTCTGCGCTTGCAGCAATGTACCACCTGTAACTGTGCCCTTGTTAGTTAAAGTAACTGCAATTCTTAAACTGCCCTGCAAATCTGCGTAGTCACCGCCAGTTGCTACCCATTTAGCGGAAACATCAGTACTAGTAATAATTGGTTGTTCCACAAAAGTGTCTGCTAACTCTGTAGGAATTCGTATGTTAACAAGCGGAGTGCCAAAAGCTGACCATGGAATATCTAAACGTAAAGCATTTGCGCCATTAGTGTCTTTTACAAAAGAAGCAGATTGCCACAACGCATCTGTGCTGCCTGATGCTTGAGTGTTAAAGATGCTGCTAGCAAGGTTACTTATGCCTTTGCTTTCTATCCATTCTGTTAAACAGTAAAAGCCTCTTTCTTCACTAGGTAAACTTGATTTGTCACCTGTATATATTACGGGTCTTACGGGCGTTGCGCTGCCGCTGTAATCACTGCCTGACCAACCACCATAAACGGAAGGCTTGTAAGTTGTTGATAAAATAAGACCCGGCATAGTCATTGTTGGGTTAATTGCTTGGTTTGCACTGTTACGTGTTATTCCATACCAGTAATCAGCGTATTTAGTGTTTGAACCAGTTGTAGTGCCATCAATCTTGTTGTAAATTTGAGTCCAATCATAAACGTTTGGTGCACCCTTGAAAATCGCTATTTGACTGGGTATATTTGGTGAAAGATAATTGTTTCCAAGTGTGCCCAAGTTTTCAATTCTAACTGTGCCTTCATTTGTGCTGATTGTTTGAACTTGGCTGACACCGCGTTCATTCAAAAGTTTTTGACCAATTATTGAACCGTCTTTATAAACTGAAACCATATAAGGCGTATACAGTTCCCAACCGCCTACCCAACTATAATAAGTCAGATATACGGGTTGTACTGTACTTTGTCCTGTGGCTCCTGGAGCGATCATAATTGGGTTTTCTTGTATTGTATGAATCAGGTAAGGTTGCTGTGGGTCTATTTTTACCTCAATTTTTGCACCTGTCTCTAACGCTTTAATAGCGCCATCATAAGTAACACTCGTTTTTTGTCCTTCAGGTAAAATTACGCCTGCAATATCATCGTTGGTATTAATGTAGAAAACTAGGTTCCAGTAGCTTCCTGAGACATCGTTAGGATTTGAAAAGTCTAGCCCTTGCGGATTAACGTTAATAGGGTTCATGCTGATTGTTGTTAATCCTGTGCTCGGCTGTTCTGTGTTTATCAGGTTTGGGTTGTAGTACAGGATTGTGCCTGCAAGTAAAACTATGATTATAACCGATAATGCTGCAATAACTGTCTTATTCATTGAAGTTCACTAAAAGAAAAAAAGAGTTAAGTTGATTCCACTACCCGTATTACTTGCTCAACAATCTTTTCGTGCCTGTCCTCTTGCCCAGCGATACCTCTTAACTGAGTTGCTTCTTTTGTGAAGCCTAAATCGTCAAGTTTCCCAGCTTGCCCTCGATAGTCAGGTCCAGCTATAGATTCGTCGCTTTGGTCATTTTTTAGGTCTTGCAATAATTCACGTTTCAACATTACTTTGTCAGTATAACGGTTTTTTTTCTTGCCAAAACCACGCATACTTTTGCTATGCGACTTTTCAAAATACGCCATAAATTTTAACCTTCAAAAGAAAAAAAGAAGATTAGCTGTTTTCGCGTTTTAATTTTAGTTCTTGAACGTTCTTATTGTATTCTTCTATTTGTTGGGGAGTTAATTTTGCTTTTATGCGCTCAATGGAGAATAAGCTTTCACCTTTTGCATTTGGATATATGCCTATTTCTCTGCCGGTTCTTGGGTCAGGGTCAAGTTTTATTCTTGCAGTTTTTTTGCTAATTGATGCAATTGTACCTACGCCATGTCTTGTATATACTATGTCACCTGGCTTAAACTGAAGGTTATCTGTGGCAATGCCGCCTGAAGCTTTGTATTTTGCCCGTTCAACCTCAAGCTTATTATTTAAATGGGTTAACCATTGATTTGCCCATTCAATGCCCCTTTGAGAATGCTTTGCTTCTGCTTCCGCTTTGTTACGTTCCATTTTGCGTTTGTCTGTCTCTAATTTTTGGATACGTCTATAGATTAATCCTGGGTTTTCACCAGTTGCTTTTTCGCCGAATCGTTCTGCACGGGCTTGATATTTATCAGCTATTTTCTGTTCTTCAAAAGATTTTTCGTAAGTCTTTTCAATTCGGTTACGGTAATTAATATCACGCCTTGCACTATAATGGTCGATTAATATTGGTTGCCCAAAAGGTATAACGTCTGCCATTTTTTCTGCTTTGTTAAAGGTCTGATTTGCATTTTGGGCGTGTTTAGCGGCCATTTCTGCGGCGTGTTCTGCTTTGGCTGCCCAGTTAGGTGCAATATCAACCTGTTCAACTGAACCGGCAAACTTTTTCGCTAATGCTTCACGGTGAGGATACCATTTAGCAACCCACTGTTTACGAATAGGGTTCCAACGGAAACCGTTAGTTTTCATTTCTTGTCTTACTTCAAGTGGCGGAATTCCTGCAAAACTAATCGCCATCCAACCAGTAGCTTTATTGTAAGTAGCTGTTGAGTCTTCAACAGTGCCTTTTGGAACGGGTGGTTTTTCAATTTTTACCGTTTCTTCTTTAGGTTTTTCCTGTTTTTCTGTGGCTTCTTTGTTTTGATGCTTTTCAGGCGCATCAACACCAACCACGTCAAAATGTGCTGGGTCATTAAACCATTGACTTGAAGAATCAGCCAATGGCGCCCTTAAACTTTCATCAATAGCCCGTGCATGGTCAGAACGTTCGCTATGAGCTTTTTCTATTTTTTGCAGGTCAGCCTCAGAAATTGGTTCAACAGGTTTTTTGAAGTGCACTGTGTCTGTAGGTTGCCTTTTGTTTTTACCCCCAAAACCTTTCACACCCTTATGTGTCTTCTCAAAATAAGCCATAACCTTGTTTGCCTCAAAAGAAAAAAGAAGAAGTTAAAACCAACCTTGCTCTTTTGCATAATCAACAAGTTTTGGCGGCAACATTTTAGGGTCGCCATCCATTTCTAAAATATAGTTTTGCAAAGCATGATTCACATCTTTAGCGTGTCCCTCTCGAAGTAGCAAAAAAACTCTTTGATATGCAAAGTCTTCACTGTAAGGGTCGTTACTGAGTAGTTTATGAAGTTCGCTAGGTTCCTTTGAAAGATATTGCGTTTCAATATCAGTGTCAACAACTTGGTTGTAACCATTATTCCAACTGATTTTAGCGTTTTTTCCATCTACTTTTTGAACATAAACTAATTGTTCAGGCAAAGTTGAACCCATATTTGCATAGACATGTTGACCTGCTTGTATTTGTGAAACGGCACTTTTTTTCATTAGAACTTTGTCGGCAGGTCTTTTCTTTTTAGAACCAAAACCCGCTTTTGGATTTCGTGACTTTTGTTTCTCAAAATAAGCCATTTGATTAATCCTCAAAAGAAAAATGGGGGTTTAACGCCCAAACTTGAAAAAGCGTGCAATAACCGCGAACCCAGCCAAAAAACCGCTAAAATACAGGGGCACTAAAAACAGGTAAAAATAGAAGTCCCAAGCATTCACACTAAAACTTGTAAACAACAGGTCCACAAGTACAGGCGGCGGGTCAACTTGGTTTGTCCAGTAAAAGCAGCCAAGCATGAAGTCGAACGTGTTAAAACCAAGAGTAGTTAAAAATACGGCTAAAACTCCGAAAAACAGCAAGTACCGCTGTTGATGTAGCCGTGAAGTTGAAAGAAAAGCTGGCAAGATTATGCCGAAAAAGAAGCCGCCTAGAATCCATGGAAGGAAAGCACAAAAAATGTAAGCAAACCATCCAGGAACGATTATGTAATTGTTCATGTGCCAAGGTTCAAAAGCGCGTTCGTTAAACCATGGGGCGCCGACGTATAGGAAACTGTGCAGGCTTAAGAATAGTAGAATTAAACTGATTGTTGATAGGGCTGTTAAGAGTATAGTTTTGGGTTGCAAAGTAAATCAAAAGAAAAAAGCTTTTTTCTTTTAGTGAATTAACCTATGGGTTGGAAAATAAGCGATTTTGGCATAGCAATGTTTGCAGTCCTCGGCGTCATACCTTCCTTAATAATCATAGGCGTACTCTTCGCGGTCTTCGGCGTCGTACTATTCGTAACAGGTTTAGTATCAGCAATGATATACTTCCTTGCAGGCATAGGCGTTCTATGGGGTTTAAGCGCATTCGGCGTTTTCAAATCATGGAAAGGCTGGTTGCTTGCACCCTTAATTTTGCTTGGCATGACCTCTTGGGGATACATGACCGACCATGTTGCAGGGCTATCAATGATGTCTCCTGCACAATTCATCAGCCTAAACCCAACAATCACAATCGCACAAGGCTCCTTAACAGGCGACGCAGTAACATTCATAATGACTCCTGCAGTTTTCGGCGCATTCCTATTCGTAACAGGCTTAATTATCGGTATGCTAACATGGAAATTTGGGAAACTCAAAAAATAAGCTAAATCCTCTCTTTTTTCTTTTAAGTAAACTAAAAATGAAAAAAAAACAACAGAACAAACTCAAAAAGGTATAATGGTATGTCTCTTTTTTATTTTGTAAACAAATTGAGGGGGTAAAATATGAAAGAAAAAATTAAACTTAAGATACGAAGAATAATTGGAGCCATTTTAACAATTTCGGGTATATTTTACTTAATTGTTTGGTGGTTTACTCTTGATAATGCAATACACAATTTGAATTCGGCTGATTTACCTTGGGACTATGGTTTGACCATAAGCCTAATTGTGATTATAATCGGACTTTATACACTATCAGGACATAGCTTTAATCTTTCTGACGACTAATAAATCATCAACATTTTTTCTTTTAAGGCGATAAACATGAATCAAAAAAATAAAAACAAAGTAAGCGGTATAATTGGATTTTTGTTAACAATCATTGGTATATCGTCATTACTTTATTGGTTTGCCATAGTTGACAGTGCAATACAAACTAGAAATCCTGCTGCTTTGCCACAGGTGTATGGTTATGCAGCAAGTATACTTGTACTGTTAATAGGTCTTTCTTTACTATGCTACTATTTTATTAATCGCAGGTAGTATCAGTAATGCCCTCTACTTTTTATGCTAAACTTGGAAGAAAACAAACCCGTCACCCAATACTTCCAATCGACAAACTACCCCGCAGTTATGACAGCCTAAAAATTTTACTCACAGAAGTCGCATGCCTAATCTACATTGAACACGACCAAGTAACCTACGCCGAAGTATCTCTTGAACAACACTTACCTGGCAAACAAGTAGATGCAACAGCGTCTAACGCAGGCAAAGTTTTGCAACAAGAAACACCCTTAATCATGGGCAAAGGCGGCTACAGACAAAAACGCATCCATTACCGACGCGGAATAGAATTTTTATGCAAACTAACCTACAACCATTTAACTGAGTCAATCAAAATTAAAGACGCACATTTTGGTAATCACACTTGGAAATCAATGCATGAAGACTACGAGGCGGAAACTGGCAAAAAATTTTATGTCGCGCCTGTAGTTCCGAAAAGTGCCGTGAACATGCGAGGCAACACTGCAGCTTTTGCAATGATGCAACCCCCCGAAGCCTCAACAGACACTTACCAAGAAAACACGAAACCATCAGGCTATTTTGCGGTACCTGAAGAATACCTGCAGGAAGGATACAGTGAACCGTTAGAGTTGCCTTATGAAGAAAAAGAAACACGCCTCTTTAAAGAGGCACATTTCAAAACCACTTAACTACACTTTGAATATTGAGCCTTTTTTCTTAATGTTGCTGCCAACTTTTAAGCTGCCCATCTTGACACTTGGCACGTCATCCCAACTTTTCAACAAAACTTTTCTTCCCTCAGCAAGTTCAGATTTTTCAAAGAGTCTAAAAATTTCATAGTTAGTTTTGAAGGGGTCATTAATCATAAAAAATGGTGGGGAAAACTGGATAATTTGAACTTTCCGAGGCACCTTATCATAGTTGAGCATACACCAAAAATATCCAGCACGTAAACGACCTTTATCGTTTAATTCTCGTAGCACAGGAAAAACCGAATCATCTTCAACTTGAAGTTGTGAAAACACAATATCTTCTTGGCTTCTGCTTTTATCCCCAGTTTTTTGTAAGTTACGCCAAAACAGGTTCCGTGCATTATTACGAACCTCAGTAATGACGTCGCTTATTTGTTGTGTTCCCCCATCAATGGTAGTGGTGTTTCTCCGAGTGTCTTTAATATCTTCTTTTAACAGGTTGCCGCTATCATAAGTGTCGGGACTCGTACTTGTCGCAGGAGCTAAAGCACCCAATTCATCACAAAGCAACCTAGCCGTCACTGAAGGATTACTTTTTCTAAAAGCATCCCATTGAGGCAACAAAGAAATAGCCACTTGAATATCAAAATTTTCTTTAGTTACAGTATTTATTCTTTGCAGGTTTCGAACATTAACCAGTATTCCTTTAGGTATCCAATCCTTATTAGAAACGCCTTTAGGCTTTACACAATTATAGAAGTCTGAAGTAGCTATTTTTTTGTATTCTTCAATAGCCCAATTCCAATCAAACGTGAAAGCCCGATAATTATCAACAATTACTTTTCGATCCCAAATAGTCGGAGGATTCAAAGAGTCTGCATAAGGTATCTCTTCCCCAGCAAGCGCAACAGTTATCGTTAAAACGGGAATTCCAGTTTTAGGTTTGAAACCCGTCATTTGCGTTAAACGTTCTACAAACTTGTTAGTGCGCCCATCGTACCCAAACATAGGCAACGACGCGAGGGTGAAAGCATTACTTTTGTCGCTTAGAATGTTAACTGCAAACTCGTTATGATTAGCAACTGCATCTGAAAGTGTTGCTGCCATTCCAGTTGTTTTTCCGCTGCCGGGTGGTCCAAAGAATTCGTTAAAGCTGATTGCATCAACTTTTGGGTAAAAATCTGGTTCAGTCTCAGGAATTAGCTTGTACTGTTTAGGTAGTTTGCCGTTTTGCCAATAATCTTCAGGTAGCACAACATAAGGGTAATACTGTTTCTTGCCTTCGGGCAACTCGATAATGTCAACTTTGTGTTTACTAACTTCTTTTTTAGCTTCAAAATTAGCTTTCCGAACCTTAGCGTTAAATTCAGAATAGAGTTTGCCGTACTCTTCAGTTGCAGTGTTATAGAGTTCTTCAGTGCCAGTTGTTTGTAAAGAATTGCTCAAGTAGCCCCATTTAGTTACTTCAAAACCTTTCCGAAACAACGTTTTAGCTTCATCAAGCCCAATAACAAAGTTACCCTGAGCATCATAAGAAAAGTTGCCTTGAGCAAGAATCTGCATAGCCTGTTTTTGTTCAATACTAATTTTGCCCTCGCCAGGAACTAACCCTAAAAAAATTTGTTCATAATAATACGCGGTGCTTTCATCAAGATAAACACCCGCCCACAACGCGACCTCGCGCACTGCCTCAAAGAGCAAACAAAAAGCTTCCGCACGCCGTTCATACGCTTCACACATCAACACAGCTTCAGGCGAAGGGTCCACACGATATTCACGCAAAAGCTTGATTAAACCTTCACGATAAACAGAAACAAGGTCACACTTGCATGTTGAACAAACTCTGCCTAATTCTCTGGCCACCATTAAACTGAAATTTTTGCCACATTTAGGGCAGCGGAAACCCATAAAATCGAAGATTGCCCGTTCTCTGTCACGTACATGCCCACTCATTCGTTCTTTGCTGCAACGGGTTAACGCTGAAATAAACCAAGTTAAATCGTTCTTGTATTTAATTCGTAATGGACTAATTTTAGGCACAACATCAAGCAGCGCGTCAAGGACAGCTAATAATCCTGGTATGCCGTTGTCGCTGCCTTTCATACAGTCACGAAACTGTTTAGCGATGCTGCCTTGAAGAATTTGAGGATTAACACCGTCTAAACTCATTTTTAAGCCACCGTTTTAGGTGCTGCACCACTTGGAGAAGCCACACGCTCAATGTGTTCAAATATTATGTTTCTTTGCTGTCGAATGTAACCATTACAAATAAACAACACTTGGTTAACTCTAGAAGTAGCGAAATCTGAAAATAGTAGCCGATTTTGAGCTGGCAAACTATAAATGTGCTCAGGAGTTTCGGCGGTGTAATGTTGCTCAGGTGGAACAGAAGATTTTGTAACTGAGTGCCAACCTTCTAACAAAAAGCGGTCAGTATATTCCTGTAATATCTCGTTGATTAAATCTGAAAGATGTTTACTCAAGTTTTCTATAGGTGCAAGAGTTGGTTCAGGCTTTTTAGCAAATAACGTTAAGAATCCTTGCAGTATGCCAGGTAAAAAGAATATTGTTGCAACTATGCCACCAAGAAGATACCCAAAAATTACCCATTGAGAAGGAAGCAATGGCGCAGTAGACATTTGCATTTGAGTTGTACTTGTACCATTAACCCAAACGGTAGCGTAAATTATTGAACCATCAGGGTTTTTAAGTGGCACTTGTGGACCAACAAAGCCAGCTATGGTAATAACTACCAAGAAAATACCTATGAAAATAGCAAATACAAGTTTTGTTTTCCAATCAGAGGCAGCAATCTTTTCGTTTTTATCCTCAGTTTTGTCTTCGAAATTTGGATTATTAACTATTTGACCTTCAGCATTAATTGCCACTGACGAGTGTTGTAAAGGGTGACTTGTCAAGGTCATAACAGTGGCAGCCAGTTTTGAGGTTAATTTACCTAATGTATGCTTTTTTACTTCGTCAGGATTCAAAACAGTATCGGGATTAGTTACAAAGTTAATTATATCTTGAGAAGCTGTAACTAAATCTTTTTGCTGCGTTTCAAGTTTTTTTAATTCATCTTCATAGGAAAAGATTGATTCCGTGCTCAAGCTTTTATCCTCTCCAGTAGGTTATTAAAGAAGCAATACCGTAACCGATAACTACACCAACTAATGCGACAGGTACACCTAATGTTGGTCCAGCAAGAAAACCAAATAAAGCGCCACAAAGCAAAGTACACATTAATTGTACAGTAACATCAAAAATGTTGAATTTTGATGGATTGATTAAGGCTTTACTGTTTCTACCTTCAGGGCTAAATCGGTCAATTATTCGTCGGGCAATACCTAATTCAGTATTTGCCATTTGTATATCGCGTCTTAAATCCCTGTTCTCGATGTTTAAAGATTTTATTTTGTCATTTTTTACTTTTAAAACATTTTCAAAGTTTAGTGCTGCTGGCAGAAAACCCATAACTTGACCTAGCCCTTTTAGGTCGAGAATTTGCTGTTTTCTTTCTTCTTCCTGAGTGTCGGTTAACTTCATTTTTCCTCTTTCATAAGGAATGAACATGTGAACCTGAAATGGACCAAACTGTTTATAATCGCCAAAGCAGGGGAATTCTCCTGGCAAACTGTCAAGACGTCCATTAAGGAAATGTTCAGTTTGTGGTCCAAGCGCAATGGATTCTGTGCTTTCATTGGCGCTACTTGCATAATCTAATAGGGAAGGTAATTCTTCTTTTTTATTGCCGTAATGCACAAAGAGTTCTTTTTGGTCATCTTTTGTTTTCATTAGGTAAAGGTGACAACGTTTGTCAAGCATAAATCTGAGTAATGCGTTGATTGCGCCTTCTAAGTTTGTTTTTTCGTCACCTTCTTTCATCATATCGATTCTTTGCTTTATTCCAGGTATAACTATGGTTTCGAATGCTTTGATTGCGTCAGGCACTAAGAGCCATTTAGTAACTTCGGCAAGTCTGCCTTCAAATGGTGTAAAAACGCTGCCATCCTCATTGTAACCGTTAATTTTCCAGTAACCAAGCTGTACGCCGTCGCTGGGTTTTGACTGCCGACGTTTTAAAATAATAAAAACGTAAAGGGAAACAAAAGCAATTACCGCTATTACGAAAGCTATTGCGATACCGTCATAAATTGAAACCATATTTTATGCCACTCCTATTGAATTCTGTTTTTCTAAACGTCTAAGTTTAGAATGGTCTTTTGAAAAAAAGATTAAGAGAACAACAAATGCTGCGCCTACACCTACACTTAATGTTTGAAACAGTATATCGCGGGTTTGCATGTCAGCAATAACCTGTTTAAACTCTGCTGTAGTGTTGCCAAGACTACTTTGTACCCCTTGATTTGTCGCATTCGCTATCTCTTGAGCTGTAGGAATATGGGGAAACTCTGAGGTTTTAACATGCAAAATAATGTCAAAACCGTAACCGTTAACCTGAAAACTATCTCGGTAAATTGTATCTTGGTCTGTTTGGTTAGAACTAGTATAATCTAAAGTAACTATCTGAGTCACATAAGCAGTGTAACGTACTGATACCTGAATATTGTACGTGTCGATGGCGTATAGTTGGGTAGAGTAAAAATTGTTGCTGCTGCTATCAATGTAAAGACCGCCGTAAGTTGGTGCAGTGTTTTGGGTTTTGTTTTCAGTTGGGAAAAAATTGATTGTCACGCCAGCCTGAAAGTAGAGGGGCACATATTTTTCAAATTGTTGGATGCCATCACTTGAACCTGTTATAGTTGTGTAAGGTTGGTTTTCTGTTTGGTTTTGTGGCGGTTGTGAAGCATCAAAAGCTTGTACAGGAAAACTTAGGCTTACCAGTATCAAGGTTACGATGATTAAGATTAAATGGTTCTTGAATGTTTTTTTCATTTTGCTCAACTCACATAAACTGGCTCCAATGGCCAGTTTCAGCTTCTTTTTTTGCTGCTTCAGAGGTTTGTTTTTCTTCTTTAACAGGCGTTGAAGACTGAGTTTGAGGTTTTTCTGCAACTTGCTCAACAGTTGGCGGTTGCACAAGACCCCAATCGTTTTTTGCTACATACAACACTACAGGCACATGGTCTTTGCCAAAAGCCATAAAAGGAACCAAATCAGAGCTGCCAGTTTTTTCGGCTGTAACAATTTCAGGTTCAAGCAGTTTCGGTTTCGAGGTTAAATCGTCAAAGTCAGGTTCGTAACGAGGGCTAAGGGGCAGCGTAGAAGTTTTTGGGGATAAACTCAAAGTAGACTTAGAAGTAGAAGAATCCTGCTGAGGCAAGCAGGGTTCAACTACTTCTTCTGTTTTTTCTTGTTTTGCGGGAATACCTATTAAGGCGTGTGAAATGTAAGTGAAAACAACCGTGATGGCAACGCCAAGTAAACAAGGCAACACATTATAGAGGCTGCTTGGTTCTTGATTGCTGGATAGGAAAACAAAAACTGTTGCAGTACTGAAAACAATTAGCAATCCAACCATTATTCGGAAACGCAAAGCAACAAGGTTTTTAGCAGCAACAAAGATTCCAGAAGGAATAATAGTTAAGATTGCGGCAAGTAAAAGAGCGTTAATTATGTCGCTAATCAAAGGGGTGCAGCTCCTTTCTTTTCAGCGGCAAATTTTGCTTCAAGAGTGGCTTTTTCGTTTTTTGCATAAACCGCAAGTTTAGTTATAAAACTAAGCGTCGCGTCTAGTTCATTTTGAGTTATTCCAGCATCTTCAAGGCGTTCAAGATTTGAAAGCAAATGTGGAAAATCGCTTAACATGCAAACGTCTTTTTGAAGCTGTTTATGTTTTTTTGCATCCTGTAGGCTGGTAGGCCAGTTTTTATGATTGTTTGAATAACGGTTTAAAGTTGCAAATATCAATGACCCAGCAGTCATATACTCTGATTTAGTGTTTTTTGTATCCTCAAGTTCTTGGTCTAAGAAACCGTTGAACTCTTTAGATATTCGCAGATTGCAGGTTTCGCCTTTTTTAACTGCTGCCACTTGTGTTTACCCTAATAGAAAAAAGCATGGAAATGTAATTACAGTACACACATTCAACATGCTTTTTCTTTAACAAACAAAACATTAGGAAAGAAAGCAGCCTTACTTAACTCAGCAAAGAAAACAGGCAAAGCCATATTTTTACAGTACCAAGGATAACGCGGTTCAAAAAACCTGACAGTTCGAGACTCAAACACTTTTTGAGCACCTACAGCCCAACTAACCTTAAACCCGAAACTGTCAAGCAAATCAAACATTTCCTTAACTTGTGCAGCATTCATAAAAGGCGGCTTATGATGTAATTCAATAAGCAACTTTACATTCTCTTCAAGCAAACCCCGCATGCCTTTAAGTATTTCCAGTTCAAACCCTTCAACATCCATCCGAACAAGACACGGCAACCGCCTATTTACCAAAAAATCATCAACCGTACTGATTTTCACACTTTCCGTACCAACATAACTGGACTGCACGGCAACCTCATTGAAACTATGCAAGTTAGGCACATCACTCAAAAAAATTTGAGCGTCACCTGTACGATTACCAAAAGCTAAATTGCACGCTTCAACATTACGGAAACGGTTAAGGGCGATGTTCTGCTGCAAAAGACAAAAATTGCTTTTCACTGGTTCAACAGCGTAAACAAAACCTTTAGAACCAACTTTTTGAGATTCAAGCAAAGCATAATATCCAATGTTAGCGCCTGCATCTAAAACAACATCGCCTGAATGCAAAGTTTTAGAAAGAAGTTGCGTAGTAAAAGGTTCTCTAGCCCCATAATGAAACAGGTCATAATGAATACCGCCAAGACGAGGATGCAAAACCATTTGGTACCCATTCACTTTTCTAATTGCTTTTTCAGGGGCATACCGATGATTCATTAAAAGTTTATACTGCTTAACAAGAAAGAAGTTTACGGCGTCACGGAAAGAACCTGAGCGACTAAACAGTTTTCGCATAAAAAGCAACTCCTATTTTGACTTGCCTTTCTGTTGCAAAACTTTAACAAAGTTATCAATTTGGGAAACAAGATAACTCAAGTTTTCATCAAAAACCAATTCACTTCGGCACCCCTTGAAAGGCTCCAGATTTTCATACTTGAATTGCATGACGGTAAGTTGAAACATTGTTTCAACCAACACTTTGTTACTCACTTTGTAACTGTATCTATCGCAAATTTTGAAAGCAGTTTTAATGTTAGTTCCGAAAGCATCATTGAAAATTGCGTATTGAGGATGCAACTTAACACCTAATGGTCCAAGACCATACCGTTTGCCCAAGTTCTTGCCCAAGATAATTAAAGCATCTTGCCCTGGCAGTTCAACGTTTAAAATGTTGTTAACACGTTGAATGCGTATTTTCATGCAGTCAAAAGCTTTTTCGCCGTACAATTCAAAATCGTTAAGGGGAACCTTTGCCACAAACTTTAATCCTGCAAAAGTTCCTTTAGTATAGCAGCGGTACTTGTAAACCCATGTTTCGCCCTTTTCGTTTTTAAGAATTTGATAAGTCGCAGGTTTACAGGGGTCAGTTAACCGTTTTGCAGCTTCAGGATAGTTTTTCTCAAAGGTTTTCAATTTTTCAAACTCTATGTTGCCAGCGCCTTTTCCAAGAATAGTTTGCAATGCTCTGTCTGCTGAGAATGAATCGTTTGATTGATTGTAACTGTTAATAGTTGCGCCTCTTCCGCCGCCCACGTTAAGTTCATTGCCTGGCTGCCATTCTTCGCCAAAGGGTTTGCTATCATCTAAAGATTCGTCAGCGTCTATGTTGCCATCTTCAAAACTTGAAACAACTGTCCCACAGTTTTTGCAGACTATTTCGCCTTTTTCTGAATCTTTAATTAAAACAGCAACCCGTTTTTCGCCTTTTTTCAAAAACGCTTTCAGGCAGTAAGGACATACAAGTTTTAAGGTTTCTTCGTCAACAAAACCCAGTTCTGAACGTAGACATTTTTGTAACTCCAAAATAAGGTCAACACAACTATGCACGTCAACTTGGAGTTTTTCAGCTAAACCAAATATGTCCCTTTCAGGGTCAACCCCATAATACAGTTTAAAAAGTTCTGGCAATTTTTCATCAATAAACACACCCATTTGTACACCACTTCTTTTTTCATGTGGGATACACCCAACAGCACCCAACGGTTTGGGAGTCGCCATAAATAGCGGGTTGGCGGCTCCTTCACCTGAATTAATTTGCATCGTTATTCTCCTGGTCGGGTAATTTGAAAAGACTATTTTGTTCAGTTTCAGGCAGCTTATTCCAGAGTTCCCCAACTTTTTCACAAAGAAAAGCCGTAATTTTCAGGTCACTAAGGTTACCTAATGCAGCAAATGCAGAATTAACCATACCTTCAGGGTAAAGCTTGTATAGTTTTGCTTTTCGGGCTTTGAAGTCTTCCAGTTTTTCAGCAGAACCTTCTTGAGCACGTTTCAATACTTCTCCGTCAGGGGCAGGTTCAAGCTTGGTGTCAGCCTGTTTAGCCTCAAATTCTTGTTTCGCGTCTTCAAAAGCTTGCTTAGGCGAAGAAGTTGTTTCCATATTATTTTTTATAGCTAAAAGAATGCCGCGATTTTCAGCTCTATTAGTTTTTTTCTCTGCAACAAATTTAAGAACATCAGGCTTAATTTCGTCAGGAACCCGCAACACGGGTTCAAGTACACTTTGCGGCATGTCCTTTACGCGCCGGCGCGTTTCTTCATCAAGAGATTCACAACTAACCTGATTATAGAGGTCGATTAGTTGTTGTATTCTTCGTTGTTTTTCGCCTAGTTTGTCTGCTAATACTTGCTGGGTTGGATATAATTCGGGGTAATCTTGCATCATTTCGCTAAGCCATTTGCCGCGTTCAAAATCTGTATAATCATCTTGGTCGCCTGAAAGGTACACGATTTCTTTAGCTTCGGCATCACTCATTTCGCGGTCAATTGCTGGCAAAGTTAAGCCTTTTTCTTGAGCTATTTGCCATCGGCCATTACCGTCAAGAACTTCGTGTTTGCCTGGAAATTTTTGGCTGGGTCTTGTTATGGCTTTATGAGTGAACGGTGGCAAATTTCTTTTCAGTCGGTCTTCTACACTTTCTTTTAAGTGTTGTAGTTTTTCGGGGTTTCTTGAAACTCTTATTTGAGGTCCTGATACTAGGTCGCTTGTTTTTAGGTCTAAGAGTTGTTCTTTTGCTCTTGTGAAAATGAATTGGCAGTCGCGGTTGTTTGTCCATTTTCCGCCTGCTTCACTGAATTTTGCGAGGCACATTGAAAATTCAGGTAATCGTTTACTTAACAGGTCTGGAGAGACTTTAACGTAAATCGTGTCTGACATGCACAAAATTTTTGGTGAGCCGTCACTGTTGTATTCAAGATAGTTGGTTACTGTTTTTAGGAAATTGTTTAGTTTTTGGTCGGGAGTTGAAAACTCTGCACCCATCTTTTACACCCTTTCTGCGAGTGCATTTTTGCTTTGATATTTAAAGCATGCATACATGTATGTATGAAGAAATAGACAGGTTCATGTAAAAAAAGAAAAGAGGTAATTATTTATGGGCTTTACTAACTGCGACAGCGACCACAAACAAAATCACTGCAACAACAAAGACCAACAGCAAAGGGTATTGACTAATTATTTGAAAGAAAAAATTTGGTTCGTTTTCGTCAGTAGGCGTTAAAGTTGTTGAAGGGGTAGGTGTTAGCCAGTACGGTGAAGCAGTAGGGTAACTTGTTGTAGGTCCTGAACCTGTTGAGGGCACTGTTGCCGTTGGGGTCAGTGTTGGAGTTGGTGAGGGTAACGTTTGCGCGGTGCTTATTGTCCAGTTTTCGCTAATTTGAATTTGTGCATTAACTATTGCAGGTAAAGTTAAGCAAAAAAGGGTTAATAAGGCGAGTAATGGTTTTTTTATCATGGTTTTCCCTCTGCAGACCATGTGCCATTTTGGCCAGTGAGTGCGTTGCCGTCTTTATCAAGAAGTTTAAGTGTGAATGTTGTGCCTGTGAAGTTCCATGCGCCTGTGTCTACGAATATTGTGTTGTTTCCGCTTGTTACTGATACGTGTACTAAGGGGCAGTCTATGTGAGTTACTATGGGTGCACCGTTGCCGTAGCCTTCGAAGGAGCCTGTGTTTTTTGTTCTGAACCCTATATTATCCGAGTAAGTATTGGTGTGGTTATAGTCGCTTACTGTTCCGTTAAGGAATGTTCCGCTAAAAGTGTTATCAGATACAGAATTTAATCCGCAATAGGTCGTGAAACTTATTGCGTATCTTCGGTTGCCGCCTGCTGATTGTTCGAAATTGTTGCCTGCGAAGGTGCAGTTAGTTACAATGTGGGCTTCAGTATCGCTTGCTACTCTTATGTGGTCGTAAGTGTTAGATGCTGAGGCTAAACCAAAAAAGTCGTTACCTATTACAGCAAAGTTTTCAACAAATCCTGATGTTGCATAAAGTAGTAAGTTATGTTGACCGTTGCTTGAAATATGATTGCCCATTGCTGAACCATAGCGGATGTTTGCTAAGAACACGCCATGTCTGCCGTTTGAAAATATGTCGTTACTTTTCATTATTGGGTCGGGGTCTGTGCAGTAGATGCCGTCTTGTCCATTGTAGTATATGATGTTGTTTTCGATGTTGTCGTCTGCACCGTTTCCGTAGCTGCCTGTATCGGTTCCGAAAAAGATTCCTGCTTTAGTGTTGTTCTTTATTGTGTTATGATGGAAATTGTTGTCTGAAATTGATTGGGGCGCGTTAACTTGAATGCCGTTTCCGTTGCAGTTTATTATGGTGCATTCTGAGATTTCGCCTTGATGCACGCTCCAAGAGATTCCGTTTCCGCCAGAGGGATTATTTTCTTTGTTGCCATTAATTATTAGTTTCTCAATTTTTAGTTGAGCATTGATTCCAGAACCGTACCGTATGTTTGAAATAACGTCACAGTTGGCGTCGTCTGCAAGTTTTATTTCTACGTTAGCGTCAGCAGTCCAAGTATAGTCGACGTCGTATGTTGTGCTTGAACCTATATGCAGAGTGTTGGTTGTGTTGTAGATGCTGCCGCTGCCTGTCCATTTTAACGTTCCACCCTGCATTAAATCGTTAACGCTGTTTACCGTGTAGCTTAGGTTTGTGGATATATAGTTGCCAATATACCGGTCTGCGTTGTCTTGTGCAGTGTAATAGGTTGGGTTAACGGAGTCAATGTTTATTTTGTATGTTCCATCTTGAGCGTTTGCTGAATTGATGAAAGTGCGGGTTAACCCGTTTACGTTTTCGATTACTTGTACGTTTTCGGGTATATCGTCAAATAGTTCAGGTGCTAAAGGCACTTCCTTCATGTACACTGTGCCGTAACTTATTTCTGAAAACACTTTGGCGGTTAAGCCTACGCTGTCAGTTTGAAAATCTGCCCAAGGTGCAACAGGTTGGAAGGGCAGGTACACGTTTACAGGGTCATTCATGCTGCTGCAGTTTATGGCAAAGAAGGTTCCAGTGTCAAGTTTTCCTATGTGCCAGTCAGATTGGCTTGATAAAAGTGTTAAGTATTGACCTGTTGTTGAAACGGTTTCAGCTTTAACCATGGGCGTGTAAAGAACCATGCTGAGAAGTAACGCACAAACAATTAGGGCGGTTGTTGCGGAAAGTTTTATGGTTTGGCGTTTTATTTTTGTTGAATCAACCTGCAGGCGGCTTCTAAAAACTATGAAGGCTATTATGATTGATGAAATAATGTAACAGACAAATACCGCTGCGATTCTGGCGCCTAGTATGAATTCTATTAATTGTTGTGATAATGAGAGGTTTGTTAAGAGTGAAAGAGTAATTTGCCAAATTAAGGGTGCACCAAAAATTATGGCTGTCATGCTTGCAAATAAAATGGTTAGTTGCTTTAGTTCTATCAGTTTTAACATTTTTGTTGCCTAAAAGAAAAAAAGGGCAGACAAAAGACTGCCAAGTATTTAATGAAGCATTGGAATTTTTTTAAACCGTTCTTGAAGTGTATAAACTAGTTGTTTTGTTTGTTCCGAAAGAGTATCTGCCTCGCTATACTTGTCTGACCTGTTAGCGTCACCAAAAATTTCGTCAAGTTCCAGCTTCTTATTTACAAGAATTTCAGCAATTTTTTCGTCAAGAGTACCAACGCCTTCTAAGTAGTAAGCAAAAACGGTTTTCTTTTGGCCAAATCGATGTAGTCTGTCTTCGGCTTGTCTGTGAATTGCTGGGCTCCAATCCAGTTCTGCAAAAATGACGTAGGTTGCTTTTGTCAAGTTAATGCCAACGTTACCTGCACGTAAACCTGTAATCATCAGTTTAGTTTCGCCTGACTGGAAACAGTCTATTGCACATTGTCTTTCACGGTCAGTTTGACCACCTCGAATTACTACAGGGAAATATTTTCGTAATCTTGCTTTTAGCATGTCGTGCACAATTTTGTGATGGCAAAACACTACTACTGACTCGCCAGTATCCATTATTTCGTCGATGAATTCTGCAACATAAGAGACTTTTGAGATTCCTGCAGTTTGGCGTTCATTATTTTGGAAATCACCGTAAGCGGCAATTTCGCTAATCTTTTGAAATTGGGTTTTAGCTTTAGCGTCATCGAGTTTTTTCTGCAATTCAAAAATATGCTTTTTCATTTCTTTATTGTAGTATTCTTCGTCAATCTGAATAGTTTGTTTGTAACGTACTTTTTCAGGTAAATCTAACACGTCAATTTTGCGTCGACGTAACATGATGTTTTGGTTTAAAATTTCAAAAAGCGCCTCACGTTTATCTTTATAGACGCTTTTATGTGGGTCCCATTGGTCTACAAATTCACGGCTGAACTCAGAGTAATTTCCAAGTAACCCAGGATATATGAAGTCGCAAATGCTCCAAATTTCTGTTCCATGATTGTAGCAGGGTGTACCTGATAATCCGATTCTATGTTTTACGGTTGGAATATCGGCTAATTCGCGTAGTGCTTCAGACTTTAAAGCGTATGGGTTGCGAAGGTTCTGTACTTCGTCAGCAATGATAGTTTGTAATGGTAAAGCGGCTAAGTCATCGCGTCTTTTACTTACTAAATCATAATTTATTAAGAAAATTTGTGGCTGTTTTTCTAATCCGGCAAGTAAGTCGCCTGTTTTACCAGTGCGTATTGTTAAAACCGTGTAAGGTTTGCCTTTTTTCTGTTTTATGAATTTTTCAATTTCTCTTTGCCAATTAATCAACGTAACTAAAGGGGCAACTATGAGACAGGGAAAAGCCTCTTTGCAAGTAACAAGATAAGCTAAGACTTCAATGGTTTTGCCAAGCCCCATTTCATCTGCAATTAAAGCAACACCATCGGTTTTGTTTAGAAAGTCAAGGGCTTCTTTTTGGTAACTGAAAAGGGTTCCAGTGAATTTTCCGTTTACTTCAGCTTGGGAGAGAGAGAGACTATGCTTTTTCGGCGTTTGCCAATTTCATGTAAATGCGCCATTCGGGTAGCCCAAATTGGTGATTCAACTTTAAGTGGAAAACGTATCATTAACCAGTAAATGTTCTCAACATTAGCCATGTTATCTGGTATATCGATTGAACCGGACTTGCTACACCAACAGCTAGGCATGATTCTTTTTGCCATCATGGAAGGTTGATAACCGTTTATTTGCCAATGACCTACTCGTTTGCCCTTGTCGGGTTGAATATATTGTAAAGTACCATAGCATTGAACCATGTTACACCAAATCGCAGTTTTTATTTAACTCAACAAGTTCAATAGGAATCTTGGAGTGAAGTTTAGCCACTTTAAACAGGTTCTTGAGTGGTTTTGTTGCCCTCCAGCAAAGCAAAATTAAACCTTCAGATTTAGCAGAATAACGGTCAAGTTGAGCAGCTACATTCATGAACCCTGTCAGTTTTGCTTCAATTACAATGTTACCAACAACTAAATCAAAGCGGTCTTTTCCATTTACAACCTGGCAGTTAACATCAAATCCTTTCTTCTTAAGAAAGTCAGCTACACCCTTTTCTATTTCAGCTTCATTAAATGGCGAGCATGTCAGTTTAAACCTGCTCAGTTCAGTAATTAATTTTTTAAAATCATCCATCCAGCATGCACCCAAAAAGGAAAAAACTATTTTTTGATTAGTTGCACCTGCGCCTCCTGTTTAAGAGCCCTTTCAGCAGCACTAAGCAACTCCTGCAATTCAGGATCATGCACTTTTTTGGTAAACCCATCAAGAACCGGCAAAACAGCTCTATACTCTTTCTTTAGTCTCTTCATAAAAGGACTTGAAGCAGGGGTTCCACGCTGTAATGCTAAAAGTAACCGTGCAAGAACCTGTTTGCCTTCCGATAAATCGTATTGCTCTGCTTTAGGAAGTTGCTCAATTTTTAAGTAGTTATTTTGTTGATAATTGATTGTGTTTGTGTTAAAATTCATGGTTATTTGAAGCTGTTTGCCTTCTTTATGGGCGTTTTCCAGAGCATCAATAGCCATAGTTATTGCAGCTTCAACAGTTCGATTAAGCCCACGTTTATTATTTGCTAAACCGTAACTATAGCACAGTTCAGAAAAACGTTCAACTTTCTCTTTGTTAAGGTCAAAAGAAGTGCGTTTTCTATTTTTTATTTTTTGGTCGTTTATTTCAATGTGGCTTTTAAGATTCGTGAGCAATAATGGATTAAATGCTTTTGATAATTTTTCTTCATTCATGTTTTTTAGAACTCTCCTGCAGGTTGTTTTTCGGTAAAAGAAAAAACAGTCAGTAAACAACAAAATTGGCATCGAACGATGCGAACGATGCGAACGTTCGATGCTAAAATCAAGCGTCTAAGCGCAAACTTCCAGAATAATAAATAAAATAAATAAAATAAAAAATTTAAAATAAATATATAATAAATAAAAAACATGGGTGTTTATCTCCTAAACCTTGAGTAGGTATCCTTCTCTTGGTGAATAGATTTTGTTTTCTCGGAGTAACTGTGTGATGTACCGTTCGCTCTTAGATTTTGGCAGTTTTTCTTTAACGTCAAGTCTTGCAACAAAATCTTCGTACTTCACTGGTCCAGCTTCTTTATTCATTTCAATTAAAGCGTCATACACATGGTTGATTTCATCGCGCGTTGATTTTGGAGTGCCTGTCATTAGCAAGTCAATGTCAATTTTTTTGGATACTATATCTATACCGACTTCTTCAAGGGAATGTTTCATAGCGTCAATTGCTGCTTGTGCATCTTCTTTGGTTACAATTGACCTTAAAGCTGCTCTGGCTCTTGCTTCAGAAATGCGTACAAGTGCTTCGAGTTGTCGTGCCGTAATTGCAATTGCAGAACCTTCCGTTTCACTAGCGCTACGCATTGCCAAAAAGAATTCTTTTAATTCTTTCAACGCTTCATTTGACAGGTTAGGATTAACTTTTTTTGCGTAAGCAATGTATTTTCGTAATAATTCAGGGTTTATTGGCGGTTCAATTGGGGGCGCTTTTCTTTGATGTAATTCTAAAATGTGTTCTGCTCTCTTTTCGTCGTTTTCTTTATTGGGAATATCTCTGTATATGAAGATTAAATCGAAACGGCTTAGCAATGTAGTTGGTAAGTTAATGTTTTCTGCAATAGTTCGGTTAGGTTCATATCTGCCAAGACTCGGGTTACAGGCTGCCAATATTGATGTACGGGCATTCAAAGTTGCAACAATTCCGCCTTTAGCTACAGAAACCGTGTGTTGTTCCATTGCTTCGTGAATTGCAACGCGGTCTTCTTGGCGCATTTTGTCCATTTCGTCGATGCAAACAACGCCTTTATCGCCTAAAACAAGGGCGCCTGCTTCAAGAGAAATGCCTGCTTGTTTATCGTTAATTACTGCTGCTGTTAAACCTGCGGCTGTAGTTCCTTGACCTGAAGTGTATAAGCCTCTTGGAGAAATTCTTGGAATATATTGGAGTATCTGGGTTTTAGCAACGCCTGGGTCGCCTACTATTAGAACGTTCATTTCGCCTCTTACTGTAATGTCTACAAAATTTTTTGAGCAGCCGCCGAATAGTAGGTACATTATTGCTTCTTTTACATGTTCCATTCCGTGTATTGAAGGAATTATGCTGGAAACGATTTTTCTATGTATCACTGGGTCTTTTGAGAGTTCTATGATTTTTTCTTCTTCTTCTTTTGTTGTTAATGTTATTTCCTGTTCTTTGCCTAAGACTTCTGCGCTGTTTGCCACAACTTCTAGCTTGAATATTGCCGATTTACCCATTCCAGTTGACGGTTGAGGTATTGGTTGAGGTATGCCTACAATTGCCACATGATCGCCTGGTCTTGCGGTTTCCACCATTTCTTTTCCTACAAGTTTTATGCTTAATGCTCGCGGTAGTTGTCCAGGTGGTAGGTCTTCGGGGCGTTCTTGGATTCTTAAATATTGGCAGTCAGTGTATTCACTTTTTTCTTGGTCAAAAACGAAGCCGTCTGTTCCTTTGCAATCTGGAAAAGTGCAGAAGTCAGGGTTTACTATGAACGGCATTTTTTGAGACTCTTTAACTGTGCCGCCGCAGCTTTTGCATTTGAAGGCTGCTATTGTTATCATAGGTTGTACAGGGGTTGAGCGTACTACAATACCTTCTACCATGACAAGTTTTTTGAGTTGTTCCGCGCCTAAGCTGCGTATTTGTTCGGCAGTGAATAATTTGGTGACTCGAATGGTAATGTCTTCTTTTGATATTGTGTCTGCAAAGTTTCTGTCTTCAATTAATAGTTGCTCATAAGCGCCTGCTCTGGCGTGTCCTAAGTATTCTTCAGGCTTTTCAAGTAACTGTTTGGCTAGCTCTTGGTTTTCTTTAACTATATCTCGAAATTCGACAAAGATTGACCTCTTGCCATACAATGAAAGATTGCGTAGTTTTTGGCAGTATTTTTCTTCTTTGAATAGCTGCAGGAATAGTTCTTGTGGGTCTAATGCTTCTGTTTCTGTAGCCATGTTTGACGCTCCTGTTCAAAGTTTGCAAAATATGGGTTTTCTTTGACGTTGCTTACCCATTTGTCAGTTTGATAGGCTCTTACTATGATTTGGTTTAGTTGTCCTGCTTGGCTTGGTGTAAGGCAAAATTTTGTAGCACATTCTTTCAGTATGAAGTCTTTAAAGCCGGTGGCGTTGCCTTTTTTGTTGTTTAAGACTGCGAGGGCAATTAGCGCGTTTATGCGGTCTTGCTGCTGGGTCATTGTTGTTTTTTCTCCTGTTGTGGTTTTGGTCTGCCTGTTTGTGCGTTTTGGTTGCAGATGTGGCAGCCGCTTTTATGTTTGGGGTGGTGTGTCATTGCGTTGGCTCCTTTGGTGTTTTGCAGGGGTTGTGGCAGACTTGGCAGCGTCCTTTGCAGGTTGGAAAAACGTTTTCAGGTTCAGGAACATTGCCACTCATTGCGTTTTGCTTCCTTCGGATTCTTTAGTTTTTAGATAGCTGCAACTTGCGTTTTTACTGCGGTTTCCTGGGTGGTTTTTCAAGAATCGTAATGCTGCAAACTGTCTGTGGCATAACCATGATTCGGGGTCGCATGGTTTCTTTGTTAAGTCGCAGATTGTTTTGCAGTCTTCAGGAATCGGAGTTGGCACGTAAGCTTTAAGTTGTTCAAAAACGGCGGCAACTTCCTCTGCTGAGTCTAAGCTGTAAGTGTCTGCAATTTTGTCGGGTGCTACCTCTTTGTAGTAAAAGATTATGATGGTTGCGCCTGGAATGTAAGAGACAATGTAGTTTTCAATAATGTGCTGTTGCTCAGTGCGTGGGTCGAGTGGTTCAAAGGTGTATGTGTAATCTTCTGTTCTGCTGTTTCTTCGGCGACTGGCTACGCGGTAAAGAGTGATTTTGTCTTTTGGGTCCTCGTAAAGTATAATGTCTTTGGTTACGGTTTTGCCGATTTTGTAGAAAGCGTCTAAAGTTGCTTTCATTTTTTTAGCGCCTCGTCGAGTTTTAGGCTTGTTTTTAGTTCGGACAGGTGGTATTCGCTGAGCCATTTGTAGTCTTGACGCATTGTATAGCAGATGTCGGGGTTTTTGGTGTAGTAGTTTAAGGGTTTAGCGTTAGCAAGTAGTTTTTGAAGAATCTGTTTTGCGGTTTCCATTTGTTCTTTAAGCAGTTTATTTTCTGCAAAGATTTTTGATACTTCTTCTACTGGGACATATTGTTTGTCACAGATTTCATCGCAGGGTAATGCACTGTTTTCATTTTCACAGCAACCAACATAACCTGCAAGTTGACGTAGTGTTTTCGTGTTAGCTTTCAGGTCATTACCTGCTTCTTTAAGGTAATTCATAAACACGGCTAAGGCTGCTTTTTGCAGGTCTTTTCGTAGCTTAGGTATGTTCTCAACGTTCAGAATATACGGTGTTGGGATTTCATGAAATGCCATAGCTTCATGTAGCCTTTCTTCAAGAGTATTTTTTATCATTGGCTGTCCCTCTGTTTGCCAGTTTCATCGTTAACTCCAAAAGGCGTTGTACTGCTTTTTGCAAGGTCTAACTTTGGATTCAGTGTTTGGCAATCTTTGAGTGCCCAGCAGGTTGCACAGTTTTTTGTTGGTCTTAAGCAACGCAAGTATGGCCTGAAATTTATGTTGGTTAGTTTGTTGAATAATTCTCTAAAAGCGTTGCATTGTTCAAGAGGTAAATTTTCGCCAAAAACGTTCAGTGGGAATTCGGCGATTGCTTGTTTTATTTTGTGTTCATTTTCTGCTTGCACATTTGCAAGGTTTATTCGGGATTGTTGTTCAGCTTCACCGCAGGCTTCACCTAAACTGTAAAACGCAAAGGCTTCGTCCGTAATCAAGTTAGGATTAGTAACTAAGCCTTCCAGAATTTTTAGTAAATGCTGGAACATTTCATGTGCTTTCGGCTGCGTCCAATCCAGTTGATTGAATGCTTCGGTTAATTCTTCAAGAACTACATTGCTTGAAAGGCTGCTGTTGTTGTTTGAGGGTGCAGGCGTCCATTTTTGTTTTGTGAAGGCTTCCATTGCTGCTTTGTTTTCGTCGGTTCGACTGCTTAGGTAGGCGGCGCATAATTGTTTGTTTTTCATTGCAATTTGGTCTGCAGTTAAAAACTCAGCCATTATGCGTTTGCCCCCTTCTGGCTTTCGATAGTTGGAGTTGGTTGGCTTTGTTTTTGATGCATCAAGAAAAGAAAGTTACTTGCGTCGCCGTAGTTGCCTGCTTTAACGTGTTCCAGCATCCGTTTTTCTAAGTATTCCATTGGGCAATCGCGTAAACGTTCTTTGGTTGGTTCGCCTTTCTCGGGAATGCACATTTCAAGCTTTTTTGTCATGTATTCTTGGAACTGCTGCAGGCTTTCAAGCCAGTCTTCTTTGTGTTCTGTTGGCGGTTCTATTTTTGGCGGATGCTTTCTTTCTTCTTGCACTTCTTTAAGTGCAATCAACCCTGCTAAGTCACCGCAGGACACATGGTAAAATCGGTTGCATTCATTACAGAAAACGTTAGAACAAAAATTACAGTCGCATTCATCTATTGACTCGGCTGAACAGTTTTCACATTGAAAATCGCGTTCGGTTGCTCGGGTTATGTTTACCATGTGAATGCAGAATTCGTGTCTTAACGTTTTGCTTTTGCATTCGTAGTATGTGTGGTCTTTTTCGGAGATTTTTGTTACTGGTACATGGCGCCCATCGGATAAGCAGAATGGGCATTCTTTTACGGGGTCTTCAGGTTTAGGCGTTGGCTGCACTGTCTTAACTGTAATGCCAAAGAGGTCTTTTTGCTCGGTTGATGGCTCTAAAACTTGCGCCATTACGCTTTAACCTCCTGCTTTTTTTGGTTAGGTTTTGTTTCGTAAGGTGTAACAAGTTTGAAGTCTTCGCTGCTTGTTCCAGTAATGAAATGCTTGTTTACGGTTTTTTCTTCCCCTGACTCTTCAACTTTTACAACTTCAATAATGTACCCGATTGCTTCTGACCAACCTCTTTTGAAAGACCTATCTTTAACGGTAATGTAGGTTAATTCAGCGTTGAAAACAAAAGTGGCTTTTACATAGCAAGACTCGTATCCTTCCAGTTTAGCTTTCAAACTATGCAAGGTTTCAAGTCTATGGCTATTCCACGCTTTTTGTGGACACGTTTCTAACCTAAGTTCAGCACATTCTAACTTGTAGTCCGGAATCTTTGAAATTAGCCACATGATTGCGTCAGTAGTGTTATCCCACTCTTCAAGGTCAGCGGAAACGCTAGGTTTAAACTTGTCATACGGCATTACTGGTTCACCTCCAACTGTGTTAAGGTGCTGCCTGTCCACACATCGCGGGATACAGACTCGGTTTTTTCAGGGTCTAAATCGTAAAGTTTAACACAACCAGTAACGGTTGTTTTTTTTGGGGCTTCAACAGCAGCTTTTGCCGTCATGCTTGCAGGCTGGACCGCTACAGGCTGCTTTGAAGCTTCATTTTTTGTTTCTTGTTTCATTTTTTCTCTCTTCCATAAACTATTTTTTGTTACTAACAAACAGGGGATTCTTCTGTTCCACAGACGGAACAGACTTTCTTTTTTAGAAGTGACATGCACAAGGCTTTGCTAATTTGAACGACCACAGCATTACCAATTTGCTTTACAACTTCGGTTTTTGTGCCAAGGAACTGATAGTCAGATGGAAAACCTGTTGCGGCGGCTAGTTCTTTTGGTTGTAACATGCGGAATCTGATGTCTAAGCGTTTACCATTAATTTCTGGTTGTACAAGTCCAAAGTGTGCTTGAGTTGCTATCGTTGGTAGTGGTTCTTCAATGCTTTTGGCGCTGTTTTTAATTTGTGATTCTTGTGTGCCATTGAATTGTATTATTGAAGCTTCGGCTAGTCCAAATCGGTCTTTAGTAGTTATGGTATGCAAAGGTTCATCAACGCTTTCAGCGGTGCCATTTCCATAGTATTCTGTTAGAAAACTTGCGTCTGTTTGAGAATAGTCTTCAACTGGAAGTATCATTGCTTCAACAAGGTTTCCTGCGCCATGACTAGTTACGGTTGGTAAAGGGGCATCAATAGAGTGGGCGCGTGGCGGCTGTTTTTTACGCTCTCCAAAATTTGGCACAATAACAGCAGCTTCAATTAGCGCATGTGCTCCACCTGTTGTAATAGTTGGTACAGGTTCACTTACTGGTCTAGGTGCGCCACCACTTGCTTGACTTAAGATATATGGTTCAACAACACCGATACGTCCTTGAGTAGAAACTGTCCATAATGGTTCTTCGACACTTTTGGTTTTTGGACCTACACGATTAACTTGTTCCATGGCAACTAAGAAAGGTTGAGGCTGTGCAAGTGCAAAAGCGCCACCTTTTGCAGTAGTAATTGTCGGTAATGGTTCATCAATGCTTCTTATTCCCCCTTGGTGTTCCATCATAATAATAAAGGGTTTAAGTTCAGCGCCACCAAACCTTTTCAGACCTTCAACAATACGTTGAATAGTGCGCGGTGAAAGAGGCTTCTTTTTACGTTCTTTACGATTAAAAATGCTGTCACCTTTGACACTCCAATCAATTATTTCTCTTGCAGCACGCCACTTCTTTAATTGTTGACCGACTAATGTTGGCTGAGGATGTCGTGCATGTGTTGGAATAGGCCATTTTGGTTTTCCTTTGCCTTTAATAGCAATAACAAAAAGACGTCGACGGGAAGTTGATGCACCATAATCCGCAGCATTCAATATTTTTTCTTCAACAGTGTATCCATGTGCTCTGAGTGCTCTTAGCCAAGCCCGATAAATTGTTCCTTTTTTCTCAGGGATTGGTCGACCTTTTTCGTTAAGTGGACCCCAACCGCGTAATTCTGGCACATTTTCAATTAGAACAATGTCCACATCAAGCAATTCAAGCCAACGAAAAACGCTCCAAGGTTGCGTTCTTTGTTGTTCTTTCATAGGACGTCCGCCTGCTGCATTGCTGTACCAAATGCATTCAGGGCTAGCGACTAAGATGTCTAAGTGTCCGTTAGGTACGGCTTCCAATGGATTAACGGCTTCAACGTCTGCTTGTAGGTGTCTTGCCCATGGATAGTTTGCTTCGTGAGTTTTGACAGCTTTTTCCCAATGATTAACTGCAACTAAATTGAGTTTGATACCAAGTTCTTCACAGGCTTCAATTAATCCTGTGCTTGTGCCGCCTGCGCCAGCAAACAAATCGACTGCGTAAATTTTACTCATTTAATTGTTACCTCTGTTAATTTTCTTTGTTTGCTACGTCTGACGCATTCCCGATGTCTTCTGAGAAAAACAGTTCGTCTTTCAGGAGAACTATTGTGGGATTCAGTGAGTTTTTGGTTGTGACATGGTTTACATAACGCTGTCGGGGTTTTTCCCTTGCGCGGATAGAATTGGTCCAGTGGCAATATTCTTTTACATTTGTTGCATTGTTTGGCTATCCATTCGCCGTTTTGTCTAACCCATCCAGCATGAACCCGCTTATGGTCTGATGATGAAAGTGCTTCCAAGTTTTCCAACTTGAAGTCTTTCTTATTGCCGTTCTTGTGATGTATGTCAAAACCTTTGGGTTTTTCTCCATTGACTCTTTCCCAAACGAATACATGCAGTCTAACTTCCTTTTTGCCAACTAAGATGCAAGGATAACCCTTGCTATCATACCAAACACCAAAACCCTCAAAAACTTCGCCTGTTCCTCTGGTGAACTGGCCTTTCAAATTTCTTTTCATTTGTCTTCCTGCGAAGAGGTCAGCGGCGTAAATGGTTTTTTGCATTAGGCTGCCCTCGTTTTTGTGTTAATTCTGGCAATGTAGGGGTTGCTGCTTTCATTAACAATGTAATACCAGTATCCGCCGAAGCCTGCGCCTTTGCTGTCAGGTTTAGCTTTTTTGGATATGATTTCTTGCTGCAAATTCAAGTATTCCGTGTTGGGTGCACCGTTTTTGCTGTTCTTGTGTTCAAAAGCTTTTTGGCAGGGTTTACATTCGGCGGTTTGCCCGTTTTCCCATATTACACCGTTTTCAACAACAAACTTGCCATTAGAAGCGTTACTGTTACCACTGTTACTGCTGTTACTGTTTTGTGGGGCTGCTGCAGGTTGTGGTTTACGATGCCGTTGTTCTCGCAGGTCGTCAAGGAAAAGAACTTTCAAGATTTCAATGCATTCAGCTCTACTTGTGCAAGTTGATTGACTGCGACATGTGCTGCAATAACGGTCTTTGTAAACATCAAAGGGGCTAAGCTGAAGAGACGGAACACCATTGCCATTATTTTGCTCAGTTATTGGAGCTTTTGGAGCGCTAGCCGTTGGCTGCGTTGCGGGTGCTGGCTTAGGCGCGTTAACTGGTTGCGTCTGTGGAACGCTAGCGTTTGATTGCTGTGTTGGGGTTTCTTGTTTTTTAGGCGTCTGTGGTCGAGGTATTGGAATAGCGAAAAAGATGATGTCTTGACCTTTTTCTTTACGGTTAACTAAGTCGCCATTGTATTTTTTAACGACGTGAAGCACATCTGGGTAATCTTTGGAGTCAAGTTTTATAGCAAAGTCAAGCAGTAAACCGCCTGTTAAAAGGTCAGGTTTAAAACTGGCTGCCATCTGTAGGTCACGCGGTAATTCAGCAGATATTGTTTCTACAAATTTTTGTGTTGTTTCATCAAATTTTTGTGCCACTTTAGAATGCCTCCTTATTTAAGGCTGGGGGATTCCAGCGAATAACATCAAAAACTTCGCCTGCAATACAGCCATACATTTCAAAAAACCATTTTCGCATTTCTTCAGGAGTATAAAAGCCGTCTCGCCTTGCAAGACTGATTAAACTGTTATAGTTGTAACCAATAGAATCGCCTTGTTTGGTAATCCAGCAAGCGTCAATACTGTTCTCGTCAATGTAGAGTTTTATCTTTAAGGTTTGGGTACAAGGGGTTTCGAATAGCTTTTCTCGTTGAGGCGTTCTTGATTTCCACCATAAATAAAGCTGGCTGCCCTCTTTGATTTCATGCTTGCAGGTTTCAGGGTGCTTACAGTTTTTTGGATGCTTGCGTTGTCTTCGTATTGTTTGAGTTTTTGTTCCATCAAGGATTTTGTCTTTGAAAACGCTAAAACTTATAATTGGCATTTACTGCTTTGCCTCCTGAGTTTTCAAGTTGAGTTCAAAAATTTTCTTTTTGAAAAGTGCCCAACCTTTCTTACTGAACATTATCTGTGCCCAAACTGAGTTATTCCAATCAACAAACTGTAGTTCGTATGTATCCTTATCACTTTGAATTAGAGAAAGTGCACCTGCCTTCTTTCTATCAACATCTACACTTGAATGCCCTGGGCATAACTCATTCAAGTGTTGGGGCAATTCTTTAATTGCTGCTTTGAAGCCTTCAAATTCATTCGGTGTTAAGTATGTGTCGAAATGTGTTTGATTTCCTGCAAAGGATAACTGAATTAGTTTTGGGTCGTCTGTTATTATTTCAAAAACTGGGTTTTTCATTTACTGCACTTCTCCTAGCGATAGACCCGTTTGGGCTGGCTGCTTGATGTTATACTGTTTTAACAGTTTAACCAAAACAGGCTTAGTCAAGATACTCTTGGCATACTCGGTTCGTTTGTTTGCTTCTACATGCAAACTTCCTGTTTTGCCAGAAATCCAAAGAACCGTTGAAGCATCACCTAGTCGCCAGCATTCCTGCTTTTTCGGTGTAGCCTCAACCACGCCAATGAAAGTTTGTTCTTTAACTTTTTCAGCGTTCATGCTTTGAAGACATTTAGAAAGGTAGGCAAAAATTTCTTCCTGCGTAAGCGTTGGGTGTTCGATGTGGTAGTGCCAGCCTCTAAATTCGGCGCTCATTGCTTGGCTGCCTCGAAAACGCCCTCTGTGGTCGCGGTCAGTGCTTAGGGTGAATTTGCCTACGGGAGTGCTTGATTTACGGTCAGTCATTTGGTGGCCTCCATGCAGAGTTGATTAAATTCGCATTTTTGGCATATCCAGTCATTAATTATAGGCAATTGTGCAGTGGTTTTTCTTTCGTATGCAAAGCGTAACAAGTCGCGTGACTCAAGCATTTCTTGCAGATATTTGTCTAATTCTGCTTTTGAGAATGTGATGTGTTCAAAAGTCAATAAGCCATCGTTAATGTATTGCGTTATAAGGTTGCAAGTTGTTGTATCCGTCAGTAAACAGTAATATGCTAATTGTTTGAAGTGGGTAGTTTTTATTTCAATTGGGTGTTTGTTGAGAATATCTAAGTGTCCAACTATTCCGTATTTTCTAACTGCTACTTCTTTACCTAAATTTGGCACAAGTGCTTGTAATCCTTCGTGCCGTTGATGTCCATCCAAAAAAAAGATAAGTTGCTGTTCTGATAGTTTGCGATTTTTGAAACGGCGATAAAATGCTTTTCGTAAACAGAATATTAAGTCGCTTACGTGAATTTCTGTTCTGATTGGTGCGCTTCTTTCTTGAAGAGCATTTATGAATTGTTGTTTTAGTTGAGTATCTTCAGTTATTGTTGGCATTTTATTTTTACCTCGGGTATTTCTTCGAAGCCACGTTTCAGAAAATACTCCAATTTGACGCGGCATTCCAGGTTATTTTTCATAAAAATTTTGCAGCCTGCATTATCGGCAACTTGAATTAATTTTTCAACCCACTCTGTTTTAGGCTGAATCGTAGGGCGCTTTTGAGCACCAATAACTATCCAGTCAATACCGGTAAGGTCAAAACTGCCTAAATCCTCAAATAATGGTTCAAAACTGCCAAACTTCACTTTGGCGTCACATTGTTTAAGATATTCAAGCCGTTCCAAATCTCGAACACAATTTACTGAAACACCCATCCAAACGTTAGACGGAAACACTGGTGTTTCTTTGCGTACCAAATTATGAGCCTGCTTAGTTAAGCAAAGAAAAGTGTGCCAAGGCGCCCATTTCATAACCTTAAAAACTTGTTCAGTCCATTCAATTTGAACGAAATCACCAAACAAGTCACTCATGAAGCACACCCCAATACGGCTAGGTGCTCGTCTCTGTAAGGGTTGGTTTAATCTTTCATCGTGCAGGTGCGGCGTAAAAGTGTAGCAATCGTTACATTCATGTTTGCGTCTTTTAGCTTGCCCTTTAGCCCAACAAGCATTCTTAACAGCGCAACCAAAACCACTACAGCCAACAATGGGATTCCAAGTAAAATCGAGGTATTCTATGCCAGTGCGGTTCAATCGGTTCGCCTCCAAAAATTTTTAACCTGCGCTTTAGGGGAACTGCTCTTTCGGACGTCAGGCACAACTAAGCCAATCAGTACAAGAGCAGCAAACAAAGGCCAGCATAACAGCTTAAGCCTAAAAGTTCGAGTTTTCACAAAGTTTTTCATTTTTTATATGCCTCCAAAAGATTCAGCCTTACCAGTAGGCAGACAATTAATACTGCAGAAAAAGAAGGGGGGAGATTGGCGCGAGAGGGTTTTCTTACTGCCGCTGGGGGGTCTTCATAAAGGTTTATGCAGTCTCTACAAAATTTATTAGCCATAAATTAAAGGGCATTTTACAAACCGCTTTGTTGGCGCGTCTGATTTTTGCCTGAAATAAAAAATTTTTTGCAGAAGCACAGATTTTAAGCGCCCCCATGCCAAAGAAAAACATAAACAAAAATAAGCAACCTGTTTATCGATAATTAGCAAACAATTTTTTTTAACAATTCTCAATAATTAAAAGTACAAAAGTATTTTTTAAAATTATTACCTCCATAAATAATAGTTTGATTCAATAATTAATTTTGTGGGGGAACGCATTTTGCCAATCGAAGTATTCTTAGGTGGACTTTGGAGGTTCAAAGGCTTCAAAGACTGCAACGGTGAAGAAGAAAAAGCATACGCCATAAAAGCTAAAGTTGACGATTGGTTGCTTGCTGAAGCGCCGTTAACTGCGCACACGAATCTTTTGGCTAACAAGTTGATTCCTGACCCATTCAGGGGCACAAACGAACGGGAAGTTCAATGGGTAAACGAAAGTGAATGGTGGTACCGAAAAGAAATCAACCTAACAAAAGAAACGGTAAGCCATGACACGGTAGAACTTGTTTTTGCGGGTCTTGACACTTTTGCAACAGTCTGGGTTAACGATACCAAAGTTGGCGAAGCAAGCAACATGTTTACGCCTTGGCGTTTTAACATTAAAGACGTAGTGAAAGCGGGAAAGAACGTTATTGCTATACGTTTCAAACCAATCTACAAAGTTGCAAGCGAACTTGAAGCTAAACATAAGCACAAGTACACTTGCTTATGCTCGGACAATTTTTCTGCTCGCCCGTACGTTAGAAAAGCGCAGTATTCTTTTGGTTGGGATTGGGGACCAACTTTGCCGACATCGGGGATTTGGCGTGAGGCTAAAGTTGTTGCTTATAATACGGCACGGCTTGGCTACATTTCAGGGTTACCGGTTGAAGTTACTAAAGAGAACGCAAAAATCAAAATTGTAGCTGAAATTTACGCAATAAAAAACGCCGAAGTTCAAGTAAAGTTTGCTCTTGTCGGTTTTGGGCAAAACATCAAACAAGAAACCACAATGCAGGTTAATGTTGGCAGAAACTTTGCTGAATGCATTATGGATGTGGAGCAACCGTTTTTGTGGTGGCCCAGAGGTTACGGAGAACCCAACTTGTATGATGCTAACGTTGAATTGTGGTCAAACGGTGAACGGTTGGAAGATGTGAGCGTTAAAGTGGGTATTAGAAAAATTGAGCTCATAGAAGAACCTGATGAGGAAGGCAAAACCTTCATTTTCCGCATTAACGGACAAAACGTTTTCTGTAAAGGAGCCAACTGGGTACCAGCTGACTCTTTTCTACCTAAAGTCAACTATGAACAATACTTTAAACTCTTAATGTTTGCCGCGGATGCAAATTTTAACATGCTTCGTGTTTGGGGCGGCGGCGTTTACGAAGACGATGCTTTTTACAGTTTATGTGACTGGTTAGGGATTATGGTTTGGCAGGACTTCATGTACGTCTGCGCAGGTTACCCTGAAGAAGAATGGTTCTTGCGTGAAGCTGAAAGAGAAGCCATGGAAGCAATCCTACGTCTACGGGGACACCCGTCTATTGTGGTTTGGTGCGGCAACAACGAAAACCAGTGGCTTCACAACATTTTGTGGCGTACCCGCGACAAAGTAGAACGTCTTTACGGTTCAGAAATTTATGAGCATCTTCTGCGGCAAGTCTCCATGTTTCTTGATCCAACTCGTCCTTACCGTCCAAGTTCCCCGTTTGGCGGCGAAGATGCAAGCGGCAGGCATGAAGGGGACAGGCACAACTGGGAGGTTTGGAGTCAAGGCATTGATTACCCGGCGTACCTTAAGGACACGGGCAGGTTTATTTCAGAGTTCGGTTGGCAAGCGCCCCCAACTATGAAGTTGCTAAATGCATACTTAGAAGAAGTTGACTTGAACCCCAACTCGCATGCTTTTAAAGCTCACGAAAAGCAAACGGGCGGTTTAGAGATTTTACGGGCGCTTTTGGCGGTGCATTATCCTGTCTCCGAGGACCTAAGCCTGTTTGTGCTTTACAGCCAACTTAATCAGGGTGATGCACTTAAAACAGCGGTTACGTATTGGCGAAGTCGCATGTTTAAAACCAGTGGTTGCTTGATTTGGCAGCTTAATGATTGCTGGCCTGTTATCAGTTGGAGCTTAATCGATTACGGTTTAAACCCTAAAGCAGCTTACTACACCGTTAAACGTGCTTTTAAGCCAGTCATTGCCTCAATGATAATAAAAGACGACAAAGTAGCGTGCTACGTCATAAACGAAACAGGCAAACAAGCAGATTTTGGCTTTAGTTTTCAAGTTGTTAGGTTTAATGGAAAAATTTTGTACGAAAACAGAAAACTGGTGCATCCAGAGGCTTTCACAGCCCAAATGGTTCTAGAAGTAGCCTGTGAAGAATTGCCTTTGCTTGATGACTGCGTTTTAGCGGTTACTTTGGAGAGCGGGGGCAAAACTGTCAGCGTTGACTCGCGAACGGTTCGGGAGCCTAAAGAGTTAAAGTTGCCAAAACCCCAAATTCAAAGTATTATCCGCAAAACTGATGTTGGAAAATTCGAGGTAACTCTTGCCTCAAACGTGTACGCTAAAGCGGTTTATTTCAGTTGTGAAGGGTTCAAAGTGACGTTTGATGATAACTTTTTTGATTTGCTTCCTAACCAGCTTAAAACGGTGGAATGCAAAGTTGAGGCTGATTTAACTCAGGAAAAGTTTGAAGGTTTACTAAAAGTTGAAGCGTACCCCTATAATTGAGATAAACGGTTTTCTAAATAAAACTCTTAAGCATATTGCAATCCATTATTTTTGGTATGTATGAAGCCGATAAAAAAAGCACTTTTTTGTGCTATATTTTGTGTGTTTTTGTTGGTTTTAACCACCAGTGTTGTTGAAGCAAAATCGTCTTTTGACATGGTCAGTTTTAAAGTGACAACGCCACAACCATCCTCAAGTAACTCGCCTTCAATCTCGCTATCTCCTGAACCTACCACTTCAGCTGAGAATACAGACAATAACAAAACTCCCGAAGATTCAGTAACGGAACCAGCGCTTGAGAACAGCCAGACTAATCAAAACGAAATCATGCTAATTGTGGCAATTATTGCAGTGATTATAATAACCATTTTTCTTGCGGTCGCTCGGTTAAATAAAAATACACAGAAGATTAAAGGAGTAAACGTTTAATGGGCCTTCCGAATTGTTTATTATTTTTCACAAGAATATCAATGTGTAAGGAAAATGTCGTGTTTTAGCCAAGAACTTTTTGCTAAATTTATCGAACGCATAGATCATGGATTTGAATTGTTAGATTTAGTTTTTGATGAATGCGGGAACGTTGAAGATTTTATTTTTTTAAATATTAATCCAGCTTTCGAACGTCAAATAGGGGTCAAAGCGGCGGATTTGATAGGTAAACGCAAAAAACTGTATGCGCCAACTTCAGAACAACGCTGGTATGATTACGCGATAAAAGCAGTAAAAACCGGCCAAAGCCTAAGCTATGAATACTACGATGATAAAGTCAAAAAAACTTTTGAAACACAATTTATCCCTATAGCAACTGATAAAATTGCGGTGATGTTCAAGGATATTACTGACCGTAAAGATTTGGAACGCCAAGTTCAAGAAAAGGAAAGACTTGCCGCTATTGGCGAAACAGCTGGAATGGTTGGTCACGATATACGCAACCCCCTGCAAGCTATAACTGGCGATATTTATTTGCTAAAGAATTTTTTAACTTCTATGCCGGAAGAAATCCCACTTAAGAAAGAGGTAACAGAAAGCTTAGAAGAAATTGAGAAAAACATTACTTACATTAACAAGATAGTGGCAGACCTGCAGGATTACAGTAGAAAACTTAAACCAGAAACAGTTGAAGTGGAAGACATCTGTGGAATTATCAACGGCTTTCTAAACAACATTGACATCCCAAACAATATTGACCTGTCGCATTCCTGTAGCGTGGGAGAACTTAAAATAAAAATTGAGTTAACGTTTCTCAATCGTATCCTGACAAACTTGACTACAAACGCAATTCAAGCAATGCCAAACGGAGGCAAACTCACAATTGCCACATTTACAAAAGAGGACAACTTAACAATCACCGTAGAAGACACTGGTGTAGGAATCCCTGAGGAAATTAAATCAAAACTGTTCACGCCAATGATGACAACTAAAGCAAAAGGTCAAGGGTTAGGCTTATCAGTTGTAAAGCGTCTTGTTGAAATTCAGGGTGGCAGTATTGATTTTGAAAGCCAAATAAATAAAGGCACCAAATTCACTGTCAAGATACCGCTAAATTTGCAACAATTAAACACAGTTAATCCGACATTCTAGAAAAAAGGGGCAACTCTACTGTGAATTGTGTTCCCACGCCTTTTTGGCTTTCAAAAGTTATGTTGCCGCCTAATGATTTTGTTAATCTTTTTGCGACAGCTAAACCTAAACCTTGACCTTTGGCTTTTGTGGTGAACATTGGTTCAAAAAGTTTAGATTTAATTTCTTCAGGAATGCCAACGCCAGTATCAGAAACAATGATAAACAATTTGCTTTCTTTAATGAAACTTGAAATGTCTAATTTGCCACCGTTAGGCATTGCTTGAACCGCATTATTTACCAAGTTTGTTAATACACGTTGTAACATAGCAGGGTCAGTGTTTATGAGTGGAAGCTCTTCAAGATTGATGGTGAGCGAAATATTTTCTGGAACATAGACTATGTTTAAAACGTTAACAATTACGTCTGAGAATTCAATATTTTTTAAGTCAGGGCTTAAAGTTCGAGAATAATCTTGCAGGTCAGCAACAATCTTGTTTATGTACATAATGTTAGTTTCCAAGTTAGCCAAGCTTTCAGTTACATTTACGCCTATTTCGCCGTGAAGAGAAGCCAATTCAGATTTAATAAGAAAAACATCGCTGAGGATAGCTTGCAAAGGATTACGAATATCATGCCCAACCATATTTGCTGTAGCGCCAATAGCTGCTAAACGCTCATTATCCTGCAGCAACTTTTCTAGTTTTTTACGTTCAGTAATATCCTCACAGAAAGCCATAGCTTTCCCATCAGACAACAAAGTCGTATTCAAGATTACATAAACGGGTTGCCCGTCTTTTCTTTTTAGCCGAAACTCTGTAATTGACCGCCCATGTTCAACTAAATCGTTATATTGTTTATGAGTCACCGCCAAGTCTTCTTTGAAAACTATATCAAAAATAGTCATTTTCAAAAACTCGCCTTTTGTATAACCTAACAGGCTACTTGCAGCATCATTTACCTGAATATATTTTTGGTTTTTATCAGCAACAAAAAAAGCAACAGGTGAACTTTCAAAGTAAAGACGATATTTCTCTTCAGATTGCTTCAAGGCTTCTTGAGCTTGTTTGCGGGTAGTTATGTCCCTGTAAAGAATGCCGACTTTATTGTGTGCATATAAAAAATAGTATGCATCAAACCACCTAAAGGTAGACTTAAAATATTCTTCAGTGTGCACAGATTTCCCTGTTTTTGCTACTTTTAGGACCAACAAGAAAATGTTTTCTTCAAAGTATGAAACTTCTCGGGCACGTTTACCTAAAACTTCGGCAGCCTTGAAACATGTTTGACGTTCATAAGACTTGTTAAGTTTTAAAAACCTAAAATCAAAAACTTTACCCTTTTCAAAGATGGGTTCAACCAACAAAAAACCATCATCACTGTTATCAAACAAAACGCGATATAGCTGTTCACTTTCTTTTAAGGCAGCTTCAATTTGTTTACGTTCAGTAATATCTCGGTCGATGCCTTGGTAACCAACAAATTGCCCTTTTTCATCATAAAACGGAATCCCCGTGGTTTCAAGCAGAACCAACGAGCCATTTTTGTGCAGATTCCAATTTTCAAGATTAAAAAATGGACGCTTATCTTTTAAAAAATCTGTAAATTCTTTTGCTATTTTCTTGGCTTCCCATTTAGGCATTAAATCAAAAGGAGTTTTTCCAAGAATTTCCGTAGGCTCATAACCTAAAAGGTCTTTAATTTTTGGACTAACATAGGTGTAAAAGCCGTTTTGGTCTATTTGCCAAATCAAGTCACTTGTAGCGTCAACCAAGTTTCTATATTTTTCTTTCAAAGTGAAAAGTTCTCGTTTGGTGCAAGAGGTCTTTTCTGGTAAAACAACATTTCTGATTCGTTTTCTCTTCAGATTTTGATTGCCTACAGACACCAAAAATCAACCCAATTAAAAACAAAAACTCAACAATGGATATTTTAACAAAAAGAGTTTAATAAACAACATGTTTAAAACTAAAGAAATTTAACTTGAACAGTTTTTTACCAACCTATTTGCCGCCTATTTGGATGCTATTAGAAACTCGTTGCAGAAACCTAAGGGGGGTAGGTCCTATTGACGCAAAAACACGCCAAAAGCATGTTAAAAGAATAGCAGAGGAGCAGATAAGCAACTTTTTCCTGTTTTCTAATTGTGCAGCTGAGAAAATGCTTGGCGCAAAAAGTTTTATCTGCTCCTAAAAGTGATTGCCTAAAAAATGTTTTAAGGTGCCGTTCGGCAGATTATCCATTTTCCTTGCAGGATGTTTAGAAGTGCACATTTGGGAGCCTAAGCCCCATAGTACAGGACTAAAACAGAGCCATACTTGGTAGCTGGTTATTCTGCCAAACGACGCAAATTCTTTTCGGCAAATACAATTCACTGAAAAAAGCAGATAAAAATTTGTGGTTGTACAAAGACAGCAACAATATTTTAGAAAATCAGGTTTTTAGCAGCACATAAGAACGGTACGGCTTAAACCCGACTGCTTCATAGATTCGCCGAGCCGTTAGATTATCTTCCAAAACGTGAATAGCCATAAAATCTGCCAGCTTAAAGCCTTCTTGCACTAATGCGGAAAGAATAGAGGTGCAGTAACCTCTTTGGCGGTACTGGATAGAAGTGCCAAGCCAACAAACCAAACCCACGTTAGACGTCAGCATTGCTGAACCAAAAGCAGCTAGTTGACCATCAACGCGGATGCCAAGCAAAAAGGTTTCTTTGGCACTTATTGAAACTTTTACTTTTTCAGCAGTCATTTCGTTCCACATAATGGGGTAACTTTCACGCATAAGCTGCGCAACCGCATCGGCGCTTTGTAACTGCAACTTTTCAGGTACAGTAGAGGTTTTGAGGTTTTCTTTTCCTTTTTCCAACCGCATTGTTGTCATGTTTTCTTTGGTTTTATAGACAGGAAACTTGGAAAGCAGCATATCTTCGCAGTCAGCGGGAACTACAACCTCGACATGCTCCAGACTTAAGGAACTTAAAAGAAAACCCACGGCTTCGGGGCTACCACGCAGTTGAACCACACAACCGTTATAAATCAGCATTAACCCAACAATTTCAAAGCTTTCGACTGCAAGCCAAACTTTGGTTCTGTCCCTATGTAAAAGTATGTCATAAATGAAGAAGTAATAGTCAGTGTAATCTTGTTGCACTATTTCCATGTAAGCATCCATGCAGTCATCTGTAAGCAAAGCTAAACGCAAAACGTTCACTCAACAAAAAATAGTACTAAAGAAAAGAAAAAGGTTTAGGCTTACTCGCACTGTTTAAGCAGTTTCTGCCAGCGTTCATCAGTCATCTGTTGAATTTGTTCAATCAGATGCTTGTTTTCTGGTTTAAACAGGTGACGGAAACGTCCTTGACCTGCAAGATAATCGGTTACGGGCTTCTTCTTTTGCGGAGCCAAAGAATAAATCTTGCTAGGTGTTGAAAGCACACGTTTACCATTAACTGCTTCCCAAATGGGGAAAACACATGTTTCAACAGACAGTTTAGCGTAATTCATGGTTTTTGACGGGTCAGTTCTCCAACCACGAGGGCAAGGAGCAAACACATGCAAAAACGCTGGACCTTCAACTTCTAAGCCTTTGCGCACTTTGGTTAACATATCTTTCCAATAGTAAGGTGTTGCAGTAGCGACGTATTCCAATTCGTGGGCCAGTACGATTTCAGTGATTGGCTTTTTCTTTTCCAGTTTGCCAGGGATAACTTTGCCGGCAGGAGTAGTTGTTGTTGCCGCACCAGTGGGGGTTCCACCGCTTCTTTGAATACCCGTGTTCATGTAACCCTCATTGTCGTAAAGCACAAAGAGGAAGTCATGACCACGCTCAATAGCGCCAGATAATGCCTGCAAACCAATGTCGTAAGTTCCACCATCACCAGCAAGGGCAATGATGTCAATGTGCTCTTTTGAAGGGTCTTTAATTTTTTGCGCCTTTAACGCAGCATCAATTCCAGAAGCGTTCGCGGCAGCATTTTCAAAAGCAGTATGCAACCAAGGTAGCCCCCACGAAGTGTAGGGGTATATTGATGAAACAACTTCCATGCAGCCAGTTGCTTCAGTCACAATTGTTGGTCCTCGGGTAGCCTTCATTATCAATCTCAGCACAGAGGCTGGACCGCATCCTGCACATGCCCTGTGACCAGGAAGGAACAAGTCAGGTTTTTGAGCAATATCTTTTGCTGTAAATTTCCATTCTTGTGTTGTCAAAATTATTTCCTCCATTTACTCCCTTAATCCGAAATAGTGCACAATCACATCAGCTTTGCCTGTTTTTGCTATACGAGCAAGTTCATCAAAGATTTTTCGCAAATCCTTCGTGCTTGAATCGCGACCACCTAAACCATAAATGTAGTTAACGATTGGAACGCGAGTCGGCAAGTCATACATTACGTGTCGGATTTCATGGAAAACTGCGCCACCAAAACCGCCAAAACTCATGCTTTTATCCATAACTGCAATAGCTTTAGCATTTTTCATTGCATTTCTAATGTCTTCAACAGGGAAAGGTCTAAACGCACGAATACGAAGCAAACCTGCTTTGATGCCTTCTTGCCTTAACTCGTCAACAACAACTTTTAATGTTCCTGACGTTGCACCAATACAGACAACAATCAGGTCGGCGTCATCAGTTTGATATCTTTCTATCAAACCGTTGCCATAAGACCGCCCAGTAAGGTTTGCATATTCAGTGTTAACTGCCTGTATTTGTGTTAAAGCATTTTTCATTGCTTCTTCTTGTTGACGTTTAAATTCGAAGTAATTGTTTGGCAAAGCGTTTGCACCGATGGTCATAGGATTTTTAGGGTCAAGCTTGTATGGAACCATTTTTCCTTCGTGACTAAGCACCAAAGGAATCTTTCGTTCACCAACAAACTTTTTCGCGTCATCATCAGTCAACACGTCAACATTTTCAAGAGTGTGACTAATTGTAAAACCGTCAATTCCAACAATCACAGGCAACGAAACATCAAGATGCTCCCCAATCCTGAATGCTTGAAGTACAGTGTCATAGGCTTCTTGGGCATTTTCTGCGTAAAGCTGAATCCAGCCGGAATCCCGTTCCGCCATAGTGTCAGATTGATCACCATGAATGTTAAGCGGCGCAGACAAGGCACGATTAGCAATCGCCATTACAACTGGTGTACGTGCACCTGAAGCAACAAAAAGCATTTCATGCATTAAAGCCAAACCAGCAGAGGCACTTGCAGTAAACGTTCTAACGCCTGTCGCTGAAGCAGCAATACTTGCAGTCATTGCGCTGTGCTCAGATTCTGTACAAACAAACTGGGTGTTAACTTCCCCATTTGCAACATATTCACTGAATTTCTCGACAATAATTGTTTGTGGAGTAATCGGGTAAGCAGCGACAACGTCAACGTCAGATTGCTTAGCTGCCAACGCGACTGCTTCGTCACCGTTCAAAGCCAAAGTTTCTTTTTTAACAAGTTGCGTCAACTTTTTATTCCTCCTTTTCAGGCATTTTCATGCTAATTGCTTTGGTTGGACACTCGTTAGCGCATATTCCACAGCCTTTACAGAAACTGAGGTCAAACTCGATTTTTCCAAGTTCAGGTCTCCAACGAATTGCACCTTCAGGACAAAGCATTACACAAGTTAAACAAGTAACACATTTTTCAAGGTCACGTACAGGCATGTAAGTTTTCCAGTCGCCAGTCATGAAGCCTAAGCTTGATTTTGGCGAAACCGCCGCTAAACTAAGGTCTTTCCAGCCTTTTTCTTGTCGACTCATTCAACTTTTGCCTCCTTGTATGCTTCTTGAACAACTGCAAAGTTTTTCTCTGCTAATTCAGGTCTGAATCGTCCCTTCAAAGTTTTCTGGATACCTTCTAAAGAGACTATTTCTGTGGCTTTAGCTACAACACCCAACAATGCGGTATTAGTAATTGGAGCACCTAAGACTCTTAGAGCTATTTCAGTTGCAGGCACTGTCCAAACCTTACCTTTGGTTACACGCAGATTTTCTTTTAATACTGCAGGTTCATCGCTTGAGTTAATAATTAAACAGTCATCATCACGGTTTAATCCTGCTGTTACAGGCACAGTTTTTAGTAAAGTGTTATCAAGCACTATTACTACATCTGGATCATAGACTGCACAATGCAACCTGATTGGTTCGGTGCTGATTCTGGTGAAAGCAGTCACGGGGGCGCCCATTCTTTCAGGCCCAAATTCTGGGAAAGACTGAATGTATTTACCCTCGTCAAGTGCTGTCCTTGCCAACAACTCACTAGCTGTCCAAGCGCCTTGACCGCCTCTGCCATGCCATCTAAACTCAGTCATTTTTTTCAGTAATAATCCCTTCTCTGGTGGTCGTTTTTGAATAAAAACAACGTAATCCTTCATATACATTTTTCTAGTATTAAGCAAAAACTCCCGTAAACAATGTAAAAATAGTTATTTTTAATGTTGACATAAAAATGCGGTACCATTAACGTTCACATAATCAATCAGCAACAATGTAAACTAAAAAACAGCCGATTACTGTTCAAACATGCAACAATACATTTATTTCTTTCCTACAACAGACTAGACTTTTACACGGTTGCTTTTTCAAAAAGGAAGCATGGGCTAAGGAGGAAAATGAAAAATATCGGAGATACTTCTTACAGCCGATAAAACATTAATGAGCGATTACCATAGTAATGAATTCTTAGGATTCGGCACCTGCGCGCCACCCAACTTTGTTCCAGACTGGCTGTTTAGTTACCTGTTTTTCCCGCCATTAAAAACAACCAAAGATGGTTTTCCGCAAACAGCGCCTTATGGTTTAAGAAAAACTGAAGCCCAACTTACAAAGGAAGGCTTCAAAGTTTCAATCGTAAGCCCAAAAAATTTGAAAGAAAAACTAAAAGACGCCAAAGTCCTTGGAATCCACATAATGGACCCATTTGGTTTAGGACCAGCATCAAGTACACTGTCGGCACTTTTCAAAAAAGAACCTTTTCTCGCAAAATATTTTGAACAGTTAATGTATGACCCAGAAATACGAAAAGCAAAAAACAATGGGTTAAAAGTAATAGTCGGTGGACCCGGCGCATGGCAGTTCAGGTACCGAGAAAAAACTATCAAAGATTATGGAATTGACTGCGTTATTGAAGGGGAAGGCGAAAAAGTCATCGGCAAAATTGTAAACGCCGCATTAAACGGCGAGGACCTACCAACCCGTTATGAAGTAGGCGCTGGAGAGACTCCAAAGCTTGAAGAAATTCCAGACATTACGGGGCCCTCAATTAATGGGTTAATTGAGATTGGGCGAGGCTGTTGTAGAGGTTGTCAATTCTGCAACGTTACTTTGCGACCACTGAGGTGGTATCCCATAGAGAAGGTTGAACACGAATTAGATGTTAACCTCAAATCAGGATATGTCACAGGAGCCTGCATTCATGCCGAAGATGTGATGCTTTATGGGTCAAACACGACCACACCAAACCCAGAAAAGCTAATTGAACTGCATAAAAGAATTGTTAAACGTTGTGAAAGCATCAGTTGGAGCCACTGCTCACTAGCAGCCGTTGCTGCAAACCCAAAACTTTTCCATGACGTATCCGAGATTATTCTTCAAAAACAAGCGTGGTGGGGCGTTGAAATCGGAATTGAAACTGGTTCCGCTGAGGTTGCAAAAAAAATTATGCCTACTAAAGCGCAACCATTCAAAGCTGATGATTGGCATGACGTTGTTGTAGAAGGCATGGGGTTAATGCATGACAACAATTTAGTTCCAGCAGGCACCCTAATTGTTGGGTTGCCAGAAGAAACGGAAGATGACATCATCAAAACTCAAGAGTTAATGGACGATTTAAAAGACATGCGCAGCTTAATTGTGCCGCTATTTTTTGTACCGCTGGGCAGGCTAAAAGATAGAGATTGGTTCAAAGACACCAAAATGAACAAGCAACACCGTGAATTGATGATTCAATGTGCAGAACATGATTTCAAATGGGTTGATAACCTTATTGACTGGACATTTAAAGGCAAATGGTACAACCAAATAATGCGTGAATTTTACAAAGGCTTTGCCGCTCTTGCAAGACATAAAGTAAGACAAATAGAATAAACCACAGCAAAGACAAGACGCTTGATTAATCGGGTTTCCGTTTTACTCTTTGACGCGCTGATGGGTATGCTTATATACCTTGATGAAATTGAGAGTGGATTGATTCAGGATTTGCCGCTGTTGCATAGCTCGGTAGTGCGACTGACTGTTAATCAGTAGGTCAAAGGTTCGAGTCCTTTCAGCGGCGCCATCCTATTTACAAATTTATTTTCATTCAAAAAGATTAAAGGTAAAAAATATAAATTCAAAGAATTAAAACAGGACTTGCCAAAAAAACTGCTATTTCTTTAAAAAAAAAGAAAATAAAAATAGTAAAAAAGAAAGAAGATTTATTTTTTAAACGGTAATTCAGTTTCTAAAGTGCCTGGTTTTTTTGATGGTAACTACAGCGGCAAGGGCAACAATCGGGGTAAGAAGAGTCATTGCAGAGCCAAAGGGTGATTCAGGTAAAGCGAACCATTGAACACAATCAAAACTAATTTTGAAAGTAAAGAAGCCGCCACTGGTTATGTAAGCAAAAATTGCAGTGTATTCGCCATGAGAAGAAGTGCTTGGTTCACCTGTAAGGTCTGTAAAATCAGCAGGGAAATAGAAAGCCTTTGATCCGCCATCAATATTTTTAAAATTCACCAAAGCGTATGAAATAGTTAAATCGCCAAAGTCTTCACCTATTTCATTCTTGATGTCATCGGGAAGTTGATTCCATATCTTCTTAAGAGCAGGGTGTGTATCCAAATAGTTCTGCCAAGAATCACCGCTAGGTTCAGGTTGAATAACAAAAAGTATTCCTATTCCACCTTTGTTTGCTGTTGCTGTTATGATTTGATTTTCAGAGGTATTTACGTAGGGTTTAGAAACAGTGAGTTGAACATTTGGAGCCACTGCATTAGCTTGGGATGTTAAAAGCATTACAGTAGCCACAATTGTCACTAAAAATAGCAAAATTTTTTTCGAATTCATCTATATCACCTCCTTAAAAATCGTTGTAAAATTTTTTAGCTTAAAAAACAAATTTGTCATGTACCTGACTCTTCCAAAAATAGAAGGGCTTGTCTTCTTTGTTTACTAACACTTTTTTAATCAATCCAGCCTGCTCGAACTCGGACAATTCAGTCTCAAACTTTTTTCTATCATTTTTTATGCCAGTTTTCTTTTCTAATTCTAAGTCAATGCCAGAAATTGTTGAGTATCCGTGCACCTCAGCAGATTTCACTGCGTTAATTATAGCCTGTTTTTGCTTAGACAGCTTATCATACAATATTTTAAGGGACGAACGCTCTTGCTGATAAAGTAAAAAGCGGTAAATCAGCAGACTTATCAAAAACATGATTGTAACTGCAGAGAGACCTAACCCGTTTTTGCTAAGTATTAAAGCGATAGCGGTCCAAGTTCTTGTTGGCTCCCAATAGCCACTTACGGCTTTGGCAACTGGTAAAAGCATATTTTCAAATTCTTCTACCTGTTCAGAGGATTGTGGGTATGTGATTAAGCTAATTTTAACGTGCTTTGTTTGGGTACCGTTTTCACTGCTAAAAGTAGCAGTTGTGTACCAGTAAATTACAGTTTGAGTTTCGTTTGAGTTTGTGTATTGAAACGCAAAGAATCTGGCTGTAATTGGAGGATTTTCCTGAATTTGAACATCTCTAAGGTCAAGCGAGTATACTTTAGGCTTTAATCCTTGACTTAACGGATAGTTTACCAAGCAGGTTTCCCATCGATGAAGAGAACTGGTTGTTGTTGCAAATTCAACTGCGACCCAAATTATTGGTTTCGAAACATTAAGAGGCTCATAAGAATAAACTAATGAAGCATCTTGATGAGATAGCACTTCAAAATCAGTGTCCCGATAAACAAAGTCTAAGTTATATCCAGAGATTTCAGGTAAAGGATAAGTTTCGGTATTAACTTGAACCCCTGATGCTGTTTGGGTTATTATTTGAGCAGGTCCTTCCGTTAATGCAAATACGGGCGCTTGAATACCAATTAACAAAAGCAACATAAACAAAATGCCGCCTACTTTTATAGGGTCACTTTTTGCAAACGTTATTTTGCTTTGTCGGAGTATTCGACCACAATCTGGGCAATTTAGATCAACAGAATTGAAGTTGCAAGAAAAGCACGGAAGGGTTTTTGGATTTTTTATAAATTTATCTGATGCCACAAGAAGAATTAATGTGCCTATAAACATCAAAACGGTAGCACCAAGTGAATGAAAAACATGAAGCGCCAAGGTATCGCCGAAACTATTGCCGATGGCTAATATTGTGGAAATGCGCACAATATTTAATGCAATTATTAGCGGAATGCCTGCGATTAATACAGCAAGTTTACTCCAAAGTCTGCCTCTAGAGATATATGCAATAAAGAAAGCAAAAATAACAAAACCAATTAGGCTATATACGCCAGAGCAGGCAACATCGATACTAAATGACATAAGTGTTTGGTCTGGCCGCGTAAGTGTTATTATGGGACTACCATACTGACTGGAAATTGTTGTCGCTACACCTAAAGCGTTAACTAATGCGTTTGAAGCATGAGCACTTATATCTGAAAGAGTTGACCCAACAGCATACAGGATTTCGGTAGGGGGAGGAGTTAAGAAGAAAAGAAAACTTAGTGGAAAAACCAGTTGTTTAAGTGTCTGACCTCCAAACAAGATAAGAAGCAAGCCTGATGTAAAAATTGGCAGAGTAATTATGTGATAAATTAGCGGAGTAAAAGTATAGGATCCAAACCAATAAATAAATACTGAAACGGCAACAAGCAACAGGCCGATTGTTAGCGAAAAATTCTTTATTAAATTGTTTCCGTTCTTTTTGTTGCTTTGTCTTAGAGACGCATTAATGAGCATGCGTTTGCGATACAGCAAAAATCCAAAGAGAAAAGGAACCGCCAAAATATGGTAAGTAGCTTCGTCACCTAAAGCATCAATAAATACAATAGCCAAATCTTGGAAGTAAAAAGCAATAACAACAACTACAACAGAAATGAATTTTATAGCAACAGCTAATTCAAGATTGTGCAAATTTAACTGTTTTATTTTCTGCAATATTTTTCACTCAAGAGATAAGGTTACTATGAAAAAGGGGAAAGTAAGCTCCGACAAAAAAGCGGTTACCCCATACGCAAAACAATATTAGCTATCAAACAATTTTTGAAAAGAAAAAGGGTTATGCTCGACTAGTTTTTCGTTTGAATACAACAAAACCAGTAAAGCATGCACCTAAAGCTGCAAGACCGCCCAAAGCATATTCTGGAACAACAAGAAGACCGGATGTATCAATTTCGAAGCCTACGTCATCATTATCTACTCGGTCCACTCCAGAGGTGTATGTGCCGTCACCGTCTTTATCTGCAACTATATCGTATTGGCCAGGTTTTGCTGAAGACCAAACTTGCACTAAAAAGTTACCATCAGCATCTGTTACAGTAACAGTCACGGGTGTAGTTACTGAAGGAGGAATCGCTTGTCCATTTGTCCAGCCAGATACATCTTCTACTACACTGATAACGTAAGTGGCACCAGGAGTTAATCCTACAGCTTTGGCGTAGACTGCATCACCAACTTCGTAGACATCTATTAAGTCGCCATTTGAATTTGCACTGTCAAATCGGGTAATTGTTACAGCTGAACAAGCGGGAATAAAGCAAACAACAGATATAGAGAACAGCAACGCAAACAGGGCGAATATACTGATCTTTTTGGTTATCATATTATTTTCACCTTCTACCATTAAATGACAACTTAGCGATGATATTTTAAGCACTATGAAAAAAAGTCAACAGTTTTCTATAACTTTTTGATAATTTTTACAGAGAAAATAAAAGAGAAAACAATAAGCTGTTAAAACCAACCCAAGGTTCACTTGTATTTGTTCCATTAAAATGGAATAGACGCCTGAGCTATTGTTTTAAAAATTTTAAAGCCATCTCTAAAAGAGTGAAGGTTAGATTTGCCACATCGTCTCTTAAATTCCCAACTGGGAACCTCAACTACATTGAGGTTCAACTTTTTTGCTTTAATGAAAAGCTCTGTCTCAATTTCAAAATTGTTAGATTCAAGAACAGGCGCTAAAACACGGACAGCTTTTCGACTTAAACCAACAAAACCGTAACAAAGGTCAGTATAATTTGAAGAATAAAAAAGATTCACCGCCGAGGTCATTATAGCATTGCCCATTCGCCGTAATGAGCTCATATCATCAGTTCCACCGCCAGCCAAGAACCTTGAACCTTTTACTACATCTGCGCCTCTGTACAAAGCAGCCACATACCGTGGAACTTCCTCAGGAGACATAGAACCATCTGCATCCATTAAAATCAATACGTCAGTGTCTAAATACTGTCTGTTAAGAACTTGTCTTATTGCTTGTCCCTTGCCGTGGCCATCTTGAAGGACAATCTTTGCACCTTTTTCTGAAGCAACTTTTAAAGTGCCGTCTTGTGATAAGCCATCTATGACTAAAATGTTATCATAACCATAACTGTTTAAAGCACTAAGAACGTTGCCAATATTTTTTTCTTCATTAAGTGCGGGGATAGCTACCCCAATTTTCATGCCTGCAGAAGGCAGAGGCATTGCATGTTTTGGAAATAAGGACGTCAATAAATTGACAGATTCTTTTGCACTAAGCACCATATGCATCAAACTCGTTTAGAAATAACAAATTTGTTGTAAGCATCGCCTGCTTAGATGTTAACTTGTTATTTTTATTTAATACAATATGGAAAACTTTGGTAAACAATCCATACGGTTAAAGTTGGATCAAAACAAGCAAGCAAGTTTTGAATGATTAAAACTTAGTTGAAGCAGAATTTTCGTTGAAATTAATCTTACAAACTGCATATTCCCTTACAATACCTATTGAAGCAAAAAACAGTGTAAAAACACTCAAAGTAATGGTTACTGGCAATAAATTAATTCCAAAGGGGGTGTAGTTAAAGATTAAACCGACAATCGCAACAAATGAAACGCTTAATCCAACGCTTAACACAACTTGTTCCAAAAAATTAAGACTTTCCGTAGGCTTTATCATTCTTACGCTTAAGGGGTACAGGCTTTTTAGGAACACAAATCCAGGAACAAAGCCCACAAATACAACGCCCAAAGCTTGACGCAGATAAACCAACGGATAAGTTGCTTCAGGAACCAAAAAAATGGTTGTTGCAACTAAAAACACAATAGCTAATGTAAGCCAGAACCAGATGCCTGATGAAGAAAAAAGGTAATCTTTCAGGCTAGTTGGCGGCGTTTGGCGTGTTTTAAACTTGAGTCTACCTTCTGACTCTAACTGAAGCAGTATGTCAGTTAATTCTCCGTGGGACATAGGGATTTTTTGCTGGACAAGTTGTATTAAGTCTTGCACAGTGGCAGGTTTCATTATTTTAATTGTGGAATATATGCAGTCTTGAACAGTGTCAACAGTTTGGTCAGTTATAACTTGTTGCGTCATCAGTTCTTTGCCGCCGATTCTATTTTAAGAGTATTTGAATTATTGTTATACCAACAGTAATTAGGAAAACGATTCCAGTTACATATGCAAGATTTTTCATTCTTCGTCTGTTCATAGAAAGTTTTATCTGACCATAATATGGCGAAGAAAATTCAACAGTAAGCAGCAAAACTATCGCGCTGACAGCAAAAAGAAGACAAACATCGGTGAAAACTAGAGGCGGCAGTTGCATTTTATTCCTCAATAATTTGGTACTCAATTGTTGTTGTTTTTTCAACAATTTTTTCGTTCTTTATAATCACGGCTTTTCCTGTTACCTTTGCCAGTACACATGCCAAAGAACTACTGAGAATACAACCTACTGTCTCATGCACTAACGGATATTTTTGAGCCTGTTCGCATTCATTGATGAAAATGTTCCCTTGTATTTCAAAGATTACGCTATCATTGTTTATTTGGATGTCAACGTTTTCTGAAATTTCTAGTTCTTCAACCAGTAATTTTGGTATTTGTATTCTTAAAATCTGCAAATCTACTTTAGAAAAAGATTGCCCAAACCTTTGCTCCATAATTCTCGAAAAATCATAACCCGGCGGAGTTAACAACACACCATCATTTTTTGAAGCAAACAAATTATCCGTTAATTCACTTGTGGGAATAGAATGAACTGTATGCCTAGGAATAAATACAAGCGAAGAATTTGTATCATGGAGGCTTTTTGGTGGCAAATAATAACCTTTTCGGACAACATTTATTGCTGATAAAAACTTGTTAATGTTGTCTGTGCTTGAGTTGCTTGTGGCAGCGACGAAAGAAAAAGGCACTTGTTTTGTCGGTTTAACATAGTAAAGGATGGCACCCCAAAAAAGCAAGGTTACACCGACAATAGCCAGAAACGATGAAACAAAAAAGCCAGACAGCATTACCAGGGTTATTCCAAACAGCACCATGGATGGACTAAAAAATTTCTGAAATCTAAGCATGACTATAACCTCTCACAGAGTTGATGTTCAGTTGATACTACGTTTCTTCAAGTGACTCACACATACGGAGTCGCGTTATCGTTAGCATAAGAGACTGCTTTATGCAGTTTTTCTTGCCGCGATAAACACGGCTCCTTCATCAACCACCAAACGAACGGGAATGTGAAATGAACGTCGACAAAACTGAAAAAACAAAAAAGGTACCATACAGGATTCGTTACATTCTTGTAGCACTATTAGCGATTGTTTTGATGTTAACAGCAAGCGTTCTAACGATGGAGAAGCCTCCAAAAACAAGCAGTAACCAAACGATTGACAGCACAAATCTTGTTAACATGAACCAACATCTGACAATAACGTCGGAAAGAATCTTTAGTTGGAGAATACCCACTGCAACGCCAACGCCTACACCTAAAGCGACAACAACACCGAAACCTACACCAACCCAAACTTCGACCACACGCCCAACTTCAACACCAATTCCATCAACGCAACCTACACCAACCACAAATCCAAGTCAATCTAATAGTGCACGACAATTTCAAATAGGCGTAAACTTGCTTTCTACTTATCATGAATATGTACCAAAATACACGACAGACACAATTTTGAACAGGGATTTTGCTAAATTTCAAAAAGACGGAATAACTGTAATCAGCTTAAGTCTTTACTGGTATCGAATAGAAGGTAATATCAAAGGAAGCTATGACGGAAAATTGCCCGATGGATCAATTTATGGTGACACATTTTTGGCCAACATTAAACATGTCATCGCAGTAGCAAATCAATATGGAATCAAAGTACTTGTAACCTTTCACACGTTATGGGGAGACGAAAGTACTTGGTGCACACCTGACTACGTTATTGACCCAGTGACTGGAAAAAACGTTGGCTTAGCAATAGTCCGAAGCCCTGAAATGAGACAAGCATACATCAACATGGTTAAACATACAACCTCCTATTTGGCAGGTACGCCAGGAATTTGGGCTTGGGCAGTTTTAAACGAGCCGTGGTACTGGGGCAGAGTATCGAACGAGCACGATTTTGTAACGAGCAATGGAAAAACCCAAAGAGACAATTTCTTGATATTATTCCAAGACTTGTCTAACACTGTTAAATCGAATGATGGAAGACCAGTTACCATTAGATTCTGCAACGCTAAAGAGTACAAAGGCTCCGATGGAACCCCATATGTCAAAAACATTTTTACAGATGATTGGAATATGGACAGCAGACTTTTCAACGCTTTAGATTTTGTTAGTTTCAATGTTTACCCACCAAACTATTCAAAGAATGAGGCAAACTGGCAAAGTATAACAAAAACAAACATCGTTGATAGTTCACAGAGAAAACAAGTTTGGATAACAGAATTTGGTGATAAATCAAGTAACGAGATAGACCAAGCAAACGCTTACGCGTCACTGATAAGTTTCTTTAAGACATTGCCAGTCACAGGCATAATAGCTTGGCAGTGGACATCTGGCAGTGTTTCAGATGCAAACTCGCAAAGTACTTGGAATTTATGCAGCAACAGTAACACTGGCAAAGTGAAACCTGCATACAATGCCTTAGTTGCTCCTTAATTTTCCTTTTTTATTCAATTTTTGTTAGCGATTATCAAATGATGACAGAACTAATTGATGGGGCTGTTGGTAATAACAGGCGCAGAGTTATAAAGATCAAAAGAAGGATTATCATATAACTTGTTGTAGCTTACGCTTTGAGTGATATTTGACTGGATATCGTTAGTAAATTGAGGGTAACCATAAAAGAAGTCGAAATAGGATAACGTTGCATATGAAACGCAAACATAGCGGTTAACATAGTTATCGCGGGATACAGTCCAAAGATAGCTTGAACTATTATGAAAGTATAGTTCTCTAAAGCTATAGTATGTGTAGTTTGAATGGTAAAAGGCATTTCTAAAATCGCCGCCTTGAAATTGGTTGCCTCCATAGATTTGACCGTTGATTGTTGTTCCGTAAAGGAAGTTTGTGCCTGTGATTTCGCTTTTTGGCACGTAGTACGTAGTTTCATTGCCATAGTGGGCAATCATAAATAGTGAGGGTGCAAATATTGAAAAAAACAGTATGCTGATACAAAATAATTTTTTATGATTAAGTATTGTTTGTGCAGCAAAGTAACTCAACGGAATAAGGCTGAACATGTAAATGCGCATGTATAATTCGCCACCGTAGGCGAAGGCAAAAATAAGCAAAGATACCCCGAGTAGTACCGATAGCATTTGTTTTCCATAAGGCGTTAAAGTTTTGCTGCGCCATGCAATTACAATACCTACCGCACCAAAGATAATTATAGCTAAAGAATAAATCACGCGTACTTCTGCGGCAAGCATATGGCTATAACTGCCTGAGAGAAGTCTATTTGAAAAGTTTCCTTGGAATATTTCTGAAAAATTGAGAAATTGACCCGAAATTCTGCTAAGGTTATTTGAAAGGTAAGCATTAGCATCAATAACTGTCCAGCCAATCACTGTAAACAAGAGCAAAAAGAAGAAGGGTTTTCTGTAGGTCTGTTTTAATAACAAGAAAATCAAACAAACACTTACAATGACCAAAGATGAAAGTAAATGGCTAGTCACAAGGTAGGCAAAGAGCAAAAAAAAGAGAACAAGCCATTCACGACCATTTAGAGTTTTATCAGAACTTTTAAACAGCAAAAATAAAAGAAGCACAATAAAGAAAAAGCCCATGCTTTGGATGCTGAAGTAATCTTGACCAACCCAATTACCAAGAAAGATTAACCAGATTCCAAGCCAAGTTACAGTGCTTTTTTGACCTGACGCATTCAAAACCACGTATAAAGCGGGGAGGAGCAAAATGTTGAAAATTGTTGGATAGACCAACATCAGGGAATCCCAAGGTATTGTGGTTATTTGGTTAAAAATGGCGATGAAAATTGAAAATGTTGGCCAGTTATGTATCCATATTGCTGAAGGGTTTATGCTGAAAAAGTCCTCAATGTAATCTACTGAAGCAAAATTGGAGTAACCGGCAGAAAATCGTGGGGTTCCTTCTATTATTGCAGGCGTAAGATTTATGAATAATATTAGAAGCACGGATTGGAAAAATAACAGAAAGGTTTGAGATTTTTTAACTGTCTTTAAGGTAATGAAGAACGAAAAAATTAACAGTCCAAAAGCTACAAAGAAAGTTACTGGAAGAATTGAAAATAACCCAAGATCACTCAGAGCAGTTAGATCAAACGATTGAGTTTGAAAAGATGAAACGATCCATAATACAAAGGCTAATGCGGTTAAAGTACTACAAAATAAACCGCTTTTTTCCTTCACTACCATTAGACCACACTCACCAAATAGGTACCGAGAACGTGACTATAACATACAACAGGTTCTGAAATTAACACTCATTATAGAGTGTTTTTTTAATAAGTACTGCATTTAATGCAGCAACGGATTGTTCTCTTAAAACGTTGGTACGTATTTTTTTAGAAATTTCTTCTCTGTTGTTCCAAGTTTGATTCACTTTTTCAAAAAGAATAGACAAGAAATCTGTTGAAAATATTGAGCGCACATCGATAATAGCATTATTTAAATCCAATTTTGCTCCAAAAATGCCGGGGGTTTTATAACTATAAGCTAAAACAACGACAGGAATATACATTGAAACTGCCGCAATAGCTGAATGCATTTTTCCGCTAACTATTAACTGACATTGTCCTATAATTGCCCTAATTTCTTGAGGGGTATATTCACCAGCAATCATAACCACGTCTTTGGTGTTCTTAACACCCTTCCATATGTTTCTCATTGCTCTTCTGTCGTCATGACGGGCATATTGTCCTATACTTTGAGGAATTAATAGAACCGTACAACAAAATTTTTCCACAAAATAATCTGCAAGCTTAATCATTGAATCGATATAAAAGGTATATTTTAATTGGCGGTCTTTAATATCTGGAAATGCCCAATCGCTAATTATGTCACTTACCGCAATGCCTACCAAGGCATGATTAACTGGGACATTTTCTTTTGTAAGAAAGTTTTTTGCTTTCTCTGCAGAAACAGGGTCGAGTAAGAATGCAAGATCACCAGTAAGTTCAATATTGGGGTTAGCGACGCCAATTGACCGTAGATACTTTTTACTTATCGTTTCACGTACGGTAACAAGACTAACCCTGTCAATAACATATCGGGCAAGTGAACGAGTAAATGTTTTCTTGAAAGGACCAATAGATTGTGCACAGATAGCCACTTTTTTTCTAAGGGATATTGCGATTAGCAGTTGAATGTTATGCGTAATAGAACTAGCAAAGCTGTGCTGGGCAACATCACTATAACCGTCACCGCTAATGTCAACACAAAAATCCGCTTTAAAAAATTCAGGAATATAACGTAAAATAACTAGCACTGCACGAATTGCTTGTGGAACTTTAGCTGAATTTATGGCACCTACAATTGTCACATCTTTAGATTCATTTGGCAGCATCCGTTTATATCTCGCTTCATCACCAAAGCAATATGTTGAGCCAATAACAAAAGATGAATTTGGAAGGATTTTTTTCAAAGACATTATTGCCATTGATGACATAGCGGCATCACCGTTATCAAAGGTAGAATTTGTGCCTGTGATTAGGATACGTAACTTTGTTTGTTTAGTCATTAAAAGCAGCTGCTAACATTTAAAATGACTATTTTCCATAATTTCATCAATTTGTACGGTTTTGTGCGTTTTGAGGCTTAATTTGGCCGCTGTGGAAACCGCTGTCACTCTTAGTGCTTCTTCGCCTGTTACTGGCGGTCTACTCTTAGTTTTAACTGCATCTATAAAACCGCCTATACTTTTTGAATGATGAGTAATGCCTCCTTTGAAATATTTTCCTGAAACCATTGAAGTCATCATTTTTAATGAGTCTTTAAACGTACGATTCATATCTGTTAAAGGAGATGATACTTGACCGTGTGTTTTGTACCAGCGACCATTACGAACATCACACATTATTCGACCAGCGGTGCCATGGACATCCAGGTTGAATAAGAAGGAATCGTTAAGCCAAGATATGTCAGCAAGCGCTAATGAAGTGTCTTTAAACTTCATCGAAACGTGTATGTGACTGATGAAGTTGAATCCTCCTGTAAAGTCGCCGCCTTGAGCAGTGACAGATTCAATGGTTGAAGGATTTGACCACAACAGCAGGTCAATGAGGTGTGGACCAAAGTCATCTAAAGCGCCACCTTCATGGTAAAGCCAGCGACCACTAGTCCACGAAGAAGGACAAGGCGTATGCGCCGTTCCCACCATAGAAACAATTCTGCCAATCTTTTTCTGTTGTAAGGTTTCATGGACTTGTTGAGCCACATCAACACTGCGATAATTAAAAACTACCCCCAACTGTACGTGATTATCCTTAACTACTTCAAGGATTTTTTTGCCTTCATCTAAATCTACCGTTAAAGGCTTTTCAGCTAGCACATGCTTTCTTAATTGGGCTGCCTGCATAATTATTTCTGCATGAGTAGAACTGGGGGTACATATGCTTACTATGTCAGCGTCGGTTTCAGTTAGCGCTTTTGTGTAGTCTGTGTAATATTTGCGTATTCTAAATTCTTTAGAAACCTCTTTGGCGAGTCCTTCAGAACAATCAACAACGCTCACTACTTCTACATCTGGAAGGGCTCTAAAAACGGGGATGTGCATTCTTCTTGCAACAGCGCCACAACCAATAATGCAGACCTTCATAGTTTACGCCTCAACTGTGTCACGTTTAAACGCCTTTGCTTGAAAACGTAAAGCAAGTTTGAACAACTTAGCTTGTGAATCACTCCACTGAAAATCTTGCTTAACATCAACTAACCTCTCGCCAACTACCTTACAATCAGGATTGCCCAGACCCATTTTAACAGCTAAACGAACATGCCCAACACGGCGTGGATTGAACCCCATAATTTTTGCGCACACAGTATCTACCGCGACCTCATCAGAACCTGCAATAATCAATTCTGAATGGATAGGCGGACCAAAAGAAGGTCCCCAAACCCCGCCAACTCCAACAATCCCGTCAACAATACAAAAGTCAGGAATACCAACCGCCATGTTTAGAGCTATGATTGCTTTGTCAAGATTTGGATGTAATTTCTGTTTATCTATCTGGGGGTTACAGCCAAACTGATTTTTAAGGCAACAAGTCATCTTTGAGAGGACGTTAGTTTTTAGTTTTGGCAAGGTAATAAAGTAAGCATCATCAAAAATTTTGGGAACCAAAAAGGCACTTTCAAAACCTGGGACCATTTTCTCGTTACATTCAACATATGAAAGGTTTAACCATTTGGCGTTCCATTTCTCAATAACCGGAAGAAGACCAAACCATTTAACAAACAAATCCGCAATTACAACACGACCATCACTTTCTACTACAAAAATATCAACATCGCCTAACCGTTGTCGCAGATAATTCAAAAGGGCATCTAAAAAAACAGGATGGGTAATTGCACCAGTATCAGGCGTACGAGAATCACACAAATTTACTTTTATCACAATTTTCTTTTGACCTGAAAGTTTTATCCCGCCAGCTAAATCTATTGCTTTGGCAAGATTTTCGGAAACAGTATCATATGATGATTTAACAATGCTGACTAAACTCTTTGCCAAAATGGTGCCTCCATATTTTTATCAAAAAATGGGTAAACAAAATGAAGTTAGCTTGAGCGGGACCCAATTGCGTAGCCAAAAAAAACCATTGCTGTTGCAACCCAAAGCGTCCAACATCGTAAAAAACCTGTTTTTACATCGCCATATATTAGCATTTTAGGAATACCTGAAAGTATGTTAAGAAAATAGTCTTTTTCTGTACCTAAAGTATTATTATATTTTTGATGACTAGTAACAAAAGCTTTAGAGAAACCCTCAGAATAGGACCGCCTAATTACATAACGCAGACTTACACGGTTTGCAGAGACTCTGTGGTAAACTATGGCTTCTGGGTCATAGACAATCTTTGTATCTAATAGCTTGCTCGTTGCACGGATACCAAACTCTGTATCGTCATGACCCATCAGTACGTTACCAACTCGACCGATTGTTGTACTAAAATATCCAGCTTTCTCGAACACGTGACGCCTAAAGGCCATGTTACAACCGATAGGGTTTCGGATAAACGCTTTTTTTGTTGGAAGACCTTGATAGGAACAACCAACTATCCAATACAATTCTGCAGGAAACCAGTTTGGAGGTTTACTGGGCCACAATGGTATGATTCGTCCGCCAAAGCCGATTATGCTGGGGTTAGAAAAGTTGTTTACTAGTTTGCAAAGCCAATCGGGTTCAGCTGTTGCGTCATCGTCGATAAAGGCAACTATTTCTGTGTCGCAATAACTGATGCCCTTGTTTCGGGCTGACGATAAACCAAATGCGTCACTTATTACCAACTTTACAGAAGAGTCCAACAGTTTATGATAGTAAGCAATTAAGGATTCATCGGGGTCTAGTACAACAACTATGTCTTTGGGCTGTATTGTTTGTCGTTTAAGGGATTCTATACAGTCAAGCACATGATTAGCGCGCTCTATTGAAAAGACGGAAATCACAACTGAAACGCTAGACATAGGCAAGTCTTCTTAAACGCTTGAAGTTGCATTTAGCCAAAAATACACTGACCTGTTTTGGTACTCAAAGGAGCCAGATGCAGAGTTAAAAGCCCATAACTCCACCAAGATTTGATAGTAGTAGCCGTTGTTGTTTTGGTCGAACAAGGTAGTTTTGTTTATGTTAACTTTAATGTCGTTGATTGTTAAGGTTTTAAGTGTCGATTGAGTGTTTGCGAAATTGATTTCTGAAAAGGAAAACGTTAATGGAACAGTCCAGTTAACACCGTTTTGCAGCATGGTTCGATATTGATAAACAGCATCTGATAAGCGTGGCTTTTCGTCGTTTATGGTGGTTTCAGTTTGATTTCGAACTTTTACGCTGCAAAGATAATACGCTAAAGAGTCTAAGTGATTTCCAACGCCAAGATAGACAGTGTAATTTTTTCCTTGCAATATGTTGAATGGGAGGTCTTGTGCCATTTTTTGTGAACCCAACAAGTAGAGTTCAGAAAATTTTTCTCCGGCAGGCAGTTTTACAATTGGAAGTATAATAAAACAAGAAATCAAAACAATGCTGCTCAGAGCGGCGGCAAAAAAGATAAGCTTACATTCTGAAAGTTTAATGGTCTTTCACCACAGGCTTTGATTTTAACATTTTATTGACGTAATGCTTCTTTACCAAACGCCAACCAAAAAATAAACCTAACAGTACTAAAAAATTGCAAATTCCAGCACAAAAAACCGTATTCATAAAAGCATTTTGACCTTGGATAACTGAGATGTTTTGAGCGTTTTGAACTTCTGGCAGGATTTGTTGGGCTATCGATAATGCAGAAGTGGCACTATCGGAGGCTAATTGGTTATTTCCTGTTTTGTAGGCGTTTTCAGCCTGTGCCAAAAGGTTTACAGCATTATTCATTTGTTCAAGTAAAACTGTGACGTTAGCACCAGAGCTTTCAGCGTTACTTAATTCGGTAAAAGCAGATAAAACAGCGTTGTTTGCCTCTTGTATCTTATCAGATACACCCATTTGACATTGAATTAATTGTGTTTCAAGCAAAAAAATGCTTAAAACAAGAAAAGTTAATGATGCAATCGAAACTTTTTTCACTATTTGCCCTTCTTAGGATTTAATAATTTTTTCGATTTCTTTTGCACAGACAATCTAAAATGGCGCGCTCTTCTGCAAGAGTTCGTAGAGATTTTTGAACCTGGGCATGTTGACTTACAAATCGTCTATATCTGACAAGAAAAATTCGTCCCTGTTGGGTAACCTTGTAAAGTGTGCCTTCAGCTTCAAGATAACCAAGTTGCATTGATAAGCCCAAGTATTTTTCTAAAAGCTTGAAACTCAGGTTTGCGTTAATCATTATTCGGGTTTTAGGAGCCCCCGTGTTTGCGGCCTCTAAAATTGCAGCCATTAACCCGATTTTATCGCGATTTTTACCCAATTACAATCAACAGCCACCAGAGTGAGACATTTAGATGGAGATTAGTAGCCAAACCCTTCCTGACAGAAGTGGACGATTAAGCGCAAGTTTAACATGTAAAACGTTTTCTTGCCTTCATCTCAACAAATTCATCACAGTTCTAATTTTCATTTAAATTTTATCTACAATCTCAAAACAAAAAAATTTTTTTGACAAAAGTTAAGTAATTATTCAGCCTTTTGGAAAGTACGTTTCAAGTTAAACTAGCTACTATTGCGTGCATTAACTGTAAACTTTCCTGAGAAAATGAACTTATTTGTTGAATTAAAATGGCGTTTAGGGTATTTCGGTTTTGTTGTCCCGTAGAGCCAGCCAACGTTTAAACTCAAGGCCAGTACATTTTCCTTTTCCAAGCCAGTTTTCACCATACTTTTGTAGCAGCTTTTCATTGTAAGAGGCAAAAGTTTCCGCTTCAGTTACTTCAACGCTGTCTCTTTTCTTCTTTACCACTATGCCATTAACTCCAGCTTAACACTAATGCATAACCTAACTTAAAGTTAAGTCTAATCAGAAACAAAAAAGGAGCCAACCGTTTTAGGGGTTTTCCATCAGGGGCTAATATTGTTGGTTGTCTTGCGGAAAACCGGTTTTCTGTAACTTTAGGTTTTTATACCCTGATAAAAAGTAGATTCCGCGATGCGCTTGTCTGAAAACCATAAAGACTCCAAACATTTAGATGTCAAATCAACCTTAACGAGTCTTAACATAATTGACCTCGAAAATAAGCCGAAGAGTAACGGTAAAAGCAAGAAAAACTCGGCAGTCAAAGAGGGCAAAGCGGAGGAAAAAATCGTTTCATGCGATTTTGAGGAAGAAAACGCGGCAGGCAAGAAGGTTAAACATTATTACACTTGCACGTACTCTGACCCGTATAGTATTAAAAAAATGGTTACGGCAAACAGTTACTCGTCTTATCAAAAGTTTAAGCTTAACCTTGAAGCTTTACAGATTAAGAACACTGGCAAAATAGACCACCTTATCGCTTTAGATGCCATTAGAACAAAACTTGTACCGTACAAGTTTCAGATGCAAACTGCACTTCAAGTTATTAATGAAATGAACGCAAACGCCATTTTGGGTGACGAGGTTGGTCTTGGTAAAACCATTGAAGCAGGCTTAATCATGAAAGAGCTTGTTCTTCGGGGCGAAATCCACTCAATCCTAATTATTTCACCTAAAAGCTTGCTTTCTCAATGGAAAACGGAAATGGCAGAAAAATTTGGAGAAAACTTTTTTGTAGCCAACTATCCAGGCGAACGTGTTAACCTCAAAGCTGACGATAAAATAATATGTTCACACAGCCTGATATCAAGAAAGTTCGATGAGCTTTCAAGTAGAACTTGGGACTTAATTGTAGTGGATGAAGCACATGCTTTTAGGAACACTCACAGCAAAGGGCGCGCTTGCCTTGGAAATCTGCGCAAAAACCATTTCCTAATGCTTACCGCTACACCACTATGTAACAAGCTTACTGACCTTTACAGTATTGTTGATTTGATTCAGCCGGGAGTGTTAGATAGTGAACGCGCTTTTGTTTCGCGTTTTGCTGAGGATTCAAGAAGCCGCGTTGTAAGGCAAGAAGAAGCGCCCATACTTAAACGGTTACTAAAAGACATGATGTGTCGTACGCGAAGAGAACAAACGGGTATTCCGTTTACTAAACGGGTTGTTGAATCCAGAACGCTGGAAGCTAACGATTACGAACGCGAGTTTATTGACCAAGCAACAGAGTACCTGCGGGCAGTTAGCCAGAACAAATTTAAAACTATTGAAACTTTAATTGCTGAAAACCCGAACCGGAAAATCAGTGAATCACAAAGCAACGCCATACTTGTTTTCCAAGCCATCACGCTGCAACAGTCTTTTTCCAGTTCACCCGCAGCCTCAATTGAGTCACTGAAAAAACGGCAACAAAGGTTCCCCATGGAAACCGAAGCTACAGACAAGCTTATTGAAATGGCAAAGAAGGTTAAAAGCGCCAAAATGGACTTGCTCAGAAGTATTCTTAATGAAACTCCGAAAGAGCAAGCGTTGATTTTCTGTTTGCGAAAAATTACTGCACGCAAGATAAAGGAAATGATTGACCAAGAGTTTGGAAGAGCAGAAGTGTATTTGGGCGATATGAACCAAATCGAAAGAGACTCCACTATTGAAGCGTTCAAGAACGGTGAAATTCGGTATTTGATTGCAACTGATGCGGCGGCTGAAGGTCTTAACCTGCAAAACTGTGCTATGATGTTTAATTTTGATTTGCATTGGAATCCGATGAAGATTGAGCAACGAATTGGCAGAATTCACCGGTTTAAACAAGACCGTGACGTTACCGTTTTTAATCTTGCCGTAAAAGACACCATTGATGATTATGTGTTACATATTTTGTACCAGAAAATCGAGTTATTCTCAATGACAATTGGCAAAATGGAAACAGTTCTTGCTGAACTTAAAGAAGGCGACCAAGACATACAGAAAACCATTGCTGAAATCTTGCTTAGAAGCAATTCACGATTAGACATACAAAAAGAACTTGAAAAACTCGCAAAGAACCTAAACACGTCAAGAGAAAGCCAAGAATTAGCAGAAGAATTCACACAGGGAGTAATTGATTGAGCCAAACCAACATTGAAGACTTCTTTGAAGCCTACATTAAAGCAAAGAACGGCAAAATAACCTTTGAAAACGAAATCCTCTGCGTGACCTATCCTGATAAAGCTGAAGAAGAATACACTTATCATCCAACAGTTGGACGGGAAAAAAAGGTGCCGCTTATCGCGCCGGGAAGTCCAGCTTTTCAGCAGGTTCTAAGAGACTGCCAAGAAAATGGGCTGCCCTGCCAAATCATGCTCAGTCCCAAAGAAGACATGGAAACAGAAGTAAAAAAACACTTTAAAGACACCTCGTTTGCTTGCATTGACTGCGACAAAGTCACTGTTGGACAAAAAGAAGTTAGTGTCTGTGTCAAAGCTAACAGTTGTTATCACCTAATTAACTGTGGAAAAATCAGCCAAGTGAAAGTTGGCAAACAAGAACTGGTTAGATTTTTCCAGTTCTATTATTCGGTTATTTTTTATAATAAGTTGCGACCAAAAAACGAGGAGATTATTACTGTTCTTCTTGATGAGAAGGCTAACGTTGTGGAGGTTGCAAGTTTTGGTGAGGGCAACTTTTTAGCAGACGCAAGTTTGGCGGTGTCTGATGTAAAGGGTAAAGTTAAGCCTGACCTGTTTGACCAGCTTAAAGATGTTGCTGACGAAAAGTTGAAGGTGCTTCTTCGTGATAAGTTGGCGCTTTTTGATTTGCCTCTTAGCAGGGAGAAAAAAGCTAAACTTAGGGCTTTTGAGAAACGGCTTAAACAGGAACGTAGAGAGCAGATTTTTTCACGGAAACACGATTTTGACCCTTTGAAGTGGCAAAACAATTACATGGTGCTTCTTAAACGGGAAGAAGAATCTTACCTAACCAACATTTCAGTGAAATTCATTAATTTACTTGTAATAAACACCTGCAAAATAAAATTTGATGTAATGCTTGACAATGACGCTTGCATTCATTCAGCTTTAACTTTGGGTTTAAACCAAACAATCGATGTAACATGCCCGATATGCAAAAAAACTTTCACTGAAGGCTACGCTACCCAAGACAGCCAATACGTTTGCGCAAACTGCATTAAACAATCCATTGATTCAGGCAAAGTTTACTCTAAAAAGGCGGCGTTATCGTTTGATGATACTTTAAACGAGTACATTGAGCAGGGGTCAGGTTTTGTATGTTCAGTGTGTGGAAAACGCCATAGCCGTTTGCTTGAGTTTAAATGCAGTCATGATGGCTCAAGCGTTTGCATCCAGCATTACGGTTTCTGTGACGTGTGCGGTAGCGGTAAAGTCTATTCTAAAGATAACCTGTCTTACACTGACGAGTTTAAGCATCAATTATGCCCCAAACACGCAGGAAAAAACAAACAGTAAGGAGCCAACATTTTGCATCAAGTAAAGTTTAACGGAGTTTTACAGCAAATCATCGAAAAATACCCAAACATCGACATGGTTGAGTTGCTTCAAGATGAACTTAGGTTGCCTCTTGATAAAGCAGAAGTCCTCGCAGAAAGAATCGAAAAACAAATTCTTCAAGCGGCTGAAAAAACTGAGCAAAAACTTCTTAAAACAATAACTGAAAAACAAGCAGACCCAAAACAAACAAAAGAAACCGCCTACACCCTTGAAAGCTTATCCAGCAAAGAATTTGAAACATTCACAAAATGGCTAATGCAAGAATTAGGTTACGACATTCATCCTGAAAAAATCCAAACCATGCAGGGCGTTGATTACATAGCATCCCGAAATGACACAAAAAACGCGGTTTTAGCCCGTAAGTTCCCTAAAACCTGTGTGGTTTCTGATGCGGCTGTTTTGATGGCTCAACAGGCAAAACGCATCTACAAATGTGACAACGCAATTGTTTTAGCTACTGCAGTGTTTTCTGTGCAGGCAAAGTTGGACGCGGAAAAATTGGGTGTTGAACTTTGGGATATAGAAGTGCTTGACGAGAAGATTTTAGAGGTCAAAAGGAAGGCGGAACAGGAAGTGCAAGCGGGTTTTCCCAATTATACAGGTACACTTTTGGATAGCCTGTTAGGGTTAGAGGAACGCAAGGATTTTATGATTGAAAAAAGAGCAGGCGAGAAGTATGACATTTATTTTCCAGGTGTAAAGTTTCCATTGTTGACTTTTCAGGTGCAAAACGGCTTGGTAGCTCGGCTTGTGTACAGGATTAAGTATAATGAACCTGTAGGAGAAAACGAGGGTGAAGCGTTAATTAAATGTGACCGTAGTGGTTGCAGGTTTGGGCCTGAAGATGCAGAAGCTTACGCGCAGGTAACAGAGTATCTGGAGCAATTCTTAGAATAGCCGTCTTAAACAGGTTAAAATGGAAAAAAGAGGGTTACCGCTCATTTTTTTGCGGGTTTACTCGTCCTCGCAGTCTTCGCAGTCGCAGTCACAATCGCAGTCGTCGTCGCAGTATTCTTCATCTTCTTCAATGCGAAAAGTCATGTGTACCATTTTTTTCACCAATTGCAGTAAGTTACGTATTTACTTAATAAACCCTTTCAGCAACAGTTCAAAAAAACTCCAAAAAATCATAAAAAACAGTTTTTCAACATGCTAATGACGTGTTTTTGCGTCAATAGCACCTACCACCCTTAGTGATTTGCAGGCTTTAAACTGGATAGAGCCTACCCCTATCTAAAAGTATAGACCCCCTATAGGTTTCTGCATACAACTGCTATTTGGAGACTAATAGGCGGCAAATAGGCTGGCAATCATTACTTTTTTTTAAAAAAAGAAAGAGAGAAAGAGGGTGTGTTTAGGGTTTTCTTCTTAGAATTAAAATCCCAACGATGGTTAATGCGATAATTATTGCTGCTGTTGCTGCTGCTAATCCCAGCATGATGCCGTTGTTGGCTGAATCATAATTTATCGTTGATGTTGTTGTTGATGTTGATTGGGGGGCTTCACTTACTACAAATGCAGTAGCTGCCGATGAACTGCCGTATGATTCGTCGCCTACAAATGATGCCATAATTTCATATTTGCCCTCAAGGTCAGGCGTCCAAGCAAAACTAAATGTGCCGTAGTAACCGTTTGTGGTTGTGGTTCCAATGTCTTCAATGTTGCCGTTGGGGTCTACAACTGTTAAAGTAACAGGGACTCCGGTGATGGTTTCATTTCCAAAAATTCCTGCGATTGATGTTTGTAGGTGCAAGTGTTCCATTTGTAGAGCCATTGATTCTTTTGATACGCAAGGCGTATTTGGTTGTGCTGGTGACATATCAAGTACTGTTCCTTTGATAACTATGCTGTCTCCTTTTGCGATTGCAATGTCAGGTGCCGTTATTGTTGTTTCTGTTTTGCCTTTGCCGAAAACATATTCGTATCCGTCTCTAGTTCCAAGTGTCATGTATCCATCTGCTATCCTAATTTGGCATGCAGTTCTAGTGTGCTGTCCTGAACCTGACATTCCTACTTTCCAAATTAGTTCGCCTGTTGTTGCATTGATGCATACTGTTGGTAATCCTCTATAGAACGGTGTTTCAGGTGAGTGCTCGCAAAGGTATGCATAGATTTTTCCGTCAGCACACATGCCTGGCGCATGGAATGGGTATACTGTTGTTCCGTTTGCGCTTGTATATTCTGTTTCATAAGGTACAGGCGTTTTGACTTCGAATTTCCATTCGATATCGCCGTTTTCCCAGTTTATGGCATAGATGCCAGTTTGTGCAAACCAGTAAAGTTTTCCGTATGCTGAAATTACTGAGTAGCTGCCCCATCCTGGTTCATCCCATGGGTAGTCAAGGGATTTTGTTTTCCACACTTGGGTTCCAGTTCTAAGATCGTATGCTACGTAGTATCCTTTTGCTGATAAAATTGCTATTTTACCATGATCTGCAACGTTTGATGCTCCACTGTATTGAGGTTCTTCAAATGTTTCATTCCAAAGTAATGTGCCTGTTTTAAGGTCATAGCTTTCTAGTCTTTGCCCAGTGCGAATTCCGCCTTCTTCAGTATTTGCTACTACTACACCAACACCCGTGTTGTAATCTGTTGTTCCTGTGCTAGGTAAACTGCTTCTTCCGTATGTTGTGTTGCTTACAATTCTTTCTTCAAGTGTTCTTGCAGTTCCAAACGTCGTCCAGTTGATAAGTCTGTACCTTTCAGAACCAGTTGCACTTCCAAGGTCTTGTATACCCATTACATAGCCATTCATGTAATAGTTTCCGCCTGAACCTGTTAAAGGTGCAATTGAAACGTTAAGGGTCATGTATCCATTGATTGGTTCGTATTTTCTTAGGAATCCGTTGCTGATTGAAACAATGTAGGGTGTGTCTGCTTTAGGCTGCACGCCTGGTACCGCTAAGGAAGTGATGCCGTATTCTATTAGGTTGGGTTCCGTTTCTCCTTCAAATAAGGGTCTCTCCCAGAATATTTCGCCTGTTCTTAAATCGTATGATTGCCAATAGGTTTGTCCGCTAGGGTCTGTTGTGCTAGGTTTGATGACCGTTTGATAGCATCTTCCATCAAGGATTATGGTGGGTCTTGCATACCAACCAGACCAGTAAACGCTAGATGCACCGCCTAAGTCTCCTCCTAATAAGCCGCCTAAGTAGTATTGACGCTTCCAAACAACGTGAGCGCTTTCAGGCCCTTGAACCCAAGGGATAAAAGCGTATGCTTGATTGCTACAGGGGTTAGTGTCGGGGTACAATTCATCCCATTTAGCTCCTCCGCCTGGACCATACCATGGATAGTTACCTAGTATTGGCCACCATTCTCTGTTTTCTTCGTTGACGGGTCTTGTCCAATAATCAGTTGGTAACTGAGCAACTGGCCATGACCATACCCAATCTTCTTGCACGATAAGCGTTTGCTCTGCTGTCGTTGCTGGAGGGCAATATACTGCCTTGCTGTAGTATTGACCAATTGTTGAGTTTGTGGGAATTACTTCTCCTTCAAAGTATCTGCCTGCTGGGAAGTATACGCCTGGAAACTCCCATTTTAGTTTCCATTCTCCGACTTGATCGGGCAGGTATTCAAGCCATGCGGTGCCGTCTGCAACGTAGGAATCCATCGTAATGACGTCTTGGGTTCCATCTGGTTTTGTAATGGTGAGCTTAAAATCAGGATAATATCTTTGAGCTCCCGGGGCCGGGGTTACCCACATGTTGATTAGAAAAGGCTGATTAAGACCTACTGGGTCTGGTCTGAAGCTGAGGTAGGCTTTTGTGTATGGTTGAACATCGACTGTTACTCCTGATTGTAAAGGTCCAGCGATAGGTTGTGGTAGTGTTTGTGCACTTGCCGTGTCTGACTTTATTATTATAAACATGGAAAAGCATAGAACTATTAGTAAAGCAATTGTCGAAATATTTTTAATTTTTTTGTTCATTTGTTTTCCTCGTTATTGTGCTAACTGATTTTGCAAAAAAGGTATTTAATAAGTGGTTAGTGTATTGTGCACTAGCTGAATTAAATAAGAAAAAATCTTCGTTTTTGATAAATAATTAAAGAGGTTTGTGTAAAGTATAGAAAATTTTATAATGATTTTTTGACCAAAGTGTTGTTTGAGGAGCGAGCTTTCTGTGGAGCAGCAAGAGGCAGAGACTTTAAGACTTTTAGGACTCAGCCCTCTTCAAGCGCGTGTTTACCTTTTACTTTTTGTATCTGGACGAACTACCGTCAAAGCGTTATCTAAATATGCAAACATAGCCCGTTCAGATGTCTACCGAACAATGCTGGCGCTTCAAGAACTAGGGTTAGTTAAAAAAATACTTTCTGTGCCTACAATGTTTGAGGCTCTTCCAGCAGAATATTCGTTACCGTATCTATTTGATAACAAATTAAAAAATACTGTAGAGCTTGGAGAAAAAACCTGCAATTTAATCGATGTTCTTAATCGAAAAAGGCAATCAAAGATGGAAACAGACGATTTAGTTCTATTTCCTTCTACCAAGATACTGCACAGCGAAATAATTAAGCTCATCAAACATACTACTAAAACAATAGATATTGCTGTTAACAGTTTTGAAGTTTACAAATACGTTTTAAACGAATTTTATGAACATATTAGACAAGCTCTTGAGAGAGGGGTTAAAATGCGCGTTATACTGCCTAATTTTAAAAAAATTGAACTTTTACCTGAGCATAATGCATTTCTAGACTTGTTTGAGCATGAGGAATCAAGTTTAAAATATTGCAATAGCAAGCAGTCTTCGGTTATCAGTATATTTGATCATAAAACGGCGCTTATCCCGCTAGCTTCCAATGGATGCCCCTATGATTCTCAAGTATTAGTATCTAATAGTTCGTCTCTTGTAACTGTAGTTGAAACTTGTTTTGAAAGCTTATGGAATGATGCAAAACAAAGCTCAAATAAAAAAAGGCTAAAATGAGAAACTGGAAAAAGGTTTATTGTGCCTCTTTGATGAGGCTTTCTGTTTCTTCTTCAGTTAACAATTTGATTTTCTTTGTTGCCGCTGGGATAACTGCAACTGTTAATTTAACAGGCATTTGTCTTGATTGTAATGAATTTTTTAGGCATTTAACTGCCAACTTTAATGCTTCCTCAAGAGTCATGTTTTCTTTATAGTTTTCTGTTAGTTGCGCCTGTACGGTTTCTCTTCCCGCGCCCAAGGAGACTGCTTTATAGGCTTTGTAGGTGCCGCTTGGGTGTGTGCAAAAAACGCGTGGTCCAGTTTTATCAACTCCACCGATGATTAAGGCTGTTCCGAATGGGCGACCACCACCATGTTGAGTGTATACTTGTTGTAAGTCGCTACCGCTTTTTGTTATAGTTTCAACATCGGCTGGTTCATCATAAGTTAATTTGTTGCTTTGCGCGTCTTCACGGGCTTTTTGGATTAAAACTCTTGCATCTGAACCTAAACCAACGATGGCTGCTCCAACGTGGTCATCTATTTGGAAAATTTTTAGTGAATGGGATGTTTTTTCAAGTGCCTCAGTGTTTTCTTCTGAAGCAAGTACTACGCCTTCTGGGCATTTTATGCCTAAAATGGTTGCTCCCCTGTTAACGAGTTCCATTGCATATTCAACTTGGTATAGACGCCCATCTGGCGAGAAAACTGTTGCGTTATAGTCATATGCTCCTGGCTTTGCAAATGCGGACATAGCTTTACCTTCTTTTAATGGATTTATATATAGGCTACTTTAGCTGCATATAAGGGTACGCTATTTGTATGACTCTTTAGTCAACAAACCTTACTTGTCTTAGTTTTGTTGTTTTGCCCTTATTGCTCATTTAAAAACTGTTGCCTTCAAAAGCTTATAATTCACTTGTACCTTAAACATTTTTGGGGATATTGTTGAGCGCTAAAGAACAAACCGTTAAGGCAGCAAAGGTTGACTTTCAGATTTCCTTAAATGAGTACAAAAAACAGTTGGAAAAGGGTACCATCAGAACTGCTTACAAGGGTTTGATGAGCTACCTTGACGGGTTACGGTTGTATTTTGAGAAAAAATATCCTGACTTTGTCTCAAGCAGCGTTCAACATGGAACGATGGATTACTCCTACTTTTACTTTTTTCCAAAAGCATTAAAACAGCGAAAACTCAAAGTTGTGCTTCTGTTTGTTCATGACTCGTTTCGCTTTGAGGTCTGGCTGGCAGGATACAACAAAACTGCTCAAGAAAAATATTGGAAATTATTCAAAGAAGCCAACTACAACAAATACAAAGTTCCCACAAGCCTTAACGACGTTGACTCTATTGTTGAGCATGTAATAGTAGATAACGCTAATTTTTCTAATCTGGACGTTTTAACAAGACAGATAGAATCTGAATCTTTAAAATTCATTTCAGATATTGAAGCATTTTTGGACAGCAAAGAAACCTTGACTTAACCAACTTGGCATATGCCTTTATGAGACGGCGTTTATTACATTAAACCCGCAAGGGGCTAATACGTTAAATTTTGATTCAAACACGGCAGTTGATACTATATTCATTTGTTGTGGTTGCTGGTTTAGCTTAACAATATGGTTATTCACCGTAAAAAAAGTAAAAAAAAGTTAACAAAAAAAAGAAACGAAGATGAAACTGTAAAAAGTTTAGGTCAAGCTGCTAATTTTTACTGTTACCGTCTGCTGTTGCCCATCGCGAATAACAATGAAATCCACAGTTTGTCCCGGCACTGTGTTGCGTTCAAGATACGCTAAAAGGTCATCTGCGTTAGTTATTGATGTGCTGCCTGCACCGATGATTATGTCCCCGCCAATAGTTATGCGGTCACCTAGTATTGATTGTTGTGTATTGCCGCCTTCAAGACCGCTATTTTGTGATGCTGATTCTACCAGCCAACCGTAAGTAACGTCAGTTCCCATTGCATGTGCTATTTGTAGGTTCATGTCTGTTCCTACTGCGTCTAAGGATGGATGGTTTGTGTATGAGCCAGTGTTAACGAGTGAGACAATTTCCCGCATGATTGTGTCCGAGGGGATTGCGAAGCCTAAACCTTGTGAATCGCTGACTGCAGCTGTGGTGATTCCGACGACTTGTCCTTGCAGGTTAATTAGAGGTCCTCCAGAGTTTCCTGGGTTGATTTCTGTGCTGGTTTGAATTGTGTCTGGAATGCTAATGCCTGTGGTGCTGCTTTCTTCAACAATGGTTCTTCCAAGAGCGCTGATGATTCCTGTTGTTAAAGTGCCTGAGAGTCCATATGGTGAACCTACCGCGACAACGGTGTCGCCCACGTTAAGGGTTGATGAACTAACCAAGGATAAAGATGATGTGCTGCTTGGTAGTGAATCCACACTTAGGACTGCAAGGTCCGCGTATGGGTCAGAACCTAATACTTGTGCATTGTAACTGGAACCGTCTGCAAAGGTTACAGTAATGTTAGTTGCTGAAGCAATTACGTGGTTATTTGTCACTACTACTTGTTGATTATTAACGCTGGTTACAAAACCTGAACCTTGTTGAATCCCGTAGCCTGCAAGAAAACCCCACATATTATATTGCGGCACAAGGTCCTGTACTACTACAACAGAAGCTTTTACGTTCTGATACAGACTTGCAAGGGAACCGGTATAATTCACGCTTGAAACTGTGTCTATGCTGCCGGTTTGACCGTTTGACTGGTAATACTGCAACTGAGCTTGAAGATCGTCGATTCTTCCGTTAAGTGCCGAATACGTTGCAGCGTACCCGATAAAGCTTCCAGCAAGCAGACAAATTGCAAGAAGAGCAACCATTACTACTTTGGTGCTTTTGTGCTTGTGTTGATGCGGTTGATGTGACAAAGGGGGCGGTGGAGGCGGCGAATATTCATTATTTAGCCAGAACGTTGAATGTTCTTGGGCTTGTGATGTTTGGTCTTGTTGTTGTGTTGTGGCTTCTTGAGGTGCAGGTTGGCTTTTTCCTTCTGAAGCCTCTTCAATGTTTTGAGTGTTTTGGTTTTCTTCTGGTTTTTCAGTCATTTTGTTTTACATTCCTTCTGTTTTGGTTTGTTTTGTTTGTCCTTCCCGTTTCCTGTTAAGCAGTAAGCCTTCTCTTTCTTTGGAGATTTTTCCGTCTTTAAGGAAAACTACTCTTTCAGTGTGAGAGGCTGCTTGGCTGTCATGGGTAACCATGATGATTGTGGTTTTTTGTTTGATGTTGAGGTTTGCGAGCAGTTTGATGATGTCTTGCTTGTTTTGAGTGTCCAAGTTGCCTGTGGGTTCATCTGCTAAAATGATTGCAGGGTCGTTGGCTAATGCTCGGGCAATTGCTACGCGTTGTTGTTCTCCTTGGCTTAAGCGTTGAGGGCGATGGTTTTCTCTTCCTGAAAGTCCCACCATTGCTAAAAGTTCGCTTGATTTTTTCTTTCGAGCTTCTTTACCTGAAATTTTTAGTTCCATGGGCAATTCCACGTTTTCTCTGGCATTTAGGTATGGCAACAAGTTGAATGCTTGAAAAACGAAACCCATTTTGTCTCTGCGAATCTTGTAGAGTTCATTCTCAGGCATCTTGTCAACTGCAACACCGTCTAAAACTACGCTGCCTTTGGTTGCTTTATCGATGCAGCCTATCACGTTTAATAATGTGGTTTTGCCTGAACCTGATGGTCCCATGATGGAGACGAATTCGCCTTTTTTGACTTCGAGATTTAGGTTGGTTAATGCTTGGACTTCACGTTTGCCAAGCATGTAGCTTTTTGTTAGGTTTTCAATTTTTAGTGCTATCTCACTCATATCTCATCGCCTCTGCTGGTCTAATTTTTGCTGCTCTCCATGCTGGATACAAACTGCCTAAACCGCCTAACAGTATTGAGAAACCGAAAACTAACAGCATTAATTCTGGTGTAACAGAAACTGCTGTTTGGGTTGCTACTTGAACGAATTGGCCGCTGGTTCTTGTGGTTCCTGCGCTTATTGTGGGTATAAGGAGTGAAGACAAGGATGGTGCAAGGAATGTTCCGATGCCAATGCCGAAGGCTCCAGCGACGACACTTAGCAGAATACCTTCCAAAACAAACTGTTTCATTACAGTGCGGTTGCTAAAACCGATTGCTTTGAGTGTGCCAATTTCTTTTGTGCGTTCCCGAACCGTGTAAAGCATAACAAACAACACAATGAGGCTGGTTGCGATGACCACAACAAGAATTTCTTGGATTGCTGTGCTTTCACTTTGTGCAAGTGAGGCTTCAGCGTTTTCTATTGCGCTGGTTTGGTTTGCTTGTGTGCTTTGCATTCTTTCAAGCATGCTTTGTGCGGTTGAAACTGTAAGTTCACTGTGCAGAGCGCTAATATCGCTGGCTACCTGTGAAACAACTGAACTGTCAGTTGTGAATACTCGCAGTGTTGTAATGTAACCAACATTGTTTGTAATTGTTTGAGCATCTGTTAAGTTCATATACAGCGTGTTAACGTCTGAAACACTTGAGGTACCGTGAATACCTACTACTGTAAAGTCTTCTCCCAGAATACTAATTGTGTCGCCTACACCAGCATTGAAGTATGCCGTGTTGTTTTCGCTTAAAACTACCACGCCGTTATCGCCTGCCTGCAGGTTTCTGCCTTCAGTAATGTTAGTTGGTAAAATATTGTAATTAACAAGCTCTTCAGTTAACGGAATGCCCTCAATAACATAGTCTGTCGCAATTCGAGTAAACGTTCGCCCCATAAATTCTTCTGTAACGTTTTGACCTTGAGTTGCATCTAAAATTGGAGCTACAGCAACTACACCATCAATACCGGAAATGTCTGCATAAAGTGTCTCATTCATAGGGTTAGCTTCGCCACCGCCAAAAGAACCTCCGCCAAAACGTCCAGGCATTTGTCCACCACCAAACTGACTGGGGTCAAAAGTACTCATATCACCCGAAGGCATAGGCCTGTCCTGCATGTCTCCAGGATACGTCCCGCTCGATTGAGCTGGTCCAAAACCGTACCCTTCAACTCCAGATGTACAGTCAATTTGAGTTAAGGTTTGGTTAATAGATGCGCCTGTTTCATTGATGGTTCTGCTCAGGTTGTCGCTTATAGATTGAGCAGCTTCCTGATTAGCCATAACTCCAGCAGGTATCGAAATAAGAATAGCCATTGAAAAGGCCAAGGCAATTATTACAAGTGATGCACGAATTTTTCGTCTTGAAATATTTCTAAGCGCTCTGTTTAATACACCCAAAAATGGTCACCATAAAAATTTTAAAATCTGGCAACCGGGAAGGGGCTGAGGAGGATGCTTGTTCGACGCCACAAAACCCAAACGGTGAGAGTTTGCGGCTTCTTTATACGGGTTATTTCCCTTCTCGGTTGCCATGGAGACCTTTGAAGGTTAAATTTGCTATTAAATAAATTTCAAAATAATACCCAAATTGAACCCAAATCTGAATTCTATGTGGCAAAAAATGTAAAAGCGGAGGGTATTAGGCTTGATTTGAAAAAAAGAAGAGAAGAACCGGGTAATAATGGAGAAAAGAAAAGGAAAAACTATGGGGGTTACTTCTCTATTAGGGTTTTTGTTTCAATGTAGATTTTAGTTACGGTTGCTTGGTCAAGGTCAACGAGTACTTGCGCTTTTCCGTAGCTGCTTGAGTCATCTTTTGTTAATGTTAGTATTGCTGTTGAAGCTTTGGTGGTTACATAGCCGTTTCCGTCTACAACGCTTTGGAATATTGGCGTAACTGACGTCACGTTATAACCGTTATTTAGTAAGTCTTGTACGTCTGAGTCAGCGTTTGCAATGCTTGTAACGTTTTCTTTGAATTCATCGCTTACCTGAACCTGTCCACTGCTGAATCTGTGATGCATTTGCATGTCCATACGTTCGTTACTGAAGCACCAGTTACCTTGACTTGTTTCGTCAACTGTCGTTGTGATTGTGCTTGAATCTGCCGTGGAATTGTCTGCGGTTATAGTGCTTGTACTGTTAGTATCAGCGTTTACATTGAGTTGATTTGCTGAAAATAATATTCCAGCGACTGCAACTAAAGCTACAATTGAAATTAAAGCTAATGTTTTTGTTTTTGTGTCTATTTGTGTCCACCTCCGTGAACAAAAAATTGTTTTCAAAAAATTATAAAGGCATTTTTCAATATTCTGCCCAAATTAACTCCATTTTTTGCCATAAATTTACGATAATTAAATCGAAAAAAGGTGACATTTATAACTCTAAGTCGAAATAGATGAACCAATAATCCAATTACAGGATGTTAAAAAATGTCTAGCAACGCTCGTTCCCTAAAGTATCTGCTTGGATGGTTAATTGCAGGTACTCGAGGCGGGCCAACTAGAGCAAAAATTCTTGAAGCTCTCAAAGATAAACCTCAAAATGCTAATCAGCTTGCAACTTTGCTAGGCATGGATTATAAAACAATGCGTCATCACTTGGAAGTTTTAGAGAAGAACCGTTTGATAACTTCAATCGGTGAAAGGTATGGTGCCACATATTTTCTTTCCCAAGTGATGGAAGACAATTACAGCCTGTTTGAGGAGATTACCAGTAAAATAGGGAAAAAGTAGAAAAAGGGGCACGGCAAAAATGGAAAACAAGATGAAAAGCGACATAAAATTCAAAATTGGATTACTTCTTCCAATTCTAGTCTTGGTGGGCTTGTTTGCAGCTTTTTGGGCAGCGTCTATACTGTCCACACCGGCTGAAGAAATCATACAAAGACAGCCGCCAGGAGGACTCCATCCTGTCTCTTACGATTTTGAATTCTTCTATTTTGCCCACGCAATAATCTCTACCGTAAACGTGGCGTTACTAGCGGTTCTGTTAATTACTTACATTAGCGTTTACCGTAAAACCAAATCAGAGTTCTCTTTCGGATTAATCATCTTTGGGTTTGCATTCTTGTTAAAAGACTTGGTTTCAAGCCCCTTCACGGCAAGCGTGTTTTCCTTCTATCCTTCAGGTTTAGGGCCCTTCATAGTTTTGCCCGACCTGTTCGAGTTTGCAGCCCTTTCAGTCCTGCTGTACTTAAGCATAAAATACTAACTTTTTTCCTATAATTTAGGGTATAGTAGGGGTCAATTTGGGAAAAACCGCTTAATTCCCCCTGTTTTATTTTTCAGTCAACTGCTCCACATCTAAACAAAAGAGTAGCCAAAAACCAAAAAGGGTGTGTCCTCTAAAATGACTGAAACAAATAACGATAAAGTAGTCAGCAAAAATGTAGCCGTCGCTTTAGGTGTAATTTGTATTGTGCTTGCAACAAGTTTAGTTGTGGCAGTTGCAAACGGCTTGGTCTTTAGCGACCAACAAAGCCTAAGTGACTTGGAAGACCAAGTGGCAACACAGGCAACTCAGATATCAAGCCTTACAGCGCAAGCAACCATACTACGAAATCAACTAAGTAGTCTTAACAGTTCGGTTTCTGATTATGAGGCGCAGATTGCAGAATTAACAGATGAAAACGGCTATTACGGCAGTATTGTTGGAATTAACGCTTCAGCAGTAATATTGGATACTCAAACGTACACTCAAGATGCAAACAATACAACGTCTCTTTTGAACGAAGCCTTAGGCTATGCTGGATACATTGAAGTTCAGGTAGAATCCTCTTCTAATACGACATACGTTCAAACAACCTACACATACAACTCCCTGAGCTACAATCAAAGAGTTACAGTTGGAACCAATGGAACAGCATACTTCCCTGTACTTCCAAGCATCGTTGAAATCATACTTGGAAACACTGCCACCGAAACAAACAACGCAACAGTTACATTAACTTACTATTACTAAACCACAACCTACTTTCTTTTTTCGTTTTTGCCGTTTGGCTGTTTCCAAAATATCTTTGCAATAAATACTTCTGAAAGATGTGATGTTTGCTTAAAACAGGTATTTGTTCGATAATTTTAAAAATAATTTAGATTAAATATTTGGAGTAAAGGAAACTGGGCTGTTTGAGTGACCTTCCAAACGTCAATTTTTCTGACGAATATACGGTAAGTGCCATAAAAACAAGAATTATCCATCAGTTACTTAACATAATAATTTTGATTGAAATGACAAAACGCGAATGGATAAGCGGATATGACATTATTGAATTAGTTAACTCCAAATTTCAAGAGCCCCTAAGTCCAGGAACCGTTTATTCAACACTTTACGCAATCGAACGTAAAGGATTAATTCAGGGTAAAACTGACGGACGAAAAACGTTGTATCAACTTACAGAAAAAGGCGAAAATGTGATAGAGATACTCAAAAACTCTGAAAAAGTTCTAACCGAGATTTGCCAAAAAATCTATGAACCCTAAAAAACTCTAATCCCGATTTAGTGATTCTTATTAACACATACTGCCCATTAACCTGTATGGACACTGACGATTCGCTTCTTCAAAATTTAACAATCACTAATATGACCCAACCAGAAATCCAAACAGCAATTCAATGGGCACAAGCTGAAGGCTGGAACCCTGGCCTTCATGATGGAGAATGCTTCTACCACACTGATAACAACGGCTTTTACGCTGCAAGACTTAACAACAAAATTGTAGGAACAGTATCAATTGTCAAATATTCTGATAATTTTGCTTTCGCAGGTTTCTACATTGTACTGCCTGAGTTTAGAGGGCAAGGCATAGGGTTTGAGCTTCAAAAGTTCGTTTCAAGTAAATGCCAAAATTTGAATTTAGGTTTAGATGGTGTTGTTAATATGCAAAGTCGCTACGAGCAAGCAGGTTTCAAAAAAGCATACAATAACATCCGTTACTCAGGCACAATTAAAGGGGAAAAATCCGAAAAATGTGTCCCCATAAAAAGAACCAATTTAGACAAGGTTACCGTTTTTGACGCCAAGTTTTTCCCTGCAAGCCGTCCCAGTTTTCTTGAATGCTGGCTTTTTCAAAACGACAGCACTGCCCTCATGGTTAAAGATGAAAACGGAAACATTCTTGGGTATGGCGTAATTCGGAAATGCTTCAAAGGACAAAAGGTTGGTCCCTTATTTGCTGAAGACGCCCAAACCGCTAAGTTGCTACTGTCAAGTTTAGCCTCCACTGTTCAAGATAAAGAAGTGTTTTTGGATGTTCCAGAGCCGAACTTTGCTGCTGTTGAATTGGCTAAGTCGTATGGTATGCAACCAGTTTTTAGCACAGTTCGAATGTACACTAAAACTGCTCCCTTGTTGCCTTTGGAGAAGATTTTTGGGGTAACAACATTTGAGTTAGGCTAAAATGCCTGTTATGTTTGGAAAATTAGGCGCCGGGAAAGGGATTCGAACCCTTGCGGACCGGATGATCCACGGGCTCTCAAGGCCCGCGCGTTAACCACTCTGCCATCCCGGCAACGGTTTAACAGTAATCAGCCTTCTGGTTTATTATTGTTGTGTTTGCATGATTAACAAAAATTATTTGCTTATCACTTTCTATCTTGTGCTTATTGGGTTCTGAGAAAACTTCGGTTTTTATTTTTTTCTTTGCGGCTTTTTATTTGTTCTAAAAAATAGTACATGCTGTTCTGCAAGTGATATCCCGAAATTTTTGGGCAAAAGATGTTTGGGGAAAAATAAATAAACTTGAAAACTGTTTTGCGTTTCTATGGCAAAAACTGTGGCTGTCTCAATAAGCAGGGAATTGCTGTATTCTATTTTTGTAAGCGCAAAACAGCTTTATCCAAAAGAGACAGTGCTTATTTTACGCGGCAAAAAGAAGAAAGATACTATTCACATAACAGATTTGCTTGTTCCGCCTTTTGCGACTTATGGTTATGGTTTTGCTAATTTGCCTTATCACATGTTGCCAATGGATTTCTCTATTATGGGTATGGTTCATTCTCATCCCTCTGGTGATAAATCTGCGTCAGATGTTGATGCTAACCATTTTTACGGGCGAATAATGATGATTGCAGGATTTCCTTACCAGACTGAACGAGACATTGTAGCCTATAATTGCTACGGCGAAAAAATACCTGTCTACGTTACGGATGAATGATTTGTTTTCTTCTAAGAATTTGCTGCTTTTTTGTATGTCTCTATGAAATCTAACGCAAATTTGTCTGCGTTTTTTTCGGTGCCTCTGTGTATTTTATCGACTGTTTTGCTTCTTAGGTGATGGTAAAATTCGTGGATGATTACAAAAGGGTTGGTTAGCATGTCGCTGTTGAGTACATAGATTGTTTCTGTTTTGGATGTGTAGCAGCCTAAAGCAGTTGTTTTGTGACCTTTTGGTAAGCCTACTTTTAGTGTTGGTGTTCTTACGTTGTAATTTTGTGAAAGTAGTGTTAGTGCTTCTTCGGTTTTTCCGTTTAGGATTAGCCAGACAATCATTGGTTTGAGTGAGTTCATTAGCCTTATTTTTTACCGTAAGACTTATAAAGGCATTGTGTTTGCGTTTGATACTTTTATTTTTTATTTTTGAATTTTTATACTGTAACTTAAGCATTAACTTTCTGGTTTAATTGTCGATTTCTGATGCATTATTGAATCAATGTTTCACTTTTGGTTACCTCTATTGCTTGAACTGTTGATTAACAATAAGAGTTAAATAGCAATTTAGTTATTTTTTTGAGTTATAAAACAAGGGAGAAAAGAAAAAAATTGAAAAATTTTAAAAGCAAAACTGTACTTTCAACACTCGCAATATTGATGGTACTATCATTTACTGTCTCAATATTTGCATTGCCAGGCACTGTAAGCGCACAATCTACCGATAACATCACAACTTATCCATTTGTTGACGCTATTCCAAACCCAGTCGGTGTAGGCCAAAAATGCTTAATTAATTTTGGTCTATTGAACTTCTTAGCAGAAGACGGTGATGGCTGGAACGTAACAGTTACAATCACTGACCCAGAAGGACACGTTACAACAATCGGTCCACTAAAAACATGGTCAACCGGAACAGTCGGCCAATACTTCACACCAGAAATAGTCGGAACATACCAGATACAATGTCATTTTGAAGGCGAATATTACAATTCAACCTCACCCAGAGTTGCAAGCGGTTACTATGCACCAAGTGAAACAGACGTTCTAGAATTAACAGTTACAGAGGACCAAGTTGACTTATATCCAGGTCAATCATTGCCATCTGAGTACTGGACTCGTCCAATTGATTCACAACTTCGTGAATGGTGGTCAGTGGCAGGCAGTTGGGCATCAAAACCCGATAACCTGTATGCACCATACAATGATGCTCCAGAAACAGCACACATTCTTTGGACTATGCCAATGGGCGATACAAATGGCGGCTTAGTAGGCGGCGATACTGGTGACCACGGTTACCAGAACGGTGATGCTTATGAAGGCAAATTCGCAGGTTCAGTAATCATTAGCGGCGTTCTATACTACAACAGATATGTCAGCGGAGCACCAACACAAACAATCGTTGCAGTTGACCTACACACAGGCGAAACTCTGTGGGAAAACAACTACACATTCGGCGGTGGAAGAATATCCATCGGACAAACCCTATACTGGGACTGTCTCAACAGCCGTGGTGCATTCTCATACATTTGGCTAGTTAGCGGAACTAACTGGTACGGTGTTGACGCAGAAAGCGGAATTCTCAGATACAACATGACCAACGTGCCAAGCGGAACAAACTACATCGGTCCAAACGGCGAAATTATGAAATACTCAATTGTTAACTACGGAAACTCATCAAACCCAGACTACAGATTACTACAATGGAACTCAAGCTATGTCGTAACTAAAGGAAAAGTCGGCATGTCAGAAAGCTGGGGTAGCCAAACACAAGGCGTTACTTATGATGCAACAGAACGCGGATACGACTTAAACGTTTCAATTCCATCATACAATTCAGCAGCAGCTGGCGTATTCCCAAGCAGTGGAAACACAACAATACAGAAAGCATTCGTCGGTGACCGTGTTATTCTTACAAGCGTAGACTACAACAACGTACAAATCTGGGCACTTGACTTGACAAGAGGTAGCGAAGGTGCTTTGTTATTTAACAAAGTGAACGCTGCACCAGCAGAATGGGCAGAAGGCTTCATTACCATTAGCAGCATCGGTCAAGCAGGCTGGGCTGCATGGAGTCAAGAAGACATGGTTGCAATTTTCTTCTCTAAAGAAAACAGAGTTCACTATGCATACAGCTTAGACACAGGCGAGTTCCTATGGGAAACAGAACCACAAGTTTATGCAGATGCATGGGCAGACACTGTACTTGCATCATTCGGTCCAGACAGAGTTATTGCATACAACAAACTCTACTCAGCAACAGTCGGCGGTATCGTTTACTGCTATGACATATGCAACGGAACACAACTATGGAACTACACTGCAAACGACCCATACCACGAATCATACCTAACAAACAACTGGTGGATCATGCCACTATTCGTTTCAGACGGTAAGATTTACTTCGGTAGCTTAGAACACTCTGCACTTGATCCTAAACCAAGAGGCGCACCGTTCTTTGCACTTGATGCAGAAACAGGCGACCTTATCTGGAGAGCAGATGGTCTATTCCGCCAAACACGTTGGGGTGGTCGCGCAATCATCGGAGACAGCATCATCGCAACAATGGACACATACGACCAACAAATCTACGGCATTGGCAAAGGCCCAAGTACAACGACATTATCAGCACCAGACACAGCAGTTGAAGCAAACACAGCAGTCATGATTAAAGGAACAATCATGGACAACTCACCAGGCACAGAAAGCGATGCACTACAACTACGATTCCCGAACGGTGTCCCAGTCGTTTCTGACGAATCTCAAAGCGCATGGATGCTATACGTCTACAAGCAATTCTCACAACCAATGGATGCAACCGGTGTTTCAATCTCAATCGATGCAACAGATCCAAATGGTAACAGTGTACACCTAGGTGACACAACAAGCGATGCAAGCGGTCAATTCTACTTCGAATTCACACCAACAACTGAAGGAAAATACACAATCTACGCAACATTCATGGGATCAGAAGCATACTACAGCTCATACGCACAAAACGCATTGACAGTATCAGCAGCACAAGCAGCCCCAACAACAGCAACAGTTTCAAACACACCATACGAATTATACACAATCGGCATGGGTGTTGCAATTATCATTGCAGTTGCACTCGTTGGTCTGTTGATCCTCAAAAAGAAATAAGCAACACAAAACCTAAACCAAACTCTTTTTTCTTTTTTTGTTTTAAGTCTAAGTTTAATTTTTTGAGCGCATTTTTTTCATTTATCTCTAAAATGTAAGGTGCCCGTTTTTACAGGGTAGGCTTATTTTGCTGTTTTGTATAAGGAAAAAACAGATAAAACTGAATTAAAAAGTTAAGAAATGAATTAAATTATTTGAGCTAAAATCAAGCTATTGTTTATTACTGCCACTATAAGCATTGCTGTGGCGCCGTAGTAAGCCATTTTTAGTGTTACTCTTGTCCACTTGAATGATTTTGTTGTTTTATCTTCAGTTTTAAGAAGGCATTTGTCAGCCTGATAAAAAATTAAGCCCACAAACAGTGTCGTTAAAAGTTTTATTGCTGTAAAAGCAAATATGTTCTGGTTTGCAATGTTTGAAATGAATGGGTTTGCTTCAGTGGCTCCGAAATAATTTAAGCCCAGTACGGTTGTTAACCAATCCATTGATCCTGCTACGATGAGGGCTGAACTAGGAAATGCCCTAACATGAACGTGAAACACGATTGCCTTCTCCTTTCTTCTGATTCTAAATTATACTTTGCAGTTCGTATTTAAGTAGTGAATTCCGATTTACGATATATTCCAAAAATGGTTGACGTTTTTTCTCATGTTTTTTGCTTGTTAAGGGCAATAATGTGGAGGGTTAAATCGTGCAAACTGTAATTAACTTGCACTTTAGAAGGAAAACGGTTTAATACCTGCTTGAAGTCACATATGCAATACTGCAATAAAGTGGGCCGGTCGTCTAGCCTGGTTAGGACATCTGCTTGACGTGCAGAAGGTCGCCGGTCCGAATCCGGTTCGGCCCACCATCTAAATTTTCGTGCTTATTTTTTGGTTGGATTACTTTTGTGTGTGTTCATGAGATTTTGTTGGTTTGTTTCACAGAAAATTTATTAATACTTTTGTATTACTAAAATAAAAAATTGTAATACTACAATTTGGTTGATGGAAGTATTCACATGGGAAAAAACAAAATCTTCGCAATCGTGGCAGTAGCAATAGTCCTTGTCGCCGCTATAGGCGTTGTTTACAGTCTCACCTTAAATCAAGGAAATAACCCTGCTGCAGGTTCAACAGTCACTGATTCTTTAGGACGAACAGTAACTGTTCCCGAACAAATCGACTCAGTGTTTTGTGTAGGAGCCTGCTCACTAAGGTTAGTTTCCTATTTTGACGCAGTTGATAAAGTTCATGCAATTGAAACAGCAGGCACCTTCAACACAAGAGACGACCAGACATACTATCTTGTAAACAAAGAAGACTTCTCAGCATTACCGCAGGTAGCCACAACAGCAGAAGCAATCCTAAACCTTAACCCCAGCATAATCATAACTTCAACAGCAGAAGATACGGCAACCGCAGATAACCTGCAAACCCAAACAACCATTCCAGTATACGTCATCAACGCCAACCTTGAATTCGGTGATGCTTTCTACAATCAAATATCTTCTTTAGGCACATTATTGGGCGAACAAAACAGAGCAACAGAACTCAATAACGGCATCGTACAAATGATTAACGATATCAGCTCTAAAGCTACAACCGCCAGTTCCGAAAAAGCATATGCATGTGGAATGTTCTACTACGGCGGTGCATCATTTTTGAAAGCATCAGGCAACTATTTACCTTTTGACTATTCTAACATCACCAATGCAATTGAACCAGCCGCAAACGGTCAACCATACCTTATCACCTTGGAAACATTAATCGCAGCAAACCCTGACTACATATTCATAGACAGCATCGGCCTAAACGACTGCATAACCTCAATCAACGACTACATAAACACTAACACCGGATTAGACGACGTTTCAGCAATCCAAAACAGCAATATCTTTTCAACAATGGTCTACAAATGCTACGGCACAAACTGGGACAACCAGCTAATCAACGTATACTACATCGCATCCACCATGAACGGCGACTTATACACTTGGAACTTTGAAGACAAAGCAAACGAAATCATACAACTATTCTATCCCGGCACCACAATGACTTATGCAAATATTGCCGCCGGTCAAACTGGCACAGGATGTAGCACAGTTACACTGTAACAAGTCCATGCTTAATAATTCCAACGCTTTTTTCTTTTGGCGGTGTAAATAACGACAGAAAGCCAGATTTCACATGACAAGAGTCAACATGAAGCATTTGACATTTACGAAGATAACGCTCAAGAGGGTAACCAAACTTCAAAAGATTACAAGGGCTTTGTAAAACGTAAACGTCTCTTTATCTTTGCGGGCTTGCTGTTGCTGGTTGTCTGTGTTATTGTAGCCGCTTTGTACGGACCTAAAAATCTGTCTTTTTTTACTGTCATTAAATCAATTTTCACTTTCGACACCAGCGGCGATGGTGGAATTGTTTGGAACATTCGCATGGTACGAATCATAGGTGCTTTACTTGCTGGTGCAGGTTTAGCCGTTGCCGGAGTAGTAATGCAATGCATCCTCCGAAACCCTCTTGCTTCTCCTTTCACTTTAGGAATATCAAGCGCTGCGGCATTTGGTGCCTCTTTTGCCATAATTTTTCTTGGAGCGGGAAGCGCTATGACATCTACTGTTTCCATCAGTAACCCATATGTTACAACCATCTGTGCCTTTGTGTTCTCTCTGTTGGCAACAGGTTCTATATTGCTTCTTACAAAAATCACAAGAGTCAGCGCCGAAACAATCATACTTGCTGGTGTCGCTATCAATGTAATGTTTTCTGCGGGGTTATCTTTTATGCAATATATTGCTACTGATTCTCAGTTGGGCAATATTGTGGCTTGGACTTTTGGTGATTTGGGAAAAGCTACTTGGTCTTGGAATTCTTTGATTTTTTTGGTGTTTTTGCCAGTAACCCTTTACTTCTTTTACAAGCGATGGGATTATAACGCCTTAGACACTGGAGAGGACACCGCTAAAGGCTTAGGTGTTAACACAGAACGCGAACGAATAGTAGGCATGATACTGACATCAGTTTTGTCTGCAATTATCGTTTCATTTTTTGGCATTATCGCTTTTATAGGTCTTCTTGCGCCCCACATTGCACGAATGATAATTGGCAGCGACCACCGCTACCTCATTCCCCTCTCAAGTATCCTTGGCGCAATCATTCTAATCATAGCTGATGGAGTTGGACAAGTCATTCTATATCCCTCAGTTATACCGGTAGGCATCATAACATCCATGCTTGGAGGACCACTATTCATTTACCTGCTAATCAGGAGGTACAGGAAGTAATGTTCTTCGAAGTCAACGGCATCAATTTCTCCTACCGTAGCAGACACGTCCTTGAAAACGTTTCTTTTAAAGTGAAAGAGGACGACGTAATTTCAATTTTGGGGCCAAACGGTGTTGGAAAAACAACCTTAATCAAATGCATAGGCAAAGTTCTAACTCCAAACGCTGGGTCAGTGTTTATTGAGGGTGTTGACCTTCATCGAATGAGCAAAAAAGATATTGCTAAAAACATTGGGTACGTGGCACAAAAAAGTGAAACATCACGAACTACAGTGTTTGATTCTGTGTTGTTAGGCAGAAAACCGCATTTTGAATGGGATGCTTCTGAAAAAGATGTACGTTTAGCTGGAAGAGTTCTTCACCTGTTAGGCTTAGATGGGCTTTCCCTGAAATATGTTGATGAAATTAGCGGTGGAGAATACCAACTGGTGCAAATAGCGCGAGTTTTAGTTCAACAGCCCAGGGTAATCCTTTTAGATGAACCTACAAGCAGTCTTGACTTATCCAACCAACACATGATAATGCACTTAATCAGAAACATCGTCAAAAAGAATCACATGGCTGCAATCATGGTTATTCACGACTTAAACTTGGCTATTCGACATTCAGACAAGTTTGTCCTAATGAAGGACGGCGTAGTATACGCCACGGGTGGTCACGAAGTAATTACCCCTGAAAACATCAAACAGGTATACAATGTCGATGCGTTCGTGGAAACTGTCAGGGGAATACCCGTAGTCATACCAATATAGTATAGTAGGAGACAAAACATGAACCCAAAAAAAATCAATCCAAAACAGAGAGACTTCTTTAATGAACGCGCTGAAAAATGGGACAAAATAACCATTCATAACCTTGAAAAAGTCCAGTACATTACCGACTTGATGCAAATACAGTGCAATGACAAAATACTTGATGTTGGCACTGGGACAGGAGTCATGATTCCGTTTTACGAGAAATATCTGGTGACTGGCTGTGTTGTTGCTGTTGATTATTCGGAAAAAATGATTGCGGTGGCACGGTCGAAATATTCTGAGAAAGAGCATCCGTTGGTTTCATTTTTGGCTTCTGATGTTTACGAACTAAAGTTTGATTCCGAGTTTGACTTGGTGGTTTGTTATTCTTGTTTTCCACATTTTATTGACCAACCCTTAGCCATCAAAACATTAAGTAACGCTTTAAAGAAAGGCGGGCGTTTAGTTGTGGCTCATTCTGATTCAGCCAAAAAGATTAACGGGGTCCATATGGAAGGTGGTGTGGAGATTAAGAACGATTTCTTGCCTAGCATGGAAAATCTAAAGAAAATGATAGAAGAGATAGGGCTTAGGGTTACCTTTGAAAGGGATGATGACAACTACTTTATATGTGTAGCAAAAAAAGTATAGCTGTCAACTTTTCGTTACTTTTACTTGTTGTTTATTTTGATTGACTCTTCTAGTTCATGGTCATAAAAGTGGGTAAGCACCATTAAGACGCTTTTGCCAGAGGTTTTGAAGCCATGTTCATAATTTTCTGAAATAAACATCCCCTTTTTGTTGTCAGAAATAATTATGCCATAGTTTGTAGGTAAGGGCGATTCTTCTAGGAATACTTCAGTGCTTTGTTCTAGTTTTTGAGCGCTAGGCGTTAGACGGTGAATAAGCAACTGAATTTTTACGCCTTTTGAGCATGCAGTTTTGATTGTAGGTTCAAACTCAGTGAAATCATCATGTGGAAGTCTTAGGCGTACATCGTTTTTTGCATAAAGAATAATGTCCTTTGCTTGTGTATCAAGGTTGGTTTTTCCTTGGATTGTCCAAACGATGTCTTCTGAAGGTTCAGCGGTTTCTTTTGTTTCATACAGCGTTTCCAGTTCTTCTATTACGGTTTTTTGTGCTTCGGCTACTTCTTTTATTCTTTTTTTGTAATTGTTTTCAAGGTTGGCTCTTTTTTCAGATAATTCTTTTTCTAAGGAGTTTTTTAGTTGTGTTTCTACTTCTTCTAATGCTGTCGAAGGTTTTACGGCTTTGAAAAGTATGGGTCTGCCTTTTTGTGTTTCAACTAGTTTTCTTTTTTCTAGGCGCATCAAGACTTCATATATTTTTGAGTGGGGTATCTCTGATAATGCGCTTAGGTCTCCGGCGGTTGATATGCCTTTTTCAACTAGGCTGACGTAAGCTTTTGCTTCATATTCTGTTAAGCCTAATGTTTCGAGCGCTTTTTGTATTCCATTGTTCTTCTTCACTTTATTCACCACTTAAAAAAAGAGTTAGTGACAAAAGTAATTTAACTATTGCCCTGCAAATACCAATAATTTAGCATCCACAAAGTTTCACCCGCTCTAAAAAGGATATTTAGCGATTGCTAAAAAACGTAAAAAGAAAACTAAACAAAATATCTTAGGAGAGACCTCAAATTGGCAAACTCTAAGCCCTGGTACGCTTTAACAATTGAAGAATCTTTAACTGAACTTCAAGTTAAAGAAAACGAAGGAATAACCCAGCAGGAAGCAAAAAACCGCCTCACACAATACGGTCCAAACGAGCTAAAAAAAGAAAAAGGAAAATCCCCAATCAAACTTTTCCTTGGACAATTCACCGATGTTCTCATGATTATCCTCTTAATTGCTACAGGCCTCTCAATTGCCGTAGGTGAACAAGTTGACGCCATAATCATTCTCATCATTGTTTTTGCAAGCGCAATCTTAGGTTTCACACAAGAATACCGAAGCGAAAAAGCTGTTGAAGCCCTCAAAAAAATGACTTCACCCACAGCTTTAGTAATTCGCGATGGAAAAGAAACCAAGATTCAGGCCAGCGAAATTGTTCCTGGAGATATATTGTTGCTTTATGCAGGCGATAAGGTTCCAGCAGATGCCCGCCTAATCGAGGCACATACTCTTAAAGTGGAAGAAGCAGCTTTAACAGGTGAATCAACCGCAGTTGACAAAGAAACCCAAGCGCTTTCCGATAAGGCTCAACTTAACGACCGCCGCAACATGGTTTACACTGGAACAAGCATTGCCTTGGGCAGAGCAAAAGCACTTGTTACCGAGACAGGTATGCGAACAGAATTCGGCAAAATTGCCCAAATGGTGCAAACAACCGCCGTTGAAGAAACGCCTCTGGAAAAGCGTTTGGCATCTGTAGGTAAATGGATTGGTCTTTTGGCTATAGTGGTTGCTTCCAGTGTTGCAGTTGTTGGCGTCGTTATTGAACAGCGGGATATTGTTGAAATGGTTCTTTGGGCTGTTAGCCTTGCTGTTGCCGCAGTGCCTGAAGCACTTCCCGCAATCGTTACTGGCGCTCTTGCAATTGGAATGTACCGCATGACTAAAGTTAACGCGGTCGTGAAACGCTTGCCTGCAGTAGAAACGTTAGGTAGCACCAGCGTTATTTGCAGCGACAAAACAGGCACATTAACAAAAGGCGAAATGACCGTTCAACGCATTTACCTCAACAATACAGCAATCAAAGTTACAGGTATAGGCTATGCTCCTGAAGGCAAATTCGAAATAGACAACAAGCAAATTACCCCTGATGAACAACTCCTTGAGCTTCTAAAAATATCCAGCTTATGCAATGACTCAGCACTTGAAAGGGACGCAAAAAGCAACAAATGGACTGTAAAAGGCGACCCAACAGAAGGTGCGCTAATAGTTGCCGCTGCCAAAGCTGACCTATCTAAAGAAAAACTGGACAAACAGGAACCAAGAATCGGTGAAATACCTTTCAGCAGCGAACGAAAACGTATGACAACAATTCACCTTGTCGCAAACAAGAAACTGGCATACATGAAGGGTGCCCCCGAAATAGTAATTGAAAAATGCAGCCACATAATGCTCAACGGTAAGGTCCAAAAACTAACACAGCCACAACGTACTGAACTGCAAAAAGTCATAGAAGCTATGGCTCTTCAGGCACTAAGAAACTTGGGTTTTGCCTACAAAGAGCTTCCTGAAGATCTAAGCACATTTGATGAGACTATTGAGGAAGGTTTCATTTTTGTCGGCATAACCGGCATGATTGACCCTCCAAGACCTGAAGTTAAAGACGCAATTGAAACATGCAGAAAAGCTGGCATACGCGTAGTTATGATTACAGGAGACCACAAACTAACCGCAACCGCCGTAGCAAAAGAACTTAACCTGCTAGGCGAAGATGACCCTGACGGCAAAGTCTTGACTGGTGCTGAACTTGAACAGATGACTGATGAACAACTTGCAAACGTTGTGGAGAAAGTGGTAATTTATGCTCGTGTTGCGCCTGAACATAAAGTCAGAATAGTCAAGGCTTGGAAAGATAAGAATCAAATAGTTGCTATGACTGGCGACGGCGTTAACGATGCGCCTGCCCTTAAAAAAGCAGACATCGGTATCGCCATGGGTATCACAGGTACAGAGGTTAGCAAAGAAGCCGCCTCAATGGTATTGGCTGACGACAACTTTGCAAGCATTGTTAAAGCAGTGCGTGAAGGTCGCGAAATCTACGATAACATCAAGAAATACCTAACATTCCTGCTACAATGCAACATTATGGAAATCTTGGTAATGTTCATTGCAGTTGTTGCAGTGCCATACATAGCCGCCTTTTTGGTGCCTGGACTAAACTCCACGCCAGAAGGTCTTGGATCCATTAACAGTGCTGCAATAGCCCTAACAGCCGTGCAGATCCTGTGGATTAACTTGGTAACGGATGGTTTGCCTGCAATTGCGTTAGGTGTTGATCCGGGTGACCCAGATTTGATGGAACGCAAGCCTCGTCATCCAAAAGAGAGCATATTCTCGCGGGACGTTAAGACTTTCCTATTAGCCACCCCGATGCTGACAACTGCCTTGCTGTTAACGGCTTACTTTATGCATCAACCGTGGCTTGGCGAATACTACCTGCTGGAAGCTAGAACACAACTAATGACTGGAATGGTGCTAATTGAGTTGGCTATTGCGCTTTCATCGCGGTCACTTAAGCATCCAGTAATCAAAGTTGGTCTGTTCAAGAACAAGTATCTGTGGTATGCAATACTTTCATCGTTTGCGTTGCAACTCATCGTACTCTACGTTCCTGCAGTACAGGCACTGTTTGACGTAACCTCGCCGCAACTAATTGACTGGGCAATAGCCGCATTAATGGCTGGTATAGTGTTCAGCGCGTTGGAAATCGGAAAGTGGGTTGCAAGCAGACGAGTAAAACATTAAAAGGCTTAATCGGGTGACTACCCGACCTCTTTTTTTATTCTTGGTTAATTACTGAAACTTTTATTTGCATTATTTGTTCGTTTTGACGTAGGTTGTCTATGAATTTTCTTATTAAGGCGGCTTGGCCTTTTAGTATTATGACTTCCATGCAGAAGCCTTCGTGGATGTGGGTGTGTAGGAAGGTTGAGACTAAGCCGCTGTGTAGGTGTTGGGTTTCTAGTAGGCGTCGTCTGTCGGCGTTTTCTTTGTAGATGAGGGTTACTGTGGCTACTGCTTCTCCGTTGATGTCTTCTATTTTTAGGTCTTCTGTTAGGTAGAGTCGTAGGGCTTGACGTGCGATTTCTGACCTGCTTGCGAAGCCTTTTTCTTTCATTGTTTGGTCGATTTGTGTGATTAGTTTGTCTGGGATGGATAGGCTGATTATTGTCATTTCTGGTCGTTTTGTTAATAGATGGTTGTTGTATTAATAATTTTTAGTAACTCTTGGGTGAAAGTGCTCAATTTTTATTAATGTTTTAAATAACTTTAATAAGTTGTTTGGGGAAGTCGCCTTATGAATCGTAATCAAAAAATCTTCTTAACAAGCATAATACTAATTGCCCTAATAGCCGTTTCAATATTTGCTTACACAATGAATACGCCACAGGCATCAACCAAAATAAAAGTCGTCACAACCTTCTATCCCTTAACATACATAGCCCAAGAAATCGGAGGCGACCAAATAGAAATAACACAACTTATTCCTAACAACACAGAGATTCACGGATGGGAACCCTCCGCATCAAACATAATGGCGGCTGACGACGCAAACATCATCATCTACAATGGCGCAGGTGCAGACCACTGGATGGAAGACGATGTTTTGCCCTCGTTGTCAAGTGATAGCAGTCGTATTGTCGTCGAATCCACTAGCGGTTTAACACTTATTGCAAATCAAGACCAAGATGAGGGCGAAGAACATGGACTATATGACCCACACACGTGGTTAAGTCCTTACACTGCTAAACTTCAAGCAGAAAATATTTACAACGCACTAGTAACAGTTGACCCCGAACATGAAAGCTACTACACCCAAAGATGGAACAATTTAAAGGGTGAACTTGAACAGTTAGATACTGCTTACACAAACGGGTTGGCTAATGCAAGTAAAAACGAAATTTTCGTTTCTCATGAAGCATTCGGATACTTAACGTCCAGATACGGTTTTACTCAAACTGGCGTAATTGGTATATCAGCTGACGAGCAACCAAGCACTGCAACAATAGCAAACATTGTTGAACAAATGGAAGAACACCAAACATACGTCATTTATTTTGACCCTATATATTCTGATGAATACGTTCAAACAATAAAAAGTGAAGTTCAAACGCAAACAGGCCAAACCGTTACTGTGCTCAAAATGTACTTAATGCTTGGACCAGTTGATAGCTTAGATTATTTAGCGCAAATGCAAACCAATCTTGCTAACTTGGAAACAGGTTTAGGCGCCTAAAGGTGCTAGTTAATTAAGCTGAATGTCAAATGGGTAAGAGCGAAGTCAACCATGCAACAAGCATCCCCTATTTTAGAAGTCACAAATCTAAACGTAAACCGCAACGGAATACCAGTAATTGAAAATGCAATATTTTCAATTAGCAGGGGTGACTATGTAGGGGTAGTTGGACCTAACGGCGGTGGAAAAACCACCCTGTTAAGTGCAATTCTTAATTTTTTGCCAACCACACGTGGCAACATTAAACTTTTTGGTGTCGATATATCCAAATTTTCATCTTGGGAAAAAGTGGCTTACATTTCTCAGCATGCAACCAGTTTTGAAGACCAATTTCCCTTAACAGTTCGCGAACTTGTTTCTTTAGGTTGCATCAAAAAAGGAAAATTGGGCAGGCGTTTTACTAGTGAAGATTGGCATAAAGTGGATGTTAATCTTGAGTTTATGGGTTTAAGTGATGTTGCTGATAGACGTATTGGGCAACTTTCTGGTGGACAAAAACAGCGAATGTTTGTCGCCAAAGCTTTAACGCATAACCCTGAATTAATTTTGCTTGACGAACCTATTGTTGGCGTTGACTCAAACGCTGAAGAAAAATTCTACAAAAAATTAAGCGACTTAAACGTTGAACGCCACACAACCATAATGATTGTAACTCATGATTTGGCAACGGTCTTCTGCCGCATGTCCAAAGTAATGTGTGTTAACAAAAAAGTCGAAATCGCGTCAATAACTCAGGAATTAGACGCTAACCAACTGCTAAAACGTGCCTACGGTGAACATTTCCATTTCGTATTCCACAAACACAACTGCGAAGGAGTTTTTGCAAACGAGCGCCAACCTGTTTAACCTTTTTGGGTACCAATTCTTCCAAAACGCACTCGTAGGCGGCATCATTGTTGCCATAGTTTGCGGTTTAGTTGGACTTTTCTTGATTCTAAAGAAGGAAGCCATGATTGGTGATGGGATTTCTCATACGGCTTTTGGCGGTATAGCTATTGGGCTTCTTATGGGCATTAACCCTTTGATTACTGCTTTAGGCGTTTCAATATTAGCCGTTTTTGCTATTTCTTATATGCGCAGAAAAAAGATTGCTACATCCGATTCTGCTGTAGCAGTAATGTTAGCTTTAGGTTTCTCCACGGGGTTAATAGTTATAAGTGTTGCAGGCGGGTTTAACGTTGAATTATTCAATTACCTTTTTGGTTCAATTTTAACAATAGACTTTTCTGACTTGCTGCTGGTTTCAGTTTTAAGCGCTTTTGTTTTGCTATTCATCGGTTTCTTCCGACGAGAACTCTTATCAATGGTCTTTGACGAAGAAGACTCACGCATAATGGGCATACCAACAAACCATTTATCAATAATTTTCGATTTGCTAATCGCCATTACAATAGTGCTATCCATAAAAGTAATCGGCACAATTCTTGTTGTGGCGCTTTTGGTGATTCCGGGTTTGTGCGCGTTAAAACTGAATCTTTCCTTTAAGAAGACCTTGTTTGCCACTGTTCTTTTCAGCACATTAAGTACCGCGGTAGGAATCATGGTGTCTGCAATGTTTAACGTAGTTACCGCTGGGGTTATCGTGTTTGTTTTGGTTGCTTTCTTTTTGCTGACACTCGTATACAAAAAACTTTAGCGGAAGCTCGGTTTTTTGTGTGTTTGGGTGATGCTTTTGTATACAACCCCTTTTAGTACGGTTAATTGTGGCTGAATGGATTGTTAATAATTAACGTTTATAATCCAGCCAGTGGCTTTTAGGGTCTGTCTGCAGCAATAAGATTGCAGATGCCGCACGTGATAACGCTTGGTCTACTTGGATTGGGTTAAAAGAAAACAGGAAGAAGTCCTAAACTGGCAAATCAACCTGCCAGACGATAACGATGACGGAGGATTCCCCGCCGAAAACATACATGACATGGGCGGAGTTTGGACAACCGCCGAAACCCTATACACAATAATAAAATACAAAATCCTTCCACCAACCGATAAACGTGTCAAAAGAGCAAAAGATTGGCTTCTAAGACACCGAAATTTAGGTGGAGACTACGGCGACGGTTGGCCGCTAATCAACAAAGGCAACAGTTTCGTTGACACAACCAGCATGGCAATTTTGGCTTTATCGCCCTTTTCTGATGACCCTGAAGTTGTGGACGCCATAACTAAGGCTAAAGAGTGGCTTTTAGAGAACCAAAATGACGATTACGGCTGGGGCATCTGGAAGTATGAAGACAGCCTTGTTTCCGCAACCAGCCTAACATTGACTGCTTTAAAGAAAACATTTGAAAAAATGAAGGATGAACATGTAGAATCGGCCATTAAATCGGGTGTTGAGTGGTTAAAGTTAGCGCAAAATAAAAATGGACTTTGGGGTTTTACGCCAAACGCTAAAGAAACAAATATGGCAAGCACTTGTCAAGCTGTAAGTGCCCTTTTGGATTTAGGTGAAGACCCCAAAAAATTCAAAGAATCTCTAAAAGCTGTAACTGATGAATTTAAAAATCAGGGCACATGGTGCACAATCCAAGAAAGTTATACCTTGAAGTATTTTGGAGAAGGTTTAGACCAACGCCTTTCATGGTTCACCGCGCCCTTTGCTGTCTCTTTACTGGTAAAGTTTACAAGGAGCCTGCCGCGTGAGGTTGAAATAAAACAATTAATCGAAGCTACAGAATCTCTAAAGAAATATGACACAATTAAGGAAGACAAAGAATTAACAAATATTGCCCTTGGACATTTAGATATTAGACCTTGGGCTTCAGTTCAATACCTCCGTGGTCTTCTGGATTCTCAAGCCTACATGCAAGAGCACCTCGACGAGTACGTTTCAGTAATGAGCAACAAACTATCAATAGTAGAAAAAGCAGGCATGCTAAAATCGTTGCCCCTAATTTTTTCGCCTCGAAAACAAACCAGCGTCTACGTCAGTGGAAAATTCCTTGTTTGGCTGGTCCCAATTATAGGGTTAGCTTTAGTTGGCACAACCTATCTTACAGAATCTGTCGGGCTCGAAATTTCCTTAACAGTGAGCCTTTTTGCAATTTACCTCGCAACTTTTGCAATTCTGCTAATCGGGTTTAAGCAAAAAGTCATTACCCGCGACCGATTTTGCTTCCTTTATTTCCCAATCTGGGCATTAATCGTACTCGCAACAGGCCTATTTTATGTGGAAAAAGCAGCCGAAGCCCTTGTTGTACTACTGCTAATCGGGTTCCCAGAAATATTACACTTAGTTATGGGAAAAGCCAAAGGCGGACACGGCGAATAATTTCGCCCCTTCCTTTTTTAATTCTAACAATTTGCTTTTTGATAAAAAACAAAAATTTGGAAAAACGGGTTATTGTTACTTTTTTCTTTCTGCTATGATTGCGCGGCATTTGTCTGCGTACTGGCAGTAAGAAAGGCATGCTGCGTTCTCGTCGGGTCGTTTCCATTCAGCACCGCATTCGGGGCAAGTGGTTTTGTCTTCATCGCTCCAGACTTCTATTTCTGCACCGCAAACGTGACAGTTGGTGTATGAGGGTTTTGGCTGCAAAAAATCGCGCAGTCCAGGGCATGTTTCTGGGTTCTTTTCTATTTTACCATTTGAGCTCAACAGTTTCACCTCCAACTTTAACCTCAATTTCGCATGTAGGCACCTTTTTGCCTGAGCCTTCTATGGCTTTGTTTACTGCCCATTTTAAGCCCACGCAGCAAGGAACTTCCATATGGGCAACCGTGATGCTGGCAATGTTGTTTTGCTTTAGGATTTCTGTTAGTTTAGCGGCGTAAGCTCTTGCGTCGTTGAATTTGGGGCAACCAATGATAACACGTTTCCCAACAGCTAAGGCGTGAAAGTTATTAAGTGCCACTGGGGCGCAGTCGGCTGCAAGCAGGATATCCGCGTTTTCAAAAAACGGCGCTTTTGGCGGTACAAGGTCAATTTTTACTGGCCACTGAGGCTTTTGGGCTGTCGCGTTTGCAGGAACAACGCTGGGTGCTGGGGCAGTTTGGGTGGCTTGTTTGTTTTTGAGGTATGTGTGTACTTCTTCTTGGCTGAATTCTTCGGCTTCTCGCTCTGTTATGGTGATTGCTCCATGTGGACAGTGACCTAAGCATGCGCCAAGGCCGTCACAGTAGGTGTCTTTAACGATTTTTGCCTTGCCGTTTACTATTTGTAGGGCTCCTTCTACACAGTTTGGGATGCATTGTCCGCACCCGTTGCATAGGTTTTCGTCTATGTGTACGATTTTTCTTTTCATGTGGTTTGTTCTCCTTTTAGGCAGTTTCCGCCAGTTGGGCAGAATTTTTGGGCGTGGTTTTGGATGGCTTCAAAGATGGGTGTTAGGGTTTCTTTGTTGGCTGTGTAGATGTGTTTTTTTCCTTGTTTTTGGATGGTGATGATGTTGCATTGCAGTAGGGGTTTTAGGTTGTGGCTTATCATGCTTTGTTCTTGCCCTAGGGCCGCGGCGAGTTCGGTGACGCTTTGGGATTTTTCCATGAGTTGTTCAAGGGCGGCGAGGCGTGTGGGGTTTGATAAATTGGTGAAGAATTTGTAGCAGATTTGTGTTAGTCCTTTTTTCATTTTTAGCCACCCAGTTTAATGTATGAATAATTATTCATATGAAATATACATCATATAAACTTTGCTGAAAACCCTGCAAAAACAACCGCACAACAAGCCCCAAAAAAGCAAGACACAAAAAACTACATAACGACCTGTAGCCCTGTGCAACACACAAGCGACAAGGTTTATTAAATATTAATACTTAAGCAAATTCAAGGTAGAAGCGACCATGGAACAAAGCCGCAGCATACTAAAACTCGAAACAACTACACAAACAGAACCAGAAACACAACAAGCCAGCACCAACTATATGTGCACACGCTGCGGCAAACACTTCACAAAACCCATATTTGCAGTAAACAATTCTCCCGGCGTCGCAGAAGGCTACTATGCATGCCCATTGTGCCTAACAAAAATTGAAATCAAAAAAGAAGAGAAAAAAGAAGAAAAAATCAAAGAAACAAACGCTGAAATAACCCCAAGCAAACCCGAAACCACACCAGTAAATGCGACACCAACAACTCCAACATTATGCGCATATTACTCAGGCTACCTGAAAAAACGACCAAAAAACACACCAGTCCCCGAAGAATGCTTCACATGCACCATAATGCTTGACTGCATGTCCCGCTAACAACCTACTGTCTTTGCTGAAAATGCGCCATTTAAACCCAAAAAACCTTTCTTGTTGGAAAAGGAGAAGGCTTCAATGTACAATAAGCTAGTCAATACTCGCCTGCATCATAAAAGCGCGAATTTGAAAAGTCTGCAGTCATTTTTTTCAGAAAAGCTTGCCTTTTACTCATTCTTGTGTTCTGCGGCTTCTTGTGGTTGCTTATTTTTAGGTTCTGACACCATTTTTATTGGTTGAAAGCTTTGGGGTCTGTCCGTTATTTAGTTCGTCATCTTTCCCAATCAGACTGGGACGGCGACATCATCCCCCGCTGTAACAACAGCATCCCAGTCTATAAGGGCTACGTTAGGAGGAAAGAAAAATGAAACAAAAAGCCCGACAAATAACCCAAATAAATGGAAAGATTGACTTAGAAAATGTTAGAACTTGGATGAAGGCAAACGCCTATGAACAATCAACTATTAGGCAGCGAATAAAGAAGCTTAAGCATCTTATGAAAAGCGTTACGGACATTACAAACCCTGAAACCGTTAAACTCTTTATAGCTGACAAAAAATGTGAAAATTCGTACAAGCAGAATCTTGTTGAGGCATATGATATTTACTTGCAGTCTGAGGGTTTAGAATGGAATAGACCGTTTTACCAGCGTTATGAGAAGAAGCGTAAATCTCCTAAAGAAGAGCATATTGATTTTCTGATTAATCATGCAAGACCTGTTTTGGCAATGAAGCTTTCAATCTCTAAGGATTTAGGACAAAGACCCGTTGAATTAACATGGCTAACTCTAAAGGATATTGACCTAACCACTGGTTTAGTGCAGATTAGGGGTGCTAAACATACCAAAGGAAGAGAAGGACAACTCAAGGCAAAAAGCGTAGATTTAATTAAACTTCAAATTGATAAAGGGCAACTCACACAAACCGACCACATATATAATGGTAGTTCAGACAACCTATCAACAGATTATAGGCACTACCGAAACCGTGTCGCCAAAGAATACAATATGCCCGAACTCAAACAAATACAACTGTATGATTTCAGACGCTTCAAAGCATCCAAAATCTACCACCTAACAAGAGACATCCTATACGTCAAAGAAATACTAGGACACAAAGACAACAGCCTAAGAAGCACACTAAAATACATCAGCCTATTTGACGAACGAAACATAACGTGGATACCCGTAATATGCCGCAACCAAGTTGAAATAGCACAAGCCATCAAAGACGACTGTACTTTAGTATGCCAAGCAGATGGCATTACATATTTTAGAAAGCCTGCTTAGTTGAGCTTTTCAACTCTTTTTTTCATTTCGTTTGCTATGCCAATTCAGAATTTCTCCAATGAATGCGATTTCTAAGAACCAACAAAATACACCTATTCCTAGTCCAAAAAAACCAGCGCCAAGAGCTCCACTCCCATGTCCATAAAATGCGTTAGGAATGGAATTGATGTATAAAATGTAGAGATAGCCAAAATTAGCCGCCAAAATAATGGCTGCTGGAATTAAATAAGCAACAAAAAAAATAATTCCTTCATCTGCTCGAAAAACTCGTAGCTAACATAGGTACATACCCCTAAATTGCTTCGAGTTTACTTTTCGGAAAATTAAAAGATAGCGCTCGTTTCGCGCCCCGCTTGCGCGGGTCGTTGCGAGCAGACCCTTGCCTAACGTTCCGCAAGTAGCCAAACGATTGCTTTGCCATTTTATCATAAACCTTTTAAATAAAACTCAATAAATTCTTGATTGAGGTTTTAGAATTGAACAAAAGTGATACAATTGCTATAGAAATTTTGACTTCAAATAAAAGTTTGGAAGACGATTTCGAAACGTTAGGTATGCAATTAGATTCATTGGAGATCGTTAATCAACCAACAAAAATGCGTACTTGGATGGCAGAAGGCATAGACTTGACCAAGCAAATTCGAGAAGTTTTTATTAACAAAGCTAAAGACTTCCTAAAAAAATACGGTGAAAACATACTAAAGGAAACTTGCGATTGGTGGAACAAAAACAAAGATGAAGCTTATGATACAAGCTCAATGATAGGATTTATAACACCAATAATCACAGCCGCATTAACCACTGCAGGTTTTGGTGTTGTCGTTGGTGTTGTTGCATTAGTTGCGGTAATACTAATCAGAGCAGGATTAAATACTGTTTGCCCAAGTGGCGGCAAAGCTGAAGCAATTTTGCCTTGGAAATAACAAGGCACTACTTTTTTCTTTTTAATTTTGAAAAAGAGAATTAACAAAAACATAGTGAGCGAAAGCTGGAATCGAGCAACCACTAGGATTGCCGTCTGCAAATTAGTTAAAGCTCGGGGCGATATTTTAAAAAAAGAAGGTTTTCAATGACCTTCCTTTAAGCGGTTTATTGTTCTGCTTCGCCTACTTGTTCTGTGCTTCCTGTGCCGAAGAACCCGCGACCTTGTGCGAAGTAGATGTTTATGGGTTTTTCATTGCGGAGAATATCTATCACGCTTTGGAACATTGTAGAAGGCAAATGCATTTTTATTATTCCATTGTCCTCGCTGTCGTTTTCAAAAGTCATTCCGGGGTCATTAAATCGGACGTATGCTACGGTTTTGCTCCCATTGTACAAAGCTATTTGAGCCCTGTTTGTTTGGTATCCTTGGGCACTTCCGTATATCAAAATATGGTATGCAGTTACATTAACCAATTTTTTTCACAATAGAAATATTCTAATATATTGTTTATAAATTTTAACACTTAATATACAACTGTCAATATTTAATTTCAATTTTAACTTAAACTCAATAACGAATATTTCTCCTCATACTAGGGCTCATAGTTTTCCTTTTTTTCAGTTGTACCTATGATTACATCCTAAGAGAGAAGAAAATTCGCATAGTTTCAATATCTTAGGGTTCTGTGAAGTGAAGGAAAGATAAAATTCAAAACAAATAGAAAAGCGTTAGTACTTGGCATCACTTTTTTAGGAATTACGCCACCGCAGGCATCAACCACAAGGGTTCCGCCGAAACTAAAACAACATAGCGTTCTGAAGGAAGAGAACATGAACCGCCATATCCTCGCCAAAAATGAATACACCTATTACAAATAAGGAACCAAGCGCCCTTCATTTATTGGCATGCAGTATAACACCCAATAAAAGGGGAGTAGAACAGGGGCAATGAATTCTCAAAATGATGGATAAACGCATATTCGGGCAACTGCACCTTTTTAGAACATAAAAGTTTTAGTCAAGAAAAATGGACTGAGCTTCGTCAAGGATTCTGTACGAAAAGACCTTAATTTACAATCCCCGTCAAGGCTATAATGGGGGGCGCACCATGAAAATAATTAGCATAATCTTCATACTTACATTGGTAACATCAAGCCTCATTATCATGGAAAATACTTCCGCTCAGTCAACACAGAAACTATCTGCTCCACAATTCAGCCTAAAATATGTTGACTACTCCTATGATGTCCCACCGGTTTATGGAATAAATCCCTACAATGGAAACACCGAAATCAAGCAAAGCGGATACCATGTGTACAAAGAATATGTTGAAGTTTGGATCAAAAATCCGTCTTTCCAACAATACACCGATGCAAGCGGTCACAAAATAGTGTTAGGCTATCAAGTCTATTGGAAAGGGCATTATGGAGATTTATGGGCAAACGCTACTTATCCAGCTTATGTGCTCTCTTCAGGCTCAGAGTATACTGTTATATCTTTTGCTTTCGGTGATGACGCGAATGATGACTCCCATTACTGGTTAAGTGGGCAAGTTTCTACGGGTGATCAACTTGATTTTAAAGCGGCGACCTTCGTAGGGTACTATAATATTGTATCCGTTGATCGCCTCCCAATTTTTGGTTCTGAAGCACGTACATATCTAGTATTTACTGGTCAAACAAGCGATTGGAGTAGTGAACAAACCATACTATTAGACACCAGTGCGCCTACTGTGAGCCCTGACTCAGTGTACGCCCCAAAAAACGCTTACACTTCAGGCAATAATTCGCCCACTGCCACACCAACCCCCCAACCAATAGCAACCACTATGCCTACACCAACAAAAACCCCAACCATAACGCCGAGCTATACTCCAACAAACTCTAACTTACAATTAAACCAATCAGGTATTGTGATGATAATTGTGGGGGTAGTGACAGCGGTAGTTGCTGCTCTCTCATTGATTTACTTTAAGCAACATAAGAATTTTTGACAGAGTCTTTGTTTAGTTGATTTCTTATTACTCGTAAAGCTTATAACTAGCCAAAAGCACTACAAATCAGAGATAAATTAGCCCTAAAAATTTACTTTGCCCTACGGCTGGGACGGCGACATCATCCTCCAACAAATCAAACATCGTTCCAATGAATCGTGAACCCATGGAATGTTTTATTGCAGGATTATTTGGCATAGACATGGAAGGGGAATAATTATTAATTTTAGGTTACTTTCGATATTTTTGAGAAATATCCGCTGCTAATTTTTTCTTAGGTAAACTTTTATGCAAGTCAAAAATAAAATTAATTGAGTTAACATGGTTACGAAATTTTTCTTTACTGTAATGGCAACTTTGCTTGTTTTTATTTTATTATTAACTGAACCCTGTATTGAACTGGTTGAGGCCAATCCGCTTCCGTCTCAACTTCCTAAGGTTACAATAGTTACTCCTTTAAATGCAACATATAACAATAGGGATATTCCGCTTGCAGTAAGCATTGAAATTTTTGATTATACATATAATTCTGTTGAAACTTTAGATTGGCTCAATTATAGTTTAGATGGAAAAACATACTCTAATGACTTTAACACCTTCACCTGCTAACTGTAGTCCAGATTATTTTAGAGTTGGAAGCGCTGTTATAAATGATTTACCTGATGGTACACACACTGTATTTATTCAGGGTCAAACAACCATTGGCAACATCAAAAGAGCCATAGATGCCAATGTTACATTTACCATAAATACCCAACATGCGCCAACGCCAACAGTTCCCGAATTTTCTGCTTTGGTGATCTTGCCTTTGTTTGTAGCAGCACCTGTGATAATAGCAATTATTGCACGGAAGAAAAGTCTGCTTAAAGCTACTTATAAATAGCCCGTAACAATGGAAATCACGGATAAAGTCCCTAAAAAAATTTGTTATTGCAGTGTAACTTCGAAAGAATTTATAACTGGTTTAAAAAAATATAGCACTATGGACTATGAGAATCTTTCAAAAATTCTTGTTTTCTTACGTTCAATTACTGCTTTTGCTGAGGAGTACATGTGAAGCGATTAATCCAGTCTTTTCACCATAATTTGAAGTTTTATAATTGCGAAGTAGGAACTGAACTTGCCAAAATCTGTTTGCTCGGCAGAATAGAGCGGTGAATCAGATGAAAACTCAATTATTTATCGCTATTGTTTTTGTATTGCTTTGTTTTTCCACTTGTTTTGCTCTTGGTGGTAGGGCGCAAACAATTGATATTGGAACCGTTGTAATTAACGAGAATTTAACTAGTACTGATACGTTTGATGTTTTTTCTCCAAGAGAAGTTTGTTATAATCAAAGTACTATAGCGATGAATTTTTCGTTAACTGATAAGGTTATAGGAACTATAAGTTACTCATTAAATAACGAGGATATACAGGGGTTACAGACTAATTATGTGACCGATAACGAGCAGGGCTATAAACCTTTTTTGAATTTTTCCGAGAATAACAAGGTAACTGTTAAGGGTGATTTAGTTTTTGAAAACTTGCCTAACGGAAACCACACTTTACGTTTGTATTTGGGGCACCAAAAACCTGTTAATATTTATGAAGTAGAGGCGTTTACAGAGGTAAATTTTTCAGTTAATGCTCCATCTGTTTTTCTAGTACAAAAACAAGACTGTTACGTCTCTGATGGTTTTCCGCTTGAGCTAATTGTTAGTGAACCTGCTTGGTTGCAGTGCAGCCTTGATAATTCAGCAAATTTCACCATTACGGGGAATACTACTCTGACAAATCTTAGTAAGGGGTATCATACTGTCACTGTTTTTGCAGTAAATAGAGCAGGTGGTTGCTGTGCCTCTAACACGATTAGCTTTAATGTTTTAGAACACCCTGTAGGAAGCACCTCTTCAGATAATGCATTAATTAGTGAAAAAGCCCAGTTTCCCCTATCCGTAATTACTTTAGCTGTTTTTATACCATTAATTTGTTTTCTTTATTTTATAATAAAACGCCAAGAAAGAAAAATAGAGCGTTTAGACTCAAAAAATAAGTAATCAAGAAAGGCTTTGCCACCGCTTTTTAACTTAAAACTGATTTGCAGAGATTCCAACGAAGCCCTAACTTTTTTAAATATTAAAAATTAGGAATTTAGCAGTGAATTTGCTAAAATCTTAAAAGCAGACCCGTCGAACTAATCCTGTGAGATGCCTGTATGAATTCCAATAAATATCATTTTGGTTATATGTGTCCATTTTGTAAACTCCATTTTGAGACACCCATGACATTAAGAGAACACAGACTAAAAGAGCACAAATCCTTCTAAAAAAACTGTTGAACGGCTAATACCCCGCCTAAAGCAACTAGCTACCGATAATGGTTCTGCATTATTTAACGCTACAAAGGACTAAGAAAATTTTAATTATATTGTTCACATTTTGCATCCTTATCATGAATTCAACGGTAGTATGTGAAGAACAAGTGCTTTTATTTCTCGCGAATAGGAGCTTTTAAGTTGCACCCGTTTTTTAGAAGCGGCAACAGACCAATGTGGGTTAGCGCAGTTCTTCCATTTAACGTTGCTTTAGGTCCTGTTTCAACTTTAGTTCAGCTTTTAATTTTAGAACTTAATGGTACTGTAGTTGAAGTTGGATTAGCAATTACTCTTTTCAACGCCGTTAGCATTCCCGCTGCTTTATTTTGGGGTTATGTTACAGACCGCTTTCAACACCGAAAACTCTTAGTGCTATGCAGTTTTTTGGTAACACCTTTACTTCTAATACTATTCCTGTTTGCAAGATCAATCTATACGATTTCTTTTTTGTACGCTTTGTTTTCAATCGCCATAATGGCCTCAACAACTCCGCTTAACCTGCTGGTTATGGAAACTGAACAGAAATCCAAATGGGCTTCAGCATTTGCCAATTTTTCAATGATTTCCAGTATCGGACAAACAACTGGTTTGCTTTTGGGAATGATATGGTCCTTTTATGTTCCCTTGGAATATTTAGTGGTTCCTTTAGCTGGCTTCTCATTGCTTTCGACGGGGTTAGCCTCATTTCTAATCAAGGAACCCCCAATGGTGTTTGAGCGTCAGATAATGCTAATGAATAAACACAGTTTCTTCCACAGGCTACATCATTCCCCTTACCTGTTCTTAAAAGTCCCAAGTTCCCTCGATTTTAAACGAGTTTTTAGAAAAATGCCCAGCGGCATGATCCATTATTCCACCTTGCTCTATATGGCGATTTTCGGGTTTTTCTTATCTTCAGGCATTTTCAACACATCTTTTGTTCCTTTACTAAAAGCTAACGACATATCTAGTCTGCTGATTTTTTCCGTGATAATGGCTGGCATGATTGTACAGATAATTTCATTTCAGTTTACAGGGTCTTATACTGAGCATAAGTCACCATTAAAAAGCACCATTACGGGTTTAGTGTTGCGAGCTATTGGATTGGGTTTGCTTGGTATCTTTGCGTACTTTTTAACGGGTTTTTGGCTATTTGTCCCCGCTTTGTTTTTGTATCCACTCATTGCCGGAATTGCCTACGCTATTTACTATACCGCTTCAAACACCTTGGTTTTCAATTCGCTTAGCCCTAGACGTAACGGTTCAATGCTGGGCGTTTACAGTGCCTTAGCGGGTGCTGCAACAATGATTGGCTCTTTTATCTCAGGGTTTTTATCTTTCTACTTAGGTTACCACGTGACATTCATAATCTCAGCTGCATGTTTAGTGGTTTCGGTTTTGCTACTATATTTAACGCAAAATTCAAGGGTGGGCATCAACTTATCCACTGCACATTAATCGATTTTCTAAGCTTGTCAAAAACTGCAAAAATGCTGGACTTCAAACACTTTTTTTGACTTATTTGAATTCTGTGAGAATTTTGTTTTGGCCTAGTTCCTTTAAAGAAGCTGATACGTTAATAACATCGCCTACTGCTTGAACCATTGTGACAGGCATGTTTACTACGGAGTCTCCAAATCTTTTCTTGTAGCCAAGCTCTTGAGCGGCATTATCTGTTAATTTTATTTGAAGCTGAGAAATCTGCCACATTTTTGTGTCGATACTTACGCCTTGTACTTCACCTAAAATGTATCCCCCTGCACCAACTACTTTTTTATCTAATAATGCCTCAAAACTTATCAAAACAATTCACCAATAGAAGGGTAGTTAAGCAAATTTTTAAGTATTGCGAAAAAATTGTATTGCTTTTAAAATGATGGCGCTTTTTTATTTTTGGCGCTTTAGCAGGTCGTTAAAAAGTGACAAGTAATCCTTGAGATGGCTAATTATCAAGTATTTTTTTCTTACAAGCTCTTTCCCGTTGACCCCCATTTGCTTAGCTGTTTCTTGGTTCTTTAATAGGTACAATGTTTTTTCTGCCGCCCTTTCCACAGTATCAATAAGAAAACCGTTTTGACCGTTTATTACTTGAAGCGGTATTCCGCCGACACGTCTTGCCACGACTGGAACGCCTTTCCAAAGAGCTTCAGTCACGGTTAATCCAAAGCCTTCCTTTGTTGACATCTGCAAAACTACCCGAGAAGCACGCTGAAAAGCGTTGACTTCAACATCTTTTATGCTTTTATGGTCTGTTAGAAGAAGATGGATGTCAGGGTCACCTCTGGCATGTTGTAGGGTTTTTTCAAAATAATACTGTCCTTCAGGGTCATCAGTTGCCATTCCCCCAATGAGTACAAGCTGGACATTTGGATACTGCTTTTTTAATAATCTATAGACGTCAATTGCGCCTGTAGGGTTTTTCCACCGGTCGAATCGTCCCACTTGAGTGATTACTGGTTTTTCAGGATTAACATTAAACCGCTCTAAAATTGTTCGTATTTCTGGTTCTGTTAGTTCACGGTTTTTCTCATTTAAGGGGTTAATGGATGGTGCTCTTATGGCTAAAGTTGAAACCATCAGGCTATGTATGACGTATTCTTTAGCCGTAAAAACTGCAGCGTTATACTGTGAAATATACGGTTCCAGAAAGCGCCAAACCTCAAAGTTAGGCGTCGAAAGGTCAATGTGGCAACGCCAAATCCAACAGTTGCTTTTATTTCGACAAAATTTTATGAGAGCAACGGGTTGGGCATCATGAACCATAACAATGTCAGCATCCAAAACTGCCGCGTCACTATTCATCCGAGTATACTCTAAGTACGTGTGTTCTTCTTCTTTACTTAAAACAAGGTTAGCGCCTTGTAAAGCGTTGTGAATTTTCTTGGTAATATTAAAGAAGTTAAGGTCACCGTTTATGACTTGCCAGTTTACTTTTAAGCCGACGCCTCGCATAAGGGGAACCATGCTGTGCAGGATTTCAGCTACTCCACCGCCAAAAGAGGTTGAATTAACGTGAGCAATTTTTTTTGTTTTTAGCTGATTACTTAGTTCCCTAATAGTTTGAAGCTGCTCTTCGCTAACTATTCCTTCAAAATCTTTAAGCTCAATCTTGCTTGTTGACTCAACAGTTAACATAAAAAACCTCAAAAATAACCAAAACAACGGGTCTATTGTCTTTTGGGAGTTGTCTTTTCATTTACCTAACAGGGCATCAATAATAATTTAGTTATGTGTAAGCAAAATGAAGCCACAATTCTTTGAAAAAAGAAAAAAGAGTTAGATTGTTTGGTTTATTGGTTGCTGGAGTCTTTCAGCCAAATTGGACGATGATTGCAGCAGTTTCCACGCAAACAGCGCCAACACTCCTGCGGCAGCTAAAGAGCTCAATGTACCCAGTAGGTCTATTGCGTCTGCAATGCCTCCAAATCCGTACTGGGCGTACCATGCAAAATCGTATATTGCTCCAAAGAGGAAGCCGCCAGCCCACAACAGCAGAAAATACGCGACTAACGCTTCTTTCTTCAATGTAGGCACAAGATTGATGTTTAGCATTCTTGCTGAAAGCAAACCCAGCATTACTGCTGCGCCTATATCGAGCAACCTTGAGATAATGCCCACGGAGTCTAATACTGGTGCATCAAAGCTGGTTACGCGATAAATTATTCCTGATATGCCATAGAAGAAAAACACTCCTGCCCATGCTAGCAGAAAATAAACAAGATATTTTTCTCTGGATAATCCTTCTAAGAATCCCTTTAAACTCATTTTATATTTTGTCCTCCTTTCTCTTGACTGCTATTATTTTCTGAATTCACTAAAAAGCCTTTGCAAACGTACAAGTGCTTACCTGCTTGGCCTGCTAAATAAGGTCATTAGTTGTTGTTATATTTACTTTGGGAACTTTGGTTTACTTGAAGAAACAAGCCCACCAAAAAGAAACCTGTTTTTGCCCTAGAAATACTTAAAAATAGAAACAGTGAATACCCAAAAAGGCTAAAGAACTATGCAGACAAAAACACTAGGCGTAATCTTTGTAATAATCGGGTTAGTATTGTTGGTTTCGGGAGCAGTTGTTTTCACGTATTCAAACGCTCAAACTCGCACCAGAATCTTGCCAGTGTCGGAAGGGTTGTCTGTTCCACTTGATTTGGGTGCTGGCGATAAAGTTCAAGGCACAATAACCATACTTGACGGCGGCGAAGGCATCACAGTTGATGTTACAAACCCCAACAACGAAATCATCTATAACGGTGGAACAGTATATAACAACGTTGAATTCTCATTTAACGCTAAAACATCAGGAACATACACCGTCGCAATAGACAACCTAAGTACAAGTAACAGTCAAACTATAGAATACTCATTAACTTACCCTGCAATACCCAGTATAGTTGGAATAGTTATAATCATAGTAGGCATATTTTTTGTTGTAACAGGCGTCACTATGATGGTTATGCTTCAAAAAGCTGGAACAATAAAACAAAAGGCCTAACGCAAAAAACGGTTTACCCCTTAAACAGTAAACCTCTTTTTCTTGATAGTTTCCTTTTTTAGCTTTTTTTGGGTTTAATTTGGGTAATATGTGCATGATATTTTGAAAATTATTTAATAGCTTTTTTAGCGCCCATGATTGTTGAGGGATAAGATGAAACAAACAACAAAGCAACTTAAAGCATACAAACTTAACCTGTCCCAAACAGACGAAAACGGCGCATTCAAATGTCCAAACTGTGGCATAACAATATCCCCTGACGACCACTCTGAAGACAACTACACAATCTACGAGACACTGATGAACGATAACAACCTTAACGAAATCGTACTCTACTGCAAAGGCTGCCTATCATTTATCCATTTAATAGGCTTTAACAAAAACAGTTTTCTAAAGTAAATGCTGGTTGGGATAACGTTTGGTTAAAAACAAGAAAAAGTATGGTGCATTGCTAACCGCACTGGTGGCTATAATAATCATTAGCCCCCTTGATGACATACTAATTGCCACCTTATGTGGCGGCGCCCTGTTCGGGTTCGGTTCCTTACAATTTTACTTGCTGATGGCGGGGTCTTCAGTGGCGTCCATCACTGTTTGGGCATGGCGTAAACAAAACAAGCATACGACAGTTAAAACTTCATTCAATCAAAAAGTGACTAAGCAAAAACGTTTGCCTTTTGCATAGTCAAGAAAGTTTGACGAAAACACATTTAACTGAAACTACGACACTCAAAATCATGGATAGCTCAAAGTTAGGATTGTTCTTCATTGCGTTCTTACTGCTTTCAACATTAGCTGTTTTAACGCAAGCAGACCTTGCGTATGCAAATCCGTCGATACCGCCCGATATTCCGCCAATTGTTACCGTTTCAAACATGAACCTAAATGCCACGGTTTTTGTTAGAGATAATCAGCTTTGGGCAAGCATAGACGCAGAATACGTTACTGACACAGTTCATGGGTATGGAGAAAGTTTCTATATTCCCAAAAAAGGAGTTGAGCCACAAAACGCTTCAGACACTTATAAAATCACTGTGGTAACAGACATGCTAGAGGCTGATTATCCAATGCTTCCTAATGCAACAAACATATCTGTAAAGGTTAACGGCGAAGAAAAAGAGTGGTACCATAAGGAACAATCAATTTTTCACCTTTACGGGTCAGACATGAAAAGAATCGGCTGGATAACACAGCCTGCTCCCAAAGATTTTACTATAAATGTTCACTATGAACATCCATTGATTAAAACAAGCGACACCGAGACTACGCTAATTTTGCCTTTAGGTCAACGCTATGGCTCCACGGAAGCACCTTATTATCCCCTGTATGACTGGTACGGCTTTACAAGCATCGATGTATCAATGCGTCTGCAAACAGAAATATCGGATTTGCCCTTTGAATTTTGTTCAGTTTACAGTAACGGAAGCGTGACGCCACTTACATCCAATGCCTTGGTTGACGGTGCATCAACAATACAAACTGTAGAGTTTACAACAACCGCGCAAACCCAGTTTCCTTTGGGTATTGTAATCTTAACACAGACAAACGAGAACACGTTAGAGCAACAACCACAAAATTTTGAACCAACCCTTTTGGTTGTGCTCACTGCTGTACTGATAATTGTTGGGGCAGGCTTAAGCATGATGCTTTATCGTAGAAAAAACAGTAAAAGAACGGTTTCTTGAGATATTTTGGTGCGCACATTTCAATGTTGAGTGCATCAAAAATTGCGTAGAAGTGTGTCTCAGTTTCCAGTTTTTAACAACCGAGGGCTTATTTGAAAAAGAATTGAACATGCGCTTTAAAACCAAACACAAGCGGCAACTTGTAAAAACTAAAAAATGACCGTACAACGTCAACGCGTCCTTTGACTTCATGCGCTTGAAGGGTCTTCTGCAGGCTTTTTGTGTATGAAAGTAAAAGTTGTTCATAGGTGGTTTTGAACTGTTTTTCAGACAGGCTATCTTTTTCTTGTATTATCTGTTGAGCAGTTTTTCCGGTGAACGCTAAAAAGCCTTCAAACACTTCACGGTTATGTTGGCGTTTTTGGGTTTGGTCTGGGTTAGGGATGGTTTCAGTTAACCATTTGTCGACTGGGTCAAAAGTTGCCATTTCTGCCATGCTCTATAATGCGTTGCTTATTGTTTAATGCTTTTACTATCTGAGTAATAAAGAACGACATCAGTAACTCTCTTCACCAGTCTATTTGGATGCTATTAGAAACTCGTTGCAGAAACCTAAGGGGGTAGGTCGTATTGACGCTTTTTCAATCCATTAATTATTGGAGCCAGCAGTAATTGTCCAAACGTAAGCATGAGTATCTAAGAGGGTGGGATTTCAAAAAGGAAAAAAAGGTTAAGGGGTTTTAGATTTTTTTCTTTTCTAAAACTTCCCTGAAAGTTTTATCGCAGCATTCGTACAAGCCGATTGTCAGCTGGGTGCGCTTTCCTTTTTTGTCAGGTTTTCCTGCCATCTTCCAGGTTTTCTTAGCGTTTTTGACTTCTTTTCCGCAAACTGGGCATTTTGCCATTATGATTCCTCTACTGGATGGTTATCGTATGTTTTCGTTTAAAACATTTTCGATACATGAGCAAAAAAATCTCCGAAAACGGCTAAATCAGTGTTGTTTTTGGCTGAATTTTAAAGAACTTCATGATGAAGAGGTCAAATTTTGTTCAAAAAACAGTTTTGCAGCGGCCAAATAAACCTCATAAAGCGGCTTTGTGAACAATACAATTATGACTTTTTCAAGCTTGTCTTCTTTTTCAAGCTTGTCTTCTTTTTCAAGAAAATTCTTTATTGTTTTAACTGCTACGAGGCTGGCTTCTTCTACGGGATAACCGTAAGCACCCGTACTTATCGACGGAAACGCCAATGTTTTAATCCCGTTAGCAACTGCAAGTTTAAGTGAATTCCTGTATGCCTGCTTCAAAAGCTCCGCCTCACTCTGAAAACCGCCATGCCAAACTGGACCAACCGTATGAATAACATGTTTCGCTTTTAGGTTACCACCCGATGTTATAACCGCATAACCCGTTGGTAAACCGTCAGGCCAAGTTGTCGCCCTAATTTGTTTGCATTCCTCTAAAATCTTGGCGCCGCCTTTGCTATGGATAGCGCCGTCAACACCTAAACCACCCAGAAGTGAAGAATTTGCAGCGTTAACAACTGCGTCTGCTTCCACATCGGTTATGTCACCGACAATAAACTGAACAACTGCAGAACCAACCTTAAACTCAACAACCAAACATTTTCACCATTACCCCATTAATGTGAAAACTGACATTAAAGCTGAACCAACAAAATAAGCGCCAAACAACAAAAACACTCCGGCACAAAACAAAGTAACACCTAAATGCACACGAGAAGACCAAAACCGTTGCGACTTAAAAATCAAAACACCCACAACCGCATACCACAAAAAATCAACAGACCAATGCACACCCGCAAAAACAGCAAAACCCGCCAAACCAAAAAGCTGCGCATTCATAACAAGCGCCGTTCCAATAGTTAACCACCATAAAACAAAACCAGCATTGGCAGCAGTAGTCCAAACACCTGAAAACAATGAATCACGCTTCAAACTTGCAGGTACATTATCACAGCGATTACGGTTTCTAAACGCTTGCACACCCATAAAAATCATAAGCAAACCGCCCACAAGCCCCACAGCCGCCTGAACCCAACTGGGAATCGTGAATTGGCTAAGCAAAAAATAAATCAGAATCATCAAAGGAAACTCTACCAAGCCGTGTCCAACAGCAATTAAAGCTCCCGCAACCTTGCTTTTAGCAGATTTCTGAATCGTAACCGCAAACAAGGGACCAGGCATCAAAACACCACTAAGAGAAATCAACATAACCGAACCCAAAAACACGTAAAAGTTAGAAATAAACTCCATACAGCTTCCCTTGTGGACTTCAAACATTTTGTTTTGTTTTGTTTTCGAACAGGGCTTTTTGCATTTGCACTATTTCTTCGCTGTCTTTTGCCTTCATGTATTGGTCAAGGAAACGCTGGTTTAATTCAAAAAACGTGTGACCCCACGGAAAAATCCCCAGCATCTCCTCTGCTTCAACCTTAAAACCCGCAATGTACAATGACGCAGCTAATGCTTCTGCTGTAGTTAGCTTAGTTAGCTTTCCAAAATTCACTGGATTGCCTGCAATTAGAATCGGCAAACAGCGACTGGTGCCTCTTACGTGTTCGCCAAGCACTTTTTGAGCCTGCTCCCAACTACAATCAAGAGCTGCTAAACCAAACTGTTCAAGACGCTCACGGTCAGCAGGCGAAAACGCGATTTCCCCAAACGGATTAAGCACGATAGCACGTTTAGGCAAAAACCTGATCTTCTTAACAATCCTAGCAAACCCTCTGCGGCCTAAACGCAAAGCCGTATTCTTCTTTGGATCATCCTGCGCCGCATGATAAATACTAATACGCACCGGCAATTCTCGGCGTGGAGCTTCACCGTCAGTTTCCACTTGCACACCGCACCTTCAAATGACTCATAGGATCAACAAACACCCGAGGTATCCAATCTAAAATATCAGAGGCAACCATGTGAAAACCAATTTCAGAAGCAACAAAATCCCCGCAAGCACCATTCACATAAGCACCAGCAACTGCAGCTTCAAAAGCGTCGGCTTTCTGCGCCAACAAACCACCCACCACGCCCGAAAGAACATCCCCTGTTCCCCCGACAGTCATGCCAGCATTGCCAGTGTAATTTAGCTTAACCTTGTCTGGGCTGCAAATAATGTCAACTTTGCCTTTAACAAGCAACACGGCGTTTAGCTCTTGGGCGGTTTTCTGTATCATCTCTACTTTGCCATCCAAGTCGTCAGGCAATTTTTCCCCTGTAAGTATCGAGTATTCACCTGCATGTGGAGTAAGCACCAAAGGAACCTTCAAAGGACGCTTGAATTTTGCAAACGCTTTCAAACCATCAGCATCCAAAAGCAACGGTTTACCCGCTTTCTCAACATCCTCAACGAAGAGTCTAACGAATTCGCTGGTTTCCCCATTCAAACCCAACCCTGGACCCATAACAACCGCGTCAACAGACGCCAAGTAAGACTCCAACTCCGACAGGTTATCAGGGTTAAGGTTGTTACCCGAAAGTTTAACCGTAATCAAATCAGGTGACATCGACGAGATTTCATACGCAGTCTTTTCAGGCGATGCCGTGTAAGCAATATCAACACCTGTTCGCAGGGCAGCCATGGAAACAAGCGTAGGTGCACCCGAAAAAACTTTGCTACCTCCAACAACAAGCAGTCGGCCAAAATCGCCTTTATGCGCTGATGCTTCACGGCGTTTACAGGCAAGGTTAACGTCACCGGGACCAGCAAACTGTTCAAACAACAGTGGCAAACCAATATCTCTAACGGATAAGACACCAACATACTTTTTGGCGTTATCTAAGCCGTCTTTGGACTTGTAGAAGGTAACGGTTAAGTCAGCGTTTACTGCTTCGCCTAAAACGTCGCCGCTGTCAGAATCCACGCCTGTGGGAACATCAACAGCGATTTTAAAGCCCTTAAGCGAATTTATGGTTTGAACCATCTGAAGGATTGGTGCTTTTAGTTTGCCTTTAGTTCCTGTTCCAAGCAACGCATCCACAACAATGTCTGCTTCCAGCTGAGGAATTGCTGAACTATCCGAAACCTCAAAGACACAGATGCTGCTCATAACAGGTTTAAGGGCGTTCCAATTCTGAAGCGCCGACGGGTGATGGATATCTCGGTTTTTTCCTGCCAAAACAATGCTAACAGGGTAACCTTGCGTTAAAAGATGTCTTGCAGCAACAAAACCATCTCCACCGTTTCCCCCTAACCCGCAGAAGAACACAACCTTTTTCGTGTTTGGAAAACGTTTCTGGATTTCTTCAGCAATGTTTCTTCCAGCATTTTCCATAAGCTGCAGTAAGCTTACCCCGCAATATTCGGAGTTTGTTTCTATAGCTCGCATTTCGCGGCTGGAAACTGAAGATTTCACGTTTTTTGCTTGCATGTTTAACGCCAACTAATAGTGTAAAATTTTAAAAGATAAGGTTATCCGTCAAGATTTTCTGTATACAAAAGCATCACCAAAACACAGTAAACAAGCAAGTTTTCGCCAGTAGCGGCAAAGTTTATTCCGAACCAACAAATATAGTATTTTTAGCAAAGATTCTAGGTTGAAGGCTGTTTTGGCAAAAACATACATGTTAAACAAAACTGACGCTTTACTGATAACAGATGTTCAAAACGATTTTCTTCCAGGTGGCGCGTTAGCTGTTCCTTACGGCGACGAAGTTATACCGATTCTAAACGAGTACACTAGCAAGTTTCAAAAAGCAGGCGCCAACATTTTAGCTTCACGCGATTGGCACCCAGCAAATCACATGTCCTTTAAAGCACAAGGAGGACCATGGCCACCTCACTGTGTTCAAGAAACCGAAGGCGCAAAGTTTCACCGAGAACTCAAACTACCTAAAGACACATACATCATTTCTAAAGCAACACGCCCCGACCATGAGGCTTACTCAGCGTTTGATGGAACCAACCTTGCGGATGAACTGAAAAACCGTGATGTAAACAGATTTTTCATTGGTGGTCTTGCAACCGACTACTGCATTGTCAATACTGTTCTTGACGCAAAAAAACTTGGTTTTGAAACAGTTGTGCTTATGGATGCAGTACGAGGTATTGACGTTAATCCGGGCGATGTTGACAGGGCAGTAGCGGCGATGGTTAAAGCTGGTGCAGAACAGGCAACAGACGCCGATTTCCCTGAACCAGTAGACGTGTTGCCCTTAAACGAAGAGACTTCTGACTTGCTTGAAGAGAAACCTCAAACGCGAGCAAGCGACAAGAAAAAAGCCAGATTACGTCCCAGAGATGCAAGAAGAAAGATTGCAACAGGCGGCTAAACCCAAAATTTTTTCGAAGTACTGCGAACCTTATATAATCATGCCTAAAAAACCACTTTTTTGAGACCCGAAACGCAATGTTAATTCTGATTCTAGCGTTAAGGGCTTCAAAAAACCTTAAAATGAGCTTAAAAGAAGGAGTGGTTGTTATATATTGGCACTTTTTTATTCTAAATTTGAAATTACGCGGTTGATTTACGAAAAGTTTTCTTTCACAGCAGTTTTATTTTGATTTTGGCGTGTGCGAAAAATGTTCGAATGGTAATTTTTTACAATAAACAGTTAAATTAATGCAGCATTGCTTACAAATTTGTTAACCTATATTGCAATTTGAATGGTGTTTACTTCGGTTTTTGTTAAAATTGCCCGAAAAGATAAAAATTAAAAGAAAATTGGTCGAGTTTTGTTGGGTCACGGTTCACCAAAAATTTGTATGGTCACCGTACGTCTGCGTGGGTAAACGTCGGTTTCTACAAACATCAGCGACTGCCAAGTTCCAAAAGCCACTTCCCCATTAATTACGGGCAGGCTTCTGTCGGGAGGCATGAGCACTGAACGCAGGTGAGCGTGAGCGTTTGACGGGTGCATATAATCTGCAGCCTTTGGCGCTAGGCTTTCCAAGAACGCTTTTAGGTCCTCAAGCAAGCCAGGATCATTTTCTGTCAAGATTAAAACGCCTGTTGCGTGTGGCGCAAAAACGTGAACCATGCCATTTTTTATTTTTGATTCTTCAACTACTTGATTTATTTGTTCGCTTAAATCGACAAAACTGATTGGACCTTCTGTGTTGAAAGTGATTTGCTTGTTTACAATTTTAAAATCAGACATAAGCTACACAAGATACGTTAGCGCGAAAGACCTGAAAAATTTTTCGCAAATGCGGGCAGAACTGTGTTTGGGTGATGCTTTTGTATACAATTTTTCTAACCATTTTGAGTCCTGTTTTATAAATCAAACTTAATTTGAGTTTTTCTATTTTAATTGATTAAACTTGCCGTTTAACTGCTGGACATCGGTTTTTTGTTGTTGTCTTGTGTCAACCACACAGGCTTAAGCAAGTCAGTTTTTTCTAGATTTGTCAGAACTATTTTTGGTCTTCCGGGGGTGACAAATTAATGCCTGACGAGGAAAATGAAAACAAAACTTCACAAAACGTGGACGATTCTGAGTCCTCAGCAGAATTAACCCTGGAAGGCAAATATCGTTGCAGGCTATGCGGAAAAGTGTTTGACACTCTGGAAGAGCACGATGACCACAGACGCAAAGTACACGACATGCCAATTTTTCAGCCAATCGTGGGAATGGCATTGTAACCGAAAAATGGTTTGCCGTTCTGTCTTCAGCACGCTTATTTCAACCATTAACACTTTACCGAGTGCGCGGTTAGAGAGATTATTGCAAGAAGTGAGGCTCTGAATTTATTGATTTTTTTAGGGATTTCTCGTTTAGTGCAAAGTTTTTTAGTTTGGTGATGGACTCACATTTTGGTGATACGCACATCACTAAAGTCACTCACAAGGGTTTTTTTGTTGTTAAGCAACCTCAAAAATAGCCAGTTTACGGCTGCTTGTTGGCGACAAATCAAGCATCAAATCAGAAAAAAATGGTTCACGACACTTCTTAAATCCTTTTAGAGCCACCACCTAAAAACTTGTTGCCTAATGTTACGAGGAATTCTTTACCAAAAAATATGTGTACCAGAAAAGTGAGCTTTAAGTGCATAAGTTATCCAAACCTTTTTCAACAATTGGGGCTTCAAGACCCCGAAAGCTGCCTGTGTGAAAGCAACAAGAGTTATCTTAGGAATTTTATCTTGCACATGCCAACAGTTTCAAGTTGGTCTGTGAAGCGCCATACTAAAATTTGGGGGAGGCAAATAAGCCGCAACTGACAAAACTAAACTGAATGAATACGATGCAAACAACAGTTTTGGCATGCAAAAGCATCAATAAAACAAATTGGTTTTTGTGATTCCTCGTACAACCTTCAGTTCATCAATCATGTAACAAAATTTATGTACTTTTAAGTTGTGCTTTGCGTTAAACTAAAGGGTTCACTTTTTCATAATTATAAATTCAACTTTTATTTAACTTAACCCATTTTTGGTTTAAGTACTTTTAATAAAAATAATTCCACCGATATCGCAGAACCATTGGCTCAAGTTGAATACCTCACCGACGCAAAACCAAAATTCTGCAAATCACGTCTTGGAAAAAACAACAAATGTCCAACAAAAAGTGTTCAGGCGTTTTGTAAAATTGTTTAAAAAAATTTTTTACCTTTTGGTTAACCTAGAATTAAATTATTTTTCGATTTTTTTAACTAGTCAAACCGTAAACAAATTAACAAACAACCAATGGCAAAAAAGGGTCAAAGAAAAAACTACAAATCAAAAACTGTAAAGAAAATCACGCATCCGAAAAAACCAAAATTAAAACGGGGTTACGAACAAACACTATGCACAAAATAAACAAAATTTAAGCCTATTATAAAAAAAACGTAAATATTTGGCTTTGTTATGTGTCGAAACGCAATATTTGGAAAAACTAGCAAATTTTTATCATCTGAAACAAAATAAAAAACCTTAAAAAACACTCATAATTGAAAATAAGCCTCGTTTTGGCCATTTTTGGGTGTTCACTAGGGGTTAAGCATGGAGAATATCGGAGCCTCATATAAGTACCCCCGAAAATCTCCATTCGAAGCAATTGTCGACTTTTTCGAGAAACCTTCGAGCCATTGGAGCATTTTTTTGGCTTTTGAGTCGGACTTGGCAAACTTTGCTGTTTTTGCGCAAGGCCTAAGAGTGAAAAAATTTTGTAGCAATTTTTTAGTTTTCGTTTTTCATTTGCTTGTTCAGAATTTTCTGGGGTTGTGGCTTGTTGATTTGTTTGTGTTCTATGTTGCAATGCTTTTGGCAGGTGCTGTTTGTGGGTTGTGGTTGGGTAGGGGCTTGTGTTGTCTTGTGTGAATTCTTGTTGGCTGGTGAACTGTCTGTTTTGTTGGCTGATTGTTGGTCAGTGCTTGGATTTTTTATGGTGCGGGTGTTGCGGGTTTTGGGGTTGTTTTGGTTTGTTGCTGTGTTTGTTGGTGGTTGGTGTAGGCAAATCTGGGGTTATTTTGTTTAGTTTAACATTACGTAATCCCTGTTGTGTTGTACTGGTTGGTGTGGTATTATCAATCACCAGTAATCATCACCACACTACACCACAGATTTTGTGCTGCCGAAGAAGCGTATACAAAAGCATCACCCAAACACAGTTGCCGTAGCCGTGTTAACAAAGATTTTATTGCACCCCACCAAAAAAAGAGACAAAGACAGGTATGCAGTGATGAGCAAAGACTTTGACCGAGCGAAACTTCGCAGGTGGCGCAAACGGGGTTTCTACAGCGAATCAGTACTGGTCAAACTTTTGCAGAAGAAAGGCTACTTTGCCGTCAGGGTTCCAGTAAGCAACCCCAGCTTAAACCCGCTGCCAGATCTAATGGCACGCAAAGGCAAACATACCTACGCATTTGAAGTAAAAAACGCAACCTACTACGCCTATTTCCCAAAACCCCAAATTGACAAACTCTTCAGGTTCTTAGACCAATTTATCCCAACAGGCAACGAATACAAACACGCCGTAGTTGCAGCACACTTAGGCAAACGTTGGCTGTTTAAAGAAATCAGTTGGACTGATTGGCAGAAAGACAAGATTCCAGAAAAAGTGCGAATTTTAAAACGAGATAGAGGCAACCTTAACATCGACAAAAGCTACCAAGAAACAACAGAAACACCCAGCACCTCTGAAGTGTAACGGTAAGGGAACGTACCTCAACCTTATTATTGACTTCTAACTACAAGCCTTTAAAAAAAGGCGGCACAGTATGACAGAAGGAGAAATAATAGAAGAAAATATTGTTGCTGCGCATGCTTTAAGCAAAACTTACCTCATTGGCGCCGACAAAGTTGAAGTACTAAAACGCATCAACCTTGAGTTGCCTAAGGGCAAATTTGTTGCTTTATGCGGACCTTCAGGTTCAGGAAAAACTACCCTGCTTAACATAATCGGTGGAATTGATATGGCAACAAGCGGCACAATAAAAGTTGCAGACCATGACCTCACCAAACTTAATGAAGAAGAATTGGCAGAGTTTAGATGCAACCAAACCGGTTATGTCTTTCAGTCTTTTAACCTTGTATCAACCTTGACTGTTGCTGAAAACATTGCTTTTCCCATGGAGTGGCTAAGAAAACCCTCCCAAGAAATTGAAGAACGCATCCAAACCTTGCTGGAAACCGTTGGCCTTGAGCATCGGGCAAATCATTTTCCTTCACAATTAAGCGGAGGGGAACAGCAACGTGTTGCCTTTGCAAGAGCATTGGCCAATAATCCTCCCTTGGTGCTTGCAGATGAACCCACTGGAAACTTGGACCGAAAGAATGCTCAAAAAATTATTCAAATTTTTCAATTGCTAAAAAGTGAGGGCAAAACCGTAATTGTTTCTACCCATGACCAAGACATTCGGTCTTTAGCGGACATGGTATTAAGCATTGAAGAGGGAAGATTGGTCAAGCAATGAACCAGAGTTTTCCAGTAAAAGACCTGCTGCGAAGACCACTACAAACTAGTCTAACAATAGCAACTTTAACGTTAAGTGTTGCATCCACATTGTTTTTATTGCTTTTTAGTGCACGAATAGGCATAGGAATTTCAGCGCAAACAAACACTTTAACGACGGGGTTGTCTGCGGTTTTTACCCAGATATTAACGTTTATTGAACCACTGGTCTTTATTGTCGGCGCTATCTTAACATCGTTTATTGTTTTTTTAATGATGGCTCAAAGAACCCATGACTTGGGCCTAATTAAAGCAGCAGGTTGCCCCGGCTCGCTTGTAGCAGGGTATTTCACAACAGAACTCTTAATTGTCTCATTCAGCGGGTGTCTTTTAGGCACTTTATTTGGTGTAATTGCAGATTTTTTGGTCGCAACTTTAGTTTTAGGCTCATATACTTTGCCTAACTTTTTTTATGCAGTGTTTGTTTTTGCAGTGTTTATTGTTCTGGCGATAGGATTTGGCGTCAAACCTATAATTGATGCCGCAAGAATGCCCCCCATAAAGGCTCTTTCACCAGTAAATTATTATGGAATAGTTGCTGAAAAAAAGCACAAGCCGCTTTCAAAGTTTGGTATAACTTGGAAAATCTCTACGCGGAGTCTTAGCCGTCGACAAAATGCTGTTGTGCGTATGGTTGTTTTGCTTTCGGCAGTTTTTGTTTTGCTCACCATTTCGATAGCTGGAGGTGTAATTGCACGTGACACGACAAGTTCATGGGTGCAGGACCCTGCAAGTACAAACAGTTACAATTCAGTTGCAGTAGCCTACAATGGTATGGGTGAGCAGTATTTGGGTTTGTTGTCGACCTTTTCAGGTGGTCAAGTGGATGAAAATTTTGATTATTCTAACCCCGATTACGCTGTTTCTCAAGATGTCATCAACAGTTTGAAGGACCTTGAGTTGGTGTCTGTGGTTGATGAAAGAATAGTTATAGAGACTCACATTTTAGAAGGACGAAATTACACGTTTTCTGAGAATGGGGCAACCTATTTTGTAGGGGGGAATCGTGAAGGCGACTCTGTAATTATTGGCTTAAACCCCGCTAACACTTATGGACCTTTATCGTTTAAAGGACGGTTCTTAAGTAACGAAACAGGTTTTGAAGCAGTAATTGGTGATTCAATAGCTTCGAAAATGTACTCTGTCGATAAAAAATTGTACATAAACTACTCCGACCCTTTAGTCCAAACAGTTAAAATGTACAACAAAACCTTTGACATACTCGGCGTTTGTATTGACCCAATAAACAAAGGCTTCATCACATACGTACCAATAGAAACCCTGGAAAACTTGACAGGTCTTAGCCCGAATCTTGTGCTGGTTACGCCAAGGGATGGCGTTGACAAAGCAACTTTTATTGAGCAACTACAACTTATGCTGAAAAATGTAGACCCGAACTTGCAGGTTTACTCTCTTGATTCTGTAACGCAGAAGAACCTGACCTATTTAGGTGCTACATGGGCTGTAATTTTGCTTGTTCCGCTGGTTACTTTGGCTTCAGCGGCAATGTGTCTTGTTGGTTATCAGATTATGGTTGTAGATGAACAGCACCAAGAATTTGGCATATTGCGGGCTATTGGAACAAAACCGCGTATTGTTGTCACCATTTTATCAATTCAGAGCTTAATTGTGCTTCTTTCAAGTTTTGGGGTGGGCCTCGCTTTTGGAATCATGACGACGCTGGTTATTTTGATGAAAAACCCGTTAGTAACCCCTTTTACAATAATTGGAATCGCCGCCTGGCTGCTAACAGCTTTAGCTGTGATGTTTATCTTAAGCTTGTACCCTGCAGTTAAAATGTCCAAAACTTCAATTCTAAAAATCCTAACTTAACTCAAATGTTCAAAAACTTTAGAAAAAGACTTCAACTGATACATGTAAGCAGGTAATTGACACAAAAAATCTTGCAACTGAAGCACCGGAACAACAGGAATATCATCATAAAACTTGAAGCCACCTGGAATAAGAGACAAAATTGCAGGAACAAAATGCGCATTTTTCCATTTTGTACAGTCCAACTGTAGTTTTGTATTGGGTAAAAATTCTGCTAAAGCCTTGGCACGGTCAGCTTGAGCCCGGGCAATTTTGCCTAAAACTGACGGCGAAATAGCACGCCCCCAATGTTTGCAATCAATACAAACAACCAAAGGGAACTTACAACCTACTGCATCAATCTCCCATTTACGCCCTCCATGGGTAAAGCGCACGTTTTTTGCTACCGTAAAACCGTTGTTGCGTAAGGCCATTGCTGCGATTTCTTCAAATTCTTGCCAACATAGCAAGTCGCTAACATGTTGAACGTCGACACCTAAAGAAACCGCTTTCACAGCCAACTTTAGTCGGTCATCAACAGAAACAATTATGTCGCCATTATTTAAATTAAGCAAGCCTTCAAATTGCAATTTATTCAGCAACAGGCACGTAGTTTCCATTGGCAGTTTGGCATCCTCTTTAACACTTTTAGTTAAAGTCGAAGACTTTTTGGTCAATTTAAGAACCGAAATTATCAAGTTACGCTCAACACTCATGCCACATAACCCGCCACTTTAGCATAAACCCTGCAAAAAACTCAAAAAAACTGCTAAAAAATCAAAGTTTGACTTGACACGTATGCCGTATACAAAAGCATCACCCAAACACACTTTTTCACACCCAAACATTTCCAAAGTTCTCAACTTTTTGCAGACAGCCATTAAACCAATCCTTTAAGCAGCACCGTTGAACACGCACGTATCTTTCCCGACGAAATTAATCTTTTCGCAAATTTACCAAAAAAGCTATCACCAGTCACCACCAGCAAGCTTCGCCACCTGCAAAGGCAAAAGTTGCTTAAACAATGAACAAATTGAAATCGTTGATGCCAGTTTTTCACCTCAGAACCCGTTATTTTTAACTGTTTAATGTAAAAAGTGACCATTCGAAAAATTTTCGTTTAATCAAAAAGGCAAAGTTGCCAAAAAACACTACTAAGCAAGGGTTGCAACAGCAAAAAAGGGTCAAAGGCAAAAAAATAACTGTGTTATAGATTGATAAGAGCCTCAAAGCCAGCGTCAGCAGCCAAAACAAGGCAACAGAATTACAAATTTTAGTGGGTAAATTACTAACTAAAGCACTATTTTCAATAAAACAAGCACCTAGCCCGGGCTAAACACTGGATAAACTGGGCCAAACATGCAAAGGGACTTCATGATTATATAAGGTTCGCATATTTTCGTTAAAAATTATAATTTAAGATTTTTAAAATTTGGAAGCGAGTTGGTTTTGTTGATGCTTTTGTATACAACCGCAGGAAACTTTACAAAAATGCCTCATTTGCCAAGAAAAAAATTGATTAAAAGAAAAAAGTTACTTTGTTTTGTGACCTTTGGATTTTAATGCTTTTGGTTTTCCCTGAAGCATTACCGCTGCCCGTTTAAGGTCCAAAGGCGTGTTAACGCTAAAGAAGGACCGTAAATCAGGATCAATCTGCTCGATAACCATAGTTGAAATATATCGTACCCCACGGAGTGTCTCTACCAGCGTCTGCAGGTCAACTGCACCGTCAGCATCAACTTGCCGTGCTGTTTCCAAAGTAATCTCTGTCTGATAAACGGAGCAGAGAGGTTCAATCTCGTTGTCTGGGTTTCTTGGAACCGCAGCGGTTTTGCCAATGGACAGGTCAAAAAGAAGCATTACTAACTCTTCTGAAACAAAAGGCGAATCATAAGGCAATAGCATGGAGTATTTTCCTTGGGCTGCTTCAAAACCCGTTATGGCGGCGACTAACGGCCCTTGACCGGGTTGTTTATCAATGACGAATTTGGCAGTTTCTGGCAAAAGTTTGGCGTACAAATCTGTGCGTTCTTGCGTGTTGGTAACAATTATGATTTCGTCAACTATGGGTTCTACAATGTTAAAGACGCGGCGAATCAAGGGCTTATTATCAAGCAACAAAGCCCCTTTGTCTTCTGGAAAACCCTGCGAAGTTCCTCCTGCAAGTATAATGGCTGTTTTTTCTAACACGAACTATTTTTCTCCTGTTCAAATTTTAACCCTTAATGTATTCTTTAAGTTTTTGCCGAATGCAATTTTTAGTCAAACAACAAGTGACTATTCAAGGAAACTAAAAAATAAGGAGACGTTTTAGTTTTCGTCGTTTTGTTCGATTTTGGCAGCCATTTCTGCCAGAAGCTTTGTGAATGGATGATCTGGTTTGTCTTGTGGGAAGATATAATTTCCTTCAGCTCTTAGGATTTCACAGAAGCATGGAACGGCCCCAAGCAGAGGAACATGATATGTTTCTTTTACTTTTTTAGCTAACTCGCCTGTTTTGCTTTTAGAGGTATCAAGTACTTTGTTAATTACCAACCCGGTTTTCTTTTCAAAGAGGTTGTAAAGTTCAGCGATCATACGCCTGGTTCCGTTTACGTCTGAACGGTCGCCAGTTGTAGTTACTACAACAAAGTCTGCAGTTACAATTGCGTTTATGGATGAATATTGTACACCTGGACTGGTATCAAAGATGAGGTAATCAAATTTTTGTTCAACAAGTAGCGTGTTTCTTAAAGAGAGCAATCGTCCAAGTGCTCTCATTTCCCATTTGCGGTCTTTTGCGGACATGTCGCGGATTGCTTCGGTTGATGGATTTGCAAGTCCTGCGTAAAATTTTCCGCCTCCGGATATTCTTTCGCTTAAGTCAAGCATGATTTTGTTTATTTCACATGTGTTGTTTAGGTAATCGTTAAACCAGGTTTCTGCGTTTTCACTTTTTAGTATGGCAAAAAGGCTTGGTGCTCTAAAGTCTAGGTCGAAGATGGCGACTTTTTTGCCTTGTTTTGCAAATGTTGCAGCTAGGTTTACGGACATTAGGGTTTTTCCGGTTCCACCTTTGTATGAGTGTACAGCTATAATTTTGCTCATGTTAATCAGCTCTGTGATTCTCTATCAACGTAGAAGTAGGCTTTTCTGCCTTTTCTTTCTTTTTTGAGGTAACCCATGATTACCAGCTGGTTTAGGTATGCGCTTTCTACTGCTCGGGCTCGGTTTGTTTGGTCGGCAATTTCTTCTGCGGTTGCTCGTCCATTTCTGCAGATAGTCATGGCTGTTTTACGTAGGTGGTCAGGCATGTTGAGCAGTGTCATGACGTCTAGTGAGGCATCGGTAACTAGTGGTGTTTCTTTTTTGCCGTTGCCGTTTCTTTGAATTTCTATCATTACTTCGATTTTCTCGTTCAGTCTCTCGAGGTTTTCTTTTATTTTTTCTAAGATGACGAGAGGTTTTTTTCCCAATACTTCTTCTTTACTCAACCAAGTTTCCCCGAGTGTATTGTTTTTCAAGTATACAGTTCAGTAACTAGCAGGTATTTATTAAGTCTTACGAAACATTGCTAACTATTTTTGAACAGTGAAACTGCGGGCAAAAGAAAACAAACCACGTTTTATTTGGATTCGGAACATGAATAAAAATAGAGGTGATTTTTGAGGGGGGTAGAGACGAACTGAAATTTAGAAGGGCACCGCGGCCATATTACGCGCTTCTTCGACAATCGGCAGCACTTGCTTGAGCTCCTTGAAATACTTCAACACAGTAATCCCACGTTGCGTAATAGCATACACTACACGAGCTTTACCTATTGTGCGTTCTTCAACCAAGCCTTGCTTGATTAGGAAGTCTAAGCATTCTTTGAGCACACTGCAGTTAACGTTGGCTTTGTACATTACGTGGGTCAACTTCAAAGGACCCCTATGCGCCAGCACCTTCAAAATGTCAACATACATTTCGAGTTTTGAACGTCGCATGCATAGACCTCATTTGTTGAACACAAATTCGCATTTTTAATATAAAGCCTTTATGTAGTACAAATCACTAACTTTTTCCATAAAACATGCCTAATTGTCCGCATTATCAGCGACACGATTTAACATATTTATTCTATTTTCGAATGCTGTAACAAGGTCATCTAACAATATTTCTTGCAATTCTGTCGAAAGTTCACCCATTTTTCCAGTAAACACATCAGCCAATTTAGCTTCAAGTTCCTTTCTCTCTTTTTCTTTCACTGCTATTTGCTTAACCATTTGCTTCACATTATTTTCCTCCAAGTCGTATGAGTCGTACAGACACAAAAATAGCAGACTCCATTTAAACAACTTATGAAAACAGACTATTTAGTTTAAATAAATAATAAAACCACATACTTCAGCTATTAACCAGCGACATGACAATTTTTAAAGAGGCGGTTTAGCAATGAACTTACTGGTTAATGTTTTAGTCCAAAGCTGAAATTCCTTTGATGGAGGAAAATCCTTGTACATTTTTTTTCTGTTGGATTCCAAAAAACAATTTTCTTGACCAGCAAACTCGGCAGCCGTCAAAAGTTCATGACCAGCTTGTTTTGCCTGAAATTTTACTGGGGCAATTTTTTGTTTCCAAAATTCATCCCGAAGCGTGTGATGTTCAAGAATGGTTAACGGAACAGTGTCAACGATGGCTTTAAGGTTGTTAGTGGCGTTTTGCAATGCAGCCTCTTTTACTCGGAAACCTGAAAGGTAAAACGGTGGTCCCCCAAGCATAAGCATTGAAGGCTTAGAATCCAAGATTAACCGCCATGTATGGTTTGACATTGGACCTTGAACATCAGGCGCAAACATGAACCGTTCCTCGCCATATTGGATTGTAACCATTATTACGTAACCCAACATGGAATTATCCTCTCCATGAGACACTGCTTCAGAGAAATGCAGTTGAGTATTTCCATAAGCAAAGGATTTGCTGTCTGCCTCTTGAACTGACTTGGCATACTTGGCGCCAGTTTTTAAAAACATCCCTGCTCGTTCGCGTTGGCTGGCGTTAATGTTCTCTTTTGGATTTTTTATTAGCAGAATTTTGTCTTGGTAGATTTGGCGAGCGGTTTCTGTTTGAGCTGTCCAGTTTACCACCCAGTCTTCAAAGGATGGCGTATGGTGGTCGTAATGGTAGTGGCTCACGATTACGACTTGGGCTTTTTCAGCTGCTTGCGCGATTTTTTCCCGTAATGTGCGGATGGTTTGAAATTCAAGGGGATGAGGCGGCAGGTTGAATCGCCAAGGACAAAGAGATATGCCTGCGTCTAAAAGTATGGTTATGTCTGGGGTTTCTACACGGGTGCACATGGAGCGGACTCCGAAGCTTTCAGATGCTATGGGTGTAACGGAGATTTGTTTGAGGGAATTTGATTGGCGGTTCATTTTGTTCCTTGTTTAAGAATGTTTTTTTGAGTTAAAAGTTTAGCTTAATCAGTTGAAGATAAGCAGTAGATTTATAGTATTCAACGTTCGAATTTTATTTGGATTGCTTTTGAGGTTAATATCGTGAGCAAAAAATCCAGATTCAATATGGCAACTTTGGCTGGGGGCTGTTTTTGGTGTCTTGAAGCTGTTTTTAGCAATGTTCAGGGCGTTGTTAAGGTTGAGTCAGGCTATGCGGGTGGTATGGTGCCTAATCCGACTTATGAGGAAGTTAGCACTGGAACAACTGGGCATGCTGAGGTGACTCAGGTAACGTTTGATCCGAAAATGATTAGTTATCGAGAGATTTTGGAGGTTTTCTTTGCTATTCATGATCCGACAACAGTTGACCGTCAGGGTCCTGATGTGGGTCCTCAGTATCGTTCAGTTATTTTTTATCGTAACTATGTGCAGAAAGCGACCGCTGAAAAGCTAATTGCCGAGTTGAATAGTGAAGGAATCTTTGATAAGCCCATAATAACTAGTGTGGAGCCACTGAAACTCTTTTATAAGGCTGAAGTTTTTCATAAAGACTACTATAAGAAGCATCCCAAAGAGCCATATTGTCAAGTAGTGATTGCACCAAAAATTGCGAAACTACAACAAAGGTTCTTTGATAAGCTGAAGGTGCCTCAGTAAATGTCAAAAAACCCCTTAAGTAAAGCTGATCAACTGTTAACTGAAATTGCAGATATTGCAGTTGTAGAATTCCTTCCAATTGTTGGACCAGCCAAAGGAAAAGTTTTAGCCGAAGAAGTGAGAAAGACTCAACCTAAGAACGTTCTTGAGGTAGGCACGTTCATTGGTTACTCAACAATTTTGATTGGCCGCGAACTTGAAAAGAACGCAAGATTCGTAACTATAGAGGAACATTTAGACGAAGTAGAAGTAGCCAAAGACAACATTAAACAATCAGAAATTGAAGTTGAAGTTCAAGTAATCGGCGGAGACGCTGTTGAAGTTATTCCAACCTTGTCTTGCTGTTTTGATTTTGTCTTCCTTGACGCTGCAAAAGATGAATACTTCCAGTACCTTAAGCTTGTTGAGGACAAGCTCTGGAAGGGTGCAGTAATCATAGCAGACAATGCTGGCAAGTTTCCGGCAGAAATGAAAGAATATTTGGATTACGTGCGCACTTCCGGCAAGTACAATAGCCGTTATGTCGGCGTTGGCAATGACGGATTAGAAATCAGCGTTAAACTCTAAAAGTTTGCGCTCGTAACAATTTTTTAAATATTAAACTGTTAATACAGTATTGTGGTTACTTGCAGAGTAAGAAATCAAATACGCTTTTGATTGTCTTGATTTGCTGGACTTAATTTTGCTGTTTAACCTAAAGGTTTAATGGTTAAGGCTGGTGTTTTCTGGTTGGTGGGCGATGACGACTCTGGCCCCGAAGACGTGTAGGATGATATGGATCTTGAGTGCGAAACCACCATTTACACCCTAAATCGCATGATTATAGGCGTTGAATGGCAAAGAGCCCACTAACAAAGTCTAAAGAATCAACATCAAAGGCTATCTTGATAGTTTAGGCAGATAGGGTGTTTGAATTTTGTTTTCTAAAAGAGTAAATCAGCTTTGGAGTCCATTCTTCGTTTTGAAAAGAACGATTTTTCCAGAGAAGCCACAGTTGATGATTCCGTTTGGTCGTCACACGTATGGACCGCAACCTGTGCTTCTTGGTTTCATGCCTTGGTTAGCTCAAAAGGCTCGAGGAAGCAAAGTAGGCAGCTTCTGCTCGTTAAGTGACGGGTTAACTTTTTCTTTTTTGGGTAAACACAATTACAAGCACGTTTCAACTTACCCGTTCTATGATTTCTATGACGTTTGGGGTTATGAAGACAACCTGTGGCATAAAGGCAAACCAGATAAAGAAAAAATTGAATCAACACCCATAGTCATCGAAAATGACGTCTGGGTTGGAGCAAACGTTGTCGTCAAAGAAGGAGTAAAAATCCATAACGGCGCAGTAATTGCAATGGGCTCCTTCGTAGTTAAAGATGTACCTGCCTATGCGTTAGCAGGCGGAAACCCAGCTCAGATAATCAAATACCGTTTCACACAAAACCAAATTGACGCCCTACAAGAGATTGCTTGGTGGAACTGGCCTGATTCTGAAATAAAGAATGTTTTGCCCTTGCTGCTTTCGGAAGATGTTGATGTGCTCATTGGGTACGCAAAAGACCGAAAGTAACAGATGACTTGAAAAAAATAATTGAAAACAAAATAGCCGAAAAGGAAAAGAAAAGAAAGAATTATCTTTCTTCGGGGGGTGTTTCCCAGAGTTTGAGCTTTTCTTTCTTCATTTCGGTACGTTTACGTTGTAGGTACCTGTAGACTGTTTTGTGTTCGCAACCTTCAACAATCATTTGTACAGCGTTTCTGGCGGCGTCTGCTTCTTCGTAGCTGCCGATTATTCCAATTGTGTGACCGTAAACGGTAACGTTGGCTTCGGTTAATTCTTCGATTAAACGGCGGGTTTTGCCTTCTGCGCCGATGATTCGACCTTTTATGCGTTTGATGTCTGCTTCTGAGCGCCCAAAGACGAGGCGTAAGTCTACCATGTCGAAAACGTCGTCTTCGTTTCGGATTAAACGGAATGCTACTTCAGGCGCAAAGCCCCTGCCAATGGCTGTTACAAGGTCTTTGGCACGTAGCAACATTGAGGGGTCATCTTGCCCTTCGCCAAGGATAATGGTTACTCCACCATCTTCGCTATCTATTGCAAGATTTACTTTCATGCGTTCTTCAATGTAGGCTTTAGTTTTGCCTTCTGGACCTACAAGAATGCCGACGCGTTCTCTTGGAATTCTGATAAAGGAATCTAAATTAGACATTATTTTCCAACAACCTGTTTATGCAATTCTTCAACTGGGGTTACTTTTACTCTTAACCTACTAAAGAACCTATTCAGGTTATTTAGGTCTCTTGTTAACATGAAATCCGCCATTGGATGCTCAATGGACACAGATTGAGACATGTCAATAATGACTGGTTTGCCTTTCCACATTAAAATGTTGTATTCGCTTAGATCGCCGTGCACTAGTTTTGCTTTTTGGTAAAGCCGTTTAAGGTTAGTTACGAGTAGTTTGTAGATTTTTTCTGGGTCTTCAGGAGGCGCTTCTTTAAGCGATGGCGCACTGTTACCGTCTTTGCCAATGAACTCCATAACCAAAACGTTGCTTTTCACAACAACAGGTTTAGGAACATTAACTTTGGCTTGGCAAGCTTCTTCAAGATTGCGAAATTCTTTTTGAGCCCAAACAGCAATCAACGAGCGGGTGTCACGTTTCACGTTTTTGAATCTTGGGTCGCCTTCAATATATTTGAGCATCCCTTTTTTGAATTCCGCCGATGAGGTTAAGTAGATTTTTACCGCTAAGTCTTTGCCTTCTTTATTTTTGCCCCAGTAAACGCGTGCTTCCTTGCCGCTGCTGATTACACCGTTAACTTCGTAAAGCATGCCATCGTTTAGAAGTTGGAAAACGATTAGGCGGGTGGTTTGGTCAAAAACTTCTTCCACGGTAGCGCGTTCGTTTGCCTTATCGTGGATAAGCATTTTATCTCTTCGCTCAACATGACGTTCACGGTGTTCAAGACGTTTTTTGGGGTTATGGGACATATCAGTCTACATGCTATAAGTATCAGGCTATTTAAAATCACTTGAGTAAGAAACGCCTTCAATATTGCTTAACATTGCAGCCAACCTATTTGCCGCCTATTTGGATGCTATTAGAAACTCATTGCAGAAACCTATAGGGGGGTAGGTCCTATTGGCTGAAAATCAACCCAAAAGAATATTGAAATTAGAGGGTTAAGATACCCTTGCGTCTTAAAGTGTCTGATTGTGCGTGTGTGTAACGCCATACAACGTCGCCGCGTGTGTCCTTTTGGAAATCCCACGGGGCAACAATAACTATGTCACCTTCACGAATCCAAACGCGACGTTTCATTTTGCCGCGAATTCGGCATAACCTGTCTGCGCCATCTTGGCATTTAACTTGAATACGGTCGAAACCGAGCAGTTTTGTGACAACGCCTAGGACTTCACCTTGTCCTGGATAAACTAACTCGCCAATTTCGCCTTCACTTAAAACTTTTTTCTTTCCCAAACGATAAACCTCTATTTACTTTTAAAGAATGTAGATACCTTGCTTTTAAGCGTGTTCATCGAAATCGGCAGATTTAGCAGGAGTATACAACATCCTTGAAACAGAACTGTGTAAGTTTAAATCTTTACCGCCTAATACTCTTTCTGTGGAGCCTTGATTTGAATTGTCTTACGTCTTCAACATACCTTACCGAAATAACCTAAAACTGAAACAGGTAATGGACAAAGTTAAAGAAAACAAAACACTGCACACGTACTGGCGTTGCTCAAACGTTATGGCTATTGACCGCATGGGTTACACTGACCATGGACCAACACACGTAAAAATCGTAGCCAACATCGCATTAAAACTCCTACGTGTCCTTGCCGAAAAAAACTTGATTACTGCAAGTATTGTTGAAAACTACAAAATGACCCAAGACGACGCTGAAGTAGTTGTTGTTTTAGGTTCAATAATGCATGACTTAGGCATGATAGTACAAAGACGCGACCACGAAAAATACAGCGCCTTTCTTGCCCTAAAAGTTATCGATGACCTATTAACACCCACATACAACGAAGAAGAAAGAGCAATAATCACATCAGAAGTCTTGCACACCATCGTTTGCCACGAAGTCCCCGAAAGATCCGAGTTACCAAAAAAGATTCTAACCAAAGAAGCAGGAATCGTAGGCATCGCCGACGCCTTAGACATGGAAGCAGGCAGAGCACGAATCCCTTTCCAATCAGGAAAAGTCGACATACACGCTGTTTCAGCTTTATCAATTGAAAAAGTAGAAGTAGACGTCCCAGAAAACGGGCAACCAAAACCAGTTGTAATCCATATTAAAATGAGCAATTCAGCAGGCGTCTTCCAAATTGACGAGTTACTAAAACCAAGAATCCTCAATTCAGGATTGGAACAGTTATTCCATGTTGTTGCTGAAATTACAGGCGAAAAAGAAAACCGTATAATTGAAAAATTGGAAATTTAACTGTTCCAAAGAACATTAAAGCCACAAAAAGCAATAATTAGAAACAAGAAAAAACAAGACCTTTAGGAGAAAAAAAGCAAGCCATGTCTACCAGAAAAGAAATTGACCCTCTTGGAGAAAAAGAAATCCCCAAAGACGCATATTTTGGCATACAAACCTTACGTGCAACAGAAAACTTTCCCATAAGCGGCTTAAAAGAACCAGTTGTTTTCATTAAAGCCTACGTTTATGTTAAAAAAGCCGCCGCATTAGCCAACAAAGAGGTAGGCTGGCTAAAAAAAGAAACAGCAGACGCCATAATTCAAGCCTGCGACGAAATCCTAAACGGCAAATTTATTGACCAAATTGTTATCGACGTGTTTCAAGCAGGCGCAGGCACATCTTTCAACATGAATATTAACGAAGTTTTAGCCAACCGAGCCTTAGAAATACTTGGCAAACCCCGTGGTGAATACAAAATTGTTGGCCCCAACGACCACGTCAACATGGGACAATCAACCAACGACACGTTCCCAACAGCTTTGCATGTTTCAACCTTAATGGCTCTGCAACCACTGCTTAAAGAGTTAGACTTGCTTGCAGAAGCTTTTAAAACACTCGGCAAAAAATATGGTCATGTTATCAAGTCAGGCAGAACCCACTTGCAAGATGCTGTACCGGTAACCAACGGGCAAGAGTTTACCGCTTACGGTTCAGCCATCAGACACTGCAGTGACGAATTAAGAAGACGCCAAGAAAACCTGTATCAAGTAGCTTTAGGCGGCACAGCCACCGGAACAGGAGCAAACACTCATCCTGAGTACAAGCGGCTTGTAATTGGTGAACTTGCAAAAATGACAGGGTTCCCACTAAAACCTGCAGCTAACAATTTTGAGGCACTGCAAAGCCACCGAGCTGCCCAAACGGTTTCAAGCGGTCTAAAAGAGCTAGCTTTAGAGCTTATCCGAATAGCTAATGATATACGGCTTTTAGCTTCGGGTCCAACAACGGGACTTGACGAAATTGTTTTGCCTCCAGTTCAACCAGGTTCTTCAATTATGCCGGGAAAAGTTAACCCAGTAATGGCAGAATGCCTAGACATGGTAGCCTACCAAGTTGTTGGCAGTGACACAGCGGTTTCTTTAGCTGTTCAAGCTGGACAGCTGGAACTAAACGTTATGACACCTGCAATAGTTTATAACTTACAGTTTTCAATCCAAATCCTCAGCAATTACCTGCCAGTTTTCCGCAAACGTTGTGTTGAAGGAATAACCGTAAACGAGCAAAAATGCGTTGACTACCTAGAAAAGAACCCGTCGATGGCTACCTTGCTTAACCCGTATATTGGCTACTTAGAAGCAGCTAAACTGGCAAAGCAAGCCCAAAAAGAATGCCGTTCAGTTAAAGAAATTGCATTAGAGAAAGGTTTGCTTACACCAGAACAGCTGGAAAAAATTTTTAGCAGAAAAAACTTGCTTAACGAATAAGCAACAAACTTTTCTTTTTCTACGATTCACCTGTTTTAAACAATTTTTTAATGACTAATTAAATATAGCACGTTACCTCTTAAGTCTAATTCACGTGTATTTTTATGAAGATTAGACTGGGGGATAACGGGGCAACCAAAGCATTTAAGCACATCTTCAAGAAACCAGCAACCACCAAGTACCCTTTTGTTAAGCCACAACTTAACGAAAACTACCGCGGCGAACCCCTTTTTGATTACAACCTTTGCATTGGATGCAGCTTATGCAGCAAAAACTGTCCCTCAAAAGCCATAGAAATGGTTACAGCAGACGGAAAACGCCGTCCCCAATTCAGACTGGATAAATGTATTTTCTGCAACAACTGTGTTGACGTTTGTCCAACAAAAGCTGTTAAACGTTCATCCATATTTGAGTACGCAACCTTGGACAAGTCAGAATTAACTAAAAAACCCCCAACAACAACCAAAAAAGAGTAAACCGTTAACCAGCTATGCCGTAGCCGCTTACTTTTACGGTTGCATCCGTGCTGCTTGTACTGCAGGAAGCGTCAACAATAACTGCCCAAACCACGTTTTGAGATGGAAACAGCCGCAAAATTTCATCATTAGACAGCCAAACAGTAGAGCTGTTAGTGAAAACCTTCTCAACTGGGCTTGAATAGACATTATCCAAATATTCGAATCGTATTCGCACGGTTATTGTTTCGTTGTGGCTAAAGCTGCCTTGAACTTCAATTTTAGGGGTAAATGTAACAATTTTTAACGGTTTAGGAATAATAGTAAGGTTATCGCCGTATTTCCCGTTTAAACCTATAGGAACTGGCATGTTTTCGCGGTCAAAAAGGCTGCCGGCAGCTGAAATCCACATGTTATAGGGGTTATGAATTCGTGATGTCCAGTTGCCAAGAAAACTAACACCTCCATCAATAATTGGCGTTGCATCAGCAGTTTCTAAAATGTCAATGGCATAAAGCAGATCCGGCGTGTTACTGAAAGACTCAAAAACAACACCAATAAGCAAGGATTGAGACATTGTACCGCCTAAACGTAAACCAGTTTGGTTGAAACTGCCTGCTTCACCCATCCAAATGCGCACATCTTGAAGTTGACTGTTTGAAAATTCAGTCTGGTTTTCAACGTTAATGGCAACAGAGTTATCGTATTGATTAAAGAAACACCGATTTATTTCTGAACTGGCAAATGAACCAGTTGCTGTACCTATGGGAGTTCTAAAAGCGATGCCTTCGGTGCAGTTAATGAAGTGGCAGTTTTCGATTTTTGTGCCTTCAGTCCATGTGTCACTGTTAGCAAATTCAAGGCCTACAGTGCTGTTTTGAAATATCATGTTAGTTATGGTTGCACCAAATGTATTTTCGATTCTAAGAGTGCCATCATTAAGGATTAAACCAGAAATCAAAGGGTACTTTGAAGCAGTATAGTTATCGCCATGAATAATTATTTTGTAGCCTTCGCCGTTTACCAGTGCGCCGTCTCCAACGATTTTGACGTTCCACTTATTTGAAACAACGATATCGGCGGTTAAAGTAAAGTTGCCTTTGTCAAGGTAAACGGAACTGCCATGCGTTAAGGCATAATTGATAGCTATTGAAGCTGTTACAAACCCGTGTGTTATACTGTTTGTAAGGGTATTTCTGACTTTAAACGTTGAGCCATCTTGGGATACTACAAAGTCGTATCCTGAACTGTCGGTTTGTCCAGCTTCGGTCATCGCGGCATATTGGCTAACGACGAGGTAAGTGTTAAGCGCAGTAATAAGTAATGCAAATATGAGGATTAAGCCGATAACTCGTCCAGATAAGGCTACTTTCATTGCTTTTCCAACAGGGTTAGACAGTTTATTTACCATGTAGAAGGCTAATTATTAATTAAATTTTATGATAATTTATCAAATTAGGGTTCATTTTGAAAATGACCAACACCTAAAAAATACCGGTGCCACACCAAATAATTAAACGAAGTTGCTAACCGCCATCACAACTGCGGTGGCTGTGAAAAAGTATGTCCCAGTCTTTTGCCTGTCTGAAAGCTTCTTTCAGAGGCTGCCTCAAGTTTTGGTTAACATGTACCTGAATGTTGATTGTGGTTACATGAGACTATAACTAGTCCTTATATAACAAATTCAAAATCATAATTATCAAGGCTACAGGGTTAAAGCAGTTTTTGAATTTAAAGTGTCATCTTTCATTTAACTGCAAATAAGCCCACTTATGCGTTTGTTTCCTTTATAGGCGAAAATAATGATTGTTTTTGTGCATCAACCGGAATACATTCCATGGATGGGTTTTTTTGATAAACTTGCGAGATGCGACGTTTTTGTTATTTACGATGATGCACAATACGTTCACGGCGGATACCATAATCGTAACAGAATTCGAACCTGTAAAGGCTGGCGTTGGATAACAATTCCAATTGTACATAACCATCCCCAAATGATTAAAGATGTAAGAATCTCAGGAACCCGCTGGAGAAAAGACCATACCAGAATCATTAGCCAACATTACGAAAAATCACCATACTTCAAAACATATTTTCCATTAATTGAAGAAGCATTAAACTTTAACCATGAACTGCTAATAGGATTAAACTTGCATCTTTTAAAAAATATTGCAGAAGCCTTAGGCTTAAAAGCCAAAATGATTCGCAGCTCTGAATTCCCATATTACGGCATCGACAAGAATGAAAAACTGATTTCAATGTGCAAATTCTTAGGTGCCGACACGTATCTTTCTGGCAGCGGCAGTAGAGGCTACATTGATGAGAAAGCTTTCTTTAATTCAAACATTAAGCTACAAATGCACAACTACATTCATCCAACTTATCAACAACATTTTGAAGGTTTTGAACCAAACATGTCAATTATTGACTTACTTTTCAATCTTGGACCCCAAGCAAAAGAAGCAATTTGCAGTGGCGGGAGCATTGAAGAAAAAAATCAGCAGTCTACTTTAGTAACTGAAATAAGACAAATCACAGTTGAACAGCAAAAAACCAGTCTCGCGTTACGTGCCACTTAAATCAAGAACATTTTTAAAATCTAATTACGCCATAAAAGCGTATGAGCTTTAAATTTGCCTTTGCTGCTACATTGAAAAGTAAACGCTTTTGGACTTGGATGACTGCAGGAATAATCATTTACTTAATCCCTGTAGCAATACGTTATGCAACAGGCAGCATTGTTATACCATTTCTAAATTGGCCAGGCTACTGGATTGACCATTTTATCCCAGGCAATTTATCAGAAAAAATACTTGTTAACATGTTCTTTCCAGGTGCCGCTGGAGCCATAGCAGGCGAAGTTTTCACAGGATACTACCTTAAACAAACATTAACTACTAAAACCAAATATTTAGCAAGATTTGTAGGCGCAATTGTTTTTGTGTCAGCTTGGTCACTTTTCCAGCTTTGGGGATACCAACTATCAATTTACATGTCATTTTCACCAAGCAGCAACCTGTTTGAAAGCTACTTTGTATACCCAATAAACTACATAATCGCTGCATGCTCAATATTTACGCCAACAATAATCTACTTCATAAAAGGTTTAGTAACAAAAATAACCCAAAAATAAGCAATATTTACTAAAAAATCTGACAACCTAAAACAAAAAAACTTAAAGTTTTACTATTTGGGCGTGCGGTACACCGTCAATTTTGAGCACCGCTTCAGGGTGAACATACCCCTTCTGGATAGCCCTTCCAACACAACATTTACCCACCAAATTGACAATAGTAGAGTTCGCTATCATCTCTACAGCTTCATCAACATTGGCTTTTCCACCGTTATAAAATTCGTCTTTTACTTTGAAGGTGATTTTGCCTTCATGAAGGGTTTTGCCGAGAAGTTCAACATCACAGATAGCTAAAACAACATTTTTTCCCATTTGTTTTAGTTTGACGTAAACTTCCATCTTGGTTTACCTAAATTTGTTTAATTGCTGATTTTGCGCCGCAAGCGTTGCAGACTAGAAAGGAAAGGCGTTTTTCTTTTACAAGTTTGGTGTCTGGACGTTTGCATACTGGGCAGATTACGAAGGCGTCCATGTATCTTTGAAGTAAACGTTCGAAGCTTTCTCTTTGAAATTTGCCCTGGAAAATTGCGCGTGAATCGTGAAAGGTTGCCGCGGTTGCCATTTCACGGGTTAAAAATTTTAAGATGTGCTGAGGGTCGCGGTCCAAGACGTCTGCAACCTCGCCGAAGTTAGAAATTATTGTGCGCATGCCAACGGTTGTTATGTATAGCCTTGGAAGTTCAAGACGTTCCTTTTTTAGGGAGACCTCTGGCATTTGTTCTTCGGCTCTTTTTAGTAAATCATCATAACGAAAGTCCATATTTAAGTCTCAGGTCAATGATGGGGTCTGCATGTATTTAAAACTTATAATTATTGAAAGTACTATTGTCATGGGAAAAATCTACAAAGAGTAAGTTAAAATATTATAAGCCTGTAATTTACAAGACTATTAATCCAAAACTGCACAGAGGATAAACGTGTCAACCCAAGATAAACTCAATCAAATCGCTAACTTGCGTTCACAGATCGCAACTTTAAAAGATCAAGTGAATAAAGCAGACGTAGAATCGAAAAAGCAGGTTGAGAAAAGAGACCAATTAAACGAACAAACTAAAAAAGTTAACCTCGAAATCCGTGATATTAAAAAACAGCGGGATGAAATTAACCAAAAAGTGCAAGCCCTGAAGCAGCAAAGGGACGATGTTAGAGTTAAAATAAAGCCGATTATGGATGAAATCCAGGCAATTAACGAAAAGAAAGAAGAACTTAAAAAGAAAGCACCCCGCGTTCGCCAAAAAGACATTCAAGAAGAAATTAACAAAATCGACTGGAAGATTCAAACCGAATCTTTAGATTTGCAGGAAGAGAAAAGATTAGTAGGCGAAGTTAAACTTCTTGAGACGCAGCTTAGTGGTTATAAAAAAATTGAGAAACAAAACAAAAAAATCGCTGAGCACATTCAAGAACGGAAAGTTTTAGATGCACAAGCAGACAAGTTCCACAAAGAATTGTCTGAAATGGCCAAGAAAAGCCAAGACCTTCATGAAAGCATGATTGCTAAAATTGCTGAAGCTAAAAAAGCAAAAGAAGAAGCAGACGTTTTACACAAAGGGTTTATTGAAAATAAAGAAAAAATCAAAGCGTTACTTGTTGACATCGCCGTTATCACTGGTCAAATGCTTGGTTTACAGAATACTGTCCGAGAGCAAAACAAAGAGTTACGCGAAAAAGAAATGGCAATTAGACTAAAAGAGAAAGAACAATTTGCCATGCAGCGAAACAAGAAACTATTAGATGAGCAAGCTCTAAAAACAAAACTTGGTGCCCAAGCAAAAGAAAAACTCAACAAAGGAGAAAAACTAAGTTGGAACGAATTCCAGCTCCTTGCCGGTGATGACGAAGCTGAGGATGCTGACACGCAAAAATAAATTAAACTGTGGCTCATTTAGGTTTAGATACGATGGCTAACAAGGAATTGCCGCAGCAAACGCAAAACAGCATTCTAATTTTATGTGTTGACAGAGATGGCGATATCGAAGTCAAAGCAGGTATCAAAACACCCCTGCTAGGCAGAGTCGCCAATCTGGATGCGGCAGTTGCCTTAGCCTTAAAGGACCCCGAAGAACCTGATGCTAACGCAATGTTTGAAGCAATACGCCTTTATGACCGCCTTTTAAGCGAAAAAAAACCCGGCGAAACATTTGAAGTAGCCACAATCGCAGGTACAGAACTTGGCGGCGTTACTGCAGACAGAAAACTTGTAGCCGAATTAAACAACCTTTTAGAAACTTTCACCGCTACTGAAGTTATCCTAGTTTCTGACGGTTTCTCGGATGAAGCAGTTTTACCATTAATCGAGTCACGCGTCCCAGTATCATCAGTTCGACGCATAGTAATCAAACACAGTGAATCAATCGAGGAAACCGCAGCAGTTTTCACAAAATACATGAGACTTCTCGTTGATAATCCAAGGTATTCACGTTTAGCGTTAGGATTACCGGGTTTGCTCGTGCTAATTTTCGGCGTCTTTTGGGCTTTAAACGTTTTCTGTGGCATACCCATTTACTATTATGGCATAACGATTGTCGTAATCGTTGGAGGATTTTTGTTGCTTAAAGGCTTTGGAGTTGACAGAGCAGCCAAAAATATGTATACGTGGGTTCGAGAGTATTCACCGCCGCCTTTGCCCATGCAAATTTCTTATTACACCATACTAGCTGGAATTCTCTGCATTGCAATAAGCGTCTATTTAGGCATCCAAAATGTTAATGTTAATTTGCCACCAGTTACGCCCCCCGATTTTGCAGGTTGGATTGGTTTACTTCCAGCGATATCTGCTTCATTTATCAAAGGCATAATGGACCTTATAATTGTTGGAACCATACTGGTATTGGTTGGCAGAAGTTTACGGTTGTACTTTGAACGTGACCCCAAACTGCTTAGAACAATTGCTTTAATTGTTGAAGTTGCATGGGCAAGGATGATTTTAGACAGCACTGCAAGCCTGCTTCAGCAAGACCCAACACAAACTGTGCCAATAGGTTTCCAGAATGTCTTCTTTACAAACTTTATCTGGGCAATCGTTGTTGGTATACTAATTGGTATAGCATCAATACTGCTGATTACAATTATCAACCGTTCATCGAAGGGTTTCTTCAAAAAATTGGAAGAAACCGAAGAAGAACAAAATGAGGCAATTCTTAGAACGGAGGTTGCTGACAGCAATCTTTAATTTTACCAATTCAGGCTAAGATTATAATTAAAATCAAAATAATTAATAGCATATCTGACATGAGGCTGAATAGTGCTTAAGAAAATACTATCTGTAATTGGCGCTTACAAAGTTTATGAACGATGGTTATGGTACCAAATCAAAAATGGTCAAAGACCTGAACACATCGCGATAATCTTAGACGGAAATAGACGATGGGCAAATGAAAAAGAAAGAAGCCCGTGGCTTACAGACAAGTGGGGTCACAAGCAAGGCGCAGACACTGTTGAGCAACTTTTAGATTGGTGCAGCTTTCTTGACGTTAAGTATGTCACGCTTTATTCTTTCTCAACAGAGAATTTCTCAAGACAATCAGAAGAAGTAGCAAAAATAATGCAAATAGCCGAGGAAAGATTCAAAAAACTTCTGGTTGACGAAAGAGTCCACCGTAACAAAGTCCACGTAAAAGTCATAGGCAGAACAAACCTGTTACCACAAAGTCTTCAAAAAGCCATTGAAGAAGTAGAAAAAGCAACAGAAAATTATGATAACTACATTTGGAATTTCGCTTTTGCCTACGGCGGAAGAGCAGAAATCGTTGATGCATCCAAAAAAATTGCTAAAGAAATAAAAGAAAACCGCCTCCAAATTGAAGACATCAACGAAGCAATTTTTGAAAAATACCTATACACTTCACACATGACAAAACAGGACCCAGACATGATTATTCGGACATCAGGAGAAGAAAGATTAAGCGGGTTCCTACTATGGCAAGCAGCTTACAGTGAACTGTTCTTTTTAGACGTTTACTGGCCAGAATTCCGTTATATCGACCTGTTACGAGCAATTAGAACTTATCAGAAACGAAGACGCAGATTCGGAAAATAAATAAAAAGTTAAGCGCGCTTTTTAGCGCTAACAATCGATATAACATCGCGGTCTTTTAAAACGGCATCTTCACCGATTCGTCTTTTATCGCGTGCATCAACTGCATAAATGAAGTTTTCTCCAAGTTCACTGTGAATAACGTAAGCGAATTGATGTGCAGTCGTTCCGTTCGGGACAAGGTAAACGTCTGGAAGCACGCGCTCGTTGTGGTCTGATAAATGTTCAAGGTCTTCTACAGGATAAACGGTTATCATGTCAAGTAGTTTAAAGTATGCAGTGTTGATTGCTTCTTGAACGCCTGTAGAGCCGTTTGTTGCCAAAATTTTTTCCCTTATGGACTCTAAGGCTTTGATTTGTCCTGCTGACAGCTTTTCAGGTGTTAAAATTTTGAAGTCTTTATCGCCAGGTTTGTAATCGATTAACTGTTTTTCTGATGCACGTCTAAGGGCAAGTTCAGCTTCTGCAGAGGCGGGAATCACCGTGTAGTCCAACTGTTTTAAGCGTTCAATGTTGGCTTGAGCTGTGGGCAAATCGATTTTGTTGGCTACAATCAGCATTGGTTTAGAAATCTTGCGCAGTGTGTCAACAAAACGGTAAAAGTCATCGTCACTCCAAAGTGTGGGTTTATCAACGTTTAATCCACATCTTCTGATAGCTTCAACCACGCTAACTTTTTTTATGCCTAAACCTGTTAAACGTTCTTCTAAAGGGTTTGCGACACCTTTTTTGTCAGCTTCTGCGGTTCTTGCGATTTTAGGCCAATCTTTCTTTAAAATGTTAACCATCCACATTGAGATTTCACGTTCAAGAAACTGCACATCCTCAAGGGGGTCATGTTCGCCAGGTTTGCAGCTTTTTCCTTCGCAGTCTGTTCCTCCTGAAGCATCTACAATGTGGATTAAAGCGTCTGCTCGCCGGATTTCGTCGAGAAACTGGTTGCCTAGGCCGCGGCCTTCCCATGCACCTGGAACTATTCCGGCAATGTCTATGAGTTCAATAGGGACTAAACGGGTTCCGTCAATGCATAGGGAGTTTCTTGGATTATCTTGAACTTTGAATTCTTCATGGACGCAAGGGGTTCTTACATAGCCGACGCCTCTGTTTGGTTTGATGGTTGTGAAAGGGTAATTTGCTATGTCAGCTGTCGCAAGGGTTGCGGCGCTGAAAAAGGTGGATTTTCCTGTGTTTGGTTTACCTATTACGCCGAGTAATCGTGAGTATGATCTTTGCATGGGATTGTTTTCACCGCTGGGTTATTGTGTGTTGTGTTTTAGCTATATTATTTGTGTTTAATCGTTTGTAATTTTAAGTTTGCTAAGTGTGTATTGCTAGAACATAAGGCTTAATTTGGATAAAAATTTTAGTACTTGACAATTCAGACTTTGTCTGATAAAACACAGTCCTTGTGTAAAGGTGAATCATTAAGTGCTAAATAAAACAAAAAAAACGCGTATTCTAATTTCAGCAGTAATTTTTGTTTTTCTCCTTTCAAACATGGGCTTAAGCGTAGCATTACAGGAAAACAGTAAGCAAGCACAAACGAGCAACGAAAACGGATTAACCGTTTTAGATCACAAAATTACCAGCGAAGAACTGCCAGAAATAAAAAATTTACTAGCTTCATCAGCCCAAGAAACAAGCATACAAAACGTTGGCGACCACGGGACAGGTTATAGCTCACCAACACTGGATGACCTTGAAGATATTGCACAAAACGCCTATGTTGTTGACAGCATCTCGTACAGTGGCACTAATTCTTCAGTTGATAATTCAGCAACGCCATGGTTTCCGCCTATAGGTGACCAAGGTATGGAAGGTTCCTGTGTTGCATGGGCAGTAGGTTATTATACAAAAACTTTTCAGGAAGCAAAAGAGCACGGTTGGGATTTATCGGGAGCACGCTGGGAAGGAGGAACCTACGGGTACCCCACAGTTAGTTATCAAGACAATATTATGAGTCCAGATTTTATTTACTCACTTATCAACAGAGGCGTCGATCAAGGCGCTAACTTTGAAGATGCAATTAACCTTGTTGAATCAATCGGAGTTTGCACATGGACTACTATGCCTTACGCACCCTTTGATGTGATTTCTTGGCCGTCGGAAGCTGCATGGACTGAAGCATCATATTACCGAAGTAGCGGCAACCCCAACTATGAATACATATACCTAAATACTGAAGAGGGTTTACTTAACCTGAAAAACTGGTTAGCCGCAGGTAATTTAGCCGTTTTCACTATTGACGGAGACCAGATAGGCAACTTAACAAATCAAGATGTTTTAGTTTCTTATGATTTTAGCAAATGGACAGATCACGCTAACACAATTGTTGGTTACGATGATAATTTTAACTACACCGTTAATGGTGAAGTTCATTTTGGAGCCTTCAAAATTGCTAATTCATGGGGTGTCGGAGAATGGGAAAATGTTGTAGATGGCTTTTACTGGCTGCCGTACGAAATTATTCAGAAGCTTGCAACAAAAGAGCACCCTGTCATAATTTTTAATGATTTAACTGATTATCAGCCACAATTAACAACCAGTTTCAAAATAGAACACCAATTCCGTGGCGAATGCACAATAACTATTGGCTACGGAACCGTAGGCCACCCGTTGGCAACTAAATCTTTTAGCGCCGTGGTTTTAGGGGGTAATCGTCCATTCTGTTCCAACAACATTGTTGTCGACATTACAGAGTTTAAAGAGAAAATGGTCAGCCTTTACAATCAACCGTTTTTCTTAAGTGTATACGATAATTTAACAAGAACAACCGGCACAGTGACATATTTTGCGGTTGAAGACTCTGTATCGTCTAACACGCCGGTTCAGACAAGAAATTATGCAACAGTAAGTCTTACAGTAACTCACACTTTAGTTACGCCGTCTTTGACTGTTTCGCCAAGTTATGGTATTGCAGGCCAAAAAATTACGGTTCAAGGAACAGGATTTACTGCAGGCAACTCTGTGAACTTAACATATCTTAACCCAGCTATAAACACTTGGATAACAATTGCTAACAACATACCAGTCTCGCAAACATACAATTTTACGTACACATTCGATGCTCCAGACTTAGGCATAGGAAACCCTGCAGGTGACCACCAACAAAGCTTTGACAACATATCTTTTGCTGCTTCCGATAACGGTAATGGTTACTCGTTCAATTCAGAAACAGCTTTTACTGAATATAGAAAGGGTTTAACAGTTATTGGTGATGCTTCAGCGACGGGTATATTTGGAAACAATACTGATTTGTCTGACATTACGCTTGTACAGGCAGACCAAAACTTGATTGTTTGTGGCTTAAACTTTAACCCGGGCACCATAACAGCAGTTTACGATGGAACATACAGCATGGGTTCAGCTGTTGTTGGAGATGACGGCAGTTTCAACGCGACATTTACGGTGCCCCGCCAAGCAGCGGCAGGTCAACACGTAATAAGCTTAGGCGGTTCCGGCGGCAACTTCATGTTTACAGTAACTCAAATGCCCCAAATTTTAGCAGATTATGATGGTACATGGAAGTCTAACAATTTTGGTGTGACCCTTTCAGTTGACGGTGACGGAGTTTTAGAAGTTTATTACAAGATAAATAATGGTCAAACTAGAACCATAGCCATTGATGGGCACCCACAATTCACCAGTGAAAGCGCCGACAACAGCCTTGAGTATTGGGGCACATGGAGCAACGGCACAAGCACAATCGAGTTAACCCACAGAATACTGTCAAGCATTAAACTAGATAAAACGGCTCCAGCGGGTTCCATGCAAATTAATGAAGGCGCCAAATTCACTTCCAGCAGCACTGTTACTTTGTCACTCACGTGCTCTGACGCTTTGTCGGGTGTCCAAAAAATGCGTTTCAGCAATGATGGCACATGGGATACAGAATCATGGGAATCATATAGTAACAGCAAAAGTTGGAGCCTAATCAGCGGTGATGGAACAAAAACTGTTTACTGCCAAATCATGGATGCCGCAGGTAACACAGCAAGTTTTGAAGCTTCAATTGTTATGGACACTACTAAACCCGTTGTAGATTTAGGCGACAACAGAATAAGCACAGCTGGTTTAAGCGTTGATTTTGCAGCAGAATGCAGCGATCAAAACGGTATTGAAAGTATAATTTGGAGTTTTGGTGATGACGCAACTGCTGAAGGAAGTCAAGTTAGCCACGTGTTTGTTGATGGAGGCAATTACACCGTAACAGTCATGGTTAAAGATTTGGCGGGCAACATAGCGGAAGAAAGCATCAACGTTAATGTCGAATCCATCTTGCAAAGCATACCAAGCGGTGATGTTTCAGAGAATAACCCGTTAGAAATTCCTGTTGGAACGGCTTTAGTTATTTTAATTTTATTCGCTGTGTTTGGGTTATCTTTGATTATTATAAAGTACAAAAGAAAGATTTTAACTCATAAAAACTGATTTTGGTAAAACCTTATATTACAAAACGGTAAGATAAGCGGCGAGGAGATTAAAGAATTTGAGAAGAAGGTCGGTCCTGCTTCTTATCATCACATTAGTGTTGAGTAGCACGGCTTTAACTGGTTTTGGAAATGCGCAAACAAACGTTTTTGATGATATAACTACTGACACTGTTTGGAACGCTGCAGGAAGCCCCTATGTTTTCAGTTCAACGATTGTTGTGGCTGAAAATGCGAAATTGACGATAGAACCTGGGGTAACTGTTGACTTTGGCGAGTTTTCCCTAAAAGTTAAAGGCACACTTAACGCAAAATGCAATAGTTCAGACCCAATAGAATTTGTTTCAGAAAACACTCAATTAAGCTTATCAACTACAAGTCAAATCTTTTTTGAACCATCAAGCACAAGTTATAACGAAGCTGACGGCACAGGCTGCATTATTGAGAACGCAAAAATTAATGCAGCAATAACAATCAACGGTTCAGCACCCAAGATTTCAGGTTGCCAAATTAAAGGCGGAATTACAATCATTCAAGCAGCCCCAACAATTACAGGCAATAACATTTCAGAGGGAGGCGCTGTCTACGCTATAGCTATTGAACAGGAAAGTTCTCCAACAATAGTTTCAAACAGCATCCTCGGGAAAGCTATTGGAATAAGCTTTAACATGCCTAATAATGGATACTCAAATAACACATTTAATGCAAATGTCGAAAATAACACCATTGTAGATTGTTTAACAGGCATCGGAATTGAGGAAAGTTCAGGAATTATTCGTGTTTACGGAAACCTGATTTATGGCTCAGATACCGCAATAAAAGCAGCCAACACCAGTGCAGCAGTAACTGTTCAATATAACCTAATTATGAATAACACTTTAGGAATTGATGTGGGCGCTCAATTAGCTATCCAAGAGAACACTGTTTACAATAACACCGTCGGAATCTACTACCAAACTACAGCTCAATCATTAATCAGCCAAAACAACATAATGAATAACACAATACACAATTTTGAAACTTCCAACGTGAGCCCAACAAGTCTTGAAGCAGTATACAACTATTGGGGAACCCGCGATATACCAACAATAAACCAAACCATTTACGACAAAAACAACAATGAAACCCTTGGAGAAGTCAAATATCTGCCAGCTTTAGATAGCCCTTATGCAGGGGCACCAATAATTCCAAATGTTGACATGAATCCAAGTAATTTACCAACACCAACAGTAACGCCTACACAAACAACGTCGACTAACAGCCTGCAACCTACTTCCACTAAAACTGCAACAATCACCCCAACACAAGTAACACAGGGAACACAGGAACTAATTGAAATCAGCATCATAGTTGCCTTAAGCATAATAATCGCAATAACCTTAGTCATCGCTTACAAAAAAGGCGGCAAAAAACCAAACAGTAAAAAACAATAACCAAGAAATGGCTAGTTTAAGCTATCTCATTTATTTTTAATATTGCTCCTTGATGAAGAAGCTCCTGTTGAACTTTCAAAGCGGGCGCTTTTCGTGGTTGCAACTGGTTTTTTACGGAGATTGCTGCACAGACTCCAGCGGCTTGTCCCGTGGCAAAACAGATAGGCATTGTACGGTAAGAAGCATTTGCAATATGTGACCCAGAAATACAACGACCAGCTACAAGCAAGTTATCAACCTTTAAAGGAACAAGACACCGCAAGGGAATATCATATGCACTTCCTGCTTTGATTTTTTTAAGAAATGTGCCACGCCCCAAAGGATTATGCACATCAACAGGGTAAGAACCTAAAGCAATAACGTCATCAAATTTGTGAGCATTTAAAACGTCCTCAGCTGTGAGTTTGTATTCACCCATGATGCGTCTTGTTTCACGAACACACACGTTTGCGGCAGTTTGAGCCACGTAAGCCTGCTCGAAACCGGGAACATATTTTCTGAAAAAAGCTGTTAACTGCGCGACCTGCCGTCTACCTTCAAGTTCCGCGCTTGTTAAATCCCACACGTCAACGCCATAAACGTTGGTTATGCGAGTGCTGTTTACACTAATTTGAGTGTCATGCACGCTGCCGAAGAACAAAATATTTTCCCGAGACAACTGTAATTCACCTTTTTCAACTGCTTCACACATCAAATCATGCAAGCCTTCCACGCCGTTCCATTGCCGAGGATGTTTTTCCACGTAATCTTGAAACTTTGAACGCTCAAAACCTTCAAGAAGAAACATTAAGGTCATCGGTTGAACTGAATTGTCCTCTAATCGGCCTACTTCATAAGGTGCTCCAGCAGAAAAAGCAATGTCTCCATCACCAGTGCAGTCAATAATGACTTTAGCTTTAACAACCAGTGGACCCGATTTTGTTTCAAAAACTACGCCTCTTAACCCTTTATCAATAATTGTTCCGCTGGCAAAAGCATGAAACAACAATTCAACCCCAGCACCATCAAGCATTTCCAATGTAACAAGTTTTAAAAGTTCAGGGTCAAAAGGCACCATATACCCAGTGCGACGAGATGGCGCAAAAGCTCCACCTAACTCAACAAGGCGTTTTACAATTTTTGCCAGTACACCAGCAATTATTGGTTGACCTGAACCGTGGTCTGTAGGAAAAATGGTAAACTCGTCGTTACGAGTTGGAATTTCTGTGGGTTGCCTGCTTGAAGTATAATATGAAGCCCAAGTTAAAACAAGCCCTGCTGTAGCGTTGCCGCCTAAAAAACCGTACCTTTCTGCAAGGAGCACTTTCGCGCCTGCTTCGGCCGCACCAAGAGCTGCTGCAATTCCAGAGGGTCCACCGCCAACCACAAGCACGTCGGTTTCTGGAATCAACTGTGCTGTTCTCTGAGGCAGAACAATATTGCCAGTAGGCTGTTTTAGTATGGGCATAAAATTCGCCTTACTTGTTACTTTTACTATTTTGTTTTAAAAGCTCAACTGCTAAACGATTGTTTTCTTTAGCGTTGTTTTTTAGTTTAGGAAGCGACTGCTGGATTTTTTCGATAGTTAATTCACGTTCGTCCCATGCTTGGTCAATTAACGCGTTAACAAGACCAGAATTTACTTTGCTTAAAGCAGGCATAGGAACCTGCAAATGTTCAAGAAAACCGCCAATTTTAGAAGCATAAGGCAAAGGAACAAACGGTACCCGCTGCAAAGCAGCAAAAATTAAGAAATGTAAACGCATACCTATAGCGAAATCAAAATATTTCATGAAAGACAAAAGCTGACCTGAAGTATATTCGCCCTTAAGTACAGAAGCGTTTTGTGGTTTAAGCATCAAAGAAACAACAGCATGAGCATTCTGTATATCTAAAACCTGCCGCTCCATAGGAACAAAAATAACGTCAGCATCCAAACGGGTTATAACAAAATCTGCTGCGTTAGCTAAAACTGCATGATAAAAAAGAGGGTCAATATCAGGGGCTGCTGGTCCAGGTTCCCGAACAGAAATGCCGATGAGGCGTCGACCAGGATGTATTTGTTCAGTTTTCAATGCGTCAGGCGGCAAGGGTTCAGGCTCTAAAAGCAGTGCGGGGTCAGCAGTTTCAACTATTGGACACTTTAAACCTATTGTTTCTAAAAGTTTTTTGGCTTCTCGGTCTCGTACAGTAATTAAATCTGCCTTGCTAAGGGCTGCTTTAACTTTTTTTTGAGTGCTTTCATTTTTAATGGGCCCAGCGCCTACAGAGTAAACCATTGTTGGAACGCCAAGGTCAGAAGCAATTTCAAGTTCACGCAAGAAAACTTCTGCTTCAGTATCAAAAAGTAAGCCTCCTCCACCTAAAATGAAAAGGTCAAGGTTCTCTATTTCTGGTGTTACTTCCATTAATGTTAATTCTCTGGGCGAAACAACTTTTTCTACTTGATGACGCTGAATAGTGTCTTCTGCGTTACGTGAAAAAACGGTTATGTTCACGGGTACAGATTCACGAAGTTGAGTAATTATACTCTGCAGAATGGCTTCGTCGCCAAGGTTTAAACCTCCGTAAGAACCAGATATGCCAACAGAATAAGTCACAAGAAAACCCATTTATTATTTGACTGTTTCAAAAATAAATAACTTCTTTTTCCGCTTTCCGTATACACTGTTAACATGTGCGGTGTCTAGGGCTTTTGGGTCTGCTGGTGTGCTTGCACAATCACAAATTTTTAAACCAGTAAGCGAAATCAAGCAATATTAGCGCATGAAACTCTTTTTTGTGGAGGTGTAAAATTGCCTGAAAATAATGTGGCTGAGAGACTGCAGAAAATGGGACAGACCGCACAGGATTACAGGGATGCAGTTGTTAACCAGTTTAAAGACATGGAAGTAGACCTTAAAGACTGGAATTTTAGCGTAGGAAAAATGGAGGATGAATACACAGTAGAAGTGAATGTTAAACTGGGCATTCGCTCAAAGAAAACATAACAACCGTTTTTCCTTTTTTGTTTATGCTTGTTTCCAGTTTTTATGTTAACGTTTGGTTCCAGTAGTAAATAACGTCATAGTTGCCCTCGACGGGAAACATTGGGTCATCGTAAACTATGTCCAGTTTTATGCCGTATTGGTCGATAAGTTGTCTTGAAATATCCCAGATTTGCTGACTATACTCGTCGGGTCCCCAAAGCCAAATGCGGTCATCTAAATGGCGCATGCCCCACCCATAATTTTGTGGAAGCACTAAAACAGCCTCCACTTCAGACGTTTGGCTTGTTGGCTCATTTATATCCGTCCAAAGCTTTTGAAGTGCCTCAAAATGGTCGTCGGTTAATACGCCGTAAGGGTTACCTTCAATCGAGGGATAATCAAAGATTATGATGTATTTTGCCCCTGCCTGATAGGCTTGACTCATTTGATTGTAGATTTCTTCGCCGTTGTCAAGGTAAGGTGCTTCATCGTATTTCCATGTGACAATAGCGCCCCATTCTTTGCCTTGCATGTGTGCAGCGCCTTTAGCTAGGTCGATTTCTTGTATTATGCTTGCGTTGTTTCCAAGTTCGGTTAAAACAACATCGTATCCGCCCAAGTAGTCCCACCAGTAAAGTGCGTAGTCAGCGACAAAAGTGTATGTTGAACTGTTTTTTAGCAGTGAAAGGTCATGGTCATGCTGTAGATAGTTTACGTAAGTTTGGGCTTCTACGTCATAGTCTCGTATGGTTCCGTTTAGGTAGCCAGTTATTGAATCAAGAAATCCTTGGTAACGGGTATAATTGGCGCCGTAATCTCTAAGACGACTGCTCATGTTTAGGAAATGGTTTTCCCAGTCGTAGTCAAGTTGAATACCGCCGGGTTCGTCATAATAGTAGACGCCTAAGAATTTGTCGCCGTACCGTTGGGGGGCGTTTTGAACCCATGGATATTGCCATGAATAATCAGGGTTAAACCAGCCAAAGTAAACGATAATGTTTAAGCCTTGTGAGGTTGCGTAGTCGCAGATTTCTGTGGTTAAAGTCATGTTGGTGCTGATTGGACCTGACTGAAGTACGAACAGGTTTGTGTAGGTTTTTACTTTGTCAATTAGCATTTTGGCTTCCTCTGTGGTGTTTCCGCAGAAACTTACGCCTACATACACTTTTTCGGTTGAGGTGCTGCTGATTGGTTGAGGAGAAAGAAACGCTACTGTCAATAAACTGATAAGTAATATGAGAGCAATGAGCAGAAGAGAAACACGTTTTACTGACAGACTATGACCCCAAACGTGAATATGTGTTATCATTTTCGGCGTCTCTTAAGGTTTGATGCTTTTGATTTTATATGATTCTCAACTTGTCCTAAACCTAGATTGATTACCCACCTAATTTAAGCCCTTCCCCAAATCAGTTCCAAAAGCAGAAAGCCGCATTAAAGCTGAATAAAAAAGGCTAACCCACCAAAACAAATAAAAACTGGCTTTGCATCCATCAAAGCGTTAATAAGAGGAAAAATTAGTATGCCATCTGAAATGACTGACGTCGAAAGTTTCGTGGCGATGAGCGCCAGAGCAAAGCATTGTCAAGTTAAAAGAAACAAAGAGAACGTTAAACTGAAACTTCGCACTCCAAACCAGCTCTATACACTCAAAATCGAGCCGCTAAGAGCTGACGAAATTATCAAGAAACTCAAGTGCGAAATAAAAGAAGACGAAGAATAAATCTTCAACTTCTAATAATTTTCTTAACGTTTAGTTAATGTTTTTTGTTTTCAAAAATTTTTTAAGCCAAATCTTAAAAGCAGACCATGCGCTAAATTCTTATTCAGAACAAGTATGAACAAGACCTTAACAGCTACTATTTGTTGCTTAACTATTCTTTTAACAGCAATTATTTTACCGATTACAGAACCCACGATTGCACAACAAAACAATCCAACCTACAAAGGAGACGTTGGATACACTGACCTGGTTACGGCTAAAAACGGAATAAAATACTCAATAAACAACGAGAGCACAATATATTCTGACCAACCAAACTTTTCAATAAAATTCAGTGCATACCAAAACACGCCCGATAACATGATGAGCCTTGGAGCGTTTCTTTACAACGTCACTTACAGTACAAGTTGGGAAAACGAAACAGTTTCTGCTTATCAATGGAGCATCAATGACCCGGCAAATCTTGAAGATGACGATCCAAATCCACAGCTTACCTTTGAAAAAACAATATCCTTAGCAGGAGTACCGCAAGGAGAGCAACAGATTCATGTTTCCTGCTGCGGTGGGGGATACGTGTTAATTTCGCAAGATGACGGAACAGTATATGAAACCTTTGCAAAAAGTAGCACCGCAACATTAACCTTTACCATTAGTGGGGCAACACCGGCAACAGCTCAACCAACACCTAACAATCAACAGGGACTGTTATGGGAAACAAGCATTCAATGGAACTTAACAGGAACACCAGCAGAAAATTATTGGGACACCGACATCTACAGCAAAACTCGAACATGGACAACACCCATCATAGAAGAAGACATATTGTATGCAGCCGCCAAATCCACTGTCACTTTGAACACTTATGGAAACCCAACGATTAGCTGGATGAATGTTTACGCTTTTAATGTTGCTAATGGGGCAAAAATTTGGAGTTATCAAGGCAATTATTCAATCAACCAATTTACAGAGTTGGCTGTTTCAGGTGGGGCTGTTTTCTTTGGTGCAGGAGATTATGTTACAGCTTTGAACGCGTCTAACGGAAACATTATTTGGAGGTTAGCCTGTGCTACTGGAAATTCAAGTCCAGAGGTTGCCCAAGGAAAGGTTTTCGTTGGAAGCGGCAACTCGGTAATCGCCTTGGATAGTTTAGAAGGCGGCATTTTATGGAATTATACTACTAACGGTGTTGTTGCGGCATCCCCTGTTGTTTCTAACGGGGTTGTTTATGTAGGTTCTAATGATGCCAATCTTTATGCTTTGAACACGGAAGATGGTAAAGAAATTTGGAGCTTCAAAGCAGGCGACGGATTTGTAGGCAAACCTGCAATTAGCCACGGCACAGTTTATACAGGTTCAAGCGATGGTTACATGTACGCTTTAAGAGCTTCAGATGGCTCAAAAGTATGGAGTTATGACACAAACCCGCCCAAAGTAACTGCACCCACAGACATAGACCAAACTTTCAACCCTTCCTCACCAGTATCTACAGATGGACTTCTGTATTTTATTAGCTCAGGCACACCTTATGATGCCGCCAGTCAAAACTACAAAGAAGCATATGGCATGGTTTACGCTTTTAGCACCTCAAGCGGTCAATTAATATGGAGCACAAAGATTAACGACAAATGTGGTGAACCAGTTCTTTCCGACGGACTTATTTACGTCAATGTTTTGTCAGGAGAAATTGTCGCGTTAAAGGCAAATAATGGTGAAAACGTCTTGACATATTCTGGCGCAGAAACTTCACCAGCAGTGTCAAATGGTGCAGTATATTTTGCCAGCGGCGGACAAATCGTGGCGGTTAAAACGCCTGAAGGAGACTTTATCAGTTTACCGACAAATATTGAATACAGCATTAACTATCCCATGTTTGGGTTGATGTCAGGTATTGTTATTGCTTTAACTGTTTTGATTCTGTATAGTTTCAAAAAACCGTTTAACCTAAAGCTGAGCCAAAAAATAAAGCTGCCAACAATAAAAAGGCGCCCCTTCAAAAAGAAGGAAGACCCCCCCAAAAGAGAATTAATATCTAAGGCAGTCTTGAGCAGCCTGTAACTCTTTTTGAATGCTGCTAATGTTTTTCTTTAAGTCACTAACGTAAAGCGTCCTTTTCTGGATGCCTTTTTGAACTGCACCCGCAACTAAGAAGCCTGCACCGATTATTTCTCCTACGGGTGAAGGGTCTGGGAACATTATACATGCCATACCCATTTTAATAAGGTTGGATTTGTTGCCTTCTCGCCACAGTTTTTTTGCCTGTGCGGCTGTTTGAGTTGTTGAATTTACTGCTTTGTGTAGTTCAACACAGCTTTCGCTTAACTCGTAAAGGGCCTTTGAAGTGTACTTGGCTTTCTCTTTATCCATCTTCTCACTTGATTATAGTAGGCGTGATTAATCAAAAACATTTAAGGAAAATAGGGCGTGAATCGTGCTCATTTTTGGTTGAGATGAAGGCTTTTTCATGTTTAAAACTTAAAATGGGGCAGGTTTGTTAGCGGTTTTTTTACAGGTATAATTCAAACTTGGCTGGGGTTTTGCGGTTTCTTTGATGTTATTTGTTTGCATGTTTGCGTAAATATCATCATGTTTTGTTGGTTTTGTTTGCTATTTTTGGTTAAACATTTTTTTCTTGTTGAGTCCTGTTGGGGCTTGTTTGTAGTATTGTCGTATATACGCACATATTAGCAAGCATTATGACTTAACAGTTGCTACATAATACTCAATCACCCCCCAGGAAGCATAAACCATGACCGAAAACACCGAAATATTCGAAAACGAGGAAGCAACCAAATTCCTAGACTACTTTGTAGCCTACATGAAATTAATGGAAAAAGTAGACAACATCAAAAACATAGCAACACAACAAACCGAAAGCAACCTACTTGAAACACAACCAACAAACATCAACCAAATTAACGACCTACAAGCCGCAACAGTTTTTCCAATAGAACTCAACAAATAGAATAACCATACAAACCCGCCGCGGCTTTTTCAAACAAACCTCACTCAGCAACAAGAGCAAATAGGTAACCAACCCATTTGTCTCCTTTTAATGGCTTCAATAAGCCAAGTTCGTTTAGCTTCATTCGGCACAAATTCTTTGTCTGTTTATTCTGTTTAGCCGATTGTTATTTAGGCAATATTATTGTAAATGTAGTGCCTTTTCCTTTTTCACTTTCAAAAGATATAGAACCTTTCATTAGTTCAATAAGCCGTTTTGTGACAGCCAAGCCAAATCCTTGACCTTTAGCTTTGGTGGTAATCATAGGGTTAAACAGTTTTTGTTTAATTTCATCAGGTATTCCTACGCCAGTATCTGAAACTGCAATAATAGTCGCGTTGTCATTTGTTTGAATTGTGATTTTTAAGTTGCCACCATTTGGCATAGCCTGAATAGCATTGGTTACCAAGTTTGTAAATGCTCTCTGAAGTAGCAAGGGGTCTATCTGAATATTCTTTACGTGGTTGATGTTTATTTCAAGTTTTATTGAATCAGGAATGGCGATATTTTCAAATACAACTTCAAGAAACTTCGGCAAATCTACTTCGGAATATTCAGGAGTTATTGGTCTTGAGTAATCTTGCAAATCTTGAACAATCTTGTTTATGTAGTTAATGTTTGTCTCGATGCTGTCTATGCTTTCAGCAACTCCCTCTTTAACTTTACATTCAGGCATCGAAGTTAATTCTTCTTTAAGCAAATATGTATCACTCAAAATAGATTGCAAAGGATTACGAATGTCGTGACCAACCATTCCCGCCGTTGCACCTATAGCTGACAGTCGTTTTGTCTGCTCTTCTAGGGTTTTATCTTCAATTATAATTATGACGCCCTGTTTTGAAGGGTAAGCGGATATCTCAAAAATTGAGGGCTTTTTAGTTTCTCTGCTTGTAACATTCATCATAAAGCGAGTAGGCTTATTTTTCTTTAGCTTTTCAAGATAAGGTGTAACATCTACCGATAAAAATTCAGGCAGCACCTTGTAGATTTTCTTTCCCAAAGCATTTTCAGCTAATGTTGCAGTAACCCTTTCAGCGACTTTATTCCAGTGAATTACATTTAAGTCCCAATCAAACGCAATAAAAGCTTCACCAAAACTCTCATATAATTCTCGATATTTTTGTTCACTTTCCAAAATTTGATTAGTTCGCTCTTCAACTATCTTTTCTAATCTTGAAGTGTACTCTCGAAGTTTAGTCTGTGCTTCTTTAAGCGATTCTTCAGCTTGTTTACGCTCGGTTTCTTCTTTTACTAGCCGAGTTTTCTGTTGAGTAATGTCAGAAAAAATCGCGATAAAAAACCCCTTTTTTGGGCTGAAGGCAGTAATTTGGTAGTACTTCTTAAAAGGGCTGAAATAAATTTCAAATTTTTCTTGTTTTTCTGTAGTTGCAACTCTACCATAAAATGCTATAGGGTCTGAAGGGTCTTTCTCGATGCCGGGAACAGATTTTGTTATTCTTTGTCCTACGAAATCTTCCCGCATAACACCTAATATTCGTTCGTAAGCGTCATTAATTTCAAGGATAACATAATCAACAGGTTTACCATATCTGTAAACTACTTTGCTTATGGCTACCCCGTCAGAAAAATTAGCAAAAAAACGTCTAAATTCTTCGCTTCTAATTCCAAGTTCTTTTAAGGCTGCATTTGAAAAAACTTCTGCATCTTCCTCATGCTTCACAAAAAAGCCTCAAATAAGAAACCTCAAAAAAAGATTTAAGGTATATGATAAAACAAAAAATCAATTTTGAATTAATTCATGCTTTTTTAAATGCCCCAAATCCAAAATGGTTTAAAAGCATACTTTTTAGTTTCCAACTTGCACATGCTTGCATTGCTTGTCGATTCGGTTCATCAGCCTATTTGGAGCCTATTTGGATGCTATTAGAAACTCATTGCAGAAACCTAAGAGGGGTAGGTGCTATTCGCGCAAAAATGGCTCATTAGTATGTTGAAATCTGTGGTGTGTATACAAAAGCATCACCCAAACCACTTTTTACATCTTTAGGGTTTCTTAAACGGTCAACTGTTTATGTGTAGTTATGCGTGAGGCGTTATTTTTATAAGTGCAGAGAGGCAAGTTAGGTTTTTATGCAAGCAGAAATTGGAATAATCGGCGGAACAGGTCTTGATGACCCTAAACTTTTCAGTAACATAAAAGAAGTCACAGTAGATACACCATACGGAAAACCCTCAGACGCTATTTCAATCGGTGAGTTGGGTGGCAAATCCGTGGCGTTTTTACCAAGACATGGAAAAAAACACACTATTAGGCCAACAGACATTCCTGTGCGTGCAAACATTTGGGCTCTAAAAAGCTTAGGAGTTAAACACATTTTATCATCCTCAACTGTTGGTTCACTTCGTGAAGAATACGAGCCCGGAGACATGGTTGTTGTTGACCAATTTATTGACCGAACCACAAAGCGTGAACAATCATTTTACACTATGGCAGAAAGCAAAGTTTGCCACATCGGAGTCGCGGAACCCACGTGCCCGGAACTTCGCAAAGTCGTAATTGACGCTGCCAAAAAACTCAAAATCAAACACCACGAAACTGGAACATACGTTTGCATTGAAGGTCCACGGTTCAGCACTAAGGCAGAATCGAAAATGTTCCGTGGCTGGGGCGCAGACATCGTTGGCATGACCCTTGTCCCTGAATGCATCTTGGCAAGAGAAGCCGAAATCTGCTTTGCAAACATGTCATTAGTAACTGATTACGACGTTTGGAAAGACCATCCAGTATGTATCGGTGACATCGTTAGAGTAATGAGCGCCAACATTGAAAACGTCAAAAAAATCATCGTCGAAACCGTCAAAGCCCTCCCATCAGAGCAAAGCTGCAACTGTAACTGCAACAAAGCACTTGATGGCGCATTTGCACAAAAAAATTAACAATAGGAGAAAAAACAAGTCATGAATAAATCCGAAAAAATTGTTGACATAAGAGATAAACTTCGTTGCACCGACTTTAAGGGCGTATGCTTCTGGGACATTGCACCAATTCTTAAAGACCCAGTATACTTCAAAGAGACAATAAAACAACTCGCAGAACACTACAAAGGCAAAAAAATTGATGTCATCGTCTCAAACGAAGCAAGAGGCTTCATTGTTGGAGCACCATTGGCGTATGAACTGGGCGCAGGGTTTGTACCAATCCGCAAAAAAGGCAAATTACCCTTCAAATGCATTGACTACACTTACCAGAAAGAATACGAAGCAGACACAATACAAATCCAGGAAGACGCAATCAACAAAGGCCAAAACGTTCTACTCATCGACGACCTACTCGCAACCGGCGGAACAATCAAAGCCAATATTGACTTAATCGAAAAACTCGGCGGAAACGTTGTCGGCTTAGGATTTCTAATTGAACTGGAATATCTTGAACCCCGAAAAATCCTCGGCGACAAATACGACATTGTCTCACTGATAAAAATCAAAACACCCAAACAATAAAATAAACTCAAAGTTAAAGTTGGGTTGGGCTTGGCTTTCTCGTATGAAAGCACAATTCCAGCTCCATTCCTTCTTCTACCTCCCTGACGGCGAAAAAATTTTTGCGAATGGACGCGGTAAGCTGCTTTCTTTGTGCCTTCGAAAAAGCCGGTTTTCGCCAAGCCCCAGCTTTCCCAGCTGCATGCTAAACCAAAGCAAATAAGTGTTATATGGATTTGTTGTAGTCTCTGTGCAGCAACTTAGCTTTAATAGCATTTTGAGAGCAAGTATTGTATAATAAAAATTCTGGGAGATTTGACTTTTATGGAAACTATTTTTTCTCAAGAAACCCCTCTTGGTCCTGATTCACCAGTAATTGAATCAGTAATTAAGCCCTTACGGCACGCCTATGTTTTTATTAATACTGAACCTGAAACATACGATTCAGCACTTGAGGATATACGCCGAATTGAAGGCGTAAGTGAAGTTTACCCGTCTAAAGGCGCTTACGATATAATAGCAAAAGTAAGCGGAGAATCCATTGATTATCTAAAAGAACAAATTTTTATACGAATCAAAAACTTGTCAACCATCAAGACAACATTAACCTTAATGGTCATAGACCAGTAAGACAGCAACAATTAAAATATAGTAACTTAAGGTGCTACAGATGCAGCAGCCATAAACTTGTTTTTTGCAAAACTTGACGCTTCAGCATCCGCAGAGAGATTTGAACCCATCTTTTGGCAAATCAGATTAAGCGAGTTCTCAGTGAAATTAAGCATACTATGACCTTCGTGTGTTAGGCTGTAAACTTTCCTTGGACGTTCATTTTCCATATCCCATTGACTTGAGATGTAGCCTTTCTTTTCTAATGTTGACAATAACGGATATACAGTGCTTGGGCCAAAATAGACACCAAAGGTTTTTCGAACTTTAGTTATCACTTCATACCCATGCATAGGTTGAGTGTTAAGGAATTGAAGTATTATAAGGTCAAGCAATCCCTTTGCAAGTTTTACTTGAACTTCTTTTTGTACGTTAACCATTTTTTCCTATCCCCTCTTTAAATTCCAGCCTGCTTGATTAGCGAATCTTTATACAAGCTATACGTTATATAAAGGTTGATACACAACCCAGCAATATCAAAGCATACCTCAAGCATACCAAAAAAATGAACAGTCAACATAGACACAACCAAAAAAACCAAAAACCCAGACCAATAAACACTCCAAAAAGCAACTGTACAACAGAAATACAAAAAACGAAAGAAACCAACGACTCAAGACATCCTACAGCCACAACAGCACAGTTTCACCATTAAATCACGGAAAAAACTGGTCAAACCGCATTCAAAAAACGAGAAAAGTCACCACAAAACCGAAAAAACCTCGTTTTTTCAACCTGTAGAACAGTTAAAAACGCCAAAAACCCTGTTTTGTCACGGTTACGACACATAGAATATTGTCAAAAACAGAATATGACAAAAAAAGAACATATCAACAGCAAAGCAAAAAAACAATTAAAGCTCATGCTGTTGCAATTAACGGTTCAGTAACCGAGGATTTTTTAAGCGTTGGCGTTGTATGCATGCATTCTCTCATGTGCCGCCAAAGCATCATTCGGGTTCGCCAACTGGAGCACTTGCAGAAGGGACAGGTAAATATTGCATCTTTCAAACAAAGCACCTTACAACAAAATGGCTTTGTGAAGCCTATAATTCTATGTGACTGCCATAAAACAATAACAATTCTGCCTGTTTGCGTTTTAAAGCCTGCTTAGAATAAATGTCCTTAACCGTTGGTAACGGTTTAAGTATTTTAAAATTAAATTGCATAATTTTACGATGGGGCCGTCAAAGTAGCGTGAAATCAATAAAGATACGATAAAAGCAAAGATGCCTAAGAGCACCAAGTCAAAAAAGTTGGTTATTTTAAATATGCTGATAACAGCGTAAGTTAATAGTCCAGTTATTAAACCCATAATTGATGAGCGAATAACAAAATACAACCGTTCAAGACAAACCGAAGAAGAGATAACGCTTATTATTGCTCCTTTGCGTGTTTTGCATTCTTGGTCAAGTTCCTCTGAACTTTTTTCTTGCACTTCTTTGCTGTGAGATTCGTAAACTACGTCGCATACTTCTTTGCTTACGATTTGGTCAAGTTCGACTTGAATTGCCATCATTAACTCGTCGTCAGTTTCGCCGCTAACCACATCATAAGCCAAATAAAAGCACTCCTACCAAGCCAATTAAACAGTCAAAACATGACAAATACAACAAATTACACCTTTTTCAAAAAATGGTTAAACACTGTAGTAATGCGTAAAGTCCCATATATAACCCATTAAATGATTCTAAAATGCATGCAAACGCCTTAGCATACTTATATAAAATCGGTTTAAATTAACAATACAGTAGTAATTAGGTGATTTTTATGCCAAGCTATATTGTAGATTCAGCTATTTTACGTTCAGGAAAAGACCCCAAAACCTGTGCAACAGGGGCAGCAAAGATGTTAACCAGCAACAAAATTAAAGACATCACCGTAAAATCCTGCTATTGCTGCACTGACGAAAAACGTGTTGCTTTTCTAATTGATGCACCCAGCCAAGACGCATTGCTGGAGGCATTGGAAAAAATTGATTTACCCGTATCAGCCATAAAAGAAGTACAGGAAGTTCCAGCATCCTAAACAAGCAAACTTTTGCACAGACGCTTTATCATTAAAGCAACATAGGCATGTGTTGCTGTAGCTGTACAGCCACAAGCGTTTTTATCACATAACACCTCTCAAAACTTTTGTTACGTAATTCTTCGGTTAATTTTTGGAGAAAAAACCAATGCCAACAATTAGGCAGGTTACAAGTTTTCTATTAACAACATCATTAGTCCTAATTATTGCTTTATTTTATACAATAAACGAGCAAGACACCACTCAAGAAAACAATAGCAGTCAAAATCAAGGGTACAGCAGCATAAACCAAGACGCAAAAAAACCGTCAATACAACTGGTTCAGGCAACACCGACCCCCACTCCAACAGTTTCACCTAAACCCTCGCCTTCACCCACCCCATCTCCAACGCCAACACCTACAGCTACACCAACACCGACCCCAACAGCAACCCCTAAACCATCTCCAACTCCGACACCAACCGCAACACCCACGCCCAAACCCACAGTAACCCCTTCACCTACGCCTACACCACAACCCACGACAATCCCAACGCCAACTGCAACGCCCACGCCAAGCCCAACCGCTACACCTTCACCGACACCAGAACCAACAGAAACCCCAACCATAACAACCCCAAGACCAACAGCCGCTACTTCAACCCCAACAGCGTCGCCTTCAACAAAAACGCCCACACCAATAGAAACAGCAATACCAAGTCAGCCTGCGTCAACACCTAGACTAAATCAAACACCCATACCAACAAGACCACCAGACACCCCAAAAGCAATAATTGGCGATCCCTACCAAAACGATTACACAATTGGCGCCATAGCTGCAACAATTGTTATGCTTGGAGTGGGAGCAGCCACGTTAATTATGAAGCGAAAAATAAACAGTTAAAAAAGGGTTATTTTACCCATTTTATTATGTTGGGTTTGTTTCGCTTGTCGGGTGCTTGCTCTGTTTTTGGGTGACCTAAAATGAATGGAACCATCATTGCATAGTTTTCAGGAACACCAATTTTGCTTAGCACTTCGGGTTTACTGTTTAGTTGGCTTATAAAACCCATATAGCATGAGCCAAGTCCTAATTCGTAGGCTTTTAAAAACATGTTTTCTGAAGCGAGAACGCAATCTATAAAGTCCACGTTTGCCCATTGGGGGTCCTTTTCTGCGCAGACAAGCACCAGTACAGGTGCATTGTAACAGATTATGTCTTCAGATGTTGAGAATCTTTCAGCAAATAAGGGCATGTTTTGTTTAACCGCAAGTTTTGTTTCGTCAGAAACATACTTTATTAACGCTTTATCTTCGATAACAATGAATTTTAATGGTTCACGATGCATTGCAGTTGGCGCCCAAACCCCTGCTTCAAAAATTGCGTCTATTTGCTCTTTAGACACAGGCTCATCCGTGTAGGCTCTAACACTTCTACGGCCCTTTATACATTCATCAAGCTGCATAACTAATCCTCAAAATAGCGTTAGAACCCTTAAGTAATAAAGGTAACCCAAAAAACCTATAACACAAACAGCAAAACGCTGCTAAACAGACTTCAGCCAATTCTTTATTAAACAAGAAACAACTCTATTTTTAATGCTAATTTTTAGGCAACCAGTAACGAAGCGAATATTTTATGGTTAGCAAACAAAAAATAACAGCGATTCTAATTATTGCAACAGCTATATCCGCAGTAGGTGGCATACTTTTTGGCTTTGACACGGGCATAATCTCAGGAGCTATCCTGTACATACAACACGATTGGAACCTAACAACAACAGAAGAATCGATTGCAACAAGCGCAGTTTTAATCGGCGCAATCCTTGGAGCCCTACTTGGCGGTTTTTTAGCGGACCGTTTAGGACGAAAATACTCAATTGTTGCGGGTTCGGTGTTATTCATCCTCGGAACAATTATCGTTGTAATCTCACCTGGGTTGTCCATTTTTGTTGTCGGCAGAATCTTAATCGGCATAGCCATAGGAATTGCCTCATTTATTGTTCCAATGTACATTTCAGAAATAGCCCCTGAACGCATCCGCGGCAGCTTAGTCTCGCTTAACCAATTGTTTGTAACCTTGGGCATTTTAGTTTCTTACGGCGTGGACACATTTTTTTCAGCTTCGGGAGCGTGGCGGTTAATGTTTGCCAGCGGATTAGTTGCAGGCGTTATACTGCTTGTTGGCATGTCACTTATGCCGTTTAGTCCCCGATGGCTAATTCTAAGACACAAACCCAACAAAGCTAAACAAGTGCTGCAAAAAGTTCGTGGAACAAGAGACGTGCAAAAAGAAGCCACAGAAATAGGGGAAACCATTAAAACCCAAACAAAAGGTCTCGCTCAATTCAAAACGCCTATGCTAAAATATCCACTCATTGTAGGATTAGGCTTAGCCATTTTCCAACAAATAACAGGAGTAAACACCATAATCTACTATGCACCAACAATTTTTCAATTCGCAGGCTTATCTTCAGACACAGCAGCCATAGCAGCAACAACAGGGGTTGGAGCAGCCAATCTAATCGTGACAGCGATAGCTTTAGTTTTGGTTGACAGGGTTGGAAGAAGACCACTGCTACTAGTAGGCACGGCAGGCATGGTGGTTTCATTGATTATCCTTGGGGCAGGCTTTGCTTTTGCAGGCCCAATTGGTCAAGCTTCAGCTGTTGGCACAATAACAGCGATTAGCCTTATTGCGTACATTTCGTTTTTCGCCATTGGATTAGGCCCCGTTTTTTGGTTGCTTATCTCCGAAATTTTTCCCTTGCAAGCACGCGGTACAGCTATGAGCATAGCAACAGTTGCCAACTGGAGCGCAAACTTTCTAATTACGCTACTGTTTTTGGGATTAGTTAACATTTTGGGGCAGTCTGGAACGTTTTGGCTTTTTGCAGCCATCGGAATTGTTTCGTTCATTTTTACGTTACGGCTGGTTCCTGAAACTAAAGGGTTAACATTAGAACAAATAGAGGACCATTTCAGAAAAGGCAGACACCCACGACACATGAATAAAAAAACAGAGCAAACAAGCAGTTAACAAAAGAAGTTGTCAGTTTATTTGTTCAGTGACCACTATTCTTCAAAGAATCTAAAAAATGTCTAAAGCCTAACAGGGGATATTCAAGCATCATACGAGGACCAGCAAAAGTGAAAACCTTTTCAGCGTAGCCTTTGTACTGTGGGTTATAGCATTTTAAGCCGCATCTGCCGCAGACAGGTTTCTTTTCTTGATAACGACAATTGCTCAGCCTGTTTTTAGCGTAAGCTTCAAGCTCAGAGTACTTATCGCACAAAGCTCCAGTTAAGCGTGATGAGCTTTGCAGTAGATGAGAACCATGCCTTCAACCATGCGTTTTTCTCTTTCGATTATTTTAGGTTCAGGCGCAACATCTTTGCTTGAATCAACAGTCATCATCAGGCATCTTGAATAGGCTATCTTTAAGCAATTATTTCATAATTTCGATTTTTAATCAAAATAACATTTTAGAAAAACAAAGCAGAAAATAACAATCAAGCAATAAGAGGAATTATGCAGAATTAAAGGCGGGCATTCCAAGACAAATTACAGAGTAAAATGCCCGTTTTGTTATTGCAGTTGGTAATCACAAATTGTTAAGTTCTTGGTCCTTTCCAGTTTTTTAGGGTTAAATCGGAGCTAATGTTCTAAAATGTCTAAATCAAATCAAGCGTTTCATGTAATGGCTAAGCCTACTGGTTCAAGGTGCAATCTTAGCTGTAGCTACTGTTATTTCACGAAAAAAAGTTACCTGTATCCAAAAAGCAATTTTCAAATGTCCAACGAGATTATGGAGGCATATATTCGACAAACGATTGAAGGACAAAAAGTTCCAGCGGTTACTATCGCTTGGCAGGGCGGAGAACCAACATTAATGGGTCTTGACTTTTACCGTCACTCCATTGACATTATCAAAGAAACTGCACCCAGAGAAATGCAGGTTGAAAAAACCATGCAAACAAACGGAGTCTTGCTTGATGAAGAATGGTGTCGGTTTTTGCATGATAACAATTTTTTGGTAGGGTTAAGTTTAGACGGTCCAAGACATCTTCATGATGCTTACCGAAGAGACAAAGAGGGGAATTCAGTTTTCGAAAAAGTCCTACATAGTGTTCGACTTATGCAAAAATACGATGTCGAATTCAACATACTGTGTACAGTTAACTCAAAAAACAGTCAACATCCGCTTGAAGTTTACCGATTCTTTCGTGATGAATTGAAAACGCCATATTTGCAGTTTATTCCAATTGTTGAAAAAGATAACCCACGGGGCGATCAGCAAGGAAACCGCCTTACTGAACGTTCTGTAACTCCTAAGCAGTATGGGCGATTCCTTATCGAGATTTTTGATGAATGGGTAACAAACGACGTTGGCAGCATGTTTGTTCAATTTTTTGATGGCGTTTTAATGTCTTATGTTAGGGGTTATTCGTCTCTTTGTGTTTTGAGCCCTAAATGCGGTCAAGGAGTTGCTTTAGAGCATAACGGTGATGTATATTCATGTGACCACTATGTTGAGCCGAAATATTTTTTGGGAAACATACTTCAAACCCCATTGGAAGAGCTTGTTTTTGGACAACAACAAATCGCTTTTGGAGAGTCAAAATTTACCGAGCTTCCAAAGTATTGTAAAGAATGTGAGTTTTTGTTTACTTGTTATGGTGAATGCCCAAAAAACCGTGTTCTTACAACGCCCGATGGAGAAGAGGGATTGAATTGGTTATGTGAAGGCTTAAAAGCCTTCTTTATCCATACCAAGAAACCTATGCAGATGATGGCCACTTTGTTGCGTTTAGGGCAACCTGCTTCAGAAGTAATGGACATGTTGCGAGAACAAAACTGCAAATCGATAGAAAAAGAAAGAAAAACTGTTTGAATTGCCTTAAAAGATCCAAACATTGTCTGGATAGCTTAGTGGAGGCTTTCGCCGGATGCGTCTTTTAACTTTTCCAGTACCTTGTCAAGATTGAATGATGCGGGTTCTTGTCTTGGCGGAAAGTCTTTGAAACTTTGAATTTCTTGAGCCACAAAAGCTTGTGCTGGAACAACCAGATACTCATGTGTAATTAGCCAATCCCAATAGGTGTTAGAGTTTTCGTCGGCGCGTTCAAACGGGTCTCGTCTGAGATTGAACATTTTTGGCAGCCGAAGGGGCACAAATGGTTCTGCCCATAAAGCCAGTGTCTTAGCTCTTTGTTCCATGAACACTAGTTTCCAATCGTTGAATCTGAGCGCTACAAGCTGCCCGTCGTCATCTACGTAGAAGAACGATTTTCGTGGGCTCTCTTTTTCTTCGCCCATCAAGTATGGAAGCATGTTGAATCCGTCAATGTGTACTTTGAAAGTTTTAGAGCCAACGGTATAGCCTTGTAATAGTTTTTCTTTGATGTTTGGTTCGCCTACAGCAGCTAAAAGCGTAGGCAGCCAGTCTTGGTGAGAAATAATCTCTGTTAAGACCGTGCCTGCCGAAAAATTTTTGGGCCAACGGACAAATGCGGGTACTCGCCAGGCGCCTTCCCAGTTCGTGTTTTTCTCGCTTCTAAAGGGTGTTATGCCACCGTCTGGCCAAGCGTTATAGTGAGGACCATTATCAGTAGTGTACACAACAATAGTGTTCTCTGCAATACCGAGCTCATCAAGCTTGTCTAACAGTTTGCCGATGTTTTCGTCATGTGCAACCATCACGTCATTGTAAAAGCCGCCTTTACCGCTTTTTCCTAAATGTTTGGCAGCAGGATGAGTTCTAAAATGCATAGCTGTTGTATTATACCAAATGAAAAACGGTTTTCCCGACTTGCAAGTGTCTTCCATGAATTTAAGGGTGCGTTCGGTTATTTCGTCATCGATTGTTTCCATTCTTTTTTTGGTTAAGGGACCAGTGTCTTCAATTTTGCCGCCTGCCACACTATGAATAACCCCGCGTGGGCCAAACTTTTTTTTGAATTCGGGGTCTTTTGGGTAATCAGGGTCTTCAGGGTCTTCTTCCGCGTTTAAATGGTACAGGTTGCCAAAAAACTCGTCAAATCCATGATTGGTAGGTAAGAACTCGTCTTTATCGCCGAAATGGTTTTTGCCGAAGTGACCCGTGACGTAGCCTAAGGGTTTTAGCAGTTCCGCAATAGTTGGGTCTTCTGAGCGTAATCCAATGTCCGCTCCGGGCATTCCTACTTTTGTTAAACCAGTTCGTATTGGATTTTGTCCTGTTATAAAGGCGGCACGTCCAGCTGTGCAGCTTTGTTGACCGTAATAATCTGTAAAGGCTACGCCTTCGTTGGCGATACGGTCGATGTTAGGTGTGTGATAACCCATCTGGCCTTTATTGTTGTAGCTAATGTTCCACCAGCCAATGTCGTCACCCATCAATAAAAGAATGTTAGGTTTCTTGTTTTCACTCAAGTTAAGTTACTCCAAAAATTGTTAATCCACTATTTTGTCAGCTTTCTAATGTACTTAACAATTTGTGGGAGTCATCTCACAATACCTAAACTGCTCACGTACTTATCATAGAAGAAACAAAACTGGCTCAATGTAACAAAATGAAGTTTAGAAAATGGTTCTCCAGTCGTTTTTCATGCTAATTTTAACCCATCCGCGTTCAGAAGCCGCTGAATCTACTCTTTCTGCCCCCAAAGCGTAGGAGTATTCACGTTCTTCATCATCATGCTGAACAATCATTGAGAGATGTGGGTAACCACTTTTTTCTGCAAGCCACAACATAGGTAAATCGCCATCAGAATTTCCAACCGCAAAAACAGGTTTACGGCCAATATGCAACTCAATGTTCACTGGTTTACCAACGCCGTCATCAATAGGTTCCACTATGCCAGGTTTACGAAAAATTACGGGTCCATCTGGCGTCATTTTTGTTTCAAAAGCAATGTTGCTACCAATCATTCGTTCTCGTGGAAGGGCATAGATTTCTTCGCTGACGCTACGTAAAAAGCTCATGCCGCCGCCTGAAGCTATGAAGACTTTAAAGTCATTGGAACCAAGAAAGCGGATTAACTCAACCATAGGCTTGTAAGTTAAATCAGCAAAAGGCCTACCAAAGCGTGGATGTTTCTCGTTTTCTAAAAATGTTCTTGCCAGTTTTGTGAATTCGTCTTGAGGCATTCCTGAGTGTGAATCAAAAACCAACTTTAAGAGAGGTTTAAGGTTGTCTTTGGGGGCTGTTGGAGAAAGGATGCGCGAAAAAAATTCTAAATCGTTTTTTAAGGCTGCTTGGTATTGGGGCTGCTCTGAGAGTTGGGGGTTGCTCTGGGCTAATTGTCGAAGGCGGGCTATGGTGAAAAAACCTTGAATGTAGAGAGGCTGCTCAGTCCAAAGCGTGCCGTCGTTATCAAAGATGGCTATTCTGTGAGAGGAAGGCACAAAATTTTTACTTTGAGAATCAGTCACTTTTGATACAAAGTTGACAATTGTATGTTTTGTAGTGGTGTCATTCCAAAGATGTAGACTCCCATTCAAAGTTAAACCTCAAAAAACGCGGGTCTTTTAGAATTAGCACTGAAGATATTTAGTTTTGCTGGAGTAAAATGTGACACACAATCAAGAACGAAAACTAATGAGATTGTGCCAAAGGCAGGTTTTGAATCTAAGACAAATAATGGGGCAGCACCTCAAAGTCCTTATTTTTTTCAAAAAATCGGAATTAGATTAATAATTAAAGTTGTTATGTAAATAGCATTTAACAAATATATCAGGTCTGCTCTGTTCCATACTATAGTTAAAAGTTGGCAAACAGGGGGTGTGCTCATCGAACCATTAAAAATACTCATTTTAAATTGGCGATGCTGGTACAATCCAGCAATGGGTGGTGCAGAAATTTTCACTTATGAAATCGCCAAAAGATGGGTTCAACAAGGTCACCAAGTAACGCTTTGCACGTCAACTTTTCCCAATTGCCAACTGGAAGAAAATTCTGAGGGTATACGAATTGTACGTGTGGGTAATGGACGTTACTGGTTTTATAAAAAAGCTAAAAAATATTACGAGCAAACAAATCCCAAAGAAAGATATGACATCGTATTGGACGAAATTAATACGAGACCTTTTTTTGCCCCTGAATTTACAAAAAACAGCAAAGTGGTTGCTTTAATTCACCAGTTAGCAAAAGAGTACTGGTTCTATGAGGTACCCTTTCCAGCAAGCCACATAGGCTACTACTATCTTGAGAAGCATTGGCTAAACAAATACAAGAACGTTTTAACAGTCACCGTTTCTGAAAGCACCCGCAGTGATTTAATTAAATGTGGATTCAAGAAAGTGTTTGTTGTTCCAGAAGGATTAAACTTCACACCAACAAAAACTTTCCCAAAAAAAGCCAAAAACCCCTGTATCATCTACAGTGGAAGATTAACAAAAGCCAAACGGCCTAACCATGTCTTAGAAGCTTTCAGGTTGATTAAGCAAAAAGTGCCTAATGCTGAACTGCTCTTTTTAGGTGACGGTCCATTAATGCCTACTCTTAAGAAAAAGGCAGGGTCTGGCGTAAAATTCTGCAGTATGCTGTCAAATGATGAGCGTCGCCGTGAACTGGAAAAGGGTTGGGTTTTGGTTAACCCAAGCGTGCGGGAAGGTTGGGGCTTAAACGTGATTGAGGCTAACGCGTTGGGCGTTCCTTGTGTCGCTTACGATGTTCCCGGGTTAAGAGATGCTGTTAAAAACGGTGAAACCGGTTTGCTTGTCGAGTCGGGTAACATTTCTTTGTTAGCTGAACAAGTAGCCAGTTTGCTTTTGGATAACAAAAAAAGGGAAAAGCTTGCCAGTAACGCGGTGGAGTATTCGAAAACTTTTAGTTGGGACAAGACAGCTTTAGCTTTCTTGGATATTTTTTCAAAAATGTGATGACTACAGCTTAAAGTGTGTTTTGTAGTGAGACAACGAGAACACGTCTAAACCCATCTTTAGCATTGCTCCAAACGTTAAACCTTTTTCGCGGTTAACAATTTTTAGAGGTATCTCTTTAACGCTATACCCATACTTTTGTGCATAATACAGCAGTTCAACATCGAACGCCCATCTTTTGATTTGGGTTAAAGGCATCAAGGAATCCAGTGCTTGACGCTTAAACGCTTTCAACCCGCATTGGGTATCTGAAAATGGAAGGTCAATAAGCAAGCCTACAAGCACATTAAAAGAATGACTCAGCAGTCGCCTTTTGAAACTGTAATTTACGCTTGACTCAGGCAACCATTTGGAGCCTATTACAATGTCCACGTTGTCTAACGTGTCAAGGATTTTGGTTAATGTCTTAAAATTAATAGTTAAATCGGCATCCATAAACAAAACAATGTCACCATGACAAAGGCCAAAACCGTTCTTTATAGCTGAACCCTTGCCTTCATTTCTTTTGTTTTGTATAACGTGCAGATTTGAAAAGGTTTTAACATGTAAAGCTTTTTGGAAAGTTTTGTCTTTACTGCCGTCATCGATTACAACGATTTCAGGCAAAAGCGGCAGTTCCATAAATGTGTGGTCAATGTTTTCAATGCAATCAACGATTCTATCTTCCTCATTGTAGGCTGGAATAACGATGCTAACATCAGGGCAGTTTTCCATAAGCTTTCACCGCTGATTTTTCTTAAAAAATTTGCGATATTTCACGCGCTTGCAGGTTTATTTCTAAAATTGCAGAACATTCACTAAGGGGGGTAGGTGCTATTGACACAAAAACAAGCCAAAAACATGTTGAAAACTAAAAGCATCAATTAAAGCCAATACGTTAAAGGCAAGAGATAAGGTTCATGCAAAATCTTGTAAACCTGTTGATTATTAAACAAACAGGAGGGCTCAAAACATTGAAAACCCAGTTTTCTTCGTTCCTCAATGCTTTTATATTTTTTTCTAAAATCCTGATACTTCTCTGAAAACCAGATTTTGCTAAAATCATCACACTTAATGTTTCCCATAGTAGATGAGGAGCCTTGATTTTGAAAACAACAAGGATGCACATCACCGTTCCCATCAATCATACAAAAAAGCCAACCATAATAACAGGGCAACCCTTCCGTTTTTTCTAAACCAGCACACTCGACACCTTCTACGTCCAAACTGACACCGTATTGTGCAGCAGACTTTACTGCTTCGCCAAGATATCTTTTCATTTCAGCCTCTTGCGGGAGGGTTAACTCCAGTTCTTCAGCAAAACGTTTTGTCGGTGAAATTAGTTTTTTGATAAGTGCACGTTTTACACCAGTTGCATGACATAGCTCTACCAGTTTTGGAATGTCCTGATAGTTTCTGTTGCAAACCACCATCGACAGCCTAGTATGCGGAAAGATTGTTTGCTGCTCTTTTTTCAGCTGTTCAATGTAAGTTACCATCGCTTTTATTCTTTCAAAAGTTGCAGGGGTTTCTGTGAGGTGGATTTTGGGGTAAGTTTCTACCGAGCCAGCGTTTATGCTGATGCTAAGGTAATCAAGCTTCAAGTTTACAAGGGCTTCTGCTTTTTCTTTGGTAATTAAGGAACCGTTGGTTATTATGAAGCAACCCATGTTTTGTTGTTTGGCGATTCGTATTTTTTCGATTAATTGAGAGTCCATAAAGGGTTCAAGATAATCAATTAAGATGTTTTTGGTGCCTAACCTGCTTAACTCTTTTACTAATCGCTCGTACGTGTCTATTTCAAGGTGATAGTTTGGGCTTAATATTTCCTTATTAATTTTCTCGCGCATAGGCGAGAACCATTCACAAAAAACACAGCGGTAATTACAACTGTACGAGCCGCCAATAACAACCAAGTATGGACCAACAATTGCTCTTTTTGACATTATCCCTGCGAAAACTTTGGATTTATAACCTAAACCTGCATTTTTTGTGTCAAGAAACGGGTCATTCAAGTTTTTCACAGCTTACGAAAACAGTTTTTTTGCCAATTCAAGTCTATCCAAATAAGCAATATCAAAAGAAAGACCGATAGCGGGGGTTCCCTGAGCAATCTGGGAAAGAGTTGCTGTTCCAGTTTTTAATTCACTAAGAAATTTGTCTAACACCTGCATGTTTTTTCGTACATACAACAAATGAAACTCGAAAACTCGCCCCGGTTTTGTAGCTTCAAGCAAAGTTTCAACAGCATTTTCTCCAATTAACGTTTCATCATCAATATAAATCGGCAACTCCACCAAATCAAACCCTCTAATTTTTTGGGGACCTGACTTTTCTTTAAAATTCGACATATACTGTAAACCAAGCTTCTCGCCTACTCGATACGTGTTCTCGTTCGAAATTAGCCATGGCGCCCTGAAGCCTTTAGGTGTAACACCTAGTTCCTTGAAAACCGAAACGGCTCGGTACATGTCATCCATCATCTGTGGATATGGCATATTGTAAGGCACATGCTTGTACCCATGTAAACCAATCTCGTGCCCAGCATCCCTAACCCGGCATATCTCGAGTTTGTTTTGATTTGCACAAGCACCGGAAACAAAAAACGTTGAAGCCGCCGCGTGTTTTTCAAGAACTGACAATAGCTCGTGTAAGACACCTTTTATGTGGGGAACAGAAGCCCAAGCCCAAATATCCTTTCGCAGGTTTTTAAGGTCGATTGGATGCGAGAACATCCAGTCAAGGTCAACAATGAGTTCAGGTAACGAGGGCAAAGCAAGTCACTATAAAGTTAATTCTTGACGATTAATGCTATTTAAGAACATTGGAAACTGCCTGCTTAACCATTGTGACAGGGTTATTTCCAGATTTGCGTTTGATTATAATTACCGTCAATCTTGAAAATGTCATATCTACTGTTTGAATAAACTAATTCAATAAATTTGCATTGGCTAACCTGAGGCAAAAATGATGCGCTTAACGGCAAAGAATCACGTCGATCAATTTGATTTTTATCGTACACTATGAACGCGATATTATTTTCTGTGATAAAATCCTTATAACAATGTGTTGAAATTGTTTGGTCTGCGTGAACGCTGAAAAGACTTTGCAGAATATTCTGCTCCAAGGTTGGGTAGCCACTTTGTGAAAGCGTTAATACTTGAAATTGCCGCATGACAGTCTGGTTGGCACCTATCTGGCTAAAGTCATATTGGTATCTTAATGCGTCGATTTGATAACTATCTAATGCGCCGATGTTTCCGCTGTCTGGCAGGTCGGTAAAGTAAAAAGCGAAGGCCAACTGGTTTTGCTTATCGTATAAGCCTATGTAATGCTCAGTTATGTCTGTTTTTAAAAAGTCAACAATTGCCCATTGTTCGCCGTTGGTTATTTTTTTGGGCATATCCCAAGGGTTTTCCCAATCCATTAACTGGGGAATTTGCGCTGTGTCAAAATGGAATTGTAAGTCAAAATAAGTTGTTAAGTGAAGGGTTACGTTTGATATGTCATTATTCAAGGGTGTAATTGACCATGAATTGTTGATTGCGTAACTGCCGTTTTGGATAAACATTGTTCGCTTTAATGCTACTTGATTGTTGAAGTAGTTGACTTCTAACTTTTGGGGGTTAGCTGGATTATCAAAGGATACTGTTCGACTCAAGTTAGCAAGCAAATAACAATAATTTACGTTGTTTTGGTCAAATGAAATATAATCTTGCGCTGTTGAAGAAAACGCGACTCGACGCCAAAGCTGATCCAGTGAAACATAGAATTCGTCAAACGAGTTTTTTACTTCGAAAGCTTTAATCAAACTCTGAGAACCATACATTTCGTAATCTAAACCGATAACTGAGTCAGCAACATCATTTGCCCCCTCCCAATCATACGTCTGCGAAATAACAGCTTTGCCTGAAAAAAATGTAAACCAATCCCCTGGGCTTTGAGTAACCACTACTTTCCCAGTATCAAAATAGTTTTGGCTAAGCCAAACTGCCGCATCATACGCCTCAGGGTTAGCAGTTGAGTTGTATTCGCCAGCCCACACGACTCTACCGTAAGTGTTGTAAACTGGAAAAACAATCAAACCGCCCAGCAGCATCATTAAAACGATGGCTGTTGTTTTCTTACGCGTGTTTTGGCGGTTTTTAGCAAAGTAAACGGACAGTTTTTCGGTCGCTAATACAGCGAAGACTGCTCCGAGAATAGCGATTGGGGGCGTTAGGTAATAAGTGAACCATTCAAAAGGCAAAAGGAAACCAAACAGGTAAGATTCAGCAAAGAACAATGGGACAAGAAGGCTTAGCAGCAATGTTGCAAACAAAATTTGTTTCTTTTGCTTTTTAAATGCACGATAGCTGACGGCTATGCCTCCTACTGCAAAGAATTGTATGAAACCATAGTAAAGAAAGAATGATTCAGCGTTTGTGTATGGAATTTGAACAGTGTATGCTTGGTTGCTAAAGAAAACGTGGTAAATGACTGTGTCAAGGTGGCTGATGATTGCGGGGTAATAGAAAGCAAAGAAAGCTATTGAGCCACCAAGTAAAATTGCCATGAACCCCTTGAGAAATGCGCCTTTTGATTTTATCAGCAAGAAAAACATTACAGGTAGCATTATGACAACAGCAAGAAACGCTGTTAATTGGTGAGCAAGAATAAGTGAGAAAGTAACAAAGAAAGTAACTACCACGTAACTTGATTGTTTAGTTGCCAAATGAGCATAATAAAGAAGCAGAACAAGAAAAGCCATGCCAAGCACCGTCGTGTAACCACCCCAAGTATTAAGCTCATAAATTGGAAAACATAAAGCCAAAAAAACAGCGGATACTGCACCGACTTTCTTGTTAAAAAACCTGCTACTAACCAAGTAAACGGAGATAAAAAGCAGCCAATCAACAATAACCGCTAAAACCTTGACTAGAAAAATCAGTTGCCCAAAGCTGCTTGCCCCAGTTAACGCAATTACGGTTGCAAGCATAATTTCGAAAAGCGGCGGTATCCACCCAATATTGCTCAACGGTATTTGCCCTGTTTGCAGAAAAATTTGAGCTTTTGAAAGATGCACGACAGGGTCATTTCCTAAAACTATGCCATTCATTGAAATAAGAGTGTAAAAGAGGGTAACTATTGCTACTGAAAAGGTTGCAAGGAAGATAATTTCAAGTTTTTTGTTTCTTGTCCAGTTACTCGGCAAATCTGCTTTCCTTGGGCTAAAATAAGATTTAACCCTTGACTTTAAAGATGGCAACTTCAGGGTTAATAAATACAAGGTTAAACTTGGGGTCAGAAGCAAATTTGTTGTTTACTGTAAAATCTCGGTTTTCAATATATGAAACGTTGTATTGCTTTAAGGCTTCTTGATAATCAAAAGTAGTTAACGGCAAATCAGGCGCTTTCATTAAATTTTGCAAGCTATCTGTAAAAGTTCCTTTTAATCCCGATGGGGAAGTGGAGTTTTGGAGGTCATTTTCAGTTGCTGGGTAAATTCCAACAAAAATCTGAATAGTCAGTTCCTTTTTGCTTTGAAGGTTGTATGATAGTTGTGTAATGCAGGGGTTCTGTATGTTAAAGTTACTAACCACTGGTTGTTGTTTCACAAAAATTAGTTGCCCGCATTCTTTCATGCCAGCGTCAAGTATTACAAGCGTATTGTTGAATTGTTGCTGGAATGTACCTGCAGAGTTAATGACAAGGTTAAGCCAATCCAGAGACACTGTGGGATTTCTGCTTTGAATTGTTATAGTCATGTTTGCAAACAAACAGCCTTTTGTGATTGAGGTGATTTCTGTGTAACTTACGTCGTTATTTTCTTTTTTGATAATTATGCATGGACTATCACTATCTGAGTTAACAAGCTGCATGTCAACTACCGTTAGTTGGGTCAAGTTTATTTGCTGTAGAACACCACCTTTTGATGTGAGCAAGGATTTTTCGCTGTTGTTGAATTGGAAGAAAACGTACGGTGTGTTAGTCCAGTTCAAGTCCGCAAGGAACAATGGGTTATGTCTGCCCAAGTAGCCTCCATCTTCACGAACCTGAATATACCCGTTGTCAAGCACATAGTCGGTATCAAGCAGGTAAGAAGCGTTCCTTGCAATATTAGCTTCATGCGCAAGTGTTAAAAACCGCAAATCAACCGCAGACAAAACTGGGCGCTGAGCTAAACCGGCAAGCCACCACCCGTAATTAGCGTCAGAAACAAACATTGCATCTGACAACGTATTCTGTTTTGTCCATTCAATTGCCCTATAACCATCATCATTTAAAGCTTGGTGGAAATTTCCAATTGCGAAGCCTTCAGCAGGTAAAATGAAGAAGGGCAAGTAAAAAATTGAGGCAAGCATCAAAACGACAATAAGAGATGCACAAATTTTTTTGTTGCCGATTATTTTCAAAAATCTATTATTTTTTTGTGATTGGTAAGCTTTCAGTAATTTAATAAAACCTGTAGAGAAGTAATCAATGGTCACCGCAATTAGAGATATTACAGGTATGATAAGGAAGTAGGGAAATCTAATATAATCTACGTAAAAACCAACCCGATAAGATTGTGTTAACAGCAATGGAACCAAAAGCCATATCACCAAAAGAAGAACCTTAAAAGAGAAAAACTGTTTCTTAACAAGTTTTGAAAACACAAAGAATAGGGGGATACTTGCAAAAAGAATCAGCACGGTAATAGTAGGGACTGTTTGGTGGTCAACTAATGCCTGTTGGATTGCAGTTGCGCCTGTGAATGCAGCGCTGGCGTTTAAGTAAGGTGAAACTGCGCTTGCCAAAAAAGGAGAGACAATAGTAGCTCCAGTAAAAAGGGGCAGTATCAGGTAAAGACTGATTTTACGGGTTTCACCGAACAGTTTTGGGTAAAGCAGCAGGATTAAAGCGGTGGCGGCGGTTATGCCCAAGTAGACGGCGGTGCTTAATGAGTGAGTTAAAAGTATCGCGGCGCTTAGAATGGATGTTGTTGCCAAAAAGGGTAAAGGGGAAAGTGCGTCTTTTTTTAGGAACAAGTAAAAAACTACGGGCATAAGGAAAAGCACTGTGAGGTTGGGATAGCCTGACCAGCAGAGAATTTCGATGTCAAGTCTTGAAACGGTTAGGAAAAAGGCGGCAATTATTGCAGCGGTTTCATTCCAAACGGTTCGAGTTACAAGGTAAGCCGCAAGTATTGTAAAAGATGACAGCAAAACTGCAACTATGCCTTGCGCCATATAATTTGGCATGCCTGTTATGGTCATTAGTGTTAAAGCGAAAATGTGGTATCCTGGAAACTCAAGTTCCACTTCGCCGCCCATTTGGTATGGGTTCCACAGAAAATTTACGTTGCCGCCTTGGTTGCTTATTGAGTTGATTACTCCAGCATGAAAACCAATGTCAGAACCAGGCGGATAAGTTTGCCAAAACACTAAAGCAGCACGGTAAGTGAACGCTAAAGCAAAGATTACCAGTAGCAGCGCATGTGTTTTGGTTGTTTTTAACAGTTGTTTCTGAGTCTCCTTACTGTTTACGCTTCCATGTTAAGCGTCTTCAGGTTTATTGTGAATGAGAGTTGACCTCAAATATAGCTACTTCCTTGTTTGTATACACTAAGTCAAATAAGGGGTCATTTGCAAACCTTGAAAACTGGGAAAAATCTCGCAACGCAACGTACGAAGCATTTAGGTCTGCTATCGCTTGGCGGTAATCAAAAACGTCTAAAGCATAATCAGACGTCTTTTCAGTGTAGCACTGTGTGTTGGAAAGGAAAAGTTGTTGAAGGCCATTTTTTGTTTCCTCTGCTGAACTGAGTTCGGGATATTCAAATACTGAAACGTAAAAGTTAATCGAATTGTTGTGTTTTGAGTTTAAGTTAAAGAGAATTTCAAAACAGTTTTTTGAAGTGTTTCGCACGGTCGGCTGGTTTTCTGTGAAGATTAGTTGAGCAGCCACGTTTACACTGGGATTTTCTAATGCAACGTAATCCCCACTTTCAGAGATAAGGTTACCATTTGTTTGTACAGCAAAATTAATACCCACAAAACTAACGGCGGGTTTACTGCTTGAGAAGGTTTCAGTGATATTAACAAATTGTACGCCTCGATAAACAGTTGTTTTTTGAGTAAGGTTAAAGTTTTGATTGCCCACTGTAATGCTTATAGTTGCAGAAGCGGATGAGTTTTCAATGTGCATTTCTTTGACTGAAAGTTCTGAAATCTTTACAGTGTTTGTGTCACCATTTATTTTGTAAGTGATTGTTGTTTGGCTGTTGTTGAAGTTTAGAAAGGAATATGGATAATACGAGTTGTTCATTTTGGCTAAAAACTCTGGATTACGGTTACCCGTATAGCCTCCATCTTCTTGGATTTGTATCAAACCGTTGTCAACCAAATAATCCGAATCCAGAAGACGAGTCGCTAAATGTGCTGGCTCAAATTCCCGCTGATTAGTCAGAAAAACGGGTTCAACTGCACTCACTGTTCGCCTTTGGGCAAAACCGCCTAACCACCAACCATACAATGCATCAGACACTATAACAGAGTTTGTTGGAGTGTTATTTTTTATCCATTGTATTGCATCATATTGTGGAGTGTTCATAACTTGAAGTTGACCCTGTAACTTGAAACCCTCAGTAGGAGTCATAGAGAAATGGGGTAAGAAAAAACAGGCAAAAAGTAACAAAATCGTTGTGAACAATATTACCGTTTTGTTTGTCGATAAAGAAGTAAGATGCAGTTTGGGTGAAAAAAGTTTTTTTGTGTACTTTGCTATTAATGGGGCGCTAAGAAATATGCCAGTAGCGACAAATATGGTTAAGGGTAATGCTGCAAAATAAAGAAAACGCTCGTAATCCACGTAAACACCAGCAAGATAGGATTGCGTAAGAACTGTGGGTATAATTAACCAAACGGCTAAAAGAGTAACTGAAAATTTTGTTTTTAGATGCATGAACCTAAACATTGCGAATCCTAATATGAAGCAAACAAAAAAAGGTAAAATATACCCAAAGGGAACCAGTCTAATCGGCAGCAGTTCTTTCTGCAGTTCCGGCAAGCCACCTGTGTAAATAGGTGAAGTAAAGTTCAGGTAGAAAGGAGCAGCTTGAACAAGAAAAGGAGAAACTATTAAGCAGCCAACAAAAATGGGAATTAACCAGTCTAAAACGTCTTTTTTGCCGAAATCGATTCTCCGACTAAAAAGTAAGGCTATAACTATTGATGTGAAGATAATTATCACAAAAATTACTGAACTTAACGAATGAGTTAGAAATATTGTGGCTGAAAGCAGTGAAGCAGCCGTTAAACGTGGTATCCGTGAATACTTGTTTTTTTCCAGCAACAAATAGAACGTTAAGGGGATTAGCATTAATGTTATAGTATTGGGGTAACCCGACCATAAAAGCATGTAAATATCGTAATATGAAACGCCTACTAAGAAAGCAGCTATCAAAGCGACTGATTCATTTAGAACTTTGCGTGTTAACAAGAACGTAACCATTACAAGTAAAGAAGAAAAAACTATGGCTACAAATGCTTCAGCTAAATAGTCAGGTAAACCCGTAAAAAAGATAAAACAGGAAACGAAAATGTGGTAGCCAGGAAAAGTGTTTGAGGTGCCACCGCCCATGTGGTAATTGTTCCACATGAAATTCACGTCACCGGCCCCAGTAATGGAATGAATAAGACTTTCGTGAAGCCCAATGTCAGCTCCAGAAGGAAAACCAGCAGGCAAAACCAAGATGGCACGGTAAACGGCTGAAAAGCAAGTTATGAAAAAGAGCAAAATGAAGCTTTTCCTCACAGTATGCATCCCTTGCTTTCTTCCTCAGTTTGCACTTTAGCAAGTTGCCCGTTAAATGTCTTATCTAATCCACAAAAGCATATACCTGCCTGAAAAAATAGCAGTTTCATATCAATAAAAGTGACGTTTAGAACCAAGTTAGTGGGATGGTGCCGAGGGCAGGGTTTGAACATGCGACAACTCGGTCTTCAGCCGAGCGCTCTCCCAGGCTGAGCTACCTCGGCACAAGTCCTGAGACACTCACATCAAAGACAACCATTTCAGTTTTAAAGGTTTCTGAAACCAAAACCATGTTTACCTAGATTTAGCGCGTTGACTTAAAAAACAAAAATAAAGAAGATATATGCTTTTTTGATTTTACAGTTGATTAAATAACAAGAAGAAAGCCAACATTTGGAAGTAAATACCTTGCAGTTGCAACACTAAATTAGCTAATTAAAAACGGGTTCAGCAACGTTTTTTACACAAAAAGCGGGTTCAACAACCGTTATATGCCAAACAACGCGAAATGGTGCATAACAAAATAACCCACTAAAGAGCCGCCAAAAAAACACAAAAAAACTAAAAAACCATCATGTTTGTGTTCATGAAATTCCGTTTCGTCCATGCGAGCCAAACTTTTTTCGCCTTTCAACGTCACAATTATTAATGCAAATAAGGAAAGGCTTTATGAAGGCAAACTACATACTTTGAATCCCCAAAACAAGGGACCGTTAGTCTAGTCTGGTTAGGACGTCGCCTTCACACGGCGAAGATCACCGGTTCGAATCCGGTACGGTCCACCAACACACATTTTTAAAAACTCACAAAGCCGCTTTTCTACGGCGCCGAGGTTTCTTCTGATTTAATGTTTGTCATTAACCCGTTTGCGTAGCCGTCAAAAAGCAGGTTCTCCATCATCAACTCCCCAACCGCACCACACGCACAACCCCAATCACCCCTAACCGCTTGGCTTAATTCATCCAAGGTTTTGATTTTCTCTTCATCCAAAGCTTGACAAAGATACGTTATGTAACCTATGGCACCTTCGAGACGCGCTTTTTGGAGCATTTTTTCGAGTTGGCGGCGATTGAGAAGTACGTCGGAATCGGGGATGTTTTCGTTCATTTTTTCACCGTAGAGTTTTGAGTTTTTTATTAGCAGTTTAGCTAATTAGTTACTAATTAGTAACTAAACTTATAAGCGTTATCTCATTACCCCAACGCCAATAACAGTTAAATAACACCTAAATAGCATAAACTCTTGAAGCGGTTTGAAACATGACCCAACAACACCTCAGCATTCCAAGCGAAGAATGGAAACTCATACAAGACTACTACGAAACAAACAAAGAACAACTAAAACTGGAAGGCATAAGGAGCCCCACAATGCTACTACGACGCTGGGTACTCGACAAATACCGAGAAAACACCGCTCAAAAACCAAACAAACAATAACATCATGCATTGACTTTTGGGTTAAAACCGCTCTAATCAATTCACCGTTAAATTAGACATGAATACTGCTCAAAAGAAAGTAGTGCAAAACATTTAGAAATAAATCAACTCAGAGTTTCTACAGCTATCGCAAAAAGTCTAATCAAGCTTTCATTCTGCACCACCTAACAAAAAATTAGATTGCTACTACACAGTTATTAGGTTCTTGAACCTTCTTATTAGTTCGTTGTTGAATTTTAATGAATTATGGATTACACATTTGTAAGCCTTTAAATGAAACACGAGCTTCTTCAAAGAGGAGTTACCGTTTTGCTGTTGTTGACTATAACAGGTCAGACGAATATCCTTTAAATTTTGTTTGCATGTTGCCCTTAAGGGTACATAAAGTAAACAAAAATAGTGAAAGTTTGTTTGTCAAGCGATTTGGGGAAAACAGTTCCATTTTTGCTAAGTCCTTGTTAAAGAACGCGTTTATCGTAGAGAAGGATGGACACATACGAGAAGAAATTCAGCGTAGAATTGACATAATTGATACTAACAACGTTACCTTGATAAAGTGTAGTATATGCAAAAAGAGTTTTCAACCTAAAAAGGTACGCAAGTATAAAATGAATCTTTGTTTGGATTGCTATAAGGAAAAATTTGTTTCCAGATTTTGATCGATAAAATAAAGAATTAAGAATTTTGTGTTTCTTTCTTCTTAACATTGTTTGCATATTGTTTCTTTTTTGACTTCTTTCGGTAGTCGCAATGAGGGCGAACAGAAGATTTGCATCTGCGGCAGTTTTTAACTAAACCTACTCTTAATTGACACATAGTAATTACTCCTGGTTTTTTCTTATAGAAAAGAATCAGTTATTCAGTCAGTCGATTCCAAGGGGATAAAAGAGACTCTTCAAGGATAGGGCATCGCTTCCTACTTATAAGCGTTCAAAATTTAAAACGATTTTTTTATTTAGAAAACATTTTTAGCTTTTTTCTTGATTATTGGATTGTAAATTTTTTATTTTTGAATTTTAAGGCTAAAAAAAGGTTTTTTGAGACATACTCTAATATAGTTCATTCTGCTTTAAAGAAGCATTAGAATTAAAGAAAGAGTAGAATTTATCAGAGCGGCTTTTTCTTGGCATCATTCTAATTATAATCTGGCATCAGCCAATTTAGGTATTGAAATGGGAAAAAGAAAAGTAACAAATGAAGGTAACTTAGAAAACATGATTTTGCCAACCCCTAATGATGTTTTAGGCATCGCAATAAAAATGCTGGGCGGCGATAGAATCATGGTTAAATGTCAAGACGGTAAAGAACGTCTATGCAGGGTAAGAGGTAAACTAAAGAGGCGTGTTTGGATAAGAGAGGGTGACATTGTACTAGTTTCTCCGTGGGATTTCCAAAGTGAACAACGAGGCGACATTTTTTGGCGTTACAGAAAAAACCAGTCCGAATGGCTCAGAAGCCATGATTATCTTACAATGTAGGAGAAATGAAAATGCACTTAAAATGTATCCAATGTGGAAACACATTTCCAAAAGAAACACCCAATAATGGCGACATAGTTAGCTGCCCAATCTGTGACGCTCAATATGTAGTAGTTGTAAAACTTGGAAAAATAGTGCTAAAAGAATATGTGTTTGAAGAAGGCAACCTCGGACAATTTTAAGGAGGAAATAAAATGAGCATAGTTAACAAAACACGATTATTGATTGCCGTTCGTGGATATAAAACGATAAAAAATCAGCAAAACGTTAACCACACCGACATTTCAGCGATAGACAGTCTGAACAATAAAATTATTTTGCGTATAATGAATCCATTAAATAGTCGTTATGCTGATTTAACTGACGTAAATAATTTGGTTGAGCAAATAAAGCTCGATGCTTACGATTCAGGAATTCTAATAAGCAGCAACTTTACCGAGCGCGCAACTAATGAAATGGTTAAACAAAATATCCAGTGCATTTCAGATAGTTTTATGCCGGCTTTTGCCCTTGAAGACCTGTATTTAGCGATAATAAGTTGTGCAGAAAAGCAATGCAATAAAAAATGCGGAAAAGTGCCAGAGAACATTGGTGAATGCACTGAAATTAAGGACGCTGACTTGTGCAAAACAAGAATACTTATTACAAATGCAAAAACTCATTTAGATGCTGAAATGTTAGGTTTTCTAAAAAATGACCTTAAAATTGCTTTAGCATCTTGTCAAATAACTGATTAAAAGGAAACAAAAAAATGTCTGAAAAAGTTTCAACCCAAATAAAATGTAACGACTGCGGCAAAACTGCGACTGTTAACTTTAAACCTAATCCAAATAGACCCGTATACTGCAGAGAATGCTTAGCCAAGCATAAAACCCCAAGAGCGGAACCTGTAAATCGAACAAACATAAGACCTACAAGCCCCGATATTGGAAATCAGGCATGGTCTAGGCGACGGGATAACTGGAAATAATTGTGTAATACTAGATTAAACTTTTGAACTTATTTTCTTAAATAAATATTATTTTTTAATAACAAATCGTTAAATCATATATCTCTGCTCTGAAAAGTCGTGGATTACAAATTGGAAAAGCATTTTTTTACCATTGTGCTTTCAAAATCAACATAATCTTTTACTTGTAATTTAAGTCACTTAATAGTTTCTTTGTTAAAAAGGCAACTTTCCTATCGGTAACTGAGAGTCCTGTTTTCTCTGCCATGATTTCTAAAAAATCTCTTATAATGGTTTGGGCTGCTTTTCCGATTTCGACTATTGCAACATTTTCTCCTGAGCAGATACCTTTGCAACTTTGAATTGCCATCGGATTTAAATCGAGAAAAATTTTGTTTGTTTTATAATCAAAATCTGAAATGATGAATGGCTCTAAACTGCATATTGATGGTTTAATAGAGTTAATCATACAAGTATTTTCTTTTGTGAGAAAGCAGCAGCTTCCGTCCATATTTTTGCTAATGTTTCGGTTACTTGGGTTTAAAGGGTCTTGCATGAAATTTTTGTAACCTGCAGTTTCTATTCGCTTTTGTTCCTTAAAGTTGATATCGGGTGGTTGGTCCTTGCAGCAGACACCACAGTTTCTACAATTGAAACCCACTGAATTCGGAAATATGACATTTTCATATTGCATAGTCTAATCTGCAATTGAATGCGAGAAGGAAGTGTTAAGCTTTTCATCTTGGGTTGAATAATTTTAATGATTTTCCGAATTTTCTAAAATGTGTGATTTACTGAACTTTCTTAGAAAAAGAGCTATACTTTTTGAATTCTACTCGACATTAAAGCCAAATTGCACGAGCATCATCAGTTAAATTAATACTCTCTACCTCTTTTCCAGATATTAAGAGAGCATTGCCCCCAGCAGTAACTGCTCCCTTTGTATATACAGTTCCTACAATTAGGCGAATCAAAATATCGACCTTGTTTCATAAAAATTCCGACCTGAACAATACATTTGACATGCATTTCTGTGTTAAGCTATTTAATTTAAAAATGTTCTTAAAGAAAATAATTCTTGAAAGACAAAAACTGCATTATTTCAAAGAGTAACACAATACTGAAAATAACCGCTCCTTTCAGGGAAGCCCAACAATAGTGTACAGCATGGAGTTGAACTGATTCTTGTTTTAAATCCCCTTTCCATACACTGTGAGCAAAAAAGTTGCTATATCACCGATTGTCATTGCTTTACTTTTCATACCAACCTATTAGGCTCCAAATAGAAACTCATTGCAGTAACCTATAGGGGGTAGGTAGAAACTGGAGGGGCAGGCTCTGCTGTGGCTTTCCATTTCTGAATTGCAAATTCTAAGGGGGTAGGTCCTATTGGCGCAGAATTCAATCAAAAGCATGTTGAAAACAGGTGTTAAACGGTTTGCGGGCAGAAAATAAATAGCACTAAATAGTTAAGGGATAAATTGCGTATAAATTTGGCACACAACTAATATACCTGAATGGTCTATTTAGATTTTCTTTTGAACAAAAAACCCTGAAAATCAGGAGTAGCAAAGTGCCCGAAAAACTCTCGCATCAACTAAACCGTTTATCCACAAAAAAGCCCTTAAAATACACGCTATACATCTCAGCAGTTGTAATCTTTTTTGCAATAATCCTGATTCCACCCATAATTGGAATCGTAACAAAAGTTGGCTCAATCCAAAACATTTTGGACCAACCTGAACTAATGAACCTGGCACTTGGAGCCATATTAAACTCTTTTATAATCGCACTTGTTGTCTCCGCGTTGGATTTGGTCGCAGGCATCCCGTTGGCGTGGATTATCACCCGCGGCAAATCAAGGTGGCTCAGCGTCCTTGACACTTTGGCTGATATCCCCTTTATCGTTCCCACCGCCGCTTTGGGTTATAGTCTGCTGCTTTTCTGGAGCCAAGACGGCGGCATCTCCTCACTTTTCGGCACATCCCTTGTTTCTCCCGGCTGGATGCTGGTTGCACTTTTACATTTCACCTTCTCATACCCAGTCGTTGTCCGAGTAATAGTCGGCTCACTACTGGACTACAAAATGGAATACGAACGCGCATCAAGAACCCTAGGCGCAGCACCCCTAACCGCAGCAAGAACCGTAACCTTCCCAATAATCAAACCATCCCTAATCGCCGCATACTCCTTAGCATTTGCACGCTCCCTTTCAGAAACAGGCGCCACTTTCATTGTCGCAGGAGCATTCCTTAACGGACCAGTATTCCTCCAAACCCTAAGCAACGACCTCAAAGTTGCAACCATTACACAAGGAACCTATGAAGGCGCCACAGTCTTTGCAAGCACCATACTAATTGTTGTTTCACTGATAATTTTTGGTTTAATCCAAGTTTTAGGCAAAAAGATTTCCTTACCATTCGGAAAAGGCTTAGCAGGATTAGAAAAGAAACTTAGCTACAAAAAAGCTGAAACCTCAAGAAACATTATCACACTTGTTGTCTTCTTTGGCATCGTATTAATTCCATCACTGTACGTAGCATTGCCAGCATTCCAAGCAATCACTAACGGAACAACTTTAACCGCAGCATTTACAGCAAGTGGCATATGGGCAGATTACTGGCAAAGCCTTGCATTATCATATGGCCTTGGCGCCATCGTTACGGTCCTTGGAATACTTACTGGAATCCCAATGGCTATTTTGATTGCAAGAAAAACCTTCGGCAAACTAGCCTCATCAATCCTTGACATACTAATCAACATCCCCCTGATTGTACCATCAATCGCCTTGGGCATTTCCTTAAAATTCTTCTGGCAAGGCTTCACAGGCATGCCCGAGTTTATGCTGCTGATATTTGCACACCTTTCAATCACTTACCCATACTTTGTAAGGTCAATGTCAGCAGCAATGGAAAGAATAAACATAGACATGGAAGACGCAGCAAAAACCTTAGGCGCAAAACCCTTCACAGTCTTCAAATCAATAGTTTTACCGTTAACCAAATACTCAATTCTTTCTGGCGCCATCATGGTTTTCACAAGAAGCGTCAGCGAAACCGGCGCAACCTTAGCTGTTTCAACAAACCTGCAAACAGCGCCAGTCGTTATTGTGAATTGGGTAAAAGGAGTCGTTCCCGCAACACCGCTCGACATCGGTTTAGGCTGCGGCATACTAATCGTGCTTTCATTCATTATCCTGTTAGTGTTAAGATTAATCACCAGAAAAGGAAAGTATTAGAATGAAAATAATCAACAAAGAAGATGAACCATAATGCCTGACATCAAAGTAGTCAACGTTACAAAAAAATACGGCAATCTTTACGCTTTAGACAACGTTAGCTTAACCATAAAAGACAAAGAATACTTTTCACTGCTGGGACCCAGCGGGTGCGGAAAAACTACCCTGCTACGGTTAATCGCTGGACTAATTGAACCAGACAGCGGAGAAATCTACATCGGCGACAAACGCGTCGACAACGTTCCACCAGAAGACCGAGACATAGGCTTTGTCTTCCAAACATTCGCTTTATTCCCACATTTGACCACATGGGACAACGTCCTTTACGGTCCAAAAGTAAAAAATTATGAGGAGAAAAAAGCTGAAACCATCGGTCATGAAGTCTTAGACTTAGTCAAACTAAACGAACGCTTAAACGCTTACCCCAGTGAACTCAGCGGCGGCATGATGCAACGCATAGCAGTCGCCAGGGCCTTAGCAGCAGGAGGCAAAATCCTTCTACTTGATGAACCCATGGGGCAGTTAGACGCCAAAGTACGCAACGAAATTCGCTATGAAATAAGGCGAATGACAAAAGACCTAAAACTCACCGCAATCCACGTAACCCATGACCAAGCGGAAGCTATGTCTATTTCTGACAGAATAGCAGTAATGAAAAAAGGCAAAATCGTACAAATCGGCTCACCCCAAGAGTTATACATGAAGCCCAACAGTCTTTTTGTTGCATACTTTATTGGAGAATCAAACTTTCTAAGCGGTTACGCAAAAAAAAGCGATGGCAAAACAATTGAAATCGAGCTACGCGGTGGACTTAAAACCAAAGCTTACAGCAATAACATAAAACAAGATGAAAGAATAGTTTTAGCTATACGTCCAGAAATTTGTGTTATGAAAAAGGGCAGCCAAGCTGAAGAAAACGGTTTTACGGGCAATATTGAAAAAGTAACTTTTGAAGGAACATTCATCCGTTATGATGTACGTCTTAACAGTGGAGACAAATTCATCATTAACAAGCCATCTTTAACTGATGAGTGGCTTAACGTGGGCGATTCAATAACTATAAGTTACCCAATCGAAAAAGCGCATGTGTTCCCGTATCCAGCGGCTGGCTTATCTGAAGAAATAGCTGTATAGCCTAATTTTTTTATTTTATTAGCAGAGTGTTAAATTCGTCGGTACCTATCAAACTCAATTCTGCCGTTTTTCCTTTTTTCGCCTTGTACAAATAGATTAAACTGTTAATAACGCCAATATGGCTAAAAGCTTGGGGAAAATTTCCTAAAAGCTCGCCTGAATCCGTGTCAACTTCTTCAGAAATTAACCCAGTTGGACTAACATATTTTGCTAAACTTAAAAGCACCTTTTCAGCTTCAAGTAACCTGCCTGAAAGAGCCAATGCTTGAACTAGCCAAAAAGAACACAAAAAGAATTTGCCCTCAGTGCCTGTTAAGCCATCCTCGCTACGGTACCTGTACAGAAGGTTATCTTTTCCACCCAACTTTTCTGTTATGGCATTAATTGTGCCTTGAATTCGAGCATCAGCTGCAGGAAGAAAACCTACAATCGGTATAAGCAACCCTGTTGCGTCAAGGTCTTCAGAATCAAAGGATTGAGTAAAACTGTTTAGCTTTACGCTAAACCCTTTTTTCAAAACCTCAGTCTTTATCGCATTCATAGTTTTTTTCCAATCCTCAAGTGGAGCGGAAAAATGGTATGAAGCAGCAATTTTTACGGCTCTGTCTAAAGCAACCCAACACATCACTTTTGAGTAAACATAATGCCGTGGTTCAGAGCGGGCTTCCCAAATGCCTGAATCTTTTGTATTCCAAACTTTAGAAACGTGTTCAACTATTTTTTTGATGAAATTCCAGTCTTCAACTGACAAGGAAAGACCGTAACGGGTTGTTTCGTAAAAGGCATTAACCAATTCGCCATAGACATCCAATTGAGTTTGCCCTGAGGCTTTGTTGCCTACTCGAACGGGTTTGGAGTTTTGGTATCCTTGAAAATTAGTTAATTCGTCTTCTGTTAGTTGTTTTTCGTTGTTTAACCCGTACAGTGGTTGGATGTCTGCGGGGTTTTCATGTTGTTTACACACTTGGGTAAACCAGGCTAAGTGTTTCTTTGCTTCTTCTTCATGCCCCAAGTGATATAGAGCTTGAATAGTAAAGGATGCATCACGTACCCAATTAAAACGGTAATCCCAATTACGATTACCCCCAAGCACTTCAGGTATAGAAGTAGTAGCAGCCGCAGCAATAGAGCCTTCTTCATTATTCATTAACAACTTCAAAATCAGCCCTGAGCGAACAGCTAAATCACGCCACAAACCAGAAAAAATAACTTCAGATGAACTAGCCCGTTCAGTTGCCCAAGCCCGCCAATATTTAACAGTTTGATTGAGTCCTTGCTCACATTCTATGATAGGGTCACGGTAATCAGTATTGTATCTTAAAACAAACCATGCGGTTTCGTCTTGTTTTAGGCGCAGTTTAGTGACCGCTGTATCGCCGACAACAGTCATTTCTTGAGGTGCATAAAAATAAATATGCTCATTGTTACCGCTATAAGCTTCTACACCATCTTCAAAAAGTTGAAGAACCGTTTTAGCTCTGCCATAGTTAAATTTTGGAGAAAATAAAACTTTGAAAATCATCCTGCCTGAAGTGCATTCTAAACGTCTAAAGATTGCTTGTCGCAAATGCTTTTCGTTTTCGTTATTTTTTATAGGCATGAAATCAGTTAATGTTGCGTTTCCATAAACTGAAAAGAAGTTGGTTTCCAAAACGTTAGTGTCTCTTACGTATTTTTGAGCGGATTGGAAAAGGTGATTAGGCTGAATTAAGAATTTTCCACCGTTATTTTGATCTAAAATTCCTGCAAATACACTGGGGGATTCAAGATAAGGAAAACAGCACCAGTCCACATTGCCTTCATTACTGATTATAGCGCAGGTGTTAAGGTTCCCAATAATTCCGTAATCTTTTAGCCTCAAAAAAATCAGCCTCTAAAGACTGTTAAAACAAAAAGGTAGTCTACAATACCCAAAATGAAATCCTGTTTAAAACTTTGTCGCTAACATCAAAAAAATAAAGAAATTAAAAAGTAGGCATCTTTAGATGCCCGCCTAAAAAAGTAGGCTTTCTAAATTAGAAGAGTGATGAAGGGCAGTTGGTTGATTACGGGCTGTATTAGTTCCAGTACGATGTTTGGGAATAAGCCTAGGATAAAGATTGCAGCGACCATGATGAAGATAGGGATGAAGACTTTCTTGTTCATCTTGAAAACGATTGGGTTGTCGTCTTTTGCTTGTTTTCCGTACATCGCGTTGACGAGTCTAAAGATGTATGCTGTTTGAAGAACACTTGTCAATACACCGATAACTGCTAACCAGCTGTAGTTTGCTTCTATTGCGGCGGTAAATACTAAGTATTTTGCCATGAATCCACCAAAGGGTGGTACACCAGCAAATGACAAGCCTGCAATGATTAAAGCGATGCTAACCCAGGGCATCTTTTTGCCGATACCTGCGACGTCATCAAGGGTCTTAAAGCCATGACTGTTTAGGATACCAACGGTCATGAAAGCGAGTGCTGTTGTTAAGCCGCCGATGAGGAAGAAGTACAGGTTTCCTGTGACACCTAGTGCGGTTGCGCTTGTAATTGCAATCAGGTTGTATCCTACATCAGCGACACAAATGTATGCCATTAAACGTTTGATGTCGTTTTGTACAAGTGCAAAGATGTTGCCGACTATCATTGTTAGGGCTGCCAGTACTGCAAGCATAATTGTCCAATCGATTGGTCCTTGTCCTGGCGGAAGTATAATGTAAAGGAGTATTCTAATTAGGATGTAGTAGCTGCCTTGGTCGACAAGTGCGGATAAGAAAGTTGCGGATGGAGCGGGGGCAGCGGTGTATGCGTCGGGTAACCAGAAGTGAAATGGTACGATTGCGGCTTCAATTGCGTAGCCTGCAACTATGAATACGAAAGCGATCATAAGAAGGGGCATGTTGGCTGAGCTAACAGTGCTTATTGCAGCGCTTACTGCTAAGTAGTTTAAGCTACCTGTAATGCCAAAGACAAGTGAAAGGCCTAAAAGGACAAAGGCTGATGCGATGATAACCATGATTAGGTATTTCATTGTGGCGTTTATGCTGAAGGCGTTTTTTTGGAACATCATCAAAAACGCTGCGGCTACTGTTGCAATTTCCCAGAATATGAAAAGCGTCAAGAGGTCTCCAGCGAGTACTGCACCTAATAAGGCGGCAGTGAGCATGAGCATGGTAGCAAAGTATCGGTCTGTTGGGCGGTCAGCATTGTTTATGAAGAATACGCTGTAAATGATAACTACGATGCTGACGGCAACAATGATTATTGCCATGTAAAGTGAAAGGGCATCGATTAGGAAGGAGCTTTGGAAAGGTGAAGCTGGGTTGCCGTTAATGTTTAGGTTTAAAGTTGCTGGGTCTGGGACGCTGAAGTAGCTTAATGTTAGGTTGGCTACGCTTATGCCTACGATTGCAAAGATTGCAAGGAACCATCCAAGCGTTATCGCGTTTTTGTAGTTGCTTTTGCGTGCCAGTCTAAATACTGGTATAGTTAGTAATGCTGTGACGATTAGTGTGAATATCGGTAATAACACATCAATGATTTGGACCATCAGTTTTCACCTTTAAACTATTACTGCTCCTCCAAACGTTACTGTTTGAATTAGATTCATAAAGAACGTTGGATAAATTCCGATTATCACTACAAGAATTACCAAGATTGCAAGTGCCGCTTTCATGTAGTTTGGTACATCTACAATTTTGTGTCCTTGTGTTAAATGTTCTGCAGGTGTTTGAACGCCGTGGCTGCTGTGAGCGTCTTCTACAAGTTCACCTGGGGATGTTCCAAGGAAAACCTTGGAGATGAATCGTAGCGAGTACGCGAGTGAGAACACTGTTGCTGCTAACATTAAAGCTGTTGGTATAACGTAGAATGAGTTTATGTTGCCGTTGATGACTTGGAATGCACCCATGAAGATGAAGAATTCACTGATAAAGCAGGCTAGTGGTGGTGCTCCTGCGATGCTTAGGGCTGCAATCATTCCTGAAACGGTTGAGAACGGCATTTTGCTTGCTAAGCCGCCCATTTTGCGGATGTCGCGTTCTTCGGTCTGATGCATGACGCCTCCTGCGGTGAGGAAGAAGAGGCCTTTGCTTGCTGCGTGAGTTATAATGTGCAGTATAGTTCCGGTTATGGCAATTGATGACATAAGAACTACTGCTGTTCCGCCTGCTACGCTTACTGGGAATAAGGAAATTCCGAACATTATATAGCCCATGTGTGAAATGCTTGAGTATGCGATGACACGTTTGATGTCGGTTGCAAACAAAGCAAGGAATGAGCCAAAGAACGTTGTAATGACTGCAACTATTGAAAGCGTTTGGAGGAATCCTGTTCCGAATGCTTCTCCGACAGATGGGAAGACTACGCCAAAAGCGATTCTTAGAATGGCGTAAGCGCCTGCACTGATAATTACACCGCTTAGTAATGCGGACATGGGTGCTGGTGCTTCTGAGTGGGCATCGGGTAGCCACATGTGTACAGGGAACACAGCCATTTTAACTGCAAATCCAGCGGTTAAAGCGATAAGTATCCAACGGACAATGTCCGGCGCATTAACACCAAGCAGTAGCGTCTGTGCACCTTGCATACCGTTTACTGAGAACATTTCAGTGGTGCCAGTTAACCAGTAAATTGCACCGATACCCAGCAGTACAAAGACGGCGCCAGCATGGGTGAATATGAAGAGTTTAAGCGCTGACTTGTAGCTGTTGTGGTAACCCCATTCTCCGACTATGAAGTATGCGGGTACAAGCATAAGTTCCCAGCAGAAGTAGAACAGAATCAGGTTGGATGTTAAGAATACACCAATTAAGCCTACTGAAAGCATACACAGCAAAGCGTAGTAAGCTGCGAGGTTCTTTTTGCCTGCCATGTAGTTTATGCTGTAAATTGACGCCACGAAAATCAGCACTAAACTGATTAATGCTATTGAGACGCTCATGCCGTCAACAAACAGGGTGAACTGTGTGCCGCTTAGGTTTGGAATCCACTGGTAAGATTCTACCCATTGGTGACTGCTACTGTCTAGCACAGTTGGAATTGTGCTTGCGACTAAGCCCATGTTAATAAGAGCGATTAATGCGACAAAGATTCCCGCTGCTCTTGGGGACTTCCTGCCAGTTAAATAAACAAATGGTATGCTTACGGAAGATATTGCAAAGATTGACAGTAATGCTGGAAACACCATTTTAGATCACTCCGACAGTTAAAATTATCAATATAACGATCAGTATGAAACCAAGCAATGCCGCCGCTAAGTAGTTGCGGTAGTTTGATGATGGATCTTGTTTTAGTTTTAATGCTTTACCAGGTTTTGCTGCGTCGCTTATTTTTGTGCCAAGTTCATCAATGTATCGTCCAAACAACGTGTTTTCTAGGATTGTAAGTCCTTCTGCGATTTTGGTTAAGCCTTTTGCGATGGCGTTGTATAAGTCATCAAAGAAGTATGCGTGACGTAGCAGTGATGATAATGGATTTTTTGTTCGTGCAACGTTGCGTATACCGTTGAAGCCTTTGTAGTAACTGTAGTATGCAAGTATGCCTACTGGGACTAGCAAAGCCATGAAAATTGGGAATTCTATACTTGTGAATGCGGCAAGTAAACCTTCAGTTTCTACAGCCATAAAGCTTGAAACTAAGGGTTCAGATAAGCCCCAGACAATACAAAGGGCTGAAAGAATCGCTGCTGGGATAAGCATGACTTTAGGTGCTTCGTGAATGTGTTGTTTTTGTAGGTGTTCGGATTCGTGTCCCATGAAGACTAAACTGAACATACGGACACAGTAACCAAAAGTGAGCGCTGCGGTTAGGTAAAGGATGATTAGTTGTATGTTGCCTGCAATTGTTCCGATTTCTGAAACGCTTGTTAAGATTAAGCCTTTGCTAAAGAAAGCTGCAAAAGGAGGCAAACCACTGGTTGTTATAATCATTATAGCCATCAAACCAAAGCTTATGGGCATTGCTTTTCGCAAGCCACCCATTAGTCGCATGTCTCTGGTTCCGATAGCGTGGATGATACCACCTGCTAGGAGGAAACCGAGGCCTTCGAAGAAAGCGTGACTTACCATGTGGAAGAGACTTGCAAACCAGCCTTCACCGATTAAACCACCGGCTGTTGCGGATGCGCCTAAAGCGGCCATCATAAAGCCGATTTGGCTGATTGTTGAGTACGCGAGTACACCTTTAATGTCGGTTGTGGTTAAAGCGAGTGTTGCACCGATTAACGCGGTCAATACGCCTATCCAAGCTATTGTTGGGAACCATGCAGACATTAATGACTCGATTAGTCCAGGTGCTACTGAGAAGATTAAGATGAATCTTGCAAGGAGATAGATACCTGCTTTGACCATAGTTGCTGCGTGTAAAAGGGCGCTAACTGAAGTGGGTGCTTCCATTGCGCTGTATAGCCATGTGAACAATGGTAGCTGTGCTGATTTTGCAACCGCGCCGCCTAAGATGAGGAACGCAACGACAACCATCAAGTTAGGGTCATAAGGCACAGTCAAGATGCCATTGATTACTCCGCGGAAACTAAGAGTACTAAACATATAGTAAAGTAACCCGATGGCGCCAAGTAGTGCAGCGTCGCCGATGCGGGTCATTATGAAAACTTTGACACCTGCACGGATGGATTCAGGTTTTTTGTACCAGAAAGAAATCAAAGCATAGCTACATAAGCCGACCATTTCCCAGAAGATGAACATTTGAAGCATGTTGTCGGCGAGTACTAAGCCAATCATGGAACCGATGAAGAGCAGAATGAGGTAGTAGTAGCGGGTTAGTCCACTTTCGCCTTTCATGTAACCGATTGAATAGACTGCGATAATTAATGCAAAGAATGCGATTAAGCATGTGAAGAGTACGCTTAATGGGTCAATGTAGACTCCTGCGCTTATTTCGGGTATCCATGGGATGGTGCTTGTTATAGCGATTCCTTCGCCTTCCCAAACGGCAGGTACCAATGACACGGCTAAACCGCCGGTTAAAGCTGCAATAGCTACTACGAACCAGTTACGTCCTTTTTCACTGTATTTGCCTATTATTGGGACAAATAAGCTTGCGATGAGCGGAAGTACCCAAACTAGCCATGCAGAGATTACTTCGATGTCCATTATGCTTCAACCTCGTTTTCTTCTTTGTTTTGTATTAACTGTGGAATTTTGCTGATGTCGCTTATTCCATACTTTTTAGATAAAATAACTAGTACTGCAAGGATGACTGCACTTACAGCGGTATCTGTTGAAAAAGCGATAATCATTAAGGCTTCGCCAAGCCCTTGACCCATAGCAAACATGATAAAGTTCAATGTTGCCGCTATGGCGATTAACTCAAGTGAAATGAATACTTTGATGAGATTACGGTTGGTGAGCAAGCCGTAAATGCCGATTGACAGCATTATTATTGATAAGATTACAAAGTCCATTTATTGGGCACCTCTCTTTTTCTGGTGTAGAACGATAAAGATTCCCAAAGCAATCGTCAACACGACAACTGCCTGTAAAACTACATCTAAGCCTCGTAGATCCCACAAGGCGGGTCCAAAAGATACGTCAGAAGTTTCTCCGGGTGTTCCGGAAACTGAAAGAAAGATTGCCGGTAAAGACAAGACAACGCCGCCCCCGAAGAGGGCTGCAAATTTTCCGGGTGATGTTTTCTTTTTTGCTTTTTCGCTAAGCATTTCTCCGGAAAGGAACAGTATTGCTAGGGTGCCTATGCCGACTGCGAATTGGAAAACTGCGCCGTAGATTGAACCGTTTAGGGCGTAAATTAAAGCGGTAAACAGGAATGTTCCTGACAAGGCTGCTACTGCATATTGTACTTCATCAAGGAACAATGCTAAACAGGCTGAAACAATTAAGCCCACGGATAAAATTTCAAATATCATTGTTTTTTCTCCCCATCGGGTTTTGGTTTTCTAACTAACGCTTTTTTGTCTATTGTTGCTAACTCGAAAACGTCTGAGTTGACGATTGCCTTTCTTGGGCAGCTTTCAACACATTGGTTACAGAAGATGCATTTGTTAAAGTCAAATTGTGGACGTCGTTTTCCATCTACTTCAACAATTGTTATTGCACCAACTGGGCAGTCGCGAGCGCAAACTCTGCAAGCTGACCCAACAATTGATTTTACGTCAAAACCGAAATTAGGATTGCCTATGGAGATAACGTTACAGTAAGAGAGGTTATACTGCGGTTGTCCACGGAAGTTTTCTGAAAGTTTTGGTTTAACGAATGGATATTTGGTTGTTGCGGGTTTAGTGAATATGTGTGATACTGTTCGTTTAACGATTGTAGTTACTGCTTTTCTGCGTCCCATGTTTTTACACCACCATTGGAATTACCCAAACAATTATTGCTGTTGCAAGTAGCGAGAGTATTGCGCCAGGTAACATTACTTTCCAGTTTAGATTCAGCACTTGGTCAATACGTAGCCTTGCAAAGATTGTTGTTATGTATTCGCTGATTATCACGACCACTATCACCTTTAGGGTGAACCATAATGCGTACCAGAATTCAGGCAAGCCAAAGAATACTGGACCGTTCGAGCCACCAAGGAACAATATGACGACTAAAGCGGCACCAAAGACTACTTGAACGTCACGAGTTAAGTGTAGGAACGCCAATTTTGCACCTGTGTATTCTGTTTCTAAACCACCAACTACCTCAGATTCAGAGTGGGGCACGTCGAATGGGTCTTTTTCAAGCTCTGCCTGCATTACTATTATGAATAGTACAAAAGCCCATGGAGCGAGTAATAGGAATGGAATAATTGATTGGGCTTGAGCTATGGCAAAGATGTTTAAGCTACTGGCGAGGAATGCTGGTGAAAGTGCAAGCAGGTATAGTGGAATATCGTAACCTAAGAATTGTGTTAAAACTCTGGCTGAGCCGATTGTTCCGTATGGGTTGTTAGATGCCCAGCCTGCGAGGAACATCAAAAAGTTTGCAATTGTTGCAAACGATAATATTACAATCAAGTCTCCATCAAAACCGGTTGTTGACAGTACACTTGCACCGTCAATAGGCAGGAAGCAGAAAGCAAAAACCATCATGGCAAAAGCCGCCAAAGGTGCGAACTTGAAGACAAATCGTTTTGCGCCTTTGGGTTCAATATCTTCTTTTGTTAATAATTTTATAAAATCGGCTAGAGGCTGTAGGATGCCTCCTGGTCCAGCGACCATTGGACCTACACGGTTCTGGATGCGTGCTTCTAATTTTCGTTCTATCCAGTCGCAAAAGAGAGTTAACGCTAATATGAATGTGAAACCAGGGAATATGAGTACTCTAAAGATTAGGAGAAAAAGGTCAATCATTTTTTATCACCTGTCTGTGCATGAGAAGCATGGGTCTAAACTTACAAAGTTCGCTGGAACATCCGCTATGCTTTCGCCTATTGCAGTTTTAAGGAACGATGGCAAGTTTGCAAATGTTGGCGTTCGTACTTTTACACGGTCAGGCATTTCGGTGCCGTTGCTTTTAACGTAATAGAACAGTTCGCCTCTTGGGGCTTCACAAGCGTTAACTGCTTCGCCTGTTCTGATTTCGCGTGGAACGTCAACTTTGATTGGACCTTGGGGCAGGTTGTCAAGAGCATACTCGATTATGTTTATGCTTTCTTCAACTTCATCCATTCTAACGTTCATTCTTGCCCAAGTATCGCCTTCAGTGTAAACGATTTCTTTGAATGGAATTTCACCATAAACCTCGTAAGGTTCGTCTTTGCGGACATCAATTGCGTATCCTGAGGCTCTGGCTACAGGACCAACAACGCCTAAACTGATTGCATCCTCACGTTTAAGCACACCAACACCTTTCATGCGGGCTTTGATTGTTGGTTCGTTTTCGTATAATTGTTTGTAGAAGGGGATTTTCTTTCTAAGGTCTTCAAGGACAGCTTTGATTCGTGGTGAATCAGCTTCCTTTAGGTCGCGTCTTACGCCGCCCATGCTGATCATGGATTCGTAAACGCGGTTTCCGCATGTTAACTCTATTAGGTCCATGATTGGTTCGCGGTCGCGCCAGAAATACTGGAATAATGTTTCGTAGCCGATTTCCAGTCCTGCGTGTCCTAAAACCAGAAGGTGACTGTGAATTCTGTTAAGTTCTAAAGTGATAACTCGGATGTATTGAGCGCGTCTTGGGATGTCTACGTTCATGATTTTTTCGACTGCACCTGAAAATGTCCAAGCGTGTGGACCATTGCAGATACCGCAGACTCGTTCTACAAGGTAGACGTCTTGTATGTAGGTTCTTGATTCAGCTGATTTTTCTATACCTCTGTGAACGTAACCTAAACGTGGTTCAACCTTTGTTACGATTTCGCCTTCTACGCTTACTGAGAATTTTTCTGGTTCAATTAAGGCTGGGTGTTGTGGACCGATAATGATTTTGACTGTTTTGTTGTCATCAGGTTCTGTTGTTACTTCTTTTGAAGGAACCAGTTTAACTTGATTTGCTATCACGTCTTTTCTTAGGGGATAAACGCCTTCAGGCCAGTTTTCTGATAGCACTAAACGTCCAGGTGATGGGTGTCCATCAAATATTGCGCCAACTAGGTCGTTTCCTTCCATTTCAGCAAAAAGTGCACCGGGAACAAGGTCAGTGATTGTTTGAATGTGAGGGTTTTCTTTTGGAACTTCTGATTTAATTGTGTAATAGCCGCTTTGTGTTCTGAAGTGGTAGTAAACACCAAGGTTTGCACCTAAATCTAATCCTGTAATTGCTACAATTGAGGTTTGATCATCCGCTTCAAGCATAGCTTTAACGACGTCACGGTGTAACCCGTTGTTTGCGGTTATTGCGGCTTTTCCCAAAGCGCCAACTTGAATCTGAACTTTACCGTTTAGCTTGTTTTCAATTGCACTAACAAATTCTTTGCTATTCTTTGGCAACTGGTTTTTCCTCCTTCTTTTTTGCTTCTTTGGGCGGGTTTAAGGTGCTAAGAAGCTTTACGACACCGTCAATAATTGCTTCTGGACGTGGTGGACAACCAGGGATGTAAGCTGCAACTGGAACAACTTTGTCTGCCCCGCCTAGAACGTTGTAGTTACCTTCAAAAACTCCACCGCTGCATGCACATGCGCCGATTGCTACGACGAATTTGGGTTCAGGCATTTGGTCATAAACCCTTTTGAGACGTTCAGCACATTGTTGAGTAACACAACCACTAACCAAGAGAACGTCTGCATGCCTTGGTGAGGGTTCAAGTTTTATTCCGAATCTTTCTACGTCATATTTTGGTGTTAGCAACGCAACGATTTCAATGTCGCAACCGTTACATGCCCCGCTGTTAAAATGAAGAACCCAAGGGGATTTCATGCGAGCCCAAGTTTTTGTGTCAACCATTATTCTTTACCTCCTTCCAGAAGGATGAATCCTGAAGCAAGAATTATGCCTAAATATAAAACAAGTAAAATCGGGTTTAAGCCCGCAATTGCTATAGAAGCAAATGCAAGCAGAAGAACTGCTGAATCGAAAATTACAAAGTAAATAATGTACTTGTAAAGTGAGATGTTGATTTTTGGATTTCTGAAGAATACTTTTTCTCCACAAGCGTAACCCATTTCTTCGTTTTCGCCGTGTTTGGTTTTAGGCGCAGAATGTCGGCCTATTGCGTAAATTGCGTATGTTGAAATGAATATCAAGATAAACGCGATTATTGCTCCAATAAGCATGTCAAGATCAGGCAATTTGTGCTACTCCTCCAGGTCTAACATTTTCCGTATAAGATTCCTCATAGGTATAGGGTACACTGCACTTGCTATGTCGAAAAGCGTCAACTTGAACGAATATAAGGTTATTTGCACCAAACCAGTGCAAACATGGCTCCTGCAGGTTAACGTTTAGCGTCTTGGATGACAAAAAACCGCTTCCACTAGTCAAGCCCTCAAATGGGAACTTCCCGTTTCTCTCGTGTTCGCCCATACTACCCCGAGCTTTTCATATATAAAATATACAAGTTATTTAAATTTTTTAATATACAAGTTCAACAATATGCCAGAAAACATTAAAAAATCGAAAAACGAAAAATTTTATTCAAAAAACTCGGCGTTTGCTCTAAACTACCATAAGGTTGCCAAGCAAAATTTAAATTTTCAACAACCCTTACATCAGTAAGGAGACAAGAAACATGACGTTCTGTTCACAATGTGGAACTAAACTTTCAGACGAAGCAAATTTCTGCCCAAACTGCGGCACAAAAACCCCAAAAGGCGAAAAAGAAAACGCCAAATACCCAACTGATGAGCTACGGGAAGCATTTAGCCAAGCAGGAGAAGAAATAGAAAAAGCCTTCCACTCTGCAGCCAAAGAAATGCACAAAGCATTCCAAGGCATCAAAGAAGATTACAAAAACAGGTCAAAGCAGAACCAAACAAGTTACGAAAATGTTGCCCCATCACCAGTAACTTGTACAAATTGCGGAACAGAAAATAATCCTGACGCCATTTTCTGCCGTAACTGCGGAAACAAAATGGCTCCCTAAACTTTCCATATTTTTAGAGGTGAACTATGTAGATTTGGAAAAAAACAAGACCCTGATTGCCTATGAAACCAAAGGCGGAGCAACTGAAGAGGTAGCGCAAAAAATAGCTGAAACCTTACGCGTTACTTATCAGCTAAAAGTTGACCTTGTTGACTTAAAAGACAAAAAATTCAAAAATTTGATAGCTACAGAAACATTGTTGTAGGCAGTGGTATAAGAGCTGGAAAAGCCTACAGTAATGCTCTTAAATTTTTAGAAAACCATTTTGGCGAGCGGCAAGTCGCTTTTTATGTTTGCTGTGGCGATGCTGCTGACCCAGAAAAATGTGCAGGTGCCAAAGTAAAGTATGTTGGAAGTGTGCTTGCTAACTATCCAGAAATACGACCTGTATCCACTGAAATGTTTGGTGGACGCATGAAGATGCTTGGCAAAACCGTTTATGACAACCTTTACTTGGCAAAAGCTGAAACTTGGGCAATTAAGTTAGGAAAACAGTTTACTAAATAGTTGGGAGGTGAACTTTTTGGATGGCAAAACTTTGATTGCCTACACAACTAAAAGTGGAGCAACAGAGAAAACTGCCAAAAAAATTGCTGACGTTCTGCAAACTGACGGATTGCAAGTTGACCTTGTAAACCTTGCAAAACAGTCACCGCCAAACCTTGACTTATACAACAATATCGTTGTGGGTTCAGGTGTACAAAAAGGCGAAATATACCCAGAAACCAAAGCTTTTCTTGCCAAGGATTTTTCGGGCAAAAAACTGGCCTATTTCACCTGTTCAGGCTTTATTTACCCAAAAACCCATGACGAAACTCTCGCTAGATACGCTACAGCCGAACTGGCAAATTATTCAAATTTTAAGCCAGTTGCTACCGAAGCTTTTGGAGGATACTTAAAGATTTTAGGGCTGCATGTTTCAAGAAAGATGGACATGGAAAAAGTTGAGGCTTGGGCGCAGGAATTAAACAAAAAATTTGCTGCTTAAAGCTCCAAACTACTAATTTTCAACATACTAATGACGTATAAACCAGCCATAGGACCTACCCCCCCTTAGGTTTCTGCATACAGTTTCTAATAGGGTCCAAATAGGCGGCAAATAGACAGCAATTTATGGTGAAACCATTTTTTGGCTAATGTGAAAAATCATGAATTCTGCTGGCTTTACTGGAGCTACGCCGACTTGAATTATCAATGTGCCGTTTTCAATGTCGCTTTGGGTCATGGTGGTGCGGTCGCATTTGGCAAAGTAGGCTTCTTGGGGTTTTTTACCTATTAACATGCCCTCTTGCCAACAACTGTAAAGGAAGTTTTCAACAGCAGTTTTTACGTTTGTCCATGTTGTTTGATTGTTAGGTTCAAACACTGCCCATTGTGTGCCCTTGCTGATTGACTGCTCAAGATAAATCATGAACCGTCGAACATTTACATACTTAAATTCAGGGTCACTTGCAAGCGTTCGTGCACCCCAAACCAGAATTCCTCTACCAGTAAAGCTGCGGATACAGTTAATTCCCTGCACGTTAAGACTACCCTGTTGAGCCTCAGTAACCATGAATTCCAAGTTAACTGCAACAGTAACCTGTTGATTAGCAGGGGCTTTGTTTACCCCTAATTCAAGGTCGGTTCTGGCGTAAATGCCTGCAACGTGACCGCCCGGCGGAACCAGGATAAGTTTGCCTGTGTCTGATTGGCGGATTTGAATCCAAGGATAATACAACGCTGCATACGATGAAGCGCGAGGTTTAGAAACGTTAGATGGAGACTGCCCTTTTATTGAATCGATAATTGCAAACCTGTTGTGCAACTTTTCGCAATGGTTCAAAATTAAATCAGCAAGACCAGAAACCGCCTGAGCGTTTGGAACATAAACTAAAGCTACTTCTGGGTTGCTTTCGAGTTCAGCAAGGGCATCCGCGTAATTGTTGTTACAGACTTTTTTTATGACGAGGCGTTGGCCGCCATTAGAGAAGAATCCTTCGACCGCGTATGGCAGAAATTTGTCTTCGCAAAAGTAGCCGCCGAAAACCGTTTGGAACTGTAGCCAACTAGTGATTAGTGTTGGGGTTTCTGGGCCTTTTTGAGTTTCTCCTAAAAATACAGGTGTGCTTGTGCTTACTCCCTGAATCTGTTTGGAACTGGCACTGGAGATTTCTTGCACATAAACGCCTGGAGGCTTGATTACGCGAAACATACAGGTTCTATTGTTTTAAGGGGCTATATGTTTGACGCCTTGCTTTATGGTTAAACAGTGTTGTTAGGGCATCTTGATAAATATTGTACAGTAAATAAGAAACAGCAACAACTAACAGGGCTTTCTAATTAACGCCTTTTTACAGCAATCCAATAGCCATAAAATTCTTGGTAAAACACTAAAAATGAGGCACTTTTAGCTCTAACTACATGTTTGAACTTTTAGATACGGTTTACTGCAACCTTCTTATTTATCAAGTTGCAATAACTTGTAAGGAAGCGCAGAAAAATCAGCGAACCCATTAAATTTCCAGGAACACTTGTATCATTAGGCAACCTTGCATTAGTTTTATGGATTGCACTTGATGCGGTTGCGTTTCTGTTTTACGACTTAACAGCAGCAATAGCGTTTGTTGTGGTTGCGTTTATCGCCGTTTTTGGTGTTCTCCGCTTTTTGGGTTGCTTGCGTCCATGCTACAACTGCAAAAAATGCACTATGGGCATGGGCAGATTAGCGGCATTATACTTTGGCAAACGCAGCCTAAAAGACTACAAGTACACTTACAAACTGCCAACAGCCATCTTCTTCTACGCCTTAATAGGACCATTTCCTGCAGTTTTTTCGCTTTACCTTACCATTCAAGACTTCACAATATTGAAAGCTGCCGTTTCGGTTTTGCTTTTAGTGTTCTGCATAGTTAGCGCATCTACTTGGCGGCCAAACAAAAACGTGAAATAAGTTTTTTCAACATACTTTGGCTTGTTTTTCAGCCAATAGCACCTACTCCCTCTTAGAAAAAAGGAAACTTGAAAAAAATAGTGTAACAAAAAAGGTCAGTAACCTTTGACTACATTGGTTTATTTTCCATGCTTATTTCGGGCATCAGCACTTTGTCAATGGCGTGGCAAACTCCATTATCCACCATTATGTCAGGCGTTATAATGCTTGCATCATTAACTTTCATGTGACGGTGCAGGTGCCAACGTTTATTGTCAATTCTTAATTCTCCGCCATTAAGCGCTTGCAAATACTCATGCTTATCCAAATCTGCCGCAGTCATTTTTCCTTCAGCTACGTGGAAAAGTAGAATATTTTTCAGTTTTGGAATGTCTTTCAGAAGCGCATCTATTGTGCCTGCTGGTAACTTTGCAAATGCTTCATCAGTTGGCGCGAAAACCGTGAATGGCCCAGAACCTTTTAAGGTGTCAACAAGACCTGCTGCTTGAACTGCTTTTACAAGAGTGTTAAAATTGCCTGAAGAAACTGCTGCATCAACTATATTGGGCATAAAAATTCACCTCCAACACAATTATTGAATCCAAAAGAACAGTAGTATTATTTTCGAGAAATACTATAAACCTTTTCTAAGCTAAAAAAAGCTATTAAACGGCAAAGTAGGGCTTGATTCATCTTTACGTCTTGTTTAACTGGTTTTTGTATCTCCAGTACGCCCTGTATGGTGCTTCTTCGCCCATCTGCCAAAGCAACGCAGAAAGTTCACCATAATGTATCATATCTTCCAGTACCATGTGGGTTAAAATGTCTTCAACTCTGAGTTGGACATAGGGCTTTTCTCCCCAAGGCACAGCCATTTCCCGATTTAACTCATCAAACGTGATTTTTTGCAGATACTCTTTGGTTTTTTCTTCAACATGCAGGGCATATTTTTTCAGAGATTCAAAGTCTTTAAAATCTTCAAAAACAGGATCAACCCACAAAGCCACAAGGCATGCAACATTTACTTCAGTAGCAAGTAAAAATTTAGCTCTTGACTTTTTGTGTTTGGAAAACCCTTAAGTAAAAGGTTGTTCCTGACTTTTTTGGGCTTATCAGGTTTTTTTGAAGGTATCAACTATCGGTTCTGAAGTAGAAGCTAAAGATAATTCTTTTAAGGGTTTAAGTGAGGATGAAGCAGCAAAAAAGTTAGTTCAGTATGGACCTAACGAGTTGCCTGAACATAGGGTTAATCCGTTTAGGAAGTTTTTTGGTTATTTTTGGGGTCCAATTCCTTGGATGATTGAAGCTGCAGCTATTCTGTCAGTGGTTATTTCACATTGGGAAGACTTCGGAATCATCATAACGTTGCTTGTTGTTAACGCTATTGTAGGTTATTGGCAGGAAAATAAGGCAGAAAACGCTATAGAGCTACTTAAGAAACGTTTGGCACCAAAAGCGCTCGTTTTAAGAGACGGCAAATGGCGAGAAGTGCCAGCAAAAGAGCTTGTGCCCGACGATGCAGTCAGAGTCAGGTTAGGCGACATTGTACCCGCCGACATTAAACTGCTAAAGGGAGACTACTTACTTGTAGATGAGTCCGCGTTAACTGGAGAATCATTACCTTCAGAGAAACATGCGTCAGACATTGCATATTCTGGCTCCATTGTTAAGCAAGGAGAAATGGATTCAATTGTTGTCGCAACAGGCGTTAGCAGCTATTTTGGAAAAACAGCCAAACTGATTGAAACAACAAAAACAGGAAGCCACTTCCAAAAAGCAGTAATTAGAATCGGCAACTACCTCATCATCCTTGCAGTGATAATGGTTTCAATGGTTGCCGTTGCATCACTTTTCCGTCAAGTTAACCCGTTAGAGTTGCTCCAGTTTGCTTTAGTATTAACTGTAGCAGCTATTCCGGTGGCTTTGCCTGCGGTTTTAACGGTGACTTTGGCTATTGGCGCCATTGCGTTGGCTAAGAAAGAAGCTATTGTCAGCAAACTGGTTTCCATAGAAGAGTTGGCGGGTGTTGATGTTTTATGTTCCGACAAAACAGGCACCATAACCCAGAACCTACTGACAGTTGCGCAATTGCAAGTGTTTGGTGACTTCACCGTTGAAGACGTGCTGCTGTTTGGCGCTTTAAGTTCCAGAGAAGAAAACCGTGACCCCATTGATGAAGCAGTAGTTAGCGATGCAAAATCAAACAAACACGTCGCAGCAGAACTTGTCAACTATAGCATTGATGACTTTAAACCGTTTGACCCAGTTTCAAAACGCACCTTAGCAACAGTTAGAACAAAAGAAAACCTCACCTTTAAAGTGTCAAAAGGTGCACCTCAAGTCATTTTAGAACTTGTCGAAAACAAAACAGTTCTAACCAAAGAAGTAAACAAAACCATTGAAAACTTTGCAAGACGAGGCTACCGTGCATTAGGCGTAGCTAAACAACAAGAAAAAGGCGAATGGGCATACGTTGGTTTAATCGCAATTTATGACCCGCCACGCTCTGATTCTGGGGAAACCATAAAGACAGCCAAAAAAATGGGCGTAAATGTCAAGATGGTTACAGGCGACCATATTGCAATTGCCAAGGAAATATCCAGAGAAGTGAATCTTGGAGAGAATATTTTGCCTGCTTCAGCATTTGTTGGCAAACCAGATAGCGAAACCAAAGGATTAATTGAAAATGCAGATGGGTTTGCTCAAGTTTTTCCTGAACACAAATATCAAATTGTTCAAATTCTTCAGGACCAAGGTCACATTGTAGGCATGACTGGTGACGGAGTTAATGATGCACCTGCACTGAAAAAAGCTGATGCAGGCATAGCAGTTGCAGGCGCTACAGACGCGGCAAAATCAGCAGCAGACGTGGTACTCACTAGGCAGGGATTGTCAGTTATTGTTGACGCAATTAATGAAAGCCGCAAAATCTTTGAACGCATGCAAAACTACGCCATTTACCGAATTGCCGAGACAACACGCGTTTTGATTTTCTTGACGCTGTCTATCTTGGTGTTTGCCTTTTATCCTGTAACAGCAATTATGATTGTAATTTTGGCGTTGCTTAACGATTTGCCAATAATGACAATCGCCTATGATAACGTGAAGGTTCAGCCTAACCCTGTTCGTTGGAACATGCGGGACATTCTTATGGTTGCTTCACTGCTTGGCAGTATTGGAGTAATTACCAGTTTTCTTATGCTCTTTATCGGGTTAGAAATCCTGCATTTAGACATGGGTATGGTGCAGACGCTTATTTTCTTAAAGTTAACCGTGGCGGGTCACCTTACCATTTATCTTGCCCGAACAGGAGTTCACCATTTCTGGGAAAAACCCTTGCCATCAAAAATTCTTTTTGGAGTAACAGAAACCACACAAGTAATAGGCACGCTTATGGCTATTTTTGGAGTTTTCATGACCCCTATTGGTTTAGAGTTAGCGTTGTTTGTTTGGGGTTACGCTTTGCTTACTTTTGTTATTACAGATTCTATTAAAATTCATTTCTTTAAACTGTTAGGGCATGGAGAACTAAAAGAAAAAAGAGTCTAAATCTAAACCAAGAACCGAACAGTTATCAAAAAAAGACTGCTTAAAGGTATGAATCCAACTGCTCCAGTTTAGAACGATTTTTAACAAAAAACTCTCTAAAAGAAGCTGTCAAAACATAATTTTCAACTTCTTCAAACGGCACCCAGTGAAGCTCAACAACGTCGCTTTCAGCTTTCACTGCTCCATTTACTACTTTTACAAAATAATCCACAATTACGTAATGATACTTTACTTTGCCATCTTCATCTATTGTAGTAGTGTCAACGACGTCAACAAGTTTTGGGTCAGCAACTTCTAGGCTGGTTTCTTCTTTTGCTTCTCGAATAACGGTTGTAAGGATGCTTTCGCCGAGTTCAACCAAACCGCCGGGGTTTGCCCATTTACCTTTGCCAGGCTCATTTCCACGTTTAGCCAGTAACAATTTGCCTTTATTAACTATAACTACGCCTATGCCTACAACAGGTTGGTCTGGGTATAATCGTTTCATTAGGGGGGTGCCTCAAAGGGGTTACTACGATTGCCCCTTTAAAAGTTCTATTGTTTATCAGAAGTTTTTTGTCTCTGACAATCAGATTAAATGCGAAATTAAATGGTTAGCGCTGCAGTTATATCAGGGTTGTAGTACACTGCCTATTAATCAATAGTTCAAAGTGTTCTTCGTTTTCTCAGATTAATAATTAGTAGCGCAACTAACGAAAGACTACTCACACCAACTATCACTAACGATAATATTAACAGGTCTTTCTCAAAACCAGAAAAAGTCAAAGCCACTTTAATAGTAGTAACACTGTCCTCTGGCAAATGAACCAAAACAGCATAACCACCCCTACCAGTAGGTTGCTCACTAAAAACACCCTCCGCAACATTCTCATACGACCAAGCAGCATCAACTGACTCGTCAATACTCCATTGTTTTACAGATGCATCATCCAAAATATACACATTAACCGTATTGTTCGCCCTAATATTAACACTAAAATCTCGATCAAACATCAAAAAATCAGGATACAAAACCCACCCGCTAGTAGCCCCCTCTATTTCATTTCCAAAATTCATGTTCTTTGGCACCGAATTAACTCTAACTGCCGTAACAACCAAAAGAGACAAACCGACCAAAAGTACAACCAAACTCAATCTCAAACTTTTTTTCATCACAACAAACCCCTTTTAGTCAATCTCCATTTTACGAGTAAAATAAACATATGAGAAAACAAGCAGCAAAACCGAAATGCCCCCAACAACAAAAACGCTAAACAGTCCATCAATCAACGGTGTAGAAGATAAACCGCCATGAACATACTGACGAATAAAAGTAAACCCAGTTGTAAATCGGCCTGTAAAAGTAACAAGACTTTCGCTAGAAGCAACGCTTTCAATGCCGAAAAACAGAAGTGCAGAAGCTAAAATTGAGAGCACCTCATTTTTAGTAACCACCGACAAAAAGGTAGACATAGTGCAAACTAGGAAAAGTTGAAGTATTACAAGAAGTAATGAAGCATAAAACATTGGTTCAAAAGGATTAAGCGCTAAAAGAGGAATCTGTAGCGCAAACACACCAATATAAACAATAGAAAGCACAGTAAAGAGGGCGATAAATTTTGCTAAAAACAATTTACTTCGCTGCACAGGATATGAAAGAACCATTTTTGTCTCGCCTTTAGAAATGCTGCCTGCATAACTATGGCAAAACAAGACACCCGCAATAAATATGAGGAAAAGAAAAATTGGCTGAATCCCTGAAGTTAAATTAACATAACTAAACGCTGGCGAAACCTCGATAATAGCAGGAGTTAAAACCGTCAAAACTGCTATCACCAGAATAACTTCTAACATAGGAAACGCAAAACTCTCCTCCAACTCCCAAACCAAAAGCCTACGCAACTGACCCCCAACCCTTGACGCACCAACACCTTTGGCCGAAGGAACATTCGACACAACGTTTTGAGACAACAACACAGTGCCACTACTACTATAGTCAGCTTTTTTTAACTCTGCAACTGTAGAAGGCTGTTTAGTTTTGTTTTGAAACATTATTTTAGAAGCTACAGTAATAACTAAGCCTACAACAAGTGTTGTTACTGAAAACCACAGCAAATCACTCTCATATCCATACATTTTTGGATGCAAATACCCTGATATGTTTGAATTGTCAGGATTAATCAATAGGATGTAGTAGTCTCCTCTGTGAGGGATTTCCATAGATAAGGTGCCTGTAGGTGAGACCTCTTTAGCAGACCAAACAGGATCAATTATTCCTTTTGAGAGCCAAAGCTCACTACCTTTAGAATCAAGAAGATAAAATTCCACAGACGAAATTGGTTCTAAATGAAGTATTTCATCATAGTAAGTTAAGTCTAGTTCTATTACATAGTTTCGTGGTGACAACGAAAGAGGCCCGTTAAATGCGGAACTATCACTACCCTTGCCAGCACCTAGCTGGCCCCCCGGATTATAGGTGCTTCGATAGATGGTACCTACTAAAAAAGAGGCGCCAATTACCAAAAGTAATAGGCCAATTGTTGTGAGTAGTTGGGCTTTGTTTCTCATTGATTAGTCAACCTCCATTTTACGCGTAAAATAAACGAAAACAACTACTAACGCAACTGTTGCAATTAAAAGCGGAAACACTATTGAACTTGTGAACTGCTCAAACGTAATGGCTATAGGGGAGGTTTTGTAAGGGCCGATGTGGGTTAATTGTTCGAGATATCCGAAAATAAACCTAAATCTGCCAATAGATGAAAAGATGCTGTCGTAACTAAATGCAGTGTCAAGACCTAAAAGTAACATAAAAGAAACAATAATAGACATTAATTCATTCTTAGTTAACATTGAAATACCAGTCGAAACTGCACACACAAACATTAACTGTAAGAATATTGCAAACAAAGATACGTAAAACAGGGGTTCTAGCAAACTTATAGAGTTGACGTAAAGATTTATTGCATATGCAGATGCGTATATGCTGAAGATTATTAGATTAAGCGCAAACACCTTTGAGAGGAAAACTTGCCAACGTTTAACCGGATAAGACAGCATTGTTTTTAGGTCGCCTCTTCCGAAGCTGCCTGCAAAACTGTGTGAGAACAAAGTACAAGTAACAAGTGTTAAAATGAGAAAGATAGTGCTTGCTCCAGTGTATAACTCGACGTAACTATGTGTAAATCCTTGAATGAAAGTTGATTGAATTAAAACCGCGATTATTGCTGATGCAACAATTAAAGAGAGGACGGGCAGGTTTAGGCAGTTTTCAATTTCCCAAAGAACCAGTCGAAAAAAAGTCTTTGGTACGGTTTTGTTCATCGTTTTTCGCCAACGGTTTGGGTGTAAATTTCTTCAAGTGAACCCAAGGTTTGCTGGAAACCTTTCAGTTGTATTTTTAGTTCGGATGCTATTTTTGGAATTTCTGTACAAAATATTTTAGGATCATTCACTTTGCAGAATATTTTGTTATTTTCAATCCAAACTTTTTCGATGCTGTCTAGTTTTTGGAGTGCTGTTGTGAATTGTTGGGGGTTTGATACTTCAATTTTGTAAATGTTAGCTGAATACTTTTCTGTCAGGTTATTCATGTAACCTTGGTCTATGGTTTTTCCTTGGTCGATTACGACGAGGTAGCTGCAAATTTTTTCTAGGTCGCTTAGTATATGGGTGGATATGAGAAAACTGGTGTCGTGTTTTTCGTGCATTTCTTTTATTTTTTCTAAAAGGGTGATTCGCCCTATGGGGTCAATGTTTGCGGTGGGTTCATCAAGTATTGCCAATTCTGGATTGCCTATCAGGGCTTGGGCTAAGCCTAGTCGTTTGAACATTCCTGCAGAATAAGTTTTTATGGGTTTATCTTGCGCGTGAGTTAAGTCTACATCGTTAAGTAGTTCGTCTATGGTTTGGTTGATTTGAGTTATACCGTAGAGTTTTGCTACGTGTGTTAAGAAGCGTCTGGCGCTAAAGTTGCCGGGGTAGGCGTTGGTTTCGTGCATTACGCCTAGTTTTTGTCTTATTTCAAAAGAATTTTTCCAGCAGTCTAAACCAAACATGGATGCTTGACCCTTATTGGCGCTTATTAGACCTAAAAGAACACCTATAGTTGTGGTTTTACCTGACCCATTTTTACCCACAAACCCAGAAATACCCTTAGGAACCTGCATATTTAACTCGTTTAAGGCAGTCACTTTCCCAAAGTTTTTGGTAATATTTGTTAAATTAATAACAAATTTTTCCATATTAACCCCATAAACACTCTTTTTTTTAATAATATACTAACAGTGTTTAAATAGATTGCCCCTTAACCCAATTAGCGATAGCTGGTATGCATAAATGGTTAACAATACACGTAAATTTGTAATTTTAGCGATGACATGTTTGTGTGTTTCAAGCATTTTTATTCCAGTTGCAACTGCAAGAGACGCCTTTACACCATCATGGCTAAAAGAAGGTGCATACGTAAAATACGGCCCCTACACTATGATTGCTAACGAATCAGGGCTTATTAGTTTTTTTAATTTAACCAACCCAAAGTTTGCTGGAACCAATTACACACTAAGCCAAAAAGCAGATTTAAGCCTTAACATTAATAGTTCCAGTTTAATGTGGCGATGTGTTAGCGTTAATACCACTATGGCAAAATTACAAATTACATTAGACTGCATTGGAACACCAAGACCTTATTATGACGAGAATTTAAAGCAGTACGTTAGCGGTCCTTCTGAAAATGTATCTATCCAGCGTACGGGTGAAGCTTACGTTGACCTATACACCAGAGGAGTATACAGTACTGACGGCACATTTTTAGGCACCACACACCTATGGCTACCAGCAAACCCAAACAACGACCAAGAAATAATTATGTGGGAAGAAAATTCTGAAACAATCACAGCAACAGCAACAATTTCTGATAGGTGGACTACAACTATTCAGGGAACACAAGACATTTTTCAAACAAGCCAAACATTCACAGTTAATGGACTATATCAGCATAGTTTAGATTATGATTTGGATACTGGTCTTTGTGTAGGTGGCATACTTTTGTGGGATCCCATATTCGCAGTAGTCGGCGTTCGTAGTGGCACTGTTGGAAGTTTTTTTGACACAAACATTGACTTGGGACCTGTACGGTCAGAAATAAATTGGAGCCAAACTCTACAGTACGCCATAATACCAATAGCAATTATATTACTAATCACAACCTTAATCATAAAACACAAGAAAAGAAAAACTGACCCTTAACTCGTTTAAAGCATCACTTTACCAAAATTGTTGACAACATTTGTTAAATTTATAACAAATTTTTCCACAACAACCCAAAAAACACCCTTTTTTAAACAGCATTTAAATAGATTAACCCTTAAACTACTTAGCAATAGCAGGCGTAAATAATTGGTTAACGATACACGTAAATTTGTAATTTTAGCGATGACATGTTTGTGTGTTTCAAGCATTTTTATTCCAATTGCAACTGCAAGAGACGCCTTTGCACCATCATGGCTAAAAGAAGACACATACGCAAAATACGATACCAACACAGGGTTAGAGTGTTTTTTTAATGTAACTGATCCCAACTTTGCTGGAACCAATTACATGCTAAGCCAAAAGATCAAAGCTTTTAACACCATTAGTTCTAGTTTAATGTGGCAGTGTGTTAGTGTTAATGCTACTATGGCAAAAATGCAAATTACATTAGACTTCGTTGGAAAACCAGTAGATGTTAGCGATTCTTTTGAAAATGTTTCTATCCAGCGTACCGGTGAAGCTTACGTTGACCTATACACCAGAGGAGTATACAACGCAGAAGGCACATTTTTAGGCACCACACACCTATGGCTACCAGCAAACCCAAACAACGACCAAGAAATAATTTTATGGGAAGAAAACTCCGAAACAATCACAACAACAGCAACAATTTCTGATAGGTGGACTACAACTATTCAGGGAACACAAGACACTTTTCAAATAAAAGAAACTAGAGTCAAAGACCAATACCAATTGGGCAGTCACTATTATGATTTGGATACTGGTCTTTGCGTGGGCAACGTGTTTATGTGGGATCCTATCTTCGCAGTGGTCGGTATTAGTACGGGCGTTATTAGTGCAGGTATTTCTGAGACTAATATTGATTTGGGACCTGAGCGTTCAGAAATAAACTGGAACCAAACTCTACAGTACTCCATAATACCCATAGCAATTATACTACTGGTTGTAACTTTAATAATTAAGCACAAAAAAAGAAAAACTGACCCTTAACTCGTTTAAAGCATCACTTTACCAAAATTGTTGACAACATTTGTTAAATTTATAACAAATTTTTCCACAACAACCCAAAAAACACCCTTTTTTAAACAGCATTTAAATAGATTAACCCTTAAACTACTTAGCAATAGCAGGCGTAAATAATTGGTTAACGATACACGTAAATTTGTAATTTTAGCGATGACATGTTTGTGTGTTTCAAGCATTTTTATTCCAATTGCAACTGCAAGAGACGCCTTTGCACCATCATGGCTAAAAGAAGACACATACGCAAAATACGATGTCCACCAAGGGACAGTACATTTTTTTAATGTAACTGATCCAAACTTTGCTGGAACCAATTACATGCTAAACCAAAAAATCGATGATCTTACTACTATTAGTTCTAGTTTTATGTGGCAATGTGTTAGCGTTAATGCTACTGTGGCAAAATTGCAAATTACATTAGACTACTTGGGAAATGATAGCAGTTCTTTTGAAAATGTTTCTATCCAGCGTACCGGTGAAGCTTACGTTGACCTATACACCAGAGGAGTATACAACGCAGAAGGCACATTTTTAGGCACCACACACCTATGGCTACCAGCAAACCCAAACAACGACCAAGAAATAATTTTATGGGAAGAAAACTCCGAAACAATCACAACAACAGCAACAATTTCTGATAGGTGGATTTCAACTGTTCAGGGACCACAAGACACTTTTCAAATAAAAGAAACTAGAGTTAAAGACCGATACCAATTGGGCAGTATAGTTTATGATTTGGATACTGGTCTTTGCGTGGGCACTGTGTTTATGTGGGATCCTATCTTCGCAGTGGTTGGCATTAGTAATGGCATTGTTGGTGGGAGTGTTTCTGAGACAAATATTGACTTGGGGCCTGAACGGTCAGAAATAAACTGGAACCAAATTATAGAGTACGCAATAGTGCCTATAGCAATTATTCTACTAGTTACAACTTTAATAATTAAACACAAGAAAAAGAAAAACTAACCACCTCCTTATTTGCATTTTTTAGCAAGTACACCATTTAAAAGAACACCACAGAACATTTTACACACAATAATAAAATGTTCAAAGATAAATGACCCTTAAGTTTTCAACTTGTTTTAACATAAACACCGAAATAACCATCAAAGGAGTAAACCAGTTTTCGATAAACTCCACAAAACATTTACACCCCCCTTAACAACACCACACACTTATCTTTGAAACGACTTAACCACCAAACAGTCCGCTCAACAATTAAGCATCACAAACATATGGGACATTGCATACGCAAGTTGCCATATTTTAGAGGTCATTTGTCGAACACGTTACGCTTTGGTCGGAATATATAGGAGTTTTGGCACCGCCCAAAAAATGTGACTTTTTAGAAAAAAGAAAAGTAGATGTTATTTTGTTATTTAGGTTTAAATGTGTTAACTAATAGAAGAACCATAGCCATGAACGGAGCAGTACCACGTGACATAAGCACCGCCACTTAAAGATGTTGCTGGGAATTCATCGTAATATGGACTCTGAACATCAGTAGGAGGTATTTCCACACCATTGACCGTCATTGTAACGTATAGCGCAGCCCATACTACATCTGGGCAGTTTACGACATCATAAGCCGAAAAATAAACCCACCCGGGTCTACCGCTAAGAGTCCCATAACTCCAAAATGCGTCCGCACAATTAGTTGATGCGGTGACGGGGATAGCATTGAATGCCATGACAACCAGCGCCATTGAGAGCACCATTACTTCAAACATTACAAGTTTTTTCATAATGCATCAACAACACACATAACTTTTATATCTTAAAAGTTTTTCGCAATTCTGGCAAAAAAATAAAAATATTGTATATTTTATGCACATAAAATAACATACAGATCAGAAGTATATAAAGTAACTGAAAACTTTAATGTAGTCAGCCAAGTTACCAACATTAATAATTCACAGTTCACTTGTCTTTTGCTAAAAATCGATTAATACAAATGATTTGGTAAGAAATGACTTCACATGGGATAAGCCAGCACATAAACAATGTTATGATGAAAAAAGAACAAATAGCTCGACAAGACGGTAAGGAGACAGTTTAAGAAGTGGTTGAAAAAAACACCATCAGCCGACAATGAGCAGATAAAAAAGGATTTACAACACTACAAGGCGAGGGCTTTACTATCAGCTGTCAGAAAGAAACGTAAACATCAAGAGGCAGACGCTATAATTTAAGCTTAAACTTCAATTGCTTTTTTAAATTGTACGACTCATAGTCTTGACATTTGTAGATTCGGAGTTGTCTTTGGGGTTCTATGCGGCAACGTTTTCGGGCGTTTTTGCGTTTTATGAATGGGGCTACTTGGAAGAAGGGGCATTTTGAACAGAGTGTGCTGATTTGGGGTTCCTCCTTTAAGGTTTTCCAGTTTTTTATGTGATTGATTGCAATATATCTGCTTCAAATATAAATTTTATGTCACTTTCAACTCTTTCATTGAGTTAAAAAAGGAAAAAAGGACGGTACTTGAAATTATTCGTACCGTAACGCGTCTACTGGTTTGAGTTTTGAAGCTCTCCACGCAGGATACAACGCAAAGATTACACTTACACCTACACCGAAACCTAAAGCGCCAAGAATCACCTCAGGAGTCAACAAAGGCGTAATTGCAAACCCGCCACCGCCGCCAAGTAATCCAGAGCTTAACACGGTTGCAGTAACGTTTGCAAGGCCCCATCCAAGGGCGATGCCGATGATTGCACCCATTAAACCGATGATTACGGATTCACCGAGGAATATCAGTAGCACTGTTCTGCTTTTCATGCCTAATGCTTTAAGGATGCCTATTTCGCGTGTACGTTCGATGAGTGATACTATCATGATGTTCATTATGCCGATGCCTGCTACCAGTAGCGAGATTGCTGCAATGCCACCAAGGAAGAGCTGTATTGTGCTAAAGACACTTGTCAGTAGAGATTGTACTGCGTCAGAAGAGATTACGGATACTTGACCGCCAAAATGGTCTGTGATTGCGCTTGTAACGTTTGCAATTGCGGCTTTGTCACTGTTTGCAAGGGTAACGATTATCATGTCACATTTGTCGGTTCCAAAGAAGTTTTCAGCCGTGGATATTGGGATATAGACGCCTGTGTCTGATGGACCGCCGATGCCAAAACCGCCGACGGTTTCTAAAACGCTGGTTACTTGTGCCGTGTAGGTTTCATTTACAGGCGGCAGCAATGTTGCGTTAAGGTAAAGCAATTCTATGCTGTCACCTGGAACGATAAATTGACTACCGTTTTGTCGTGGGTCACTTACACGGTTGCCTATTACAATATCATTTTCTTGTGGGTCAGTTGGGATTGTTCCAGTTTCTGCAGTAAATGTACTGTAGGCTTGTGCGTAAGCATTGTAGTCAATTCCGTATATTGTAACGCTGCGGTTTAGGTTTTCAGATTGAACATAGCCTGACCGTTGCATTATTGCAAGAGCACCAGTAATGTCAGGAGATAGCCCTTCTATTTCACCTGTGTAATTCACATACAGGCTGAACCCTGAACTATCCGTGCCTCCACCGACGCCTCCGCTGCTACCACCCAAGTCGCCACCCTGATTTGCGTTGCTGCCTCCAAAGGCTCCACTACTACCAGCAATAACGATTAAAGAGTTAGCGGATAACCCTTGGTTTAGCTGGTTAGTAATTGTTGCCTGCAAACCTTGAGTTATAGATAACAATGCAACAATAGCTGCGATACCAATGATAACTCCAAGAGTAGTTAAGGCTGCACGGAGTTTGCGTAGTCTAATTGCGCTAAATGAGTAACCAAAAACATCGTATGTCTTCATGTTAATTCACCATGTCTGAGTGGATTTCACCGTCAATCATTTGCACGGTTCTTCTTGCTTCATGAGCTAGTTTCTGGTCATGAGTAACCATGATGATGCTGACACCTTTTTCCCGGTTAAGTGTCTGAATTAAATTCATAACTTCACTGGCTGTTTTAGAGTCAACGTTGCCTGTTGGTTCATCAAGGAGCAGAAATTTAGGGTTGTTAGCCAGTGCGCGGGCAATTGCGACACGTTGTTGCTGTCCACCGCTGAGTTCGGCTGGTTTATGGTTTATGCGTTCTTTTAAGCCGACGGTTTCAAGCAGTTCAACTGCCCTTTTGCTGCGTTCTGACCTGCCCATGTTAGCTATGGACAGCGCTAGTTCAACGTTTGCTTTTGCTGTTAATCGGGGGATTAGGTTGAAAAATTGGAAGACAAAACCGATTTTTAGGCGCAACTCGGAAAGTTGGTTGTCATTTTGTTTTCCGATGTCTACGCCGTCTATAAGTAGTGTGCCCGAAGTGGGTTTGTCAAGGGCGCCGATGAGGTTGAGCATTGTTGATTTGCCGCTACCTGAAGGGCCAAGGATGGAAATGAAGTCGCCAGCTTCCACTTTGAGGTTTACACCTCGCAGTGCTTCAACTGGGATTTTGCCCAGCATGTAAGTTTTTCTAAGATTAATAGCTTCAACTATTGTTGGCATTTTGCATATCGCCTCTTAATATTTCATTGGATAGTTCAAGAATCGCTGGTTTGATATAAACAGTGTCCAAATTAGATGTACACCAAAGGTGCAATTACAGCACAAACATATAATTTTAAAAAAAGAAAAAAGAGAATGCGCCTTCTTTACTTGTTGAGGTATCTCCATGACAGTACTACGCAGATGGTTGTTACTACTGCCGCAAAGAGTCCCACATACAGGAAGTCTAAAGGCAACGATGACAAACCGTTGCTAAATATCATCAAAGTTCTAACTGCATCGATGGCGTAGCTGATTGGGTTGACGCTTGCAACTGCTTGCAACCAAGAGGGCATCTGAGTTATCGGGAAGTATGCGCTGCTTGCAAACATGAGGGGCAACGTGATTAGTTGAATGACTGCTTGGGGTGTTTCAAAGTTTGTTGTTCGCAAAGTTAAGGCAGTGAACATTGATGATAATCCTACGCTTAGCAGGAACACCATAGCGAATACGCCAAGTATGCTAAATAAGCCAAAGTTTGAGCCTGTTACGAGTCCTAACGCAAATGCAACTGCGGTTACGATGAGTGCTTGAAATAATGCTCTTACGCTTGCAGCGAACACTTTTGCAAGGATAATGACTGACCGTGAGACTGGCGTGCTTAAGACTTTGTTCATGAAACCTAAGCGTTTATCCCAAACAACCGACATACCCACGAAAGCTGTCGTAAACACAGTGGTAAATGCCACCATGCCCATAGCCATGAATGAGAAGTAATCCGTTGTACCGAAAGTCTGCATCATTATGGCTGTTGAACTGACTCCGGGGATGTTGTTGGGTATTATGCTGCTGATGTTCATTGCTTTGCCAAGCAGTGCTAGCCACAGAACAGGTTGAACTACACCCATAGCAAGGATGAATGGGTTTTGATACCATTTCTTCAGTTCACGATTTGTTAATGCCCACAAACCATGTAGCTTGCTGGTTGAAACTTTTTCGTTTTGGCTCAATGTGACCGTGCCCTCCGCATTGTCATTCTTTGTGCAGCTACCCCTTCACGGGATTCTTGTGCGTCACGCATAGACCTGCCAGTGTATTGTAAGTACACTTCGTTAAGGGTAGGTTTGGTTAAGGAAAGCTTTGTTACTACGTGACCGTTTTTTCTTAAGGCTTCAATAATTAGTGGCGCAGTTAATTCGCCGTTGGAAGATTTGATTGTGTATTCCCCGTTTTCTTTTTTGACTTCTTTTACGCCCTCGACTTTGCTGATTAAGTCGGTGATGTCTTGCGCCAGATTTTGGATACTCAATGTGATTATGTCTCCGCCGAGGCTGTCTTTTAGTTCCGCAGGGGTACCTGTGACAATTATTTTTCCGTGGTCAATTATTGCGATTCGGTCGCAGAGTGCATCGGCTTCTTCCAGATAATGAGTTGTTAAGAAAAGAGTCATGCCGAATTCTTTCTTTAGCATTTTCACGTAATTCCATGTTGCAGCACGTGTTTGAACATCTAACCCTAAAGTAGGTTCATCAAGGAAAAGCACCTGTGGCCTATTAATTAAACCGCAAGCAAGTTCCAGTCGTCTACGCATGCCACCAGAATAAGTTCGCACTTTTTTATCTTTAAACGCTGTTAACTCTACCAGTTTCAGCAGTTCCACAACTCGTTTTTTAGAAACGTCACGTGGAATGCCGTAAAGGTCAGCACATAACATGATGTTTTCTTGACCGGTAAGATCTTCGTCGGCAGTGTATTCTTGGGGGACAACACCTATTGCAGAGCGTACAGCCATGCTTTGATTTGCAATGTCGCCACCTAAAATTAGGGCTTTTCCCGAGGTTGGTTTTGTAACGGTGATTAGCATGCTGATGGTTGTTGTTTTTCCAGCGCCATTAGGTCCAAGGAAACCAAAGATTTCACCACGTTTAACGCTAAAGTTAATGTGGTCAACAGCCGTTAAGGTGTTGTTGTAGACTTTGGTTAATCCTTCAACTTTTATGACTTCCTGCATTTCTTCAGGCACTACTGTTTTGCTCCTTTGACGCTATTGTCTAATTCTTCTAGTTTGCCTGCAGCGTCATCAAGCACTTGCAATGCCTCATCGAGAACTTTTTCAGAATAGTTATCCTTCAAAGACTTCACCAGCTTCATTGAAGCACAAAAAAGTTTTTTCATTGAACCACGAATCTCGTCAGTTTTCTCCTTTGGTGCATTATTAAAGAACCTGTCAAAGAAAGGGCTTGTAAAAATTCCGCCGTCTTGTGCAAATTTTTCTCGTACTGTTATTTGTTCTTCAAGTAGGTCTTTGCCGGCCTGTGTTATTTCGTAACGTTTTAATCCGTTTTCGGTGGGAAGTTCTTTGATGTAAGCATTGTCCTGTAGGAAGCTCAGCAATGGGTAGATTGACCCTGGGCTGGGTTTCCAGTTTCCGCCTGTTTGTTTTTCTATTTTGTCCATAAGTTCGGAGCCAGACATTGGCTGTTCGCTGAGGGCTTGAAGCACCTGGTAGCGTATGAATCCTTTGGGGACCATTGCATTGTGCCTTAGCCATTTGCGTTGGTGAAAGTGATGTCTTTCATTGCGCAGGTGCCGAATGTCTTCCGCGTCTTGTTCGTCGAAACTCATTTCTTGTTATCACCTTTGATATCGTTATTGATATCACCATTGATATCACATATGATATTTAAACTTACGCCACTTTCACCATAAAAAAACCCAAAGAACCCACAAAAACAGAAGAAACACAAAATCTAAACAGGGTACACACCCGCTGATTCAACGAGCACCAGCGTCAAAGAAAAAAATTCAAGAAAAAACAAAAACAAGTCAGTTTATGACTGTACCGACGTTTTTGCCTTCAGCAGCCAAAAGCAAGTTTTCAGGTTTAAACCCGTTAAACACAATCAACTTCATGTTTTTACGTCTTAGAACCTCTATAGCCATTGGGTCAATAACCTGGTGAATACCAACTTTATGCTCGCCATATTCAAGCACCCGCGACAAGTCATCAAAAGTCATCTTGTCCAACTTTACCGCATCAGGATACTTGCGAGGGTCTTTAGTGTAGACGCCTTCTTGGTCTGTTCCTTTAACCAGCAAATCCGCGTCTAACCGTTCAGCCACAAGCGCACCCACAGTGTCTGTTGTGTGTCCAGGTTTTAAACCGCCCATAACCACAATTTTTCCCTGACTAAAACATTCGGCTGCCTCGTCAAGCGTGGTTGCAACTTTGCCGCATCCAAGGGCTCCAAGCTTTTCCATGAATAGCTGAGCGTAAAGGCGCGAAACAGATATTGCGATGCGGTCTTGTGCATCTGGTTCGAGGTCCAAGTTTTTTGCGATTTTGATGAATTCGCGTGCAAGGGTTCCTCCGCCTATGATTACTGCGATGTCGTGTCCTTGAAGTTTAATTTGCCGTATAAGGTCGGCGTATTTACCCATTAAGTCAGTGTTAACAGGGGAAGCTACAACTGAACCTCCGATTCGAACAACTAAACGCGTCATCAAACTCACTCTTGTTTGTATCATATCCAGCCCTGAAGGTTAAAAATCTAATCATAACACCGCCTACAAACCTTCTTATCTGCTAACGCCCCTTTAAGCAAAAGAGGAACCAGTGCCTTGACATTCACCGAAAAAGTGACAATTGAACCAGTAGCACCGTTTGATTTTGCTTTAAGTGCCAAGATTCTATCTTATGGCGACATCAGGGTCCGAAGTTTTCGTGAAGGAATTTTGTCATTGACTTTGCATGTGGATGGCAGACTGGTTTGGGTGAGGCTTTCCTCGAATGGGCAAGTGGATAAGCCTTTGTTGACGCTTGAACTGCACGCGGACACTGCTCTTTCAAGCAGTCAAATCCAAAAAGTCCAAGAAACCATTGAACACATTTTCAGCCTAAACTTACCTCTCAGAGATTTCTATAATCAGGTTCAATCAGACCCAATAATGAAGCAGATAACCCAGAAACTGTATGGGCTCAAATTTCCAACTACCATCACGGTTTTTGAGGCGCTGGTTTATGCAATTGTGGAGCAACAGATATCTATCAAGGTAGCTCGTAGCATCGAAGAACGCTTAGCTTTGAAATTCGGCGACCAACTGCATCTTGATGAGGGAACGTTTTTTGCTTTTCCAACGCCACAGGCGCTGGTTAAAGCAGGTGCAGAGGAAATTCGGCAGGCAGGGTTAAGCCAGCGTAAAGCGGATTATATTTACGGGGCAGCCCAACTTATCGTTGACGGTAAACTGGATATTGAGCGCATATCGATGAAGAATCCTGAGGAGATTATTGCAGAGTTGGATGCGATTCGGGGCATTGGTGTGTGGACTGCTGAGTTGACGATGCTTCGCGGTATGCACAAGTTTGATGCTTTGCCAGCGGATGATTTGGGGATTCGCAGGGTTATTTCACGGTACTATTGCGGTAAAAAGCCGATTAAAGCTGAAGAAGCACGAAAAATTGCGGAGCCTTGGGGTAACTGGAAAGGTTTAGCAGCGTTTTACCTTATGGCAGCTGAAGTTAACGATATTACGCTTTAATTTTTAGCGTATTATGCGTTTTTTCATCAGGTTAATGCTGACTATAAAGAACACTACCATGACGACTACAATCCAAACAATGCTTAGGGGAATCAGGGTTTGAGTGTTAAGCCCAAAGAGAACCTCAGTTGAACCTGTCATGGCGCCGCGTGTCAAGTTAACAGCATGTGTTAAGGGCAAAATTACCAAAGCCAAGCCTTGTGCAGCCTCGGGCAACGAAGAAAGCGGGAAAAATGTGCCGCTTAAGAACAGCATTGGCGTTACGAAGAGAAATATTGGGTAATTAAAGAAGTCAATGTTTGGTGCAACTGCAGTAAAGCACATGGCAAGTCCCGAGAACATTAAACCGCCAAAAAACGCAATTACTGGCACCAGCAAGAACAGCGGGCTTGTGATTAAGGGTTGAGAAACAAAAAAGCCAGAAACAGCAATTACCGCAAGCACGATTGTAGCATTAATTGTGGCGCGTGTGGCTCCCCAAAGCAGTTCTCCAGCCATAACTTCCTCAACACTAATAGGAGTGGCTATTATGGCGTCGAATGTTTTTTGGTAATACATGCGTACAAACGAGCCGTATGTGCATTCAAAAAAGGAGCCGTTCATTAATGAAATTGCAATTAGGGCGGGAGCGATAAAGTTGATGTATGGTTGCCCGTTAATTTCTGGTATGAATCCGCCCAAGCCGAATCCGAAAGCGAAAAGGTAAATGATGGGTTCAAGCAGGGAAGGCAAAAAGTTAACGCCAATAGTTTTCATGAACACGTCTGCGTTGCGGCGCCAAACCTTCCAGACGCGGTAAGAAATTTTAGGGATGCTGAATTTGGCGGGTGACTTGCGGATGTTTACTTCAGTCATTGACCCCAAGCCCTCTGCCAGTTAGTTTTAAGAATACGTCTTCAAGGTTTGCTTTGCGAAGAGTAACATTCTTTATCTCATGTTCACGAAGAAAACCTTCAAAAACGCCATGAGGTTTCGACGTGAAAACTTGCATGCGTTCACCAAGCTTTTCGATACGTGCATCAGGAAACGTCTGCGTAAGAAGCGGAATCAAGCTTTCGTCGCAGTCAAGTTCAAGCACGTCCTCGCCGATATGTTTTTTAATTAATTCTGCAGGTCTTCCATCTTCAATAATTTTTCCGTGATTAATTATGATGATTCTATCGCAAAGAACCTCAGCTTCATCCATATAATGAGTAGTTAAAATGATGGTTACTTGCATTCTTTTAAGTTGACGCACTTCATCCCAAACCAGATGCCGCGCCTGCGGATCAAGCCCAACAGTAGGCTCATCTAAAAGCAGAACCTGCGGCTTATTCATCAACGCCCTTGCAAAAATTAGCCGCCTCTTCATACCTGTCGACAACGCCATAATTGGCACATCACGTTTTTCTTGAAGCTGGAAAAACTTTAGTTGCTCCTCAGCCCGTCGTAAGGCTTCGTCTTTGGGGATGTCAAAGTAGCGGGCATAAACTGTTAGGTTTTTTATGACTGAAAAATCAGGGTCAAGATTGTCCTCTTGTGGGGCTACGCTGACTATGCTTTTGATTTCGCGGCATTTATTGTGGACACTTAAGCCTGCAAGAGTCAATTCACCGCTGGTTGGCGGCAGAAAACAGTACATCATTCGCACTGTGGTGGTTTTTCCTGCACCGTTTGGACCAAGAAAGCCTACACATTCGCCTTTGTAAACTTCAAAATCAATTCCGTTTACAGCAACAAAATCTTCATATTTTTTAGTTAATTTCGTCGCTCTTATTAGGACTTCACGGGTTTCTTGAGGAAAAATGGTCCACTCCAAATTATTCAGATACAAACAGCCACATAAAACTAATCCCTAACAAAAATATGAAAACACCATAAGGTTACTGTTTGCCAGTGAGGTATTGGCAGTAACCATAACTGATTGGCCCCAGTTTGGTGGTTTCACAGGGGAAGTCTTTGCATTCAAAGCACAGTTTTACGCCTTTGATGTAAGCGCAGTTGCAGATTTGGCAAAACTTGTTTTCTCTTGGCACGCAACCAACCCTACCGTTTGGACAGGTGCCTGCTTGCATTTTGGGGCATTTTTCGCATGCTATTCCACAAACGCCTATACGCATTTTTGTTTCTTCCTTACAAAATAATTGTTGTCCTTAGTTATAAATAACGTATTGATGGTAACTGTATTAGTAAAGAATTGTACCTCAAAACCTATTTTTAAAATAAATCTTATCAAAAGCTATGTCAACAGCTATTGAAACTATAAATCTTCAAAAAGATTACGGCGTTGGACAATTATCTGTTCATGCTTTACATAACATTAACATCAAATTCAAGAACGGTGAATTCATCGCTGTTTTAGGCTCATCTGGTTCAGGAAAAACCACTCTTCTAAATGTAATAGGAACTTTAGATAAACCAACTAGCGGCAAAGTCTTAATTGAAAATAAAGACCTTTCTAGTTTAAAGGAAAAAGAGCTTGTTGATATTCGGCGGCGTAAAATTGGGTTTATTTTTCAATTTTATAATTTGATGCCTGTGCTTACTGCTTTTGAAAATATTGAATTGCCCATGATGATAAGTGGGGTGCCTAAAAAGGAAGCACAAAAACGGGCAAAAGACTTGCTAGAATCCGTGGGTTTAACTGACAGAGCCAACCACAGACCTGACCAGCTTAGCGGCGGACAACAACAACGCGTCGCTATCGCTCGAGCCTTAGCAAATAAACCTACGATTATTTTGGCTGATGAACCTACTGGTGACCTTGATTCAACAACCGGCGCCCAAGTTATGGCAGTTTTGCTTAAGCTTTCTAAAGAACAGGGTACTACAGTTTTAGCGTCAACACATGACTCATCCATTTTAAAGTTGGCTGACCGCGCTCTAAGAATGAAAGATGGACAAATCATCTCTGACGAGAAACTCCAGTGATAACCAATGTCGTTGCTTAAAATTTCATTTTTTCAGCTGAAACGAAAAAAAATTCGAACAATTATACTTATAATCAGTGTTATGCTTGCTCTGAGTCTTCTTATAGGCTTAAACGCAGGCGTTGATGGCCTTGAAAAAACGTATCATGACTTAGTTGATAACACTTTAGGCTACACAGATATACTGATTAAAACCAACACGACAACAACAGCATTTAATACACAAACGGTTGAACAGATTCTCCAGAATGATTCGATAGCAGCTTACTCGTATAGGGTTCAATATTGGATGCCTTTTGCGTCAGCTGATGGTAAGTTTAACGATACAAACGGTGGATACTTAGTGGGAATTAACCCTGAAGTTGACGAAAAGTTTGGCAGTTACAACATTATTGAGGGCAATTATTCGTCTCTTATTTTAGCGCTTTCAAACAATAATTCGTGTGTTCTAGGTGAAAGTTTTGCTAAACGACTAAACCTGCATGTTGGCGACCAATTAACACTGGGTTACCTTAACATAACTGAATACTTTCCAGATCAACCAGCCAAGACAATGAATCTAACAATAACGGCAATAATGCAAGACAACGGCAGAACCTACTCATTTGGCTCTGACACCACAACTTTAACCAAAGTCAATTCAGACATAACCATAAACCTTGACACCGCCCAAACACTCTATTACCTGCAACCCAACGACGCCATAGACGTTTACATACACCTAAAAGACTTAAAACAAGCCGACACTGTCAAAACTGACTTGCAAAACCAGTTAGGCTCTAACTTTACGGTTGCAAACTTGAAATTTTCCATGCTTGACAGCGTAGAGCAAAATCTTGCTACCTACCACACTATCACATACATAATTGGCGGTATGGCGTTAATTATTTCAGCCATGCTTTTGCTTAACACCACCATGGCTAACGTGAGTGAACGTAAACGTGAAATAGGCATTTTGCGTTCTGTGGGCGCATCTAAAAGTCAAGTCTTCACTGTATTTATTGCAGAACTTTTGCCTGTTACATTTATTGGAGCTTTAGCAAGCATTCCAGTATCAATACTAACCGCGCAGCTTATCACGTCAATTCTACCCTCAATTTATATTCAGAACGTTGGAACTTCACAAAATATTGAATTCTTTTTTTCTTTATCTACAATGGTAAACGGTTTGGTCATCGGCATAGCTTTAACATTGCTTGTTGGTTTAGTCCCGACACTGCTGGCTTGCCGCATAAAAATAGTTGAAGCGCTGCATCCACAAATGCATAATACAAACGTAACTAAGAAAACACGCGTTTTAACGCCCTTGACTGGTTTAGCTTTGTTGATAATTGGACTATTTTTAGTTAAAAATGGTTTCTCAGCAACAACTTCATGGTTTCCCACCGCTACAGCGCTTGTGGGTTTTGCAGCAACTCTTATAGGTGCAGTTCTTTTGGCAACACTGTTTTTATCGCCACTTTCAGTTGCTTTTTCTCAATTGCTTAAACCATTTATTGGTCGTACAAGTGTTATTGTGCACAGAAATATTCTGCTTAATTTTAGGCGTTCAGTATTCTCGTATGGAGCATTCGCCCTTTCAATTGCACTTCTTGTATCTTTTAGTTCGTTGGTGACAACCGCAGCGTCTTACAATTTAGCGGTAAATAAACAGTCTGTTGGAGCTGATGTTCAAGTTTGGGTATATGCACCTGTTAGTTTTATTGACGAATTGAAAAATGTAGAAGGCGTAAGTAATGTTGCAGGTGTTGGATATTTCAGTTACGGTCAAACTAACATGACCTTTAATGACTACAATCAGAGCCAAATAATGGTCACAGGCATTTCATCTAAAACGTATTTTGACACCATTTACCAATGCCATCTAACTAAAACTCTTAATGACATGACAGACGAACAAGTCTACACTCTGTTAGGCGAAAGCACGGGTTATGTACTGTTACAAAATTCTTTAGCTCAAAACTTAACCGTCCAAGTAGGTGATAAGCTGGTTTGGAGCATAACAAATCAAACGGGCACATATCAACAACCCTTACAAGTAGTTGCTACAACAGATTTTGTCGCTGGCAGGTGGGAAACAATTTCACATTTCGCACAAGACTATTACACAGCAATAATTAGTTTTGATGACTTGAAAAATTTTAGGCCCTCCTTGTTGACGCCTAATCTAGAAGAGTTCTATGTTTCACTTGACCCTTCAGCAGACGTGAGCCAAACACGTGACAAACTATACCAGACATGCATAGATGCAGGCTATACACCAACAATCTACACAACAAAAGACACGTTAACTCAAACACAAGAAAGCTTTGACCAAACAGAAATACTGGCAGTATCGGTGACTTCTTTCTTTGTATTAGTAGGAGCGTTAGGTATAATGTCAGCAACCGCTTACACTGTAATGGAACGCAAACGGGAAATCGGTGTTTTAACAGCTATAGGCATGGACAAAAAACAAAATCGAATAATAATCGCTGGTGAATCACTATTGTTGGCGCTCATAGGAACAGTTATAGGTTTTGTTTCCGGCTTAGGGCTTTCAATGTTTGCTATCCAAGCAATCCCTTGGTGGGCTAATATTCCTTCACCGTCATTGGTTATTTCCCCGTTAACTCTTCTTGTTGCCTCCTTAGTTATCGTTATATCAGCGGTTCTAAGCTCAGTTTACCCTGCAAACCGTATATCTAAACTCAACACGGTAGACGCCTTAAGGTAAACCCTATACCCTTTTTTTGGAAATTAACTCTACTTTTTTCTCAAAAGAATCACTGTAGTTGTTAAAGACCCAGCTATCAACAAAAATACAAGAGCAACCAAAGGAAACTCTGGAATGCTTGGACTTGGAGAAGCCACTGTTGTGGGCATAATTAGGGTTTGTGTGTTGCTCCAGTCGCTTTTTTCACCAATAAAGACGTAAGGGTACATGTCGAATTGGTTTGTTGCGTTTGGGTTAAATCCCCGGTAAATGCCGCCGACCATTGTTTGAACTTGAAAATCTATTTTGTCGCCGGGAAACAAGGTTTGCATTGTATAGGTCAGATGATATTGATGTTCAACGTCAGGTTGTTCGGAAGGGTAAGATAAAATAGTGTATTCACTGTTTGATTGAATTGGAACCTCATTATCAGGGTATAGAACGCTCCAGTTTCCGTTATTAACTCTGATGCGGACATTATAGAAAGAACCGTTATCAGGGATAGAAGGCTGATTTTTGATTGATAACTCGATTGTTTTGTTTAACACTTGAGTGTCAGGAGAAGAAATCAGGGTTACAGTAAATTCTGGCGGAGAAGGTTTAGTAGTTGACTGAGCAGAAACAAATTCAGCCATAACACAGGGCATTAGGATCAGGATAAGCAGTAGCACCAAACTATTAGTACGAGGCATAATTGTTTGAGAAACTTTTTTTCAATAAATTGTTTCCCGTAAACACGGCTTTACTAACTGTAGTCAAGGTTTTCTTTACTACGGGTTTGTTAGCCAAATTGCTCTAAAACTTGCCGTCCAAAATCTGTAATTTCTACGTCATAAAAATCGTAAGGCGGCGCCCCCTTCAAAGGATCAGGTATGTTTACCAGCAAAGAATTTGCCAAACTTCTTACCGCATCATTAATGTCATCAGGAAGAAAACCCGTTTCCGTGTGAATAACTTCACCTTTAACTAGTTCTCCTTTATCAAACTTGGATAGGGCTTCAAGAACCTTTTTTGCTTGCATATCAATCATGTTAAAATCTTCAAGATCAAAATTTTGAACCAAACAAAAACACCTACTAGAAACAGAGAAGCAAGGATTTAAAAACTCTTTGAAAAACGCATAGACCGTTAATGCATGAAATTATTCGCAGTTCATAAAAAAAGTCTGCAGGTTTTTTGAAGCCTAATTATGACAGCAGTAAAAAGCAGGCAACAAAACAGAGGCAAAATTACAGACCAAGAAATTTCGGGAACAGTTGGAGATGGGGAAGGCAATTCTGGAGAGGTGCTTACGTGTTCAGAATCGACCACGAAATTAACAATTTGTGACAGGCTTTCAATACAAGTTATCTGCCCACTGGCGCCATAAACCCAAAAAAACCCGTTAACCCAAATGGTGTGATTACCATCAGGCAAGTTAACAGTTGTATTAAAAAAAGAAGGCACATAATTCATTTCCCCCAACCTAACGCCGTGTCCACCATGATAACCTGGTTCCCCATCAACATTTAGAACAAAAAGAACACCATCATTAATCGGAACAAGACTACCTTCGCAAGTAAAATTCAAAAACACCCTGTTAGGATAAACTTGATTTTGAACAGGAGAAGTAATAATGATTTTTACTGATTCACTCGTTTGAGCTTTTACAGGTTTAACCATCAACAAGCTTAGGCATAAAATAAACAAAGTTAGAACTACTGGACAGATGTGAAAAAAGCGTTTGCGGAAATTATGCATGACTTACTTGGCGATTCCTTGAATTATAAATTTATCCAAAAATGACCTGATTAATGCTAACACATTATTTTTGATACAGCTGCTTCTTGGCAAAAATTTGCGTTTCAGATTTACAAATTCTATGGTTAAATCGGTGGCGGGCAAGCTTTAACCAACCTATTTGCCGCCTATTAGGATCCAAATAGAAACTCTATGCAGAAAGGGTAGAGGGGTCTATACTTTCAAAGAGAGGTAGGCTCTGTCCAGTTTAAAACTGCAAAACACTAAGAGGGGGTAGGTGCTAATGGCGAGTTTTTCAATCATAAAAAAATAAATTGGCTGCTTATGTGGCTGCTTTAACTTGTTTGCTGTTTTTCTGCGGTTCATTAAGTAGGTCAGTGTAAAGTAGTTTTTTCTTGCTAACGTATGGGTAGGCTAATGCGAGCACGATTGGACCCAAGGTTACTGCCCATAAAGAATTGCTTAAGCCAATCAAGGGTGCAGTTGGAATAAACGGTGCATACCCAAGCCAATCAAGTTCAGCCCCGATAAGTAAACCGCAAAGGACACATGAAAAGGCGGCAAGCCCAATAAACAAGCCTACTTTTTTTAGGCTTCGCATGTCAGGCTTTTCGCTTGTTATTTTTGACCATAGCTTGTAGGGGAGGTACCCGATGAGGAAATTTCCGATGAATCCTGAAATGCTTGCTAAGTCTAAACCGCCTGTGATTATGTCACGAATAATGTTGCCGATTGCTGCGCCCCAAGCTGCGGCGGGACCAAACAGAAACGAAAAAGCCACTGGTATTCCTACGCCGACTCGTCCAAAATCTGCGTGACCGCCAAATATGGTAAAACCTTGTGTGGGGAAAACCAGTGCCTCATAAACTACGGCGGTAAGTATGACAAAGGCTATCATTTTGGGTTTTTTCCACATTTCAAGCAGGTCAATCATTAAATATCACATTGAATCGAGGCTTGATTGCTTAAAAATTTACTGACTAACCAACATTATTCTAACGCTTAAGGGTCTGCCTCAACACTTTTATTTTTCTCTAAAACATACTTACCGTTAGGAGACAGCTTTTATGGATTTCAAAGGAAGTCAAACAGAAAAGAACCTGCTAGCATCTTTTGCAGGCGAATCCCAAGCAAGAAACCGATACACATTTTTTGCAAGTGTAGCAAAAAAGCAAGGTTATGAACAAATCGCAGCCATTTTTGAAGAAACCGCCGCCAACGAAAAAGAACACGCGGAACTCTTCTTTAAACATCTCAAAGGCGGAATGGTGGAAATCACAGTAGCCTACCCAGCCGGCGTTATCAGCACAACAGCTGAAAACCTTAAAGCAGCCGCTGAAGGAGAAAAACTTGAATGGGGCACACTTTACCCAAGCTTCGGTGATATAGCCGAAAAAGAAGGCTTTAAAGACGTAGCTAACACATTTAGGATGGTTGCTAAAGTAGAAGCTTACCACGAACGACGCTACAACAAACTTTTAGAAAACGTTCAAACAGGCAAAGTCTTCAAAAAAGATGCACCGATTATGTGGAAATGCAGAAACTGCGGTCACGTTTATGAAGGAACAGAAGCTCCAGATCAATGCCCAGTTTGCGCTCACCCGAAAGCATACTTTGAAGTTTGGGCAGAAAACTATTAACAACCAAACCTTCTTTTTCTTTTGTTTTAAAGGCTCAAGTAATTGTTTGATTCCAGAAAAACACTTCTTTATACGTTTGATTAATTTTCGCGTAATCTAAGCCATCATCGTAGATTATGTTAAAGCGTGAACCATAGCGGCTTTCAAGAAGGTTCACGTCAGCCCAAATTTTAGTAGACAACTCGTCAGCTGGAAACACGCCCCAAATCGTGTCGTCAGCTCGGCGAAAACCAAAACCGTAATCCTTTGGAAGCACATACACTGCCTCAGCCTTGTTTTCACCGAAGCTTTGTGGGTTATTTTGGATTGAATCCCAGAATCGTTGAATCGCATCAAGATGCTCCTGTGTTAATGTGCCGTAACTGTCAAGTTGGGGGTAACTGAAGACTACAGCATATTTTGCGCCAGCTTCATAGGCTAAACGTAAATCGCTGTATAACTCGTCTGCTGATTCAAGGTAGGGTGCTTGGTCGTACTTCCATGTTACGATGATGCCCCAGTCTTTGCCTTGTGTTTCTGCTGCGCCACGGCATAGGGCTATGGGTGTTAAACGGCTTTGGTTCCAAACAAACTCGGCAAGAATTGTGTCGTAGCTTGCTTTGTAATCGTACCAGTACAAACCATAATCGGCGGTGACAACTGAGATGTTATCAAAGTAGAGATGGTAATAGTCCACATGGTAGTACATGTAATTAGTATATTTACTTGCAGCGTCTGAATAGTTGTCCGCGTGGGGAACCATTATAGAATAGTTTCGACTCGCTGGTTGATCAAGCTGTATGCCGCCTGGTTCATCATAACGGTAAATTCCTAAAAGCAAACTGCCATACTTTTCTTGAGCATCACTTGTCCAAACAGAAGTATTGTAAGCGTATTTAGTAATGTCAGTAAACATTATTATAAAGTGCATACCTGCATCTGCAATGTAGTTGCAACTTTCAGTTAAAGCTGACTCGTTAAAAGTTAAATCAGAAGAACCTAAAACAAGCAAGTTCGTATAACCTTTAACCTTGTCAACAAGAGCTTTTACTTCTTGAGGGTTACTGCCATAAGCGTATTCTGCTCCAACATAAAATTCCCTGTTCGGCTGCGGCGTAGTAAACCAGCCAGCAGAAATAAAAACACTTAAACAAACAAGAACCACAACCACAACAGCCAAAAACACTTTGACACGTTTCAACAGCAAATTCCCTTTAAGAACAAGCCAAGAAAACGCATATAACTGTTATCAAAAAAAGAACAAAACCGCCTTTTAGCGGTACATACCAATAATTTCGCCTTCAGCCAGAATATGACCTTGCATGGCAGCTTGTAAGGCGGATTTTTTAGTTTTTTCGGGCAGATCAAGGGTTTGGTCTAAAGCGTAAATTTTGAAAATGTATCGGTGGCTTCCTGATGGTGGACATGGTGGATAGTAACCTTTTCGGCGTCCACTGTTTAAACCCTCAACGCCGGGAGCAGAATTTTCTTCAATCTTAACTGTTGAAGAAGGAATGTTCCACATTATCCAGTGGTCAAAAGTGCCGCTTACTGCGTCAGGGTCTTCAAAAATTAAGGCTAAACTTTTGGTTTGGCTTGGAGTATCTTCAATTGTTAAGGGCGGGTTTACCCCGTCGCCTTCGCAGGTGTATTTTTTTGGAAGCTTTTGATTAGCTTCAAACATGGGGCTTTTTATGGTTAGCTTGTTCATGACTTTCACTTTCTAAAGGCAGAATAGGTAAACTGTTTGTAAGATAAATATTTAATCAAAAATAAGAATGAACAAAAAAGGGTGGTTAAATTGGAACAGTATGCAGTGGACCTTTGTGTTTGCACATTCGATGAATGCGTAAGTCTTCAGGTGTTGAGAAATCTGCTTTGCAAATAGGACACTTGAATGTTTCAAACATCAGCTGTTTGTCCCTCTTTAGCCAAACTCAATGTTAAAGTTTGAATAAAAGAATTTGTGACTGGGCTTAGACTGTAACAAAAAATTGTTTATTGCGAGGCTTTCTCATCTTCCTCAACCCACTTTTCAATAATGATTTTTTTGTCACTTGGCTTGAAACTTACTTTCACAGGCATTGAATCTGAATCTTCGCATTTTAAAGGAAACATGCTATCATCAACTACTCTAACGGGCAGATATAGAAGGTATCGTGCGTCTTTTCGTCGAAAGATTGTTCCTTTTCCATGATTACCCATCAAGATCACTAATCTAAAGTTTAGCGGTAACTTGCTATTTTTAAATCTGTCTGTTCAAGACAGGATTTTTTATGTTGAAATAATAAAAGAAACGGTGAAAAAAGATAAAAAGAAATAAAATGTTGCAATTTTCCCGCCAAACAGCCATTTTTTATACTTTTATACTCACAGGCTATATCTCCGCTTTTTGCAAGAAATCCTTTGCACCATCCAAAGTAAACTTGTAAAAGACCACCGTAATGATAACAGCGATTACACCACTTATAGCCGTAGCAACAAACGGGTTTAAACTTGGAAAACCTATACCAAACGCACCTATTACTGATGAGAGCACGGTTGGTATAAGAGGAGCCAAGATTACAATACCAACAAGTAAACAAACAGCCATGTTGATTAATGCCCAGTATTGACGGACCATGCGGGGTCTTGGAATTTCTGTAAAATCGGCACCTCTAAAGCCTATATTCACTGAGATTGCACTTAAAGCCATGGCTAAAAATAAGCCTTCCAAGAAGGCTACAGTTATCACTGTTATAGATGGACGATAAATTATTGTTCCAAGTGCTCCAGTAACGATCAACATGATTAAACCGAACATTACCGTAAAGGAGTATTTGCTTTTCACCAAGTTTTTAGGGCTGATTGGTGAAGCGTAAATTCGCCATATTGCTTGTCCTTCTTCGCCGATGATAAGGCTGCCAAGAGTTATAACCATTAATGAAACTGGAAACAGGTAAATCATAGCAACATAGAACAATGAAATCTCAGAAGGAATACCGCCTCCACCCATTGCACCGAAAGATTGCATTAGGGGTATCAATACAATCACTATGGGTGTAATGAATATAGTGATGAGTTCTCTACGTCTTGTGAAGGCTTTTAGGTCCTTGCTGATTAAGGCTGACTCAGCATTGGAAAAGCCAAGTTTGCCTAGAAAACCAGTTTTTGGCGCGTAAATTCCGCTTTTTTGGATCTTAATTGCAGGAGGCTCATAAAGGCCAAAACGTTTGTTTAACCAAACTGCAACAGCGTACATGGCAGTTATGAAAGCGATGGACATAAACAGGTACGCTAAACCTGCTAGGATGCTGCCGCCTGTGACGAAAAAGTTCGATAGCGTTAGCCCCAGCCAAACGAATGGAATATAGAATATTGAACTTTGGGCCTCAGTTAATGTTGAAAGGAACTGGTAACCGCCCGAGGTAATAGAGAAGTATATGGCATAGAAGATTATAAAGAAGCTAAGGGAACCGATAAAACGCACCCATATTGCTGCTCTGCCACTGGACTTGTAAACTGCACCGACAAAACGAACTTGAAACACTCGCAAAATCTCAGTTATCACACTTGCCAGAAAAGCCGCAGCAAACACTGCTACCGAGGTTACTATAGCTAAAACGATTAAACCAGTAAAAACAGAAAAAGCCAAGATTGCAGCAACAATAATCAGCACCGAGCCTAAGGGAATGCCCATTAAACTTGCAAGTACAGACGCAAATGTGTGCTCTTGCCAAGTAATTGGTAACCAGTAAGGCGTATCAGCTTGGACTTTAACACCGCTACGTTGGATCTGTTGAAGCAACGTTAAAACGGCATTGTAAACTAGAACAATCGTTGGAAGGGTAACAAACACGCGAGCCACATAAGCTTGAATTTCATCAAGACTCATTACGTTGGTTAAATTGCTAACTAGAAAACCTGCAAAGATACCTATTGCAAGACCTAATCCGATAGCTAACCAATATGGCCAGTAAGCAAAGAAACTGTTTTCTTTATACTTTGTAGGCTTTATGCCCCTTAACAGTCTACCTGATTTACGGTCAACCCGCATCAGGTAGAGGACGTTTTTCCAGTTCATTTAACAAGAGCCTCAACAACAGCTTTCAAGTCTTCAGTGCCGGTAAGCTTGAGGAAGATATCTTCAAGACCAGAACCAGGCAAGCTTGCTTTCTGCTGCAGTTCTTCCATGTTGCCAAGCGCCAAAAGGTTGCCTTTGTACAAAATTGCTATTTGGTCACTTAATGCTTGGGCGATTTCAAGGACATGTGTAGACATGATAGTGGTTACGCCTTGGGCTTTTAGTTCTGCAAGGATGTCTTTGATGATTCTTGCCGCGCGAGGGTCAAGAGCGTTGAGCGGTTCATCAAGAATGAGAAGTTTTGGTTTATGAATGAACGCAGAAATCAGGGCTATTTTCTTTTTCATACCATCAGAGTAACTGTTTATCATGTCGCCTTCGCGGCCTTCAAGCTGTAAAGCTTTTAGGTACTCCGTGATTCTTTGTTGTTTCTCGTCTGCAGGCATACCATAAATGTCGCCGATAAAGTCAAGATATTCGATGCCTGTTAAGAACTCATAAATGTTTGGCGATTCTGGAACGTAACCTACAAGGCGTTTTACTTCTACAGGGTTCTGTTGAACATCAATCCCTAAAACGTTAACTGAACCTTCTGTTTGTTGAACTAAACCCATCAACATTTTGAGCGTAGTGGATTTTCCTGAACCGTTAGGGCCAAGCAAACCAAAGATTTCACCCTGCTTAATGTTTAGGTTCAAGTTGTTTACTGCAACTATTTCGTTGTAGCGTTTTGTAACATTTTTTAGTTCAACTGCTAACTGACCCATTTTAAACGCTCTCTCTTAATTTCCAAAATAGAAAAAACTACATATATAAATCTAGTGCAAATTACCTGCTTTTTACGGGCAATGTTTGCTGCAAAAACAATTAAAAAAGAAAAAAGTTGTAAACTTTTAATTAAACAAAGTGTAATTCAAAATTTATTGGTACACCTTCACCCCAAGACTGCCGTATAGGACAAATCTTCTGCGCCATCTCGTAAACAGTGTTTGCTTTTTTTCGGTCCCATTCAGTGTCATTTTCAAGACCAACAGTCATCACAAAGTGCACATTTGTAAAAATTAGTTTATCCAAGCCTTCAACGTTCATGGTCAAATTAGCTTTGGTGTCTAACTTTTTTAGTTCCAGTTTACTGTTTTTTGCGATTAATAGAAAAAGCGTGTTCATGCATGAAGCTAAAGCTGCAGCGAAAATATCTTCAGGTGAACAGTAACCTTCTGTGCCGCCGAAAGAGGGAGGAGGACTAACTTTTGCAATCGTTTTTCCTTTTACTGATAAGTCACATTCCATTCCGCCTTTCCAAGAGGCTAAACCTTCAAAATTCATTTCTGGCATAAAAATCACCAAATTATAAAGGATAACAATCAGATTTAACGTTTATCTGTATCCAACAGGTTACATTTCAAAGTGAGAAAAACCCGTTTTTGCTAATTTTCGCAAATACCCTTAAATCGCTCAACCATTTTCATGCTAAAAAGTGAAATGAGAGGAAATGACGCAAGTTATCGAAACCTTCAATTTAACAAAAGCTTACAATTCTTTTAAAGCAGTAGACAAGCTAAATATTAGTGTTGACAGCGGCGAAGTTTTTGGGTTGCTTGGTCCAAACGGTGCGGGCAAAACTACAACTGTTTCGATGCTGTGCACAATTCTTAAACCTACTTCAGGCACAGCAACAGTAGACGGACACGACATCATTAAAGACCCAGGAAAAGTCCGCAAATCCATAGGCATTGTTTTCCAAGACCCCAGCATTGACGACCGCTTAACCGGCAGAGAAAACCTGTTTATGCACGCAAACCTGTACGGAGTCCCAGTATCGGTACAAAAAGAACGCATAGAAAAAATATTAAACCTGATTGAACTCGAAGACCGCGCAGACGACCTGCTGCGTACCTACTCGGGTGGAATGCGTCGTAGGCTCGAAATTGGCAGAGGCTTAATCCATCAACCAAAAGTATTGTTTTTAGATGAACCCACTGTTGGTTTAGACCCTCAGACAAGAGACCACATTTGGCGGTACATTAAAGAACTTAAAGAAGCAAACGACATAACCGTAGTTTTAACCACACACTACATGGATGAAGCCGATAGACTTTCCGACCGAATTGCAATTGTTGACCACGGCAAAGTTGTTGTACTAGATACACCACAGAAGCTCAAAGAGACTTTAGAGGGGGACGTTATAGCTATTCGAGCAAACAATAATGAGGCGCTTGGAAAGCTAGTTTCCAAATGGTTAGGTTTTACAAAAAATCAAGTAATCAACGACACACTTGAAGTTACAGTTCCTAACGGCAAAAATGTTATGCCAAGAATCGTGGAACTTGCAAGCGGAAACAACATTTACATTGAATCAATAGTCCTGCGTGAACCAAATCTTGAAGATGTTTTCTTGCATTACACTGGAAGCAGCATACGTGAAGATTCCACCAAAGAACTGCACGGTTTATCAGCAATTCACCGGAGGGCAATCCGTTGACCGAACTAAGAGGCATATACACTCTTTGGCTGCGGGAAATCAAACGTTTCATCCGTGACCGTGCAAGAGTCATCATAAGCTTCATTCAACCACTGCTGTGGCTTGTTGTTTTCGCAGCAGGCTTTGGGGCAAGAATAGCAATTCCAGGAATAAACTACCAACAATTCCTGTTTCCAGGCATCATAGGACAAACACTGCTTTTTACATCCATGTTTATGGGCATAAGTGTAATCTGGGACAAAGAATTCGGCTTCATGAAAGAAATCTTGGTTGCCCCCATTTCTCGCTTTAGCATCTTTTTAGGCAAAATGCTAGGTGACAGCACAGCCGCTATGCTGCAGGGCGTAATAGTTTTCGCATTTGGCTTCATTTTAGGAATACCATTTAACCCAGTGACACTACTTGCTGCGTTGCCAGTCATGCTACTCATCACTTTCGGGTTAGTCAGCATCGGTTTAATCATAGCTAGCTTCATTGGCAGCCTAGAAAACTTTGGTGCAATTCAAACGTTTATCAATCTACCATTGTTCTTCCTAAGCGGCGCCTTATTCCCCACCACTGGACCAGACGTTCCAACTTGGATGCAAATTGCTTCAGCTTTTAACCCCTTAACCTATGGTGTTGATGCATTGCGAACAGTTATTTTAGGGTCAGTTTGGACGCCAATACAGCCTCTCGCGGTTAACCTTGCAGTTTTAGGCATATTTGACATCGTCATGATTGGCATTGGCACATGGGCATTTAGCCGAATGAAACAGTAGCCACACCGCATAACAAAATTTTCCCTTTTTGATTTTAAATTCCATTTTTCAAACCCTAATGCATATTAGATTAGAAAATAAAAAAACTCTTTAAGCAACTTTTTAATAATATATTTTGGTGAAAAAAGTGCGAAGACTTGGAAGAATCGTTTTCTTGTCTCTGTGCGGATTAATCGCTGTAATAATTGCAGCAATCAACCCGTCAATTATGCTTTTAGCAGCTATAAGTATAGCGTCAATTGTTTTTGTGCTTAGGCAACTAAACACTTACAAAATTGCAATGCAAATTAAACGTTTTATCCAAACCGCAAACAAATTGCGCGCTAAATTCAGAGCCAGTATGCGCATGGGCTTATGTGATTACAGCGACGTAGCAGTTGAAAATGAAGAGGGCACATTTGGGAACAGCCACTGCGGATACGTGCGTTAAAAAAAATAAAACCTAAAATGTAAAAAAGTGTTTTACTGCTTGTTGGTCATTTCGTTAATTTGCTGCTCCATCGCATGACCGCGACAGAAAACTGTGGCGTTTTCTACACCGTCAACGGATTTAGCTGCTGCTTTGATGTTAGCTGCAAGTGTGAAAGCAATTGGACAAAATGGGCTAGTAGGTACAAATTCAACGGTTACGTTGCCTGGCTCGTTTTCTTTGACGCTTTCAATCATTTTCATTTCTTCAAATGTTTGCCCTGTTTCGGGGTCTATAACTTTTCCCACTTCTGCACGAACTTTATCCTCAAGTTCAGTCATAACTTTGAAAACCTCAATAGCGTATTTGGCGGACATAAAATATAAACTATGGTATTGCTTACTAACGCTTGCATGTATTGCGATTGCGGTGAAATGTTTTGAAGTTTGACGAAAACTGCATCTTTTGTAAAATAGTTCAGAAGCAGGCGCCTTCCAGCATTGTCTATGAGGATAATTTAGTGACGGCTTTTCTTGATATTCGACCAGTAAATGAAGGGCACACTTTAGTGATTCCTAAGGAGCATTTTGAAGGGATATTTGATACGCCAATTGAGCTTGTTGGAAAAGTGCATAAAATTGCTAAAACTGTTGCCGTTGCAGTCAAAGAGGCAGTAAAGGCTGACGGCATAAGCATAATTCAGCAGAATGGAAGGGCAGCAAATCAAGACATCTTTCACATGCACGTTCACGTTATTCCAAGGTACTCGGGAAAAAAAATGAAAGCTTTCCATGAATTGCAAATTGTTGATCACAGCCAGCTTGAGGTTACAGCGGCAAAAATTAGACAACATATCTAAGTCTACTGTTTTTCAACATACTAATGGCTTGAAAACCAGCCAATAGCACCTACCCCCCTTAGGTTTCTGCATAGAGTTTCTAATAGGATCCAAATAGGCTGGTTTTTTTATCGGGCTGTGGCTTTCTTAAATGGTCTTACTACTGTTTCGATTTTTTCGCCGACTATTTGTGCTTGAAGTTGTCCTATGCCTTTTTCTGCTGCCCTTCGAATATGCTTAACCTGCAGGGGGTCAATGCCCATTATTCTGCAGCAAGTGGCATCTGTCGCGACGGGGTCGGTTCCTGCAATTATCAAATCCATTTGCACTGGGCTGCCGTCTGTTGGACCATGCCCTTCCATGCCGATAAAACCGTCAACCAAGGTCAGGGCGGGTTTAAGAACTGAGTTGATGTCCAAAATAACGTTGCTTATGCCTTTTGCGTGGTATTTTGCTTTGAATTTGTCAGGCAAAAGCCCAAACATGTTTTTCATTCCTAACGTAACGGTTGTTGCTGTGTGAGTTTTTAGTTTGGCGGCGCTGATAACTGCGGCTTCGGTTACAAGGCGTGGCACGGTTATGTCTTTTAGTGTTTCGCCATTTGGAATTAGCAACTTAACTTTATCTTCGACGTGTCGGAGGTTGAGCCATTCAACGCCGTTACGGATGCACATTTCTTTCATTCCTGTTGCTTCAAAAGCCTTGTCCGCATTAGTAATGGACGCATCAGATTCAACTACAACAATTCTCACGGGCAATTCCTTGAGTTTTAAAATTATAGCTTCTACTACAAGCGGGTCAGTAGTTGCACCTGTGTCCCAGGTTTTTTCAACAATAAAATTAACCTTAATCAGCACCGTACTAAAGCCTGTTAATGCTTTCTTGTAATCAACCATGTCAAGAGCCTTAAAAACAGGTTCATGACCACGCGAACCTTTTACAACCGCAACTAAAGAAGCCGATTCCATACAATACAAAAACAAGATGATATCTTAAAGAATTTACGGCGAAACCAAAGTGCATAGAGCCGTTTGACCTTTTAATACTGCTTCAACACGGTCTGGATAAAAACCGTTAACAACAAAACAGTCAATTCCACTTTTTTTAAGTAGTTTGGGCAAGTAATCATCAACACAAGTCTTAGTGCCTAAAAGTTCACTTACGGTTAGGTGTTTGAGCAGTTGTGCATTTGGATTTTGTTTGGGGTCACAAGTATATAAACCGTCGACATCCTTTATCAGCAACAATTTTTCAGCTCCAAGTTTACCTGCGATATATGCTGCAATCGAGTCTGAAGTGACCTGCCAAGAATTTGGCAACCCATCATCACTAAACATGAATCTTGAAGGCAAAAACACCACTAACCGCCCAACACAGGCGCTTTTTGCTTCTTCTAAACTTTCAGCGACTTGGCAGTTAGGAATCAAATCTGAAAGCAGCAAACCATACTGGTCCATGCCCAAAATCGCCATACGATGAGTCACTTTTGCTGAAAGCGAAAAATGTTTATCCGCTTCGCGAACGCAGTCTGCAAACTTGCCGCCTCCGGGAACAACTAAAATCGGGTGATTTTGGGCAATAAGGCTCAATTTTTGGCATAACTTTCTAAGCGCTTCGGGGTTTTTAGATAGGCTTCCGCCGACTTTTACAATATTGAGGGTCACTGTTTTTCGCCTTCAACCTGTTTAGCTGCCATTAGCGCTATGCCAACTGCTGGAACCGCCAACGAAACGCCTTTTGGCAACAAATCGCCTAAATCCATCACAACATCCGCGCCAACCCGTTCTGCCGCCTTGTGAGCAAGAAAATCTTTTCCCAAACCTGCAATCAAAACAGGAACCTTTGTTGACGCCATCTTTTTGGCACGTTTATAGACTTGACTTAGACCTGTTGCTACTTGTTGGATCTGTTTTTCGTAAATGTATTGTGCTATTATGGTGAGTTCTTTTTCGGTTAGCATTTCGGTGTCAGCACATATCAGTTTGGAAAGTCTTGCGAGGGCTTCATGTCGGGTTTTGCCTCTGCCATCTGCGGTTTCACTTGTGTATTGTTCACTTGTTATGTTGCCGAGAATAAGGTGAACGTCTCCGCTTAGGGCAAATAGTTCTGAAGAAACTGTGGAAACCGCGCCTTTGACTGGAACCGACTGAACGATAGCTGCCAGATTGGTGCGTAAGCTACCAGTGTAGACGAGTTCGCCGCAGATGAGTTTGTCAAGGTCAGTTTTACCCTGTGCAGACAATTTACAGTTGGTTACGGGTATGATGCTGGTACTTGTGCTGCCAATGTCAACGACGACACAGTTTTCAAAGTATTGTGAAACAAGCCAGCCTGTTGCTGCCCAATTCGCCGCGGCAACCCTTAACGGTGCCGCAACAGCTTCCTTGGGGGATTCAAAGCAGGCGTCCGAGTTCAAAACGTAAACTGGCACATCTGGAAAAGCTTCTTTTACGTTTTCTAAAATGTGGGTTACACCTTCACGTTTAGTTTGGTACGCATCAGAAAGCTCCGCAGTCATGGTTACGCCAACTGCATCAAGCTTGCCCTGGAACACGTCATTTTTGAGTTTGAGCAGAATTTTAGTCAAGTTTTGCGGTTCTTTCCATACAGGAAAATATTCCGTTGCGACTTTTAATTCACGAATTGCCCCTTTTTGTGTTTGGGCAAAAGCGGCTTTAGTGTTAGCGCCTCCAATATCATACCCCAACACGTTAACCAAGACTACACTCCCAGTTACATATTGTCTAACACGCGCTTTTTAGCTTCTTCGAGTAAAAGGCAAGCTTCATCCAAAGAGTTACCTTCAGCAGAAACCAAAGCGCAACCAGTTTCGCTGTCTTGAACAGGAAACGGCGGAGAAACCAGCCCAGGCAATTCATACAACCTGTCTAAAACTTCAAGGTCAGCTTTGGGCGTTTCAGTTTTGGAAAAGCAAGCATAACCTGAAAGGGCTGCTTTGCGGGGCAAACTGTTTTTTAGGGCAGCGTTGGCGATGGCGTCGGCAAAATTGAAGCTTGCAACTCTGCTTAACCCAATAAATGAAGTAGTTAAACGGGGGTTAACATCGACCACTACAGGACCCTTTTCAGTTAAAATCAAGTCAACACCCACGTAGCCTTTTAGCCCTGTAAAGCAATTGACCACTTTTTCAGCTGTGTTGAATGCTTTATTTTTCATTTTATGGTCAAAAGGCAAAATGCCGCCAACATAGCAGGAGGGCTCATCAGGTGTGGAAAGTGTAACATTCTGTTTGTTAAGGCTAACTGGCAGGGTTTTGGTGCCTGTGCAAAGCAAGCTAACACTTACTGCTTCTCCTTCCAGATATTCTTGCACCATGAAAGCTTCGCTTGCAAGTTCAGCATCAATCTTTTCAATTGCGCTTTCAACTTGCGATGCATCTTTAACGATGCTTAAGCCGTTGCAGCCTACGCCGTCAAGAGGTTTAAAGACAACAGGAAAATCAAACTTGCTCATAATTGCCTCTTTAACGTACTTGGCCACGTTTATTCTGACGGTTTTAGGCATTTTTAGTTTGTTAGCTTTTAATGTTTCATATAGGTTGGCTTTGTCGGAAACAGCTTGGATAGCGTTTGAGCGACTGTTAAGCAGGGGCACTCCGTTTTGTTCTATGAACTCAACCAGTGCATGCAAAGTTCCGCCGGTTTCAGGAGCAATAACATATGCGGCATCGATGTCTGAGCAGGATTTCAATATGGCCTGTTGGGCATCTGTAAAATTGAAAATCGGGATAACACAGTCCGCATCAATTGGCGGGTTAAGCCTTGATAAGCCCTCATCAAGAATAACTGAAACCTCGTGACCTGCCGCCTTCAAATTGCAAACGCAAGAACGCAGCATACCAAAACCTTCCGCCAAAATTCCCGGCGAAACCGCTCCTTCAGCAAAGCCACCCCCGCACGCATGCTCATAGACTAAAATATTCAATTAAATCCCAAACAACCATTAAGCAAAGAAAAGTTAAACCTTTTTCCTTACGCCGTGGTATGCCTGCTTAAGTCTGTCAAGAAAGCGTCGATGTGTTTGCGTTTAACGTGGGGCATTACGACGATTCGGATGCAGTCCAACCTTGGCACATAAGAAACAAACCAACCCGCGCCCTGCAGGCGTTCAGCCAATGCTTTAGTGTTTTCGCCGCGGAAAGCCAAAATGTTAAGGGTCGGCTCTACAACCAACCTAAAACCCAGCTTTTCAACGCCACTTTGGAGCCGTTTGGTGTTGCGCATGCATGTGTTCACGGTTTTTTGGAAGCCTTCTTTGCCCATGCTTTTGAAGATTGCCCAGGTCGAAGCGGCTGAAGCGCCTGTTCTTGTTCCGACAAACGTGTACTGGGTGCCGTTTGTTAGGTAGGGTGTTTCGGTTTTGATGCCGTTTAAGGCTTTGGTGTTTCGAAAAAGGATGCCGCCCGCTGGGACAGGTGCCAACCCCATTTTGTGAGGGTCAACAGTCACTGATTGTACAGCTTCTAATTGAAAATCAAACTCCAACTCGGGCTTTTTGAGAAAAGGTATAACTAAACCGCCAAACGCAGCATCAACATGCAACCACACCCCATGCTTCTTAGCGATGACGGAAAGCTGACGAATCGGGTCAACAACTCCTAACTCAGATGACCCTGCAGAACCAACAATAGCAACAGTGTTCTTGTTAACAAGCTTCTCAACAGAGCGGCAGTCAACACGAAACCTTTCATCCAAACCTGCATAAACAGGCTTAATTTTAAGTAAACAGCAGATTTTTTCAAACGAAAAATGCACTGACTCAGGCAACACAACCTCGGGTGCTTCAACTCCTGCCATGTTGCGCGCTGCAAGTAAAGCCAGCAAGTTTGCTTCTGTTCCGCCTGAAACCAAAAACCCAGCGGCATCCCCACCGTTAAGAAGCGCCGCAAGCATACCAACGGCTTCTTTTTCAAGTTTTGCGCTGCCAGGAAATAGTCCAGGGTCTCCAAGGTTAGCGTTTAGAAACATTTCGTGAGCTTTCTTTGCTAAAGCAGGCGGTTTAGTGCACATTGAGCAAAGGATTCTGCCGTCATCATACTTTTGGTCTTGCTCAAACGCTTTTTTTAGTTCATCTAAAACGGTTTTTCGGCTTTGCCCTTTAGGTTGCAAGTTATGACCTCTCCTTTGAGGTTTGCGTAATAACTTCCACAAGTTCCTGAACGCGTTCACGGGTGACCTGCCCAGTGTCGCGGTTGTTATTTGAGCAAGCTGCACCGCGTAATCCAACAAAATCTGTACCTAAGCCTTCTATAACTGGCAAATCCTGTACTCGAAGCGAACCTGCCAACGCCGCGCCCAAACCGTGCTCATGAGCGGCATCAACAAACGCTTTAAGCTGCGGCAAAGACTGGAAATCAAAAAGAGTTTTCCCATCCTTTATGGCGGTGTCAAGCATGACTAGGTCAGCTTTAGCTACAAACGCGGCATGCACTACAAGTTGCGGTTCAATTGAAGCGGCTCTAATGTAGTCCCCGTAACCTGCTGCAACAACTTTGATTTTAGGATTGCAAATTTTTGCTGAACGAACGATACTTCCCAGCAGGCTTACAGCTTCCTGAACTGTTTGTACTCCGCTAAGCCCAGCTTTAACATAATCAACACCCAACGAAGCAGCACCGTAAGCAGCTAAAGCCATTGAACCAGGCAAACCTGGCGCTTCACCCAATGTACAGCTTAACTGGACACCTTCAGGAATAAGCTGCTTAACTTCTTTTATAACCCACGGAAAATTAGCGCCCAACGGTCCTTCTTTAGGGTTTTTAACGTCAATAATGTCAGCGCCACCTGCAATGGCTTCTGTTGCTTCTTGTGCGTTTTGAGGGCTTATTAACAACTTCACTTTGGGTCATAATGAACCCGTTTTTTGTGGCTTTAAAGTTTTGCGATGGCACGGCTACATTTTTTTATATGCCTGCCTAAATTGTCAAAGGGGACAACAGGTTTGAAAGTTATTCCAGTCATTGACGTCTTAAACGGAGTTGCAGTGCACGCGGTAAGAGGCAACCGCAAAGAGTACCAGCCGTTAAAAAGCGTCCTAACAGAATCGGTTAACCCAATTGAAGTCGCCAAGGACTTCAAAAAGCTTGGTTTTTCTGAGCTTTACCTTGCTGACCTTGACGCTATACTAAGAAAAAAACCTGACATTGCACTTTACAGCCGCATCGTAGACCAGACAGGGCTTAAGTTGATGGTTGACGCAGGAGTAACCGACATAGAAACAGGGCAAAAACTTCAAAACGGCAAAGTCTCAAAAATTATTATTGGCACAGAGACACTACAAACCCAAGCCTTCATCAACGAGGCAGTCAAACAAGTTGGTGCAAATCACCTAATTGTTAGCATTGACATGAAAGACGGTAAAGTCTTAACACTACCCAGTTTTGACGGCACAACAGATGCACTTAAACTTCTTAGCGTTTTTCACCGATTGGGGGTGTCAGAGTTTATTTTGTTGGATTTGGCTCGTGTTGGCAGCGGCGAAGGCGTAAACTTGGATTTCCTTAAGCAAGCATTGATTTTGGGTGCTAAAGTTTACGTGGGCGGCGGAGTTAGCAGCATAGAGGAGTTAGTTGAACTAAAAACGTTAGGTGTTTCAGGTGTGCTCATTGCAACGGCTTTGCATGCAGGAAAAGTCAGCACCGACAGTTTAAGGAGGGCTGGATTACTTTAACAGGCAAATAAGACCGCCCAACTGGTTTAAGCGTGCTCCAGCAGGCGATTCACTGTTCACGATTCGGGTTTTAATTTTCTTGTTTTGCGCTATCTGCATTAACCTGTTTAAGCGGCCTTTTCGTCTGTCACGTGCAAGATAATCATCAGTTAAAAGTAGAAATTCGGGTTTAGGTTTCCCAGGCACATCGGGACTGTAAATGGCATCTTCAGCTTCCTCTAACGAAAAAAGCACAAGATTATCCATTGTGTTAAGACGTTTTTCAAGGATTTCTCGCAAGTTTTCGGTTTCAGCCAGCGTACTGTCGCTTATGGATTGTTTGAACTCTGCTGTGCTGGTTATGGCGCTGACTTGAGCATGGGTAATCGCTGAACCAGTCAATTGCTTGAAGGTTGCCTTGTTAGAACCTTGAAAAAGCCATTGGTGATGCCCTTTAATGTGGCTGAGAAAGTCTTGGCTGTAGCTGGTTTTTTGTGGTGAAGCGATTATTATGCTTTTTACGCCCTCTTTTAGTGTGGATCGGAGCGCGTTGACGATTGTTTCATGAAAACTGTACAGGGCTTTGGTGTCTGACCGCATGCCTTCAAGACGGATGGTGGCTTCGGGTTTGGCAACTTGGCTGTAGATTTTCCATATTGCAGCTTGAGACTGCTCTATTCCTGCAAGAACGGCAACTGGGTAACCGCGTCGGTAAGGTTTTGGCGCCATTTCTTTTCATTGCCTTAAAGGGTTTTGTTGCTTATAGCTTATTGCCGAAAAAGCAGTTGAAAAGCGACAACTATAAAAAGCCTTTTCAACCGTGTAAACAGGACGATTTATGTTAGAAGTAAACAATAAAGCAGATTTAACTAAGCAGATTAGCCAATACAAACGTGTTTTAGCCCTGTTTTCTTCTTCATGGTGTCCTTTCTGTCAAAGATTCGCTAAATCCTTCGACGCAAACGTTGGCAACTGTAAAGTTGACCTTGTTTTGCGTGTTAACATGGACGATTATGACAGCCCACTTTGGGATGAATACAACGTTGACGCAGTACCTACTCTGATACTGTTTGAGAATGGTGAAATCAAAAGCAGACTTGACGCTGGCTCAGGCACAGGCTTAAACGAAAAACAATTCACTTCTTGGTTAAAAACAATAAATCCTCAATAACTTTATTTTTTGTAAATAAAACACTTTTATACGTAAAATGCATCATACTAGTGGTAGTCTTTAACATTCTTTTGCCCTAATTAGATGCAGCGTAAAATCTGATTCACCAATTAAAAACGCTTTCTGAAAAGAACCAAACTGCAGACTAACCTACCAAAAGGTCAAAGGTTAAAAGCATGAACAAAAAATTTTTCAAATCTTTGCCTTTAAAACCGTTACTTTGGTGTATCATCACTATCATGATTTTAGCCTCAAGCACACTACTTTCTCAGGTACCCTTAGCATCCGCAGAACTCCAAATAACAAACTTAACCAACTGCAGCTTCACAGCAAACGATGTTGACTCCAAAGGCGTGCTCTGGGCAGGAGACAAAAACTTTGGAGTATGGAAAAGCACCGATAACGGCGGCAGCTTCCAACTTATCTACAAATTGCCCGGCACATTTGAAGCAGGCAACCCTTACAGTGGACTTGTTTGGAACCTTTTTGTTGATTCAAGAGACTACATTTTTGCAAGCGCAGGCGGCACAGGAGGTCTTTTTCGTTCCACTGACGGGGGCGCATCGTTTAGTCAAGTGCTTAAAACTAACGGGACAACTAACGAGTCATTTTATCTTGCAATGACCGAAGATAACACAGGAGCCTTGTACGCTGTAACTTATACCAGCGGCAAAGCCTCACCGTACCTTCTTAAAAGTGTTGATGGAGGCACCAACTGGGTAAGAGTAGGCAACTTTGGTGTTTTCCATTTTCACAACATAAAATTCAACCCTTACAATCAGTACCTTTACGTTATCATCGGTGAAGGCAGCACTCCTGACGCGGCACGGATTCTTCGCAGCAAAGACGGCGGAGCCAGCTGGAGCCTTGTAGTTAAAAGAAACGATAACGTTGGAACAGTCTACTTAGCTATGACTTTCAGTGGCAACTACGTATACCTTGGACAAGACTACCCCAACAGGGTCTGCAATATTCAAAGATTTTATGATGACGGCTCAAACAACCAGTTTGACACACAAACCGTCTACACGCCGCCTATCGATGGTTATATGCCGTTTATTTCTGCTACCAACGTTGGGGACTCGCTAGTTTTTGCTAACTGTGCAGAAAACTTGAACGGCATCTCCAGAGTTGTCTCAAGTGTTGACGGCGTAAACTGGGCAGTGATAAAAAACCAATCCATAACAGCTGACGATAACCGCTGGAACTTTTTAACAACCCATCCAAGAAGCGGATTCGTATTTGGAACCATCAAAAACGGCGAAGCTTACCGAATTAACTATTTAGCTCCAACACCTTCTGCGTCAATTGAGCAGCCGATAATTCGTACTAACCCTAAACCGTCAAAAATAGCTACAACCCCAGCACCACACAATACACCCACTGCACCTACCGCTCCAGCACCAACCGAGACACCACAAACAACCAACCTGCCTTCGCCGACACCGGCCTCAACCTTAACAGCAAGCAGCTCCTTCAAACTTGACACGTACCTTGCAGAGATAGCTACAGGAGCAGCCATAGCAATAATGAGCGGCATCGTTGCCATAATGGTGCTGTTGAAAAGAAAAACGGCTAAACATAGCAGGTAACCGTTTTAGCGGTTTTTTGTCTCAATACGACCTACCCCCCTTAGGTTTCTGCAATGAGTTTCTAATAGCATCCAAATAGACGGCAAATAGGCTGGCAAAACATTGAAACATGAAATAATGATGTCTTTATTGTTTATATGTCGGGTTTTTCTCAATTATTAAATGGTGCGTTTTTGATGTATTCGGGTATTGTTCTTTTTTGTAACAAAGCTTCTCAGCAGCAATGCTTGAGCCGTAGACTTTATACTTGTGCGGACAAGAAAACTAAGCCTGCTGGCAAAATTTTGCCGGGAACAGTAGTTTTTCTTTATAATTTGGAGGATAAAACGTTGCTTGGACCGTTTACGGCTTTGGAGGAGGGTGGTACAGCGTTGGATGCTGGGGCTTGGGCTATGGATATTAATGAGCATAGTGCTTCAGAAAATGTGCAGGTTACTTGGGAAGAGTTGCATCAAATTGAAAATGCGCCTGACAAGTTGCCGTTTTTAAATGACCCTGAAAAGTGTTCTTTAACGTCTTTGCAGACTCAAAGAATTCTTGAATTGCTTAAAGACAGCAAAACCTATTTGCAAGTTAAAAAAGAAAAAGAAGAAGAGTCAATGTGACTTGGTGTTAAAACTTTTTTGCGTCTAAGTATAGTGTCTTGTGGCAATTAATGCATCGAGTTATTTTGAATTCGTAGCCGTTTAGAATGTCAAATCGTCTTTGGGTGTACTGACGTTCTTTTGCGTGGTTACAATTAGCCTGCCTAGTAACAACTAGCATGTCTTCTTCCATTTTCTAGCCTTCTCCAACCCATAATTAAGAGGGTTCACATTTAAAATTTTACACCATGTCGAAAAATAGACTATTCTTGTTTTGAAATTACAGCTTTAACCCAACATTTTGGCTACTTCACTAAAAGGTACAACTTCTCTTACCTCAACAGTCATTGGTCCGAAAAAGTTAGTTACAGCCATAGCGTTTTCTGCTTCAATTATAAAGAATCCTTTATGTTCCGGTCCACCTTTTGGACAGCTAACATAGGCACCTTGTAGTTTTATTCCTGCTTTCTGCATGTTTGCTTCTGAAAAATTCTGTTTTAACATCATTTTTCCTTGGTCAGTATTTAATGGGCATTGGTCTGCAGGGTGAGTATTAACCGCTACAAATAACAAATATTTTCACCTCCTATAAAAAAATGGAATAATTGGAAACTTATTGGCCTGCAGTTATCTGCGTTTCAACCTTAACAGGCATGTTTTCCTTGAAAATGTAAACTACAGGGCAAGCTGCTTCGGTTCTTCGCCAAGCTGCCTCAACCAACTGTTTTCGCACCGGCGAATTAATGTTTACTTTCATGGTTACGCCTGTTATGATTGGTGATTCAGGGCTTTTTTCTGCTTCAACAGAGACTTCAATGGTTCCAGGGTCAATTTTACTGTTTTTGCATATTTCAGCGTAAATGATGGTGCCGCATCCAGCTAACGCCATTAAGGCCAACTCTAAAGGGGTTGGTCCAGCATTGGTTCCACCTTTAGCTTCAGATAAATCGCAAATTACTTTGTGACCACGACCGTTGTCAGTTTCTATTTTTAGGTTTTCTAAAAGTTTAGAGTTCGCTACCAGTTTAGGCAAAAAGTTCACCAAATAAAATGGGTTTTATTGGTAATTTAATTTTTTCGGCAGGCGTTGTGACTGCAAACGGGTAGCCACATAAGCATATTTGAATTTGCAGACTTTTTGCTTTCGGAGTTGAAAGGTTTTGTCTTTGTCGTTTGAGTTAATTGGAGAATTTAAAGGAAAAAATACTCTTTACCGTGTGCTTCCTGATGGGCAAATTGAGACTTCAGGGCAAGGTATGGGGAAAATTATGGGCATAGACGCAATGATGCTGTTTACTACGGTTGGTGTAATGTCTGATGGACTCTTTATGGGTGAAGGAACAGGCGTCATTACCACAATGGCAGGTGAAACGGTGACTTTGCAGATGAACACTGTTGGGTGGTCTTCTGGAAACGGTGGAGTAAGCAGAGGAGCAGCTACACAGGTGACTTCGTCTGAGATATTGATACGGTTAAACAAAGCTATTTGTTTGCATGAATACAAAACTGATATGATGGATAATTGGGTTGGGAAAATTTGGGAATGGAAATAGGTTTGGTTTAGGTTTGGTTGTCGCCGATTTTTAGGGGGCGTCCTTCGGTTAGTGCTTGAGCGGTTTTTTTGCGGGCGTTTTGTACGAGTCGCCATATTGTTCCTCGGGAGATGCCCATTTTTTTTCCTGCTTCTTCTTGGGAGAGTCCTTCGAAATCTACTAGGCGTTGGGCTTCTATTTCGGCTATTTCGATGATTATTGGTTCTTGTGTTGTTGGGTTTGTAGGTGTGAATGTGTTGGTTGTTGTGGGGTTTGGTAGGTTGATTTGTTTTGGGTTTCTTCCTCTTCTGCCGCGTCTGTGTCGATAGGCCATTTTGGTCGCCTTGGGTGTAGTGTGTTGCGTAACTCTTATATATTTTTGTGCATATTCCCATAATCAGTAATTGTGTGCATAAGCACAAAATAACGAGGTGAAACAAATGGGATATGGATATGGAAATGGAAGAGGAGCAAGATGCTTCGGAAACTGGCCCGGAAGAGGACCATTCAGCAACCTCCCACCATGGGAACGACCAGGACACCTATACGGACAAGGCGCCTGCATGTACATAACTGAACCAGTAAACACCACACCAATAACAAAAGACGCCGAAATAGCATTACTAACACAACAAAAAAACGCCATAGAACTCCAAGTCAAAGCCATGCAGCAAACACTTGAAAAAATCCAAGCCAAACTCGACAAAGCAAAACAATAAGCAACCCTTTACTTTTTTTACATTTCAACACCAATTTAGTGGCAGAATCTCCCGTCATCTTTTACTGCAGAAAGATTATTGAGGTTTTCATTGAACCAGCCTATTTTGCAGTTTTCCCGATAATCAAATTTTGGCACATAAGGTTTTATGTCAAGCAAGGGCGTACCGTCGAGGATGTCTACGTCTTGTATGTGCAGTATGTTGCCGTCTACTTTTTTGAGTTGCACTATTGATAAGCCTATAGGGTTTGGTCTTGCGGGTGCACGAGTGGCAAATAAGCCATGCAAGTTATTATCCAAAAACGGTTTCACAAGCAGGGACACGCTTTTTACTAAGTGAAAATGGTAAAGCAGGATAATGTGTGAGAAGCCTTCAAGGTCTTTTAAGCCCTCGACGTATTGTGGGTTAAGCTCGATTGTTCCTGTAGTGCCTGATGCTGATGCTTGTATTGGAACATTTTTTGGTTCCTTAAAAGGCGAATGTATCACACCTATGGGTTTGTAGGTTATTTCATTTAACACTGTCATCGTCCTCTTTGAATAGGCTGTTTTTCATTTTTTCCCAGATAATTTTTATTTCTTCTGTAGCCAAACTTGTCGGCGCGTATTCGATTAGGGTTTTTCCGTTAACCATTGCTTCGGTGAATTTTGGGTCAAATGAGATTTTGCCCACAAATTCTGCGTTGTTTTCTTGGCAAAAAGTTATGATTGCTTGAGTGTTTTCCAAGTTAATATCGTACATGTTAACGCAAACGTAAGGTTTAACTTTGAAATGATTAAGCAACTGTAGAACCCGCTTTAGGTCATGAATACCTGAAAATGTAGGTTCAACCACAATCAACGCTGCATCAACCCCTGAAACAGAAGCTATAACAGGGCAACCAATACCTGGAGGGCCATCAACAAGAATCAAGTCAAGCTTCTCTTTGTAAGCCAAAATTTTAGCGTTCTGCCTAACCAAAGTCACAAGCTTTCCAGAGTTTGCTTCACCTGGATAAAGCATTGCATGCGACATAAACCCAAACCTTGTTTTTGACAAATACGTACTGCCCGAGGTTCGTTCAGCTAAACTTACTGCTTCCACTTTGCAAGCCAATAAACAGACACCACAACCTTCACAAGCAGTAGGGTCAACCGTTAAAGCCTCAGTTACAGCATCAAAACGACATTGAGTCTTGCATGAACCGCATTTTACGCATTTTTTTGGGTCAATTACAGCAACTTTTGAGCCCATGAAAGTTTGTCTTTCAAACACTTCTGGATGTAAAAGCATGTGCAAATCAGGAGCGTCTACGTCGCAGTCTGCAACAACCGAGTTGCTTGCTAAAACTGCTAAGCATGCGGTTATGCTTGTTTTGCCTGTGCCGCCTTTACCGCTTAAAACCGTTAACTGTTTCATTTACTTGTAAGCCTCCTTATTTGGTTGAACAGGTTTTGGAAACTGGTCGTCCATTGGGGCATTTCCATGCTGAAAGCTACACCTTTTGAGTATAGTTCAGCAATTTTTCGGTCATAAGGAATCTCCAATAAAACTGGAATATTCTCCTGCTTGGTAAAGCCGTAAACGGTTTTGTCACCGATGCCGGAGCGGTTAACCACAACCCCAAAGGGTACACCCATTTTCTTTAACACTTCAACTGTAATTTTTAAGTCATGTAACCCAAAAGGCGTCGGCTCCGTCACCAAAACGCAGTAATCGGTGTTACGCACAGTTTCCACAAAAGAGCAAGACGCACCCGGCGGAGAATCAACAATAACTGGGCGGTCTTTTGCTGCTTGCTTTTTAACAGCTTTAATAACTGGACCCGCCATGGGTTTGCCTACTTCAAGCTCACCATAAACCAAGTCTATGTCGCCTGCTTGGCAAAAGTTTAAGGTGCCAACTTTGTAGCTTTCTTCGCTTATTGCTTTTTCTGGGCAAACAGTTATGCATCCGCCGCAGCCGTGGCACAATTCAGGAAAAACAAGAACACCTTTAAAAGAACAGAACAGAGCGTTGTATCGACAAAATTTTGCGCAAACGCCACATTGCCTGCAGCGGGTTTTGTCGATTTTTACGTTTGAAGCGTAAACAGGTTCAGTTTTGTTTGTTTTTGGATGCAGTAGTAAGTGTGCGTTTGGTTCTTCTACGTCGCAGTCTAAAACTTGGCAGCTACCAATGGAAAGCGCCATGTTTACGGCTACTGAAGTTTTGCCTGTTCCGCCTTTTCCGCTTGCAACCGTTATAATCATGTTCTAACCCTTTTTTGTTTTTTAACAATTGTTTTTTAAAAAATGGAAAATGTTTGAGGCTGCTTAATGGTGATGGTGTGCCTCAGAGCATCCTTCTGTTAAATCTTCAAGTTGGCCTGCAGTGTATGCTTCAACTATTTTGCTGACGATGACTGAGTTTGCTCTTAAGACTTTAACGCCTGCGTTGTTGAAGTTCATTATGCCTCTTGGACCCATGCCGTTTACAATGACTGCTTTAGGGTTTATTTGGACAAGTGCATCAAAAGGAGAACCTACTCCGCCGACGTGTTCGCTTGTGTTTTCTACTGTGCTTACGTTTACTATTTTGCCGTTATCTAGTTCAACAATTGTAAAGTATGGTGAGCGTCCGAAGTGTTCTGCGATTAATGCTTTTATGCCTTCTTGATTTTCTGTTGGAACAACAATTTTTTCTGTCATGCATTTTCACCTCCAACTTTAACCAAGTATCAAATGGTTAACATGCAATATGGCTCTATACAGTTTTTACTGTGGTCTTGAACCGAAATGTTCACCGACTGTTGGTGCACCAGTTCGACTGTACTCGCCACGTTTAAAGTTTTCAACTACTTCCCTTACAGTTCCTACTGCGCCAGTGACTATTTCTATGCCTGCAGCTGACAAAGCCCTAAAAGCGTTAGGACCCACATTTCCAGTTATAACAACTTTTGCGCCTTTATCTACAATCATCTGCGCCGTTTGAATCCCTGCGCCGCCTCCTGCATCTGCAGCAACATTTTGAATTGCTTCAAACTGCATTGTTTCTGAATCTACAAGTAGCAGGTATGCACATCTGCCAAATCGCGGGTCTAATTGAGCGTCTAAATTGTCTGAGGTTGAACTAACAATTATTTTCATTGTTTTTCCACCTTTGCTTTTTCTACGAACTGCTTGGTTTTTTGGATAACTGCAGCCAATGCCTTTGTTGTTGGGGATTCTTTCTTTTCCTCTATTGCTGATAAGCCCTTGTCAGAGTCAGTACAAACTGACGGGTCAATTGGTATGCTACTTAAGTATGGCACGTTTTGTTCGTCGGCTATGCGTTTGCCGCCTCCAGACTGGAAAATGTCAACTTTTTTTCCGCAATCAGGGCAAACATAACCGCTCATGTTTTCAATTATGCCAATAATTGGAACACCCACTTGTTTGGCAAAGCTTACAGATTTTTTAACCACACCTTCTGAAAGCTCTGAAGGCATTGTAACTATGAGCACGCCGTCAAGGTCTGGGATTAGTTGCATCACAGTTAAGGGTTCATCGCCTGTACCCGGTGGTAGATCGACGAATAGGAAGTCAAGCTCGCCCCATGCGACATAGGAGAGGAACTGCTGAATAAGCCGCATTTTTAATGGTCCACGCCAAATGATGGGTTGGTCGTCGCTTTGAAGCATGAAGTCGATTGATGCAACTTTTACGCCTGAGCGACCTATAACAGGCGCAATTATTCCGGTTGGACTGCCTTTTAGGGTATTTCCTTTTAAACCAAGCATTTTTGGGATGCATGGTCCGTGTATGTCTGCGTCTAGAACGCCGACTTTGTAACCTTGCATGGCAAATCCCATTGCTAGGTTGGCGGTTACGGTGCTTTTGCCTACGCCGCCTTTGCCGCTGATTACTGCGATTTTGTGGTTTATTTTTTTGAGTTGTTGTTTTAGTTTTTGTTCTTCTTTTTGTTGGTCGCTGCATTGGTTTGATGTTGTGCAGGTTTCGCATTCTTCTTGGCATGTTGTGGTTTGTGTGGGATTTGCCATGTTGAACACCAGAGGGATGAAAAGTTTAATAACTAAACAATATTAATATGTTTGGTTTAGAATCTAAACTTATTGGTTATGTACCCATGGACGAAATAGACAAAAAAATAATCAGCATCCTCCAAACAGACGGACGCACAACACTACAAGACATAGCAAAACAAATCGGCCTATCAAGCATGGGAACCAAAAAACGCCTAGACAAACTCCAAAAAGACAACATCATAAAAATATCCGCATTAATCAACCCAACCGCCCTAAAATTCTACCCAGCCTTAGTCATGCTGGAAATGGAAAGCTCAGAAGCAATGAGCGCCCTTCTAAAACGATTTGAAGACTGCCCAAGAGTAGTTCAAATCTTCAAAACCGTAGGCGGCTACAACCTAATAGCGCTTGTAATCGCAGAAACCCAAGAAACCCTTGAAAGCATATCCATGGAAAAATGTTCCCTAAGATGCAGCAAAGGCATACGACGCTCAGAATTTTATCCAGTAAGCGAAACCTTCTTTTCGCCGTTCCTTCAAATACGTGAAGGCTTATCTCACAAGGAGAAAAAATTGACACCCTGTAACGTGGACTGTACGCCTTGCAACCGTTTTGAAGCAAAAAAATGCGTAGGTTGCCCAACCACTGTTCACTACAGGGGAACACTTTAGGAGGAACAAACGGTGGAACAGCCAACATTTAAGGAAGCATCAAAAATTGAACTCATCAGCCTAATGGATAACACGGTAGATTTTACTTCTTCAAACCGTAACCCTGCAGTTAAGCCGCTTTGGAAATGGCTTAGAGAGCAACATGGTGAGGAATATGCTCACATGCATAAGGAAATGCCGTTTGCTGAGCATGGTTTTTCCATGTTGATACGTGTTTATTCGGGTGAGAAGTGTCGAAGTATTCTTTTTGACACTGGTGTTAGCGCTGAAGGAATAACTGTTAATGCCCAACGAATGTGCATAAATTTAAACGAAATAGACATCGTTGCTCTTTCGCATGGACACTACGACCATTTCGGCGGATTACTGTCTGCAGTAAAAGCAATCAACAAGCCAAATTTACCAATCATCACACACGAAAACATGTTTAAACAACACGGAACCGCTGGACCACACGGCGTCAGAAACCACCCAGAGTTCCCAACGCCTGAACAGTTAAGTCCCTCTCAAATCATTAACACCAAAGAACCCTGCTTAATCGCCAACCAATCAGTACTTGTAACAGGTGAGATTCCAAGAAAAACCAGTTTTGAACGAGGCTACGAGTTAAACCGGATAATGAAAGATAATGATTGGCAGTCTGACCGTTGGGTTATTGATGACCGTGCCTTGGTGATGAATCTTAAAGGTCACGGATTGGTGGTGGTTTCGGGTTGTGCTCACGCTGGCATCATAAACACGATAAATTACGCGCAAGAAGTCACAGGAATCAAGAAAGTTTACGCTGTCGTTGGCGGTTTTCATTTAGGCGGCTACGAAAACGAAAAAACTATCTCACAAACAATGGTTGAACTAAGCAAAATTAATCCACATCTGATAGTTCCTTGCCACTGTACAGGTTGGCGTGCAAATTATGCAATCGCAAAAATATTCCCGCAAGAATACATACATAACAGCGTCGGAAACCTTTACCAGCTAACCAGCGTCGACCTCTAAGAGAACACTATAAACATGAAGAGTTAAATAGCAATTTCATGATTTGCAAACTATACAAGACAATCAGAGTAAAGGATTAACATGACAGGTAAAGGTCCACTATTTATTGTTCCATGGCGCTGCACATTTGGGTGCGACAGCAACTGTGTTCACTGCACTTCAGGCGGCAAACAAGCCGTAATGGATGAAGTTGACACTGCAGACGCCAAACACATCGTTGATCAAGTCAGCGAATTCGGCGCAACCTTTTTTGGCATAACTGGCGGTGAACCATTTCTACGAAAAGACCTCTTTGAAATAATTGATTACGCCAAACAAAAAGGTCTAAGCGTAAGCATAATTACTGACGCCCACAAAATGGATGAAACCGCATTCAAAGGCATAGTGGACAATAAAGTGCGGGTTTCAATAAGTATAGACGGCGCAGAAGAAACCAATGATGCTATCCGAGGCAAAGGAAGCTATAAAGCCGCGGTTTCGGCAATTGAAAAATTCTCTAAAGCAGGCTTGCTGGATTGTCTTGTTTACACGTTTGCAAAAACAGAAAACGGCGTAACCAACGTCAACAAAGACGACATTGTCCACGTTATTGAGTTGGCTCGCAAAAATGAAGCGCGCTGGGTAGTTTTTCACGGTTTTATACCTTTTAGCAAGGAAAGCATCAAAGCTGACCCGACACCTCAACAGTATGAATGGGCATGCAACACTCTGTATGACCTTATGCTTGAATACAAAAGCAAACCAGAAATCAACGTGTACATCCCCTTCATGGCACGCGTCGCCAAACAGCGTGGAATGCCCAACTTTGACGATTGGTACAACAATTTCTTCCTTGGCAGATGCTGGTTCGGCAAATTCATGAGCATAGCCGAAAACGGCGAAGCCATACCATGCAGCTACAACGACATTTATCGCGCTGGAAGCGTAAAAGACAAACCGCTTGAGCAAATTTGGAAGGACATGGAAAACAGCGAGTTTTTCGCCAACGCCCGAGACAAAAATAACCTAAAAGGCAAATGCGGCGTCTGCGAGTACAAACAACTTTGTGGTGGTTGCCGAACAACGGCGTTGTTTTATACGGGTGACATTCATGGTTCAGACCCAAGATGTCCATATGTGCCTGCAGCATTAAGAAAACAAAACTATACTCGATAGGCTTTTTTTAAGCCTATGCCCATCATTCTTTGCAGTCAGGGCTTTGGCTTTGTGTATTCCAAGAGATACGTTACTAAAAAAGAGAGAAAATTAGTTTTACCTAAAAATGAAAAAGTAAGTTAAGCCGTGCTTAAGTAAAACTATGGAGTAATTGGGTTTAAAAAGACCTTTCTGTCCTCATTGATTCGCGGATTGCATCAAAATCTTTGATTTCTTCCTTTAATGTTACGTTGTCACCTATTGGTCCCAGCATTTCTGCGGGCAGAGGGATAATCTCTTTTTTCATGAAACCTGCTTTTTCGCCGTAGATTTTGGCTATGTCCTCATTCATTCGAACGTCAAGTGCTTTTACTGACCAGTTATTGTCATCAAGTTCAACGTCTTCGACTTTACCGATTTTTATTCCTCGCTTGGCATAAACTTCTTTACCTTTAAGTTCATGAACACTTACCAAGTTTGTTCACCAATAGTTTTTTCGTAGTCATTGTTAAAAGCATTTGTAGGCTATGCTAAGGTTACAACAATTGGTTTTTGGCTTTCATATTTGTTACAATATTAAACCAGTCACAAACGCTTAAGAACAAAATTAGCTGGTTTATAGCTTAAGCAGAAGGCTCAACTGTTCCGCTGGCAAAATTTTAGCACAAATAATAACGGTTTTTAGGGAGGTGAACAAGATTTCTCGAACATTAGCAAACATCGGTTTTGCTTTAGCCTTAATCGGCAGCATAATCTTGATACTTGTCGGACTTGGCGCAATGTTTGGAATATTCTTCTTAATCTTCTACCCAGTTTACGCGTTAGGTGCCTTCTTCTGGGGTCTTGCAATGCTTATCATCGGCATATTAGCTGCAGCGTCTTCAAGATTCGTATACAACATAGGCGCAGCTATTTGGATAATACTGCTCGCAATCGTTGCAAGCCTACTTGGAGCATCATTTATAGCGTGGATACTAGTTATCGGTGCAATACTTGGACTTCTCTCAAGGCTATAGCCATAAACCATCTACTCAGATAATTTTCCAGTTTCTATATTTTTAAACCTCTTTTTTAAAACAAAAAACAACCTGCAGCTTTCCATGTAAGGGTTAAACTCAACTAGACAGCATACACTGTTTTTTTGGAAACATAACCGAAAACCCTTTGTCAACACTTGTTTATGGTTAAAAACAGCACAGGCTTAACAACCCCAAGTATACTGAGTTCCCAATTCGTTGTAAAAAGAATGCCCAGTTTCTTTTTACGATTATTTGATGACTACCCAAAAACCATTACTGAAAACCAGATGACGAAAAATATGGCTACTGGGGGGCTTGAGAGTTTTTCTTGCGCATATAAAACCGTACATGCAGGAAATGACTCATCTTATAATTGACGGTAAATCTCTTCTGACAGTATGAAAAAATTGCCGATTAAGCCAGACGGATACACCTCGGTTATGGAGCAAAAATGCAAACAAACAGATATAACCGCCAATGAGTATACGTAAGTCATCAGGTTTTTAGTAGGTGAAAAATTGGTTAGTGCAAACGAACTTTCTGGCAAAAAAGTTGTAAGTTTGAAGGGTGACGAGATAGGCGAAATCAAGGATGTAGATTTTGATATCACTAAATGGCAAGTTACCAACATGGTTATGAAGTTGTCCTCTAAAGCCGCTGTTTCGCTTGGCTATAAGAAAACTTTTGGAAGCTATGATGTGTGCATGCCTATTAACATAATTTCTTCTGTAGGCGACGTTGTAACAATCAATAAAACATTGCTTGAACTTGCAGAAGGCGCAGACATCAAAGAATGCCCACCTAAACATGTACGGCGCGGAATAAAAGTAAGCATTTAGTCCACTTTTTCATTGTATAGTTTGGCTTTGCTTTCGCTTTCATTGTTTTGTGGTGTCTATCTCTATCTTGTTTTCGAGCTGTAGCTAATTTTCTTTTCACTCTTTTCTAGAGGCATTTTTGGATGAATTGGAGACTAATCGGCAGTTTAGGTTCTCGTTTTATTCGTAACAGAGAAGTAAAATTCGCTATTATCCATGTTACCACCAGATGCAATGCTAAATGTGTTGACCGCTGCAACATTTGGGCTTCACCACCTGTAGATATGTCTCTGGCGGATGTACTGTTTGTTATTGATGTTTTGGCAAAAAACAATTTTTCCATAGTTTACTTCACAGGCGGAGAAACTGGATTGTATCCTTTCTTGGTTGAAGCCATAATGCATGCTAAAGAAAAAGGTTTGATTACATCTATAACAACAAACGGCACTATCCCCAAAAAAACCATCATACAATTAAGCAAAAGTTTAGATGCACTATCTGTTTCCGTGGACCATTATAACACGCAACTTTGGGATAAAGCTAAACATGTGCCAGGCATATCTAAAACGGCTTTGGAAACAATCCAGTTAGCAAAAACTTGCGGCATAAAGTTGTATGGAGTAACTTTTTTGAATCCTTTTTGGACCACCGATGACGTTTCAAAAATGGTTCACTACGTTAATGACGACTTGGGGGTGCCTTTTTCTTTTTCTTACCCATATATTTCATCAAACGATGGCACGTTTTCAGTTGGTGGAACCCTAAAGACTTCAGAGGATTTCTATACTAACCTTCGAAAAAACGTTGCAAAGGTTTTAGAGTTAAAACTATCTGGCTCACAAGTTGCAAACACAACAGGTTACTTACGCGATGTACTGCGAGCACATGATAACATACACATGAAATATCCCTGTAAAGCAGGTAGAGTCATTTTAACTGTTGATTGCAACCTGAACGTTTTTCCCTGCTACAAAAAAGGAAAACTTACTAATTTGAGGGAAAATCAAGAAATAAACTTTCAAGCAACCGACAACACCCTGTGCGATAACAAATACTGCATGATTAACTGTTTCAAAGAAGCCTCGCAGGCGTCTAGGGAAACAGTGTTTAGCTGGGTAAAAGAGGAATTCTTGTCTAACCCTGAATTCTTCATTTCGTTTCTACGTTAACTTGACGCAACAACGCTAATGATGTGATTTACAAGTTGCAGTCACATATTCATATTATCCCCTTTTCTGCATAGAGTAACGTATACCTGCTTTTGAGTTGAGACAAGTTGATTTCAGAAAAAAATAGGTTAATTGAGTCACGTCAGCATCGTGCGCTTTGGCGCAAATGGGGACCATATTTGAGTGAGCGACAATGGGGCACGGTACGGGAAGACTACAGCAACGACGGGTCTGCATGGGATTACTTTACGCATGACCAGTCACGTTCAAGAGCGTACCACTGGGGAGAAGACGGCATCGCTGGCATCAGTGATGATAAACAAAACCTGTGCTTTTCAGTTGCCTTTTGGAACGGAAAAGACCCTATTCTAAAAGAACGCCTTTTCGGTTTAACTAACAATGAAGGAAACCACGGCGAAGACGTCAAAGAATACTATTTTTACCTTGACAACACTCCGACCCATTCTTACATGAAGTACCTCTACAAGTACCCACAAAACGCTTACCCATACCTTGACCTTGTAAACACCAACCGGTCAAGAAGCCGCTACGAATTCGAGTATGAATTAATAAACACAGGCATCTTTGACCAAGATCAATACTTTGACATTTACGTTGAATATGCCAAAAAATCGCCTGAGGACATTTTCATCAAAATAACAGCTTTCAACCGAAGTAACAAGGATGCCCCATTAACGATACTGCCCACACTGTGGTTCCGCAATATCTGGTATGGCAGTAAAATCCCAATCGAGCACCCCTTAATTAAAGAAATAAAACTGACACAAAACATTAGCGCTGTAGAAGCTGAGCAGCAGTTTATAGGAAAACGTTACCTTTACTGTGACGGACAAGTTCCATTATTATTTACAGAAAATGAGAATAACAATAAACGCTTGTTTGGAACCAACAATTTAACGCCTTTTGTTAAAGATGGCATCAACAATTACGTGGTTAACGGTGATGAAAACGCGATTAACCCAGCTCAAGTTGGAACAAAAATTTCTGCTAACTGCATGTTTATTGTTCCAGCTTTGCAGTCTGTTACTGTTAAGTTAAGGCTAACCACCGTTGAACCGGAAGATGTTGACCCAGAAAACATGTTTGGAACAGGTTTTGACGAACTTTTCATGTCACGTATAAAAGAAGCAGACGAATTTTACGATTTAGTTAGTCCTAAAACGTTAACTGATGATGAAAAAAACGTTTTGCGCCAAGCGCTTTCAGGTATGCTTTGGACGAAGCAGTATTACGATTATGATATTGCTAAATGGTTAACTGAGCATCAAGTTGATTATTACACTGAAGCTCAAAAACCAGTTCGCAACATTAACTGGTTCCACATGGTAAACAGCGACATCATTTTGATGCCTGACAAATGGGAGTACCCATGGTACGCCGCTTGGGACTTAGCATTTCACACTGTGGCGGTCTCCATGGTTGACCCAGAATTTGCTAAACAACAACTAAACCTGATGCTCAACGAACGATACATGCACCCCAACGGACAATTCCCCGCATACGAATGGAACTTCAACGACGTAAACCCACCAGTTCACGCATGGGCAATCATCTTCAACTATCACCTCGAAGAAGCCCTATACGGCAAAGGAGACATTGAATTTCTCGCCAACTCCTTCCAAAAACTACTAATGAACTTCACATGGTGGGTAAACCGCAAAGACGACTCAGGCAAAAACATTTTCCAAGGCGGCTTCCTTGGGCTTGATAACATTGGCGTGTTTGACCGTAGCGCAAAAATGCCGCCGGGGGTTATTCTTGACCAAGCAGACGGCACTGCATGGATGGCAATGTTCTGCCAAAACATGTTAACATTAGCTACGATTCTATCAAAAGAAGACCCCGGCTACGAGGAGCAAGCAATAAAGTTTTTTGAACACTTCCTTTGGATTGCACACGCCATGAACAGCGGCGGCATACATAATTTCGGTTTATGGGACGACGAAGACGGCTTTTACTATGACATTTTGCGTCATGTTGATGGAAGAGCAGTTCGCCTAAAAGTTCGTTCAATGGTTGGATTAATTGCTCTATGCGCTACTACCGTTTTTTCACCTCAAGCAATAGGAAACATGCCGCATTTTCTTGAAAGAGTAAGCTGGTTTGTTAAGAATCATCCAGAACTTGTCGCCAACATACATCGACCTGGAAAGCAAGGAGCAAACGGCAATGTTCTGTTAAGCCTGTTGACCGAAGATAAAATTCGCCGAGTGCTCGCAAGAATGCTGGACGAAAATGAGTTCTTAAGCCCCTACGGCATTCGCTCTTTATCCCGCGCTTACGCAGACCACCCTTACAGCGTCACTTTAGCAGGCAACAAGTTTGATATTGAATATGCCCCTGCAGAATCCGTGACTGGCGCTTTCGGCGGCAACTCCAACTGGCGCGGACCAGTATGGTACCCAATAAACATCCTAATACTAAGAGCCCTACTGAATCTTTACGCGTATTTCGGAGACGACTTCAAAATTGAATGCCCGACAGGTTCAGGAAAAATGATGACGCTAATTGAAGTAGCTAAAGAAATCTCAAATAGGTTAGTCAAAATTTTCTTACGCGACGAAAATGGCAGACGCCCTGTTTTTGGTGGAACAGAAAAATTCCAAACTGATCCATACTGGAAAGACAACCTTTTGTTTTATGAGTATTTCCATGGCGACAACGGTGCTGGACTTGGTGCAAGTCATCAGACAGGTTGGACAGGACTAGTGTCTGTTCTTCTAAAGTTAGATGGCACAGTTGCAACTGACGCGTTCGAGCGTTTGGTAAACAAAGTTTAACCTATTTCTTTCTTTTTTTAACTCTTTTTTATTTTATGCTGTGATGCTAAGAGATACAGACAGTACTCTTCTTTCAAACTTTGGTCTAACCAGCGATATGTCTTCAACATATGCCCTTAACGGTTCTGCAACACTCCACGCTTGCGCTATACAACCCCGCGAAAGGTACGGATTCTCTGCATCATAAAGTTCGCTGATTGTTCCTAAACCGCCACTACGAATTTTGTTTGAAAAAAGCGGTCTTATAAAATTGTACAAAGCATACTGTCTGTTTACATCTGAGTAACCCTTTGCTTTAAGATAGGCAGTAGTAAAGGGTCCTGTTTGCCATGGCCAGATTGAACCACTATGGTATGCACGGTCTCTGTCTTCGCGGTTGCCTGCATAGTTTCCTTTGTACCGTGAATCGTTAGGCGGAAGCGTTCTTAATCCTGCAGGCGTGAAAAGCTCTCTTTGAACAAAATCAACCATCTGATTAGCCCTGACCTTATCTATAATGTTAAAATCCAAAGCGCCCGCAATAACCTGATTAGGCCGCACAGAATAATCTGGACCGCCGTCACTTATTACGTCAAACAAACAGTTTTGTTGGGCGTTCCAAAATTTTTCGGTAAAACTTTTTCTTGCCGTTTCAGCCATAAAATAGTAGTCTTCTGCAAGTTTTTTGTGTCCAAATCTTTCTGCAAGAAACTGCACAGTACGCAGTGTGTTGTACCATAGTGCTTGAACTTCTACGGCTTTGCCTGCTCGGGGCGTGTACGGTTCACCGTTTACTACTGTGTCCATCCAAGTTAATTGTGGTCCATGAGCTAGTAATCCGTCATTATCTACGTGTATGCCGTTAATTGTGCCTTTCTTGTGGTTTTCAATTATGTCTGTAAATGTTTCCCAAAGACGGCTTTTTATAAAATCATAATCATCGGTGTACTTTAGGTACTGAAGCACTGAATTGATAAACCACAAAGTGCCATCAACAGTATTGTACATCGGTTCACCTGTTTTGTCATCAATAAGGTTAGGGATAACACCGTCACGACAGTATTTTGCGTAATCAGAAATAACGTTTCGTGCTTCAGAAAACCTACCCGTAACAAGCATCAAACCAGGCAAAGAAACAAAGGTGTCTCTTCCCCAAGAGCCAAACCATTGAAAACCTGCAATAATGAAACGTTGCTGCTCGTTTAGGCCTTTGGCTATAAAGTCGTTTGCAGCTTGCAGAATCCAGTTTAATTCGTCACTGACATTTATTTTAGAGTTGTCATAAAAGTTGGATAGGTAGGTTAGTCGGTGGTCTGCTGCTTGGTGTAGTAAATCTTTAATGTCGTTTACTGTTGAACCTAACGCTTTGATTGCTTGTTTTGTTTCGGTTGGGTTAGTGTCCACAGCTGTTGTAATGGCGAATTCTTTTTTGCTGCGTTTAGGTATAACGAACTCGAAGGTTCCTGGTTGGTAGCCTTCATCTATGCTGGATTCGCCTCGGTTTTCTTCTTCACGGTAGTATACGCTGTCTATCCATTGGGGACTTGCGTTAAATTTGCCGTTTATTGCTTGGGAAATAATTGTTGCTGAAGGGTTGCTAAATGTTAAGGTTAGGTCCTTGTCTGTGTTTTGCTGGTCAAACTCTACCGGGCTTGATTGACGATCAATAACGTAATGGTAATGTCGGTATGATATTAGAGGGAAAATTTTAACTTTACAATCAGAACCCGCCTTATTTTTGACTGAATAAAGTGCTATAACAGCGTTTTTTTCAAAAGGCAAGAAAACCGTTTTTTGCAACTCTACACTGTTTGTTACATAATTGTATGTGGGAAAAGGTGAAACAGTAAACTGTTTTAAGAAAAGGTATCCCTGCGGGTAGATGCCGTTGCGGAAATCGTTTGCTCCAAGGCGGTAATTGCTTTCGTTTACTTCCACATCTTCATCAAGTTTGGATAAGCAAACGGTTCTTTCTCCCGGCGGTCGCAGAGCAGCAACAAGCAAAGCGTGATATTTTCGTGTGTTTATTCCTAAAATTGTGCTGGATGCGTAACTGCCTAAACCGTTGGTTATTAACCATTCTTTATGGATTGAATCGTCAAAATTTGAAAGTTCATTTTGTGAAAAAATAATAGAAGGCAACTGCAAATCTGCCTAACTCCAAAAAAAATCCCGTTTTGAAACTTAAATGGGTTTGTTGGTGCATTATTGATACAAAATTTAAGCTAATTTAGCATAAATTGAGTCTTTATTGCCAATAAGTTTGACAGGTAATCATTTTTTCTGTAGGTTGCCTTTAGAGCCAGATTTTTTGCTAACTGATGCCTTTTCAATGTTTTGTGGGGGAGTGTTCGGTATAAGAATAGCGGCAATTAAACCAAACACTGCAATCGCAACCATAACAATAAGCGCTAAAACATACGGTTCATTTTGAGGCAATGCAGCAGAAACCAAAACTGAACCAACAATTGAAACACCCAGAGAAGAACCCAAGTTAGAGATGCTTCGGGATAAACCTGAAATTTCGCCTTGGTCTTTTTCTGGAAACGCAGATTGAACCACATTAACCGAAGATGTTAACATTATGCCTATGCCCGCGCCGATAAGAAACAGTCCAGGCAAGAAAAAGAAAATATTTGACGTGGCACCCGAGAGCGCAAGAAGAAACACGATTCCAGCAATGGTTATAATAAAACCGCTTCTAATGTTTACTCGTTGTGACCGTCTTTTGGCGAGTCTGCCTGCTATTCCGGAGGTAAACAAGACACCAATTGTTGCAGAAGTTAAAATCAGCCCAGTTTCAATCGCGGTAAAACCCCTAACTGTCTGCAGAAAAACAGAGAGAACAAAGAACGTTCCCTGCAAAATTAGCCACTGGACAATCTGAGTTACCAAACCCAAATTTGAGGTTTTATTATGCAAAATATGAGTTTGTAACAGTGGCTCTTTTCCGACCCGTTCTCTGTGTCTAAGTGAAAAATAAAATAAGACGTTAAAGAAAACACCTATAGCTAGGAAAACAAGAAACGGCGAGATGCCGCCTTTTGGTAAAATAATGATGTTGTTTATTATGAAGTCTTTTGTTGCAATGAACCAGCCGTATGTGGCGGTTGTTTGAAGACCCACTATTATGAGCACTAAACCTGTTGCTGAAAGAATAGTGCTGACAATGTCAAAATGATGTTTGGTTTCTTCTTTTTTGGGTTCAACGATTTTCATGGTAAGAAGTAGAATTGCTAAAACAACAAACACTTGAACTAAAAAAGAGGCACGCCAACTAATTGCTGTAGTAATTATTCCGCCAATTAAAGGTCCAGCAGCTGAACCTATTCCCGCGGCGGCACTGATAATTCCAAAGTTTCTTGCGCGGGCAACTCCAGTGTAAGAAACCGTGACCAAAATGTAAACCGGCGGAATCAAAAGAGCAGAACCTATTCCTTCAAGTATAGAGTAACCGAAAACTAGTACACCTAGAAAGGGTGCAAGAGCAGCGGTTAAGCCGCCCAAAGCGTAAATGATAAGGCCGATTCGGAATATTTTTTTGCGTCCAGAAATGTCGGTGAGTTTGCTTCCTGGAATCATTAAAGCAGCCATAGTTAAAGTGAAAAAAGTGATTGCCAACTGTACTCCTTGCACGTCTGTGTTTAAGTCGCGTGCTATGTCGCTTATTGCAACGTTCATGTTTGAAGCGGCATAGCTGCAGATGAATTGGGCTAACGCCAGTGGAAGAACGATTGAGCTTAAAAACGATTTTTTGCTGCTTGTTTCTTTCAAGTTTTTCGCCTTTTAGCCTCTTAGGAAATACATTAAAAAGAAGAATAGCACTGGCACACCAAAAGTTAGCAATAAGCCCCATTGGTTGATTCGTTGGGTGTGTTTTTCATGTTTGTTTTTAAGCCAAGAAAAAACGCCTAATATTGTTACAAGAAGGTTAAGCACCATAAAGATAAGAACCGAAAGAATAAATATGCCGTAAATCGTGATTGTTGAAGAGGGCGGAATAGAATTTTCTACTGCAAAATTATACAGCAATGTTGTAACAAGCATTGATGTATTCAAGCCTATACGTAAAGCCACAGCGTTTTGCTCTCTTAGCCCAAATAGAAAAGAAAACGCTGAAACTATCGCAAAAATCAGTGGTGGAATAAACGATTGAATGCTTAATATGATTCGTTGTCTTTGCTGTGTTAAAGTTATTGCTGCTCTTGGCAACTCTACATCCAAAGGGTACGAGTGCAGTGTTGAAGTTAATGCAACGTTAGTTGTTACCCACCCTGGATTTTTAAAGGCGGAGTCAATGCCTGTTTGATTTGCAAGCCAAACAACTTTTTGATAGTAGCCATGAGTAATAAAATCAAAATTTATACCCATGTAAATCGGTTCAAAAGGATAATCTATAGCGTCCGGTGGCGTGCTTAAACGGGCGGTTACCCTGTAAATGTCATGTTTAACTGGCCCAGTTAAGTTTCGGTCAACTTCAGCAAGAGTAGTTGGGTTAACCAAGTACCCGTTTACGATTTCCCAATCAACCTTAGTCATGTTAGGGCTATTATCAACCCACAAAAAGAACAAGTAAAAATCAAACGTATAATCCCCCGCAATATACTGATAATCATAAATGTTGATTAACCAAACACCCATATACACAGTGTTAGCTTCATACACTGAAGCATCATCCTGAATCTGCGTCAACAAATATTCAGGATAATCCTCAGAATCTTGAAGGACTGTTTCTTCAGCAGTCGAATAAGTAGGACAAAACAAAACGGTTGTTAAAATCAAAAAAACGCCAGTTACACTCAAAAAACAGGCAAACTTGTTCGACTTATTTTTTAAAAAAAACTTTTTCACGTTTTTCTCCCAAAAATTGAGTCTGCCAAAAACATTTGCTACGGGTAACAGTGGCAGTTGTTTATGGCTTTGTTACTGAAATTAATGGTGGTTTAGTTGGTTCTTAAGCCTTTGTGACTGGTGTCAAATAGCAACAAACAATTCAGCAGGCTCTTTAGACAGTTTCGTTGTCGCGTAAGCACAACGTATGCCTATACCGTGAGCATGCCCTTAAAACGTACTTTTTTTGAAGGCACCAAATATATGAGCAAACAATTTAATGAAAAAGTCTCAACATCAGAGGGACAACTGTTTACTTTGTAGAAGAAGAATTAAACGTCGGCTCAAACAGAGGCCAAGACCTATAAAAGGAATTCAGAGCAATGTATTCACGCGACTAAACAGCCGCATTTTTTTAAAAAAATGTTTTCGATTCAGGGAAAATGCTAAAGCCCAAGCCATAAAAAAATTGTTTTGTTTCTTTATGTTAGCGGGAGTGGCGTGCATCCAAAAAATCAGTTTACGGGAAGAGAGAGGGGGGTAAAGGGAATCAGTGGATGCACGTCACACAAAATGTTGCTTTTCATATGTTTCTTGAAGGAGGGCTCCATAGTTTCTTCGGGTTGCTGTGTAGTTTTGTTGGGCTCTGCGGATTTTTGGTGGTAAAAGTTTTTGTTGTTTTTTGCTTGTGATAAAGACGCTACCGCCGTTTTTGAGATGCTCTTTTACAGTTGAGTAATCAACTTTTGGAGCTTCTTGTACTTGCACGTTAAGGTTTGCATCGTTATCTAGCAATAGAACTTGGAACAATGGTTCCTTGCATTTATTGTTGCCTAAAAAGCCCTTCATTTCTTTTCACATTTATGTGCAAAAATATCTTTGCATCCAAAAACGTTTAAGGTTATGTGACTGGTGTGATACAACTACAAGTTATTATTAACTTAAAATAAATTCAAGCACTTCAAGGGTTTTTAGAGTTGCCACAATCAAGTCAGGCTTTTCTTTTTCTAGTTCAGCTTTGCTGTAAACGCCTGTGGTAACTGCGATGCAACCCATTTCTGCGGCTTTAGCAGCTTTAACTCCGAAAAGAGAATCCTCCACAACTACACATTTTGACGGCAACACGCCTAACTGTTTTGCGCATTTAAGAAAAATTTCCGGGTTAGGCTTAGAATGCGTTACTGATTCAGCGGCGACGATTGTTTGGAAGTATTTTTCTAAATCTTTGGTCTTAACTATGGCATCGATTACTGATTTGCTGTTCATTGACGCTAACCCAATCCGGGTTTTGCCCTGCAGAGTCACCAAAAGCTCAAGAGCCCCCGGAAAAAGCTGCACCTGATCTTTCAGATGGATTTGTTGTTGACTTTTGTTTTCAACCAGACGCTTAACCAATGCTTCATCAACGGGTCTACCTGCCGCGCGCAGTATTTCACGAAAAGTTTCAGCTGCCCCAATACCCATGCGTCTTTCAACATACTCGTTAGAAATGTCTATGTTAACTTCTTTTAGAGTTTGTTGAAAAGAAGAAACGATAATTGCCCGCGTATCCGCAAGCGTTCCGTCCCAATCGAAAATTACTGCTTCAAACATGAAATGTGTTCTCATGTAAGGTTGAGTTTTTCTCGGATTTGAGCGCTTTTCTTTGTAGCTTCCTCTATGGCGCGCATCATGGCGGGTCTAATTTGGCTTTGTTCAATTTGGAAGATTGTTTCGATAGTGGTTCCGCCGGGGGTGGTTGTCATGTCTTTGATTTTTGCTGGGTCCTCGTTTAAGTCAATTACCAGTTTTGCTGTGCCAAGAACTGTTTGAGCAGCACTCTTCAAGGCAATATTTCGTGGTAACCCAACTTTAAGGCCCGCATAAGTTAAAGCTTCAATTATGATGGACATGTAGCCTGGTCCGCTTCCGCTAACTGCAGTTATGGCATCCATATATTTTTCATCCATCTCGTCACAGGCACCCATCATGTTAAGAAGTGTCTGAACTTTCTGCTTGTCCTCTGCAGTAACGTTTGATTCACAAACGTAAGCTGTGTAAGCAGCCTGCACCATAGCGCCAAGGTTAGGCATTATACGCACGATTTTGGCCTCAGGCGCATGTTTGCGTAGAAAAGACAAGGGGACTGTTGCAGCGACTGAAATTACAAGTTTGCTTTTGGTTTCTTTAGCGGTTTCTTTGAGGACTTTTTCTACGTCTCCGGGTTTAACGATTACGAAAATTATGTCTGCTTCCTCTGCGGCTTTTCGGTTGTCTGAACCTGTTTTTACACCGATTTTTTCAAGCTCTTTTAGTTTTTCTACTTGAATGTCAACAGCGGTGATTTGGCCTTTATAGCCGCCTTTATGGAGGCTTTTGATTATGGCGCTTCCCATCATGCCTGCGCCGATAACTGCAACTTTATCATTCATGAATGCTCACTTACCTGTTTAGGAAGACAGGTTTTGCTCTTTAAACTTTTGTTGTGTAATCAAGCAGTCCAGTATGCATAATCAGTTTCCACTGGTTTCCCATTTTAGTGTAAACCTTGCAAGCCCTACCCTTCCAATGGTTATGCTTGCCCTCAGAGTCAACCCATAAAGTGTCAACGTCAACAACCGCAAAAGCTCCGTCTCCCTCTTTTGAAACCACAATCTTTCTAATTTTACGGTTATTGTGCGCCAAAGTATGCGTATCAAACAGGCATTGCCAACATTCTTTCCAACGTTTGTAATCGTACCGGCCCATTTCAAAAACCCAATCCACAGGATTATGAGCTTGAGCATTCATTGGCCAAGGCCAAACCATGTCGGGATGAAAAATCGAAAGCAACAATTCAACATCCTTAGTATCCCACGCAAGAGTCTCCCTGTTCACTATCTCCTCAATTTCCTGCTCAACGCTAACCATAAAAACTCACAAAAAGAAATGCGTATTTGGACGCTTAAGCCTTTTCCGCTTGGGCGTTTTCGGATATGAGTATTTTTAAAGTTTTCTGTAATGCCAACGCGGGCGCGTCAGTTTTTATGCCTCGTGGATTAAAATGAGTTTGGACTGCTTGGTAACCGCTGTTTTGCAAGGCAGTTAGAAATGACTGCGTTGACGTTGCGGGTAGGCTGAGTTTTTTGCATACACGGTCAATCACGTAGTATGTTATGGGTGCTTGTGCTTCGGCTTTAAGGGCTGTTAAAAGTTTGCAAATTTTGCCGCTGTTTCTAAACGCCACTGCTTGGTTTTCTTTTAAAACTTGATCGATGTAGGCTTCATCGTTTATGCTGCCAATCCATAAGGGACCTGCGTAATCCATTTTTGTGCCGCATTCGGGGCATGTTGGGCAACCGAACAGTTGCTGGGTGGTTTCTCGGTGTTGGCAGTTGAAGCAGTGCAGTATGTAACCGGTGTTTTTGAGTGCTTCATCGGCTTTTTGGCAGCCATAACCGATTTGGGCGTAAACGCGGATGTAATGGTCACTGCTGTGGCTGAGAAGAAACTTGATGCCGATATCATGTTTAGCCGCCATCTGCGCCATGCAACCCGCCAAAAGCCTAACAGCCAACTCGTGACAGTACTCTGTACGAAGGGGTTTGCCGCCGTATTTTCGGACGCAAGCTTTGGCATGAACACCGCAGAGAGGCGCTAAATCGGTGGCTGTTGCCGCAATTAAGCCCTTGTTTTTAAGAGCCCTAAACGCAGAGTCTAAGTAGGGCACGGGTGTCCCAAAGGGGTCAATGTCGATTATGTCGAAACGTTTTTTGGGTGATGCATTGCAGCTTAGAACGCAGTTGGCGTCTTTGTGTTTAAGAGCGATTTTGTCTTGTAGACTGTTGCGTTTTATGTTGTGTTGTGCAAGTTCGTAGGCGTGATGGTTGATGTCGCTGAGAAGTATTCTATTTACGCCTTCGATTTCGGTTGCGTACCGGATTCCGCGAATACCCTGGCTTGTTAGGGGTTCACAAATGCTGATTTCGTGACCCACCATTTGCTGGTAGGCTTTGAACGCTAAAACCGATAAATCCCTGTTAAACTCCATAACGGGATTGTAAAAAACTGGTGCTCTTGACGGCGCATAATCCGATGGCACAACACCGTAAGCTGAAAGTTTAGGCACCAGAATCTCAACTTTACCTTCTTTGATTGTTTCACTTGGAAAATCTGCAGTGTAATCTTCAGCCATCATGTGTCAATCCAAAGTTGTATTGAAAAGATTTTATTTGCAATATTAGACTTCTGGTATGGTTGGTGCAAAAACGGTTGGGGAAACGAATTTTCATCTTAACCGGTGCCTCGGGAACAGGCAAAACGACTGTACTTCAAAAGGTAGTGGATGATTTAAAAAAACGGGGAATCAACGTTGGCGGAATGGTAAGCCGTGAAGCAAGAAAAAGCGGTGTGCGGGTAGGCTTTGAGGTTCTAGATATAGTCAATGGTAAGCAAGGTTGGCTTTCACATATTAATCAGAATTCGGGACCGCAAGTCGGTAAATACCGTGTTAACCTTCAAGACCTTGACGATATCGGCGTGCAAGCCATCTTAGAAGCAACCCAAAAAAGTCAAATGATAGTGATTGATGAGATTGGTCCTATGGAGTTGTATTCAGAAAAATTTAAACACGCAGTGAATGCGGCTTTTGAAAGCGGCAAACCAGTGTTGGCAATTGTGCACGCCAAAGCCTCAGACCCTTTGATTGCTTTGATTAAGCAGAGGGAAGATGCTGAAGTTTTTACGGTAACTGGCGCCAACAGAGACGAGTTGCCTTGTGAACCAATAAAAACGATTCAAGCGTTCCTTTAAAATTATCAGCAAGGTTACAGATTTTAAAAAACTGGCAACTATTAATTGAGCTTTTTTTAAAAAAGTGCTTTTGGCTTGGAAGTGGTTATTCCTGTGTAGTCACAAATCTATATTATTGGTGGTTGGGTGAACATGTTGAATTTTTAGGCAGGTGAAAAATTATTATGAAATCTTTCTTTAAGATAACGGTGGTTATGTTTACGATTTCGTTACTTGCTTTAGTTTCCGTTGCATACGCACAAGACATGACTGCTATAAACACAAACAGTCCAACAACTTCAAACCTTAATGCAGTAGCAATTGTAAGCAACTCATCCTCGCCTACATTGATGAATTCTGAAGCTTGGGCAGTAGGTGACGCTGGTACAATCATAATGTGGAATGGAACCAACTGGGAAACAGTGAACAGCCCCACCTCATCAAATCTTTATGGAATAGTGATGGTTAACTCTAGCGCAGGATTGGCTGTAGGTGGCAACAATACAAATGGGGTCATATTGAAGTATGATGGAAACTGGTCAACAATGAATGTTAATCCCTCAGTCAACTCGACATTGTATGGTGTAACAGCTGATTCTTCAGGGTCACCAGCATGGGCAGTAGGTACTAACGGAACAATTCTTAACTGGAACGGAAACCAGTGGAGCCAACAGACAAGCCCAACTAACAATACTTTGCGGTCAGTCGCTATGGTTCACGGTTCAAATAATGCTTGGGCAGTAGGCGATAACGGAACCATAATTCAGTACGATGGAACCAGTTGGAGTAACGTAACAAGTCCAACAATGAGCAATCTAAATTCAATAGTGATGGTTAACACAACTTCAGGGTGGGCAGTAGGTGGCTTAGCCAATACGGGTGTCATCATTAACATGAATGGCAGCACATGGTCGAACTGGGCAAGAATAAACTTTGGAGGCGCAATTAATACTTCTTCAGGGTATGTTGTTGACAAAATCAACGCGACATTGAATTCTTTAAGTATTGATAATGCTAGCAGTGCTTGGGCAGCAGGTGCAAACGGAACAACACTTTACTGGACAGGAACTGAATGGGCTGGACAAGTTGGCGTTCTTGGAGGCGCAAGCATTAACGGCATTGCAGTGGTGCATGGCGCAGAATCAGAAAACAGTTATGCATGGGCAGTTGGTGGAGGAGGAAAAGTCCTTGCGTGGACAGGCACTGCATGGATACCTGAATTCCCAGTGTTAATGCTACCCTTAATACTAAGCGCCATTGCCGTAGCAGCATATATTGGTAAAACTCGATTCGGCAAAAAACAGATTTAAACACAAAATTTTTCCTACAATTTTCTTTACCTTTTTTGGTGTGGATACTTTAAGTGATTTTTTTTGAAGTTATTTTCATCAAATATCGTCGACCACCATAAATTAACCAAGAATCTGTTTTGGCAACTTTTTTCAAGAAAAATTATGAAAAAGCCTTTGCAAAAGTCAGTTTTGGGAATAAATTTAAAAGTAGAACCAAGTGATTAGTGTCAGGTGTTAAATTGAATAATAAACTGCTTGCAGTAGGCATAATTTTGTGCATTGCATCCTTAGCATTCGTTGGAACCGTTCAAGCTCAAACAATTACCCCTGGGGTAAGCCCAGGAATGGATTTTGATTACCATGTAACCAGTTACTGGTCATCAACCGACTCTTACGCTTCAATACCACAAGACCTAATTGAGGTGAATCAAACAACACATGTTGAAGTCAGAATCGGCGAAGTAAACGAAACAACCGTTCTCACAACCGCACCCTACTACTTCAAAAACGAATCCGCCTATCTCGATAGAGGCTACATTAACCTCTACACAGGTGAGGGACAAGGCTTTGTAGCTGTAATAGGCGCTAATCTTAATGTTGGCGACACAATTCATCCCAGCGGCACAGACGGTTTAACCATACTTGACGTGACAACAAGAAACTATGAAAGCGGCGCAAGAGAAACAAATCACGTACGCATCCAAGACATTAACGAAACCGCTGGATACAAAGCAACAAGAGACTTATACTTTGACAAAGCAACAGGCATCCTAGTTGAACAAGTTGACCGAACAGAAACCACAACAGACCCAATTGAGGTTTCTCAAATAACATGGAAACTAGATTCCACCACTAACATTGAAGGTTGGGTGGTTCCAGAGTTTCCAGTGCTGACTCTTGTTCCCATATTCCTGTTAGCAGCAACATTTGCAACCATAGCCTACAAGAAAAAATCCGTTAAAGTTTTAAGGTCACTTTAACCTTTTTTTAATTTTTTTAATATCTCAATTTTAAAAATAACTCCTTAAAACAGCGTTAACTCGGATGTAACCACCAATTTAGCCTTAATTTCTAAAAAAGTCAAGTACCTGCACGTAAATTTCCTTATAAGTTCAAAAAACCATTAATCTAACATCCGCGAAGAGAGGGGTGAAAAAATAAGTGATTTCGCGAGATTGTGACGGTTGTGGAATGCAGAAGCCCTGCCTGAAACGTTACCGTCGAGTGAACGTGGGCGAGAAGGTTTATTGTCCCGATGGCACAGCTCATCTGGTGGACAGCTCAAGCCTTAACTAAGCGTCCAACAAAAAAGGGAACAGCCTAAGTGTTCCAACCACACCTTTTTGTTAAAGCCTGCTTGAAAAACCTTATAGCTACATTCTATACCATATTTTATGATAACGTGGTGCTTTGACAACCCGTAACAAAACATACACGCTAACTCTAACAGCTTTATTGATAGTCTTAGCTCTTAGCATAATGCAGACTGTTCAAGCTCAAAACAGCACCAGTTTCACAACACAAGACACCTTTAACATTCCCAGTTACAACGGCACAATACGGTTTGCAGTAAACGGCACGTATAAAGAGGTCAGTTTAGAAAACGGCACTTGGACATTTAACGGATTAACACTTAACAATTCATTGCCTTTGGGAACCCTCAAGTTTTCAGCCGAAAACTGTGAAGTCACTATATACTCGTTTTATACAGCCAATTATAGTTCACGCCGATTAGGATACATACGTTACTACGCTGAAGGCCTAGGTGAGCAAACAGTAAATTTTGGGTTTAATTCATCAACACAGTCTAACCCAAGTGAATGGACTGTAGTCACGGAGGGTAACGTGTTTTTAGCTGAAGGACAAAACTGGCGTTTACTGCCTGACAATACCCTGAATATTCAGGGGGTTATAGGCAATTTGACGGTTGCACGTTATAATTACGGTTACCCCGTGGATAATCAGCCTTTCTACATGCAGCATTCAGTAATTATCCTAATCGCTATTGCAGTAGCAGTAACTGTTACACTGGCAACAATAATTAAACTAAAAACCAAAGCGAGGCAGCCCTAATGGTTTGGGAAGTACCTGCAAACATAGTTTTACCTATCTATCTTTTAGCTGCAATCGCAGGCATCGCCTTAATCCTCAAGTTATCCAAAGACAAAACAAGAAAAATCAGCAACCTACGCTTTTACGTTCAAATCCTTGCGGTAATAGCGATTTTTATGGGGTTAATTTTAGGCCCATTTGACCAACCTCTTTGGGCACCACTTGGCATTTCACCTCGCGACAGGCTTTTAGGCGCTGACATTTTAGGCAACCAAATGCCAGACGGCATACCTGTCCCATTCTTAGCATGCTATTATCCAAACGGCAGAACCGTCACTTGCGCAATTTGGCAACTTCAAGCATACATTTTTCCCTTCTGGAATTACCCCCGAGGCTACGAAGTAATTTACTCCACCACTGGATTAGAAAAACTCGGCGTAGTCATCGGCTCCTTAGTGGTTGCAGCACTGGTTTTAGGCAGAGCTTACTGCGGCTGGATATGCCCCTTTGGCTTATTCCAAGATGTACTCACAAGGTTACGTAAAGCCACTAAACGTCGACACCTATCATTTTCGGATTCAACAAGTAAAAAACTCAGCCAATCACGCTACATCATAATTGCCACTTTTTTGATTCTCAGCGTCATTTTCGGGTCCTACTACATTTTCGGTACCGAGTTAATTCCCGGCACACGTGCTGGTGGACCAGGCGGAACGGAAGCAGGCATCATAAGCAGCATCAATGAACCCTTTTGCCTTGTATGCCCAATGCGACCATTATGCTCACTAATTGAAAGCGGCATCGGTTCGATGAATTACAGTTACATTTCCCAAATCACATATGGTCCTTTCTGGATAATCGGCGGCTACATCTCAAGCATCAACTTAATCATCTTAACAATAGTGATTTTCCTATCGTTAGCTTATCGACGATTCTGGTGCCGAATCTGCCCACTTGGAGCCTTAACGGGGCTTTTTAGCACTTTTACACCGTTCAAGCAAATCGCTTTAACTAAACTGGAAAAAGACGAGCACAAATGCACCAAATGTGGAGTCTGCAAACGTGTCTGCCCAACCCAAGCAACAGCCATGTATGAAAAGAAAGGCGGCGACGTAACTGAATCTAAATGCATGCTATGCGCCCGATGTGTTGAACTTTGCCCCTACGAGGACGCGTTGAAAGTCAAGTTTGCAGGCAAAACAGTGGCGAGTTCAAGGAATTGGCTTGAAAAAGGCAATAGCAATAATGATTAAGAAAAGTTTTAGGCTGCTTTTATTGCCGCTATGAAAGCGTCCCAGTCGCCAGTCTTTTTTAGTTCTTTCTTTTTGAGCATGTCGTTGACTGCGGTTTCATTGTATAATCCACCGGTTTTGGGGTGAGCTTTGCGGGATACAAAGGTGAAAGCTCGGTAGGCTTTGTCGCCAAGTTTTTCGGTTGTGATTTCGTGGGTGTAACCGATTTTTTCGGATAGAATTACAATTGCGAATTGGAGGTATTTTCCAATTTTTTTAAGTTCATCAAATTGGGCTTTTATTTTGTCTAAAGAGTCTGCGTCAGCGCTGTTTATGACTTGTATGACCATTTTAACTTCGTTTGCCGCGTACTCTTTTTGGCTGGGATTAGATATGGAATCAAGAATTAACAGGCTAATTTTTTGTTCAGACCCTTCCAGTTTAATGTTCGGGTTTAAGCTTACGTTAAAGCCTCTGCAAATTAGACGCTCACGAACCACAACTTCAACGGCTGTCCCGCTTTTCTCAAGGGTCTTGTCCGTCTTCTGTTTAATGTAGTCCTCTGCAACCTCGATGAGCATTTCGTATTCCTCATCTTTTTTGGTGAGGAGAGGCTTTTTCAGTTCCTTATAAGAAGACATAGAACCGATACAATCAACCCTGACAAATAAATATGCTACGGTAACAAAAAAAGGTCAAACTGGAACAAAAACTACTTTGCACTATTTTTGGTTTGGTTTAGGCAGTTATTTTAATTGTGACTTGCTGCGGTGCCTTATTATTGTTGCAGCAAAAATAGTGGTGGCTACTGCGATAGGCAAAAAAGCGTATTGTGACAGTTCAGGAATACTGGGCGTAGGCGTTGATGGCGTTGTTGCGCTTGAATTTGGCGTGTTATTTATGGGGAACTCGCTGTTTCCCGCAGACAAGATGGAGCTGGATACTTTGGCGAGCCACACTTCACTGTAACTGGCGTCGCTTATACTTTTGATTGCCCCACTAAAGACGTAAACGTTTTTTGACACTTCAATTATAGAGTTAGCAAAACCGTTATGACCGCTAAATGTTTCAGCGGATTTAATATATTGCTGCTTACCTGTTGAATCAACTTTTACTATCCACGCTACACCTTCATAACTTGGGTACGCTTGTCCACAGGCAATGTATCCTCCATCTGAGGTTTGAATTGCATCTTTAAAGAAGCTGTACTGAGAACCAAGCTTGAAAGTATTGCTCCATTGAGTTTTGCCTTGAGCATCAGTTTTGGTTAAAGCTGCTCCGTCCACGGAAACAACAAGATAGCCCCCATCAGAAGTTTTCACTAAAGAACCTGCCCAAACAGAAGGCTCACTCCACAAAACGTCACCGTCATCATCTAAACAGTAAAGCTTACGATTAGCAGCCAAAACAAACCCATCATCAACAGTTACTACATCATATGCAAATGATTGAGCAACCACAGTACCAAACGTTTTGTTCCAAATTGCTTCCCCATTTTTACTGGTTCTTAGTGTCCAATCAAATTGAGGCGCATTACCTTCAGGAACATAACCAGCAAGAACATAGCCATCATCAAAAGCTTGAATGACACTGTTTACCCTAAAAGTCATGTTCAAAACAGTGTTAACATAGTTTTTGCTCCACTGCAAATTGCCTGAAGCGTCAGTTTTTATAAAATTAACTTCGCCACTGCCAGCCAAAGCGTATCCGCCATCACTTGTTTGAACCACACAGTTTGCTTCGCCTGTTTGATAAGTTCTTGTCCACAATAATTCACCGTTTGAATCAGCTTTTGCAAGCAAAAAATGCCCTTTACTGCTTCCTGCAATAACAAAACAGCCGTCACTGGTGGCTATGACACAGTTTCCTTCACCTTGGCTGTCTGTATAGATTTTGCTCCATTGAGCTTGCTGAGCAAAAACAGGGACTGCTAAAACAAGCAAAATCAGAGAAACACAAAAAATCGTAATACAGACTTTCAAGCATACGACCCCGAAGTTCCTAAAAGTCGATGCAAATAAAAGGTTTTTTCTAAAAAGACGTCTTTGGGAAGTAAACGCGAAAATGCAGTTTAAAGTTTTCTTTTGAGTTGTTTTGTCTTGTTTTTGGCGATGTCAGGTGCAAGTTTAAGGATGCCTGTTAGGGTTCGGGGAATTGCAGTGTTTAGATTACAAGGGTGTATGCAGTAGCATTGGCACAGTTTGGCTCTAACGTCTTCTGCGGCTTGGCTGTTCCACAACTTTAGCAAGTCAAAGTCGTAATCTCTAACGTTCGCAAATGGTCGTGTATATTCACAGGCGGCTACGTCACCGTTAGCTTGTAGAACCATTTCTAAATTACCTGCATAACAGGAAACCAGTTTCTTGTGTTGCGAAAGCATTTTTATCGAGTATTCCCAGACAACACGGTTCTGGTTTGCCATGTAAGGCTTAATGTCTGCATACGCTGTTTTGAGTTCTTCAAGGCCCAGAACAGTTTTGTCATCACGCGGGTTATGATAAAAGCCCAGTGCTTCATCAACGTTAAAAGCGTGTTCTAAGCCACGAGCAATATTGAAAACAACCTCACCTTTATTGCAGAATAAATCTTCAGCTTTAAGATACTCCATCAAAGCAGAAATATTGCCCATGTTGTACCTTGAAATGGTTGTAAGAATTGTTACGTCTACACCTGCTTTTTTGCATAAATGTATAGTTTTGACTGCGGAGTCAAAGCAGTTCACGCCTCGGATTTGGTCATGCACATCCTGCGTACCATCCAACGAAACCGTGACGCTAACCATGCCAGTCCCAACCTTTTGGATGACCTCGCCAATACGCTCAGGCATCAACCCGTTAGTGTTTAGGTAAATCTTGTTTTTGGCAAGCTGGCTGCAAAGGTCTGCAAGGTCCACGCGCAGGGTGGGTTCGCCGCCTGTGATTGAAACAGAATCAAAAAGGCTAAAGTCAATTTTCTTTATTTCGTCAAGGGTTAACTCGCTTGTGGGTTGGGTTTTCCAGTTAAAACAGTGACTGCACTTAGCGTTGCAACGGTTTGTGACAAAAAAGGTCAAAATTTTAGGCGTAATCACTATTTTTTTCACTTCACATTAGTGAGAGTTTTTCTTTTAATTTGTAAAGTGGATATTTTAGGGGCATGCGTCGGAACATGCTAAAATCTAAAGCAGAATTTTGCACTTCTGGTTGGTATCCGTCTTTCATGGTTGCGGCGAGTTGGCTGAAGCCTTTGTGGTAGCCTTTGAATTTGCGCCAGTAAGTTTCTGGGTTAACGTGATGTTTTACGATTAGTTTGTTGCAGTGCAGTACAAGCATGCCAGCGGCTATCATGCGGCGAATTACGTCGTTGTCTTCGCCTGCAATGTCAAAGGTTGAGTCAAACCCGCCGACTTTGAGTAGGTCTTCGCGTTTGAATAGTGCGCATTGGAAGGCTCGAGATTCAACGATTTTGATGCCGCCGTGGCGTTCAATTTCGAGTTTGTCCATTTCAGTGGCTACTTGTAGGAACCACTGGTTGCCGACTGTTAGTTGTCCTGTGCAGACGCCTGAAACGTTGAATTTCTGCATTACGTCAAGCAAAACAGGCACTGGGTCAAAATCCAACTCAATGTCCGAATCCAGCCACAAAACAAGCGGTGCCTCAGCCAGCTTAAGCAACTCATTTCGAGCATTGCCAACACCTTTAGAGGTTGAAGTATGCCACTTGTAACTGTTTAGCCACTTCTTGTTGTGCTCCATCCAGACTGTAGGGACACCAGCCCCTCCCAATGGCGTAAGAACCTCACAACTATCTATCATCCAATCCCGTAACATTCCCTTAAGTTCTGAATAATTTAACTGTTTGCCAAAAACACAAAAGCAGTCGAAAAATAATAAGTAACTTATTGGTGGACGGAGCGGGATTTGAACCCGCGACCTCCACGATGCCAACGTGGCGATCATGCCAGGCTGATCTATCCGCCCAAACTTACCTGGCGTCTAAACTAAACCCGTATAGGCTTTCTTTAAAGGTTTTGGTTTTCAAGCAAAAATTGTCTTGATTACTTGTAAAATAGGCAACCTGTTTACTAATCAACAAAGGAAGATGTGCTCACATGGATTCAAAGATTACCATGCGCCTTCGGTTCCAATGATTTCAAAGTAGCCTATGCCTGAGAACGGGGGAGTATAATTGAATGTCATCTGCAGAGAGTTATGGGTGCCATTGTTGGTTAAAGTGTAACGTTCAGGGTTTTGCAGATAGTATTTCCAGACCAAGGAAATGTTACCATAAAGCAGGTCTGTTGGGACTGTGATGTTGTAGGTTAGGGTTTTTTCTGTTCCTTCAAGGAAGTAAAGCTCTATGGCATGACGATTAATTTCTGACGGGTTTATGAGGGCTACTTTTGGCTCACGAACAGCGCTCCAGTTTGTTTCCAAAGTTACAACATAAGTTTTATCTCCGACGGATAAGGGGTAAGTGTACAGGCGGTTTTCGTCTTGAACACTCAAACCCGGCAACACTACACAAGCCACCAACAAACCTGCAATCAACGGAACTGCGATGGCTAACAGGATTTTTTTATTCAACATTCATCATAAATGTACCTGTTAAAGCTAAATAAAAAACTGTTCACGATACAAACATGTTGCGAGATTTAGTGGTTAAAGCAGCATTTCCAAATGTTAAAGCTTCAGCCTATTTGCCGCCTATTAGTGTCCAAATAGAAACTCATTGCAGAAACCTATAGGGGTAGGTAGAAACCATGCCTTGGGGTGTGCTTGCCTTCAAATTAGCTGAAAAATCTCTAGGGGGGTAGGTGCTAATGGCGCTTTTTTGTGTCATTAATATGTTGAAATTCGGGTTTTAACGGGTTGAAGCCGATTTTTGTGTTTCAAAGCTTAAATTTGGGGACACTTATTTTGCTTGCAGATTAAAGAGGAAAACATCTTTGGTTAACGAAAAAATTCAAGCAGGCGATTTTGCACTGATTTACTTGGACGCCCGCAGAACTTACATGTTAAAGGTTGAAGCAGGACAAACTTTTCACACTCACAAGGGATTTATCAAGTTTGATGAGCTTATCGGTAAAGAGTTTGGGGAACCAATCAAAAGTAGCTTAGGCGTAACATTTACAACGCTTAAACCGCAACTTACCGACTACATAATGAAAAGCAGCCGCAACACACAAATCGTTTACCCCAAAGACGCAGCGGCAATCGTAATGTTTAGCGGCATTGGTCCCGGCAGCCGAGTTGTCGAGTCAGGTACAGGAACCGCTTCTCTGACTACCGCTCTTGCCCATTATGTAGGTCCAACAGGCAAAGTTTACACTTACGAGCTTCGAAATGAATTCCAGAAAAATGCTGCCAAAAACCTGCAACGCTCAAAACTCATTGACCGCGTTGAAATGAAAAGCGGCGACGTGACTTTGGGCATTGAAGAACGTGATGTTGACGCTGTAATTTTGGACTTAGCAACACCATGGCTTGTCATACCCCACGCTTACGAAGCACTTAAGCCGTCAGGAACAATTGTTTCTTTTAGCCCAACAATTGACCAAGTCGTAAAAACCACTGAAGCATTACGGGAAAACAATTTCGTCTTTATTGAAACAATTGAACTTATGATGCGCGCTATGCAAGTTGAACGAGGAAAAACACGTCCACAAACCCTAATGACAGGACACACAGGCTACATTACGCACGCAAGAAAAATCCTAAAACCCGCAGTCACTGAGCAATCACAGGTTTCATCGTTGATTCAGGAAGCAATGCCTGAAGTCACAATTGAAGAAACAGATTTGCCTGAACAAGAAAATAGTGAAGAAACGGCAGAAGAGTCTGCCTAAGCTTCTGTTTCTGTTTTTGTGTTTATTTTTCCTTTTACGCTTCGACCGTTATCGGGCATTGGCATGCTTAACTGGTAAACTGCTTTCTTGAATTGGTCACCTTGGCCACGACGAGTTAACCCGTAATATGCGCTCAAGACTCTGCCAAAGTATGGAATAAGCACACGGTCAAAAGTTCGGTAAAGGAAAGGATTGTGTATCCTGTTTTCAAGAAAAGTGGGTTTCCAGATTTTGATGTTGTATTCCCAACATTTAATGAAGAAGTCCCAACGTGCTTTTGATAGTGAATCCATTTCTGCGCCTTTTTTGTTCATTAAGACACAGTTTTCCAGCGGCACGAAAAAGAGTGGCACATAAAATGCATTGTAATCTTTAAGGTCATCCATCAATTCGAGGGTTTGCAACATGTCTTCTTCTTTCTCGTCAGGCAAACCGATAATCAAAGTTGCAAGTGGATACCAATCGTTATCGTTTAGGATACCAAACGCGTTGGTGACAACTTCTGGCCATTGTTCTGGCGTGAATGGTAACATTTTGCCTGCCATGTATTTTTTCATAAGGCGGGGGCTGCCAGTTTCAAGCCCTGTTTCAGCTGTAATGATTGGTTTTCCACCAAATGAGTACCAGCTTTTCTCGATTAGAATTTCGGCTAGTTCCTCAATCATTTTTGGGTCGTTATAAACTGGCGCTAAGGACATATGTGCAGCCTGTATACTTTTTACGCCGGGACAATCCGCGACGCTTTTGCACAAGTTTACTACTGCTTCACGGTTTGGAACAAACTTTGGGTCTTTTTGACCATACAGGAACAAGTCTTCAGTGATTAATGTAATATGGTCGCTACCTTGGGCGGTGCTTAATGCAACTTCTTGCAGAATTTTTTCAAGCGGCACATCAACCTTGTGCTGCATTGTTGGAGTACAGAATTGGCAGTTTCTTCCGCAACCTTTTGAAATTTCAACCGCACCGTGAATAGAGACATTCATTGTCAGGGGCATTTCTTTGTTATAGTTCCAGTTATCCAATGATTCATCCGCTTTAGCTATACGTGGAAGCTCCTCACCATTGACGGCTTTCTTGAAAAGCTCAACAATAGGTGCAGGCCTACCGCCCATAAGAACACAGTCTACACCGTAACTTTCTGAAACATGTTGGCGTTCAAGCTGCCATGAACCGTAACCGCCAACTATGACTTTTGGTTTATACTTTTTGATAGCTGGATTCATGACGAGTTTGCGGAATTCGATGCGGTTCATTGGTTCACCGCCGCCTACGATTGAACTGTAAGTTTTGCTTACATACCCCATACCTGTGGGGTCCATGGATGAGATTCCAACAACTTTAGTGTTAGGACCAACAAATAATTCTAAATCTTCTGGGTAAACAACGGCTATGTCTTCTCTGGCAAAGCCGCCTTCAAGTAGAATTGACTCTACTTTACGCAGGCCATAGGGTGCGTAGCTTGCTTGACCATCGACTTTTCGTTGTTTATGTGGATAAAGCGTTTTTCTTACGTATGAAAGGGGGATAGGACCTTTTCCGAAGCCACCTACGAATGCTATGAAAGGGTTGTTGAAGAAGTCGCTCATTTCGGTAGCGGATGCTGTAAGCACTATTTTGATTCCTGAAACTACTGCCAATCTCTCTCTTCCTTGAACAAAGATACACATTTGTTTATAGCAGTATTAAAAATTACCGTTGTCTGCACAAATTAAGGGTGAAGTCCCCAAATAAGTGTAGAATTGTTTTACATCTTCAAGCAGTCGAGCAAAATTTTTGAACAAATATTAAGGTTGAAAGTTAGCTACAACAGGAAACTCTGCAACTTTTGGACTGGCACTTGCAGGCTTAATTGGGGACAGCTTAAGCATAGATTGACCTTTAAGTAAAGATTTAGCGCCAATCCATTGAGTAAGCGGGTACCCAACAATGATTTGGCTCCAGAAAGTCAAAAGCCTCGATAAGGTTGTGACTGCACCTACAACGGCTAATGGAAGGTCATACATTGAAAACATGCTAACCATGGTTACTTCCACGGCGCCAACAGGAAAACCAGCAGTCACAGTTTCAGCCGTAGTAATAATGCAGTACACTGTCGCCAAATCCAAAAGGATGAATGCGGCTAAGCCAAGTGTCATGAAGACGATGGTTTTTGCGTCTGCCTAAAAGCATGCAATGCCTCCAAATTAAAGGTTGTTTTCGGGGATTAATGGGTTGAATTGACCAAGCTCACAGTTGAATGCAACTTTATGGCTGTATTTAGCGGTTAAATGCTTAAACAAGCCATGATTAACCCTATTTCAGTATTTCATTGCAGTTTTAAGATTTTCATCACATATTAACTGAACGATTCAAGAAACCTGAAACTGCCAAAAAAAAGAATACAAAAAAAGAAAAGGTTACAATCGAGCTATTATAGCAAGAGCCGACACTACTAAAAATGCTACACCTGTCCAGAATAAGTCGCCGCCAGTCAAGAAATACACGATAACAGCTACAAGCACAGCTGGAAGAAGCACAATAAACAGTTTGATAACTGCAATAATGATGATACCGATTACCACTAAAATTATTAGCAACGTTAAGTCAAGAGCAAAAGTACCAAGTATAAGGGGCAAAAAACTCAAAAAACTGGAAATATCCAATCAATACGCCTCCAAAAAATGTGAGTCAAACAAAGTAAAAAAATGTTCCTAAACAGGTTAAACCTTATTTTTAGCCTTAACCCGCGGAATAACATCACGTTGAGTCACCAAAACGCCAAACGTAGTTATCTTAAAACGGTCATCCGCGGTTTTTGCTGCAGATTCGTTTTTGATTAATTCCCTAAGGCGGGTTCCTGTTATTTTTGCTGTTTTTCCCAGTTTAGTCTGCATTTCCGTTTTTGACAAAGACTCGCTACTAAGCAGTCCAAGTTTGTTGCCAAGGTACTGAGCTGAAAGCCACAACAAAAGCGCCTCATTGGCTGTTAACTTGTTTTTGGGCACCAGCAAGTTTGCGCCTTCGGGCGAAAACGCGATTAGGCCTTCTAAGTCTTTGGCGAGCTGTTGTAAATCAACGTTTAAAGTGAGTTTTTGGGCAACCTCAAATGTTGGCAAGTATTCTTTGAAAAACTGGTCAAGCAACGTCCAAGTTTCCTGAAGCGTCGACGTGAAATCCTTTTCCAGCTCTTTATACTTTAAGTGAGCATCAACCTTGTCGGGCGTGCTCAAGCCATTTTTCCTCTAATTTTAGTTAACACTTCATCCTCAACCCATTTCTCCCCTTGAATGGTTAGTTTGAATTCGGGTTTGCTTGGGTCAGGTTTGAAGACTTGTCCTCGTTTGGTCATTTCGTTTAGGCGCGCGGGAACCATGCTTTTAATGCCACTGGATTCCAAGAGTTTTTGTACTTGGGCTGCCGTGTTTTTGCGTTCGTCTGAGGCGTAAAGCACCAAGCCGACAGCTTCATAGTGGGTTAGGTTTTCTCGGGTTACGATTACGGGTCCTTCGGTTGTTGGTTCTACGATGCCTTTTAGTTGCGCGCCAGAAGGTGACAGGCGGTTAGATACAAAATCGGAAAGTTTTTCCACAAAGTTTTCTGGAACTGTTTCTAGCATGTTTAGTATTTCTTGTGGGCTGTCGCCTTCGATTACAACTTCGCCAAACGGCGTTTTAATGCGAGCCTCAATACGCTTCAATGGAGTAGCCTCTTAAGCTAATAGCGTACGCTTATGCTTTTTAGGATTTGTGGCAAAATTTTTCTTATACAATGAAGGTTTTTTGTGTTACTGTTAGTTCAAAAGATTCTTCAACGCCTTGTAACGAAAAATAGTAGGTTCCAACGGGAGCATCATCAGAAAACGTAATTGTTAAAACAGCTGTTGCTTGTCCTTGGGCCTCAATTAATACAGGGTTTGGAGTAAAGGATTGATTGAAAAAGTTACGCCCTTCAGCTATAGTATAACTTTGGTTGCTCATACCCAGTAATTGTATGCCCAATCCCTCTAATACAGACCGATTTTGTGACAGGTTAATTACTGTACAGTTAATGGAGACACTGCCGCCCTGAGTCGTGTTTGCAGACATTGCTGAATAAAAAAACTCAACTTCTGGAAAATCACCTGTAATTTCTTGGTTACCCAAAACGTCATCAAAAGAAACAAAAAACAAGCCGATGCCAAGAGCAACCAACAAAACGAAAAGAACAGCAGTCTGCGGTTTAGTCATAAACCTATTTTCAGTAACTACTAAAATAAATATTTAAAAAGAAAATTAGGGAAGTTTTTGTTTTAAGAGTTTGCTGACAAGCTCAGGATTAGCTTTGCCGCGGACTTCCTTCATGACTACACCCATCAGCATGCCAAATGCGCCTTTTCCGTTCTTTTCAATGGCGGGTTTGTTGGCTACGATTATGCGGTCAATAATGGGTTCAAGGTCTGCTTCTGTAAACATCTTAAGACCCAAAGCGGTTGTTGCGTCTTGTACAGTTTTGCCTTCATTCTTTGAAAGCCAACTAAACACTTCAGCAGTTGCCTCTTTAGCAAGCTTTCCTGAACCCACTGCAGCAAACAATGCTTTGATTTGGGCTTCATTGACGTTTTCAACTGCAACACCATCACGTTTTAGAGACTTTACCGTTTCAGTCAGAAACGCTGTAACTGTTGAGGCTGCTACGGCGGTTTCTTTGACGATTTCTTCAAACAGCAAAGCGTATTCGGAGTCAGCAATCTGTTTTGCCAGCTTTTCGTTTAGCGTGTACTGTTTCATTAGGCGTGCAAGTTTCTTTTCTGCTGGTTCGGGCAGGTTAGCGCGGACATCTTCAACAAGCGCGGAGGTTATGGCTTGAGCGGGAATGTCGGTTTCAGGATACATTCTTGCTGCACCTGGACGTGGACGCATGAAGCGGCTTGTGCCGTCATCTTTGGCGGTTCGAGTTTCTTGTGGAATCCCCGTGCAGGCTTGCTGTGCGCGTTCAACTACTGCTTTAAGAGCGTCTTGCGTGTTCTCCGCGGTGTCAGCTACAAAAACAACTGCGTCTGTTTCTCCAGCACAGACAGCTTTGCGAAGCGCGTCAACTTCTTCAAGTGTAATGCCATAATTGGTAAGAACTTCGTCAGTGTGGAACATTCCGCCTACTCTGCCCCAGAATTTTGCGTAATCAGACAATTCGCTGCCTAAACGGAAGTTAGGCATTAACTCGCGACCAGTCAACCCGTTGAAACCCGAAAGTTTTACTGCCAAAACTTTATGGTTCTTGTCAACTGCTTTACGGATGACCTTACTTTTACTATTCTTAAAGATGCCAGTAACATCGAGAAAATCTGCCGTTAACATTTCAGGGGTGATGCCGCGGTTGGCAAGTTCTTCTTTGATTGCAAGCAAGTTTTGTTGACGTTGAACCTCAAAATCGATAACCGTGGCTATTAATTCGAGTTCCTGTACACCTTTGATTTCAATTAAGGAACCATTAATTATGGAAACGTTTAGGTCTTGACGTATAGTACCTAAGCCACGCATGACTTTGCCAGTGTCACGAAGAATCCTGCCAATAGCAAAGGCCACTTCTTGAGCTTCCTGCGGCGAATAAATCACTGGAGCTGTAGCAACTTCGATTAACGGGATGCCCAGACGGTCAACGCGGTAACGGATGGTTTTGCCTTCGTTTTCAGTGCCAGTTTTGCGGGCTGCATCCTCTTCCAAGTAAGCAGCAAGCATCGGAATGGTTTTTTGGCCAACCATTATCCAGCCGTCCAAAGCGATTAAGCTGGTGCGTTGGAAACCAGTGGTGTTTGAGCCGTCGATGACGGTTTTACGCATGACCTGCACTTCGTCAACTGGCTGCATATTCATCATTAAAGAGGCAGTTAAGACAACTTTTAGTGCATCCAAGTTTAAGGGGTGAGGGGGTTCTTCATCCATTTCGACTAGGCAAGCGCTTTTGTGGTTTGCTTCGTAGAGGATTTTTACGCCTTTTTGGAACTCGAAAAACGCTGCGGGGTCTACTTGTCCAAGTTCGCTTTGGGTTGGGCGTAAACGGCGCAGGAAAGTGATTTCTGGTTCTTCCTTGAAAAGTTCAGGCGGGCAACTGCAGAACAACTTTGAGCCCACGTTGAGTTGCTGGTGGATTTCTAAGCCGACTTTTAAGCCGATTTTAGCGTAATCAATTGTCATTTTATTGTGCTCCGTAAACGGTTTTTTCTTGAGGAAGCGTACGTGGTGTTAATTCGCCTGCAATGTTTGTTTTCAGCAGTCGTTTTGCTTCTTGCGGGTCGCTGGTTTGACCAAGAACCCACATGAGTTTAACAAGCCCCGTTTCAGGGAACATATCATCCAATGGAACAACACCGAAGCTTAGCAAGTCGCGACCTGTATCGTAAACGTTCATGTTAACCCGTCCCCAAATGCACTGTGACGCAAGGGCTACTACGACGCCTTTGGCTGTGGCATTTTTGATTGCTTCAAAACAATACTTACTTACATGACCTAAACCTGAACCTTCAAGCAAGATGCCCTTAAAGCCTTGATTAACATAAAAATCAATAACAGCAGGGTCAAGCCCTGGATAAAACTTTACAAGTGCAACTTTTTCACAGAAATTCGATTTAACAACCAACTGTTTTGATGCGTCACGGCGTTGGTATTCTCCATTTTGCATTGTGATTTGTTGGTTTTGGACTTTGGCTATTGGGAATCCGTTAATGGATTTGAAGGTGTCTCTGCGGCTTGTGTGGCACTTGCGAACTTTAACGCCCCTGTGAACAACGATTGCGGTGTCTGAAACGGTTTCATGCATGGCTAAACCAACTTCTGCAAATGGGGCTTCACCGGCGGCTTTAACTGCGCCAATTAAGTTGGTTGCTGCATCGCTACTTGGACGGTCAGATGAACGTTGAGCCCCAACAAGGATAACTGGAACAGGAAGGTTCTGCAGGGCAAAACTCAACGCAGCAGAAGTATATGCCATCGTGTCTGTACCATGCGCGATGACTATGCCGTCTACGCCTTGCTTTATTCGTTCGGCAACTTTCTCAGCAAGCTCAGTCCAGTTTTTCTGAGTCAAGTTTTCACTGTAAATGCTAAAAACGATTTCAGTATCAACCTGAGCAAGTTCCGAAAGTTCCGGTACGACACCGTAAAGGTCGCTTGCGGACATGGCTGAACGAACAGCGCCAGTTCTGTAGTCAACTCGGCTTGCAATTGTTCCGCCTGTACTCATAATGACTACATGGGGCAAAGTAGGATTCTGTTTTGGCAGTGAAGGCGCCGCAAATGTTGGCTTAGTGCCTATACCAACTTTTTCTACTTTTACATCCATATTTGCGGTTATGCCAAGATTGTAACCGCTCTTTAATTTAATGATAATGTTAGTGGCCTCTCCCAACTCTGAGCGTGGGATTAGGATTCCTTCGTAGGTTTTGCCTTTACTGGTGATGCGGATGATGTCGCCGACACTGCAACCGGCGGCTTGAAGCAGGCTAAGCGCCATGCCTTTGTAACCTGAATTTTCAAGTTCACTCATGCCTAAATCTCTTCTATCAAACAATAAATGCCCAAACGTTCTGAAACCAAAACGTATGGGTTCTTGTGTTACCTAACACAAACAATACTAAAAGCTTTTTTAAGAAATATCAAACAAAAATCTAAAAATTCAGCCATTTCAAGGGTTAAACACCAGCCTATTTGGATGCTATTAGAAACTATATGCAGAAACCTAAGGGGGGTAGGTGCTAATAACGATTTTTGTAGGTTAAAAACGTGGGAATTCTTTAGTTAGACGAGGTTTTGAGTGCCAACAAATTTAAGTTGCAAGAACATTAACTGATTTTAATTCGAAGTGTCGTTTGTATGTCATATGATCTAGAAGAGCTCGGAAAGTTTCGTTTATCCGGAAAAATTTTATGTGCAGCCCGAGAAGAAATGAGGGGTTACGTAAAAGAAAATATGTTGATAATTGATGTCTGTGAAAAGGCTGAAGCACTTATCCGTGAAAAAGGTGGTTTGCCAGCGTTTCCGTGCAATGTCAGCATAAATGAGGTCGCCGCGCATTACACTTCGCCGCCAGGCGACAAAAACATTATACCGCAGGGTTCAACCGTTAAAGTTGATATGGGCGTGCAAATCGACGGTTACGTGACTGACACAGCTTTTACTGTGTCCTTTAATCCAGAAGGCAAAAGCATGATTGCCACTGCCGAACACGCCCTGCAAACCGCGATAGATAACATTCATGGCGGCATATCAACAGGACGCATCGGCGGCATAATTGAAACCGCAATTAGAAACCGCGGCTTTAAACCTGTAAGCAACCTCACAGGACACTCTGTAGGCAGATACCTAATCCACGCTGGAACCAGCATCCCCAATGTTGCAACTCTAACAACAACAAAAGTGCATACAGGCGAAGTTTTCGCAATTGAACCTTTCGTCACACAACCCGATGCTATAGCACGCGTTGATGACAGCCCACAAAACACGATTTACCGTCTTGTCAGGGCAAAGTCAGCCAAAAACGTTTACGCCAAAAAAATGCTAAAACACATAGAAACAAACTTTAGAACTCTACCTTTTGCAGAACGCTGGCTAATAGGAGTTGTACCGAAAGAACACCATTTAGAAGCATTTAAAGAACTTTTAAAATCTAAAATTGTTACAAGCTACCCAGTTTTTGTTGAAGCAAGCAGAAAACCCGTAGCACAAGCAGAACATACGCTTTTAATAAAAGAAGACGGTTGCGAAGTTTTAACTTAAAAAGAAGAAAAATTTTGCAGTTTAAACTGCGTAGGTTTTTTCTTTTTCTTTTATTTCTTTGAAGATGCCTGTAATCATTTGTTTTTGTTCAGGACATTTTGGGCAAGGTTCAAGTTCTTTAAAGACGAAGTCGCCGCGTTGGAATTCGCGAGTGTTTTTTGTGCCGCAGTTTTTGCATTCAATGATTGTCATGACTTTTGGTGTTTCAGCTTTCATTGTTGCTGTTCTCCGTTTAGTTTGGTAAAGAACCGCGCCTGATAAGGCTAACGCGAATACGCCGATTATTGTTAAGAAACCGGCTGCGGTTTCTTCGCCTAAGGTGTATGCGTAGACCGCGCTGAACAAGGTTACAATTGATAGCCCAAGTACGATTAGTACTATGAACATTAGGTAGGTTGAGATTTTGTTTGCAGTTGATGATTGATTTTGTGTTGTCATGGTTTTTCCTCCGTTTATTGTCCTATTCCGATGCTGTTGCCTACACCAAAGATGATTATTCTGTCACCTTCTTTAGTGCGTTCCGCGATTAATGCCCGCACTCGTTCGAGTGCTTTGTCTGCTGCTTCATGGATTTCTCTGCGCATTGGTGCAACTGCGTCGCCGATGTCTTCTTTAACGATTATTGCGTTGATTGGAATCTTGTATTTTACAAGTTTCTCTTCAATCTTAAAGGCGTCAACACCTGGACCGCCGATTGCGGAGCCAATGCCTTCTGCTACTTCGCCTACTGCCTCGCCTTCAAGTTTAAGGCCTGCGTCAATCATGATAAGCATTGCGACTTTGCCTTCGTTTTCTTCAATGACTGCTTCGATTGCGTCTCCTGGTTTGCCGACGTTTCCGCCTGGACCTTCAGCTTTCATGATTAATGCGGTGCGACCATCGATTGGTACTTCTGCGACCACACAATCTTTGTAGACTTTGCGTGCTTCATAGCCGTGCATGAGTCTACCTGCGATGAGTGGACCAACACTGTCTCCGATTGGTTGACCAAATGAGAACGCTTTTAGTGCTGCTGAGTAGGCTTCTGCTTCTTTCATAACCATTGGAAGGATCATTTGTAGTTGCATTATGATGTAAAGGCTCAGGGTTTTTTTGCCTTGGATGTAATAGTGCCGTACGACTTTGTAGAGATAGGTTAGTGCCATTGCTGCTTCTAGCGTGTTTTCCAGGTTGTTGATTTGTACTTCGTCACATTCTGGAGCCATCAGTTTTACTTCGTCTTTTAGGCGTTCATCGCGTACGTCAAGTATGTGGTCAAGCTTGCCTACGATGCCTGCTGGGTCCATATTTTGTGGGCTAATTGTAAAGTAGTCAAGGTATCTGTCAACGCGTGGTGAAATATCCATGGTTGGTTTGCCTATTTCTTTTAAGGTTTCTATGGCGGTTTTTCGTCCTTCTTCTTTGATGAATTTGAGTTTATGTAGATGATTTTCTACTTCTCTTACCATCATGGACATTTGGAGTCTTTGACCGTAGAAGATAAGGACGAAAAAGAAGAGCATGTACAGTATGCTTAGGTAGCTGGTCCAATCGTTTGCGCCGCCACCGCCGAATAATTGGTTAGTATGAATAGGAGTGTTTAATGTTACTCGTGTTATCAAGTCGCTTGTGGGGATTAAAGTCACTTTTTACACCACTTCTCAAAAAAACTACTACCGCATAGTTATAAAGCTATGCCAAATAACGCCTAAAATTTGCCTAACTTTGAAGTTAAAACAAGTAGGTAGCCAGCTTTCTCAATTTCACGCGGCCGAAGACCGCACTACAGTTGGGAACGGAACACGGTTTAACTTCTGAGTTCGGAATGGGATCAGGTGGAACCCGCGCCCTCTGGCCGGCAAACCCAATTTTACGTTGCAACCCACCCTTATAAACATTCATTTTTCCGCCCACCATTTTCACCGATTTTCCATCTGCCGCCGTTTGTTATCTAATGCATCACATTCAGCGCAATTTCAGCATAGTTTTCTACACCTTCAAGAAGCAATTATTAGTTATAGCTTTACTGGTGTACAATTTAGTAAAGTTTGAAAAACAATGTTTCTAAAAGTTTTCTTTGCTTAATACAGGGCTGTTTTTAATAGATTTTAACGGCTTTCTTGCCTGTTTTGCGGCGGGAAAAATATCTTTTAAGCGCTCTTTTGTCTCAATAAAAACCTACCCCCCTTAGGTTTCTGCAACGAGTTTCTAATAGCATCCAAATAGACGCCAAATAGGTTGGTGAAAAAGTGGATTAACGCAAACGTCAGGTGTCAGCTAATTAGAGTTAGCTCTAATATTGTGCCTTGATGGGTTGGGGTCTTATGTCTGAAAAGGGCTTAAACTACTCAAGGAATGTTCAACCCACCAAGACACCAAAAGTTCGGGGGCTGCTAGGTTCCTCCAGTAACCTGTAACTTTGTTCACCGAAATAAGAGTTACACAAATAGACTATTTAGAAACAATAAACCGAAACATCTCTAAAGCCCCTTTTACGTAAAACAAGTACAAACAAGGTAAGCACTGAAAAAAAAGCCAAAATCACCCATATTGAAAACTCTGGTATAGCAACACCTGAAACAGGCATGTTAAGAGGGTAATGGTCAATATTGCTACTATCTATAACGTATGTTGTGTTGGCAGTGTCGCTCCAGTAGTTTCCCTGATTGTCTTTGTCCCAAAAGTTTACTGCAGGACCGAAATTTTCAACATAGTCGTTGTCAACCTGTTTTTGATTTTCAATGAAATTGTTAAGGTAAATTTCGCTACCGTTTGAATTAAAAATATAGAGGCCTACTTGGCTTTTTGCGATTAAGTTTTTGGTAATTAGGTTATATTTTGAGTCACCGCTGAGGTCAATGTTTTTTTCACGGTTTTCTACCAAGTTATTTTGAGTTATTGTGTTATAGTTGCATGATGAACCGCTAAGACCAATTCCGTATTGGTTACCTGTTATGTTATTTTCTTGTATCCAGTCGTTTGCGCTTCCACGCAGAAGTATAGCTGTTCCAGTGTTGTTTGCTATGGTGTTGCCGATTATTTTGTTATCATCGTTTGTTCCTTTGTAGGAGCCTGGGAACTCGCACCAGATGCCATTACCATTGTCGTTGATTAAATTGTTTTCAATTTGATTATTGCGAGAAAATGAATAAAGCACAATTGCGGTTTGGCTGTTAGCTGTTATGTGGTTGTTAATGATTTGGATGTTTTGAGCGTGATTTAGGTGAAGTCCAATTTCGCAATTTGTTAGCGTGTTGGTGGTGATGATGTTGCTTGAAGATTGCTCAATAAGTATGCCTATGCGAAAACTAGTAAGGGTCAAGTTTTGGATTGTTATATTTTTTGTTCCGTTAATAAGAATTCCTGTGCCACTGGTGTTTCCGTGCATTGTGAATCCTGCGCCATCTAAAACAATGCCTTCTTTTTGAATCTCTAAGGTCAGATCTGATATATCACTCGTTAAGGTGTACAAATCGCCTGAATGTTGAATAGGTAAAGTTTGTGGGCTAATACTTCCATCGCTAAGGATGTATACATGCGGCAACTCTGGAGGCGGAGGCAAAAAATTTGCAGTTGCCAAACGGGTCATTTCTGATGCTGAACCCAAAAGTAACAAAAACGTTAACGTGAAGGCGATTACTTTTTTGTGCATCATTTTTCACAGGGGTTTACTTGTTTGGTTTTATAAATTTTGTTTGCTTTTTAAAATAAAAACAGTTTATGCGTCAAGATTGCAGTTTTATTTGTTTTATATCCTGTTTAATTTTGATGTGATGGAATAAAAAGTTAAATGGTGGGGCAGATCGGATTTGAACCGACGACCAATGGGTATCTACAGCTCCAGAACTTCGTCATATTCCCCTTAGGGAATCAGCATACCCATTCTGGTTTGCTTCTGGAGCCCATCGTAATACCGGGCTATACTACTACCCCGCACCATTCACGGTTTTTAATAAGTCAACAATCAAATATTAAAAGATACAGGCTATGCAAAAGATTAAACGTGTAACTGTAGTCACACAACAAACAGTATTTTATTAATCGTTTTTCCTTAAGATAAAATTGCAAATTTACTGAAAGGCGACTTTTTTGAAAAGAGAAGAAGCCGTTAATTTATTACAAGAAATTATTCAGCATTGCACATCTTTTGACTCTTACTTTGTAGCTTTGATGCCGCCTGATTCAGACGATTTGCTTTCACATGGTTACCAACTGCATATTAAAGGAATAATAGCCCAAGCAAATATAGACTGCATTGTTCCAATCGTAGAAAAATACAAGTTAGCGATTGAAAATGAACCTCAAAAGGATGTGCTAATCATCTATAAACCATTAAAAAAAGGTTAATCACAGCAGTTCTTGTTTGTGTTCCTAACGGTTACTTATAAACTAAAAGTTATGCAACTGCTTTGTGCTTTTAAGAAACTAAATTACCCGAAGCCTTCACTGACAGTACCAGATTTACGTTAGTATTTGCACTAACGGTATTGTTGACGACTATGCTTATTGTTATAACGTTTAAAAGGCGAATACAAGCATAGCGCCAGTCTTTTTAGCAGTTCTGAAAGATTACTGTTTTGCAACCGTTTGCATTTTTTCTAAAATCAATTGTACCTTTTTAAGCGGCGTTGCTCTAAATCCGCAGTCTGGACACAAATACCTGACGTTTTCTCTTCCAACCTTTTCTACAATTCGATTGTACCGTTCAATAATTGTCACGTCATCTTCAACAGTATTGTTTGAGATAAATCCTGCCGCAAGCTTAACGCCATGTTGTTTTAGAGAATCTTTGGAAAATATTTCAAAATTTTCTCTTTCCAACTCTCCGCTAAAGCCCACACTCAAAACAGGAATGCCCAAACCCAGCAAGGTTTCGTAGAGTGTTGGAACATTTTTGATTGAACCGCAAACATGGCAAAGGAACTTTTCTTCCTCAACGCGAAAGATGGAAGTTGTGAAACAAAATTTTTCAAAACTTTTTTCGCTGTATCAAGAGAGATTTGTCCCGTTGATAGCAGGGGTTCGTCAATTTGCAGGTAAGCGCCAAGTTCAAGCAGTCTCTGTGCCATAGGCAAAAGAGCATCTGAGAAGTCAGAATACAACGTTTCCTCGTCATCTAAACTGTAATGAGCAACTGCACTGTTTATGTCAGCAGAAGCGCAGGCAGTGCCTAAAGTCATTGGACCAGTAAGTGAAATTTTGACTTTTACAGTTTTTCCCATGCCTTGCAGGATTGATTTTACGGTTTTGTAATCGGTTATTTTGTAGAATTCATCCAGTTTATCAGGCTTAAGTGGCTCAATTTTTCCTACAATTCTCAGACCATCGCTGAATCGCTCTAATCCTGAAATTTGGTCAAAATACTGAATCATGTTGCTTCTTTGTTCGCCATCAGAAATCAAATCTATGCCATACTGAACTTGGAGGTTAACGACTTCTTTGATGGCCTTTTCAAGCGGTTTAATAGGTAAAGGAGGGAAACTTCCGACAACGGTTGTTTCTATTGCCATAAACAAGTTTAGAAGCTTATAATTATTAAAAGCACCGCTACAAAGAAGTAGTGAAGTTTTTGAACAACATTACATTAGAGTGATGTAGAGACCGCAGGTAATTTTTGGAGATGACTTTTTTGGATGAACAGGAAACTTTGGCTGTTATTCGCACTCTGTTGGCTTATGAACGCAATTATCAGGCGATTGAGCGGACACAGTTGGCAGAATTGCGTACGGGCTTGAGTTTGGCTTTGATTACGCCGCCAGCAGCTGCCACTTTAGCGTACATTTTTGAGTTTTTACCTCAGGACTACTATGTGAGTATTGTTGTTTACGTTTTTTTGGCGCTCATTGTGGTTTACGGCGTATGGATGGCTTTGTCTGCCTTTTTTGGGCTACGGAAAACACGGCAAACCCAAAAGGTAATTCTGCAGAGGCAAAAAGAGGTCATAGCACAGTCCAGTGTAGCAAAAGCGCTTTTGGAAGGCATACGTTAGCGGTTGATGCAAACATTCATAATTCTTTGCGGAAGATTCTTTTTGAGGATACTTACGTGGCTTTTGTTAGGGAAAGAAAAAAAGAAGTTGACATCGATTTTACAGTCGACCAGATTTGGAATGCTTTACCAAAGGCGGTAGACGAGTTTGATTGGACCATAGAAGAAGAAGACACAATCAACCACATTTTGAAAATTAAAACTTCAAACACACTTTACTCTTACGGGTCAACCCTACGCGTGGAACTTAAACCTTTAAATCAGAAAACCACCCGAATGACCGTTTACGGAGAAACGCCAGTAACAACAATAACCTCTACCCTGCAGTTCGGTCAAACAATTGATGTTATTGACGATTTTGTGCTGGCTTTGGCTGACGTAATGAACCGTTAAAAGCAGCTTCTGTATTGTTGTTGCAGTGTGTTTCCACATACTGCTATATGCCGCTTTCTGACTCAAAGTGGGTGGCGATATTTTTGGCCGTAGAAAATATTGAAATGGAAAATGTAGCAGTGATTGAAGCAAACGAAGAAAAAGGGCGTACAATGGGTCCTGTTGACTATATTTTAGTGCGGTTTCCAGGCAACAAGTTTAACGGAAAAATCATTCCTGAACTTATGCGATTAGAAAAGAATGGAATTGTCCGAGTTATTGACTTAGTTCTAGTAGTGAAAGATTCAAACGGAAAAGTCTTCATTACTGAAGCAGAAGACCTTAAAGGAGACATAGCAACCGCCTACGCTGAAATAGCAAAAAACACAAAAGAATGGTTCTATGAAGGAGACATAAACGCCATTTCCGACAATTTACCAAATGACAGCTCTGCAGCTTTATTACTGTTTGAAAACGTTTGGGCAATCAAATTTAAAGAAGCACTTATCGATTCAGAAGCAGAATTAATCGACATGGGCAGAATTTCCCCTGAAGTTATTGAGAAAGTGCAGAATTTAATGGAACAAGGAGGCGCTTAACTTGCGAGGAAGAGGCGTAATGTTAGTTGGAGGCATGGCTATGGGGCGAAGGTCAGCACAGCGGCAAACTCAGATGCAGCAGGAAGCTTATCAGCAGGGACAGCAAGCTCAACAACAAACCCAACAGGCACAGCCACCTGCCCAGCAGCCACAAGCTGCAGCAGCGGCTCCACAAAAAGACACCACAGCGGAATTAATGAAACTGGCAGACCTGCACAAATCGGGAGCACTAACTGACCAAGAGTTTGAAGCAGCAAAAAAGAAACTGTTAAGCTAAGAACACGAACTAAACCCACTTTTCTTCTTTTTATTTATTTTATTTTGATTAGTATTTTTTGGTTTTCGATTTTCACTGGATAAGCTGTTAGGTTTGGCAGTTTTGGGCTGTATGGGCTTACCTGTGGAGGCGAGAGGCATCTGCCAGTTGTTACGTCGAATTTAGCTTGATGGCGTGGGCAAGTTATAACGGTGCCTTCAAGTTTGCCAAGTGAAAGGTCGCCGCCCAAATGCGGACAGGTGTTATCAATTGCAGATAAGCTGCCGTTGATGTTAGCGAGTAGGATTTCTCGGTTTTGCAGTTTTACCTTTTTTAGGGTTCCATCTGGCACTTCAGAAAGGTTTGCGACTGATAGGTAGTCTGATTCCAAAAAGCTTGTCTCCAAAACTAAAGTTAGCGTAAACAGCTTTAAAAGGGCATTGTTAATTGCCTGCAAAGCTAAGTTAATGTGCAAAAAGTTTTTTATGATAGACTGAAGTCACCAGCAGGCAATTCATTATTGTTAGATACACTGAGAAGGCTAATTCGCTAAAATTCCAAGCGGACGCGGCGGCAAAGCTGGTTAAGGGACTAAAGATGCCGATGAGGTATGGCCAGACAGATTCAGTTTGAGGGTTTCTCCATGTTTTTATCAATGTTGGAAAAGCGGCAAAGGCGTCACTTGTAATGGCTAAAGCTATGGCTAAGTTAGGTTCTTGAGTTACGTACCAGAACACGAGCGCAAACCCGGACAGGACGCCGCATAGGTAATCCAGTTTTGAGAGCGCCCAGTAAGCTTTTCTTGTAAAAAATGATGAGATAAAAATTAGAAGTGGACAAAAGCCAGCCATAAACACGGGTAGTACTGCCCAGTCAACGCCGTTGGAAACTGCAGCGGCGGTAGCTATGAGGGGTGCAATTGACCACATGAGCCAAGTTACCCTGTTAGGCAACGTGTTGCCTTTAAACATGGACCGTATGTAGACGGCGGCTGCAAGCAATGAAGCGAATGCTGCAACGAAGACAAGATACTCCAGCATAAATCGTGGGTTCCTTTTTTATAGATTCTTTAGAATAAGCTATAATAGTTTAGGTTTGGCTTTATGGTTTAAGCGATGACTATTGGCGCCGCAGAATTCACAGACTTTATGGTTAAAACGGAAAGCTCCACAGTTGATTGTTGCGGCAATTATCATAATTGTTGCTGGCTACTTTCTATTTGAAATACTTGAAGACGTCCTAGTTGAAGGGTCAACCGTAACCAGCGAGCCAGTAATCGGTACAATCATAACTTTTACACATGACGTTACCGCAACCATTTCTTCGTGGGGTTACGTGGGAGTTTTTCTTTTGATGCTTCTGGAATCAAGCTCTTTTCCCATACCCAGCGAAGTTGTCTTACCCTTTGCAGGCTACATGGCTTCAACCACGCAGCTTGATTTAGGCTTAACCATACTTTGCGCCACAGTAGCAGGCGTTTTAGGTTCTTTAATCGATTACTACATAGGCAGAAAAGGCGTTAACGTACTAGCAAAATACAAGCTTCTGGGCAGAGTGGTTTTCTCTCCTGAGCAGCTTACGACTGCAGCAAACTGGTTTGGTAAGTATGGTGCAACAGCTGTTTTTCTTGGACGATTAGTTCCAGGAGTTAGAACGTTTATTTCATTCCCCGCTGGAGCCGTAAAAATGTCTGTTGGCAAGTTTATTGCCTTCACAGCGGCAGGTTGTCTGATTTGGAATTCAATTCTAGTTTACGTAGGCTATTACTTGGGTAGCAACTGGGCACAAGTTGCAGGAGTATCTCATTACCTCATCTTAGGCGTTATAGCTGTAGCGGCAGCCGCAGCGGCATACTGGTTAATTCGCAGACGCCAAAAGAAAACAAAACGGGCAATTTAACTCTAAACTTTAATACTTTTTGCCTTGCGAAAGCTTTTCAAGGATGATTTTAACATCCGAGTCGTTGTCAGCTAAAATGTTAACCCACAACTCAAATTCCGCTTTAGAGATTTCCTTTTGCAAATGACCGTCTTGGTCTGCAGAAAAATATTTTGCCGAACCATCTGGTGAGGACAGCAACCTGACGTAGAATATGCGGTCGTCAAGAACTATTTTTGAGGAACAACTTTCACTTTCAGCAGAGTCATAATCGATTTCATACGCCATAAGAGTACCTTAAGAAACAGGTTGCCACCCAAATTTACTTAAACCTTGCCCTAAACAAACACCAAACTATACTTTAGCGTAAAAAGGAGTAAATCACTTTTACTGTACTCTAAGCATAAAGCTGTAAGTGTGAACTAACCGTTTAAAAGCAAAAACAAACCTAAACAAAACAAGCGGGGCTTCACCAATCTGAATGCTTTCCCTTCCAAAACCCCTTGTTTAAACGCCTCTTAAAAGGTGAAGCTTCGCCATTTGTTCTGTAGCAGAGGCGAACAAGTGTTATGCTTTAGGTATTTTTAGGGATTTATCGTTAGGTTTGTCTCTTTTGATGAAAAGATAACCTGATGCAAGAATGATTATTGAAGAGGTAATAGCAGTTGCAACCCAGAAAGTGGGAAACGTTGATATCACAAAAGAGACCTCATCAGAAATACCTGAATTGCCAAGCTCATCAACCGCTTGTACGACAATCTTGTGGTTTCCGTCAGGTAAGGCGGGCAAAGTTATGTTTCCAGTGATTGATATTGGGGGTTGGTCGTCTAAACTGTAAGATAATTGGGCAATGGGTTCATCAATGAATAAGGTTAAGGGTACATCTGCTGCGCTATATGTTTCTTCAAGAGGCATCAGTAGGGTAATGTTAGGCGCAGTGTTATCAATTGAGAAATATACTCGTTGAGAAGTACCCATATTTCCCAAAGTATCATTAGCAAAAACCATCAGAAAATGTTGACCATCAGAAATATTTGTAATTTCAGGATTCCCACTTAAAGTCATGTTTGGACCATTATCCAAAGAAAAACCAGCCCAAGAAACATCCTTATTAATTCTATAATCAACCGTTATGGTTTTGTATGTTTTATTTTCAGGACTTAAAATTTCTACAGTTGGAGGAATTTTTCCATAACCAACTGGTTTGAATTCTTCATTGCTGTTTAACCAGTTTGCTCCATCAAAACCGCCAATTGCGTAAATAACATCATTTAAAACGGTTAATCCTAAATATGCTCTTGATGTGGACATTTTTGGGCCTTCACTCCAAGAGTCATTTTCAATGTCGTAAATCTGTGTTTTATCACTGAAAGTTCCAGATGAGTAGCCGCCGATATAATAAATTTTTGCAGGAGCAACAATTCCTGAAGTTACAACTGCAGCGCCGTAGCTGGATGTGTAAATTAAGGATTTACCAGTTGTCCAAGTGTCATTTTGGGTATCATAAATTTGTAAAGTGTTAACGGATGAATCGATTCCGGAAATTGACTGCTTTGAACCGCCGATAAGGTAAATTTTTGTTCCAATAACAGTTGAAGCATACCCGTGAAGTGCAGCGGGCATGGAGGAGTTTGTTGTCCAAGTGTTAGTTTGGATGTCGTAAACTTGGTTTATATCTGTTTGACTAAAATAAGGTGAAACACTTGAATATGTTTTACCGCCGATAAGGTATATTTTTCCATCAATAATGCTTGCCGCCATGTCAGCTCTTGGAGTAGGCATAGAAGCCTTGGTCTGCCAAGTGTTACTTATAGGGTCATAAACTTCCACGTTGCCCGTAAAACTGTCACCCACTGACCCTCCGATAACATAAATTTTGTTCTCATAAACTGCAAGGGCAAATCCCATTCGAGCAGTTGGCATAGAAGTCTTTGTATACCACTTGTTTAATGCAGGGTCATACATTTCATTTAGGGCAAGCTCGCCATTATCATTAGAGCCGCCTATGGCATAAATTTTACCTGAAACAACTGCTAGACCTAATCCACCTCGGTTTGTAGGCATTTCGGTTAAACTTTTCCAAGATGACTCTGTTTCTGTATCTGCAGCTTGGACTGTGTGGAGCGGCAGGACTGTTAATGCTATAGAAAAGGCAAGTAGCAGGATTAAGGCTTGGATTGGCTTGCTCGTACTGAAACCCCTTGCAGTGTGTCTTTCTTAGAGTTTATAGTGCTCTTTTATACTTATATGGTTGAGGTTTCTTAAAAATTTAGAAACCATTCTAAAAAATAAGAGTAGTTTTAGGTTTGGTCGGTTGGTGTTTTCTTTGAGGTTTTTTTGAACATTAGTTTGGCTGTGAGTATTTTTTCGGTTGAGAATAGTTTTGAGGCAAAGTACATTATGATTACGGTAAAGATTGCGACGTAAATGATGCCAAAAGCAACTGTTGTGTAGTCGCCCATGATTACTGCTTTGGATGCAATTATTGGGTGACTGAAGGGTATGGCGTAAAAGATTGCTTTAACTGCTAAAGGTAGCGAGTTGATGTCAAGGTACATTAGAGCCATTGCTGGGATGAAGATTAATGGATAAATGTAGCCGACTAATGCTTGTGCGCTGCGTACGTTTTCTGAGAATGTTGAGAGGATAACGGCGAGGGCTAAAGCGGATAGCAGTGTAACGAAGAGGGATATGCCCATCATGATGTAGCCGAAGGTGGATGGAACTAAACCTAAAGCTACAAGGTCAACGTTTCCCGTGTTGGGTATGCCCATGGTTATTGAGCCAATCATGTATGAGTAGCCGACAAGAACTGTTATGGATGCTACTCCGGCTACGATTACGGTGCTTGAAACTTTGCCCATTAAAATTGCGAATCGGTCAACCGGCGAGGTAAGCAGTGTTTCAAGAGTTTTTTCTTCTTTTTCCATGGCTACACTGGTTGCAGCTATCTGCATTGCGTAAGTAATCATTATCATAACGGTCAAGGGCAAAGCGATTGACTGAGAAAGCATTAACCCAGACAGGGTTGCGGGGTCTACGCCTTCTTGTAATTGTCCTTTAATAATTGTTGACTGCGTGGTTATAACAAGGTCTGGCGCGATGGCGCGGTTGAAGGCATCAACGTAAACATTTAAGCTGGAACTGCCCAAATCGCTAAAGATGCCGCCACCTTGGAAGACACCGTAAATGTTAACGTCTGTTGTTATGCTTGGGTCACCGTTTAAGTGCTGGGTCATGTTTTGGCTAAACCCAGCGGGGATTTCCATAAATTGTGTACTATTGTAATCTGCGAGAAGGTTTTGATTGATAACTTGCGGGGCGGGTATGCCTGTTAATATTTGGACGTTCATGGTTGAGTTAAGATAGTCAATAAACGTCTGGCTCCAGTTGCCGCCGTCATTATCTACAATTAGCAGAGTCGCTTTTTGTGCCTGCTCAGTTGCGCTGGTTACCGCGTAACCCATCACTAAACTCATAACTGGAAACATTACAAGCGGAACAACAATCATGCCGACAAGAATTTTAGGGTCACGCATGAGCTCCTTAAGCTCTTTAAGAAGAATCGTTGTAAAACCCTTAAGCATAACCTACCACCTTTGCAAAGACTTCTTCAAGGTTTTCACTGCTGTACTGGGTTTTAAGTTCTTTAGGTTCGCCTTCAAGAACAATTTTGCCCTTGTTAACAAGGCTGACCCGATTACATAGATACTCGACTTCAAGCATGTTATGGCTGCTCAGAATCACGGTGATTCCGTAATCTTTCACGTAACGTTTAATGATTTCTCGAACATGATAAGCATGCAAAACGTCAAGACCGCTTGCGGGTTCATCAAGCACCGCCAGCTTGGGGTGAGTCATCAACGCGCGGGCGATAAGTAAGCGTCTTTTCATGCCTTTGCTGTAGGTTTTTGCTCTGTCTTTAAGACGGGTTCCAAGTCCACTAAGCTCTGCAGCTTCGTTTACCATCGATTTGATGTCGCGGTCTTCTTTTTGGTTAAATTTAGCCATGAATTCCAAGTATTCGTAACCGGTAAGGTTGGGGTATGCACCTGATTCTTCAGGCAAATAGCTTAGAATTTTTCTGACTTCATCTGGTTTACGGACTACGTCAAGCCCGAAAATGTTGAGGCTGCCTGAAGTTGGCAGAATTAGGGTGCAGATGGTACGCAGGGTGGTAGTTTTGCCTGCGCCGTTGGGACCAATTAAACCGTAGACTTCGCCAGGTTTAACGGTGAAGCTTAAACCATCCAACGCGCGGACATTGCCGAATTGTTTTATTAAATCTTTAGCGTCAACTGCAAGAGTCAAAGTTAGATACACGCTCTCTCAATCTATCGGTAAATAACGATATAAAGATAGCCAACATAGAAAACATAACAGATAAAAAGAGGCAAAATTCAGTTTTTCAACATACTTTTGGGCTGATTTTGCGTCAATAGAACCTACCCCCCTTAGGTTTCTGCAATGAGTTTCTAATAGGATCCAAATAGGCTGGCAGGGTCAATAAACGGTTTTCCACCTACAAGCACAAACAGCCAGCCAAGTTAAGCAATTTTGGCAAACAAAAAGTAGATTAAAACAAACCGCGTTAAATCATCTTGATATCAAATGAACAAAGAAGTTACCTTCACAATGCTTAAGCCCTCCGCGGTAACCAGAGGACTTATCGGCAACATCATTTCAAGATTTGAATCCAAGGGCTTAAAAATTATCGGGCTAAAAATGCAAACCTTATCTCAAGCAGACGCAGAACGTCTTTACAACGTACATAAAGGCAAACCATTCTATCCTATCCTAGTTGAATACATAACCTCCGCCCCTGTCGTGGCAATGGTAATAGAAGGCAACGACGCCGTCAAAGTAGTCCGCAGCATGATTGGCGCAACAAACCCAAAAGAAGCAGCCGCAGGCACAGTAAGAGGCGACATGGCCTTAGATACAACAAAAAACGTAATCCACGCATCCGATTCAGTTGAAAACGCCAAAGAAGAAATGAAAATATTCTTCGAAACAGAAAAGCTGGCAGATTATAAGCGTGCCGACGAAGACTGGCTATAACACTTACACTTTGAAAGATAAGTTTGGCAAGTTAGCCCTGCAATGCAAGCACGATTTGGTACCGAAAGCTCTAAAAGCCAAAATCAGGATTCATTGTGACTAACGTGGGCCGGTAGATCAGCCTGGCATGATCGCCGCGTTCGCAACGCGGAAGCCGCGGGTTCAAATCCCGCTCGGTCCACCACTAATTTCGCTTCTTTTTGCTATTCAGCCATGAATTCTAACCCATTTCAGCCAAATACCCGAGAAATATTTGTTAATCCTCGAATGCTGGAAGAATTTGAGGAGTTTATGGTCGTAAACATGCGTCTGCATGCGCGCACCGCGTTTGATATGCGGGAGACGATTAACCGTTACTTAACGCAATCTGAAAACGTCGTGAGCTACGAAACCGCATTCACATATCTCAAAAGCTATCTCAGCAAAGCGCCAAAAACGTACAACACCCAACTAACCTATTTGCGAAGATTCAGAGATTTCTTGAAAGCCCAAGAATGCATTGCCTCATTCAAGATGGTTCCAGTTGACTTCACTGGAAAAACCTTCAATTTACCAAACAAAGTACAGTTAAAGCATGTTGTTGAAGCATTACCAACCAACGAAATGAAAGCATTGTTTTTGTTCACTGCAACAACAGGACTTCGCAAAAGCGAGATACTTGATTTAACAAAAGACAAGGTTGACTTCAAAACAAGAGCGGTTATTCCTCAGCATTTCACTCGGGTTAATCGCCGTGACATTACATTTTACACCGCTAAAACTGAGACTTATCTTAACAAAATACTAGCATCCAAAACAATCGAAAGTCAAACTCTGTAATATCAGTGAACGACAACGCAAGAAACTCTGTTTTCGACAATAGAGAAGAGCATGTTTGGGGGACGCTGATAAAAATAATTATTCGATTTATAATCTACTTTTTCATGAGGTAACATGATTTTCGTATATCTTTTAGGCCGTCGGTTGAGAGCAAATTTAATTATCCAAGAAATCTCAAATCCCTATAAACATCTTGCATCTTTTCAGGAAGTAAACGAATGTTTCCTATTTGAATCAGCTTCCGATAGAGAATAGCCCGCCTTATTCCCAATTCTCGACGCACAAGCTTTTTCGGGGTATCTGAATATTTTGTCCTTTCCCAAAGAACGCGAGACAATTTTCCCACCTTGAGCTCAAAGAGCCATTTGCTGGTTCACATTTATGGATGCTTTCAAACTTTTTTTAATATTTATGTTTTTATCCGCACAAAATGTTTGCAAAATTTAAATTAAAATACAATTAATTATAAATATTTGAATATAATAATTATTTCTTGCTCTTTTGAATTAGTAGCGAGGTAAAGATAATGGTTCAGAAGTATCTATCAGAATTTTACACATACAAACTCATGTTGCCGGGACTAGGACGCGTTGTCGCCGACCCCGATTCGCCTCTGGAATTGCAGATTCAAATGCACATAATTGCAGGTAATTGGGCTTTTTTTCAGAGTAAATATAGTTTGGCTTTGAGCGAATATCTTGCTGCATGGGGGCTACTACCCAAGATAGTATTTCCGCATTTTTCTATTATTTCTTTGAATTTATTTGATACCCTTTTGCTTTCAGTAGACATGTCAAAGCAATTAATGGAGGCCAGTGCCCAAATCCTTCAGTTTCGTGATTCATCCAACAATTCTGTCCATATAACTCCTTCAGTTGACCCTCCAGATCAACTGGTCAAAATTTCAGAGAAATACTGTGGAGTCTTTGACAAAGGAAGCCAGCTTTACCAAAGAGGGTTGGCATACGCAAAAATCGGAGAAGTTGAGTCGGCTGTCAATTACCTTCGTCAGGCACTGAATGCAGGATCGCTAGACCGAGAACTACAAGCTGATGTTAGAGCTTCCTTAGGAGCTTTGGAACTCGGACAAGGCAACTATGATAGCGCACGCAAAGAATTGCTAGTTGCAATGCGTTTTTATCAAGAAACAAACAAAACGGATGGAATGGCTGCAATGCAATATAATATAGGTGTAACATCAACATTTGCCGGAGACATAAAAGACGCGAGTGAATACTTCACTAAGGCGGCAGTGAACGCCCCAGCAAGTCTGAAATGGCAAGTTACCCACACATTTAACCCGGGTATTGCTTCCGTCACACGCCCAATGGGCAAGGTTGGGCTTCCGCTTCTTCTAAAAAATAGTGAAGGAAAATGGATAGAAACCCCTGCTAGCATAGTAACAGAACGGAAACGTAATTCAACTATTATTATAAACGGGACTGCAGTTCAAATAGACTTGCGGAACGAAGGCGCGGTTAGCATTGAGACTCAGCTCCTCAAGACACGAGTTAATGCTAAAACTCTAGTAGCGCTAGAGACCTATTTTTTGGACTTAACTCAGTTTGTGAGTTATCTTGCTCATATACAAGGCTTCGTATTGCCTTTGGCATTAGGTGACACCTACTTTGCTCTTGGCGATTATGAAAAGGCTGCCACTTATTACATTAAAGTCCGAGATTACCCATATCTAAATTTGAGTATTGAAAGACCAATGGTATGGTACAAGTTGGCGAGAACCTATTTACAAATGGGGAATCGCCTATACCGGGATAGGGACATGGCAGGTGCCAGAACCCAATATGAACATATTTTGCTTATTCGGGACAACAGTTACGACTTCAGCGGTCCTTTGTATAGTGGTGGTTTTGCTCCTTTAAAGGAGGAGACTTTAGCTTTCCTTGATGCTCCAAATAGACTATTACATAACGCAATGGATTACTCTCGGCGAATTATTATTTTGGAAGCACTGTCTAACTTGAACCAAATATCGAATGGCATCAACTATTTGGGATTCCCAGAAGACATTGTCCCTATACATTCTTGGCGGTACCTTCAGAATACGGCACGTTACTTTGCTAATCAGGCTATTCAGGCAGAACGAGCCTACATAAGCTTCAAGAATTCCGCTGAGCAGGAAGAGTTTACGCGACTATCATTAGAACAGGCAGAGGCTGCTCAGTCAGCTGCGCTCAATGTTGAAGAGAAACGCAAGAGCGCAGTTGAAGAGCAAAAAAAGGCGGCTGAAGAGAGTTATAAACTAGTCCAGACACGTCTCGCGAATGCTGTGGAGCAATGGACTGATTACGCCAATACCAGCGCCCAACTAGCAAACTATGATGAGATTATCGCATTTACAAATGCAAGTGACCGCAAGGTTGACATTATTGATTGGGCTACAACTCTAGGAATTAATCTTCCGAAAGTTGATACTCCCTTTGGAGAATTGACATTAAGTGTTATGAAAGGAGCAAATTTGGTCCAACTTCTTACTAGGAAGAGGAGTAAAGTAACTCGTCAATATGAGTTGCGTAATATGGCTCGTACAATTGCCGAGTTAGGAGGTGTTGATCAATATGGCGCTCCAATTTTGGACGAAAATGGTCAGCCAATCAGCAGTCAGTTGAGCGTAGCACAAAAACAAGTTGACGTAGCAAAAAAAATGGTTGATGTAGCAACTGCACAACGAGACTTGGCTTGGTTACGTCTGGAACAGGCCCAGGCACAAACGCAATTCTTCAACTCTCAAGAGTTCACTCCTGAATTATGGGATAATCTTGCTCTGGCTCAACGCGAGATTAGCCTACGTTACTTGGATTGGGCTATCGGAGCAGCTTTCCTCATGGAACGCGCCTTTGAGTTTGAATATGATACCGACGTTAATCGCATTCGCTTTGACTATGCAAGGAGTGAACTGCATGGTCTGCTAGCGGCCGATTTCTTGCTAGCTGATGTGGACCAATTCAGCTATGACCGGTTGCTAGAAACAGAAAAACAGCTTCCCGTCAAAGTAGTAATATCGTTAGCAGATCAATATCCATACCTTTTCTATCAACAATTTCAAAAGACTGGTCGCATTGACTTTCAAACCTTCTTAGGCGATTTTGACAAATGTAATCCCGGTGCTCACTTGTGCAAACTGCGTAAAGTAGAGGTGGTCATCGAGGGTCTGATTGGCCCTCGTGGGATCCATGGCACACTGACAAACTCGGGCATTTCCTTCTACAGAGACCACAATGGTAAACGTCAAATCCGCATGCAAAAGCCTGAAACAATGATCCTATCTCGCTATGACATGCGACGGGATGGTTTTGTTTTCACTGCTGAGGAAGATGTTCTAGCTGTTTTTGAAAATAGCGGTATAGCCAGCGGGTGGATTTTAGAAATTCCGCCAGAATCCAATGATATTGATTTTAGAGGTATTACTAACATTCACCTGATTTTATATTTCGATGCCTATTATAATGAAAACGTTGCTAATATGGTGAGAGCAGAGTTAGCAGCTGAAGAAGTTTCCGAATATAGCCTTGGCTTAGGGTTACGTTTCCAGTACCCAGATGAGTTCTTCTCTTTCCAAGATACTGGCACGGTCACTTTTGACATTAACAACATTTATTTGCCTTACGATCATACAAATTCTCGCATTCGGGACATTTATCTGATTATTGAGACTGAGAACGGCATTTCACCGGCGGGACTAGTAATAAATGTGGCAACTGCTGAAGGTGGGATCAATATCAATCAAACAACCGACTTAAAAGGAATGATAAGCACAGATACAGCAGTTGCTCCTCTGAATACTTTGCGGGACCAATTGTTAACGGATACTTGGACCATCCGCATAGACAAAGTTGCTAACGCCGCTGCATTTTCTACTAACTTCACCTGGGAAAAAGTCCACAACATATTTTTGTTCATAGAATATGCCTATGAACCCCGGGGTCGGCCTATTTCCATTGACGACTTTAGTAACAATCCACTGTCCAACTTTGATGTTATAGACGATCCATTAGCAGTCAATGCAGCTCCTTCAAATTGGGTTTATGATGCTACCCACAAACGTATTGAACAAATTTCTAATATCCATGCGCCTGCAGGTGCCGCGAACTTGAATGTGAACCCTGACAAGCCGGGGACTTACTTAATTCGCAAGTCCTCAGCTGATTGGCCTGAGCTATGCGATCTTGTTCTACATTGTCATGTAAACTCGGGAGAAACTGATGGCATTGGAATAATATTCCGGTATCAGGATGTGAATAATTTTTATTTCTTCCTGATGGATGCTCAGCGGAATTATCGACGGATTGGCAAGAAAGTTGAGGGCGTGTTCCAAGACCTCAAGGAGACTGCTGTGGACACTGCAAACGGATACACAGTGAATAATGATTATGAAATTACTGTTGCCTGTGTGGGTAACGCTTTCAAGGTTTACCTGGATCAGCAGGAAATCCTAAGCGGACGAGACCCGTCTTTGTCAAATGCTGGGCTAGTAGGTTTTTATGCTTGGGGCAACGCAGCAGCACGATTTCTAGATCTTAAAGTCCAACCAATATAGGTGTATGTAAATTGACCGATCAATCGGGCGTTTCACCAGAAATTCTCCCTTTGCCAAAAGGGGGTGGTGCAATTAGAAGTATCGGCGAATATTTTTCGCCAGACTTACATACGGGTACTGGCAACTATCGTATCCCCCTTTGGTTTCCCCTCGGACCCAACAGGTTCCAGCCTGACATGGGAATTGTCTATAGCAGTGGCGCGGGCAACGGTCCATTTGGCATAGGCTGGCATATACCTGTAATGAAAATAACCCGACGAACAGATCGAGGTCTACCTACTTACGACGATGCCCTTGATACTTTCCTGTTGGATAACGAAGAGATAGTTCCTGTTGGCAATGGACACTACCAGTGTCGCCGCGAAGAAAAATTTCGAAGAATAGAGAGAAACGGTGGTGGATGGATAATTCGCGACAAGGGAGGTCGCAGTTTTCTGTTAGGAACTACCCCAGCTGCGCGGGTTGAAGATACGCAGAATGGTATCACACGTATTTATGCTTGGTTGATTGAGAAGGCAATTGACACAAACGGCAATGAGATTAATTATAGTTATCATCGGCACAAAAATCAGATTTACCTTAAAACGATTGCGTACAGCGTTTATTCAATAACATTCATTGATGAAATCCGACCAGACCCCTTTACAGAAAGGCGCGCTGGTTTTGATATCACAACCGCCTTGCGCTATTCAGCAATAGAATACAGAATTAATGGCGATCCAGATCCCTGTTTTCGTCGTTATACTATGACCTATAATGAATGTCCCTATACAAATCTATCACTTCTTGCTTCGGTAACATTCAGTGGATCTCGAAATCAATCAGAAGGCCCTAAAACAGCCTCTATGCCAACCTTACGGTTCACATACACACCTTTTAGCCCAAGCCATCAATATCACACTTTTATTTCCGAAATCCATGAACCACCACCATTATCATTGGAAGAAACTGATTTCGACCTGGTAGACCTCTTCAACAATGGATTGCCAGGAGTCATCCAGCTCAGTAGTCCGATACATCGTTTCTGGCCCAACAAAGGTCACGGATGTTGGGGGCCTCCAAGAAGTTTAAGTAAACTGCCAGCGGTGATCACTCTTGATGACCCAGCTGTCGGATTTGCCGATATGGATGGTAATGGGACTCCAGATCTTGTTATCCTTTCAGAGTCACCTTTAAGGTACTACATTAATGAACCTGGTAAAGGCTGGACACATCCTTCACGTTTTCACAGGGCACCTACTTTTAATCCTGACGATCCAGAATTGCTTTTCTTAGACCTCAATGGAGATGGGTTGGTGGATGCGATGCGCACTGGTCAACAGTCGTTCTATCTCTATTACAACAGAGGAGATGCTGGGTGGGACTCTCCCGTTGCAGTTGCACGAACTCATAACTTAGCTGCTTTTCCAGATGTTTTTTTCAGTGATTCCCGTGTAAAATTGGCAGACATGACTGGGGACGGTTTGATAGATATAGTATGGGTACATAGTGGTGTACTAGATTATTGGCCTCACTATGGCAATGGTCATTTTGGGAGGCGGATTAAGCTATTCTTGCAACCGACTATTGGTTTCGGGTTTAATCCAAACAACCTCTTTCTTGGCGACATCAACGGTGATGGTGTCAGCGACGTTATCTATTTGGAATCCGATGGCGTACATCTCTGGATAAATCAAGGTGGTAACAGCCTAGTCTCGGCTGGAGTGATTCACTATACACCACCATCAAGTGGAAGAAACGTTCAACTGGCGGATATGTTTGGCTCAGGAACTATGGGACTAGTGTGGTCTTACCCGTATTCTCGCAGAGAATTACGTAATTATAAGTATATGGATTTCACAGAAGGAGTGCACCCATATCTTCTTTCAGCCATTGACGATGGCACAGGCTTGACAACAGAGATAGAATACAAACCATCAACTGAGCATCTTTTGAAAGCAGAAGCCGATGGCAAGCCTTGGAAGAGCACGTTACCGTTTCCTGTGCAGATAGTATCTCGAATTATACAGAGAGATTTAGTTGCTGGCACTGTCACCAAACGGCATATCCACTACTACGATGGCTGGTTCGATGGTCGTGATCGAGAGTTTCGAGGTTTCGGACGAGCTGAGGTACTAGAGGAAGGTAACGACGAGGTTCCATCAACTTTGACCATTTCATACTTCCATCAAGGACGTCAACAGGATGTCCAAGGTTCTACACATGAAATACGCAGAGCATTAAGTGGAAAATTGTATCGCTTGGAGGTGTTCAGTCCCGATGAAATTGATCAGTCTTCCAGCCCTTTTCGAATCGAAGAAGATTTCTATGAAGCAAAGGAAATTGCCGTAGGTCTCAATGGCAAATCTGTAGTTTTCCCGTATCTTGTCGAATCACGTGTCTCCAATTTTGAACGAACCTCAACCCCTATTGTCAACATAACAAAATTGATTTACGATAACTACGGCAATGTGATTCAGAAAAATGAAAGCTGGGATAGTGGTAGGGAGACCAAACAGTTAATTTCTAGCATAAAGTACACAGTTGACACCACCCGGTGGGTACTCAATTTACCCATTGAACTCAAACGAACTGACGGTAATGACCATTTGCTAGGTTTTCACCGCTTTTATTATGACGGAGACCCTTTCGTTGGTTTGCCACTTGGAGGAGTAGAAAAAGGCAATTTAACCCGTCGCGAGGACATGGTTCTTACTGATGATATAATCAACAACATTTATGGGGCATCTCCACCAGATTATGCAACCCTCGGCTATCACCGTATGACTGTAATGAATGGCCAGAGCGGCTGGGGAATGAATGGCTTACGTCAGGCATATGATTCTCAAGGGAATGTTACCGAACAAATGGATGGGTTCGGAAATATAGGAAAAACCATTTATGATGTGAACAGTATTTACCCCTCCAAGATTATAGATCCGAAGAATTTTACGTATGACATTACATATGACTTGCGTTCCGGTGAAATCTCGCATTTTTCTGAACCGAATGGTCACGAAACGAGTTACTTTTATGATCCAATAGGGCGGCTGATAACGATGATTAAGCCTGGAGATAGTGAAGCCTTTAATACGACAGAGTTTGAGTATTTGGATTCTTCTCTCCCTCTTGGAGTGCGTACTCGTCTTCGGTCCCAAGCATTGGACCCGAAAACTCTGGAAATGTTTGATATAGGGTAAAAGCATGGGAAAACCCGCAACAATACCCCGCAATAACCCCGCAAAACCCCGCAAAAACCGTTTAACTCTTTTTCTATGGAAAACAAAACGGAAAACACGCGCCTTAATGCGGGTTTTTTGTTAACAGCCGCTTTTTCAATATTTAGGTTAACGCGGTTAATATCGGTGTTTTTTCGTTTAAAACGGTTGTTAACATGGTCTATTCAACATGGAAAACCCGTTTAACCCCTGTTTAAACATTGAAAGCCGCTTTTTTGATATAGAAGGAAAACGAACATAGAAACCAGTTTTAACAGTTCAGCCTTAAGCCTCATAAATCCTGTAACTTGAAACTGGTTTACTCAAACGGGTTAATTGTCCATAGACACGAATTTGTTAGCAAATTTTATAAACCAAATTTAACCATTACAGTGCTTGAGGATACACAGAAGCGACAGGTGGGTAGTTTAGAATAGGCGCTAAAAGTCAAGTAGGTTATAGGTTAGACGAGAAAGAAACCAAAGAGCTAAACGAGGTCTTTTCATTCTTTGGAATGACCAGCGATAACAACACAGTAAATCATAAAGCCCTTCTTAAGATGTGCTATGACCTGATGCAACAGCGTAAGAACGTTAAAGCAGTAGCCGAAAGTTTAGGCACACACCAAGACGCACACCAAGACGAGATTAACATTGATTGCCCGCTACGGTTCACAGTTGAAAAACTTGTAAGAGATTTAGACCCGCAGACCCAAAAGCCGATTTGGAAAAAGAAAGCTGTTGCTTATTGTTTGCAGTATGAAAAAGGCAAGGTTCGCCGTCAGCTACGTTTAGAAGATAATAAGCTGGTTTGTGAAATTTGCTCTTTATTACGCGAACATGAAGCAACACAACCAGCGCCCGCGCCAGTTGAGCAGATAGAACCAACGCCCTTAAGACCAGTGATTGAGCAACCACTTAGCACTGTTGAGGTTCAACCAACCAAGCCCGCAATAAGAGCCGAACAAAAAACGGTTAATAGTTGGCAATGCCCGCACAGACCCGAAGGGGAGTTAGTGCATTATACTGTTTGCTTAACCGCTTGTAAAGAAAAGCATAACGCCGCTTACATGGAGTGCATTTATCTGCATCCCGACATCGCTTTAAATTTAGCCTATTGGCAAAAGCAAGAACGCCTATCCAAAACCCCCCTTAGCCAAAGATTCATTCCTTAAGAGATAGGATATGAGTACAAAAACCCAAGAATCAAAAAATCAATTTGAATCTCCCTTAGAGCAATATATAAGAGAAAAATGTAAAAACTGCCGATGCTGGCACAAAAACCACGGTCAAGATGCGCCGTTTTACTGTACATCGCAGACCCCCGAAGGCGTTGACCTTATGTTTTTGTGCATGAGCGCCAATAATCTAAAAGTTGAAACTGACCCCAAAAAAATATTTACTGATGCCTACAACGTTTTGGCTGACCTACAGCAGAAAAATTTCATTAAGTTGCCTGAATTACCAATTGAAGAACAGACCCCTGATGAACACCCAGCCCCAGCAGGCTTAAGCCCAACTTTTCAACAGAGGCGCATAACAAAATGAGCGCCGAAAACCCCGAAGCCCCACAAGGCGTTGACCTTTCATTTTTAGAAGGCATAAACCAACCAGTAGAGCCGACCCCAGCACCAGCCCCAGCCGCAGAAACACTCGCACAAGAAAATACTGATGATGCCGCAGTTCGACTTTTCCAAACAAAAATTGAAGAATACCCCGACAGAGCAACAGCACGTAAACACTACAAAGAAATAGCTGATAGTTTAGGCGTATCTAAACAACTTGGATACAAGGCAGAAAAGCGCGTTGAGAAATGGAAAAGCAACAAGCAAAAACCCCGCCCCATGACCATGAAAATTGCAAAGGCAGAACCCCCCGAACCCGACCCCATAACACCACCAGTCGAACCAGTAAACCCGCCGCCACAACCCGATTATCCCCCAGCACCGCAACCTTTCACTCCACCGCCCATGTACACAGACCAAACCGAAAAACTACAAAAAGTCATTGAACACCAAGCACCCAAAGCAATCGAGCACGTTTTAGAAATAGTTGGTGGCAAGATGGGCGCAAACGGTGAAAAAGGCGCGTCATTTTTAGACACGCAAGACCGCGAAGATTTAGCCATCCTTTTGCCCGTCATAATTACCAAAGCAACAGGCGGAACCATGACCCCTGAAATGACCGAAAACGTTGCAATAGGCAGTTTTGCCGCCCAGATTGCGCTCAAGGGTGTCAAGAATCGGATGCTAAACAGCCCACAGGAACCAGTTAAACCAGCACCAAAACAAGCAAGCCAACCAGCACCGAAACCAGCAGAGCCGACCCCAGCACCTAAACCCGCCCAGCCTGAAAACAAGCCCACACCAGCCGCAGAGCAAGACCCGCAGTTTAACGACACTAAGCCTAAATGGTCAAAGGAGTTGCCAACTTAGGGGGGATATGAATGGAACGAATGTTAACAGGCATGTTAGGGATTCCACCTGAAATGTTGACCCGCCTTAGAGGCATGGCAGAGCTATTTTCAAAGGTTATTCCACCCTTTGACGTGCAGACCGTGACCAACGATGCAGGGCAATACATAGCGGTGCTTTTTGACCACACACCCGAAAACATCAAGCGCGTAAATGCAATCAGTGACCTTTTCAGTGAAATTTTGCCGCCTTTTGACGTTGCAGAGGATTTCTATTTTGACGGCAATCCAAAGCCCTACAGCGCCCTAATTTTCCCAATCAAAGAGGGATTAAAGTAATGTTAACGCCGCTAACAGCTTGTAGGATTGCTTTAGAATTTAACTATGATTTTGCTGTTTGCCCGCATGACCCAAAAAACAGGCTTTGCAAGGATATTCCTCCTTTTAAAGGATGTGGGATGTGTATGGAGGCGCAACAGTGACCCTTGATTATGTGACCCCTCAAGGGTTCCCAGCGCCCACAGTCACGCAGACCATACGCGAAAAAGGCTATAGTTACATGATTGCAAAGTTGAGGCGTGACCGAGTGATGCACAAAGAGACAATCGTTGAGGGTAGCCGCTTTTTACAGGTTGGCGGCGTGGTTTTTGTGAACTTTTCACGGAGGACCAAATAAAATGTCTTGTTCTCAGCAATGGAACACCCAAAAGCCGAAAAGGAAGCCACAGCCCGAATGAATCAGCCTGAAATCAACATAACAGCCGACAGAGTTCTAAAAGAGTGTATTGATATAACAGGACAACGGCAAAGCGGCAAAACAAAGCTTCTTGAAGCCATGCTCAACATGAATCAAAACCACACCTACATTTTTGACACATTAGGCGTAATAAGCGCCGACATAGCAAAAGGCAAAGTTCGACTTTTCCCAAACCAGCATATCTTTAACCCTCATTGGATGGCTCACGCTCTGCCCGACTACAAAGCGCGTTTAGCTGTTTTCTTGCCGTGGTGTCAAATGGTTTGGCAACGTGGACATTGCATTGCAGTTATTGAAGAATGGCACTTGTTTTGTAACAGAAAGTATGAATTGCCCGCCGCCTTTTCAGCCCTCTTTAATCAAGGCGGCAACAAAGATATTGCCGTTTGGGGAACCAGCCAAGCACCCGCACAATGTCACAATGACATGCTACGCGCCTGTTATCATCACTTTGTTTTTCACCTGTACATGCCAAGTGATTTAGATTGGATGTGCAAGTTCATTGACAAAGACCTAATCAAAGGCAACCCCAAAGACCGCGAACAGATGTGCGTTAAGAATATGCCGCAGTATCATTATCTCTATGTGAACACGCAAACGTGTCAATCCCGCTTTTATGAACCCATAACAATATGGTAAACTTTTTTTTTGTAATTTTTTTATAATAAGCCTTAAATATTGTAATTATTACATTGTTTGCTTGAGGATACACACAAGAGGCGTATTATAAAAGTGCCTTTTAATAATTGGTTAAAAAATTTGGGCGTGAACTCTAAAGACCTTTACAAGGAATCTTTAGACCCGCTCACTCAAACCACAGCCAACACGGCAGGGGAAAGCGTAACTTTCAAGTTACCACTTGACCAACTGCTCTACGGCATAAGTATAGCAACAACCAAAGACACTGACGGCTCACTTGGCGATTTTATCAAAGAAATCGAGTTTAAACTTGACGGCGCAAGAGTGGTTAGAAACTTAAGCGGCGGCATGATTAAAGCCATAAACTACCTTGACCACAGGAAAACCAGCACAGGCTACTATTTCTTAAAAATCGCTGACGATGTTTTAGGAACTGACCCAATCCCGCTAAACCAATTCACCAGCGCATCACTCAAAGTAACAGTCACGGCGGCAGGCTCAGGCGTTAAAGCAGTAGTCACCCCGACACTACAATTAGGCAAACGCTCAAGCTACCCAAGACTTTCCAACATAGGACAAGGCAGAGTTTTGGTTGAAACCTTCTTACCAATGGAGCAGTACGGCACAGCAACAGGCGATTTGAAATATGACCACATGCGCGGTCAAGGCATCGTTGGTTATGTTCTCGAAACAGGCGATAACGGAACCCTATCAGACACAACTTTCAGCACCTACACTCTGCAACTAATCGGCAAAGACGAAAGATTGACCCCCCAAAACAAGGTTGCTCTCAAAGTAATCAAGGAAGAAAACACCCAAGACGCAAACGGTAACGCATTACCTACTGGTTACTTCTACATTGACTTTCCCGACAGCTTGAGAACAAGCGAATTTACAACTGTCCGTAGCCTGTTTACCGCAACAGTAGCGGGAACACAGAAGCAAGTGCGCGTTTTAGAAAGATACATTTTAGGAGGTCAATAAGAAAATGTCCATTAAAGCACAAGTTCAAGGTGTAGCTAACAAAGTCTATCAGATGGGTAACCGTCACGTAGCGGGTCAACACAGCTTAACAAATGGTGAAATCCTTTGCGTAGGCATTGCCGCAGTCGCTCTTTTCGTACCAGCCCTTTGGGGCAAAATTCCCGTAGCAGGTAAGTTGACAGGTGCAACAGCCGCTTTCATCTTCATGCTGATTGCCCTTATTCTTTGGTAAGGAAGCCTCAACCATGAGCCAAAAAGACATAGGATACGCAATAATCGCCGTGCTTCTCTTGCTGGCGATGTTTAGCTGGATTTAACCAGCCCCAATTTTTTTGTAAAAATTACAGGGAGAACATGAAAAAATGTATAAATTTCAAGTTCCCAAAATCAAGTTAAGCCCTTTCTCCACAATTAGGGCATGTGCAGAGGGCGCAACTACGAAAGCGCAAAACTGGAAAGACGAGTTAGTCGATGCGGGCGCTCTTGCTGGTTTAGCCTTTTTCACTACATTAGGCGGCACTACTGCAACATCAGGCGCAAACTTTGAAGCGGCTCTTATTGCGGCTGGTGTTTCGTTCTTTTCAATTTTGTGCATGAAACGAAAACTGGTTAGGGAAGCCTAACCATGAGCGCCGCTATTTATGCCGCCGTAGGAATTTCGGCAGAGGCTTGGAAGCGTTTAACGCCTGAACAAAAGAAGAAAATCAAAGCACAATTAGACAACGGCACGAAAGGATTAGCTAAAGCATGGGCTAAAACTTGGTCAAAAAACGCGGAAAACGTCCAAAAAACCGTTAAAGCTGTTTCTAAGAAGCTACCAAAGGCAAAGAAAAAGCGAAAGGGGAAACGCTAACATGGCGAACATTACGCACCAAACCCCCAGCGCGTATTGGAACCGACACGGCGATTGGTACAAAGGCGCATTCAAAGACGTAGTACACGCTTTCGCGCTGTCCGAAGAAACACGCTACTATGCAACAATGGAAAAAGAATGTATTGAAATCAATGCGTGGTTTGCCGCCGACTTCTTAGGTATTCTTAGCTGGTTAAAAAATTTCTTAATTGACACCAAACGCAAAGCCTACCAAAACGGTTACGTGGACATTTACGACCAAGCCGCCCTTTCAGGTTGCAAGGTCATGGAAAACTTTGAAGGACAAATAAACGCCGCTTATGGCAAAATTCAAACCACTTACAATGAAGCCGTGAACAAGGCTCAAAGCATGGTCACAGGCGTTAACGACTACATCGACAAGAACATATCGCCCGCAGTAAGCAACGCTCAAGCCCAAGCGCAGAAAGTCACCGACTACCTGAACAACACAATAAACCCCGCCGTAGCAAACGCTCAAAGCAAAGTAAAAAGCATGACTGACCAGCTTAACGCCCAAGTTTCAAAGATTAATCAAATAGTTCAAGACCTGAACTCGAAAGCCCAGCAAATAGGCAACTTAGACGGTCAAGTTAACGACATAATTGCGAAAGCTAACGCAACTGTTGGCAAGGTTAACCAGTTGATTCCAACGCTAAACACTCACGGAAACCAAATAGCTGATTTATACAATAAAATCGGTCAAAAGGTCACGCCCGTGCAAAATTCCCCCGTAGGCGATTCTTTTTCGCCAATAGACAAAATTAAAGAGTTATTTAAGTAGGGAAAAACAATGGAACAAATTAAATCCCTAATTCAAAAAGCAAAAACAGACAAAAACATCCTGTACATTGCCGCCGTTATTATTGCGGCAATAGTAATTTTCTTAGCCCTTAGAGGCAAAAAAGAGTTATCAGGGAAGGTTGACGCATGACCGCAAAAAGGAAACAACCTAAACTGACAGCAAAGCAAATTGCACAGCAAAAAGAAGGCCGCGAACAAAACTGCCAATACGTTCTTTTTCACATTGAAGAAATTCAAGCAATGGAAGCACCAGCACTTCAACGTCTTGCGCTGATTCAACACTACTTAGACAGCTTGCACGTTATGAGGTGGTGCTAAAATGGGGTTGTTTGAAGATTTCTTTAACTGGCTTGAGTCGCTTTTCTCCCAGCCCAGCAACTCAGCGCCCGAACCAACCCCAGCCGCCGAACAACTGACCCAGCTAACAACAGAACCAACACAGCCCGACATCGCACCAATCGAGCCAATTTCACAGACTCCGCTTTTTGAGGTTCAAACGGACTTAACCCAGCTTGACCCAATCAGCCCGACACAGCCCGACACAGCACCAGCCGCCGTACAGACCCCCGCAGAGCCGACCCCAGCACCTAAAGAAGTAACCTTGACCTATGGTTACTTATTGAAGGTTTACGAGGATGATTACCGCTTAATGTATGGCGGCGCAAATGGTACACCCTCCGCAGTAGGCACTAAGGGCATTTATGCCGATGGAATCACAAAGGCAAGAGTGCTTTATTATGCTGACGAAATCGAGCGCCAAGCAAAAGGCGGCAACATTCCACAGCCTGAAAGCAACTGGAACAAGGCGGCAATTCAAGACGCAGAAACCATAAGGAGCGCGGTCTAATGAGAAACTACAGCGTAACGCCGACTACAACAGAGCAGAAACTTGACTTTCAGCCACAATGCAAATACCTAAAAATGACCGTAGGCGCAACCCCTGTTTTGGTTAATATTCAAATGACGCAAAAGCCCAAGTGCGCCTCAGAACAGGAAGATTTTGTTGAGTTAGAAGCCAATCAGACCCATTATGTAAGGGCGAGGTCTAATAAATCGTGTTGGGCGATTCGTTACAAGACCAGTTCAGGCAGTAGCACACTTGCCATAGTTGCAGGCAATGAGGAATTTTTTCTTGACTACGCAGAGGCAGATGTAAGCAACCTTGAAACGATTTTAAACGGTTTCGGCGCTTACATCTACAACGGCACTGGTTCACCGATGGCGGCTAATACAAGCGTTAAAGACATGCTTGATGATTTAAAAGTGGCTTTAACTTTTCAGCATAAAGCGCCTTTTTCGGTTAATTCTGCCCCTGTACAAAACGAGTGGATTGTTGATGTGGACGCTCAAAACGTGCGCCTATTTACCTATAGCATAAGAAACGCAGATAATACCGAAGATTTAGAAATCAGGTTTACTATGGATGGCGTTGTTAATACTCGAACTCAAGCGGCTGGCGCAGTGAACACCCGTTATTATGCTACTTGTAACGCTGATAATACGGTAACTTTGGGAACTACAAAATCTTTAGTTGGTGCTGGGTTGACTTCAAAAGAATTTAGGGAGCTTAAAATTGAGCATCGAAAGACATCTGCTATATCTGCTGGAAGTCGTTTAATTAGTGAAGGTTTATGGGAACAAAGATAAGGTGATGCCGATGGAAACTAAGTTAGATTATGCTGTGTTTTTTGCTGATTGGCAAAATGGCTTAATTGTTGAGGTTACAGGTGCAGGCAACAGGCTTTATGGTAAAAGCGTTAAGGGGCAAGCAGAAAATCCGCAAGGCTTCATAATAGTTTTTGCTGATGTTCCATAGGAGGCTTATTTGTGAAACCTTCTTTTTCTACTTTAGCGGCTTGCGGTTGTTTTGCTGGTGCTGTCTTGCTTTTTACCCGTATGGATTACCTTGTTAACAAGCAACTCTATGACCACGGCTTACAGTTTAGCGAGGACTGGTACAGTGATTATAGCCTTTACTATTCATTGCTTTATCAACTTGTAATCGCGTTGGTTTTCTTGCAGACTCGTAGCTGGAAACTTTGCTTTGTGCTTGAAGCCTTTGTTTTGTCGAGTGCCCAAGATTTTGTTTATTTTGGCTTGTGGGAGGGCGGCAAGTTTCCGCAGGGTGATTGGACTTGGATGCAGGGTTATAAGACGCTTGGACATTGGACTACTCAAGACCAAACTCTGTTGAGCGTTGGCGCGTTGGTTGCCGCTTTGGTTTTTGCAAAGGTGACTCCCTAATGTCTTCTTTTTTTGGCTCTCTTTTTTCTAAACAGCCCGAAGGTGACAGACCGCGAAAACGTTGTACTGACTGCTGGTATAGTCAATATCAAGGCAAAACGTGTTATCTGAATGACGCGCCACGCGAAATTATGAACATTTTTGATGCTGATTTTCCGTGTACAGGCTATACAAAGACACAGCCGACTTTTGACGGTACAACTTACGGTGCGGTCATGGATAGTAACATAAAACTTGATGCTTTGATTAGTAAGCCGACTTTTAATGTTGTGACTCCCTCAGATGTGGTTTTGATTGCAAGTGATTCTTTGGTTACTACGGTTTCAACTTCTTATGTTAAGTTGAAAGAGTTTGCTATACAGTTGCGCGGTAAGTATAGGTGCGTTTTTGATTATTGTTTGTCGGGAACCACCAGTACTTATGCTGTTTATGCGCGGATTTACCGTAACGGTGTTGCTTATGGAACTGAGAAAAGTGAGAACGGCGGTGTTTGGCGTACGTGGCAAGAGGATTTGATTTTTGAATCGGGTGATACGTGCGAGTTATGGGGAAAATCGAGTACGGGTGCTGACCGTGTTTGTAATGTGCGTAATTTTAGGCTTTGTGGTGCATTGTCGGGTGTTCCAGCCATCGAAAACACTGTATAAATTCTTTTTTTCTTCTTTGAAGGGCTTTGTTGCTCTATTAGGCTCTATTAGGTCTAACATGAAGTTTAATAATGATGTAAGAAGTTGGTTTGCGCTTTGCGGGTTGGAACATAAAAACTCAGCTTCTTGAGGCATTTGAGGATACACACAAGCGGCAGAGCCTTAGTGATTCCAACCCGCAAGTATCTTTTTCTTTTTGGTTCTATAAATAACTTATTCTAGCCTTTCCGTAAAGGCTGTTATTGCGTGGTTTGTGTCGAACAATTTTATATATTAAAAATGTCTAACAAGGGCTTGAGGATACACACAAATGAGCGAAAGAGCGTTAGCCAGCGCTACGCATAGGCGCGGCATTTTAAAAGACCCAAGTCAATTTGAAAAGCTGTTTGAGCATTTAGACATCAAAGACGGAAAATGGACTATCAAGCAATTCAAAGGCATAATTCGCGGAGATAAGCATAACAGCCAACTGCCCCATAATGTTGAAGTATCAATTAAAAATAAAGCCCAATTAGCCGACTATTTCGATATTGGAGAGCGAACCCTTGACGCAATCATTAAAGAATTTCCTAACGGTTTAGGCAATGCTAAACGCAAGAAAAGTTTTGCAGACCCACACGCCGCAGAATATGACATAACTAACTGTCACAGCTTAATTTTAGACCATTACACCAAAGGTGGAACCGTTTCTAACAGTAAGATGGGCGAGGGCGTTGATTCAATGGGTAGATTGCTTTACTTAATGTTTGGCAGACAAGACCCAGCTTTGTTTACGCTTGACCAGTTCAAAACGGCAAAAGCAGACCCCCGATTTAAAGATGTTACAGGTGAAATCACTTACGCAAACTTATCTCAAATTCGTTGTGTGATGCAGTTTGCGGCTATGGAACTTGAAGAAAGCCCTTTACACTCGTCTAATTTTAGGTTTAAAGACGGTGACGAATGGACAACCAAAGGTAAAAAGAACATCGGCGGCAAAAAAGACGGTTATTTGCAAGAGGAAGAACATTTAGGTTTCATTAAAAGCATTAATGAAATTGATACGCTGGTCATGGCGCGGCTTGTTTTTGAGGGCATGAGCCGTATCAGTAGCGGTCTTTTGATGGGTAAAAACAACGTTGACGGGAAAGGCTATAACAGTTTGATGTTAGGCGCTCCTATCTACGCTTGTACAATGTTTGAGCCGAAAGTACGCAAGAGCAAAACAGGCGGCAAGGTTAAGCGGTATTTCACACCCGAAACAATAAAGTTTTTTGAGCAGTACCGAGCAGACTTCAACATTACGGGCGCATGGTTCAATCGTAGTTATGACAGTTTTAGCGCTTGTTTTAAGGCGGCGGGTTACAGGGCGGGCTTATGGCGATTTAAGACGGCAAGAAAAGGCGATGCTTTAGATAATGGTGAAAAACTTGATTTAGGCAGTCAATTACGAGAAGGGCGCTTTTTAGTTTACACTTTGAAGCCCTTTAACAACCGAAGCAAAGCAACTATTGAATATTTCAAAGCGCCAGTTGTTGAGGGCAAAATGACAGCCAGCCACATCGTAGGCAAACATACAGGTGTTAGCATTGCAGGCTTGCACGGTTGGAGTCTTGACAACTGCGCCGAACAGGCGGGAACTGACCCCAGCACAATCCGCGACTTTTACCACGGCACTTTAGGCGTTGACCTTCAAAAAGTCGTAATGGGCGTTAGAACTTTTGTTCCGTGGCATGAATACATCAAGGACACGATTAACCCGCTTTTCCAGCGCCGATATAATGAATTGAGAAGGCAAGGGGTTAACATGGAAGCTATTGCGGCAACAGAAAGACAATTTGCTATTGTAGGGGGTGAAGAATAATCAACCCGCCCAACGATAACGGCGAAGCTTACGGAGTTGTCATAAAAGACAACGACATAAACCAGTTTATTGCTAATTTTGCGAGGGAGCGCGGCATCAAAAAGAAAGCAACCGCCGTTAAGATGATTGTCGAGCTGTTTTCAGTAGCCAACAAAAAAGAGCAAGCCAAGTTAGTTAAGCGGCAACAGTGGAAGAAACACCGAAACAAGGGCTTTAGAAGGCTAACCAGCTTTGCCTCTAACACTTCTACACACCCATTGCCCCGTATGCCGACCCGCGCCAAAACTGCAAAAACTATCAGCTAAACGGAGTGTTTACGAATGTCCCGATTGTGGTTTACACATAAGCCCCAACCTAAAAAGAAGCAAAAAAGGCGTCAAAAATCGAAAGCTGATTACTGCCGTGACTACATGCAAGAAGTAGATGCAGTTTGTTATCAGACAGCTATTGAATTGAGCGAAAGAGCCGTTTTGAGGGATTACATTGTTTAGGCGAACACCACAACCCGAAAGCCCGTTAGCGCGTAGGATGCGGTTAGCATTGGAGAACGAGCATAAAGCGCCCGTTCCAGTGCCGAGGATTGTTAGCTGTTTTAGAAAAGAAACTTTGAGGTTTCCACAATGACGCATGTTGACACTATCACTACATCTTCATTAACACAACAATTTCCGTTTATTCTGACGGTGTACGCTTGGAGTTATCGCCATGACTGACGGATTAACTAAGGCTCTAAAAATCGGCTTAGAAGTAATGAAGATGCTTGACGAAAACCCCGACTACCGAAAGAAAATCATTGAAGCGTTGGAGAGTGGCTTAAAATGACGAAGAAAGCTACTTTTCATTTGATTGTTGACCGTTGGGATGCTGAGAAATACTTAAGCCTTTTACGGTGTAGTGACAGCCAGATTAAGCTTGAGTTTCAAGTGCCAGAGGGAACACAGCCGCAAGTGCATTTAGAGAAGCAACCCGAAATCGAGTATAGTGCTGACAAAGCTACGAATACGCAAACCAAGAAACAGCTTAAAATGGTGAAATAGGAATAAAGTTTTAACTTAACCAACCCCACTTCTTTTTTTATGTGTCCTCAAAACAACGCCGAAACCCAGCAAGGTAAACCTTGCCCAAGATGTAACAGCACCCAAGAAATTTTAATTGAAGGCAAAATCAAACTTTGTGCTAAATGTAAAATTATAAAAAGTTAGGGGATACCCCAAAAACGCGCTCCGCGCGGGCGTGGCGTGTCGCTTCTATCTTTAGAAAAGGATTTTGAAAACTTTGCCACAGAAATTTTTTTGAGGCTTGTTTGCAAAGAAAAAAGAAAAATCAGACCCCGCAATAACAAGTTTCTGGATATTGTGGAATATTTTGATGGGTTTCAGAAGACAGTTCAACGTCGATCTTCTGCTGAAGAAGGGCGAGTAATTGTTGATGGCTACCGGCGTTATAATTGCCGTGGATGGGAGGCTGAACGTACAACACCGTTTTTCTCAACAGGCTTTGAATACATAGCTGAAGAAGGAAAAACCATCACCCGGAGATATAGCTTCAAATATGATGCTCTAGGAAGGATCATAGAAACCGTTACTCCAGATGGGCGACCATCACGAACGATATACACGCCAGGAATAATTACGCGGTACGATGTCTCTGACACAGACAACAGCCCTGAAAATGTGGCTAGAGGGCATTTCGGCACGCCACATATAGAGAAATACGATGCACTTGGTCGACTTCTAAGTATTAGCCAGCAGAACATAGGTGGAACAAACTTTGTTACACGCTATACCCTTGATTCAATGGGTCGCCTGCTTAAAGTTAAGGATGCACGCGAAGTGGAAACCGCTAATTATGTTTATGATTTAATTGGACGCAAGATTCAAGTTAATCATGTAGATGCGGGAAATCGTCGTGTTGCACATAACGCAAGGGGTGATCTTGCATTTATTATCGATGCAATCGGACACAATACAGAGATCAGCTACGACAAACTTGGACGTCGGACTCAGCTGAAGATAGATGGCACCGTGACAGAACGCTACGAGTATGACACTGGTGTTGGAAGCAACCTTATTGGTCGTTTAAGCCGTGTTGAAGACGAAGCCGGAGAAGTAAACTTCAGTTACACACCTCGAGGTATGATTAGCAAGAAAACACGTAAAGTCCAGAGTTTGAACGGCTTAGTAGACTTTACTGTCCAATATGCGTATGATTCGATGGAACGAATGACGCAGATCATTCACCCTGGTGGTCAATCTATTGACTACCACTACAACGACAGGGGGTTACTGAAAGAGATTCCAGGATTTGTTGATAATATTGAGTATAATGCTGTTGGGCAAATAATAGGCGTGCAATACACAAACGGCGTTCGAGAAAGCTATGTTTTTGATGAACTCACCTTCTATCTAAAAGAAGCTCGCATAAATGGACCGACTAGAACGACGCCATATTATCTGATGAGCTACACTTATGATTCCACAGGAGCCCCTCTGACAATGACCGATGGAGTAACCGCTGCCGGTCACCCAAGCTTTCAGCGTCATTTTACATATGATGCTATTAATCGCCTAATAAGCGTGGAGGCTAATATAGAAGGCGTAACATCCAAAAAAATTTATAGCTTTGACGAAGTTGGAAATTTCAAATTCAATCAAGAGTACAGTTCTGGAGAGTTCTATCTATTTCCTAATGGCAGTAATAGAATTAGAGGCACGCTGTTTGGAGGCGTCGAAACACCCCTCTTCAACTATGATTCGAATGGAAATCTAATATCCACTCCTGAAATGGACCTGAAATTTGATGCTCGCGGCAGACTTGCCCGTGCGACAAAAACAAACGGCACCATAGTCGAATATACATATGGATATATGGGTGAGCGTGTTCGAAAGCGTGTCAATAAGGGCGGCATAACTCATGAAACGATTTACATTGATCAGATTTTTGAAGTCCGAGATGGGCAGGTCACGCGTTTCGTTTTTAACAGAGATACTCGAATCGCTGCAATTAACGATGTGGTAGGCACTCAATTCTTTCACTATGATCATCTAGGGAATACAGTTTTAATATCAAATGCGACAGGAGGCGTAACGAGGGAATTTGGTTATTATCCCTTTGGACGTATAGCATTTACGGTTGGAAGTGGATCTTCACCCTATCAGTTTATCGGGAACGAGATAGATGAAGAGATAGGGCTCGTTTATGCTCATTCTCGCTACTATTATCCACAATTGGGTCGGTTTATTAGTCCAGACCTGTTCATATTGTTAAATCCAGAGAAGACCCTTCGACTCCCTGAAAGCCTAAACTTGTACGTCTACTCCGCGAATAATCCAATGCGACTAGTCGACAAAGAAGGCGGCTGGTGGAAATGGTTGCTCGGAGGTCTAGTTATTGCAGCGTTAGCAGTAGCAACGATAGTCGTTGGGGTAGCCACTGTAGGAACAGGGTTTGCGTTTGGCATATTATTGGCAGCAAGCATAGGTTCGGCAGTGGGATCGGGAATCGGTGTCTATTCCGCATGGCGTGGTGGGGGGGATTTGGCCGATGGTTTCCTATTCGGAACACTAGTGGGCGGCGTTTCAGGAGCAGCAGGTTACGCTTTGGGAGCTGCAGTAGGCGTTGCAGGAATTAGTGGCGTATGGGGATCAATTCTTGCGGGAGCAGCTGAAGGCGCGATTATTGGAGCAGGAAACGGCGCAATCATAGGCTATGCAGGTGGAGCGGGAACCTGGCAAGATATTCTGAAGCAAGCAGGTATAGGTTTTGCAATTGGCCTGGTTTTGGGAGGGCTGGCAGGATATGTGAGTTACAAGTTCCCCATTTTGAAGGGAAACACTTTCGAGGAAGCCATAGGATCAGGATCCGGAAAGACAGTTAATCCGATAACGGGCCAGTCTTTAAGCGAGAGTTATTCTACCGGGTTAGCACCCGTTGGTCGCCTTATGGACCGGACAATTCCTTTATTAAATCGCATAATTGCCACTACAGCACAACCAATGGTTTATGTAAGTGTAGGATCGGTAACTCATGTTACAATTTATCATGATTGGGATGACATCAAAGCTTGGATAATCGAAACTTTTGGAGGAGAAAAAAAAGAAGTTGTTATTCCTGGACCTGAGATTAAACTGTAAAAACGAAAGCGATTTTCCCACAATGGCAAGTAGGATAAAAGAGGTTTGCGACTGAAATCACGATTTAGAAGGGTGCAAATCCACCCTGTCACTAAACAAGTAAATGTAACAAATATTTTCTAATATCGGGGACAAAAAGAACAATTTTTGGCGTACTCATAAACTCAATTAAGTCCGTATACCCAAGGAAACATCGAAGCAAAAAAATTCGCAGAAAGGTATACCTGAATTACTAAAACTAAAAATTTAGCCAAAAAAACTGTAAAAAATATGTTTTTCCTAATTTTGATTTGGGTTCCATACTTCCATTTGGGTACAAACCCCGCTCGGTCGTCCACTCTCATGTAGGTTCAAGATACAGAGAGGGCCCCAATACAATAATTCCTGTTGCGCTTAAACTGGTTCGTTTGCACTTCGCTTTTCAACTATTCTAACTTCACATTATATACGTCATTGGAAAGATTCTGCATACCATGTTTAGACTTCATCTTTGTCAGTTTAATCATGCCATATTCTTTCAGGTACACGCATTTCGCGTCATATATGTTGAAGGATATTGAGAAGAGTTTTATGCATTTTGCCATTTGTTCCAAGTATATCGTGAGATTGCATATTAAAGTCGTAACCCTTGAAGTCTGTAACTTGACCTCCAGCTTCTCTAAGTATCACAGTACCTGCTGCTATATCCCAAGAATTCATGCCCGTCATAAAAAAGGCGTCAACTCGACCGCTTGCAACATAACAAAGTTCGAGTGCAGCTGCCCCCAACTGTCTAACCTTTTGGTTTATTTGCTTTAATTCCGAGAAAGCTTTGATCATCCTTATTACGCTATCTTTGTCCCTTCCATGGCAGAATGTCAAAATTGAGTTTTCAATTTGCATCTGGCTAGATACCTCAATCTTTGTTTCGTTAAGAAATGCCCCTTTTCCTTTTTCAGCGTAGAATAGTTCGCCTTGGGAGGGATAGGATACTACGCCCAAAATTGGATCATTTTTATATGTTAGTGCAACCGAGATATCAAAAAAAGGGTTTCGAAAAGTATAGTTAGTTGTACCGTCGAGTGGATCAACCACCCATAAATAATCAGACTCTCCCCCTGTTTTACCGCTCTCTTCGCCCAAAACGGGGTAATCAGGAAACTCTTTTCGCAGGATGCTCTTGATGACTTCCTCCGATTCTGTATCAGTTTTTGTAACGAAACTCTTGTCATGTTTAAAGGAGAAAGTAGTCTTCCCATAGTATCTTGTTACAATTTTTTCCGCTTCTCTGGCTGCCTTAATTGCAACATCTAACTCTCGAGTCATGACATAACCTTTCATTAATTTAGCAATAACAAGTCGCTTGTAATTTAATACTGTTTCGCACAGTTTTAGACAGCGAAACTCATCTTATTCGCAAAAATAGTACTTTTCGGTTAAAACTTGTTCTTTACTCAGCAACCCCAAACGAAAGCATAGTCGATTAAGTCAGCGCATCATAGTCGATGTTCGTTGGTATCTAACTCTTGACATATATGCTCTATAGAGACTTTTTCACTTGTAGGATGATTTAATTTTACTCCGGCAGCAATATTAGCCAAATGCAAAAATAAATTATACTTATTATTCAATTGTTCAGGGAACTGCTTCGTTTCCAATAAACAATGAACAAAGTATGTATCAAAGACATCACCACAGCCAATTTGCCCAATTTTGCCTTCATCGACTTTTCGGTAGGCAGGGTCATAGTAAACACTAGAAGTAAAAAGTTCTTTGCCTTTATTCTTTTTTAGGAGTAGTGCTCCATTCTTGTCCTCTTTTATAACAAAGCAATCAATATTCTGATAAGTTTGAGACAAGTAATTCAGATCTCCAGGCTGCAATCGGCTATTTCTTACTCTAATTTTCATCGCTTTCTCTCTTTCTTCTTTCCCTGAAACACCTGGTGGAAAAATGCCTGCAGCAGCTTCTTTTACATTGGGGATAATTGCGTGAATCTTATCAAATACTTTAAATTTTTCCCAATCATATTTTGGGTCCACAATCAACAGAAAGTTTTCATCGTTATGTAGTCTAGCATTCACATCATGGCTAATTTCCCCTAAAAACTCTTTTGAAAGGAACCCTTTTTGATGGTCTTTAAGTATGAGGCAGTTAATATTGTCATTGAAAAGTGATCGGAAAGTATTTCCTAATTCTTTTAATTTCGTATTTACCACATTTGTCCCGTTTTCTTCATCCAACTCGCGATTTATTCGAATAATTTTTCTAGGCTTTTTGCTTCCATCCTCTTTACAATGCAAATATATTTTTGTGGTTGTTATGAAATGCTCCAATTGAGGGAGATAACACATAATATTTGCCTTTTCAGCTATATCTCTTAAGGCTATACCCTCAGAATCTTTTCCGACTACCCCTAACAGAATAACTTTAGATAGTTTGCTACAACAATAGGCAATGTTAGCAGCTCCACCTAGCCGCTTTTCTTCATCAGGTTTACAATTATTAGTCACACAAAGCGAATAATCCTCTTCTACATTCTGTTGATTACTTTGGAGAAAAAAAGTGGTTAAACCAGTCATCAAATGATCAAGCATCACGTCACCAACCACCATGATTGTTGGCTGCGAGCTTTCAAGAACTTTGACTATGGTGCTTAAATTTGTCGTTATCTCAACATCTTCTATGCCAATAGGCTCCGTAGTTTCTGCCAAGTCTTTTATTTGGTGCTCGATTTCAGCGACAGTCTTAGCCTTAGTCTCTTCAGTTGGTTTTTTAGGGTCCGATTCTATCATTTCTTTATTATTTCGCACTATTTTTAGCGGTAAATTGTATTTCTTAAGATAGGGATAAGAAGAATACAAATCAACATTTGAATCCTTGATATAATTATCAATGCAGGAAACCTCTGTTTCTTCATGTGGAGTGGCGTTAATGCAGATTTCATTATTGTCACTAATTTTCCAGGAATATATCCTGAGTGATTTAGTATCAAGAGTATCTGCAAGAAGGAAAATAACGGCAAGCCGATAAATTTGTTGAAACCCATTATTCTGATTTAAGACCTTTATGTTTTTTGTCGACTGAAATTCAACAATTTTTTGAAGTGTGGATAAATGTTCGGGGGGTATACGCAGAAATGTCTTATTGTCAGAAAGTTTTTTTCCAGCGTCAGCCCCTTCGACGATATCATGAACAGCAGCTGCAGCAGAGAGGTAAAAGATTTCCAAATCCTCAAATTTATCCAATTTAACGCAACCTGTGAGTAATCGATCGATATTCTGTTCAACTTGCAGGCAGTGGGCCATGCCTTGTCGGGTCTCTATAGGTTGATTTTCTTGAAATTCTTTGACGGCATACCATATGCTATCAAGTTCAAATTTCAGTTTTTCATCCGCAATTTGATGCCGCAACGAAAAAGACTCCTTTTTTTTCTTTTGCTCAACTATCACCTTCAAATAAGCATGAGTCTGCTCATCGCGTATGCGAGCTGCTTCCGCTTCTTCGCGGTGTTCCTTGCGTAAGCTCTGAATATTAGTAGCAATATTTTCGACACCCATTTCGAGTTCGGCAAATTTGTCGCCCCACCTGCTTTCCAGCCGCTCTATCTCCGAATAAATCTCGCTTTTTTGCTCTGACAACTTCTTTTCCAGTTCAGCTGTCAAGTCTTTGATTTTTTCAGAGTCCATTTTACTCATAAATTGAGATAGGTCTGTGAAGCTTGTTCCTGGCAACAGTTTTTGCTGGCGGTCAATTTCGTAGCAGAGGAGTTTTTTATCTTCCGAAGTGAACTCCTGCCAAAACCTAATAACCTCTTCAAATTCGCCAAGCGTAACTTTGCTCTTGTCTTTTTCTTTCCATCTTTTCCTAATGTCCAAGAAGATACTCGGAATGATCAGGCCGGCAAAAACGGGGGACGCAAGGGTAACTGCTCCCGATGCAAAAATGCCTAGTGAATCTTTAATCAGTTGTGCGGTTTTTGAGCCTTCATTGCCAAAGAAAGCCTCAGTGACTCCCGAAAGATTCAAAGTGAGTTTAAATTCATTTTTTTTCTTGTCGATGCGGTCGGTTTCAGCTTTGATGAATTTACCCGCATCCCTCTCTTGGGCGCAGGTTTTTTCCCAGTTCTTTATGCTTTCCTTGATTTCACTCTCGATCAATGCAGGCAAATGAGTTTCGTATTTAGCGATAAGCAACCCTTTAACTTCTCTTTTGGAGTAGTCAACCCATTTATCCTTAAGTACCTGGGCAGAAGCGGGATTCTCCATCAAGAAACCCAGTTTTTCTGAAGGCTCACCTAATAAAAGCTCCTCAAGTATTCGCCGAGCATCTTCCTTTCCGATCCTTTGAGGGATTACTCGAATCTTTTTCCCAAATGCTTTGTCCATTTCCTTTTTAAAAGGCTCAGGAATATTTCCACCAGTGTAGGCTAAATAATACTCAGGTGACAGAAGAACAGTTACCTGCCCGTTTTTAGAAACCATATTTTCAAGTGCAGTTTTAAGTTTCTGCTGACTTTCCGTGCCGAAGGAGTCGTCTTCGATTAAAAACAGATTTTCTGGCTGAATTATTTTTCCTTTAAGCTCCTCGAAAATATAGGTGAATCCAGAAAGAATCGACCCAACTATAGCAACACTGTTTCCTTCGTTTGTTGCTTCTCCGATTGCCTCTTTGATTTCATCGAAAGCTTGTAAGTACACCAAATGCGCTTCCTCGCTCATAAAATGAAATAATGCGACATTTAAAGGCATACACAATAGACTAAATATTTTTTTAGCCAATTTGAGTCAGGCTTAAACTGCTATGATAAAGCATCAGAGATTGAACCGCAATTTCAGTCAGCTATGGAATACAGAACCGAAGCGATCGATAAATTTACTGCTGAAAAGAAATAATTAAAAACCAACACAGGAATAGTAGAGTTTTTCAATTAGTTGTAAATAAGCATGTAATTCAAAAAATGTTAGAGGGGAGCTTAAGACTTGAACCTTATTATGTTCAGAACCCGCGCGGTCCACCAATTCTAACTTATCCCAAGTCCGATACTCTGCCAATGAGTTTTTTACTGTTACAATGGTGATACAATCACATATCTTTAATTTTTCAATCCTGACACCTTAAGATAATGAATTTTCTTTTAGCAGGAGGTGAAGTTTACGTCGGTTTTTGAGAAAGCAAAAAAGAAGACTGAAGAGGCAGCAAACAAAACTGCAGAAGGTGCAAAAAGTGTAGGGCACAAAACAGAGGATGAAGCGAAAAAGGCTGGTGAAAAAATTCAGGGAAAATAGTTCCAACCTTTTTCCAATTTGTCGATGTTTGCGGCTGAAAAGTCTTAATTAGCTGTTATATTGTTCTAATTTATGAGGCAAATGTTGTTGTGTGCCTCTTCATTTGATCCTGGGTTAATTCAGCCAAAAAGTAGGAAAACTGGTGCAAAGAAGAATCATGAATTGTCTGCTCAAAACGCTAAACTTCTTGCATTAGCGGAGCAGGTTGCACATTTTGGCAGTTGGGAATGGGATGTTACAAAGCCTCGAGCTATTTGGTCTCCGGAATTGTTTAGGATTTTTGGAATCGAACCTAAACCTGAAGGGTTAACTTTAGAAGAATACAGAAGCTTCATTCACCCTGACGACTTAGAAAGAATCAGCAAAAAGATGGATCTAAGCAGGGCTAAAGTTAAATTGAATCAAACTTCAAGAGCGGATTACCGCATAGTTCGTCCAGATGGTTCTATTAGAATAATCTATTCTCAGAGGCAGATAAAAGAAGTTACAGATAAAGGCAAACTCAAAGTGATAGTGGGAGTTGATCAAGATGTTACTGAGCAGAAGCAAGCAGAGGAGGCATTACGTCAAAGCGAAGAAAGATTTCGAGCCGTCGCAGAAGCAGCCAACGTGTTAGTATATGAGTATGACTTAGTCGACAATAAAGACCATTTTATTAGAGGAGAAAAAGAATTAACGGGTTTTGAGCCAAAAGAAGGCGGAGAATACCCTATTGAGGACATTCTTAGCCGCATCCACCCAGACGATGTCCCAAATGTTTTAGCAGCATGGAATAAAACAAAAAAAGACCCAAATGTAAACAAGTACTCAGTAGAATATCGGTTCCTACATAAAAGCGGCAGTTACCTAATTGTGAAAGACACAGCCAAAGCAGTAAAAGACAGCAAAGGCGAAACAGTACTTTTTATCGGCGGCATTAGAGACATTACGCAACGAAAACTGGATCAATACAAAATTCGGCAATACAGCAAAAATCTTGAAGAATTAGTGGAGGAACGTACCCGGCAGCTTCAAGAAAAGGAAAGGTTAGCAGCCATCGGTGCAACTGCAGGCATGGTTGGACACGACATCCGAAACCCTCTGCAGGCATTGACAAGTGAAGTTTACTTGATAAAAACAGAATTAGACAACATACCCCAAAACCAAGCAAAACAAAGCATTAACGAAAGTTTAGACAACATAGAACAAGGTATAATGTATATCAACAAGATAATTGCAGACCTGCAGGATTACTCAAGACCTTTAAGCCCAGAATTTCAAAAAGTAAATTTGGCAAATTTTGTGGACTGCGTAATTAAAACAATTGCGTTCCCTGATAATGTAAAACTGCTTCTTAACATTGAATCCGTTTCGGATATAATCTTGGAACAAACCTTTACCCGACGAGCTTTAACTAACCTAATTAACAATGCCATTCAAGCCATGCCCGATGGGGGTCAACTTGAAGTAGCAGTTTATCAAGAAAAAGATGACGTCACTATTATTGTAGCAGACACGGGGGTTGGGATATCTGATGAAGTAAAAGGTAAGCTTTTTACGCCCATGTTTACTACTAAAGCCAAAGGTCAAGGGCTGGGTTTGGCAGTGGTTAAGCGTTTGGTTGAGGCTCAAGGCGGTAGCATCTGCTTTGAAAGTAAAGAGGGCGAAGGCACAAAGTTCCAGATTAAACTGCCAATGAGCAGAGAGTAGGTAAAAACTTTTTTTCTGTTAAGCTTCTGCGGATTTGAATTTTGCTTGGTTTACCAGTTTTATCGTTACTAAGGTTTTTTTGAAGAACAATAGTACAAGGCGACAGTAAGGCGCACACTAACCAAGGTTTATTAGTACTTACTACTCAATGAAGGGCTTGGTGAACCTATGGCTTTTAATTCAGATATTAAACCAAAAAATCTCTCGCCTAATCTTAACGTAAGCAGAGCAGTAATTACACCTCAACGTAGCAGAGTTGCAATTACTGTAGCCGTAAAAGTATTAGATGAAGCAACCCCTGAAGAAATCTCAAAAGGTTCAGCATACGCCTTTTCTAGAGGTGGCACAATTTTAGCAAAAGCAAACTTGGATGCGAAAGGAAACGCACAACTTGTTGTAGACTTACCTATTGTGGATACAGCGCAATCAATTCGAATAATCGTTGGCCCCACTTTAGCAGAGAAACAAACAGTGCCAGAGCTACTGCGTCTTGGAGGAGAACAAGCATACGTTCAAATTCCACCAAAAACGAGCCAAAAAAGCGTTGTAATTCAAGTAGTTTCTAAGCAAGTGCTTTGTTGGTTACTAAGCAGGTGCATAGTCCGTGGAAGTGTACTTAAGAAAGTTGTAAGCGGTGGAATTTCAATGGACCTTCCAATATGCGGAGCAACAGTTGAAATCTATGAAGTAGACCCAATATACATTCTAATTCCTAAACTTCCAATTGATATTATTGAACGTATAAGAGATTTCATCATAAAACCACCACCCCCGCTACCACCCAAACAAATTTATGAACTAAAACCAACAATTGGCCCATTACCACCACAAGACCTCGTTATCGGCAACAATAAAATAACCGCGCGCTCATGCAACCCACAAACCCAAATACTAAAACAAAAAATCGCCAGCTTAGATGAATCTTACACTGAAAGCAGTCCAAGCGTTCAATCACTGCTTGCAAGCGAAGACCTACAAAATCTACGTATCTTAGCCCAAACAACAAACACAGAACAATTCAAACAAGTCTTAATCAACTACGGAACAATAACAAAATCCATCCTGTGCTTGTTCCCATTTGTAACAGTACACATGGATTTAGTTGCCACCACAACAACCGCTGAGTGCGGCAAATTTAAAGCAGTATTTTTCCGCGGATGCAACAATACTGACAAACCAGACCTGTACTTTAAAGTTAAACAAAAAATCTTTGCGCCGCTTCCTCCAGTAAACATTTACGCACCTACCCCAGTATTCTGCAATACTTTCTGGAATTATCAATGTGGCACCCAAGAAGTAACACTGCATGTTACACATCCTCTTGCCAGAACCTGTGCTCCATGTCAACCCGTTGATGCACCCCTTAACTGGGTCTTATTCATGGCAATCGGCAACTACCCCTTGAGTAAAATCCGAGGAACAAGTGTTTCACTTGCACCTTCAACTATAACTGAAAACTTGGGATTAACAGATACAGACGCCCCATTCGGTGAAACATTAAGACCAAGACTTGAATTTGACAATACCCTTCGAGAAGATTTAGGCGTAAAATACTACCGAGTATCTTATCGCAAAGGAACAACAGGCGCTTTCATCCCGTTAACTACGCCAATTAACCGACATTACACCCATGAAGTAGGCGACGATTTGATCTTGGAAGCATACAACCTTGGCCCCAAATCAGAAAAATCGCCAGGTGTACCATTAGAAAACCAAAATCTATTCGAAATTCCCCCAGCGCTACCACCTGTAGGACAATGGAGCATACCTGACGCAGTTGAAGATACCGCAAGTGCGAAATTCCCCACCTTAAACTTAGCTGACCTTCAAGAACCTGGAGTTGCATGGCCAGAAAGCGGAAAATACCAACTTAAAGTAGACCTTTTTGATTCCGATGGAAAACTAGTTAACATCGATGCCTTAGTCATTAAATTCCGTGTACCCAAATCTACTGACTTGTCAGGAACAATAGAAACCGAAGATGCAGCCAGCACTTTATTGGAAAATGGCATCGCATCAAGTTCAGGACTGATATATGACGACGACGCTGATGGCAAAAGAAGCATGATCATAACATTAAACATTGACAATAGCCTTTGCAAAGCTGAAATTCCTGCGCCTACACTTGAGGGCGTACCTGCAGGAGACGACTGCGGCGTTATGAAATACGATTTTGGGCCAGCACCACTCAAAGCACCGCAAGGAACAGTAACACTCTACTACAGACCAGAACATCCAGCAGGTGTTGGAACAGCAGGTTTTGCAACATACAACTTCTCGCTTACCCGCGGCGGAAATCCAGAAGCGCTGATAGATTCAGGCAGAACACCGTTACCACCAACAGACAAATCAGCAACCCGCACTGTTGAAGAACTTTTAGGTATGTGTGATACAGCTGGTTTTGTTGAACACATGCATGTTTACGCAATGGCTACTTCTGGCTGGCGTAGACTATATGAGTATGACGCACATGCCGTAAGAGGATTTGTCTTAGCGCCCAAAACCAAACATACAGAATAAAATTTTTCCCTTTTTCTTTTTTTGTAAAATAGAATAGTCAATAACGTTTTCCTGTTTCGTAATCAATTGATTACGCATCATCATATTCTGAGTTCATAGGCTTAGAATGGTTTTCGTCTGCATGTCGAATTTCAGTTTTCGATGTAATATCCCACCTTTGAACCAGCCAAGGGCGATGTCGTCTTCGACGCCTGTTCATCTTCTAACGTGTCAAAAAAAAATAAAAAAAATTGGCATAATTGAAAAAATGAATTATTGAATTATTTCAATTGACGTTTACGAAGCGTTATTGCAACTAATGTTGGAATAACGAAAACCAGAAGCAGACCGATTACGGCAGGGTATTCTGGAACGGCAAAAACGTTTGATTCAACCAGATTCAAACTCAGCGTTAGGGTGGCGTTGACTTGTGTGGAAGTTGTTGTCATGCGGTAGGTTAGTTGGGCAAGAGCGCCGGTTTGTTGGTCCCAGTAGGATTCTTGAGTGTTAATTTGAGTTAGTGGTACGGTTATGTTGTATCGTGTTAGTTGGTCAGGTGAGATAGTTGTTTCTAAGGTGACGTTTTGGTAGTTCAACTCTCTTGTATTGCCTGAAGCGTAGGTTCTTGGGGTTGTTCCGTTGAGTGTATCTTGGCTATTCATATGCAATGGATTATTTGCAGCCAAGTTTGCGGCAATAAAGAATTGGGCAAGCGTACCTGTGCCTGAGGAGACATCAGAGGTTCCAGCGTATTCTTGTTGAGTCCCAGTTTTGTACTGAGTTATCGTATTTGCCAGAACTTTGCTGTCTGAAATTCCGGTGACTGTTACCTGAATGTTGTCTATTGTTTCAGCTTGCTCAACTAAGGCGTCAAAAGGTGAAGGAACTGAAACTTGGTCGCTACCAGTTACGTTTACAGACAATTCATACCGGTACTTGAAAGTGTCACCGTACTTTACGCCAGGAACATATGTTTGAGCAGAAACAGTTCCCAAAAGAGAAGCACACAAAATAATCATTAACAGAGCAGTTGTGATGAATGCAGGTTTTTTCAATTGGCGCACCATGTGTTAGGCAACTGTTATTGAATATTAAAACCTTGCAGACTTTTAAAAAATACTATTTTGTTAAAAAGAAAAAGTTTATTCGGGGTAGCGTTCACTTGGGCAGTTTGAGTCTTGGGGGAGGACAAAGAAGGTGCCACAGGGTAATTCTGCGAAGTATTTTCTTAAGCGTTCGCCGCGTTGTGTGCTTAGGTATGTTGGTTGGTCTGTGGTTTGTCTTTTTTCGATGAGGTTTTGTTTTTGCAGAAAGGTTACTGCGTTGTTGAGGAGGGTTTCGCTGAGGCTGGTTTGTTTTTGTATGGTTTCGAGTTTTGCGGGTTTTTTGGTTTCGATTGCTTGGAGTATTTCTAAGTATAGTTCGAGTTTTGATGGTTTGGGTGGTTGCATAGCACTTATCCTTTACTGTGATTTATGATTTACGACTCGCGATATGTATTAGTGTTGTACTGTGATTCAAGATATAATACTTATGTGTGTGTGACCCTACACCAACATACAAGCCTAAAACAAAGTCCCCGTCCTAACCTCAGACTGACACTCACAAGCCACAGCTTCTTGCCATAAATTCTCAAAAGCACGCTTCAAAATCCCCACCTGAACAGAATCATTAGTCCACAAAACCTTACCACCAAACCTGTGCAAGTTAGATTCACCCCAAATCGACTCCCGTCCATCAACAATGACCAAATTAAACGCCCGCTTAGCTACAACCCGCAAATCAACACAACCATTACAATGATTAACAGAACTCAAAAAAAGCCGCAATTCCGCCTGCCCAAACCCAGAATCACCCGTTTCATCCCGAACCTCTGACCCGCTAACAACGGCACGCATTTTTATTTGGCCACCAGCATTCTGAGTTTCATTAATGATTTTTTTCAGTTCATTAATAGAACCCACAAACAAAATTTGGTTCCGTGCCTTTTTAGCCATCTGACTTAACCGAAGCTCAACATTAATTTGACGAGACAACGCTTCCACAGAGTTTTCCTCATAAATACCAAAAGAAGTATTAAGCAACCTAGAAATCAATTCATCCTTTCTTTGCTGCAACGTTAGCATTCCTTTATCCATTTCCTCAACCTTCATTTTAACCAAAATATTAAGGGCAGTTTTGGGTTCTGTTGCAGCAAACTTTCTTGGCGCCTCTAACCGACTGGTAATAATGCCACGCGTTTCAAGTTCAGGCATAATTCGGTAAACTTCTTCACGACGAATTTTAGACAAAACCGCAATTTCCGAAGCAGTAGCAACCCCAAGCGCGTTTAAAGCCATGTAAATTTTAGCTTGCGTTTTACTTAAACCAAAAACTCCAAAAAGACATGCAGTTTCTTCTGCGAAATGCAAATACTCGTTCAACTGAATTTTGCTTATCCGCTGTTTTGCCCAGTTCACTTGTTTCTTTTCTAATTCAGTTTTCTGGCTGCGTAATTTTTCTTTTAAATCCAAAAGCAGGCTTTGATTGTTAATTGGTTTTAGGTAGTAGGCGTTTGCACCTTTGTTATTGAATTCTGAAGCGGTCTCTTCTTGAAGCGAATCGGCTATCATTATTTTAATTGCTTTTGGGTTTACTGACTGAATTTTAGCCAATAATTGGGCGCCATTGATGTCAGGAAGAGTCATGTTAAGAATGAAGGCGTCAAAAGGCTCTTTTTCTGCCATCACTAAAGCCTGCAAGCCTTCAACGGTTGTTTTAACATGAAACCCGTCTAGTTCTAAAGTTGCAGATAACCCAAGAAGCGTTTCTTTATCGTCACCTATGATGAGTACTTTTTCAATTTTTCTACTCATAACCTTCTCCTGCCAAAAGCAAGCCCTAAACCGCTTGAATAATATTGATTCTTGAGACGCAAAACTTGCATTAAAACCTATCTGAACTAAAAAAGGTCATATTTCATTAAAAAAGCAATAAAAAACTCTCCAAACACGAAAAAACGCAAGAAAGCAACGTTATTCCAAGTCAAAATTCAGGCTCTTGGGCAAAAACGTTAACAATTTTAGCACTAACTCTTCACGGCACTCCAATATGTCCTGCCTTTTTTTAGCCTTACTGTTACCTTCTTGAAAGAAACCATACATTAAATCCACCAGTTTACCTTGTGCCTGCTTTTGAGACAACCGATAAACTGTCTCTTCTATAGCTTGCTCCAAAGCTTTAGCACAGTTCGCACGTCCAGGCTTTCTACCTAACACCATAAAAGTTACAACAGAAGTCACATATTCATCGGCAAGAATATCTTCAAAAAGAGTCTGCACGCGGTCTCTGAAATGATACTCGTACTGTTGCCAAATAAAAGAATGCACCAACAGGCGAACCAGCAATTCTTTTGCCATGCTTGTGTTGTCAGATTTTGAAATGTAAAGACTGATTTCTAAGGGGTTGTCTTCTTTTAGGCTGCCGTAACGGTTTTGGGGCGTTTTTTTGTGAAGTAAAACGGTGATGCCTTTTTCTTTAGAGGTGTTAGTGAAGGTGTCACCGCAGGCGTCTTCGATTCTCCGCAGTATTTTTGGACCGGCGGTTTTCCAAGTTTTTTCATAATACTCTTTTTTCTTTGACAACCAGACGCGGTCGTTTTTTGTTTGTCCAGTTCCAAGTTTGAAAGTTAATGACGGAAAATCGTCTATTGTTCTACACCTTGCAGAAGTATTACGTTAAATGCAATTTATTTCTTGTTCTCCATTACCGCTTGGTAAGGTTTCATTTCAAATTTGTCAGAAAACGTTTTGGCTTTTTGATGTATATATCTGCATGTTAGCAAGCATTAAGTATATCTCATGATGCATTGGGTTTTAGAGGAAGTTTACTATGTCTGAACATTTTGCAAAAAAATGGGAACAGAAAAAAGATCAAGGCTCATTTATTACTTCAATAAATCAGGCAGTTAAGCCACAACAACCGTTAAAACCAAGATTGGATATGGCAACCAAAAAACTTGATTTGCAAATTCAACGTTTAGATCAAGCCAACGAACGGTTCACACAAAAAGATCGCACTCTATTTACAAAACTTGTTGATGCCTATCAACAGCATGACATGTCTCATGCGAACATTTACGCTAATGAATTAGCGGAAATCCGTAAAATGACAAAACTCATTATGAATGCCCGTTTAGCTCTTGACCAAGTAAACCTTAGAATAAAGACTGTTACTGAGTTAGGTGAAGTTGTAGCGATGCTTGGCCCCTGTATCGGTGTTCTTCGCAGTGTTAATGCAGGAATGGGCGGTGTTTTGCCTTCTGCTGAGAACGAGCTTGGCGAAATTGGCGACATGCTTAGCGGTTTAATGTTTGAAGCAGGAACAAGCAGCGGAATGTCTCTTAACTTTAATTCAGTTAATGATGATGCGTCAAAGATTCTTGCTGAAGCGGCTGTTGTTGCGGAGCAGAAGGTTAGTGCAAACTTTCCTGATTTGCCGCCTGGTATGTTTAGTGGTGATGCAGCGAGCAAGTCAAGGACTTAAATGTCCAGTTTTTTCTTTTTCTTTTTCTTTTTCTTTTTCTTTTTTGTAGTAAAATTTTTTTATAGTAAAATTAAAATCGGTGTTTTGTTTATTTTTATTTAGTTTAGTTTAGTTTTGGTTTTTGTTTTGTGGGTTTGTTTTTTATGTCTTTGGAGTTTAAGGCTTTTTTGAATCGGGTTGCGTCTGAAGAGTGTGTGCGTGAGCAAGCGGAGATTGAGCAGGGATTGAAGCGTTATATGTTGTTGTTGCAAAAGATTGCTGCTGAAAAGAAGCTTGACGTTTTAACCACGTTTGAAGGGGTAGAGTATCACAATAACCGTCAACGGCAAGCGGACATGAAGGTTCTTGAAAAGGCTCATTTGGTTGCGGGGCAAACAAAGTATACGCACCGAAACGCTTACCGCCAATACACGCTTACCAAGGAAGGGCTTGATTTGGCTGAGAAGCTTTTAAAAGAAAAAGAAAAACAGAGCAACGCCACAGCGCCAAACGGCAGTTAAAAAAAGAAAAATAAAAATAAAAGAAAAGATAAAGAGAATGAAATGGAAGTTGTTGGCGGTTTTTGTTGGAGTGTTTTTTGGGTTGTTCGGGTTTTTATTATAGTCATTGGCGGGGACTGTTTTACCCTGAGGACCTTGCGAAAACGCTTTGGTTAAAGTTTTATTCAAGCCGTTTCGGCACGGTTGAGGTTAACAGCACATTTTACCGTTTTCCCACCACTCAACTGCTGCAGGGCTGGTACGATAAAACGCCTCCAAACTTCAAGTTCACCCTAAAAGCTAACCGGCAAATCACGCATACCCACAAATTCAACAACACCCAACAAGCAACCACCCGCTTCTACAAGGCAGCCAAAATTTTGAAGGAAAAACTGGCTTGCGTACTGTTTCAACTGCCGCCGACTGTGCATAAAAACGTGGATTTGCTTGAAACGATTGCTGGTCAGATGGATAGGGATGGGGGTGTGGTGAATGTGTTGGAGTTTAGGCATGAAAGCTGGTGGAGCCGCGACGTGTACGATTTGATGCGCCAGAAGGGTTTGGTGTTTTGCAGTGTTTCGACGGTGGGTTTGCCGTCTGATTTGGTTGAGACTGCGGGTGTGGTGTATGTGCGGTTTCACGGCGTAAACGGCTGGTACTTGGGCGATTATTCGGATGCGGAACTGCAGGCTTGGGCACAAAAAATCCAAAAAGCAAATGCCGAAAAAGTGTACTGCTACTTTAACAACGACGTAAACGCTTATGCACCCAAAAACTGCCAAACCCTCAAACACCTCCTAGAAAAAAAGCAAACCCCACAAATCCAACATACTTTTGGTTGAAAAAACGCCAATAGCACCTACCCCCCTTAGCATTTTGAAAAAAGCTTTGGAACCAAAAAAGCGCCAGGATGAGCCTACCCCTCCAGTTTCTACCTACCCCTATAGGTTACTGCAATGAGTTTCTATTTGAACCCTAATAGGTTGATATGAAAAATAAAGCAACGATGACAAAGAAAAGCAGCGAAAGCATTGAACAGCACAATACATGGGGGCACTAGCATAACCCCTAAAACAGGAACACACATCCCGCCCAAAAAACCAACAACACAAACCAACCCTAAAAACAATTTTGAGGTTAAAAAAGCACTAAAATAAAAGCACTATACAACAAACCAAATACAAAATGGTTTAATCTATTTTTCCTGCTTTTATAAATTTGGGACCTTTGAACATGGAATCGGCGTTTTGGGGTTGGCTTTCGATTAGGATTTGGTCATTTTCTGCCCATTTTAAGTCTTCAAGCAGGTCTCTTGGAATAGTGATGACCAAGCAGTTGCCTTGTTTTCTTAGCTTAACTATTTTCTTCAATTTACGCTTCTTTCCTGTTTAAAGCGCTAGGTGCGTTGTTTTTTATCATTAGCTTGTATATTCATATATATCTAAGTGCATCCTAACAATGCCAAACAATGTATTTAATTGCAAAAGATTTGTGTGTAAGCCTTAAATAAAAAGAGCGCAGAATAAAAAACACACGGCATTGTCTGTGAATGCCTGTAATAGGTGACTACACGAATGGAGAAAAAAGACAAAAATTTAACACTTCACAACGAAATAAAAAACCTAACCAACAAATTACCCGAAGAACTCAGAGAAAAATACAAGATATATTCACACAAAAATTCAGCCATAATCGAGCAGCTAAAGGTTGCGGCGGCACTGAAGCTTTGGAATGACCGCGGTTTTAGAGATATAAAATTTGATGTTCCAATAGTTTTTGGCGGCAAAACTGTTTTTGTTAAAGTTCTTGCCAAACATGCAGAGGGCACGGTGTTTGGAGTTGAATGCGCCTCAGAGGTCAGGTTGGGTTGGCTTAGAAAGCGGCTTGCAACATTGCAGACGTGTTTGCCCCGAGACAGCTATGTGGTTGCAGTTTTCCCTGAGACAGCCAGCGAGAAAGCAGACGAAGTAGTCAACATGGCAGATGAAGTGTGGATAACAGGCAAAAAAGGCACCGTTAACCAGATGATGTTTAGTTCATTTTTAGGAAAAGAATAACCGCCAACAGCACCCTTACAGTCAACACAAAAACAAAAAAAGAGCAAGCGCAAAAAGAGGAGCACTATCACCCGAATTTTACCCTCGATTGTAAAGGGCTAATGAGTTAGCAAAATATACCACTCCAAAATAGTTAAGACAGCCCTTAAAACCGCCTCTAATGCGCTTAAGAATTCTTTCAACTTTTTGCACAGTTGTTTAGTTGGCTTTTTTAACAAAAAAGGGAAGTAAAAGTTGAAATTTCATTTGGTTTTATCAAGCGTTCGGCAAATGTTAGTCCTTTGATGATAATTTCTACTGCCAAAAATACGGGAAGAAAAACAGTTACATTGACAAGTGTCGGTTTAATTATGCCCATCAAAGATAAAGACCACCTTCTTTTTTTAAACACAAATTCGGCTATTTCTTTTCCAGTTGAACTTGCAGAGAGCAAAAGCTGTCAGGTTTGGGATGTTGCTAAAGAAATAGCGCAGGACTTAGCCCAGCAAGGTCTTTCAGGAACAGTTTACGTTAGAGGTTATTTCCAAGATGCAATTGGAAACGAATATAGAAGCAAGAAAGTAAAATTTAACATCGATAAACAGTTAGAAGTTCAATAACAAGAAAGTTAGCACAAAAACTAAAAGATAGCGCAGAATAATTTCTAAATATGAGCAATCAAGAAGACCGAGAATTTCAAATAGCAATAGCAAGATTGCAAAGTCTTTCAGATTGGGTTAACTCAGGATTAGCTATAGCCGCAAGTGTAATTATAGCATTAGGCATACTGTTTACACAGCCCTTCTTTGGCTCAGGGACAATAGATGAACGGGTTCTTTTTTTGCCAAATGCTGGACTCATGGCAATAGTGGGAGCGTTGCTGTTTCTTGGTCTTGTACTTTTCAATGTAGTTTACATGCGATGGCGCTGGAGTTGTTTACATAAACGCTTTGTAAAAACAAGTCAATCAACTTTACCGACTAAACCAACTAAAGAAGAAAACAAGAAAGAAGAAACAGGCAAACAACTGACTTATGAAGATTTAATTCTTAACTTAATCCAAAAAATAGAAGATAAAAAATCTGAGCTTTTTAGTGCTAAGTCGTTCTTTTGGGCAAACAAGCGGCTTATTGCTTTAATTATCATGTTAGGTTTTTTCTTTTTTAGTCTTTATCTTGTAGCCATCGTCATTTATGCTGTTGGGAGTTCTTTAGGCGTAAATGTTATTGCTATAATATTGGCGTTTTTCTCTGCATCGTTAGCACTTGTCGCTTCAACATACGCAATGTATAATTTCATTTTGCAGGTTGCTGACAGAGAAATGATTGACCTCAACTTCAAGATAATTACAAAAGATGTTGCAAATGAGGATGAGAAAGTCTTGCTTAGAGCTTTGTTAAAAATAAAATCAAAAAACAAAGATATCGACCTAAGACGAATCTATGCTATGAACAAAGATTTGTTCACAAGAGAAAAATTGGCTGAAAAATTGTGTGAATAAACATTAGCAGACCCTCAAAGAAAAAAGCAATTAAAATATGATTTAATTTGGTTTAGGGTTTGTATTGTTTGGGGTCTAGTGTGTAGTAGTTGTTTCCGCCGGCGTGGTATATCATGTGTGCGCGTTTTATGTCGTAGCTTTCGGTGAATATGCTGTTGTCTGTGTAGGCTTCTAGGATTTTGCCGATGAAGATGGTGTGGTCGCCTGTTGTGAGTTTGTCTTCGACGGTGCATTCTATGTGGGCGATGCATTCTTGGATGGCGGGGGCTTTTACTTTTTTGCCGGGGATTGGGGTTAGGTTGGCTTTTTTGAATTTGTCAAAACTTCGCCCGCTAAAGGTTCCGCAGGCCATGACTGCTTGTAGGATGTCGATTGGGGGGATGTTTATGGTGAATTCGCCTGACTCCTCAATTAGCGTGTGACTGTGCCTGCTGGGTGCAAGGCTAATCGCGACGAGGGCGGGTTTTTGGCTGGTAGGCATTGCCCAAGCCATAGTGGTTACGTTAGGTTTGCCTGCTTTACCAACACAAGAAACCAAAACAGTATGCATCGGATGCAGCAAACGGCAAGCAGACTGATAATTCACAGTTACTTTTGAAGACACAACAATTTACTCCTTAACAAGAAAAGGACAACAAAGCAATTATTTCTGTTTTTCTACCCCAAAAAAGAGGGCAGGTTACAGAGGGATTTTTTCTGAATCAAACACTTGAAACTCTACAGCTACAGGGGCAGCCTGTTTCGTTGCGGTTGCGGTTTCGGCTACTTTTATGTTTTTTACAGTTTTTTGCCACGGCAACCCGTTAAGAAGCTGGTTAAGGTGGCTGTGGATTTCTTGTTCAATCTGCTCGTTTGGCACTAAGTCTGCTTCTTCTACTAAAACAAGAGTTATTGTTACGGTTTTTCCCATAGGTTTTGCCTTACCCTAAATTTTTATGGCAAGCTTTGGCTAGCAGTTTTTTGTTTGCAGTCGATACAGAGATGCGAAGTTTTGGTTTTGTCGTACAGTTCGCTTAGCAGTATTATACGTGTTCCAATGTAGGCGCCGCATTTGTCACAGGTTAAACGTACCTGGGCGGCATGCTGGTTTTCTTCAATGACCTCAAGAGGCATCCATGTTTTTCTCCTTTTTAAACGCCATAATGCAAACACGTCAATCAACGCAATTTTTTTGCTGCAAAGTGGGGCTTCAAATTTTCGGTCGTGCCGTTAACATTTACGGTTTAGCCTTAGCTTTAATTACTTAAAAATTTCAAGCGTCTTAAGCATTTGTGCATAACAAACCGTACAACAAAACAACACAACACTTAAAACCCAAACAGGTAAGGTTAAGGTTAAGCTTTGTCTATGAAGCTTATTACAAATTTTCCGTGGGCGGTCTTGATTATGCTTAAGTGCAGTTTAATGGGCTGGATGGTTTTGTTTTTTTGTATAGGCTTTATTAATTCAACTTCTTTGGTTTTCTGAAGTTTATCCATTAACGCTTTACTTTCAGACTCTTTAAGCTGCAGAATCTGCAGAAAATTCAAAGCCATAAACTCTTCACACGTAAAACCGAACAATTCACAAGCAGCATGATTAGTATAAACAAATTCACCGTTAAAATTCGTTAAAACAATCGCTTGACCAAGATTATCCAAAATCGTAGCCCTAAGCAGCAAACCTTCCTCACTTTTCTGGTGATCCATGATTTCCTTCATCAAACGCTTATTAGTCTGCGCATACTCCGCAGTACGCTGCGTCACCACAGCTTCAAGGCGCTGATTGTAGCTTTGCAGTTCCAACTCAAGCGCCTTACGCTGCGTAATATCATCAAAAACAGCCACAAAAAACCCCCGCTTAGGAGAATAAACCGACAAGTCAAGCCACATGTTTAACGGTTTAAAAAAAAGCTCAAACCGTTCAGGCCGCCCAGTTTTTGCAACCCTACCGTAAATCTCAAAAATTTCAGGATTAGCCTCTTTAGTTTCTGGAATAACTTCAGAAACCTTTTTTCCAATAACAACCTCACGTTTTAAACCAATTATTCTTTCAAAAGAACTGTTAATATCAATGTAAACAAAATCTTCAGGTTGGCCTTTCTTGTCATAAAGCATTTTGCAGTACGCGTAACCGTTAAGCATGTTCTCAAAAAGGGAACGAAATTTTTCTTCACTGGCTTTTAAGGCGTCCTCGGTTTTCTTTTTCTCATCAATGTTCACAGTGTATATACGAATTTTCGGTCCAATAGGAATAAAAGAAAATTGTTGAAGATACCAGTGCTCGCCCAGTTTAATTTCACGCACATAAGCGTATTCGGTAGCGATTTTTCCTGTAAAGCTGGCAACAATTTTTTCCCAACCCTCAAAAAAAGGTTGATTCACCCCAACTCCAACTTTTTCAAGATTTGGAAACACCTTTTTTGTTGCAGGATTAACGTAAGTAACGTTTCCGTTAAAGTCTAACTCTATTATGGGGTTAGGGTTAAAAGCTGGGAAAGACGCCAAAGCGATGTAGCGGTCTTGAATTTTTCGGCGTTCAGTAACTTCTTTACCAGAAAAAACAGCACGTTTCACGTCGCCTTTCTGGTTTTTAGCAGGCAAAATGTGCCAAGAAAAAATTAGTTCCTTGCCGCTTTTTGTTAGAAGCCCTGTTTCCAATTGAGCCTTACGAAGCGTACCATTAAGCAGTTGATGAAAAGAAACCCGCTGCTCCTCACGAATTAATTCTGGAACAAAAACGTCAAACCAGTTTTTACCTAAAACCTCATCTTTAGAGTACTCTAAAAGTTCGCAGCCTTTCTGATTAATATCCTCAATTGTTTCATCACTTTTAACTAGAACAACCACAAGGTCTTCCATGTTTAGGCTGAATCTTTCTTTTTTTGGTTTTTTAGACATTATTTTGTCTCCTTTTCAATAAAAACATTATTTTCAATTTCAGAAAACAAGGCAGGCTGATACATTTGCTCAACGTATTGACTCATCATCCTGCAAGCGTTAAAAACAGGATTAATTGTTTTGATGGCTTCTTTGGCTACCTGAATCCACCGGTGAGGTATGCCTTTGCGGTCACGGTCATAGAACAAGGGCACAATTTCTTTCTCAAGCAAACTGTAAATTGATTCAGAGTCCGCTTGGTCTTCTTCCTCTGCACTGCCGCCTTTGAAGCCTTCAATTGCCCAACCGTTATGTCCATTGTAAGCTTCATCCCACCAACCGTCCCGAACACTCAGGTTAATCACCCCATTCATAGAGGCTTTCATGCCGCTTGTTCCACAGGCCTCCTGCAGTCGTCTTGGCGTGTTAAGCCAAACATCAGCACCACGCACCAAGTCACGGGCAAGATTCATATCGTATTCTTCCACAAACGCTATACGCCCTTGGAAACGCCGGTCAAGAGCAATCTGGTAAACACTTTTCAGGAGCTCTTTTGAGGCGTAATCTGCCGGGTGAGATTTGCCGCCGAAAATTATTTGCACAGGCCGCAAAGGGTCTGCAACAATTTTTTTAAGACGCTCAGTATCCATCAAAATTAGGTATGGACGCTTGTACTGGGTGAATCTTCGGGTAAAGTTTATTGTTAAAGCGTAAGGGTCTAAAAGCGCGCCCATAGCAAGCACTTGTTGAGTAGAAATGCCGTCGCGAACTAAGCGTTGCTGGGCACGGTCTTGAATGGCGCGGATAAGCCGTGTTTTCATTATTTGATGAGTTATCCAAAACTGTTCATCTGAAACCTCGGATGCGTGCTGCCAAAACTGTTCTTCATACTCGTTAGGCATTCTTTCGTCTCCAGCAAGTTTTCCAAAAAGCTCAGAGATTTCGTAAGCCCGCCAACTTGGCGAATGCACTCCGTTAGTGATGCTTAATATGGGCACTTCATCCACGGGCTTTCCCGGGTAAAGTACGCTCCACATTTTACGGGCAACAGCACCATGAAGCCGACTTACCGCGTTAGCTTGACCAGACAAACGCAAAGCAAGAGCGGTTAAACTGAATTTTTCAGGCCCAAGACCATCATAGTAACCAAGTTTTAGAAATATTTCACGGTCAATTCCAAGTTTTTCCCAAAAATTCCTGCCATACTTATCCATAAGGGGGTAAGGAAAAATGTGGTGCCCCGCAGCTACAGGCGTGTGGGTGGTGAAAACGGTGTTTTTGCGCACTTTTTCTATGGCTTCATGTAGCGATGCACCTTTTGCGCGTTCTTCTCGGAGGCGTTCAAACATCATAAAGGTTGTATGGTCTTCATTGGCGTGCCACACTACGGGTTCTAAACGTAACGCCCGTAAAGCGCGCACGCCGCCGATGCCAAGAACTATTAACTGTTTTAGTCGTTCCTCTTGGTCTGCCGTGTAAAGTCTAGCTGAAAGTCCCCTGTCTTCTGGGCGGTTGTCTTTGAGGTTTGTGTCTAGCAGAAACAGGTTTACTCTGCCTACTCGTACTTGCCAAACTTGAAGGTACACGTTGTGGTCTGCGAGGGGAACATCAACGTATGGACCGCAGCCTTCAGGCCAAGCGCACGGCGAAATGGGCGCTTCACTAAAGTCAAGTTGAGTGTAGACTTCTTCTTGCCACCCGTCAGCTGAAACTTGTTGATGAAAATAGCCTTGAGGGTACATGAAGCCTACTGCAACCATTGGCAACCCCATGTCCGAGGATTGCTTGCATATGTCGCCAGCCAAGACGCCTAAACCGCCTGCATAGATTGGCAGGGAGTTGTGGATAGCGTATTCGGCTGAGAAATAGGCGATTTGTCCGCTAAAATCGGGGGGCATGGTTTTTTTGCACCAGAGTTTTTGGCTTGTCATGTAAATGTCAAATTTGTTCATGACTGAATCGTAGAGTTCAAGAAAAGCTGGGTCTTTGGCGGCTGCTTCCAGTTTATCCTGGTTAATGTCGCGCAGTTGTTTTACGGGGTTGTGCCCGCTTGTTCGCCAAAGGTCATAATCAAGAGAACGAAAAACTTGGCGTCCCTGCTCATCCCAACTCCACCATAAATTGTTTGCCAATTCATAGAGCCTGCTGATTCGTTTAGGGATATTTTGAATGTCTTCGTGATTACCGAAAAAAGTCATTTTTGTGGAGTGCCTCACGGGAAAACTGGTTTGTTTCAGCGGAATGTTTTAAAAAGCAATTTCAAGAATAAGTAAAGTTGGATTTGTTATTTAAGTTTACAAGTATTCTTATAATTTGAACTTGACAGTTTTTTGATTGCGGTCTGTAACTTGATTTATCTGTTGATCCCTAAACGCTTTTGAATGGCACCGCATACTTACAAGAATTGTTGAAACATTTTATACTTAATAATTTTTCTCGATTTTTTCTTCTTTTGTGAGTTTTTTTCAAAATTTTTTTATACAAGTTATTAACAGAGCAGTAAACGTTAATGTGCTTGCTTGAAGTGGAAATATGTCTAAAAACATGCCTTCAATAGAAAATAAGGTCTTACAGGCGGCGATGCGTCGTCCACCGATGGCTTTTAGCAAATTTTGTGAATTAGTGCTTGATGAAGCAACCAGCCTTTTGGATAAAACGGATGGACGCTTACGGTTTCTTGATTACACAAAAGAAAGAGTTGTTCCTGGAGCAATTAAGGGAAAAATGCAAGAATACCCAGAGATTTTTGCTAGGATGAAAAATCAGGGTCTTGTTGGAATAGCAATAAACAGTAAAAAAACGGTAATTTGCAATAACGTTCAAGAAGAAGGTTGGTTTAAAGAGTTTCTTGCAGAAGTCAGAGGTAAAGCTCAAGGTAAAAATAATACGCCTGAAAGATTGCGGGGTTTACTTAAAAGATATGATGATGAAGTTTTGCGGTTTATCAAATCTGAAATTGCTGTGCCAATTTTGATTGGTGAAGAAGAAGTGATTGGAGTATTAAGTGTCCATTCAGACAAACGTAATGCTTTTCAAGATGATGATAGGGTGAAACTTGAACATTTTGCATTAATTGTTAAAGCTGGACTGTTAAATAGACGCTTAATCGTTCAGGAAGAACTTTCAGCGATTGAACGAGAAATGATTTCATCTTATCAATTAAAAGAGGTAGCACGGAATATTGCGCTAGGCATTAAAAAGACCCTTGAAGATGCAATACCTAACATTTTCTTATACAAGCGCAACTTTGAAAGACCTCAAGAAAGAGAGTTTGAGTTTCTAACAAGTGCAGAAGACAATAAAGAGAAGGAGCTAGGAAATTTTATGCCTAGAACCACCAAAGGAATTGGACTTGGAATGCAAGCCATAGAAGCAGTTGAGAACAAAAAACAAGACGTCTTTTTTGTTGCCGAACGAGTCCAAGATGACCAAGGAAGCCCAACCGCCAAGAAACAGGGCATTTACACAACTGGTTGTGTCCCCTTAGTTATTGACGATTCAGTTGTCGGTCTTCTTTATGTGCACTTTAAGAACAAGATTCATTTCTTTACTGACGAAGAGAAAAAAACATTAAACCTATTTGCCAAATCCGCAGTCGTAGCCATAAAGAACGCTACAAGCGTCCAAACTTACAGCGAACAATTCGGCGATGAACACTTTAAAAACAAGATCCAATCTTTTACTGACGAAGAGAAAAAAACATTAAACCTATTTGCCAAATCCGCAGTCGTAGCCATAAAGAACGCTACAACATCCCCAACGTACAGCGAACAATTCGGTGAAGTACTGCTTAAAGAAATTGAGGATTTGGCCAAAAACACTTTGGGACCAGAAGATAATGTCAACATAAAATTATTGAAAAACCTTAATGATTTTGCAGAAAAAATTCGGCAAACAAGAGGCGACAAAGAAATTTCGCAAGCTATTCTTAAAGAAGTCGCCGACCTCTGTAAAATCTTAGAATTACCTGACGATTTCGGTAAAACCTTCGAAAAATTCCAAAAAAACGAAGGCATACTCTATTCTTTGCCTTATTACAGAGACCATTTTGTGCATATGTTCCAAGTTTTTCTTCTGGGTTACGTTATTATCAACCGGTGGTGGCAGTGCCCCGTAACGTTTCTTAGCCAAGATGAAAATAACAAGTTGGCTACTTTACAAACATGGTTTCTAGCCGCTATTCAGCATGATATTGCCTACTATATTGAGAAAGCTGACTCTTGGGTTCCTACTTTAGCTGAGAATACCCTTGGACTTAAAAGTATGGCGCCTTCAGGCAGCTATAACTGGAGTTCAATTTTAACAAAGCCAAATAACATGAAATATATTGAGCAGTTATCGAATAATTTTGTTAACCATTTTTGCAATGGACTAACCGTCTCGGATTTGTTTGAAAAAGAGGTTAACTTCAAGAGATGGTACATGAACCATCTGCTGGATTACCATGACCATGGAACACTAAGCGGGTTAGCTTTACTGCATTATCAAAGGCCCAAAACTATTGAAAATATTGTTCAAGACGCAGCATTAGCCGTTGTACTGCATAACTACTGTAAAAAGAAAGATGAAAATCCACCCATGGGTCAGCTTATTTTCGCAGACTTTCCGCTTGCAGGTCTTTTGGCTTATTGTGATGCTGCTCAAGAGTGGGGTCGTGCTAAAACAGATAAAAATGAGTTAAGATTGATTGACCCAAACGTTCAGTTTGAGTCTTTAACTGTAACCTGTAACATGGTAGAAGTGATACTTACGTATAATCTAACGGATATGAGCAAGAAAAGCGGGTTGGAGATAGAGGATGAACGTAACAATGTTCGTACAGCGCTTATCAACAGTGCTGAATGCTTAAGCGCTTGGACAGGTGTCGGAGATAAAAAAGACGATTTCTACGCTTTCTACATTAGAGCAGGAGAACAACTAGATGCTAACAGCAAACCTGTAAATGGGAGAGATATTTGGAGTTTTCCGGTGGTCTGCAGGGTTTCAAAAAGAAAAACTAACAAAAACGTGGGGGTTTCAAATCCTTAAAAAACACTTTATTTCTGAATTGGACCAAATTAAAAACTTACTTTGCCACTTAGAGCACGTACAGCGGAAGTTTTAAACAAAAAGAGTTAGTGTAACAGGAAAGTAGCCACTAACCTGCGTAATACATAACCGTGCCAGCGGAAGAAAACAAAAACGTGCAAGCATTAATTAAAAAGCTTCAAAACGCCTTTTCAACACAAAATAAACGTTTTTTATGCATCAATCACTTAATAAGCCACGGTCAAGCATACATTTAAGCAGATTAAGCATAAATAAATCGTAAAATGCAGTTTTACGTTAAAATTGCCTTTTTTTAAGCGAACCATCTAAATAGGATGATTCAACATTTTTACAGAAAAGCTTCTTGTAAGCAAAAAATTTTGGTGGTGGATAGATTGAAGGTTGAAATAATCCGTAAAGCAACACAACGTGTAGTTAACTTCAAAAAACATTTTATTTACTTCGAGAAAGTGGAAGCTGTTAAACGTGTTTTCGGCGACAAAACCCATGACGCCTTGTCTAATTTGGAAGTAGAATTCACAGACGCCACCGTCTACATGAGAGTAGACTGGAATGGACGATTACTGATTAACCCACACTACTTCAAAAACGCTAACTTCACAGACTTATACCTTGACATCATCCATGAACTTGTCCACGTAAACCAAGTCATCACCGGCCAAGAATTCCAAGATGAACTACCATACGTTGAGAAACCCACCGAAATAGAAGCCTACCAAGCAGCCGTAGATGAAGCCAGAGCGTTAGGGCTAGACGAAAAAAGGATACTAAACTACCTTGACTCTGACCTAATCAACACAGAAGAACTAATGCAGCTCGCATCAACAGTAGGCATAAAAATTGAAAATGAAGACAAGTCAGAAAACAACTAAACCCATTTGCAGATTTAACGCTTAATGTGGAACTGCTCGATTATGTCTTTGGCTTTTTCTCGGCGTTCCCTGTGAGCTTCGAGGAACTTGTTGAGTTTTTCTGCAATGTCTTTTTTGCATTCGCCGCAGAGCATTTCGCCTGACCTGCAACGCTGTTCGCGTTCTTTGAGTTTGGCAGTGTCTTCTTCGAAAAGGTAATAGTAGTATTGGAAGATGCTGCACACGGTTGGGTCAGCGCCTGTTTTGCGTTGTTCAGCGGCGGTTGGTTTGCCGCCTGTGAATGCACCCCAAATTTTCTTTTTGACGACGTCAGGTTGGTCCATGGTGAATATGCTGGTTTCAGGCATGGATGCACTCATTTTTCCGCCTGCACCTAAGCCGGGTAAGAAGCGGCAGTGGATTTGGGCGGGTTTGTAGTAGCCGAGTTTTTGGGCGACGTCGCGGGTTACGCGCCAGTATGGGTCTTGGTCGATTGCTGCCGGGATTAGGGCAGGTACGTTTTCGCCGGTTAATTTTTTGTGTATAAAACATGGGGCTGCTTGGATTGCGGGCCAATAGACCCAACCGATGTTGGTGCTGTCTTGGAAGCCAAAGCTGCTGCGTGCCGTGCTGTAAGTGATGCGTTTGGCTACTTCCAAGGTGATTTCATAGAGTAAGTCTATGTCTTTAGTATCGTAAATAATGAAAGTGTCTTCGGGTTTAAAGCCCAAGGCGATTAGGTCAAGAGCGTTTTCGTATGACCATTTGCTTGTTTCTTTAAGGTCCCGCTCATCGTTAACGAGGTATTTTTCGTCGTCGGTGATTTGGAAGTACAGGCGGGTTTTGAATTTTTGCTGCATGTGTAACGTGAAAATCCATGGGACTAAGTGTCCTATGTGGACGGGTCCTGATGGTCCTCTGCCTGTGTAGAGGACAAATTTGGTTCCTTTATCGTAAAGGTCCAAGACGGTGTCTAAGTCGCGGTGGCTAAAGAAAATTTGGCGTTCAAGCTGCAAATGCAGTGTGTCAGTGTGGGTTTCTACGCGTTTAAGAAGTTGCGGCGATAAGGGTTGGGTGCCGAATTCTTTTATGAGGCGTTCATAGTCAACTTTGCCTTTTACTTCCCAAGGGGTAACTAACATTTCATTGTTATCGTCAGTGTTGGGTTGAGCCGTCTTGTATCACCAGTGTATTGGGAAAAAATGGGTTTTTATGGATATATGTTTTTGCCGTTTAACTTTGACTTATTGGTCGACGCATAACTCCGCCGCCGATTCTTTTGTATTTGTAGCCGTCATGCTCAATCCATTCAGTAAAAGAAACTTCACGGGTTATACGTAAAATGTCTGAAGGCAACTCTGCATAGTTAGTGTACGCGCAAAACTCGTACGGAACGGGCACGTCGCCTTTGTGTTTTGGTTTTGGTGTACGTGTTTCCCAGACTCCAGTTTCTTTAGGAACGGATTGGTCTTGGCTTGTTAACGGTGTTGTTGCCACTACGTAGCCTTCTTGGGGGCTGTAGGCTTTGCCTTCAATTAGCAGTTTACGCAAAGTCTTTTGGTCAGCAATTTCAGCAATTTTAGTTGATGCCGATATTTGTTTTAAAACTGCTAACTCGGAGTCACTCATTAGTCTCAACAACAAATCATAATGTTTAGTCATTATTAAGTGACTTGCAAAAAAGCATACAAAAACAAGAAAAGCTTTGCGCTGTTTAACGGAAAATTAACCTTCTAAAATACACAAGTAAACCGCCGATTACACCAATTATTATGCCGACTACAATTATGATTGTTATTGTTTCCATATTAAGGGGTAATTGGTCGGAGGGTTCGGGTGTTGGGTTAACTGATGTTGGGTCAAACGCAGGAATAGTAACGTTTGCGTGAGAACTGGTAATCTCTAATGGTTCCATTAAGGGGTAATTGTCAACCATGTACTCAAAAACTTCATATGCAGTATCGCCTATGCCGTCACCGTTTTCATCAACACCAGTGTAGGTGTCCCAGTAGTTGCCAGTTTGACCGTTATCCCACGTGTTACCTACAGAATATGATTCGCTAGCAGAAAGCAAAGTTTGCTGGTGAGTTTCAAAAACATGCACTTGATTGCTTATGAAGTTGTTGTAGTAGAAAGTGTTGTTGCTTGACCCAGCGTATAAACTTACAGCGTACTTGCAGGAAGAAACGTTGTTTTCTGTGAAATTGTTAAAGAATGATTTACCAAGCTGAAGACCTGCTTTACAGTTCTGGATAACGTTTGCGGTTATGGTGTTGTTTGAGCTTAAAAAGAATTCAAGCGCGCAATCATGGTTGATTATTGTGTTGTCATGAATGTTGTTGTTAAATGTTCCACCGAGTTCTGTGTCACCAAGTTGAATTGCTGCAGTGTTAAAACCTGAATTGTGTACTCTTTCAGCGTCTGTAGAGTAAATAGTGTCTAAAAGCAGGTTACTGTAAATTTCGTTGAAACTTGAATTTCCATACATTTTTATGCATATGCTAAAGTAAGTGATTTTGTTGGCAAACACACGGTTATATGAACTTGCATCAAACTCTACGGAACTTAACAAGTTATCATGAAAACTATTTTGAGTGGAATTAACCAAAATAACATGTCCACGGCTGTTTGAGATGTCACTTGTTGTTGTATTAACTAACTGTATTGTAACAGCATAATCGTACAGTGGGTTAACATTCTTTACGACAATGTTGCTGCAGTTAAAAAGATAAACAAGACCTGCTTCTTCAAAGACTTTATCAGATTTACTGTCAAGGTAAATTAAGGGTTTTCCGTCAACTGCGTTTCCGTAAGCAGTAACCTGTTTGGAACTTGAACTATAGATGCTGCATCCGACAAAATTGTTGTAAGTTAGGGTTGTGTTTCTTGTTGAATCACCAAGATAAACGCCGCCTTGATGGTCTTGACAGGTAAAAGTGTTATCAGAAATTAAAGTTAAAACAGCATCACTAAGATAAATAGACCAGCCAACTGCGTTAGACTGGTTATTAATAACGTTGCTGCTGACCTCGATTCTGTTGTTAATTATCTGATTGTTAAATGCTGAAGGTTGATTTAGGTAGCTTGCGTTTGTTGGCCAATTATCAACCAGCCAGAAATCTATACCCTTCTGGAAGCCTGTTATGGTAAAATTCGCGACCGTAACGTTTTGGCATCTCAACATGTAAATGGCTGAACCAAAACCAGAACCCTGCACAGTGTAGCCTGCACCGTTAATCGTGACATTATCTTTTTCTATAAAGATGAATGCTTCATTTTGCCCAACATTAGACCGCAGGTTATCAGTTAAAGTGTACACTGTACCGTTTTGTTCTATTTTGTCGGTTCCCGTAATTGTGCCGTCTTCTTTAATGCGAATAATACTTGAATCTTGAGCGTTAACCGTTCCTGAGTTTATAACAAGAACAGAAGACAACAGTAAAAGAACAATTAGAGTAGCCACTGTTTTGTTCATACTGGTCGCTACATTAATTAACGCTTTTTCTCCTCTTATGGTTTACGGAAAAATCTAAAAAGCAAAAACTGTTCTACAGCAAATAATGAATAAAATCATTCAAAACAAAACAGTTTCCCCTGAAAAAATGATAAAACGCAATTAAAAAATACGTTTTTACATTCTTAAAAGCAAAAAACTTTTGAAGAACCGCGGGAGCAACGTTTTAAGACGTTTAAAACTAAAAACTGCAACAGCCCTTGTTTACTGTTTAAATAAGTGGGCATCACAGTGTTCTGTTCAAGGAACAGCAAAGCTTATGCATCTTGAAGAAATGAAAAAAGAAATCGAAGCATTAGTTATCGCTAAAGGCTTTTACAACAAAAACGAGGACATACCTAAAAAACTGCTTTTCGCTTTCATAGAACTCGGCGAAGCCAGCGACGCATGGAAAAAAGGGCTCCCAGAAGAAAAAATTGCTGAAGAAATAATTGATGTAATGTTTTACTTGTTAGATGCCAGTCGTCTTGCCTGCCCGAACATGAACATGGATGAAGTTTTCAGAAAGAAACTGGAAAAAAACTTGGGCAGACCGTACCAGTACGGTGAAGGGCACCGCAGTAAACAACCCTAAAACTGCCATTTTTTAGGCAGAGAATTTTTAGGCAACATTTCACCAATTTTAAGTTGAATTAATGTGGACTTCATTTACCCTCAAAAGCTACGGTTTGAATGCAACAGGTGCGGAATCTGCTGCGGCGACACAGAAGAGAAAACGCGGCACGTAATAATGCTTGAAAGCGAAGCTCAAGAAATCCAAGAAAAAACAGGGATAAAACATGAAGAATTCTGCTTTGAAATCGCCGGTAAGCAACCGTATGTTTTTGAAATGAAAAAACCGTTGGAAGGCAAATGCTTTTTTCTTAAACCAGAAGGATGCAGCATTTACGGTTTTAGACCAATGATTTGCAGGTTTTACCCTTTTGACTTAAAATTTGATGAGGACCAACAAAAATACGTGTTTACAGCTACAGCGGAGTGCCCAGCGTTAAATCAGGGGAAACTGTTAACGCAATTGGATTTTAAACAGTTGTTTTGGCTGGCAGAAAAAAAATTACTCTAAGAAAAGCTACATCTGTGAGAGCACATCAGCTTTTTCTAGCACATAACCACAGTAATGACACTTTAGCACCAAGGGTTCGACTGATTCAACACTGAATTTTGAACCCACCGGTTCACCACCGTTTGTCACACAGACAGGATTTGCACACTTCACTATACCCTCGATACTGTTTGGCAGTTTTACTTCAAGTTTTTCAACTACCATATAATTTTTGATTATGTTGATTGAAGCATGAGGCGCAACAAGAGCGATACGGTTGACTTCTCCAGCGTTTAATTCACGACCTTCAATTTTTACAATATCTTTAGTGCCAAGGTGTTTGCTAGGAACATTAATGGTTATGGTCATTACACGGTTTTCCTTGCCTGTTATGCCTAAAATTTTAACGACATCCAAGGCGTATCCGCCGCTTATGTGGTCAATAACTGTACCGTCTTTAATTTTTGAAACACGCAGTTCCTTCTCACTCATAGATTCGCCAGCAACAAAGCATATGCAAAATACCAAATAAGGTTTACATCAAAACCTCAAGATAGAACAGATTAAAAAGCCAAAGCCGTTCAATTTCTTGCTGATGATCTAAATTATAAAACCCCACCGAGAAACAGGGAGGCATCGAATTTTTATTTAATTTTTGGAAAAAAATAAAAAAAAGGGGTAGAATTAAAGGGGTAGAATTTTATTTTCTGCTCTTTATCATTACGGCCGATAATATGACAGCAATAATTAAAACGGCTATTATTGCAATAATGATAGCTGTATTTGGCGAGTTTTGAGGCGCTTGTGTAGCTATATTTGTCGGAGTTGTGTCTGTGGAAAGATTCACGGTGTCTGGAACAGTACCCATTATTCCTGTGGGATGACTGTATTCTATTTCGCCAGTGTCTGCCCATATTCCAACTTGCCAGCCATTGATAGTTGAGTTTGGGTAATAAAGAGGTATTTCAACGAACCAAAAAGGGTACAGCACGAAGGGCTCTCGGGGTGACATATGCAAGTCAATTCGAATAGTTTCATTTCTCAAACTTAGCGATGAATTGGCGGCAATTTCGGCTTGTTCCATTGCAAGGCTTATTGCTTTTTCACGAGATAACGTTGGCTTCTCACTACCTATAGAGAAGAATTTCCAGCCATTACTAAATCCAGTTAATTCTCCATTTCTAAAATAAATATTGATACTCTTAGGGGAATCAACAGATTCGTTTGAGGCATACATGAAGGAGACGGTTGTGAACGTAGCAGTTGTATCTTGAGAAATAAAATTTGTATTCGTAGTCACCTGTAATTTGAGATTTCCTACTGTTTTATTCGCTGATTGTATGTCTGAAATTTTATCGAGCATATCGCACATTTGTTGAAGATATTGTGCACCATCTACCGCTTGAAGTCTCTGAAGAACTTCTTTTGTCTCAATCAAAATGTTCGTAGAAAATTGCTTTCCAAATTGAGCGGTTGCTATCGACGAGTTATAGGGGTATATGTTGACAATCGCAAGAGTGCTATTTACAAATCTTATATTTACATCAATATTTTTGTTGTCTTCAGATTTCAAGCTATATGTGATATCTTCCTGGACAAGTCCGCCATAAGCTTCAGGCTGCTCGGAACGGTAGTTTGTAAGTTCTACATTGTATTTTGTCAAGTCGAAGCCAATTATGTCGTTGATTGCTGAAAGCGCTTTGTTTTGTACTGTTAATTCCTCCGAGTGCACAGCGGAAATTTGACTTATTGAAAAAGCTAGAATTGATATAACAATAAGGCATGTGTAAATTTTTTTCTGACTTTTCATTTTTTTTCCTCCTTTATGGCAGCGTCATTCCGCCGTCGCCGATTACACGCATCTTGCACCATACATCCACGTCATGTGCAGGGTCATAGATCCAGTATCCGTTGTAAAGCTCCGAAGATTGGAAACTTTGTTGCCAATTTGTCATGTCTTGCATTGCCCAATTAAGTGATGTGATTATAGAATAATGATAATTCAGTGCGTAATCATAAAATCGTCTGACAAATTCGCCGTAATTATGGTTAATTAATCCGCTAGTATCGCAAGTCCATTTGGATGTATTCTGAAATCCTATGTAACAATAGCCGCTATAGTCAGGATCGGCAAATCCATCCCAGTTTAAGTCAGTTCTACTCGTCCAAGCATAAGGCATACCTACTGCACCTGTGCTAGGAATCTGTTGAGACATGTAACCGTAACCGTCAAAATCGCCGTCATTATCTGGATCAATTAAGCCGCCGTTCACACATGTGTATATAAAGGTAAATCGATGTTTCGAACCTGTATAGTCATATAAATCACTATCGCTGATTCCTTCCGTAGTCCCTGGAGTAAAAGAGCTGTAGTAATTATAGTGCCTTTCACCATTCTCATCGGTAAGATACATATCGCCTACGTGAAATGTCGCCAAGAAATCATAAGTGCCACTACTTTCAATTGCTTGAGAATTCGCATAAACATATGATGACCTTGTACTAGAGCCGTAATTGTTGGCTGCTACCCAGTTTGGTTCTGCATTAGCAAGGCTAGTAATGTATGAGCATGTATAGCTTTGTGATGGCTGTTCATAGGTTGCAAACCAAGTCGGGTATGGGTCCCATGTTGTATTGTGATACGTTGATCCCCAGTTAACACTGACATGAGTGCCTTGAACCGGTATGCTTAACATTGAAAGAGCAAGTAACAATGGCAAAATTTTTAAAAAAGTATTTTTTTTCATCTTACTCCTCAATGAGTCATTTTTTAGCTTAAAGTATATAATTTTTTGGGAAAAAACGGGCAATTAGGTAACAATTTTTTGTATGAACTCTGTATTTTTGCTTTTCTTGTGATTAGAAGATTGCAAAGCAAATTTTCAAGAAACTTTATTAGGGATTCAAATTTTATAAAAAATGATGAAGAAAATTGACTTGACTGCAGGATTATGCGGGATTTTTTTTGTCATCGCACTAGTAGCTTGTAACCTATGTTTTGTTGGTGTCGCATCAGCAAACTTTTCGTACTCACCAACCGAGTTGCCATATATCTATATTACGCCCACCGGAGAAATAACTCCCCAAACTAGCGAAATCCAATGTATTGGCGATACTTACCGTTTTAGTAACGACCTTTATAATAGAACTTTAGCAATTCAAAAAAGTAATGTTGTCATTGATGCCGCTGGATATGCGCTTGTTGGTAATGGTGTCGGAAAAGGTATTGTTATATCAGATGTAAGTAACGTTACCATTAAAAATGCTGTCTTAAAAAATTTAGCTGAGGGCTTCTTGTGTCAAAACTCTTCAAATTTTAGCATAACCGAAAATATAATCCAAGAATGCAATGTGGGGATTCATTTAATTTCAACCCAAAACGTCGCTATAAACGCAAACAGGATTGCAAAAAGCCTTTCAGCCATCGAAGTCTTTGGCTCAAACGTCGTCAGCATAATGGGTAATCAGATTCTTGAAAGCAAACACAAAGGTATAACCCTTAACTTGGGACAACATGACATGCCTAATTGCAATAACATTTCGGTTTTGGCTAATAATATAACTTTAAACTTGGAAACAGGTGTTGAACTGTTTTCTTGTTCTAACTCCCGCATTGAAGGCAACCTGATAACGGGCAGTCAAAACGGTATCTACCTGCACGGTTCACTAAAACAAAACAACATAGCAAACAACACAATAATGAATAACAACGTAGGCTTAAGCTTAGTATCCGATGCCTCCTTTAACACTGTAACAGGAAACTACATAGCAGACAACAAATACGGCATCTACATTTTAGAGTCAAGTAACAACCTGTTTTACAATAACAACCTAATAGACAACCAAAGAAACGCAAACATTGACTCGCCTACAGATATTGACGATTCCCCGCAAGCACCTTTTTTTGTTTCCGAGATTTCGGTTAACACTTGGGATAACGGGGCTCAAGGAAACTATTGGAACAACTACACAGGTACTGATGCTGACTCAAACGGCATAGGCGACACGCCCCACAGTTTAAATTCTAACAACATTGACCGTTACCCGCTTATGGGTCCCACAGAAGATGCCCATGTAAATCCACTGAATAATCCCGAGCAAATTGAAACTTTCCCACTGCTGATTGTTGTACCCGTAGCTTTAGTTGTGACTACAGCAGTATCTGTAGCGATAATTTATTACAAGAAAAAAATAAAATAAAAAAATAGTGAAAGGTAAAAAGACAAGGAATGATAGATTTTCCTTTAGACGCTTTTTGTTGCTGGAAAGTTCAGGTTAAGCAAGTTTTAGTACTGAAAGTAAAGCAAACAAAGACCCCACAGCTGCTTGTGCAAGAAGCCATAACCAAAAAGAAACCTCACCAACCGCTGAACCCAAAACGCAACAGCAAACATAACCTGTTGGTTGTTGTTATGCTAAGAGACTCTGCGGCAACAACTTCTAAACAAAAAAGCTAGTTTTGGGAACGTAAGTCAATTACAGTGGTTCCTGCGAATTTGTCAAAGTAACGCTTGAACATTTCATTCTTAATACGCAACCCAATCACTACATCAAACGGAAGCAAAGGTAAGAGTTTCCCAAAGTTCCTAACTGCAGCATGATCATACGACATTTTCTTGCCATCCGTCCGCACAACTTTCAACCCGATAATCCGTTTGCCTAAGCTTTGACCGTTAAAGCCTTCAAGCAAAGTGGAATACAGCCAAAGAAGACCAATAGTAATGAAAAGCATGGTGCTAATTGATTCAATTAGCATTTCTGTTGAGTACATAAAAATTTGAGGCAAAACTATTATTGCCATTGTAATTGCCAAAATCAAAGAAAAATCAATAATGTAAGCAGACAACCGTTTGGTAAAAGACGCCAATGGAAGCTGGGACTGTTTACGTTCAACATCAGCTACTTCTGCCCAGCCTTCGACATCGTGGATTACTCGAACAGCGCTTTCTCCTGCTCTGCTCAGGCGGTATTTGCCGCTTGGGGACTGCTCAATAAATGGCGATAGAGTACGCAAGTGAAAACTAAGTTTACCTGTGTCAACCTTAAGCAGGTTAAGCAGATCCGTGAAAGATGACTCTCCCTTTTCACTTAAATCTAGAAGAATTTCTCTCCTTAACGGATGAGAAAGCACGGATAGTATTTTTGAAACGTTTCCTTGATCTATTGCCATTTTCACAAAACCTAAAGTTTCAATTCCATAATTCTAACAATTTTTTTTATGGAGGTTTTGGAATTATATCGTTAGGATTTAACATCCTCCCATATAAGCTACACCTTAGAAACATTGCCTTTTTACGCGCAAGTACATCTTAATAAGGGCAAGCAATTTAGCATATATGTATGTCAAGTGCCGACCTTGCAGTACAAGTTTTCCGTCAACTAGAGAGTGAAGACTTCCGTACTTTAAATATTATAGAAGCCGCAATGAACAAACGCGAGTATGTACCAAGAGAGCAAATTCAAAAATACGCAAAAGTGCCAATGGACAGGGTTGATTTCACCCTTAGCAAACTAAACAAGCTCGGCTTAACAATGCAGTCAAGAGGCGCCTACGTGGGGGTCACTTTAAACTACACCGGCTACGACTGCTTAGCCATAAACGCGCTTGTAAAAGCAGGCATAATTTCGTCGTTTGGACAAACCATCGGCGTAGGCAAAGAAGCAGACGTCTACACCGCATTAACGCCAGACGGCAAAACCATCGCGGTCAAATTTCACCGTCTTGGCAGGATAAGTTTTAGGCAAACCCGCAGAAAACGTGGATACATTCGAGAACATTCCACGTGGCTGTTTCAATCACATCTCGCAGCTGAAAAAGAGTTCCAAGCCCTTCAGTTAGTTTTCAAAAACGGCGTGTCAGTACCAGAACCCCTAAGTCATAACAGGCACGTTATTGCAATGGGCATAATAGAAGGCGGAGAACTATCAAAATGGCGAAAAATCACAAACCCACAACATGTTCTTAAGGAAATATTGCGCAACATCCGAAAAGCCTACCTTAAAGCACATGTTATTCACGGTGACTTAAGCGAGTACAACATTATTCTTCAGCCTGACATGCATGTGTTAATTATTGATTGGCCTCAATACGTTATGGCTGACCACCCTAACGCGGCAGAACTACTGCAAAGAGACCTACAGAACGTGTTGACCTTTTTTAACCGCAGGTTTGACGTAAAAGCTGAATTGCAACTTGCCTACGATTATGTTACAGGGAAAGTTAGAAATGTGATAGTTTAGTGCTTGTTAGCATCTAAAACAATGTATAGAACGTTGTTTCCGCGTAACAGCACATTACCATAGTTTGTGAGGGCCTGTTCATCCTTGTATTCTGTTGCACCTTCAAGAAGAATGTTCATGTGGCCATCACATTTTATCATTTTTCCTTTGTATTCACACCCGTTTTTAAGAACAACTTCGATGTTTCCGTGCAACTGTTTTATAAGTACATTCAACGGTTTTTTACTTGGTTCCATCATAGCTACCGTGTTCCTTTGAGCATTAGTTAATATCCAAAACCCATCACCCAATATAAAAGCCTTATCACTGTCAACAGGCGATGTATCCCGTGCTCCTCCCTCCTCTTCTTTTTCTGTAGTCTTTAGAGTTTGTCTTTTTGTATTTTGTAATTTGGCGGTTGCTCTATGTTGAGCGGTGAGCCTGTTTTTGAGTGTTGTTCCTAGGATGGCGAGGTAGCGTTTTGAAGCGTTTGCGCGTAGAATTAGAAAGGTTAGTGTTCGTAATTTGGGAATATACCGTCAATTTTGCAATTTTTGCATTTTTAGCGGGTATATTAGTTTTTTTTAAATGAATAGAGTCTATTTGCATAAATTTTAACTTGTTACTTAGCGCTAACTTGTTTGAGAGAAAAAAAATGAAAACACAAAAAACAGTTATAACTATTTTCGTGATTTGTTTGATTGGCCTTTCTTTAAATCAACTAATGTTAATGCCATACCTAATGTACATACAGTGAGGTTACTTTCGTTGATGCAGAAACGAAAATGCCCGTTTCAAATATGCACACCGGGTTATCTGACGCGTCATATTTTACAGGTACTTCTGGTGTTGATGGCAAAATCGTTTTTCTTGATGTTCCTTCAGGAGAATATGTACTTGCGTATGAGGTAGATATGACTAAGTATGTTCCTGCGCTTGATCCGGCAATGCCCGGTTTATATCGTGTGCCTGTTTCAGTGGAGGATTCCGATGTTGAGTTAATTATAGAATTAATGCCTCTGCCTACATTAACTGTGACAGTAATCAATGCTGTTACGGGCGACCCTATTCCTAATATGGGTATTAGGCTGTCGCATACTGGAAAAGTAGTTTTCGTTAATGTAACTGATAGTAATGGTCAAGCTAGTATTGTTTGCTATCCTACGCGGTATACGGTTGAGGTAGGAGATGGCATGAAGCATTATTTTACTTACACTGAACATTTTGATATGCCTGAACACGATACCGAGTTACAAATTGAACTCTACCCCAAACCTGAAAATGTAGTGCCTGAGGTTCCTTTTGGCGTTATAAGTGCATCATTGGCAATGGTTTTTGGATTTGTATGTTTTTTATTTGCAAGTTATTTGTTTACATGTTGGTGTTCGCGGTTTTTAGTTTTTTAAAAAAGTTAAATGAGTTGTTTTGGTGTTAGGTGTGTTGATTCTTCTTTGGAGATTATGACTGTTTGGGGTTTTTCTTTGTTTGCTATTTTGGTGCATTCTTGTGCGGCTAGTGTGTGGGCAAAGTCTGCGAGTATTTTTGCGGCTTGGTTTTCGATGTTGAATTTGTACATTTGTGAGAGCCCGACGTGTCGTGTTTTTTTGATAAGTTCTAGTTTTTCGAGTTTGTCGATTGCGGTGTATGCGTGTCTTAGGCTGACTTCGCTGTTTTCCGCTATGTCTTGTTTGTTGTAGTCGTAGTCTTTTGATACCGCCATGAAGTCTAGTATTCGTGCTGTTGCTGAACTCCCAAAGAGGTCTTCTAGTGTTCCGTTTTCGTGATTGTTTAATCTCATTTTTTCACCACTTATGTTTTATGCGTGTTGTTTTTGACTACTTATGGTATAAGTGGTCAGGAAGTATTTAAGCAATACGTTTAAGTAATGTTTAACTTACCTTAAAGTAATACTTTTATATACAACATTACTTAAAGGTAATGTAGTGAGGTGAATTGATTGATGGAAACCACCGCAAAAACAATCCTGAACAGTTTGTTAAACAAACATATCATTGGTGAAAAGCACACCAATGAAGACAATGCTGTAAAATGTTTGCCCAAGCATTTGCGGGGGGATGGGAAAAAGGCGCTGAAAAAGTTGCTTAAGGATGGTTTGGTTGTTGGCAAGAGAACTGAGTATGGTTTTGAGGTGTCGCTTAATCCTAGGCGACTGCAGGAGATAATTGAGCTTACCAAGCCATAAACTCTTTTTTTTATTGTTCTGTTTTTTCTAAGAATTTTTTGATAAGTTGTAGGTCTTGTCCCTAAAGCAAATACAAGCTAACTAAAAACACCATAAAAAAGAACAAGCAACAACCAAAAAAGGTTAAATCAAGGAGGCGCTAGTAGCACTTCATCTTTTTGTCTAAGACACTCCAAGGTTTGCATGATTGCCTCAAGAGTATGCGTTTTACTGTTAAATTTGACAATAACCGAGTAATCTAACTTTTTTCCACTCTTTCGCAGGAATTCGACGGATTGAATTTCATTTTCCAAATGATACTTTTTGGGGTTTTTGTAAATTTTTACATAGTCTATGTTACCTTCCGGTTCGATATAGGCGTCAGGACAAGTTTGCCTTAATCTTTGCACAAACTCATCAAGGGCAGTGTAGGTTTCTGCTGAGTTAATACCATCAAAAAGTCGGCAGATGGTAACATAGGTTGGCTCCAACTCTTGAGTGTAGCTAATGCAGTTAATGCTCAAGTTGCCAGTTTCAGCGGTGAAGCTTTTGGCTTCATTGTCAGCCTCATCAAAGACTATTTTAAAGTTATTTTGCAAGGCAGCTTTTAGTTTCTCACAGTTAAAATGAAAAATGCATTTTGAAAGAGCAAGTTTCAGGTTGCCGTCAAAATCAATTTCTAAATCCAAATTAACTTTTTCGCCGGGCATAAAGTAGCCTTTGGGCAAGTAAAGAACAACAGAGTTGCCGCATCTAGCTATTGTACGTTCTTGCTTTTTCTTAACTGCTAAAGGCATATTCGTGCAACCTAAAGACGCAGTACCGCTGAGGGTAATAATGTTTTCTTTTAAAGAAAACAACACAGCTACAGTTGCCAAACAGCACTATCCTGATTTAAACGCCAAGCACTTCAAACAAGTATTGGAACAGCACAAAAAGCGCATAAACACCAATTAACAGTTTAGCATCACCTTTGCTTATTTTGCCGCCTTTGGAACGCAGATACACAAACACTATTGACGCGGCTAAAAATACCCCTGCGGTTAACGGAGACGCTAACTTGGGCACTTTAATTGGGCTGATAAGCGCTATGACACCTATGGTTAACATTGAATCTGCAAGAACGTTACCTAAAATGTTGCCCATTCCCACATCACAAGCATTTGATTCAGCAGAACGAACAGCAAAAGCCATCTCAGGCAAGCAAGTTCCAATAGCAACAACCAAACCAATCAAGAACAGGGGCAAACCAAAGTTTGCACTTAATTCTTGGGCTGACTGATTCACAAGTTCACTACCGATAAACAGCACAGTAACGCCAATTATTAGCATAAAAACAGTAATGCCTAACCGAAATACTCTTTTGGAGAACCGCATGCTTTCAGGAACTTCGTGCTCTTTACGACCAGTTAACAGTAGCCAAATGACGTAAACAGCAAAAGCAGAAACAAGAATTATGCCGTCAAATTGAGAAATTTCTCCGTCTAACAGCAAAAAAATTGGAAGCAACACCGCCACAAAGCTAATTTTAAGGCTTCTAAGCATGCTTGAAGTCATTTTTTGGCAACCCGCAAGCAATACGACAATTCCGATAACTAACGTTAAATCTGCGACGTTTGCGCCTAAAATAACTCCTAAACCTAACGTGGCTGTTCCATCAAGAGCAGACAATACACCGATGGATAATTCAGGAAGAACTGCCAATGTACCAGCAACTACTACGCCTGTGACAAAAGTTGACAGATTAAAGAATTTTGACAGATTCAATAGCCGTTTTATGGCTTCGTCTGCACCGTACACTACAATGGCAATTCCTGCACAAAGAACCAAAAAAGTGTACCATTCCATCGGCAATCAGAAAGTTAACAACAAAATAAGTATTAATAGCTACTTAGCGCTAAGTTAACAAACTCATGATTAACTTTGCTATTTGTAAGATATGCCCATGCGTTCCATAAAGTCAACGATTTTTTTGTACTCTTTCAGGTACTGTCTGCCTTTTTGAGTAAGTCTGTAAGAAACCTGGTCTTCGATTAAACCCAGAACTTCTAAATCTGAAAGGTAACTTTTTAAACGGTCAAAGGGAACATTCAGTTTTGTTTGAATATGAATCAAAACAATTTTTTCAGTCTCTTTTAGTTCAGCCTGAAGAATAGCCAAAAGGTCGCCGTACAACTTCATTTTATCTCTTCTGCCTATTTTCTTCATGTGGAACGCCTTTTTTGTGGACCGTAAAAGCTTAGGTAAACAACTAACAGGAAAATTGAAAGCCCTATCCAACGAAGCACCAAACCACCGTAAAACGCGAAATCACTGCCGTCAATAGCCCAGATTAACAAGGAATACTGGCTAATTCCGATGAAGATGAAACCAAAAGGTGTCATGATAGTTTTAGTATTGTGTGCTTGCAAATGACTTCTAAGCGTATGAGCTGAAATGTACACTAGACAAAATATGCTGAAAATTTTTACGTAAATGCCTGCAATTCGATAATTACTAAAGGTTAAAAGCGGAGAAAGCTGTGGCGCGATAACAAACAGAACAATAATTGACATTAAAGTAACTAGCAGAACGCTTAATGTTATATCCCACAGTAAACGGGTGGTTGAGGGCTTCTTAGAAAAGTAATACGCAAAAGTAAGGAAAACAAACGCAAAAGGTCTTGTAAGAAGTTGGAACCAAGCTAAATCGTTAATCGCGAAAACCGGAAATGAATGCCCATAAGCTGAAAGCGCATATGACACACCAAGAAAAATGAACCCAAGAGGCAAAATTAAATGTCGAGTTTCTCTAGTGGCTAAGTATGTTTTTATCAGGAACCATGCAAGAATGAAACAAATGGATGCGGAGATGGCTTCTTCAGAAGTATAAAAAATCCGCTCTACTAACGTTTGCTCAATAACAGACATTTACGAAATTCCCCTTGGTAGCGTATTATAGGCACAACATAGGCTTATTTTCGTTACCATACAACATACCACCTGTTTACCCCATTGAAACAACAGAAGTCTTTTGACAAAAGCAACAGCAAGTAAAGTTAAGTGAAACCTATTCAGCCCCTTTTTTAACAAACAAAAAAGAAAAAGGAAGTTGATTTGTTTGTGTTTTCATACTTATTTTTTCCTTAGCAAGAGTAATCCAACGATTATTACTGTAGCAATGATTGCTATGCCCATGCCTACTGTTAGTGTTGTCATTGTGCCGCTAAGTGAGTCCAAGTTGTTGTTTGCTACTTCTGTTGGAGCGGGTGTTGTTGCTGCTGCGCCGACAATTATTGCTGTTGATGCACCTGAACTGCCGTATGATTCGTCACCTTCAAATGAAGCCATAATTGTGTAAGTTCCTTCTTTGTCAGGTGCCCAAGCAAAGTCGAATGTTCCGTAGTAAGCGTTTGATGTTGCTGTGCCGATTTCAATTATGTTTCCGTTAGGGTCAATAGCGGTTAATTTAACTGGGACACCAGTCATTGACACGTTGTGGTAGATTCCGTCTATTGGAAGCTGCATGTGTAAGTATTCCATTTGGTTTGTCATTGAGCCACTTGAAACACAGGGTGTTCCTTCTTGCGCTGGAGATTTATCAAGCACTGTACCTGAAATCATAATACTGCTACCTAACGATATTTCAGTCTGTGGAGCTGAAACTGTAGTTACGCTTTGACCCTTACCAAAAGAGTAAACGTAGCCGTCATCGGGGTTGATGCTTACAAGGTATCCGTCAGCGATTGCGTTTGGAGAGATAGCACTTGTTATGTTCCAGACACATTCACCTGAAAATACGTCAATTGCGAATAGTTTCCAGCCTCTTGTTCTTGGCCATGATGGTGTGTGTTCAGTGTTGAATGTGAAGAGTTTACCATCAGCAACTAAGCCAAATCCGTTGAAAGAGTAGACGCTTTCATTGCCATAGGTGTAAGGTGTTTCAAATGGTGTAGCTTCTGATACGAAGTGCCATAAGGTTTCGCCGTTCGTCCAGTTAAAAGCGTAAACGCCATTGTAGGTTTCACGGAATAGTATACCGTATGCTGATTGTACTGAGTATGCGCCGAAACCTGCTGATGCCCATGGATACGCCATTTGTTCAGTCTTCCATTTGAAGTCACCAGTGTAGATGTCGTACGCATAGTAACTGCCTTCTTCCATGACACATGCGACTAAACCGTGGTCTGCTGTGAAGCTTGCAGTGCTGTATCGTGTTTCTGTGTACGTTCTGTTCCAGAGCAGTTGTCCTGTTGTCATATCAGCGGCCATCATCCATGTACCATGGTATACACCTAGAGAGTTTGGTGCAAGACCCATCATCCAGACCATAACGTTTGATTCAAAGTCAGCAACGATACCAGCGTATGCTAAAATACCGCCACCGTAGCTTACATAGCCCCAAGGCAGACTGACGTTGTTCATAATTCTGCTTGTAAAGTTGGTTGAACTGCCTGCGGTTGTCCAGTTAATCAATCTGTACTGTAAGCTTGGACCTGAACCGATTGTTTGAACACTGATGACATAGGGGTCTGCGTAGAAACCAGTTTGTGAAACACTGCCTTGAGCGCCACCTAGCAATTGTGGAGTCATGCCAGTAACGTTAAGCGTAACTGCACCTGAGTAGGGATCTATTTTGATTAGTCTGTTGCTTGCAAGGCTGATTAGTGATACACTGTAGGTTTGGTCACCGCCGCTGCCTTCAACTGCGCCTGTTCCAGGTGGAGTGTATGAGACTACTTGTGGTGTTACACCGCCTTGAGAAACTGGAATAGCATAGTACTGTTCACCAGTTCGAATATCATAGCAGACTGCACAACTTGTAGGTACACCATTAATTGCTACTGTTTGAGTTTCATATGCGCGTCCCATATAGATTACGCTTGGACCGCCTCGGGCTGTTTGACCATATTGTCCAGCAGTTCCACCTATCATACCGGCTAAACCAACTTGCTCTTTAAAGACAACATGTGCTGAATCTGGTGCTGTAACGTATGGTACAAAATTGTAGTTGCTGTTGTAGATGTTTGTGTCTTCTGGCCAGTTGCTTCCGCCGCCTATTACACCGTAGCCGGGGTAGCTGCCTAGTATTGGCCACCATGCACGGTTTTCAAAGTGAACGGGGCGTGTCCAGTAATCAGTTGGAAGTTCATTTAAAGGCCATGACCAAACCATATCATCTTGGACGGTAAGTACTTGCCAGTCTGTTGAGTCGGGTTTATAGTATGCTGATTCTAAAGCGTATGAACCTGTGGTACCTGTTGTGACTATTTCGCCATTAGTTCCGTAGTTACCTGCGGGGTAATAATCGCCTGCAAAGTTGAATTTGAGTTTCCATGTTCCAGCTTCATCAACTATCATTGAGAACCAAGCGGTTGCATCTGCTGCAAATGAATTGAAGGGTCCTACTGTGAATGTTGTTCCATCGGGTCGCATAATGTCTACAGTGAAGCCGTTGAGGTACCTGTTTGGACTAATTGGAGGGTTTACCCACATGTTAACCAGCAATGTTTGTCCAACGCCGATTGTTGTTGGTGAAAAGCTTAGAAAAGCTCTGCTGTCAACGGTTATGTCGGCTGTGCTGCCAGAAGGAAGAGTTCCGCTAATGCCTGCACCGTTTGCTTTAGGCATGTTGCCCATTAGGATTGAGCTTTGCGCGGTAGAGGCTGCGTTAACTTGAAATGCAAAAGGCATCGATAGCAACATTATCGCAATACTGAGAATCGCTAATATTTTCGTGTTTAATTTGTTGTTCATCCAATTTTTATCTCCATGTTTTAATTTGCATGAAAAGGCAAGTTGATGAAAAATAGTTATAAGACATACTCACCTATCGAGAGCAAAATAATTTAATAAAAAAATTAAAAAGAGGAACAAGTTTTTTTAAAGCTATTAAAAATAAAAATTCAACAAAACTTTGCAAACATAACAATTTTACACATAAATACTTTTTTTTAATAAAATAACCAAATCATTCATTGAAAAAGGATAAATAAAAAATTCAGTACACCCTAAGTGGCTGTTTATATACACACCACACATTTAACGACAAGTTGACCCTAAAAACCAAATTTTGCTTTAATTTAATTCCAACAGTTCAACCCTTATAAACAAAAAAATGACAGCCAGTCAGCCATAAAAAATTAACTAAAAAAGGGAAGGCAGACAGAAACCAACCTGTTACCCACCCAGTTAGATGCCTCAAACAGTTTGTATGCATTGTTACCTCTTAGCAGTTCGTCCTTTTCTTGAATAGAAAACAAGTGCAACAGCCGCTACAATCACTGCTATGCTTATAGCCAAAGCAATCAAAAGTATTGGATTTTGGCTGCCACTATTGACTGAGGTCCATACGGCAAATGGTGTTCCAGTTAGCGCACTGACAGGCAACGATACGGTAAGCAAATTGGGACTGATATAAGTGCAGGGTATGTTGACCCAGCTGGTTCCATCCCAATACGCCACTGCATTTTCCTGGCCATTGAAAGCGTTGTTGGTTAAAGTTATGGTTACGAGGGCATCTTGACTGATAGAGGTTTGAGGAATAACTTTAACATCATAGAAAACTGCGCCATTGACAGCCAAGTTTGCAGTATTCGACGGTTGTGAAGTGCCATAGTTAATTGATGAGACCGCCGCAATTGCACCGTTAGTTGCTGAGGGGTCATTAATGTCGACTTTTACGCCTGTTACAGTGGTTTGGTCTACTGCTGCTTTGCCTTCTGAGAAAGTTAATGTTGCTATACCCCTTTCCCCGTTCAGGTTTTCAGTGGTTTCAACCGTGTTTTCGATAAGAGTCCAAGAAGCTGAACTTTTAGCATAGATATCACCTGTTGCTGTGTTTAGGTAGAAGTCGCCAGTTTTTCCTGCAGTGTCCTGTGGAGCAGTTGTGCCAACGTAAAGTACTGACCCGTTAACGCCATCTCTTCCGGGAACGCCTTGGGGTCCAGCGGGCCCTGTTGCACCAGTCGCGCCAGCAGCTCCGGTGTCACCTTTAGGTCCAGTAGCACCTGTATCACCCTTAGAACCTTGAGCACCTGTAGCGCCATCTGCACCAGTTTCGCCTTTTATGTTTACAACAATTGACCATGACCCCGAAGCTTTACTGTAGACGTCACTTGTTGCAGTGTTAAGGTAAAAATCGCCATTATTGCCCAAGCTTGAAGCGGGTGCACCTGAACCGCTAAGCCATTTAGCTGCTGTACCTACTGAGCCAGATGAACCTGGCGTGCCTGCTGGTCCTTGTGGGCCGGTTGCGCCTGTTTCGCCTTGGGGTCCTTGTATGCAGATTAGTTGGGTCCATGTTCCAGCGTTTTTAGTGTAGATGTAATAGTTTGCTGTGTTTAGGTAATAGTCGCCGTCGATTCCTATGCTGTTGCTGGGCGAGATGTCTCCAGAGTACCAGTGTGTAGCAGTGGCAGATGAAGTTACCATGTTTGCTGTTATCCACCCTGGGCCTGTTATGGTTGCTGTTGTTGTGCTACTTGTTGCTGAATTTACGGTTATTGCGCCTATCGTTGTCCATGATGTGAACTGGTAGCCTGCATTGGGTGTGACAGATATAGCCATAGAGCCGGGGTCTTGCCAAGTATTGTAGCCTGCGGGGGTGGTTGTTGCTCCTGTCTGTGGGCTGCTTAAAACAGTGACTTGGTACTGGGTCTTGTAGGCACCGGTGACTATTTGTGGTCCATCAAGATTTTGCAATGCTGTGGGCGTAGTCGAACCTAGGGCAAATCGTTTGCCAGATTCAGTGCTTGCGATCGTTTGACTGAAACTATACGGTAGAGTGCTTCCGCTGTCAGCCCAATAACTAATTACAGGGACATTTGCTCCCGCGTCTATTGAATTATAATAATTGTCTGCGTATTCCACCATTTTGCCAAAAGCTGTTGTGTCTAAACCGGAAGTTACGAACGTAACGTTGTATTGGGTTTTCCATTGAGCAGTTTCAATAATTGGACCATTCATTGTTACACCAGTAGAAGATGTTCCTGTGTATGAACCAATTCCATAACCCACCCAACCTGCAAATACGTATTGTGTTCCAGATGTTCCAGGTACAGTCCAATCGCTGACATAAAAGTACACTGTAGAGCCTTTTGTAAACCAGCGGTTGTCTTCTTCAGACGGATATACTGATGAATGCCCACCGTTGTCAATGGTCAATAGATATTGGGTACTGTACGTTGCATTTATGACTAGATTGTTATTAATTGGGCTAGGTGAAGACATATATCCAACAACATAGCGAGTACCATCGTCAACTTGAAGCGGTGAAGTATAAGAATAGTCATGAAGGCTATTGTATTCCCAGAGAAAAGTAAGAGGTAAATCAGCTTTGGTATAATCTACTGAGTCAACAGTCAAAACTGTTCCTGCATAATCAGATTCTATGCCCTGTTGGTCAAAAATAATTGTATAATACAACTTGTAATTGGCTGTTATGCTTCCACTTTCAGTAATGGTTAAAATTTGGCTTTGGCCGCTCGAAAGGCCATCGACACTGTCTAGGTTGTATATTCTCGAGTTACTAGACACAGAGGAATTGAAAGCATAATTATGTTGACTTCCTTCTTGCCAATAGAATATAAGTGGAAAACTGAAGTAGGTGTAATCAGTTGAGTCCACTGTCAGAATAGTACCTTCTGCATAAGAAATCCCCGTAATTTCAAACGTAATAGGGTGAGCAGCGGCAGCCGCTTGCGAATTAAACGATGTGAGATGAGGTGTAAAAGTTACTGTACCAAGATTGAAGTCGTATTTTGAATCAAAAATTGTTTGAGCGATTGCTTGGGCGTCTGTTGTTCCCCACCAGTTGTTAGGTAAATTTATGGTTGATGAGCCCGCTTTCATAATAACATTGTAATCGTTGCTGAATAAGTTGTTGAACTGGATTAGTTGCGCTTGCGTAGATAACGAAGAACCTACTTCATAAAATTGCACATCTATACCTTTTTCGTTATACATTATAGTATTATTTTGTATTGTGCTAAAGCCCGAATAAATTTCTATTCCTGTGCCGATATCGCCAGTGCTTATTAAATTACCTACAATTATTGAATTACCTGATGTTGAGATTGCTGGCGTGCCATCTAATTCCCCAGTAATAGTATTATTAATAATTAAAGCATTATTTTCTCCGGAAATGCTTATGCCACAACTCTGTAGTGAATTGTTTGAAATTATTGGGTTACCACCGGCGATTCTAATAAAGCCAGAATAATAATATTCTGCACCTAAAACTGTACAGTTATTAATTTTTGGTGAAGCGTTTGTAATCGAAATTCGGGAGTCGCCTGACGATTGAGTACTATTGATTAATGCATTTTCGATTATGCAGCCAGTAGCAGATGCTTCATTCCAAACGACACTGGAACTTGTAAAAGTGATTGCTCGGGCAGCTTGAACATTGAGAATTATGTTGTCTGTGGTTGTTCCTTTTGCTGAGAGGGTTCCGTTGATTTGCATGTAGTAGTTGTTGAAGTTTACTATGGTTCCGGGTTCTATTGTTAATGTTACGCCTTCTGGTATGCCTATTGGTCCTGCTAGGTTGTAGGGGCCAGCGTTTTTGGTCCATGTTGTGTCTGTGCTGATTAAGCCGCTTACTTGTGTAGCTGCTTGCGCACTTGGTAAATTAGTTAAAGAAATTAATAGTACAGAAAAGATTACTAAAATTGCGAGTGTTAAGGGTGACTTAAATTTCATACGAGTTACCTTAAGCAAAAAACTATCAAGCGCTTTTTAAATTTATGCAAATTAAATCCTATAGAATATAAATTCGGGAAAAAACAGAAAAGTGTTCTTTAGGCGGATAACCTTACAGGTTACCACACCCATAAAGTTATCCACCCTTAGCCGTCCGAGTAACTCTGAATTTTCATCCAACTAAGTCAATTTAATGCCTTCTCATCATTCGGCAACACAGTAACATTAGAACATCAATAAAAGGATTCAGAAAAACCCAAGAGATAAAGCACCGAAAAGATAAGCCAACAAGCCGACCAAGAAAAGCAGCAAGACGATGTTTTTGATTTTTCGGGCTTTTTCGCGTGAAGGATTCAAAAGCAAAAGTGCAGAACAAGCAATCAATCCTATATCAGTAATCAGCACTAAAGGCACAAATAGTATACCTACCAACCCTAAGAACCATGTAACAGGTGTCAAGGCAACCGCGAACAGGAAAAAGCCAACCGCTGTAACTGCAGCTGTTTTTTCTCCTAACCGTACGGCAAGGGTTTTTACGCCTTCTGCGCCGTCGCCTTTGACGTCTACTATGCCTTTGGTGATTTCTCTGCCAGTGTTTGAGAGGAAAGCCATTGACGCAAATAGCATGACGTTTAAGCCGACGGTTCCGATAGCGGTTATGCTTCCGTAAATGAACGGGATGGCTACGCAGGCGCTTACCAAAAAGTTGCCGGGCAATCCGCTGCGTTTACCCACGGTTAGGTAAGTTGCAGTTATTACAAGGGAAACAAGCGCCACTAAGAAGCACAGCAATCCGTATGGGTAAATGAGTAAAGAGAATATGGAGCCTAAAATGATGAGAAAAGTCATGAAGGTTAAGGCTTCTTTGGGTTTTATGGTGCCGCTGGGGATGGGTCGTTGGGGTTCGTTTATGGCGTCGATTTTGCGGTCGTAGTAATCGTTGATGACCATGGCGGCTGCGCAGAATGTGAATCCAGTTAGGAAGCCGTAGAAGATGTTGAGCCAGTTTAAGCCGCCGAGTTGCGGGTATGCTAAGAGTGCACCTACGAAGACTGCAAACCCCATCATTGCGCAGTTGATTGGTCGCATTAGTTTTATGAATCCGCCAAGTTTGTTCATGCTGCTTCCTGTTTCCGTTGCCTTTGTAGTTGGTTAAGGTTAGTTATAAAAATTTTTTTAAAAAGTAACTTTCTCTGAACTTTTTAGGTTTTTAAGTATGAAAAAGTCTTGTTGCAGAAAAAGCAATAAAAACGTGTTTTACGCTCTGAACAGTTAAACAAGCGTCCAATCGTTAAATGTTCCGCAATAATTTTATTATTGATTAATAATGTAAAAGTGGCGAACAATGTTAAAACAGACGCAGACATCAACCCCAAAAACAAAAAAACAAAAAATCACACGAGTTCTACTGATGATTGCGGGCACAATATCACTCGGATTAGGCACCATTGGAATCTTTTTTCCAATCCTACCCACAACGCCGTTTCTGCTGGTTACAGCGGCCTGTTACTTGCGAAGTTCAGAACGAATGTATAATTGGCTGCTGAAGAACAGGTGGTTTGGAGAATATATACGAAACTATCAAGAAGGCAAAGGTATCCCGTTGAAGACAAAGATTTTTGTTATTGCACTTTTGTGGGTAACGATTCTTTATTCGTCATTTTTTGTTGTTGATGAAATCTTGATTGCTCAGGTTGCGTTGCTTTTGGTTGCGGTTGGCGTGAGTGTGCATTTGATACGGTTGCCTTCGCTTCGAAAGTAGAGTCGTAATATTTACGAGCGATGAGGATAGTTTTAAAAAGTCTGTTTGCGCCTATTTGTATTACAAGTTACTGGTGAAACGTTTTGAGTGACAACTACGCACCATTAGTAGGAGACTGCTACTCTCCTGAAAAGATTCGTGTCATCATTCCAGTAGGTGGAAAAGCAACACGATTGTTGCCTTTAACAGCTGAAACAAGCAAAGCCTGCCTACGACTACTAAACAGGCCACTTGTAGAATTTTCACTCGTTTCACTTGCTTCACAGGGAATTAGAAACTTTATCTTTGGCGTAAAAGGCTACACCAACTACCGAGACCTTTACGACTATTTTGAATCAGGCTACGGATTTAGCGCACGCTACAACATAAAACCACGCATACACATCAAATACCAACCCAACGTACCCGACCTAGGGAGCGCCGATTCAGCAAGCATCAACATGGAATACTACAACCTAAAAAGCCCAGTCTTTGCCGTGCAGGGAGACAACATTTTTGATGTAAAAGTCAAAAGCCTAATAGATTTTCACAGAGAAAAAGGCGCAGCCTTAACCATCGTGCTACGGGAAGTTGATAACGTAGAAGGCTTAGGCATCGCCGACATTGACAAAAACGGCAGAATCAACCGTTTTGTCGAAAAACCCTTACCTAAAGATGCACCAAGCAACCTTGCAAACACCGGGTTATACGTTATTTCACCGGAAGTCAGAAAAATATTCAAAGAAAAAGGCGTACAACAAATAATCAAAGACAAAAACCGCCTCGATTTTGGGTATGACTTCATCCCCTACGTTATCCAGTCAGGTCGCCCAGTGTACGGTTACACACTTAAAGGCAGCTGGTTTGACGTAGGCACACCTAAAAGCTACTTGGAAGCCATGAAAAACCTTTTGCACGGAGGCTTCCCAATGCTTAGCGATTTTGGCGGACGATTAACCCCCGACCCGCACTGCCTTATTTGGGTACAAGGAGACAGCAACGACTCTGAAAAGCGTCGTGAACAAATTGTCCTAAGAATAAAGCAGAAAAAAATTCATGTTGAAGGAGCCGTGTTGATTGGTCGTCACTGCCAAATTGAAGATGGAGCAACACTTAACAACTGCTGCATTGACAACTTTACACATATCGGCAAAAATGCGGTAGTAAGCAATAGTGCAGTTATGGACAGGGCAATTATTGGTGACTACGCTGAGGTACGTGACAGCATAATTGGCAGACACGTAGCGGTTTATTCTAGCCAGAAAAAGCCAACTAAAGTCAGTGACGTTTCAGTAATAGCGGATGATGTGATTGTTGATGAAGGTTGTGTGCTTAGTGCATCAAAGGTTTATCCGCATCAAAATGTTAGAGGAGAATTCATCAATCAAACGTTAATGGCCAATTAAGCTTTGAACCATTTGAAAATTAAATATTTTGTTTTTTCTTCTTTTTTGTCAGGAACTGCAATGATGAAGCGTTTGCGTACTGTTGTGGCTAGTCTGCCTGCTTTTACTATTTCTGTTGCTGAAATAGTGCTGCCTTGAGGTTTTACAGACACCATGTAGGGTGCATGTTCCACCCCGGGACCGTACTTGTAGACAGCGAAGTCACAACCGAACTTGATTCCTGGGGTAACAATTAAGTTGCTTGTACGCAGGTCATGGTATACAGCGTATTTGTCTTCGAATTCTTCGTAGAGTTGGCGGGCTTTTTCTTTTAGCACTTCAAGGCTGACTGGATTTTGATTTTCGTAAATTTCTATTTGTCCAGTTTCTGCAAGATAGAAGCCTTCCATTAAGTCTAAAATAAGTGGCACGTCGAATTCGGGGATTTTTGGTTTTGGGATGCCGATGGGTTTGCCGTAGTAGGCTGTCTTGTATAGTTTTGAGCCTTCCTGCGGGTTCCACACGACCAGAAAGTTGTCTATGAGTTCAACTTTGATTTTTTGGTCATCAGCATTTTGGACCAATTTTACATTACCATTGACAGCATGCGTGCTGTGTCTGCGGCGTCTTCAGCTTTATCAGCGGAGTTTTCAAGCAGTTGTAACACGTCACGGAGTAAAAGCAGCACTGGAGTGTCAATTTTGCTGCCTAAAACTTTGATAGTTAATGTGCGGTATTGTTCGTCAACAATTCTTTCAGCGATTTCTACGTCTTTGGCTCTTTCCAAAGTTTTTTGTGACCCGTAATTAAGAACCATCATAGTTTCACGAAGTTTAAGCACAGCATCAAGAACAACCGAAGACAATTTCACCAAGTCATTTTTGATGTCTGTAGAAACAACCCAATTGTGCTCCATAATTTCTACAAGGTAAAAGGCGATTCCTTCAGAGAAGTCAGCTATTTCGCTTGAAAGGTTAGTGAACCTTAGGAAGTCTTCTCTGCTGATGAGAATTGCGCCTATCTCGGCGAGTTCTTGACTGACCATACGTCGTGACTTGACGACTTCTTCTTCGCCTGCACGTATGTCAGTTAATAGTTTTCTTGCATTATCTTTGTCGCCGCTTGCAAAAGATTCTACTAGCTGCGGGATTTTTCTTGAAACATCTACGACTTTACGTAGGTTGTCTGAACAAGCATTTATTGCTCTACGCTTTACACGCTCTTCTGTTTCTGCGGGAAGTACCAAACTGTTTTTGCGCCCCTCTCATCTAACCTGTTTTTATTATTATTTTGTGCACTTGTTCATTAAAAAAGGTAGCTACGGGTTTTGTAAGGATTCTCCTAGAGATTCAAAGTCTAACTGCCCATTGAAGTATTGGTGTAACAGTTCAGGCAGGTTTTTGATGGGCGTGCGCACTTGTCGCCAAGAGTCACGGTCACGAATAGTTACAGTGTCATCGCTTAAGGTGTCATAGTCGACGGTGATGCCTAAGGCTACGCCTGCTTCGTCTGCACGGGCGTACCGTCTGCCAATTGAGCCTGCCTCGTCATAGTCTGTCATGAAGCCTGCTTGTGTTAACTGTTTTTGAAGCTCCAAAGCTTTAGTGTCAAGACCATCTTTACCCATGAGCGGGTAAATACCAACTTGAATGGGTGTGATGCAACGTGGGAAGCTAAGGATTACGCGGTCATCTTTAACATGGTATGCGTATTCGAGCGCCACGTAGAACAGGCGGTCACAGCCAAAACTGGGCTCCACAACATGCGGAATAAACCGTGTACCACGTTCAATGGTCTTTTGGTGACCAATGTCCACTTGTTCTTTAAAGACTTGGTAGTTGCCAACCATTACGTAACCGTCTTTGTTCATGGCTTCAACAACTTGGTCTGCTGGAATCTTGGCAAGTTCTGTGGCGACTTTTCCTGCGTCGCCTTTGTAGACGGGGCCAAGTTTTGCCATTATTGGCTTAACAACCAGTTCTTCCGTCTCAACAGGTACTGGATATTCTTTGTAAACACGAAGGTCCACTCCGCTTGCTTTCATGTGGCAGCCTAAGTCGTAGTCTGTGCGGTAAGCGTGACCAGATACTTCTACCCAACCCCAACGGTCAACAAGCACTTCCTGGTCAAAACTCTGCGTGCTATAATGAGCCTTCTCCCAAGTCAACTTCTCTAAGAAACGTTGGTTCTCCACTGGAACACCAAGCTCAACAAGAAGACGCTTAGCCATTGCCATAAAGAATGCTTGCCACTCACAAAGGATAATTTTTTTGTCGAGTGCTTCACGCACGGTAAATAGGGTTACGTCCTCGCATTCCTTTAAGCGTGTATCACAAAGCAGGATTGGGATGACGTCGTTTTCGACTTCTTTGATAAAGTTGCATTTTTGATCCTGAGGGTCAAAGAAGAATTCAAGATCTGAAATTGTGAATTCACGCAGACGAATTAAGCCTTGGCGTGGCGAAATTTCGTTGCGCAATGCGTGACCGATTTGGATTGCGCCAAAGGGCAGTTTTTCGCGTGCAATTGTGTAAAGGCGGTTGAATTCGACAAAGATGTTTTGGGCTGCTTCAGGTCTGCCGTAACCAACTGCTCCACTGTAGGGACCAATTGTGGTCTCAAACATGGTTAAATAACGCTGTGGCTTGCCGAAAGTACCTTTACAGTCTGGGCAGATGATTTCGTGGGTAACGATTTCAGATGCGATTTCGTCTAGGGTCATTTTTTCTGCTTCTTTGCTGCTTATGCCTTTTTCTTCAAGCAGGTGGTCTGCTCGGAAGCGGGTGTGGCATGTTTGGCATTCAACCATTGGTTCTTTGAAGTGGTCAACGTGACCGCTAGCTTCAAACACTTTTCCAGGCGCGATGACAGATGATTCCATCTCGAAAATGCCCAGTTTTTTAACGAACAAATCGCGGAGGCGTGCTTCCACATTCTGTTTTAGACGTGTGCCAAGTGGACCGTAGCTTACAAATCCGGCTGTTCCGCCGTAAATCTCAAAACTTGACCAAAAAAAGCCTCTACGTTTGGCTAACTCGTTAATAGCAGTGAACTTGTCACATACAGGTTTAGAACATTTAGCTTCATCGCTCAACTAACATTATCCCTTTTCATACGTTAGAACCCACAGCAGATTAAAACATTACCATAAAGAAAAAACAAATAGTAAATCATGCCTTGCTTTTTTCAGACTCTTTAACTATCATGTTTTCTTTTGTTTCTTCCAAAACATCTAAAATTTTAAAAAGAAAACTTGCGAATGAAAGGTATTCAAGGGCATCATTTACGTTTGTTAAGTGAACATCTTTATGGGCAAAAACGTTTCTTATACATAACACAGAACCCATGAAAAGGTGCATTATTCCATCTTGAATTCCTTTGTCCTTTGAAACTCTAGCTAATGAACATTGGAGCATTGGGCTATTGGAATTAAATACAGAAGCCATTAGCTTTGTACCATCTTCACTAAAGTTTCCGCTTTTACTTTGAACCTCAACAAGTAACTTCTTATAAGTATTGAATATACAAGTTGGAAAGTCATAGTTAACAAATGGAATTCTAGCGGATTCAATTACATAAGGATGGAAACTTCTAAGATCAAACAAGAATTCTAGTTCTTCAACACTTCTTCGAGGATTTGGTACTTCCTTTGAAGCTTTAATAAAAGGGATCAATGAATCTGAGGGTTTGAGGGCACCTGTTTCTATTAGTTTACGGTATTGCTCAACTGCCTCATGCCAGTCTCTTTTGTCTTCTTTAGTAAAATTTCTGTGATTTTTTACTGTGATTATGAAATCTGTTTTTATATAAGCATATACCAGTTCTTTTCGAAGACCTGATTTTTCCATTGCATCAACATTTTTTTTAATAAAATCATATGGCGAAATATCTTGTCCTTCTGGAAAGACTAAATTATTCAAAATATGAGAATTATTCATTCTACGCGTCATTTCCTTCCAAAACCAAGGGTCATCGATTTTAATCGTTCTTTCTTTACCAGAGTGCAATAGGCAATTCCTTCCAGTTTAACAATCGACTTATAGCCATCTAAACAAATATAACATTTTTGAGTTGAAATTAACGTAAATAGTTTATGTTTATACTTGGGTTCATTGCTAAGCCTGGTTTTGCTAGGAGTTCTACGAATCGGTAGCCTTTGGTTGGGTGGAACAGGTTTGCGGATGCGCAGCTTTTGACTATCCATGCGGTGTCTAAACCCATTTCCTTAAACAAAGAATGGGCAAGCAGGCATTAAAACTGCTTAAGCTGCTAGTATGGCGTGTGCAAGCAGAAGTATCGCGTAGAAAGTTGACCCGACAAGGAAGAAGGTGAGGCTTTGTTTTTTTGTTTCGGAGGGTATTTCGTTTTTGATTGATGTGTAAAGAATTGTGCCTGAAATTAGTGCCAGCAGGATGTAGACTTCTGCTAAATGCTCGGGGAATATGATGGAAACTGTCCAGCCAACAATTGGCAGTGCTGCGCCAACGTAACGTCCGATGCTTAATTGGTATTGTTTGTAGTGTTCAATCATGGAATCGTTTAAAATAAACAAGTGTAATGAGACTGCGAAAGTGAAAAGCAAGCCTCCAGTGAGTCCAACTTGAAATTCGAAGAACAGCAGGTAACTTAAAACCAGATTCAAAAAACCGTAGTTAACAAAGGCTACGATGAACACGTTTTTGTTGGCTGTTGTTTGTTCATACTCTTGTCTGTGTAATGTTTGCTTTTTGATGCGGGAACGTTTAGCTAGGTCTTCAAGGACAAAAAAGATTAGAAAACCAACAAACACAACAAGAAAAATTGCATCTTCATAGACCGCGACAAGTTGGCTTGCTCCAGCTATTTGAGTAAGGTAAACGCCGGCTTCTTCAAGGCTTGGCAGCAAATCCAAAAACACGTAAGCCGCAGCCACTCCGCCGAAAAAAGACAAAAACCGCCGCTTATGATGCTCAGTAAAATGCAGCAGCCTAAAAGTGGAGAGGTTGATTACGGCAAAAATCAGTGCTGTGGCAAGAGAGAATGCGGATTCAGGCAAAGCGGACACTTTTTTGTCTCCAAAACATTAGCTAAGAGAGTAGAGGTTAACAGTTTATTTTAACGCTTCCCAACAGGTTTCTTGTGGCTTGCCTGTTTAATGAGTTTATGTTAAGACCAGCGTTGATAGTCTATATCGATAAAGTTAAAGAACAAGACCGTAACAAAGAAGTAGGCAAAACGGTTGGTTAACCTGAAAAGTAAATTTGAACCAGTTTTTAAGGCATTGATAGCGGCGGCGATATTTGCCTTTACACAAACAACGCCAGTAATTGGTTTTATGGGTCCCATGATTGCACCATTACTAATCTATTTGCCACTGACTGCAGGAAACCAATATTTTTTTGAGAATATATTGTTGATTTTTAGTATTGAGGGAGCTAGGTTCTTTGGTGGAATTATTTTTTATTTCGGGTTAACGGTTTTCTGTATTTCACTTGTGCAATGGTTTTGGTATCGGCATAAAAAAATGCGTTTGTACAACAAGGGATTGTACTCAAAAGTTAGGCATCCCCAGTTTTTAGGAATAATCATAATGACACTTGGCTTGACAATCAAAGAATTAACAATATCAAGCATGTGGGATTTGATATGGGTACCGTTTGCACCAAACTCGTTTGGGGTACCTGAGCTTGTTGGGTTGTGGTTTCTGCAGGTTTTAGGCTATGTTGCCTTTGCAGTTATTGAAGAGCACAGATTATCCAAAAAATTTAGCGAGTACGCTGAATACAAAAATAAAGTCCCTTTATTGTTGCCCTTAAAAAACCCAAAAATTATTCCCGAGGCACTGTTTACCGTAATGTTAATTGTTGGGGTATGTGTGCTTCTGTTTTTGTTACCTTATGAAGTCATCAGAGCCTTTAGCAACCAACATCTTCTATTTGCCGCCTAATAGAGGTTCTATGCAGGAACCTATAGGGGGTAGGGTAAAACCAACCTATTTGGATGCTATTAGAAACTCATTGCAGAAACCTAAGGGGGGTAGGTCCTATTGGCTGAAAAACCGTTCATTAATATGTTGAAAAAGTTAAAATGGGTTAGGAAAAACCTAAACCTAAAAAATGTGGTTACTTTAAGATTTTTAAGCTTTGAAGGACATTTTTGAATTCGTCATCGTTTAGCGAGGCGCGTCTGCCGTTAGCGTAGATGTCTTTGATTTTATCCACGACAACAGCAACAGTTTGGTCATCTACCTCGTTTCCTGTGATTTCGGTAATCTTGAATTTGATTATGCCTTTGCCGGATTGTTTGCCAATGGTTAATCGGCGTTGGTTGCCAACGAGTTCTGGTGGGTAAGGTTCATAAGTCCATGGGTCATTGAGGACGCCGTGAGTGTGGATGCCTGATTCGTGAGCAAACCCATAGTCGCCAACGATTGCCTTGTTAGGTGGAACATGAAACCCAGTTGCTTTTCCGATAAAGTTTGCTGCTTCTTTGAGTTTATCGGTTTTTCCTTCAAACTTGCGTACACCATGATGAAGGTAAAGGTTTAGTAAGATTTTTTCTGTTTCAGCGTTGCCTGCACGTTCACCTATGCCAAGATATGTGGTGCTTACATAAATTTGGTCCCAGACGCCTTGTGAGGCTTTGATTGCAGCCATGGTGTTTTCCACAGCGTTACCAAAGTCGTCGTGGGCATGGATTTCTATGGCTTTGATTTTTGTTTCTTGTTTGATTGCAACCACTTTTGCGGGTATGCCGCTTGGCAGTGGAGCAGCAACATCTGAAAGCCCGATACCGACAGTGTCGCATACACGGTAGCATTCTGCGCCTGCTTCAGCTACGCCGTTGATTAGTTGGCGTTCAAAATCCCAGTCTGCACGGGTGCTGTCTTCTCCGTGTACAAAGGTTCGTAAGCCGTAGGTTTTTGCTGCGTATTCTGTTACTTCGATCAGGTTTGCTAGGATTTGTTCGCGGGTTTTTTCTGGCCATTTGGCTTTGAAGTGGATGTCTGAGACGGGATGGGATATGCCTACTTCTTTGAATCCAAGTTTTACTGCGCTGTCAACGTCTTCTTTTACGGCGCGGCACCAGCCTGCGACTCTCATGGGCAGGTTCAGGTCTAAGATTAGTTTGGCGGCTTGTTTGTCTGGTTCTTGGTAATGGAACACTTCAATTCTTTCTACGCCTACTTGGCTTAAGAGTTGGGCTATGTTTGCCGCATCTTTTGGTCCAACAGCTAAGCCGGGCATTTGGATTCCGTCTCGTAAGGTGGAGTCGTCGATTATGGGTTCAGTTTTGAGTTCGGGTAGTTTGAAATAAAATTGGTTTAGCTCCATTTTTTGCGTCTCTCTGTCTATTTTTTATGCTTCTCCCCAAGCATAATGTAATGTTAACTATCGCTTCTGTGTCATTGATAAACATTACTGCATAGTTTTTGCAATAATGTTGAAAGGCTTACGTTACTTAATTTATGATTGTCTTGTCTCATAATAAGTTAAACCTTTACATATAACAAACAAAAATATACAGAAACAGACAGTTAAATATTACTAAAACTTTTCAAGCAACGCCTTAATGGTCCCCGAAACCGCCAAAACATGAACAGCAACCTCCCGACCTGCAACACTCGTAATACAAGCCAAAGAAGCCCGAACCATATCCAACGTTTCAAGAGAAGTCCGAACCACGGCAACCTTACGCGAAACATCAAAACTAATCAAAGCCATACTCGTCAAACTAGCCCCAACCTCACCATAAAGCCGCGCAACAGAACCCCAAACAGCATCCATCAATTCCCTCTCGCCCGGAACACCCTCAAGCTCAAACTGCAAAGCCAAATAACGACGCTTCACACGCTTCACAGAACATTGCCCTCCTTAACAATTCGAATGCCCGGAGCAACAAAACTGCTGTCAAGTTTTTCACGGTTACGCATAACAATAGCCAAAGGGTTAGATGAAACAGCATCCAAAGCTTCAACCTCTCCCAGTCCGAACAGATAAGATAAGCTAGCCATGTCACGGGGCATACGCATGAACCGTTCCTCACTTACGCCGCTGGAAACAATCAAGGGCACACCAAAATCCCTTGCAATTGCAATTTCACGCCGCAAACAAGAAAGAAAACGAATACGCCCTGGACCTTCTAAAACCAGCAAAGGTTTAACATCAATTTCTAAAGCTGCAAGCGCGCTGCGGGCAAGTTCAGCCTCGGAACGGTCAAAAAATCGTTTGCGGTAATCAAGATTAGGAAAATTCAGCAAATCTACACGACGGTCTTTTGCGGCTTGACGAGAAACATCTTTGTCATCACAGGATACGCTGATAACGTCGAATTTTCGTCTTAGCCTGCGCAGGCTGTTCATAAGGTCGTTTTCGTTTTTGGGACGCAAATCAACCCGCAAAACAGGCTCTACCCCTGCGGTCTTGCAGAGGTTTTTTAGGTTTTGAATTTCTTCTGTTGTGGGTTCAAAATTGTAAGGAACTGAAATGTAGTTGTAACCGAATTTTGCTGCTCTGTTGATGACGCGTTGGAGAGTTTGTGGGTCTTTGGGGTTAACTTTTAGGTGCAGGTCAGCAAAGGCGCGTTTCATGGTAGCAAGCCTGCGTTTTTAAGAATCTCCATTATTTCGTCAGGAGTTTTAGCTTTGAAGTGAAATTTAAGGTGTATCGGGTCGTTATGTGTAAACTTGGTTTTGCCTAGAAAAGCAGATTGCTTATCAAAACGTAAGTACAAGTTGTGCTTCTCTAAATGAAGATTGATTTCGTTGTTTAATTCTTCTTTATCTAAAGAGTTTAGGTTTTGACCGATTTTTTCAAGTAAAGCTGGAAGAAGTTTTTTGTCAGTTAATTGGGTGGTAAAAAGGGTGATGGGGTTTCCATGATGCCCAGTTAGACTGCTTTTTTCGAAATTTGCAGTTTCCGCCAATTCAGTTGGAAGTAAATTTCGCAATGCAGTTAAGACTTTTTCTAAATCTTCTGTTGCGTGAGCAAAGACTCTTAAATCGACATAGCCAATTGGCGGTTTTTGGGACATTGGACACCGTTTTTCTTTTTGGACTTCTAGCATTTAGCTTTTTTCTAAGCTTATGCGTCAGTCTTCTTGGCAGCTGCGTGTGCTTTTAAGGCTTCAATGTTGCTTTCGTGTTCGCTTTTGCGTCGAAAGTCAACAGGCATACCCATCTGTTTAGCTTGCAGAGCAGTTACGCCTGCTTTAGCTAATTCGTTGGGGCTGAATCCTTTTCCGTTCTTGGTTTTGCCGTTTGGTCTTTGGATGGTTGGTTTTATGTGGTGCATAGCTTATTGATCTCCGTGCTTTCTTGCGCCTTTACGGAAGCTTGGTCTTACTTTTTCTGCTCCGCGTCCACGATGGCGCAGACCTCTTACGTGTTTGCCTGCACTTGTCATGCTTCTATAAACGCGGCTTGTGTGTTGACGTTCAGCAATCCAGTTAATGTCTTTGTCTGATAGGATAACTGGACTATTAGGGTCAACAAGAATTACTTCAAACCACTTGTGTCTTCCGTCTTCGCCAACCCAGTAACTGTTAAGGACTTCTAGGTTAGGGAATTTTTTTGCGGTTCTTTCTTCTGCGATTAGTCTGAGACTTTTTGCTGGCTTGAATTTGGCGACACCCATGCGTTTTGGTCGTCTTCCAGCTTTTGGTCTTATTTTGCGTAGTCCACCACGCCTTACGCTTGTGCGGACGACTACGAAGCCTTGTTTTGCTTTGTAACCTAGTTTGCGTGCTCTGTCAAGTCTTGTTGGATGTTCGATACGTGTTACAGTTGGTTCTTTTCTCCATTGTACTAAGCGTTGACGCATTAGTTCTTCAACAAAGGAATCTTCGGGCTTTGCCCATTCATCTGCCATGTATTTATAGGCCATTTTGTTTTTTCACCTAATGTTTTCATTTGTTTATGGTTCAGCCTTTCGGCCACATCCCTGCGGACATGTTTATCCGCCTGCAATTTCACATCAGAGTGCCAACGACTAAAATAAACCTTTTCCAGAAACCTAACGCACTCAACATACCAAGACGCAACAAAGAAACAAACAACAACACAAAAACAAATACAAAACAAAATTACTATGAATTTATGTAATAAAATAATTAATGGGGAAAATTGGTTATAAAAATGAAAGTTGAGGCGTTATTTAACCGAATAGGGCGCCTAATCCTTCTAGTGCTGCTTCTTCTTTGGCTTTTTCTTCTTCAGCTTTCTTCTTCTTGTCTTCTACTGGTGCTGCTTTAGTTTCGCCGCCTGCTGGAGCTGCCACTGGAGCTGCTGCCATCATGGTTGGTGCTGCTTTAATTGCTTCATCAATGTTTACTTCACTAAGTGATGCAACGAGTGCTTTAACTTGAATTGCGTCGACAGTAAGTCCTGCTGCTGTGAGAACGTTTGTAACTGATTCTTCGGTGATTTCTTTACCTGCCTTGTGAAGGAGCATTGCTGCGTAAATGTTTTCCATACCTTTTCACCTCTTCATTCGAGTATTTTAACCTTTCAGTGGTCTAACCAACTTCCGCGAAAGAAGTTAGTAGTTACCGTGAATTGCAGTTGACCTGCATTATCTTGCCGTTTAGATGAATACCCTATGCCTTAAGAACCTTTCGTAGCATAGTTATTGCAGGTTAGCGTAAAATACACGCATAAACAAACATGGCATCTAACATCAAAATAGGGTCTTGTAAAGAAAATACAGTTATAATTAAACAAAAAATGGCGTTTTTGCCCGAAGAAAAACTAGAGAGGGTCGTTAGGAGGCTCTACCACCACTTGAAGAGGAGCAGGCTCCTTTTGTTTCCTATGCAATAAAGTGCCGATCACTGCGATAGGTATCCAGCCTGTTATTATGCAGACTGTTGCAGGGAATCCGCGAATGCCCAGCAAAGCGAAAATGTCAGGCAGGAAGGCTTCCCAGATGCCGAAAGCCAGCACCATTGCGGCGATGGCTGCATAGGCATATTTTTTGCCAAATTGATTGTATGTTTGAATGGCTAAAATTCCAGCAAAGAAGAAGTCACCAAGACCAAGGCCTCTAAAGCCGAGGGCGCCTTCTGCAGATATTTGTAGAGGAACGTTTGGCAGGTAAATTAGCACTGGAAGGCCTAAACCACTGAATGTGTCGGCTGCTGCAACCATTGGTCCGCTGAAAACAAGTATTATGTCAAGCATTGTTAGCATAACAGCAAAGATTCCTACGGTTTTCCAGTTGAACATTGGGCTAAGGTACAGAATTATCAAAATCGCAAACGTTGCTCCGAAAATATCCAGTAAAACGGGGAACCAGATGTTTAGTGTGCCTTCGAAATGTAGCAGGTTAAAGAATATGATTAATAATAGAAACAGGGCTGGTGGCTGCATTGCAATGTACCATTTTGCTTTTTTGTCCTGAGTTTTTCTTTGTTCGTAAATTGCTATTGCGAAACATGCGATTGCCAACCCAAAAAATGCGCCCACTCTGAAAATGGTAGCTTGGTCCAGAAGGGGCTCTAAAAGGCTGACTGCACCTGCAGCGAGGCTTGCTATTCCAAAACCTACGGAAAGCAGTTGTGCTCGTGACTTTTTAATGTCTGAGAACATGTAAGTGAACGTGAACAATAGCATAGTGTAGGAACCTAAGAAAATCGCAAGCAACACGTTTTCAAACATGCCGCCTGGATTAACGAAGGAAGCTATAGCGATAGTAGAAATAACTATAGCCATCACTACTACAAGCATAAGGATGTCTTTTGTTTGGAATTCTTTTTCTTCAACTGACGCTTTAAGCCGTGATTCGGCACGTTTGTTTAAGAAAACTGCGGCTGTTACAATAAGCAGTAAAGCCAATGGCATAGCAATGTCAAGAGTTGGCATAGACTCCAAATTAATGTAACGAAACATTTATTTGTTTACCCAAAACCCCTAAAAAAAGCGTGAAAAAAAGAACAAAAAAGAAAATTATAGGTTAAAATGCACGTTAAAGATTGCTAAAGAAGCTAAAAGAGCCTCTTCTGTACGCACTGTAGCGGTTCCTTGTTCAGGAATAGTGTTAACCACAAAATCCGACAAGTCCTCAATACGCAACCCTTCATCGCGGACAATTTCATGCAAACCACGAGAAGGTGCACCAAACGCCACCAACACGCGTCCGGCAGTATTCCAACGGTTAGCAATTTTGTCGGCAACATCAATAAAACGGTCGGCGATGCGAGCTGTTGAAATAACCAAGTCAAACTGTTCAGTCTGCAGCATGTGCCCAAACGATTCATCTTCAACTTTAACTCGAAAACCCCAATAAGATGACACATCATCACGGTTAACAGCTTGAACTTCAACGCGGTCACCGCTTCTAATTACTTGAACCGTTAAACGTTCGCCAACAGAAAACTGTCTTTCACGCAGCAAAGCCATGCTTTGAACGCCAATATCAACAGTTAAGCCTTCCTTTGACTGGTTTAAAACGATGCCTTCACGGTATTCACCGACTTTTAAGTCACGGTTTTTGCCACTGGTGGGATGATGAGGCGTACGCAGAGGCGGCAGTATTCCAGCATACTGCAGGTCTGGCTCTATTTTGTAGAGGCTTTTTCTTAGGTACTGCGGAGTTTCTATGTAGTTTAACAATTTTGCAATGAAATTAAGGTCGCGGGTTTGATTTGTGCGTGTGCTGTCTGGGTAAACTATGATTTTGTTTACTCTGAAAATGGCGGCTGCTCGGGCGATTAAACCGATTTTAGAAGTTTTTTCCCGTAAATGTGGCGTGTCAGAAATTACTGATGCTGGGATGGCGATTGATAAGTTACTTTTATTCAAATTTTTCTTCCTGCATTGAGTTTGGCTGCGTTCAGCTTAAAAAGGTGTGCAGAGATATAAAAATAGGAAGTACGGTTGAGGTTTGAGCGATGGACGAACGCCTTCTAGAGAACCAGGAAAAAATAAAAGAGATAGATAAAGCAAACATGCTAAATTTTTGTCTCAACATGTGCAGGCACTATCAAGAAGCAACAGACTTAGCTGCAGGCATACTAACAAAGTATCCTAAACCCAGCAACATCATCGTTACTGGCATGGGGGGCTCAGCCATCGGTGGCGAACTGCTAAAAGATTGGGCAAAAGACAAAATTTCTGTGCCTATAGAAGTTAACAGGGATTATCATTTGCCAGCTTACGCAGACGAGAAAACTTTGGTTCTTGTAACCAGCTACTCGGGGGACACAGAAGAAACCTTAAGCGCTTTTCTTGACGCCCTCAAACGCAAATGCATGATTTACTGCATAACAAGCGGAGGTGCACTTGTAGAAATCGCCGAAAGACTAAACATTCCATATTTGCAGGTTCCAGCAGGCATGCCTCCCCGCGCAGCATTACCCTACATGCTTATGCCACTGCTTAGTTTTCTTGAAAAAATAGAGTTAACAAAAGGAGTCACTGAAGAACTTGACGAAGCCCTGCCAATTATTGAGGAAATTGAAAGATTAAACACTGCGGAAGCCACTGTTGAAAGCAGTCCAATCAAAACTTTGGTGACAAACATTGAAGGCTTTATCCCTGTGGTTTATGGCTTTGGAATTTACAGCAGTGTTGCAAGACGGTTTAAGCAGCAACTTAATGAGAACGCTAAAATGATGGCAAAATGGGATAACCTGCCCGAGTTTGACCATAACGAAATTGTAGGGTACGAAAAAGCAGAAAACATCGCCGACGGTTTCGCAGCCATTTTCATCCGAGACAAAGATGAACCAATCGAGATTCGCAGTCGTATTGAAATAACAAAGAAACTAATAGAACCCACGGGCATTGGAATTTATGAAGTTTGGAGCCAAGGCAAAAGCAGTCTTGCAAAAATGCTTTCTGTTATTGCAGTAGCAGATTTTGTCAGCATTTACTTGGCTATTCTGCGTGAGGTTGACCCTACACCAGTTAAAACAATCAATAAACTGAAGACTTCACTACAAGAAAACAGTGTACGAGACCAAGTACTAAAGCAATTAGAAAAAATGGCTTCAATACATATTGCCTAAACATTTTCTTTTTCATTTTTAAAGATGGGTTTTAAATCAATCCGAGGAATTGTTTTTGAAATATGTTGATGGCACTAAAACCCATGTTGTCTCATCATATTGTAACCAAATGTGAGGCTGATTAAAAATCCAACTACCAGTATAACCATTAATACCGTTACATGTACAGTTTTGAATTATTGAATTAAACTCTGCTTTATCACTGTAATCACGACTATCTACACAGAAACAAATTGGCAACTCCATCAACTCTTTTGCAGTTGGCAGATCTGACCAAGTTGCTTTTATAAAATCATCCGTCAATAGCGTCCTTTGATCCAAAAGATTCACATCATTCTGCGCTTGCGTATCAGGTGCATAAGTATAGTTTGCCGTAGTTAACGATACCACCGAAATAATTATTATGCAGAGCAAAAAGAGCACGATTTTTTTTTGCTTCCCCATTTTTTCACCTATACACGTCTATTTTAGAAAATAAATACATTAATAGAGTATTTAATTATAACTCACCATATTTTAAAAAAAATCTTGGGCAGATAAACACTTAGTAACAATTAGGCAAAACTTAAAACAATGCAACCCTAAGAGCAAATATCAACAGGTCACAATGTTTCAAAAGACTAATGACAGAACCAATAAGTCTGCACCACTCATTTGCTTAACATAGACGGCAAAATTATCTTAATAGAGGACGAAAAACAAAAAATTGAAAAATAAAAAGGTTAAACTATTAGGCGATTGTGTAGCGTTTGAATTCTTCTTCAGCTGACTCAAGTGAAGTCATCTGCGGCGGACGCTTAAATCCGTAAGCGCAAATAGCTTCAACTGCACCTTTATCTTTCCTTGTTAAGGCCACCTTTGCTGCGCGTACTACATCCATAAGAACGCTGCCGGCGTTTGGTGCGTCAACTGTTTGGAATTTAAGGTCAATCTTCATTGGAGCATTGCAGAAGTAAACACCGTTAATGTAGAAGTAGCTGTCTCGCTTGTTTTGTAAGAAATCTACGTAGTCGGTTGAGCCTGCAACTATTTGGGTTTTGTAGGGTAATGCTGAAGCGACGGATTCGGTTTTGATTGTGCGTTTTGCGTCTCTAGTACGTTCAAGAGTGTCAATTGATTCTGCGCCTCCGCCTACGTCAAGTTGGTAGGTTTCTGTGATTTTTACTCCGCTGTCAGATAACAGTTTTAGTAAGGTTTTGTGGAGTGCTGTTGAGCCGACTTGGTCGACTAAGTCGTCGCCGATAAGGGGTAAACCTGCTTCTTCGAACTGTTTTGCCCATGTGGGGTTGCTTGCAATAAAGTTTGGTGTAGCGTTAATGAAAGCGCATTCAGCGGTGAGGGCTTGTTTTGCGTAGTACTCGGTTGCTGTAACTGCTCCGCTTGGAAGCAAGTTTAGCACCATTTCCGCACCCGCGTCTTTGAGGATTTTTGCTACGTCAGCTTCTGGGGTGCTACTTTCTTTTATTATTGTTTTTGTTGAAACGCCTACTCCGTCAAGGAGTGGACCCTTGTTTACTGTTACGCCTGTTTTTGGTACTTGGGCTACTTGGGGGGTATTATTTGGTTTAGCGTAAATTGCTTCTGAAAGGTCTAACCCAACTTTACGTTCATCAACATCAAAAGCTGCGACTACTTCTATGTCGCTTGGGGTATAACCTGCCAGAGATGGGTTTCGTAAACCAACAAACTCTTCTGGCTTCACTGCTTTCCCGTAGTATTGTAAACCTTGAAGGAAAGCTGAAGCGCAGTTTCCAACGCCGATTAATGCAACTTTTACTTTTGGCACTTCTTTGGCACCTGCTTAGCTTTCATATTTACGTTAGCCCTTATAAAAAGCTACGCCGCAACAACACCATATGCAGGAAAAAAGACGAAGAAAAAACGGTTTTCAACACGGCAAACTAAAACTGAAAAACAAAATCTTCAAGCGGATACGCATTCTCAAAGATACGCTGTAACGGCAAACAAAGGTAAGCGCCGTACCGATTAAAATACGGTTGACCTTTCCGTGAAAAAAGCGTTAAAACCCTGCCGCCATGGTTAATTTTGAAACCTTCCGAAGAAGCTTCATGCCCCCTGATTAAAATTTTGGCATCGACCGCATCAAGCACTTGTCTTGTTACTTTTTCGCCAAAAACAACGCCTATACCCCGAGGAGAAGCAGCCACATTTTCCACGTCATCGTCAGGGTCGCTCCAAAGTAAATCAGCCAACAACTCTGGATTGCTACCAGCTTGGGTGATGTCGTTTAAGTTGTGGATTTTGGGTGAGACGCCGCCGTGAACCAGCAAAAACTGTTTCTCAACATAAACGCCAAGGTACAGTTGGTCAAAAAGCTGGAAAAGCCGTTCATAGATTAATTGCCAGTTGTGGGGAAACCTGTATTGAAGTTGCATAGGCAAATCATGTGGATAAGCCAACAAGTCTTTGGGTCCTTCATGGTTTCCTCGAAGCAAAATTACCTGCTGCGGAAAAGCTAACTTTAAACTTAGCAGTACGTATAGAACCTCGGCGGAGTATGGACCCCTGTCAACGTAATCGCCCAAGAAAACCATGCAAGCATCAGGCGACTTTTCCATTTTCGCTACAAACCCGCTGGTTTCAAGAATTGTCTTTAAACTTGCTAAGTCGCCATGCAAGTCGCCAACTACAAGAACTTCACAAGTTGAATCCAACTTGACAAGACGATTATCAACCACAAAACTACCCATCTTGCCCGTTTCCAGCTTTAGACGGTTTACAGCGTCATCTATCAATTCAAGAAACTGACTGCCTTGAACCTCTGTGGATTTGACAAAAAATGAAGAAAAAAACATTTGTCTGCACATTAAGCAATTTGTATAGTCTTAGTGAACGCTGCTGAAATGTTACGTTCAATTGCGCGTTTGCGGTTGCTGATGTCAGACTGTAGGTCTTGGTATTCACGTTTTTTAACTGCTTCATGGGCTTCAACGCTTGTTTTTTTGGCTTTAAGCTGGTCTTTTTGGTCTTCAAAAGCAGAAATGTTACGTTTGATTTCGTCCATGCGTGCTGAAGCTAAAAGCTGGTCTTTCTGACGGGAAAGCGATTTACTTTTTTCTTGTACACTATTCAGCATGTTGTTTCCCAATACTTCTGTGATGGATTGCTCGGCTTTTCGTGCCTTGTCAGGTTTAAGCTTTAACTTGTCCTCTTTTAGCATGTTTTGGAGTTTTTCAAGAATCTCCTTAAGTGTGGGGTAACCATCTTCTTCACTTGCCAGAGCTTCAAACGGTTTATCTAGGTACAAGCCAATCATACGCAACTCGTCGGGAGTTATTCCGCCACCGCCACCTGAAGTTGCCATAGCCTGCATCTTTATGAATGGTTTCTGAAAATGCCGCAGGTTATTTTTTAAGTCGTTGCTTAAAGCTTCGATGTCGTTGTTAACAAGATTTAACTGGTCAATTGGACCTGCAGTTGTAAGTTCACCAGTTTTCTGTTCTAACCCAGCGATTTCCTGCTCAATAGGTAAACGTTCACCCTTTATGTTATCTATTTCTGCCTTCAAACCTTCAAGCTTTTTTTCTAAAACCTGCAAGTCGCCAATCATTTGAATTGTTTCTTCCAAAGTTTTAGTTTTTACATATTCCTTGATGACAAACTCGTTAAGGGTGTTAAAAGTTTGTTTGGTTTTATCGTAGGCCGTTAAGAATTTTCTTCTGTCCATTATGAAGAAGGGCGAGATTCTTGGGAACCAATTTTTTACGTCAATCTCTGTGACGATCATTGCTTTTTGTGTTTCAGCAGTATATTTGCTTAATGAATCGTAAGTTACTTGCTCGGGTGGAGCGAGTTTTTTAAGTCGGTCAATGAAGAGGTGCGCCAGTTTGTTTAAGGCACGGGCACGGTTGTAAACTTTCATGTTGCGTTTTTCTATTTCTTTTGTGCTGTTTTCTAAGAGTGATTCGCATACTTCGTTTAGACTGAGAATTGATTGGTTCATTTCGTCGCGTAATTTTTTGGCTTGACTTTGAACAGGGGTGAGTGTTGTATTTGTTTCTTTTTCGATCCATTCTTTTAGAGTTATTGTTGTGAATTGAGTCGTTTCTGTCATGCTTGCTCACCTTAACCTTACTATGCCCAGTTTTCTTATATATCAATTTTCCATAATTCATAACTGTTCGCTTTTTTGAGTAGCTACTCTTAAATAGGTAAATACAGCTTCAAACACAGGGAAACAACAATTGGACACTAAAAAACTAACATTCGTAATAATGATGGGCGCCTTAGGAAACGGCCTATTCGTCATAAGCTATGCCGTAGGACAAATAGCCCCCGGTGTAGCCTTAGACCTCTCATTACTCGCAGTATTCATTGCAGGCATATACGCAGGACCAAAAGCAGGTTTCGCCACGGGCTTAATCGCCGGAATCATACCCGGCATAATGTTCGGACCTGCAGGAACTGGAGGCATTCTGGGTTTGCTTGCGTTACCTTTCGGAAAAGGTCTCACAGGATTAACAGTAGGCTTACTTGCCACAGGCCTCTGTCTAAACAGTCGACCACACAAAGCCCTGATAGGCATACCAGTAACTTTACTTGCGTACATACCGGAAGGAATATTCACCTATGCTTACTTTACAGCACTACTACCGTATTTCTTCAATCAATTTATTCCAGACTTTATTGTAAGCGGAATCATGATAAAAGCAGCAATAGAAGTAGCAATAATGAGCGGCATAATAGCAGTGCTTCTTCGCAACAAAGCATTCAACAACTTCATATCAGCATACTTCTGCAAAACAAAAACAACAAAAAACCAAACAATCAAACAATAAACAAACTTTTTCTTTTTTCAACTTTAAAAACAAAAAGGGCTTAGAAGCCCAAAGATTCAGAAAGAACCATCGAGTTAATTTTTCCTGCCTTGAATGTTCTGCCAGTCTTAACGTTGTTAATCATAATGATTGCTGGCGCGAACAGGTTGTGGTCGATTTTGTAGAAGTCTTTGTCTGCTTCACGGAAAATCTGCAGAAAAGGCTTGCCGTAGTCTTTTGACATCATTGATGGTGTTTGGTTGACGATTTCTTGCAGTTTCGCTTCGTCATCATATTCAACTGCACAGAAGACGATACCGCCGTACAGGATTGCGTCGTTGGTGCGTGCCATTGCAACCTCAAAGTCAGGACCTGAAGGACTAATTGGAGCGTATCCCATGGCGTATTTGATGCATTTTGGGTCTAAACCGATGGTTTTTAGTTTATGAATGCCAACTTCAACTACACGTCCTGTAACTTGGGTTAAACCTGCAATGCTTGCGGTTGGAGCAACCACTATAATCAAGTTCTCAGGAGCTACGTTAGTGTTTTTGGTGACTTTTTCAATCAGCACATCAGAGGGCAGTTGGTTGCTTTCAAGGGTTATCACGGTTTTGTCGCATGGGTCAGTGTAACCGATTTCTTCGTAAACTTCTTTAGGTTTAAGTGCAATGGCGCGGGCTGGTCCTGAACCAATCGCGATGTTGCCGTTATCTTCTTTTATGCGCCAACCGGCGAATTGGCTGCCTAAACAGGCGATTGCTGGAAAATCAGTGGTAACAGTAACTGATGGGAAGTCGATGTCGCCGTATGATTTGAAGCCTAAATCGACTTTGCCTGCTCCGCCAAGGCAGAGTTCTGTTAGGATTTTACCTACTTCAAAACCTCCAGGAGCATTGACGCCTGCATCGATGATTGTTGCTCCAGCAGTGGATTTTGACACGGCTACACCATAATATTCGGGGTTATCTAGAAGTTTTTGGGCTAATTGATAAGCCAACATGTTTACGCTTAAAGCTTTGACCATACAGAGTTCACCATTAAGCTAAAGGTATCTTGTCTATTGTAAGAATATTAAAGGTAACGCCTTAGTCAAGTTTTTTAATTGATAAAAAACAGGTTTTAGGACCGAACAAATCTTGTTTAGTCAAGAAAGTTTGACGGAAACGCTTTTTACACAAAAAAAGTCACAAAAAATGGAGACAAACATGAACAAGAAGACTTTGACGTTAACAGTAATTGTTGGATTACTATTCGCAGCTATAACAGGAATAATCACCGTAAATGATGCCGCCGCAAATTTTCTTCCTGAACAAACACCAGCAGGCATCCAAATCGGCGGGGGCAGCGTCAAAGGCACTGATTTAATCGAACGCATCAATGACCAAACTTACAGGTTAAAAGGAAATATTGACCAAACAATCGTAATCATGGCGGGCGATATAGTTCTTGACGGTGCAGGATACACACTTCAAGGAAACGGAACAAAAACAGGCATCTTTCTACAAGCAAAAACAGGTGTAACAATTAAAAACCTCAAAATCAGCAACTTCGATTACGGCGTTAGATCAACATGGTATTTTTATGGTTCAGACGACCTTAAAGGAAACACCATTTCAAACTGTACTTTCACAGGCAACAATTACGGCATCTACATAGGCGATTTTTCTTCAGGCAACAAATTAACCGATAATACCGTGGCAAAAAACACGTACGGCATTTACTTGTCCTCTTGCAGCAACAGTTACCTCCGCAACAACCAGATGACAGATAACGGCTTTAACTTCTTCATAGGCAGCGAAACATCTGCAAACAGTTTAAACGACATTGACGAATCCAACACTATAAATGGCAAACCCATTATTTACTGGCAAAACAAGCAAGACCAAACAGTTCCCGCTAACGCTGGCTACATTGCACTGGTAAACTGCACAAAAATGACCATAGAAAACATGGATTTATCACATAACGGTCAAGCAATACTGCTATCAGACGTAACAGACTCCACCATCAAAAACAACAAGATATCTCAAAACCATAATGGCATCTGGCTTGACGATTCAGAAAATAACCGCATCGAGCAAAACATTTTTTCAGACAACAGTTACTACTCAGTGTATGTTTCTAATTCTAACGGTAACATTTTTGTTTCAAACAGTTTTACAGGTAACGGGTTAAAGGGCGCATCTCACGAGCAGGCTTTAGGCAGCACGGGAAGAGCAGCGTTATACTTTGTTATGAGTCACAGCAATCAGGTAGAAAATAATCAAATATCAGGGAACGGTGAGGGCATAAGCTTTCATGGTTCAAATCAGAACATCATAAAAAGCAATACTTTGGAAAACAGTAAAGGTTCTGCATTTATCCTGTTTGATTGTGTAAACGATACAATAACAGCCAACACTATAAACGGAAACGATGGTTCAGGAGTTAAACTTTGGTCAACCAAACAAACAAACGTTTACAACAACGAGATTACGGGCAACAGTTTAGGCATACTACTTGACGGAGCCCAAGAAAACAACATCCACCATAACAGCATAACAGACAACACAGGTTTTGGAATACAACTTAAAAGTGCATCCTTCTTCGCCGGAGCCAGCACCAATAACACAATCACCCAGAACAAATTTATTGATAACCAACCAGACGGCATAGACGTTTCAATACCAGGTACATATGATTGGACACACGTGGAGCCGCAGTATGAAATGGTTGCGGGCCCAGGCAACACTTGGGATGGCAACTACTGGAGCGATTACCAGACACGGTATCCTAATGCCAGCGAAATCGGAGACACTGGAGTAGGCGACACACCCTACTTAATCAACGAGAACAACATTGACTATAAACCACAATTTGCATCAAGCCAAATCTCAACCCCAACCCAACCACCTCAAAACACGCAAACACCGTTAGCAACACCGACAACAGACACACAACAAACTAACTTAGATGCAGATTTACCATTAAACCCGCAGTTACTAGTAATAATTGCTGTAGCAGGCGTTCTTGCAGTAACAGGGTTACTAATTATCTTCAAAAAACAGACAACTAAAAAACAACATGAACCAGCTTAGGCGTATAATCATTTGGAGAAAAATGAACGCACAATTTATAGGATACACCACCCTATTTGTATGTGCAAATAAGATGTGCAGGTGTTATGTGTATGAGCAATATTACCATAAGAATTCCTGAAGACCTAAAAAAACGCATGGAGCAATGCAAAGCCATAAACTGGAGCGAAATTGCAAGAAAAGCCTTTGAAGACGCCACACGCAAAGAAGAAATCCAATGTGCCGCAGAATCAATCAAGAAAATGCGCAACGAAAGCGAGCTAGAATGGAACGGCGCTAAGGAGATACGTAAATGGAGAGACGCCAAGTAGTACTAGACTCATCAGTTGTTGTTAAATGGTTTAGTAAAGAAGACAAGTCAGAAGAAGCCCTAAAACTATTGGATTCATACCTGCAGGGAACAGTTGAATTGGTTGTTTCTGAACTGTTATTCTATGAAGTAGGAAACGCCCTAAGGTTTAAACCAGATTACGATGCAGAAAAACTAAAGAAAGCATTAACTAACCTTTTTCATCTCCAGTTAAAAGTGACGCACCTCACTGAGAACCTGTTAACCCGAGCAAGCGAAATAGCATACGAAGGAAAAATAACACTCTATGATGCCTTACCAGTCGCTATTGCAGAACAAAAACAAGCAGTATGCATTACGGCAGACCAAGAAACGCAATACAAAAAACTACACACAAAAGGGTACCCGATAGAGCTTCTTTAGGCTATAAGTTAATGCTGTGTTAAACAAGACTTTGTCGTCTCGTAATCATTGCAAGCAAACGTCTTTGCAGCTGTTTAATGGCATTTTGAGTGAAAAAATGAATTAAATCTAATGAGATAGCTTATTTTTTTGGTAAAAGTTAAATTGTTAAAGGAGCCATAACTCGATAGGGGGTTAAAGATGAAGGGTAAATTAGCAAAAAAATTGCTGTTAACAATTTTCTTTTTAGCGTTGTCAACTTTTTGGGTGAACAGTTTAGTTACTGCTGCTTCAACCGACCTTAGTTATGGCGTTCTTGTCTCAGCTTCTATTGACGCCACCGGAGAATCAGACAGTTACAGGTTTTCGGCTGCTGAGGGTGATGTTGTATATATTTTAATAGCGGGAAGCGGTGGTTCATACAACTATTTCAACCCTAAAATAGAATTATACTCGGCACATGAAGGAACATTAATTGAGACTGCAACAGCAGATAATATTGCAGGCATCAGAACCACGTTAAATGAATCTGGCACATACACTATTTTAGCCCAAGACGATTCTGGAACTAACACTGGAGCATACGGAATAAGCGTTAACAAACTCAACAACCCTTCGGCTCAACCTAACTTAGAATATGACCAAAGCCTTGTGGCGTCAATCACAACGATTGGTCAAGTTGACAGTTACAGGTTCCACGCCTTAAGTGGCGACAAAATATCAATTACAATGAGCAACAGCGGCGGCTCTTACAATTATTTCAATCCTCAAATTGACCTATACGGAGTTGATGGCTCCTTAATTGAGAAAGTCACCAATACTTCAACGACTAAACTTGATTGCCTCATAAACCAGACAGGCATCTATACAATGCTGGTTCACGACAGCAACGGATACCAAACTGACGATTATGGGTTAACTCTGAACCTACTTGCCGGACCAAGTGTTTCCCAAGTTACACCATCACCTACTGTGACGCCGACAGCAACCCCAACTTCAACGCTAACCGCAACTGGCACCTCGACACCTCTCATCAGTAACACTGGTGCCACCGTAACCTTCAATGTACCTGAAGACTTCCCCGAAGACTTTGACGGCCAACTTTTCTGGGACTACGGCGACGAAACAATTGTACAGTCCAACGATAGAACAACATCGCACACATACAATAAACCTGGCAACTATACGTTCACCCTTAAACTTGAAGGTTTAGAAACAAAAATTGTCGAGTCTTTCCCCGTTGTAATTCAAGTACAATCCGGCACCGACATATGGGTGATAATAGGGGCTGTTGTCGGCATAGCTGGCGTTGTAGTAGCAGTAATTACGTATGTTTGGCCGCGAGCAGCAAGAGAAAGAAAACTGAAAAAACCAAATCCCTAAATTAAGGTCTATAACCACTCAGCGTGCATAGCGCCAATGTTGCGGCTGTTATGTCCGCAGTGGTTCCCGGGTTACAGCGGTTTCCAGCTTCCCGCAGGCTACGGTCAAATTTGGCAACGGCAACCATTCCGTCTGGGGTTACGGCGCCGCCTAGTTCCAGCACCTGTTTTGCCTGTGTCGAAATTTCTTTGGCTTTTTCGATGCCTGCTTTTCGGGAAATAAACGTGTCTGGATGCTCTGAAAGGATCTTTAGGAAAGTGTTTATGATGGCGGTGCTTTCGTCCACGTTTTTCAGTTGTTCAGTTAGGTAGGGGTATGCTAAACGGAAGGTTATGGGGTAGTTGCGTATCCATTCGCTGCAGATGTCGTCATAGTCTTTGGCTATTTCAAACACTTGGTATAGGGTAATGTTTTCTTTGATTAGACGCTCTTTTGATGTGGGGTCACTGACGCTTAAGTCTGGTGCCTGATTTAGGCCACTGGGCATTGCAAGGTCTATAGCTTCATACAAATGTACGGAGTCAGTGGCGGTTGAAGCTTTAATTACAGCGTCAATGTTTTTGCGTAAAAATGAAAAGTCCATTCTGAAATTTTCTCCAGTGGGTGTCATGCCTGCCGCGACAGCAATCGGCGTAAACAGCATAACTGTACCAAGAATGGTGTTGCCGCCATGTTGCCACGCCATGACGTCTTTAACGTTTGACTTGATAAGTTCGCCTAAGCCTGCCTTACTGATGGGACGCTTGTTTTTGGCGATTTGGATGCCTCTTTCGGCGGCTTCTTGAAAAGATGGCCCTGCGGCTATTGCTGAAGCCAAGAAATGTTCTATGCGCGTGCCTTCGAAGCTGGCGTTGAAGTTTACGTTGCCGGGTTTGTTGGCGCTAACTTCAAGTATTATTGCCAGTTGCAGGCATCGGCTTATGTGCTGTGCTTTTTCTTTGTTTTGGGCCATTTTAATGTCACGAGATATTTTGAAAGGGTGCGAATTGTTTAAACGTTATGTAAAAAATTACACACTGCTTAGAGGCTAAAGCATGTTGGCTCGCGAAGGCGACTTAATCAAGCACAAAAGCAACGTGATTTTCGACGTAAAAGGCTTAATCCACCCCGAAGACAAAATCATCGCGTTCCCACGTTACATCCCAGACCCCCAAGGAACACGCCACGGCAAAGACGCCAGCTACGGCAAAGTCTACAGCCTAGGCGACCGCTTCAAATTCCTACAAAAGCACCTGCCCCACCTGATAGTTTTTGATGAAGTCTTCTGCGAAACAATGTGCGAAGTCCCCGTAGATGAAATAATTCAACATTTTCAGCCGCAAGAAAAACTTAACAAGTTACGAGAGGGCAAGCCGCAAAATGTTTTCGAGGAAAAAGCTTTGCAACTTGCGACTGACCTACAGCAGGAAGCAGGCATACCGTGGAGCGCAATTGGAGTTTCAGGTTCAATACTTGCAGGCTTAACCACCACAACCTCTGATATTGACCCGCTGGTTTATGGGGAAGAAAACTGCCGTAAAGCCTACGCCGCCATGCAACGCATGCTAAAAGAAGGACACCCACGATTCAAACCCTACACTACCGAGGAATTGAAAACACTTTATGATTTTCGTTCAAAAGACACCCACATGAGCTTTGAAGACTTTCAGCGTGTAGAAAACCGTAAAGCATTTCAAGGCATGTACCAAGGCACTGACTATTTTGTGCGTTTCGTCAAAGAATGGCCCGAAATAGGCGAGCACTATGGGGACGTATGCTATAGTAATGCGGGGTACGCAAAAATCACCGCTAAAGTCACAGACAAAACAGAAGCGCTTTTTACACCGTGCGTTTATGGGCTGGAAAAAGTGAAAGTCATATCTGGACCACAGTTGACGCCTATCAAAGAGGTTTCATCTTTCCGTGGCAGATTCTGTGAACAAGCAGAAAAAGGCGAAACCATCAATGCACAAGGAAAAGCTGAACTTGTAACAAACAAAAAGAGCGGTGAAAGGTATTATCGCCTGATACTTGGCGGCAAACCTGAAGACTACATGATTCTATCGCATACATAATTATTCATGCCATCTAAGTGCTTATCACTTACTATGAGTTTGAGACATGAAAATCGCTTTGATGGACCATAGGGGTCTCGTTTAGGGTGACTTATTTTCTTGTAAACAAATTAGCAGTTAATTGTACACTCTTGACAAATCAGCCAAGAATAAGCGAACTTGAATCGCTTAACAAGAAATTTGTGGCTCGTTTGTTAATGGTAACCATGAGGCTATTTGATGAGCATTCATCCCTACCAAACTACCTTTATCAGGGATCATCGATTGACGTTCAAGATGCACTTTACTCAGCGAAGTTACCTTTCACTCGTTGACCGTACTAGTTTCAGGAGTCTAACCCACACCCAGTATCCACCTATCATTTTTTCGCTACCGCTTAATTGCCTAAAAAATTGGAAATCCATAAAGTAGAATCAGAATCAAAAAGTCACACACATAGTGTCTTAACATAATATTAATGATTTAAGAATAAAGCTCTTAAAACATCACAAATATTTCAAACAAGTGGAGCGACAGACTTGTTAGCGTTAGTAGGGTCAACAGGCGACAACTACGTTTCGGGTTTAGAAGAGTTTCTGAAGCAACATAACCATGTTTGGTCAGGGTGGACCTATAGAATACTTCCAAGAGATGAGCCTGACCTTAAAGAGTTAAAGAAAAAAAAGGATACTTCTACTTGTATCTACATTACATTAAAAGTAGAGGCGGAAGCGGAGATATCGAAGCTATTGCAATAGTCAGAGATTGGAAAACTGATAACAATCGAGTAGAATCTCCTGAGCCAGAATTTACATGCGAGGACGAGTTAGACTATTATAAAAATGGGCATAACCCACCTTCCAAAGCTTGGCTAAAAATCAGCGAAATTTTAAGACTAAAAGAATCAATTAAGATACATGAACTTGATGACCTGAGTAACAACAAAAAATTAAAGCCCGCAACTCTACAAGGTCGATTTGCCCCAGTTATTGATATCTTAGACCCTATGACCGAGGAAGAATTCAATCTGGAAGAGGAACGAGCCAAGAAGCTCGCTCAGCAATTATCCGACAGAGAGCTCGGAGAGAAAGCCGAACAAACACAAACTAAAGGTCCCGTTCGGACCCAGACAGTTACTGGATCAAGATACCTAAGAAATTCCAATGTCACTGAATTCGCCAAACGACGAGCAAAAGGCAGGTGTCAACTCTGCGAAATCGAGGCGCCATTTAAGGACAAGCAGGGCACACCCTACTTGGAAGCCCACCACATTGTTTGGCTATCAGAAGGTGGTGAAGATACAATCGAAAACACTGTGGCGCTTTGCCCCAACTGCCACAGAAAGATGCACACACTGGACTCGTCACAAGACAGAAACGCGTTACTCGCCTTAACAAAATTTTAATTAGGATAAATTATGTAACGCTTTTAGTACTTGGTTGTAGTAGCGTGGGCAGTAGGTTAGGGTGATTTGGTAGAAGCTTTTGCCGGGTTCGGGTGATTGGACTTCTTCAAGGTTGCCTTCAACGATTATGGTTTCGTCTTTGTGTACTTGCTGGCGGAATTCTTCCATGTACGAGAACACGCGTGTAACTTCGTCTCCGCCTCGTGGTCCTTCTAACACTTCTAAAGGTTCAATGCCGTAGATTGAGGGAATAAATGGTCCGTCATCGTCGGCAGTGACGCGTGCTTTAATTTTTACCCAACCCCGCCTTGTAACACAGAGACGCGGGTCATACTCGTTAACAATTTCGTTCCAAGCCTTAACGGGCTCGAATTCAGCTTTAATGACTCTGCCGCTGTACTTACGGTCATCGTATAAGCCGTAGATTTGTTTGCGGCGTTGATGCCAGATAAAATCTTGAACGTCAAAATTGGTGAAAAGCCACCGTTTCCCATCCATGACGTGTTCGGAGGCAAACTCGTTGCTTAACCCTGACGAGGGGTCAGCGTAAAGTTCCTTGAGTGTTTGGCGCATTTTGGCGTTTTGACTTTTGCCGTAAATGGTAAAGTCTATGTCGGAATATTTTGGATGATGGAAAGCGTGAAGCATGGAACCGAAAACGCCAAAATCGGTGGTTGATAGGTCAGAGTTGGCTGTGGCTATTTTTAGTGTACGCTCCATTGCGGCAAGCAACTCGTCGGTTGGTCCTTGTTTGAGCAGTTCCATGAGGCGTTTTTGGGGTTCATGGACTTCGAGGATGTCTTGTGTTTTGATGCCTACAAGGTTTATGCCGAGCATTTCGTGGAAAACAAGGTATTGTGGATATTTTTTGGCGACAAGTTTCATGCCTTCGTCGTTGTAGAATTTGTAGAAAAGGCTGTTTTTGCCTTCTCGTGGTGCTCTTGGGTCGGTGGATTGGAAAATTTTTGATGAGGCATATTCGGCGTCACAAAGGTAAGTGTTAGGTGGGTGACTGTAGCCGAATACTCGGAAGAGCAAGCCTTCTTTGGTTAAGATGCTGTCTCGGTCGCGTAGTTTTAGAGTGTTGTCGGCCAAATGTACTCTTCCTCCGACGTTGCGGTTCCCACGACGACTTGATAGAAGACTTCACTGCCAGTGGTGGATTCGACTCTTTCTAGTTTGCCTGCTACTTTGATTTCTTTGCCCTGCTTTGCAATGTTGCGGTAGCAGCCAATGTTTGAAACTACTTGTATGGGGATTTTGTCAATTGGCAATTCTGATTCTGGGTCTTGTGGTTTGTAGCCGCTGATTTTGTAGGTTGCTGGTCGGTACATGGTTTCGCGGTCGCTTGTAAGGGTGGCTTGGAACCGTACAGGGTCAAGAGGTGTATACTTGTATTGACCAAACTTGGCTTTGACCTCGTCAAATTGGCGTGTAGCGTTGTACATGTAGATTTTGCCTTGGTAGCGACCTTGGAATTTTCTTGCCGCATCTAACCTGTTGCCGACAATATAGCTAAGTTTAGCAACGTTAACCAGCCTTTCAACAGCAGCTTCTACCCGACGAAAATTGTCAGTACCATACACTACAAAGTCAATATCAGAATGAGGTGCATGCATGTTAAGAGCAAGCGAACCGTGCAAACCTAAGTCGGACATAGGTACGCCTGATTCTGTGCGGATTAAACCAATAAGGTCTAGTGCCTTGTTTTGCAGATCATCACGTTGGGGCAGGTTTATTAGCCAAACAAGACGGTCACGGGGCACAAAAACCTCTTCAATTCTGTCCAAAGGCGCAGTGATGAGTTCTTTGCCGCGGTTTTGGTCGTAGTAAACGTAGTCTGGGAAGTTTTTGCGGAAAGATTCAATGAATGTTTGGTAGTTCTTGGCTGTGTAGAGTTTTTCGGCTCGGAATAACTCGTTTTTTCCGTAGTGCCAAGTGCGTTCAAGCATTTCAACGTTGAACATGTCTTTGTATTTTGCTGGAATATACTTGAGAAACGCAAACACTCTGTCGCCTGGGTGTTCATAGCCGAAGGTATTCATTATGAAACCGTCGCTGGTGACAAAAGTGTCGCCGTCCATTGGAACCCAATTCTTGACTACCATAATTATTACACGCGATTAAGAAAGGGAGAAAAAAACATTAAAAAACGTATTGCAGAAAATCCGCCACTTTTCAAAGCCGCTCACTCACTTTGTATCTGGAAATGAAAAGGACTGAGTTAACGGATAGGGGAAGCTAAAGCTCAATAAGTTAAACTGTTTACTTGAAGTAGGAACGGCTGACAATGAAGATATTGATTACAGGAGCTTTTGGAAACGTAGGAAAAACTGTGCTTAAAGAAGCATGCAGGCGAGCCCACGAAGTTATCGTGTTTGAGGTAGAAAACAAGAAAACCAGAAAAGAAGCAAAAAAAGTCAAAAACAAAATAGAAAAAGTTGTTTTTGGTGACATACGAAACTTTGACGACGTTAAAGCAGCTGTTCAGGAATGTGACGCTGTTATTCATCTTGCCGCTATTATTCCGCCCCTGTCAAAGAAGCGTCGAGAGTTAACAATGGACGTTAATTTTGGCGGCACGGTTAACTTGATAAAAGCAATCAAGGAAACAAAAAGAGCGGTGCCGTTTATTTTTACTTCTTCAGCAAGCGTAATGGGACCCACCCAGCTTCAAAACAGGCTGGTTTCCCGCAACGACCCCTTGGTTATAACTGGGAACTATGAAGAATCAAAAATAAAATGCGAACAATTCCTCAAAGAAAACGCTGACAACTACTTGGTCTTTAGGCTTGCAGGCGTGCTGCCCAAGTTTTCTGTAACATCTCTGGCAGGCTCTTTTTCGCTGCTGGAAGAGCTTTTTGACATGCATCCTGACATGCGGCTTGAAATGGTAACAGCTGAAGACGTAGCAGCAGCGTTGGTGACGGGAGCTGAAAAACTAAAAGAGGGGTCTACCCCGAAAAATCAGGCGTATATTTTGGGCGGGGGAAAACAGAATGGTTGGCAATTTAGGGGAGGGGAGTTTTTGTCTTGTTTGTTTGGGGCGTTGTCGCTTCCTGTGCCGGACAAAAAATATTTCACGGCAGACCTTAACACGTATCATCTGGACTGGTATGACACTAAAGAAGCCCAACAAGAATTTAGTTATCAAAACAGCAGCTTTGAGGAATACATAAAAAATGTGAAGAAAACGTTCCGAGTTTTCAAGTTGTCGATTTTGGTGTTTAGAGGATACATTGTTAAGAGGCTTGTGAAGATGTCGCCTTACGGTAGGTAACGTTGACAAAAATGTTAGTCAAAAAATCTCAAATACTTTGATTAACCAATAGGTTATTGAGGAAAAAATTGTATGTTTAAACCCTCATTAGCTGCTTCAAACGATGCGCCAGAGCCTTTTGTGCCTACAAACAATGGTTCAAAACGGCGTTTTGGGAAAAAAATTTTCGCTGTAGCTGCAGCCTTAACTGTCGTTGTAGTTGTTGTTGCTTTTTTGTTTTCTAATTTTTCAGTTGCTACGGTTCCTTTGAGCCTTAATTATGAGGTTGGGGAACAGATGGTTTATGATTCTTCGTGGACAACATTTGTGGATAATGATAATCAAGTCATCGATGCTCCAGATTACAGCATTAACGGCAACTCTACAGTCACCATTGACGTGTTAAGTTTAGATGACGACACCTACACTATAAGTAACACATTCAATCTGGATGTGCTTGGAGTCGACCGCACCGCAAACTTGACCCAACAATTAACAAAATCAGACTACGTCAACAACTTTCTAATCGGCGACGCTGCACGACTACTCTACAACATGACAGGAGACCATTATGACTACTACAAACTCAACATACTTCAAGCAAAAATTGGCGATACACTGCAAATTCCCGTTAACACTGGCAACGAAAGCATCGGCACAACCGGCACACTCAACATCAAGTTTGCAAGCATCGAAGAAATTACTGTTCCAGCAGGCACCTTCAAAGTTTTCCGTTTAGACTACAACGCTGAAGTTACAGCTCATGCTAACCTGCCAAGTTTAATTAGCATTCCAGAACCCATTCCCAGCCAAATAACTGGACAAACCTACCTTGAATACGGCACCTGCCGATTAATCAAATCAACCGTAACAGAAACCAGCCAAATCTCAGGCCCACAAAGCCGCAACTCAACCTACACTTCAGAAAGAGTACTAACACAACTCACCAAACCCTAAACCCTTTTTTTGATATACTTAACAGGGTTTGACTAATTTGGTAGTCAAAAAACCCTAAATTATGAGACAGCAAATAGGAAAGTATGAGTACTGTAATAGCTGGGCTTCACAAGATTCTCAAAGACGAAACCCGCCGCAAAATCATACTACTTCTCGACGCTAAAGGCACCTTAACCTACACGGAACTGCTTGAGTCAACAGGGGCAGGCAGCACAGGACGACTTAACTATCATCTAAAAATTTTAGGCGACCTTTTAACCAAAAACGAGACGGGACAGTACATGCTTTCAGAAAAAGGCAAAGTCGCCGTCAAACTAATCGCCGAGTTTCCAGAGGGCAGTCGCCAAGCAGCAAGGTACCATAACCAGAAAAAATTGCTTGCCATTGTAGTAGTTGGCCAACTTGCTTATCTTGCCATTATTTTGGGTTTTTATGCTGTTGGGCAACTGGAACCTTACAGGCTAGCTACAGGCATCAGCGCTTTTGCGGTAGGCATGGTTTTTACATTCATCGTTTATCGGATGCAGAAATCATCGTCTCTGCCGGGTGCAAATGAAGAGAGTATTCACATGAAGTTTGCTTACGTTTGCGGCGGTGTAAGCTTGTTTTTGGGCGTTGCCTTCTTTGGAGTTGGCGCAGTTTTCAGAGTCGCATCTGACTTGATGGGTGTTCGTTTCTCGGTGGGCAACCCGTTGTATGAAACGTTGTGGAACCCTGTTTACATGCTGTTTTCGATGCTTATTGCACCGATAATCGGTGGAATCCTGTTCTACTATTTAGGCAAACATAAAGGCTTTAAAAGACCAAAATGGGCTGTTAGGGTTGGCAGCCACTTTTAACCTCTGTAGAAAAGGACAGCATCAACGGTTTTGAATGCTAAAAAATAAAAATAAACCGTGACGATGTTTTTCGTCAAAAAAACCTAAATTCAAAAAACTCCTAACTGACCTTATGAGTTTAACTATAGACGCCTTGCACAAAATCCTAAAAGACCAAACCAGAAGCAAAATAATTCTTTTGCTCTCCGAAGAGGACAGCCTAAGCTACAGCAACCTCATGGATACATTGGGTTTAAGCAGCACTGGAACACTAAATTATCATCTTAAAATTTTAGGAGACCTACTGTCTAAAAACGAGGCGGGGCAGTATGTTTTGTCAGAAAAAGGCAAACTTGCCGCTAAAATACTTACAGAATTTCCAAATGAAAATGATAAATTACAAAAACGCAAAAAACAAAAAAGGTTCTGGACAGTAGCGGCTTTAAGCCAACTGGTCTATTTGGCAGTTGTTTTAACGCTTTATTTCTCAAATGTTATAGATTTTAGCAGGTTAATTCTTTATTCAATAATGTTTGTTGGAAGCATAGGTTTGGCTTATTTGGGTTACACTATGCCTGACAGAACACCTACCCAGGGTTCTGAAGAGGAAAGAAAAAAATTCAAAAAATTCTATCCAGTTGCTGGCGGCTTGGCAGGGTTGGTTGCAGGGTTTTTTGGTCCTGTAATTGCAACTTTTGTTTCTTTAGGGTTGGGTGGACCTAACTTTTTAAGAATCATAAATGAACCCGTCGAAGTTTTTGCTCTTATAACTAGTCCTATCATTATAGGCGCAATAGTTGGATACGTTGTAGGCAAGCATAATAATTTTGAGAAGCCAAAATGGATGACAAAAATAGATGAAAAATATGGATTTGGGTTTTAATTGCTCGTCTCATCGGCAGGCAAGCGTTTGATAAACTCGTTAACTGCGTTGCTTAAGCGTGTGCAGGTTTCTTTTCGCAATTCAACCGACGTGTCAACTTCAAGCTGCTCAATCTCCTTGCGCAAAGCATCAGATTTTTCTGAAAACATCTGCTTACGTTTAACGTAACTGTCATGCAGTTTATCCTGTTCCAAAGTGAAATTCTGCAAGGTAACTTCCAACTGGTTTTTAGCCGAAGACAGTTCCTTCTGGGTCTCTTCAAGCCGTTTAGCAGCTTCTTTTTTGGCGTTAAACTGGAAAAAGCCAAACGTCAGCTTTTCCTGATTTGCAACCTCCTCTTCAAGGGTTTTAATTCGCACAGTTAAACGTTGAACGTCAGCGTTGCGTTTGTTGCTTAAATCACGGTTTTTCTCAGCATAATCAGCATCAGCGTCGCCTAACTGGTGGTTTACTTCATGGAGGGCTTTTTCAGCCTCTGAAAGAGTGGATTCTTGCATGCGGCGTTCAGCTAAAGCGGACTGGACATCCAAAAACGCTTGTTCACGTTCCTTGGTGAAGGCTTCGTCAACTTTAACTTTTGGAGATGCTTCAAATTCTGATACTACTTGACGCAGATTAACCAGCCAATCATCATAATACTGACTAAAAGGTGAGAGCGCGAAGGTTTGGTTTCCAAGTCGTTCGATGCTGGCAAGGGTTTTTTCTGCAATTTCCTGTAATGTGGGCTCAACTGTTTCTTCTTTAAGGTATTTGGCGCCAGTTTTAGCTTTTTTTGTTCTGGACTTCTTCTGATTTGAGCTTTTCTGAAATTTAGCGCCAGAATTACCCCTAGAGCCCGAATTTGAACTGAAACTCATACCAACCTTTGAAGCACAAGAAATATTTAAACAATGGCACAATCCGCCCTAAACAGGTCTACAAGCAACAAACCGTTACCTTACCAACCTATTAGAACCCAAATAGCAGTTGTATGCAAAAAGGGTAGAGGGGTCTATACTTTCCAAGTAGGGGTAGGCTACTAGTTTAAAGCTGTAAATCTCTAAGGGGGGTAGGTCGTATTGGTTGGAAAACACGTCATTAACATGTTGAAAGCCAGTACGTTGACAGAAAAAGCTGTACGGCATCCATCGAAACTTGCGGGGGCGGGATAATGTTTTTTATAAACACATGAAATGTGTGTGGTAGGTTTGGTCTTTGAGTTTCGAAATTAAAGAGAAAGATTTGCTTGGCAGAATTGGCAAGTTAAAGACGAAAAGCGGTACAATAGAAACTCCGCTTCTGTTTCCAGTCATCAACCCATCTCTGCAGCCGGTTCCGCCACAACGGCTAAAAGACGTTTTCGGTTTTGAAGCCGTAATCACTAACGCTTACATCCTCAAAAAACGCTTCCAAAACAAACCCGTCGAGGAAGGCTTGCACAAGTTCCTTAAATTCGACGGCGCAACCATGACCGATTCTGGCGCTTATCAGATTCTTGTTTACGGCGGCGTAGAATATAACCAAAAAGAAATCGTAGCCTACGAGGAAGGCATCAGCACGGACATCGCCACTATTCTTGACATTCCAACAGGTTGGCGTGTAACCAAAGAAGAAGCCGAAGTCACCGTTGCCGAAACCCATCGCCGAGCAAAAGAATTCTTCAGCCTAAAAACCCGAGACGACATCCTTTGGGTTGGACCAGTCCAAGGCGGAAAACACCTTGACCTAGTTGCTGCAAGCGCCAAAGAAATGGGTGCATTACCCTTCAACATTCACGCGTTAGGCAGCCCAACTGAAGTTATGGAAAACTACCGTTACGACGTCTTGGCAGAAATGATTTTGACCTGCAAAAAAGGCATCCCAATCGAACGCCCCCTGCACCTGTTCGGCGCTGGACACCCATCCATGTTTGCCATCGCAGTAGCCTTGGGCTGTGACCTCTTCGACTCCGCCGCCTATGCCCTTTACGCCAGAGAAGGCAGATACATGACTGAAAACGGCACATGGCGACTCCCAGAAATGGACTATTTCCCCTGCACCTGCCCCAAATGCGCCACAGAAACCCCAAAAACCCTAATGGCAAAATCGCCCAAAGAACGCGAAATCTTCCTTGCAGAACACAATTTGTGGGTTTGCATGGCAGAGCTCAAACGCATCAAACAGGCAATTCGCGACGGCAGGCTTTGGGAACTAGCCGAAATGCGTGTCCACGCCCACCCAGCATTACTCTCAGCACTAAAACGCATTAAGGGACATGCAGATTTCCTTGAAACTTACAGTGCAAGCATAAAAAGCAGCGGTTTCTTCTACTTTGACCATGAAGGACTTGCAAGACCAGAACTTGTCCACTACAAAAACCGCCTCTTCAACCGTTACACGCCGCCTGCAAACGCCAAAACCCTGCTACTGTTGCCACAGACAAGAAACAAGCCGTTCCATAAAGCGCCAGAAATGAAGAAAATCCGCCAACTGCTAAGAATTCTTGGGCCAGAACTTGCCGACCAAGTGCATGTTGCGGTCTTCTGTGCACCCTTTGGCGTTGTTCCTCTGGAGCTTGACGAGGTTTACCCGTTGTCGCAGCATGAAGCAGCTTTACCGCTGGATACAGAAACAATGTCTTACGTCGCAGAACAAGCAGCCGAGTATGTTAAAACAATGCCGTACAGCAGCGTAACCATGCTTAATGAGCCTAAAATGTGGAAAACCTCAATCGAAAAAGCTGTTGAAGCGGCATGCACCGAAAAAGGCATCCCATGCAACGTGGTTCAAGCATGCGGCGAAAGCAGCAAAAAACTCATCGCCAACCTTGAAGCCCCACTGCGAAAACAGTTAAGCAACTAAAACCCTCTTTTCCCTATCTTTACTGCTCCAGTTGAACGAGTTTTTAGTTGATAGCTAAGCAACTGGAATTGTCTTCAATTTTTAGCTTTTAGGTCATCCAGAAGGCCACACATTGTCCAACCTGCACACCAACAGCCTGTGCAATTAATCTTTTCAATTAAACAGCGGTTAGCCGTATAGTGAAAGCAAATGAGTAAAAAAGCAAAAGAAACAAAATCAAACTCTAAAAAACACAGCATTTTAATGTTTAACTTGTTGGTGGAGGTGAAATAATTTGACAACTATTTTTGAAGGTGATTTTGAAAGTGGCGATTTTAGCGCTTGGACGGCAACTGAAGGCTCTCCTACGATAACATCAGCACAGAAACATCATGGCAGCTATGCTATGCAAGCCGTTTTAGGTTCGGGGTCAGCAGTAAACTGTCGGGCAAGCAAGAATATAACTTCAGCTTCAACAGTATACATGCGATGCTACGTCAAAATGGAAGACCTATTCACTGGGTCAGGCCTAAAAGGCATTGGACCACGCTTCCATTATAGCGGCGGCACAGCCATAGCATACGCCCTTGTAGACTGCCCAAACAATAAATGGGGCATACGCAACAGCGCAAACTCAACAAACTACTATGAAACCGGAACAAGCACAATCAACCCAGACCAATGGTACTGCCTAGAACTATACATACTAGTCCACAACACCGCAGGCGAACTAAAACTCTGGGTAGACGGCGTAGAAAAAGTTTCACAGACAGCAATAAACACTGGCACAAACAACGTTTCAGGCATCTCAGTTAACGCTTACAGCCAAAACGCCGAAGGAACCGAAAGAACCATCTATTTCGACTGCGCCATTGCCGCAGACACTTATATCGACATGGAAACAGGAAACCGACTAGTATTTACTGCTGGCGCTAGCCAATCAGTAACTGTAGGCACAGTTTCAAACATAATTACCGTTCAAGTACAAGACACAAACGGAAACCCAATAACAACAGGAGCAACCGTTAACTTGTCATCGTCATCAGGTGGCGGAGGTTTCTATTCTGACTCGGGCGGCACACAACCAATTACTTCAAGAACAATCCCTTCAGGACAAAGCTCAACAAGCTTTTACTACAAAGACACAACCACAGGCACACCAACCCTAACCGCATCCTCAACAGGACTAACACCAGCAACAACCCAATTCACCATATACCAAAGTGGGCAATCTATAACCCATAACGATATCGTCGATTGGAGCACAGCCACCAGCGCATTCCTAACATCTGTAACACCTTCAAATCTTAGTGGGTCGGGTTCAATTAGAAACGGTTGGACAATTGGTGGTTCACAAGTTACTGGCGACATAAGTGGTAATTCTGCATCTATAAACGGAACAATAACACATAACAAGATTGTTGATTGGGATACTGCTACAGCCTCATTTGTAACATCAAGCTCACCCGTGACATTCTCAGGATTAACAATCAGCGGTACAGTATCAGCGTCACTTGGCATAGTATCGGTCTCTGGGTCATTTTCAGCCAGCGGCGCAGTATCAGCAGTAATAAACACGCTAGACGACGGTTCAGGCAACGCTACATTCCACAATATCGCAGCGTACAATGTGATTGATAGCAAAGAAAACTTTTACATTCCCACTTCATACGCTAATTGGATTTCTTTCATGGCAAATGACCTTGCTACATTCCCCGAAACAACAGGAAAAATTCGTTTTAGCGACATAACTCCAGGAGCGGGCAACTATGCAACTGAGCTAATTGGCGGTTTATGGAATCAAAACAATGGTTTTCCCGAAACGGCTCCATTCATTATGACTAGACATCATCTTGTCTGCAGAAAGGATGCCTTTATCAAAGGTCAAGTCGTTAGTATGGAAGGTTGCCTTACGCTTTATGGTGGATATGCAGGATGGATAAGCAATCATACACAAAGTCCAATCGTTTGGCTTGCCCGTTCTGGAGAGGGCGCTCAATACTGCAATCTTGAAATACGTAAAACCGATTGGAGTTTTGGTAACCTCAAAGCAGGAATAATTCAAGGCGCTTGTCTTGATAATGGAGCAGGAAGTGGCAAGGCATTCTTAATCGGTGACGATTGTTATCTTGTTGATGTCAATGAATCTAACATAATAGGCATTCAAGGTGCAACTAATGAAAATGTGGGGGGGTTCAAATTCGGAAAAGGTGATGGTGCCTATTATCATAAACTGTATGTTGAAGGGAACTATCTTAAATATTACTGCAATGGAGGAGCGAATCCTTGCGGATTCATGCCTGCCGACGGAATGCAAAATCTTGGCGGTTCTTTAACTACAGGTACACCATACGCTTGGCGCCATATTTATGGGCGATGGATACATGCCTACGACCAATTTGGAAGCAACAATTCAACCATAGGTTCATACGATGCACTAGACGATTTAAGCATAATAAAAAACACAAAAAGTAAAAGAGTAAAATTCGAGAATGTAGAACGCGATGTTCTTGACTTCAGCAACATGAGCTTTTTGCAATTGGACAATGAAAGCATAAGCATAAACAATGCAATAGGTTTCCTTTTTGGAGTATGTAAATCTCTTGCATTAGCACTAGAAAAAATTGAAACTGAATCTAGAATACTGAAAACCGGGAGCAATCCTTAGTTCATCATTAACAAAACATAACAAATAGAAGGTGGTGAAAAATTGACTGAACAAAATCTAAATGAAAATTCACCTTTCGTACAACAAATTGGAATGCTAAATTTACGAATTAATGACATGATGAATCAGCTCAATATAGTAATAAAAACAATATTGGACGAGAATTCTATTCTAAAGAAAGAAAATGATGAACTTAAAACAAAACAGTAGAAAAGCAGTAATTTCTAAAGCTTGCTTTCTTGTTTTATTTTCTTTTTTATAATTCAAGAAATCTTTTTATTGTTGAAAAATAAACAATTTATTAGGGATAATATGAGCAAGAGCTCAGTGTTTCTCCTTGTTTTTATTTTAGCAACTTCAGTCCTAATAACGGGAGGACTTGTTTCTGCTGCTGATAAACTATCTGTACCAGAGTTTACCTTGGAATATGTAGTTACGCCAGTTAATTCTCCTCCAACAACTTGGATAAATCCGTACACTGGAAAAAATGAAAGCCTCTTCCCTAGTTACAATGGAGAGACACAATCTGTAGAAATTAAAGTTAAAAATCAGCCTTTTAACCCTTATATCGATACTGATGGTAACATAGTCAATGTGTACTATAATGTTAGCTTAAAAGGTCATTACAGTAACATATGGAGCCAATATCCTGACAGCACATCTGAAAACCTTTTTAACGCCTCTAACACCGATATTACAGTAATAACAATTCCTTTAGGCAATTACCCAAACATTCCCAATGGCGGCAAATTAGATTTCCGATTGGAAGCCATAATAGGACACTACAACTATAATCAAGCCCCCTCAGGCACAGAATATGTGACGGGTTTTTCTGTTTTTGAATCAAGCGATTGGAGCAAGACACAAACAGTAACAATAGGCGATGGTACACCTTTGGCAACCCCTGACCCATCACAACCGCTTCAAAGTTTATCTCCTCCTCAAAAGCCAAGTCCAGATGCTTCTCTTAGCCAGTCTAACGCTAAAACTGCAGGCTGGTTAGGTTTAGATTGGATCTGGATTGCCGTGTTTGGTGTCGTTGCTGTTTTAGCTGCGTTTACTGCTTTAGTCTTGTTAAACAAACGACGATAACCAAACCTGATGCTTGTTTACCAACCTTTGGCATGCTAAATTCCTAAAAAATGTTAACGCCTCCGTAGCTGCTTATGCAAGACGCCACAACCAAAAAACAAACCCAGCCAACAACAGAACCAAAAAAGCAACAGCAAACATTACCTGTTGGTTGTTGTTGTGCATAGAGACTCTGCGGCAACAACTTCTAAACAAAAAATAGTCAGCAAGATTAAGAATCCTTTTTAGCTTGAAAATTAAATTCTAACTGGCAAACTTGAAACGCAGAAAAGGAGAATAAACAGAATAACGCCATTGTACGCTGACCTTCACATTCACACGGTTTACTCTTCAGATAGCCTAATTCAACCAAAAACTTTAGTTGACATGCTTTTGGCGCATAACTACATCAAAGTAGCCGCTGTAACCGACCACGACTCAGTAAGGGCAAACAAGGCAACTATGGCGCTGGCAGCTGCATACCCAGACATCTTAATCATTCCAGGTGTTGAAGTTAGCACTACAGCAGGCGACATGCTCATACTTGGCACAGAAGAGTTGCCGCCTAAACCTTGGAACCCTCAAGATGTGACGGATTACGCAAAATCTATCGGCGCCGTCTCCATCGTTGCGCACCCGTACAGGCTTTACGGCATGGGCGATGTTGCAAGAACACTTAGGGTCGATGCGATTGAAGTCTTAAACGGCGGTTCCAGCGCAGCAGCTAATCGGCAGGCAAAGGAAATGGCAAAAGAAGTTGGGTTGCCCGGCACTGCAGGCAGTGATGCTCATCAGGTTTCGGAGCTTTTTAGCGTCTGCACCCAAGTTCAAGCAGAACTTAACGTTGACAGTGTGCTTAACGCGATAAGGAAAGGTTTAGTGTCTGCTCAGCCAGTGGCTGGGTCAATACATTTTTAAAACACTATTCGCCTCATGAATAGCAGTATACACTAATAGGATGTCCTGATTTGCAAGTTGGCTTTTTAGGCGGAGCTAGAGAAGTTGGCAGAATGGGAATCCACGTTAAAACTGCTAAAACGCAGGTGGTTATAGATTACGGTGTCATGCTTGACCGTGAACCTGGGTTTCCCATGCATGTTCCCCCGAAAGATTTAGATGCAGTCATCTTAACTCACAGCCACTTAGACCATTCGGGTGCTATACCAATCTTTTACATTAACGACAAAAAACCGCTGTACACTAACCAACTTAACCTTGAACTTACACAAGTTCTAATTCAAGACTTTATCCACCTGTCCAGTTACTATTTGCCGTTTGAGTATCTTGAACTTAAAAGCATGATGAAAAACAGTCACCACCTTGACTTTGGCCAAGAAGCACAAGTAGGCGACATGAAAGTCAGCCTCTACAACGCTGGACACACGCCTGGAAGCGCCCAAGTTCTAGTTGATGGCGAGGGCAAAAAAATCCTGTACACAGGCGACTTTAACACTGAAGACAGCAAACTTCTAAAAGGCGCCACAATGGATTACAAAGATTTAGACGCCATAATCATCGAAAGCACTTACGCTAACGAAGACCACACCCCAAGACTTGAACTTGAAAAAAGCTTTATTGAAGCAGCCACAGACACCGTTGAACGGGGCGGCACAGTTTTGATTCCAGCTTTCGGTGTTGGCCGCGCTCAAGAAATCGCTTCAGTTTTAGTTGCAAACCATTTTGAATACCCCATCGTTTTAGACGGCATGGCACGGGAAGCAAGCAGAATCATCCTTAACTACAAAGAGTTCTTACGCGACCCTAAACTGTTTGCTAACACAATGAACACCGTTGAATGGGTTGAAGGCTGGCGAGACCGACGCCGAGCAATTAAAACACCAAGCGTAATCGTGTCACCAGCAGGCATGCTAAAAGGTGGACCCTCACAGTTTTACCTTTCAAAAGTTGGCAAAAAAGCAAACAACGCCATCTTTCTTGTCAGCTACCAGATTCCAGGAACACCAGGAAGACAACTAATGGAAAAAGGTGTAACCACAATCGACGGCAAAGTCCGAAAAGTAAAAGCACACTTCCAACACTTTGATTTCTCATCACACTGCGGAGCAACAATGCTAAAAGAATCCCTAAAACGGCTTGGCGGAAAACCCAAGGTTTTTGTGGTACACGGCGCCGAAGGAAACTGCGAACTGCTGGCTAACTGGGCAAAAACGGAGTTGGGATTAGAGGCTGTAGCACCCAAAACTGGAGAAAACTTCCAAATTTAAAGGCGAAAAACATGAAGATAGGGCTCTTACCTGTTGGTCAGGTAAACCATAGTTTTCTTTCCATTATTTGCAGGCATTTAACTAACATTTTTTCTGGTTCAACATGCACGGTAATCACTGAAGGCTTTGCGCTTTCAGAAAAAGCCTTTGACCAAAAACGCAGTCAATACGATTCAAGTTTTATACTTAGCCAAATCCAACAATATGCTGACCAGCAAGGCACCTTTGAAAGGGTGCTGGGCGTTGTTGATGTTGACCTTTACGTGCCAGAGCTGAATTACGTGTTTGGGGAAGCTTACACTCCGGGGAAAGCGGCGTTGATTTCACTGTTTAGACTTAAGCCAGAATTTTATGGTCAACCTGCTGATGAAAAGCTTTTCTTTGATAGAGCACTCAAGGAAGCTGTGCACGAGTTAGGGCACACATTAGGATTAGGGCATTGTCTGAATCCAAATTGTATAATGCATTTTTCCAATTCGATAACAGACACAGATAAAAAACAAACCTTATTCTGTAAGCAATGTATGATACAAAAGGAAGTAGCTACTAAAAACAAAGGTAGAAAACCGTGACAGCTGAAGAAACAAAATTCAAAGTTAGTTTAGTTTACTTGGTACCAATACTGGCAAGCATGCTTTTCGGTTTAGGTTGCGGCTGGCTTCTTAAACCTCAACAAACTCAGGTTATACCTGTAACGCCGTTTCCAGATGATACCACATCAGGACCTTTCGGCAACGCAATCTACTTTGTAATCTTAGTCGCCATTAGCGCTACAGTATTTTATTTTTTGCTAAAACGGAAAAACGTGAAAATCGTCAAAGGCTTAATCTTCTTAGCTATGACAACAGCGTCAATGCTACTTTCACTGGTTTACCTGTCAGCCCTTTTAGCGTACACGCCCTTTTACAGCGACTCGATAGTAATTGGATTGTCAATACTGATAACGGTGCTTTTTGATTTATCCATATTTAAGTACACTAAAGCAAGAAACGTAGTGGTCATAGGTTTAGGCGGCGCACTTGGAGTATTCTTTGGCTTCTCAATTCCACTCTACAGCGCCATTGCAATATTGATTTTCCTTGCAATCTATGACGTAATCGCCGTTTACCGTGGTCCCGTAGGAAAAATTGCACAGTCAGGACTTGACCAACTTAGCGGCTTAAGCTATGGTTTCAAAGACATCCAAATGGGGCTTGGCGACTTAGTCTTCTATTCAATGCTTATAGGAGCCATGTTCTTTAGTTTCCCAAGCAGCATACTGCCAACACTCATGTCACTTGTAGGCATATGTGCAGGCGCAGTAATCACATTCTTCATGCTTGAGAAAAGAGGAATCTTCCCAGGGCTACCTTTCCCTATTGTTTTAGGGTTAGCCTTTGGACTAATTACCGCAAGTATATTTTTACAACTACCCCTATTCTAATTTGCCCAGTAAACCCTAAAATTGTTAAGTAAAAAGAAAAAGAAAGAAATTATTTGCCGAAACGCTCGTTAAAGACGTCTCGGATTTTTTCGGGACTTTCAAGCACATGCACGCCATCCATCTGTTCCAGCTTGCGTGTCTGTTCAGCCTCTTCTTTGCGCACTCGAATCTTGATTTTTTTACCGTTAGGTATCACTGTTTCAACGACACCTTCTTTGTAGTCTGTTGGCAAAAAGTAAACTGTGCCAAAAGCTTTCAGGCTCATAATAACCGAGTTGGTAATCATAGTGTCACCTATGCCGTTAACAACTTTTGCAACCGTATTTGACGTAGAAGGAGCAACAAGCAGGAAATCGTATTTTCCACTCTGCAACCACGCTGCAAGAAAAGGCGCATTAGAATTCATTTCAACGCTGAAATGGGAAAACGCTTGCTTTATCACGTCGAACTGTTTGTAAAACCTAAGCATTGTTTCCCCGTTTTTGGAAACAAAAACGTGAATCTCCGCTTTGTGTTCATACTGGTTTTTTAGTTCAATCATTATTTTGACGATTTCAGCGATTTTATCGCCGCCGCCAGTTATTCCCCAAGCAATTTTACATTTTTTTTGTGTTTCAGCCATTTTATTTCACCTTTTTCTCTGCAAGCAAGTCAGAGAATTTTTTAACTGTCTTTTTTAGGCTTCTAAAGCCCTCTTCATCTTGTTTAACACCTTCAAGGGTGTCTTTTGTCCAAAACGTGGCACCCATGTTTGCCCCAAAAAAGCCGCCGCTAACTGGAATCATGCCGTTAAGAACCTGAAAATCAGTAATTTGGGATAAAGCGTGTTCTTGTCCACCGTTACGGTCGCCGCCTAAAGCGATGCCCATTCCGATTTTTCCTCTGAAAAAGTTTTTGTCGCTGGCTACTGCTGCTCTGCAACGGTCCAGTACCGCTTTTAGTTGTGCGCTTAAGCCGTTGTTGTAGATTGGGGTTGCAAATATTATGCCATCAGCTTCTTTTAGCAGGGGATAAAGCTCGAACATGTCGTCTTTGAATGCGCAGACTTTGTTTTTTAGGCAGTAATCGCAGTGCACGCAGAAACCGATTTTTTTGCCACGTACACCCCAGAATTTGGTTTCAAAGCCTTTTTCTTCAAGCATACGTAGAGCTTCATGCAACACATGGTCTGTAGCCTGCTGACGTGGGCTAGCACAAATACCGACAATCATAAAACTCAACATTGTTTTAACTGCATATGCGCATAAAATCTTTTCTAAACCCTTGAAAAGCAAACAGTATGGTGATGTAGCAAGTTACTGTACGTGGACAATCACACAACTTTATGTTACAGCATTAGCCCCTAAATACTTCGACACCGAAACTGACGTTTTGGTGGAGGTGAAAATTCTTGGTTAAAATCATAGTAAAAGATGGCGTAGAAGAAAATTTTGACAACAAAAACTTGGAAAACAGTTTAAAAAACGCAGGCTTGTCTGAACGTTTAGCTCAAGAAATTGCTGAAAGAATAGGAAACCGTGTGGAAAACGGTTGGACAACCGAAAAGGTGCGGCAGGAAACAGACAAAGAACTCAGGCAGTTGCAAGAAGAAATTGAAAAAGCATACAGCAGCTACAAACGCGAGGGGCCAATGGGTGAGCATCTCATCGGAGAACAGAGAATATTTAAAGAAAACGAGTTTACACCAAGCGAGCAACCACGTCATGAAACAAAAACAGAATTCAGAATCGTAGAAGAATAACAAGAATAACTTTTAAGAAATAATAAAAATAAGAAGAAAGAAGTGTTCGAGATTACTCTTTCTCGAAGTATTCTTCTGGTGGTGGCGGGTTTGGTGGTAATCCTCTGCGTTCGCGGATTTTCTTGATTGTTTCTGCTTGCATCTGCTCTGGAACTGTTGCCCAACGGCTGAACTGGGTTGCCCAGAATGCTCTGCCTTGAGTTGAGCTTCTTAGTTCGTCTGCGATACCGAAGCTTTCAGATACTGGCATTTCTGCTTTGACAGTAATCATGTCTTCTTCTGATGGCATGTCGATGATTTTTCCGCGTCGTTTGTTGATGAGGGTGATTACGCTGCTGACGAATTCTGATGGTACTTTGCATTCGAAGCTGATGAGGGGTTCAAGCAGTTTTGGATCGCTGAGCAGGATAACGCAGTAGATTGGTCTCCAAGTCATTGGGATTGCTTGTGCTGGGCCTCTGTGGACTGGGTCTTCGTGTAAGGTGATATCTTCAAGGTTGACCTTTAAGCCGTAAGCTGGCTCTTTTGCGAGTGGTGAAGTGTGTACTGCTTCGCGGAAACCAGTCTTTATGTGGTCGATAATTTCTTCTACGTATTGGCGTCCACGGATACGGTTACATAGGATGTTGTTTTCTTCGATTGCAACTGCGCCTTTGGCTTCGTCTGGTTCCCAACCCATGGATTTGAGAATTTTGGCTCTTTCATCTCTGTTTTGCATGTCAGTGATTTTTTCTGATTTGATTGCTTCAATGACTTCGTCTGAGAGTTTCTCGATGGTGATCCAGAGTTTGTTGTGTTTGTTGGGGCTTTTACCCATGACTGCTGGACCTTTGTAGTCGTGGCTGATGGTTTCTCTGTAGATGACGATTGGTTTGCTAAGTTTGACTTTTAGGCCTGATTCTTGTAGTCGGTAAGCTGTGATTTCGAGGTGAAGTTCACCCATGCCTGACAGGAGGAATTCGCCTGATTCTTTGTTCATGATAAAGTGCAGGTTAGGGTCTTCGGTTGTTAGTTTGTGCATTACTTTGTCAAATAGTGGCAGGTCTTTAACGTCTTCGGGCTCAACTGCTACAGTAACGACTGGGTCGGATACGTAGTTTAAGCCTTCAAAGCTGTGGATTTCAATGCCTGCTTCACCGATGGTTTCGCCGACACGGAGTGCAGGTAAACCTGAGATTGCACCGATGTTGCCTGCTGGTACACGGTCAACAAAGACACGGTCTGTTGCCATGCTCATGAAGACCTGCTGAATTGTACCTTTTTGTTGTGCACTGACTAGTTGGACGTCTTTGCCTTTGGTGATTGCACCACTGAAAATTCTACCAATAGCGACAGTGCCGCTGTGAGGGTCAACTTCAATGGTGGAAATGCACATGAGCAATGGAGCGTTAGGGTCAACTTTTGCCATGCCTTGACCGACCGCTGTTGTTGGGTCACCTGGCCAGATTTTTGATTGACGGTATGGTTGTGCTTCTAGTGGGCTTGGTAAGTGTTTGCAGAACATGTCAAGAATTGGTTCTGGTAAGGGTGCTTTTTTGCTTAATTCATCGACTTTTTTGCCAACGTCTTCTGGCTCGCCAGTGTATGCGTCGATGATGTCTTGGAAACTGATTTTCTTCAGTTTCATGTGGTCAAGGTTTAAACCCCATTTGTGAAGGGCTGAACCAAACGCGACACGGCTGTCTTCGATTTTAACTTGCCAGTCTTGTTTGTGTTCTGGTGGAGCATGTTTCTCAATTAAAGTGTTAACTCTTAGGAGAATCTTTGCAAATTTCTTTTGAATTTCCTGAGGGGTCAACTTGATTTCTTTGATTAATCGGTCAACTTTGTTGATGAATAAGAGTGGTTTGACTCTTTCTCGTAGTGCTTGCATGAGGACGGTTTCTGTTTGAGTCATTGGTCCTTCTACTGCGTCAACTACTACGAGTGCGCCGTCAACTGCACGGAGGCTTCTTGTGACTGCGCCTGAGAAGTCAATGTGTCCAGGAGTGTCGATTAGGTTGATTAAGAAATCTTTGTTTTCGTATGTGTGAACTAAGCTGACGTTTGAAGCGAAAACGGTCATTTGACGTTTCTGTTCAAGGTCCCAGCTGTCGAGGAACAGTTTTTGTCCAGCAGTTTGTGTGCTGATGATGCCTGCGTGTGCTAAAAGGCTGTCGGAAAGTGTGGTTTTGCCATGGTCAACGTGTGCGATGATGCTGGTGTTGCGGATAATTTTTGGGTTATCCATTAGTTTTACGATTTCTTCGGTTTGTCTATAACGCGCCATTAATTATTCATTCTCCATTTTAACTTTTGTAATCTTATCACTTTGATTCGAATGCACTGTTTTTTTGAACATTTTATGCATATGGGAATCTCTCAAATAATAGAGTAAGCTACATGGACATTGAGTTTGTAGCCTATTAACTTTATGGCAATAAAGTATGAAAGCTTTGGTGAAAAAATAGCCAGCGTCTTTGACATAGTTTAACAGGTTTTTGATGCAACATGACCAACTTAAAGGAACAACTGAACAAAAACACCTGTTTTCAACATGCTTTTGGACAAATTTTCAGTCAATAGGACCTACCCCTCTATGGTTTCTGCAATGAGTTTCTAATAGCATCCAAATAGGTCCCAAATAGGTCTGCTGAAAATGTAGAGGTTTCAAACTTTAAGTTTTGCCCGGTTTAGCATACACCGCAAAAAGTGAGACCAACAGCATTAAAGGGATCAAACCCCAAAGGTTCAGTTCAGGAATCGGGTTTTCCTCAATCTTATGCATTAGCGGGTGGACATCAACAAAACGAACGGATTCATATGGCGTATCCCAAACGCCCGTTGCATTAATTTCTTTAGCATTGGGATACTTAGCAGAATAGTTGCTGTAATAGTTACGGTCAATAATGGGTTTTGTTGAAAGCCAAACAATAATGTCATTATTAATCAAGTTATTTTTTGTGATAACGTTAGCCGTTTCACCTCTGCAGTAATCAATTGAAACAGCGTTTGAATTGTTCTCAAAAGTGTTTGAAGTGATTAGATTGTTTTCTGCACCCATTAAAAGAATGCCTGAATCACAGTTTGCCAGGTAGAGTTGGCTGAAAACGTTATTTTTTGAGTTACTGTAAATGCCAGCACTAAAGTTTAGGATTCGCAAATTTGTAACCGTTAAATTGTTTAAAAGAGAGCGAGAAGGGTCTCCGCCATAACCATTTGTTAGATCAAACGCTGCATCATAATTGTTGCCTTTGATTGTGTAGCCTGCCCCGTTAATGGTGATGTAGCTTTTCTGTACTTGAATGTGACCAAATATGTTGTCAGTTAAGGTGTAGGTGTTGCCGTCGTGTTGGATGTTGTTTGTCCCAGTGATTGAACCGTCAGAGTAAATGATAATGCTTTGGTATTGTTGGGCGTTTGCAGGTAAAGCAACAAGTAAACCTACTGAAAACATAAAGAAGGCAAACAGCAGGATTGAAGTTTTTATTAGCACAAACAAGGATTAACATTTTTGGTTTTAAAGGATTACCGTTAAACTTTCTTGACTAAAGCCTAACCAGAAAAATGCAAAAATAGTCAAGGTTTCTTGACCGACCAATCAACCGTGAATAAACAGAAACTTTATGCTGACAAAAAGCCGCCGTCCACTACAATCAACGCTCCATGTACATAACTTGAAAAATCGCTTGCCAGCACCAAAGCCATACGAGCAATCTCATCAGGCGCACCCATTCTGCCAAGAGGCGTCCGCAGTCCATACTCTATGCCTGTCCTGACGATACCGGGCTTAAACTTTAAGGCATCCTTTGCTACTCCTCTTGTGCCTTGTGTCCAGACTCCGCCGGGAACAAGCACGTTGATTCTAAAGCCACGTTTACCGTATTGGCTTGCTAATGCTCTGGTTAAAGCCATAACACCTGCTTTTGAAATGTCATAGTGACAGAGGTCTTCCTTTAAAGGCATAATAGCTTCAATCGAACCCAAATTTATGATAACACCGCCCTTTCTTGACCGCTTCTTAATCATGTGCTGGCACATCCAAAACACAGATTTCAAGTTGACATCAAGCACTTTCTGCAAAAAAACGTCATCCTCATCCAAAAAACACTTAGACGGGTAAATACCTGCATTGTTAATTAGAATATCAGGCTCTTTTCCAGCCAACAACAGCCACAAACCGTCGATTTCTTCCTTTCGGGAAAGGTCAATTTTATGAACATCAACTTTAACTTTGAACTGCTGAAGGTCACTCTTGACTTTTTTCAGCTTTTCTTCGTCGATATCTACTAACTCCAAGTTTGCACCTGCCTCAGCAAACCTGTAAGCTATAGCTTCGCCAATTCCGCTTCCAGACCCAGTGATTAGTGCAGTTTTGTTTTGAAGTGATAAAAGTTCTGATAAAAGAGGAAGGCTTCCTTTTTTACTCAACATAGAGTCTCCAAGAAAAGTAGGTTTGAAGAGCTTTATTTACACTTGTATTTTTTGAAGTAAACAAGTAAACCAGCACCTGCAGCCAATGTAGCACCGAGAACTGGAAGTATAATCGGCAGAAGTGAAGGGGTTGGAGTAACTGTTTGGTTTTCAATATCGTAGGGCGCCATTAAGGGGTAATTATCTTGTCCAGAGGGGGTTGAAACGAAACCGTCGACTGTTTGGTTCCACACATACCCGTTAAGTGCATAAGGGGTATCGCCTATGCCGTCTCCATTGATGTCTGCCCCTTGATAGTTGCTCCAGTAATTGCCTATGGTACCGTTATCCCAAAAAGTGTTTTGAACTTCAAAAACTGAAACATTACAGGAGTCAGCTTCAAAGGTGTTCCCGTAAAAAAGGTTGTTAATTGCGCTTTCTTGAATAACTACTGCAAACTCGTTATCCTTGAAATAGTTTCCATATACGGTGTTGTTTTCAGCGTTGAAGACAAAACGTATTGCCTGATTGTGAAATCCAGTTATGCTATTATTGAAAAATAGGTTATTTGAGCAGTTGACAAATAATGCTATGCCTTCGCCGCCTTTTTGACCAGCAGGTCCTGAGAGTTTGTTACTTGAGATAATGTTTGATTGGGCGCTGTCCAGTCTTATAGGAAGCACACTTTCAAACAGATTGTCAGAAACCAGATTGGAGACGCCAGTAATTTGTATGCCATAAGTGCTGCCAGTTAAATTGTTGTTTTTTATGGTGTTGTTTGCGCCGTTTACGTTGATTGCTGCCGCGTTAATGTCGGTGCGTAAATGGTTGAAAGTGTTATCTGCGACCAGACAGAAACTTGAGCCTTGAAGTACCACACCTTTATTATTGCTGTCAGAAAACAAGTTGCCAACAACGGTAACATTTGAAGAACCAATTACTTTTACAGCGGAATAGCAAGCTTCAAAGTTTAAGCCAGTAACAGTAACGTTTTTGCAGTTAGACATTATTACACCGTTGTTTCCTGCGTCATACCCCAACCAACTGGCGTTTCCCTGAATCAAGTACCCATTGCCGTCAAGCACCACATTGTCCCGTTGAATTTCTACAGTGCAAAGCATTATGTCGTTGGTAAGTTTGTAGATGTTTCCTGCACGCTCTATGGGTGCAGTTGCGGGTTCGACGCTTCCGTTACTTGTTATGTAGATACGGGGAAGATCTGGTCCAGGGTCAGGAAAATAGTTTGCGTATGAAAGGTTACTAAAAGGCAGCACTGTTAAAGACAACATGAAGAGCAACAGTATGGCAGACCGTGTTTTTGACATTTAATATCAAATTGAATGGTTTTGTTATTCTAAAAAGGCGTTTCCGTCAAAAAACATTGACTAAAACTGCTCTAAACAAAAAAATGGTCAGTCAAGGTTTCTTGACTAAAAATTTATCAATTAGGTTAAGAGTCCTTTGAATATCAACAGAGAGTTGAAAGTCAATCCATGAGAAAGACCTTCAGTACCTTATTGATTGCGACGTTAACCGTTCTCTTATTTACAGCAATTATCAGAACTGAAATACCAGTTGCCTTAGCAGACACCCAACAAAACGTTGAAACAATCACACAGGTAACTGTAAGCTCTAACCCTGTTGTAGTAGCACAAAGAGTTCAAATTAACGTAACAATCTCGCCTCCGCCACCAACAAAAGACGACTATTTCACTGGCATCATAATCAAAATAACAAACCCTGATGGAGACAACATGACAGTAGGACCTTTGAAGGCTTCTTCAGATTGGCAGGACAAAACAGAAGATACAATTTGGTATAACTATGTACCTAGCCAAGCGGGAACCTTTAAAATAACAGCTTATTATGAGGGAGACACCTTCTCCGATGGCGGCATTACTTATTTGCCCTCAATAAGCAGTACAGTAACATTAATTGCTACATGGGAAATAGGACCACAATCAACCCCTAAAGCTACAGAAACGCCAACTCCGACAACTTTTACGCCAGCACCTTCCACGACACCGATGCCAACCCCAACAAGAACACCCCCGCCTACACCTACCCCAACGCCTCAAGTTAGAAAAACCGCAAGTTTCTCCATCGAAACAGAAACAAAAGATTCGGCAGTAACAATTTCAGGAAGACTGTATGCGCCTGGAACGGTTGGAATCGCTGTACAGGACATTTATTTGTCATACTCAGTTGACGATAAGTCTTGGATGCCAATTGGTTTATGCATGACTAATGAATGGGGAAAATATGACTATCGATGGGTAACTCCGCCGTCAGGCACATACACTTTGAAGGCCAAGTGGGAAGGAAACAGTGAATTTCAACCCGCAAGCAATACAACCTCAATAGGAACAATACCTTTTGAGAATCAGCAGGCAATTGTCCAGTCAAACAGCACTCTAACCCAAATAAGCTATAACCAAACAGTTGGCCTCAGCTTTACGGTAAACGGCGAAGGCGGAACTCAAGGTTACGCCAAAGTAGTTATACCCAAAAATCTTATGCCTGAAAACCAAAACATCAAAGTGCACGTGGACGGAAAACCGATAAACTTTGACTTGACATCCAGCGAGGATGAATGGATAATCAGTTTCACTTACCAGCACAGCACACATCAAGTAGTAATCAACACTGCAACAAACATTTCGCAAGATGGCCCGATAGTTTTGGATGAGAGTATGCTGCTTATTTTTGGGGCTGTTGTTGCTGCTTTGACCGCGGTTGCTGGACTGCTTGTTTGGTTAGCTAAAACAGGGAAAAAATAGTTATTGACTTTTTCGTGGCTGTACATCTTGCTGCTGCTTTAACAAGACAATAGAATCGTTGGGCAGGTCTCGGGTAACCATCAGGTTTGCGCCCACCCAAGTGTTCGCGCCCACCTTTACGCCGGGCATAAAAGAGGCTTTAATGCCTGTCTTTACGTTATCGCCTAAAACCACGCCAAGCTTACGTCTGCCAGTAGCGACCACTTTGTCTTTAATGGTCATTTTGATTTCGCCGTCATCAAAACGCAAGTTCGCAGTGATTGTGCCTGCGCCGAAATTACATTTTTCACCAACAACGCTATCACCAACGTATGAAAGGTGCCCAACGTGAGTTCCATCCATGATTAGACTATTTTTGATTTCAACGGCGTTGCCTACACGTGTTTTTCTGCCAAGACTTGTGCCTGACCGAACAAAACAGTTAGGACCAACATCTGCTTCTTCATCTATGAATACGGGGCCTTCAATGTAAGCGCCAGAACGTACGCGTGCAGACTCTGCCACATAAACAGGACCAATTAAATGCGCGCCCTGCTCGATTCTGCCTAACACTTGGGGTTCCATGCGTTTAAGCGCCCAAACGTTTGCGTCAAGCAAATCCCAAGGCCTACCCACATCAAACCATGCATCCTTAGCAAGTTCAGCAACCAACACGGTTTTTCCTTCCGCCGCCAGCATGGTTAAAGCGTCAGTAAGTTCCCATTCGCCCCTGACAGATTTTTTTACATTACGAAGTTTCTCAAAAACTTGACTTGAGAACACGTAAACGCCAGCGTTTGCCAGGTTTGAAGGTGCTTTTCCAGCTTCAGGTTTTTCTACGATTTGTTTTAGTTTTTTGCCTTCACCAAATTCGATTATGCCGTAACTTTCAGGTTTATCAACTGGAACAACCGCCATAACCGCGTCAGGCTTAGCCGACCGATACAAATCAACTGCCTGTTTTACTGCATCCTGCGCAAACAGCAAATCACCATAAATCAGCACAAACTCGCCAGTCACGTACGGTTCCGCTACAGAGGCAGCGTTGCCTGTGCCCAAAATTTCTTTTTGCTCAACATAACTGATTTTTAAGCCTTGATTTGAGCCGTCACCAAAATAGGCTTGGATTTTGTCGCTCATGTAATGGGTAATAATTATTACTTCAGTGATGCCTGCGGTTTTTACTGCGTCAAGGCAATACTGCAGAATCGGTTTACCAGCAAGTTTGATTAAGTGTTTAGGCCGCGTGGAGGTTATTGGTTGAAGTCTTTGTCCTTCGCCTGCAGCTAACAAAACAGCCTTCACTTTAATACACCTCAATTTGTTTGCGTATTAAGTCAACGGCTTTACGCATTAACTCTTTTGCCACAGCTTCTGATTCACCTTCAACGGTTACGCGAATAAGAGGTTCTGTTCCTGACGCACGAATTAGGAACCACCCGTTTTTAAGGGCAAGCCGAACACCGTCAACGGTTGAGAAGTCAATGTAACCTTTAAAGTCATCTTTGATTGTTGCAGCTATTGTTGCGACGGCTTTCTTTTTGATTTCGTTTGGGCACTTGATGTTTTCCCGCACCGTTATGTACTCGGGAACTTCACCTACGAATTGACTAACAGTCTTGCCCTCAGACTCCAACGCTTTCAAAAACAGCGCCGCTGATAATGGACCATCAGGACAGAAATGCTGCAGTGGATGCACCCAAGCACCGCAAGGTTCACCGCCGAAAACTGCGCCATCACGCTTAATTGCTTCAGAAACGTAAATGTCGCCAACTTTGGTTCTTACAACTTTTCCTCCGTAACGTTCAGCCATTGTTTCTACACACATTGACGCTTCAACGTTAGTTGCAACTACGCCGCCGCCAGACTGCTTTAAAGCGTAAGCAGCATAAGCAGCTAAGGAACGGTCAAAATTGACAAAAACACCTTTTTCATCCACGAAAGCAACACGGTCAGCGTCACCATCAAACGCGATGCCGATGTCTGCCCCTAAAACTTGAACTACTTGTGAAAGAGGTTTTAGTGATTCAACTGTGGGTTCGCTACTTCTAGCGGGAAAATGTCCGTCGGGTTGGGCGTTAAGTGCGGTAACCTTGCAGTCAAGCATTTGGAGCAGTTTTGGAGCTACACTGTATGCGGCGCCGCAGCCTGGGTCAACGACCACGTGCCATTTTTTGTGCAGTGAAGCGGCTTTTTGTGCCATTTCAAAATAGGCTGGGCATGCATCATAGGGGATTGTTTGGCCTAATTGTCGCCAGTCGGCTCGTTGGTAATTGTTTTCGTTGATGTTTTTTTCTACTGCGTCTTGGTCTGCATCAACATAGGAGAGGGTTTCGGGAGTTAATACTTTGATGCCGTTGTACTGTGGTGGATTGTGAGATGCTGTAATCATAAAGCCAACATCAGCACTTAGCGTGCGTGTGGCATATGCCAAGACAGGAGTTGGAACCACACCTGCTAAATAGACGTCTGCGCCAGCTGAGATAAGGCTGGAAACCAATGCGTCTTGAATCATACAGCCTGAAACTCTTGTGTCGCGCGCTACAACTGCACGTTTAGCCTTAGCATATGTAGCTACAGCTAAACCAACCTTGCATGCTAAAGTGGGCGTTAATTCAACGTTAGCTAAACCGCGAACTCCGCTGCTTCCAAACAGTTTACCCATCCTAATACACCAACAATAATGATTCTACGGCATGGTTAAAGAGCGATTAGCAATAAAACCTTAACTCTGCACGTAATTGTTAATGAATTCTTCAAGTTTAGCCAAACTTGGATGCACACCAGCAGAGTCAGACAAGTAGCAAGCTGAAACCGCGTTTGCCAACATTAAACGGCAACCATCTGAAAGCCCGTTTCCATCGCCGAAAACGTTGCCTGCATTCCAAGCATCCCCCGCACCAGTAGCCCTGACAACGTTAACTTTGAATGTGGGTACAACAACTTCAGAATTGCCTTTCAGGGATGCAGAAAAAGATGTTGTGTGCAAGTCAATCCTTGCCGAGAAATGTTTACTTAAGATGCGGGCTGCCTCTAAGGCTAAATCGTTAAAGCTTTCTTTGCATCGTTTTTCTTCAATTGAGCCGTCAAGCAGGGAAGCATAAGCGACAGCTTCATTCTCGTTTAAGCTTAACATGTCCACGTCACTTGTTTCTAAAACAGTTTGCATTAAATCGACAATTCCAGCCTTGTTCGGCATAGGGTCAGCAGTGTCATAGTAAGTTTTACCTTTACCAACTTGTTTGGTTTTTCCAAAAACCTTCTTGGCAAGGGCAGTTCCATGCGTTTTAGTTCCAGCCCAATTAAACAGGCAAACATAATCTGCCTTGTCAATAACAGCGTAGTCTTCAGCGTCCAAGTCTTCAGGTCCAAAATCAGCCAGTGAACCTACATCCCGAAGCATAACGTTGACTTTTCCTTGGCCAGCTTTTAATTCAAAAGCGGTTGTCACTGAAGCTTTTGGAAAAACTTTAACATGGGACAAATCTACGCCGCCTTTAAAATGGTAATTCAAAAGATGCAACCCGTAACTACTGGTACAAAGTATAGGGGTTACTTTGATGCCTAAAGCAGCTAAAGCTGAAGCAGTGTTTACAGCGTTTCCGCCTTTAATGTCCTGCTGAGATATGCCGTCTATGCTGCCGCCTTTTCGGTTTACTACATCAGCACTTATCTTTGAAAACTCGTCTGGCGTCCAAGGCAAGTCTAAAAGCCTATCTAAGAAAAAGTCAGGCATTACCACAGCGCTTAAAAGTTTATTTTGTTTTTGACCTAAAAAATTGTGCAACTCTACTTTGTATTCGTTCAGCGACATTAAAAGCTCCTTCTATATCCTTATTTTCCCAAAAAGCTAAAATAACCTTCCTGTTATTTATGTGGAATATAAATCGAGAGCAAGTGTCCATTTAGAGGGAAAAGCGTGAGATTTAAACTAGAAGTATTTTTACTAACCGCGGCAATAGCTCTTTTCGTACTAAGTTCAATCCTGTATTCATACCAAGCAGATAATCAAAGCCAAGTAATGTCCGCCAACGGCTTAAAGGAAGCATCTTCAGCCGCAGCAGCATCATTTCCATACCAAACATACGCATTATCTTCAATCAGTTTTGGCTCAATACTGATGGTTATTGCTTCAATTTCTTACCAAAAAAGAAGCAAACAGTTAGAACAAGTTGTAAAATAAATTTTAACCTAATATCGCTTGGACAAGAAGCCAGACAATATCGCCGAAAAACACTGCTACAACTAAACCTAACGTGACAAAAATCAGCATAGGCAAACCAGGAGTTGCCCAAACATAATCGCCTATTCTTTTTTCTTCTACAGCTTTGTTTAATCTTTGAATAATTCCGTCCCGCCCATCTTCGTTGGGAACAATGACAAGTTTTCGGTCGCCAGTTGCGTCATCCACGTCTTCCATGGGAAAAACGTGCCATGTAGCAACAAGCACACCAACCTTCATAGGATAACCCGTAATTAGGACGAGAAGCTTTTTCCAGATAGACTCTTTTGTTAAGGAGCCTTCAAACATTTTTTTACCTTCATGGTGGTGCCAGATTATGTTTCGAAGTATCATGTAAACTCCGCTTGCTGCTGCAAAAAGTACAGAATTGCTAAAAATTGTTAAAGGGAAAATGTAGTGGGATATTGGGGAAATGCTGGCACCTAAAAGTGGTGTAAAAACCGCTTCTGTTGAGAACGGCAATGCTAAGGCTATGCACATTAGGGCTTTTGAGTCGGCACCGCCAAAACCGCCAGTGTAGAATAATAGAAGCGCAAAAGCGGTTGTTAAACCGAAACTTAAAGCCATGAAAGGTAACATGGAAACATCAAACAGCAAGATTTCTGTAAGCGACAAAACCAACGCGATTGGAGCGTAATATGCCCAGACGCGGTTTCGTACTTCTCTTGTTTTGTAATCGCTCCATGAAGCGTAAATTAACACGCCGATAGATACTACGAGTTTGGCTGAAATCAATGCTACCTGCAAAGTTTCCACTTAAAGTCACCTTTAATTTTAAACATTAATTTTTTGTCAACAATTAGGAAATTTATTTTAAAAAAAATAAAAAGATTAAAGGAATTTATTATGTTGGCGCTTGCTCTTGGAAAGTCAATGGTGTTCCAGATGATGTCACTATTCTGAAATAGTAGGTTTCGCCAGCGGTCCATTTGTATGACACATCAAAACTTATGATGCTACCCGCAGGTAATGTTAAATCCGTTGGTTTTGTACTTTGTAAGACTGTGCTTGAATCTGATTCTCCAATGTACACACCGATAATTTCAGTTTTTGCGGTTCCTGAATTGCCGACGTCAATAGTTATGGTTTTCCCACTTTCTAAGAATGCTACGTTTGCTTTGTAAGGCATAACAGAAGCTTGGCTTGTTGTTGTTTCCATGTAAGAATTCATCCATGCATATGTCATTACTATTGCAGCTACAGCAATAACGACAAGAAGTAGTGTTGCCAGTATTGGCGATATGGCTTTTTTTGAACGTATGAATCTGCAGTTAATCATATTAAATACCTTTTTTGGTATTGAAATGACTAAGTTTAGATATTTAATCTGTATGAACTCGTAATACATATTATAATTAAAGAAAAAATTATTGTGTAGTAACAGTGATTGTCGGCGGATATTCAACAAGAATCCAAAGACCTGTAGGTGTTTCAGAATCAAACATTTTGCAAACAGGTGTTGTATTATCAAAGGTTACCACTGCTCCGCTCCAAGTAACATCAAGAGACGAAGTGAAGGAAACCGAAGCTTGACTAACCGGCATCAACTCAATAGAGTTGCTATTTGCTCTTATGGCACCTTTTGAATTGCTACTGGGCAAAGCGTCAAACACGTAAAGTTTCTGGTTAGCACTACTTGTGAACATTATGCCTGAACCTTTCTTGCCATCACTTGAAATTAATTGGCTCCATCGATGAATTGCTGAGCCGCTACTGGAGCTGAATGTTCCAGTTCCGTTAGTGATTATTGGGTACCCGTCTGTAACGCCGTTTTCTGTCCAAGGCGTCACTGATGGGGCATTAGTTGAAATTTCTATAGGGCACACGTCTGAAAGTGTTCTTGACTGAGAAGATTCAACGAACATTAAACGCAACTGGTATGTGTAATAGTTTACATTTGCAGGCAAAGAGATTACAATGTTTGTGTAAACGTTAGGGCTGTTGTAGAAACCATCGCCATTTTCTGCTTCACCCAATATTAAGTCTCTTACTATACCGTTGAATATTACGTATGAAATTTCTGATTCGGTAGTGTCCAATTCCTGGTTTAAACGCATCAAATATGCAGTTGTTGAAACGCTACCAACTGTTGAAGTCAAAGTAAAGCCATTCGTTGAAAACTGAAGCTTTTGCACTCCATTGTTTAATGTATTACCACTATCTTTAAAGTAAGTGTTAGTGTAGGCTTTACTTGTTTGAACTGAATCATCGCTGCCAGTCCACCATAAAGTAAAATCGGTAACTGTACTATCTAACTGGAAAACAATCATTTGTTTGTTACCAAAAACGGTTGCGTTACTGGTTAAACCTAACGGGATTCGGTAGTTTGAGGCCCAATCTTCAATCTGAAAAGGCACTTCTTGATTTACACCGTTTATTGTTTGGTTTAAATGCAAATCCTTTACAGGTATCGGTGGAAGCGGTTGCGCGTTTGTAGTTAAATCAAGGTTTTGTCCTAGCCAACGCATTGTTCCGTTTTGAAGCCATTCCACTATTATGCTTGATTCCTGCTGCGACAAAAGGAAGGCTATGTCAGGTTTTTGTGCAAGCAACACAGCATCAATTTTCCAAGTATCCAAAGTAGCGTCTGAAGCACTGCTGGCATCTCTAAATCTTATTGTAAAAGTGGAAGAATCAATGTACGATAAAACTGAAATATTCTTCCAACCATTCACTAACCCGGTAAGGGAGCCAATGTTAACCCAAGCGTTATTGTGCCAAACATCGATGTTCAAAGTTTCTGAACCAAGAGCACCTGCTTTAATGCATAAGTCTTGGTCATTATTGGCATAGTTTACGTTTGTCCACTGCTCTTCAAGGTTTAACTGGTAGCTGGTTCCGTCAACAGTTTTACTGATAGTAAATAAGTCGAAGTAGGCATCATCTGAAGTTTTATCATTTTTTGTTGACGCGACAATTCGGATTTGGAAATGGGAGCTAAAAAATTGGGAATTATCAAGTTCTTCATGATAATGAATCCATCCTGTTTCGGAGGTTGAACTTAAGTCACGTTTTGGTTTTGTTTGCCAACCAGAACCATCATTATATTGAAGCAACAATTCACCTGATTCACAACCAACATCTTTGTAATAAAAATCGATAACAATACAATCCCCTTCGGAACAGTCGGAACAGTCAACAGCGGGCGACGTTAATTCACCAGTGTATTTGTTTCCACCTGAAAATTTCATTGAATAAACTCCAGAATATGCAACACCATACACTCTGTCCCAATGTCCCGTCTCACTCCAGTCAGTTTGATAATTTTCGAAAGATTCGCTGTTTAACGTTTTATTTGTATATCCATGACCGCTATCTTGTTCGGTTAAAGTGTCATACACTGAATCTGGGGCTTGTTGTTGAGCTGTGAAGCCTGCAGGATTATGAAAACCTACATCATCTACGCCATCAATGTTTGATGTTGCATCAACGTAATCTGGGCCTGTGTAGGTGCTGTTTCGCAGTAGGGTTCCTGTGTAGCTTGTATAGGATGAGGCAAGAACAGCGATGCCTCGTGAATCTTCAACTTTAACCAGATAAGAGTCCGCAGAAACACCTGAAGGCAAATCAATATAGTATGTACCGTTTGCGTAAATCACCGGCGCAGAATCTGGAGAAACTTGTTCCCAAGTTAAGTCAGTTGAGATGTAACGGTAAAATTTCATGTTCTCTTTTGAAATATCAACTAAGGGCTCTAGGGCATCTTTCGTTATGGTTAAACATGCCTGATTTGCTGGTGAAGGCTCAATTTGAACGTCTAATCTGCTTGAAATTGAATAAACAACACCGAAAATTCCGATTCCAGGCAAATCATAAGTTACAGACAAGTTACCTGAACTATAACTGTTATTTGAGTACCAATTTGCCCGCAGGTCTAAAGTAGTAATGTTGAACGAGGGAGCCCATTCGGGTCGCACGTCGCCGATGTTTACTAAACCACTTTGCAGGTAACTGGTTGCTAATTGCCGAGCATACGTGGTGTTACCTGTAACTTGAAGAACAGACCCATAATAGCCTACGGTGAAACCTAAAACCTGCTTCAAAGCCAAGTTGATTTCGTCTATAGAGCTTAAAACTTGGGGTTGCTCCTGAAGGGGATTGTAACGTATTGCTGAATAGGTTGAAACAACTGCGGCCACCAAAATAACAGTTACAAGTACAGCCGCAATAATAGTGAATTGACCTTTGCTGTTTCTTCTGAAACTTTTCATTTTAGACACCTCCGATTAAACCAAGCTGCAAAATCACAAGTCGGCTGGTTCCGTATGCAGTGTATTCTGAACGGTACAATTGTGGCTGATAGAAAGAAAGAAGACTTAACGCTGCCAAACGAACGTCTGGAGTTCTGGTTAAACCTAAAGCCAAAAGAGACCCAGTAATATCAGTTGAACCTGAAGCTTTGTGATTATACATTGCACCTGGGTTATATTCACCAATTTGATTGAAAATTCGAACCCCAATCGAAAGATGGTACGTATCTAATATGGAAGTGGTTATTGCTCTTGTAGATGTTTGATTAACAGACGGGTAAATCCCATAATAGTTGCTTGCGTCAATAGCAGCCTGTGAGAGGACAACTTGTCTAGATGTACTATCGGTTATATCAGTACCACTAGTACCATAACTCTGGCTGTCTAAGCCCCTAAGAAATGCTTTTGAACCGCCAGTGCCAGTTTGCTGCATCCCATAGATGCCCCAATCATTCTGGGTATTACTAAATTTTGCCGTGTTACTTACATAATAGAAAGGGTAACCTACAATGCTTGCCCAAGTCCAATTATACTGGTTAACTTTTTGACCAAGATAATAACTGTAGTAAGCATAATTATTTTGAGAATAAGGGTCTTTACAATAAGCAGATGGTATAGGCACTGCTTCACCAAAAGTATTAATCACAACAGCATCAGCAACAATTTCACCATCCAAAGAGTTACCTTCAAGTATCTTACCAAGCTGAAAAGTATCCTGAATCACAATTGTTCTAACAAAATAAGGCGACAACATTTTATACAAATCGTCAGCCAAACTTTGCGCGGTATAACCAGTAATCCACCAACCGTTCGCGTCACTACAGTTAAGAATGTAGAGTGTGCCGCCTTCTTTTTCACCGATTTTTTCCGGAATCATGTTAAAGGTTACACTTGAAGAAGCTACCGTATAAGAAAAAGCGTCAGAAGTGGAGCCTAAATCTTGAGAGTTTGATATTGTCTTAAGCGGAGTATAAAGTTGGGTAGTGCTACTGTTACCGACATCATATACTGTCAAGTTATACAACACATTAGGCGGCAGGCTTGCAGAAAGAGCCCTCTGTAAATTAATCCAAGTTGAATTGTTATCCACTGCAAATGCAGCTTGACTTAAATCATAATTTGAATCAAGCGTCTCCAAAGTAGTATAGGACAAACGCCGAAGATTAACAGGAGATACCTCGCGCGGCCAAGGTAGAACTGCGTATGTTGAAGCAGCAACAAAAGCGCCAGCCATAATAATTATCACAATTAAAACCTCGATTGTACGCATCATCAGCCGTTCACCTGGTAACCTTTTAAGCTCCAAACCGAAATCTGGGCTTGGTAAGCAATGTTGCCAACCATAACTTGGCGTAGGTCAGTTGCTACCCATTCCTGTTGTGCTGGTTCGCCACCGAAAGACACTGGGAAAGACAAAGCGTTGAGTCCCCAAGGCATCATTATTATGCCTCCTTCAGTTGCACTTTTACGGTAACTAATCAAAAGTAATCCAGGGTTATCAGTTGGAATATTGATAACGTCATAGGGGTTGCCGGCTCCGTAAGTTACGTGACCAATGGCGTTTTCAAGAGGAATCTGCTGTAACGTGTTATCTTCTGAGAGAAAAACGAAAGTTGCATTATACTTTATTTCTGCTGCAGCGGTCCCAGGATCGTGAATATCGTAGCTATGGGCAATCAAGATGCGTCCTTCTGCCATGCTGTCAACCAGAGGCATTGCATATTGATCCCCTGAAGTAACATGTTCAGTGTAGCCGACCCCTTCTAAACCGCCTAATTGCGCATAAACAATCAATGAATAACAAACTCTTTCACTGGTTACCTCATCAAATGTCAGTGTTGCTGAGCCTTGTTGATCTGTTTGATCAGTACCATAGTCTGTAGTGAAGGCTGGGTAGCTACCGTCACCCCCGTTTAAATCCACAGTTAAAAAGCAATAGGTAAGCTTGGCGTCAGCTAATGGTAAACCGGTACCTTGCACGTCAACCTTGAATTGTAAAGGATTTGATGAGGGTATTTCTGTAACTTTGACACTAATTACAGGATTTAACGTAAGCCGGAATGCGTAACTGCCATTTATTCCAAGGTTTTTTGCAGCAGTAATATAATCAATCGTTGTGTCGTTTGATACAAGCAAAAAATTTTGTGAACCCATAGTAATGTTACTGTAGTATTCGCCGGTTTTAGGGTAAAAAACCGGGTCACCTAACGTTGAGGTTAAACGCATTAAAGCAAAAGGACTAAGGCGGTACTGCGTGAATTCAGGGTCTTGTAAGCCGAAACTTGTTGTGTTATCATCGGTTAATCCCCAGTTAAATGGTGTTCCAGGGTTAAGAAGAATAGAGTCTATAAGGTCACTTGCTTTGGTAGCTATTGACCGGTGATTTTGATAAATTACTGCTGTCTGGATTGTCTGACTAAATAAGCCAATAAAGATTAGGGTTACAGCTAGAAATATTGTCATTGCAACCATGTGGTCTATTGTAGAGCTAACCATTTTTATTTCACCTTAAGATATGAACGATAACTTGATAGTTTCATTAGCGAATTTTTGGGCACAAATTCCAGAGCTAGTAGAGTTACTTACAAAGATTGACCCATCTACCCATTCAGCACTTTCTCCAAGAGTAACCGTTGTAGTAGCGGTAACTTTCAAACCCTGAACAGAAAGGGTAATTTCAAGTATTTTACTAGAAGACTCACCAGTATCTGAAACAGAACGCAGGGTTCCCTCTGCACTGTAAGAATACCCTTCAAGAAAAGCTGGCAAAGACATCTTATTCACCACGGTTCCAACCTTTATTGTCGTATGATTCAGCGACGAGTAAAGTTGCCCTATAGAACTGCCAATGGTGCTGGCGGTTTCTTGAAGAGCAAGCGTACGACGAGAATCAGTCCAATTACCCATCATCACACTAGCAACATACGGAAAGAGTATAATCTGAACTATCAGTATTGGAACCATTAGCATGTATTCAATTGATACGTGTGCCGTCTTGTTTCTCCTCCAAGGTTATACTTTTCCTACTGCAACAACCACGTTGCCCATGTAGAATTCAACAACAGAAGTACTGTCCGACTTACTGTCCAACTTGTCCAACTGAATTGTTTTGCTTAACAGTCCATCATTAATTTGGTCGTCACTGTCAAAGTTGAAAAAGTCAGAATTGAACCCTAAACCCGAGTTAGGGAAGGTCACGTTTAATCTAACAGCAGATATTCCATCGTTTACTACTTTAGTGATATTGTTGCCTGTCATGGTGACCGATTGCGACAAGTACAGGTTCTGACCGTTATTTAGAACAGGTAAATAGAACTTGTAATAGTTAGTTGAGCCAATGTTAGATTGCAACATCCGCAATGTTGGGACAGCAACTATTCGAACAAAGCTGCCGTCAGACATCGGAAGCTTTTCAATACAGTAAACGCTAGCACAAGACGCTGATGCACCTTCCTGCAGAAAAGAACTGTTTGATGATGATAACCGTTCAAAATAGCCATTATTCAAAGAGTACATGTTAACGGGTATGCTGAACATAATCATGCCAGTTTTGACGCTTGAAACATTCTGCCAACCTGAATCATCCTTTACTTCTAAGGTGTATTCCAGCGCGTTTGATTGAAACTGTATATTACCATACGAAGTGGTGTAACGTGAAGTCTGTGTTCTTCCAATTGTCCAAGCCATGTCATCAATCTGTAAACCAGTAGTTAACATGAACTGTTTGTTTGCACTGAACTCGTTTTCAGCCATACGTTTAGTCATAAAATTAGTGGCATAGTTCATGGCGACCAATATCAGAACAACAGTAACAGCAGTAAGAATAATGGTAGAGATGGCAGGGCTAACTGCCTTTTTGTTTCTTAGTAGACGTCTTTGTGCGTTGGGTTTTAATGGCTGCATTTTTGTTTGTCTCCGTTAAAGGTTTATGAATAAGGGTACAAGTTTTGCCGCTATCAAAGATATGATTACCAGTATTGTTGCATGTTTGAATCCGGAAGCTACTGATTCGCTGCTGATTTTACCCGCAACGATGCCGATGAGGTAACTGTTGAATATGACGGAAGCCATGAAAATTAGCCGCACTTGGCTGAGGTCTTGGGTTGGTTGTGAACCTGTAACGCCTACCAACAACGTGCCCGATGTGAAACTTAGCATCATAACAGTTGTTGCTACCAGCAATAGTGAAGCCAAATAGGGCATAAAGACATATGGCCGAACAGACATTTTCTTTTCTTTTTCCGTTTCCTGTGTCAAGTTGTTAAATCTGGCAAGTGATTCAATCATGCTGATGGTGCCACCGCCTACATCGATTGTTTCAACCAACAGGAACATATTAAGTTGGACCATCCAACTTTTTGTGCGCTTTAAAAAGTCCATAATGACTTTTTTAATGGGTATCCCCCAAGAGATTTCGGAACTGATTTTTCGAAGCTCTTTACTGAAAGAGCCGTAGTCTTTGTTGGATAGGCTTTCAATGCATCTTTCTGGTGAAAGACCTGTTTTTCTGACTTCTGTTAGGTCTCGCAGGAAGTTGTTGATTCCTGCTTCCATGCTGTCTTTGTGTGATTGCAGTTTCATTGCTACTACTGCAGCGGGTGCAGTTGAGATTACCAACGCAATTGATAACGCGAAGGGTAAGTCAATGACTGTTTGCAGGCTTGTAATTAGTGGGATTGCTGTTAAGCCCATGAAGTTTGTAAGCACCAGAAAGACAATTACTGCTGCTACTGCACTGATGCCGAAGACTTTGTATGGACGCATCTCGGTTACTGGCGATTTCGGCTGCATGTTATGAGCAAGCCAAATGAACATACCCGATAGCAAAGGCGTGAAAAGGTACGTGTACATTATCATGCCTGAAATATCCTGTGTTGCGCCGGGTTGAATTGCGTTAACACTGAACAGGATGTAAAAACACAATGACATCATAACTTGAACGATGATGAAAGTTTCCATCAGCATTCCAAGGCGTTCTGCTGCTGCTTTAACTCTTGAAGCGCGTTCTTTGAAAATGTCTTCTGCTTTTCTTTCAAGAAAGTGACCGATGTCTCCTCCGATGATAACTGTGGAAGCGTAACCAGCAAGGAACTCTTTGAATATGTCTAGCGGGTTTTCTTTTGCTGCTTTTTCTAAAGCAGACAAGGGGTCAATACCGAAAATTTCTACGTCTTTTATGATTTCGCGTGATTCACTTTTCATGGCAGGCATTAAGTCAACATCAGATAAACGTTTAAAACTTGTATAGGGCGCGATACCGCCTGATGCCATGACGCTAATGTATGATGCGACAAAGGGCATTTCCCGTTCAAGATTAGCGCCTCGGTCGCTTGCTTTTGACATGGGTGCAAGCAAGAAACCAGCCATTACGTAAAGCGGTAATGGGATTAGGAAGATGATAGGCATGAAACCAAAGAAAGCAAGAATTACTATAGAAATCACTGAAACGGGAACAGTGAGTAAAGCTATGAAAAGCATTAAGGAAACGTATGTTTCAGGATAAATTTTGATTCTTGCCTTGTTTAACGTATTCTTAAACTGGTAAACGTTTTTAAGGAATTTTGGAGCTATGCCGCCGAAAAGGCGAAAAGAGAATGCCTCAAGCGTCTTTAGAAGCGGCAACTTGTTTAGCCTCCTCTGTTGCTAACAGTTTATCATAATGTCCTTTTGGTCGTGAGTAGTATTCTGCAATTACAGCAGAGACTTCTTTGTAGCTTCGAATGTTCTTGATCCGCATCCATTTTAGAACGTTTGTGCGTCTTTCGATTTCGCGAATTACTTCATCCTTGGTTAAGCCTTGACGGGCTGCAATCTTGGTGAGCAACTCGCTTTGGCCAAAGTCAATTGCTTGCACATCGTTTATTGGATCCCATTTAAATGGTGTTCTGTAATCATTATAATCAACAACTTCGTTTACGTTCAAGATACGTCTGTAAGCTCGTTTTTCACCGTTCTTAACTAAGTGAACGCGTTGAACTGACAAGACAATGTTCATCAAAGGTATGTAAGCTGGAGAAATTTCCATTGGCTTCTGTGTTAACCTTTTAACTGCTGACTCGATACTGTCAGCGTGCATTGTTGCCATACCACCGTGGCCTGTTGCTAACGCTTGGAACAAAACGTATGCTTCTTGACCTCTAATTTCACCTACAATCATAATATCGGGACGGTGTCTCATCGAGGTTTTTACCAAGTCAAAAAGCGCTACTTCACCGACACTGCTGCCACCCAAACCGTAACTTTGACGAGCAATCAGTGAAACCCAGTTTTCATGCGACAAGTTTAACTCGGCTGTTTCTTCAATTGTAATAACTTTACTGCCTGGTTTAATTAAGCAGGCAAGCGCGTTTAGAGCAGTTGTTTTTCCGGCTGCTGTACCGCCAAGAACCATAATTGAAGCGTGATTTTCTAAGGACACCCAGAAGTAGGCAGCCATTTCTTCGGTGAATGTTCCAATATTTATTAAGTCAACTATGGAGTAGGGGTCTTCGCGGAATTTTCGGATTGTAAATGCTGTACCAAAAGGAGTGATTTCTCGTCTGTAAGCTACGGCGAGTCTGTGTTTTCCTGGAAGAGAAGCGTCAACTATTGGGAAAGCGCTGCTGACGTGTTTTCCTGACATGTGCACAAGTTTTACAACCATGTTGTCTAGGATTTCGTCGCTTTCGAGTAGAAGGTTTGTTTCTATTGATTCAAATTGACGGTGCCAAATGTAGACTGGTTTGTTTACACCGTCACAGCTTATGTCTTCTATGTTGGGGTCACGCATTAAGGGGTCGATTTTTCCGAAACCTACTAGGTCTCGTTCTGCGTGGTAAAGGATTTTGTACCATGAAACGTCGGGTAGCCATCCTAGGCTGATTCGGTATTTATCCACGATTTTTTTGGCTGCTTCTGCGAAGAATTTGCGTGGGTCGGCGATTTCTTCTTTTGGTGACTCTATTTCTGCTAGGAGGATTTCGAGTATTCTGTTGTAGACTCCTCTTTCTAGGGGGTCTAGTTGTAGTTCGTCTAGGATGTATTTGTATTCGCCTGTTTTTGGGTTTTGGACGATTACTACGTGTGAGAATGGTTCGTATAATGGGTATTTGTCGATGACTTTTAGTCCCTTTGGTATTGGTTTGGTTGCTGGTGCAGGTATTGCTTCTTCTTCCTGCTTTTGTTTTTTGAAGTTAATTTTTATTTTTTTGAGTCCTGTGAATGATTGTTTTAGGCTCAATGGGGACAATTCTTCTGTACGCTCCGAGGGTAGTTTTAGAAAACAGGATTTATTAAGTATTATGTCATAATACACTATATTGATGGTAAGTACAACAAATATACAAAAAAAGACTACAAATCAGCCAAAAAAGGATTCAAACGCTTCTCCCGACCCATCAAAGAAACCCCACCATGACCAGGATAAACAAGCAACCCATCCGACAAACCCATCAACTTCCGCAAAGTCACACCCATAGCACTTGGCGAACTCTCAGCAAAATCAGTCCTACCAATACTACCCGCAAACAAAGTATCCCCCGAAAACATAATTGTACCCCCGACAAGACAAACACTACCCATCGTATGACCAGGAGTATGCATTACTTTCAAGCTGACGTCCCCAAACTTTACAACATCACCATCTTTAAGCAAAACATCAGTTGACGCATCATGATTTTCTACGCATTCCAGAAAAGGGGCATCAAGCTCATGAATACAGACAGGCACTGCATATTTTTTCTGCATTACGCCGTCACCGTTAACGTGGTCTGAGTGCCCATGCGTGTTTACAATATATTTTATTTTGAGTTTTTCTTTGTCAATGTAATCAAAGATTGGTTGAGCCTCTGCAATAAAGTCCAGTCCAGGGTCAATGATGATTGCTTCTTTTGTGTCTTTGCAGTTTGCAATGTAGCAGTTGGTTGAAAGCATGCCTACAGTAAAAGTTTCAATGTTCATGGGGGTCACTTCTGGAGAAATGGTTGAGGCTAAAATTAAGCGTTTTCTTTTTAGTTCGTTTGTATTTTTGTTGGACAGGTAAACAATAATGTTTATTACATCTTACGTTATCATACATAAATTGGGAGGCAAACAATGAAACTTCAAATCATGATAGGATTTATTGCAATGTTCACATTCATATCATACCTGGTTCCAACACCAATGTTTCCAGGAAGCTACGTTTGCGGAGGAATCGGACGAGCAGTCAGCATCGTAGAAGAAAACGTCCAGATTTTTAGTTCCTTGTTTAACGGTTTGTTTTATGGCGGAATAATGGGACTAATCTTTTTTGGAGCAAGCCGAAAAATCAAAAATTTATAAAAAAACACACGCCTATTAGGCTTCAGTTTGAAAACCAGTTAGCCTAATGGTGCTGTCACATTTACCGCAGGTGATAACAAGTTCGATTAATTCATCATTTTGGACTTTAGTATCAATAATTTGGTAGTTGTCCTCTGTTTCATCTTCAGGGGAAATTGCTAAACCGCATTTAGGACATTTAAACGAACCGTCACCGTCAACGTGCGCCAAATCTATAAGAAAAGTTTCCTTGTCGGTTGGTTTCTTCATCACGTTTATTTTCTCCTTTTTCTTTTGTTTCAGTTTTTTGTTTATTAATTGGTTATGAAGTCTAACTCACTATTCACTTCCTTTTAAGACTTCACCAAATTCAAGCCAAAATTATTTTTAAGGGAAATGAGAAAAAAATTCCCTTGGGAGGATTTATTCAAATTTTTCTGGCGAGATATATTCGCCGTATTTTTCTTTAGCTGCCAGCAATCGTTCGCGTTGCATGTAAAGTTGACCAAACATTTCCAGTGGTATGTCAGTGACGTTTTCCTGATAGAATTTGGAGACACGTTCAATTTTTGCTAGGTTTTCTGGTACGCGTGTGGTGAATTGTTTTATGTATTCTTCTTTTGTGTAGTCTTTGTTAAGCACTTCTTTGAAGAGTTTCTTTAGGTCCTCGTATTTTGGAATTAATCCTGTAGGAGTCTTTATAGCTTCAACTTCGCCGTGGACACGCAGCTCCATCCATTTAACCCAAACGTGCTTATCCCTTGGACTGTTAAGGTATTTACCGTCTTCAACGCCACGCAGGAAATAGTTCACGCCGAAAACTATGGGTTGCTTTTTGAGTTTGCGTCCGAATTCCAAGTTGTTGCTAACGTTTTTGCCAAGTGGAATTGAGATGAAGTCTTGAATGCTCATCATGTTAATTTCTGGAACGCCTTCTTTACCGATTGTTGCAAAAGTGGTTTCTGTTTCAAGGGATGCACCATATGCGATGATTCCGTGGTCCCAACTGTAGCTTTGCTGGACTGGAACGTATGCTTTTGCGTCTCGTCCACCGTACATGACACCGCCAAGTTCAACACCGTTAGGGTTGTTAAGTTCTGGGTCAACATTTTCAAGTGCTGTTAGGGCTACTGCGTAACGTGCATTTTTGTGTGCTGCTGGAACGTCAGCGCCTGTTTCGTCTTTTTTGCCTTCAAACCATTGGCCTGTGAAGTTTAAGCCGTCTTTTGGCAGTTCTTTACCCATGCCTAGCCAGTATGGTTGACCATCTTTAACTAAGATGTTAGAGAATACGACTTCTCCTGGTGTTGTTAGGACTTTCCAAATTAGGGCGTCATCTTTTTCTTTTACATCTTGAATGATGCCGAAGATGCCGCTTTCAACGTTAACTGCACGGGCTACCTCGCCGATTTCGCGGATGTATGCAATGTCGTCGCCAAGGATTGTTTCTCCTGGAAGCATTGCTGTTGAAGTTTTACCGCATGCACTTGGGAAGGCTCCTGCAAAGTAGGTTTTACGTTTGTTTGGACCATAAACGCCCATGAGCAACATGTGTTCTGCTAGCCAGCCTTCAATGCTTGCTTTGCGGATTGCAAGGCGGAAAGCGAGTTTTTTGAAGCCAACACTGTTGCCTGCGTATTGTGTGTTTACGCTGTATATTGTGTTGTCCATGTGGTCGATGTAGATGCGTTTTTTGTTTGGTTCTGCGCTGACCATTTCGGGTGTTAGGTTGCCTGCTGAATGTAATACTCGTAGGAAGTCGCTTTTTGGTCCGGCTTTCACGAATTGGTCATAGCCAGCCCGGTAAAGCAAATCTTCTGTGTGAGCAACATACCATGAGTCAGTGCATTGTAAACCTAAAATGGTGAAAACTGAATCTCTTGGTCCCAAAGAAATGAAGCGGACAATCATGGTTTTACCAACCATCAAGTCGCGGAGTTCTCCACGAACTTCAGTTAGACCCTCTTGTCTATCCATTTGGTTAAGCGCCTTGCTTAAAGTGACGCCTTTAGGTACAAGATACTTGGTGTTTTGGCGGTCTCGACCTTGGTCTTTTTCACCGTCAAAATGCACTGTGTGTCCTTGAAGAGTTAGTATGGCTTGTTCTTCACCGCATGCGATTGCTTGCTTTCTGACATATGCAATGTCTTCTGCTGCGTCGCTGCAGATGAAGATTTTTTCTGGGTGACAAAGGTCGTTTGCTTTTGCGATGAATTCGTGGACGTTTGGGTTGTCGATTGCTGCTAGTTTTTGGAAGTCTTGTGGTGATAGTTTAGGTTGTAGTGCTTCTAGGTACGGATTCATAAATTTCTATCCTCAAACTTATAGTTCATGTACTGTTCCGGGTACCCTTGGGAATGGTTGACACTCAGCGATATGTTTTACGCCTGTAAGATACCCAACTAGACGTTCAATACCGATACCTGCACCGGCTGTCGGTTTTAGACGTCCTTCTTTGGCCATTTTGATGATTAGGGCATAGTTTTCTTTTCTTACGTCGTCGCGTTCAATTTTTTTTGTTATTTTGTCGTATTCATATTCACGTTTGGCACCTGAGAGGATTTCGCCGAATTGAGGCATGAACAAGTCATAGTTGTCCCATTTGCCTGTTGAGAAGTCTTCAAAGTCGTAGAATTCACGGGGAATGTTTGTAACCCAAACAGGTTGAGTAATCTCTGAAGCTATATCTGCTTCCCAGGTTGCACCGTATTTGGCTTCAAGGTCTTCACGGTCAAGAACCTTAAAGGGAGCCACTAAATCTGGAAGAGCATCAAAACGACAAATGCTTGTTAAGTCGTCTTTCATGTTTTTCTTTAAATCTTTAACTAAAGTGCAAAGAGCCTCTTCAACTAACGCGAAAACATCTTTTGAGTCTGCGTCAACGACTTCAAAGTCGAGCTGTGTGAATTCATAGATATGTTTGCCTGTTTTTCCGCGTTCTGATTTTTCGATGCGGATGTTTGGTGAGAGGAAGAACAGTTTTGGATATGCTGTTGAGGCTGCGATTAGTTTGTGGATAATCATGCTTGCCATTGTGCGGACGGGTTTTCCGTAGATGTCTACTTCTATTCTTTTTTCGATTGATGCGCCTGGGTCTGGCCAGAGTGGGTCTGTGCTTTGGCTTAAAGCTACTGGGAGTAGCCATTGGAAGCCTTTGTTAACGTATGTTGTTGTTAAGCTGCCTAGGGTGTATGTTACTATTCTGCCTATGCAGGCTTTTTTTTCGATTTCTTGTGCCGTTAGTTGGTCTAACGGTTTTGGTGAGTCTATTGTTGGGCATGTTGATGTCAAAATTGTTCACTTGGTTATTTTTAGTTTGGTTGTTAAGTAGGACGGTAAAGATAATAAATTTTTTATAAGAAAAATTGTTTAATTTACAATAAAAACAGGTTTTTATACTAGAAAACTGTAATATTTACATATGAGCCTTAAACTCGACGATAAAGACATCGCCATCCTACTTTTAATCCAAGAAAACAGCAAACTAACAGCCAACCAAATAGCCAAAAAAACAGGCACCCCAATAACAACAGTCTTCGCCAAAATAAAACGCATGGAAGAAATAGGCATAATCAAACAATACCGCGCCATCCTAGCCCCAGAAAAACTAAACCTTGGAACTGCAGCCTTCATCCTTGCAGCAGTCTCATATGGAAACAAAGAAGACGGAACACCAATCACACAAAGAGACGTAGCAGAAGAAATTGCGCGGCTCCCAGACGTTCAAGAAGTACACATAATAACGGGTGATTGGGACTTGCTGGTTAAAGTGCGGGCTGAAAACGTTGACGCAATCGGCAAATTCGTCGTCGACAAGTTACGGCGTATTAACGGTTTGCAGAAAACTTTGACGTGCATGATTTTTGAAACTTTAAAAGAAACAACCAGTCTGCCAAGAGTTATCAAGAAAAAACCGCAAGAAAAAACTCAACCAGCTGTTGAATAATACAACAGCGGCAACGCTAAAAGTACTGCGTTTTTACCTTTAGAAGAAAGCGTATATTCAACTCGTAGTGGTGGCCCTGTTTTAACGTTACGTTCTATGTAACCATGGTTTTGAAGCAGCTTTAACTTGTCAGAAAGAGTACGTGAGTTTACGCCTAAAACTTTTTTTAGGCCTCCAAAGCCGCTGGTTTTCTTAAGCAAAAGGGTGTAAAGTATTTCAAGACTCCATTTTTGGAACAGCACGGTAAAGTTTTCTTGTAAACTTTCTAGTTCATCTTTTACTTCTTGGGGGGTGATTTTTTGTTTTTCCATTATTGCTGCAAACGTTTGTTCTATACCGTTTAGGGTTCTGGTCATTTGTCCTTCGACAAGTTTGCGAAATTCAGCACTTAAAGTTAAAGGGGCACTCATGCTGGGCTACACTCGGTGTATTTTGACTTACTTCCTAATTTATAAAGGCTTTACTAATAAAACATAGTATACAAAATACATCACAGTAGCATTCACAGGGAGAAATTAAACATGGAAAAGTTTGACGCAATAGTAGTAGGCGCAGGAACAGCAGGCTGCCTTGCAGCAAAAACAATCGCTGAATCCGGCCTAAAGGTATGCATAGTAGAAAAGAACAAACGTGAAGCAATCGGCGAAAAAATTTGCGGCGACGCATTAGGCGAACACCACCTAACATTCTTAGGTCTTGAGAAACCAAACGGTGGCGAATTAGAAGCGAAAATTGACGGCATGAAAATTTATTCGCCAAACGAAAACACCGTCTTCACCGTCGCAGACAAAGACTTCAAAGGCTACCTCCTCAACCGACGCTTATTCGGCCAATGGTTACTAAAAAAAGCCATCGACAACGGCGCCCAACTGCAAGATAGCACCAATTTCCGTTCACCCATACTCGAAAAAGGCGCAGTAGTCGGTGTAACAACAAAAAACATGCAAACTGGCCAAGTCTCTGAATTACGCAGCAAAGTTGTCGTTGACGCAACCGGTTACTTTGGCATGGTACGCAAACAACTTCCAAACGAAATAGGCATTGACCAAGAAATCGACAACGAAGACGTTGAAGCATGCTACCGCGAAATCCGCCAACTTAAACAAGAAACAGAAAACACACGATACTGCGAAATCTACCTAAACCAAAAAGCTTCACCAGGCGGCTACATCTGGATTTTCCCCAAAGGCGGCGCACGAGTAAACGTAGGCATCGGCGCCATTATGCGTAAAACTGGTTACCCCAACCCAAAAGAACAACTTTACAGCACAGCCTTCAAAAAATCCATGTTTGACGGTTCACTTGTCTTAACTGGCGGCGCATGGTTTGACCCAGTCCGCAGACCACTTGACAACATGGTAGGCAATGGAGTTGTCGTTGTTGGTGACGCCGCATCACTTGTTAACCCAATTCACGGCGGCGGCATCGGTCCCTCAATGCTCAGCGGACACTTTGCAGGCAAACAAATTATTGAAGCACTCGGCAAAGGTGAACCAACCAAAGAGGCACTATGGGGTTACAACAAGAAATACATCGACACTTACGGCAAGAAACAAGGAGCACTGGACATTTTCAAGCTATTCTTGCTCAGTTGCAGTGATGACGACTTGAACTTTGGCATGAACGAGAAACTCATGACTGAAGACGACGTACTAAAGGCAGGCATGGGCGAAGATTTCCACTTAAACATCACCGACACGGCAAAACGTGTCTTCAAAGGCATACGACGCTTAGGATTCCTAAACAAACTACGCCTAACAGTATCCACAATGAAAGAGTTAGGTGCACACTACAACACATACCCAGAGTCTCCAGTTGGCTTCGAACAATGGAGAGACCAAACAGTCGACATCATTGCACAAGCCAAAAAGAAACTCATCGAATAAACATAAAAGCGATTTTTTCCGCTTCAACATTTTATTTTTTAAACTGTTTTTACAGAAAGTTAACATAAAAAGAGAGGCGAGTTTATCGTACCATGCGTTTGTTTTCTTGTGAACTCATTGAACGTTTGAACGCTTTTTGTTTTTGCATCTGTTTGTATTCCTCGTAGGTGTAGTTGCTGTGTGGGTAAATTTGTTTGAACCTGCGGTAGGGCAAGCGTATGTCTAGTTCCATCTGTCGACTAACTTGGTTAAATTGGCTTGGAGCGTAACCTTGATACAGAGGAGCAAATGTGTAGCGCCGTTCGCTTTTTGTAGCAGTAGTAGATTTTGTTTTTGGTTTTCTTGATGAGGTAATTATGGATACTGCGACAATTACCGCTACAGCCCCAAGGAAAATTAGGGGGATAATAGCGAGGTCCATAGGAGTTGTCGCCAAGGTTTATTCCTCTTTTTAATTTATGTGCCTGCGTCGTTAGACGTCTGTTTCTGTCCTGTCTTTACTGGAACTACTGCTGAACCTTCTAAGCCAAGCACGTTAAGGACATCTGCGTTTGATGGCACAATAACTTTGGTCTGCTGCGAGAATGTGTCACGAATTACGTCAAGTTTCTTGTTAAGCTGCGCGTTATCTTTGAAATACTGGTTTGCGGCTTCTGAAACGGCTTTAATAGCTTTTGCTTGTGCTTCTGCAACTAGTTCAACTGATTTGGCTTGGCCTTCAGCATTAAGTATTGCAGATTGTTTTTCACCCTGCGCTTTAAGTATGGCACCTAGTTTTTCTTGTTCTGCAGCTTCTTTTCTACCTGTGGCCAGTAAACGTAGTTGGCGTCTTTCTTGTTCAGCAGTTTTCTGTTTGTGCATAGCTGTTTGGATGTCTTGTGGCGGGTCGATTCTTTGAAGTTCAATTCGGTTAACTTTTGTGCCCCATTTGTCTGTTGCTTGGTCAAGAACAGTTCTTAGGTCTACGTTGATTTTTTCTCTGGATGTTAATGCGACATCTAAGCTCATTTCGCCTACAATGTTTCTTAGTGTTGTCTGTGCAAGTTTAACGATAGCTAATTCGAAGTCTTCAATTTCGTAAAGTGCGCGTCTTGCGTCTATGACTTGATAGTAAATGATTGCGTCAATGGTTACGACTACGTTGTCTTCGGTGATGATTTCTTGTGGTGGTACATCTATGACCTGTTCCCGCATGTTTACACGGTAGAGTCTTTCAACAAAGGGCACAATGACCCGCAACCCCGGTTCGGCAGTTTTCTCATAAGCGTTAAAACGTTCCACCAACCCTTTTTCGTACTGGTTGACTTTTTTAAGGGACATAAAGAACAAGATAGCGGCTATCACAACTATTACTACGACGACTAATAATACTATTGTTAGTTCTGACATTTTTCTTCTGTTACTCCTTCAACTATAAGGCTAACCCCTTCCACGCGAACCACCCTCACCTTTGAACCCTCCTTTATGACGTTACCGTCACCCACGGGTTTAGCAAGCCAAATCTCCCCTCCAAGCTTAACTACACCGCCATCCAAAGGGTCAATATCAGTTTTAGCTAAGGTTTCTTTCCCAACCAACGCATCAGAGTTTGTACGCAGCAAACTAACGTTGAATTTATCCAGCAAGCCGCCGCCACGCATTTCTTCAAGGTTATAGGTGGCGTCTTTTAGGTGATTTAGGCGCCGGATGAATTCACCGAAGTCTTCACCGTTTAAATCTACTTCTAGTATGTAGCCGCTTGGTCGCCGGTTGAGTTTGTAGCTCATGTGGTATTTTTCTGCAAATTTGGAGAGCATTTGTGCGAGTTTTAATTCGTCGGCTTTTACGTTGAGGGTGACTTTCATGGGTATTGCCAAGCGTTAATATGCATCACCAAAGATTTAAAGTTATTTATCATTATTACGCCTTATTGATTAATATTTTGCTCATTGAGGCACATCGACCATCATTACAAAGCATTAACACAATTTTCCGAAAAAATAAACAAAACCCAATAAACTGGAGAACACCAATAAAATCAACAATTTTTCGTTTTTCACTTTAGCACTGAAAACTACGAAAAAAAGGGCAAGAAAAAAAATAAAAATAAGTAGCAAAAAATGGTTGCACATTCAATAGGCAATAGGTAAGCTAACATCTTTAGATAAACTACCCATTGTCTGCTCGTTAGTGTTTTTTACGATTAAAAACGTCATAGAAAAGCTTAAACGTGGTTAGTTAATACTTTGCCAACTTCAAATAAATCTTACCCGACATGATGCCCGACAACGTCTTCGCCATGAAACTCGCTGTGTTCCCTGCGCAGATGCTCTAAATGGACTCCGTGCAGGTGGGCTTCAACAGCGTCTTTTAAGGGGAACAGTTTGCCGCATTCAGGACACATAAACTGGTTCTGATTAACCTCAATCGCCGATGTATCATGCCCATCTACATGTTTAGGTTCATTATTAACTGATTGAATAATTGAAGCCAAAATTTACACCTCAAAAAGCTATGCTTCTCCGAATGCAAAGAACATATGTGGTCAACACCCAACAGTCACAAAAAGCAGCTTTCAACATGATTTTACTAATTTGCGTTTTTTGACTGATTGTTCACTGGTTCCACACTTATTCGTGTAGCAATAATTGAATTAGACGAACCTTCAACAACTAAACCCGCTGCGCCAAAAATTGCGATAAAATATGCCAGTTTAGTTGAGCTCTGCCGCAAAAAATCCAGAAAACAAGAAAAAGCCAGCCTATTTGGATGCTATTAGAAACTCATTGCAGAAACCTAAGGGGGGTAGGTCCTATTGGGTGAAAATCAAGCTAAAAGTATGTTAAAAACGGAAAAAGTTAGCTCGGGGCTGTTTAGGCTTCGAGCAATGTTTTGAGCAGTCTGATTGCTGACCAAGCGGCTAGGGCGCTGGTGTGTGGGTTGTCTGGGTGTGGGTCGTTTGCGAATTCCATGTGCATTTCGCCGTAGCGCCATTTGATTTTGATTTCGTGTGTGTTGCGGTTGACTTTGGGGTCAGAAACCACTTGCACCTTGACTTGGACAGGTTTAACGATCATCGCTAATGTTGCGGCAACGTTCATTGCTTTGGGGAACAGTCTTGCAGCTTCTTTCGCGTAGCCGTCGTAAACGATGAGTTCTTCAGTGTTATCTTTGCCTAAAGCTTTCGGTGGCTTATGGGTAATTAGCGTTACCTCGTCAACGCCTGCAAGAACTGCACTGGAAAGCGCGTCTAAGCCGCCGATTGCACCCGACGGAAAATGAACACGCGAGCTACCCGTGCCAAGACTAAGCAAAGCGCCTGTACTCATAACGATAATGTCAACATCAGCAGCTAAAAGAGCATCAAAGTATTCGGTGATGGCTTGCTGGGAAGCTGCTTCCACAACTACTTTAGGTTTCTGCGCAAGCAAAGCATCAACACTATCAACCACTTTGACTGGAAACTGCAGTTTGCTTTTGAGGTTTTGAGCACGTTGCTTATCAACGTCATAAACGACGAGTTCGTCACATTTTACGAGTTCACGCTGAACTGCTTCAGCAAGTACGGTGCCGATTGCGCCGGCGCCGATTAAACCAACACGTACAGGTTTAGCCATTTTTGTCGCCTTAATATTCTGCTAAAATATACACTTCTGTGGAAGTTACTTGTCTTCCTACATTTGATTTCTCTGGCAAGACTTTAATGTTTTCAATTTTCAGCGTTGAAGCTATGTCTGTTGCGCCTTTCTGAAGGACTTCAGCCCTTGCTGTGTCGCCTGCGTAAACGGTTACGTTTTTGATTGGAGCGTTAAGCGGCATTTTCTTCTGTGCCTTGTCATTGCGAATTTCGCCCAAGACCGCGATGATTAAGTCACCTTGCTTTTCGACTTCCTCGCTGACAACTGCAGGGTTGAATTTTGGCCAAGCTGAAACCTGTATGCTCTTGTAGCCTTTGCTGTCAAGATACATGTACTGATAAATCTCTTCAGTTAAGTGTGGAGCAACAGGCGCAAACAACTGCAGCAGGCGGTAGAGGACTTCGTAAAGGGTGTATTGTGCGGCGAGGCGGCTTTCTTTTCCGTGAACTTCAGGACGGTACAGGCGGTCTTTTACTGCTTCAAGGTAGTAGTCGCAGAAGACGTGCCATGTAAAGTTGCGGATGTCCTCCACTGCAGTGTTGAATTGGCATTTTTCAAAGGAGTCAGTGACTTTTTTTGTGAGGTTTTCGGTTTTGCTGATTATCCATTTGTCAAGCAGTTGCAACTCAACATTTGTAGCTTCTTTTGGATTGTAATCTTCGAGCAGTTTACTTGCAAAACCCGAAGCATTCCAAAGCTTATTTAGGAAACGTTTACCGTACTCGACATCTTGCACTCGATAAGGAATATCAGAACCGGTGGCGCCTCCGCCTGCAGCCCACTGCCTCACAGCGTCAGCACCGTTCTTGTCTAAGGCTTCTGGTGCAGCAGCATAGTTTTTCAGCGATTTGCTCATTTTTCTGCCATCCGCGCCAAGAACCATACCGTTGATAAGCACGCTGTTGAAGGGGCGTTCATCAAAAAGCGCGATGTGGCGTACCATTAGGTAGTATGCCCATGTGCGGATGATGTCGGTTCCAGAGGGGTGCATGCTTGCGGGGAACAGGTGTTTCCAGTCTGCACGGTCAGGCCAGCCAGCGTGAACAGCACAAGTGATTGAACTGTCCATCCATGTGTCCATAACGTCTTGTTCGCCAGCAAAATCTTTGCCGCCACATTTGGGGCAAGCATCAATACGTGGACCTTCCAGTTTAGGGTCAATTGGAACCCATTCAGGCTCCGCAACAATGATTTCGCCACAGCCTTTGCAGTACCAAACTGGAATTGGAGAGGCAAAAAGGCGTTGACGACTAATAACCCAGTCCCAATCCAAAGCTTTAGCCCAATCAATTAAGCGGTTTTTCATGTAATCGGGGTACCATGGAATCTCGTTAGCGGCTTTTTCCACTTTTTCTGATAACTCCATAGTTTTCATAAACCACTGTTTGCGTTCAAGGATTTCAACAGTAGTTTTGCATCTGTCGCAGACTCCGACTTCTTGCTGGATTTTTTCGGTTTTTTCAAGCAATCCAGCTTCGGTAAGGTCGGCTACGATGGCGGCGCGTGCTTTGTTAAGGTATAAGCCTGCGTATTTGCAGCCTGCTTCGGTTATTTGGCCATTTGTGCTGATGAGGCGGATTACGGGGAGTTTGTGTTTTATGACTGTTTTTACGTCGTCTTTGTCTCCGTAGGTGCAGATTTGGACGGCGCCAGTGCCAAAGGTCATGTCGACTGCTTCGTCGGCGATTATTGTGACTTCTCGGTTCATGAGTGGTACAGCGATTTTTCTGCCGATGTATTGGCTGTAGCGTTCGTCTTTTGGGTTAACTTTGACGGCGACGCAGGCAGGGATAAATTCGGGCCTTGAAGTTGCGATTAAAAGGTGTTCGTTTGAGCCTGCTAAGGGGAACTTGATGTAATGCAGGACGCCTTCTTTTTTGACGTGGTCAACTTCTGCGTCGGCAATGGCTGTTTCGTCGCGTGGGCACCAGTTGACTGGGTGAGTGCCTTGGTACATGTAGCCTTTATGGTAAAGTTGGATGAAGCTGAGTTGTGTGCGGCGCCAGTAGTCTGGGTCCATTGTTTTGTATTCAGTGGTCCAGTCAATGGATGCGCCAAGTTTTAGGATGCCTTCTTTCATCATGGCAATGTATTTTTCAACTAGCGCCATGCACATGTTGCGGAACTGGTCAGGGGGGATGTCGCGTTTGCGGATGTTGTTGGCTTTTTCTACTTGGATTTCTATGCCTAAGCCGTGGCAGTCCCAGCCTTGTGGGAAAAGTACGTTGTAGCCTTGCATGCGTTTGAATCGGGCTACTATGTCAAAGTATGTCCAGTTGAGGACGTTGCCCATGTGGAGTTCGCCTGATGGGTAAGGCGGAGGCGTGTCGATGCTAAAAGGCTCACGTGTTTTGTCGTTCCAGTCATAACGGTTAATTTTCATTTCTTCCCATTTGCTCTGCCATTTCTGCTCGATTTCGGCAAACTTGTACTCTTTAGGCATAGGCTGCATGAATATCAATCCAACATGAAGTTACTGTTGACTTTAGCCTAACGGAAATAGCACCTAAAAACATTATCCTTAAAATTTCAGTTGAAAACACCATGAAAACAGGCTTTGAGAACAAAAAAATAAGCAAAATAAAAAGGATTTTGGGAAAGCTTATTGTTCTTTTTTGTCTTTAATTAGGCTGTCAAGCACCTGTGCGGCTTCTTGAGCATAAATGAACGCTGGTCCGCCACCCAACAGAATTCCTACAGAGATAGCTTCAGAAATCTCAGCAGGCGTATTACCAGCTTTTAAGGCAAATGCAACATGTCTGTGAATACAAGGCGAACACCTGACAGCTACAGCAATGCCAACAGCGATTAACTCTTTTGTTTTTACAGGGAGGGCGCCGTCAGTTATGATGGCATCGTGAAGTTGGTCGAAACATTTTACAACTTCAGGTAACTGTTTGATTAGGCTGTTTATTTTTGGAGTATTCTCTTGGTTGTCCAATTTAGAAACCTCAAAAGCGTAATTGAAGCATCCTTTAATTCTGTTTGGCAAGCAAAAAAGAAAAAATACGGTTAACTTGTTTGATTCCAGAAAAAGATTTGCCCATAATGCCCTTCTGCGGGGTAAGCGGAATCATCGTAGATTATGTCAAGTTTTTGTCCGTACTGTTCAAGCAGGCTCTGCAGTTGCGTCCAGATTTGTTGGGAAGTTTCGTCTGGTTGCCATAAACACCAGATGGAGTCGTCAGGGTTTCGCATGCCCCAACCGTAACTGTTCGGCAAAACAAACGCTGCCTCTGCGGACATGTTGTTGGTTTTCTGGGGATTCTGCACTACCTCATTCCAGAAACGCTGCATTGCTTCAAAGTGTTCATCCTGCAAAAGAGCGCAACCAGTTGAAGTGCCATTTTCACCGGTGAAGTGCATGTCGGCTGTTTGGTTAAAGTTAAAGACGATAACGTATTCTGCGCCGCTTTCATAGGATTGTTTCATTTCATTATACATTTGCTCGCCACTTTGCAAGTAAGGCGCGTTTAGGCTTTCCCAAGTTATCACTGTTCCCCACTCTTTACCTTGCAGGTTTGCTGCTCCCCTGACTAATGCTATTTCTTGTGTGGGGTCATTATTCCAGCCTAACTGTGCAAAAACTGTGTCATAACCGCTAAGGTAGTCATACCAGTAAAGCACATAGTCTGAGGTCATGAGTTTAATGTTTGTCTGGTTTCTGATAGTAGTACTTAGAATTTGGCGTTTAGCGTTTACGTAAAGATTCGCTACTTCGTCTTGGGTTTGGAGGGGTCTTGAATCCCAGACTTGCTGGTAAGGTGTAAATTGTGAGATACTGCCACGGTCAGTCATTATGGTACCGTTTTCATCTTTTACAGTTCCGTCGGGATAAAACCACAATTCAGGTTCACTTATCACCGTATAATTTGGCAACCTGAATGCAGCTGAAAAACGGATTGTTCCGTTGGTAAAGTAAGACGTAGTGTTCTCGCTGGATGAGCCATCTTGATATTGATAATCCTCATAAATTTCGATGTTTCCTGAACCATAAAATACTCGGTTGATTCTTGGATTTTCAGAATAGTTAGCATAAACATAAAGCGAGCCATCGTGACCTGCATTAACATAAGTCCCATTAGGGTCAACCAAACTGACTGAACCATCCAACATTTTCCCAGCAGGCTCATCGTTGTAATAAAGTCCCATAAAGTGACTACCCCAACGTGGCTCAGCAATTTTGGTAAAGTTAGCACAAGCGTTGTCTGCAGCGCCATTGTAACCGTAATACACAATGATGTTTAAGCCTGAATCGACTGCGTAATCACAGATTTCTTCCATTGCAGAAAGCCTAGACATCAATGGGCCAGATTGGATGACAAAGAGGTTAGTGTAATTTTTTACTTGGTCTATAAGCGCTTTTGCTTCTGTGGTTGAGTTACCGCAGTAAGTTACGCCGAAATAGAACGGTTTCTTTTGTGCAACTTCAACCGTGGGTGTCGGAGTTGATACTGGCGGCGTTGGGGTGCTGGTTGGTTGACCACTGCCACCTAACCCCAAAAAGGAGGAAGCTACAAGAACAATAATAATCACTACTGCCGCTGCTGAAAAAATTACAATTTTATTTGACCTCGAAAACACTATGCAAACCTCAAGCTTTGGTACTTTTACGGCAAGGTAGAATTTAGTTCTACGTTTTAGAACAAGTTATTATAGAACCAGAACAGCAAATTATGAGATTGCTAGGCTCTATCAAGCGTCGGCGCCTTACGGCGTCCATCCCAAGCGTGATGCAACGCCAAACCAGGATGATAAATCAGCAAACGCGGACCTGAGTAACTCATGACTTTTCGAACCTCTTGTTTCATGTCTGGTTTGTAGCAGTGTATTTTGCATTTTCCACAAGTTGATTTTTTGTCTTGAAAAGGGCATTTGTCTAGGCGTAGGAAGGCGTAGTCTTTGAATTGTTGGCATTCTGGGCAGAGTTCACCGCTTGCGGTGTGGTGATGACCTTTGCAGTATATGTCGACCATGTAGGCGATGGTTTTCTTTTCGCGTATCATTCGCTTGTGGGTTGGGTTTGATGGTTGAGGCTTCATTTTCATCAGTCAATTAAATATTAAGGGTTTTTGGGGATTAGTGTTTACCCTTACAAATTAGGGTTTTGAAACAAACGGGTTATTTTTAATGTAAAAACGCCAAGGCATGTCTTTCCATTCACCCGCATAATCTACGCCGACACGAGTTGAAACAACAATATTCTCTGATGACACCAAGGGAGCGTCTTCAACAGTTAATGGCGAAGCAACCAAATCCAGCATATTTTGAACCCGCGAAATACCCATCGCGATACAAAGCCTGCCTGGACCATTAGTCAAATTAACCTGCTTACTTAACGTACCACGCCTTTTTGCCATAATCTCCATGCCCTCTACGGGTTCAAGTGCACGAATAAGAATTGCTTCAGGCTTCCCAGCAATTACCCCCACTGTAATATTGAGACAGTTGTACATGCCATAAATCAGATACACGTAAGCATGACCTTTTTGTCCATACATAACTTCATTTCGCTGGGTACGACGCCCGCCCGAACTGTGAGCAGCTTTGTCTTCAGGTCCACTGTAAGCTTCGGTCTCCACTATTCTGCCAGCAGTAACGCCGTCACTTGTCTTGTGTACCAAGATTTTTCCAAGCAGACTTTTGGAAACGGTTAAGATGTCTTGTTGGTAGAAAGGTCTTTGAAGAATCACAGGTTTATCAAAACAGCACAAGCCTAATTAAGATTGCAATCGTGCAAAGAAAAAACACCAACCTATTTGCTGTCTATTTGGATGCTATTAGAAACTGTATGCAGAATCCTAAGGGGGGTAGGTCCTATTGACCCAAAAATACGCCAATAGTATGTTGAAATTATTGGCTTAAAATGCAAGAAAACTAAAATATTACGTTACTGCATTATTTGCTTAGCATAGGTCCTGGGGAGCTGAGATAATGACTCGGCTGAGAGGACAACTTAATGGTTGTCGACCCAATGAACCTGACCCAGTTAATACTGGCGGAGGGAACCAAAGTGGAAACAAACAACTCTCTAAACTATAATAAATCAAATAATTACCACAACAGGAATTCTTTTAGAAATCGAATAAGCAACTTTTTTGCACCGTTCAAAAACCCCAAAATATTAGCGGAAATAGCCATCTTCACAGCATTAGCCACAGTTCTAAGCGAAATAATCATTTACGTTATGCCTCAGGGTGGCTCAATCACACTTGCCTCAATGGTGCCAATCATTTGGCTCTCGCTACGTAGAGGACCCAAAGTCGGCATAGTCACAGGCACAATCTACGGCATTATACAATTCATGCTTTTGCCATACGCTATAAACCCATTCCAAGTGCTCTTCGACTACCCCTTAGCGTTCGCTGTCTTGGGCTTAGCAGGATTTTTCCCAAACAAACCAGTGCTTGGTGCAACAGTGGCAATTGCAGGCAGGTTTTTGATGCATTTCATCGCAGGCGCAATATGGTGGGCACCCGTCTACGCTCCAGACATTGACCCAATCATTTACTCATCAGTCTACAATGCAAGTTACCTGCTACCTGAACTTGTAATAAGCGGCGTTGCACTGTACATACTGCAAAAAAGCAACGTGCTTAAAGCGTACATGTAACTGGAAGACAAAAATTTGGGAAAACTCAGCAACCAAGAACTGCAAAAACTCCTAAACTGCATCAAAACCGACAACAGGGTAGTTATTCCACCAATGATTGGCTACGACGCAGGCGTCCACCGCCTCGGCGACCAGTTGCTGGTGGTTTCAACTGACCCATGCACAGGCGTCCCGCATGAATGGTTTGGCTGGTTCCTAATCAACTACGCCGCATCTGACCTTTCCCTTTTTGGCGCTAAACCACAATTCTGCACCATCAACCTGCTCGGACCAAGACCAACCGACCCCACCATTTTTCAAGACATAATGAAACAAACCTGCACAGCCGCAAACGAACAAAACATAGCCATAGTACGGGGACACACCGGCATGTACGACAGCTTAAAAGACCTACTGGGAGTCTGCACCATCTACGGAACCATCGAACCAGAAAAACTTGTAACCCCCGGTGGCGCTAAAGCGGGCGACCTCATTTTGTGCACTAAACCAGTCGGCATCGAAACACTTACCAATTTTGCATTAACACACCCCAAAACAGCGAGGAAACTTTTTGGAACAGAGAAAACCCAAGAATTAGCGGGCAGGGTAAAGATGCAGAGTTGCGTTAAAGAAGCTCAACAACTCGCAGATGCAGGCTGTGTTGATGCAATGCATGACGCGACTGAAGGAGGATTCGTGACTGCACTTAATGAGCTGTCAGAAGCCTCTAAAGTCGGCATCAAAGTAACGTGGGAAAACATTCCAATCCCAAAAGAAGCTTTGGTACTAAAGGAGAATTTTGGTTTAAGTGATGAGCAGGTGTTAGCATTGTCATCCACTGGGACAATTTTGGCTGCAGTTCCCCAAGAGGCAAAACAAAAAACAATCGAAATACTAAAACAAAATGGTCTTAAAGGCTGCTTTATCGGCGAATTCACCAAAAACAATAGCAGAACCCTAATTAAAGCAGGAAAAGAAACCGTTTTTCCAACATCGGCCGAAGACGCTTACACTAGGCTGCTTGCAATAAAAGAATAAAAAATTATTTTTTAAGCTCGTCAAGCACAAAGTTGACGATTTCTTCAGCAATATTCACGTCAGTAACCACTTGTAAACCCTTCCAGCCTGGTTGACTATTAACGTCAACAATACGTGGACCATCAGGACTTTCAAGAATGTCAACTCCAGCGATTTTGCATCCAACTGCTTTTGAAGATTTTATTGCTAAATCCTCAAATTCTTTACTTATTTTCTCAGGTGCAGGTCTTGCACCTCTGCTGTAATTAGTCTTCCAACCAGTAGCTACACGTCGCATCGAAGCCACCACACGGTCACCAATTACAAAAGCACGGATATCTGAAAAGCCATGTTGAACAAACTCTTGCATGTAAATAACGCCGTGATGAAACGTTATAGCTTTAAAAATTGTGTCAGCAATATCTACGTCGTTAATGCGCGTTGCACCTTGACCGCGTGAACCAAAAATCGGTTTAACCACCACATCACCGCCAAGTTCGTTAAAAGCTGCTAAGGCTTCGTTTACGCTTTCAGTAGCTAACGTGCGTGGTACAGGGACACCAAAGTCTTCAAGCAGCGCCAAAATGTCATATTTGTCAACGCAGTGTTCGATTGCGTTTGGCGGGTTAACCATGTAGAAGCCTTTGCGTTCAAGTTTATAGAGCATGTCCATGCGGAAAACAAGTTCTTCAAGCGAGCCGCGACCTATCGGGCGAATAATTAGCGCATCCAAATCGTCAAGAATGCTGGTACTGTTTATTTTAAAGTAAGGTTTGTATGCTAATCGCGCAACAAGCCGTGGAAAAGTGAAACATTCGTAAGGTATACCATGTTTTGTTAAGGCTTCACGTACTTGGGTGCTGCTCCATGCTTCTGGGTTTCGTGTCATTATACCAAATTTCAATTTTGGTCTGTCCTGTCTCTTTGCGTTCTGTTAGAAATCATGCTAAGCATTTGGCTCTTAAAGCTTCTGGGGAAAATAGAAAAAGAAAGACAGGTTAAAGAGAATCTTCCTTAAAGAAGAAGGTTTGTACTCTTCGATTTCTGCCAAGCAATTCACCAATGAAAGCACCAATTATTAAGAAAGCTATCAAACTTGGCATAATGAAAAACGGGTCACCAAAAACGTTTGTTAATAAATTGGTAGCCATTAAAGCAAGCATTATTGCCGCCCAAATTCCAAAGCCAATAACTGAAGCGCCAACAAAAAGAAAAGTTGCCCGCCTAGAAATTGACAACGTTGAAGGTGTAACCCTGATAAAGCCGATAAGACCAATCAACAGAATAACGGGAACCATCAAAACAGCAATGCCAAGTGGCGATAAATTCAACATGTAACCAGCAATGGATACAGCCACAGCCATAACTACAGCTAACATTACCCAGTACGACTTTTTTGTCGTTATCCCTGGAGCTTCAGGCGTTACATTACGTTTTGTTTTCATTTTAGCTTTACTTTTAGCTTTACTTTTTGACTGTTGAGGCATGAAAGTAATGTTCCAGCATCAGCACTTATTAATATTTACACAAAAACCCAAAACCATAAAACCGAAACAAGAAGATTAAACAAAAAAATTAAAAATAAGAAAAGAAAAAGAAGCTTTTTTAGCTTACTCAGTTGTGTTTTCGTCGCTTTCGTCGATTTGACCGTCGCTTGCCGCTTCGGTTATGATTTCGGAAGGCGCCTGATGAGGCGCTGAAGAAGGGTGGCTGTCTTGTGTTAGCTCCTCTACTGTTATGGTTTCAATTGCTGGAGTGTCTAACTGTTCCATAACTTTTTCAAGTGTTTGCTCAACTGGAGCTTGCTCTGTAACTTCGAAAACTTGGAGTGGAACGTCTGCAACTGTTTGTTCTTCAACTACTTCAACAACTGCCTCTTCAACTGGAGCAACGGTTTCTTCAACTGGAACCTCGAAAACTGTTGATGTCTCAACTGATACTTCCTCAACTGGAGCACATTCCAAAACTGGCTC
>JBNIDP010000001.1:0-2083 GCA_050108115.1 Bathyarchaeia archaeon | reverse complement strand
CTGTTGATGTCTCAACTGATACTTCCTCAACTGGAGCACATTCCAAAACTGGCTCCTCAACTGCTGGCTCAGCAGCTAAGAAGATTGGTTCTGTTGTTGTAATTTCGATTGCGGGTTCTTCTGGTTCTATTGGAGCGATTGGTGCTGCCTCTTCAATTACTGGAACTTCTTCAACTAAGGCAACGGTTTCTTCAACTGGAACCTCGAAAACTGTTGATGTCTCAACTGATACTTCCTCAACTGGAGCACATTCCAAAACTGGCTCTTCCACAATTGGTGATTCTTCAATTGAGGCGGCAGTTTCTTCAACTGGTGCTGATTCCATAACTGGTTCTTCAATTACTGGAGTTTCAATTGCTGGTGCAGCTTCTTCTACTATCAGAGCTTCCTCAACTGGAGCTGGAGCAGCTTCAAGTGGGGCTGTTTCGATTGGTGCAGATTCAACTTCGATGGGTGTTTCAATGGGGACCGCCTCAACTGCTGGGGCTACATCAACTGGAGTCTCGATTGCTGGTGCAATTTCAACTGGAGCTGGGGCTTCTTCTACTGGGATAGACTCCAAAACTGGCTCCTCAACTACTGACTCAGCTACTATAAGTTCTGGTGCGGCTGGAACAATTTCAGGAGCAGCTTCAATTACAATGGGCACTGGAGCGGCTACGGTAACTGATTCAGCAATTACGGGTGCTGGAGCAGCTGGAACTTCTGGGGCTGCTGGAGCTTTTACTGTTTGAACTGGTGCACATAGCTGCATTGTGGCCTGTTTTATTGTTTCTAATTCATTTTTAGCTGTATCTAGACCAGTTGTTAAGAGTAAAATTTCACGTTGATAGATATCTTCCTCAACTTCTCCGACTACGTGTTGGATTTCGTAGTTTGCTAGGAGAGATTCTAAGGTTTTAATTTGACCGGCTAACTCTTCGGTTTTAAGTTGCATTTTTTCTAGAAGGTCTTTTTGTTGTCTTTCAATTTCGACAATTGCAGCGGTTATGTCGTTGTTGAAAGAATCTCGGGTAGACTGTGAGATTTTTCCTGTATTGTACAGGTTATCTAGCGCTTGTTTCTTTTTCTTTGCTATTTCATATTCTTCGTTTAATCGTTTAAATGAATGTTTCCATGAAATCACGTTTAGGCACCGTTAGCCCTGTACTGTAGGATAAGAAATAACGTTTGTTAACATGCACGTATATACGTAACTAATAAAATGTTTTTTCAGGGCAATAAAAGTGAAAGGATTACGTTAAAAAAGGATTTTTAATGTGTCGTCTTTAGCGCTAAACATTGAAATTTTTTCGGCCTCTTAGTAGTGTGGGATAACATTTATGTGTATATTGCTGCATTGTATTAGTTGCTTCAACTTTCGTGTTTAGATAGTTATGTGTTGAAGAAAATTCGTTTTACGCTGCCTTTAGGCAGGTATTTTGTTTGTTTTAGTTGTTTAAACACGTGTTAATTTGTTTAAAGTTAAATGTTAATATTGTAATATAGTAGTCGAAATACGAATAAAGCTTAAATATCTAAACAAGGCTAAACAAGTTAGCAGTGAATTCAACATGGTGTTACTCTCAGTAAGCCTTAACGGAGAAAAAATGGAAGCAAAAATTCTCAAAAAAATCCAAGAAAGAATCATAAAAAATTTTATGGACACAATAATAATGTCCGAACTCAGAAACGGACCAGTAAGCGGATACGACATAATATCCTACATCCACACCAAATTCGGCTTACTAGTAAGCTCCGGCACCGTGTACTCACTACTCTACGCACTCGAAAGAAACGGACTCATCGAAGGCGTATGGGTAGAAAGAAAAAGAGTATACAAACTAACAGACAAAGGAGCAAAAACAACACAAGTTATACTTGATTCAACCGACAGGATAAAAGGATTCATGACAACCATCCTGAAATCCTAAAAATAACCATCAACCATCAATTTTCCCCTCAACAGAATCGAAAACCTAAAAAACCCCCACCCGATTTCTATCAGCCGCAACAAAAGCTGAGCGGGTCCGTAGCTCAGTCAGGCTAGAGCACCGGACTTTTAATCCGGGGGTCGCGGGTTCAATTCCCGTCGGACCCGCCA